>NZ_JACSQU010000009.1 GCF_014836405.1 Brevundimonas guildfordensis | reverse complement strand
GTGTTTCACGGAAGATCGCGACCTGAAATATCAGGCTTTTATCGGCGTCGATTTTCGTGCCCGCTTCCATCTGATTGCGGAAGCAGTCGATACCGTTAAGCTGGGCCGATGAAGACGAGTCACACCTTGCGGGGCCAAACCTCCGGTCAAAATTTCGTGTCGCAGTCGATCTTCGACCGACATGAACGCGCATTGGATCGGCTCGTAGAGTATGGCGTGCCCGCTGATCTCCGCGCCCAACTGTCAGGGGCCGCTCGCGAACTACTCGCTCTGGCCAATCCGGCAGGCATCTCCCGTTTTGGCGAAGACCTTGTGGCGGCATGGGTAGGAGGAGAAGTCGCCGCCAACTACAAAGACGGCCACGACGTCGTGGCATCCAATGGCGCGTTGATCGAAGTGAAATTCAGTAAGCTGAATACGCCGGTGAAGGGGAAGCCCACGCGACGCTGGAACTGGGCCAACATCACCGGTGGCGAGGCCGCGAACAAGGACTGCGACTTCATCGTTCTCGTAGGTGAAGCCGATCCGAGATTCGCCGACCTGCCTTTGATCGACAACCTGTATGTTGCGTTCTGTATCCCCCATGAGCATGTGAAGGGAAACTATGGCGGACTGAACTACGGGGGCAATCGAGGGCAGATTAACGTGACAAGCAATCCCGATCTGCCGTTCACCGCCGCGATGATCCGTTCCTACGCTCTGAGCCGCGAGGGCTTTACCGACCACTTCAAGGCTGGGGCGCCGATCTTCTCGCCACCGCCTATCCCAGAGGAGGTCGCGCGCGCTCGCGGTCGCTACCGATAGGTTCGATTGACGGTCTATCAATCCATGAGACGATGACCGTTCTTCCAACGACATCGGAGAACGGTCCTGACCAAGCGCGTGGCGATCTATGCTCGTGTTTCCACGGCGGATAAAAACCAGACCGTCGAGAACCAGCTTCGTG
>NZ_JACSQU010000008.1 GCF_014836405.1 Brevundimonas guildfordensis | reverse complement strand
GTCTACACAAAGCGTCTACACAACGTTCGAACGCATCTCGTTCGAAAGCGCGGTAGAATTCACTACCGGCGCCGTGTGCCGGAACCCCTTCAAGGCATCATCGGGAAGAAAGAAATCTGGAGATCGTTAGGGACGGACAGCCCAACGGTGGCCAAGCGTCGCGCCTTACGAGTCGCAGCCCAGATCGAGCATGAGTTCGAAGTCGCCCGCTCAAAGGTTGGCCTGAACGTCGATCCGATCATGCTCGAAGCGTTCACCGAACCGGCGCCCGTTGCGTCGGCCCCCGTCGTCGAGCCTGAAGTCCGGAACGGCATCACCCTCGGCGATCTCTACGACGCATACATGGATGATCCGACGCGGGATTGGTCGCCAACGACGCGGATGGCCTATCAGACGACCAAGCGGCTCGTCATGGCGATCCTCGGCGCAGATACGCCGGTGCGTTCCATTACTCGCAGCCAGTGCCGCGACATGATCGAGGTGCTGCGCTGGCAGCCCCGCAACGCTTCGAAGCTGTTCCCAAAGCTTTCTCCTGTCGAGATCGCAGAACGGGCGAAGGCCGGGGGCCGCACGGACCTGATCAACGCTGCCAACATTAACACCTACCTGAACAAGCTCGGCGGGGTGCTGAACTGGGCGGTGAAAGAGGAGTTGCTGGACCGCAATCCGGCGCAAGGCCTGCGCGTGCCCGACCCGGTTGCTCGCCGTGACAAGCGGCTCCCGTTCTCGACCGGTCAGCTACAAGCAATATTCTCGGCGCCGCTCTATACCGGCTGCCGCGACGACGGGCACGGCTACGCCACGCCCGGCCCGGAGCGGCCCCGCAACGCTCGGTTCTGGATTCCATTGCTGTCGATGTTCGGCGGCCTCCGTCTAAACGAGGCCTGCCAACTCGACGTGGCCGACATCCGGCGGATCGACGGCGTGGACTGTTTCGTCATCACCGAACGATCAGAGGGCGACCACCATGACAAACGGCTGAAGACCGCATCCAGCGAACGGCTCGTCCCCATCCATGCCACGCTCCTCGATCTCGGCTTCATGGACTTCGTAAGCCAGCGGAAGCGCGCCGGTGAAACCAAGCTGTTCGCAGAGGTGGGCATGGGCGCCACCGGCTATCGCTCCACGACCTTCTCTGCTTGGTTCCGACGTTTCGTCGCCAAGGCCGGAGCAGACTCGCCAAAGACCTGCTTTCACAGCTTTCGGCACGGCTTCCGAGACGCCCTTCGCGAGGCGCGCATCGACCGCGATATTGCGTTGATATTGGGTGGCTGGGCGGCTGGAAGCGGGTCCGCTTCCGTCTCCGACGCATATGGCAGCGGCTACCGCATCATGACGCTGAAAGAGGCCATCGACCGGGTGGCGTATCCGAACCTCGACCTTGATCACCTATATGATGGATCGTGACGCTCATCGACTTCTGCCGTCAGTTTTGAACTTGACGATAGGCCGCTACAAATGCTGACGGATTGTCCCACCCTTTGTCACCGTAGGCCTCGTTGAAACAGGCAGCACGCATATTAGCGTAGCCAACACTGTCGGGGACGAGGGGCATCCACGCAATGCGTCCGCTAACGGAACCAAGGCTCGTCCCATCCTCCGCATACTCTACGATTGTGGTGAACGCGCTTTCGTCTCGGTCGCAGTCAAAAAGTGTCCGGATCAGGGAGTAGCCGACACCATCGCTATCGGACACCGGGTTCACTGCCAAAACCCAAGCAGATATGCCTCTCGCTTCCGTTCGAACTGAACCAAAGTCGATCCCAAAGGCACCAGCGTTATTAATGGTGACTAACCGCCAATCGCCAGCATGAGCCACGCTGGTCAGCATCGACATTGCTACCGCGGCACAAACTCGTCGCTTCATTAGCGTCTCCTTCCAACTCCACCCGAATAGCAGCGGTGCCCAAACAAATCACCTTGAAGGAATGGCCGCGCA
>NZ_JACSQU010000007.1 GCF_014836405.1 Brevundimonas guildfordensis | reverse complement strand
CCTGACCAAGCGCGTGGCGATCTATGCTCGTGTTTCCACGGCGGATAAAAACCAGACCGTCGAGAACCAGCTTCGTGACCTGCTGGCCGTGGCCGAACGACAAGGCTGGGAAGTGGTCGCCACCTTCACCGACGAAGGCATCTCCGGCGTTAAAGGTCGCGACCGGCGCCCCGGCTACGACGCTCTGCTCAAAGGCGTCGCTCGTCGTGAATTCGATCAGATCATGGCGTGGAGCGTGGACCGCCTTGGCCGCAGCCTGCCTGATCTCGTGGCTTTTCTGAACGATATCCAGTCCAAGTCCGTGGACCTCTATCTCCATCAACAGGGCCTCGACACTTCGACGCCCAGTGGCCGGATGATGTTCCAAATGCTGGGCGTCTTCGCCGAGTTCGAGCGCGCCATGATCCGTGAGCGCATCATGGCTGGGCTTCGTCGCACGACCAAGAAGAGCGGTCGTAAACCGATGCCTTCTGATCGTGTGGAAGCGATCAGGAAATCGTTGCTCGACGGTCTGGGCATCCGCGCCACCGCCCGCCTCCATCGTGCGTCCACGACCACGGTGACCGCGATCAAACGCTCTATGGAGACGGTGGAAGAGGACCGTCTGGAGAGCGTGGCCGCTTAAGGTAGACACATCATCTCCAGAAGCGGGCCGCGTTTCGCTGCGGTGCTGGCGTGTGACAGGGGCCGGCATCATGCACTTGGTGCCGACGCCGCGGCTCAGTATCGTGTCGAGAATTCAATAACGTAAAGGTCCACGATGGTGTCCGAACTAGGCATTCAAAGGGCGATGTATCGCTCAGCAATCGCCACAGGTCTCGTGTGGCTTACGTCCTGTGGACCTGCTGCCGAAACGATCCCGACGAGACCGACCCTATGGGATGTCGCCCCAGAAAGCAGTCGGTTGTCACGAATGCCTGTCGATGAGACGGGGGTGGGATCCCTAACCCGCTGTTGGCCCGTTGAGGGGTCATGGGACTGTCTCTACGTAATGGAAAGTCGGCACCAGAGTGCGGTTAACTATTTCGTTCAGAGGGTGATACAGCCCGAACTCTTACCCGGCGACTCGTGGTCTTTGGGAGAGAAGGCGAAGAGAATAGACTATTTATGCAGCTTCACGGTTGACTACCCCGGAGCGTTTCATGCCAAACACCTCGAAGAATCCTTGAGCCGAGACGGTGCGATCCTCAGAAACACCCGATACCCCGATAGCCCACAGATAGATAGCCGAGCGTGGACGTCTGATAAGGTCGGTAGCTTTGTATCTGAGAATGGCGGCGAAGGTGGAAGTATTTGGTTCAACTGCGATCATATTGCCCGGCTCGCGGCACAAGGTAGCAGCGAGACCTTCACTACATCTGCGCTCAGACACCGCGAATTATCAACCAGCGTCACGTCGAGACCGAAGTCGGTTCGGGCAGCGAATTCAACTAAAACTGCGGAACGGCCCAATCAAGCCTCGCTTGGACAGCAGCGACGCGCAAACAGTCTCTCGGCAACCCAGAGGGCGAAAGTAGAACTGTGGCGTGCCGAGAACCATGTCTGCCGGGGGGCAAATGACCCTGTGGCCGTTGACGTCGCTTGTGCAAAACGAGAGCAGATCGGTCTTGAACTAACCGCCGTCGGGCTCTGTTATGGACACCGAGATGACCGCGGAGGTATCGATTATATTTGGCATGTTTGCGAGGCGGGATCGGACCGTTGACCCATGCATTAGTCAGGCAAGAAAGACCGCGGAAAAGCCGATGCCTTCTGATCTTGTGGAAGCGATCAGGAAGTCGTTGAGAAGGTGTGGGCATCCGCGCGCCACCGCGCTCTTCACCGTGCCTCGCCCATGACGGTGACCGCTATCAAACGCACGCTGAAGAAGGTGGAAGAGGACCGTCAGGAGAGCGTGGCGCGTTAAGCCAGAACCGTTTTGGCCATCACGTGATCGGTTGCCGTTCCGAATACGAACCGCACTTCCACGCCGCCGTCGCCTCGCCCGAAAAAAGGAGCCTCAATCGGCTGGATATTGACGGCGACGAGTAGCTCCTTCGCTTCCTCAGCGGCGACCTGCTGGGCGAGCGGCGTAAGGTTGAGCCGCCCAACGTTAAATCCGGCAGCTTTCAATGCGTTTTCAAGCCGTCGCTCTACGGCGGTGACTTCGGTCGCCTCGATCACATGCGCCAACCGCCTCATCTCTCACTCCCCTGTCCCTGATCGACCGCCGACAACCCGGTCGCATGTCTTCGTTACGGCCTACCACAGCGTTGACCGGAACCGCCTCGATGACGATGGCTGGACGCTCCAGATCAGAGGCAACGCAATGACCGAGGAAAACCGCCCCCCGAAGAATCTCTTCGGGTGCGCCATCTT
>NZ_JACSQU010000006.1 GCF_014836405.1 Brevundimonas guildfordensis | reverse complement strand
CACGAAGCTGGTTCTCGACGGTCTGGTTTTTATCCGCCGTGGAAACACGAGCATAGATCGCCACGCGCTTGGTCAGGGCCGTTCTCCTATTCGAAGTTGGGAGAACAGGCTCTCATGCATCGGCTAGGCGTCAACCGAACTTGGGCTTACCCTTTAAGGGCGCGATAAAGAGCCGCTCGCAGTCGTCGCCTTTCACCAGCGGGATCAAATCGCACTGGTCGCCCAACGTCAGGATGGCTTCAGCCGCCACCGCGTTGAACTCGTCCTCAAACCCAGATCGTCGGAACAGGACGAAGCCATCTTTGGCATCGATCACGCCGTAGGCGGGCGAGCCTTCGAGCAAGGTGTGGAGAAGCACAGACATACCATCGGAAGCCGTGATGCCTCCGAAGGTTCAGAACGGTCGTCAGGAAGGCGGCATGTCGTCCAGCGGGAGAATGAACATTTGACTGTAGCCGTGGTCGCCATCGCTGATGGGAAAGGCCACGTAATCTTCGCCAGCGTCGTCGGTGGCTTGTCGCACTATATCGTTGAACTGGGCGGCTCGCTTCGGATTGCCGATCAGCAAGAAGCCATCGCTGTCCTGCCGAACTTGGTAGGCGGCTGACGCTTCCAACAGACTGTCGAGAAATCGCCCCATAGGGGAATATGAACATCGCTCGACGAACACTTCAAGCTACGCCGTGGGCAAACACGGCCAAGGCGTCGTCGCTTAGGTAGAACTACCTAAGTGTTTTTCCCCGGTGGCCGCCATAAGGCGCGGTTCGGTCAGATCGGAGCCGTTACTGAAGGTTTTGCGGCATTGGCCTTATGCGCAGCATCGGCGCCCCAGCGGTATCCGACGAACCAGCCGACGAAGAGGATGAAGATTATCGCGGCGGCGATGAGGATTGCCCTATTCTTCATCTGGATGGTCGGCTCAGCCATGATCGCTTCTGCGTGTGCTCCAAACCCAAAGCCGCCTGCGACCTAACTGGTCTCCTAATCAAGCAACCCTTGACGGCTAAGCCACACTTCAGCCGGGCGTTAGTCGGGAATCCGGTTTGAAGTGGAAGGTGACCGTAGGGTGCTCACTTCCACCATCATTGATCTCGATAGAAGAGATCTGAAGATTGTCCTGCTCGTAGCGCGAAAACGGATTCACACCGCGAGCCTCTACCTCGGAATCGACCCATTCGAAGCTCCGGCAGAAATTGAGGAACGTCACGCGGCCACCTAAAAACGCATGAAGAAATCTAAGCGGAACGGTAATCGGGGGCTTATTCGGTTCTCTATCCGTCATGCTATCTTCCACCAGATCGTATCTCTTAACGCGCCCATCGACCGGAGAGTCCGAAGACGGGCCTTCTGAACGGAACCGGATAAGCGATAGTCACGCTCGCTCGTGTGACTCAATCAAATATTGGAAGAATAGTTCTGATCTCTTGGGTCGACCCGACATCAACGAAACTGTGCTATTCCGCCGGTCCTTCAGAAGGAATCTCGCCCCATCGCATCAATGCCTGTTGGATCGCTTCGGCGACCATATTCCTAACTTCACGGCTCTGCTGTGCGCCGGGAACATGGAGCATCAAAGCGGCCCAAACGAAATCCGCAGCATCAAAAGCGAGAGCAGACGCCAATGAATGGTCGGCAAATTCGCCGACACCCTGCTCACGCTCTGTCATCAGGCGTTCGATGGCGGCGCCATGCCGGATCGCCTTCTCCAAGCCGTAGGGAGGCAGCGGAAATTCTCGGGCGATCATTCTGTTTCCTTATGCGCCTGCGCAATAGCTGACCAATCAGCAATCACCAGTTCGTCGGCAAATGTAGCTGCGCGCCTCACGTTGGGTCATGCCTGCCGGGCAGTCGCCAGTTTCACGACAGATAACGAGATCGGCAGCCAACGCCTCTGATGCTTCAAGCCCGTGCGACCGCGCCGAGCGTTCATATCTGTCTGCGTCTATGCCCAGATCGTCCGTCGCTCTTTCATAGCCAGAGCCTGATGACCTCGTGCTTGAAGCCGAAGGGCTGGACGACGTCGAGGTTGACCAATCAGCGTCGGAGCACCGCCCGATCACAACAAACAAAACGATTATGATCGCCCCAAAGATTAGGCAGCCCGCGTTCGAAGACATTCCCGCCCCCGAACCGGAGCTATTGGGAGGCCCAGCCAAAAAATCTCGGCAAGCCTGACAGTGCCACTGGTTTACACGTGGTGCTTTCTCGCATCGATAACAGACTTCAGTCATGCCGCCTCCCGGCATCAAGATATGCCACCGATATGTGATCGGCACAACGAGAGCCGTCTCCCCAATCAGATGGAAGCGGGCACGAAAATCGACGCCGATAAAAGCCTGATATTTCAGGTCGCGATCTTCCGTGAAACAC
>NZ_JACSQU010000005.1:2500-5875 GCF_014836405.1 Brevundimonas guildfordensis | reverse complement strand
AGGCTTGGGTGCGGGAGTAGGATTTGAACCTACGACCTTCAGGTTATGAGCCTGACGAGCTACCGGGCTGCTCCATCCCGCGGCAAGGCGGTGAGTAAAGGAAGAAGGGTTCGAGACATTTCAAGCGTGTGTGTCGGGTAGACCCGGCGGCGACCTACTCTCCCGCGCCTTAAGACGAAGTACCATCGGCTCTGGAGGGCTTAACGACCGAGTTCGGAATGGGATCGGGTGGGGAACCTCCGACAGAGCCACCAGGTCAACCCGACACACACGAATGAAATGAGAAGATATCGTCTTTTGATTTCGGCAAGTAAAAACCGAATGAGTTTTGCTGAGAAACGATCAAGCCGATCGGATTATTAGTACCAGTAAGCTTCACACGTCACCGCGCTTCCACACCTGGCCTATCAACGTGGTAGTCTTCCACGATCCTCAGCGAAGCCTTGTTTTGAGGTTAGTTTCCCGCTTAGATGCTTTCAGCGGTTATCTATTCCATACTTAGCTACCCTGCTGCGCGGCTGGCGCCACGACAGGTCCACCAGAGGTATGTCCATCCCGGTCCTCTCGTACTAGGGACAGATCCTCTCAAGCTTCGAACACCCACGGCAGATAGGGACCAAACTGTCTCACGACGTTCTGAACCCAGCTCACGTACCACTTTAAACGGCGAACAGCCGTACCCTTGGGACCTGCTCCAGCCCCAGGATGTGATGAGCCGACATCGAGGTGCCAAACTTTGCCGTCGATATGGACTCTTGGGCAAAATCAGCCTGTTATCCCTAGAGTACCTTTTATCCGTTGAGCGATGGCCCTTCCACGCGGGACCACCGGATCACTATGGCCGACTTTCGTCTCTGCTCGACTTGTCAGTCTCGCAGTCAGGCTAGCTTATGCCATTGCACTCGACGACCGATTTCCGACCGGTCTGAGCTAACCATCGCGCGCCTCCGTTACACTTTGGGAGGCGACCGCCCCAGTCAAACTACCCACCACGCCATGTCCCGGGACCGGATAACGGCCCTCGGTTAGACGTCAACGACAGTAAGGGTGGTATTTCAAGGATGGCTCCACCAGAGCTGGCGCCCCGGCTTCATAGCCTCCCACCTATCCTACACATACGGTCGCTAACGCCAAGGCGAAGCTATAGTAAAGGTTCATAGGGTCTTTCCGTCTGACCGCGGGAACCCCGCATCTTCACGGGGAATTCAATTTCACTGAGCCTGTGCTGGAGACAGTGGGGAAGTCGTTACGCCATTCGTGCAGGTCGGAACTTACCCGACAAGGAATTTCGCTACCTTAGGACCGTTATAGTTACGGCCGCCGTTTACCTGGGCTTCAGTTCGGAGCTTTCACTCCTCCCTTTAACCTTCAGGCACCGGGCAGGCGTCAGACCCTATACGTCGCATTGATGCTTCGCAGAGCCCTATGTTTTTGCTAAACAGTCGCTACCCCCTGGCTTGTGCCACTCATTCCTGGTTGCCCAGGGTGAGTCACGCTTATTCCGAAGTTACGCGTGCAATTTGCCGAGTTCCTTCAGCACAGTTCTCTCAAGCGCCTTGGTATACTCTACCTGACCACCTGTGTCGGTTTCGGGTACGGTCTCTGCTGGAGTTATTTCCAGGGACGACGCCACCGCCGGGAACAATCCAATAAGCCCCGACGACTTATGCCATCCGTCACTTCCAGCTGGTGCAGGAATATTTACCTGCTTCCCATCGACTACGCTTTTCAGCCTCGCCTTAGGGGCCGACTAACCCTGCGCAGATTAGCTTTACGCAGGAACCCTTGGTCTTTCGGCGACAGTGTTTCTCACACTGTTTATCGTTACTCATGTCAGCATTCTCACTTCCGATACCTCCAGCCAACCTCACGGTTGACCTTCACAGGCTTACGGAACGCTCCGCTACCGCTTGCAGTAAACTGCAAACCCATATCTTCGGCGCATGGCTTTAGCCCCGTTACATTTTCCGCGCAGGATCGCTTGATCAGTGAGCTGTTACGCTTTCTTTAAAGGATGGCTGCTTCTAAGCCAACCTCCTGATTGTCAAAGCAATCCCACATCGTTTCCCACTTAGCCATGACTTGGGGGCCTTAGATGATGGTTAGGGTTGTTTCCCTTTTCACGACGGACGTTAGCACCCGCCGTGTGTCTGCCCGATAGTACTCTTGGGTATTCGGAGTTTGGTTAGTATTGGTACCGCTCGCGCAGCCCGCAACCATCCAGTGCTCTACCCCCCAAGGTATTCGTCGGACGCTCTACCTAAATAGATTTCGCGGAGAACCAGCTATGTCCAGGTTTGATTGGCCTTTCACCCCTATCCACAAGTCATCCCAGAATTTTTCAACATTCACGGGTTCGGACCTCCAGTAAGTGTTACCTTACCTTCATCCTGCTCATGGATAGATCACCTGGTTTCGGGTCGTCATACGTCGAACTTAGCGCCCTATTCAGACTCGCTTTCGCTGCGCCTACACCTAACGGCTTAAGCTTGCTCGACATATGAAGTCGCTGACCCATTATACAAAAGGTACGCCGTCACCGCGCTTGGCGGCTCCGACTGCTTGTAGGCTTCCGATTTCAGGATCTGTTTCACTCCCCTTGTCGGGGTGCTTTTCACCTTTCCCTCACGGTACTTGTTCACTATCGGTCGTAGAGGAGTACTTAGGCTTGGAGGGTGGTCCCCCCATGTTCAGACAGGATTTCACGTGTCCCGCCCTACTCGAGTCTCTTGCTGTTTGACGTCTACGGGGCTGTCACCCGCTATGGCCAAGCTTTCCAGCTTGTTCGACTTTATTTCACAAGAGCACTGGCCTGGTCCCGGTTCGCTCGCCACTACTACGGGAGTCTCGGTTGATGTCCTTTCCTCCGGGTACTGAGATGTTTCAGTTCCCCGGGTTCGCTCAATGAACCCTATGTATTCAGGTCATTGTACCTTTTAGCGATCATCCAATCGCTGCTCCGAAAAGCAGAGTTGGAAGACCGCAAAGGTGGGTTTCCCCATTCGGAAATAGCCGGATCAAAGGGTGCTAGCGCCTCCCCGGCTCTTATCGCAGCTTGCCACGTCCTTCATCGCCTCTCTACGCCAAGGCATCCGTCAGAAGCCCTTCAACGCTTGATCGTTTCTCAGCAAAACTCATACATGGGCTGCTCCGGGGGATGGAAAGAGGTATCCGCCGGACCCACGTCTGATTTTTACTTTGCCAGACGATATCTTCTCGAACCTGACCTGAAAGCTTATGAGGAGCCGGTCAAATTCTTCCTTTACAATGTCAATGCAGCCAATCATGCGACTGGATGCAAACTTGTCTGATCGCGAGGTGCTCAAGCAGCCCGCAGGGCGGTAGCACACTTGAAAACCTGGTGGAGCCTAACGG
>NZ_JACSQU010000004.1 GCF_014836405.1 Brevundimonas guildfordensis | reverse complement strand
TTCTCAAGGTTAACTTAACTGATGACCGCCATAGCGTCAGTCAGTAAAGCATACCCCTTCGGGCTTAACTTGATATTTGAGGCGCGAGCGTCCTCCTCCGAATCTTCAATTCTGATAAGCCCCAAGGCTTCGAGGGACCGAGTGGTTCGGCCCAATGAAGGTCCAAGAAGTTCAATGCCTTGTCTGTCGAAGCCAGCGGAACGACGCAGCATAGCTAACGACGCTGCCCGACCGCTAAGGTCAGATGACGCGACCAGCATAAATGCCACTGCTTGCCTGAGCGATGTTTGAGGAGGCATCAGCCGAGCGAGAACCAGCAGCAGATCGCTAACCTCGCCCACATACTCCGGCGTTGTGAGCCTATGATGGGTCAGGGTGATGGAGCTTATTAAGTCCAGCGCGACCGGTGCGTCTTGTTGTGAATGATCGTCGCTCATGCGCTGCCAAGAAAAAGAAGCGGCACAGGCGCCGCCATTCCGGATTCCACGCACCGCTTCTAATAAATGGTTCGGCTTCGTAGCAAGGAGCCATCCGTTGTTTCAGACCAGCCTCTCCGCCTCTCCGTCCGGGGCCAACGACCACGCAAAGATCGCGCCGCCGCCCTCGGCGCCGTCCGCCCGCCTTCTGAAGGGTGAATGCGTAGCCACCATGAGTGCCATGGCCAGCGAGTCGGTCGATCTGATTGTGACGTCGCCGCCCTACATGAACATCGGCATGCCCTATGGCGACGACTTCCAATCGATTGAGGATTATGTCGAGTTCTCGCGCCAATGGGTCACGGCCGCCGCGCGCGTCTTGAAGCCCGGCGGATCGATGTGGATCAACGTCGGGATGCATAAGGCGGGGCCGAACAGCCGCGTGCCGCTGACCTACTATCTGTTCCCGCTGATCGCGGCCACGGGCCTGACCTTCGTTCAAGAAATCGTCTGGGATCGCCGGGCGCAGCAAAACACCACTCAGCGTTTCGCTACCCGTTCTGAACGCTGGCTCTATCTGGTGAAGCCCGGCGTGCTGAAGGGTGGTCGCGGTCGCCCGAAGGTTATCCATCCGACCTTCAACCTCGACGACGTGCGTCGTCCCTCTACGTCGAAGGACAAGCGCAACAATCCGGCTGGGGCCAATCCGGCCGACATCTGGGAATTCGTCCAAGTTCATGGCACGGCCAAGGAGCGCACCGAGCATCCGTGCCCGTTTCCGCAAGCCATGATCGAGCGCATCGTGCTGGCTTGTTCGAACCTCGGCGATGTGGTGCTGGACCCGTTCGCTGGGTCTGGGACCACTGGCGCGGCGGCGATGGCCCATGGCCGCTCCTCGGTGATGATCGAGCGCGAGCCGACCTACTGGCCGATCATTGAAAAGCGTTTGGGGCTGGTGGATCGCGTCGTCGTCGGTTCGGCCGATGCTGGGGCCGGTTTGTTCGCTGAGTTCCACCACGGCGACGCCATCGAAAAGATGAAGCTGATCCCGTCGAAGTCGGTGAACCTGATCCTTTGCGACCCTCCCTATGCGACGACGAACTGCGCATGGGACCAACTGCTTCCGGCCACCGACATGTGGCGTGAATATGAGCGCATCCTCGCGCCGAACGGCATGATCGTGCTCCACGCCGCGCAGCCGTTCACGACGGACCTGATCATGTCGAACCGGTCGTGGTTCCGTCAGCAACTGATCTGGGAGAAGACGCGCGCAGTTGGCTTCCTTCATGCGAACCGTCGTCACATGGCGGCCCATGAGGACATCCTCGTGTTCGCGCGTCCGACTGGGAAGCTGACGTTCAATCCGCAGGGCGTGGTGAAGAAGGACGCCAAGGTCACGCGTCGTGGCAAGGTGGGCGAGGTCTATCGCGACAGCTACTCGAAGAACGAGTGGGTCAACGATAGCTCGAACTACCCCCGCTCGGTGCTGAAATTCAAAAGCGAGCGCAACCATGGTCACCCGACTCAGAAGCCGCAGCCTCTGGCGGAATATCTGATCCGCACCTTCTCCAATCCCGGCGATGTCGTCCTCGACCACTGCTATGGCAGCGGCACGACCGGCGCCGCAGCCATGGTCACGGGGCGCAGCTTCATCGGCGTTGAACGCGACAACGCGTGGTTCGCAAAAGGTCGTGCCCGCATTCTCGCGGCGGCTGGAACGGGTGAACTGCCCTCGCCGACGACGCCCATGGCCGCGAACGATGTCGTGCCTGTCGAGCGCGCGCCTGACATCGAGCAGGCCCCCGCGCGATCTGTGGCGAACACCAATGCCACCATCATCCATGGCGACGTCTTGGCCGAAATGGCGAAGATGGCGGACGGCTCGGTGGACATCATCGTCACCAGTCCGCCCTACAACCTTGGTCAATCGAGCGGTGGCGGCTTCGGCGGCAGTGGAAAAAGCGGCAAGTGGAAGTCCGCCAAACTGCGCGAGGGCTACGACGGATATGACGACGCCATGCCCTACGAGGATTACGTGACGTGGCAAAAAGCGTTTCTGCGTGAGTGCTGGCGCCTGATCCCCGAGCATGGCGCTATCTTCTACCAGCACAAGAACCGCATTCAGAACGGCTTGCTGCGGACGCCGCATAACCTGAATCCTGACCTGCCTCTGCGCCAGATCATCATCTGGGATCGCGGCTCGGGCATGAACTTCAATCAGGCGTTCGCCACGCCCTCCCACGAGGTGATCTACGTGTTCGCAAAGTCCGAGTTCCGCTTCCGTAAGGGGCATGGGTTGAAGGACGTGCTGAAGATTTCGTGTGATCACGGCAACCCGCATCCGGCGCCGTTCCCCGTCGAATTGCCGAGCATGATCATTGCTGCGACGACTGCTAAAACGGTTCTCGACCCCTTCAGCGGTTCAGGTTCGACGGGTGTTGCGGCTCTGACGGAAGGGCGTCGTTTCATCGGCATCGAGCAGTCAGCAGAATACTGCCAGAGGGCTAGTGAGCGTTTGGCCGCCGTGCAGCATGGTGCCGGATTGAACGATAATGTTGCCGGGCACTCGGGCCAGCAAGACTTGATCGAGGATGCCGCTTAAGCCGTCCGCACGTTTGGGCGGAAGACATCGGGCCAGAGGTTCAGCGGCAGGGAGTTGGGCTCATGCCCACGATGTCGCTGAACACCTCGACTGTCCGTTTTAACGCCGCGACGTTCATGAATTCCAGATGCTCAAGTGCCGCCCAGTCGCAGCGCGCAAATAGACCAGTCTGCATCAGCCACCCGGCGACTGCCGTTAGCTCCTCCGCCGGAACGAGCAGTCCGGTCTTGGTGGCCGGTCGTAGACCCAGACCGCACCGAACGAACACTGCTTCAACCTCGGTCGAGCAGATCAGGAGTATGTCGTTTATCGGACTGGAGACGATTCCCCCGGTCTTGGTTTGGCGGAGCACCGCTTCCAAAGTCGCTTCATCGTCGTTCGGGAATTGGAAAACGCGATGAATGCTCATCGCCGCGCCTCCGCAGGAAGCCACAGCACGGCCCAGCCGACCCTCGCCGCCAGCATCAGATGACCTTCACGGATGAGGGTCTGGAAAAGGGTGATGAGAACGTCAGCCGATGGTCCTCGGTCTGCGCGGACGCTTTCCGCGCAGCAGAGCCATGCGCTGCTGAAGTGACGTTGGGAGTCAGTGATGCCGCGCGCTTCGAAGTGATGGTAGATGTCCATACCGCCTATTTAGGCTGGTGAATTCCATGCCTCTCATGCAGGCTCCTCACCGTGATCGTGTGTGGGACGCGCGGAAATTTCGACTGCGCGGCCTTGGATAGATCAATAAAGATGTTGCGATTGTTCACGCGCCACGAAGGTAAAAAATGATCGAGAAATCCACAAAGCTTGAGAACGCAATTCAAGATCATTTATACTTTACGAGCGATGGGGAGCGGCGCCTACTTTATATAGACTACATTATTGAAGATGATGTTTCAGATTTCGCAGAAGATGGAGGCATTAGCTTCAAGGAAGCCGAGAGTATTGTTAATGATCTCGGCCTTGTAGTTGACCGTCGTATTCGACGTGAGGAATGGACTCCAGAAATACTTCAGAAGGTGACTGACCGTCTGTTCTCTTCGGCATCGAGTGGCACAGTTAGAAACGATTCAGCCGAAGCGATAGCTAAAGGACTGAACCTCGTCGCTTTGGACGTTCGCAAAGAAGTCAAGGCTGCGGGCCTCAAGACTGAACACGACCAGATAGTTGAAAGCTATTCCTCAAAAACGCTTGCAGAATCCAAATTAAACCCGCCCGTGGCCGTCGAGCCAAGGATACCAAAACAGCTTCAACCAACCGCAAATTTGGCGAGCGGATGCACTTCCATCATTGGTATCGTGCTGTTTTCTATCTGCATTTTAGTCGCTATTGGTGCCCTGATGTCAATGTTCAACTAGAGAGGGCTTCGCGCCATCAAAGTCAGCGGCAATCGAAACCAACTCGAAAACGTTCGATCTGCCCAGCCACACACCAACCCGCTCGGGCCAACTCAGCTTAAATATCGCTGCATCCTTGGTTCTCAGATCGCAGGACGTAGCAATAGGGGCGCGGCGGGTTCCGATCCTCCAACCAGTCAGCAGGCCGCTCGCCCCGCCTCCAGAGTTAAATGCCGCCATGCAAATAGGTGGTTGTGGTCGTTCATCGCCGCGCCTCCGGCTTCAGCCACAGCACGGCCCACGCCACCCTCGCGGCCAGCATCAGCCGACCTTCGCGGACGAGCTTCTGGAACAGTTCGATTAACGCGTCACTCGACGGGCCTCGCCTGCCACGCAGACAGAGATAGTTATCTGCCTTATTCAAAAATTCGCTGCTGAAATGACGCTGGGAGGTGGTGAGACCGCGCCTCTGAAATAGTTGGTAGATGTCCATACCGCCTATTTAGGCCGTGACGTCGAAAGCGGTCGCGCTCCCTACTGAGGCGATGATTGGTGGTTGATCCTGTCGCCTCCAGCGCCGAACATCGCCGCCAACAATCTCGCCGGGGGCGGCCGCGATTCTTGACACTGGTGGACACCGGTAGCTGTCTCTAACCCTCGCCGGTTCAATCGGGGTAACATGAGCGTCGCGCTTACCTTCACGCCGCATCAGGCCAAATATTTCGCGCACTTCCTGACCCGAGAGGGACTGGAGGAAAGCGAAGGACTCACGCAATCGCTGTCGTCGGCGCGGGTGGACTTAAACCCGCACCAAGTCGATGCGGCCATGTTTGCGCTGCGGTCGCCCTTGTCAAAGGGCGTGGTGCTCGCCGACGAGGTGGGGCTGGGCAAGACCATCGAGGCGGCGTTGGTGCTGTCCCAGCGTTGGTGGGAACGCCAGCGCAACCTGCTGCTGATCGTCCCTGCTTCGCTGCGGAAGCAGTGGGCGACCGAACTGCGCGAGAAGTTTTCGCTGCCCTCGGTGATCCTCGACGCCAAGCGGGTGAAAGACCTCGCCAAGGTCGGCAAGCCGAACCCGCTGGGGCGCGAGGAAGGGATCGTAATCCTCTCCTACGAGTATGCCGCGCGGATCGCCGATCAGCTTCGAAGCGTGCCGTGGAGTCTCGTGGTTTTCGACGAGGCCCACAAACTGCGGAACGTCTATCGGGCCGCCGAGACCTCCAGAGCCGCCGTGCTGCGCGATGCGCTGGCGGGGCGCCAGAAGCTGCTACTGACCGCCACGCCGCTCCAGAACAACCTTATGGAGCTATACGGCCTCGTCACCATCATCGACGACACCTACTTCGGCTCTGAACAGGCGTTCAAGGCCGAGTTCGGCGGCCCGGCTGACAAGGTCTCCCAAGCCCTGCTGGCGCGGCGGCTGGAGCCGATCTGCAAGCGCACGCTGCGCCGTCAGGTCCAGAAGGCGGGCTTGATCAACTACACCAACCGTCTGCCCAAGACGTTCGATTTCACGCCCGACAAGCTGGAGACGGACCTCTACGAGCACATGTCCGACTACCTCCGGCGCGACGATACGCTGGCGGTCGGGCAGAACGGCCGTCACCTCGTCACGCTGGTCCTGCGGAAAATCCTCGGCTCGTCGTCCTTCGCCGTGGCCGCGACGCTGGACAAGATGGTCAACCGGCTAGAGCGGAAGCTGGCCGTAAACGAGGAGGCGCTCGACGACATCGATGGCGTCGAAGAGACCGCCGAGGAGTGGCGGGAGGACGGCGACGCCCGCGAGGCCGAAGCGCTCGAAGACGAAACTGATGACGCTATTCAGGAAATCGATCCCGAACATCTAAAGGCCGAGATCGAGGAACTGACCCGCTACCGCGACCTCGCCGCGTCGATCCAGACGAACGCGAAAGGCAAGGCTCTGCTGGACTGCTTGCCGGGTGTTCTGGCCGAGATCGAAAGCAAGGGCGGTCAGCGGAAGGCGGTGATATTCACCGAGTCCGTCCGCACCCAAACCTATCTCCGCGACCTCTTGGAGCGCAGCGGGTTCGACGGGCAGACCGTCGTGCTGAACGGCTCAAACTACGACAAGGACAGCAACGCCATCTACAAGGCGTGGCTGGAAAAGCACCGGGGCACCGATGTCGTCTCCGGCTCGAAGACGGCTGACATGAAGGCCGCCATCGTGGACGCCTTCCGAAACGACCGGGCCATCCTGATCGCCACGGAGTCAGGGGCCGAGGGCATCAACCTTCAGTTCTGCTCGCTACTGATCAACTACGACCTGCCTTGGAATCCCCAACGGGTCGAGCAGCGCATCGGCCGCTGCCATCGCTACGGGCAGAAGATCGACGTCACCGTCATCAACTTCATGAACCGGAAGAACCAAGCTGAGGCGCGGATCGTCCAGCTTCTGGATCAGAAGTTCCGGCTCTTCGAAGGCGTTTTCGGGTCGTCAGATGAGGTTCTGGGCGCCATTGAATCCGGCGTAGATATCGAAAGACGCATCCTCGACATCGTGCAATCCTGCCGCACGAACGACGAGATAAACGAAGCCTTCGACCGGCTTCAGGAGGAATTCAGCGTCGAGATCGACGAGGCCAAGACCGAAGCCCGGAACAAGCTGCTCGCCGAGATGGACGATAAGGTCATCTCGCGCCTCATCGACCGCAAGGGCGAAGTGGCCGCGTCGCTGGATGAGTTCCGCCGCGCCCTGCTGAACCTCGCCCGCGCAGAACTGCCCGAAGCTCGCTTCCATGACAATCACGTCGAGCGCTTCAACTACGACGACGAGACCTATTCCACTGAGTGGCCCGAAGCCGACGAGCGCGGCTGGCGCTTCTTCCGTCTGGCGGACGAGGGTTTGGCCGACCACCTAGTCGAACGCGCCCAAAGTCGCGAGCTTGCGCCCGCGCATATCGTCTTTGACTATAGCTGCTACGACGGTAATCTTGCCGATGTCGCAGGGCTGCGCGGACGCAGCGGCTGGCTCAAGGTCGCGCGACTGAAGCTGGTCACGCCCGCCCGCACCTTCGACGAACTCATCTGCGCCGCCGTCACCGCCGATGGCCTGTCTGTCCACCCGGAGACCGCGGCACGCATGCTCGGCGTTCCCGCCCGCATCATCGGCGATCCGCCCGAAACCGTTCCCGAGACCGACCTGACAGCGGTGCTGGAGCAGGGTCAGACTGAGATCGTCGGCCGCGCGCAGGAGCGGTTGGGCGACTTCCTCAACGAGGAGGAGGAGCGGCTCGACAACTGGCGCGACGACGCACGGGTCTCCTACGACCAGCAGATCAAGGCCCTAACCAAGGAAGCCAACGAGAAAAAGAAGCTGGCCCGCGCGCTTCAGAACCTTCAGGAGAAGGTCGAGCTACAGCGCGAGGCCTCGGCGCTGAAGCGACAGGCGGATGATCTCCAGCACCAGCTTTACACACGGCTGAAGGAGATCGACGACGAGCGCGAGCGCATGCTTGATGAGATCGCCGAGAAGCTGAACCTGACGCCCGAAATGACGACCTTGTTTACGATCCGATGGAGCTTGATTTAGCACCAACCGAAGAGGCGGCGGCCTGTATCGCCCAGAGTTCCCAGTTCGTCCGAGCGGGCCTTCAGCGCAGCGTATGTATCACTGTCTTCATGAAGAAATTGCAGACTAAATTGGTCGTGGATATTCGTCCGCTTGAACACGGCGACGAAGGGTGACCGCCCCAAACGTCCGTCTGGTTCGACGGGGCGTAGACCCGCCGCAACTTCAGGGATGGAGGTCGGAAACATCACTCTCCACATGCTGTTTCCTCGGAACACGAACTGTGTCGGGTGCTCAGAGCCATCCTGTTGAATCAAAGTTATGATTTCGGTGGGGCCGCCCGTGGGATTGAGGCCGAAGAAGCGGGCCTGAATAGCTTTTAGTTCAAGCTCCCGACCCATGAGGGTAATTCGGCCGCATTCGATCCAGCAGGTGCTGGCGAGCGCCGGATCGATTTGAGCCTCGTCGGGGTTGTCGATGACGTTTGGGGAATCGTCGCTTTCCTTTAGCAACTCATCAAGTTTTTTTCTCAGCTTCCGAGCCGCATCATATCGATCCTTGTAGGCCGTAAGCTCGGCCTGCGTTGGTTCATGGCCAAGCTTCCACACCTCTTCGAAAGCTTCGCGAAGCCAATCTGCTGTGGCTTTGCTGTTGCTTGTGACAAAAGCCGCTGCTTCCGCATTTTCCTCGAAGGCGGCCCGACTGATATTGGCTGACCCTACCATCAGAGCGGAAAGTTTAGGGGTCTTGCTGGTGGCGAGATGGATCATTTTGGTATGGAATCTCACACCCGTTGCGGCAAATGTCACGATCCGAACCGTTGCGTTTGGCAGAGACTGGATCTTTTCGATGGCGCCCGGCTGACTGATCGCGTCGTCAAGGCCAACCAGCCACCGGGATGACTTTAGCGCACGGCCTTCGAGCGCCTCCAGTAGGGTATTGACGCCTTCCACCGTGACGTAGGCGGCAGCGGCGTGTAGCTCATCACACCTCGTCGCCGCTGCATACTCGGCCAAGCGATCCTTGAGCCGCCCGTCCTTCGGACCTTTTGGCCGTTGCGTCAGCAGTTCGACTTCCATCTGCCGCTCCGAAATCAGCTACAATGACACTCGACCGAATCTGACGTGTAGCCAAGCTAAAGGTTGTCGAGGCTTCGCTTGGCCGAAGTGGACACGAACGCCGAGAGGATCAAGAAGTGACATCAAACCGATTGCAACTCGACTGGATGGGAAAGGCGCGCAGAGAGCGACCAGAGCCTCGCATCCTGATCGAGGATGAACGTCTTTCGCGACATTCGGCGGTCAGACGCGAGCGAGACAGTTTTGAAAACATTTTGATCCGAGGCGATAACCTTCTGGCGCTGAAGGCGCTGGAGGCATCGCACACCGGTGAGGTGTCGTGCATCTTTATCGACCCGCCCTACAATACGGGCAGCGCTTTCGCTCATTATGACGACGGCGTTGAACACTCCCTCTGGCTATCTTTGATGCGAGAGCGCGTGGAGGTGTTGCATCGTCTTCTTGCAGATGATGGTAGCTTCTGGGTGTCCGTGGACGACAACGAAGCGCACTATCTGAAAGTGCTATGCGATGAGGTCTTCGGAAGACGGAATTTCGTCTCTAACGTCGTCTGGCAAAAAAAATACACAGTCGCCAACGACGCAAAATATTTCAGCGACAACCACGACCACATCCTCGTTTACGCGAAGGACAAAGAAGCGTGGCGACCCAACCGGTTGGCCAGATCGGATGAAATGAATGCCCGGTATTCCAACCCGGATAACCATCCCAAGGGGCCATGGAAGGCGACGCCTTTGCATGCCAAAAGCGGGTCGGCCAAGGGCAAGGACTTCTCCTTCACATTCCGCAATGGGCGGCACTGGACGCCCCCGCCGGGAACTTTCCCCCGCTTTTCAGAAGAAACACTGCGAAGAATGGACGAAGGGAACGAAATTTGGTTTGGCCGTGATGGGACAGCAGCCCCCTCGCGGAAAACGTTTCTCGTTGATCTGGCAAATGATGGAACTCCGCCACTGACTGTATGGCTGAGTACTGATGTTGGGCACAATCACGAGGCCAAGACAGAGGCCAAGTCGTTCAATGCCGAGGATGTTTTCTCGACACCCAAACCGGAACGACTGCTACGCAGAATACTCGATATTGCGACCAAGCCGGGCGATCTCGTGCTCGATAGCTTCGCCGGTTCAGGCACGACCGGAGCCGTCGCTCACAAGATGGGCCGCCGCTGGATCATGGTCGAACTTGGCGACCACTGCGAAACCCACATTGTCCCACGCCTGAATAAGGTCATCGACGGCGAAGACCCCGGCGGCGTCACTGAGGCGGTCGGCTGGAAGGGCGGCGGCGGCTATCGCTACTTCACGCTGGCGCCGTCGCTGCTGGAGAAGGACCAGTTCGGCAACTGGGTGATCTCCAAATCCTACAACGCCGAGATGCTGGCCGAGGCGATGTGCAAGCACTTCGGCTTCACCTACGCGCCCTCGGCCGAGCACTACTGGATGCACGGCTGCTCGTCGGAGACGGACTTCATCTACGTCACGACGAACAGCCTCACGCACGAGCAGCTTGCCGCTATCTCCGACGAGGTTGGGCCGGATCGGACCCTGCTGATTTGCTGCAAGGCGTTCCAAGGCGGCAACGCCGACGCCTTCGGCAATCTGACCATCCGCAAGATACCGGGTGCGATCCTCGACCGCTGCGAGTGGGGCAAGGACGACTATTCGCTGAAGATCGAGGCCCTGCCGCTGATCGAGGACGAGCCGGAGAAGGCGACAGACCAGACGCCGCGCCGGAAGTCGGCGGTTAATCCGAACCAGCCGGGCCTGTTCAATGGCGACGAGGAGGCTGGGGCGTGAGCCTTCCGATAGTCGATCACAAGCGGGCCGAGACCCAGATCTACCAGCGCCTCTCGCTGCGTAAGCCGCAGTCGGAATCTCTGCGTCGCCTCGCCGACATCGTGGACCTGATCGCCCCGTCGAAGGAGGCGGACATTGACCGGGCGCGGGAAGCGATCCGAGCCGCCTACGGCGATCTGGACGACGCCTACTTCGAGGACTTCGAGCGCGACTTCCCCAGCGTCTGTTTCGCCTTGGCGACGGGCGTTGGAAAGACCCGGTTAATGGGCGCCTTCGTCAGCTACCTGTTCATGATCGGGAAGAGCCGTAACTTCTTCGTGCTGGCGCCGAACCTGACCATCTACGAAAAGCTTTTAGCTGACTTCCAACCCTCCAGTCCAAAGTATGTTTTCAAGGGCGTCGAGGCGTTCGCGCACAACCCGCCGCTCATTGTCAACGCCGAGAACTATGAGGAAGGTCGCGGCGTGCGCGGCGCCGACCTGCTGGGGCAGGAAGCCGCCATCATCAACATCTTCAATATCTCGAAGATCAATTCGGACACTACGTCCTCGGCGAGAAAGGGCCAGCTTCCAAGGATCAAGCGCCTTCAGGAATACATCGGCGAGAGTTATTTCAGCTATCTGGCAGGCCTCGACGATCTGGTCCTGCTGATGGACGAAGCGCACCGCTATCGCGGCTCTGCGGGCGCCAAGGCCATTGCCGAACTGAAGCCGATCCTCGGGCTGGAAGTCACCGCGACACCCAAGAGCGTTGGCGCTAAGTCAGCCGCCTTCAAGAACGTCGTCTATCGATACGACCTGCCCGAGGCGATGAAGGACGGTTACATCAAGGAACCGGCGGTCGGCACCCGCGCCAATTTCGACCCGAAGTTGGTCGATGAGGACACGCTGGAGCGCATCAAGCTTGAAGACGGCATCCACTACCACGAGCATGTGAAGGTCCAGCTTGCGACCTACGCCAAGCAGAACGAGAAGCCGCTTGTTCATCCGTTCATGCTGGTAGTGACACAGGACACCGACCACGCTCGCCGCGTGCGCGAGTTCGTGGAATCCGATAGTTTCTTCGAAGGTCGCTACAAGGGACGAGTCGCTGAGATCCACTCCAAGCTGACCGGCGAGGAGAGCGACGAGAACGCCCAGCGCCTGCTCAACATCGAGAAGAGCGGCGACACGGACATCGTGATCCACGTCAACAAGCTGAAGGAAGGCTGGGACGTTTCCAACCTCTTCACCATCGTCCCGCTGCGCGCCTCGGCCTCAGATATCCTAACCGAACAGACACTCGGCCGGGGGCTGCGCCTCCCTTACGGCAAGCGCACCGGCGTCGACGCCGTGGACACCCTGACGGTCATCGCCCACGACCGCTTCAACGACCTCATTGAAAAGGCAAAGGACGCCGATGGCGTCATCCATTCTCTGAAGCAGGTGAAAATCGGCGAAGGCGGCGACATCTCGGCCGCCAAGCCGGTGATGGTCGAGGCGCCCTCCGTCATCGAGCAAATGCTGAAGCAGGTCGTGCGTCCGCCCGAAGATGAGGTGGCGGCCGAGTTCGCGCCCGCGGCCAAGCCCTATGGCATGTCGGACAACCCTGCGCCTGCCTTCACATTCCAGAAGGAGGAGGAGGTAGCGCTGGCCCAGACGGTGCTCACCGACGTTTTGCCGAGCATCAAGAAGCAGGTCGCCACGATCCGCGACCTAAATGACGAGAAGGTGGTGAAGCGGATCGTCGCCGACGCCATGGCCATCCAGCGGAGCAAGGGCGGCCTGTTCTCGGACCTGACGAAAGAGCGAGCCGAGGAGGTGGTGAAAGAGTTCTGCGCGGCGTTCGTCGCCAAAACCATCGCAATCCCGAGCCTGACCGTCACGCCGCAGGATCACGTCTCGTTCGGCTTCCAGCCCTTCAAGCTCGACCTCGGTAGCTGGAACTACCAGCCGCTCTCGCGGGAGCTTCTGGTGCAAGTGCTCCGCACCGAGAAGCAGACGGTCATTAGCGGCGAGGAAGGCGGCGACGTGCCCGCCCGACTGGAGGACTATCTGGTCGCTAAGCTGATCGACTTCGACGAAATCGATTACGACGCTCACGCCGAGCTTCTTTATGATCTCGCCGGTCAGGTGGTGGCGCATCTGCGCGGCTATCTGAAGGACGACGAAGAGGTCCGGGCAACGCTTCAAGGCTGGAGCCGAGACATGGCCAAGGCCATGTTTGCCCAGATGCGCCAGAACATGTGGCGAACCACGACGACCTATCGGGTCACCCTGAACGCCGCCTTCAGCGAACTGAAGCCGCAGGCGTTCGACGGATCAGGCAAGGATGCCGTGCGAAACTTCCGCGAGCCGCCTGAACGGCTCGGCGAAATCAAACGCTTCATCTTCACCGGCTTCGGACCGCGCGCCTGTTACGCGCAGGCTAAGTTCGATTCCGACACCGAACGGAAGATGGCCATGCTTCTAGAGCGCGACCCCACGGTCGAACTCTGGATGAAACCGGGTCCCAATCAGTTCAAGATTTTCGACAGCGAGGGCCACGCCTATCAGCCTGACTTCGTGGTCGAGACCGAGACCGAGCGGTTGATCATTGAGACGAAGCGGCGATCCGACATGAACGATGCGGATGTCCGCCGAAAAGCCGACGCTGCTTCTCTATGGTGCTTCATCGCCACCGAGCATCACGCCAAGAAGCATGGCGACAAGCCTTGGCGATATGTGCTTGTGCCCGACGACGCTATGCTCCCGAACGCCACAGTGGAAGGCCTTCTGTCCCAGTTCGTGCGGGCACCGGATGCGGACCTGCGTGGTCGCTATGAATTGAGCGAATAGGGGCGAGCAGCGCGCTCGCGCATGCCAGATTTCTGGACGCATCCGCGACGTTGCTACCCGACCACGAACGGCCGAAAGGATGGCCCGACGTCCATCAGGACGGGTTGGATGCCGCGTTCTTGGACGTCGCTCGACCTACCTTCTGAACAAGGCCAGCATCCACTCTGGCTGCTGGTTGGCGATGGAGAGCGTCTGCGCCGCCAACTGCTGCCTGATCTGCGCGGCCTGAAGTTTGGCCGACTCCTTGCCGAGGTCAGCGTCTATAAGGTTGCCGATCCCGACTTCGATGGCGTTGCCGGATTTGACCGCATAGAGCGCGGCTCGGCCGAGAGTTTTATTGCGTGTGCCGAAGTAGGAGGACGAGTCTGTCGTTCTGTTGAGCGCGCTTTTCACGCGATCCAACACGGTCCACGCATCCGCAAAGTCCATCGGGTCCAATCCGAGTCCCGCAGCCGTCAGATCGCGCGACGATACACGCATCGTCTGCCCGGACGGCGAGGTGGGAACATCGAGGTGGAACGGGCCAAAGCCAGCTACTTGGAAGGACGAGGTTGAGACCGTGGCCGCAGCCGGAGGCGAGCCGACCGGAGATAGGGACACGGCCCCAACGACCCATGCGCTATCGGCGTTGGCGGCTCCCTGATTGAAGCGGAAGTCCAGCGGACCTTTGGCTGGATCGTAATCGAACGACAGGATGTTCTGGCCGGTCACGCTAAACGGCGGCCCAACGGGCGCACCACCCGGAACATAACCCTGTCCTGAAGCCGCGACACGGGAACCGCCCTGCCAAACCTCCATGGAGTCGGGCAAGTCGAAGGCGTCGAACACGATATCCATGCGCCCAGCGACGGCGGTTCCGGCGAAGCTGTAAGTGCCCGACACGCCCTGCGGCTGCTCATCCAATGCGATGGCGGCCTGTTCAGGGTTAGCGAATGGAAGCGGCGGATCAAAGCCTGCCGTCGATTGTAAGCTGCCGGTCGGTGTGTAGGTCGCAATGGCCATGGGGAGCGGATCGGCAGGGTCTTGTAGGATCAGTCCTCCCACCGTCCACGCCGTCCGAGTGGGAGCGACGTTTTCATTGAAACGAAATTCGATGTTCTGACCTTTGGCGGGATCGTAGTCGAAGCTGAGGACATTTGGCCCCGTCACCGCTGATCCGGCGCCCACGGCGACGCCGCCTGCTACATACGGCTGACCCGAAGCGGCGACGCGGACGCCATTCTGCCAAATCTCAACGACATCGGGCGCGCTATAGGCGTCCAGCAGGAGGTTCACCCGCCCGGCGGTCGTTCCGGCGTCAGCCACGACTGTCTGGCTGTTAGAACCGGAAATGGATGCGACCGCCGCATTAAATGAGGGTGGCGTGAGGGCCGAGGGCGGCAGTGAATAAGTGACACTGGCCCCCATGGACGAAAATGAGCCGGGCGGGAGGGCCGCCATGCGAGGAAAAGCGGGCTGCGGCAAGGTCGTTTTTGGCAGGCCGTAGGTGACGCTGGACGTGGTTGTGATTGTGGGTCTGCCGGTCAGCAGGTTGACCCCGTCGAACTCTGTGGATCGCGCGATCGTATCGATCTCGTCGATCATGGCGGTCATGTCATTGATGATCGCTTGCCGTGATGTCCCCGAAAGGGAATCGTTCAGCGAGACGGCGTGTTGCTGAAGTTCGATCAGAAGCTCGCCTATCCGTTCGGCGCCCATCAGAGCGACGTCTGTGACGGTTTGGGCCCGGCTCAAACCCGTCGCCACAACACCCCAGCCGCCGACATCCGCTCGCATGGCCGAAGCGATGGCGAAGATAGCTCCATTGTCTTTTGCGCCGGAAACCTTCAGGCCGGTCGAGACGCGATTCTGCGCGGCAGCGAGATCGCGCCCGGCAGCGTTCACAGCTTGGAGAGCCTGAAGAGCCGAGCGGTTAGTATGAATCGACGACGACATGATCGCGAGCACCATGCCCGCCGAGCCGGATAAAGTGAACCTTGTTCACCGTCGGTCGATCAGCCCCATTCCAGTTCACGCACGAAGCGACGGTAGCTTCGCCATTCCAAGCTCCCGGTCCGCTCTGGGACGTGAGGAACTCCGTGTCGTTCGCAAGCGGCGGCAGCCGCATCCTTGAGATCGAGAGCGACAAGGGCATTTCGAGGGCCATGGGCAGACCAAAACAGCCAGCCCTTTCCCATCGATAGCGGCCGGAACTCCAACAGAATTTCCTCCCGAAACTCCGCGATGGCCATTTTGCCCGCTGCGATGTCACCGAGCCTATGCGCGAGGCAATTCCTATACTTTCTCGCAGCTTCCAGATGCTCACGCATCGTCCTCAGCGGACGAAGTTCATTGTCGCCTTGCCCCAGCGGATGGGTAGGCAGGCGGTCAGCCCGACGCAAGAGACGGTCGAGCAGCCGAGCCAGCGTCGTGGTCTGCGCCATGTTGGCGATAGCCAAGGCTACCGCTTCGTCCGTTGCCTTGGTCGAGACAGACTGGATGAAGGTCACGGCGCGATTGAAGTCGGCGGCTTCCGCAGGGGTGTCGATCCGAGACAGGATATTGGCGTGAACCCAGCGCGTATCCAGAGCGGTGATTACCCGCAACTTTGAGCGCGTGATCCGGTCGCAGGAGCGCATAGCTTCCATCACATTCGGATGCCCAACCGCGCAGAGATCGCGGAGGATTAGGTAGTCCGCTGCCGAATCCAACGGCCTCTCGCCGATGCGCTCCAGCAAGGTGGGATAGCCTTCAGCCATGCCGCCGAAGGCATGGCGCAGGATGTCGGCGGCGCGACCATGGCGGATGACATAGGCCAGATCGGTGGAGAACAGATCATCAGCGCGGCAATTGCCCTCAACCGCGATCTTGGCCAGCGTGGCGAAAATTGACTGACGTCGAGCAGACGCCGCCGTCAGCACGCGGGCGAGAATGCCCGGTTCGGCGTCATCCAGTTTCACAAGTGCGTCGGTCGTCCAGCCCAGCAGACCGCCGTCACGCATTGATGCGCTCCCACGGGAAATAGCCTTGGCCCTGAGCGTTCGGCGCAATCTGGAACGCTACCCACCGCCATTTTCGGCCCTCAGCGGGGCTGACCAAGTGATCGGTGAGAATGCGCGGTTCGGGATTGGTGAGGTCGGCAAGGACCGCTTTCACAGCGGCGCCTTGCGGCATCACGACCGGCAGGGTCTCAAAGCCATTAGCTTCCGCAGGCGGCTCGACGAACAGCCATTCGGTCGTGCTGATCCATTTATGGCGGCCAGCGACCTCATCGAGAAAAGCTTCGAATTCGCTGTTGTCGATCTCGCCCTCAACGTCCCGCAGGATGCGAACGGCGAGGCAGCGCAAAGGCTCGTGACCCGTCAAGTGACCTCCGAATGCTGTGAAGCTTCGAGGGTCTCATGCAAATTGAATGCGTCAACCAGAATGGCCGGGAGCTATTCGTCCGCCCCTTTTCGAACGTTCGCGACAAACCGCCAACCTTTCCAGATGGCGACTTCTCTGGAGACGGGACAGTCCCGGAGAGCGGCCGTGGCGCGCGCAATGGCTATCTCATCCGAAGGCAGCCACGCGGGACTAAACTGACGTGAGTTCGCCGACGCGGGCAGTGGCTAGAACGTGTATCCATCCATGTTAAAGCCCCGAGCTTGCCATCACGAGGAGCACAGCCCGGCTGAAGCCGAGCAATCGGAGGGGCGCAGCTTCGACCCCTGCCGGGCTGTGCGCTGGTCAGTGAGGAGTTCCAGCACTGAATATGGGCTCACAAATTTAGAGGGCACGCAACTTCTAAAAATCAGCGTTCCCCCATCTGCGCCGTTAAGCTGCCGTCACAAAGATCATTGGCCGGAGCGTGCCCGAACTTTCTGACGATTGGCTCGCGTTCGACGCAGGCCCAGAACCATGAGGTAGCCGACCAGCGGACCCAGCGTCATGCCGATGGTGTGGAACAACGCGACCGAGATGATCGTCACCATGGCGACTAAGGCCCATTCCGTCCACGAGAAGGATCGCAGAGATTGGATCAAAGCCTTGAAGGGCATTGTATTCTCCTGACTTAAAACCGGAGATATCTGAACTGGTCTATGAGGTAAAGCAACGCTTACCTACGAAGGGTAGCGAGTCGATCTCACTTCCCTTTCCGACAAATGTTCCGCATATGTTCCGCTATGGGAGCGAGAGCATATAAGGGCGATGAAACGACGGGCTTCCAAAGTCCCGCACAGGACCACGTTGAGGCTGTGCCCGATCTTGCGGACCTGCTGGAGCTACGGCGCCCTCAACGATACGCGGTGAGGGTAAAGGGCGAGGGCCTGCGAAGTCGCGGCATTCACGGCGGCGACATCCTCGTCGTGAACACCGACGCGGAGCCCAGAACCGGCAAGGTATGTGTCGCCTTCCTCCTCGGCGACGTCGTGCTGGCGGTCCTATCGGAAAAGGACGGTCAATGGTGGCTGGAGCCCGCTAACCACCCGGCTCAGCCGGTATCTGACCACACGGAAGTTTGGGCGATGGTCGCGGCATTAGTCAGGACCGATGTCTGAACATGTTCGGACTCATCGATGGCAACAACTTCTACGTCTCGTGCGAGCGGGCTTTTGACCCGACCTTAATCGGCAAGCCCGTGATCGTGCTGTCGAACAACGACGGTTGCGCCATCGCCAGATCGGCCGAAGCCAAGGCCCTCGGGATCAAAATGGGCGACGTCTGGCATCTGTCGAAGCACAAACCGGAATATCGAGGCGTCATCGCCAAATCCTCGAACTATGCCCTGTATGGCGACATGAGCCGCCGGGTTTTCGAGGTTCTTTCTGAGAGTTTCGCGAGGGTCGAGCCCTACAGCATCGACGAGATGTTTGTTGATCTGACGGAGTTTGCACGAGCGGACTACTGCCGCAGGGTGCGCGAACGGATCAGACGGGTGACCAAAATCCCGACCTGCGTTGGGATTGGTCCCACCAAGACATTGGCGAAGCTGGCGAACAAGCACGCGAAGACGGCGAGCGGCGTCTCAGACTTCAGCGACCTCGACGTCCGCCGCGAGGCGTTCGCCACCATGCCCATCAACGAAATTTGGGGCATAGGCCGCGCCTCACAAGCGAAGCTCAACAATTTCGGCATCTTCACAGTCGAGCAGTTTGCTGCGCTCACGTCCGCCAGCGTCAGAAAACTGATGACGGTGACCGGGCAACGCACCCATGCCGAACTGAACGGCGTTTCCTGCCTCCCTCTCGCATTGGCGCCCAGCCAGCGGCAGACCGTGGCGGTGACGCGGATGTTTGGGCGACTTGTTGAAACGTGGGAGGACATGCGCGAGGCACTGGCGGCCCATGCTTCGCGCGCTGCGGAGAAGTGCCGGAATCACGGGCTGGTTGCCAACGCGATGGTGGTGTTTTTCCACACGCATCCGCACAATGGCGACCCTTGGTATCATGGGCAGCGGTCGTTCGAGATCGAGCCGACGTCAGACAGCTTCGCGCTAATCCGTCAGGCGGTCCGAGCGGGGCGGTCCATGTGGAGGCCGAACACGCGATACGCCAAGGCGGGCGTGATCCTGCTTGACCTCAAGTCGGCGAGGGACATGCCGCGCGATCTCTTGCCGACCGCTGACACTGTTCGATCTGAGAAACTGATGGCGGCTCTAGATGCGGTGAACAATCGGTTCGGAAGTGGGACTTTGCGGCCGGGCGGAATACGACAGGTCACCCCATGGTCTACACGAGCCGCCAATCGCTCACCCCGCTACACGACGAGGCTAAGCGACCTGATGGAAGTGCGCGCCTGAAACGGAACTCAACGGCCCCGTCTCCTTTTCCGCTTTCAGAATCTCCACCAGTTTCGCCAGTTTTGGGCATCGCCTTCCAGTGGCGATGCGGCCTTTAGCTTTCTGCGTCTTCCGACGCTGGAGTTTGCGAGACACTTCCACGCAGTCGTCTGCCATGTCGTAGCGGGCATAGCTCATCACGGGTGTCAGACAGTCGAACAGGCGGCGGTTAATCATCACCCGATGGGACGCGCTCCCCGAATTCCTGAAGCCGAGGTTACGACCAGCGGTCTGGTTGAACTGGTCGATATGGGCGATGCGTGCCAGATCGACGCGGCCAGTCCATGCGTTGAGGGCCTGATGTTCCGCATATTGCTCTGGCGCCATCATCGTCATTGTCTGAACGACGTCCTTGCCAATATAGGCGTTCGATCCCTTGGCCGAGGCGTGCGTCTCAGCGTCGTCGAGACGTGCCAGCTTATTGCCAATCGCGAAAAGGGGTCCAACGGCATCGGCTCTTGCTGCCAGAACATGTCGAGAAGCGGACCCCGTAGTGAGAGTCCGGTCCGGTCGGGTCGATGTCGCGTCCTTGGGCAGGAGAGGCGCGTCTAGGCAGGTCGTGCGCCAGCTTCCGGCATGCTCAGCGAGGAGCAGCGGCACAAATTCGGTCGTTAGGATCGCAGTTTTATGCGCGACCTCCGACGCCCAGTTTCGACGGCGGACATGCCAACGTCGGTTATTGGCTCTGGCGTAGATGTCGCGGTCCCTATCGAGGCTGGCTCCATACTCGAAGTTCTCCCCCGTCGTGACGTGTTCCCAACAATGCTCTGGTGTTCCCGCGATGCGGCAAACCTCATCAAAATCGAAGTCTTGAACCCGACCGCTGCGTTGGAACGTGTTCCACCGTTCGGCCAAACTCGTTCGGCTGGTCCAGCCCATGCTGTTTATGAGTTCGCGGATGCCTTCCATTTTTTCAGAAGGCATGACTTCCACGATGGCCCTCGTGTTGATCTCATCATGAACCAGAAGGCCCAGCCGTGTAGCTTCGCGCGCCGCGAGCCGGTCGGCGGGGTTCTCGACAGCCTCGGCGCCAAGCAGCAGACGGCTAAAGTTGTCTTTGGCCCACGCCTGCGCGACGTCGTGGACGGTGAAGAACACGGGCGAACCGGAGGCGACGGCCGAGCGCAGATCGGCATACGCGCCGTCCATGGCTTTCGCCACGCTGCTCTGTTCTGCCCTGATCATGTCCGCTCTGGAGGCGTAGCCGCTGATGGCGGCGTCTTTGTGCGAAACGCGCTTTTTCGGATCGGGACATAGCTCCGTGTAAATCCGATCAAACGAACGGAGAAACACAGGCTTCATGTCGCCCATATCGGCGGCGTGAAGCGTCCTGAACTCCGCCTCCTTTTCTTGCGCGCCTTCGTAGGTGGGGAAGGCGAACATCAACCATGATGGCAATCCCTCTCGACGAAATCCTTTGATCAGGTCGGGTGCTGCTGTCATGAGGCTTCGGGTTTTGCTGATCCCTTCCGGAGCACAGAGCAGGTGGGTCTCTGGCTTCCGCACATTATCCCTGAGGCTTCCAAGCAGGATGGCGGACATCGCCTTTGTCGCCGTCTTGTGATCTCTCGCTGCCTCGGCGAACTCAGCCTCGACTGTCGAACGCACACGCCCGCCCGGCCCGACGCGCTGGCCATGAAAATCATCTGCCCAGATGTCCAGCATGTCGCCGAGCGAGCGCGGCAACCGGCTCATCAGGACGCCATCGACGCCAGCGTCATTGGTGAGGTCCAGCGGGTTGGACCCTTGGACCAGAACCGTAGCGAAGTCCGCACGCATGACTGACTTCGGGTTTTGGTCTGCGGGGTGATTGTAAAAATATGCGACCGGCTCGCCGCCCGAACAGTCGAGGTGCGAGAACTTCGGATGGTTGGTCACGCCGTCGAAGAGTGCCGCGAGCTTCGCCTCAGCATGGAGATTCTCCCCGCTCTGTATCGTCACGGACTTGGCGCCCTGCGGCGCCGACCGATGAGGAACGATGGGCGTCGTCATGAAATCGACAGGGTTCAGCAAGGCTCCCTTGCCCCCGCCGCCCCTTCCGCGCGGAAGGTGCTCCCACATCACTCCCTGAAAGAGGGGCACACCGACCGGGACCCCAAAAATGTGGTCCGTAGATTCGTTGAGCCGCATGCCGCGCGGCAAGCGTCGGAAATTCTCAGGTTGCCGCAGCGATGTGTCTGCCTTTTTTCCAGCCAGACCAAAAGGCGCAAAGTTTTCGAACTCATCGCGCAGCCGATCCCATGCCTTCTGGAAGCCCAACCGCGCACTGGTCGGTTCCGGCGCGGCGCCCCTCAAAATCTCGGTTGAGACCACGAAATGGAAATGGAGGCTTTTGTGACCGGAATAGACAACGGTCAGCCCCACGGCGTCGGCGTAGGTTTTTCGCAGGTGGGTGACGAACTGGCCGACGACGCTATCGTGTTTACCGCCTGACGACCGGAGCCAGCCAAGTTGCTGCTGGAAGAAGGGGATGTTCCGGTCATCAAACTCGATGGTCAGAATGTGGTGTGGGGCAACCACGATGCGCGACGCGGGACTGGCTTTCTCCCCCGGTTCAGCGATCCGCATGGCGTTGGTGAACAGGCACTGATGCTCCCAGCCATGGTCTGCTGTTCGTTCGATCAGGCTGGCCACGGTGTAGTGGCTCTTTGCCTTCACATAGAAGTTGCTTTCCACACTCATGTAGGTGCGGTTCGCGCTGTCGAAGCCCTGCTTCTGGATGATCTCGGTGAGGAGGATCGAGGGGGCGGCAGTCTCGGACCGTCGGAGTTGGCCAACCTCGGTCTTGGTTAGGTGCGGGGCGTAATATTTCGCCCACAGGGGTTCAAAACAGTTCACGTTCAAGTCCTGTCAGGTCAAAATATGATGTG
>NZ_JACSQU010000003.1 GCF_014836405.1 Brevundimonas guildfordensis | reverse complement strand
TGGACGCTCCAGATCAGAGGCAACGCAATGACCGAGGAAAACCGCCCCCCGAAGAATCTCTTCGGGTGCGCCATCTTCTCTTCGCCAGCATTGCGGTGAAGGTGGGCGTCGCGTCAGGCGCGCCGCTTCAAGCTGATAGTTCGGCCTTTCGCACTCTACATTCAGAAAAATGGGCGGACGCCCGCTTATCGAGCCGGCCTATAAACTTGGCCTCGGACGGCGACAGCCTAATCGCGAAGCTGATCCGGTCGTCCAGGGGCTCGCCTGAAAGCACCAAGTCGATTGCAGCCGGCTTCTGGCAACGCACAGCCGTCACCGAGCCGAGAACAACGAAAAACCGATTTGATCGAAGTGGCGCACCCGACAGGATTCGAACCTGTGACCTCTGCCTTCGGAGGGCAGCACTCTATCCAGCTGAGCTACGGGTGCGTCTGCGGCGACGTGGCCGGACGGCGGTGCTTACAGCATGGGCGGGGCGGTCTCAATCCCTGAACTGCCTTCCACCGGTCGCTTCTTGGCGAGAGGGGCCGGAGCGCCTAGCGTCAGGGGCGAGAGAGGGAGATTTTCATGCGCGCTATCACCATCGCCGCCCTGATGGGCGCCGTCGCCGTTCTGGCCGCCTGCGCGGCAGCGCAGAAGCCGGACGCCGACAGTCTGGATGCCGTGGCGCGCGACTACGTCGCCCTGACGCTGGAGATCGGCGAGCGCGAGCCGGGTTATGTCGACGCCTATTACGGCCCGGCGGAGTGGGCCGAGGCGGCCAAGGCGCAGCCGCGCGCCCTGCCCCAGCTGTCCGAAGGCGCGGCAACCCTCGCCCGGCGCCTCGTCGCCCTGCCGGAGCCGGGGCTGGATGCCCAGAGCCGCCAGCGCCGCGCCTATATGAAGGCCCATGTCGCGGCGGCCTCGGCCCGACTGCGGATGCTGCAAGGCGAGAAGTTGAGCTTCGCCGATGAGGCCGAGGCCCTGTTCGGCGTGCGGCCGGAACTACGGCCTCTGTCGTCATATGATCCGGTGCTGGCCCGCATCGACGCCCTGGTCCCCGGCGAGGGGCCGCTGGCGGACCGGGTCGCCGCCTTCCGCGCCCGCTACGTCATCCCCAAGGACCGGCTGGAGACGGTGATGCGCGCGGCCATCAATGAGTGCAAGGCGCGCACCGAGCGCCGCATGACCCTCCCCGCCAGCGAAACCTTCACGCTGGAGTTCGTCAACGACAAGCCATGGTCCGGCTACAACTGGTTCAAGGGCGGCGCCTTCAGCCTTATCCAGGTGAACACCGACCTGCCCATCTATATCGATCGCGCTGTCGATCTGGGCTGCCACGAAGGGTATCCGGGCCACCACGTCTACAACGCCCTGCTGGAACAGACCTTCGTCAAGGACAAGGGATGGGTGGAGATGAGCGTCTATCCGCTGTTCAGCCCCATGTCCTTCATCGCCGAGGGCAGCGCCAACTACGGCATCGACCTGGCCTTCCCCGGCCATGAGCGCACGGAGTTCGAGGCGCGCGTGCTGTATCCGCTGGCCGGGCTGGATCCGGCGACGGCAGAGGCGCAGACGCAGCTGCTGACCCTGACGCGTGAGCTGGCGCGGGCGGAGTACACCGTGGCCGACGCCTATCTGGCCGGCCGCATCGACCGCGAGACGGCGCTGGACCAGCTGCAGAAGTACAGCCTCGTGGCGCGCGACCGGGCGGCGCAGCGGCTGCACTTCATCGAGACCTACCGCTCCTATGTCATCAACTACGGCCTGGGTCGGGACATGGTGCAGGCCTGGGCCGAGCGTCAGGGGCCGGACCACTGGAAGACGATGGAGCAGCTGCTGGCGAGCCAGACTCTGCCGGTCGACCTGAACTGAGAGTGATCGCAACCCGCGCCGGACCAACCGCGTTAAGGCAAAGGTTCCTATCTCAGAGGGGTTCACCCATGCGCATCCGCACCTTGACCATCGCCGCCGCCTCCGTCCTTGCGCTCGGCGCCGCCGCCTGCACCCAGGCCGAGCAAAACCAGGCCGAGGCCAACGCCGAAGCCGCCGGCGACAAGGCCGCCGACGTCGCCGCCCAGACCGGCGAAGTGGTCGAATCCGGCGCCATGAAGGCCGCTCAGGCGGTCGAAGAAGGCGCTGGCAAAGTCGCCGACAAGCTGGAGTCCAATCAGGCCGAGGCCGCCGCCGAGGGTCGCCCCGGCGCTGTCGACCCATCCACCGATACGCGCGTCCCCGCCAAGCACTGACGACGAACGCCAGATACGCGAAGGGGCCGCGCGATGTCGTTCGCACGGCCCCTTTTTTGCCTCGAGCAGAGAAAGCCCCCTCCGGCCGCGTCGGGTCGGGAGGTCCCGAAGGGCCGACGATCGCGGCCCGCTCAACTGCGCTCAAGTCGCGAGGATCCGCGATCCGAGCATAGCGCCCTTAGATATGTATGGCGTGGCCCAGAGCCCGCAGTGAGGCCTCGTGGAAGGCTTCGCCCAGGGTCGGGTGGACGTGGATGGTTCCGGCGACATCCTCCAGCACAGCGCCCATCTCCAGCATCTGGGCGAAGCTGTTGGACAGCTCCGACACGTGCTGGCCGACGGCCTGAATACCGAGCAGGCGGTGATCCGACTTGGAGGCGATGACGCGGACGAAGCCGCCGTCCTCGCCCGCCTCGATGGCCAGGGCGCGGCCGATGGCGGCGAAGGGGAAGACGGCCTGGATCACGTCGTCGCGGCCCTTGACGTCGTCGGGGCCGAGGCCGGCCGAGACGATCTCCGGCTCGGTGAAGCAGACGGCGGCGATGGTGGCGGGGTCGAACACGCGGGTCTTGCCGGCGATGATCTCGGCCACCACCTCGCCCTGCGCCGAGCCCTTGTGCGCCAGCATGGGCTCGCCGGTCAGGTCGCCGATGGCCCAGACGTTCTTCATCGAGGTGGCGCAGCGCTCGTCGATCTTCACGAACGGGCCGTTCATCGCCACGCCCATGGTCTCCAGGCCCCAGCCCTTGGTGCGCGGACGGCGGCCGACGGTGACCAGCACCTTGTCGGCGTCCAACTGCATCGGATTGCCGTCCTTGTCGGTGACGTTCAGCTTGCCGTCTCCGAAGCCCCCGGCGCGGGCGCCGAGCAGCAGTTGGACCCCGTGCTTTTCCAGCCATTTGGCGACCGGGTCGGTCAGCGCCTTGTCGTAGAGCGGCAGGATGCGTTCGGCCATCTCGACGATGGCGACTTCGGCGCCCAGCTTGCGGAAGGCGATGCCCAGTTCCAGGCCGATGTAGCCGCCGCCGACGACGACCAGCTTCTTCGGCACTTCCGGCAGGCTCAAGGCCTCGGTCGACGAGATCACGTCGCCGCCGAAGGGCAGGAAGGGCAGTTCGACCGGCTCGGACCCCGTGGCCAGGATGACGTGTTCGGCGGTGATGCGGATGTCGCCGTCGTCGGTCTTCACCGTGCAGGTCTTGGCGTCCGAGAACTCGGCCCAGCCCTTGATGACCTTGACCTTGGCCTTCTTCAGCAGGGCGGCGACGCCGGCGTTCAGCTTGTTGACCACGCCGTCCTTCCACTCGACCGTCTTGGACAGGTCGATGGCCGGGGTCGAGGCGGTGATGCCCAGCGTGCCCGCGTCGGATGCGGCCTTGGCCACGGTCTCAAACTTGCCCGCCGCGTGGATGATCGCCTTGGACGGGATGCAGCCGACGTTCAGGCAGGTGCCGCCGAGGCCGGGCGACGCATCCACCAGCACGGTCTCCAGCCCCAGCTGTCCGCAACGGATGCCCGCCACATAGCCGCCGGTCCCGGCGCCGATGATCAGGACTTTGGTCTTAAGGGTCTGCATGGCGATTCCGCGGCGGTTATGGTTGTGTAACGCTGATCAATAGGAGGGGGGTGATGAAGGTCAAACGTCTAGCGACGATCGCTGTCATGCTGGGGCTGGCGACCTTGGCGAGTTGCGCGCATCAGCCGGAGCCCGCCGCAGGTGACGTGCCTGGCTTCTTCGTTGCGCTCTTCCATGGCTTTTCAGCGCCGGTGACCTTGCTGCTTGGGTGGCTTTGGGAAGGGCGCATCTACGCATTTCCCAACAGTGGATGGTTCTACGACCTTGGCTTCATGATGGGCCTTTCGGTCTGGGGAGGGGGAGCGGCCGCCTCAAGGTGACGGCGACGCGCTCCCGATCCGCCTTCAGCTCATCCAGAGCGTGGCCGGGTTCTCCAGCAGGGTCTTGATCTTCTGCACGAAGACCGCCGCGTCATGGCCATCGACGATGCGGTGATCGAAGCTGGAGGACAGGTTCATCATCTTGCGCACGACCATCTGGCCGCCCCGCACCACGAGGCGCTCCTCGATCTTGTTCGGACCGACGATGGCGACTTCGGGGTGGTTGATGATGGGCGTGTGCACCACGCCGCCGAGCGTGCCCAGCGAGGTGATGGTGATGGTCGAGCCGGACAGCTCCTCACGCTTGGCGCTGCCGTCCTTGGCGGCGCCCGAGACGCGGGCGATTTCCTCGGCCGTATCGTAGGCGTCGCGCGCCTCGGCGTGGCGGACAACCGGGACCATCAGGCCGTTCGGCGTCTGGGCGGCGATGCCCAGATGCACGGCGTTGTGCTGGGTCAGCACGCCGGCCTCGTCGTCATAGGTGGCGTTGATGTTCGGCTGGTCCTTCAGGGCCACGACGATGGCGCGGGCGATGAAGGGCAGGACGTTGAGCTTGGCGCGGCCCGTGCCCTTGTTCTGGGCGTTCAGGTGGGCGCGCAGTTCTTCCACCGCCGTCATGTCGATCTCTTCCACATAGGTGATGTGGGGGATGCGACGGACGCTTTCGGCCATCTTCTCCGCGATCTTGCGGCGCAGGCCGATGATGCGGACTTCGTTGGTTCCCTCGGCCTTGGCGTAGAGCGAACCGCCCGCGGCCGTGGCCGGGGCGAACGTGCCGCCGCGCGCCACGAAGGCGTCCAGGTCGGCGTGCTCGATGCGGCCGGCGGGGCCGCTGCCCGGCACGAAGACCAGGTCGATGCCCAGATCCCGCGCGCGGTTGCGCACGGCGGGGGAGGCCAGCGGGCGCTCGCCCGGCTGGCGGCCGGTCAGGGCCGGAACGGGCTTGGCGTCGGCCTTGGGCGCGGCCGGCTTGGCGGCCGGCGCGGCGACAGAAGCCGGCGCGGCCTTGGCGGCAGGCGCTGCAGCGGCGGCCGGGGTCTCGGCGACATTGCCCTTGCCGTCGACCTTGAAGCTGACCAGCGGGCCGCCGACGGCGATCTGTTGACCGGCTCGGCCGTGCAGGGCGACGACGACGCCGGAGACGGGGCTGGTCAGTTCGACCGTCGCCTTGTCGGTCATGACCTCGGCCAGGATCTGGTCTTCCTGAACCGTGTCGCCGACCTTGATGTGCCAGCCGACCAGTTCGGCCTCGGCAGTGCCTTCGCCGACGTCCGGCAGCTTGAAGACGTGGTTGGCCCCGGCGGCGGCCGGGGCGCTGACTGGAGCCGCCTCGGCCTTCGGCGCCTGAGCGACGACCGGAGCCGCTTCGGCCTTGGCTGCCACGGGCGCGGGGGCCGGTTCATCGGCGGCGGCGTTGCCTTCGCCCTCGACCTCGAACTCGGCCAGCGGGCCGCGCACGGCCATCATCTGACCGGGCTCGCCGTGCAGGGCGGTGACGACGCCCGCGACCGGGCTGGTCAGCTCGACCGTGGCCTTGTCGGTCATGACGTCGGCGACGATCTGATCCTCGACAACCGTATCGCCGACCTTGACGTGCCAGGCGACCAGTTCGGCCTCGGCGGTGCCTTCGCCAACGTCAGGCAGCTTGAAAACAAAACGACCCATCTTAGCGACCTCCCGTCATGACGGCTTTCAGCGCGTCGGCGACCCGCTGCGGTCCGGGGAAATATTCCCATTCAAAGGCGTGCGGATAGGGCGTGTCCCAACCGGTCACGCGCGCCACCGGCGCCTCCAGGTGATAGAAGCAGCGCTCCTGCACCAGGGCGCTCAGTTCGCCGCCGAAGCCCGAGGTTTTCGGCGCCTCGTGCACGATGACGCAGCGGCCGGTCTTCTTGACCGAGGCTTCGATGGCCTCGATGTCCAAGGGCACGAGGGTGCGCAGGTCGATGACCTCGGCGTCGACGCCCGCATGCTCGGCGCCCGCCAGAGCCACCCAGACCATGGTGCCATAGGCCAGGATGGTGACGTCGGCGCCTTCCTTCATCACGCGGGCCTTGCCGATCGGCTCGACGTATTTGCCGGTCGGGACCTGGGCCAGTTCCTGCGCCTTCCACGGGCTGACCGGCTTTTCGTGCCAGCCGTCGAAGGGGCCGTTGTACAGGCGCTTGGGCTCGAAGAAGATGACCGGATCGTCGTCCTCGATCGCCGCGGTCAGCAGACCCTTGGCGTCATAGGGGTTGGACGGGATCACCACCTTCAGACCGGCGATGTGGGTGAACAGGCTTTCCGGCGACTGGCTGTGCGTCTGGCCGCCGAAGATGCCGCCGCCGTAGGGGCTGCGCACCACCATCGGCGTGGTGAACTGGCCGCCCGAGCGATAGCGCATCTTGGCCGCTTCGGAGACGATCTGGTCGTAGGCCGGATAGATGTAGTCGGCGAACTGGATCTCGACGACCGGGCGCAGGCCATAGGCGGCCATGCCGATGGCGGTGCCGACGATGCCGGATTCCGAGATCGGGGCGTCGAAGCTGCGGTTCAGGCCGTGCTTCTTCTGCAGATGGTCGGTGACGCGGAAGACGCCGCCGAAATAGCCCGCGTCCTCACCGTAGGAGACGACAGTCGGGTCTTCGGCCATCTTGACGTCCAGGGCCGAGTTCAGCGCCTGGATCATGTTCATGGACGCAATGGCGGGGCCGTCCGGGGCGACCGACGCCGGGGCGTCCTTCTGGTCGACCATGTCGGCTTCAATCTTGTCGTTGATCTCGGCCATTACTCAGACTCCCACTTCGCGGCGCTGTTCGACCAGGCGCCAGTCCTCGGTCGCATAGACCTCTTCGAACATGGTCTTCACGCTGGGGCGCGACTGGCCGAGCGTGCCGATGGCCTCGGATTCACGGGCGGCGGCGCGGACCTTCTCGACCGCTTCCTTTTCGGCCTCTTCCTGCTGTGCGTCCGACCACTCGCCCAGGCCGATCAGGTGCTGCTTCAGGCGGGCGATCGGATCGCCCAGCGGCCACTTCTCGTGCTCGTCGCCAGGGCGGTAGCGGCTGGGGTCGTCCGAGGTCGAGTGCGGGGCGCCGCGATAGGTGAACAGCTCGATGATCGTCGCGCCCTGATTGGTGCGGGCGCGCTCCTCGGCCCACTGGGTCGCGGCCCAGACGGCCAGGAAGTCGTTGCCGTCGACGCGCAGGGCGGGCAGGCCGTAGCCGATGCCCTTGGACGCGAAGGTGGTCTCCAGTCCGCCGGCGATGCCCTGGAAGGACGAGATGGCCCACTGGTTGTTGACGACGTTCAGGATGACCGGCGCGCGATAGACGGCGGCGAAGGTCAGGGCCGAGTGGAAGTCGCTTTCGGCCGTCGAGCCGTCGCCGATCCAGGTGATGGCGATCTTGTCGTCGCCGCGGATGGCCGAGGCCATGCCCCAGCCCACGGCCTGAACATACTGCGTGCCCAGATTGCCCGAGATGGTGAAGAAGCCGTAGTCCTTGGCCGAATACATGATCGGCAGCTGGCGGCCCTTGATGGGGTCTTCGGCGTTCGAATAGATCTGGTTCATCATGGTCGCGAGCGGATAGTCGCGCGCGATCAGAAGACCCTGCTGGCGATAGGTGGGGAAGCCCATGTCCTCGCGGCTCAGGATCATTCCTTGCGCAACCGCGATGGCCTCTTCGCCGGTGCACTTCATATAGAAGCTGGTCTTGCCCTGACGGTGGGCGCGGTGCATCCGGTCGTCGAAGGCGCGCGTCAGGATCATGGCCTTCAGGCCGCGACGCATGGTCTCAGGGTCCAGCTTGGGGTCCCAGGGACCGACGGCCTTGCCCTGATCATCCAGGACGCGGATCAGGCGGAAGGCGTGATCGCGCATTTCGGCGGGGGTCGTGCTGACGTCGGGGCGGGCGACCGCGCCGGGCTCGTCGAGCTTCAGATGGCTGAAATCAGGCGTATCGCCCGGCCGGCCCGAAGGCTCCGGGACGCGCAGCGATAGCGTCGGGGTATTCTTCATCAATGCCTCCCGTCCGGTTGAACCGGCCGCGTTTCCTTATGAACTAGGGCATAGCATGTCGGCTCACTGTTAGCTCTTCCAAAAACACTCTTGCCAAATACCAATTTGAGGTATTTTATTGCGCAGAAAGCAAATTCGGAGAAAGCCTTTGGCCGACGAACTCGACCCCATCGACGCGCGCATCCTTGACATCCTTCAGCAGGACGCAGGCCTGTCCGTCGCCGAGGTGGCCGATCGGGTCGGCCTGTCGGCCTCGCCCTGCTGGCGTCGGATCAAGAGACTGGAGGATAGCGGCCTGATACGCAAGCGTGTCACGCTGCTGGACGCTGGACTCCTGGGTCTGGACTTCGAGGTCTACGCCATCGTCAAGCTGAGCCTGCCGACGCGCGACAATCTGCAGATCTTCGAGGAAGCCGTCGAGGGCTGGCCCGAAGTGGTCCAGTGCGCCACCATCACCGGCCGCGAAGACTACGTCCTGCGCATCATCACCACCGACATGCACGCCTTCGACCAGTTCCTGCGCGACAAGCTGCTGACGCTGGGCATCGTCTCCAACTGCGAGAGCCACATCGTCACGCGCGGGGTGAAGAACGTCACCACCCTGCCCCTGGGCATCATCACGCCGCACGTCGGCTGACCGGCCGAACCGTCCTTGCGCCGTCGCCGCCTCAGCTGAGGCGGTCGAAGGCGACGGCGTGGACCTTGTCCCGCCCCAGCAGGGCCGCCAGCGGCGCGGTCGCGAACAGGGACGCCACCGCCGGATCGCGCACGTCCAGCCCCCCGGTGAAGGCGCCGAAGGCGGGCATGATCAGCCGCCGCCCGTCCGTGACGAAACACGGACGCCGCACCCCCCGGCCATAGGCGGCGACTCGCGCCGCCGGATGCAGATGGCCCGCGACCTCGCCCGGCGCCGGCTCAATCTGGGGTTCGTGGATCAGGAACAGGCCGCCCAGCGCCATCGTCTCAACCACCCGGCCGGGCAACTGATCCAGGGCGCCGGCCAGGGCGTCCAGATCATGGTTCCCCTCCAGCCAGACCCAGTCGCGCCCGGCCGCCAGCCTCTCCAGCCGCGCCAGCTGGGCGCCGTCCATGCGCGACACCGCCTTTGAATCATGGAAGCTGTCGCCCAGCAGCACGACCGCGCGCGGATCCAGCGCGTCGATCTCGGCCTCAAGCTTGGCCAGGGTCGCGGGGCTGTCATAGGGCGGCAGCATCTGGCCGCGCGCCGCGAAGGCCGAGCCCTTCTCCAGGTGCAGGTCCGAGGCGATCAGGGTCTGACGCCCCGGCAGCCACAGAGCGCCGGAGCAGCGCAGCACGCAGGCCTCGCCGTTGACCGTCAGCTTCAGCCCTCCGCACGGATGACGATAGGGCGACAGGGTCTCACGCAAGGCGTCGTTCATCGCCCTTCTCCCCTCGGGGGAGAAGGTGGGCGGCGGAGCCGCTCGGATGAGGGGGCTGTATCCGCAGGCAAGCCGTCAGACCGGGAGCGCGTGTCGGGCGTCCCCCTCATCCGCCTTGCTCCGCAAGCCACCTTCTCCCCCGAGGGGAGAAGGACGCACGATTGCTTCACGCCGCCCCCTTCAGCGCCTCGGGCGCGTCTTCCATGACTTCGGCGATCAGGGCCTCGGCGCTTTCATCCAGGATCATCTCAGCAGCGTCTCCCCCGACCCTCTCGCGCCCGATCTGCACCAGCACCGGCACGCTGAAGGGCGAAGGCCGGTCCAGCGATTTACGCACAATGCGGCCGTGGATGCGGCTCAGCAGTTGGCCCAACCGCGCCACGTCCAACAGGCCGGTCGCCGCATCCGCGCGCGCTGTCCTCAGCAGCAGATGGTCCGGCTGATGCCGCCGCAGCACGTCGTAGATCAGGTCGGTCGAAAAGGTCACCTGCCGCCCGCTCTTCTCGGCCCCCGGCTGGCGCTGCTCGATCAAGCCGGAAATCAGGGCGCAGTTGCGGAAAGACCGCTTCATCATGAAGCTTTCCTCCAGCCAGGCCTCCAGATCGTCGCCCAGCATGTCCGGCTCGAACAGGGCGTCGAGGTCAAGGTCGTCCATCGGCCGGATCGACCAGATCGCCAGGGAATAGTCGGTCACCACAAAGCCCAGCGGCCCCACGCCCATCCGATCCAGCCGCCGGGTCAGCAGCATGGCCAGGGTGGTGTGCGCCAGCCGCCCCTCGAACGGATAGGCGACCAGGAAATGCCGCGTCCCCCGCGGGAAGGTCTCGATCAGAAGCGTCTGCGCTTCGGGGATGGCGCTGCGGACCGCCTGAAGCTCCAGCCACTCCTGCACGTCGGGCGGCAGGACGCGCCAGTGATCGCGGTCCTGCACCATGTGCCGCACCCGCTCGGCCAATGACGTGCCTAGCGGGAATTTCGAGCCGCCGTAGGAGGGAATCTTCGGGTCTTTATCGACGGCGGGCGAGACGAGGGCGTCCGTCTTGACGATGCCCTGAAAGGCCCAGACCTGACCGGCGAAGACGAAGGTGTCGCCCGGCGTCATCTGCTCGAAATACCACTCCTCGGCCTCGCCGATCTTGCGGCCCGCGACCAGATGCTTGCCCCCTGCCCTGCGACCGGCGACGCGGACGTTCAGATTGGCGGCCGAGACGATGGCGCCGACGTTCATCCGGTGGCGCTGGGCCATCTGGGCGTTGCGGACCGTCCATCTGCCGTCACGGGTGCGCACGATGCGGGCGAAGCGGTCATAGGTGCGCAGCGCATAACCGCCGGTGGCGACCAGATCGACGACCTCCTCGAAGGCCTCATAGGTCAGGCCGCCATAGGGACCAGCCGTCGTCACCTCGGCGTATAGGTCGGCCAGATCAAAGGGTTCGGAGCAGGCGCAGCCCATGACGTGCTGAGCCAGCGTATCCAGCGTGCCGGTATGTTCCGGCTCCCAATCGAAGGCGTTCTCGGCCACGGCCTCGCGCGCGGCCTGGCACTCCAGCATCTCGAAGCGACTGGCCGGGACCATCAGGGCGCGCGACGGCTCGTCCAGCCGGTGGTTGGCGCGGCCGATGCGCTGGACCAGGCGGCTGGCCCCCTTGGGCGCGGCCAGTTGAATCACCAGATCGACGTCGCCCCAGTCGATGCCCAGGTCGAGCGTCGAGGTGCAGACGACGGCCTTCAGGTCGCCGCGCGCCATCGCCGCCTCCACCTTGCGCCTCTGCTCGGCGGCCAGCGAGCCGTGGTGCAGGGCGATCGGCAGGTCGTCCTCATTGATCGCCCACAGCGACTGGAACACGAATTCGGCCTGCCAGCGGGTGTTGACGAAGATCAGGCTCAGCTCGGCTCGCCGGATGGCGTCATAGACCTCAGAGATGGCGTGAATGCCGGTGTGCCCGGCCCAGGGCACGCGGCCCTCAGACACCAGCACGTCCACCACCGGCGGCGCGCCCGGATCGCCCAAGACGACCCGCACTCCTTCTCCCCCGAGCGGAGAAGGCGAGAGCCAGTCGGCGATCTTTTGCGGATCATCCACCGTCGCCGACAGCGCCACCCGCCGCATCTCCGGCGCGAAGGTCTGAAGCCGCGCCAGCCCCAGCGCCAGAAGATCGCCGCGCTTGCCGCTCCAGATGGCGTGGACCTCGTCCAGCACCACGCATTTCAGGTCGGCGAAATAGTCCCTCGCCCCCTCCCAGGCGCAGAACAGGGCCAGCTGCTCCGGCGTGGTCAGCAGGATGTCGGGCGGAAAGTCGCGCTGGCGCTGCTTCTTCGACTGTTTGGTGTCGCCGGTGCGGCTCTCGACGTGGATGTTGAGCCCGATCTCGCGGATGGGCGTCATCAGGTTACGCTCTACGTCGGTGGTCAAGGCCTTCAACGGCGACAGATAGAGGGTATGGACGCCCGACCCCGGCCCCGTCTCGGGGCGCGGCCCCCGCTCCGCCAGGTCGATCAGGCTGGGCAGGAAGCCCGCCAGCGTCTTGCCCCCGCCCGTCGGCGCCACCAGCAGGGCGTGCGCCCCGGCCTCGGCGGCGGCGACCATCTCCAGCTGATGCCGGCGCGGCGACCAGCCCCGACCGGCGAACCAGTCGGCGAACAGGGGCGGAAGCGTTGCAGTGCGCGGCGTCGTCACGACAGGCCTATAACATGTTCCCGTTCCGTTTCATCATCTCTGGCGCTATTGAGCGAGGGTGACTGCTGAATCCGCCGACATCCGGACCGTTCCGTCCCTGACGTTCGACCTGCCGCCCGCGCTGGCCACGCCGCCGGGGGCCGGGGCCGTGTGCGACGATCAGGGCGCAAGGAAGATCGGGCGCGGCGCCGCCGAGGGCCTGTTCATGGGCGGCGAGGTCATCGTCGCCCACGCCGGGCTGACGGCGCGGCGGCTGGGTCTGGCGCCGCCGGCGCGTTCGGCGCAGATGCTGGATGCGCTGGAGCTGTTCGCCTTCGTGCGCCCCGCCCGGTTCTGCGCGCCGTCGGCCACCGGGCTGGCGCTGGCTCTGGGGCGCGAGGAGCCGAGGGGCGCCGAGGCCCAGGCCGCCGCCCTGCGCGCGGCCGCCGCCGACCTGCTGGCCGAACTGGCCGCGCCCGCCTATCCGGGGCGTGAGGAGGCTTACACGCTGGCCCTGACGCTGGAGCGGGCGGGCTGGGGATGGGCGCCGCGCGTGCTTCAGGCCCTGCGCGCCGGGCCGTTGCGGGAGCGCCAGCAGCGCGGCTCGGGCCTCGACGTCTGGGCGCGGCTGCAGGAGTGGGAGGACGAGGCGCCGCGCGGCGAGGCCGGGTCGGCCCCCGTCGATTCCGAGAGCGCCCGCATCCGTCTGGACAAGCTGCTTCAGGCCTCGGGTCTGGACGAGACGCGGCCTGCCCAGTCCGACTATGCGGCCGAGGCCGCCTACGCCTTCTCGCCCCGCAACGAAGAGGGCCGACCGCGCGTCCTGCTGGCCGAGGCGGGGACCGGCACGGGCAAGACGCTGGGCTATCTGGCGCCCGCCAGCCTGTGGGCCGAGCGCAACGCAGGCGCAGCGTGGATCTCGACCTACACCCGCGCCCTGCAACGCCAGATCGACCGCGAGAGCCGCGCCCTGTGGCCCGACGAGGCCGAGCGGCGGCGCAAGACGGTGGTGAGGAAGGGGCGCGAGAACTACCTCTGCCTGCTGAACCTTCAGGACATGGTGCAGGCGGCGCAACTGGGGAACGGCGACCTGATCGGCATGGCGCTGGCCAGCCGCTGGGCCGCCCATACCCGCGACGGCGACATGACCGGCGGCGACTATCCCGGCTGGCTGCCCGGCCTCTATGCGACCGCGCCCATGCATCAGGCGGGACCGGCCAATCTGGTCGACCGGCGCGGCGAGTGCGTCCACGCCGCCTGTCCCCACTATCGTCTGTGCTTCGTTGAAAAGACCATCCGCGCCAGCCGACGGGCCGATCTGGTGGTGGCCAATCATGCGCTGGTGATGACGCAGGCGGCCTTCGACGGCGCCCGCACGGCGCGCGGCCTGAAGCAGGACGGCGAGACGGCGGCGCTGAAGCGCATCGTCTTCGACGAGGGCCACCACCTGTTCGACGCCGCCGACAGCGCCTTCTCCGCCTGCCTGTCGGGGCAGGAGGCTGCCGAGCTGCGCCGCTGGATCCGCGGGCCCGAGGGGCGAGGCCGTCGCGGGCGCGGGCTGGAACAGCGTCTGGGCGACCTGACCGCCGACAACGAAGCCGCCTCCAAGGCCCTGAAGGACGCGCTGCAGGCCGCCGCCCAACTGCCGGGCGAAGGCGTGTCGGGCCGCATCGCCCCGGCGTCTGGCGAAGTGAACCCCATCGGGCCGATCGAGCGGTTTCTGGTCGCGGCGCTGGAGCAGCTGCGCGCGCGCGCGGCCGAGAACGGCGGCGCCGAGTTCGGGCTGGAATGCGCCCTGCGCCCCGTCACCGAGCCGGTGCTGGAGGCCGCGCGCGAAGCCGCGCGCGCCATCGCCGCCGTCGAGGCGCCCCTGCTGGCCCTGTCGCGCCATCTCGAAGACATTCTGGACGAGGAGGCGGCCGAACTGGACGGCGCCGCCCGCGCCCGCATCGAAGGCTCCCTGCGGGGGCTGGACCGGCGCGGCCGCATGACCCTGCCCGGCTGGCGCTCCATGCTGGCGGCGCTGGAAGAGGGCGGCGACGAACCGGATCCCGACTATGTGGACTGGTTGAGCGCCGAGGCCGCCTTCGGCCGCATCCACGACGTGGCGCTGCGTCGTCACTGGATCGACCCGACCGTGCCGCTGGAAGCGGCGGTGGTCATGCCGTCGCACGGGGTGCTGGTGACCAGCGCCACCCTGTCCGACCCGGCCGCCGAAGACCCCTTCGACCTGGCCCGCCTGCGCACCGGGGCCGCGCGCCTGATCGAACCAGCGCGAACGCTGAAGGTGGACAGCCCGTTCGACTATGCGACCAACAGCCGAGTCATCGTCGTCAATGATCTGGTCAAGGACGACCCGCGCCAGATCGCGGCGGCCATGCGCGAACTGTTCCTGGCGGCGGGCGGCGGAGGACTGGGCCTGTTCACCGCCATCCGGCGGCTGAAGGCGGTCTATGAGCGGCTGGGGCCGGAGCTGGCGCGAGCGGGCCTGCCGCTCTACGCCCAGCACGTCGATCCGCTCGAGGTCGGGGCGCTGGTGGATGTCTTCAGGGCCGAGCGGGACAGCTGCCTCTTGGGCACGGACGCCGTGCGCGATGGCGTGGACGTGCCGGGGCGGTCCTTGCGCGTCCTGGCCTTCGACCGCGTGCCGTGGCCGCGCCCGGACCTGCTGCACAAGGCGCGGCGCGAGCGGTTCGGCACCGGCTCGGGCGGACGCTCCTGGGACGACGCCCTGGCGCGCGGGCGCATCGCTCAGGCTTTCGGCCGCCTGATCCGCCGGGCCGACGACCGGGGCGTCTTCGTCATGCTGGACGCCGCCTGCCCGACGCGCCTGTTCGCCGCCCTGCCGCCGGGCACGGAGGTGCTGCGCCTGGGCCTGGCCGAGACGGTGGAGTTGACCAAGGGCTTCCTGGCCGAGCAGGACTGATGCGCGCCTGCGTCATGCACCAGCGCGGTGAGCGAACCTGACTGCCCGGTCGCCTTAGCTTTGGAACGTCACGACCACGCTGTCGGCTGAACGGTCGGCCTCGCCGTGGAACACCGCTTCGATGTTGTTGCCGTCCGGGTCGAGCAGGAAGGCGGCGTAGTAACCGGGGTGATAGGGCCGCTCGCCCGGCGCGCCGTTGTCGGTTCCGCCCGCCGCCAGCCCCGCCTTGTGGACGGCCTCCACCATCGTTCGATCCTTCGCCTGGAAGGCCAGATGGCAGCGTCCGGTCGGGCGCCCCGCCGCCGCGACGCTGTCGAGCGACGAGACGAACAATTCGTCGGCCCAGAAGAAGCCCTCGCCTTCGCCGGCGATCGGCACGCCCAGCGCTTCGAGCACGGCGCCGTAGAAGCGGCGACTGGCCGCCAGGTCCGGCGTCACCAGTTGCAGATGATCGATCAGCCGGCCGCGATGAAGCTGCTGCGTCTCCATGGTCTTCTTCTCCCGTCAGTATGCGATTCGAACGGACCGCAGCCTAGCCTGTTCCTGCCGACAGGACGTGTCAGCCGACGCGCATCCTGCTACAGCGCGCTCATGACTGACGCCGCTCCGCATCACAGCCGCAAGGGACTGATCATCCCTTTCGCGATCGTCGCCATTGTCCTGGTTTTGTGGAGTGGTTGGTGGTTCTACCTGACCCAGCAGATCGAGCGCCGGATGGAGGCCCAGATCGCCGAGCTGCAGCAGGGCGGCTGGACCATTGAGCATGCCGGAATCTCGACCACCGGGTGGCCCATGCACGCCCGCGTGACGATCAAGCATCTGGATGTCGTCGCCCCGTCCGGTCATGCGATCGCAGCGCCCGAGATGATCGCCCAGTCCAACGCCTACAACCCGACGCGCTGGGTGCTGGCGGCCCCGGAAGGGCTGATCGTCACACGCGCCCAGAAGGGCAAGACCGCCATACGCGCCGACGGCATCCGCATGAGCGTGCACGGCCTGACGCAGCGTTGGCCCAATCTGGCGCTGGAGCTGGAGAAGCCGGTCTTCACCGCCCTGCCGGACGCCGAGCCCTTCCCGCTGAAACAGGCGCGTCTGGTGCAGGTCTATATGCGGCCGCATCTGATCGGCTCGGACACGCCGACCGACGACGTGGACGTGCTGTTTCGACTGGTCGACGGCGAGGGCCGCCCGGACGGCCCCGTCGAGAGCTTCGCCCAGTCGGGGATGCTGAGCGCCCAGATCGAGACGGTGGTCGAGAAGGCCTCGGCGCTGCGAAGGGGGGCTGACGCCAAGGGCCTGCTGAGCGCCTGGACAGCCGCCGGCGGGCGCTTCATCGACGTAAAGGGCCAGCTCCAGGCGGGCGAGAGCAAGGCCTTCGTCTCCAGCGACGCCCTGTCGGCGGACGACAAGGGCCAGTTGGAAGGCCAGGTCTTCGTGCGCGCCGAAAATCCCCTGCCCGCCATTGTCGGCCTGGCCAGCGCCCAGCAGGGCGGCGCGTTGGATCGCGCCGCAGTCGCCCGAGCCGCCGCCGCGACGCCGCAAGGCGGAACGGAAGGCGCCAGTCAGGACGTAGAGCTGGCCGTCCTGTTCCGAGGCGGCCGCACCTATCTGGGGCCGTTCGCCCTGGCGCCCGCGCCGCAGTTGTTCTGATGCTGACCGAACCGCCCGCCGACGAAGCGCGCCTGACGCTCGAGCGGGCCGTTACCCAGGCCGTCCGCGCCCGGCTGGCGGCGGGCCCTCGCGGTTCGGTCGACGGCGACGCCATCGCCTTGCGCACCCTGCTGTCCGGGATGAGCGTGGCCGAGAAGACGGCGGTGCGCGCCGTGCTGGGCCGGCTGGAAGCGGCCGAGGGGAAGCCCCTGGTCGCCTGCGGAGCCGTGTCGCAGGTGCTGGCGGCGGATCGCTGGGGCCTGGCGGCGCGGCCGATGGCGGAGGCGGACCAGGCTCTCATCGCCGTGCGCGACGGAGCCGCGCAGAAGACCCGCGCCCTGATCGATCTGTCAGCGCGGCCGTGGTGGGGGCGCCTTCTGGCCCTGCCCATGTTGAAGATTCTCGCCGCCCTGCCCGATGACGCCGCGGGGGCGCCGCGCGCCCTGCTGGTCGGGACCGAAGCGCCGGGACCGACCGGCGACGACCGCACCTTCTGGGTCACGGACAGCGGCTGGCCCGACGCCCGCATCGTGGAAGCCCTGTCGCAGGCCGGGCTGGCGGCGGAGTTTCTGTCGGGCGGTGGCGGGTTGAAGCTGTTCGTCCTGACAGGCTATGTGCAGGCCGAAGACATCAGGCTGGACGGCGCGCCCGGCGGCCTGACCGGCGTCATCGGCGCCGCTCCCGTCTTCTGAAGACCATTGCGACCGGCAGGGGATGACGCGCGCATGACCGAAGCGAACCAGGCGCCGTCCGACGGCGCGCCTCAACCCAAGCGCGGCGTGCTGGATATCGCCCCCTATGTCGGCGGCAAGAGCGCCATCGCCGGGGTCGCCAAGCCGATCAAGCTGTCCTCCAACGAAAACGCGCTGGGCGCGGGCGAAAAAGCGCGCGAGGCCTTCGCCGCCGCCGTCTCCTCGATCCACCTCTATCCCGACGGCCGTGCCGACCGTCTGCGCGCCGTGGTGGCCGAGGCGCATGGGCTGGAGCCGGAGCGGCTGATCTTCGGCAATGGGTCGGACGAAGTCTTCGCCCTGCTGAACCAGACCTATCTGGAAGCCGGCGACAACATCGTCACCAGCCAGTACGCCTTCGTCGCCTACCAGATTTCGGCCCGCGCCTGTCAGGCGCAGGTCAAGCTGGCGGCCGAGCCGGACCTGCGCGCCGACGTCGACGCCATGCTGGCTCTGGTCGATGAGCGGACCAAGCTGGTCTATCTGTCGAACCCGGCCAATCCGACCGGCAGCTTCGCCACGGGCGAGGAGATCCGTCGCCTGCACGCGGGCCTGCCCCCCCACGTCATCCTGGTGATCGACGAAGCCTACGCCGAGTTCGTGACCGAGCCGGACTGGGAAAGCGCCTTCGATCTCGCGCGCACGGCGCCCAACATCGTCGTCACCCGCACCTTCTCCAAGCTGCACGGCCTGGGCGGTCTGCGGGTCGGCTATGGCTACGCGCCGCTGGCGGTGGAGCAGGCCATCGACCGCATCCGCCTGCCGTTCAACGTCTCCCTGCCCGGCATCGAGGCGGCCATCGCCGCCCAGGGCGACGAAGCGCACCAGAGGGCTTCTCGCGATCTGGTGGCCGAGTGGCGGCCGCGCCTGACGCAGGCGATCAAGGGCTTCGGTTTCGAAGTCTTCCCGGCGTCCGGCAACTTCATCCTGATCCGCTTCCCCGATGCGAAGCGCCCGGCCTCGGCGGCGCAGGACTATCTACAGGCCAAGGGGATCATCGTGCGCGGCGTGGGCAGCTATGGTCTGCCGGATTGCCTGCGGGTGACGGTCGGCACCGAGGATCAGAACCGCGCCGTCCTAGACGCCCTCAGCGAGTTCGCGGCGAGCTGAAGCCTCAGCCGCCGCTGTTGAAGCGCACCACGCCGATGAGGCCGGCGCGCCACACGTAGTCGTCCTCGATCAGGGGGCTGTCCTTGATATCGCCGAGCCGCTGTTCGTAGTTGACGAAGGCGCCGACGCCGAAGCGGTCGCCGATCGGCACGGCCAGCAGCGCCGCCGCCCCCGCCGCTGACAGGCCGCCCGAGGGCGTGAACGCGGCGTAGTCGGTATTGGCCGCCTCTTGCGCGGTGACGCCGTAGTAGCGCTCGACCCGCTCGTCGCTGCCGCCACGCATATAGGCCATGGTCTGCAACAGGCCGATGGGCGTCACGCGCTGATGGCCGATGGAGCCGTAGTACTCCAGACCCGCGTCGTCGCCGGTCGCGTCGTGCTGGATGCGGCCGCCGACCACGATGTTCCCCGGTAGCCGCTTGAAGGCGTAAAGGGCAGCGTCAGCGCCGAGACCCGGCCGATCCATGCCGTCGATATCGCCCGCCGCGAAACGGGGCCGCAGCTGCACGCCAGCGTGGAAATCGTCCTGCTTGACGGCGTTCCAGCCCAGGCCGTCCAAGCCGTTGGCGTAGACGATGTCACGATAGGAGGCCGAGCCCCAGGCGGTGAAGTTGATTTCGTCAGACTTGCCGCCCGACACGCTGAACCCGCGCACAAAGCCGCCGCCGACGTCGACCTTCCACGTCTGCGGCGCCTCGACGGCCTGATACGGCAGAGATTGCGCCTGAACGCCGGCGGGCAGAGCGATGACGGCCCCCGCCAGAAGGACGGGACGGAAGGCTGAAAGCGGGATCATGAGCGGGCGCCAGGTCAACAACTGATGATATGGAAGCCGCCCTGCAAAGCCTAGGTTTGGGGCGGCAACAAGGCGTTCGACGCCCCTTCGATCCGGCTTTCCAGCTGCTTCATGAACTCGGCCCGTTTCAGACCGGCCGGGATCGGCGGCAGGAATTCGAACACCACCGTGCCCGCATAGCGTTTGAAACCATGCGCCGGCCAATGGACGCCCGAGTTGGTGGCGACGGGCCAGCAGGGCGCGTCCGCGTCGCGATAGATGGCGGCCACGCCGGGCTTGTAGTCGGCCGGTTCCCCGGGCGTCGTGCGGGTGCCTTCGGGGAAGATCAGGATCTGGCGGCCCTCGGCCAGGCGGGCGCGGGTCTGGCGCACCATGTCCTTCAGCGCCTTGGCGTGGGCGGCGCGGTCGACGGCGATCATCTTCGTCTTCCAGGCGAACCAGCCGAAGAAGGGCAGCGGCATCAGTTCCTTCTTCATCACGAAACAGGCGTCGTCCAGGAAGGCGAAGGGGGCGATGACGTCCAGCATCCCCTGATGCTTGGCGGCGATCAGGGCCGGGCCGTTCGGGCGATGCTCCAGGCCGCGCACCTCGACCCTGACCCCGGCGATCCAGCGCAGGCCGAACAGGACGAAGCGCGCCCACAGCTTGATCACCCCCATCGCCGCGCCATGCGGCATCAGCAGCGCCGGAGACAGGCCGACCGCGAACAGCGGCATCGACAGATACAGCCACAGGGTGAAGAGCAGGGATCGAACGGTCGTCATGCGGCGGCCTTGAGGGATTCTGAGACGTCGGGCGCGGCGGGACCGGGGCGTTCCGGGTGACGCCCGGTCAGGCGATGCATCCCCTCGCGGCCCAGAACGGCCAGGTACTTCATATATTCCAGCGTCATGCGCCGGGCGGTCTCGGTCGCGCGCCACCAGGACGGGGTGTCCAGCGACGGCGTAGAGATGGCGTAGGGAGTCAGCCGCACGCCGGGCGCCGCGCCGCGAATCTCCAGCAGGCTGCGCGGCATGTGATAGTCGGACGTCACGACGATCAGGTCGTCGTAGCCCTTGGCCCGCGCCCAGGCGGCGATCTCCTGGGCGTTGCCGACGGTGTTCTCGGCCTCGAAGCCCAGGTCGACGCAGCAGTTGAACAGCTTCTTGGACCCCGGCGTCAGGGCGCGCAGCTCCTGGCGACGCACCTCGCGGTTGACGCCCGAGATCAGCAGCCGGTCGCCCTTGCCCTGCTCCAGCAGTCGGACGGCGGCGTTGACGCGCTCGGCCGAGGGGCCGGTCAGGGAGACAATGGCGTCGGCCCGGGTCGGGTCCGGCGCAGGCGTGAAGCCGCGCACCCGCTCGGCGAAGACGAACAGGCCCGTCAGCCACATCAGCGCCACCACGGCGATCAGCGTCAGGAACTTCATGAGAGTCTAACTAGCGACGCCCGTTCAGCTTCGCCAGCGCTGTGAAGCGTGCGGCCAGCACCGCCACCGCCCCCGCCAGCAGGGGGCAGGCGATCAGGACCAGAAGATCGGACCAGGCCAGCGGCAGGGCCGGCGTCAGTCCGCCTTCGCCCCCGATCAACCGCAGCGCCGCCAGCATCAGCGCCGCCAGACCGGCCCCCGCCGCCCCCGCCGTCGCCGCAAGAATCCCGAAACGCTGCTGGAACAGAGAGGCGATCGTCCCGTCCGAGGCGCCGTTCAAACTCAGTGTCTCGATCACCGCCGCCTGGGCCGCCATGCCCGCACGGGTGGCGTAGGCGATCGCCGCCGCCGTCGCCGCTGCGATCAGCAGGAAGGCCGCCCCCGCCAGGGCGGTGATCAGGCCCGCCGACCGCTCGACCTCGCCGCGCCACAGGCCGTGATCGTCGACGCTGGCGTCCAGTCCGGCTTCGGCCAGGGCGCGGCTCAGGCTGGGCGCGCTGGCGGGCGCCTTGGGGTCCAATCGGACCACCACCAAATAGGGCAGAGGCAGGTCCGGCAGCGCCGCCTCCCCCACCCACGGCCGCAACAGAGCCTCGGCCGCCTTGCGGTCCATCGCCTGCGCCTCGGCGACGCCGGTCACCCCGGCCAGGGTCTCGGCGGCGCGGGCGGCGGCGGCGGGGCCGGTCTCATCGACGCGCGGACGCACCTGCACCGTCGCCTCCGCTCGCAAGTGACCCGCCCAGCCGTGCGCGGCCCGGTCCGCCGCCAGGGCGCCGACGGCGGCGATCGAGGCCAGAAAACACAGCACGGCGATGACCACCACCAGCCAGCGCTCGCCCCCCGCCTCGCGCGGCAACAGGTCGGGCTGCGCGCTGCGGAAACGCCCGATCACAGCTGCGCCTCCGGTCCGGCCGATGACCCAGGAGCGATCTGCGCCAGCCGCCCGCCTTCCAGCCGCAGGACGGCGGCGCCGCTGCGTTCGGCCAGCGCCTCATCGTGGCTGGCGATCAGCACGGTGGCGCCCAGCTTGTTCAGCGACTGGAACAGCCGCATCAGCTTCTCCCCCATCGGCCGGTCGACGCTGCCGGTCGGTTCGTCGGCCAGGATCAGGCGCGGGCGGGCCACCACGGCGCGGGCGATGGCCAGACGCTGCTTCTCGCCGCCGGACAAGGTGGGCGGCAGGGCGTCCAGCCGCCCGCCCAGCCCGACCCAGCGCAGCATTTCCTGCACGTCGGCGGCGTACTCGGCAGGGCGCTCGCCCGCCAAGCGCAACGGCAAGGCCGCATTGTCGAAGGCCGACAGGTGGTCGAGCAGGCGGAAATCCTGAAAGATCACCCCCATGCGGCGTCGCAGCGCAGGAATCTCGCGTCGGGGCAGGTGGGTCACGTCCTGGCCGAACAGGCTGATTCGTCCCGCCTGGGGCCGCGCCGCCAAAGTCAGCAGCCGCAGCAGCGAGGACTTGCCCGCCCCCGAAGGTCCGGTAAGGAAGTGGAAAGAGCCGTTTGGCAGACTAAGGTTAACGTCCCGCAGCACAGCGGGTCGGCCCCCATAGCCGAAGCCCACGCCTCTGAGGCGGACGGCGTCAGGCGCGGAATCAGGGTCGGCGGCGCGGCGGATCGGATCGGGCATAGGGTTTCGTATTGGACCGGGGCGTTGCGCCGCGACAGGAGGGGGCGATAAGCCTCACAGTCAGCTGACATGATACTGACCTGTCCCGCCTGCGCCACCAGCTATTTCGTTCCCGATGAGGCGATCGGCCCCAACGGCCGTCGCGTGCGCTGCAAGACCTGCGGCCACGACTGGCGCGCCAGCCTGGAAGACGCGCCCCTTGAGCTGGAACCGGCGGCGGGTCTGACCGCGACAGACGCCGCCCTCGCCGATGACGCCCCGCCCGAAACCATGCCTGAAAGCCTGGCCGAGACCCCGGCGCCCGAACTGCCTCGCGCGTTCCGCGCCAGGGCCGAACGCAAGCGCCGAACACGGCAGGCGGCGGCGGCGGGCGCAGCCTGGGCGGCGGCGGTGGCCGTCGTTCTGGGGTTGATCACCAGCGGCGTGCTGTTCCGTGAGGAAATCGTCCGCAAGGTTCCCGCAACGGCCGGCGCCTATGACGCGCTGGGCCTGGACGTCAACATCGTCGGACTGGAGTTCGAAGCCCAGAGGGCCCGCGTGGCGCCGCATGATCCCACCCGGATCGTCGTCTCTGGGGCCGTGCGGAACATTAGCGACACCGAGGTGTCGTCGCCCCCCATCCGCGTGATCCTGCAGGACGAACGGGGCGTCGAGATCGCCAGTCGCGTGGTGCCCCCGGACTGGCCGCCTACCCTGCCGGGCGAAGCGCAGGGCTTCGCCACGGTCATCGGCGATCCTCAAGGCAAGGCCGCTGGCATAACGACGAAGTTCGTCCTTGAGCCCGTGCGCAAGGCGCCCCCGCGCCCCGCCGACAAGAACGCCCGTCCTGAACCCGCCGCGCGCGAAGACGGAGGCCTGCGCCGCCTGGGCGCCCTTGACCGTGGTCCAGCGCCCGCGCCTCTCGACACCGACGTCGCAGACGGGGTATCGGCGAGGCATGGCTGACACCCCATCGACGCCCGCCCCCACGGTTCTTCTGTCCCAGGCCGAGATCGAGGCCGTCGTGGCCGATCTGGCGCGCCGCATCGCCCCTCATGTCGACGATCAGACGGTCGCCGCCGTCCTGCTGACCGGCGGGCTGTGGTTCGCCGCCGACCTGACCCGCGCCCTGTCGCGCGAAGGACGCAACGTCCGTTTCGACGCCCTGTGGCTGGCCTCTTACGGCGATGAGCAGACCAGCCGGGGCCGGATCGAGGTCCGCGCGCCCTATCAGCGCTCGCTGGAAAGGCGGAAGGTGCTGATCCTGGACGATGTCTTCGACACCGGCCTGTCGCTGGCGGAAGCCGTGCGGATCACGCGCGAGGCAGGCGCCGCCGAGGTGCTGACCTGCGTCTTCGCCCGCAAACCCTGGCCCAAGCCCCGCGCGCCCGAGCCCGACTTCGTCGGCTGGGAGGCGCCGAACCGCTTTCTGGTCGGCTATGGCCTGGACCATGCGGGCGGGATGCGCGGCCTGCCCGACATCTGCGCGCTGGACTGAGGCTTAAAGCCAGTCCGCCATCGGTTCGCGGGCGAACATCTCGTCATAGGTCGGGCGCGGGCGGATGACCGCGCTGCGCTCGCCGTCGACCAGCACCTCGGCGGCCAGCGGACGGGTGTTGTATTCGCCGCTCATGACCGCACCATAGGCTCCGGCGCTCATGAAGACGACCAGATCGCCGGCCTTCAACGGCGGCAGGTCGCGATCGCGGGCGAAGGTGTCGCCGGTCTCGCACACCGGGCCGACCACGTCGTGAGGCAGGCGTTCGCCTTCAACCGGGCGGACCGGCTTCAGGTCGTGGAAGGCGTCATAAAGGGCCGGGCGCATCAGGTCGTTCATCGCCGCATCCAGCACCAGGAAACGACGGCCGTCCGTGCGCTCATTGACCTGAATGACGCGGCTCAGCAGCACGCCCGCATTGGCGGCCATCAGGCGCCCCGGTTCGAAGGCCGCCTCGACGCCCAGACCCTCCAGCACGCCTGCGGCCATCGCCACATAGTCGGCCGGAGACGGCGTCGCGGCGTCGCCGTAATAGGGCACGCCCAGGCCGCCGCCGAGGTCGAGCCGGGTGACGCTGTGCCCCTTCGCGCGCAAGTCTTCCGTCATCTGGCGCAGCACGCGGAAGGCGGCTTCCAGCGGACTGAGGTCGGTGATCTGGCTGCCGATGTGGCAGGCCAGCCCCACGGGCGTGACGTGGGGCGAGGCGGAGGCGCGAGCGTACAGCGCCATCGCCTCCTCGACCGGCACGCCGAACTTGTCGCCCGCGCCGCCGGTGGTGATCTTGGCGTGGCCGCCCGCGCCGATCTTCGGATTGACGCGGATGGCGATGGCGGGGGCGGCGTTCCAGGTCGCTGCGACGGCGATCAACCGGTCCAGCTCGGCCGAGGACTCCACGTTGATCTGGCGCACGCCCTGTTCGATGGCGAAGGCCAGTTCGGCGTCGGTCTTGCCCACGCCCGAAAAGATGATCCGCTCGCCCGGAATTCCGGCCGCCAGCGCCCGGCGGATCTCGCCCTCGGACACGGTGTCAGCGCCGCAGCCCAGCCGGGCCAGGGTCGCCAGCACCGACAGGTTGGAGTTGGCCTTCACCGCAAAGGCGATCAGGGCGTCGCCCAGCGCGCCCCTATGCGCGTCGCACGCATCGCGCAGCAGGCCATAGTGACGGCGCAGGGTGGCCGAGGAATAGACGTAGGTCGGCGTGCCGACGCTGTCCGCCAGCGCCTCCAGAGAGACGCCCTCGGCATGCAGGACGCCGTCCTTCAGATCGAAATAGTGCACCGGCGGGGAGTCCAGTCAGAAGTGGAGCGCCAAGGCTCAGTTCATCGGCGGCGGCTTGCCGAACGGATTGCTCGTGCCGTTGTCGATGGGCATCTGGCGCGGCGGCAGGTTCTGCATCGCCTCCTCGGGCAGATGCTCGGCCGAGCGGTCGCGGATGGCGCGCTCGCTCTGCTTCTTCGGCGTCGCGCCCTGCGGCGGTTCGAGGTCAGCCATGCGCCCGCAGCCGGCCAGCAGAAGGGCGGCGGCGCCCGCGAGGATCAGGGTCTTCTTCACAGGCGGCCTCTCCAGTCGGCGATGCGCGCGCGGACCTGTTCCGGCGCCGTGCCGCCGAAGCTCTGGCGGCTGGCGCAGGAGGCTTCGGGCGTCAGCACTTCATACACCCCTTCGGTGATCCGGCCATCCAGCGCCTGCAATTCGCTCAGCGGCAATTCGCCCAGCCCCAGACCCAGCGCCTCGGCCCGCTTCACGGCGGCGCCGGTGACGTGGTGCGCCTGGCGGAAGGGCAGGTTCAGCTCGCGCACCAGCCAGTCGGCCAGATCGGTGGCGGTCGAGAAGCCCGCGCCTGCGGCGGCGGCCATCTTCTCGGTGTTGGGGCGGATCACGGCGACCATCGCGGTCATGGCCGTCAACGCCAGATCGAGAGCGTCGAAGGCCTCGAACACCGGCGGCTTGTCCTCCTGCATGTCCTTGGAATAGGCCAGCGGCAGGCCCTTCATCACCGTGGTCAGGGCGATCAGGGCGCCGTTGATGCGGCCCGTCTTGGCCCGCACCAGTTCGGCCGCATCGGGGTTGCGCTTCTGCGGCATGATGGACGAGCCGGTGGTCAGGTCGTCGGGCAGGGTCGCAAAGCCGAACATCGGCGTCATCCACACCACGATCTCCTCGGCCAGGCGCGACAGGTGGCCGGCCGCGATCGAGGCGGCGGCCAAGCTCTCCAGCGCGAAGTCGCGATCCGACACAGCGTCCAGAGAATTCGCCATCGGCCGGTCGAAGCCCAGCGCCTGCGCCGTCATATGGCGGTCGATGGGGAAAGGCGATCCAGCCAGCGCCGCGGCGCCCAGCGGGTTCTCGTTCATGCGGGCGCGGGCGTCGGCGAAGCGCCCGGCGTCGCGGCCGAACATCTCGACATAGGCCATCAGGTGGTGGCCGAAGGTCACCGGCTGGGCCGTCTGCAGATGGGTGAAGCCCGGCATCAGGTCGCCAGCGTGCTGTTCCGCCCGGTCCAGCAGGGTGCGTTGCAGATCTTGCAGCTGCGCCACGGTGCGGTCGCAGGCGTCGCGCACCCACAGGCGGAAGTCCGTCGCCACCTGATCGTTGCGACTGCGCGCCGTGTGCAGGCGTCCCGACGGCTCGCCGATCAGCTCCGACAGGCGGGCCTCGACGTTCATGTGAATGTCTTCATAGGCGTCGCGGAAGGGGAAGGTCCCGTCCCGGATCTCGCCCTCGATCACGTCCAAGCCGCCCAGGATGGCCTGAGCGTCGGCGGCGGCGATGATCCCCTGCGTCTCCAGCATGCGACAATGGGCCCGCGAGCCAGCCAGGTCCTGCGCCCACAGGCGTTTGTCGACGCCGATGGAGACGTTGATGGCCTGCATGATGTCGGCGGGCTTGGCGCTGAAGCGCCCACCCCATAGAGACTGGCCCTGAGCGGGGGTATCTGGCTGTGGTTTGGAAGGCGTATCGGACATGAGCGGCTCTGGACGGACTTGGGCGGGCGTGGCTACGCTGGCGGTGATCGGCGTGATCGGCATGGGCGCGGCGCTGCTATACGTCAACCAGAAGGGCGGAGGCAAAGAGTCCGCACCGCCTGCGGCCCAGGCCCCAGCCCAGCCCCTCGAGCCGCAACTGGCCGCCTTCGCCAAGGGATCGCTGGCGGCGCTGCAGGCGCCCGCCTCCCCGACCCCGCCCGACTATGTGTTCAAGACCGCCGACGGCGCCGACGTCCGTCTGGCCAACTTCGCGGGCAAGGTGACGGTGGTGAACCTGTGGGCCACCTGGTGCGCCCCGTGCAAGATCGAGATGCCGACGCTGGCGGCCCTGGCCGACCACTATAAGGGGCGCGACGACTTCGCCGTGGTCGCCGTCAGCATGGACCTGGACAAGACGGCCGACGAAGCGCGGGCCTTCATCGCCGAGAACGCGCCGCTGGACTTCTACATCGACCCGAAATTCCAGCTGGCGTTCGAGTTCCCCGGCAAGGGCGCCATGCCCCAGACCATCGTCATGGACCGCCAGGGCCGCGTTCGCGCCGTCCTGACCGGCGAGGCCGACTGGGCCGGGCCCGAGGCGCGCGCCCTGATCGACCACCTGCTGGCCGAGGGCTGAACCCGGCCTTCGGCCCCGCTTGTCGCAGACGGGCCGAAGGGTTGATGCTCCGGCCGCACAGGAGGCTGCAATGAGCGTCGAGACCCACTATCTGGCCGTCTTCACCAGCGACAAGACCGGCCCCAAATGGCGAGCCTGGCGCGCCATGAGCGAGGCTGAACAAACCGAGACCGCCCGCCTCGGCGTCGCCGCCGTCGCCGCCTGGGAAGAGGCGCACCGCGACTCCATCGTCTTTCAGGGCGGCCCGCTGGGCCCGACCAAACGCATCGACGACGAGGGCGAAGTGACGGACATGGTCAACCTGCTGACCGTCTTCATGGTGGTGCGCGCCGACAGCCACGAGGCCGCCGCCCGCCTGTTCGACAACCACCCCCACATGAGCATCTTCGTCTGCGACGGGGTGGAGGTGATGCCGGTGCTGGGGGACTGAGGCTCAGTCCGCGCCCGGCGGCGGGGTCCAGTTGGGATCGGGGAACCAGTCGGCCGCGAGGTCGCGCCAGTCCGGGTTGTCCCGCTCGATAAGGACCAGCTTCCAGTCGCGCAGCCACTTCTTGATCCGCCGCTCGCGCCGGATCGCATCAAGCATCAAGGCGTGCTGCTCGAACCAGACCAGACGGGTGCAGTCATAGGCGTCGGTGAAGCCGGGAAAGGCGCGCGTCCTGTGTTTCCACACGCGGCTTTCCAGATTGGAGGTCGAGCCGGTGTAGAGCGTTCCGTTGCGCCCGCTCGCCATGATGTAGGTCGCGATGAAGGTGCGATGGGTCGCCATTCGCACAAGCTATGCCGCTACCCCTCTTTCGTCATCCTCGGAGCGCCCCCTTCCTTCCGTCATCCTCCGGCGAAGCGAAGCGGAGACCGGGGGACCCAGCGGCGCCGAAGGCGATCTTCGCGCGGCCGCCGAGCGTGGATCTTTCGCGCTCCCGCGCGCCGCTGGGTCCCCCGGTCTGCGCCGCTGACGCGGCTTGCCGGAGGATGACGAAAGGAGGGCGCTCGAATTTAGAAGGTAATCGCCTATCTAGAGCTTTCCTCCGCGCCGTCACCAGTCGATGATATACTCCAAACTTGTTCTAACTCAGCTTCTTCACGCCGACGATCTCCCCGGTCATGTACATCAACCTGAAGCCGCTTGTATCCACTGACCAGCCGCCCAACATCTTCACGCAATTTTTTCATTTCTCTCGCGATCTGAATATTAGGGGGTGAACCGCCGAGTTGCCCCCAGTTGTCGTAATCCATGCGCAAATTCAGCACGTACGAATGCGCTTCCCGCTTTTTGGATTTCGGAGACCTTCGCCAACTGACTTCAACGCGAATAATTTGCTCGTTGAGCTTTTCAAACCCTCTTAGAAAAACGGGAAAAACGCTTCCCGGCTTTAAAACGGACAGCGAGCGGAACGGCATTTCGACTAATACCTCTTGAGGCTTTGTCTTGAGAGGTGGGTCAAATTTCACCTCAATGTCATAAGCCGTTCCAGTCCCGGTATTTTGTAGGACAAGGTTGGTGTGAATTATCGACCACGGACTGGGTTCAAGCGTGGCCACCACGCTTGGCTGACTCGTCGCATCTGACAGACGCTTAGTTTCGCGCGCCAATATGGTGGTCACAAACACCAACACGATCGTTGCCGCAGCGGTGACAACCGTGCCGATTGCTGCCCAATCGATGGTCGGGAGGCTCATCAATGCACCCGCGCCTTGCCGATCTCCAGCCCGTCGGCGCCTGCTGACACGGCCACCACGCTGCCGTCCTCGATCTCGCCGGCCAGCAGCTTCTTGGCCATCGGGTCGACCAGATCCTTCTGGATGACGCGCTTCAGGGGGCGGGCGCCGTACACCGGGTCGTAGCCCTTGTCGGCGAGCCAGGTCAGGGCGCTGTCGTCCAGGGCCAGGGTCAGGCGGCGGTCGGCCATCAGCTTCTCCAGACGCGCCAGCTGGATGCGGACGATGCCGCCCATCTGTTCGCGGCCGAGGCGGTGGAACAGGATGATCTCGTCGATGCGGTTCAGGAACTCGGGCCGGAAGTGGGCGCGGACCTGTTCCATGACCAGCGGGCGCACGGCCTCGACGTCTTCGCCCTCGGGCTGGTCGGCCAGGTGCTGGCTGCCCAGGTTAGAGGTCATGATGATCAGGGTGTTCTTGAAGTCGATGGTGCGGCCCTGACCGTCGGTCAGGCGACCGTCGTCCAGCACCTGAAGCAGCACGTTGAAGACGTCGGGGTGGGCCTTCTCGACCTCGTCGAACAGGACGACCTGATAGGGGCGGCGACGCACCGCCTCGGTCAGGGCGCCGCCCTCGTCATAGCCGACATAGCCCGGAGGGGCGCCGATCAGGCGGCTGACCGAGTGCTTCTCCATGTATTCGCTCATGTCGATGCGGGTGATGGCGTTGTCGTCGTCGAACAGATAGCCGGCCAGCGCCTTGGTCAGCTCGGTCTTGCCGACGCCCGTGGGGCCGAGGAAGAGGAAGCTGCCCAACGGCTTGTTGGGGTCGTTCAGACCGGCGCGGGCGCGGCGCACGGCGTCGGAGACGGCGGTCAGGGCCTCGTCCTGACCGACCACGCGGCGGCCCAGTTCGTCTTCCATCTTCAGCAGCTTCTCGCGCTCGCCCTCCAGCATCTTGTCGACGGGCACGCCGGTCCAGCGGCTGACGACGGCGGCGATCTGCTCGGCGTCGACGACCTCGGGGGTGAGGGGGCCTTCGGCCGGCTTCTCGGCGGCTTCGGCCTCGGCCAGCTGGCGTTCCAGCTGCGGGATCTGGCCGTAGGCGATCTCTGAGGCGCGGCCCAGGTCGCCGGCGCGCTGGGCGGCGGCCAGTTCGGCGCGCAGGCGGTCCAGGGTCTCGCGCAGCTGGGCGCCCTGCCCCACCTTGTCCTTCTCGGACTTCCAGCGGGCGGTCATGTCGTCGGACTGACCCTCGAGGTCGGCGATCTCGTCCTCCAGCTTCTCCAGACGCTGCTGCGAGGCGCTGTCGCTTTCCTTCTTCAGAGCCTCGCGCTCGATCTTGAGCTGGACCAGGCGGCGGTCGATCTCGTCCAGCGCCTCGGGCTTGGAATCGACCGCCATGCGCACGCGCGACGCCGCCTCGTCGATCAGGTCGATGGCCTTGTCGGGCAGAAAGCGGTCGGTGATGTAGCGGTTCGACAGGGTGGCGGCGGCGACGATGGCGCTGTCGGAGATGCGCACCCCGTGGTGGACCTCATACTTCTCCTTGAGGCCGCGCAGGATCGACACCGTATCCTCGACGGTCGGCTCGGCGACGAAGACCGGCTGGAAGCGACGGGCCAGGGCCGCGTCCTTCTCGACGTGCTTGCGGTACTCATCCAGCGTGGTGGCGCCGACGCAGTGCAGTTCGCCGCGCGCCAGGGCGGGCTTGAGCAGGTTGGAGGCGTCCATGGCCCCGTCGCCCTTGCCGGCGCCGACCAGGGTGTGCATTTCGTCGATGAACAGGACGATGCCGCCCTCGGCGGCGGCGACCTCGTTGAGCACGGCTTTCAGCCGCTCCTCGAACTCGCCGCGGTACTTGGCCCCGGCGATCAGGGCGCCCATGTCGAGCGCCAGCACCTTCTTGTCCTTCAGGCTTTCGGGCACGTCGCCGTTGACGATGCGCAGGGCCAGGCCCTCGACGATGGCGGTCTTGCCGACGCCGGGCTCGCCGATCAGGACGGGGTTGTTCTTGGTGCGGCGGGCCAGGACCTGAATGGTGCGGCGGATCTCCTCGTCGCGGCCGATGACGGGGTCGACCTTGCCGTCGCGCGCCGCCTCGGTCAGGTCGCGGGCGTAGCGTTTCAGGGCGTCGAAGCTGTCCTCGGCGCCCGCGCTGTCGGCGGTCTTGCCCTTGCGGATTTCGGCGACGGCTTCGTCGAGCTTCCTGGCCGTGACCCCGGCGGATTTCAGCGCCTCGGCGGCGGCCCCGCCCTCCTTGGCGATGGCGGCCAGCAGGCGTTCGGTGGTGACGAAGGCGTCGCCCGCCTTCTTGGCGGCCTCTTCGGCGGCGTTGAAGACGCGCGCGGTGTCGCCGTCCAGATAGAGCTGGCCCGAGCCGCCCTCGACCTGGGGCCGCTTCTTCAGCAGGCCCTCGGTGACCAGTTCGACGGCGGACGGGTCGCCCCCGGCCTGATCGATCAGCTTGCGGGCGAGGCCGTCGCGCTCCTCCAGCAGCACCTTGAGCAGGTGTTCAGGCGCGAACTGCTGGTGGCGCCGGGCCAGCGCCAGCGACTGGGCGGACTGGACGGCCTGTTTGGCGCGGTCGGAATAGAGGTCAAGATTCATGGCGTTCGGTTCCCCTCTGGAGGCGGATTGGAACTCAATGCGCCCTTGCACGAAGCGACGCCTTGAGCTGTCTCAAACGAGGTGGGCGTGGCCCATGAGACACGCAAGGGGACGCCGCCCACGATTGATGCGGCCCCGCCTCCCGGCATAGCGTGGCCGCAGGAGGCCGCATGGACTTTTTCACACAGGGGCCCGTCGACCCCACCGTCGTCTTGCCGTTCCTGGCGGCGGCCGCATTGATGGAGGTGACGCCAGGCCCCAACATGGGCTGGCTGGCGCTGGTCTCTCTGTCGCAAGGGCGTGCGGCGGGGCTGGCGGCTGTGGTCGGGATCACCCTGGGGCTGACGCTATGGATGGTGGCCGCCGCCTTCGGACTGACCGAGGCGGTGCTGCGGTGGCCGGCGCTCTATCAGGTCATCCGCTGGGCGGGCGTGGGCTTCCTGCTTTTTCTGGCCTGGGACGCCTGGCGCAGCGGCGGCGGGAGCGCCAGCGACGCTCCCGTACAGACACGCCGGCGCGCCCTGTTCCGGCGCGGTCTGATCGGCAATCTGCTGAACCCCAAGGCGGCCCTGCTCTATGTGGTGCTGCTGCCCGGCTTCATTCGCCCCGCCCTGGGCTCGACCCTGACCCAGGCCCTGACGCTGGGCTCGCTCCACGTCGTGGTCAGCGTCATCGTCCACACGACCATCGTGCTGACGGCGGCGCGCGCGGGCGGCGCCCTGCTGACCCGCGCACAGGGGCCGGCTCTGCGCGCGGCCATGGCGCTGGGTCTCGTCGCGATCGCGGTCTGGACCGCGTGGGAGACGCGGGCCTGAGCGATCAGGCCCCGTCGGTCAGCCGCCGCTCGGCCCGGTCGAGAAGTCGAACTGCTCGGGCTGGCGGCGCGGCCCGCCGAAGGACCAGCTCAGGCCCAGGTAGAAGGCCCGCAGGTTCAGATCCTGGTCGAGGCGCTCGCGGAACTGGGGCGTGTCATAGGTGGTGGCGCCGCCGAAGGAGTTGAGCAGATCGCGGGCGGTGAACTGCAGCGACAGGGTGTCGTTCAGCTTGCGGCGATAACCGAAGTTCAGCATGCCGCCGCTCTCGCGCTTGCCCTGAGCCAGCAGTTGATCGCCCTGCCAGAAGCCCATCAGCTGGACGAAATCCTTGGGCGTCGCCTGCCAGTTCAGGCTGAGGCGGCCGCTTACCATCTCGCCTTCGCGGTCGCGCCCGCCGGGAATCCCCGCCGCGTCGATCTCCTGACGGAAGGCGTTGACGCTGGCGTTGTAACGCAGGGTCGGGTGCAGGCGGCCGCTGGCGGTCAGCTCGATCCCCAGATCGCGGCGGGCGCCCAGATTCTCGGGCCGGGTCAGCAGGACGCCGCCGCCGACGTCGGTCGCCACGTCGGTGAAGGCCTTGTTCGTGTCGCGGAAATAGGCGGTGGCCTGATAGAAGCTCTGGCCTCGGCGCATCTGCCACATGGCCTCGAAGCTGTCCGTCTCTTGCGGCTCCAGGTCCGGGTTGCCGGAGCGAAGGTTCAGCGGGTCCCCATAGACCACAAACGGATTCAGCTGCGACGGCTGCGGCCGCTGGATGCGCCGCGAATAGCTGCCGCGCAGGGTCTGGGTCTCGGTCAGCTGATACTGCAGGTGGAAGGTCGGATAGGCGCGGAAATAGTCCTGAGACGCGCGCACGGCGTTGGTGACGTCCTCGACCTCGATGTCCGCCTGCTCCAGGCGCAGGCCGAACTGGCCGGACAGCTTCTCGCCAAAGGGACGCTCATAGGTGGCGTAAAGGGCGTGGACCGTCTGCTCGGCCTCGAACTGGTTGCTGAGCGAGGGCACAGGCGCCAGGGCGTTCTCGGACGGACCGCGCCGCACCGCATTGTCCTGATCTGGCCGAGTGAGGTTCAGCTCATAGCCCGCGCGCAGCTTGGCGCCCTCGCCCATCGGCCGGGTGTAGGCGCTGGTGAAGCCGATCATCTCCTGGGCGTTCAGGCCGCGCTGGGCCTCATACACCGTCGGCTCCGTCGGGATGCGGAAGACGTTGGCGCCCAGGGAGTCGTTCTCCTGGTCGTTGCGATCATAGCGCAGCTCGTTCGACCATTCGTGCCCGGACGCATCGAACTGATGCAGCACCCGCCCGGTCAACCCCCAGCCCTTCATGGCGAAGCCGCCTGCGCCGTCGCGGGTATAGGCGCGCGTCAGGGCGCCCGAGGCGTCGCGAGTCTCGAACAGGCCGTGCAAATCGCTGTCGATATCGAAGCGATTTGCGCGCGCCTCGCCGGTCAGCATGGTTTTTTCCGTCAGCCGGTATTCTGCGGCGACGCGGCCGAAGAAACCGTCCTGGGTCGATTCAATGTCCTGAACCGTCGTCGTGGCGCCGGTGGTCGCGCCGGCGGCGTTCAACTGTTCGCGCAGGCGCCCGAAGCTCAGGCTCTGCTCGTCGTGGCGATAGCTGAGATCGCCGGTCAGGGTCAGCTTGCCTTGCTGGCGCGAGCCGCTGGCGCCGACATTCCAGCGTCCATGATCGCCCACATTGGCGCGCAGAGAGCCGGTCGTGACAGCCGCGCCCGGCGTTCCTGCGGCCGCAGCGGCGGCGACCGCCGCGGGAACCGGCTTGGTGATCAGATTGATGACCCCGCCCGAGCCCTCGGGGCTGTAGGCGGCGGACGGATTGGTCATCACCTCGATACGGGCGTAGCGGTCGGCGGGCAGTTGCAGCACCGCATCGGCGCGGTTCGGCCCCGACAGGATGGCCGAGGGGCGGCCGTCAACCAGGATGGTGACGTTGCCGTCGCCGCGCAGGGAGACGTTGCCCTGGGGGTCGACGTCGACGGAGGGTACGTTGCGCAGGGCTTCGGCCAGCGTCCCGGTCGCCGCCTGAAGATCATCCGCGAGGCTGTAGCTGATGGAATCGATCGAGGTGCGCACGTCATTGGCGCGAGCGCTGACGACGACGTCGCCCACGGCCGCAGGCTGGTCGTCCTTCTCGGTTTTCTGAGGCGGCGTCTGAGCGACAGGACGCTGGGCCTGCGGCGTCCCCGACGCCGGCGTTTGCGCCAGAACGCTCGCCGCAGGCAGGGCCAGAACCACGCCCAGCACGGGCGCGAACTTGTATTTCGTCATAATGGGCGTCCTCGCACAGACGTCCCTCAACGTCCGGATTCGCCGATATCAGCGGCTCCGCGCATAACCGAGTTACATCTTTTTCATCCCCGAGGCGGGTCTGTGGCCAAGCCTGCTTCATTACAGCTCCGTAAGGTGCGCAGCGGCGCTTCGTCCTGTTAGGTTTTCCTCGCCCGTTTCTTCGACTGCGGGCGTTGGAAAGCCGTCCTCATGAAGAATCGTCTGATCCTGACCGCCTGCGCCTCGGCGCTGCTGCTTGGCCTGCCCGCCGCCGCTCCGGCCTGGGCCAAGGCGCCGCCGGCGAGCACGTCCGCCGTTCAAGGCGGCGTCCAGGTTCCGCCGCTGGGCTTCCACAAGCGGGTGCTGGCCAACGGCATGGAGGTCTATACGGCGCGCGACGCCTCGACCTCGAACGTCACGGTCCAGGTCTGGTATCGCGTGGGGTCGAAGGACGATCCGGCGGGCCGCTCGGGCTTCGCCCACCTGTTCGAACACCTGCTGTTCAAGGCGACGAAGAACATGCCGTCCGAGACGTTCGACCGTCTGACCGAGGACGTCGGCGGCATGAACAACGCCTTCACCGCCGACGACGTCACCGCCTATTATGAGGTCGTTCCCGCCAACCACCTGCAGCGCATCCTCTTCGCCGAGGCCGACCGCATGGGCTCCCTGGTCGTCGATCAGCCGACCTTCGAGTCCGAGCGCGACGTGGTGAAGGAGGAATACCGCCAGCGCATCCTGGCCAGCCCCTATGGACGCCTGTTCGGCCTGTTCGCGCCCCAGACCATCTATCAGGACCACCCCTATCGTCGCCCCGGCATCGGCTCGATCGAGGAGCTGGATGCGGCGACGCTGGACGACGTGCTGCGCTTCCACGCCACCTACTACCGGCCGGACAACGCCATGCTGATCGTGGCCGGCAACTTTGATCAGGCGCAGCTGGACGGCTGGATCGATGAGTATTTCGCCCCGCTGAAGCGGCCCTCGACGCCCATGCCCGCCAATGACGTCAAGGAGCCCGAGCCGACCGGCCCGCGCACCGCCACCTTCTACGCGCCGAACGTGCCCCTGCCCGCCGTGGCCCTGGCCTGGAACACCGTGGCCTATAAGGACGCCGACCGCCCGGCTCTGACGGTGCTGGACGGCATCCTGTCGACCGGCGAAAGCAGCCGCCTGTACCGCTCGCTGGTTTATGACAAGCAGATCGCCGCCCAGGCGGGCTCCAACCCCGACTTCGCCCAGCAGGCGGGCAATCTGGCCGCCTACGCCATCATGGCCGACGGCCAGAACGTCGAAACCGGTCAGGCGGCGCTCGAAGCCGAGATCGCGCGTCTGCGCGACGAGCCCGTCACCGCCGCCGAACTGGCCGAGGCCAAGAACGAGCTGGTCGCCAACGCCCTGCGCGGGCGTGAAAGCATCGATGACCGCGCCACCACCCTGGGCATGGCGCTGATCATGACCGGCGACGCGACCGCCGCCGACCGCGAGATCGCCGAGATCCAGGCCGTCACCGTCGCCGACATCCAGCGGGTGGCCCGCCGCTATCTGACGCCGCAGCGCCAGATCACCATCAACTATCTGCCCGCCGGCGACGCCAACCCGCCCAGCGAGCAGAAGAAGGACGTCGACGCGCCCGTCACCGTGGCGTCTCTGGCGCCGGCCGGTCCGGTCGCCGTCCTGCTGCCGGAAGCCGAGCGCGCCCGCCTGCCTCAACCGGGGCCTGAGGTGTCGCCCGCCACCCCGGCCATCGCCGATTTCCGCCTCGACAACGGCATGCGCGTTCTGGTCGCTCCGACCAAGGGTCTGCCGCTGGTTTCGGCCCGGCTGAACTTCAACGCCGGCTCGGCCCATGACCCTGCCGACAAGGCCGGCGTCGCCTCCATGACCGCCAACCTGCTGACCAAGGGCACGACGACGCAGTCGGCGCCGGAGATCGCCACTGCGATCGAACAGCTGGGCGCCAGTATCGGCACGGGCGCGGGCCCCGACTTCACCAATGTCTACGCCAACGCGCCCAAGGACGTGTTCGGCCGCACCCTGACCCTGATGGCCGATCTGGTGCGCAACCCGGCCTTCGCCCAGGAGGAGCTGGAGCGTCAGCAGTCCCAGACCCTGGACGGTCTGCGCGTGGCCTTGAGCCAGCCCGGCTCCATCGCCTCCCAGTCGGTCGGCAGGGTGATGTACGGCGCGGCCCCTTACGGCGCGCCGGGCTCGGGCACGGTGACCAGCATCCCCGCCCTGACGCGCGACGACGTCGCGGCCTTCCACGCCGCCCGGTTCCGGCCCTCGCAGGCGACCCTCGTCTTCTCGGGCGACGTGACCCCCGCCGAGGCGCGCGCCCTGGCCGCTGAAGCCTTCGGCGACTGGCGCGACGCCGGCCCCGCTCCGGCCGCGATCGACAAGGCTGGCCAGGCGCTGGCCCCGCGCGTCGTCGTGATCGACCAGCCCGGCGCAGGCCAGGCCGCCGTGGTCGCCGCCATTCGCGGGATCAGTCGCACCGACGCCGACTACTTCCCGCTGACGCTGGGCAACACCCTGCTGGGCGGCGGCTTCTCGTCACGTCTGAACCAGGAGATCCGCATCAAGCGCGGCCTCAGCTACGGCGCCCGCTCGTCGGTCGGCGCCCAGCAGCAGACCGGCGTGTTTTCGGCCTCGACCCAGACCAAGAACGAGACGGCGACCGAGGTGGCCGATCTGATCCTTGAAGAGATCGGCAAGCTAGGGACCACCACGGCGACCGAGACCGAGCTTTCGCCCCGCCGCGCCACGTTGATCGGCGGCTTCGGGCGTTCGCTGGAAACAGTGGACGGCCTGGGCGGCCTGGTCGCCAACCTGGCCCTCTATGATCTGCCGATGAGCGACTTGGCCGACTACGCCGGGCGCGTCCGCGCGGTGACGGCCGAACAGGTCGAGACCGCCTTCGCCCAGCATCTGCCGACCGACCGGGCCAGCCTGGTCATCGTCGGCGACGCTTCCAAATTCATCGATGATCTGCGGGCGAAGTATCCCAATGTCGAGGTCATCCCCCTGACCGAGCTCAACCTGAACAGCGCGACGCTGAAATAAGGTTGCTTGCCGCGGGCTCCGATTTCCGGCCAAGCTGGAAATCGGAGAACCGCACTATGCTGAAGACAGGATACGTCGCCCTGCTGGCGGTCGGAACAATCGGGCTGGCCAGTTCGCCCGTACAGGCGGTCTCGCCCGCGGCGGACCCTCTGGACGACGCCCTGGCGTTGCTCCGGACCGATCCCACGGCAGCCATCGCCGCACTGGAGCCTCTGGTAGCCGCTGGCGATGCCGAGGCGGCTGCTTCCCTGGCTTCCGCACTGGAAATCACCGGAGGCGACCCCGAACGGTCAGAACGCCTCTGGGCGCAGGCTCTGCGGGACGGGTCGGAGAATGCACGACTGAACATCGGCCTGCGGCGATTGATGAACAACGATCCTGCCGACGATGCGGAAGCCATAACCTGGCTCAACGGCCTGAACGCGAAGTACCTGCCGGCCGCCGCCTACCCGCTCGGCCGGGCCTACCTCTTCGGCGCGGGCGTCCAACAGGATCTGAAAAAGGGGACCCGGCTGATGCAGACCGCCGTCGAGGCGGACCCCGGCAATGTCGACGCGCAGTTCCTGCTGGGACGCGCTTATCAGAACGGCTGGGGCGTCCCGGTCGACGTCGACGCCGCTCGCACCCACCTGGCCCTTGCTGCGGACAGCGGCGATCCGCGCGCCCAATGGAACCTCGGCATGCTGCTGCTAGACGGCGGGGAGCCATCCGAGCTCGCGTCAGCGTACCGCTACGTTCGTCAGGCCGCGGAACAGAATTTCGAAAGCGGCATGATCTCATTGGCGGTCATGCTGGCCGTGGGACAGGGCGTATCGCCCGACCCCGCCGAGGCCCGCCTCTGGTATGCGCGGGCGGCGCAGAACGGCTCGGCCCACGCCCTGCGTGCTCTGGGCATGATGATACTGGTCGGTCAGGGCGGCGCCAGCGACCTGGTCAAGGGCGCAGCCTATGTCGAGTTGGCCGCAGAAGGCGGCGACGCCAATGCCGCGATCCTGCTGAGACAGTTCGCGGAACCCTTAGCCCAACTTCCCCGCATCGACATCGACGCCGCCAAGGCGAGATGGGTCAAGGATCACGGCGCGCCGCGCTAGGCTCCGTTCACGTCGTCAGGCAAACCACCTGTGCGACGCGCAGGTCACGGCGCAGGCGGTCGGAGACGGCGCCGTAGTTTTGGGTGGTAACCGCCTGGCCTAGGGCCGCCTCGTCGGCGCGCTGTTGCGTCCCGACGGCGGGCACGAAGGTGTCGGGCGCCGTAGTGTAGATGCGGCCGCGTCGGGGCGACTCGGCGATTGTCACGCCCAAAACCCGGCCGCGTCGGTCCAGCACCGGCGCGCCCGACAGGCCTGACAACGTGCCCTTCAGCCCGCGCGTGCGCCCGGCTTCGGCCCAGGCCAGCACCGGCTCGTCATAGGAGCGGTGGCCGCGGATCTTCAGCGTTTCGCGACCGATCAGGCGCGAGGCGACCTCGCCCGCCTGCCCCTGCGGGAAGCCGGGATGGAAGGCGCGCTGCCCCTTATACAGCGGTGCCTCGGCCGCGATCGGCAGGGCGGGCGGTCCGCCATCAGTCAACAGCACCGCCACATCCGCCCGCGCCGCCAACCGCACGTCGGCGGCGAGGGCGCGGGTCTTGTCGATCATCAGCGCCGGCTTGCGGCAACCCTCGACCACATGTCGGGCGGTGATCCAACGGCCGTCGCCAGCGATGGAAAAGGCCGTGCCCGACACCGGTTCGTGCTCGTTGGACGTATCGACAGTGACGGACGGATCGAAGGGGGTGATCGGCCCCAGCAAGGGGCCGGACGCCTCGTCCTCATGATCATCGTGCGGCGCGTCGGCGCGCTCGCCCCGGTTCAAGGAAGCAACCAGGATCACGCCGATGACGGCGGCATAGATGGTCCAGTCGGGTAGATGGGGGAAGCGCACGGCCGCCCCCTCAGCCGGTCAGTGCGGCCGCCAGGATCAGGGCGGTCGACAGCTTGGCCCCGGCCAGGACCACAGAGGCGGACACCTCGCCCTTCTCTATCCGTTGCGGCAGGCCGTTCAGCAGGAAGTCCACGACGCGGAAGGCGAGCAGTTGCAGCACCACCGTCGCGACGCCCCAGATGGCGATGTCGCGGATCGAGGTGGAGATCGACAGGGACACCGCCAGCGGAATCGCCAGACCGACCAGCACCCCGGCAAAGGCCACGGCGGCGGCCGGGTTGCCCTGGCGGATCAGCGCGATCTCGCGCCATGGCGTGAGCAGGGCGTAGACCGCCGCCCCCGCCGCCAAGAGGCCGAAGGTCACCGCCAGATGCAGCATCAGGATGGGAAAGCCCGTCGCAAAGGCCTGGAGTTCAGGCGTCGACAGCACGCCCGGCAACGACGAGGTCTCCATGACGACGAACCCTAGCCTCCCAATCCGATGGGGAACGAAACCAAAACATTCTTGCCCGAAAGCTTGAGCCCTCCGCTAGGGCGCCCGCGCCACAGTCGGCGGACAAAGCGTCCACCAGGACGGCCAGCGGCCTCAGGCGGCGTCGACCGCTTCGCGCTCTGCCTTCAGACGCGCCGAGGCACGCAGCTTCTCGCTCTCGGACTTCAGCTGGCCGCAGGCCGCCAGGATGTCGCGGCCGCGCGGCGTGCGGATCGGCGAGGCGTAGCCGGCCTTGTTCAGGATGGCGGCGAAGGTCTCGATCGTCTTCCAGTCCGAGCACTGATAGTCGGTGCCCGGCCAGGGGTTGAACGGGATCAGGTTCACCTTGGACGGAATGCCCTCGATCAGCTTGATCAAGGCGCGCGCCTCGGCCGGGCTGTCGTTGACGCCCTTCAGCATGACGTATTCGAACGTCACGCGGCGCGCGTTGGACAGGCCCGGATAGGCGCGAATGGCGGCCATCAGCTGGTCCAGCGGATACTTCTTGTTCAGCGGCACCAGCTGGTCGCGCAAGGGATCGTTGGTGGCGTGCAGGCTGATGGCCAGCATGGCCGCCGTGCGCTCGCCCAGGGCGTTCAGCTGCGGCACGACGCCCGACGTCGACACGGTAATCCGACGCCGCGACAGGGCGATGCCCTCATTGTCGGAGATGATGTCGATGGCGTTGGCGACGTGGTCCAGATTGTAGAGCGGCTCGCCCATGCCCATGAAGACGATGTTGGACAGGCGACGGTCTTCCTTGGGCGAGGGCCACTCGTCCAGATCGTCGCGCGCCACCTGGACCTGGGCCACAATCTCGGCCGTCGTCAGGTTGCGCACCAGTTTCTGCGTGCCGGTGTGGCAGAAGGTGCAGTTCAGGGTGCAGCCGACCTGGGACGAGACGCACAGGGCGCCGGCCCGGCCCACGTCCGGGATGTAGACGGTCTCGACCTCGATCCCCGGCGCCATGCGGATCAGCCATTTGCGCGTGCCGTCCTTGGACACCTGGCGCTCGACGATCTCGGGACGGGCCAGGGTGAAGGCCTCGGCCAGCGCCGCGCGGGTGTCCTTGGCCACATCGCTCATCAGGGCGAAGTCGGTCACGCCGTAGTGGTGGATCCAGCGCCACACCTGGGAGGCGCGCATCCGGGCCTTCTCCGGCGGGCAGATCCCGGCGTCGATCAGCGCCTGGCGCAGTTCGTCGCGCGTCAGACCGCTGAGGTTGACGGGCGTCTTGGCTGAAGCGCTGGCGCGCGAAAGGTCGAGCGTGATGCTCAAGGGCGGAAGTCCTGCGGCGAAGAGTTGAGGCGGCGGCGTCTAGCACGGATGGGGCGTCTTGTCGCCTTTTGGCTATGGCCGGCTTGATACGGGCGGAACGAGGCGCTAGAGGGGCGGCCGTTGGGGAGTAGCTTCCGACATATCCCAGTCGGGGTCGCGTCAACATACTTGCCTGCAAGGGCATGGCGCGATCAGCGGATCAACCTCCGCCTAGCGAGACCAGCATGCTGCACCCGTGGGGCCGGCCCGCGCGTGGGGCGTGCTGTCCTGCGTCCGGCTGAGTTCGCTATCCCCATGATGTCCCCCGCCGCCATCGCCATATTGTCCGTCAGCATGTCCGCCGACGCCTTCGCCGCCGCCATCGGCCGCGGCGCCCAGCACCGCCCGACGGTGCCCCAGGCCCTGAGATCAGGTCTGGTGTTCGGCGTGATCGAAGCCATCACTCCCCTGATCGGCTTCGCCCTCGGGGTCGCCGCCGCCGACATGGTCGAGCAGATCGACCACTGGATCGCCTTTGGTCTGCTCGGCGCCGTCGGCGCCAAGATGATCTGGGAGGCGTTAAAGCGCGACGAACAAGAGCTCGAGGCCGACAACGCCGCCGGCAAGGCTGCGTCGCGCGGGCTCCTGGCCCTGATCGCCACTGCTGTCGGGACCTCGATCGACGCGGGCGCCGTCGGAGTCGGCCTGGCGTTGCTGGACGCCAACATCTGGCTGATCGCCGGCTGCATCGGCTTCACCACTTTTGCTTTGGCCACGCTGGGGCTGCTGGTCGGCAAGGCGGCGGGCGTGCGGCTTGGCAAGATCGTAGAGCTGGTGGGCGGCGTGGCCGTCATCGCGCTGGGCCTGAAGATTCTGCTGGAGCATCTGGGCGTCCTCGCGGCCTGACCCTTGCCTGCGGGCGCGTTCGGGAGGATCATCCGGCCTCGCCGCACGTTCACCTGATGAAGGAGACCACCATGCGCGCCCCCCTCTTGTTCGCCGCTGCCCTCGTCGCCCCACTGACCCTCGCCGCTTGCGCCTCTGGCCGTTCATTGCCCACCTATCAGCAGGAAATGGACAAGCTGGATTCCGAATGCCGCGATCGCGGGGGCATCATCTCGCCCACCGGCCGCCAGACTGGACGGCCGCAGACCGATTACGTCTGCAAGATCACCGGCGGCGCAACGCGCATTCCTCGCGGGTGAGGCCCCACGCTTCTAGCTTTTAAGGTGAAATCCGTGGTGGTGGGAGGCGGGATCGAACCGCCGACCTGTGGTTATGAAGCCGCCGCGCGCGACCCCTTTGACGTTTGTTTCGGCTGGCCCTTTTTCCCGTCCCCCTTGGTGGCTCCGGGACTATTCCGGGAGAGCGCCGCAAGCCCGGCTTTCACGTCGTCCTCGATCGCATGGGCGTACACCATCGTCGACTTGATGTCGGCATGGCCCAGGAGGCGCTGCGCCAGACGAAGGTTGCAGGTCTCCCGCAGGATCTGCATGCCGCTGTGGTGGCGTAGGTCGTGGATGCCCCGCAGGCCCTTGGCGTCTTTCAGCCCGGATCGCTTCATCGCCCGGCGCGTAAAGGGCGCTAGTGAGGCTGGAGCAACTAGAAAGAAGGCGCGAGCGCCACGGCTATGAATTCGTCAAGCCGTCACTGGAGTCGACGCCCTAGATCGTCTGCATGCGCTATATGTGGTGCTGGACGAGGAACAAATCAGCATTGTCCCAAGATGTAGGGCTCGCATAAGGAGTGCTTTTTATGCACCGTCACTTATGTTCCCAGCGTCGAGCCCTCAGGCTCCGCCACGCCCCGTCGCCCTTCACCGGGTGGCGGGGCGTTTTCGTTTCAGGAGTGGGCGCGCCGCCGGTGAATGGTGAGCGCTGCGCCCCCAGCCAACACCACGCCGAGCATAATCATCGCCCATTCGGAGAGCGTTGGGACTGGAGCAGGGGTGGGGGCGATATAGCCGGGCAAGGGGAAGGTGTTGCCATCACAGGTGAGAAATGATCGGCCGCCTACCGTCATCGAGGTAATGTCACGGTCCCCCATGTCGGGGGCCTCGGCGAAAGATGCGTAGATAACTAGCTTATCTAGGTCTGCGTATGAGGATAGGTAATCGAATGTCAGAGTGCGCGGGCCACCATCGACTGTAGTGACGATAGTCTGGCTGAACTGGGCGCGCAGGACGTCAAGATCAGAACACATGGGGCTGACGCCTTCCCAGCCGATCGACCAGTACTGCGAAGGAACGGGTGTAAGGCTATAGGTGTCGGCCAGGGCGGCATGGCTGAAGGCCAGCGTTGCTCCGACAATCGCGGTCGCCCAAAACGTCTTCATGATGCATGTCCCCTAAGCCCTTAGAAATTTTGGATAACGACAATTTTTGTTTGGCTCAATAAATAACATTAAGTTTTGATAGGGACGGAAGATGCAGGAGTTAGGTCCGACGGGTTTTCCTGGTGGGGTTCGGCCCGCTAGTCCTGACTAATCCCAGGCTGAAAAATATTCCTCGGATTATTCTTCCGACCACGGCGGCGGCAGTTGACCGGCCTTGAACAGGATCGTCGGGTTCTCGTCGTAGTCGCCCATCTCGGTGTCTGCCGATGCCGAGTAGGCCACGACGCCCAACCGAAGACGGGCCAGGCGCTCGGCCTTGCGCCGGGCTTCCTCGGCAGTCTTACAGCCCATCGGTTGGTCGGCCTTCAGGTTCTTCCCTCGGCCCTGGACGTAGGCCTGCACGATGTGAACGGTCTCGATGGCCACGGCGCACCCCATTGGCGGTGCAGGATAGGGACAGTTACGACACAAATGGTCGTGTGTCGGCCTGACCATGGCAAGTCAGAGGAAAACGGAACAAGAACATCCTCCGGGACTATTCCGGGACGTCACTACCGGAGCGGCCGTTCCGACCCCCTTATGTTCTCATTTCAACGCGCCCTCCCCTTTTTAGGGATCGGACTAACTCTTTGATTTTAGGAAGTTCCGTGGTGGTTGGAGGCGGGATCGAACCGCCGACCTGTGGGTTATGAATCCACCGCTCTAACCATCTGAGCTACCCAACCCCATACGGAGCGTCGCGCCGGGCCGAAACGACCTCTGAGCGCGAGAGGGCTGCGTATATCGCCGCCTTTCGTCGGGTTCAAGCCGGTTCGATAGGGTTTTCACGCGGGATCATCGGTCGCGGCCGTCTTTCGGCTCGCCTAACGCGATTCAAGCCTGCATCTTCACGTCCAAAGCCACGCTGTTCAGGAGCCGCCATGCGTCCCGCCCTCTTCGCCGTTTCCGCCGCCGCTTTGGCTCTCGCTGCCTGCGGAGCCAACGGACAGTCGACCGACCAAGCTGCCGCGAAGGGCGCCCCGGTCGAAACCCGAGCCCCCAACAATCCTGATCAGACGCCGGCCGTCGAAGGCCAGACCCGCGCCCCGTCGGTCAGCACCTCGGTCGCCATGCAGCACGCTGTCGTGGCGGAAGGCTTGGAGCATCCCTGGGGCCTGGCCCTGCTGCCGGACGGCCAGTGGCTAGTGACGGAAAAGCCCGGCCGCATGCGCGTCGTCAGCGCCCAGGGCCAGATCGGCGCCCCGATCAGCGGCCTGCCCGCCGTGGCGGCGCGCGGCCAGGGCGGCCTGCTGGACGTCATCCTGAGCCCAGGCTTCGCCCAGGACCGGACCATCTACTGGTCCTACGCCCAGCCGCGGGATGGCGGCAACGGAACGGCCGTGGCGCGCGGCCGCCTTTCAGACGACCTGAGCCGCGTCGAGAACGTGCAGGTCGTCTTCCAGGTCAAGGACACCTATGACGGGGACAAGCATTTCGGCTCCTCCCTCGTCTTCGGCCCGGACGGCAAGCTGTACATCACCATCGGCGAGCGCTCGGACAAGCCGATGCGGCCGACCGCCCAGAGCCTGGCCTCGCACCACGGCAAGGTCATCCGCATCAACGCCGACGGCTCGGTCCCGCCGGACAATCCCTTCGTCGGCCGCGACGACGCCCTGCCCGAGATCTGGTCCTACGGCCACCGCAATCCACAGGGCATCGCCGTCCAGCCGGAGACCGGCGCGGTCTGGAGCATCGAGCACGGCACGCGCGGCGGCGACGAGCTGAATCTGGAGAAGGCCGGCGCCAACTTCGGCTGGCCCGGCGCGGCCTACGGCATCGAGTATAGCGGCGACGCCATCCCTGGCGCGACGACCACGAAGGAAGGCACCGTCCAGCCCGTCTACTACTGGGACCCGGTGATCGCCCCGGGCGGCATGGTCTTCTACGAGGGCGCCATGTTCCCGGGTTGGAAGGGCAACGCCCTGATCGGCGGCCTTGGGGGCAAGCATCTGGTCCGCCTGGTGCTGCAGGACGGCCGCGTGGCCGGCGAGGAGCGGCTGCTGACCGGTCTGGGCGAACGCATCCGCGACGTGGCGGTCGGCCCCGACGGCGCCGTCTGGGTCGTCACCGATGAAGAAAACGGCAAGCTGGTGCGGCTAGCGCGCCGCTGAAGCAGAGATGATGGGGCGGGCCACGCAAACGGCCCGCCCTTTTCACGTCAGGCGACCTCACGCGCCTTGTTACTTGACGTTGACGTAAACGTCGGCTTTCTAACGGACCGAGTTTCCACGCCACACGCGACGAACGGACCCCTCCGCTCGCCGCGCGGGACCTGAGACGCCACCTGTCCCTCAAGCCGCGAGGCGCGCGCGCCGAGCATAGGGACGCCGAAAAAGAGAGACGCTCCATGGCCGACGCCTATATCTACGACGCCGTGCGCACCCCGCGCGGCAAGGGCAAGAAGGACGGCAGCCTGCACGAGATCACCGCGCTGAGCCTGGCCAGCCAGGTGCTGGAGGCGCTGCGCGACCGGAACGGCCTGGACACCGCCAAGGTCGACGACGTGATCCTGGGCTGCGTCTCGCCGGTCGGCGAGCAGGGCGCCGACATCGCCCGCACCGCCGTCCTGGCGGCGGGTTGGGACCAGGCGACCGCAGGCTTCCAGATCAACCGCTTCTGCGCCTCGGGCCTGGAGGCCGTGAACGTGGCCGCCGCCAAGGTGAAGTCAGGCGAGGCGGGCATGGCCGTCGGCGGCGGCGTGGAAGCCATGAGCCGGGTGCCGATGGGCTCGGACGGCGGCGCCTGGCCGACCGATCCGTCCTCCGCCTTCCCGACCTATTTCGTGCCCCAGGGCGTCTCGGCCGACATGATCGCCACCAAATACGGCTTCAGCCGCGACGACGTCGACGCTTATTCGGTCGAAAGCCACAAGCGCGCCGCCCGGTCCTGGGCCGAGCGCCGCTTCGACAAGTCGGTGATCGCGGCCAAGAACCAGCTCGGCCTGACCCAACTGGACCACGACGAGACCATTCGTCCGAACACGGACATGCAGATCCTGGGCGGGCTGAACCCCTCCTTCGTCATGATGGGCGGCATGGGCTTCGACGCCGTGATCGGCCAGCGCTACCCCGAGGTCGCCAGCGTCAACCACGTCCACACCCCCGGCAACTCGTCCGGCATCGTCGACGGCGCCGCGGGCGTGCTGATCGGCACCAAGGAGATGGGCGAGGCCCTGGGCCTGAAGCCGCGCGCCAAGATTCTGGGCGGCGCCTCGATCGGCTCGGAGCCGTCGATCATGCTGACGGGCCCCGAGCCCGTGACCCGCAAGCTGCTGGGCAAGCTGGGCATGCAGCCGGGCGACATCGACCTGTATGAACTGAACGAGGCCTTCGCGGCCGTGGTTCTGCGCTACATGCAGGCGCTCGACATCCCGCATGACAAGATCAACGTCTGCGGCGGCGCCATCGCCATGGGCCACCCGCTGGGCGCCACCGGCGCCATGATCCTGGGCACGGTGCTGGACGAGCTGGAGCGCTCGGACAAGTCGACGGCCCTGGCCACCCTGTGCATCGGCGGCGGCATGGGCACCGCCACCGTCATCGAACGCGTCTGATCCGGGAGCATATGACCATGGAAAACTTCAAGATCGACATCGACGCCGACGGCGTCGCGCTCGTCACCTTCGACGTGCCGGGCCGTTCGATGAACACCCTGACCTCGGCCGTGATCGCCGAGATCCCGGCGCTGGTCGAGACGATCAAGACCGACGACGCCATCAAGGGCGTGGTCCTCACCTCGGGCAAGACGACCGGCTTCTGCGCCGGGGCGGACCTGGGCGACATGGCCGCCGGGATGCTGGCCGGCGGCGGCGACCTGCAGAAGGCGTTCGACACCGGCTGGGCGCTGAACGGCGCCTTCCGCGCGCTGGAGACCTCCGGCAAGCCGGTGGCGGCGGCCATCAACGGCCTGGCGCTGGGCGGCGGGCTGGAGTTCACCCTGGCCTGCCACTATCGCGTGGTCGAGAACGACCCGAAGATCCAGCTGGGCCTGCCCGAAATCAAGGTCGGCCTGTTCCCCGGCGGTGGCGGCACCCAGCGCCTGACGCGCCTGATCGGGGTGCAGAACGCCCTGATGCAGATGGCCGAGGGCAAGTCCTGGCGCCCGAACGACGCCAAGGGCGCCGGCGTCGTCCATGAGGTCGTCGAGAAGGGCCAGTCGGTGGAAGCCGCAAAAGCCTGGATCAAGAACGGCGGCAAGGCCGTCCAGCCGTGGGACGATCCCAAGTTCAAGATCCCCGGCGGCGGCCCCTATCACCCGGCGGGCGCCCAGATCTTCATCATGGGCAACGCCATCCTGCGCAAGCAGTCCTACGGCAACTATCCGGCCGTGCTGAACATGATGAAGGCCGTCTATGAAGGCGTGCAGGTCCCCATCGAGGCCGGCCTGCGCATCGAGACGCGCTACTTCATCAAGACCCTGATGACGCCGCAGGCCCAGGCCATGATCCGCAGCCTGTTCCTGTCGAAACAGGAACTGGACAAGGGGGCCGTGCGCCCGGCGGGCGTGCCCAAGTCCGACCCCAAGAAGGTCAGCGTCCTCGGCGCCGGCATGATGGGCGCGGGGATCGCCTATGTTCAGGTCATGGCCGGCATCGAGACCGTGCTGATCGACCAGACGCAGGAAGCCGCCGACAAGGGCAAAGCCCACGTCGAGGAACTGCTGAAGAAGCGCCTGTCGCGCGGTCAGATGACGCAGGAGAAGTATGACGCCACCCTGGCCCTGGTCACGGCGACGACGGACTATGACCTGATCAAGGGCTCGGATCTGGTCATCGAGGCCGTGTTCGAGAACCGCGAGATCAAGGCGGACGTCACCAAGCGCGCCGAGGCCCAACTGGCGGAGGGCGCCGTGTTCGGCTCCAACACCTCGACCCTGCCCATCTCGGGTCTGGCCGAGGCCAGCGTGCGGCCCGAGGACTTCATCGGCATCCACTTCTTCTCGCCCGTCGACAAGATGATGCTGGTCGAGATCATCATGGGCGAGAAGACCGGCGACGCGGCCCTGGCCAAGGCGCTGGACTATGTCCTGAAGATCAGGAAGACGCCGATCGTCGTGAATGACAGCCGCGGTTTCTACACCTCGCGCTGCTTCTCCACCTTCCTGATGGAAGGCATGGCCATGCTGGAAGAGGGCTATTCGCCCGTGCTGATCGACAACGTCGGCCGTATGACCGGCATGCCGCGCGGCCCGCTGGAGATGCACGACGACGTGGCCCTGGACCTGTCGTACAAGATCGCCAAGCAGACCCGCGAGGATCTCGGCGACAAATACGTCCCCAACGAGGGCGAGCAGATCGTGGCGACGATGGTCGAGCAGGGCCGTTTCGGCCGCAAGAACGGCAAGGGCTTCTACGACTATGACCAGAAGCCCAAGGTCATCTGGCCGGGCCTCTACGACCTGGCCCCGACCACCAAGGGCGCGGAACTCGGCGAAAGTGCCGAGGCGCTGGCCGCCATCGACGAACTGAAGACCCGCCTGCTGTATCGCCAGGCGGTGGAAGTGGCCCGTTGCTGGGAAGAGGGCGTCATCGACGACCCGCGCGAAGGCGACCTGGGCGCCATCCTGGGCTGGGGCTTCGCCCCCTGGACCGGCGGCCCCATCACCTTCATGGACCAGACCGGCCTGAAGGCCTTCGTGGCCAAGGCCGACGACCTGGCCGCCAAATACGGCGACCGCTTCAAGGTCCCGGCGCTTCTGCGCGACATGGCCGCCAAGGACGAAACCTTCTACGGCCGCTTCGCGCCGCAGACGAAGGCGGCCTGAGGCGAGACTTCAGACTGAAACGGAAAGGGCGGCCTTCGGGCCGCCCTTTCTTCTTTGCCCTACGCTCCCGACGCGGTCGCTCGCTGCTTGAGCGCAGCTCCACCTCCGCCGGGATGAACGGAAGTGTTTACCGGCTCCGGAACACCCGTGACGCCGCATAGCCGGTCATCGCCGCCAGCAGCACGCACAGCACGCCATAGCTCCACGGGCGGCGATGGGCGAACTCATAGATGTCGCGCTCCAGCCCCACCTTCTCGACGGTCAGGGTCAGGTTTGACACCGACACCGGGGCCCCCTCCTGAAACAGCCAGACCTCCGCGTAGTATTTGCCCGTCGGCGCCACGGCGGGCAGTTTGACCTCGGCGCGGAACAGGCCCCGGTCGACGAACTCCACCCCCTTGGGATCGGTGTCGTAGAGGGCCGCCGCCTCCTTCAGCCGGATGACGGCCCGGCGCCAGTCGAGATAATCCTCGCCCAGGCGGCTGACGACCACGTCGCGCACGCCGTAGCGGGTGACGGTGCGCGCCTCCTCTGGCGCGTCGATGCGCAGGTGATCAACGCCCACGCCCAGCCGACGCAGTTGACCGAAGTCGGCGATGTCGCTCAGGGGCCGCGTCGAGGCGGTCATGTAGAAACCGGGCGCGCCCTCGAACAACACCGGGCGGCTGTTCAGCCAGACCCCCATGTTGCGCGTCTTCTTGACCAGACGGACCGGAGCGTCCGGCCCGCGCACCACCACCACTACGTCAGCGGGCCTGGCGCTGGGGTTGAACACGGCGCCGTACAGGACGATCGAGGCCCCCTTGAAGCCTGAGTCCACATCCACCCGCGCGTCGGTCAGGGCGGCGGCGACCCGCACTTCCTCGGTCGTGGCGGCCGAGCGTTCGATGATGATCTCGGGCGCCGCGGCCTGGGGCGGCGGCTCTGGCGGTAGGACCTGGAACATCAGTCCGCCACCCCGGGCGCCAGCAGGAACAGGTCGCTGGGCCGAACGAACAGCTCCAGCCCCATCTGGATGCCGACCAGCAGCACGATCAGACCCAGGGCCGCCCGCATCTCCTCGGCGCGGAACCGGCCCGACAGCCGGGCGCCGTACTGAGCCCCCACCACCCCGCCCAGCAGCAGGATGGTCGACAGGACGATGTCCACCGTCTGGTTGCGCCCGGCCTGAAGCACGGTGGTGATGGCGGTGGTGATGATGATCTGGAACAGGCTGGTGCCGACCACCACGCTGGCCCTCATGCGCAGCACATAGAGCATGGCCGGCACCAGGATGAAGCCGCCGCCCACCCCCATGATCGCCGACAGTATGCCCGCGAACACGCCTAGTCCGAACGGGGGAATGGCGCTGATATAGAGGCCCGAGCGGGGGAAACGCATCCTGAACGGCAGGCCGTACAGCCACATCGGGCGACGACGCTCCTTGCGCGGCGGGGTCTCGCCCCGGACGCGATGAAGGATCTGCGTCAGGCTCTCGTACAGCATCATGCAGCCGATGGAGCCGAGGAACAGCAGATAGGACAGCGACACCACCAGATCGGCCTGACCCAGCAGGCGCAGGTAGCGGAACAGTTCGACGCCCACGAGCGCGCCCAAGGCGCCGCCCACGGCCATGATGCCGCCGATACGGTAATCGACCGCGCCCATGCCGGAATAACGGATCACGCCCGAGGTCGAGGAGGCGACGACGTGGCTGGCCTGGCTGGCCACCGCCACCGTTGGCGGAATGCCCAGAAACACCAGCACCGGCGCCATCAGGAAGCCGCCGCCAATGCCGAACAGGCCGGACACGAATCCGACCAGCGCTCCCAGCATGACCAGGAGCGGCCAGTTCACCGAGACTTCGGCGATCGGCAGGTAAATATCCACGGCACGCGCCTTCGGCTGGAAGGACAGGCAATCGGCGCCGGAAAGGCGACTAGACCTTCGGTCTTAGCGACCCCTGCGGCGAACCGCCACCCCCGGCCTGCCCTGTTTGCGCGCCGTATTTACGCAAGCGGCGGGGCGGTGAAGGCGTCGGCGGCCTCACGCGCCTTGCGGCGTTCGACAGCCGACAGGGCGGGTGTCAGGCGCTGCACCGAGGCCAGGGCCTGCTGATCGCCGCGCCGTGCCGCGATCATGTACCATTTGAAGGCTTCGGTGCGATTGGCGGCGACGCCCTCGTCACCCTGCTCCAGCATCTTGGCGACGTTATACTGGCTGTCGACGCGGCCGGCCTCGGCCGCCTTCTTCAGCCAGGTCAACGCGTCAGGCCCGCTCTTGGCGCCGCCGATCCCGTCATACAGTTGCATGGCGTAGTGATGCATGGCCTTGGCGTCGCCGCCCTCGGCCGCGCGGCGGGCCCAGGCGCGCGCCTCGACGTCGTCAACCGCCAGTCCCGCCTGACCGTCCTGATAGAGCATGGCAAGTCGCAGCTGCGCCGGCGCATAGCCCAGATTGGCCGCGCGGGTCAGCGGCTCGACGCCGGCCTCGTCGCCATTGTTCAGCATCAGGCTGGCGCGCGCGAACAGGGACGCACCCTCCGTCGCCGCCGCCTCGGGCGAAGGCACCGCCTCGGTCGGCGTGGCGTCCAGCGCCAGGGCGGCGATGGGCGTATCCAGCGCCGCTTCTGCGTCCGCAGGGCCCAGCGCAACGCCCGACACGCTTACGCCCGGGAAGCGCAGGCCTGCGCCCTCGGCCACCTGTAGGCTGGCGTAGCCGCCGCCGACCACCAGGGCCGCCACGGCTGAGGCGCCCATGGCCTTGCGCATGGTTGAGCCCTGACGGCCCGCCTGCTTGTCCAGACGCTCCTGCAGCTTGGACTTGCCGCCGCGTTTTTTGAGACCGAAGCCGGCGCGGGCGCCATCATCGGCGGTGTCCGGCGCCATGGCGGCGCGCGCCGCGTCCAGCACGTCGCGGGTCGTCGTCGGCTCCTCGGCGACCGACTCGCGCGGCGCCGGGTCGACGAACTCCAGTTCCGCCGCAAAGCCGTCATCGTCGCCGTCCAGCATCAGCGGGCGGTGATCTGCCGTCGCTGCAACAGACTCGGGGCGGGCGAAGACGTCGGCCCCCGGGGTCTCGAACGCCGCCAGGATGTCGCTGATGTCGGCGCCGCCGAAAGCGTCCGGCGCATGGCTTGCCGGCGATTCAGCCGATGGCTCGACCGGCGCGCGGCCAAACGGCGTCGCGGCTCGCGCGGGCTCAAGGAAGTCGGCCTCGAACGGGTCGACGAAAACGCCGTCGTCTGAATGGCGCTCCGGCTCCGTCGGGAAAGGCTCAGCCTGAACGGCGCCCGCCAGCGGGTCTTGCGACCAGGGCTCGACCGGATCGGCGAAAGCCGCCGCGCGCCAATCGCCGCTGGGACTTTCAGCGGGGGTCCACGGCGCGGGCTCAGGACTCTCCAGCGGAACGTCGCGGCGCTCGGCGCGGCCGGCGCGCTGCTCGATGCTGTCGCGCGCCTCGGCCAGCAGGCGCGCCGTGCGCTCCTCGCTCTGACGCATCCGCTCGGCCAGGTCGCCCGAGGCGCGCTCGTGGCGCTGGTGCATCTTGTCGGTGCTTTCGGCCAGGCGGCGGCCGATGTCGTCCAGAGCTTGGGCAGAGCGACGCTCGGACTGGGCGATCCGCTCGCCGAGCCGGTCGGAAATACGGGCGATCTCCCCGCCGAGACGTTCCAGCGCCAGGGCGTGCTGGTCGTCGGCCTGAGTCAGGCGCTGGTCCACCGCCTGGGCGTGGCGAGCCAGGTCGCGCTCCAGCTTCTGTTCAAGCGCGGCGACGCGCGCGTCCGACGCCCCTGCGCCCGCCGCCTCGACCTTCTCCACCCGGCCATTCAGGTTGCGGGCGATGCGCATGATCTCGTGGCCCATACCCTCGACCGCGGCGACCGAGCGCTGCTCGGCGGCGCGGGCCTGCTCGCCGATCGCGGCCAACGCGCGCTCGATCCGCTCGACGCGGCCTTCGGTTTCGGCCACATCCAGGCGTCGCATCATCTCGACGCGGCTGGATTCCACCTGCCGGGTGAGAGCCTCCGCCAGCTTTTCAAAGCGCGAGGCTTCGCGCGCGTGGTCCGGCTCGATGCGGCGCTCGGCGTCGCGCATCCGCAGGTCGAGCGCCGCGAACGACCGCTCCAATCCCTTGAGCGCTTCGGAGGTCTGCGACTGTGCGTCGTCCAGACGCACGCCCACTTGCGACAGCAGAGTTGTTCCGGCGCCCGGCCCAGCCGCCTTTTCGACCGCTTCGATCCGATCGCGCAGTTCGCTGACGCCCGCCCGCTGGCGCTCGTCCATTTCATAAAGGCGGGTGGAGACGGCGGTCAGGGCCGCATCCAGCTTGTCCAGCCCATCGCGCGCCTCGGCTCCGGCGTCTTGCTCCAGACGACGCAGGCGACGGTGGCCCTCGCGCAGTTCCTCGGCGATGTCGTCGATGCGGCGCGCCTTGGCCGCCTCGGCCTCGTCCTGCGCCTCCATCCGACGCACCAGACCGACGACGGCCTGATCGATGCCCTGAATGGCCAGGGTCGAGCGGCGCTCAGCCGCCTCCAGACGCTCAGCGATCACCTCAAGCGAGGCGCCCATTCTGCCCAGGCCTTCATGCCGGTGCGCATCCTCGCCATAGACGTCGTCCAGGCGGCGCGAACGGCTGCGGCGATCATAGGGATCAGGAATGGGCGACCGGCGCGGCAGGGTGGCGACGCTGTCGTCCTCTTCAGGCTCATCCATGATCATGGAGTTCAGCCACTCGCCCAGGGTCATGCCCGAGCGACGCGCCAGATCCTTGGCGATCTCGCGCGCCTTGGGATCGATGCCCTTCACGCTCCACGGCGCCGCTGCGGTCACTGATTCGCCTCCCGACCCATGACGCGAACGGTATCCTTCCAGATAGAGCGTGTAAACGTGTCGTTAACCGCAAGATGTGGCGCCTCGCCACGAACCGCCCACGGCAGCCGACACGGCGCTGATGCGCCCGGCATGGTTAATGCCGCGTTTAGATTAACCACGCATCAAGAATTACGGCCAAGCTGGCGATCGGGGGCGGCGGGACGCTTGCATCCCAGCCTTAGGCGCCCCAACTGCCGCGGTCATGGACGCCACGCTCACCCTGATCCTGCTCATCGCCTCCTTGGCGTTGGTCGTCTTCGCCGGATGGCGCGGAGCGCGACCGACAGACATCACGCGCGGCCCGCGCATGATGCCGTGGCGGTTCATCATGTTGCTCGCCGCCGCCTTGGCCTTCTACCTGTTGATCCACCTGATGGCGGAGCTGAGCGGTCGACCCCTGCCAGCGGCGCCGGCTTTCTAGCGGGAACGCTCTGGGCTGCGGGCGGTTTTCCTGTCTCCCCATGGACACCAGGAGACCCGTGTGACCGACAAGGAATTGACGCCGGCGCAGGCCGAAGAGGCTTTCTGGAAAAGCCTGAAGTCCAGCAACACCGGCATGCTCGGGCTGGAGCGGCCCGGCTATCATAGCCAGCCGATGACCGCCTTCCGCGAAGCCGAAACGGGGACGATCTGGTTCTTCACCCGCGACGACACGGACCTGGCCCGCGATGCGGCGGCGCCGGGGCAAACGGCCATGTTCAGCTATGGCTCGAAAGACCAGAAGGTCTGGGCCTGCATCCACGGCGCCCTGTCGGTGCATGGGCACGACCGGGAGGTCATCGAACGCTATTGGAACCCGATCCTGGCGGCCTGGTATCCTGAAGGCAAGGACGACCCACGCCTGACTCTTCTGCGCTTCGACGCCGACGACGGCCGCGTCTGGGTCAGCGACGGCGGCCTGGTGAAGTTCGCCTTCGAAATCGCCAAGGCGAATCTGACCAAGACCCTGCCGGACGCCGGCGACGTGGCCGACGTCAACCTGAGCTAGAGCCTTCGCCCGCCCTCAAGCAGCGCGAAGCGCGTTAGGGCTTCTTAAAAAGCCTCGAAACACCAGGCCAGGACCGCCTTCTGCGCATGGAGGCGGTTCTCGGCTTCATCCCAGATCAACGACTGCGGGCCGTCGATGACGGCGTCCGTAACCTCTTCGCCCCGGTGCGCCGGCAGGCAGTGCAGGAAGACGGCGTCGTCGGCCGCTTCGGCCATCAGGGTCTCGTCGACGCCGTAGGGCTCGAAGGCCGCCAACCGGGCCTCATAGTCCTGATCCCCCATCGACACCCAGGTGTCGGTGACGACGACGTCGGCGCCTTTGACCGCCTCGCGCGGATCGCTCGTCAGAGTGACGTGGGCGCCGCCCTTTTCGAGATCCCGGAGATCCGGGTGGTATTCCGCCGGGCAGGCGACGTTCAGGTGGAATCCGAACTTGGGGGCCGCATGCATGAAGCTGTGGCAGACGTTGTTGCCGTCGCCGATCCAGGCGATCGTCTTGCCCTCGATCGAGCCGCGATGCTCCTCGATGGTCATCAGGTCGGCCAGGATCTGGCACGGGTGGCTGCGGTCGGTCAGGCCGTTGACCACCGGCACGCTGGAGACGCGGGCGAAGCGCTCGACATCCTCGTGGTCATTGGCGCGGATCATCACGGCGTCGACCATGCGCGACAGGACCCGGGCCGTGTCCTCGACCGGCTCGCCCCGGCCCAGTTGCATGTCCGAGGCCGTGGCGATGATGGAGTCGCCGCCCAGCTGGCGGATGGCCGCATCGAAGCTGAAGCGGGTGCGGGTCGAGTTCTTCTCGAAGACCATGGCCAGAACGCGGTCCTTGCCGGGCGCGTCGGCGTCGGGCCGACCCTGGGGCCAGCCCTTGCGGGCGCGTTTTCGGGCATGGGCGTCGTCCAGAATGGCGCGCAGGGTCGCCGCGTCCAGGCGGTGGATGTCGAGGAAGTGACGAACCATGACCAAGCCTTCTCCCTCCCCTTCACGGGAGGGTGGTCGCACAGGGACCGGGTGGGGACGGCCCTTGCAAAACCTTGGAGTAGAAGAGAGCGCCCCACCCGGCCTAGCCGTAAGGCTCAGCCGTCCTCCCTGTGGCGGGAGGAAGAACCAGCGTCAGCCGGCCATCTTGGCGCGGGCGAACTCGCAGGCCGTTTCGAACTTCTCGACCGCCTCGCGGGCCTCGTCGAGGGTGATGTTCAGCGGCGGCAGGATACGGACCAGGTTGTCGCCGCCGCCGGCGACCAGCAGCTTGGCTTCATCGCGCGCCCAGCCCATGAACTCGCGGTTGTTCGGGACCAGCTTGACGCCCAGCAGCAGACCCTTGCCGCGCACCTCGACGATTACGTCAGGGAAGCGTTCGGCCAGCCCGTGCAACTGCTGCTTCAGATAGCCGGCGACCTCGTTGACGTTGTTCAGGATGGCGTCCGACGACACCTCGTCAAAGGCCGCCTTGCCGACCGCCATCGCCAGCGGGTTGCCGCCGAAGGTCGAGCCGTGCGCGCCGACCGTCATTCCCTTGGCCGCCTCCGCCGTGGACAGGCAGGCGCCGATGGGGAAGCCGCCGCCCAGAGCCTTGGCGACCGCCATGATGTCCGGGGTCATGCCGGCCCATTCGTGGGCCCACAGCTTGCCGGTCCGGCCCATGCCGCACTGGACCTCGTCGAAGATGATCAGCACGCCGTACTGGTCGGCCATCTCGCGCATCCAGCGCAGATCCGCGTCCGGCGTGGCGCGGCAGCCGCCCTCGCCCTGCACCGGCTCCAGAATGATGGCGGCGGTGTTCGGGTTCTCGAAGGCAGCCGTCAGGGCCTCCTTGTCGCCCCACACCAGCTGATGGAAGCCTTCCATCTTGGGCCCGAAGCCCTCGGTGTAGCTGGGGTTGGCGGCGGCGTTGATGGCGCCGTAGGTGCGCCCGTGGAAGGAGCCGTCGAAGCCGTAGATGTCGATCCGCTCAGGTTGGCCGTTGGCGACGTGGAACTTGCGCGCCGTCTTCAGCGCGCACTCGACCGCCTCGGTGCCCGAGTTGGTGAAGAAGACGACGTCGGCGAAGGACTTGGCGCACAGGTCGTCGGCCAGGGCGTCCTGGCCCGGAATCTTGAAGATGTTGGAGACGTGCCACAGCTTGTCGGCCTGGGCTTTCAGCGCGGCGACCAGCTTGGGGTTGGCGTGGCCCAGCGCGTTGGTCGAAATGCCCGAAACGCAGTCCAGGTACTCGGTCCCGTCCGCGGACCACAGGCGGACGCCCTGGCCGCGCTCCACTTCCAGCGGCGCGCGATTGTAGACACCCATCAGATGACCGGACACTGGGCAGACTCCATAAAGTGAGACGGCCCCGACGCGTCAGCGACGGGACCGCTTTTGGAAAAGGGCGAGGAACTTGTCGGGCGCTATTTCCGCATAGTCAACACCGCCCGCGTTGCGAAATCAGCGCAGTTGCGCATCCAGTTTGCGGATCAGGGCGGCGTAGGTCCGGCCCGCCAGATCGATCGTCTCGCCCTCGACCGCCTCGATGGCGTCGTCCTTGGAGTGGATCAGCCGGAAAACCTGAGGCGTGAAGCCTTCGGCCAGACCGTTCGCCTTTCCGCCGTTGAAGGCCAGCCACATCTGGTGGGCGCCGACCTCGTCCTGGAAGCCCAGCGAGACCACAGGCGCGCCCGCCGCCGAGAAGGCCCGGTCGTCCGACGGCGGATAGATGGGGAAGCCGACGCACTGCAGGGCCTGTTCGGCGCACAGCTCCTGCACCGCGCGGGTGACGAAGGCCGATTGCGGGCCGTTGTTCTGGCCGTACATCATGGTGTCGCCATAAGCCGCGACGTCGGAGTTCACCACGGCGGCGACGTTGGCCAAACCGTGCGCCTCGATCCACTTCCGCGCGCCGATCAGGCCCAGTTCCTCCTGGTCGAAGAAGATGATGCGGATGCGGTGCGACAGCGGCGCCTCGCGCAGGATCTTGGCCGCCTCGATCAGGGCGACGACCGAGCCGGCGTTGTCGACCAGACCGTCCGCCATCGCGCCGTCCCGCAACTTCACCGCGTCATAGTGGGCGATGAGCAGGATTTCCTTCGCGCCCTCGCCGATGGTGACGACGACGTTGGAGCCCTGCATCGGCTCGCCACGGCCCCCGCCGTCGAAGGTCTCGACGGTGGGCGCGAAGCCCTCGGCCCGAAGCTGGCGCAATAGCACCTGCAGTCGTTCGGCGTTGGACGGCTGGGCGTAGGCGCCGACCTGCTCGCGCAGATCGGCGGCGCGGTTCTGGGCGAGCGTCGGCGCCGCTGTCAGGCAGACGGCGGCCAGAACGGCGCCGCTGACTGCGGCTTTCAGGCGAAGATGAAACGACATGGCGAGGCCCCATTCGCGAAGGCCCCTCGCCTCGCGCTCGACCTCTGATTAAGCCGTCAGCTCTTCAGCCGCCAGCCCGAACGGAACACCAGCCAGCACGCCGCACCCATGATGACGGTGAGCACGGCGCTCATGACCACTCCGACCACCAGGCTTCCCTCGGCATGGCCGATGAAGCCCGCCCGGAATCCGTCGATCAGATAGAAGAAGGGATTGAACTTGCTGATGCTGGCGAAGGGTTCAGGCAGGCTGTCGATCAAATAGAAGGTGCCCGACAGGAAGGTCATCGGCATGACCACGAAGTTCTGCACCGCCGACAGATGGTCGAACTTCTCGGACCACAGGCCGGCCAGAACCCCCATCATGCCCATCAGCAGGGAGGCGATCAGGCCGAACCAGATGATCAGGGCGATGTTGGCCAGGCCCAGCTTGGCGAAGGGCATGACGCAGATGGCCGTCACGAGGCCGACCGCCACCCCGCGCGTCGCCGCGCCCAGGGTGAAGCCGATGGTCAGCTCAAGCGGGCTGAGCGGCGGGGTCAGGAAATCGGTCGCCGTGCCCATGATCTTGGCCTGGATCAGGCTGGAAGACGCGTTGGCGAAGGCGTTCTGAAGGATGGCCATCATGATCAGGCCCGGCGCCACGAACTCGGCAAAGGGCGTGCCGTGCAGCGGCGGCCGCGCGCCCTTCAGCGCCACTACGAAAACCATCATGTAGAGCAACGTCGTCACGACCGGCGCAGCGACGGTCTGAGCGCCCACCTTCCAGAAGCGGCGGACCTCTTTCAGATACAGGGTGCGCAGGCCCACCCAGTTGATCCCGTCATAGCGACGGGGCTGGGGCAGGCCATGGGGGGCGGAAGGGGCTTCGGAACCGGCGGTCAGGTGCGTCATGCCGCCTCAGATGCGACAGCCAAGCCGGTTTCGCAAGACGCCCGCCCTGTGGATTAAGGCCAAGAAACTGATTCAAATCGGGACATTAACCATACTACATGTAGTTTCTGTGGACAGGTGAATTCCCACATATTGCGTCTTTTAAGAGGTGATTTACGATTAGAGGCGTGATGAGGGGCCGAAATTCGGACTCCGACACAAGATATTGAATCTGACGTCTCCGCAGGAGGACGACATGAACCCAGGTTGGACCGAAGACCGCGTCGGCGCGCTGAAGAAGCTGTGGCTGGAAGGTCAGTCAGCGAGCCAGATCGCCAAGGCCCTGGGCGGCGGCGTGACCCGCAACGCCGTGATCGGCAAGGTGCACCGCCTGGGCCTGTCGGGCCGGGCCGCTCCGTCGCAGCCCGCGCGCACCACCTTCCGCCCCGCCCGTCCGCGCGCCGCCGCCCCGGCTGCTCCGGTGCAGGCGCCGTCCGCTCCGCGCCGCATCGAGGCCGTCGCCCCGCGCCCGGTCGCCGCCGCGTCGCAGACGCCGACCCCTGCGGCCGCGCCGGAACTGCCCGGCACCGCCACGGTGCTGACCCTGGGCGCCCACATGTGCAAATGGCCGATCGGCGATCCTTCGACCAGCGACTTCAGCTTCTGCGGCCGTCGCGCCTCGGAAGGCGTCTACTGCGTCGAGCACGCCCGCGTCGCCTACCAGCCCCAGGTTCGCAAGAGCGCCGGCAAGGACGCCTCCTCCGACCTGGCCCGCAGCCTGCGTAGGTATATCTAAGCCTGGTGCCGCTCGCCGTTCGGCGGCTGCTTCTGCTCAAGTGGTGAGCGACCGCGTCGCGAGCGATAGCAGGCTTAAAGCAGCGCCGCCGCGTCGTCGCCTTTCGGCCCTAGGGCCGACACGAACGCCCCCTAGTGGGGCCGCCGTCCGCCCCGCCGGTTTCTTGCGGGTTCCGGGGCGGGACTGCGGTTATCCGGGTTGACGCAGTCCCATCCCCCTCGCCTCTGGCGAGGGGTTTTTTGTTTGGCCCTACCGCGCCTAGCGCTGCTTGAAGGCCGATTTAGGCGCCCCCCGCCCCGCCGCTCGCTCTTAGTTCAGCACCCTTCGCGCATCCGGCACGTCCAGGCTGAAGGCCGGGATGGCGGCTTCAAACATCCGCCCCTCGGCGTCCTGCATGAAGTAAGCGCCGACCATCGAGCCCGAGGGCGTCGTCAGCGGACAGCCCGAAGCGTAGGCGTAGCTGTCGCCCGGCTCGATCACCGGCTGCTCGCCGACCACGCCGGGACCGCGCACTTCCTCGACCCGGCCGAACGCGTCGGTGATCGTCCAGCGCCGGGCCACCAGTTGCACCGGGCCGCCGCTCAGATTGACGATCTCGACCTGATAGGCCCAGACCCAGCGCCCCTCGGCCGGGTCCGACTGGCCCGCCAGATAGGAGGGGCGGACGCGAACGACGACGCCTTCGGTCTCGGCGGAGTAGGCAGGAGCGGAGTGCATGCGCTATATGCAGCCCGCCGTACGCGGGGTTCAAGCGTCTGTCGTCGCCGACAAGCTACACAGACGAGAAAATCCGTGTGAGAACAGGACGGCATGACCAGCTTTCAGATTCCCGACCAGCCCGGCATCCTTCCCTTCCAGGGTATTGAGACCCTGATCGCGATCGGCGCCATCGCCTCCGAAACCCCGTTCGACGTCGATCAGGTGCAGCCCGCCAGCCTGGACCTGCGCCTGTCGGATAAGGCCTGGCGCGTGCGCGCCTCCTTCCTGCCGGGTCAGCGCAAGGTCGAGGAGCGCATCGCCGACGTCGCCATGCACGCCATCGACCTGCCGGGCAGCGGCTATGTGATGGAGAAGGGCTGCGTCTACATCGCCCGCCTGCAGGAGCGTCTGCACCTGCCGCGCGGCCTGAACGCTCGCGCCAATCCCAAAAGCTCGACCGGCCGCGTCGATGTCTTCGTGCGCCTTTTGACCGATCAGGGCGGCAGCTTCGACGACGTGGACGAGGGTTACGACGGCCCGCTGTATCTCGAGATCGCGCCCCAGACCTTCTCCATCCTGGTCAAGCCAGGCACCCGCCTGAACCAGCTGCGCCTCAAGGCGGGCGAGCCGCCCAAGCTGGAGACCCGCAGCGTCGGCGTCGACCTGCGCGCGGGCGACAATGGCGTCGTCGGCTATCGCGGCCGCCGTCACGCGGGCGTGGTCAACATGGACCACATCGACGGCCACGACCCGCGCGACTTCTGGGAGCCGCTGACGCTGCGTCGCGGCGAACTGCTGCTGGATCCGGGCGAGTTCTACATCCTGGCCTCGTCCGACGATGTGGAGATCCCCGTCGATCAGGCCGCCGAAATGACCCCGATCGACCCCTCGGTCGGCGAGTTCCGCGTTCACTACGCCGGCTTCTTCGACCCCGGCTTCGGCACGGACGAGGCGCATGGCGCGGGCTCCAAGGGCGTGCTGGAGGTCCGCACCCACGACACCCCCTTCCTGCTGGAACACGGCCAGATCGTCGCCCGCCTGGTCTATGAACCGCTGACCGAGCGGCCGTCGCGCCTCTATGGCGAAGGCGGCAGCCACTATCAGAGCCAGGGGCTCAAGCTGTCGAAACACTTCCGCCCCTGGGGGTGAGCCAACCGAGACGGGCCCCGCGATCAGCAGATTGCGGGGCCTTTCTTCAAGTGATCTAGGTCAGCTTGCTCGCCTTGCGCAGGTCCGGGAAGACCTTGGCCCATACCCCTGTCGCGGCCAGGGCGCCCGCGCCGCCGAACACCGCCGCGCCGATCGGGCCGAGCAGGCGCACCGCCACGCCGGAATAGGCCTCACCCAGTTCGTTCGAGGCGCCGATGAACAGCATTGACACCGATGACACCCGCCCGCGCATGTGATCGGGCGTGGCCAGCTGGATCAGGGTCTGGCGGATGTTGACGCTGATCATGTCCGCCGCCCCGCCCAGGAACAACACCGCCCCCGACAGCCAGACGCTCGTAGACAGGCCGAAGATCAGGGTGCAGACGCCGAACACAGCCACCGCCCCGAACATCCAGCGCCCGCCGTGACGCACGATAGGGAAGCGGCTGAGATACAGGGCCATGATCAGCGCCCCCACCCCGAACGACGCCCGCAGCAGGCCGAAACCGATGGCCCCGACATGCAGGATGTCGCGCGCGAAGATCGGCGTCAGGAGGGCCACACCCGCCAGCAGCACGACGACCAGATCCAGGGAAATGGCGCCCAGCACGATCTTGGTCTTCCACACATAGGCCAGGCCTTCGCGGACTTGCTGCACCGGACCCAGCTTGGACGGATCGACCTGCGGCTTGCCCTTGGTGCGGATCAGCAGAAAGCAGGCGACCGCGACCAGAAACAGCGCCATCGCCGAGGCGTAAGCCAGCGGCACGTTCACGCCGACAATGACCCCGCCCAGGGCCGGCCCCGCAATGGCGCCGGTCTGGAAGGCGATAGACTGCGCGGCGATGGCGGGCGGCAGGGCCTTGCGTCCCACCACCATCGGCAGGAAGGCCTGGCTGGCCGGAGCCAGGAAGGCGCGCGCCGCGCCGAAGACGGCGGCCACCGCCAGCAGACCCCACAGCGGCGGCGCCCCGTGCAGCGCCATCATCAGGAAGGCGCCCGCGCACATCCCCTCGACGATGATCGACAGGGTCACGGTGTGCTTGCGGTCGCGCCGGTCCGCCATGGCCCCAGCGGGCAGGGTGAAGGCCAGCAGCGGCAGGAATTGGCACAGACCCACCAGCCCTAGATAAAGGCTGGCCTGTTCGATCGGATGATCGCGCCGGGCGATCTCATAAACCTGCCACAGCAGGGCTGACGACTGGATCTGGATGCCCAGCACCGCCACCAGCCGTCCCAGCCACAGCAGGCGGAAGTCGCCGATGCCCCAGGGGCTGGACGGGCCGTGGTCAGGGGGGGATCCGGGAGGCGGTCCGGGCGGCAGCGGCGGCTGGGGAGGAACCGTGGGGGCGGTATCGATGCTTTCGGTCGTCACGTTCGTCTGGGCGTCTTCGGATAGGGGGTTCCGTCGCGATGGAAGTATCGGTCGGCGCCCTGGGGGAGGATCATGTCGATATCGGGATAGTCGCAGGCGTCCGTGTCGGGGCTGCGCGTGCCGACCTCCAGCAGCACCGCCTCGCGATCGCTGCGGTTCTCGATCTTGTGACCGTTCGGAACGCCCGCCTTGAAGCCCGCGCAGTCGCCGGCGTGCAGAAGGGTTTCGCCGTCGTCCTCGACCAGCACCACCTCGCCGTCCAGCACCCAGACGAACTCGTCCTCGGCCGCGTGCCAGTGGCGCTGGCTGGACCAGGCCCCGGCGGGCAGGCGCAGCAGATTGACGCCGAATTGATCCAGACCGACCGCATCGCCCAGCCGCCAGCGGCGCCGCGGCTTGCATGGAGCGGCGAATTCCTCGGGGTAGCCGGTCCCATGGCCGGTCGGGGCGGCGTCAATGTCGATCTTGGGCACGGTTTCGGGCCTTCTCGCGGATGCGGGATATGCCTAAAGCATTTGCCTCATGAGCGCCGCATCACATTCCATCATCGATCCTGTCGAACTGACCCGCGACCTGATCCGCATTCCTTCCGTCACCCCGGCCGACGAAGGGGCGATGGACGTGCTGGAGCGCGCCCTGACCGCCCTTGGCTTCGCGTGCCGCCGCATGGTGTTCGAGGGGCCGACCGGGGTCGGCCATGACGCCCGGATCGAGAACCTCTACGCCCGGCGCGGAACGGCCTCGCCTAACCTCTGCTTCGCCGGCCACACCGACGTGGTGCCGATCGGCGACCTGAAAGCCTGGAGCGCCGGCCCGTTCGAGAGCGAGACGCGCGACGGCGTCCTCTATGGCCGGGGGGCCGTGGACATGAAGGGCGGCATCGCCGCCTGGGTCGCCGCGGTCTCGCGCGTTTTGGCGGAGGGCGAGGTCGAAGGATCCCTGTCCTTCCTGATCACCGGCGACGAGGAAGGTCCGGCCTTGCACGGCACCAAACGGGTGGTCCAGACCCTGGCCGCCGAAGGCGAGGTCATCGACGCCTGCGTAGTCGGAGAACCCTCCTCGGCTCACCACCTGGGAGACATGATCAAGGTCGGGCGACGCGGCTCGCTGAACACCTGGATCACCGTCCATGGCAAACAGGGCCACGTCGCCTATCCCGATCGCGCCGCCAACCCCGCCCCGGTCATCGCCCGGCTGCTGGCCCGTCTGGACGCTCATGTCCTCGACGACGGCTATCCATCCTTGGACGCTAGCGTCCCGCTCGCGGAGCGGGACTGCATGAGCGTGGGGTTCCCGCCCTCGAACCTTGAAATCACCACCATCGACGTCGGCAATCCGGCCACCAACATCATCCCGGCCGAGGCCAAGGCGCGACTGAATATCCGCTTCAACCCGACCCACACCGGCGACGGCCTGATCGACTGGTTGAACCGCGAGGCGGGCGCCCTGCAGGCCGAGACCGGGCTGCAGATCGAGCTGGAGCACATGTGCTCGGGCGAGGCCTTCCTGACGGAGCCGGGCGCTTTCGTCACCGCCGTGCAGGACGCGGTGGAGAACACCCTGGGCCGCCGCCCCGAGGCCTCGACCACCGGCGGCACCTCCGACGCTCGCTTCATCCGCGCTCTGTGCCCGGTGTTGGAGCTGGGTCTGGTCGGCCAGACCATGCACCAGATCGACGAGCGCGTGCCCGAGGCCGAGTTGCGCGCCCTGACCGACGCCTATCAGGCGGTCATCACGACCGTGTTTGCTCGGCTCGCCCCCTAGGGAGGAACAGGGCGGAAGCGCCGGCCGTTAGGTGGGAGCCAGGGGCCCGTCCCCTGCGGAGCGTCAGGAGGACGCCATGGCCCAAAGCGGCATCACCAAGTTCGAAACCAAGTCTCACGACACCCCCGACGAGCTGCGCACCCCCGACAAGACCCGCGTCGAACTGGTGCGGCTGTCCGACTACACGCTCGGGCGGTTCAATTTCGAGCCCGGCTGGAAATGGTCTGAATGCATCAAGCCCATCGCCAAGACCGACAGCTGCCAACTGTCGCATGTCGGGCACGTGGTGTCCGGCCGGCTGACGGTCAGGATGGACGACGGCACGCAAAAGACCCTTAGCCCCGGCATGTCCTACGCCATCCCGCCTGGCCATGACGCCTGGGTCGAAGGCGACCAGGGCTTCGTCGGCCTCGAAGTCATGAGCGCGGGCCAGTACGCCAAACCGAGCTAGGGCGCTGTCGAGCGGCGAAGGGCCTAGGACTCGCCGGCCGCTTCCAGCCGAGCGATGCGGCGATCCATGTCGGCGACCTGATCCTTCAGCCGCTGCGCCTCGGAGGCCATATCGACCGGCGTGCCGTCCTCATAGGTCAGCTGCGCCCCCTTGTCGATCAGGTCGAGACGGTAGAGGGCGGTGACGCGGGTCGCCTTGAAGCGCTCCAGCTCGCTCTCGTTCGAGATGACGCGGGCCATGTCAGCGCGCCGCCACGACGATGACTTCAACGCGGTAGTCAGGCGTGGCCAGCTTCGCCTCGCAGGTGGCGCGGGCGGGCGGGTTGGCTGGGTCGACCCAGGCGTCCCACACGCTGTTCATCGCCTCGAAATCGGCGATGTCGGCCAGCCAGACCTGGGCCGACAGAATCTTGGACTTGTCGCTGCCGCACTCGGCCAGAAGAGCGTCGACCTCGGCCAGCGCGGTGCGCGTCTGGGCGGCGACGTCCTCGCCGGGTTCGCCCACCTGGCCAGCCAGGTAGATGGTGTCGCCGTGGATCACGGCCTGGCTCATGCGGCTGTCGGGCTGGATGCGAGTGATCATGACGGCTCCTTGCTTCGTTCAGGGCCTTAACGCGGCGTGGCAGGCGCTCCAAGAACAAACGCCAGTGACGGCGTCGTGCAGACGCTCAGTGCGCCCTATCTTCCTAAACCGAAAAAGCCATGTCACAGGGAGCCCATGGAAACGATCCGCATCGAACACCGCATCGGCGTGCGCGCCACCGCAGAGCGCCTCTGGGACGTGCTGACGGACTTCGGGAGCTGGGAGCGCTGGAATCCGCATGAGGTCGCGGTCCAGGGCGCCCTGGGCTACGGCGCGCCGATCAGCCTGATCGAGCGCCTGCCGGACCTGGGCGAGCGACAAGTGCAGGCTCAACTGGGCGAGTGGGAGCCCAACGCCCAGCTGGTCTGGGCCGAGCGTCGCGGCTTTCTGTTCCGCACCCTGCGCTACTATGAGATCGAGGAGCTGGATCGGGGCGCCTGCATCGTCTCGCACGGCACGGTCTTCACCGGGTTGCGGGCTGAACTGTTCCACGACAAGCATCGCGGCCGCATCCGTCCGGCCTATGAGACCATCAGCGAGAACCTGAAGCAGATCGCCGAGCAGGGCTGAACGCGCCGGTTGGTCGTCAGCCGCCCTTGATCGTATCGGTGATGTTGATGATGGCCGGTCCCAGGATGACGACGAACAGCACCGGCAGGAAGAACAGGATCATCGGCACGGTCAGCTGAGCCGGCAGGGCCGCCGCCTTCTTCTCGGCTGCGGCCAGACGCAGGTCGCGGTTTTCCTTGGCCATCACCCGCAGGGCGCTGCCCAGAGGCGTGCCATAGGTCTCGGCCTGGGTCATGGCCGTCGCCACGGCGCGAATGCCCGGATGCTGGGTCCGTTTGGCCATGCCCTCATAGGCCAGACGCCGCTCCGGCAGATAGCTTAGTTCGGCCGACAGCAGGGACAGCTCTTCGGCCAGTTCGATCGACTGGCCGCCGACTTCCTGGCTGACCTTCTGGATCGCCGCCTCGATGGACATGCCGGATTCCACGCAGATCAGCAGCAGGTCGAGCGAGTCCGGGAAGGCCGCGACGATTGACTGGCGCCGCTTGTCGATCAGGTTCTTCAGATAGATGTTCGGCGCATAGAAGCCGACGCCCGCCGCCAGGATCACAAAGGAAAACAGGGTGAATCCCGGCAGGTCCGGTTTGATGACCAAGAACAGATAGAAGGCCGTCAGCGCCATCAGGATGAACGGCAGGGCGAACCGGAAGAAGTAGAAGGTGTTCAGCGGCCTTGGCCCGCGAAAGCCGGCCTGGGTCATTTTCTCGGCGACCTTGGGGTCTTCCAGCAGCTTGACCAGGTTGAGCCGCGCCACCACCCGGCTGCGGAAGCTGTCGTCGGTGCGGCGCAGGCCGCCGCCGGTCTCGCCCCCGCCGCCGCGCAGGGCCTGACGCGAGCGACGGCGCAGCTCCTCGCGGCGCTCGGCCACCGCCTTCATCCGCTTGTCCAGCCGCGGTCCGCCGCCGACGAAGGACGACAGCAGCGTCAGGACGCTGGCGAAAACGGCCACGCCGACGCCGATGCTCAGCAGGTTCTGCGGGTCGGTGATGAGGCGCATGAAGGCGTTCACGGAGCGGCCCCTTCCTCAGAACTTGAAGTTGATCATGCGCTTCATCACGAAGACGCCGGTGGCCATCCACAACACTGCGCCGAGCAGCATCACGTGGCCGCGCACGTCGGTGAACAGCAGCATCATGTAGCTGGGGCTGGTCAGGGTCACCATGATCATCACCGCCGGCGGCAGCGCACCGATGATGGCTGCCGAGGCCACCGCTTCGGACGACATGGCCTTGATCTTCTCGCCCATCATCCGCCGGGCGCGCAGCACGGAGGTCAGGTTGCTCAGCGCCTCGGCCAGGTTGCCGCCGGACTTCTGCTGAATGGCGATGACGATAGCGAAAAACTTCAGCTCCGGCGTCGGCATCCGCATGTACATCTTGTCCAGGGCGTCGGCGAGCGTCAGCCCCACGCCTATCCCCTCGACCAGCAGGCGGAACTCCCCCGCCAGAGGTTCAGGGCTTTCACGAGCGATGACCTTGAAGCAGTCATGAACGGGCAGACCGGTCTTGATGCCCCGCACCAGCACGTCGACCGCATCCGGAAAAGCCAGGGAGAACTGCTTCATCCGCGCCTTGGCCTTCATGTTCACAACCCAGCGCGGCAGACCCAGCCCCATGGTGATCCCGACACCCACGACGATCAGGATGTTGCCCCCCAGGACAAAAGCCAAAAGAGCGCCGATCAGCCCCATCACCACGCTGATGATGACGAAGGTCCTCACCGTCAGCTCCAGCCCCGCCTGCTTCAGCTTGGCGCTGGTGGTCATGCGCGCCTTGCGCTCGCGGCGATCGACCTCGCGCAACTGGACCATGATCTGTTTGCGCCGGGCCTCGGGCGTATTAGCCGCCGCCGCCCGCTTGGCCGCCGCCACCGACTCGGTGCGGCTGACGGCAAGCCCCTTGGCGCGCTTGACCGCCTGACCCGAGGAGTCGTCGCCGCCGACCAGCACCCAGCCGACGCCGCCGATGGTGATGAAGGCCAGAACCGCCGCAAGCACAGGAAGCAGCATCCGCCCTACTCCGCCGCGTCCAGGGCCTCGGCCAGTTCGCGCTCAAGACCATAATAACGGGCGCGGTCCCAGAAGCGCGGGCGGGCGATGCCGGTCGAGCGGTGGCGCCCGGTGATCTTCCCGTGCGCGTCCTCGCCGGTGATGTCGTAGACGAACAGGTCCTGGGTGACGATGACGTCGCCTTCCAACCCCACCACCTCGGTGATGTGGGTGATGCGGCGGCTGCCGTCGCGCAGACGCGCGGCCTGAACGATGACGTCGATCGAGCCGACGATCATCTCGCGGATCGTCTTGGACGGCAGGCCGTAGCCGCCCATCGTGATCATGGATTCCAGACGGCTGATCGCCTCGCGCGGACTGTTGGCGTGCAGCGTGCCCATCGAGCCGTCGTGGCCGGTGTTCATGGCCTGCAGCAGGTCGAAGGCCTCGGGCCCGCGCACCTCGCCCACGATGATGCGTTCGGGGCGCATCCGCAGGCAGTTCTTGACCAGGTCGCGCATGGTGATCTGGCCCTGGCCCTCCAGGTTCGGCGGGCGGGTTTCCAGCCTGACCACGTGCGGCTGCTGCAGCTGCAGTTCGGCGGCGTCCTCGCAGGTGATGACGCGCTCGGTCGGGTCGATGAAGGCCGTCAGGGTATTCAGCAGCGTCGTCTTGCCCGAGCCGGTGCCGCCTGAGATGACCAGGTTGCATCGCGCCGCGCCGATGACGCCCAGGACGCGGGCCCCTTCGGGACTGATGGAGGCGAACTCCACCAGGTTGCGCATCGTCAGCTTGTCCTTCTTGAACTTCCGGATCGTCAGCGTCGGGCCGTCGATGGCCAGCGGCGGGGCGATGACGTTGACGCGGCTGCCGTCGGGCAGGCGGGCGTCGCAGATCGGGCTGGCTTCGTCGACGCGGCGGCCGACCTGGGACACGATCCGCTGACAGATGTTCATCAGCTGGGTGTTGTCGCGGAAACGGACGTTGGTCAGCTGCACCTTGCCGCCGACCTCGATGAAGACGCGCCCTGCGCCATTGACCATGATGTCGGCGATGTCGTCGCGCGACAGCAGCGGTTCCAGCGGGCCGTAGCCGAGCACATCGTTCAGGATGTCCTGGACCAGATGCTCCTGCTCGGCCACCGACATGGAGACGTTCTTGATCGCCACCAGCTCGGCGACGATGTCGCGGATTTCCTCGGACGCCGCCTTCTGATCCAGCTGCGCCAGCTGGGCCAGGTCGATGGTGTTCATCAGGGCGGTGAAGATGGTCGTCTTCGTCGCGTGATAATAGTCGCTCTGCTCGCGGACGATCTCGGCGACCGCCTGGGCGTTCTTCAGTTGAGCCAGACCAGCGGTGGCGCGCGGCCCGGCGCCGCCTGCATCCGGACGCGTCGGCTGATCAGAATGTCCCAGCGCATGCTCGAACGGGTCGGGGCGCTTGGGCGTCATCGGCGTCAGAGGATCCAGTTCCTCTGGCGAAAAGGCGTCCACCGGCTCCAGCGCCGGACGGCGAGCGGCAGCCTGCGCAAGGCCGGGTTCCGGCGCGACCGCCGGGCGCGGGGCCGCCTGGGCAGCCGCCGAAGCTGTCCGCTTGCCGAACACCTAGGCCCGCTTCCGGCTGAACAGACCGGCGAATAGCGACGAACCGCCCGCCGCAGCCTTGCCCCGCGACTGGCTTCCCGCGGCCGGCAGCTCGCGATGAGTCACGATCTGAGCCAGGGTTTCGAAGGCTTCGGCCGGCCTGGTCTTGGCCGCCGAGTCGATGATCATCTGGCCGTTATTGGCCGCCGTGCCGAACACCTTGGCGTCGAAGGGGATGGTCAGGCTGGGATGCACTCCCAGCGCCGCGCCGAAATCCTTGACCGGGATCTCGGGCCGTCCCGGCACGCCAACCTGGTTCAACACCAGACGCGGCGGCGCATCGTTGGGCCGCCCCTGTTTGATCAGGTCGATCATGTTCTTGGCGTTGCGCAGCGAGGCCAGGTCCGGCGTCGCCACCACCACCACCTCGTCCGCTGAAATCAGCGCCTGGCGCATCCAGCCCGACCACAGGTGCGGCAGGTCCAGAACGACGAAGGGAGCCGTGGCGCGGATACGCCCCGTCACTTCCTCGAAGACCTCGGGGCCGAAGTCCCAGTCGGCGTCCAGAGTGGCGGGCGCCGCAAACAGGCTCAGCTTGTCGGTGCAGCGCACGGTCATCCGGTCGAGCAGGGTTGCGTCCAGACGCTCGGGCTGTTTCAGCGCGTCGGCGACCCCGCCCAGCGGATCCTGGTTGAAGTCCAGCCCCGCCGTGCCGAACGGCAGGTCATAGTCGACGATGACGGTGTTGACGCCGATCCGCTCGCTCATCGCATAGGCGGTGTTGTGCGCCACGGCCGAGGCCCCGGCCCCGCCGCGCGCGCCGACGAAGGCGATGGTGCGGCCGACGAAGGGCTGGGCCGGATCGGCGAACAGGCCGCCGATCGCCGCGATCAGCTGCAACGGCTGGATCGGCGCCACCAGATACTCGCTGACGCCGCGCCGCATCAGCTCGCGATACAGCAGGATGTCGTTGGCGGCGCCGATGATGACGACCTTGGTGCCGGAATCGCAGACCTGGGCCAGCTGGTCGATCTCGGCCAGCAGGCTCTGCGGGTCCTTCAGGCTTTCGACAATCACCAGGGGCGGCGTCGGCTCGCTCTGATAGGCCTCGATGGCCGCCTGCACCCCGCCCAGACGAATCTGGGTGGCCGCGCGGGCCATGCGGCGGTCCTGACCGGCGCGCTCGCCGGCGGCGGCGGTGTCCTGCCGCTCGGCGAAGATATGAACCGCGATGCGCGGAATGGCGACTTCCACCGCCCCGCTCACCGGGCTGAGGGCCGAAGGCGTCGCAACGGCGGGCGGCGCCGCCTCCACGAACGCGGCTTCAGCAGGGGCGGACATCGGCGCGGCGGCGGGAGGGGGCGTCGGCGCCGGGCCGGGCCGACCGTCGTCAAGGTCCAGAAACTCGTCGTCCAGATCAAAGCCGTCCAGGGCGTCGAACCCGCTGGAAGAGGTATCGGCCAGCTTGCTCATTGAATGGCCTGTGAGATGCGCATTTGCGACAGCAAGGGCTCGCGCGCGGCCGAGGTCGCGGTTCCCTCACGATAGGCGTCGAACACCACCGCGCGTCGCCCGGCCTCGGACGGCGTCATGCCGCGCGGCGCCACGATGTCGCGCGGATCGGCGATCTGGGCGGCCAGGTTGGCGGTGACGGCGCAGCCGAAGTTGGAGGCGGACTGATTGTCGCCGCTGCGCCCCAGACTGCCCCACTGGGTCCCGCACTGAGGCACCACCGCACGAACGGTCTCGAAACCGACCAGCACGGGCGCGCGCGGATCAGGCGCGACATAGGCCGCGACCTGGATGCGGTTCTCAGGCACCCCCGCCTGCTGCAGGATCGCCCGAACGGCCCAGGCCGCCTCGGCCGCCACGGGGTCGCCGCCGGACGGAGCCTCGATGACCAGGACCGGAGCCCCTTCCATGGCGAAGCGGTTGAGCAGATCGCCCAGGGCCGCGCGCTGATTGGCCGACACGCCCGTCTCGTGCACCGCCAGGGCGATACGCTCCAGTCCCGGCTCGACCTGGAGGGAATAGCGCGACGTCGGCGTCAGCGGCGGCTCGCCGCCCAGGCTCGCCGGACCGCCGACACAGGCTGACAGCGCCAGCCCGCCTGCGGTCAGAGCAATCAGGGGAAGATATCGCGAGGAAAGTCGGGTCATGGCGTTCACTCGATCACATAGCCGACGGGGCCGCGCCATCCGGCGCCCGCCTGGGCGGTCGGCGCGGGCGAGCCGTAGACCTGGTTCAGCTGGCCGAAGAAGATGGTCTGGGCGTCATGGGCGATGCGCAGGCCGTCGGCCGGCGTCTGCATCCGCCCCGGCGCCGTCGGCGTGACGACATAGGGCTCCACGATGACCACCAGTTCGGTCTCGCCCATCAGATAGTCGCGGGAGCGGAACAGCTGCCCCAGCACCGGGATGTTGGTCATACCCGGCAAGGAATCCACCGCCTGACGCGTGCTCTCCTGCAACAGGCCTGCGATCATCATCGACCCGCCCGAAGGCAGTTCGATGGTGTTCTCGCTGCGCCGCACGGTCAGGCCCGGCAGGGTGATCGACGACGGCGTTCCGGCGCCGATGGTCAGGCCGCCGCTGGGCGTCAGTTCCGACACCTCGACCTTGACCTGCAGGCTGATGCGCCCTTCGGACAGCACCACCGGGCGGAAGCCCAGCGCCACGCCGTAAGGCTTGTACTGCACGGTGATCTGCCCGTCGCGGTCGCGGCCGGTAGGAACGGGAAACTCGCCGCCCGCCAGGAAGCTCGCGGCTTCGCCGTTGACCGAAGTGAGATTGGGCTCCGCCAGGGTGCGGACCAGACCGACGCGCTCGAACGCCTTCAGAGTCGCCGAGCCCTTGTTCAGACCGTCAGAGCCGGGCCCCGTGCCAGGCTGGGCGGTGTCCCAGTTGGAGGGATCGCCCGGAGCGCCGGTCACGGTATGCGGGCACATGGCGCCTTCGGGCCAGCCCGGGCCGATGCAGGGGGCCTCCATCTGGAAATTCTTGGTCGTATCGCGCGCGATCCCGCCCGCAAGCCCGCCCAGCAGCGAGCCGTTGACGCCCCAGGTTGCGTTATTGCCCAGCAGCCACTGGGTGTCGCCGACGCGGCCGATCACCGCCTGGGTGTCAAAGCCCAACTGTTTGATGACGTTGCGCTGCACCTCGACCACGCGAACCTTCAGCGTCACCTGGTCCGAACCCGCGACCGAGATCATGTTCATGACCTTTTCGGGCGCGCTGACGAAAGCGCGCGCCACCTGGGCGGCGCGGTCCGCGTCGGCCGGGCTGGCGGCCAACCCCGTCAGGATGATGCTGTCGTTGACCGCTTCGGCCCGCAGATCCGAGCCAGGCGCGATGCGGTTCAGCGTGTCCTGCAGGGCGCTGACGCCCGCATCCACCCGCACGCGCAGCGCCAGAATGGTGCGCCCTGCGCCGTCCAGGAACACGGCGTCGGTCTCGCCCCCCTCCAGGCCGATCATGGTGATACGGCGCGGCGAGTGCAGCATGGCCTCGGCTACGCGCGGATTGGAGATGATGACGTCGCGGGCGTCAGACGGCAGGTCGACCGCAAAGGAAGTTCCGCGCGGCAAGTTGACGAGTTGCGGCGCCGAGCCCGCCGTGATGGCGGCGCGCGTCGTCTGCGCGCCCGCCTGGTCGATAGGCGCGCCGGCCCCGCCAAGGGCCAGAACAGCCACGCTGGCCGCGACAGCGAAACGATTCATGCGCGAAATCCTCATGGCGTCGCCACTTCCTGAGCGTCGCCGCCGCGATAGACCTTCACCACCGCGCCGGCCCGCTCGCCGCCGCGCCTCACTGCGCCGGGAACATGGCCTGACGGCCCCGCCGTGTCGGCATAGGAGCGCAGCACCAGCGACAGGTCGCCCTCGGACCGCGCCAGGGCCAGCAGTTCGGCGTCGCGTTCGCTGACGGCCAGGGTGGCGGTGGCGCCGACCACGGCCTTTTCGTCTTCGGCGGCGCGGGTGCTCTGATCAATCGCCAGGACCTTCATATTGCGCATGATGGTGGCGGTGGCGAAACGCGGTCCCGAGCCGCCATCATTGTTCTTGATTTCGCGCGTCATCAGCACGTCCACCCGGTCGCCTGGCAGGATGAAGCCCCCGGCGGCCGTCTCGACATTGACGCGGATGGCCATGGCGCGCGTGCCGGGCTCCAGGTAGGCGGCCATGTAGCCGCTATCCCCCGCGCGAACGATCTTGCGCGCAACGATGGGCTCGCCCGCCAGAATGGGTTCGCGCACCACAGCGCCGATATAGTCGGCCTTGGCGCCAGGACCGTTCAGTTCTGCGGCAGCCTTCATGGCGCGCTCGACCGCCTGCGCGCGGGCCTGTTCGCGACTGGGTTCGCCCTTACCCTTGGCGGCGGCGCTTTCAGTCGCGGCGCCTTCGGGCCTGGCGGGCAGAGGCGTCGAGCCGTCGGTGATGAAAAGGGGATTTAGCTCCTCGACCGGCCAGTCCTTCCAACTCAGGTCGGCGTCGACCAGGCGTCGGCCCGGCTCCAGGTCTCGTGCGGCGACCAGGACCTTCGCCATCGGACGGGCCTCGACGGCGGCCGAGGCCGTGCTGACCGGTTCGCGTCCCGGAGAGCCCATGGCGCGGACCACCAGCGCAAGGCCGACGGCGGCCAGGGCGGCGATGCAGATGACGGCGATCTTGGCGGGCTTCATCGACGGTCTCCGGCAGACGCGACGACGCGATAGCGCGCGGGCCGCCCCCTGCCGTTAACAATGATGACGGATCGAGGTTAACGCGTCCCTAAGCGGGACAGCCCTTAGTGAACGCGGATCAGCCGGCGATGAAGGCGGCCATCAGCGGACTTTCGGGATAGGCGAGCAGAGCGCCAATGGCGATGGCGACGCCGTAGGGAATGTCGCCCTTGGGTTGCATCAGCCGCATCATCCAGCCCGGTCCCGCCTGGGCCAGGATCGGCAGACGACTGCGCGCCGTCAGCAACAATATACAGAAGGCTCCGCCCGCCAGGCCCGTGAAGAGCAAAAAGTGCAGCGTGCCCGACAACCCCATCCACAGGGTCGCCGCCGCCAGCAGCTTGGCGTCGCCGCCGCCGATCCAGTTCAGCGCGAACATCCCTGCGCCAATGAACAGCGCCGCCAGCGCCATCCCGGCGGAAACGCCCACGACACTCAGCGGCAGTCCCAGCGCCAGCGCCGCCGGAAAGAAGCCGACGACGAGGGCGATCGAGATCCAGTTTGGGATCTTCATCGTCGTCAGGTCATGCACCGCAGCAATGACCGCAAAGATCGGCAAAATCGCCAGAAAAAGGGGCAAAAAATTAGACATAAGTCGTTATGCGCCACATGTCTTAAGCTCCAGTTTCTTCACCACCATTCGCACAACATAAGGGCCGGAGCATAGTGCTCCGGCCCTCGGCATTAAGATCAAAGATCCCAAGCGACCATTAAGATCAAGACGCCGGGTTACCAACTTCGCCGCCAAGGTTTCCGGCAAGATTTCTAAACGTCGTTTCGAGGTTACCGCCCAGCAGGGTGACAGCCCCGATGATCGCGACAGCGATCAGGGCGGCGATCAGGCCGTATTCGATGGCCGTGGCGCCGGATTCGTCTTTAGCGAAGCGATTGATGAAGTTACGCATGTTTTGTCTTCCTTTGTTCTAAGCGAGCAACAGTTCCACCATCCAGGGTCACCGGTTTTGCCCGCTTGACCCCCGTTTGCACGCTGACCATGCCGCGTTGCGGATTAAGGGCGAGTAAAAGCCAACCACGCGTAATAAAAATATGATGGTTACTTGCATGTTTACTATGTTCGCATCACAGGATCGGCGAACAGGAATTTCAGGAAATCTTGACCTTTGGGCGCGACAGTTCATGCGCGGCGTCGCGCGCGCCCGTTCCTTTCGAATCCGGAGGTCCCGCCATGACGGCATCGGCCAAGTCCAGGTGCGTAAGCCTGATCCGCCTGCTGCTGGTCGGCCTGCCGATCGTTCTGGGGGCCACGGCGACGACGGCGCAGAACCGTCAACTGGAAGTGCCGATCCATCAGGCAACGCGCGTCCAGCTGGGTGCCGCCGCCGGGTCAGTCATTGTGGCTAATAAAGACATCGCCGACGTCGCCGTCACCGACGCGCGCACCCTGTTCATCACCGGCAAGGCCTATGGCGTGACCGAGGTCATCGCCGTGGACGCCCTGGGGCGCCCCTTGTTCCAGCGCCAGATCGTGGTCGCGCCCAACAGCGCCGGCACGGTGCGGGTCTGGCGCGGACGCGAGACGACCGAAGTGACCTGCGGCGCGACCTGTGCCCCGGCGCCCGCCGGCCGCGGCTCTTAAGAAGGCCGAGCCTTGGCGCGGCGTCCTCACGACCGGAAACGACGCGAAGGCTCGAACGCCATTGAGTTCGGCCTGGTCGCCCTTCCATTCTTCCTGCTGCTGTTCGGCATATTGGAAATCGGCCTGATGCTGCTGGTCGACGCCCTGGTCGAGACCGCCGCCTCTGACGCCGCCCGGCAGGTGCGAACGGGGCAGGCCCAGACGCAGGAACTGACGCCGGAGCAGTTCAAGGCCAAATTTTGCGCGGAGATGAGCCTGTTTTCCAGCGACTGCAGCCGCCGCGCCTTCGTCGATGTACGCGTCCTCGACGACTTCGCCCTGACCGACCCGACGAAGGCGCCGCCGGATCCGACCGGAGGCGACCTTTTCGACCCTAGCGGCCTGAAGTTTGAGCCCGGCGGCCCCGGGGAGCGTGTGCTGGTCCGCATTTGGTACGAGCAGCCGATCATCACTCCGATGATCGCCCAGGCGGTGTCGCGCACGAAGGACGGGCGGGTGATGCTGACCACCACCTTGGCCTTCCGTAACGAGCCCTATCAATGAGCCGGCGGCTGCATTTCCGCGCTATGCGCCGTCTCCCCGGCAACCGGGACGGCGCCACGGCGGTCGAGTTCGCCTTGATCGCGCCGGTGATGATCCTGCTCTATTTCGGCCTGGTCGAGTTTAGCCAGGGCTTCATGGCCCAACGCCGCGCCAGCCATGCCGCCTCGGTCGTGTCCGACCTGATCGCCCAGAGCGAACGGACGAATCGCGCCGGCATCAACGCCATCTACGCCGTCGGCGGTCTGATCATGCGCCCCTTCCCTGTCGCTGATCTGTCTATTCGCACCACCAGCATCGCCATCGACGCACGCGGCGTGGCCACGGTCGAATGGAGCCACGGCAACGGAAAGTCGCTGCCCCCCCTGCAAAAGGGCAATCTCGTCACCGACCTGCCCCCCGACGTGGCCGAAAGAGAGCAGACGGTCATCATGGGCGAGACCCAGTACATCTACCGCTCGCCGTTTGCAGCCGTGCTGCCCAGGCCAGTCACCCTGTCGCGCCGTTACTTCTTGCGGCCGCGCACGGTTGATCGCGTCGTCTGCAGCGACTGTTGATCTAGCCCGCCAGGGCTTCGCGCAGCGCCTGGATCTTGGCCCCGGTCTCCAGCCGCTCGGCGTGCGGATCGCTGTCGGCGACGATGCCGGCACCGGCCTGAGCGCGCCAGCGCCAGCCCGTGTCGTCCTGTTCGAAGGCCGCCGTGCGGATCAGCACCGACGCCGTCAGATTGCGATCGCCGGCCAGCCCCCAGCCGAACAGAGAGCCGCACCACGGCCCGCGCGGCCGTTCATGCGCCGCGATCACCTTCATCGCCTGATGCTTGGGCGCCCCGGTGATCGACCCGGGCGGGAAGGTCGCCTCCAGCACCTCGGCCGGGCCGAATCCGGCGGCCGCCTCGGCGCTGACGGTCGAGACCAGATGATGCACCGTCGGGTGGCGTTCCAGCTTGAACAACCCCTCGACCTGGACCGACCCCGACAGCGCCGCCCGCGCCAGGTCGTTGCGCATCAGATCGACGATCATCAGATTTTCGGCCCGGTCCTTGGAGCTGGCCGCCAACTCGGCCGCCAGAGCGGCGTCGCGCGCCGGATCGGAATCGCGCGGGCGCGTCCCCTTTATCGGCCGCGCCTCGATCCGCCCGCTTTCCTCATCGAAGGTCAGGAACAGCTCCGGCGAATTAGACACGATCGCCCGATCGCCCAGCCGCCAGAAGCCGCCGTATGCCGCCCCGCGCGCCACCGATAAGCGCAGGAAGACATCGAACGGATCCCGTCCTGCCGCCAGCCTGCCCGACCAGGCGCGGGCGATGTTAGCCTGGAAAAGTTCGCCCGCCGCGATGCGCGCCACCACATCAGCGACAGCGGCCTCATAAACGTCTCCCGCCGTCTCGCCCTCGAAGGCCGAAGCCGGCGCTGACGGCGTCGTCGGCGCCCGCGCCAGAGCCAGCCAGGCCGCCGCCCGATGCGCCTGCTCGCGCGCCTGCGCCTCGGTGCGGCCCCGCCCCACGGCGCGCACCTCTTTCGTCTGGTGATCGAAGGCCAGAAGGGCCGGATAGCGGGCCAGCATCAGATCGGGCCAGTCCCCGCCCCGCTCGCCCGTCGCCGGGCGGGCCCCCGCATCATAACTCATCAAGCCGACGACCCCGCCGCCCGCAAAGGCCGGGTTCCGCAGAGCCTCGAACGGCGCCGCATCGTCCACCCGGCGGGTCACGACCAGGTCGGGCTCGCAGGCGACATACGACATCCGCCCACCGTGCGCCGCCGGATCGTCGGCCCCGGCGATCAGTCCCAGCGCCCCCTCGCGGCGGTTAAGCCCCGCCGCGACCTCTACCGGCCCGACCCAGCCGCACGACTCCACGATCAGCGCCGAGAAGGGATCCGGCTCGACCGCGTGAGATGTTGAAGGACGCTCGCTCATTCGTCGCCCTCCATAGCCGGTTCAGCGTCCGGCGCCAGCGCCTAGCGGCCCGCCACCAGAGCGGACATGGCGTCCAGATAGGCCAGGAAGGCGTCGCGGCCCGTCGTTGTCATGCTGGCCCGGGTCAGTGGCTTGCGGCCCTGGAAGCTCTTGGACACGACGACGAACCCCGCCTCCTCCAGCTTGCGTAAATGCACCGAAAGATTGCCGTCCGTGGTCTGCAGCCGGGCCTTCAGTTCGCCGAACTCAGCGCTCTCGACCCCGGCCAGATAAGCCATGATCCCCAGGCGCACCCGCCCGTGGATCACCTCGTCGATGCGGCCGATATCGAAATCGTCGGCCGCATCCGTCGTTGGCTCAGAAGCGGTCATGTCAGACCACCTCCGTCGGTTCCTGGCGCATCAGCATCAGGCCGGGAACGAGGGCGAACAGAAACAGCCCCGCCGCATAGCCCAGCCACATCGCCGGGCTGCCGATCAGAAAAGCGATCAATGGCGTGGCGATCCAGCATCCGACCGCGAGATACCACTGCCACTTCTGCCCGCTCATGGTCGCCGACACAGCCCAACCCGAGCCGTAAAGGGCGAAAATCAGCGACGGAAAGATCATGGCGACCGTGTCGCTTTGTGTCTTCCAGCCGATCACCCCCATCGCCAGGGACATGACGAAGATGCCCAGGCCCGCGCCCATCCAGCCGGCGCTGGCGGCGCTGTTGCCCGCCGACTGCGCGCCCGGCCTTCCCTCAGCACGCCGGATCTCGAAGATCAGGGCGCCGAAGAAGATCAGCATGGCCGATCCCCACAGGATCAGATAGGCGACCGGCGCCATGTCTATCAGACCGCTGTCGATGGCGTAGTGGATGATCGCCGCCACGCCGAACACCAGTCCAGCGGTGACGAGTATACGTCCGCCCAACAGGGGGGCCTGCCGCCCCTCCTGAGCGAGGGCTTTCATATAGGCGATGTCGTCTTGAACGGATTGAACCTGGTCGCGGGTCATGGCGTCTCTCCCTGCCTGTGGTGCAGACCATGAGCCAAGAACTTTATGTTGTAAAGTTCTTTCTTGGACGCAGGCGCGATGCTCCCCCTTCCGGGCGGAGGGGGAGCCGTCAGCGCGCGCTCAAGCAGGGAGCCGCCGCGAGGCGAGCGATAGCGCCTTCTTACCGGAAGGGCGGCTCGTCGAAGGCGCGCAGCTTGCGTGAGTGCAGCCGCGTGCCCTCCGCGCGCAGCAACTCCACCGCCTGAATGCCGATCTGCAGGTGTTCGGAGATCGAGCCTTCGTAGAAGCGGTTGGCCTGGCCGGGCAGCTTGATCTCGCCGTGCAGCGGCTTGTCCGAGACGCACAGCAGCGTCCCGTAGGGCACGCGGAAACGATACCCCTGCGCGGCGATGGTGGCGCTTTCCATGTCGATGGCGACGGCGCGGCTCTGGTTGAAGCGCAGGGCCGACTTGGAATAGCGCAGCTCCCAGTTGCGGTCGTCGGTGGTGACGACGGTGCCGGTGCGCAGCCGCTTCTTGACCTCTTCGCCCGGCGCGCCCGAGACCAGCTTGGTCGCATCGTAAAGCGCGCGCTGCACCTCGGCGATGTTGGGGATCGGAATGTCGGCGGGCAGGACCGCGTCCAGCACGTGGTCGTCGCGCAGGTAAGCGTGGGCCAGCACATAGTCGCCGATGGTCTGGCTGCCGCGCAGGCCGCCGCAGTGGCCGATCATCATCCAGGCGTGGGGCCGCAGCACCGCCAGGTGGTCGCAGATGGTCTTGGCGTTGGACGGGCCGACGCCGATGTTGACCAGGGTGATGCCCTGCCCATCCGGCCGGGTCAGGTGATAGGCGGGCATCTGATGCTTGCGCCAGGCGGCGTCCATGATGGCCGCCTCCGGGTCGTCGGTGGCGCGCGTCACCGCCACGCCCCCGGCGCAGGACAGGCTCTCATAGGGGCTGTCGGGATCGGCGATCTGGGCCGTGGCCCAGCGCACGAACTCGTCGACGTAGCGGTTGTAGTTGGTGAAGAGGATGAAGCTCTGCACGTCCTCGACCGGCGTGCCGGTGTAGTGCCGCAGCCGCGCCAGGGAGAAGTCGGTGCGCAGGCCGTCGAACTGGGCCAGCGGATGCTCCTCGCCGGGCTCCCACAGGCCGTCCGAGATCTCGTCGCCGATATGGGCCAGCTCCGTTGTCGGGAACCAGCGGGCGATGGCCGCCGTCATGGTGCGGTCCAGCACCACGTCCGAGCCGTCCAGCACGTAGGGGAAGGGAATTTCCTGTTCCGACGGCTCGACCGTGAACACGGCGCCGTACTCGTTCGCCAGCAGGGTCAGCTGCTCCAGCAGATAATCGCGGAACAGATCGGGGCGGGTGATGGTCGTGGAATAGACGCCGGGCCACGACAGCCGGCCATAGGCGCGCGTCTCGAGGTGTTGCGGACGCTCGCCATGCCAGGTCACGGTCAGACGCGGATAGGCGAACAGGCCCGCCGCCCGAGCCTCAGGTTCGGCGCGCTCGCCGGTGGCCAGGAAGGTCTTCACGGCCTGACGCAAGCTCGTGACGGATTGATTGTAGAGGGTTTCGAGGCGGTCCAGCGCCGCCTGGGGGGTCATCTTGTCTGTCATGGCTTCCTCTAGCGGAAAACCGTGACCTTGGCGAGACGGAGGAAACACCGCGCCGCGACAGTTGACCGGACGCCCCGGCGCGCGCTTTGTCGTCCGGCTGGAGGAATCCCATGGTTCAACACCCGTTTCTGATCGACTTCGCCGCCGCCTTGCTGGCCGCCGGACCTGTCTCCGCCGAGGTGAAGTCGGCCGCGCCGCACGGCTTCGAGGTCGGCGGGACGCTCAGTCTCGACGCACCGCCCGCCCGCGTCTGGGCCATCCTGGTCGCGCCGGACGCCTGGTGGAGCCGCGACCATCGCTGGTTCAACGACTCCGCTCTCTCGCTGGATCTCGCGCCGGGGGGCTGCTGGTGCGAACGAGCGGCCGACGGACGCATCTCGCGTCACATGGAGACGGCTCTGGTCGAGCCGGGATCGAAACTGGTGCTGCGAGGCGGCCTCGGCCCCCTGCAGGGCCAGGGCGCTGCGGGCGGCCTGTCATTCACGCTGACGCCGCAAGGCGCGGGCGCGACCCTGACCTGGAGCTATGTGGTCGGCGGCTATGCGAGCGGCGGGCTGGACGCCTGGGCCGCCCCGGTCGACGGCGTGCTGTCGGCTCAGTTGGCCAATCTCAAGACGCGCGTCGAAGCGGCCGACTGAGGCGCTACTTCAGCGCCGCACGCAGGAAGCCGACCGCGCCCGCCAGGTCGCCCGCCGCCCCGCGCCATATCGACGCCGCGTCCTTGGCCCCGCCATAGGCCGAGGGGTCAGTGAAGGTCGCGTCCGGCCGCGGAGAGTCGCCCAGAGCCGCCGCCGCCCGCACGGCGCCAGGCGCCCCGGCCGCCGCCAGATAGCGTCGATCCAGCGCCACCATCAGGGCCGCGCGGCCGCCATCGCCCTGCCCAAGGACGCCGATGCGCCCGGCATCGCCGCCGACGTCTTCAGCCCATTTCGTCGCCCAGGCGACAGCGGCGGCAGCGTCGGCGATGAAGGCTGGATAGGAACCGCCGGGCGCCGTCCGACGGTCGGCCAGCAGAACGACGAAGCCCTGCTGCGCCAGATCACGCGCCGCCCGTTCATCCGCCGGCTGGGGCGCGCCGTCCGGCAACAGGATCAGAATGGGCAAGCCGACCGCCTGCACCGGTCGATATAGTCGCACCGTCTGGCGCGGATCGGCGCCATAGGCCGCGCGCGCCGTGCGCCAACCAGGCGGCCCCAACGGCACAGGCGTCTTCGCGCCTTCCCCGATCAGAGGCGCGCAGGCGGCGGTCGCCACGGTCGCCAGCAATGGCGCCAGAAGCCCTCGTCGCGTCATGTCCCCTCCCCGGAAAGCAGAAGGGCGCGGCCCTGTCGAACCGCGCCCCCAAGTCAGACCCAGCCTTACTTGGTCAGGTGCTTGTCCAGCCAGCCGAACACTTCGTTGTGCCACTGCAGGCTGTTGGCGGGCTTCAACACCCAGTGGTTCTCGTCCGGGAAGAAGACCAGGCGGCTCTCGATCCCTCGCCGCTGCAGGGCAGTGAAGGTCGACAGGCTCTGCGAGGTCGGGATGCGGAAGTCGAGGTCGCCCTGAACCACCAGCATCGGGTCGCGCCAATTCTGCACGTGGTTGGCCGGGTTGAACTTCTGATAGCCCTCCGGATTTTCCCACGGCGTGCCGCCGTATTCCCACTCGGTGAACCACAGCTCCTCGGTGCCGTAGCCCATGCCGAAGGTGTCGAAGACGCCGTCGTGGTTGACGAGGCATTTGAACTCGCCGGGCCAGTTTCCGGCGATCCAGTTGATCATATAGCCGCCATAGGAAGCGCCCAGGGCGCAGGCGTTCTGGCCGTCCAGGAAATCATACTTCGACTGCGCGAAGGCCCAGCCCTTCTGCAGGTCTTCCAGCGGACGGTCGCCCCAGTGCTGGCTGATCGAGTCGGTGAAATCCTGGCCGTAGCCGGTCGAGCCGTGGAAATCGATCATCACCACCGCATAGCCGGCGCCGGCATAGGTGCCGGGGTTCCATCGATAGGACCAGCTGTTGCCGAACGAGCCCTGCGGCCCGCCGTGGATCAGGAAGGCGACCGGATACTTCTGACCCTCGACATAGTTAGCCGGCTTGATGACGTAGCCGTGGACCGTCTCATTGTTCCAGCCGGGGAAGCTGAACTGCTCGGCCTCGCCGAAGACCTTGTTCGCCAGCTGCGGGTTCACATTGGTCAGGCGGCGCGGCATTTCGCGGCCGCGCCAGGTCTTGAAGTAGAGGTCGCTAGGCGAGGTCAGGCTGTCCATCGCGAAGACGAAGCCCGAGGGCGTCTGACCGAAGGCGCCGACGTGGCCTTCGCCCGTCAACGGCATGACCACCCCGTTGCGCGTATCGATAGCGAACAGCTTGGTCTGACCGACATCGCCCGCTGTCGTATAGAGCGTCTTTCCGTCCTTGGACCACTGCAGGGTGTCAGCCGAACGGTCCCAGTTGGCCGCGATCTGGCGCGTCTGGCCGGTGGCCACGTCGCGCAGGAAGATCGAAAACTTATCTGCCTCGAAGCCCGGACGGGCCATCGCGCGGTAGGCCAGCGTCTGGCCGTCCGGCGAGAAGACCGGGCCGGTGTCCCAGGCCGGGTTGGCCTCGGTCAGATTGGTCAGTTGGCCGGGCGCAGAGACGGCGACGCTGTAGAGATCGAAGTTCGTGCTCCACGGCTCGCTGTTCCCGGCCTTGCGCGCCGAGAAGACCAGGGACTGCCCATCGGGCGCGAAGGTGAACTCGCTCTCGTCGCCGAACGGTTTGGACGGGGTGTCGCCGTCGAAGCCTTTCGTGACCCAGACCGGCTCGCCGCCCGCCTTGCCGTCCGCGTCGATGGTCTGGACGAAGAGGTGGTTTTGGGTGTGGTCGTTCCAGGTATCCCAGTGGCGCACGAACATGCGGTCATAGACCTGGCCGGTCGACTTGCGTTCGGCCTCGGTCTTGCCGCGCGCCACCGAGGCGGTCAGGTCGGCCGCGTCGGGATAGACGGCCAGGGACACGGCCACGGCGTCGCCCGCACCATTGATGCGATAGGCGTTGACGTCGGTCGGCAGGTTGGTGACCTGGGTCGCCGTCGCGCCCTTGTCGGCCGAGACCCACACCTGGCTCGAGCCCGAACGGCTGGACAGGAAATACAGCTTGCCGTCGGCGCCCCAGCGGGCGGTGTTGGCGCCGCCTTCGGAAATAGCCAGCTTCTGCGGCTCAGCCTCGCCCTTCAGGCCCAGGATGTAGAGGGCGCTCGAGCGCTTGTTGGCCGCCACGTCGGTCTGGGTCAGGGCATAGACCACCCACTCGCCGTCCGGCGACACCTGAGGATCGCCCAGCCGGTTGGCCGAGATCATGTCCTGATAAGTGAAGGCGCTAGTGGCCTGGGCCGTCGCCGCGGCCGGAGCGGCGGGCGCCCCCTCGGCCAGGGCCGGCAGGGCCGTGGCGGTCAGCAGGGCGGCGGCGCTGAGGCCGGACAGGAGATGGGGCAGGCGGCGCATTCAGGCGCTCCTCGTGCGGATGGGATGTCTGGCCGAAGGCGTAACACCGCCCAGCGCCGCCCGCAAAGTCTCCTGTTCATGCCATTGTTTACTGCGCTTCCTTCGTCCAGTCGGCCGTCCAGTCCAGGATCTCCTGCTGCCACTCGACCCAGGTCTGCGGCTTCAGCACCCAGTGGTTCTCGTCCGGCACATGGACGAAGCGGCTAGGGATGTTCAGCCGTTGCAGGGCCGAGAAGGTCGCCAGCCCCTGCTCCATCGGCACGCGGAAGTCCCTGGACCCGTGCAGCACCAGCATCGGCTTCTTCCAGTGGCCCGCATAGGTCTCGGGGTTGTGGGCGTCATAGATCGCCTTGCGGTCCCAGGTCGGGCCGCCGAACTCATGGATGAAGGTCGAGATGTCCATGGCGTTCATCAGCTGGGGCACGTCGAAGACCCCGGCGTGGTTGACCAGGCAGCGCCACGGCTCGTTCCACTGGCCCGCGATCATATTGACCATATAGCCGCCGTAGGAGGCGCCCAGCGCGCAGGCCCGTTCGCCGTCGATCCACGGATTGGCCGCCAGCGCCGCCTGCCAGCCCTTTTGCAGGTCTTCCAGCGGACGGTCGCCCCAGTGGTCGTTGATGGCGTCGGTGAAGGCCTGGCCATAGCCCGGCGAGCCGTGGAAGTTCACCATCACCACCGCATAGCCCGCCGCCGTATAGACCTGCGGATTCCAGCGGTAGGACCAGCTTTCGGTCCAGGGCGACTTGGGCCCGCCGTGGATCAGAAAGACGGCCGGATATTGGCGCCCCTCGACGAAGCCTGCGGGCTTGAACACCCATCCGTGCGTCGTCTCGTCGTTCCAGCCGGGGAAGCGAATCTCCTCGGGACGGGGCAGGTCGATGCGGGCGAGCAGCTCGGCGTTGTGCTGCGTCGCCTGGCGCGCGGGCTGGCCGCTCCGAGCGATGAAGACCTGGGTCGGGGCGGTGAAGCTCTCATGGGCGTAGGTCAGAACGCCGCCGACCTCGTCGAAATCGCCGACCGAGCCGATGTCGGTCAGGGCCTTCACCGCGCCGGTGCGGGCGTCGACCTCGAACAGGCGGTTCTGGCCCTCATCGGCGGCGGTGACATAAAGCGCCCGGCCGTCCGAACGCCAGGTCAGGCCGCTGGGGCCGCGATCCCAGTTCGTCAGGGCGCGAGCGTTCGCGCCGTTCGCATCGGCCACCATCACCACCGGCTGATCGCCGCCGACATTCTCACGCGGAGCCGCCAGCCAGGCCAGACGCCGTCCGTCCGGCGACAGGGCGGGCGCCCCGTCCGGCCCTGAATGCCCTTCGGTCAGATTGACCGGCGCGCCGTCATCCAGGCTCAGCCGATACAGGTCGCTGTCGTTGGTGAAGGGCGCGCGGTCCGCCTGCTTGCGCGCCGCATAGATGAAGGTGCGCCCGTCGCGCGCGATGGTCAGGCTGCTCTCGCCGACGCCCACATCCGCATCCAGCCCGGCGGTCAGGTCGCGCGGCTGGCCCTCAGCGAAGCCCGAGCCGTTCAGCGGCTGCAGGAAGAGATGGCTCTGACGCCCGTCGGCCCAACGGTCGAAAACCCGCAGAGGCATCCGCTCATAGACCTGCTGCGTCGACTTGGCCCGCGCAGCCAGTCGGTCCCTGGTGCAGTCCAGCGTCTCGCAATCCGTATAGACCGACACGCCCAGCACCAGCGCCTTGCCGTCCGGCGTGAAGCGGAACCCCGACACGGATACCGGCAGGGTCGTGACCTGGGCCGCCGCCATGCCGTCGCGGTCCGCGCGCCACACCTGGTTCGATCCGCCGCGCGCGGACATGAAATAGATCGCCTGCCCGTCCGGCGCCCAGCGCGCGCCCGACACGCCGCCGTCAGAGATCGGCAGACGCCGCGCGGGCGCAGCGCCGTCGACATCGACCACCCACAGGCTGGTCTGGGTCTTGTTGCCGGCCCAGTCCGTCGTCGTGACGGCATAGATGACGCGGCGTCCGTCCGGCGAGACGCGCGGGTCGCCGACGCGCTCCATCGTCGCCAGATCCTTCAGACGCAGACGGTCAGACGCTTCGGCTTGAGCAGACGCTGCCGCCGCGGCCGCTTCCTGCGCCAGAGCTGGCGTCGCCGCCAGACCGCCCGCCAGCAACAGCATCTGGACAGCCGCAGCCGTCATCCAACGTGATCGGGCCATTACGCGACACTCCCCCATGAATGGTCAGGCTTCCTGCATAGGCGGCCATGCCGCCCGCGCCAAGCGGGATGGCGCTTGCCCGCCGCCGCCGCCTCGGCGACAAGCAGGCGATGAGTTCGGCTCCGCACATTGTCGACGTCCTGATCGCCGAGCGCGCGCCCCGGCTGACGGGATCGGCCGCCTGGCCGCTGGTCCGCCCTGGCCTCTACGGTCTGCTCGACTACGCCAAGGCGCGCCGCATGGCCGACGCTATCGGCCCGATGGCCGGGCGCCAGGCGCTGGACTACGTCTCCGACCTGCTGGAGCTGACGGTGAGGACGGCGCATCTGGACCGCCTGCCCGCCTCGGGCCGCTGCCTGGTGGTGTGCAACCACCCGACCGGCATCGCCGACGGTCTGGCTGTGCACGACGCCCTGCGCACGGTGCGCAACGACCTGATCTATTTCGCCAACGCCGACGCCCTGCGCGTCTCGCCGGGTCTATCGGAGACCGTCGTCCCGGTCGAATGGGTTACGGCCAAGCGCACGCGCGAGAAGACCCGCGCCACCCTCCAGGCCGCCAAGGAGGCGTTCGAGGCCGAGCGTTGCGTCGTCATGTTCCCGGCCGGACGTCTGGCCCGCGTCGGCCCGAACGGCCTGTTGACCGACCCCGACTGGGCCGCCACCGCCGCCTCCCTGGCCCGCAAATACGAGGCGCCGGTGATCCCGATCCATGTCGCCGGACCGACCAGCCGCTTGTTCCACCTGTTCGACAAGGTGTCCCAGGAGTTGCGCGACATCACCCTCTTCCACGAACTGCTGAACAAGAAGGGCCGCGCCTTCGACCTGATTGTCGGCCGCCCCATCCCGCCGCTGGCGCTGGACATCGACGCCCAGGCCGCCACCCTGAAACTGAAAACCTTCGTCGAGCGGACCCTGGCCGCCGATCCTGACGCGACCTTCGCCTGATGATCTTTTCCCTTCCCGACGCCGAGGCCACGACACGCTTCGGCCAGGCGATAGCCCCCCTGCTGGAGCCGGGCGAAGCCGTCCTGCTCTACGGCCCGCTGGGCATGGGCAAGTCGACCCTGGCGCGCGGCCTGATCCGCGCCCTGACCCGGCCGGACGAAGACGTGCCGTCGCCCACCTTCACCCTGGTCCAGTTTTACGAGAGCGATCCGCCCATCGCCCACTTCGACCTCTATCGCCTGACCCGGCCCGAGGAGGCCTTCGAGGTCGGGCTGGACGAGGCGCTGGACGAGGGCTGCGCCATGATCGAATGGCCCGAACGTCTGGGCGATGATCCCGGCCGGATGCTCGGTCCGGACCGGTTGACGGTCACCATCGCCGAGGACGGCGAGGGCCGACTTGCGACCGTTTCTGGCGCAGGCGCGTGGGAAGCCAAACTGAAGGAACTCCATGTCTGACCGCGAAGCCCTCCGTCTCGACTTCCTGCGCTCGGCCGGGCTGGCCGGGGCCGTTCGCGCGCCCCTGCCCGGCGACGCCTCGACGCGGCGCTATGAACGGCTGACCACGGCCTCGGGCGCGACCCTGATGCTGATGGATCAGGCCCCGGCCGCCGAGAGCCTGCCCTGCGATCCGGCCTGGACGCCGCGAGAACGCCACGCCCACGGCTGGAACGCCGTCGCCCGCCTGTCGGCCGGCCGCATCGAGGCCTTCGCCGCCGTCGCCGCCCATCTGAAGTCGCTCGGCCTGGCGGCGCCCGAGATCGTCGCCGTCGACGCCCCCAACGGCCTGGCCGTGATCGAGGACTTCGGCGACGCCCTGTTCGCCCGCGTCATCGAGGCCGGCGCCGATCCGGCCCCCCTCTATCGCGCCGCCGTCGAGGCCCTGGCCGTCCTGCACGCCGCCCCGACGCCGGAGGTCCTGGCCGGCCCTGCCGGCGACTGGCCCCTGCTGACCTACGACCAGACGGCGCTGCAGGGCGGCGCCGACCTGTTCGTCGAATGGCTGCCGAAACTGATCCCATCGTTGGCCTTTGACGACGCCGCCATCGCCGAATGGCGCGCCGCCTGGGCCCCGACCACGGCGGCGGGGGAGGCGGGCGCGACCGTCATGGCCCACCGCGATTATCACGCCGAGAACCTGATCCGCCTGGGCGGCAAGACCGGCGCCGCCTCGGTCGGGATGATCGACTTCCAGGACGCGGTGAAGGCCCATCCGTCGTGGGACCTCCATTCCCTGCTGCAGGACGCCCGCCGCGATGTGGCGCCCGAGCTGGAGGCCCTGGCGCTCGACCACTATTTCGCCCTGCGTCCCGAGGCAGACCGCGAGGCCTTCACGGCCGCCTACGCCGGTCTGGCCGCCCTGAACGAAGCGCGCATCCTCGGCATCTTCGCCCGCCTGATCGCCCGCGACGGCAAGCCGCGCTACGCTGCCTTCATGCCCCGCATGTGGGCGCACCTGAACGCCAATCTGAAGGCGCCCGGCCTCGACGCCGTCGCCGCTTGGATGGACCGCCACGTGCCGGAGGATGTGCGTCGATGAAGACCCCCGCCACTGCCATGGTTCTCGCCGCCGGACTCGGCACGCGGATGCGGCCCCTGACCGACGACCGGCCCAAGGCCCTGGTCGAGGTCGGCGGCAAGGCCCTGATCGACCATGTACTCGATCGACTGGCTCAGGCGGGCGTGACCGATGCCGTGGTCAACGTCCACTGGTTCGCCGACCGGCTGGAAAGCCACCTGGCCGCCCGCGCCCGCCCGACGATCCGCATTTCCGACGAACGCGCCGAACTGCTGGAGACCGGCGGCGGCCTGAAGAAGGCCCGGCCCCTGCTGGGCGACGCTCCCGTCTTCGTCGCCAACATCGACAGCGTCTGGATCGACCGGGCCAAAACACCGGGAGGGGCGCTCGGCGATCTCATCCGCCTGTGGGACCCGGAGCGCATGGACGCCGCCCTGCTGCTGGCCCGCCGCGAAGGCTCGATCGGCTTCGAGGGCGGCGGCGACTTCTTCATGTCCGACGACGGTCGTCTGACCTTCCGGGGCGAGGCCGCCAGCGCCCCTTACGCCTATATGGGCGTCCACATCACCCGGCCCGATTACGCCGACCAGGGCCCCGAGGGCCCCTTCTCGCTCAGCCCCCTGTGGCGCGCCTCGGCCGCCGAGGGTCGCCTGTTCGGCTGCGTGCTCGACGGCGACTGGATGCACGTCGGCGACCCGCAGGCGCGCGACGAGGCCGAGGCGCGGCTCAAGGCGGAGATCTGACCATGACGGGGGGGCGCTTCGATCCTTTCTCGGGCAGCGGGCCGCGCTGGCGCGCCGTGCCCGCCTGGCGGCCCTTCCTCGAGGACGTCGCGGCGGGGGTGCTCGACTGGCTGGGCGACGCCCCGCCCGAGACCCTAACCGACGCCACCATCCTGCTGCCCAATCGCCGCGCCGCCCGCGCCTTCTCCTTCGCGCTCGGCAAGCTGGCGGGCGACCGCCCCGTCCTGCTGCCGCAGGTGCGACCGCTGGGCGATCTGGAAGAGGACGAGCCCCCCTTCGCCCCCGGCGAACTGGGTCTGGACCTGCCGCCCGCCATCGTTCCTCTGACGCGCCGCTTCGAGATGGCGCGCATGATCGCCGAAGACTTCCAGCCGGGGATGAAACCCCTGCGCGCCCTCGAAATGGCCGATGCGCTCGGCGCCTTCCTCGATTCCTGCCAGCTGGAAGAGGTCTCCGACCTGTCGCGCGTCGCTACCCTGGCGGAACAGGATCTGGCCGAGCACTGGCGCGAGAGCGCCCGCTTCCTCGGCCTTGCGGTCGAGGCCTGGCCCAAGCGACTGGAGGCGCTCGGCCTAGTCGATCCGGCGTGGCGGCGCGCCACCCTGCTGCGTCGTCTGGCCGAGGCGTGGGACGCCCGCCCGCCGCAGGCCCCCGTCATCGCCGCCGGCTCCACCGGCACCGTCCCCGCCGCCGCCGACGTGCTGAAGGCCGTCGCCAAGGCGCCCCAAGGCGTGGTCGTCCTGCCCGGCCTCGACCTCGACCTGGCCGCCGACGCCTGGGACCGCATCGACGACCAGCACCCGCAGGCCGCATTGAAGGCCTTGCTGGCCCGCGCCGAAGTCGCGCGCGAGGCCGTCCAGCCGTGGTTCCAGCCTGCGCTCGACCCCGCCGTCCAGGCGCGTGGTCTGGCCCGCCAGCGCCTGATCAACGAAGCCCTGCGTCCTGCCGAGGCCACCGACGACTGGCGCGCCGAGATCAAGCGCCTGCGCGCCCGCTCGGCCGAGGCGGGCCGCGCCGCCGACCCCATCGCCGAGGGCCTGTCGGGCCTGACCGTCCTGTCCGTCCGCGCCGAGGAGGAGGCCGCGACCGCCGTCGCCCTGATGATGCGCGAGAGCCTGGAGCACCGCACGCCCGACGGCCGCCCGATCACCTGCGCCCTGGTGACGCCCGACCTGCAACTGTCGCGCCGGGTCGAGGCGCGGCTGGCGCGCTGGGGCATTGTCGCCGACTCCTCGACCGGCCAGCCGCTTTCGCGAATGACGGCGGGTGTGCTGGTCGATCTCGGCGCCCGCTTCCTGGCCGAGCCGCTGAAGCCGCAGACCCTGCTGGCCCTGCTGAAACATCCGCTGGTCCGCCTCGATCTGGGCGAGACCTCGCTGCACGACGCCGCCGAGGCGCTGGAGGAGCACGCCCTGCGCGGCCCGCGCCCGCGGCGCTGGTCCCAACTTCAAGAACGCCTGCTTAAGGCGGCCGAGCCCCGGCGCGGCGGCCTGCCCCTGGCCGACTGGAAGCTGGCCCGGCTGAAGGGCGCGCAGGCCCTCGCCGACCGGCTGGAGGCGCTGGCGACCGCCCGCCCCTGTCCGCCGGACCAGGCCGCGCGAACCCTGACCGCCCTGATCGAGGCCCTGGCCGGTCAGAACGCCTGGGCCGGGCCGGACGGCGAGGTGGCGGCCGCCCTGCTGTCGGCCCTGATCGAAGGCGGCGGTCCGCTGGGCGACACCACGCCTGTCGAGTTCGCCGATCTGATCGGAGCCTTGCTGGCCGAGACGACGGTGCGCATCGGCGGCGCCACCCATCCGTCCTTGCGCATCCTCGGCGCCATCGAGGCGCGGCTGGCGCGGGCCGACCGCATGATCCTGGCCGGGCTGGAGGAAGGCGTCTGGCCCAACGCCGCCCCGGTCGATCCCTTCCTGTCGCGGCCCATGCGTGCCGCCCTGCCCCTGCCCGCGCCCGAACGGCGTCTGGGCCAGACGGCGCAGGACTTTGTTCAGGCCGCCTGCGCCGACGAGGCGATCCTGGTCCACTGCGAGCGGCGCGGCGGCCAGCCCGCCGTGCGCTCGCGCTGGCTGTGGCGGCTGGAGATGCTGACGCGCGGGGCCGACGCGCCCGACACCCCGGTCAGGCTCGCCGCGCCCGACGGCGTCGCCGACTGGACCGAGGCCCTCGACGCCCCGCCGCCCGGTCCGGCCCGGCTGGCTCCGCGCCCCGCGCCCACGCCCCCGGTCGAGCGCCGCCCGCGCAGCCTCTATGTCACCGGGGTCGAGCGTTGGGTCCGCGACCCCTACGCCCTCTACGCCCGCCGCATCCTGAACCTCGAACCGATGGAGCGCCCCGGCGCCTCGGCCGAGGCCCTGGCGCGCGGCAACGCCGTGCACAAGGCCATCGAGCGCCTGACCGAGGACTGGCCCGACCTGCTGCCCGACGACCTGGACGCGGTGATCGAGCGCTTGCTGCTGGAGGAGCTGGGCGCCCACGGCTTCGAGGACGCCGCCATGGCCCGCGAGGCGCCGCTGGCGAGGAACGCCGCCCGCTGGCTGGCCGGGTTCGAGACCAACCGCCGCGCGCGCGGCGTCGATCTGCTGATCGAGCAGCAGGGCGCCCTGGCCTTCGACGCGCCGGGCGGGCCCTTCACCGTCAAGGCCTACGCCGACCGCATCGAGGTCGGCGCCCTCAGCGCCGCCGTGATGGACTTCAAGACCGGCCAGGTTCCGTCGGCCAAGCAGATCAAGGCGGGCTTCGCCCCCCAACTGACCCTGACTGGCGCCATCCTCGCCGCCGGCGGCTTCAGGGACACCAACGGCCCCGTCCCGCCGGAGGAGCTGACCTATGTCCGCGTCGTCGGCCGCAAGAAGGCGGGCGAGGTCGCCGTGCGCGCCGCAGGGCCGGAAGCGCAGATCCTGTCCGACGCCGCGCTGCAAGGTCTGATGGCCCGCGTCGCTGACTTCGACAGGCCGGAGACGCCCTATCTCTCATGGGCCGCGCCTCATCTGATGGGCAGCTACAGCCCCTACAACCTGCTGGCCCGCGTCTGGGAGTGGCACGTCATCGGCGGCGCCGAGGAAGGAGAGGCGGAATGAACCTCCACATCCGGCCCGAAGACGCCCTCAACCCCCAGACCCGCGCCGCCGATCCGGCCCGCTCGGTTTTCGTCACCGCCAACGCCGGATCGGGCAAGACCACCACCCTGGTCAGCCGGGTGGCGCGCCTGCTGCTGGGCGGCGCCGCGCCCTCGGCCATCCTGTGCGTGACCTACACCAAGGCCGCCGCTGCCGAAATGCAGGCCCGCCTGTTCGAGACGCTGGGCAAATGGGCCGTCATGGACGACGGCGAACTGTCGGCCGAACTGGCCAGACTGGACGACAGCGACGCCGCCGCCCTCAACCCCGCCCGCCTGTCCGAGGCGCGCCGCCTGTTCGCCCGCGCCCTGGAGACGCCCGGCGGGCTGAAGATCCAGACCATCCACGCCTTCTGCGAAAAACTGCTGCGCCGCTTCCCCATCGAGGCGGGCGTGTCGCCGCGCTTCACCGTGCTGGAGAACGAGGCGGCGATCGCCCTTTCCCACGCCGCGCGAGAAGACCTGGCCCGCGCCGCCCTCGCCGACGCCGAAGGGCCGGTCGGCGCGGCCTACAGCCATTTCGCGGTCGAACTGGACTGGGGTCGCTTCCAGGACCTGCTGGCCCTGATCGAGAACAAGCGCGCCGAACTGACCGACTATGTCACCCGCGTCGCCGACGGCCGCGCTCCCGGCCCCTACGTCCTGACCGGCGCCGATCCGCAAAAGGCGCCCGAGGACATCGAGGCCGACTTCCTGCGCTGGCTGGACCGGGGCGAGGTCCGCCGCATGGCCGAGCTGATGGCGACCGGCTCCAAGACCGACAAGGACCGCGCCGCCGAACTGATCCACGCCCTCGACCACGACTGGAGTTTCCACGGCCTGGGCGTCGTCTTCCTGACCGGCTCCGGCTCGCCCCGCAAATCGATGGCGACCAAGCAGGCGCCGCCCGACGCCGCAGGCTGGCTGGCCGACCTGCAGGACAAATTCCTGGCCGCGCGCGACCAGCTGCGCGCCGCCAAGGTCGCCGACGACACCATCAAGCTGCTGACCCTCGCCAACGCCCACGCCGCCCTTTACGAGGCGGCCAAGACGGCGCACGGCGCGCTCGACTTCTCGGACCTGGTGGCCCGCACGGTCGAACTGCTGACCGTCCGCTCGACCGCCGCCTGGGTGCTGTACAAGCTGGACGGCGGCGTCGACCACGTCCTGATCGACGAGGCCCAGGACACCGCCCCCGAACAGTGGGCCATCATGCGCGCCCTGACCGGCGAGTTTTTCACCGTCCCCGATACGGACCGCACCGTCTTCGCCGTCGGCGACGAGAAGCAGTCGATCTACTCCTTCCAGGGCGCCCGGCCCGAGCGGCTGCGGCAGGAATCGCAGGTCTACGACAGCCTGATCACCGGAGCGGGCGGCGCCTTCGAAGGCGTGCCGCTGGAGACCTCCTACCGCTCGACCGAGGCGGTGCTGACGTTCGTGGATGAAGTGTTCGGCACGCCCGAACGCGCCCGCGCCCTGGTCGGCGAGACCGGCGAGATTCCCCATCACACCGCCGCCCGCAAAGGCCAGCCCGGCGCCGTCGAACTGTGGCCTCTGTTCGTCGACGAGGCCCCGCCCGAGCGCGACGCCTGGACCGACCCCGTCGATCAGGAAGGCGCCGCCAGCGCCCGCAAGCGCATGGCCCAGACCCTGGCGAACGAAATCAAGCGCCAGGTCGAGAGCGGCGCCGTCGTCTTCGACAAGGGCGGGACGCCGCGCCCTTGCGGCTACGGCGACTTCCTGATCCTGGTCCGCCGCCGCGACGCCACCTTTGAGGAGATCATCCGTGGACTGAAGGCGGCGGGCGCGCCGGTGGCGGGCGCCGACCGGCTGAAGCTGTCGCAGCACATCGTCTTCGACGACCTGAAGGCCCTGGCCCGCTTCGCCCTCTTCCCCGGCGACGACTTGACCGTGGCCGAGGTGCTGCGCGGTCCCTTCTGCGACGTGGACGAGGACAGCCTGTTCGAGCTCGCCGGGCTCGAGGACCGCAAGGGCCTGTGGCGCGAACTGAAGCGCCGGGCGGTCGAGCGGCCCGAGTGGGGCCATGCGCTGGACCTGCTGCGCGCGGCGCGGGACGCCCGCGACCTCGACCCCTTCGGCTTCTTCTCGACCCTGCTGAACCGGGTGGACGCGACGGGGGCTTCGGGCCGCGCCCGCATCCTGACCCGTCTGGGCCGCGAGGCCGAGGAAGCCATCGACGAGACCCTCAATCAGGTGCTGGCCGCCGAGGGTCGCGGCGGGACCGATCTGGAGACCTGTCTCGCCCTGCTGGAAGCCGCCGACGTCGAGGTGAAGCGCGAACTGGAAGGGCCCCGCGGAGAGGTCCGCGTCATGACTGTCCACGGCGCCAAGGGGCTGGAGGCGCCGGTCGTCATCCTGCCCGACACGACGATGAAGGCGAAGGCGCAAGGGCCGTCCCTGATGCCGGTCCCGCTGGAGGACGGCGCCGAGGCCTGGCTGATGTGCCCCGGTTCATCCAAGGAAGATTGCCCCGCCTCGGCCGACGCCCGCGCGGCGCGCGAGGCGCGGGTCGGCGATGAAACCCTGCGCCTGCTCTACGTCGCCCTGACCCGCGCGCGCGATCGGGTGATCGTCATGGGGCGCGGCTCCAAGCGCGCGCCCGAAGCCGGGGACTGGTGGTCGGTGATCGAAGAGACCTTCGACCGGCTGGGCGATCAGGTGCGCGAACTGGACGGCGGCGTCCGCCGTTACGGCGCCGATCCCGACAGCCTGCCCGCCGCCGTCGCCGCCGCCGAATTGCACGCGGAGGCCCCCGCCTGGGCGCGGACCAACCCGCCGCGCGACGCCGCCGCCCGCTTCGCCTCGCCCTCGCAGATGCAGGAGCAGAAGCGCATCCCCGCGCCGTCGCCCCTGGCGCGCGGCGAGGGGCCGGGCGCCGGGCTGGGCCGCTTCCGGCGCGGCGACCTGATCCACCGCCTGCTGGAGCGTCTGCCCGACCTACCCGCATCCGACCGTCCCGACGCCGCCCGCCGGATGCTGGCGCGCGAACGCGACCTGACCGAAGAGCAACGCGCCGAGATGATCGCCGCCGCCTTCGGCGTGCTGGACGACGCCCGGTTCGCCCCCGTCTTCGGTCCCGGCAGCCGCGCCGAGGTCGCCCTGACGGGGACCGCGCCCGACCTGCCCAGCGGGGTCTCAATCTCAGGCCGCATCGACCGGCTGGTGGTCACGCCCGAGCGGGTGCTGGTGGTCGATTTCAAGTCCAACCGCCCGGCGCCCGATCAGGTCGAGGACGCCGACCCGGCCTATGTGTTGCAGATGGCGATCTACGCCGCCGTCCTGCGCCGCCTCTATCCAGAGCGCGCGGTTGAGGCGGCCCTGGTGTGGACCGACGGGCCCAAGCTGATGGCGGTGCCTCAGGGGCTGATGGACGCCACTCTCGAAAATGCGCGTTGATTTGTCGGGGATTCGCACCCACATCTGTGCCTGAACGCTGACGCCACCGTCGGCGCGCGACTACTAAATGCGCTTAAGCAGCAAGCCGCCGCGCGGCGAGCGATAGCGCCCTTAAGGAGACTAAAATGGCGACTGTGAAAGTCACAGACGACAGCTTCGACGCCGACGTCCTGAAAGCCTCGACCCCCGTCCTGGTGGACTTCTGGGCCGAGTGGTGCGGCCCCTGCAAGCAGATCGGCCCGGCGCTGGAGCAGATCTCGGATGAGCTGGCCGGCAAGGTGACTATCGCCAAGGTCAACATCGACGACAGCCCCATGGTCCCGTCCAAGATGGGCGTGAAGGGCATCCCGACCCTGATGCTGTTCAAGGACGGCCAGATGACGTCGATGAAGGTCGGCGCCATGCCCAAGGGCAAGATCGTCGAATGGCTGGCTGAAGCCGGCGTGAAGGCGGACTGACACGACATTCTCCCTCCCCTTCATGGGGAGAGTGGCTGAGCCCGCAGGGCGAAGTCGGGTGGGGGCGGCGTTTCGAAAGAGGCGCCGCCTTTTCCATGTCCGAACGATGGACCGCTTCAGCCGGATGGAGCTAACCTGCCGTCATGTTCGACCGATCTAGAAAGCAGCAGAAGATCGATCCGGTCACGGCGCGACGTTATCGCATCATGATGTGGGCGCGTTTTCCCGTCATGGGAATTGCGCTGGTCGACGCGCTCAAATTCAACACCTCTTGGCTGGCGTTTGCGGCGCTGGCCGCATGGTACGGGGTCTTTCTTGTATGGACCCTGGGCGTACTCGAGACCTAGCGCCTAAACCGGCCAGGTCTCGCGACTAGCGCCCAACACCTCGCCCGCCAGATAGAGGGAGCCGCAGATGACCACGCGTCCGGCGCCCAGGGTCAGGGCGCGGTCCAGCGCCGCCTCCACCGATCCCGCCGCCATGGCGCCGAAGCCGCGTCCCTGCGCCACCGCAGCCAGGGCTTCCGGATCGGCGGCCGCTCCGTCGAAGGCGACGGTGAAGACCTGGGCGTCGATCCCCTTCAGCGCCTCGAAGAAGCCGCCGGCGTCCTTGTTGGCCAGGATGCCGACGATCAGGGCGACGGGACGCTGGGCGCGCGCCTGGCGGTCGGACAGGGCGCGGGCCAGGGCGCGGGCGGCGTGGGGATTGTGCCCGCCGTCGAGCCACAGTTCGGCGTCCGCCTTCTGGGCCTTGTCGGCATAGGGGCCGTTGGTGAGCCGCTGCATTCGCGCGGGCCAGCGCACGGCCTTCAGCCCCTCGGCGATGGCGCTCGCGGGCAGGTCCAGCTCCAGCGCCGCGGCGACGGCCACGCCGGCGTTGTCGAACTGGTGCGCGCCGGCCAGGGCGGGCGCGGGCAGGTCCAGGAAGCGCTCCTGATCCTGATAGGCCAGGCCGTCGCGTTCGGCCCAGGCGTCGAAGTCGACGCCCATGACGGTCAGGGGCGAGCCGACCTCGGCCGCGCGCCGCGCGATCACCGCCATGGCCGCCTCGGACTGGCGCGCCACGACGCCGCGGGCGCCCGCCTTGAGGATGCCGGCCTTCTCGGCGGCGACCGCTTCGATCTTAGTCCCGAGGAACTCGGCGTGGTCCAGGTCGACCGGGGTGATGACGCTGAGCAGGGGTCGGGCGATGACGTTGGTGGCGTCCAGCGATCCGCCCAGGCCGACCTCGACGATGGCCAGGTCGGCGGGCGTCTCGCTCATCGCCAGGAAGCCCGCCGCCGTGGTGCTTTCGAACACCGTGGCCTGGCCGCCCGTGTCGGCCATCGCCGCCTCGACCCGGTCGAGGATGGCGTTCAGGGCCTCGTCCTCGATCAGCTTGCCGGCCAGCCGGATGCGTTCGTTGAAGCGCACCAGATGCGGCGAGGTGTAGGCGTGGACGCGCAGGCCCGCCGCCTCAGCAATGGCGCGGATCAGGGCGACCGTCGAGCCCTTGCCGTTGGTGCCCGCGACATGGACCACCGGCGGCAGCTTGTCCTGCGGATTGCCAAGCGCGGCGCACAACGCCCGCATCCGGTCCAGCGACAGGTCGATGCGCTGGGGATGCCGGGCGCGCAGGCGTTCCGAGATCGGGTCCATCAGGACTGGCTTACGCCGCCTTCTGCTTCTGGGCGGTTCCGCTCATCAGCATGGACAGGATCAGGCCCAGCGTCGTCGGCAGATCGCCGCGCGACACCACCTTGTCCACCATGCCCTTGTCCTTGAGGTATTCGGCGCGCTGGAAGCCCGGCGGCAGTTTCTCGCGGATGGTGGTCTCGATCACGCGCGGACCGGCGAAGCCGATCAGGGCGCCCGGCTCGGCCAGGTGGACGTCGCCCAGCATGGCGTAGGAGGCGGTGACCCCGCCCGTAGTCGGATCGGTCAGCACCACGACGTAGGGCAGCTTGGCCGCCTTCACTTCCTGAACGGCCAGGGTGGTGCGCGCCATCTGCATCAGGCTGAGGGCGCCTTCCTGCATCCGCGCTCCCCCGGCGGCGGTGTAGCAGACGAAGGGAACATTGCGCTTCACCGCCTCGCGCGCGGCGGCGATGAAGGCTTCGCCCGCCGCCATGCCCAGCGACCCGCCCATGAAGGTGAAGTCCTGGACGATGACCACGGCGGGCGCGCCGCCGATGCGGCCGTAGCCGATGGCCATGGTGTCCTTACGGCCCGCCGCCTTACGCGCCGCCGACAGGCGGTCACGATAGGGCTTTCCGTCCGAGAACTTGAGCGGATCTTCCGGCACGTCGGGCGTGTCGATGCTCTCATACAGGCCGTCATCGAAGGTGGCCTTCAGGCGGGTCGGCGCGTTGATCCGCATGTGACGGCCCGACGGCGTGACCCACAGGGCCGCCTCCAGGTCCGAGCGGAACAGCATCTCGCCCGTGTCGGGGTCCTTAACCCACAGATTGTCCGGGGTGTCGCGCGGGCTGACGATCTTGCGCACGCCGGGCGCGAAACGCGACAGCCAACCGCCGCGAGCCTTGTTCTCAGGATGTTTATCGACCATGGGCGGGCCTTTAGACGGTTTCCGCGAGGAAATCACTATTCTGGGGCGCACTCGCTCGCGCGGCTTTCACCGCATCGGACAGCGCCTTCACCTTGGCCAGAACGCGTGGGACAGCCGGCTCGTTCGCCTCAAGGGCGGCGGCGACTTCGTTCACGAAGACCGAACCGGCGACGACGGCGTCGGCGACGCGGGCGATCTCGGCGGCGCGTTCGGGCGTGCGGACGCCGAAGCCGACGGCGACAGGCAGGCCGGAGGCGCGGCGCACGCGCTCGACGGCGGGCGCCACCTCGGCGGCCACGGCCTCCTTCACCCCGGTCACCCCGGCGACCGAGACGTAATAGACGAAGCCGGACGTGCCCTCGGCGATGACCTTGAGGCGGTCGTCGTCGGAGGTCGGCGTGGCCAGCCGGATTAGCGACACTTCGGCCGCGTCCAGAGCGGCGGACAGCGGCCCAGCCTCTTCCGGCGGGCAGTCGACGACGATGATGCCGTCCACCCCGGCCTCGGCCGCGTCGCGGGCGAAGGCCTCATAGCCGTAGGATTCCACCGGGTTCAGATAGCCCATCAGGATCAGCGGCGTGTCCTGATCGGTCTTGCGGAAATCGGCGACCAGATCGAGCGTGCCGCGCAGGGTCATCCCCGCCTTCAACCCGCGCAGGGCGGCGCGCTGGATCGGCGGCCCCTCGGCCATCGGGTCCGAGAAGGCCAGGCCCAGTTCGATCAGGTCGGCGCCGGCGGCCGGCAGCCCCTTGAGAATCTCCAGCGCCTCGTCACGACTGGGATCGCCGGTCATGACATAGGGAACGAAGCCGGCCCGGTTCTCAGCCTTCAGCTTGGCGAAGCGGGCGTCGATACGCGCCGTCGTCATTGCGGCAGGGTTCCCGCGACGGGCGAGGCCGGGCCCGAGGAGCACACGTCGCCCGGAATGACCGCGAAGCCCAGATAGCCCGGAGCCGTCGCCTCGGCCGGTTTGCTCTCGTCATAGAAGGCGACCATCTGCAGGCCGTCGCAGCCGCCGCCGTCGCGACGGCGCACGAAGATGATGCGGTTGTCGTCGCCGTCCGCCGCCAGCCAGTTCAGCGTGCCCAGATGTTCCGTATAGGCGTCGGCCAGGGCGCCGATCTGGTCGAGCTGCGCCGTCACGCAAAAGGCCGGGCTGCGCAGCAGGCCGCCGCAGTCGGCCGCTTCGGTCGCCGGAGGCAGGACCGGCATTCCCGTCGCCGCGGGGCCGGGCGGGACGGTCGGCGCCGTCTGCGCTGGCGCCTGCGGGGCGGGCGCAGCGGTGGTCTGCGCCAGGGTCAGGCTCGGTGAGGCGGCCGCCAGAACGGCGGCGATCAGCAGGGTCTTCATCGTTACAACTCCACGCCCAGATGTTGGGCTACGGTGTTAATGTCCTTGTCGCCCCGGCCGGACAGGACGATGACCAGATCGCCGCCCTTGCCGAGTTCCCTGGCCACGTCGCCGGCGCGCGCCAGGGCGTGCGACGACTCCAGCGCCGGAATGATGCCTTCCAGTTTGCACAGGGTCTGGAACGCTTCCAGCGCTTCATCGTCGGTGGTCGACAGATATTCGCCGCGGCCCAGGTCGTGCAGCCAGGCGTGTTCCGGCCCCACACCCGGATAGTCGAGCCCGGCGGAGATGGAGTGACCTTCCAGAATCTGGCCGTCGGCGTCCTGCAGCAGATAGGTGCGGTTGCCGTGCAGCACGCCCGAGCGCCCGCCCTTCAGGCTGGCGGCATGGTCGGGGGTGTCCAGGCCGTGGCCCGCCGCCTCGACCCCGATCAGGCGCACGCCCTCGTCCTCGATGAAGGGGTGCATGGCGCCGATGGCGTTCGATCCGCCGCCGATGCAAGCCATGACGGCGTCGGGCAGGCGGCCGATCTGGCGCTGAGCCTGGGCCTTGATCTCCTTGCCGATCACCGACTGGAAGTCGCGCACCATGGCCGGATAGGGGGCCGGGCCCGCCGCCGTGCCGATGATGTAATAGGTGTCGGCGACATTGGTGACCCAGTCGCGCATCGCCTCGTTCATGGCGTCCTTCAGCGTCGCCGCCCCGGCCGTCACCGCCGAGACCTCGGCGCCCAGCAGCTTCATGCGGAAGACGTTCGGCTGCTGCCGGGCCACGTCGACGGCGCCCATGTAGACGGTGCAGGGCAGGCCGAAGCGGGCGCAGACCGTGGCCGAGGCGACCCCGTGCTGACCGGCGCCGGTCTCGGCGATGATGCGCGTCTTGCCCATGCGGCGGGCCAGCAGGATCTGGCCCATGCAGTTGTTGATCTTGTGCGCGCCCGTGTGGTTCAGGTCCTCGCGCTTCAGCCAGATCTTGGCCCCGCCAAAATGCTCGGTCAGCCGCTCGGCGAAATAGAGCGGGCTGGCGCGGCCGACGTAGTGCTCCAGATAGCCGTCCAGTTCGGCCTGGAAGCTGGGGTCCGCCTTGGCCGCCTTATAGGCCGCGTCCAGCTCGTGGATCAGCGGCATCAGGGTCTCGGGCACGAAACGGCCGCCATAGGGGCCGAAGCGGCCCTCGGCGTCAGGCCAAGCGTAGGAGTTCGATAAGGCGTTCACAGTCTGGGGCACGGTCTGGGGCACAACGAAAGTCTTCAGGGAGGAAGGCGACGAAATCAGGACCGCGATGCGGCGTCCAGAAAAGCTTTGATCAGGGCCCGGTCCTTAACACCCGGCGCGCTTTCAACGCCAGAGGAGACATCAACCATCGTCGCCCCGGAAATCCGCACCGCCTCGGCAACATTTTTCGGGTCCAGCCCGCCCGCGAGGAACCAGCTTGCCGGAAGCGTCCGGTTCTGCATCAGCGTCCAGTCGAACGAGGCGCCCACCCCGCCGGGCAGGTCGGCGCCTTTCGGCGGCCTGGCGTCGAACAGCAGATGATCGGCGACGCCGGTCCAGTCGGCGACGCTCGCGAAGTCCGCCTCGTCCCGGATCGGCAGGGCCTTGATGATCCCCGCCCCGGTCAGTCGCCGCGCCTCCGCCGCGCGTTGCGGCGTCTCATGGCCGTGCAGTTGGATCAGGTCGGGCCGCAGGATCAGGGCGACCTCGGTCAGCAGGGCGTCGTCGGGATCAACCAGAACGGCGACGATCTCGGCCTTCCCGCGTGCCCGGTCGAACAGGCTGGCGGCGTGCAGCGGCGGAATGTGGCGCGGGCTCTTGGGGAACACCACAGCCCCGACGAACGCCGCCCCGGCGTCCAGCGCCGCATCCAGCGTATCCGGCGTCGTCAGGCCGCAGATCTTGGTCAGAGTCATGACAGGGAGGTGCGCGACTGCTGACGGCAGGTCAAGCGCACCCTGGCCCGCCTTTTCTTTCGTCATCCTCCGGCAAGCCGCGCAAGCGGCGCAGACCGGGGGTCGTCGGAGGATGACGAAAAAAGGTTCAGGCGAAGATCGACGCGATCTCGCCCTCGCTCAGTAGACGCCATTCGCCCGGCGCCAGGTCGTCGCCCAGCGTCAGCCCGCCCAACCGCTCACGATGCAGGGCCTCGACGTGGTTGCCCGCCGCCGCGAACATGCGACGCACCTGATGATAGCGCCCCTCCGTCACCGTCAGCAGGGCTTCGGTCGGCGACACCACCTCAAGCACCGCGGGGGCCAGCGGTTTGTCCTCGCCCTCCAGCACCAGTTCGCCCGAGGCGAACAGCGCCGCCTCCGTCCCGTTCAGCGGCCGCGCCAGCGTCGCGCGATAGACCTTGGCCACTTGGCGCTTGGGGCTGATCACCCGGTGCAGCAGGTCGCCGTCGTCGGTCAGCAGCAGCAGGCCCGAGGTCTGCTTGTCCAGCCGCCCGATGGTCGAGATCGCCGGGTCGCGCCGCCGCCAGCGGTCGGGCAGGACGTCATAGACCAGCGCCCCGTCCTCCTTGTGCGAACAGGTCATGCCCAGCGGCTTGTTCAGCAGGATCACCAGACCGGCAACGGGGTCCAGCGGCTCGCCGTCGATCTCCATGCGGCGCGGCAGGTCGGGCGTCACCGGAATGCGCGTAGACACGTCGGTCAGATCGGCGCCGTCCAGAACGATGCCGCCCGCCTTGCCCAGCCGCGCCATCTCAGCCCGCGAGCCATAGCCCATCGAGCCCAGCAGCTTGTCCACGCGGGACGTCGGAATCTTGCCCGCCACTATTTCACCGCCTCGAAAATCTTGTAGCCGCCCTGATCGACGACCATCCGCACCCGCTTGAAGGCGGCGTCCAGTTCGGCCTCATAGGGCAGGTGGCGGTTGGCGACGATCCAGGCGGTTCCGCCCTTCCCCAGCATCTCGGCCGCCTTGCGGATGAAGGCCTGGCCCAGCCGCCGGTCCTCGGCGCCGCCGTCGTGGAAGGGCGGATTGCTGACGATGAAGTCCAGGTCGCCCGCCCCGTCCAGCGTCCGCACATCGGCCCAGTCGAAGCTGGCCCGCGCGTCGTCGACGTTGCGCTTCGCCGCCTCGACCGCGCGCCGGTCGATGTCGACCAGCCTCAACGCCGTCACGGCGGGCGCGCGCAGCACCACCGTCGACAGCGCTCCGAATCCACAGCCCAGATCAGCGCCCGCCCCCTTCAAAGGCGGCAGGACTTCGGCCAGCAGCGCCGTGCCCGGATCGATCCGGTCCCAGGCGAAGACGCCCGGCTGCGACCAGGCCTCCAGCCCGGGAACCACGCGCGGCGCGCCCGCCTCGATGGCGGCGTCCAGTCCCTCGACCGCCTCGGGGCGGATGACGATGCAGCGGCGATGGTGGGCCTTGGCCGTCTCGGCGACCTCCAGACCGAAGCCCTTCAGCTCCTTGCCCAGGCGCGAGCCGCCCTTGTCCTTGGGCGCCATGACGTCCAGCCGCCCGCCGGGCTTCAGCGCCTTCAACGCCAGGGCCAGCGTATAGCGCCGCTCCACCGCGCCGGGCGGGGCGTAGAGCATCACCCCGTCGGCCGATCCGGGCGCGACCGTCTCCAGCGCGCTCGAGCCGGGGATCAGGGGCGAGGTCTGGGTCGCCGTCGCGGGCGGATCGAACACGGCGGGCGGACGGCCGTAGAGAAGCATGGTCATCCCCCGCCTATAATCCCTTCTCCCCTCGCCCGAGAAGCCGCCCGCGCCTAAGCTGTCGTCCATGCCCGAATTACCCGAAGTCGAAACCGTCCGTCGCGGCCTTCAGCCCGTGCTGGAGGGCGCGCGTCTGACCGCGCCGCGTCAGAACCGGCCGGACCTGCGCTTTCCCTTTCCCGAGCGCTTCGTCGAGCGGCTGGATGGGGCGACGGTGCTGCGGCTGGACCGGCGGGCGAAATATCTGCTGTTTCCCCTGTCGACCGGCGAGACCTGGATCACCCACTTAGGGATGACCGGCCGCTTCACCCTGGCGGGTGTCGCCCCCGGCGTGTTCGAGACGGACGCGCCCGTCGTCGGCAAGCATGAGCATATGAGCCTGACGGCTGATCGCGGCGGCGTGCTGACGCGGCTGGGCTATGCCGATGCACGGCGGTTCGGCTTCATGGGCCTGATCCCCACCGAGGCGGTCGAGGGCCACGCCTGGTTCGCCAAACTGGGGCCAGAGCCGCTGGGCAACGCCTTCTCCGGCGCCCATCTGGCCGAGGCCTTCGCGGGCAAGGCGCAGAACATCAAGGTCAGCCTGCTGGACCAGACCATAGTGGCGGGTCTGGGCAACATCTATGTGTGCGAGGCGCTGTACCGCGCTCGCATCTCGCCCCTGACGGCGGCGGGCAAGGTCAGCCGCCCCCGGCTGGAGCGGCTGGCGATTGAGGTCCGCAACGTCCTGCATGACGCCATCGCGGCGGGCGGCTCGACCCTGAAGGACTTCGCCAACGTCGAGGGCGGCCAAGGCTATTTCCAGCATCGCTTCGACGTCTATGGCCGCGAGCATGAGCCGTGCCGCACCGAAGGCTGTCGCGGCGTGGTGAAGCGCATCGTGCAGGGCGGCCGCTCGACCTTCTTCTGCCCGGTCTGTCAGAAGCGGTGAGGGGTGTTCCTGTGAGCCGCCCGAGGCGCTAGACCAGTCCCGAACGAGCTTGAGAGGAGCGCCCATCATGGCCGACGCCTATTCCACCCTGCTGATCGAACGCCACGCCGACGGCTATGCGGTCGTTACCCTGAACCGGCCCGAGGCGCTGAACGCGCTGAACACCACCCTCACCGGCGAACTGGGCGACTTTCTTGAAAGCGTGGCCGACGACGACAGCGTGCGCTGCATCGTCCTGACCGGCTCGGCCAAGGCCTTCGCGGCCGGCGCCGACATCAAGGAGATGGCGGACCAGGCCTATGCCGACATGTATCGCGGCAACTTCTTCGCTCGCGCGCACGACCGGGTGGCGAACTTCCGCAAGCCGATCATCGCGGCGGTGTCGGGCTATGCCCTGGGCGGCGGCTGCGAGCTGGCCATGCTGTGCGACTTCATCATCGCCTCGGAGACGGCCAAGTTCGGCCAGCCCGAGATCAACCTGGGCGTGGCGCCCGGCATCGGCGGCTCTCAGCGCCTGACCCGCGCCGTGGGCAAGGCCAAGGCCATGGACATGTGCCTGACCGGCCGGATGATGGACGCCGCCGAGGCCGAACGCTCGGGTCTGGTGTCGCGCGTCGTGGCGTCCGACACCCTGCTGGACGAGGCGCGCGCCGCCGCCGCCAAGATCGCCGGTCAGTCCATCCTGGCGGTCATGGCCAACAAGGAGCTGGTCAACGCCGCCTTCGAGATGACCCTGGCGCAAGGGGTGGTGTTCGAGCGTCGCCTGTTCCACTCCCTGTTCGCCTTCGACGATCAGAAGGAGGGCATGGCCGCCTTCGTCGAGAAGCGGAAGCCCGCCTTCACCGGCCGCTGAATCCATGTCGGGGCCGGATGAAACGAGGCGCAAACCCCGGCCCCGACTCAATTCCCGCCGGATCGCGTTGACCGTTCGGGGGCTTTCCGCTATAGCCGCCCGCTCTTGAGATTTTCTCGCCGTGGACGTGTGGTTTACGGCGTTTTCGTTCGAAGGTTTTTACCCGATGGCCAACAATGCAGGCGCCCGCAAGGCGATCCGCAAGATCGAAGCGCGGACCGAAGTGAACAAGGCCCGCCGCACCCGCGTCCGTACCTACCTGCGCAAGTTCCAGGAAGCCGTCACGGGCGGCGACGTGGAAACCGCCAAGGCTGCGTTCATCACCGCCCAGTCGGAACTGATGCGCGCCGTATCCAAGGGCGTGGTTCACAAGAACACCGGCTCGCGCAAGGTCAGCCGTCTGGCCGCCCAGCTGAAGAAGCTGTCGGCCGCCTGATTTCGCACGGCGCTCGGACGGGTCTTCACGGCTTCGTCAAACAGCGCAATGTGACGGCTACGGAAGGCCTTTAACAGGCGTTTCGTAAAAGAATGCAACGAATTCAACGGCGAGGAAGCGCAAGCTCCCTCGCCGTCTTGCTGTCTGCGTCTAAGTTAAGCTTACCGATTCCGGTTATCGATTGTGGCGAAATCGCCATTTTCCTAAGCCCTGCCGAGGTTTGCTGGAGTCAATCAATTTAAGTGCGAATCTCGACTCGAATCAGCGTTGATCTCCGCCGTTCCGGGGGTAAGTTGAGTGGGTAACGCACTTCCATCCTGTCTGGATGAAGGCGAGGGAAATCAATGATTTCCCTCGGTGCGAGATGTCTGTCTGTGAGTACGACCCCGCTTGCGAAGCCCGGCTTCGCGAGACGAGAGAAGTCGTCCCCGGACCTCGTCTCGAAGGGCGTTCGTCGGTGATAACTCTTGTGGCGGGTGTTCTTCATGATCGGGGGCGTGGCGATGGCGGGTATGACGGATCCCAACCGGATTTGGACTGAGGCGGCTGACCGCCTGAAGGCTGAGATCGGAGACGGACCCTTCAGCAGCTATATTGCGCCGTCGGCGGTGCGCGTGGACTCTCAGGGCAATCTGATCCTGGTGACCCCGACGGCCTATGCGCGCGACTGGGTGCGCAAGAACGCCCTGCGCCGGATGAACGAGCTGTGGCTGGGCCTGGACGGCCTGTCGCGCCGTCTGGAGGTCCGCTGCCGCGCCGAGATGGGCTCGGTGCCCCCGGCCTCGGCCTCGCGTGAAGCCCCGCGCCTGTCCTCGATCAGTTCCGCGCCCGCCCCCGCCCCCGCCGCCCCCGCATTCGCCCCCGCGACCGACGGCGCCCGCGCCGTGCGCGCCGCCGGGCTGCAAGAGCGCCTGACCTTCGACAGCTTCGTCGAGGGCCACGGCAACGCCTTCGCCCTGGCCATCGCCAAGCAGGTGGCGTCCTGGGCCGACGGCCATTTCAACCCCGTCTTCTTCTGCGGCCCCTACGGCTACGGCAAGACCCACCTGCTGAACGCCATCGCCTGGGAGGCGCAGCGCCTGCGCCCGGACGCCAAGGTGGTCTATCTGACCGCCGAGCGCTTCCTGTCGACCTTCGTGCGCGCCATGCAGGACCGCTCGACCGCCGCCTTCAAGGAAAGCCTGCGCTCGGCCGACATGCTGCTGCTGGACGACGTCCAATTCGTCGGCGGCAAGACCAGCACCCAGGAAGAGCTGCTGAACACGCTGACGGCCCTGATCGAGGACGGCAAACGCATCGTCCTGTCGGCCGACCGCGCGCCGGTGGCCCTGACCGACGTCGAGCCGCGCCTGCGCAGCCACCTGGCCGCCGGCCTGACCTGCCCGGTCGAGGCGGCGGACCGCGACCTCAAGGTCGCCGTCGCTCAATCGCGTCTGAACGCGCTGGCCAAGCTTGGCGTCGTCGCCGGCGAGGCTCGTTCCGAGGTGCTGGAGCACCTGGTGGACCGCACCCCCGGTTCGATGCGCGAACTGGAAGGGGCCGTGAACACCCTGGCCGCCGTCGCCGGAAGCCGCCTGTCGGCCCTGAGCGTCGAAGAGGTTCAGACCCTCCTCGGCTCCGCCCTGCGCACCGGTCCCGAGCGCCGCATCACCGTCGATGAAATTCAGAAAACCGTCGCCGAGCACTTCAACCTGAAGCAGGCCGACCTGCTGAGCGAGCGTCGCACCCGCGCCATCGCCCGCCCGCGACAGGTCGCCATGTATCTGTGCAAGCAGCACACGACGCGCTCCTATCCCGACATCGGCCGCCGCTTCGGCGGGCGCGACCACACCACCGTCCTGCACGGGGTCCGCAAGATCGAAGAACTGATGCCCAAGGACGACCAGATCGCCCGCGACGTCGAGGCGCTGACGCGTAAACTGCGCGGCTGATCCCCCTCTCCCGCTCATCCCGGCCTGTGGAAATCGGGGGCAGACGGCGTACAGACGCCTCTGCCCGTTGCCCCTTTCGCTCAATGCGCTAGTGTTCCTGCCCATATTTACGGCGACGCTGCTTCGGCGGGGTCGCGACCGGGCGAGACCATATGCAGCTGACCATCGAACGTTCCGCGCTTCTTCGGGCCCTGGGGCACGTCCAGAGCGTGGTCGAGCGTCGCAACACCATTCCGATCCTGTCCAACGTGCTGCTGAGCGCCGGGCGCGACCGCCTGTCGTTCGCCGCCACCGACCTGGACATGGAAATGGTCGACGAGGCCGAGGCCCAGGTGAACGTCGAGGGCCAGATCACAGCCCCGGCCCACACCCTGTATGAAATCGTGCGCAAGCTGCCGGACGGGGCCGAGGTGTCGCTGACCTATTCGGGCGACGATCCGCGTCTGGTGGTGGCGGCGGGCCGTTCGCGCTTCAACCTGCCGGTGCTGCCGGCGGGCGACTTCCCGGTCATGTCGACCGAGGCTTCGGGCGCGCGCTACACCCTGCCCAAGGAAGACCTGGCGCGCCTGATCGACAAGACGCGCTTCGCCGTCTCGACCGAAGAGACGCGCTACTATCTGAACGGCCTTTATCTGCACACCGTGGCCGACGGCGGCATTCCGCTGCTGCGCGCCGTGGCCACCGACGGCCACCGTCTGGCCCTGGCCGAGACCCCGGCGCCGGAAGGCGCGGCGGGCGGCCCCGGCGTCATCGTGCCGCGCAAGACGGTGGATCAGGTCCGCCGCCTGCTGGACGACGGCGCCGGCCCGGTCGAGGTCCAGGTCTCGGCCCAGAAGATCCGTTTCGAGTTCGGCGAGGCCAGCCTGACCTCCAAGGTCATCGACGGCGCCTTCCCTGACTATCTGCGCGTCATTCCCAAGGGCAACGACAAACAGGCCGACATCGACAACAGCCTGTTCGCCAAGGCCGTGGACCGCGTCGCCACCATCTCGGCCGAGAAGAGCCGCTCGGTGAAGCTGGCCTTCGACAACGACCGGGTGAAACTGACCGTCCGCAACATGGAGGCCGGCCAGGCCGAGGAAGAAGTCGAGATCGGCTATTCCGACGAACCGTTCGAGATCGGCTTCAACGCCCGCTACCTGCTGGACGTCGCCGGCCAGATCACCGGCGAGACGGCCCACTTCAAGTTCGCCGACCCCGCCAGCCCGACCCTGGTGCTCGACCCGGCGGATGTGGGCGTCCAGTACGTGCTGATGCCGCTGCGGGTGTAGGGCTTGTCCGATCGGCTCGTCCTAAGGCGGCCGCGTCGTAAGTCCGCGCTCATCATTTTGGCATCGGCTATTTTCGTGGCTGTCGGCCTTTGGATGATCGCGAGCCCGGAGTCTTTTGATCGGGGTTCGGACGAGTTTAACATCCTGGTCGGCTGGTTCAGTCTGATTTTCTTCGGCGCGCCTGGACTTGCGGAGCTTTGTTCTCTGGTCAGGCCGACGCAGTTGATTCTCACCCGTGAGGGTTTCCAGGTTCATGGGTTGCGGCTGAAACCGGTCGTGCCGTGGAATGACGTCGAGTGTTTTTTCATCTTCAAGATGAAGAGCACGAGTTTTGTATCATTCACGCTGAAGGCCTCAGTGCAGTCGCCCGCGCAACGTGCGACTGCACTGATTGCATCTTCCGGCCGTGCTGACGGGAACATTCCTGCCTATCTCGAAAAGAGCGCGGACGAGGTTAGGACGCTTCTGGAAGAATGGCGGATCCAGCACAGCAAGGTAGATTGATCTCCCACTGGCGAGCGACGCCTGCTGAGGCTAGGACCAAGGCTTGATCACCTCCCTCGCCCTCACCGACTTCCGCTCTTACGCGGGCGCGACCCTGCCGGTCTCCGGCGGGACGGTTGTGCTGCACGGGCCGAACGGGGCGGGCAAGACCAATCTACTGGAAGCCATCAGCCTGCTGACCCCCGGCAAGGGGCTGCGCGGGGCGACGGCGGCGGAGATGGGGCGGCGCGAGCCGGGCGAGGCGATCGGGCGGCCCTGGGCCGTGGCGGCGACGCTTAAGGGCGCTGATGGCGACGAGGTGCGCCTGGGCACCGGCGTTCAGACCATGGGACCGTCGGCGCGGCGCATCGTGCGCATCGACGGCGAGACGGCCCCGCCGGGGCGGCTGCTGGATCACCTTCGCCCCGTCTGGGCCACGCCCGAGCAGGACCGGCTGTTCTCGGACGCGCGGGCCGAGCGGCTGCGTTTCTTCGACCGGCTGGTCTTCGCCGCCCACCCTGACCACGCCGCCGTCGTCTCCACCTATGAAAAGGCCCTGCGCGAGCGGCTTCGCCTGCTGACCGACGAGACCCGCCCGGCCGATCCCCTGTGGCTGGACGCGCTGGAGGCCCGGCTGGCCGAGAGCGGCGCCCGCGCCGCCGTGGCGCGCGCCTCTGCCCTGCAAGAGCTTCAGGCCGGGATCGACGCCCGCGCCGACCGCCCGTTTCCTCAGGCCGACCTGGGGCTGGCAGGTCCGGCCGAAGAGATGGCGGCGGCGGGCGCGGACGAGGCCGACATCATCGAGGCGCTGGGCGAAGGCCTGATGCGCGCTCGGTCGCGCGACGCGGCGGCCGGACGCAGCCTGTTCGGCCCGCACCGCTCGGACCTCACCGCCCTGCATCGCGAGAAGAACCGGCCCGCCGCCGAAGGCTCCTCGGGCGAGCAGAAGGCGCTCGTCCTCAACCTCATACTGGCCCAGGTGACGCGCCTGGCGGATCAGCCCGCCCAACCGATCCTCCTGCTGGACGAAGCCCCCGCCCATCTGGACGAAGCCCGCCGCGCCGCCCTGTTCGACGAGATCGAAGCGCTGAAGCTTCAGGCCTTCATGACCGGGACGGAGCGGCCGCTGTTCGGGGCTTTGGAGGGCCGCGCGCAGTTCGTGGCGGTCGAGGGCGGCGGGCTGTCCGGATAGGGCTTAAAGGCTCGCTTTTTGCGTCCAATTTCCTATATATCTGAGACTTCGGGACGTGCTGATTTGCACGCCTGAGACGGGCGGCCTGCGTGTCGCCTCTTCCCTGTCCGCCTGCGGACCCTGAGCCGACGTTTTCATGACCGAACAGACTGCTCCCTCGCCCGAGTATGGCGCCGATTCCATCAAGGTTCTCAAAGGCCTGGACGCGGTGCGCAAGCGCCCCGGCATGTATATCGGCGATACGGACGACGGCTCGGGCCTGCACCACATGGTCTATGAGGTGGTGGACAACGCCATCGACGAGGCTCTGGCCGGGCACGCCGATCTGGTCACCGTCACCCTGAACGAGGACGGCTCGGTCACCGTGACCGACAACGGGCGCGGCATTCCGGTAGCGACGCACGCCGAGGAAGGCATTTCTGCCGCCGAGGTCATCATGACCCAGCTGCACGCGGGCGGTAAGTTCGACCAGAACTCCTACAAGGTGTCGGGCGGCCTGCACGGCGTGGGCGTCTCGGTGGTCAACGCCCTGTCGGACTGGCTGGAGCTGGTCATCTATCGCGAGGGCAAGAAGCACAGCGTGCGCTTCGAGCGCGGCGACACCGTGCGGTCTCTGGCCGTCATCGGCGACGCCCCGATGCGCGAGGACAAGGGCCGCCTGCTGACCGGCACCGAGGTTACCTTCTACCCGTCGATCGACACCTTCAGCCACATCGACTTCGACCTGAAGACGCTGGAACACCGCCTGCGCGAAATGGCCTTCCTGAACTCGGGCGTGGTCATCAAGCTGAGCGACAATCGCGGGCCCGAGCCGGTCGAGATCCTGCTGCACTATGAAGGCGGCGTCGAAGCCTTCGTGCGCCACCTCGACAAGTCCAAGACGCCGATCCTGAAGGACGTCATCGTCATCCGCGGCCAGAAGGACGGCATCGAGCTGGACCTGGCCCTGTGGTGGAACGATAGCTACCACGAGACGATGTTGTGCTTCACCAACAACATCAACCAGCGCGACGGCGGCACCCACCTGTCGGCCTTCCGCGCCAGCCTGACCCGCGTCATGGGCGCCTATATCGAAAGCTCGGGGCTGGCCAAGAAGGAGAAGGTCTCCGTCTCGGGCGAGGATGCGCGCGAGGGCCTGACCTGCGTCCTGTCGGTCAAGGTGCCCGACCCCAAGTTCAGCTCCCAGACCAAAGACAAGCTGGTCTCCTCCGAAGTGCGCCCGGCGGTTGAAAGCCTGTGCTCCGAGGGCCTGTCGACCTGGTTCGAGGAACACCCGGTCGAGGCCAAGCTGGTCGTCTCCAAGATCATCGAGGCCGCCTCGGCGCGTGAAGCCGCCCGCAAGGCGCGCGACCTGACCCGCCGCAAGTCGGCGCTGGAGATCTCCTCCCTGCCCGGCAAGCTGGCCGACTGCCAGGAACGCGATCCGGCCAAGTCCGAACTGTTCATCGTCGAGGGCGACTCGGCCGGCGGCTCGGCCAAGCAGGCGCGCAACCGCGAGAACCAGGCCGTCCTGCCCCTGCGCGGCAAGATCCTGAACGTCGAGCGCGCCCGCTTCGACCGGATGCTGTCGTCCGACACCATCGGCACCCTGATCCTCGCGCTGGGCACGGGCATCGGCCGCGACGATTTCGACGCCGACAAGCTGCGCTATCACAAGATCATTCTGATGGCCGATGCCGACGTCGACGGCGCCCACATCCGCACCCTGCTGCTGACCTTCTTCTATCGTCAGATGCCGGAGCTGATCGAGCGCGGCCACGTCTACATCGCCCAGCCGCCGCTCTATAAGGTCTCCAAGGGCAAGCAGCACCGCTACATCAAGGATCAGGCCGAGATGGACGCCTATCTGATCGAGGAAGGCAGCGCCGAGGCGACGCTGGAGCTGGCCTCGGGCGAGGTGCGCGCCAGCATGGACCTGCAGGAGCTGGTCCGCGAGGCCAAGGCCTTCAAGGCCCTGGTCGACCGTCTGGCCACCCGCGCCCCGGCCTTCTCCATCGAACAGGGCGCCCTGGCCGGCCTGTTCGACGAACACGCCGGCGAACTGTCCGACCGCGCTGTGCGCGCGGCCGAGCGGCTGAACCTCTACGCTGAAGAGGGCGACGGTCCGTGGAGCGGCGAACTGGCCGCCCAGGGCGGCGTGGCCTTCACGCGCGTGCGCCGCGCCGTCAACGAGACCATCGTGCTGGACGAGGTGTTGGGCCGTTCGCTGGACGCCCGCCGTCTGGCCGAGCGCGCCGCCGCATTCGACGGCCTGTTCGCCACCCCGGCCGTCTATCGCCGCAAGGACAAGACCACGACCATCCGCGGGCCGCTGGACCTGCTGGCGGCCGTGCTGGACGCGGGCAAGAAGGGCATCGCCATCCAGCGCTACAAGGGTCTGGGCGAGATGAACCCGGAACAGCTGTGGGAAACGACGCTGGACGCCAACGCCCGCACCCTGCTTCAGGTCAAGGTCGAGCACGGCGACGACGCCGACGACCTGTTCGCCAAACTGATGGGCGACGTGGTCGAGCCCCGCCGCGAGTTCATCCAGGAAAACGCCCTGGACGCCGCCGTCGACGCCTGACGCCTAGAACGTCATCATCACAACCGTGTGGGCGAGCAGGACGACCAGTCCCGCTCGCTGCACGGCGGCGCCGGGCCAGATCAGCATCGGAACGATGCAAGCGAGACGGACGCCGTGGTACGCCGACACGCCCCGCTCGGGCACTCCGGCGCTCAGGCGCCGTCAGGCGACGGCGCCGTCATACTCGACGCGGTTCCGGCCGTTCTGCTTGGCGCGGTAAAGGGCGTCGTCGGCCGCCTTGACCAGATAGTTCTCATCCGGATGGCCGCGATGTTCGGCGGCGCCGATGGACACGGTCACGTGGAAGGGCTCCAGCCCCGAGGCGGTCATGGCCTTCGCCGCCAGGGCGTGTCGCATCCGTTCGGCGATGGTCGTGGCCTGACGCAGGTTGGTTTCAACCAGGACGACCAGAAACTCCTCGCCGCCATAGCGGAAGACGAAATCGCTGGGGCGCACATTCTCCGTCACCGCCTCGGCCACCTGACGCAGCACCTCATCGCCGATGGGGTGGCCGTGCGTGTCGTTGATCCGCTTGAAATGGTCCACGTCGAGCAGCAGCACCGACAACGGGGTGTGGTTGGCGTTGGCGAAGCCGATCTCGCGGCTCAGGATCGACGACAGGAAACGCCGGTTCAGCGCGCGGGTCAGCGGGTCGCGACCGCCCTCCATGCCCGCCAGCCCCTGGAACATCTCGCCCAGCAGGAAGGCCACCTCGTCCACCGCCGCCTCCAGCGCCTCCAGCGGCCCGGCCAGATCCGACGCCGCTGCGCCTGGCGTGAAGCGCGGCAGCAGTTCAGCGTCGATACGCTCCATCGCTGCGTTCAGACGCGCCAGATGCGACGAGCCATCGAACAGGAACTCGGCCCGGTGACGGATCCACAGGCCGAACGGCGAAGCGCTGAGCGCGCCGGCCCCTTCCACCCCGCCGGACGCCAGGATGCGGAACAGGGTCTTCTGGCTCCATTCCATCAGACCGGCGCGCTGGCTCTCGCGCTCGAAATGGATGTCCTGGTCCAAGGAGAAGAGACGATAGGCCTCGTCCAAGCGCGCGCGGTTGCTGGCCCCCTTTTCATAGGACTGGCTCATCAGGCGCAAGGCGTAGTCGATCCGGCCCCCGGTTAGACGCAACAGGTCGAATGCCGCCGGATCGGCCGCCAGCACGTCGGCCAGCCGCTGCTTCAGCACCGCTGCGCCCGCCATAACCAGATGCATCGGAATCTTGATGCGGGCGTGAACCTCGCCGATCTTCAGCTGTCGCGCGACGAAGGCCGCTTCGGCCATGTCGGCGCCCGGCGCGAAAAGGTCCACCAGCCATCGGCGCAAAGACGGGCTCAGCCGCTCCTGCACCACCGAATGATGCAGGAAGACCCGCGCCTCGTCATCGGCCAACAAGGTTTGGTAGAAGGCTCCGACCAGAGCCTCGGCGTGGTCCTGGACCAGTTGACGCAGACGGTCCGCCGACGCGGGGTCGGCAAGCGCCGGTGATGAAGGCTGCAAGAGACGGCTCGATACTGTTACGCGGCGTCACATCGACGCCCCGGCGGCCTTAACTCCAAGCGATCAGGCGGACAACCCGGCCAGTCTCAAGGTCAGCGCGATTCCGGCCGTCCGGCCTCGATGAAGGCGCGGATCGTCGGGAAGCTCGCCGCTGCACGCTTGTCTTCGCAGACGAGCTCCTTGACGTAGGAGTCGAGCGAATTGCGCGCGATCGGCTCGAAATCGTAGCCGTCGTCGATCCGCTCCTGCTCGGCCCCGTCCGGGCCGTAGTAGATCTCTTCGCCCGCCTTCGACTGATTGGCGGCGCAGCGGAAGGCGACGGTCCCCGCGCTGTACGACAGATCGGTCGACTCGCCCTTGGCCGGCACCCGGGCTAGGCGGGCGCTGGTCACCCCGTCCGCCTGAGCGATGGAGTCCACGTCCACCATGAATACGGTGGCCGAACTGCGTGAAATGACGTTCCAGTTTTCGGCCAAGGCGGGCGATGCGGCCAGACCCAGAACCGAGAACGCGGCGATGATGGATGTCTTCATCAGAACCTCCCCTGATTTGCTGATTTCACTCCTGATCGGAGAAAAATTCAATCCGTCGTCGCACGAGGCGCTCGCCGAGGTTTCGCCGCTATCTGACGGCAGGGTGACGCCATGAGCCGGTTCCCCGCTGTCCCAATCGCCCTTTTCCTGAGCCTGACGGCCGTCGCGGCGGGCGCGACGGCGCGAGCCGCAACCGCCCCGGCTGCTCCGACCGCTCCGGCAGCCAGCGTCGCCCCGGCGGCCTTCCAGTCCTCCCGCATCGTCGTTGAAACGCGTGGCCAGGGGCCGGACGTGGTGCTGATCCCCGGCCTGGCGTCGACCTCGGCGGTCTGGAGCCGGACCGCCGACGCGCTGCAGGATCGCTACCGCGTGCACCTGGTCACCGTGCGCGGCTTTGGCCCGCTGGCGGCGGCCGGCAACGCCGAAGGCCGGCTGGGCGGTCCGGCGGCGGCGGAGATCCTGCGCTACATCGACGAGACGGGGCTGAACCGCCCTGCCCTGATCGGCCATTCGATGGGCGGCCAGGTCGCCTTGCGCATTGCGGCGGAGGGCGCCGAGCGGGTCGGCCGCGTCATGGTGGTGGACGCCTCGCCCTTCTTTCCGTCCCTGATCAGCCCCGGCTCGACGGTGGGCGATGTCGAGCCCCTGGCGCGGCTGGCCTATCAGGGCCTGATGCTGCTGGGCGACCAGGTCCTGCGCACCCAGGCCGCCTCGATGGGGCTGGAGCTCGGCGGCGCCGCCGACAGCCTGTTCAACGGCCTGGGCTGGCAGGGGGGCGACCGGCGTGTCCTGGCCCAGGGCCTGTATGAGGTGATGACGGTGGATCTGCGCTCGCGCCTGCCGCTGATCCAGGCCCCGGTGACCGTCGTCTATGGCTGGAGCCCAGACGCCGACAGCCCGCGCAGCCACGTCGACGGCCTGTTCCGCGACGGCTACCGCTCCCTGCCCCGCCCCGCGACCTTCGAGCGGATCGAGGGCGCCGAGCACATGGTCATGATCGACCGGCCGCGTCAGTTCCAGCAGGCCGTCGACCGCTTCCTGCGCTGATCCGAAGAAGGCTTCACGCCACCGCCTCCAGAACCTCCAGCACCGCCGGCCCATAGCGCTCCAGCTTGCCCGCGCCGACGCCGGCGATGCCCCCCAGTTGGTCCAGACCGCGCGGCTCCTGCAGGGCGATCTCGACCAGGGTCTTGTCCTGGAAGATGACGTAGGGCGGCACGCGCTGCTCGATGGCGCGGTCGCGGCGCCAGGCGCGCAGGGCCTCGAAACGGGCGCGCACATCGGCGTCCAGCCCCTCGACCGCCAGATTGCGCCCGGCGTTGCGGCGCGGCTTGTCCAGCGCCACGGCCCGGATCGGCGCCTGACGCACCCGCACCGGCCGCTCGCCGCGATAGACGGCCCGAACGGCCCCCGCCTCGCCAAGGCGGATGATCGGCTTGCCGTCGTTGGGGTCCTCGACCAGCAGGCCTTCGAACAGCAGATGGTCGATCACGTCGCGCCATGCGGCCAGCGACAGGTCGGCGCCGATGCCCCAGGTCGACAGCCCGGCCTCCCACGGCTGAACCTCCTTGGTCTTGCCCAGCAGGTGATCGATGACGCGCGTCCGACCGAAGCGTTCGCCCAGCCGCTGGACGGCCGCTAGCGCCTTCTGAGCGGGAACCACGGCGTCGAAGGTGGCGGGCGGGTCGCCGCAGATGTCGCAGACGCCGCACGGCTGGGCGTCCTGCTCGCCGAAATAGCGCCGCACGGCCTGGGGCCGACAGGTGGCGCCGTCCAGCATGGCGAACAGCTGGCGCACCTTGCGGGTCTGGACCTGTTTGACCTCCTCGGCCATCGAGCGCCCCTCAAGGCGACGCAGGGACCAGGCGATGTCGGACGGGCCGTAAAGCGTGATGCCCTCGGCCGGTTCGCCGTCGCGCCCCGCGCGGCCGATCTCCTGCCAATAGGCCTCCAGAGAACCGGGCGGATCGGCGTGAATGACGAAGCGCACGTCCGGCTTGTCCACCCCCATGCCGAAGGCGATGGTGGCGACCATGACGGCGCCGTCCTCGGCCAGGAAGCGCTCCAGCCGCCGGTCGCGCTCGCGCGCGTCGAAACCGGCGTGATAGGCGATGGCGTTGCTTCCGGCGTCCCTCAGGGCGTCGGCCACCCGCTCGCAGCCGTCGCGGCTGCCGCAATAGACCACGCCCGACTTGCCGCGCCGTTCGCGCACCAGTTCGATGACGGCGGCGTCAGTGCGGGCGCGCGAGCCGTTGACCTTGCGCTCGGCCGACAGCTGCAGATTGGGCCGGGCGAAGCTGTCGACGAAGACCCGCGCCTCGCCCAGCCGCAGCGAGGCCAGGATGTCGTCGCGCGTGCGGGCGTCGGCCGTCGCCGTCACCGCGATGCGCGGCACGCCGGGGAAGATCTCGGCCAGTCGGCCCAGGGTGCGGTAATCGGGCCGGAAGTCGTGGCCCCACTGGGACACGCAGTGGGCCTCGTCGATGGCGATCAGGCTGATCGGCAGCTCGGCCAGCCGGTCCAGCATGGCGCCGGACGCCAGCCCTTCAGGCGAGACGTAGAGCAGGTCCAGCTCGCCCGCCCGGGCCGCCCGCCACACGGCCGAACGCTCATCCATCGTCAGGCCGGAATCCAGACGCGCGGCGGCCACCCCCTGCTGTTTCAGCGCCTCGACCTGATCGGTCATCAGGGCGATCAGCGGCGACACCACCAGTCCGACCCCGGGCCTCAGGATGGCGGGCACCTGATAACAGACGCTCTTGCCGCCGCCGGTCGGCAGCACCGCCATGACATCCCGCCCGGCCAGGACCTCCTGGATCACGCTGGCCTGCAGGCCGCGAAAATCCGCATGGCCCCAGACCCGCTCCAGCAGGCGCCGCGCCTCGTCCAGGGTCGGAAAGGCGGCGTCGGTCGGGCGAGGGTCGAACATGGCGGGGTTGTGCCGCATTCGTTCCGAGGTGTCATCCCGTCATCGCCGCGCAGTCGCGATGCGCGGCTCCCCGTTGTCACGAGGCGGCTTTCGGGCTTACCTCCGCGCAACAACGGAAGAAGAGCCCCGCATGACGGACACGCCCGCCGGAACCGGCAAACGAATCGAACTGACCATCCGCGCCCTGATCCTGGGCTGTCTGCTGGCGGCGGTCTTCACGGCGGCCAACACCTATCTGGGGCTGAAGGTCGGCCTGACCTTCGCCTCGGCCATTCCGGCGGCGGTCATTTCCATGGCCCTGCTGCGGGCGTTCCGGGGCTCGACCATCTGGGAGAACATGACCGTCCAGACCGTCGCCTCGGTCGGCGGCGCCATGAGTTCGATCATCTTCGTCCTGCCCGGCCTGGTCATGATCGGCTGGTGGATGAACTTCCCCTTCTGGGAGTCGGTGATGATCTGCATCCTCGGCGGCGTGCTGGGGGTGACCTTCTCCATTCCCTTGCGGCGCACCCTGGTGGTGCAGGGCGGCCTGCCCTACCCCGAAGGCGTCGCCGCCGCAGAGGTGCTCAAGGTCGGCTCGCCCGGCGCGGAGCAGACCCAGGAGGCCGTGCGCGAGAACCGCTCCGGCCTGTTCGTGGTCATCGGCGGGGCGATCGCCTCGGCCTTCTTCGGCTTCCTGGCCGCCGCGCGCGTCTTCGCCGCCGAAACCGCCGCCTTCCTGCGCCTTCCGGCCGCGCTGGGCGGCGGTGCCACCGGCGTGGGCTTCTCCATGCAGTTCGCCCTGTTGGGCGCCGGCCATCTGATCGGCCTGGCCGTCGGCCTGACCCAGCTGTTCGGCCTGGTTCTGGCCTGGCTGATCTTCGTGCCCATCCTGACCTCGCCCGAGTTCGCGGCCTGGGCCGCCGCCCACGGCCTGCCGTCGGTCGCCGCCTCGGTCCCGGCCGACGCCGGAGCCGAAGGCCTGGCCATGACCGTCTGGGCGCAGGAGGTCCGCTTCATCGGCGCCGGCGTCATCGGCGTGGCCGCCCTGTGGACCCTGGCCAAGCTGGCCAAGCCTTTGGTCGCGGGCCTGGCCTCGGCGCTGACGGCCCAGTCGCGCCGCGCCCACGGCGAGGCGCTGGAACTGACCGAGCAGGACATTCCCATCAAGATCGTTGGCCTGCTGTCGGTCGCCGCCCTGGTCGGCATCGCCGTCCTGCTGGCGGTCGTGGCCCAGGGCACGGCCCTGGCCGGTTCGGCGCCCCTGCTGGTCGTCGGCGGCCTGGTCTATGTTGTGGTCATCGGCTTCGCCGTCGCCGCCATCTGCGGCTACATGGCCGGTCTGATCGGCTCGTCCAACAGCCCGGTGTCGGGCGTCGGCATCCTGGCCATCATCATCGCCTCCCTGCTGATGCTGGGCGTGCTGGCGATCGCGGGCGTGCCGGCCGATCCGTCGGTCGTCGCCTTCGCCCTGATCGTCACCGCCGTGGTCTTCGCCGTGGCGGTCATCGCCAACGACAACCTGCAGGACCTGAAGACCGGCCAGTTGGTCGAGGCCACGCCCTGGCGTCAGCAGACCGCCCTGCTGGTCGGGGTCGTCGCCGGCGCCCTGGTCATCCCCTTCGTGCTGGACATGATGAACCAGGCCTTCGGCTTCGAGGGCGGCCCGCCCGCCATCGTTCAGGGCTCCCAGACCCTGGCCGCGCCCCAGGCCACCCTGATCTCGGCCCTGGCCAAGGGCGTCATCTCGGGCGACCTGCGCTGGGACCTGATCGGCATCGGCGCCGTGGTCGGCGTCGGGGTCATCATCCTCGACGTCATCCTGCGCCGCACGACGAACGACCGGATCAAGCTGCCGCCGCTGGCCGCCGGCATCGGCGTCTATCTGCCGGCCGCCGTCACCACCATGCTGGTGGTCGGCGCCGTCTGCGGCTGGCTGTACGACCGGGCGGTCAAGTCGACCCGCTACGCCGACGTGGCGCGCCGCATGGGCGTGCTGCTGGCCTCGGGCCTGATCGTCGGCGAGAGCCTGTTCGGCGTCCTCACCGCCGCCATCATCGTCAGCTCCAGGAACGAGGCGCCCTTCGCCCTGCTGCCGGCCGACAGCGCCTGGCCCGCCATGATCGCGGGGCTGATCGCCTTCGTGGGCCTGACCTACGCCCTGTACGCCTGGGTGCGCCGCCGCGCCGCCCAGGTCTAACGACGGCCTATAGGGCGGCGGCGAACGCCTCCGCCGCCCGACTGGCGCCGCGTTCGCGGTGCCGCAGCCGATAGAAGGGCCGCTCAGGCAGGTCGAGCGGCAGACGGACGAGCCGCCCCGCCTCGATCAGGGGCTGGGCGGCCAGTTCCGAGATGGCGGTCACCAGCCCGCCGCCGGCGCCGCCGCTGGCCGCCACCGCCGTCAGGATCGCCTCATTGGAGGGCAGCACCAGCGCCGTCTTCAGGTCCGACGCTCTCATTCCGCGCGGCAGAGCGGCCTCGAACTCGCTGCGGGTGCCCGAACCGGGCTCGCGCAAGGCCCAGTCCAGCGCCCGCAGGTCCGCCGCTCCCAACACCCCCTCCTGTTCGGCCAACGGATGATCCGGCGCCGCCACCACGATCAGCCGGTCGGCGCCGATCCGGGTCCGCTCCAGACGCGGCGCATCCTCGGCGCCCTCGATCAGGCCCAGCTCCGCCTCGCCCGCCAGCACGGCCTCGACCACCTGGTGGGTGTTGCCGATCGCCAGATGCAGGTCGATGCCCGGATGGCTGCGGGCGAAGGCGGCCATGCGCGGCGGCAGCCAATAGGCGGCGATGGTCTGGCTGGCGAACAGCCGCACCGAGCCGCGCTTCAACCCCGCCAATTCGTCCAGCAGCCGCTCGGCCGCCTCGGCTCTCGCCAGCACCGCCTTGGCTTCCGGCAGAAAGGCTGTCCCCGTCGCGTTCAGAACCAGCCCCCGCCCGACCCGGTCGAACAGCCGCGCGCCATGCCGCGTCTCCAACGCCTGAACCGCCGCGCTGACCGCCGACTGGGTCAGATGCAGCGCCTCGGCCGCCCGGGTCATGTGCAGGCGATCGGCCACGGCGACGAAGATGCGAAGTTGTTCCAGCGTCATGCACGATTGATCGATTATATCGATCGTTAAGTCCACAACTACGCGTTGGATCGATCAGAGGGCTGAGCAGATAAGGCGGTCATGACCGTCGCGCTTGCTCCCGCCGCCGCCCCTCGCCGCCTGACCGGCCCGCTGGCGCTCCTGCCCGGCGTCGCCCTGTCCGCTGGCATCGGCGCCCTCGCCTTCGGCCTGCAACTCATCGAAGCGCGGCTGTTCGGGCAGGCGTGGATCGAAGGGCTGGTGCTGGCCATCCTGATCGGGGCGGCCCTGCGTCTGGTCTGGACGCCGTCGGCGCTGTGGTCGCCGGGGGTGAAGTTCAGCGCCAAGACCTTGCTGGAGGTCGCCGTGGCCCTGTTGGGCGCCACCGTCTCAGGCGCGGCTGTGGCGGCGCTGGGGCCGTGGCTGCTGCTGGCGATCGTCGGCGTTGTCGCCCTGGCCATCCTCGGCGGCTACGCCCTGGGCCGGGCGTTCGGCCTGCCGCACGCGATGGCCCTGCTGGTCGCCTGCGGCAACGCCATCTGCGGCAACTCCGCCATCGCCGCCGTCGCCCCCGTCATCGAGGCCGAGGGGCAGGACGTGGCTGCCGCCATCGGCTTCACCGCCGTTCTGGGCATCGCCGTAGTGCTTCTGGTCCCCGCCGTCGGGGCGCTGATGGGCTACGACGCTACGCGGGTCGGGGTCCTGGCGGGCCTGACCGTCTACGCCGTGCCCCAGGTGCTGGCCGCCGCCGCGCCCGCCGGACTGGCCGCCATCCAGACCGGCGCCGTGGTCAAGCTGGTGCGCGTGCTGATGCTGGGACCGGTCTGTCTGGTCCTGGGCCTGATGCGGTCGAAGCAAGCCGCAGGCGGGCGCGGGCCCAAGCTGCATCAGATGGCGCCCTGGTTCATCCTGGTCTTTCTGGCCCTGATGGCCGCCCGCTCGCCGGGCTGGCTGCCCGAGACGGTCCTGCCGCCGCTGCAGGTGTCGGTGTCAGCCCTGACGCTGATCGCCATGGCCGCGCTGGGGCTGATGGTCGATCCGCGCGCCGTGCTGCGCGCCGGGCCGCGCGTGGCCGCCGTCGCCGCCCTGTCGGCCCTGCTGATCGGCCTGCTGGCGCTGGGGGTGATCGCTCTCATCCCGCTGGGTTGATCGACTGAGCGCGCACCGGACTGGCGTTTTGGCCCGCATCCCTGTAAGAGGCGCGCCGAACCCTTCCCTTTTCTGCAATCTTCTTGCAGCGGCGCGGCCCATCCGTGACCGAACACAGTCCGCCCGAGCCCGATATGAACCTTCGTAACGTCGCTATCATCGCCCACGTCGACCACGGCAAGACGACCATGGTGGACGCCCTGCTGGCCCAGTCCGGCCTGTTCCGCGCCAATGAGGCCACGACCGAGCGCGTCATGGACTCCGGCGATCAGGAGCGCGAGCGCGGCATCACCATCCTGGCCAAATGCACGTCGATCCAGTGGAACGGCAAGGCGGGCGAGACGCGCATCAACATCATCGACACGCCGGGCCACGCCGACTTCGGCGGCGAGGTCGAGCGCATCCTGGGCATGGTGGACGGCTGCGTCCTGCTGGTCGACGCCGAAGAGGGCGTCATGCCCCAGACCAAGTTCGTGCTGACCAAGGCGCTGAAGATGGGCCTGCGTCCGATCCTGTGCATCAACAAGGTCGACCGCGCCCACGCCGACCCGGACCGGGTGCTGAACGAAACCTTCGACCTGTTCGCCGCCCTCGGCGCCACGGACGAGCAGCTGGACTTCCCGGTCATCTACGCCTCGGGCCGTTCGGGCTGGGCGACGCTGGACCTGGCCCAGCCGAACGACAACCTGCACCCGCTGTACGACCTGATCGTCGACCACGTCCCGGCCCCGGCCGCCCAGGCGCGCGTCAACGAGCCGTTCCAGATCCTGAACGTCCTGATCGAAAGCGACCCCTTCCTCGGCCGCCTGCTGACCGGCCGCATCCACTCGGGCAAGGCGGTTCCGGGCATGGCCATCAAGGCTCTGTCGCGTGACGGCAAGACCATCGAACAGGGCCGCATCACCAAGGTGCTGGCCTTCCGCGGCCTGAAGCGCCAGCCGATCGACGAGGGCGTCGAGGCGGGCGACATCGTCGCCATCGCCGGCATGTCCAAGGCCACCGTGGCCGACACCCTGTGCGCCCTGGAAGTGACCGAGGCCCTCGACGCCCTGCCGATCGACCCGCCGACCATCTCCATGACCGTGGGCGTGAACGACAGCCCCCTGGCCGGTCGTGAAGGCGACAAGGTGCAGTCGCGCGTCATCCGCGACCGCCTGCTGAAGGAAGCCGAAGCGAACGTCGCCATCCGCATCACCCAGACGCCGGACTCCGACGCCTATGAAGTCGCCGGTCGCGGCGAACTGCAGCTGGGCGTTCTGATCGAGAACATGCGTCGCGAAGGCTTCGAACTGTCGATCAGCCGTCCGCGCGTGGTCTATCAGACCGGCGAAAACGGCGAGCGCATGGAGCCGATCGAAGACGTGGTCATCGACGTCGACGACGAGTTCTCGGGCGTGGTCATCGAGAAGCTGTCGGCCCGCAAGGCCGAGCTGACCGACATGGGTCCCTCGGGCGCCGGCAAGACCCGCATCCAGCTGAAGTGCCCGTCGCGCTCGCTGATCGGCTATCAGGGCGAGTTCCTGACCGACACGCGCGGCTCGGGCGTGCTGAACCGCGTCTTCTCCCACTATGAGGGCCACAAGGGCGCCATCGAGGGCCGTCTGAAGGGCGTGCTGGTGTCGAACTCGGACGGCGACACGGCGGCCTTCGCCCTGTGGAACCTGGAAGACCGCGGCGTCATGTTCGTCGGCGCCGGCGAAAAGACCTATCAGGGCATGATCATCGGCGAGAACAGCCGTTCGGACGACCTGGACGTCAACCCCATCAAGGGCAAGCAGCTGACCAACGTCCGCGCCTCGGGCAAGGACGAGGCCGTGCGCCTGACCCCGGCGCGCAAGATGAGCCTGGAGCAGGCCATCGCCTATATCGAGGAAGACGAACTGGTCGAGGTCACGCCCAAGTCGATCCGCCTGCGCAAAGAGGTCCTGAACCCCTCCTTCCGCAAGAAGCGCGTCCGCGCCGACTGATCGGCCACGGGACGCTGAAACGATGAAGGCGGCTCGCAAGAGCCGCCTTTTTTGTGCGCCGCGGCTACTTCTTCAACCCCAGCAGCCCCAGCCAGCCGCCGCTAGTCAGCAGGGCCACGTCCAGCAGGGCAAGAGGCAGGGGCGTGCTGGGCGGGGCGGCGATGAACTTGGATCGCCAGTCGGGGCCGAACTTGGCCTTGTAGGCGCGCAGGCCCTGAAAGCCGTAGACGGCGCCGCCCTCTTCAAACACCAGGGCGCCGACGCGAGCGAAGACCGGCGCCGTCCGCCGATCCTCAAGGCCTGACAGCGGGGCCATGCCCAGATCCAGCCGCGCCAGTCCCTGATCGCGCGCCCACTGCGCGATGCGGGTGAACAGATAGTCCATCACTCCGTTCGGCCCCTGGGGGTCGTAGCGCATCAGGTCGATCATCGCTTCGCGCCCGCCCGCCCCGACCAGAAGATTGGCGAAGGCGACGATGCGGCCGTTCTCGCGCACCAGGGCCAGGGGCTGGCGGTCCAGGTAGTCGATATCGAACCGGCCGAGCGAAAAAGCCTTCTCCGAGCCGTTGTGGTGCCTCAGCCACGCGTCCGACACGGCGCGCAGTTCGGCCTCCAGCTCGCGCGCCGCGCCCGGCGGCGCCACTTCGAAAGCGGCCCCCTCGCGTGCGGCGCGATTGATGGCGGTGCGCAGGTTCTGCTTGCCCTTGCCCTCGGTCGTGAAGCGGGCGGTGTCGATCACGGCGGCCTCCCCGACCTTGCGGACCGCCAGCCCAAGGGTGGCCAGGTCCGCCAGCAGTCCCTCGCCGACCGAATAGAAGACCGCGGCCCCGCCGTAACTGTCGGCCAGCAGGGCGAAGGCCCACAGCAGTTCGAGCCGCTCAGACCTCAGCCCCGCCGGCTCGCCCATGGCGATCCAGCGCCGTCCCCGCACGCTGTAGGCGATGAAGCTGCGGCCGGACGGGCTGAACAGCAGGGCCTTGTCGCCTAACAAGGCCAGTTCGGCCTCGGGCGGCGCAAGTTCGGCGCTCGCCAGCGTCTGTCGGGCACGTTCGATCTCTTCGGGCGCGGCCGGGCCGTGGGTGCGGGCGCCCGGCGCCGTCGTCAGCGAACGTATGGCCACGGCCAGGGTCAGCAGCGCCAAAACCGCCCCGGCGCGCAGGAAGCCCGACGCCTGTTTATCGACCAGGAAGGTCCACCAGAGCTCGTCCGTATAGGCCGTGTCGCGATAGGCGAAGAAGCCCAGCCACAGCATGGCCGCCACCGCCGCCGCCAGCATCAGCAGCCACCCCGGCCGCAGCGGCTCGCCCAGACGCGACCGGCGATTGAAGGCTGCCCGGCATGGCGCCAACAGGGCCGCCGCCACGGTCAGTTCGATCGCCTGAACCCAGTCCAGGCCCTTCAGCAGGGAGAAGACCGCCCCCGCCGTCAGCACGGCCAGCGCCGCGTAATAGGCGCCGCGCCGTCGCCGCCACAGCCCCGCCGAGAGGAGCAGCAGGACGAAGCCGGTCACGCTGGCGGCGAAGTGCGACAGATCGATCAATAGCGGCGGATAGAAGCGCCCCAACGCGCTGAGCCGGTCGTTGAACGCCGGGGTCACCGCCGACAGCAACATCACCGCCCCCAGAGAAAAGGCGGCGGCCGCGAACATCTGCGGGGTCAGCTCATAGACCAGCCCCGCGAGACGGCGCGTGATCCGCCAGGGGTCATGTTTTGCGGCGGACTTGGGCAACCAGCCTCCAAAGAGCAAGAATCGGCCGTTTGCGGCCAGTAGAAGGTCATTTCAGGGCAAGCGAAACCATCATCGATCACGCGGGTTTCATTTTTTCACGAGCGCCGAGCTCGCCCTTCCAGGAGTTTCTCATGATCCGCAAGACCGCCCTGCTGACCGGCATCGCCGGCGCCCTGTTCATCGCCGCCCCTGCCTTCGCCCAGGACGCCACGACGCCGCAGACGCCCGAGCCGGCCCCTGCTGAGGCGGCCGCCGCTCAACCCCAGAGCCTGACCCTCACGCCGGGCTCGACCGTCAAGAGCGCCGATGGCTCGGAAATCGGCAAGCTGGTCGGCGTCCAGAACGGCGCCAATGGCCAGGAACTGACGGTTCGCACCGCCGACGGTCAGGTTCGCCCGGTGCCGCTGGCCGGCATTCGTCAGGACGGCGCCGACATCGTCGTCGAAGCCACCGCCTCGGACGTTCAGTCGGCTACGCCGATCGCTTCGGATGCGGCCGAGCCGACCCCCGACGCTGCAGCCGATGCGCCGCCGGCTGACGCGCCGCCGGCCGATGAGCCCAGCGACGAACCGAACGGCGACGAACCGCACTAACACTCCGCGGTTAATGACAAAAGGGGCGGCCCGATGGGCCGCCCCTTAAGTTTGCGACATGGCCGCTGGCGCTTAGGCGCGACGCTTCACCAATCCAAGCAGGAACAGCAGCACCACGGCGCCGATGGTGGCGACGATGATGCCGACGATCCAGTTGCCGGCCGCGTCCACGCCCAGCAGATTGTTCGCAAGGAACCCGCCGATCAGGGCGCCGACCACGCCCACGATCAGATTGGTCACCAGGCCGTGTTCCCGCTTCATGATCTTCTCCGCCAGCCATCCAGCGATGATGCCGATGATGATCCAGGCGATGAATCCAAATCCACCCATGTCTTTTCCTTCCTGAAAAGGCTGTCTGCCTTGGCCGTTAATGCGCATCGCGCCTCACGGTTGCTTGCGGCCCTGCATCTTCCCCGCAGAGGGGAAGTCGGCACGGCTCTTGCGAGACGTCTCCTGTCACGTGCCGAAGCGGCACAACGTCAACCAAGGAGAAGGTCATGGCCGCCGAGATCGATCTGCACCTGGGCCGTCGCCTGCGCCGCCGCCGCCGACTGCTCGGGCTCACGCAACAACAGCTGGGCGATCGGGTGGGCGTCCGCTTCCAGCAGATTCAGAAATATGAATGCGGCGCCAACCGCCTGTCCGCCGCCCGGCTGTGGGACCTGGCCGAGGCGCTGGAGACGCCAGTCACCTATTTCTACGACGGTCTGACCGTCGAGCCCGTCTCGCTCTCGGCTCCCGCCCAGCAACCGACGCTCGCCGCCTGAAGGTCGCGCCGCGCCGACGGAGCGTGTATCCGGGTCGCATGACCGAGCTGGAATCCTTCGCCGTCGAGCTGTCGCATGAAGCCGCGCGCGTCGCCTTGCCCTTCTTCCGAGGCGTCTTCACTCAGGACGACAAGGGCGGGCCTGGCGCCTTCGACCCGGTCACCGAGGCCGACCGCGCCGCCGAGGCCGCCATCCGTCGCCTGATCGGCGCCCGCTATCCCGATCATGGCGTGATTGGCGAGGAGTACGGCGAGGATCGGCCCGACGCCGAACACGTCTGGGTGCTGGACCCCATCGATGGCACCCGCGCCTTCATCGCCGGCCTGCCGCTGTGGACCACCCTGATCGCCCTGCGCCGCGACGGAGCCGCGACCATCGGCGCCGTCGGCCAGCCCTATCTCGGCGAGATCTTTCTGGGCGGCCTGTCCGGGGCGCGCCTGCTGAAGGGCCAGGACGAGACCCTGCTCAAGACCCGGGCCTGCGAGCGCCTGGACCAGGCGCTGATCGCCACCACCGACCCCGAAATCTTCACCGGAGCCGACCGCGCCGCCTGGGACCGGCTCCGCGCCGCGTCTCGCCTGGCACGGCTGGGTTGCGACGGCTACGCCTACGCCATGGTCGCGGCGGGGAGCATCGACCTGGTGGCGGAAAGCGAGCTTCGAGTCTGGGACTGGTCGGCGCTCAAGCCGCTGGTCGAGGCGGCGGGCGGCCGGTTCACCGACTGGCGCGGCCATTCCCCGCATGAATCGGACGGTCGCGTGCTGGCGGTCGGCGATGCGCGCCTGACGGATCAGGCCCTGCCCCTGCTGGCCGCCGCCTGACCGATCAGGCGGGTTCGACCGTCCGCGCGGCCGGAGAGGCCGGAGCGTCCTCAGGCCCCGGCGCCACGTAGTCGGCCAGGGCGTCGAACTCGTGCAGGAAGACCCCGCGCAGGTCGTCGACCTCCATGATCACCTCATGCTTGGCCGTGGGAACCTCGACGTAACGTCCGCGTCCCAGCCGCCGGGCCGCCCAGCGATTGGTCTGCTTCCAGACCTTGTCGTCCTCGGACGCCTGAACCACGCACACCGGGATCTTCACGCTCTTCAACGCGCGCGGCTTCAGCGCTCGCTCGCCAGCATCCAGAGCGAAGGCCAGCCAGCCCCAGGTCGGGCCGCCCAGCGCCAGGTGCGGACAGGCGTAAAGCTGCTGTCGCCACAGATCATAGCGCGCCCGGTCCGAGGTCAGGGCGTCGTTATCAAACGTATGGTCGAAGGGGTCGTCAGGGTCGTCCAAGACGTAGTCGCCCGCCTTGCCGTTGCGCAGCGCCCAGCGCACCGCCAGCTTGACCGTCCACATCGAGCGCTTGCCGGTCTTGATCCGCAGCATGGGGCTGGACAGCAGAGCGCCGCCGAACCGGCTCTCGCCCGTCTCGAGCGTCAGCAGGTTCAGACACCCGCCCATCGAATGGCCCACCATGATCCACGGCTTGGGCGCGCGCGCCTCATAGGCGTCCAGCAGGCGGGCGTAGTCGTCCAGGAACTCCTCGACCGCCCGGGCGTGCCCGCGCAGCCGGTCCGGCAACAGCCGCGCCGACAGCCCCTGCCCGCGCCAGTCGTGCGCCAGCACGCAGAAGCCGCGCGCCAGGAAGTTGCCGATCAGCTCGAAATATTTCTCGATCGGCTCGGTCCGGCCGGGGCTCAACACCACTGTCCCGCGCGGCGTCTTGGCCTGCAGGCTCGACGGCGTCCAGAAGGCGGCGCGCAGGCGCAATCCGCCTGCGCCTCGGAACCAGTCGCCCTCTCCCCCGGGAGGACAGGCGGCGCCGGGAACCCCCATCAGGGGCGCGTGGGCGGCGAAGGCGGCGGGGCGGCTCACTCGGGCTTCCTGAACTTCAGGGTCATACGGTCGCTTTCGCCGATGGCGTCGTATTTGGTCCGGTCGAACTCAGGGTCGGCGGGCTGGCCCAGCGGAGCCGTCAGGCGGCGCGGCGCCAGGGTCTCAACGCCGAACGGATGGTCCTTCGTGTCGGCCGGGTTGGCGTTGATCTCGGACGCCTCGACGAAGACGAATCCCGCCTCCTCGGCGAGTTGGCGCACGAAAGCTTCCTGCACATAGCCGTTGGCGGCGGCCGGGTCCTGGTCCTCGTCCGGCTGGAGCCGGTGCTGCTCCACGCCCAGGATCCCGCCCGGGCGCAGGGCGGCGAATGCGTCGGCGAAGGCCTTTTCAGCGATCCCCGCCGCCATCCAGGCGTGGATGAAGCGCATGAACAGCACCAAGTCCGCGGATCCCGCCGGCGCTACCGGCTCGGAGCCGGGGCCGAAGGCGGTGAACTGCACCGGCCCGTACAGCTTCTTGGATCCCAGGATGCGGGCCTTCAGGGCGTTATTGATGGCGACCTGCGCCGGGTCGGCGTTCGGCCCCTCGACGAAGCCCGCCAAGTAAAGCGTTCCACCGCCCCGGTTCAGATAGGGGGCCAGGATTTCGGCGTACCAGCCGCTGCCCGGCCAGAAGTCGACGACCGTCATCTTCGGCTGCAGGCCGAAGAACCGCAGCGTTTCGACGGGATGGCGCCAGGCGTCGCGCGCCTTGTCGTCGGCGGTGCGCCAAGACCCGGCGACCGCCCATTCCAGCGAGCCTTCCGGCGGCCCCTTGGGCGCCTCGGGCTCGGCGGGCGTCGGCGCCTCTTCTTTACGGCCGCAAGCGGCCAGGCCGAACAGGGGCGCGACCAGAGCCAGGGCGCTGGCGCCGGCCAGGACGGATCGCCGCGTCGATCGGTCTGTCATGCGCGCTTCCTCTCGCCGCCGGATGTCTTCGCTTGGGGCTTAAGGCGCTTCTGCGCCAGGGTCAAAATCACGCACAGCTTTGTCATAAGGCGCTTCAGTCGGCCGCATAGGGCTTGCGGAAGCGCAGCGTCATGCGATCGCTCTCGCCGATGGCGTCCAGCGCCGTGCGTTCGTCGGGCGTCAGGGCGCGGCCGTCGCGCTCGGACGTGCGGGTCGGCTTCAGGCTCCACACGCCAAACGGGTGATCCCTGTCGTCCTTGGGATTGGCGTTCAGCTCGCTACGCGCCTCCAGCTCGAAGCCGGCGCGGCGCGCGGCGTGGATGACCCAGCTCTCGGGGACGTAGCCGTTCGGCGCCGTCTCCGTCACGTTCAGCCCTTCGGCCGCGCGATGCTGCTCGACAGCCAGCACGCCGCCCGGCTTCAGCGCCTGGAAGAAGGCCGCCAGATAGGGCTCGACCCGGCCATCGCGCGACCAGTTGTGGAAGGCGCGGGCCACCACGACCATGTCCGCCGAGCCGTCCGCGACGCCCATACCCTCGGTCGGACGGTTGACCGGGACATAGCGCCCGCCGGTCGCCGCCGCATAGGGCTCCAGGATGTTGCGCCACCACCCGGCGCGGCCCGGTTCGATCTCCACGACGGTCAGGCCCGGCTGCAACCCCCAGAAGGTCAGTGTCTCGAACGGATGGCGCTCGCCGTCGCGCGCCCGGTCGGCTTCAGGGCGGCTGGTCGAGGCCACGGCCGCCTGAAGCGCGGCGTCCTCGCTGAGGGTCGGCATCTCCATCGACAGGCCCTCGCGTCGCGGCAGGGGCGCGGCGTCGGACGGCGCGGCTTGCGCCAGGGCGGGGACGGGGGAGCCGAGGACGGCCCCGGCAAGGGCGATGAAGGCGAGGGTTCGCATGAGGGCTCCGGTCGCTTCCGACTGATGAAGGTAAAATCCTTACGGCGCTTCGCGGCCTCTGCAAGGCGTCGATGGGGCGGAGCGGCGATTTCGCGCGGCCCCTTGCGCCCGAAAAACGGCCTCCTACCTCTTCATCCGAGAGCGCCGATCCCGGGCTCTCCAGACCTGACGGGGCCGAATGCGGACCGCTGGGGCTGAAACCCTCCGTCGTCCGGGGCCAAATCGCCGGGCGGCTCAACCTTGCTGAATGTCAGAAGGATGACCTATGCGTACCTATGATTTCTCGCCGCTGTACCGTTCCGCCGTCGGTTTCGACCGTCTGGTCCGTCAGTTGGAAAGCGCTGCGCGCTCCGGTTCGGAAAACGGCTGGCCTCCCTACAATATCGAAACGACGGGCGAGGACGCCTATCGCATCGAGATCGCCGTCGCCGGCTTCTCCGCCGACGAGCTGAATATCGAGGCCAAGGAAAACCTGCTCACCGTCACCGGCAAGAAGGCCGCCAACGACGACGGCGCTTCCGCGCGCACCTTCCTGCATCGCGGCCTGGCGGAGCGCGACTTCGAGCGCCGCTTCCAGCTGGCCGACTATGTGGTGGTCAAGGGCGCGGCCCTGGCCCATGGCCTTCTGACCATCGAGCTGAAGCGCGAACTGCCCGAGGCCCTCAAGCCTCGCAGCATCGAGATCGCCACCGGCTCGGCTTTGATCGAAGGCAAGGCCGAACCCAAGGCCAAGAAGGCGGCCTGAGCCGTCTCACCAGACTAACCGGTCTAAGGGGCGGCGTTCGCGTCGCCCCTTTTTCGTGGGCGGCCGCCCCAATCAGCCAGCGCTCAGATCCGTCATGTCCAGCCCCCGCGCGCCGCCGGTCTGAGCGTCGGTGAAGTCCGCCTGTTTGGTCTGGGCGCCGTGCAGAATGGCCCGGCTCAGGTCCGCCTCGACCAGCACGGCCCGTCGCAGGTCGGCCCCCGTCAGGTCAGCGCCGCGCAGGGCCGCCCCGCTCAGGTCGGCCGGCAGCAGCCGATCCGCCGTCAGCATCAACGGTCCCAACTGCGCCTCGCGCAGGTCCGCCCCGTTCAGTCGCGCCCGCGTCAGTCGCGCCCCGCGCAGGTCCGCCCGGCGCAGATTGGCTGAGCGCAGGTCCGCGCCTTCCAGCTGCGCTCCCTGAAGCTGCACCCCCTCCATGTCCAGGCCGTAGAAGACCGCCCCCTTGGCCGACAGCGCCGTCAGGTTCAGCCCGCGAATGGACTCCAGCGGCCGCAGATCGACGCCGTCGAAGACCGAGGGCTGGCCCTCGGCCCCGCCCGTCTCGCACCATTGGGCGTGCTCGCGCAGCATCTCGGCGGCGGGCATCTGGCTGACCGGTTCGCCCGCCGGGCGGTTATCGACCAGCGCGCCGTCCATATTGGCCCCGTCGGTCCGCCACATGGCCGCCTTGACCCCCACCAGAATGGCGTCGGTGAGGTCCGCGCCCGACAGATCGGCCCCCGACAGGTCCGCCCCGGCCAGGTCGGCGCCGCGAAAGCTGGCCTGTTTCAGGTTGGCCCGGACCAGCTTGCAGTCCTTCATGATGGCGTCGGTGAAGTCGGCGGCCACGGCGATGACGCCCGTCATGCGCGAACGCTGCAGATTGGCGCCGGCCAGCACCGCGCCCTGCGCCTCGGTGTCCGCCCGCTTCTTCGCCTCGACCACGCGGAAACCCAGCTTGGCGTCCTTGGCCGCGATGGTCCCTTCGCGCAGGTCCGCCTCGAACAGATCGGCGCCCGACAGGTCCGCGCCGCGCAGACAGGCGCCGCGCAGATCCGCCCGACGCAGGCTGGCGTCGATCAGGGTCACGTCCTGCATGTCCGCGCCGAAAAAGTTGGCGTTGTCCAGCTTGGCGCCGGTCAGGTCGCAGCCGATCAAACAGGCGGCGGTGAAGTCGGCGTCGGCCAGATTGCGGCCGCGTAAAGACACGCCCGAGAGGTCCATCCAGGCGAACACCGCCCGCGCCCCGCCCGGCCGCGCCTGCCACAGCCGGTCGTGCTTCACGCACACGGCGTCGACCTCTTCCTGAGTCAGCTTCCTGCGGACGGGTTCGACAGCGTCGCTCATGAACCCGACTATGGCTAAGGCCGATTAAGGAAGCTTTGCAGAAACGGATGTTTCTGCATTCCTCGCTACTCCGCCAGCAGCCCCTGCTCGCGCAAGGCCTCGGCCAGCTCGCCGGCCTGCGTCCATAGGCGCGTATAGCCTGCCTCGCCCAGCCGGTTCAGCTCGGTCGTCAGATCGGCGCGCGGCGCGGCGGCGAACCGGCCGTCGAAGCCCGCGCCGTCCTCGCTGATCCGCACCATCGGGCGACCGGTCTCCAGCCTGTGCAGGAAGCCTTCGCACAGCACAGCGGCCTCCTCGGCCAGCAGACCCGTCTCGACGGCCAGGCCCGCCTGACGCAGCCGTTCCGTCCCCCGCCCCGAAGCGAAGGGCGACGGGTCCAGGGCCGCGATCACCACCCGCTCGACCCCGGCCTCGGCTAGGAAGTGGGCGCAAGACTTGCGGCCCGACGAGCGGGCGCCGCAGGGCTCCAGCGTCACATAGGCGGTCGCGCCCTTCACGGCCTCGCCCGCCTCGGGCACAGCCTGTTCCTCGGCGTGGGGGCGTCCGCCCGGCGCGGTCGCCGCCTCGGCCAGCACGACGCCGTCCTTGACCAGGACGCAGCCGACGGCCGGATTGGGCCAGGTCTCGCCCATGCGGCTCAGGGCCAGGTCGATGGCCCGCCGCATGAAGACGGCGTCGTCGGCCGCCCCGCTCACGCGCCCGCTCTCGTGATTGGCGGCAGGGCCTGCGCCCGCCCCTCGTCCAGATAGCGGGCGGCGACCGGCTTCAGGTCCGCGTCCAGGTCGATCTCGAGCGGGTTGCCTGTCGGGATCTCGACGTCGACGATCCTGTCGTCCGGCACCGCGAACAGCAGTTTGACGATGGCGCGCAGGGAGTTGCCGTGGGCGGCGATCAGCACGTCCTCGCCCGCCTTCAGGCGCGGGGCGATCTCGGCGTCCCAATAGGGCTGCACCCGGTCCAGCGTCGTCTTCAGGCTCTCGGTGTCCGGGATTTCCTTGCCGACATAGCGGGGGTCGGCGTCGAAATCGAACTCGCCGCCCGGCGCCAGCGGCGGCGGCGGCACATCATAGCTGCGGCGCCAGACCTTGACCTGGTCCTCGCCGTGCTTGGCCGCCGTCTCGGCCTTGTCCAGCCCCGTCAGCCCGCCGTAGTGGCGCTCGTTCAGACGCCAGTCATCGATCACCGGCACGTCCTTGAGGCCCGCCGAGTCCAGAGCCAGGGCGCCGGTGCGCTTGGCCCGCTTCAGCACCGAGGTGAACATGACGGCAGGCTTGAACCCCGCCTGCGCGATCAGCTCGCCGCCGCGCCGAGCCTGGGCCTCGCCCTCGGCCGTCAGGTCGACGTCGACCCAGCCGGTGAAGCGGTTCTCCAGATTCCATTGGCTCTGGCCGTGGCGCAGCAGGATCAGGCGGGTCATGAAGGTCTCCGGGAGCATCCGTAACTGAGTTTCTCGCTAGGCCCCCGACGCGGGGGCGGTCAAGGTTTCGCCGCATCAGGATAGACACGGCAGCCATAACAATGATCGCGCGTTGTGGCCTCTCGTGCGGGGCGAGGCTATAGGGCCAGACAGATTTGCGCCCCCGCGCCTCTCAGCGGCCTATCCAGGAAAAACCATGCAAAAGCCCCGTCAGGACATCCGCCCCAACACTGCGGAGTATGAAACCCTGCCTCTGGTCAAGCCGACCGGCTTTCGCGAATACGACGCCCGCTGGATTCTGGAAAAAGAGATCAACCTGCTGGGCATTCAGGCCTTGGGCCTCGGCCTGGCCACCTATGTCCACGAGATCGGCCAGACGCCCAGAATCGCCGTCGGCCACGACTTCCGCGGCTATTCCCTGTCGGTCAAGCAGGCGCTGATCCTGGGCCTGCTGGAAGGCGGCATGGAGGTGCTGGACATCGGCCTGGCCCTGTCGCCGATGGCCTACTACGCCCAGTTCGCGCTGGACTGCCCCTGCGTCGCCATGGTCACCGCCAGCCACAATGAGAACGGCTGGACTGGCGTGAAGATGGGCGCCCAGGCCCCCCTGACCTTCGGCCCCGACGAAATGGGCCGCCTGAAGGAGATCGTCCTGAACGGTCAGGGCGTCGCCCGCGCCGGCGGCCGGCTGGAGCGCGTCGAGGGCTTCCGCGAGACCTACATCAAGGACGTGGCGTCCAAGGTGAAACTGTCCCGCCCGCTGAAGGTCGTGGCCGCCTGCGGCAACGGCACGGCCGGCGCCTTCGCCCCCGAAGTGCTGCGCCTGATGGGCGCCGAGGTGATCGAGATGGACACCGACCTCGACTACACCTTCCCCAAATACAATCCGAACCCGGAAGATCACGCTATGCTGGTGCAGATGGCGGCCAAGGTGAAGGAGACCGGCGCCGACCTGGCGCTCGGCTTCGATGGCGACGGCGACCGCTGCGGCGTGGTCGACGACACGGGCGAGGAGATCTTCGCCGACAAGATCGGCCTGATGCTGGCCCGCGACCTGTCGGCCATCCATCCGAACGCCACCTTCGTCGTCGATGTGAAATCGACCGGCCTGTACAAGACCGACGAGGTGCTGAAGGCCAACGGCGCGACGACCGTCTACTGGAAGACCGGCCACTCCTACATCAAGCGCAAGACCGCCGAACTGAACGCCCTGGCCGGGTTCGAGAAGTCGGGCCACTTCTTCCTGTCGGGCGACCTGGGCCACGGCTATGACGACGGTCTGGTGGCGGCGGGCGCCGTGCTGGCCATGCTGGATCGCAACCCCGGCAAGAGCCTCAGCGAACTGAAGACCGCCCTGCCTGACGCCTGGACCAGCCTGACCATGTCGCCGCACTGCGACGACGAGCTGAAGTACGACGTCCTGGCCAGGATCGTGAAGGAGTACGAGGATCTGGCGGCCTCCGGCGGCGAGATTCTCGGCCGCAAGATCGTCGAGGCCATCACCGTCAACGGCGTGCGCGTCCACCTCGAGGACGGCTCCTGGGTGCTGGTTCGCGCCTCGTCCAACAAGCCGGAGCTGGTGGTGGTGGTCGAGAGCATGCGCTCGGCCGACGACATGCGCGACCTGTTCCGCAAGGAGGTGAAGCCGCGCCTGGCCGCCCACCCGGAAATCGGCGCCTTTAACCAGGAAATCTGATTCCGGTTTGACCCGCGGCGGCGTCGTGGACAATTGTCGTTCCATGAACGACGCCGCCTCCCTCCCCGTAGTCATCGTTGGCGGCGGGTTCTCCGGCGCCATGCTGGCCGCGCGCCTGGCCGAACAGGGTCAGGCCTCGGTGCTGATCGAGCGCGGCGAACAGGTCGGCCTCGGCGTCGCCTATTCGGCTGTGCTGGACGCGCACCGCCTCAACGTCCGCTCCGAACGGATGAGCGCCCGCCCCGACCGGCCGACTGACTTCACCGACTGGCTGGCGGTCCACGCCCCCGATTTCGCCGATCCCAACGGCTTTGCGCCGCGCCGCCTCTACGGCCGCTATGTGCAGGACCGGCTTGCGCAGACCGAGGCCGCCCATCCCGGCCTCATCCGCCGCGTGACGGGCAAGGCTGTCCGCATCGAGGGCGAGACCGTCATCCTCAGCGACGGCTCGCGCATCCCCGGCCGCGCCGTGGTGCTGGCCACGGGCAATCCACCCCCGCGCCCCGCCGTCGCCGGCGACAGCCCGCGCCGCATCGCCGATCCCTGGCGGCCCGGCGCTCTGGGCCACATCGCTGCGGACGACGCGGTGCTGATCCTCGGCTCAGGGCTGACCATGGTCGATGTCGTCCTGGCGCTTCAGGCCCAGGGCTGGCGCGGACAGGCGACGGTGGTGTCGCGACGCGGGCTTCTACCCCTGGCCCACGGCGCCCGCCACGACATTCCCCTCGACTTGCCGTCCGACGCGCTGACCGGCGCCCTGTCCCGACGCCTGGCGACCGCCCGACGCCTCGCCCCCGAGCACGGCTGGCGCCGCGTCATGGAGGGCTATCGCCCGATCACCCTCGAACTGTGGCGCGCCGCCACGACCGCCCAGCGCGCCCGCTTCCTGCGCCATCTGCGGCCCTGGTGGGACGTGCATCGCCACCGCATCGCCCCGGAGGTCGCCGCCGAACTGGAGGCGTTGAGAACGGGCGGACGCCTGACCATTCTCGCTGGTCGCGCTCACGCCGTCGTTGGGGGCGACAACAGCGCGGCCCTGACCGTCCGTACACGGAATGGGTTGATGCAAGCCCTCTCCGCCGGCTGGTTGATCGACTGCACCGGGCCCGGCCACGACGCGGCGCGCGCGCCCCTGACCGCCGCCCTGATCGCTGAAGGCCGCGCCCGTATCGACGCGGTCGACCTCGGCCTCGACCTGGACGCCGACGGACGCGTCATACACGCCGACGGGACCGTCGACGCCGCCCTCTTTGTCCTCGGCCCTCCCGCCCGCGCCGCCTTCTGGGAGACGATCGCCGTACCGGACATTCGCCAGCGGATCGAGGCGCTGGCTCGCAAACTCGCGTCCTGACGCCCCTCGCCCGCGGTCGAATTTTCTAGCCTCGACGCCTCGGCTCAACAAGCTAGCCGCTGGCGGCCCTTTCAGCGGTCGGCTATCACCGAGTCTGGAGAGGAAACATAAAAATGAACCGCCACCGTCAGCGCGTCCTCGGCGACCGCACCCTTGCGCCTGAAACCCTGATGATGGGCTATGGCTATGATCCGGCCCTGTCGGAGGGCGCGATCAAGGCGCCGCTGTTCCAGGCGTCGACCTTCGTCTTCAAGTCGGCCGAGGACGGCAAACGCTTCTTCGAAGTCGCTTATGGCCTGCGCCAGCGCGACCCGGACGAGGCGCTGGGCCTGATCTATTCGCGCATCAACAACCCGAACCTCGAAATTCTCGAAGACCGCCTCGCGGTCTGGGACAAGGCCGACAAAGCCCTGGTCTTCTCCAGCGGCATGGCCGCCATTTCGACCGCCATGCTGGCCCTGGTGCGGCCCGGCGACGTCATCCTCTATACGGCCCCGGCCTATGGCGGCACCGAATACCTGTTCGACCGGATCCTGCCCCGCTACGGCGTCAAGGCGATCAGCGTCCCCGCCGCCGAGGGCGCCGACGCCCTGGACGCGGCCATGCTCGCGGCGGCCGCGCAGGCCAAGACGACCGGCGGACGCCTGGCCGCCGTCTATCTGGAGACCCCCGCCAATCCGACCAACCAGCTGGTCGACATCGCCCGCGCCGTCTCGGGCGCCAGGGCGCTGGACCAGGCCGAGCCGCCGGTCATCGCCGTCGACAACACCTTCCTCGGCCCTCTGTGGCAGAGCCCGCTGGAGCTGGGCGCCGACCTCGTCCTCTATTCCCTGACCAAATACGTCGGCGGCCATTCGGACCTGATCGCCGGCGGCTGCCTGGGCGGGGCCGAGATCATGGCGCGCGTCGGCGAAATGCGGACCATCTGCGGCACGACCGCCGACCCGCACACCGCCTGGCTGCTGCTGCGCAGTCTGGAGACCCTGCACATCCGCATGGAGCGGGCGCAGGAGAACGCGCTCGTCCTGGCCGAGCGCCTGCGCGCCGACCCGCGCGTCAGCGCCGTCCTGACCGCCGGCGGCCCCGACGCCTCGCCCGAGCAGCGGACGATCTTCGAGGCCCAGTGCAAGGGTTCCGGCTCGACCTTTTCGCTCGAACTCCCGGGCGGCGAGGCCGAGGCCTTCCGTATGCTGAACGCGCTTCGCCTGTTCAAACTGGCCGTCAGCCTGGGCGGCGCCGAGAGCCTGGCCTCGCACCCGTCCAGCATGACCCACTCCGACTATACGCCGGAGGCCAAGGCGCGCAGCGGCATCGGCGACAATCTGGTGCGCCTGTCGGTCGGCATCGAGAACGTCGAAGACCTGTGGGCCGACCTGGATCAGGCCCTGTCCGCCATTTGACGGCGCGAGCGGCGGGCGTTCAGCCCGCCGCCTTCACCGCCTCGGCGACGTCGTGGACCACACGCTTGACCAGAGCCTCGTCGTCGCCCTCGGCCATGACGCGGATCAGCTTCTCCGTGCCCGAGGGTCGGACCAGCAGGCGGCCTGCGCCGTTCAGAGCGGCTTCGGCCTCGGCCATCGCCGCCTTGACCTTGGCGTCTTCCAGCGGCTTTCCGGCGGTGTAGCGGACGTTCTTCAGCAGTTGCGGCACCGGCTCGAACTGGCGCGCCAGCTCGCTCATCGGCGCGCCCGCCTCGACCAGCACCGCCAGCACCTGGAGCGCCGCCATCAGGCCGTCGCCGGTCGTGGCGTGGTCCTTCAGGATGATGTGGCCCGACTGTTCGCCGCCGATGTTGAAGCCGCCCTCGCGCATCCGCTCCATGACGTAGCGATCGCCGACCTTGGTGCGCTCCAGCGTCAGGCCCTCGGCCTTCAGGCGGCGCTCCAGCCCCAGGTTGGACATGACGGTGGCGACCACGCCCTTGCCGTTCAGCCGCCCGCGCTTGGCCCAGTCCAGACCGATCAGGGCCATGATCTGGTCGCCGTCGACCACATGGCCCTTTTCATCGCAGATGATGACCCGGTCGGCGTCGCCATCCAGCGCGATGCCGATGTCGCAACGATAGGTCTTCACCGCCTCCGACACCGTGGCCGGATGGGTCGAGCCGCACTCGGCGTTGATGTTCAGGCCGTTCGGCTCGACGCCGACAGGAAAGACCTCGGCGCCCAGTTCATAGAGGGTCGTCGGCGCCACGCGGTAGCCGGCGCCGTTGGCGCAGTCGATGGCGATACGCAGGCCCTTCAGGCTCAGCCGCTTGGGGAAGGCCTGTTTGGCGATCTCGATATAGCGCGGCGGGGCGTCGTCGATGCGCTTGACCCGGCCCAGCTTGTTCGAGGGCGCCAGATCCTGGTCCAGGGCCTCGTCCATCATGGCTTCGATCTTCAACTCGATCTCGTCCGACAGCTTGTAGCCGTCCGGTCCGAACAGCTTGATGCCGTTGTCGGCGTAGTCGTTATGCGAGGCCGAGATCATGATGCCCAGATCGGCGCGCATCGAGCGGGTCATCATCGCCACGCCCGGCGTCGGCAGGGGGCCGAACGTCCGCACGTCCATGCCCACCGAGGCCAGCCCCGCCACCAGCGCCGGCTCGATCATATAGCCGGACAGACGGGTATCCTTGCCGATCACCACCAGATGGCGCCGGTCGTCGTCGGTGCGGAACAGCCGCCCGGCGGCCAGGCCGACGCGCAGGGCCACCTCGGCCGTCATCGGATGGGTGTTGGCCCGGCCGCGAATGCCATCGGTGCCGAAGTATTTTCTCTCGCCCAAAAGGCCGTCCTTCGCTGGCGGCCCCGGAGTTTGCAAAGAAACCTTCCGAAACCCATTTTTTGATGTCGCCGCCCCCGCGATTTCCTAGAGCTGAGATCCAGGGCGGAGGCTGAACCCTCTCGCTTACCTCAATTTCGCGGCCCGGCGCAAAAGCGGCGGCTGCGTCCCGTTCGGAGCAGACATCATGTGCGGCATCATCGGCGTCACCGGAACCGGCCCCGTCGTCTCTCGCCTGATCGACAGCTTGAAGCGGCTTGAGTACCGCGGCTACGACTCGGCTGGGATCGCCGTCCAGTCAGAGGGCCGCATCGAACGCCGCCGCGCCAAGGGCAAGATCCGCGAATTGGAGGCCGTGCTGGCCGCCGAGCCGGTCGCCGGAACCGTCGGCATCGGCCACACCCGCTGGGCCACCCATGGCGCGCCGACGACGACCAACGCCCACCCGCACAAGGCCGGGCGCGTCTGCCTGGTCCACAACGGCATCATCGAGAACTTCGCCGAGCTGAAGGCGGAGATGGAGGCTGAGGGCCGCGTCTTCGAAAGCCAGACCGACACCGAGGTCGTCGCCCATCTGCTGGACCACAAGCTGGCCGCCGGCATGGCGCCGCTGGACGCCTTCAAGGCGACGCTGGATCGTCTGACCGGCGCCTATGCCCTGGCCGTGCTGATCGAGGGCGAGGATGAGCTGATCCTGGGCGCGCGCCGGGGCAGTCCCCTGGTCGTCGGCTGGGGCGAGGGCGAGATGTACCTGGGCTCGGACGCCCTGGCCGTCGGCCCCTTCACCCAGAAAATCTCCTATCTGGAGGAAGGCGATTTCGTCGCCGTGACCCGCACCGGCGCGCGCATGTTCGACGCCTCGGGCCGCCCGGCCGACCGCGCCGTGGTCCAGGTCTCGGCCTCCTCGGCCCTGGTCGAGAAGGGCGAGTACCGCCACTTCATGGAAAAGGAGATCCACGAACAGCCCGACAGCGTCCAGCACACCCTGTCGGAATACCTGGACCTGGTCTCCGGCAAGGCCAAGGTTCAAGCCGTGGACTTCGCCGCTCTGAGCCGCATCCAGATCGTCGCCTGCGGCACGGCCTTCTACGCCGCCCAGATCGGCAGATACGCCTTTGAGAAATACGCCGGCCTGCCCTGCGACGTCGAGATCGCCTCAGAGTTCCGCTACCGCGACCCGGCCCTGTCGCCCGGCACGCTGGCCGTCGCCGTCAGCCAGTCGGGCGAGACCGCCGACACCCTGGCCGGCCTGAAATGGTGCAAGGCGCAGGGGCTGAAGACCGCCGCCGTCGTCAACGTCCACACCTCCTCGATGGCGCGCGAGGCAGAGATCCTGTGGCCCACCCATGCCGGCCCCGAGATCGGCGTCGCCTCGACCAAGGCTTTCACCGCCCAGGTCGCCGCCCTGCTGTCGCTGGCCGTGGCGGCGGGCGTCGCGCGCGGCCGGATCGACGCCGTTCAGGAAGCTGAACTGGTCAAGGCCCTGTTCGAGGCCCCGCGCCTGATCGCCGAGGCCCTGCAGATGGACGCGGGCATCCACGCCCTGACGCTCGACCTGGCTAAGGCGCGCGACGTGCTGTTCCTGGGCCGCGGCCCGATGTTCCCGTTGGCCATGGAAGGCGCGCTCAAGCTGAAGGAGATCAGCTATATCCACGCCGAGGGCTATGCCGCGGGCGAACTGAAACACGGCCCCATCGCCCTGATCGACGAGGCCACCCCGACCGTCGCCCTGGCCCCGCTGGACGACCTGTTCGAGAAGACCGCCTCCAACCTGCAGGAAGTCGCCGCGCGCGGCGGGCCGGTCATCATGATCACGCCCGAGACGGCGCCGGCCCTGCACGGGGCGGGCGTCCGCCGCGTCCACGCCCCCGACTGCCCGGCCCTGATCGCGCCTCTGGTCTACGCCGTGCCGATGCAGCTGCTCGCCTACTACACCGCCGTTCAGAAGGGCACCGACGTCGACCAGCCGCGCAACCTGGCCAAGTCGGTGACGGTGGAATAGGCGAACCCGATCGGTCCGGGGGCGTTTGGAAGCTTCACAAATTGCGCCTATGACAGGCGCCCCAAGGCTGATCAGGACCATCCATGACGACCTCCCCCGCCCGCCTTCGCAAGGCGGTCCTGCCCGTGGCCGGTCTCGGCACGCGGGTTCTGCCCGGCACCAAGACCACGCCGAAGGAGCTGCTGAACGTCGTCGACCGGCCGATCCTCTCCTACATCGTGGAAGAGGCGCGCGAGGCGGGGATCGAGCATATCGTCTTCGTCACCGGCCGCGCCAAACAAGCGATCGAGGACTATTTCGACCACCAGATCGAGCTCGAGGCTCAGCTGGCGGCCAAGGGCAAGACCGAGATCCTGGCGGCCATGAACGCCGAACTGGCCCAGGCCGGCGAAATGAGCTTCACCCGCCAGATGCAGCCCAAGGGTTTGGGCCACGCCGTCTGGTGCGCCCGCGACATCATCGGCCCCGAGCCCTTCGCCGTCATCCTGCCCGACGTCATCGTGGATTCGCAGCCCGGCGCCCTGAAGCAGCTGGCCAAGGTCTACGCCGAGGTCGGCGGCAACGTCATCGGCGTCGAGGCCGTGCCTGAGGCCGACACCCACAAATACGGCATCATCGATCCCTCGACCAACGACGGTCGCCGCTACGGCATGAAGGGCATGGTCGAAAAGCCAGCCCAGGGCACGGCGCCCTCGAACATGTCTATCTCGGGCCGCTACATCCTGCAGCCGGAGATCTTCGACCTGCTGGAGACGCAGGAGCGCGGCGCCGGTGGCGAGATCCAGCTGACGGACGCCATGGCGCGGCTGATGCAGTCGCAGACCTTCACCGCCTATGAGTATGAGGGCGTGACCCACGACTGCGGCGACAAGATCGGCCTGCTGCGCGCCAACGTCGCCCTGGCCCTGAAACGCCCCGACCTGGGCGACGCCGCCCGCGCCGCGATCGAAAGCCTGCTCTGAACTGGCCGCCTCTTGGGGGGCCGCTGCACGTTTTTGTGTAACGGAGCCGGTGGAACGGCCGATTTCTGATCGAGCGCGGGTGGCCCACGGGGCGTATCATCCGCGTCCAGTCGGGCGCCGACCCTGGCGGAAGGAGAACGCACGGCGAGCGGGCGATCAGGAGATGCGACATGCATACTATGATCCTCAGCGCCGCCGTGATGATCGCGAGCGCCGCGACCCTCGGTGCGCAAACCCCCAGTCAGGCCCAGCACCAGCCACAAAGCGCGGCTGACGACATCGTCATCGTATCCTACGCCGATCTGGACCTGAGCCGGCCCGAACAGGCCCGCGTTCTCGACCGCCGCCTGAATCTGGCGGCGCGACGTGTGTGCGACGACGCCCACTTGGTCATCAGCCACTATCGCGTGCGTCACCTGTGCGTTCGCGAGGCCCTGGCGGACGCCCGAGGCCAGATAGGGACCCGCATCGCGACAACGGCCCAGACCGCCTCGCGGAGCGCCTCCCTGACCGCCATCGTCAAGCGCGCCTCCTAGCCCTCAGCTGTCGCCGTCGGCCGCCACGCGCATTCATCCCGCTTTCGCCGCCTTGCGCCATGGGCTAGGCAGGACTGGTGAAGACAGGACAGACTGGGGTTCGACGAATGCGCGTAATCATCCTCGGCGGCGACGGCTTCTGCGGCTGGCCCACGGCTCTGCATCTGTCGGCGCGCGGCTGGGAGGTGTTGATCGTCGACAACCTCAGCCGCCGCAACATCGACAACGAGCTGGAGATCCGCTCGCTGACCCCGATCCGCACCATGGGCGAGCGCATCGCCGCGTGGAAACAGGTGTCAGGCCGCACCATCGACTTCGTCAATCTGACGGTCGGCAAGGAGTTCGACCGTCTGGTCGCTCTGATCAAGGACTGGGCGCCCGACAGCGTTGTCCATTTCGCCGAACAGCGCGCCGCGCCCTATTCGATGAAGTCGGCGCGGCACAAGCTCTACACCGTCGACAACAATCTGAACGCCACCAACCATCTGCTGGCCGCCATCGTCGAGAGCGGGCGGGACGTGCACCTGGCCCACCTGGGGACCATGGGGGTCTATGGCTACACCACGGCGGGCCTGCGCATCCCCGAGGGCTATCTGAAGGTGACGGTCGACACCGACCACGGCCCCACCGAGCAGGAAATCCTGTTCCCGCCGAACCCCGGCAGCATCTACCACATGACCAAGACGCAGGACGCCCTGCTGTTCCAGTTCTACGCCAAGAACGACGCCCTGCGGATCACCGACCTGCACCAGGGCATCGTCTGGGGGGCCCAGACCGAGGAAACGAAGCAGGACGAGCGCCTGATCAACCGCTTCGACTACGACGGCGACTACGGCACGGTGCTGAACCGCTTCCTGATGCAGGCGGCTGTCGGCTATCCGCTGACCGTGCACGGCTCGGGCGGCCAGACGCGGGCCTTCATCCACATCCAGGACACGGTGCGCTGCGTCGAACTGGCCCTGAAGAACCCGCCCCAGCGCGGCGAACGGGTCAAGATCCTCAACCAGATGACCGAGAGCCGCCGTGTCCGCGACCTGGCGCAGATGGTGGCGGACATGACCGGCGCTGAAGTCCACAACGTCGCCAATCCGCGCCAGGAGGCCGACGAGAACGAACTGGTCGTCGCCAATGATCAATTCCGCGAGCTCGGGCTGAAGCCCATCACCCTGGCCGAGGGGCTGATGGCCGACGTGACTGAGGTCGCCCGCCGCTACGCCGACCGGGCCGACCGGAGCAAGATCCCCTGCGTCACCGCCTGGAACGCCGGCCGCGCCGACGCCCTTCGCGCCGAGACTGAAGGCTCCGCCGCCTCGCCTGCCCGCGTCCTGTCCGCCTGAGAGACCAAAGCCCGATGACCACGTCCGCCGACGCCCCGTCTCTCCTGGTGTTCGGCGGCGGCTATCTGGGACAGGCGGCGGCGCGCGAGGCCCTGCGCCGCGGCGGCCGCGCCTCCGCCACCTCGCGCGATCCCGAAACCCGCCGGCTGCTGGCGGCGAAGGGAATCGCGCCGGTCGATCCGACTGACGCCAAGGCTCTGGGCGAGGCCCTGGCCGCCGCGCAGGCCGTGCTGATCACGACGCCGCCGGACGTCCACGGCTGCCCGGCCCTGCGCGCCCTGACGCCTCTGGCCGCTGACGCCTGGCCCGACTGGATCGGCTATGCCTCCTCCACCGCCGTCTATGGCGACCGGGCAGGCGGCTGGGTCTTCGAAGGCGATCCGCTGAACGCCGCCACCCTGGCGGGCGCACGACGCGCGCGGGTCGAGCGTGACTGGCTGGACGGCGCCCAGGGCATGGGGCTGACGCTGCAGGTCTTCCGCCTCCCCGGCTTCTACGGCCCTGGCCGCAGCGTCATCGATCGTCTGCGCGCCGGAAACGCCCGCCTGGTGAAGAAGCCCGGCCAGGTGTTCAACCGCATCCATGTCGACGACATCGTCTCCGGCCTGTTCGCCTCGATGGCCCGGCCCCGGCCGGGCGGCGTCTACAACCTGACCGACGACGAGCCGACCTCCGCCGACGTCGTCACCGCCTGGGCCGCCGAACGCCTGGGCCTGCCGCGCCCGCCCGAAGTCGACTGGACCGATCCCGAAGTCAGCGAGGCCATGCGCCGCTTCTACCTGGACTCCAAGCGCGTCTCCAACGCCCGCGCCAAGGCCGAACTGGGCTGGCGTCCGCGATACCCGTCCTACCGCGAGGGGCTTGAGGCGATCCTCGCCGAGAAGGCCCCCTGACATGCGAAAGGCGCGCCGACCGAAATCGACGCGCCTTCTTTTCGCTCAAGCCGCGAGGGTCCGCGACCCGAGCATAGCGGACTTAGAAAGGCAGAATGTTGCGCTGGCGGCTGTAGCTCATGGTGCCGACATTGGCGCCCAGGCGCACGCCGACGCCGGTGCGGATCGGGGCTAGGACGATGCCGTCGGCGCGCTGATAGTTCACGCCCAGGCCGGCCACCAGATAGGCTGAGCCCTCGACGCCCGGATAGCGGCGATAGAGCATGTCGGGGTGATAGAGGCCGTAGACCAGGGTGAAGACCCGGCTGGCGTTGCCGCCCCAGTCCCAGCCGATCGAGGCGCCCTGCCAGTACACTTCCTGCGACGCCGACAGATCCTTCATGTGCAGGGCCCCGCGGCCATAGCGCAGGCCGGCCACGACAGCGCCCGCCCCTTCCTCGCCCGCGATATAGGCGGTCGGGCGGTCGCCCTGTTCGGCGAAGATGCGCTCGATGGCGCCGCCCATGGCCTCGGCGGCGATGCCCAGCTCGCGCGAACCGGCGGCGACCAGTTCGTCAAAGGTATACGCCTGAGCGTTCTGGTCCGAGGCGATCGGATAGTTGGGATCGGCCGGCGGGCGGCTGGCGCAGGCGCCGAGGCCGGCGGGCAGGGCGCCGGCGGCGGCGAGGCCGAGGCTGGTGCGGATCAGTTGGCGGCGGTGCATGGTCGAGGCTCCCGGCTAAGGACGGTCCGCCCGTCGTCGCGGGCTTGGCCTACCGTCCGTGCCTTTTAAGGCAGCCTTGGGGCTTTAAGGTTAACCGAAGATTGCTTGGCCGCAGAAGTTCCGGCGGCCCGGGCTCCAGCCCGCCGGATTCATCTGCATTCAGGCCCGCAGCGTTCCGCCGGCCTTGGCGGCCGCCGCCTTGACCTTAGCCATCAGGGCCTCGATCTCGGCCTCGGCCAGGGTGGCGGCGCGAGGCTGGATTTCGACCTCAATGGCGACCGACTTCTGGCCTTCCGGCACGCCCTGGCCGCGATAGACGTCGAAGACCCGGACGTCGACGATCAGCGCCTTGTCGGCGCCCGCTACGGCGCGGGTCAGGTCGCCCACGGCCTTGGCCTCGTCCATCAGGAAGGCGAAGTCGCGGGTCAGGGGCATCAGGTTCGGCAGGTCCGCCGCGCCGCGCGCCTTGCCCGACTTGCCGCGCGGTTCGGGCACGGAATCCAGCACGATCTCGAATGCCAGCATGGGTCCGTCGGCGTCCAGCGCCTTCAGCACGCGCGGGTGCAGGGCGCCGAACTCGACGATGACGTTCTTGGGGCCCAGTTGCAGCCGGGCCGAACGGCCGGGGTGCCACCAGTCGCGGTTCGAGCCCTGGGCCAGTTGCAGGGAGGCGACCGGGGCGCCGATCTCTTCCAGCACGGCCAGCAGGTCGCCCTTCAGCGCGAACAGGGGGTCCTCCCCCGTCCCGCCCCAGTGACGGTCGGCGTGCGGCGCGATAAGGCCGGCGATGACGGTGCGCTGGCCGGTCGGCTGGTCGTCCAGATAGATGGGGCCGATCTCGAACAGGGCGACGTCGGCGTGGCCGCGCGCGGCGTTGCGCGCCGCCGCCTGGATCAGGTTCGGCAGGGCCGAGGGCCGCATGCAGTCCAGATCGGCCGCGATGGGGTTCTCCAGCACCAGACGCTCGTCCCCGCCGCCGAACAGGACCGCGATCGACTGCTTGGTGAAGGACCAGGTGACGGCCTCGGCATAGCCCAGGGCCGCCAGGGCGCGACGGGCCGTGCGCGCGCGCGCCTGACGCGGGCTGAGCACCCCGCCTGGCGCCGGTGCGATGGGCGGCAGGGGCGCATCCGGCAGCGCGGCGTAGCCCTCAATGCGGGCGACCTCCTCGACCAGATCGGCCGGGCCTTCGATGTCGCGGCGCCAGGACGGCGGCGTCACCGACCAGGGCGAGCCGCGCATGACGGTGAAGCCCAGGGCGAACAGGATCTCGAAGATCCGGTCGTCGCTCAGCTCCATGCCCGACAGTCGCTTCACATAGGCCGGGTCGAAGGCGAAGGCGGCGGGTGCGGCCGGCGCGGCGCCCGCTGCCGTGACCGTCGACGGCTCGCCGCCGCACAGGTCGAGGATCAGCTGCGTCGCCAGCTCCAGCCCCGGCACGACCGAGGCCGTGTCCACGCCGCGCGCAAAGCGATACTGCGCGTCCGAGTTGATCCCCAGCGAGCGACCCGTCTGGGCCGTGGCGATGGGATCGAACCAGGCGCTTTCGACGAAGACGTCGACCGTCTCGTCCGAACAGCCGGTGGAGACGCCGCCCATGACGCCGCCCAGGCCGATGGCGCGCTGGCCCCCGGCGTCGGCGATAACGCAGTCGGCAGCGCCCGGCGCATAGGTCTTGCCGTCCAGCGCCTCGATCTGATCGGCCTCGCCGCGACCGGCGCGCACGACGATCCCGTCGCCCGACAGGCTGGCCAGGTCATAGACGTGCAGCGGCCGCGCGCGGTCGTAGGAAATCAGGTTGGTGATGTCGACGAGGCGATTGATCGGACGCAGGCCGATGGCCGTCAGCCGCTGCTGCAGCCACTCCGGCGACGGGCCGTTGCGGACGCCGCGGATCACGCGACCGGCGAAGACCGGGCACAGTTCGGGCGCCTCCAGCGTCACCGAGACGGGGCTGTCGAAAGCCCCGGCGACCGGCACGATCTCCGGCGTCGTCAGCTTGCCGAGCCCGGCGGCGGCCAGGTCGCGGGCGATGCCGGCCACGCCCAGCCAGTCGGGACGGTTCGGCGTCACCTCGAAGTCGACGACCGGCTCGGCGCCGAAGACGCCCGCCGCCGGGGTCCCGACCTGCAGTTCGTCGGACAGCTCCAGGATGCCGTCGCTGTCGTCGGGCAGCTCCAGCTCGGCGCCCGAGCACAGCATGCCGTTGGACACCACGCCGCGCACCGGCTTCTCGATCAGGGTCACGCCAAGGCCCGGCACATAGGCGCCGATGGGAGCGTAGATGGTCGTCAGCCCTGCGCGCGCGTTCGGAGCGCCGCAGACGATCTCTTTCAGCCCGTCCACGGTCTCGACCTGGCAGACCTGCAGGCGGTCGGCGTTGGGGTGACGTTCGGCCGACACGATCTTGGCGACCGTGAAAGGTGCCACGGCGGCGATGGGGTCGTGGACGTCCTCGACTTCCAGCCCGGCCATGGTCATGGCCTCAGCGACCTGATCGACCTCGGCCTCCGTGTCGAGGTGGGCCTTCAGCCAGGAAAGCGTGAACTTCATTGCGCCGGTCCCGGCTGGGAGAGAACCGCCACCATGTTGTCAATGAACTCCGACGGGCCGGTGAAGCCGACGCCCAGGAAGTTGCAGTTGATGAACTGGCAGTTCTTGAACGGGATCGGCCCGGTGACGCGCTGCGGCCCCAGCGGCGTCAGCATCAGGTTGCGCGGATCGCCCTTGGCGTCGCCCATGTTGCAGCCATCGAAGTTGCAGCCTTCCAGCGGCAGCAGGACAGCCGGCCCTTCCATCAGACAGTTCTCGAAGCGGCGGTTCTCGATGACGGGCAGGCCGGCGCGCGCCGTCTCCATGAACAGCTGGGGCAGCCACACGTTCTTGCCGACATAGGTGGGGCCGGGGCCGAGCGCTTCGAGGGTGATGGTGGTGTCAGTCATTGGAGTGATCTTTCAAAAACCAGAAGGGAAGCCGGCGGCGCCGCTCCCGGCGCCTGCAGACCTCATCCCTTCGTTTGCGCCTGAGTTCTCGCCTCGGCGCGCGCGCTCAACAGGCCCTGCTCCATGTCGTCCAGCGCCTCCTTGGCCCCGGTAAAGGCCACCTGCACGAAGCGGCAGCGCACGAAACGGCAGTTGGACATACCGATCGCCCCGGCGATCATCTCGCCGCGTGGGTCCAGCAGCAGGGTGCGCGGGTCTTCGGCCACGCCCATATTGCAGCCGTCAAAGCTGGTGCCGTTCATGATCGCCATGACCGCCGGGCCTTCGATCAGGCATTCAGTGAAGGTCTTGCCGTCGATGAAGACCTGTCCGGCGTTCATGTGATGCACGGCCAGAGACGGCAGCCAGACGGCTTCCTTCTCAAACTCGGTGCGGGCGACGATCTCGCGGCCCAGCTTTTCTTCGGGCGACATCGTGGTCTGGTCGGTCATTGGCGTGTTCCAGTTCAGCTGAGGCCCGACGCCGGGTTCGGCGCGGCGAAGGCGGAGAAGCCGTAGTGCGCCAGCCAGCGCGTGTCGGCCTCGAACATGGGGCGCAGATCCGGCACCCCGTATTTCAGCATGGCCAGGCGGTCGACGCCCATGCCGAAGGCGAAGCCCTGATACTCATCCGGGTCGATGCCGCAGTTGCGCAGCACGTTCGGGTGCACCATCCCGCAGCCCAGAATCTCCAGCCAGTCCTCGCCCTCGTTCAGGGTCAGCTTGCCGCCGGAACGGTCGCAGCGGATGTCCATCTCGGCCGACGGCTCGGTGAAGGGGAAGTGGTGCGGGCGGAAGCGGGCGTGCACGTCGTCCAGCTCGAAGAAGCGGGCGATGAAGGTCTCCAGCGTCGTCTTCAGGTGGCCCATGTGGATGTCGCGATCGATCACCAGACCCTCGATCTGGTGGAACATCGGCGTGTGGGTCGCGTCCGAATCCTTACGGAAGGTGCGGCCCGGCGCGATGATGCGGATCGGCGGCGTCTGCGACATCATGGTGCGGACCTGCACCGGGCTGGTGTGGGTGCGCAGCACCTTGCGCTCGCCCGTTTCCGGGTCAGGCTTCAGGAAGAAGGTGTCGTGCATCTCCCGCGCCGGATGCTTGGGCGGGAAGTTCAGGGCCGTGAAGTTGTGGAAGTCGTCCTCGATGTCCGGCCCCTCGGCGACCGAGAAGCCCATGTCGGCGAAAACGGCGACCATCTCGTCCATGACCTGCATGGTCGGATGCACCCCGCCCTTGCGCCGCGGACGGCTGGGCAGGGTCAGGTCGACGCGTTCGGCCAGCAGGCGGGCGTCCAGTTCGGCGGCCTCCAGCTCGGCCTTGCGGGCCGTCAGGGCCGACGACACCCGGTCGCGCAGGCCGTTGATGACGGGGCCGCGCTCGCGGCGCTCATCCGGGCTCAGCGCCCCCATGCCTTTCAGCAGGCCCGAGATCGAGCCGGACTTGCCGAGGGCGGCGACGCGGATGTCCTCCAGACCCGCCACGCTCTCGGCCGAGCCGATGGCGTTGATGAGGTCCAGTTCCAGTTGAGCGAGATCGGTCATGCAGGTCGTCTAGCCGTTAGGATCGAAAGCAAAAAGCCCCCCGGCGCGAACCGGAGGGCTTTTGCTTCATCCCGTGTGGGAGAAAGGCTTAAGCGAGGGCCGCGCGAACCTTGTCGGCGATGCCCTTGAAGCCGGCTTCATCGGCGGCGATGGCGGCCAGAACCTTGCGGTCCAGCTCGATGCCCGCCTTGTTCAGGCCGTGCATGAATTGCGAGTAGGTGAAGCCTTCGGTGCGGGCCGCGGCGTTGATGCGCTGGATCCACAGGGCGCGGAACGAGCGCTTCTTGTTGCGACGGTCGCGGTAGGCGTACTGACCGGCGCGATCCACCGCGGCCTTGGCGGCGCGGATGGTGTTCTTGCGGCGGCCGTAGAAGCCCTTGGCCTGCTTCAGGACCTTCTTGTGCTTGGCGTGGGCGGTGACGCCCCGGGTGACGCGAGCCATTGTAAATTTCCCTTCGGGAAGTCCCTATGCTCGGCCCGCGGGGCCGTGCTGATTGAGGGACTTAGTTCAAATTCTATGCGGTTGAGAGATCGTGTCTGCGCGCGCCGATCAGGCGTACGGCATGTAGGACTTGATCTTCTTGGCGTCGGCGTCGGCCATGACCGAAGTGCCGCGATTCTGGCGGATGTACTTCGAGTTGTGGCTGATCAGGCGGTGGCGCTTGCCGGCCACGCCAGCTTTGACCTTGCCCGTCGCGGTGAATTTGAAGCGCTTCTTGGCGCCCGACTTCGTCTTCAGCTTCGGCATTTTCACTCTCTGTCTTTTAGAGGGCTACCGCTCTTCGAGCTGCTTGAGCCCGATCAGCGCTAACCTGATTTAAGACCGCCCAGGCATGCCTGTTCGCCCGGCGATCCGGTACGCGAAGGCGCGGCTTCTACGCCAAACGGCGGCGCGAGGCAAGAAGAGTCCGCGCCGGACTGATCACGCCTGAGCCGTGCGGCGACGCACCGCGCGCCCGGCGTTGAGCGCCATGGCCGCCGCCGGAAGGGTCAGAACGGCGCCGACCAGGAAGGGCCAGTCCGGCCCGACCGCTGAATACAGGATCCCGGCGACGATGGGTCCGACGATCCGGGCCATCGAGCCCGCCGCCATGTTCAGCCCCAACATGGCGCCTTGCCGGTCCGGCGGCGACGAGCGGCTGATCAGCGCCGAGATGTTGGGCATGGCCAGCGACATGCCGCAGGCGCCGATCCCCATGACGATGGGAATGATCCAGCCGGCCGAGACGGGGATGGCGAACAGACCCAGGTCGATCCGCCCTGCAGGGAACCAGGCAGGGGGAGCCGCGACCTGAAGGATCAGGGACAGGCCGAACAACAGCATCCCCGCCGCCAGCACCCGCGCCTCGCCGAAGCGCCGCGCCAACCGCCCGGCAACCAGTCCCTGGTTCACCGCCGAGATCAGACCCACGATCATGAAGCTGAGGCCCACCTCGCGCGCCGTCCAGGCATAGCGCTGCTCCGCCCACAGGCCGAAGGCCGCCTCCATCGCCGAGAAGCCCGCCAGATAGATCAGACTGACCATCAGCACGCGCGAGATCACCTCGTCGCTGCGGGCGAAGCTGACGCCCGACAGGAAGGCCGGACGCGGCGCCGCCGGATCCGCCCGCGAGCGGCTCTCGCGCAGGAAGAACATCACGCCCAGCGCCGCCAGCACGGCTGCGCCCGAGGCGGCGAAGATCGGCAGTTGATAGCCGACATGTCCCATCTGCGGCTGGACCAGCAGCCCGCCCAGGCCCGGCCCGACGATGAAGCCCAGACCAAAGGCGGCGCCGATCATCCCCATGCGGCCGGCCCGGCGCTCCGGCGGGGTGACGTCGGCGATATAACCCTGGACTGTCGAGATATTGCCCGCGCCTAGTCCAGTGAACAGCCGCACCAGGATCGCCGCCCAGATGGTCGGCGCAAACGCCAGCAACAGATAGCCCAGGGCGTTGGCGGCCAGGGTGACCAGCAGCACCGGTTTGCGTCCGATGCGGTCCGACAGCCGCCCCCAGAAGGGCTCGGCGAAGAACTGGCCCAGGGAGTAGGCCGAAAACATCAGGGTGATCTGCCAAGGCTCGGCCTGCAGGCTCTGCGCGAAGAACGGCAGCAGCGGCACCACCAACCCGAACCCGACCAGATTGATGAAGACCACCGCGAACAGAACCGCCAGGGTCGGCGCCTGCGCCTTGGGAGACAGGGAAACGGACATGGTCCCGCCTTAGACCATTTTCGGCGCGGTCGGAATCCAACCGCCGCTAGAACGGCGCCCGAGTTTCATCCGCAGCTGACGCCGGACATTCTCGGAGCGCCCTCTGGCGCCGCCCTGCATCAATCAACCGGGTTGTGGGCTGTGAGAAACCGCACGGTCTCGCGCAGCATCCTCTGGCGCGTCTCCGGCCGGGAAAGCCAGTGATCCTCGCTTTCCAGCTCGACCAGCTCCACCCGCTTGCCCGCGCGGCGCATGGCGTCGGCCATGACGCGGCTCTGCTCGATATTGACCACCGTGTCCTGCTTGCCGTGGATCAGCAACAGCGGGCCTTCGACCTGATCCGCCAGCATGGCGGGAGACAGGGCGTCCAGCGCCCGATCATTCAGCTTTTCGGCGCCCATGAAGCGGTTCCAGTAGCGCACGGCGTGGCTGTTCCGCTCCTGACGGTTCGCCACGCGGTTGACCATTCGCCTCAGGTCGGAAACGCCGTTGACGGACACCGCACAGCGATACGGCTCCTTATCAATCGTCAGTCCCGCCATCGCCGCATAGCCGCCATAGCTGCCGCCGACGATACAGACTCGCGCAGGATCTATGACGCCCTCCGCCGCCAGCCAGCGCACGCCGTCCGACAGGTCCGTCTGCATCTTGCGCCCCCATTCGCCGTAACCCGCCTCCATGAAGGCGCGCCCATATCCCGAAGAGCCCCGGAAGTTGGGCTGCAGAACAGCATAGCCTCTGGATGCGAGAGCCTGGGCCCAGTAGTCGAACCCGGCGACGTCGCGCGCCGCCGGCCCCCCGTGCGCCAGAACGATCAGGGGCAGGTTCGCCGGCGTGTCCACGCCCGGCGGCAGGGTCAGATAGCCGGGAATCTCCATCCCGTCCGCCGCTGTATAGCTGATCGGCCGCACAGCCCCGACCTGCTCGGCCAGGATGGTCGGATAGGCCTCGGCCACGATGTTGGCCTCGCCCGCATCAAAGTCGACGAGCTGATAGACCCCTGACTCGCCCGTATCGATGAAGACCACGACCTGATTCAGCGCATCGGTCCAGGACATGAGTTGCGGAGCCTTGCCGGGGAAAGCCCGCGCAATCGCCTGCCACCGACGCCCCGCCGCAGCGTCCAGGAATTCGTAGCCGACGCCGTCTTCATCCTGGTAACTCCCGCCGATCAACAGACCGGTGCGGGGATGGTGGATCAGCCGGGTCGGATGCCGCTCAAACGGAAGACGGCCCCAGTCGCCGCTCGCTACATCGACCTCGAACAGCACATGGCCGGTCTCGGATTCGGCGGTGTCGGAAAGGTCGGGCCGCCTGGCGCTGACGACGACCGTATTGGCGCTGCGCCCCATGCCGACCAGATTCGGCGTATCCAGCGCCGCATCGACCGCCCACGCCTGCCGCAGGCGCCATCCTTCACGCAGATGCAGCGACCAACGGCCTTGGCGTTCTACATAGCGGGACTCGGCGATCACCTCGCCCTCGGCGTTCAGGACATAATCTTCCGTATCGCGGTCCATGGAAGAAACCGACCGGCCGTGACCGCTGCTCAGATTGATTTTGTGAAGGTCGATCTGGCCTGTGAGGACATTGACGCCTCGCGCAAAGACAGCGTCGCCCTGCGACGTCCGGCGAACGGCCGCGCCGCCATAGAGGGCCGCCAGAACATCCGGGGTCGCGCGGAGCACCTGGACGATGTCCTTGGCCTTCAACTCCAGCATCATGCCAAAGAACAGTTCTGAGCGCGGCACCCCAAGAAGCGGCAGGCTGTGGGTCTGCGAGGTGATGATCAGAATCCGCTCTTCCCCGATCCAGCGCAGGTCCCGGACCTTGGCCTCTCCGATCGAGGCGGCGAAGACGCTTTCGCCGGTGGATAGGCGGCTGACCGCCAGGGCGCGCTTCTCGCCGACCACCATGACCCGGGCGATCAGGTCGCCGCTGGGCGAAAGCTCCACATGGTCAACAGCCGGTGCGGCGCCATAGGCGTCAAGCGCGGGAGCTTCGGCCGCGACACGCTCCACCAACATCGACATGGCCAGAACCAAGGCCAGCACGATCGCCCCTGCCCTCAAGCCTCCCATCCCGCCCCTCCCCTCGGCGCCCTTGAACCGCTCCTAACCTGACAGCGTTCGCCAAGTACGCAAGGCATCAAAAAACCCCGACCTTTCGGTCGGGGTTTCTGAAACGCGAAGTCAGCGATGCGAGATCAGCGCGGCGCCAGGATCATGATCATCTGGCGGCCTTCCATCTTAGGCGCGAACTCCACCTTGGCCTCTTCCTCGAAATCGGCCTGGACCTTGTGCATCAGCTTCATGCCGAGTTCCGGGTGGGCCATTTCGCGGCCGCGGAAGCGGATGGTCACCTTGACCTTGTCGCCGTCGTCGAAGAAGCGATGCATGGCCTTGGCCTTCACATCGTAGTCGTGGCTGTCGATGTTCGGGCGGAGCTTGATTTCCTTCAGCTCGACGACCTTCTGACGCTTGCGCGCCTCAGCCTTCTTTTTCTGTTCCTGGAAACGATGCTTGCCGTAGTCCAGAATCTTGCACACCGGCGTTTCGGCGTTGGCGACGATCTGAACCAGGTCCAGGCCCGCCTCTTCGGCGGCCTCCAGCGCGGCGGACAGCGGCATGACGCCCTGTTTTTCCCCATTCTGGTCGATGAGCAGAACGCGGGCGGCGCGGATATCCTGGTTGATGGGCGGCCCGTCCTTTACGGGCGGCGCTTGCATGGGACGGCGAATGGGCGTCGTTTCCTTATGTGATCAGAAGATAGGCGAAATGAGCGGACGAAGGCGGACGACGCCAGGCGCCATTCCCTTCGAGCGGCGCGAATATGGCGACAGAAGGCCCGGATTTCAAGGCTTCTCGGGGCTAAACCCGTTTGCGACATAGGCGTCGTGCAGCGCCAGCACCCCGTCGAACACATGATCGACGCTCAGGGCCTCGATCGGGGCGAACTGGCCGCGCGTCTCGTTCGAGGCGACAGTGCGCGTCTTCGGCCCCCACGGCCCATAGAGCCACCACTCGGTCGGACCGAACAGGCCCAGCGTCGGCCGCCCCAACGCTGCCGAGACGTGCATCAGGCCGCTGTCATTGCCGACGAACAGCGTCGCCCGGTCGATGGCGGCGGCCGAGCAGAGGATGTCGCCCTTGCCCACGCAGTCGATGCCGCGCGGTCCCGCCGCCTCCAGGGCAGGGGTCGCGGGCGGCCGGTCGCCGGGGCCGCCGACCGGCATGAAGCGCCAACCGTCAAAGCGCGGCTCGGCCTTCAGCTTCTCGACCAGCGCGCCCCAGCGATCAGCGGGCCACGACTTGCCGGGCTGGTGCGCGATGGGCGCCAGAGCGATGATCGGCCCCTCGCCCGGCCCGGCGGCCAGTTGGGGGTCGATGACGGCCGCCGCCTCGGCGCGCGCCTGGTCATCGAGGAAGATTTCCGGGTCCAGCGGCGTCTCCGAGCCCATCAGGCGCGACACCATCTCGACCTTGCGCAGGCCGGTCTCCCAGCGGCGGTTGTAGACGATGCGCCGCTTGGCCGGGATCAGATAGGCCAGCGCCGAGCCGCGGATGTCCACGACGATGTCCCACTGGGTCCCGCGCACCTGCTTCCACAGATCGACCCAGTGACCGGCGGCCTTCTTCTTGTCGAGGATGATGACCCGCTCGACGTTCGGCGCCGAACGGAAGAAGGGCGCGGGCGGGCGGCCGCAGGCGACGGTGATCTGAACGCCCGGCAGCTGGCGCGAGATCTCGCGGATCACGCCCGAGGAGATGACGCAGTCGCCGATGCGGTTGGAGCTGACGAACAGGGCTTTAGGAGCAGACAAGCGGGCGCCTCGCGGCCTCTGTGAACAATCGCCGTCTCTGCTAAAGCCATTCAGCGAGGAATGACAGTCCGAGGAGTTTTCATGTCCGACGTCCAGACCCTGATCCGCCCCGACGGCGAGATTCTGGCCTATAAGGCGGTCGAGGGCGACGGCCCGACGGTCATCTGGATCGGCGGCTTCCGTTCGGACATGGAAGGGACCAAGGCGCTGGCGCTGGACGCCGCCGCCCGCGAGCGCGGGTGGAGCTATGTCCGCTACGATCACTTCGCCCACGGCGTGTCTTCCGGCGACTGGAAACAGGCCACCATCGGCCGCTGGCGCGAGGACGCCGTCGCCCTGTTGGACAGCCTTGAGGGGCCGGTGATCCCGGTGGGCTCGTCCATGGGCGGCTGGGTGGCGCTGCTGGCGACGCTGGCGCGGCCGGAACGGATCAAGGGCGTGGTGCTGGTCAATCCAGCGCAGGACTTCACCGAAAAGCTGATGTGGCCGGGGCTGGCCGACCATGAACGCCAGGCCATCCTGCGCGACGGCGAGACGGTCATCACCGAGGAAGGGCTCGGCTCCTACGTCCTGACCCGGCGGATGTTCGAGGAGGCCCGCGACTGGCTGCTGCTGGACGGCCGGATCGAGATCAGGGCCCCGGTTCATGTGCTGCAGGGCCGCGCCGACGACGTGGTGCCGTGGCGCCATCAGGTCGAGCTGGCCGAACGCCTGACCGGCGGCGACCTGCGACTCGACCTGATCGAAGGCGGCGACCACCGGCTGTCGAGCCCGGGGGAACTGGAGCGGTTGGTGGACGCCGTGGAGGCGATGCGGGGCTGACTCCGCACCGCCATGACGGCATTCTAGATCACAGGATGAACCGGCTCAGGTCGACGTTCTTGGCCAGGTCGCCGACCTTTTCGCGCACCTTGTCCCCGTCGAAGGTCAGGGTCTGGCCGGACAGGTCCGAGGCCTTGAAGCTGGTCTCTTCCAGCACCCGCTCCATCACCGTCTGAAGACGGCGCGCGCCGATGTTCTCGACGGTGGAGTTGGCGGCCACCGCAGCGTCGGCCATGGCCTCCACGGCGTCATCGGTAAAGACCAGCTCGACCCCTTCGGTCGCCAGCAGGGCCTGGTTCTGACGGATCAGATTGGCCTCCGGCTCCGTCAGGATGCGCTTGAAGTCGTCGCGGGTCAGGGCCTTCAGCTCGACCCGGATCGGCAGACGGCCCTGCAGCTCGGGCAGCAGGTCCGACGGCTTGGCGACGTGGAAGGCGCCCGAGGCGATGAACAGCACATGGTCGGTCTTCACCGGCCCATATTTGGTCGAGACGGTCGTGCCCTCGATCAGGGGCAGCAGGTCGCGCTGCACCCCTTCGCGCGAGACGTCGGCGCCGCCGCCGCGATCCTGACGCGCGGCGACCTTGTCGATCTCGTCCAGGAAGACGATGCCTTCGTTCTCGGCCAGCAGCAGGGCCTCCTTGGTCAGGCTTTCCTGATCCAGCAGCTTGTCGCTCTCTTCCGTGGTCAGCGGCGCCATCGCCTCGGCGACGGTCAACTTGACGGTTTTGGTGCGGCCGCCGCCCATCTTGCCCAGCATTTCCGACAGGTTCAGCAGGCCGACGTTGCCGCCGCCCGGCATGTCCAGCCCCTGCAGCGGCGAGGCGGTGTCGGCCAGGGCGATCTCGACCTCCTTGTCGTCCAGTTCGCCGGCGCGCAGCTTCTTGCGGAAAGCCTCGCGCGTGGCGGGCTGCGAACCAGGCCCGACCAGGGCGTCGAGGATGCGTTCCTCAGCCAGCCCCTCGGCCCTGGCCTTGACGCCCGAGCGGCGCTTGTCGCGCACCATGACCAACGCGCTTTCGACCAGATCGCGCATGATCTGATCGACATCGCGGCCGACGTAGCCGACCTCGGTGAACTTGGTCGCCTCGACCTTGAGGAAGGGCGATCCGGCCAGCTTGGCCAGACGCCGGGCGATCTCGGTCTTGCCGACCCCCGTCGGGCCGATCATCAGGATATTCTTGGGCGTGACCTCGTCGCGCAGGTCGTCGGGCACACGCTTGCGCCGCCAGCGGTTGCGCAGGGCCACGGCCACGGCGCGCTTGGCGTCGTCCTGTCCGACGATGAAGCGGTCCAGCTCGGAGACGATTTCACGAGGAGACAGATCGGTCATTACAGGCTTTCCACCGTGAGATTGCCGTTGGTGTAGACGCAGATGTCGGCGGCGATCTTCATGGCCTTGCGGGCGATCTGTTCTGCGTCCAGCTCGGTGTTCTCGTCGATCAGGGCGCGGGCGGCGGCCAGGGCGTAGTTGCCCCCAGAGCCGACAGCGGCCACGCCGTGTTCCGGCTCCAGCACGTCGCCGACGCCGGTGACCGTCAGAATGGTGTCCTTGTCGGCGACCAGCAGCATGGCCTCCAGCCGGCGCAGGTAACGGTCTGTGCGCCAGTCCTTGGCCAGTTCGACGCAGGCGCGGGCCAACTGGTCGGGATACTGCTCCAGCTTGGCCTCCAGCCGCTCGATCAGGGTCAGGGCGTCGGCCGTGGCGCCGGCGAAGCCCGCCAGCACCTTGCCGTTCGCCAGGGTGCGCACCTTGCGCGCGGCGCCCTTGACGATGGTCGGCCCCATCGAGACCTGGCCGTCGCCGGCGATGACGGTGCGGCCGTTCTTGCGCACCGCCAGGATGGTGGTGCCGTGCCAGTCTGGAAAGTTGGAAGCGGTGGTGTTCATGGCGGGTCAGATGGCGAGGAACCGGCGCCGCCGCAAGACGGTCCTGCGCCGCAGGGATCGTTCGGGCGTTCATGGCTTAGCTTGCCTCTGGCGCGCTTGCATGACAGGAGCCGCTCCCCGTACGCGTTTTCTTTCGAGTTCTTCTTGCCTTTGCACCGCGCCATCTACGTCAGCGACGCCGTCGGCGAGGCCGCGACGAGTCTGCTGGTTCTCGCCGAAATCCTGGGCGCCTCGATCAGAAACAATCGCAGAGACCGCATCACAGGGGTGCTGATGCGCCACGACGGCCGCTTTCTTCAGGCTATCGAAGGACGCCGCGCCGATGTGGATCGGCTGATGGACCGGCTGCGCGCCGACCCTCGCCATGAGAACATCCGCCTGCTGTCGGATCAGGACGCCGCCGCCCGCCTGTTCGAGGAGTGGCCGATGACGCTGGTCGAGATGCCTCGGCCCGTCTGGCCGCACATGAGCCGGCCCTCGCTGGACCAACTGAGCGCAGCCCAGGCCGAGGCCTTGCTGGTCAGCGCCTCCCAGGCCCTTGCGGTTCCCGCCTGACGCATCGGCCGGACTGCGCTAGACAGTCCGGCGTGACCCAGCCTTCCGCCCCCGCCGCCCCGGTTCGCTTTTCCGACGGAGAGGTCGAGCGTTACGCCCGCCAGCTGGTGCTGTCCGAGATCGGCGGCCCCGGCCAGCAGGCGCTGAAGCGCGCCCGCGTGCTGATCGTCGGCATGGGCGGAGTGGGCAATCCGGCCGCCCTCTATCTGGCCGCCGCAGGGGTGGGGACGCTGGGGCTGATCGACGACGACACGGTGGCCCTGTCGAACCTGCAGCGCCAGATCGCCTTCACGGCCGACGACCCCGACCGCGCCAAGGTCGAGGCGGGCGCCGAACGCCTCAACGCCTTGAACCCGCACGTCACGGTCCAGTCGTTCAACCAGCGCATCACGCCGGACAGCGCAGCGGCCCTGATGCAGGACTTCGACCTGGCGCTGGACGGCACCGACGACTTCGAGACGCGTCTGGCCGTCAACGCCGCCTGCGTGGCGGCGGGCAAGCCGCTGGTGTCTGGCGCCCTGGGCCGCTGGTCGGGGCAGGTGTCGGTGTTCGAGGGGCGTCCCTGCTATCAGTGCCTGGTGCCCGAGGTTCCGCCCGACGCCGAGACCTGCGCCCGCGTCGGCGTGGTCGGCGCCCTGGCCGGCGTCATCGGCGCCATGGCGGCGCTGGAGGCGATCAAGCTGATCACCGGCGCGGGCGAACCGCTGACCGGCCGTCTGATGCTCTACGACGGTCTGGCCGGAACCAGCCGGGTGGCGAAGATCGCCGCCGACCCCGCCTGCCCGGTGTGCGCGTCAGCTCACGCTTAAAGCATCGCCGGGATGACGCGGTCCGGCGAGCGGTGGCCGTTCTGATAGGTCATGATGTTGGCGATGACCCGGTCGCCCATGTCCTGGCGCGCCTCGATGGTGGCCGAGCCCAGGTGAGGCAGCAGCACCACGTTCGGGCGGCCGATCAGACCGGGATGGACCTTCGGCTCGTGCTCGAACACGTCCAGACCGACGCCGAACAGGGCGCGGCGGTCCAGCGCCTCGACCAGGGCCGCCTCGTCGATCAGTTCGCCGCGCGCCGTATTGACCACGATGGCGTGCGGTTGAAGACGGGCCAGGCGCTCGGCCGACAGCAGATGATGCGTCTCCTTCGTCGCAGGGCAGTTCAGCGAGATGACGTCCATCCGCGCCAGCATCTGGTCCAGATCGTCCCACCAGGTCGCGCCCAGCTCCTCGGCGATCATTTCGGGGACCGGCTTGCGGTTGTGATAGTGGACCTGCATGCCGAAGGCCTTGGCGCGGCGGGCCAGGGCCTGGCCGATGCGGCCCATGCCGACGATGCCCAGACGCTTGCCCCACAGTTTGCGGCCGCACATCCAGGTCGGGCTCCAGCCCTCGAAGCGCCCGGCCTCGACGACGGCGGCGCCCTCGACGATGCGGCGGCTGACCGCCAGGATCAGGCTCATACCCAGGTCGGCGGTGTCCTCGGTCAGGACCCCCGGCGTATTGGTGACGATGATCCCGCGCCCCACAGCGGCGTCGATGTCAATGTGGTCCACGCCCGCGCCGAAGTTGGCGATCATCTTCAGCTGCTCGCCCGCCCCGGCGATCAGCTCGGCGTCCAGTCGATCGGTGATGGTCGGGACCAGGACCTCGGCCCGCTGAAGAACGGCGGCCAGTTCGTCGCGCGACATCGGTCGGTCGGTCAGGTTCAGCTCAGCGTCGAAAAGTTCGCGCATCCGTGTTTCGACGGCGTCAGGCAGGCGTCTGGTTAATACGACCTTAAGCTTGCGAGCGGACATAGGAGACCTGGGTTTTCCACGGGCGGCGCCCGTTCGGAACGGGTCGATATTCGGTGTCTAGCAAAGCTGCGGTCAGGTTCAAAAGGGCGCCTCGCGTCGCGGCCCTCGCCGCTGTCCTGATGACCGGCGTCCTGCTGTCGGCGGGCGCCACCATGCCGGACGGCCGCCCGACCCCGACAGGGCTGGAAGTGCCGCGCTGGGTGACGCTGAAATCCTCGCAGGTGCGGGCGCGTCAAGGACCGGGCCTCGATTACCGCATTCTGTGGGAATACCGCGCCGCCGGCCTGCCGGTGCAGGTGATCGCCGAGACGCGCGAGTGGCGAAAAATCTGCGATCCGGACGGCGCCGTGGCCTGGATCCACCGCACCGTCGCCTCGGGCCGTCGCAGCGTGTTCAACCGTTCGGACGAGCCTGTGCCCATCCGCTCTGGCCGTTCCGAAACCGCTTCGGTCCGCGCCCTGCTGTCGCCGCGCGCCCTGGTGTCGCTGGACGAGTGCGAGGACGGCTGGTGCCGCGTAAGAGCGCGCAAGCTGCGCGGCTGGGTGCAGCAACGGGCCGTCTTCGGCGCCCAGGAACGCGCCCTATGCAACGCCGCCCGTCCCGCCGGAACCGGCCGCGCCTCCTGATCTCATATAGTGACGGCATGGTTGAGCGCGGCCTCTGGGTCGTGTAACCCGCCAGCAACACCTTTCGGAGCTGATCACCCTTGAGCCAGTCGTCGCAATATCCGTCGTCGTTCGATCACGAAGGCCTGCTGGCCTCGGGCCGGGGCGAACTGTTCGGCCCGGGCAACGCCCAGCTGCCCGCGCCGCCCATGCTGATGTTCGACCGCATCAAGACCATCAGCGCCGACGGCGGCGACTACGGCAAGGGCTATGTCGAGGCCGAACTCGACATCAACCCGGACCTCTGGTTCTTCCAGTGCCACTTCATCGGCGATCCGGTCATGCCGGGGTGCCTCGGCCTGGACGCCATGTGGCAGCTGGTCGGCTTCTACCTCGGCTGGATCGGCGGCCCCGGCAAAGGTCGGGCGCTGGGCGTCGGCGAGGTCAAATTTACCGGCCAGGTGACCCCGGACGTCAAGAAGGTGGTTTACAAGGTCCACCTCAAGCGCGTCATCAACCGCAAGCTGGTCATGGGCATCGCGGACGGCGTGCTCGAAGCGGACGGCGAGGTCATCTATACTTGCGCCGATATGCGCGTCGGCCTGTTCGGCGGCGCGGCTACGGTGGAACCGAGCGCCGCCTGACCCCACTTGATGGACAGCCGCGGCCTACGCGGCATCCGCAGACTTTGTAGGATTGGAAACACCATGCGGCGTGTCGTCGTCACCGGACTGGGCATCGTCTCTTCCATCGGCACCGGCCAGGACGAGGTCGCGGCCTCGCTGCGCAACGCCAAGTCGGGCGTCCAGCTCGCCCCCGACCACGCCAAATACGGCTTCCGCTCCCAGGTCTGGGCGCCGCCGGCCCTGGGTCATACGGCCGAGGACTGGGCGCCGCTGGTCGACCGCCGCGCCGCGCGCTTCCTGGCCAACGGCACGGCCTGGGCGCACATCGCCTTCGAGGAGGCCCTGAAGGACAGCGGCCTGAGCGCCGACGAGGTCAAGGACGATCGCATCGGCCTGATCGTCGGCGAGGGCGGCCCCTCGACCCAGGTCATCCTGCAGGCGGCCCAGACCACCGTAGAAAAAGGCTCGCCCAAGCGCGTCGGCCCCTTCGCCGTGCCCAAGGCGATGGCGTCCGGCCCCTCGGCCGTTCTGGCCACCTGGTTCGAGCTGAAGGGCATCAACTATTCGATCAGCTCGGCCTGCGCGACCAGCGCCCACTGCATCGGCGCGGCCGCCGAGCAGATCGCCTGGGGCAAGCAGGACGTGGTCTTCGCCGGCGGCTGCGAAGACATCGACTGGTCCATGTCGAACATGTTCGACGCCATGGGCGCCATGTCCTCCAACTTCAACGACACGCCCGCCAAGGCCAGCCGCGCCTATGACACGGCCCGCGACGGCTTCGTCATCGCCGGCGGCGCAGGCATCGTGGTGCTGGAAGAGTACGAACGCGCCGTGGCGCGCGGCGCGACCATCTACGCCGAAGTCACCGGCTACGGCGCCAACTCGGACGGCTACGACATGGTGGCCCCGTCGGGCGAAGGCGCCGAGCGCTGCATGAAGATCGCGCTGGACATGGCCGGCAATCCGAAGATCGACTACCTGAACCCGCACGGCACCTCGACGCCGGTCGGCGACAGCAAGGAGATGGGCGCCGTGCGCAACGTCTTCGGCAACGACCTGCCGATGATCTCCTCGACCAAGTCGCTGACGGGCCACTCGCTGGGCGCGGCGGGCGCGCAGGAGGCCATCTACTGCCTGCTGATGATGAAGCACGGCTTCGCCGCCGAGAGCGCCCACATCGAGAACCTGGATCCTGAGTTCGAGGGCATGCCGATCCTGCGCCAGCGCCACGACGGCGAACTGAAGCACGTCATGTCCAACAGCTTCGGCTTCGGCGGCACCAACGCCTCGCTGATCCTGTCCAAGGTCTAAGCTTCACCGATCAGCAGGATCCGAAACGACACGAAAACGCCCCCATTCGGTCCTTCGTCCGCCCGGAAGGGCGCTCACAAAAGCAGCATCGGCCCGTCGGAGCCCGGAAAAGTCCCGGATCCTGAACAGCCCCCCCAGCCCCCCGGATTTTTCCGTGTAAAGGGCCTCGGCGGGTCGATGTTTCCTCCAAGCGACGCCCGCCCTGCCCCCTCCAGCAGCGCGGGCGTTTCGCTATGCGCCGCCCACAGCTGCACAAGACTTCGCCCGCGCAACGCTGGGCCGCGTGGGCGAGTTTGACGCCGTAATGGAGCCGCTTGATCAGGCGGGCAGGTCGATCTCGACCCGCTCCTGATCGCGCAGGATGATCAGCGGCACGGCCGCCTCGCCTGCCGCCTGGAGGCGCTGCGCCAAGTCCTTCATGTCCGAGATCTCGACGCCGCCAGCCTGAACCACCACGTCCCCGGCTTGAAAGCCAGCAGCCGCCGCCGATGAGCCAGCCTCGACCACGGCGATTTGGACGCCGGGACCCGACACCGCATTCCGGAGGGTCAAGCCGCGGGCGATGGCGGCCTGCGCGCCCAGACGCACCCCCGCCGGGTCCGAGGGCTCGACTGTCAGCTGAGCCGAGGCCTCGCGGCCGTCGCGCAGATAGACGACGGGCATCTGGGTTCCGGCCTGGGCGATGCCGACGGTGGCCTGAACCGAGCCGGCGTTGGCCACGGGACGGCCCTGGATGCGGGTCAGCACGTCGCCCGGCTTCAGCCCCGCCTTCTCGCCCGAGGAGCCTGGTTCGACGTCATAGACCACAGCCCCGCGCACGATGTTCAGCCCGATCTCGCGCGCCCGCTCGGCCGTCAACGAGCCCAGACCCAGGCCGACGCGGCCGCGCTTGACCTCGCCCGAGGCGCGCAGTTGGTCGACCACGAACATCATGATGCGCGTCGGCACGGCGAAGGCGATGCCGTCGTTGCCGCCGCCGAAGCCGCCCGACAGGATGGCGGTGTTGATGCCGATCAGCCGTCCCCGGCTGTCCAGCAGCGGGCCGCCCGAGTTGCCCGAGTTCACCGCCGCATCGGTCTGGATATAGTCTTCGATGGCGTCGCCCATGCCTGAGCGGTTCAGGCCCGAGATGACGCCCATCGTCAGGGTCTGGTCCAGCCCCAGCGGATAACCGACGGCGAACGCCAGGTCGCCGCTGCGCAGGGTGTCGGAATCCACCGTCGTCACCTGCGACAGGCCTGTGGCGTCGATTTTCAGCACGGCGATGTCGGTAGCCTTGTCCGCGCCGATCAGGGTGGCGTCGAACAGGCGGCCGTCGATCAGGTCGACCGTGAATTTCTGGCCGTTCTCGATGACGTGGTGGTTGGTGACGATGATGCCTTCGCGCGCATCGATGATGACGCCCGATCCGCCCTGCGAGGGCTTGGGATTGCCCGCCGAGCTGGGACCGCGAGACTGGCCCAGGGTCGTCACCTGCACCACGGCGGGCAGGCTTTCCTCCAGCCCGGCGGCGAAGGTGAAGACGCCGCGCCGGGCGTCATAGGGCATGGCGGCGACGGGAGACTGCACCGCCGCGCCGGCGACCATCGCGGGCGCCGCCTGCGCCATGCCGCCAAAGCTGAAGATCGCGAGGGCGGCGCCGGCCAGCAGGCTGTGTTTGGTCATTCTGATTTCCTTCACGCGCCGACCGCATTGGACCGACGGACAGGCGGCCGCCGCCGCCCCGCAGGCGAGACAAACGCGCGACGACGGCAAAGGATCGGCCCGCCGCGCGTTTTCTGCAACGCTTGGATCAGAAGGCGGCCTCGCCGGTGATGGCGCGGCCCAGAATCAGGGCGTGGACGTCGTGCGCGCCTTCGTAGGTATTGACCGTTTCCAGGTTCATGGCGTGGCGCATGACGTGCAGTTCGCCGGTGATGCCGGCCCCGCCGTGCATGTCGCGAGCGACGCGGGCGACGTCCAGCGCCTTGCCGCAGTTGTTGCGCTTCATCAGGCTGATGGCCTCGGGGACCCAGGCGCGGGTGTCCAGCAGGCGGCCCAGGGCGTAGGCGCCCTCGAAGCCGAGGAAGATCTCGGTCTGCATGTCGGCCAGCTTCTTCTGCACCAGCTGGCGCGCCGACAGCGGGCGGCCGAACAGGGTGCGCTCGGCGACATAGTCGCGGCTGGCGTGGAAGCAGAACTCGGCGGCGCCCATGGCCCCCCAGGCGATGCCGTAACGCGCCTTGTTCAGGCACGAGAACGGCCCTCGCAGGCCCTGGACGCCCGGCAGAAGATTGGCCTCCGGCACGAAGACGTCGTTCAGGCCGATGTCTCCCGTCACCGAGGCGCGCAGGGACAGCTTGTCGCCGATCTTGCCCGTGGTGAAGCCGTCGAAGTCGCGCTCGACGATGAAGCCGCGGATCTTGCCGTCCAGCTTGGCCCAGACGATGGCCAGGTCGGCGATGGGCGAGTTGGTGATCCAGTATTTGCCGCCGTTCAGGCGATAGCCGCCGTCGACCGCGACCGCCGTGGTCTTCATCGAGGCCGGATCCGACCCGCCGTCGGCCTCGGTCAGGCCGAAGCAGCCGATCAGTTCGCCCGCCGCCATCTTGGGCAGGAACTTGGCCTTCTGCGCGTCAGAGCCGAAGGCGTAGATCGGGTACATGGCCAGGGACGACTGCACGCTCATGGCCGAGCGATAACCGCTGTCGATCGCCTCGATCTCGCGCGCGATCAGGCCATAGGCGACATGCGACGCTTCGGAGCCGCCGTACTGCTCCGGCAGCATGGCGCCCAGAAAGCCCATCTCGCCCATCTCGGTCATGATGGCGCGATCAAACGTCTCGTCGCGGAAAGCGGCGACCACGCGCGGCAGCAGGGCCTCGCGCGCATAGGACCGGGCGGCGTCCTGCACCATCCGCTCCTCATCGGTCAGCCGCCCGGTCAGATCGAAAGGATCATCCCAGCGGAACGTCTGGCCCGAAGATTTCTGTGCGGAAGCGGTGTTGCCGTCAGCCATGTGTCGTCCTCTTGAGTCTCAGAAGGAATATTCGCCCGCCCTTCCCTCTCACGCGGGGTTGAAGCGGCGTGACGAAGCGCCCTCTATTCCTCGCGCGGGTTTAGGCCAGAATGCGGCGGCCGGGTAGAGGGATCGGCGCGAACACGCTAAGGCTGGGTGCATGTCGAACGCTTTCAATCGTCTGTTCCGCGACCACCCGCGTGAGGTCGACGAGACCTATTTCGAGCATATGGCCGCCTCGAGCCGCTTTGGCTTCAAGCTGCTGCGTCTGGCGGGCTGCGCCTTCGTTCATGCCGTGACGCCCGGCCTGCACAAGACCACAGTGTCCGACGCCATTCGCGGCATGGCCCACGACATGGGCGGTCGCGCCGCCGAAGCGCGCGAATGTCGCATGCGCGATGCGGGCGTCTGGGACGTCGGCCTCTAGGCGCTAAACACCCCGACCAGCCACAGGATCAGGGACAGCAGCACGACCGCGCCCAGGATCGCCAGACCCGCCCATTGCAAGGCGCCGAAGCGACGCGGCATGCTTGTGCCGACAAAACCCGCACCCGCCGCGAAGGCGAACAGAGCCAGTCCTCGCGACGCCGCGCGAACCGTCGAATCCGGCCCGTCCAGATCATCCCCCTCATCGGTCGCGAACTCACCGGCCCCGGCGCGCGCCAGAAGGTCGCGCGCCTGCGCCGCCTGATCCGTCCGCCCCATCAGACGGATGCCCAGGGCGCGCTGCATCAGGGGGTCGACCGTGGTCTGGAACCGCTCCGTCACCGACACCTCGATGTCGTGCGACGCCAGGAAGGCGGCCGCCAGATCGGCCTCGTAGACGTCTTGATAACGGGCGATCTCAACCAGGCTCATGAACCGCTTGCCTCCTAGCGAGGATTAGCTCGTCATCCTAAGCTTACCCGCAGCAGGCGGAACACGGTGGCGCCGAACAGCGAGAGAATGAACAAGACAGCTATGGCCAGCAAGGGCGCCCGCGCCACCCATCGTGAAGGCGCTGTGTAACCAGGCACGGGAAGGAGCACCTCGGACAACTGCGCGCCTAGCCGTCGGCGAGGATTATCTGAGTCTACTTCGCCAACAAACTCGCCTGCGCGCACCCGCTTCAGCAATTTCCATGCTTTTTTCGCCTGATCTGCTTTTACAATAACAGGCAGTTCGCCAATGCCGGCGCCCGCCGGCGAGCCCACACTTTCGGCAAAAGCAAAAGAAGGCACGCGCGCTCTCACGCCGTGCCTTCTCAGAAACGATGCGGTCAGTTCCGCTTCTGCCTGAGTGGAAAAACGGGCGATCACGATTTCCACCATCGCCCGGCTCTCATCCTTCAGATTACAGGTCCAGCAGGGCGCGCGCCGGGTCTTCCAGCAGTTCCTTGATGCGGACCAGGAAGGTCACGGCTTCCTTGCCGTCGACGATGCGGTGATCGTAGCTGAGGGCCAGGTACATCATCGGACGGATCTTGACCTCGCCGTTGATGGCCATTGGGCGCTGCACGATGTTGTGCATGCCCAGGATGCCCGACTGCGGCGTGTTCAGGATCGGCGTCGACATCAGCGAGCCGTAGGTGCCGCCGTTGGTGATGGTGAAGGTGCCGCCCTGCATCTGATCCATGGTCAGGGCGCCGTCGCGGGCGGCCCGGCCCAGGGCGCCGATGCCCTTTTCAATGCCTGCCAGCGACAGCGTATCCGCGTCGCGAAGCACCGGAACCACCAGACCCTTGTCGGTGCCGACCGCCACGCCGATGTCGTAGTGGTTCTTGTAGATGATGTCCGTGCCGTCGATCTCGGCGTTAACCGCCGGGATTTCGTGCAGGGCCGCAACGACCGCCTTGGTGAAGAAGGACATGAAGCCCAGCTTCACGCCGTGGCGCTTCTCGAAGACTTCCTTGTACTGGGCGCGCAGGGCCATGACGTTGGTCATGTCCACCTCGTTGAAGGTGGTCAGCTGGGCGGCCGTGTTCTGGGATTCCTTCAGGCGACGGGCGATGGTCTGACGCAGGCGCGTCATCTTCACCCGCTCTTCGCGCGGCTGGTCGGCGCGCGGGGCGGCCGGAGCAGCAGCCTTGGGCGCAGCCGGAGCGGCGGCCCCGATGGCGGCGATGGCGTCGGCCTTGGTGATGTTGCCCTTCGGACCCGAAGCCGACAGCGAGGCCGGGTTCAGGTTGTTCTCGGACACGACGCGCTGAACGGCGGGCGACAGGTGAGCAGAAGCCGGAGCCTGCGCCGAACCCGTGTTGGCCGGAGCAGCAGCCGCAGCCGGGGCGGCCGCAGCAGCGGCGCCCGAGGCGGCGACGGAGCCGATCACCTGGCCGGGGGTCACGGTGGCGCCGTCAGCGGCCGTGATGGTCAGGACGCCGGCGGCCGGGGCCGAGACTTCCACGGCCACCTTGTCGGTCTCGATCTCGACCAGCAGCTCGTCCTTGGCGACGGTGTCGCCCGACTTCTTCAGCCAGGTTCCGATCGAGCCTTCGGCGACGCTTTCGCCCATGGTCGGCACGGCGATGTCGACCCCGGCGCCGCCCGAGGCGGCCGGGGCGGCGGCGGGCGCCGCAGCAGCCGCCGGAGCCGGAGCCGAGGCAGCGGCTGCGCCGCCTTCGGTCACAGCGCCCAGCACCGTGCCGGGAACGACGGTGTCGCCTTCATCAGCGTTGATCGCCGACAGCACGCCGTCGGCGGGGGCGACGACTTCCAGCGAGACCTTGTCGGTTTCCAGCTCGACCAGGACTTCGTCCTTCTTGACGGCGTCGCCGACCTTCTTGGTCCACTTGGCGATGGAGGCTTCGGCGACGGATTCACCGAGGGCGGGGGTGAGGATATCGGCCATCTTCAGTGTCTTTTCGTGTCTGAACTTTACTTGTTTCTTAGGTCAGGCGCGGCGGTCAGGCCATGGCCTCGGCGAGGAAGGTCTCGAGTTCCTTCAGGTGTCGGCTCATCAGGCCCGCAGCGGTCGAGGCCGAAGCCGGACGACCGACGTAGCGCGCGCGCTTGGCCTTCACGTCCATCTTCTCGAGCGTCAGCTCGATCCACGGATCGACGAAGGTCCAGCCGCCCATGTTCTTGGGCTCTTCCTGGCACCAGACCAGATCGGCGTTGGGGAAGCGCGCCAGTTCCGCCGAGATCGACTTGATCGGCCACGGATAGAACTGTTCCAGACGCAGGATGTAGATGTCGTTGACGCCCGCCTTCTCGCGCGCGTCCAGCAGGTCGTAATAGACCTTGCCCGAGCAGACGATGACCTTGCGGATGTCCTTGTCGGCCTTCAGCGTCACGCCCGCCACGTCCGGACGCAGCTGGGCGTCGTCGCGCAGCACGCGGTGGAAGGAGCTGCCCTCGGCCATGTCGGCCAGGGTCGAGACCGCCTTCTTGTGACGCAGCAGCGACTTGGGCGTCATCAGGATCAACGGCTTGCGGTACGAGCGGTGCAGCTGGCGGCGCAGGATGTGGAAGTAGTTGGCCGGCGTCGTGCAGTTGGCGACCTGCATGTTGTTCTCGGCGCACTGCTGCAGGAAGCGCTCCAGGCGCGCCGAGGAGTGCTCGGGGCCCTGACCTTCATAGCCGTGCGGCAGAAGCATCACGAGACCGCTCATGCGCAGCCACTTGCGCTCGCCCGACGAGATGAACTGGTCGATCACCACCTGGGCGCCGTTCACGAAGTCGCCGAACTGGCCTTCCCACATGGTCAGGGTGTTCGGATCGGCCAGCGAATAGCCGTACTCGAAGCCCAGCACCGCCTCTTCCGACAGGGCCGAGTCGATGACCTCAAAATGGGCCTGGCCGTCGCGCAGGTTGTTCAGCGGGAAGTAGCGCTGCTCGGTCGTCTGGTCGGTGATGCCCGAGTGACGCTGCGAGAAGGTGCCGCGGACCGAGTCCTGGCCCGACAGGCGGATGTTGTAGCCTTCGTCCAGCAGGCTGGCGAAGGCCAGGCTTTCGGCCGTGGCCCAGTCGATGTTCTCGCCGCTCGACACGGCGTCGCGACGGGCGTCGATGACGCGCTTCAGCGTCTTGTGCACGTCGACGCTGTTCGGGATCGTCGTCAGGCGATGGCCGAAGTCCTTGAGCTTGGCGGTCACGACGGCGGTGTCGCCGCGCTGCGCGGCGTCATCGGTCTTCTCGGCGCCCAGGCCCTTCCACTCGCCGTCCAGCCAGTCGGCCTTCTTGGCTTCGAACGTCTTGCCGGCTTCGAACTCGGCGTCGAGGTAGGCCTCGAAGCGAGCGATCTCGGCGTCGACCTCGGCCTGGGTGATGACGCCCTCGCCGACCAGACGCTTGGCGTAGATCTCCAGCGTCGAGGGCTGGTTCTTGATCTTGGCGTACATCAGCGGCTGGGTGAAGGTCGGGTCGTCGCCTTCGTTGTGGCCGAAGCGGCGGTAGCAGAACATGTCCACCACCACGTCCTTGTGGAACTTCTGGCGGTATTCCGTGGCCACCTTGGCGGCGAAGACGACCGCTTCGGGGTCATCGCCGTTGACGTGGAAGATCGGCGCCTGAACCATCAGGGCGACATCCGACGGATAGGGCGACGAGCGCGAGTTGCGCGGCGCCGTGGTGAAGCCGATCTGGTTGTTGATGACGAAGTGCAGCGTGCCGCCGGTGCGGTAGCCCTTCAGCCCCATCAGGGCGAAGCACTCAGCCACCACGCCCTGACCGGCGAAGGCGGCGTCGCCGTGGATCAGCAGCGGCGCGACCTTGGAGCGGTCCAGCACCCATTCGACGTCCGGCTTGCCGGCGTTGACCTCGGCTTCGCGGATGTCGAACGCCTGCTTGGCGCGCGACTTGCCCAGGACGACCGGGTTCACGATTTCCAGGTGCGAGGGGTTGGCGGTCAGCGACAGGTGGACGCTGTGGCCGTCGAACTCACGGTCCGACGAGGCGCCCATGTGGTATTTGACGTCGCCCGAGCCTTCGATGTCCGAGGGGACGGACGAGCCGCCCTGGAACTCGTGGAAGATGGCCTTGTAGGGCTTGCCCATGACGGCGGCCAGGACGTTCAGGCGGCCGCGGTGGGCCATGCCCAGAACGATTTCGTCAACGCCCAGGGCGCCGCCGCGCTTGATCACCTGCTCCAGCGCCGGAACCATGGCCTCGCCGCCGTCCAGGCCGAAGCGCTTGGTGCCGGGGAAGCGCTTGTGCAGGAAGCGCTCGAAGCCCTCGGCCTCGGCCAGCTTCTTGAAGATGGCCAGCTTGCCTTCCTTGGTGAAGGCGTTCTGCTCGAACTTGTCCGGGCCCTCGATGCGCTGTTGCAGCCAGGCTTTTTCTTCCGGCTCGGCGATGTGCATGAACTGCACGCCGATACTGCCGCAATAGGTGCGGCGCAGCAGCTCGATCACCTGGCGCAGCGAGCCGGTCTCCAGACCCAGCACGCCGTCGAGGAAGATCGGACGGTCCATGTCGGCTTCGGTGAAGCCATAGAATTCGGGCGTCAGCTCGGGGTTCTGAACCGGCGGCTCGATTCCCAGCGGATCCAGGTTGGCCTGCAGGTGTCCGTTCACACGGTACGAGCGGATCAGCATCAGGGCGCGGATGGAGTCATGGGCGGCGGCGCGAACGTCAGCGGCCGACACCCCGGCCTCGGCCGGAGCAGCCGGGCGGGCGCCGGGCTTGCCGGCGGCCTTGGGATCGACCTTGGGCGCGGGCCAGCGGCCGTCGAACACGGCGGTCTCTTCGGTCGGCTCGGTCGCGCCCGAACGGCCCCAGGAGCCGGCGGCGGCCGACTGCTTCACCAGCTCGGCGTTATCCTTCAGCTGATCGAAGAAGGCGCGCCACTCCCCCGACACCGAGCCGGGGTCCGAGGCCCATTTTTCGTGCAGGTCCTCAATGAAGGCCGCGTTCGCGCCATAGAGGAAGGAGGTCTCGGCAAAGACCTGGTTCAGCCGACCCGCATCGTCCGCCATTTTTCTTTCAATCGTCCCTTTACAACCGCCCGCGCACAGCCGCGCGGAGAGCAGCGCCGTTCATATAGGCCCTGTTTCCTTACCGGTCATGACCGAAGGGAGGCGGAGCGGGTGGAATTTGGTCGAATCTGCAAGAAAAAACGCCTCCGGATGATTCCGGAGGCGTTACAAAAGGTCACACGGCGCGAAAAACGTCCCCGAAACGGGGATCGGCTAGACTTTAGTCCAATCCGCCGCCGCTCAGCGCCAAACCCACCCTCAAGTGAATCCGGCGCTCAAGCAGCGAGCGACCGCGTCGCGAACATAGCGTCGCGCCCCTCAAAAAGGCGCTGAAGCAGCGAGCCGCCGCGCGGCGAGCGATAGCGCCCGCACGCGCAGCGTGCGCTGCGGAAGGGCTTTAGCCCTTCAGCACTTCCACCAGAGTGGTGCCCAGACGCGCCGGCGACGGCGAGACGCGGATGCCCGCAGCCTCCATCGCGGCGATCTTGGATTCCGCATCGCCCTTGCCGCCCGAGACGACAGCGCCGGCGTGGCCCATGGTGCGGCCCTTCGGCGCGGTGCGGCCCGCGATGAAGCCGGCCATCGGCTTCTTGCGGCCCTTCTTGGCTTCGTCGATCAGGAACTGGGCGGCGTCTTCTTCGGCCGAGCCGCCGATTTCACCGATCATGATGATGGACTCGGTCGCATCGTCAGCCAGGAACATTTCCAGGATGTCGATGAACTCGGTGCCCTTGACCGGGTCGCCGCCGATGCCGACGGCCGTGGTCTGGCCCAGGCCTTCGTTGGTGGTCTGGAACACCGCTTCATAGGTCAGCGTGCCCGAGCGCGAGACGATGCCGACGTTGCCCTTCTTGAAGATCGAGCCCGGCATGATGCCGATCTTGCACTCTTCAGGCGTCAGGACGCCGGGGCAGTTCGGGCCCAGCAGGCGCGAGTTGGAGCGATCCAGGCGCGCCTTGACGCGCACCATGTCCTGCACCGGAATGCCTTCGGTGATGCAGGTGATGAAGGGGATCTCGGCTTCAATGGCTTCGATGATCGCGTCGGCCGCGCCTGCCGGCGGGACGTAGATCACCGAGGCGTCGGCGCCGGTGCGCTCCTTGCCTTCGGCGACCGAGGCGAAGATCGGCAGGCTTTCGCCGTGCGAACCGGTCCAGGTCTGGCCGCCCTTGGCCGGGTGGATGCCGCCGACCATTTGCGTGCCGTAGTAGGCCAAGGCCTGTTCGGTGTGGAAGCTGCCGGTCTTGCCGGTCAGGCCCTGGACCAGGATCTTGGTGTTCTTGTTAACGAGGATGGACATTTGTCTGTGCTCTGAAATCTGTGTGTCTGCGAGGCGGTCGTCGTTAAGGCCGAGCCTTAGGCGATCGCCGCGACGATCTTCTGGGCGGCGTCGTCCAGGTCATCGGCGGCCGTGATGGCCAGACCCGACTCGTTCAGGATCTTCTTGCCCAGCTCGACATTCGTGCCTTCCAGACGCACGACCAGCGGCACCTTCAGGCCCACTTCCTTCACTGCGGCGACGACGCCTTCAGCGATGACGTCGCACTTCATGATGCCGCCGAAGATGTTGACCAGGATGCCTTCGACCTTGGGGTCGGCGGTGATGATCTTGAAGGCCGCCGCGACCTTCTCCTTCGAGGCGCCGCCGCCGACGTCGCAGAAGTTGGCGGGTTCCTTGCCGTACAGCTTGATGATGTCCATCGTCGCCATGGCCAGGCCGGCGCCGTTGACCATGCAGCCGATGTTGCCGTCCAGAGCCACATAGGCGAGGTCCCACTTGGAGGCCTCGATTTCCTTGGCGTCTTCTTCGGTCTCGTCGCGCAGGGCGCGGATGTCTTCGTGACGGTACAGGGCGTTGCCGTCGAACGAGACCTTGGCGTCCAGGACGCGCAGGCGGCCGTTCTCCATGACGATCAGCGGGTTGATCTCGAGCATGTCCATGTCCTTCTCGACGAAGGCCTTGTACAGGATCGGGAACAGCGACTTGCCGTCTTCGGCGGCGTCGCCCGTCAGCTCCAGCGCGGCGTTGATCGCGGCGATGTTCTCGGCGGTGACGCCGGCTTCCGGGTTGATGGCGATGGTGTGGATCTTCTCAGGGGTGGCCTCGGCCACGGCTTCGATGTCCATGCCGCCTTCGGTCGAGACGACGAAGGCGGTCTGACCGACCGAGCGGTCGACCAGCAGCGAGCAGTACAGCTCACGGGCGATGTCGGCGCCGTCTTCGATGTACAGGCGGTTGACCTGCTTGCCGGCCTCGCCCGTCTGGGCGGTCACCAGGGTGTTGCCCAGCATTTCCTTGGCGTGGGCGACGGCTTCCTCGATCGAGAAGGCCAGACGCACGCCGCCCTTGGCGTCGGCGCCCAGTTCCTTGAACTTGCCCTTGCCGCGGCCGCCGGCGTGGATCTGCGACTTCACGACGTAGAGCGGGCCAGGCAGTTGCTTGGCGGCGGCTTCGGCCTGGTCGGCCGAGGTGATGGCGACGCCGTCCGCAACCGGGGCGCCGTAGCCCTTGAGGACCTGCTTGGCCTGATACTCGTGAATGTTCATGTCTGATCCGCGCCGTTTTAGGGAGGTTTGTGGAAACTTTGGCCGCGCTTATAGGCGTCGCGCCTTCGCCAGCGCAACCGCCTGTCTGTTTATGGCCTCACAAGGATTTTCTAATGCCGGGCGGCGGACCTGCGCGCGCCGCCGCCCAGACTGTTTTTCAGGTCGTCAGTCGACCCAGTCCTTCTTCAGCGTCCGAGAGGCGCAGATGAACAGGGCCGAGGACAGCAGATAGAAGCCCATGCCCGTGTAGATCGCCCAACGCAGGCTCTCCTCGCCGAAGGCCGGGCGCAGCAGGTCGCTCATCCAGCCGAAATAATAGATGCCGACGGCGATCCCCAGCAGGTTGTTGATCAGCAGGAACAGGGCTGAGGCCGTGGTCCGCATGGTCGGCCCGCCCAGATGCTGCACCGCCGCCGTGATCGGCCCCAGCCACACCAGGTTCAGCCCCGTGGGGATCAGGAAGATCGCGAAGGCCAGGGCCAGGGAGGCGAAGCCGTTGGGGTCCGAGCCCGGCATGACGGCGCCCACCACCGCGCCCGAGTTCATCGCCAGGATGAAACAAGGCACCGAGATCAGGAAGGCGATCGCCGGCGTCAGCGGATAGGCCGACTTGGACTTCTTGCCCAGGCGGTCGGCCATCGACCCGCCCAGCCAGATGCCCGCCACCCCGCCGACCAGGACAATGGCTGAATAGTACCAGGCGGTCTGAGACAGGCTCAGGCCGAAGCTGCGCATGAAGAAGCTGGGCAGCCAGGCGGCGACGCCGTAGCCGCACACCGAAGACGCGGCCGCCCCGAACGACAGCAGCCAGAAGCTGGGCTTGGGCGCCAGGGTGCGCACCACCTGCATGAAGGGCGGCGCCTTGGGCGCCTCGACCGGCGCCGCGACAGGCGCCGACGGCTCCATATCCAGGCCGCCGCGCTTGGGGTCCTTGACCGTCAGGCGCAGCACCGGCGCCACCAGCACGCCCAGAACGCCCACCACGATGAAGGCGGTGCGCCAGCCGTAGGTCGCCGCCAGCAGGCCGCCCACGAGCGTGCCCGCCGCCATGCCCAGCGGAATGCCGAAGGCGTAGGCCGCCAAGGCCCGCGCCCGCTGCGACTTGGGGAAATAGTCGGAGATCAGCGAATAGGCTGGGGCCACCCCGCCCGCCTCGCCGATGCCCACGCCCATCCGGCACAGGAACAGCGAACCGAACCCGCCCGCCACGCCGCACAGGGCAGTGAAGCCCGACCAGATGGTCAGGGCGCCGGTCATGATCCAGACGCGGCTGAAGCGGTCCGCCAGCCAGGCGATGGGGATGGCCAGGGTCGAGTACAGCAGGGCGAAAGCCAGGCCGCCCAACAGGCCGAACTGAGTGTCGCTGAGGTTGAACTCCGCCTTCAGCGGCGCGGCCAGGATGCCGATGATCTGCCGGTCCAGGAAGTTCAGCATATAGATGAGGATCAGGATCCCCAGCACATAGTAGCGATAGCCCGGCGAAGCGGCGCGGGCGTCGACCGCCGCTGCTTCGGCCTTGGCGGCCCCGATCTCACTCATGGACGTTCCCCGACTGGTTTCTGTCCAGCGACGGTAACGGCCTGGCCGCTCCGCGCCATGAAAAAAAGAAGGGCGGCGGCTCCGACGAACCGCCGCCCGCGATCAAATGATCAGGCGTTCAGGAGAAAGGTCCCGATCAGAACTTGTACTGCAGCGACGCCGTAACAGTGCGCGGCGGACCGTAGTAGCCGATCAGGGAGTCGTTGTAGGCCGCGCCCGCGAAGTTGTAGGCGCCGACGCGGTATTCCTCATCGGTCAGGTTCTTGCCGTACAGGCCGACGGTCCACTTGTTGCTGGGATCCGTCCACACGACCGACAGGTCCACCAGGGCGAAGGCCTCCTGGTCCAGCACCGGGTTGGGGAACTCGAACTGGCTGTAGTCGTCGCGGTAGCTGACCGAAGGCGTCACCGCCAGCGAGCCGCCGGCCACTTCGCCGAGCCACGTCAGGCCGAAGTAGCCCGTCCACTTGGGCGCATTCTGCAGCACGACCAGGTCGGAGATGTCCTCGTACTGCTGGGTGGTCAGGTTGTAGCGCAGGAACTGCTCGAACTTGGAGTCCAGGTAACCGACCGCGAAGTTGGCCGTCAGGCTGTCGGTCAGGATCAGCGAGCCTTCGACTTCAGCCCCGTAGAACTTGGACGAGCCGACGTTGTCGACGAAGCTGGCGATGCCGCCCACGGCCGGAACCTGGGTGGTGACCTGCTGGTCCTGGTACTCGTTGTAGAACAGCGCCGAGGCGAAGCTCAGGCGACGGTCGAAGGCCGAACCCTTCAGGCCGATTTCATACGAGTCGACCGTTTCCGGCTGATAGCCGTTGACCGTGTTCGGCGTCAGGATCGCGTCGCCGCGCATGTCGAAGCCCCCCGACTTATAGCCCTTGGAGTAGGAGGCGTAGCCGGTGATGCGGTCCGAGAAGTCGTACGACAGCGAGGCCTTGGGCGTGAACTGGTCGAAGCTGTTCGAGCGCGTGTAATCGGTGCGCAGCAGGATCGGGGCGCGCGCCGTGCCGCCCAGCAGCGGGCTGCGGGTCGCGCCCAGATAGTTGGCGCGGAAGACGTGGCCGGTCTTGTCGTCGACGGTATAGCGGGCGCCCAGGCCCAGGTGCAGACGATCGGTCAGGTCCAGGTTGATGTCGGTGAACAGCGCGATGCTGGTCGTCTTCACGTAACCGGCCGTGCCGATGACGATGCCGAAGTTCTGAGCGATGGTGTCGAAGGCGCCCGAGGCGGTGCCGTCCAGGTAGAAGATGCCCGCCACGCCCTGAATCCGGTCGGTGCTGAACAGCGCCTGGAATTCCTGGGTGAACTGGTGGTCGCCGTAGATGGCCGGCACGTCCAGCGTCGGCGCCGGCGTGTTGTCGAAGTCGATCAGGGTGTCGGTGTCGCCCGAGCGGTAGGCGGTGATCGACTTGACCGTCCAGACGTCGTTGAGGTCGACCTGCGCGGTCAGCGAGACGCCTTCGGTGGTGACCTTGTTGCGGTCGCCCAGGCCGGCGTAGGTGTCATAGACGCTGCCCGGAACGCCGGCGCCGGGGCCGACCCCGGCCTGTTCGCGGTGACCGTGACGCGGGTTCGAGCGGTCCTCAACGCGGTCATAGGCCAGGCGGAAGAAGGTGTTGTCGGTGGGCTGGAACTCGACGCTGACGCGGCCGGCCAGGACATCCTTGTCGTAGTGCTCGGCGCCCGTGTTCAGGTTCTCGCCGTAGCCGTCGCGGTTGTAGCTGGCGACGGCGCCGCCAATGCGCAGCTTGTCGGTCACCGGCATCGAGCCCTGGGCCAGCAGATCGATCTGGTTGTAGCTGCCGTAGGCGCCGCGCAGCGTCAGCTCCGGCGCGTCAGGGTCCAGACGGGACGTGACGTATTTGATGGCGCCGCCGACCGTGTTGCGGCCGTACAGCGACCCCTGCGGCCCGCGCAGGACCTCGATGCGCTCGATGTCGAAGATGTCCAGCACGGCGCCCTGCGGACGCGCCACATAGACGTCGTCGACATACAGGCCCACGCCGGGCTCGAAGCCCCACAGCGGGTCCTGCTGGCCGATGCCGCGAATGAAGGAGATCAGGGTCGAGTTGGATCCGCGCGCCACCTGGACGGTCGCGTTGGGCGTCTGCTGCTGCAGGGCGGTGATGTCCGAAGCGCCGGTCTGCTCCAGGCGTTCGGCGCTCATGGCCGACACCGACACCGGCACGTCCTTCAGCGCTTCATCACGACGGCGCGCGCTGACGATGATGTCGTCGACAGTCGAGGCTTGCGCCTCCATGGCAGGAGCCTGTTGCGCCTGAGCGGCGGAAGCCATTACGCCAAAAGCGGCGCCCGCCAGCAGGGCGGTTTTCACGAGTCTGTTCATTTCAATCCCAATCTTGTTTCCGGCCCGATCGACGCTTTTATTCAGCGTTCAATGATTTTCAGCATAGGTGACCGGGTTTCGGCCGGCTGTCAAACGGCCAAGCCTGATTTGCGTCACGGAAAGGCCCTCCCTGTGGCGCCGTTGCACTAACCCCCAAAGCGCGACTAGCTTCCGTCCATGACGAAGAGCGACCTGCCGCCGCCCCAGATTCCCCCCTCGCCCGCCGCCCCGGCGCGGCGCGGTCGGCCCAAGAAATCCAAGGCGTCCGCCGTCGGCGAGACCCGCGACGCCATCATGAATGCGGCCGAGGACCTGTTTTCGAAGCATGGCTTCTATGGCGTCACCATCCGCGAGGTGGCGCGCGAAGCCGGCGTGGATACCGCCCTGGTCCATTATTATTTCGGGGCCAAGAAGGAGCTGTTCGACGCCGTCTTCAACCGCCGCGCTGAGGTGTGGAATAATGAGCGGGTCGCCGCCGTCGACCGCTACGCCGAGGCGGCGGGCGACGCCATGACGCTGGAGGGGCTGCTGGAGGCCTTCCTGCGCCCCCCGTTCCAGTGGTCGCTGAAGGGCGGGCCTGGCTGGAAGCATTACGCCGCCCTGGTGGCCCAGACCAACGCCAACCCGGCCTTCGGCGGCGAGACCATGGCCCGCTATTTCGACCCGGCGATCCGCCGCCTGCTGGAACTGGTCAAGCGCATCCTGCCCGAGGCGGACGAGGCCGACCTGTACTGGGCCTACCACAACCTGTCCGGCGCCCTGACCCTGACGCTCGGCGAGACCGGGCGTCTGGATCGGCTGTCCGGCGGCCTGTGCCGGTCGGGGGATCTGGACAGCGCCTGCGACTATATGGTGCGCTTCGCCGCCGCCGGCTTCCGCGCCGTCTGCGGCCCGGCGCAGCGCTGACCGCCGGCCGGCCGCCTTCGCTCGCGAAAGCACGGCCTGCGTCAGCGGCCCGGCTTGCCCCTCGCCTCGCGGGGACGTAAGTCGCAGCATCATGACCCAGATGACCGCGACCGCCCCGCTGATCTGCCCCTCCATCCTGGCCAGCGACTTCTCCAAGCTGGGCGAGGAGATCCGCGCCCTCGAGGCGGCCGGGGCCGACTGGATCCACGTCGACGTGATGGACGGCCATTTCGTGCCCAACCTGACCATCGGCCCGGACGTGGTGAAGGCCCTGCGGCCGCACACGACCCTGCCGTTCGACGTCCACCTGATGGTCGCGCCGGTCGATAACTGGCTGGAGGCCTACCGTGCGGCGGGCGCCGACCTCATGAGCGTCCACCCCGAAAGCGGGCCGCACGTCCACCGCACCTTGGGCCAGATCCGCCAGTTGGGCGCCAAGGCGGGCCTGGTGTTCAACCCCGCCACGCCGCTGAGCGTGCTGGAGGAGACCGTCGACCTGGTCGATCTGGTGCTGATCATGTCGGTCAATCCGGGCTTCGGCGGGCAGAAGTTCATCGAGTCTTCATTGCGGAAGATTGAGCGCGCCCGCGCCATCCTCGACCGCGCCGGATCGAAGGCGCACCTGCAGGTCGACGGCGGCGTCGTCGCCGCCAACGCCGGGGCCTGCGTCGCCGCCGGGGCCGACGCCCTGGTCGCCGGCTCCTTCGTCTTCAAGGGCGGGCCGGACGCCTATGCCGCCAACATTCAGGCCCTGAAGGCCGCCGCCGCGTGAGCCCTCTCGGCCCCTTCGCCCCGCGCGACAGCGACGTCCCCCTGGCCGAGGGTCACATTCCCGGCCTGAAGGGCGCGCCGATGCGCACCCCCATGCGCCCGGCCTCGGGCGCGCGCCCGGACCCGCGCCTGTGGGCCTCGGTCGCCAAGGCGCTGGCGGCGCGACAGGCCTGGATCGAGCTGTACGGACTGCCCGGCTACGGCCTGACCCTGGGCGGCCCCACCGCCGACGGGTTCGCCGTCAGTCCGCGCGATTTCCGTCCCCTCTCGGAAGAGGCCCCGCGCCCGCTTCTGTCAGGCAAGCTGACGCTGGCCGGTCTCAGCCTCGACGCTGGCGCGCCGGTCGAGCTGTGGAACAGCCCCACCCCCAGCCGCGCCTTCGCCGTCGAACTGCACAGTTTCAACTGGCTGCCCGCCATGATGGCCCAGGGCGAGCGCGGCGTGCGCGAGACCCTGTCCCTGACCCTGGCCTGGCAGGACGTCTTCAGCCGCTGGTCGCCGTTCTCCTGGGACCCCGACATCCTGGCCCGCCGGGTCTATCATCTGGCTTGCGCTGGACGGCGTCTGGCGGGCGCCGCGACCGAGATCGAACGACTGCGGCTGACGGACATCCTGGCCCGTCAGGCGCGGCAGCTGCTGCGCCCGCCCGGCGGCGTCATGGGCCGGGCCGAGCGCCTGACCGCCGCCGCCATCGCCGGCTGCGCCCTGACCGGAAAAACCGGCGCCGCCATCCGCAACAAGGCCCTGAAACGCCTGCCCTCCGCCCTGGCCGCCACGGTCGCGCCCGACGGCGCCCACGCCTCGCGCGCGCCGGAAAAGGGGCTGGAGCTGCTGCTCGACCTGCTGACGCTGGACGACGCCTTGGCCCAGCTGTCGGAAGTGACGCCCGAGGCGGTCGCCGAGGCCATCTCACGCCTGACCCTGGCCCTGCGCCTTCAGACCTTGCCCGACCGGCGTCTGGCCGTGTTCCAGGGCGGCGGCCCTTCGACGGCGGAGCGCATCGCCGCCGCCCGCGCCCATGACGACGCCCCCGCCGCCCCGCCCAGCGGCGCCGTGGGCGGCCTGCTGCGCGTTTCCAGTCCGCTGCTGACGGTCATGGTCGATGTCGAGGCGCCGGCCCTCAACGCCTGGTCGGCGGCCGCCTGCAGCCAGCCCGCTGCGCTCGAAGTCGTTTGCGGCCGCGACCGCCTGTTCACCTCGGCCGGCTGGACGCCGCGCGCCATGGACCGCCAGGCCCTGCGCCTTGCGCACGGCGCTTCGACCCTGACGCTGGGCGAACAACCAATGAGCGAGCCCTTGGGGGGCTGGAAGGGCGAGCTTCTGGGCCCGCGCCTCGTCGGCCCGGCCCTGCATGTCACCCGCCAGCACCAGGAGGGCGACGGCGCCGTCTGGCTGGAGGTCGAGCACGACGGCTGGATGCCGCTGTACGGCCTGATGCACCAGCGCCGCCTGTATATCGACCAGCGGCTGGACGAACTGCGCGCCGAGGAGCGGCTGCATCCGCCTGCAGACCGCCCCGAGGCGGCCCGCGCCATCGCCGCGCCCTACGCCCTGCGCTTCCAGCTGGAGCCGGGCGTGCAGGCCTCGCTGGCCCGCGACCGCCGCTCCATCCTGCTGCGCGGCCCGTCCGGTCGCGGCTGGTGGTTCCGCAGCGACGGCCCCGACGTGGCCATCGAGCCCGCCGTCCACATCGATGACGGCCTGACCCGCCGCTCCTTGCAGATCGTCGTGCGCGGCTCGGCCCGCACCGACGCCGAGACCAAGGTCCGCTGGAAGCTGAGCCCCGCCGGCGCGAGCGGCGATCCGGACTAAGGGCCGTCGAGGCGGCGGAGGAAGGCGCTGACGCTTCCCTCCCCTTCTCCGTCATCCTCGGGCTTGACCCGAGGATCAGGCGCCTGTCCGAACAGGCTGGGATAAAGGTCCCGCCACCCCGGGTTGGTCTTCTCGACCAGTTCCAGCTTCCATGTTCTGTTCCAGCGCTTGAGCGCCTTCTCTCGCCGGATCGCCTCTGTGACGAAGCCGTGCATTTCGTACCAGACCAGCGTCTTGCAACCGTAGCGCTCAGCGAAGCCTTCGATGCGGTCCTCACGATGCTGACGAGTACGCTCGTACAGGTTCGACGTCATGCCGACGTAAAGGACGCCGAGCGGGCGGCTGGCCAGAATATAGGTCGCGATGCAGGGGCGGCGCTGGCTCATGTACCGTCGAGTGACAGACAACTCGATCCTCGGGTCAAGCCCGAGGATGACGGCGTGTGTAGGTCGAAGGGCTGACGCCGCGTCCCGTTGGTGCTAGAGGCCCCGCCATCTCCCCGCCCCAGCTGTAAACGGACGCCGCCCATGCCCGCCGCTCCCGACTTTCCGCCCGCCCCCGACGCGATCAAGCCCGTCCGCGCCCTGATCTCCCTGTCGGACAAGGCGGGGCTGGAAGACGCCGCGCGCACCCTGGCGGGCCTCGGCGTCGAACTGGTCTCGACCGGCGGCACCAAGGCGGCGATCGCGGGCTTCGGCCTGCCGGTCAAGGACGTCGCCGACCTGACCGGCTTCCCGGAAATGATGGACGGCCGGGTCAAGACCCTGCACCCCGTCGTGCACGGCGGCCTGCTGGGCGTGCGCAACGCCCCGGCCCACGCCGCCGCCATGACCGAGCACAATATCGGCGCCATCGATATCGTCTGGATCGACCTCTATCCGTTCGAGAAGACCGTCGAGGACGGCGGCGGATTCGAGGCGGCCATCGAGAACATCGACATCGGCGGCCCGGCCATGATCCGTTCGGGCAGCAAGAACCACGGCCACGTCGCCGTCGCCGTCGACGCCGAGAGCATCAACCTGATCGTCGACGCCCTGAAGGCCGACGGTTCGACCACCCTGGCGCTGCGCAAGCAGCTGGCCGCCCGCGCCTTCGCCCGCACCGCCGCCTATGACGCCGCCGTGTCCGGCTGGTTCGCCGGCCAGCTGAACGACGCCGCCCCGGCGCGCAAGTCGATCGCCGGTTCGCTGGCGCAGACCCTGCGCTATGGCGAGAACCCGCACCAGACCGGCGCCTTCTACCGCACCGGCGAGCGTCGTCCGGGCGTGGCCTACGCTGAACAGGTCCAGGGCAAGGAGCTGGGCTACAACAACATCGCCGACGCCGACGCCGCCTATGAGCTGGTCGCCGAGTTCGAGGCCCCGGCCTGCGTCATCGTCAAGCACGCCAACCCCTGCGGCGTGGCCGTCGGCCACACCTTGTCCGAAGCTTACGCCCGCGCGCTGGAATGCGACGCGGTGTCGGCCTTCGGCGGCGTCATCGCCGTCAACCGCCCGTTGACCGGCGAGGACGCCCGCGCCATCACCGGCATCTTCACCGAGGTGGTCATCGCCCCCGGCGCCGACGAAGAGGCCAAGGCCGTCTTCGCCGCCAAGAAGAACCTGCGCCTGCTGATCACCGACGGCCTGCCCGATCCGCACGGCGCGGGCGAGGTGTTCCGCTCGGTCGCGGGCGGCTTCCTGGTGCAGTCGCGCGACCGCTCGCTGATCAAGCCGGAAGACCTGAAGATCGTCACGCGCCGCCAGCCGACGCCGACCGAGATCCAGGACATGCTGTTCGCCTTCACCGTGGCCAAGCACGTCAAGTCCAACGCCATCGTCTACGCCAAGGACGGCCAGACGGCGGGCATCGGCGCCGGCCAGATGAACCGCCGCGACAGCGCCCGCATCGCCGCCATCCGCGCCAAGGAAGCGGGCGAGGCCAAGGGCCTGGCCCACTCGCTGGCCGAGGGTTCGGCCTGCGCTTCGGAAGCCTTCTTCCCCTTCGCCGACGGCCTGCTGGAAGCCGTCGCGGCCGGGGCCACGGCGGTGATTCAGCCGGGCGGCTCGATCCGCGACGAGGAAGTCATCGCCGCTGCCGACGAACGCGGCATCGCCATGGCCTTCACCGGCGTGCGCGTGTTCCGGCACTAGGTCTTTAAGGGCGCTATCGCTCGCGACGCGGTCGCTCGCTGCTTGAGCGCTGCTTTGTTGCGCTAACGCAAGCCGCGCGGCGGCTCACTGCGTGAGCGCAAACGAAAAGGGCGCTGCCGGTCATCGGCAGCGCCCTTTATCTTTGATCGGGACTGGGTCGGGCCTCAGTCCTCGATCACATCGTTCGAGCCGACGCCGCCCAGGCGCCAGTAGCCGGCGACCTTCATCCATTTCGTGTTGAACGGCCGGGCGGCCAGCAACGCCGCGCGCATCGCGCGGGCCACCGAGGATTCGCAGGCGACCCAGACATAGGCGTCGGCCGGGTCGATCCGCTGCGCCGCCGCGATCGCCGCAGCCGTCAGGGCTTCCGCCCGCCCACGCGGTCCGCCCTTGCGGTGCACCCAGACGATCTCGACGTCCGCCGGACTGGGCAGGTCCAGTTCGCCGGCGGCATCGTTGACCTCGATACAGGCTATCGCGCGCGCGCCTTTCGGCAGTTCCTCCAAACGGCGGGCGATGGCGGGGATGGCGGTCTCGTCGCCGACCAGCAGGTGCTCGGCGAAGCTGGTCGGGATCAGGAAGGACCCGCGCGGGCCGCCCAGACCCAGTTCGTCTCCGGGCTGCGCGTCCTCGGCCCAGGCGGTGGCCGGACCGCCGTGGCCGACAGCGAAGTCGATGGTCAGCCGACGATTGGCGGCGTCGAACAGGCGCGGGGTGTAGTCGCGCGCCACCGGCCGGGGGTCCGGGAACACCGGCCCGTCGGGCCCCAGCGTCGGCAGCACCAGCGGCTCGCCGCGCGGCACGGGGAAGATCTTCACATGGTCGTCGAAGCCGGGGCTGAAGAAGCCCTCCAGCTCGTCGCCCGTCAACACGACGCGCTTCAGGACCGGGGTCAGCTGCTCCACCGCCTCGACGCGGGCGTGGCGGAATTTCAGCTCATGCCGCACGCGGCGCGGTTGTCTCAACAGAGCGTTGCTCATGCCTGTCTCACCTTTTCGGCTGCGGCTTCGATCATATCAGCAAGAGCCTCGACCTGGGCTTCGCTGAGCGGCGGCTCCTGGGTCAGGCGATCATGCGTCGCCGCGCGGAATGCCTCGATGGCCTGGGCGATGCGCGCCGGCCGGTCGGCGCGGCCGCCCAAGGCCTTCATCTTGCGCTCGGCGTGGGCCAGGGCCTCGGCGTTTTCAACCAGCAGGCGACGGCCTTCGTCGGTGACGGCATAGCGCTTCTTGCCGCCGTCGGCGACGGCGTTCACGGCGCCCATGTCTTCCAGCAGCGCGAGACTGGGATAGATGACGCCGGGGCTGGGGGCATAGGCGCCGCCCACTCTCGCCTCGATGGCCTTGATCAGTTCATAACCGTGGCTGGGCTTGTCCGCGATCAGCGACAGCAGCACCCAACGCAGGGCGCCGTGTTCGAACATGCGGCCGCCGCCGCGTCGTCCGTGACCCTCGCCGCGCATCCGGCTCTCGCCCGTACGCCGGACTTCAGGGCGCATCGTCCGGCCGTAGCCGCCGCAACCCAAGCCGCGATCAGGTCCGTGCTGCCCGCCATGGCCCATGCCGTGGCCGCGCCTTCCGATCCCCTTGGATCCTCTCATCTCTTCTTTTCTCGCGATTAGATATATCGAACTGGCAAACAGATATATCTGAATGAGCGACGCGCAAGACCCCTTCCCTGAAAAGAACGGCGCCCTAGATTGCAGGGATGGACACCATCGCCGCCCGCTGGGCTCGGTTGCAGCCGCATGTGCAGATTGTCGGGCCTGACGACGACCGCCCGCGCCCGACCGTGCTGCTGTTCCACGGTTGCGGCGGTCTGCGCAGCCATCTGCCGCGCTATGCCGAGGCGGCGAAAGCGGCCGGTTGGCGCGCCGCCATCGTCGATTCCTATGGTCCGCGCGGTTGGGGCCGGACGTTGACGCTGACCACGGTCTGCACCGGCGTGATGTTCCGGGGCTATGAGCGGGCCGGCGATGTCCTGGCCGCCATCCACGGCCTGTCGCAGCGGCCGGACGTGGACGCTTCCCAACTGGCGCTGGCGGGCTGGAGCCACGGCGGATGGGCCATCATGGAGATGATGAGCGAGACGCCCGCGCCGCGCCGCATGGGCGTCGCCGACCCGGGCTCCGTCGACCTGCCAAGCATCAAGGCTGTGTTTCTGGCCTATGCCTATATCGGTCCGTGGGCCTTCAACCGCATGAAGCCGTGGCGCCATCATCCGCGCGTCCTGGCGCTGACGGCGGGACGCGATCACCTGACCACGGTGCGCAACGCCGAACGGGTCAACGCCATGATCCGCGCGGGCGGGGCCGAGGTCGAAAGCTGGGTCGCCGACGGCACCCACGCCTTTGACGAACCGACCAATAACGGGCCGATGCGCCACCACCCCGACCTGACCGAGGACGCCCTGCGCCGTTTCGGAGCCTTCCTGCAGCAGACCGCAGCTTAGGTCAGCGAGGCTCGATCCTGACCTCAGCGCGGATCGAGTTGGCGATGTAGCAGCTGTCGTGGGCGCGATGGTGCAGGTCGGCGATGGCCGCCGCGTCCGGCGTCTTGTCGCCTGACCAGGTTACAGCGGGGCGCAGCGCCACCTCGGTGATCGACACCTTGCCGCGCTCGTCCTTGCCCAGCGTTCCCTCGGCGTCGTCGCGGTAGGAATCGACGATGAAGCCGTCCTTGCGGGCGTAGGCCAGGAAGAACAGCATGTGGCAGCTGGACAGGGCGGCGACCAAAGCTTCCTCGGGATCGACCGCCGTCTCGTCCGACAGGGGCGGCGGCCACATGGCCGAAGGCGCGGACGAACCGCGCACCACGGCCCCGCCGTCGAAGCGCCAGTCATGGCCGCGCCCGTATTGGTTGTCGCTGAACGGCTGATCGCCTCGGCGCCATTCGACCGTCGCCCGATGCACGCTCATGTCCGCTCCTCCTAAGCCTCGGCCAATTGGGTATAGGTCATGCGCGCCCGAGCCTGAAATCCCAGACCGCGATAGAAGGCGATGGTCGCCTCATGCTCGGCGAAGGCGTGCAGGAAGGCCGCCTCGCCCGAGGCCAGGATCTCGCCGACCACCGCGCGCGACAGAGCCGCCGCATAGCCTTGGCCGCGATGGTCCGGGTGGGTGCAGACCCCGCTCAGCTCGGTGAAACCGTCCACGCGCAGCCGCCGCCCCGCCATGGCGACCAGTTGGCCCTCGCGCTTGACGCCCACGAACGGGCCCAGCCTGCGCGTCTTCGAGCGGAAAGGACCGGGGCGCGTCAGAGTCGCCAGCGCCAGCATGGCCGGCGCGTCAGCCTCGTCCAGCTCCTCGATGACGCCGTCCAGCGCCGCCCCCGCCGAACCCGCCGGCGTCAGCGCCGTGGCCGTCATCTGCACCAGGCCGACCCGCGCGGCGATCACGGCGCCGTCGGGCAGGACATCGACCATCGGCCCGTCCTCGCGCTCGACCAGGCCTCCGCCGGGATGGCGCCGGTTCAGCTCGGTCAGCGCCCGTGGGCTGTCCGGCGTCGCGTCGGCCGCCGCCAGGAACACCCCGACCTCAGGGTCGATGCGCACAGCGGCCGCTCCGGAATCCGGCGTGGCGAAAGGCGACAGGCGCGTGGTCAGGGCGTTGAACACCGCCCGATCAAGAGGATGGCTCATGCCTCGACGCTCTAGGCGCGAAGACGCGGCGACGGAAGCGAGACTCGCAACGCCGCGTCCGAAACCCGCCGCTCAGCCCACAAGGCTCAGCCCAAAAGCCTCAGCCCTGCCAGAAGCCGACGATCTTCTTGACCTCGGCGATGGTCGGCTCGGCGATCTCGCGCGCCTTTTCGGCGCCGGCGGCCAGGGCGCGGTCGATCTCGGCCGGGTCGTTCATCAGGCGGCGCATCTCGGCGGTGACATTGGCCATCGACGACACGGCCAGCTCGGCCAGCTTCGGCTTGAAGGCGCCGAAGCCCTGCCCCGCGAACTCCGCCAGAACGGCTTCGCGCGTGGTGTCGGCCAGGGCGGCGTAGATGGCCACCAGGTTCTTGGCCTCGGGCCGGCCTTCCAGACCCTCGACCGTTTCCGGCAGCGGCTCCATGTCGGTCTTGGCCTTGCGGATCTTGTTGGCGATGGCGTCGGCGTCGTCGGTCAGGTTGATGCGCGACAGGTCCGACGGATCGGACTTGGACATCTTGGCCGCGCCGTCGCGCAGGGACATCACCCGCGTCGCCGGGCCCTGGATCAGCGGCTCGGGCAAGGGGAAGTAGCCGGGCGCGTTGAAGTCGTTGTTGAACTTCTGAGCGATGTCGCGGGTCAGCTCCAGATGCTGCTTCTGGTCCTCGCCGACCGGCACCTCGGTCGCCTTGTAGAGCAGGATGTCCGCCGCCTGCAGCACCGGATAGGTGTAGAGGCCGACGCTGGAGCGTTCCTTGTGCTTGCCCGACTTCTCCTTGAACTGGGTCATCCGGTCCAGCCAGCCGAGGCGGCCGACGCAGTTGAAGATCCAGGCCAGTTCGGCATGAGCCGGCACCGCCGATTGCGGGAAGATGACGGCCTTGGCCGGGTCCAGGCCCGAGGCCAGGTAGGCCGCCGCGATCTCGCGCGTCTGGGCGGCCAGCTTCTCGGGCTCCTGCCAGACGGTGATGGCGTGCATGTCGGCGACGAAGACGAACAGGGGCGCGCCCGTGTCCTGCAGTTCGGTGAAGCGCTTCAGCGCGCCCAGATAGTTGCCCAGGTGCAGGGCGCCGGAGGCCTGGATGCCGGACAGGATGCGGCGCGGGCCGGTGTATTGGGCCGGGGTCTGGTCAGTCATGATAGCGGATCTCGGAAGTCGAAAGGCGAATGTCGGCGCACGGTTTCGCGTGCGAAAGGCGGGCGTGCGGAAGCCCGGGGCGGCGGATCAGCCGCGCCATCGTCCGTGAGCGAGAAATCGTCCCGAAAGCGCCATACCCTCGCGCTTATCGGTTCGGGTCGCGAAGGGCAAGCTCACCGCGCCCGCCGCACCAGTCCCTTGACCTCGGCCACGGTGACGGCGCGCGTCAGGAAGGCCAGAGCGACATAGGCCACGCCGCCCGCGGCCACGACCAGCAGCAGGGTGATCTCCTTGGCGCCGTGGCTCGAACCCGCCATCGCCAGCAGGTCCTGAACGGGCGTCTGCAGCATGGGCCGCGCCCAGGACGCCGCCCCGACCACCGCCGCCAGCCCTGCGCTGGCCAGGGCGATGCGGCCCAGCCGCCAGAGGGCGCGCGGGCTGGGTCGATAATGCTCGCGCCGCCACAGGGTCGCGCCCAGAAGCAGCACATTGGTCCAGGCCGAGGCGCTGACCGCCGCCGCGATGCCTGACACCCCCATGCCCAGATTGAACAGGCCGATGGCCAGCACCGCGTTCACCGCCACCGAGATCAGGGCGAAAACCATGGGCCGGCGCGTGTCGCCGCGCGCGAAGAAGGCGGGGGCCAGAATGCGGATCAGCACGAAAGCGGGCACGCCCCAGCCGAAATGCAGCAGGGCCTGGGCGGTGTTGACGGCGTCGACCTGCAGGAAGGCGCCGCGCGTGAACAGGGCGTCGATCAGGAAATAGGGCATGGCCATCAGGGCCGCCGCCGCCGGCAGGGTCAGGGCCATCGACAGGATCAGCGCCTCGTCCATCGAAGCCTGCTGCTGGGCATGATCCTTGGACGCCACCGCCGACGACAGCTTGGGCAGAAGAGCGATGCCGATGGCCACCCCGACCAGACCCAGGGGCAGCTGATACAGCCGGTCCGCCGTCGCCAGCCAGGTGCGGCCGCCGTCGACGAAGCTGGACAGGTTGCCGGAGATGAAGACGTTGATCTGGGTCGCGCTGTTGCCGATGGCGGCCGGGATGGCGGTGATGATGATGGCCTTCACCGCCGGGGTCATCTTCGGCAGGCTGAGGCGGATGTTCGCCCCCGCCTTGCGCGCCGCCCACCAGCACAGGCCCGCCTGCGCCACGCCCGCGACCAGCACGGCCCACGAGGCGGCGTAGGCGGCCTCGATCTGATCGCCCTTCACCGGGATGACGGCGGCCAGCATGATCAGGTTCAGCAGGATCGGATAGGCGCCCGAGACGATGAAGCGGCCGCGCGCGTTCAGCACCCCGCTGAGCAGGGCGGCGATGGCCATGCAGGGCAGATAGGGCATCGTGATCTGGGTCAGGATCACCGCCAGTTTGAAGCGCGCCGGATCATCCAGGAAGCCGATGTTGATGACGGTCATCAGCCACGGCATGGCCAACTGGGCGACCACGGTCAGGGCCACCGTGACGGCGGCTACGGCGGCCAGGGCGTCGGTCGCGACCTTGTCGGCCGCCGCCTCCCCTTCGCTCTTCAGCGTCTTGGCGTAGGCGGGCACGAAGGCGGCGGCGAAGGCGCCTTCTGCGAAGATGCGCCGGAAAAGATTGGGGAAGTTCAGCGCCGTGTAATAGGCGTCGGCCGCCGGTCCCGCCGAAGCGCCCAGCGCCGCCGTGATGACCAGATCGCGCGCGAACCCGGCCAGACGACTGAGCAGGGTCATGGCGCTGAAAATGGCCGAGGATCGCGCCACCCCGCCCTTGGGCTGGGCCGTCGCGGCGGAGGCGGGCGGCTGGACCACCGGCTCGACCGTGGCGTTCGCTGCTGAGATAGGCGCGGCCGGTTCGATGGGGTCAATCTTGTCGTTCACGGCTGTTCCTGCGCTCGGTCCCCAAACGCCTTAGCGCGCCTGCGGGCCGCTGGATACGGGCTTGCGGCCCATGGCGCCCTCCAGATCCGAGACGTCGCGCATGCTGGCGCGCACGGGGACTATGCGCCGTCCCGCCGGCCCCTGAGGCGCGCGGTCCAGCACCTCCAGCAGGTCGGTTCTCAGCGCCTCCAGCTTCGCCTTGTCCTTGGGTTTCCGGCCGTCGGCGTCGGTGATGTAGAAGCCGTCCACCGCCCGTTCGCCGAAGCTGGCGACGTGGGCCGATCGGGTCGAATAGCCATGCGCCGAAATCGTCCGCGCCAGATCGGCCAGCAGGCCGGGGCGGTCGGCGCCCGAGACCTCGATCACCACGGCGCTGGTGCCCGTATCGGCGTCGATCCGCACCACGGGGCGTACCTCGAACACGGCGCGGCGGGCGCTGACCCGCGGCGCCTGCATGGCCGAGGTCCGCGCGCCCTTCAGCACCGCCCGCTCCATCGCCTTGACCAGAATGGCCAACCGTCGCGGCTCGCGCCCGCCATAGGGTTCGCCCGCCCCGTCCTGAATCTCGAACACGTCCAGCGCCATGCCGTCGTCGGCCGTGGCCAGCCGCGCGCCCACCACGTCGGCGCCCGCCATCGACAGCGTGGCCGCCAGATCGGCGAACAGGCCGGGCCGGTCGCGCGCCGCCACAGCCACGCGGGCGGTAGACGCCAGCGGCCCCTCGGCGGGCAGGGCCTCGACCGCCGCGCCTTCGCGCCGCGCCCGCTCGACCAGGGCCGGATGATCGGCCAGAGGGTCTTCGCGCGTCACGGCGTCCCCGCGGAACAGGGCCTCGGTCGCCTCGAACAGGGCGCGCATCAACTGCCCCTTCCAGCCGTTCCAGACGCCCGGCCCGACGGCGCGGATGTCGGCCACCGTCAGCACCATCAGCATCCGCAGCCGCTCCGGATCGCCCACCGCCTCGGCGAAGGCGCGCACGGTCGAGGGATCGGACACGTCGCGCTTCTGGGCGTAGTCGCTCATCAGCAGGTGATGGCGCACCAGCCAGACGACCAGCTCGATCCGCCGCGGATCGACGCCCAGCCGCTCGCAGGCCCGGCGCGCGGCGATGGCCCCGTCCTCCAACTGGCCCCGGTCGCCGCCCTTGCCCACATCGTGCAACAGCATGGCCAGCATCAGGGCCTCGATGTCGGCGATGCGAGGGACGATGACGGTCGAGGCCGGGTGGTCCGCCTTCAGCTTGCCGCGGCCGATGTCGTTGATGACGCCGACCGCCTGCAGGGTGTGCTCGTCCACCGTATAGGCGTGATACATGTTGAACTGGGTCTGGCCGACGATCCGCCCCCACTCGGGCAGGAAGCGGCCCAGCAGGCCCGTCTCGTTCATGATCGACAGGACGCGGTAAGGGCGCTGGCCATGCGCCAGCACCGTCAGGAAGGCCTCGGCCGCGCGCGGGTCGCGGCGCAGGGCGGGCGTCACCAGCGTCAGCGAGCGGATCACGGCGGCGAAGGCGTCGGGGTGCAGGTCCAGATCCAGCCGGTCCGCCTCGACAAACAGCAGCAGCAGCCGCGCCGGATCGCGGGCGAAGACATTGGCGCCCGTCACGGTCAGCCGCCCCTCCTCCACCGCCAGCCCGTCGAAGGCCAGCTTGACCCGTCGGCGCCGGATCAGGCGCGACAGGCCGCGCGCCAGACCTTCGGCCTTCTTCTGCTGGCGCGCCTCCAGCTGGGCCGAGACGGCGCGGGTCAGGGCGCCGACCTCGCGCGCGACCTGGAAATAACGGCGCATGAAGCGCTCGACCGCCAGTTCGTCGCCGCGCCCGCGCCAGCCCATGCGTCGGGCGATCTCGGGCTGGACGTCGAAGGTCAGCTTCTCCTCCGGCCTCCCGGCGACCAGGTGCAGCAGGATGCGCACCCGCCACAGGAAGCCGATCGCCTCGCGGAAGCTGCGCAGCTCCCGCGCGGTCAGCAGGCCCTCCAGCGCCGCCTGCCCCCGCTCGCTGTCCGGGGCCAGCGACCGGGCGATCCAGAACAGGGTGTTGAGGTCGCGCAGCCCGCCCTTGCCGTCCTTGACGTTCGGCTCGACGCGGTAGCGGACGGCGCCGGTCTTCTGCAGGCGCACGTCGCGCTCGGACATCTTCGCGGCGATGAAGGGGCGCGGATCAGCGCGGGCGACCTCGCTGCGGAACCGCTTGAGAAGGCTCTCGCCCAGGCCGGCATCCCCCGCCAGCACCCGCGCCTCCAGCAGGGTGGTGCGCACCGTCATGTCGTCGCGCGCCAGCGCCAGGGTCTCGCCAATGGAGCGAAAGGCCGAACCGACCTTCAGTCCCAGGTCCCACAGGACGTAGTGGACGAACTCGACCACCGCCTGGGCGCGCGGGCTGATCGCCTGGCCGGGCCGCAGGAACAGCAGGTCGAGGTCCGAAAAGGGCGCCAGCACCCCGCGCCCATAGCCGCCGACCGCCAGCAGGCTCAGCCGCTCGTCCGGCGCCGGATGGACCTGTTCGGTCGTAAAGCGCCACAGGGTGGCCAGCAGGGCGTCAGCGGCCTCGGCGTAGAGGCGCGCCGCTTCGGCGCCGTCGGTGGCGCTCTCGGCCCGGCGCGCGGCGCGGACGCGGTCGGCGTCGAAACTTTCACGCAAGAGCGCGGTGACGGCGGCGCGCGGGTCCGGCGCGGAAGCGGCTTCGAGAACGGCGGACGGGAGCGGAGGCGGTGCGGTCACGGCGACGACCATAGCATGCTCCCTATCTACCGCTCATCCCGGCGGACGCCAGGATTCAGCCCTTCGCCAAGCCCTTCAACCGATAGAGCGCCTCCAGCGCCTCGCGCGGGGTCAGCTCGTCGGGGTCGATGGCGGCGACGGCCTCGTCCAGCATGGACGTCATCGGCGGCGGAGGCGGCTCGGCGGCCGCGAACAGCGGCAGGTCGTCCAGACGGGCGGTCGCCGCCTTCTCATTCTCCAGCCGCTCCAGCACCTCGCGGGCGCGGCCGACCACCGCCGTCGGCACCCCGGCCAGACGCGCCACCTGCACGCCGTAGGAGCGGTCCGCCGCGCCGGGCGCCGCCTCGTGCAGGAAGACCAGTTCGCCGTTCCACTCCCTGGCCTTCATCGACAGGTTGCAGACGTGGTCGAGCCTTTCCTCGAGCTGGGCCAGCTCGTGATAGTGGGTGGCGAACAGGGTCCGGGCGCGGTTGGTCTCATGCAGGGCCTCGGCCGTGGCCCAGGCGATGGCCAGGCCGTCGTAGGTAGCGGTGCCGCGCCCGATCTCGTCCAGCACGACGAAGCTGCGCCCCGTCGCCTGGGTCAGGATGGCGGCCGTCTCGACCATCTCCATCATGAAGGTGGAGCGCCCGCGCGCCAGATCGTCGCCCGCGCCGACGCGGCTGAACAGACGGTCGACCACGCCCAGCTTCATCGACCGCGCCGGCACGAAGGCGCCGGCCTGGGCCAGCACCACCAGAAGCGCGTTCTGGCGCAGGAAGGTCGACTTGCCCGCCATGTTCGGGCCGGTGACGATGGACAGGCGCGAGGCCCCGACGCCGTCGCCCGCCAGCGCGCAGTTGTTGGGGGTATAGGGCAGGCCCTGCGCCTTCACCGCCGCCTCGACCACCGGGTGGCGGCCCGCCTCGACGGCGAAACACAGGCTGTCATCGACGCTGGGGCGTACGGCCCCGACTTCTTCGGCCCATTCGGCCAGGGCGGCGTGGGCGTCCAGTTCGGCCAGGGCCTCGGCCACCCCCTGCAGCGGTCCGGCCAGCCGCGCCACTTCACGCCGCCAGCCCTCGAAGGTCTCGGCCTCGATGGCCAGGGCGCGGTGCCCGGCCTGGCTGATCTTGGCGTCCAGCTCAGACAGTTCGACGGTGGTGAACCGCACCTGATTGGCCAGAGTCTGGCGGTGGATGAAGGGGCTGTCCGGTCCCGCGCGCAACAAGGGTTCGGCCGCCTTGGCGCTGGCTTCAAGGAAGTAGCCGAGGACCGCGTTGTGGCGGACCTTGAAGGCGACGCCGCTGTCGGCGACCGCCTTGGCTTCCAGTTCAGCGATGATCTTGCGGCTGTCGTCGCGCAGGGTGCGGGCGGCGTCCAGTTCGGGCCGGTGGCCGGGGTTCACATAGCCGCCGTCGCGCGCCAGGTGGGGGGGCTCGTCCATCAGGCCGTCGGTCAGTTCGGCCAGCAGGTGCGACAGGTCGCCCTCAAGCGCCAGCCGGTCGAGGCAGGCCGTCACCCGCGCCGGCGGCCCGGCCAGCGGATCATTGGCCGAGGCGGCGAACAGGGCGCTGAGTCCTTCAGCCGTCTTCAACCCCGAACGGATCGCCGCCAGATCGCGCGGCCCGCCGCGCCCCAGCGCCAGCCGCGAGGTCGCCCGCGCCACATCGGCCGAGGCGCGCAAGGAGTCGCGCAGGTTCCGTCGCAGGTCGCGCCGCTCCAGCAGCCACTCGACCGCGTCCAATCCGGCGTTGATCGCCGCCGGATCGCGCAGGGGCCGCGAGATGCGCTCGGCCAGCGCCCGCGCCCCGCCCGAGGTCACGGTGCGGTCGATGGCGTGCAGCAGGGAGCCGTCGCGCTCGCCGCGCTGGGTGCGGTCGATCTCGAGGCTGAGGCGGGTCGCCGGATCGATGGCCAGGAAGCCGGTCTCGCCCGAGCGGCGCGGCGGGGTCAGGGCGGGGATCTTCCCCGCCTGCGTCGTCTCCAGATAGGCGGCGATCAGGCCCAGCGCCGAAACTTCCGCCTCTTCAAAGGCGCCGAAGCCGTCCAGCGCCGAGACGCCGTAGAGCCGCTGCACCCGGTCCCTGGCCCCGACCGGCTCGGCCAGGGCCTGAGGCATGGCCTGAACCACCCCGCCGGAGCCGTCCAACGCCCCCTTCATCGTCTCGTCCGAGAACAGGCGGTCGGGGACCAGCACCTCCGACGGGCGGAACGCCGCCAGCGCTGCGCCCAGGTCGGACAGGTCGCAGGCGACCGAATCCACGACGCCCGCCGACAGTTCGACCACCGCCACGGCGGCCCTGCCCTTGCGGATCGCCACGGCCGCCAGCCGGTTGGCCCCGCGCGCGTCCAGCAGCGTGTCCTCGGTCAAGGTGCCGGGCGTCACCACCCGCACGATATCGCGGTGGACCACGGCCTTGGAGCCGCGCTTCTTGGCCTCGGCCGGGTCTTCCAGCTGTTCGCAGACGGCGACCTTGAAGCCCTGGCGGATCAGCCGCGCCAGATAGCCATCCATGGCGTGGACCGGCACCCCCGCCATGGGGATGTCCTCGCCCTGATGCTTGCCGCGTTTGGTCAGGGCGATGCCCAGCGCGGCGGCCGCCTTCTGCGCGTCCTCGAAGAACAGCTCGTAGAAGTCGCCCATGCGGAAGAACAGCATGGCTTCGGGCTGGGTGGCCTTGACCGACAGATACTGGGCCATGACCGGCGTCGTGCCAGCGTCGGGCTTGAGGTCGGTTTTGGCCAAGGTCTTGGGGGGATGGGAAAGCGGCGCGTTCATCTGGGCCGCAGGGTGGCGGATCGGGACGGCGGCCTCAAGCGCGGGCGGCGTCCCTCATGCCCAGACGAAGGGCCGCCTGTGGACAGCTCTGTGGATCAGGCCGCGCTCACCAGCCGCAGACGCGGGCGCGAGGCCAGGGCGGCGGGCGCCTCATCCAGCGCCAGGGCGTCCCAGTCGATGTCGGGACGCGGAGCGTGGGAGGCGGCGATGATGGCGCGCAGTTCAGCCGACGAGGCCACGCTGGCGATGACCGACGCCACGCCCGGCAGGGTCAGGGCGTAGGCCAGCGCCGCCTGCATCGGATCGACCCGCGCCTCGGCCAGACGGCGACGGGTGCGCGACAGGGCCATGCCGTGGTCGGCCAGTTCCGGCGGCAGGCTCTCGCGGTTGGCGAACAGCAGCCCCTGGGCGAAGACCGAGGCCAGATGCACCTCGATGCCCTGAGAGGCCAGATCGGCGATGACGCCGGAACGCGCCGCGCGCTGATCCAGGATGTTGCAGGTCAGTTGCACCACGTCGGGCTGGAAGCGGCGGGCCAGCAGGGCCGGGCCATCCTCGACCGTGGCGATGAAGCCGACCTTGCGGAAGACGCCGCGATCCTTCAGCGCCTGCAGGCGATCCCACAGGGCGCGGCCCTCGGCGCCCGCCAGATCGGCGGCGTTCTGCACCAGGACGGCGTCGCCGCGCGGCAGGCCCATGCGCTCCAGCGAGCGTCGGGCGCGCGCCTCGACCCGGTCCAGACCGTCGGCCAGGGGCACGGTGCGCACGGTGACGCGGAACGGTGAGGGGAAGGGCCAGGCTTGGCCCAGCATGCGCTCGACATCGCCCTCGGGCCGAGTGGCGACCAGGCCGATGCCGGAATCTCCGGCGGTATGGAGCAGGTGGCGCGTCGCCTCTTCCCGCTGGCCGGGCGGCAGCGGGCGGGACCGATCAGGCTCAACCACCAGGGCGATGGCGAGTTTGTCGGCCGGAGAGGGCGGAACGGCGAATCTCACGCCGTCACTTTCGCCGCCAAAGCTTAAGGGAGATTGACCGAAATCAACGCCGTTGGTGAACGAAGACGCTTAATCCGCGTCCGGCTGGTTTTCCGGCAGGGCGGCGATGAAGGCGGGGTGAGCTTCGGCCCGCGATTCAATCTCCAGCAGACGGGGAAAGGCGGCCAGATCAACGTGGAACCGTCGGGCGGAATAGAGCTGCGGAATCAGATAGCAGTCCGCCAGCGTCGGCACCGCGCCGAAGCACCAGCCCTCGCTGTGGCGTGCGACCAGGGTCTCCAGGGCGGTGAAGCCGTCGATGATCCACCGGCCGGCCCAGGCGTCCACGCCCGCCTGATCGGCGCCCATCTGATCGGGGTTCAGGCCTCGCACCGCCTTCAGCACCCGCAAATTGTTCAGCGGATGGATGTCGCAGCCGATCACCGCCGCCATCGCCCGCACCTGCGCCCGGCCCGCCGCGTCCGACGGCAGCAGCGGCGGCTCGGGATGGGTTTCCTCCAGCCACTCCAGAATGGCCGGGCTCTGGGTCAGCACCAGGCCGTCGTCCGTCTCCAGCGCCGGGACCAGGCCTTGCGGATTGAGCCTGAGATAGGCGTCGGATTTCTGCGCGCCGGTGCGCAGGTCCAGCGCCTCCTGCTGATACTCCAGCCCTTTCAGATTGAGGGCGATGCGGGTGCGATAGCTGGTGCCCGAGCGCCAGTAGCCGTGCAGGATCATGATCGCACCGTGAAGCTGAGCGGCGGCAGGCCGGCGATGACCGCCTCAACTTGATCGCCGGGATTCAGCGGGCCGACCCCTTCAGGCGTGCCGGTAAAGATCAGGTCGCCGGGCCGGAGCGCCCACAGTTCGGCCGCCTTGGACAGAACGCCGTCCACATCCCAGATCATGTCGGACAGGCGGCTGGACTGACGCACCGCGCCGTTGACCTTCAGGTCGATGGCCGCATCCGGCGCGGGCGGCGTCAGGCTCAGCGCGCCGCACGGGGCGGACTGGTCAAACGCCTTGCCCGCCTCCCACGGGCGGCCCTTGGCCTTGGCCTCGGCCTGAAGGTCGCGCCGCGTCAGATCGACGCCCACGGCCCAGCCGACCGGACGGGCATCCTCGCCCAAGGCCACGACCAGCTCGACTTCGTAATGCAGGTTCTGCGTCGCCGGCGGATAGGTCGGATCGGCGCCGTCCGAAACCAGGGCGTCGCTGGGCTTGGCGAAGAAGAAGGGCGCGGGCTTGTCCGGATCGGCGCCCATCTCGCGGGCATGAGCCGCGTAGTTCTGGCCGACGCACAGGATGCGCCGCACGGGCAGGCGACGCGCATCGCCCTCAATCGGCAGGGACGGCGTCGGGGCGGGCGGGAACAACCATTGGGTCATGGCGCTGTTCTAGAAGCGTGGCGCGCCGCGCGCCAGATGGGACGGGCGCGCCGCACTGCAGGAACCTTGATCGTCGGTGTGGCGTTCCGGGCAGGGCTTCTCTATTTAATCGTCAAGCTTACACAAGGAGCGGAGCGCGCATCATGGCCACGTCCAAGGCTCGTGAAGACATCAAGAACGACCTCAAGACCCTGAAGGAGGACCTCAAGGCCGGCGCCCGCGAGGAAACCCAGCGTCTGAAGGAAAAGGCCTCCGAGGCTGAAACCCGCCTGCGCGAGCAGGGCGAGGAACTGCGTGAAAAGGCGCGCGGCTACTACGACGACGCCAAGGTGCGCGGTCGCGAGTACTACGATGACGCCGCCGAGAAGTTCGACGAGGCCCAACGCTATGTGGTCGAGCGGGTGCAGGAGCGCCCGATCCAGTCGACCGCCATCGCGCTCGGCGTCGGCGTCGTTCTGGGCCTGCTGCTGGCCGGGCGTCGCCGCTGATGATCGGTCGGGGGCTCATCAACCGCGCGGTGGCGACCTTCGTCGCCGCCGGCGCGGCCTTCGTCGCCATGGTCGCCCTGGGGGCCACGGTCTATTACCTGCTGCTTCTGGTCGTGACGCCGGTGATAGCGGCCGCCCTGACGGCGCTGCTGTTCGCGCTGATCGCGACCGTCGTCGCCCTGGTCTTCGTACGACGCGCGCGCGGCGACGACGACGAGGAGGAAGACGAGGAACCGGAAGGCTTGGGCGCGCGCGCCCTGCACCTGTTCCAGCAACGTCCGATCCTGGGCGCGGCGGCGGCGCTGGCCGGGGGCTTCATCTTCCTGCGCAATCCGGCGCTGGCGACGATGGTGGCGGCGGCTTTCACCGAAAAAAGTAAAGTCCGCCGGCGGAGATAGGAACGGCCAAGTCTCCGGCGCGTTGTTTCAGGCAAGCGGTGCTGTCGACGGGAGGGGTCGAAAGCTCGCTCCCGTCAACACCTTACGGAGGGTACCGCCTATGCTTCGCTGGGCTATTATTTTCTTTATCATCGCCTTGGTCGCAGCCGTTCTCGGCTTCGGCGGCATCTCGGGCATGTCGTTCGAGATCGCCAAATTCATCGCCATCATCGCGGTGATCCTGTTCGTCGTCTCGCTCGTGGTGGGCGGCATCAGGGGCCGCGGCGGGCCACGCATCTAGCGCGCTGGCTGTTCGTGAAAATCAGGGCCGCGACCATGGCGTCGCGGCCCTTTTTCATGTCTGGCCGTCAGGCCCGGCGGCGCGGCAGGCGCCAGGTCTGATGATCGGCGAACCGATGCCCGTCCCAGGCCACGGCCGAAACCGTCACGGTCGTCGCATCCCATTCGATGCGATTGAAGCTCGGCGGCGCTCCGCGCTCGCGATGCGACAAGGTCCCGCAACCGACCGCGTAGGAGCAGTTGTCGCCCACGTCGACCGGCAGGGCGAACGGCACATGCACATGACCGGTCACGATCAGGTCGACCCCGGCGTCGGCGAAGATGCGCGCGGCCCGGTCGCCGCGCTTCACCTCGCCCGTCATCGGCGCCCCGATCATCTCGATCAGCGGGTGGTGACAGGCCAGCACGCGCAGCGCGCCTTTCGGCGCCTGGCGCAGGGCGTCCGCCGCGCGGCGCGTCTGGTCCAGGTCGATCACGCCCTTGGACCAGTTCAGCCGGGCCTGCCAGCCGCGGGCCGTGGTCACGCCGCGCACCATCAACGAGTCTGAGCGAAACTCATGGTCGTGCGCCGGGTGGCCCGTCGCCTGCTCAAACGCGCGCCAGGGCCAGAACAGCCGCGCCATCACGTCCCAATAGGGCACGTCGTGGTTGCCGACAGTGACGAAGACCGGCTCGGGCAGGGCGCGGATCCATTCCCCAGCCGCCCCGAACTCCGCCGGATAGCCCTTTTGCGTGATGTCGCCCGTGATCAGGATCAGATCGGCCGACGCGGCGCGCGCGTAATCCGCCGCTGCGGCCACCGCATGTTTATGCTCGCACCCGAAATGAACATCCGAAAACTGCAGAACCAGCCCCACTAGACGCTGTCCTCGCCGGCGGCAGGCTTGGGCGCCAAGGCCATGAAGGCGCGCGGCACGAAACGCACCGCCGTCTCGCGGCCCAGCAGCATCGGCTCTCCGTCGATCACCGCCGGAACGCGTGAGCGGGCGTCGACCGCGATCCGGCGCGCTGGGCGCGTGGTGACATTGGGGTCCTGCCGCCAGTCGTCGAACAGGGCATGCGCGGCCAGACGGAAGGCCTGAGCCGCATCCGACGTGTTCATGGCCGCCGCCTCCAGGCCGTCGTTCTTCTGCATCGCCTTGGAAATGAGGGGGCTGATCAGCACCAGGGCTTCGGCCTTCTCTTTCGGGCCGCCGTCCAGCGCATAGCGGACCCGACCGGAGAAGGCCTTCTTCAGCGCCCGCCGTCCATAGGCCCAAGCCATCTTCAGCTTGCCCTCGCGGATCGCTTCGCGCGCGGGGGCCCACAGAGCGGGCGAGCCCAGGATCGCCGCGCAGTAGAAGGCCTCGCCCTCGACCTCGCCGCCCGCCACAGGCAGGGGCGTCCCTTCCTCCAGCGCCAGGCGAAGGGCCTTCTTCCAGTCCCCTGTCCCGTACAGGGCCTTGGGCAGCATGTTCATCGTACCGCCCGGCAGGGGCGCGATCAGCGGTCCCTGAGCGCCGGCGCGCGCCGCGACCGAGCGCGCGGTCCCGTCGCCCGCCAGAATGAACAGCACGTCGGGCCGGGCCTCCAGCGCCTCGGCTATCTGATCGGGTATCCGCGGGCCTTCCAGCACCACCACCGCGGCCTCCAGGGGATAATCGGCCAGGATGGCGCCAGCCTCCTCGGCCGCCTGCGGACCCACTCCGCCCGACAGCGGATTGACCAGAATGATGATCCGCTCCAGCCGAGCTTCCTCAGTGAGGGCGCGCGCCCCCGCCTGGTCCGGCGACGCCGGCGCGTCGCTCCCGGCGTTCGGCTCTCGCGCAGCGGCGTTCTCAGCTTCAGTGTTCATAGGCGGCGAACGTCTGCGTGCAGGCCCGGTTCCCCTCGGCGCACCGGCAGAAGATTCTTAAGTGAAGCTTGCAGCGTTTCGCCTCGGAACCGCCTCGTTCGCCCTGCGTTATCGAAGCTTCAGGGGTGCCCCTAAGGGATGAAGGACAGAACCATGAACAAGGCGATCATCGCCATTGCCGGCGCCGGACTTCTGGTGACCGCCTGCGCCAGCGATCCGTATTACGGCGGCGGCTACGGCTCGGACGAAGCCGTGCGCCAAGGCGCGGTCGGCGCCGGACTGGGTGCTGTAGCCGGCGCCATCATCGGCAACAACGTCGGCGGCGGCAACGCGGCGACGGGCGCGGCCATCGGCGCGCTGGCGGGCGGCGCTGCGGGCGCAATCCGCGGCTCCAACCAGGACCGCAACAACCAGCAACGCTACCGCGACAACCAAGGCCGCTACTACTACTGCTACGATAACCGTCAGAGCGAGTGCTACTGGGAGAACGGTCAGCGCCGTTACTGATACCGCCGTCTAGCCTCTGGCGCCCGAAACGTTTTCGGGACAGTCTGAAAGGGCGATCCGCGCGCCGTGGGTCGCCCTTTTTGATGAAGGAGCGCGCGCCGCAGGACACGCGCAAGGGGGATGACATGAAGCTTGTTTCCACGGTCGTTCTGTTGGCCCTCGGCCTGTCCGCAGCCGGTTGCGCCGCCACCAGCGGCTATAAGCAGCGCAGCGATCTGGTCAGCGACCCGTCGGCCTGCGCCGACAAGCGCTTCGAAGTCTATTTCGTCCCCGACCGCGCCACCCTGACCGACGCCGCCCGCATGGCCATCGGCATGACCGCCACCCAGCTGCAGGGCTGCCAGATCAAGCACGTCAAGGTGACCGGCCTGGCCGACGCGCGCAGCGGAACCGCCGCCGCCAACCAGACCATTTCCGAGCGGCGCGCGCGCACGGTCGCCGAAGCGCTGGCCGGCGCAGGTCTGCCCGCCCCCGCCTTCGATATCGAGGCTGCCGGGGCCGACGGGGCTCTGGTCGGCGGGGTCAACGACCCCTTGCGCCGCCGCACCGAGGTGCTGATCGAAGTCGTCGGCCCGCGCTGAGGCACGGACGGTCGGCTGCGGCCCGCCGTCGCGGGCCGTGGCTAGGCGGGGCTTGAGAGTCTAAGCTCGACGCCTTCGGTTCTCTTCTGTTCCCGGCCTCGCCCTTGCGCATTCTGTTTCTACTCCTGACCTGGCTTGCTCTCGCCGTTCCTGCGGCGGCGAGCACGCCGGCGTCCGAGGCCGCCCTGCGCGACGCCCTGGCGGCCGGCGCCGCGCCGGTCGCCAGGGCTTCCGCTGCGCCGGGCCCGCAGCGCACAGAACGGATCGAGGCGGAACTGGTCCCGATGAGCGCCTGGGCCGCCCCCGGCTCGACCGCCGTCGTCGCCATCCGCCAGGAGATCAAGCCCGGCTGGCATACCTATTGGCGCAATCAGGGAGATTCCGGCGGCCCAACGACCCTGACTTGGTCCTTGCCTGCGGGCGTCGCGCCGGGCGACATCCTGTGGCCCCTGCCCGAGCGTCAGCGGCTGCAGAGCCTGATGAACTACGGCTATTCCGGCGCCGTCCTCCTGCCCGTCCCGATCGAGATTCCGGCCGACGCCCCGCCCGGCCGCAGCCTCCCCTTGGGCGTCACCGCCCACTTCTACGTCTGCAGCGACGAAATGTGCGTGCCCGAAGACCTCGACCTGGCGCTGGACCTGCCGGTGCGCCAGGGCGCGGCGCCGCTGGACCCCCGCTTCGGCCAGGCGATCCAGGACGTCGTCGCCGCCGCTCCCCGCCCGGCCGGGATCGAGGCGCGCGTCGCTCTGGCTGACGGACGACTGGTCCTGACGGCCAGCGGCGGCCCGCTGGCGGGCGCGGCGCCCCGATGGGCCTATTTCCATCCCTTCGAGGGCGGAGTGATCGACCACGCCGCCGCCCAGTCGGGTGAGCGCGGGCCGCAGGGCCTGACTGTGACCGTCGCCGCCGGACGCGGCCTGACGTCCAATGGGTTGAAAGGGCCGATCAGCGGCGTTCTGTCCACCGATCTGGGCGCCTGGGAGATCACGGCCGAGCCGGGCGCCGCCCTGACCGGCGTCACGGGCGACGGCGCGATCGGCGACGGCGAGGGCGCGCAGACAGCCCCCGCCGCCACCGCCCTGCCCGACTTCGCCAAGGCGGCCCTGTTCGCCCTGCTGGGCGGGCTGATCCTGAATCTGATGCCCTGCGTCTTCCCGATCCTGGCGATGAAGGCGGCCTCGCTGAGCCGCGCCGCGCATCAGCCGGCCGAGGCGCGCCGCGACGGCCTGGCCTTCCTGGCCGGGGTGCTGGCGACCTTCCTGGTGCTGGCGGGCGCCCTGCTGGCCCTGCGGGCGGGCGGTCAGGCGCTGGGCTGGGGCTTTCAACTGCAGTCGCCGGGCGTGGTGGCGGCGCTGGCCCTGCTGATGCTGGCGGTGGCGCTGAACCTGTCGGGCGTCTTCCACATCGGCGCCGGTTTGCAGGGCGCGGGGCACGGCCCGCTGTCGCGCCTGCCCGGCGTCGCGGGCGCCTTCTTCACCGGCGTGCTGGCCGTGGTCGTCGCCGCCCCCTGCACCGCCCCCTTCATGGCCTTCGCGCTGGGCGCGGCCCTGTTCATGCCCTGGCCGATGGCGCTGGCGGTCTTCCTGATGCTGGGGCTGGGACTGGCCCTGCCCTATGTGCTGATCAGCCTCAATCCGCGCCTGCTGGCGCGCCTGCCCAAGCCGGGACCGTGGATGGAGACCCTGCGCAACCTGCTGGCCTTCCCCATGTACGGCGCCGCCCTGTGGCTGGCCTGGGTCTACGGCCGCCAGACCGCCGACGCGCTGGCCCTGTTGTTCGGGGCGGGCCTGATGCTGGCGCTGGCGCTGTGGCTCTATGGTCGGGCGCAGGCCGCATCGGGCAAGGGCCGGGCGGCCGGCGTCGGCGCCCTGCTGGCCCTGATCGCGGCGCTGGGCCTGGGCGTGCTGGCGGGCAAGGCCCCCGCCGCTTCGTCTGAGAGCGGCGCCCCCTCTTCCCGTCTATCGTCTCAACCCTGGTCCGAGCAGGCGGTGAAGGCCGCGCTCGCCGAGGGGCGGCCGGTTCTGGTCAACTTCACCGCCGACTGGTGCGTGACCTGCAAGGTGAACGAAAGCACGGCGCTGTCCTCGGCGCGCACATCGCAGGCGCTGGATCAGGCCAACGCCCTCTATCTGGTCGGCGACTGGACGCGGCGCGACGACGCCATCACCGCCGAACTGCAGCGCCACGGCCGCTCGGGCGTGCCGCTGTATCTGGTCTATGCGCCGGGCCGGCCTGAGCCGCGCATCCTGCCGCAACTCTTGACCGAAGGCGTCGTCATCGACGCGCTGAAGGACGCCATCGACTGATTTCATCTCTGGGGAGACCGCCATGTTCCGTCTGCTGACCGCCGCTTCCGCCTCTGTTCTGCTTCTCGCCGCCTGCCAACAACAGCCGGCGGCAACGCCCGAGCGTTCCGAAAACGCCGCCGTCGCGCCCGAAGCGACCGAGGCGCCGGGTCCCGGCGAAATGGCTCCCGCCTTCACCATCGTCGACGCCGAGGGGCAGCAGCGCTCTCTGGCCGATTTCCGCGGCAAGACGGTCGTGCTGGAATGGACCAACGAAGGCTGTCCCTTCGTGAAGAAGCACTACACCGGCGCCATGCAGGCCCTGCAGCGCGAGGCGACCGCCGACGGCGTGGTCTGGCTGACCATCATCTCCTCGGCGCCGGGCACGCAGGGTTTCGTGGAAGGCGAGGAGGCGCAAGCCTGGAAGGCCAAGCACAAGGCCGCCTTCACCCACCTTTTGCTGGATCCGACCGGCGAGGTCGGCAAGCGCTATGACGCCAAGACCACGCCCGACATGCGCATCATCGATCCGGAAGGGCGGCTGATCTACGTCGGCGGCATAGACGACCGGCCGACCAACAAGGTCGAGGACCTGAACGGCGCCAACAACTTCGTCCGCGCCGCCCTGGTCGACGCCAAGGCCGGGCGCCCGGTCCAGACCGCCTACGCCGCGCCCTACGGTTGCGCCATCAAATACCCGGAAACGGTCGAGGGCTGATCGCCACCCCCAACCAGGCCTCAAGCAGCGCAAAAGCGCGATAGGCTACAAAATGGGCCTCAAGTAGCGCGAAGCGCGATAGGCCCAAGCATCAAGCCTCAGTTGGCGGCTACGCCGCCGGCTGAGGCGGCGAGGTGATGACCTCGACGTTGTCGTTCAGCAGATAGGACAGCTCGTCGAGCGCCAGCTTGCGGGCCGGGGCGTCGGCGGCGTCTTCCAGCGCGGCGACCTTCAGCGGAATGTCCTCCGAGATGCCGCGCAGGATGCATTTCAGGTCGTTGTCGGTGCCGCGTTCCTTCAGGATCAGATGGCCCTGCATGTCGCGCTGGGCCAGTTCCGTCGCCTGCCCCTTGAACGTCGCCCAGGCCGCGCCGGTGAAGAAACCCGAGCGATCCGCCTCGCCCGAGGCCATCCAGCCGTCGACGATCGACTTCAGCGCGCCTGAACGCGCGACCAGATCGGCGAACAGAGGCTCCTGCGCCACCGACACCGGGGCCGACGGGGCGACGGGCGGCAGGGCGGCGGCTGCGGCGACGGCGGGATCGGCCAGCATCAGGGCGACGGCGAGGGCGATGGCGCAGGACATGGCGTGCCTTTCACAAAGGAGCGGGGGACAATCGGCTTTCCGCTGGAAATCCCGCTTGACCCGATCTTGGATTGAACTCTTCTCGGCCTGAGCCGTAAACCAGAGCCTGCAAACCCCGGGCCAGAGCGGATCGCCTCCGAACACGGCCCCCTTATGGGAGACCAAGATGCCGCATGTCGCCTGGACTGAACTGGAGGCCGCCGCTCGCCGAGATGCGCTCTCCCGCATCCAGGATCAGTTCACCGCCGACCCCGACCGGCTGTCGCGGATGACGCTGGACGCGGCGGGGCTGCATCTGGACCTGTCCAAGCAGAGCTGGTCACGGGCCGGGTTCGAGGCCGCCCTGGCGCTGGCGCGGGCCTGCGACGTCGAGGGCCGCCGCGCCGCTCTGTTCGCGGGCGAGGCCGTGAACCTGACCGAAGGCCGCGCCGTCCTGCACCCAGCCCTGCGCGCACCGGACGGCGCACAGTTCCGCGCCTTGGGCGAGCCGGTGTCGGCTGAGGTCGAGGCGGTGCGCGCCGAGATGAAGGCCTACGCCCAAGCTTTGCGGTATGGAAATGAGACAGGCGCCACAGGGCGCCGGTTCGAGACGGTGCTTCATATCGGCATCGGCGGCTCAGACCTGGGTCCGCGCCTGATCTGGGACGCCCTGCGTCCGCTCGACCCGGACGTCGACCTCCGCTTCGTCGCCAACATCGACCCGCGGGACATGGCCGAGGCCCTGGCCGGGCTCGATCCGGAAACGACCCTGGCCATCGTCGTCTCCAAGAGCTTCACCACCCAGGAGACCCTGCTGAACGCGCAGGCCGCCAAGGCCTGGCTGGCCGACGCCCTGCCGGCGGAGGGCCTGGCCAAACACTTCATCGGCGTCACCGCCGCGCCGGAAAAGGCGCAGGCCTTCGGCTGCGGCCGCACCTTCGCCTTCAGGGACTGGGTCGGCGGGCGCTATTCCCTGTGGTCTGCGGTCAGCCTGTCCTGTGTCATCGCCCTGGGATGGGAGCCGTTTCAGGCGTTTCTCGACGGCGCCGCCGACATGGACCGCCACTTCCTCGAAGCCCCGCTGGAGAAGAATGCGCCGGTGCTGCTGGCGCTGGCGGAGATTTACAACGTCGACGGACTGCTTCGCGGCGCGCGCAGCGTCGCGCCCTACGCCCATGCCCTGCGCCGCCTGCCCGCCTTCCTCCAGCAGCTGGAAATGGAATCGAACGGCAAGCAGGTGCGCCAAGACGGCTCGCCTGTCGGTCGACAGACCTGTCCGGTGGTCTTCGGCGAACCGGGCGCCAACGGCCAGCACGCCTTCTTCCAGCAACTGCACCAGGGGTCGCAGGTTGTTCCGGTCGATTTCATCATAGTCGGCCGCACCTGCGATAAGACGCCCTCGACCTATCTTTGGGCCAATGCCCTGGCTCAGGCCCAGGCGCTGATGGTCGGCAAGAACGAGGCCCAGGCCCACGCAGAGCTGATGGCCTCTGGCGCGTCCGAAGCGGAGGCGGGCCGGCTGGTGCCGCACAAGACCTTCTCCGGCGACCGTCCTTCGACCACAGTGCTGATGAAACGGCTGACGCCGCAGACCCTGGGCGCCCTGATCGCCCTCTATGAGCACAAGACCTTCGTCGAGGGCGTGATCTGGGACATCAACAGCTTCGATCAATGGGGCGTGGAGCTGGGCAAGGTTCTGGCCAAGGCTCTGCTGAAAGACGCGGCCAAGGGCGAACCGTCGCCTGAGCTGGACCCGTCGACGGCCGATCTGCTGCGGCGGCTGACGGCGTGACGTTCGCCCCTCGAAGGCTATCGAACTGACTATACTCGCGAAAAAGGCCCGGTCGCGAGACCGGGCCTTTCCTTAGTTCGCCGTTCGATTACCAACGGCGATCGTAGCGATAGTCGCGGTCGCGGCGGTTCTGATGGCTGCGCCACTCGCCGTGGTTCTTCCAGTAGCGGCCGTCGCGATAGTAGCGGCCGTTGTTCCGATCATTGCGGCCGTTGTAATAGCCGTCGCGGCTATTGATGCCGTGATCGCGTTCCCAGTGGCCCTGGTTCCGATAGCAGCGGCCGCCGCGGTAGTAGTCGCAGTTGTCGTTGCTCGACGAGGAAGAAGCCGCGCCCAGGGCCGCGCCGGCTAGCGCGCCCCCCGCGACATAGCGTCCGTCGCCTTGACCGATCAGCGCGCCGGCGACGCCGCCGACGACGGCGCCAAGCACGGCGTCACGGCCGGTGTTGTCGCGATCGCGGTCGCGATAGTTCTGAGCTGCGGCCGGGGTCGTGGCCAGCATCGTCACAACCAGAGCAGGGGCGATAGCGCCGGCGCCGATCTTGAACAGGGACTTCATGGCGGGCTCCTTTCGAAAGCCGGTTGATCCGTTGTCCCCCTTTTAGCGAAGCCTGTCTGAACGACCCCAGGGGCGTCTGTTCATTTTCGCTTCATCCAGGCGCCCAATTTCGCCCGCGCCCGCCCTTGACGCCCCCCGCCCCCCTGCCTAACTCCCCGGTCGTTAGCACTCGGGGAGGGCGACTGCCAAAGTCGCGGGCTCCGAGGGCTGGAACCTACATCCTAACGGGAGTTACTCAGATGGCGTTTCGTCCGCTCGGCGACCGCGTGCTGGTCAAGCGCGTTGAAGAAGAATCCAAGACCAAGGGCGGGATCATCATCCCCGACACGGCCAAGGAAAAGCCCCAGGAAGGCGAAGTCGTCGCCGTGGGCCCTGGCGTCCGCGACGAAGACGGCAAGCACGTCGCCCTGGAACTGAAGGCCGGCGACCGCATCCTGTTCGGCAAGTGGTCGGGCACCGAGGTCAAGATCGACGGCGACGACCTGATCATCATGAAGGAATCCGACGTCCTGGGCGTGCTGTCGTAAGACGCGTCCTGGTTTCCGGAATTCTAACGTAAAAACATCTAGATAGGAGCAGCCCGCATGGCCGCTAAAATCGTAAAGTTCAACACCGACGCCCGCGACAAGATGCTGAAGGGCGTCAACGTCCTGGCTGACGCCGTCAAGGTGACCCTGGGTCCGAAGGGCCGCAACGTCGTGATCCAGAAGTCCTTCGGCGCCCCGCGCTCGACCAAGGACGGCGTCTCGGTGGCCAAGGAAATCGAGCTGGAAGACGCCTTCGAGAACATGGGCGCCCAGATGATCCGCGAAGTCGCCTCCAAGGCGAACGACAAGGCGGGCGACGGCACCACCACCGCCACCGTTCTGGCCCAGGCCATCGTCCAGGAAGGCCTGAAGGCCGTGGCCGCCGGCATGAACCCGATGGACCTGAAGCGCGGCATCGACAAGGCTGTCGAAGCGGTGCTGGAAGAGATCAAGTCGAACTCCAAGCCGGTCTCCAACAACTCGGAAATCGCCCAGGTCGGCACCATCTCGGCCAACGGCGACGCTGAAATCGGCGACCTGATCGCTCAGGCCATGGCCAAGGTCGGCAACGAAGGCGTCATCACCGTCGAAGAAGCCAAGACCGCCGAAACCACCGTCGACATCGTCGAGGGCATGCAGTTCGACCGCGGTTACCTGTCGCCCTACTTCATCACCAACCCGGACAAGATGGAGGTCTCCCTCGAAGAGCCGCTCATCCTGCTCCACGAGAAGAAGCTGACCTCGCTGCAGCCGATGCTGCCGGTGCTGGAAGCCGTGGTTCAGTCGGGCCGTCCCCTGCTGATCATCGCCGAAGACATCGAAGGCGAAGCCCTGGCCACCCTGGTGGTCAACAAGCTGCGCGGCGGCCTGCGCGTCGCCGCCGTCAAGGCTCCGGGCTTCGGCGACCGCCGCAAGGCCATGCTGGAAGACATCGCCATCCTGACGGGCGGCCAGGTCATCTCGGAAGACCTCGGCATCAAGCTTGAGACCGTCACGCTCGACATGCTGGGCAAGGCCAAGAAGGTCCAGATCACCAAGGACGACACCACCATCGTCGAAGGTTCGGGCGAGAAGGACGGCATCGAGGCCCGCGTGGGCCAGATCAAGCGTCAGATCGAGGACACCACCTCGGACTACGACAAGGAAAAGCTGCAAGAGCGTCTGGCCAAGCTGGCCGGCGGCGTCGCCGTCCTGCGCGTCGGCGGCTCGACCGAAGTCGAAGTGAAGGAAAAGAAGGACCGCGTCGACGACGCCCTGAACGCGACCCGCGCCGCTGCCGATGAAGGCATCGTCCCGGGCGGCGGCGTGGCCCTGCTGAAGGCCTCCAAGGTGCTGGACGTGCTGAAGGGCGACAACGCCGATCAGAACGCCGGCGTCAACATCGTCCGCCGCGCCCTGCAGGCTCCGATCCGTCAGATCTCGGAAAACTCGGGCGTCGAAGGCTCGATCGTGGTCGGCAAGGTGCTGGAGTCGGACAAGCCCGAGTTCGGCTTCAACGCCCAGACCGAAGAGTACGGCGACCTGGTGGAAATGGGCGTCATCGACCCGGCCAAGGTCGTCCGCTCGGCTCTGGCCTCGGCCGGCTCGGTCGCGGGCATCATGATCACGACCGAAGCCGCCATCGCTGACGCGCCCAAGAAGGGCGGCGCCGGCGGCGCCCCCGACATGGGCGGCATGGGCGGCATGGGCGGCATGGACTTCTAAGGAAGCCTAACAGCCTCAGCTGATCGAAGGGCGGGATCGAAAGGTCCCGCCCTTTCTTTTTGCGCAAGGCTTCTCCCTCCCCTTCATGGGGAGGGTGGCTGAAGCCGACAGGTCGAAGCCGGGTGGGGGCGGCAAGGCGATGCAGGCGCCGAGGCCAGGATCGCCCGGCCCTCCCCACCCGATCTCCGCTTCGCGTCGACCACCCTCCCATGGAGGGAGAACCCGCGCGCTAGTTGCCCGCCTCGCCCACCTGGCGCCCGGCCAGCCGCGCGCCTTCGACCACCGCCGGATCGGCGCGCGCCGTGTCCAGCACCCAGTCGCGGAAGCGGGCGATCTTGGGAGCCAGGCGGCGGCCGGGCGGGTAGCAGAGCCAATAGCCCTCGGCCAGGGCCACCGTCGCTGCAAACGGCCGCACCAGCAGGCCCCGCTCCAGCTCGCGACCGTAGAGGATGGGCGAGCCCAGGGCCACGCCCTGATCGCCCAGGGCCGCCGCCACCTCCAGCGCCTGGTTGTCGGCGGTCAGCCGGGGCGGCGCCGCCGCATCGGCGGGCGCCACGCCGGCGGCGGCGAACCACGCGGCCCATTCGCCCGGATGGCCCACCAGACGCGCCCGCTTCAAATCGGCCGGCGTTTGCAAATCCAGACGATCGCGCATCGCTGGACTGCACACAGGGGTGAAGATCGCAGGCATCAGAAAACGGCTCTCCACCCCCGGCCACCGGCCCGCGCCGAACCGCAGCCCCACGTCCAGCCCGTCCGCTCCCAGACTCGACAGGGCTGCGCTGGTGTCGACCCGCACGGCCAGGTCGGGGTTGGCCAACTGGAACGCTCCCAGCCGCGGCGCCAGCCATTGGGTCGCCAGCGTCTGCAAGGTGGTGATCGCCAGCACGCCCTGGTCGGCCTCAACCACCTCGGCCACAGCGCGCCGCAGCAGGGTCATGGCTTCGGTCGCCGCCGTGGACAGACGCTCGCCCTCAAGGGTCAGCCCTACCTGTCGCGCTCCGCGCGTGAACAGAGGGCGCTCCAGCTTTTCCTCCAGATCGCGGATGCGCCAACTGACCGCCGCCTGGGTCATGCCCAGGGCTTCCGCCGCTCGGGTGAAACTGAGCAGGCGCGCGGCCGCCTCGAACACGCGCAGGGCGTCGACCGGGATCCGCGCTAGAGGATCAGACATAAGCCAACCTTATCAATGAACGCGGTCATCTCGTTTGTCTCATCGCGCACCATGCGCCATTTTCAGGTCCAGACAAAGGATCAAGAGCATGGAAGACACTCATCGCACTCATAAGGAACCCGCGTGGGGCTGGCTCGGCGGCCTGTTCGCTCCCCGCCTCCCTTCTCACCCGCGCTCCGCCGCTCCGACGGGCGATGGTCGCAGGGCGGCGAAACCCTGCCCGACACCCCCGCGCCGGGCAGCCTGCTGAGGGCCATCGCCGCCCCGGGCGCGACAAGGCGTCGCGCCCGGAGGCCTTCCGTCAGCGGAGCGGTTGCCCCGGCACAGCGCCCCCGCCCATAAAGGCGCCCTCACCATCGCAGAGGGGGCCTGTTCGATGCGCCGCACCACCCGTATTTCATCCTTCGCCGCAGCCGCGCTGATCGCCGCCGCCGGCCTGAGCGTCGCCGTTCCGGCCGAGGCGCAAGGCCGCCGGGCGGCGCCCGCCGCCGAGCGTTCGGACTGGCCCGCCCGCGCCGCCCCGGCCCAGGCGCGCGCCGTGACCTTCGCCGCCGCCGCTGCGCCGTCCGGCGCCCTGGTGCTGCCGCTGGGTTCAGAAGCAGATCTCGCCACGCGCGGCGCCGCTCTGGACGCCGGGACGCGCCAGGCGATCGCCTCGGCGATCCAGTCCGCCCGCTTCGACTACAAGGCGCGCCAGACCCTCAACCTGCACGGCGTGGGCGGCTGGGACCGTATCCTGGTGGTCGGCCTGGGTCAGACGCCCAGCGCCGCCGATGTTCAGACCGCCGGCATCATCGCCGGCCGCGCCCTGAACAGCCAGCCGGGCGCCCTGACGGCCCTGACCTCCGGCCTGTCCGCCGACATGGCGTCTGAGCTGGCCACCGGCCTGGGCATCGGCCACTATCGCTCGGACCTCTACGTCACCACCGGCCGCGACCGCCCGGCGCCCGGCCCACTGACGCTCGTCGCCGACGACGCGGGGGCCGCTGAAAGCGCCTATCGCCGCGGGGCCGCCCTGGTCGAAGCCATGGCCTGGACCCGCGACGTGTCGAACGAGCCGGCCAATATCGTCTACCCGGAAAGCTTCGTCGCCCGCGCCCGCGCCGCCTTCGCCGGCGTGCCGGGCGTCGAGATCACCGAACTGGACGTGCCCGCCATGCAACAGCTGGGCATGGGCGCCCTGCTGGGCGTCGGCCAGGGCTCCAGCCGCCCGCCGCGCCTGCTGGCCGTGCGTTATCGCGGCCAGGCCTCGGCCGACGGGCCGATCGCCCTGCTGGGCAAGGGCATCACCTTCGATTCCGGCGGCCTGTCGCTGAAGCCCGGTTCGGGCATGGGCAATATGAAGATGGACATGTCCGGCGCCGCCAGCGTGGTCGGCGCCGTCCTGGCCCTGGCCAAGGCTGGCGCGCCGGTGGACGTGGTCGCCGTCGCGGCCCTGGCCGAAAACATGCCTGACGGCGGCGGCATCCGCCCCGCCGACGTCCTGACGGCCATGAACGGCAAGACCATCGAGATCATCTCGACCGACGCGGAAGGCCGCCTGGTGCTGGCCGACGCCGTGGTCTGGGCCGACACCACCTTGAACCCCGCCGCCATCGTCGACGTGGCCACCCTGACCGGCTCGGTCGGCGGCGCCCTGGGCAATGACTACGCCGGCCTGTTCAGCCGTCACGACGCGCTGGCCGATCAGCTGAAGACGGCCGGCGACGCCACCGGCGAGACCCTGTGGCGCCTGCCGCTGCACCCCTCCTATGTTCGCGCCACCTCTTCGGCCATCGCCGACATCAAGAATTCGGGCGACGGCGGCGCGGGCGCAGGCACCGGCGCTCACTTCATCGGCTATTTCGCCCGACCCGAGACGCCGTGGGCCCACCTGGACATCGCCAACATGGCCTTCGGCGCCGCCAACGACGTCAAGCCGGCCGGTTCGGCGGGCTATAGCGTCCGCCTGCTGGAGCGCTTCGTGCGCGACTTCCAGCCGGTGGCCAAGGAGAAGGGCGCGGGCGGCTACTAAGCCGCCTTCAGCCTCAACCTTCCTGGATGGCGACGATCTCGACCGACTGGCCCGCGACCGTCGCCTCCTCCCCCTCGCGCTTGCCCATCAGGGCGCGGGCCAGGGGCGAGACGTGGCTGACACTGCCCTTGGCCGGATCGGCCTCGTCCTCGCCGACGATGCGCCAGGTCTGGGTGCGGCCGTCCTCGCGCTCGATCGTCACCGTGTCGCCGAAGCGGACCTGGCCGTCCGGCGGCGCCTCGACCAGCTGGGCCGTCGAGCGTCGCGCCGACCAGTAGCGCAGGTCGCGCGTCGCGCGCGCCATGGCGGTGCGGTCGGCCTCGATGGAGCCCGCCGCCTGCGCCGCCGTATAGGCCGCCCGCGCAGCCGCCAGCTCGGCCTCTATCTGAGCCAGCCCTTGCGGCGTGACGAGGTTCGGGTGGGGCGAGATCGGCCGGTCCGGCAGGTCCGCCGCCGTGGCTTCCAGATCTTCTTCTCGGGTAAAGGCGACGCTCATGACCATCAACATAGGCCCCGGCGCCCATTCCCGCTAGGAAGGCGGCGATGACGCCCTCCCCTCCCACAGTCGCCGTGATCGGCGCCGGTCCCGCCGGGCTGATGGCCGCCGAACGCCTGGCCCAGACCGGCCTGCGCGTGGTCGTGCATGAGCGCATGCCCTCGGTCGCGCGCAAATTCCTGATGGCCGGGCGTGGCGGGTTGAACCTGACCCATTCGGAGCCGCTCGCGCCCTTCCTGAACCGCTACGACGCCGCCGCGCAGGCCCGCATCAAGGACTGGCTGGACGCCTTTGCGCCCGCCGACCTGATCGAATGGGTCGAAGGACTGGGCCAGCCGACATTCGTCGGGTCGTCCGGCCGGGTGTTTCCCAAGGCGATGAAGGCGTCCCCCCTGCTGCGCGCCTGGCTGACGCGGCTGGAGGAGCTCGGCGTCGAGATCCGCACCCGCTCGCGCTGGACCGGCTGGCAGGGCGACGCCCTGACCTTTGACACGCCCGAGGGCGAGAGGATCGAACGCGCGGACGCCGTGATCCTGGCGCTGGGCGGCGCCAGCTGGGCCAAGCTGGGGTCGGACGCGGCATGGGTTCCCGCGCTGGAACAGGCGGGCGCCGAGGTACGCCCCTTCCGGCCCGCCAATGTCGGCTTCGACATCGCGTGGTCGGCGCTGTTCCGCCAGCGTTTCGCCGGAACGCCGCTCAAAGGCGTCGCCTTGACGTACGAAGGCCGGACCGTGCGCGGCGAGGCCATGATCGCCGCCTATGGCATCGAGGGCGGCGGCGTCTACGCCCTGTCCGCCGGTCTGCGCGAGGCGGTGGAACGCGACGGATCGACCGTGCTGATGCTCGATCTACGGCCCGATCTGAGTGTCGAAGCCCTGACCCAGCGCCTGTCGAAACCGCGCGGCAAGGACAGTCTGTCGAACTGGCTGCGCAAGGCGGCAAGGCTGGATGCAACGGCCGTCGCCCTGCTGCGCGAGCGCGGCCCCATGCCCGTAGAATCGTCCGAACTGGCCGCCCGGATCAAGGGCCTCTCCCTCACTCTGAAAGGGGTTCAGGGATTGACCCGCGCCATCTCCTCAGCCGGCGGCGTGGCCCTGGACGCCGTGGACGACCGGCTCATGCTGAAGGCGCGGCCCGGCGTCTTCCTGGCGGGGGAAATGCTGGACTGGGAGGCGCCGACCGGCGGCTATCTGCTGCAGGCGTCCTTCGCCTCGGGCGTGGTCGCGGCCGACGGCGTGCGCGCGTGGCTGGACGCGCGCTGAAGCCCTTCGGGGGTCGACAGCGGCGCCCTCAGGGGGCAGCGTGGCGCGACCCTCCCAGATGTCGAGCCCGCCCATGACCCTCGCCCGCTCCGCCGCCATCGGCCTGATCGCCGCCCTGATGTGTTCGACCTCTGCGCTGGCTCAAGCCGGCGCCCAGCCCGGCCGCATCGACCCGGCCCGGCTGAACGAAGCGACCCGCGTGCTGGCCTCCGACGCGTTCGAGGGCCGCGCCCCGGTCACCCCCGGCGAGGATCGCACCATCGAATGGCTGAGCCAGCAGTTCCAGGCGCTCGGTCTCGAGCCCGGCGGCCCGAACGGCTCGTGGGTGCAGGTCGCCCAGGTCAGCCGCACCAGCCAGGACGGCCCCGCCGCCATCAGCGTCTCCGCCAACGGTCGCACGACCGAATTGCAGCGGGCCAAGGACGTCATCGTCTCCTCGGACCGGCCGGTCGACCACATCACCCTGACCGACGCGCCCGTGGTCTTCGTCGGCTATGGCGTCGATGCGCCCGAGCGCGGCTGGGACGACTACAAGGGCGTCGATCTGACCGGCAAGATCATGCTGGTTCTGGTCAACGACCCCGACTTCGGCGCGCCCGAAGGCCATCCGGTCGCGGGCAAGTTCGACGGTCAGGCCATGACCTTCTACGGCCGCTGGTCCTACAAGTTCCAGGTGGCGGCGGCGCACGGGGCGGCGGGCGTCCTGGTCATCCACGACACGCCGGGCGCGGGCTATCCCTGGTCGACGCTGGAGAACTCCTCGACTGCGCCCAAGTTCGACATCGTCCGCGCCGATCCCGACAAGGAGCGCGTGGCGGCGCAAGGCTGGATTCAGGGCGCCGTCGCCGAACAGCTGTTCAAGGACGCCGGGCTGGACTTCGCCGCCCTGAAGGATCAGGCGCGCACGCCCGGCTTCCAGCCCGTGGCGCTGGACGGCGTGACCATGTCCATCGACTTCGGTCAGAAGGCCGACCGGGTCGAGACGCGCAACGTCATCGGCCGCCTGCCCGGCACGACATACCCGGACGAGACGGTGATGTTCGGCGCCCACTGGGACGCCTATGGCCGCGCCACGCCCAAGAACGGCGACGACATCTATAACGGCGCTGTCGACAACGCGACCGGCGTCGCCGCCGTGATGGAGATCGCCCGCCTGTTCGCCGAGGGGCCGCGCCCCGAACGCTCGACCGTCTTCGTCGGCTGGGCGGCCGAGGAGACCGGCCTGCTGGGCGCCGAATACTACGCCGCCAACCCGGTGTGGCCGCTGGAGACCACGGTCGCCAACATCAACATGGACAGCCTGCTGCCGGGGACCGAGATCGACCCGAACATCGTCGTCATCGGCGCGGGCAAAAACGACCTCGACGACCGTCTGGCGGTGCTGGCCGCGCGCGAGGGTCGCCGCCTGATCCCCGATCCTGCGCCGCAGGCGGGGGCCTTCTATCGCTCGGATCACTTCCCGCTGGCGCGCAAGGGCGTGCCCGCCCTGTTCGCCGCCGCCGGCTTCACCGGGCATAATGAAGCGAGCCGCGATTACGTCGCCAACCGCTATCATCAGCCGACGGATGAATGGACACCGGACTGGAAGATGGACGCCGCCGCCGCCGATGTTCAGCTGCTGTACGAAGTCGGCCGCGATCTGGCCAACTCGCGCGACTGGCCCGCGTGGAAGCCGGGTGACGAGTTCGAGGGCGCCCGCAACGCCTCGGCTTCGTCTCGGAAGTGACCCGCAGCCGCCAAAGCGCTAAACCGCGCACATGACCAGCCTTCCCGACCTCCACGGCGTCTGCCCGCCGCGCTTCAATGCAGTGAAGGACGCCTTCGCCGCCAACTTCACCGACGCCCCCGAGGGGCTGAACGAACTGGCCGCGCGCTTCAGCGTGACCATCGACGGCGAGGTCGCGGTCGACCTGTGGGCCGGGTCGGCTGATCTGGCGGGGACCAAGCCCTTCGCCGAGGACACGCTGGTCCCGGTCTTCTCGACCGGCAAGGCGGTGATGGCGCTGATGATCGCGCGCTGCGTCGACAAGGGGCTGTTGTCCTACGAAGACCGGGTCGCCGACCACTGGCCGGCCTTCGGGGCGGCCGGCAAGGACCAGCTGACCGTCGGCCAACTGATGAGCCATCAGTCCGGCCTGCCGGGCTTTTCCGACGGGGTCGAACCGGCCATCTGGTTCGACCGTCAGGCCGTGCTGGACAAGCTGGCGGCCCAGGCGCCGCTGTGGGCGCCGGGCACGGCGTCCGGCTATCACCCGATCACCATCGGCTATCTGGCGGGCGAGCTGTTCCGCATCGTCGACGGCCGGACGATGGGGACCGCCCTGCGCGAAGACTTCGCCCAGCCGTTCGATCTGGACCTGTGGATCGGCCTGCCCGAGGCCGAGCACGGCCGCGTCGCCCAGCTGCGCAAGCCCGCCGCCGCGCCGGACCTCGGCCCCATCGACGCCATCAAGAAGGCCGCCTTCCTGGATCGCGGCTCGGCCCCCGGCGGACGCGGCTCGACCGAGTGGCGGACGGCGGAGATTCCCTCCGCTAACCTGCACGCCACGGCGCGCGATCTGGCGCGCATGATGTCCATCGTCGCCACCGGCGGCGCGCTCGACCATCTGGCGGTGCTGTCGGAAGAGACCCTGGCCCAGGCCACGCGCGAGCGCATCCACGGGCCCGACAAGGTGCTGCCCTTCGACATGAGCTGGGCGGCGGGCTTCACCCGCAATCAGGGCCTGAACATCTTCGGCCCCAACCCCGAAGCGGTCGGCCACTGCGGCTGGGGCGGGTCGATGGCGTTTGCGGATCAGGCGGCAGGGGTGTCGGCCGCCTATGTCATGACGCGTCAGTCGCCGCACCTGATCGGCGACCCGCGCGCGCTGAGGCTGATCGAGGCGCTCTACGGCGCCCTTTAGGCCGCCGGCCCCCAGGCCAGCTGGTCGTGCACAATCAGCCAGCCGTCGACCGTACGGCGCAGGATGCGGGTGAACAGGCCGCGATGGGTCTTGCCGTCGCGCGTCATCACGGCCCGACCTGAAACCACCGCCGTATTGACGTCGAACTGCAGGGTCTCGAACCACTCATAGGACAAGGCGCCCAGCCCGCCGGGCTCGGCGGCCCGGGCGTCCAGGGCCGCGCGCACGCTGTCGGGTCCCTTCAGCGGCGTGTCGCCCAGAAACACCAGCAGCGGCTCGTCGTGGACATAGGTGGCCATGACCGCGTCAACCTCGCCCGAGGTCCAGGCGGCGGCCGCCGCGTCCAGGGCGTCGCTGACGGCGTCGAAGGTCTCGGCCGTAGTCGGCGGCGCGGCGACGGCCGCGGGGGCGCCGGCGGCGGCGGAGGTTGCGGCCTCGCGAGCGACCCCCGCGCGGGCGGTGCGGATGACGTCGCCGCCTCCGCCAAGGGCGCCGCTGCTTTGAGCGCAGGCGGAGGTCCCCCCGGCGATCAGCACGGATACGGCGAGGGCGGAAAGCAGGCGGGAGCGGATCATCATCCCCCTCTCTTTAGGACGGGACGACGCCAGACCTCAACGCGCAGGCGGCGGATTCTCGCCGATGGCGTCCATGCGGTCCTCGGCCGGATCGTCCAGAAGCCCCGGCTCGGGCGCCACGATCGTCTCTGCGGTGGCCGAGGCGCGGCGCACCTTCAGCACGGCGCCGAGGGCGAAGACGGCGGCGCCGCCCCAGATAAAGGCGAAGGAGGCGATGCGCAGGGCGCCCAGGGCCTCGCCCTGCAGGGCGCCGATGACGAAGACGATGGTCGGCGCAAGGAACTGCAGGAAACCCATGCTGGACAGAGGCATCCGCCGCGCCGCCCAGGCGAACAGGGCCAGCGGAATGACAGTCGCCGGTCCGGCGATCAGCAGCCACAGCGTCGCGGCGGGCGAGGCGGTGAAATGCCCCTGGCCAGTGGTTTCGATGAAGACCACCCAGGCCAGACCCGGCAGGGCCAGCAGAAGGCACTCCATGAACAGGCCGGTCTGGGCGTCGACCGAGACCCGCTTGCGGATGATGCCGTACCCCGCAAAGCTGAAGGCCAGCAGCAGGGACACCCAGGGCGCATGACCCAGCGCCACCGCCTGCAGGATCACTCCGAGCGCCGCCAGCACGATGGCGGCCGCGCCGAAGCGATCGATCCGTTCACGGAACAGCCAGGCCCCCGCCGCCATGTTCAGCAAGGGGTTGAGGTAGTAGCCGAGCGAGGCGTCCAGCGTGCGCCCGTTGTTCACCGCCATGACGTAGGTGGTCCAATTGGTCGCGATCAGCACCGCCGACAGCGCCAGCCAGCCCAGCACCTTGGGCTGGCGAAAGACGGCGACGACCTGCGTCCACTGGCGCGACAGCAGGACCAGGGCCAGGGACCAGAGCACGGCCCAGACGGCCCGGTGGCCCATGATCTCCCAGGCGTCGGCGCCCTGATGCGCCATCTGCTGGAACACCAGGGGAATGAAACCCCACAGCAAGTAGCAGAGCACCCCCGCCCCCAGGGCGGCGCGGGCTTCGGACGCAGGAGGAGCAGACGACGCGCTCACGCTGGAAACCTTTCGATCCCCGCCGCATCGCCGACGCGGCGGGGTCATGGAGTGCTCAAACCGCCCTCAGGCAGCCTCGCGCCGCGCGCGAGGCCTTAGGGCTTCTTAGACCGTCAGAGTGCGGTAGCCGCTCTTGGGCGTGATGACGCCGGTCTCGTCCAGCAGCTGGGCGATCTGCACGGCGTTCAGAGCCGCGCCCTTGCGCAGGTTGTCGGACACCACCCAGAACGACAGGCCGTGCTCGACGGTCGGGTCCTTGCGGATGCGCGACACATAGACCGCGTGCTCGCCCGCCGCGTCGACCGGGGTGATGTAGCCGTCGTGTTCCTGCTTATCGATGACCTGAACGCCCGGCGCCTCGCGCAGGATTTCGCGCGCTTCGTCCGGCGCGATCGGACGGTCGAACTCGACCGTCACCGCTTCGGAGTGGCCGACGAAGACCGGCACGCGCACGCAGGTGACGGTCAGCTTGATCGAGGGATCGAGCATCTTGTGCGTCTCCTCCCACATCTTGGCCTCTTCGTCGGTATAGCCGTCGTCGCGGAACGAACCGATGTAGGGGATGACGTTGAAGGCGATCTGCTTGGGGAACTTCTTGGGCGTGGCGTCGCCCAGGCCGTAGATGGCCTTGGTCTGGTTCCACAGCTCGTCCATGCCTTCCTTCCCGGCGCCCGACACGGACTGGTAGGTCGAGACGACGACGCGCTTGATCTTGGCCGCGTCATGCAGCGGCTTCAGCGCCACCACCAGTTGGGCGGTCGAGCAGTTGGGGTTGGCGACGATGTTCTTCTTGCGCGCCAGCTTGACCGCGTCGGGGTTCACCTCGGGCACGATCAGCGGCACGTCCGGGTCCTGTCGGAAGGCCGAGGAGTTGTCGATGACGATGGGGCCGGCCTTGCCGATCTTCTCGGACCACTCGCGCGACACCGCGCCGCCGGCGCTCATCAGCACCAGGTCAACGCTGGAGAAGTCGAACTGTTCGATGTCCTCGCACTTGATGGTGCGATCGCCGAAGGAGACCTCGACGCCCTTGGATTTTCGGGAGGCGATCGCGTGCATTTTCTCGACGGGAAAGTTCACTTCTTCGAGAATGGCCAGAATTTCCCGGCCGACATTGCCGGTGGCGCCTACGACGGCGACGCGATAGCCCATGATGAAATCATCCTTTGTACGGGGGCGTTTGGGAGAAACGCTTCTGCATTTGGGTCCTTCGCAGCCGTGAAGCAACCGGAATCCTCCAAATCGACGCCGGAAACGGCGACCGCCTTTCCCCGGCCCTGTCGGGGGGCTATCTGCTGGGCATGACCTCCCGCATCCGCAACGCCTACGACATCCGCGTGGAAGAAGGCGTGATCACGCCCGAGCCGGCCCAGGCCGCCCTGATCGGCGCGCTTGAACGGCTGGAGACCGACCTGTCGAAGAAGGGCCTGTTCGGCGCCCAGCCGACCGTGCGCGGCATCTACATCTGGGGCCCGCCCGGACGCGGCAAGTCCATGCTGATGGACCTCTTCTATTCCTCGACGCCCGAGCAGAAGAAGGTGCGGGCCCACTTCCACGCCTTCATGGCGCGCATCCACGACCTAGTGAAACAGTGGCGCGACGGCACGGCGCGCAGCCGCAAGGAGGTCTTCGGGACCAGCCGAGGCGACGACCCCATTCCGCCGATCGCCGCCCTGATCGCCTCGGAGGCGCGGCTGCTGTGCTTCGACGAACTTCAGGTCACGGACATCGCCGACGCCATGATCCTGGGCCGTCTGTTCGAGGCCCTGTTCGAGAAGAAGGTGGTGCTGGCCGTCACCTCGAACCGCGCGCCCGAAGACCTCTACAAGAACGGCATCAACCGCCAGCTCTTCCTGCCCTTCATCGACATCCTCCGCCAGCGCTGCGACGTGGTCGAGACGGCCGGCGCCCGCGACTTCCGCCTGGACCGCATGGCCGGGGCCAAGGTCTGGTTCTCGCCGCTGGACGCCGAGGCCCGGCAGGGCTTCGAGACCCTGTGGTCGGACCTGAAGGGCGGCGAGACGGAGGAGCCCATCGCCCTGCCGGTGCTGGGCCGCGAGGTGAAGCTGGAGCGCACGGTCGGCGCCATGGCGCGCGCGACCTTTGACGAGCTATGCGGCCGACCGCTGGGGCCGCAGGACTATCTGGCCGTCGCCCGGCGCTTCCACACCCTGTTCCTGGCTGACGTGCCCCTGCTCAGCCCGGCCAACCACCACGAGGCGCGCCGTCTGGTAACGCTGGTGGACGCGCTTTACGAGGCCAAGACCCGGCTTGTGGTTCTGGCCCAGGCCGCGCCGGAGGCCCTCTATGTCGAAGGCGTCGGCGCCTTCGAGTTCGAACGCACCGTCTCGCGCTTCAACGAGATGCAGAGCGAGGACTGGCTGGAACAGCGCGAAGAGGCTGAGGCGGCCTGAGCCCCCCTTCCGCTCATCCCGGCGGACGCCGGGATCCAGTGCTTTGGCCGCCAATGCGAGATTGGCTGAGAGGTTCACTAAATGCGGTGCTTGGGGTTCGTACTGGATCCCGGCGTCCGCCGGGATGAGCGGTTTCTAGGGGTCACGCACGAAAAAGGGCCGCACTCGAAAATGCGGCCCTTTCCAATTTAGACGCCTAAGCGCTCAAGCAGCGAGCCGCGCGGCTCGCGTTAGCGCCCTCAAGCCAAGGAAGGCTCGATATCCTTACAGGCCTGGATCAGGCCCTGGACCGACGCGACTGACTTGGCGAACATCGCCTTTTCGTCGTCGTTGGTGGTGAACTCGACGATCTTCTCGACGCCGTTCGCGCCGATCATCGCCGGAACGCCGACGTAGAGGTCCGACAGGCCGTATTCGCCCGACAGCCACACGGCGCACGGCAGGACGCGCTTCTGGTCCAGCAGGTAGGACTTGGCCATGGCGATGGCGGATTCAGCCGGGGCGTAGAAGGCCGAGCCGGTCTTCAGCAGGGCGACGATCTCGCCGCCGCCCTTGCGGGTGCGCTCGACGATGGCGTCCAGATCAGCCTGGCTCAGGAAGCCTGCGGCGACGGCGTCCGGCAGCGGCAGGCCGCCCACGGTCGAGTGGCGCACCATCGGCACCATGTCGTCGCCGTGACCGCCCAGGGTCCAGGCGTGGATGTCCTGCACCGACACGCCCGTCTTTTCAGCCAGGAAATAGGCGAAGCGGGCCGAGTCCAGCACGCCGGCCATGCCGATGACCTTCTCCTTGGGCAGGCCTGAGAACTTCTGCAGGGCCCAGACCATGGCGTCGAGCGGGTTGGTGATGCAGATGACGAAGGTGTTGGGGGCGTGCTGCTTGATTCCCTCGCCGACGGCCTTCATCACTTTCAGATTGATGCCGATCAGGTCGTCGCGGCTCATGCCCGGCTTGCGCGGCACGCCGGCGGTGACGATGCAGACGTCGGCGCCGGCGATGTCGGCGTAGTCGTTGGCGCCCTTCAGGGCCACGTCCTGACCGAAGACGGCCGAGGCTTCGGCGATGTCCAGAGCCTTGCCCTGGGGGGTGCCTTCGGCGATGTCGAACAGGATGACGTCGCCCAGCGCCTCGCGCGCGGCCACGTGGGCCAGGGTTCCGCCGATCATGCCGGCGCCGATAAGGGCGATCTTCGCGCGAGCCATTCAGGTCTCTCCAGTCGATATTGCGAGTGCGAAATGCTAGTCGATGGACCGGCGGTCTAGACCTGTCAGCCGGTCGCGGCAAGCGTCCGCCTCCACCGCTTTGATCATTGCGCCCCTGCCTGACGGCTGTCACGGTCCGCCATGCCCTCGCCTTCAGACTTCCGCGCCGATCCCGCTTTCGAGGCGGCTTCCGTATTCGCCGCCGACTGGCCGCTGTGTCAGGTCCGGCTTCAGGACGACGCGCGCTTTGCGTGGCTGATCCTGCTGCCGCGCCTGCCCGGCGCAGTCGAACTGGAGGACCTGTCGCCCGAACAGCGCGCCGTGCTGACCGAAGAGATCGTGCGGGCCGGCTCTCTGGTGCGCGAACTGGGCGCCCTGCGCGAACAGCCGGTCGACAAGCTGAACGTGGCGGCGCTCGGCAATGTCACCGCCCAACTTCACATTCACGTGGTCGGACGCCGGCGCGACGATCCCTTATGGCCCGATCCGGTCTGGGGGCGGCCCGGGGCGGTTCCTTGCGCGGCCGCCGCGCGCGCGAGGGCGCTGTCGCATATCGCAGCCTTTTGATCGCCGCTCGCAGGTAGAACTTGACGGGAATCGGTTCGCTTCGTTGACACCGCCCCGTCCGCGTCACTAAAGCCTGTTGCACTGCAATCCGGCCTGAAATTCCTCGGGTTTTTTGAGAATCATTCGCATGTCGAACACTCCCACGGCTGCGGGCGAAACTGGCGACCGGACGGGCCGCTACGTCCGTCACCCCAACGGGCACGTCGCTCCGATGTCGCCCTTCACCGATATCTGGCGCTGGCACATGACCATGGTCGCGTCGATCCTGTTCCGCGTCACCATCGGCGCGGCCAGCGTGGGCGCGATCCTGCTGCTGGGCTGGGTCGCCGCCACGGCTTCCGGCCCGGACGCCTTCGCCTCGGTCGCCGCCTTCTCGCGCTCGCCGTTCGGCCTGTTCATCTGGTTCGGCCTGACCTGGGTGCTGTTCTCCTTCCTGCTGAACGGCGCACGCCACCTGATCAACGATGCGGGTCGCGGCCTGACCCTCAAGTCGGCCAACCTGCTGGCCCAGATCGCCGTCTGGGGCCCGATCGTCCTGGCCGTCCTGTTCTGGGTCGTGCTGTTCGCTGCTGGAAAGGTTTCGCTGTGAGCGCCGCGCCCAAGTTCAAGAACAATGTGAAAATCTCCGAGCGTCACGGCGCCTCGGAATGGAAAGTCGAAAAGCTGGCGCTGCTGGCCCTGATGCCGCTGGGCCTTTGGGTCCTGTCTTCGGGCCTCACCCTGGCGGGCGCCGATTACGGCGCGGTCGTCGCCTGGTTCGGCAGCACGCTGAACGCCGGGCTCGCGGCCGTGACGGCGGTGGTCTTCTGCCTGTTCGCCAGCCTGGCCTGGAAGGTGATCATCGAGGACTACGTCCCCGCCGGTTCGCGTTCCGGCCTGATCCTGGTCTCGAACCTGGTCTTCCTCGTGCTGGCGGCCGCCAGCATCTTCTTCATCGTGCGTCTGGCGCTGGGCTCGGCCCCGCTGCCGGCCGGAGTCTGATCCGCCATGGCTGCTTACGAGCTTATTGATCACGAATACGACGTCGTCGTCGTCGGCGCCGGCGGCTCGGGCCTGCGCGCCGCCCTCGGCGCCGCCCAGCAGGGCCTGAAGGTCGCCTGCGTCACCAAGGTTTTCCCCACACGGAGCCACACCGTCGCGGCGCAAGGCGGCATCTCCGCCTCGCTGGGCAACATGGGCGAGGATTCCTGGCAGTGGCACATGTACGACACCGTCAAGGGGTCGGACTGGCTGGGCGACCAGGACGCCATCGAATACCTGGTGCGCAACGCGCCCCAGGCCGTCTATGAGCTGGAACACTGGGGCGTGCCCTTCAGCCGCACCGACGAAGGCAAGATCTACCAGCGCGCCTTCGGCGGCATGACCCGCAACTTCGGCGAAGGCCCGGTGCAGCGCACCTGCGCCGCCGCCGACCGCACCGGCCACGCCATCCTGCACACCCTGTACGGCCAGTCGGTGCGTCGGGAGGTGAAGTTCTTCGTCGAATACTTCGCCCTGGACCTGATCATGCAGGACGGCGCCTGCACTGGCGTCACCGCGCTTCAGCTCGACACCGGCCAGCTGCACCAGTTCCGCGCCAAGATGGTGGTGCTGGCGACCGGCGGCTACGGCCGCGCCTATTTCTCGGCCACCTCGGCCCACACCTGCACCGGCGACGGCAACGCCATGGTGCTGCGCGCCGGCCTGCCGCTGCAGGACATGGAGTTCGTGCAGTTCCACCCGACCGGCATCTACGGCGCCGGCTGCCTGATCACCGAAGGCGCGCGTGGTGAAGGCGGTTACCTGACCAACTCCGAAGGCGAACGCTTCATGGAGCGCTATGCGCCGACCGTGAAGGACCTGGCCCCGCGCGACATGGTCAGCCGCTCCATGACCATCGAAATCCGCGAAGGCCGCGGCGTGGGTCCGAACAAGGACCACATCTTCCTGCACCTGGACCACCTTGATCCGGCCGTGCTGCACGCGCGCCTGCCGGGCATCTCGGAATCGGCCAAGATCTTCGCCGGCGTCGATGTGACCAAGGAGCCGATCCCGGTCATCCCGACCGTCCACTACAACATGGGCGGCATCCCGACGAACTATCACGGCGAGGTGCTGACGCTGCGCGACGGCAACCCCGACAGCGTGGTGCCGGGCCTGATGGCCGTGGGCGAGGCGGGCTGCGTCTCGGTGCACGGCGCCAACCGCCTGGGCTCCAACTCCCTGACCGACCTGGTGGTGTTCGGCCGCGCCGTCGGCCTGCGCTGCGGCGAGGTCGTGGACAAGAACTCGGCCGTGCCCTCGGCCTCCAAGGCCCAGACCGACCAGCACATCGCGCGCCTGGACCGCTTCCGCAACGCCTCGGGCTCGACCCCGACGTCGCACCTGCGTCTGGACATGCAGCGCGCCATGCAGGCCGACGCGGCGGTGTTCCGCACCGGCAAGACCCTGGAAGAAGGCGTGCAGAAGCTGCGCTCGATCGAGGCCGCCGGCGCCGACATCAAGACCACCGATCGCGGTCTGATCTGGAACACCGACCTGGTCGAGACGCTGGAATACGACAACCTGATCTCGCAGGCCCTGGTGACCATCGAAGGCGCGCTGAACCGCACGGAATCGCGCGGCGCCCACGCCCGCGAGGATTTCCCCGAGCGCGACGACGAGAACTGGATGAAGCACACCCTGGCGTGGAAGCGTCCGGGCGAGGGCGTCCAGATCGATTATCGCCCGGTGCACAAATACACGATGACCGACGAGGTCTCTTACATCGAGCCCCGGGCTCGGGTGTACTAAGGAGGATTGCAGATGGTTCAGCTCAACCTCCCGCGGGGCTCCAAGCCCACGACCGGCAAGGTCCACAAGGCTCCGGCCGGCGCCCAGAACGTCAAGACCTACAAGGTCTATCGCTACGACCCGGAAACGGACGCCGATCCGCGCTGGGACGTCTATGAGGTCTCGGCCGACGATCACGGCCCGATGCTTCTGGACGCCCTGATCCACATCAAGAACGAGATCGACCCCACCCTGTCGTTCCGCCGGTCGTGCCGTGAAGGCATCTGCGGCTCGTGCTCGATGAACGTCGACGGCCGCAACGCCCTGGCCTGCACCAAGGGCTGGGCCGAGTGCTCGTCGCACAACATCACCATCGCCCCCCTGCCCCACCAGCCGGTGGTGAAGGACCTGGTGACCGACCTGTCGCTGTTCTACGCCCAGTACGACTCCATCCAGCCCTACCTCCAGTCCGACCTGCCGGACCCGGAGAAGGAGCGCCTGCAGACGCCGGAAGACCGCGAAAAGCTGGACGGCCTTTACGAGTGCATCCTGTGCGCCTGCTGCTCGACCTCGTGCCCGAGCTACTGGTGGAACCAGGAAGAGTACCTCGGCCCGGCGGCCCTGCTGCAGTCCTATCGCTGGATCGCCGACAGCCGCGACGACGCCACCCAGAAGCGCCTCGACGACCTCGAGGACCCCTTCAAGCTGTATCGCTGCCACACGATCATGAACTGCGCCCAGGTCTGCCCCAAGGGGCTGAACCCGGCCAAGGCGATCGCCGAGACCAAGAAGCTGATGGTCTCGCCGTCGCGCAAGAAGACCGCCGCCTGATCCAGGCGGTCCGAACGAAAAGAAAAGCCCCCGGCGCCGCCTGGTTCCGGGGGTTTTCCTTGGCCGCCGCGTAGCAAGGCTTGCCAACCCCGCATCCGGAGTTAAGACCGCTTCCATGCCCAAGATCACCTACATCGAGCACGACGGGACCGAGCACACGGTCGAGGTCAAGAAGGGCCTGTCCGTGATGGAGGGCGCGATCCGCAACAATGTGCCGGGCATCGACGCCGACTGCGGCGGCGCCTGCGCCTGCGCCACCTGCCACGTCTATGTCGACCCGGATTTCGCCGCCGAGACGGGCCGCCCCTCGGCTATGGAGGAGTCCATGCTGGACTTCGCCGAGAACGTCGAACCGAACAGCCGCCTGTCCTGCCAGATCCGCGTCACCGACGATCTGGACGGCCTGATCGTCCGCCTGCCGCAAAGCCAGCACTGACATGATCGACGCCCGGCTGCTGGACGCGGTCGGGTCTCTGGTCGCGGCCCATGCGCGGCCGGACCACATCCCCCTGATCGGCATCGCCGGGGCGCAGGGCTCGGGCAAAACCACACTGGCGCGCGCTGCCGCTGAACGGTTCAGCGCGGCGCATCTGTCGCTGGACGACGTCTATCTGACCAGGGCCGAGCGCCGGACCCTCGCCCGCCAGGTCCATCCTCTTTTCGCCGTGCGCGGTCCCCCCGGAACGCACGATCTGGCCCTGCTGGAGGCCACGGTCGCCGCCCTGCGCGCCGCCGGGCCGGACAGCCGAACGCCCCTGCCCGCCTTCGACAAGCTAACGGACGACCGGGCGCCGAAAGCCTCGTGGCCTGTGTTTACGGGCCGTCCGTCGGCGGTGCTGATCGATGGCTGGTGTCTGGGGGCTACGCCGCAGACCGAAGCGGATCTGACCCTTCCGGTCAACGCCCTGGAGGCCGAGCAGGATGTCCAGGGCCGATGGCGGCGCGACGTCAACGCCGCCCTGACCAGCCCCTACGCTGAGACCTTCGCCCGCTTCGACGCCATGCTGTTCCTGAAGGCGCCTTCGTTCGACGCGGTGCTGGACTGGCGCTGCGAACAGGAGGCGGGTCTGATGGGCCTGCCCCCCGCCGACCTACCCTTCACCAGACGCGCCGAACTGGCCTTCTTCATCCAGCATTTCGAACGCATCACCCGCCACATGCTGACTGGCGGGGTGCGCGCCGATCTGGTGGTTCAGCTGGACGCCGACCGGCGTCTCAGTCCGCCGGCATCCGGCCGTAGTTGACCGCCATGCGGCCGATCAGGCCCTTGACGATCAGGTCGACGGGCGAGCCTTCGCGATAGTCCCCCGCCGCGACGAAGTTGACCCGATCCTCCGAGATCAGACGATGGATCTTGTCGTGGTCGCGCGGCGTGCTGTCGGGGTCGTAGACGGCGATGGAGAAGCCGCCCTTGGTGTGCATCATCTTCATGGTCGGCACATCGGTGTCGCCGTCGCCCAGGAAGATCATCCGGTCGAACGGGATGGGCCGCTCCTCATCCGGGATGAAGCGGTTGATGCGCTCATCCTCCCAGTGGTTGTGCACCCCCTTGTTGATGCGGAACAGATACTGGGTCTTAGTCGTGTAGTTGACGCCCACGGCGGGCCACACCGCCACATCGTCCGCGTCATAGGCGTATTTCGAAGCGAAGACGTGGGTAAAGGCCTCGGCGATGGGACAGCCCTCGATCATCTCGGTCAGGCCCGCCGAGATGATGTAGTGCTCGATCTCCAGACCATATTGGGCGCCGAAGGCGTTCATCCGGTCGAACCAGCTGCGGTCGCGCAGCCCTTCAAACAGCGCCACGTCCCGGCCATGGTCTCGCAGGGCCTGGCGCGTCACCGGCGTGCCCTGTTCGCGCGCCGTCTGCAGCATCATCTGCATATACATCAGGATGCCGTCGCCATCGGCGGCGATGGTCCGGGGACGGACGGTCTCGTTCCAGAACTGGGCCGGCGTCATCCCGATCGAGGGGATGAAGCTGACCTCCTGCATGTTCCCGCGGGCCAGCGTCCCGTCGAAATCATAGATGATGGCGGTCTTGAGCAGGGGGCGGGGCGTATCGGCCATGAAAGCGTCCTGGAAGGCTTGGACACGCCCTCTAGCACGGCTGGACGGCCATATCAGCCCAGCAGCAGCTCCGGCGCCGCCGTCGGCGCCTCAGCCTCGATCGGCAGGTGCAGGATGAAGGCCGCGCCCTTGCCCGGTTCGGACTGGACCTCGGCCCAGCCGCCATGCAGCTCGACCAGGGCCTTGACCAGAGCCAGGGCCACGCCCGGCCCGCCCCGCTCGCGCCGCACGAAGCGGTCGAAGACGTGGGCCTGCAGGTGATAGGGGATGCCCCGGCCGGTGTCCTCGACGCGGATGCGCACCTCGTTCGGCCCCGCTGCGGCGCTCAGGCTGACGGCGCCGCCTTCAGACACGGCGCGGCAGGCGTGCTCCAGCAACTGGTCGACCGCCTGGGCGATGCGGCGGGCGTCGGCGCGGAACGGCGGCAGCCCCGCCGGGCAACTCAGGTTCAGCGTCGCCCCGCGCCCCTCGACCTTGGGCCGGATGCGCTCGGCCGCCTCTTCCAGCAGGTCGCAGACGCGCACGTCGCCCAGCGTCAGCTCCATCTCGCCGGCATCGATCTGGGCCATGTCCAGCACGTCGTCGATGGAGCGGGCCAGATGGCTGGCCGCCACGCGGATGGCCCCGGCGTGCTGGCGGCTGCGCTCGGGCAGGTCGCCCATCGCCTCCAGCAGTTCGGAATAGCCGACGATGGTCGTCAGCGGGGTGCGCAGCTCATAGGAGACGCTGCCCACGAACTCGCGTTTCAGCGCCTGGCTCTCGGCCAAGGCGGCTTCCTTGGCCGCCAGCGCCTGCTCCAACCCGCGCCGGGCCGTCACGTCCGAGAAGGCGACCAGCGTCGCGCCGTCCGGCAGGGGCCGGGTCTGCCAGGCGGCGCTACGGCCGTCCTCGGTGCGCCCCTCGCCGGCGATCGGCACCCGGCTTTCGGGGTCCGGGTCGGCCACCCGCGCCTTCAGGCCCAGCCACAGGGCCGCGTCGGGCAGGACCGGGCGGCACAGGGCGGCCACGGCGTCGAAGTCGCCCGCTTCGTTCAGCCGTTCGCCCGCCACCCCCCAGAAGGTCTCGAACGCTTCGTTGTGCAGCCGCAGCCGCCCGTCCGAACCGAACACGGCCACGGCGTCGTTCAGCTTGTCCAGCGTCGCGCGCTGGACCTGGATCTGGGCGTTGTAGCGGCTGCGCAGCTGCAGCTCGCCGGTGATGTCCGAGAAGATCAGCAGGATGCCGCCCAGCGGGTGCGGCTGGCGCACCACCCGCAGCGTCCGCCCGTCCGGCAGGGACCAGCTGTCGTCCGGCGAGGCCTGAGCGGCGCCGTAGAAGTCCAGTTCATCCGCCTTCCAGCGGGCATAGTCGACGACCTCGGGCAGCAGCCGCTTCTGGCGCAACCGGTCCAGCAGCTCGGCGTGGGTCGGGCGCTCGTCAAGCCAGGCCGGATCGACCCCGAACAGCGACTGGAAGGCGGTGTTGTGGAAGGCCAGCCGCTTGGACGGGCCGAAGATGGCCACGGCGTCGGCCAGGTGGTTCAGCGTCTCGTCGTGGGCCTCGACGTGACGACGCAGGGTGTCGCGCGTCTCTTCGGCCTCGGTCATCTCTATGGCGAAGGCGATGACCGCGCCGCGCCCGCCCGCCAGCGGTTCGGCCAGGATCTTCCACGCCCGGCGCCGTCCGCCGGCCGTGGTCCAGCGGAAGCCGTCCTGACGCGCATTCAGACGCAGGGCCTCGGCCACCACCCCGTCGGCGCCCCGGTCGAAACTGAGTCCCCGTTCGCGCGCTTCGGCCAGGGTCTCCGCCCCCGTCTCGGCCAGCCAGGCGCTGTTGGCCCAGACCAGCCGCCCCGCCCCGTCCACGACCCAGGTCGGCGCCGGAGACTGTTCGGCCAGAACCCCTGCGCCCGCGCCGCCGTCCAGCGCACCCTCGCCGCCGACCCCGGTCAGGCGCGACAACCGCAGCCAGGCCGATCCCCCGTGCGGCCGTCCCTCGACCGCCCAGGCGCCTTCAGGCGTCTCCATCAGCGTCTCGAACGCCTCCCCCGCCTGAACCAGGGCCTCCATGCGCCCGGTGTGCAGCCCGGTCAGGACATCGACCACGGCTTGCGCCGCCGCCAGTCCCTCAAGCCCGGACGCCAGCGCCGACAGGGCCTCGGCCGAGCCGAACACGGCCTGGGCCTCGCCCTGCGGGTTCAGGGCCACCCGCACGTCGTCGAACGCGGTCAGCGCCCCCTCGCTGGCCGCGGCCGAGGCCTGGGCCCCGCCCAGCCAGCGCTCGATTTCGACCTCCCGCGCGCCCAGCCGCGCACGCAGCCGCCAGGTCCAGGCGCTGATCGCCAGCGCCAGACCGGCCGCCCCTGCGGTGGCTGCATAAGCGATGTCGGCCTCGGCCATAGGTCCCCGGATGATGCGTCGCTGCGGCCGCCGAGCGTCAGCGCGCCGACCGATTCGCGTTTACCATAACCTGATTGCGCGATTTGCGATGCGGCGTCGCCGCCGATTGCGGGACCGGCCGCGCCGGGCGATATCCTTCAGCATGAGCCAGACCTGGACCGATCAGACCGCCCCCTCCCTCGACGACTTCGCCCGCCTGGCCGAAGAGGCCTTCGCCGCCCTGCCCGACCTGTTCCGTCAGGCGGCCGGGGACGTGGTCATCCGCATCGACGACTTCGCCGACGAGGAGACCCTGCGCGACCTTGAGATCGAGGACCCGTTCGAGCTGACCGGCCTGTATTCCGGCGTCCATATCGGCGAGCGGGACAGCATGGGGCCGGCGCCGGAGCCGTCGCGCGTCTTCCTGTATCGCCGCCCGATCCTGGATGAGTGGTGCGAACGCGGCGACGTCGGCCTGGCCGAGATCATCGCCCACGTCCTGATCCACGAGATCGGCCACCACCTGGGGCTGGACGACGATCAGATCCACGCCATCGAGGACGACGCCGACTAGGCGCCGTCAGTCGGCGATGCGCTCCAGCTTGGCCGCGAAGAAGCCGTCCAGCCCGCCCTTCTCGGCCCATTGCGACGGCAGCAGGCGCAGCCAGCCTTCAGGGGTCAAGGCCTCGTCCGGAGCGCCCACCTCGGCGGGCACGGCGGCGACGGTGCGGAAGGCCGGGTTGCGGCGCAGGAAGGCGATGATCTGGGTCTCGCCCTCTTCGCGCTCCAGCGAACAGACGCAATAGACCAGGCGGCCGCCCGGCTTCACCTTCGCGGCGGCAACGTCCAGGAGGCGGTGCTGCACATCGGCCAGCTTGGCCACGTCGGCGGGGCGGGTGGCGCGCAGGACCTCGGGGTTACGGCGATAGGTGCCGGTCGCCGTACAGGGGGCGTCCAGCAGGACGGCGTCGAAGACGCGGTCGTCCTCCCAGTCCTCGGCCGGGACGGCGACGACCTCGGCCGTGAGGTTCATGCGCTCGAAATTCTGGCGCAGGCGCTTCAGCCGCGCCTCGGAACGGTCCAGCGCCACGACCTGCGCCCCGGCCGCGGCCAGTTGCAGCGTCTTGCCGCCCGGCGCGGCGCACAGGTCCAGCGCCGTCTCGCCCGCCTTGACCGCCAGCAGGCGCGCCGGGACGGCGGCGGCCGCATCCTGCACCCACCAGTCGCCGGCCTCGAAGCCGGGCCAGGAGGCGACGTCGCCGCGCTTGCCGGTGCGGACCGTGCCGCCGGGCAGGGCCTCGCCCTCTACCGAAGCCGCCAGTTCGCCCGGATCGACGCCCGGCTTGGCCGTCAGGTCGGTCGCAGGCTCCTCGCGCGTGGCCAGGGCCAGGCCGATCAGGGCCGCCTCGCCATAGGTCGCCTTCCAGCGCTGCGCCAGCCAATCGGGCAGGTTGGCCTCCGCCGTCGTCAGGCCCGGCCCGTCGCGACCGACGCCGCGCAGCACGGCGTTGACCAGGTTCTTGTAGGGCCGCGTCTTGGGATCGCGTTCGGCCAGCTTCACCGCCGTCGACACGGCGGCGAAGGCGGGCGTCTCCAGCACCAGGGTCTGGGCCAGGGCGATGCGCAGGATGGTCATGACCGCCAGCGGCGGCGCCTTCTGCAGGCGGCGCTCAAGGATCTGGTCGATCTCGCCCAGACGGCGCAGGGCCGCCATCGCCACGGCGCGGGCGAAGGCGCGGTCCTGCGGCGGCAGATCGCGCGCTGGCGACTGCGACAGAGCCTCGTCCAGCCCCGTGCGCTTCTCCAGCGCCGCGTTCAGCAGCAGGCCCGCGACCAGTCGCGCCTCGACCCCGATATCGGCGTGCGGATCGGCCGCGACCTGCTGCGGCGCAGGCTCACGACGCGGGCCGCGCGCCTTTTCGGCGATGCGACGGCCGCGCGCGGCGGAGCTGCGCCCCTTGGGCGCGTCCCCGCTCACACCGACACCTGGGTGCCGAGCTCGACCACGCGGCCGGGCGGAATGCGGAAGAAGTCGGTCGGGTTGGCGGCGTTACGCATCAGGAAGATAAACAGCTTGTCCTGCCACATGGGCATGCCCTGGCGGGCGGATGGAACCACAGAGCGGCGCCCCAGGAAGAAGCTGGTCGACATGATGTCGAACTTCAGCCCCTGTTTGCGGCACAGTCCGAGCGCGCGCGGCACGTTCGGCGTCTCCATATAGCCGAAGGTCAGCGTCAGGCGCTTGAAATCGTCACTGATCGGCTCAACCGCCACCCTTTGCAGGTCCGGCACGCGCGGCCGGTCCGAGGTATGCACCGTCAGGATGATGTTCTTCTCATGCAGCACCTTGTTGTGCTTGAGGTTGTGCATCAGGGCCACCGGCGCGACCTCGGCGTCCGAGGTCAGGAAGATCGCCGTCCCCGGCGCGCGGTGCGGCGGGCGCGCGCGCAGCATCTCGATCAGGTCGGTCAGCGGCAGGCTGTCCTTTCGGGTCTTGTTGGTCAGGATCTGACTGCCGCGCACCCAGGTCCACATCAGCACCACCAGTCCGCCGCCCAGCACCAGCGGCATCCACGCCCCGGCCGGGATCTTCAGCAGGTTCGACGTCAGGAAGACCGCGTCGATGAAGCCGAACGGGATCAGGGTCAGCAGCACGGCCCACATCGGCCATTTCCACTTATGCCGCACGACGGTGAAGGACATCAGGGTGTTGACCATCATCGTTCCGGTCACCGCCACCCCATAGGCCGCCGTCAGATTGTGCGACGACTGGAAGGTCACCAGCACGAACAGCACGCCGACCATCAGCAGGCTGTTGATCGCCGGCACATAGATCTGGCCGGCCTGGGTTTCGGAGGTGTTGCGGATGTCCAGGCGCGGCAGCAGGCCCAGCTGGACCGCCTGCTGCGTCACCGAGAAGGCGCCGGTGATGACCGCCTGGCTGGCGATCACCGTAGCCGCCGTCGCAAGCAACAGCATGGGCCAGTAGACCAGCTGCGGCACCATGTTCCAGAAGGGGTTGTTCGCCGCGCCGGGGTGCGACAGCAGGAAGGCGCCCTGCCCCAGATAGTTCAGCGTCAGGCACGGCAGGACGATGAACAGCCAGCCCTGGCGGATCGGCGACTTGCCGAAATGGCCCATGTCGGCATACAGCGCCTCGGCGCCGGTGACGGCCAGGAAGACGCTGCCGAGGATGACGAAACCGAGGAAGCCGTCGGCGACCAGCAGCTTGATGCCGTAATAGGGCGACAGGGCCTTCAGGATCGACAGGTCGTCGAAGATATGGGCCACGCCCATCAGGCCCAGCGACAGAAACCACACCAGGGTGATGGGGCCGAAGAACTTGGCCAGTCCGGCCGTGCCGCGCGACTGCACCATGAACAGCGCCACCAGAATGCCCGCCGCCAACGGCACGATGAAGGGATCGAGGCGGCCGTTCAGGCCCGGCGCCTCCTGCAGCCCCTCGATGGCCGACAGCACGGAGATGGCAGGGGTGATGACGCCGTCGCTGTAGAACAGGGCCGCGCCGCAAACGCCCAGAATGAACAGCCAGGCGCTGCGTCGACCGATGGCGTGCTGGGCCAGGGCCATCAGGGACAGGGTGCCGCCCTCGCCCTTGTTGTCGGCCCGCATCAGGAACATGACGTATTTAAACGTGACGATGATCATCAGCGCCCAGAAGGCCAGCGACACCACGCCGATGACGGCGAGCTCGCCGTCGACGCCCTTCTGAGCGTGGCCGATGGCTTCGCGCAGGGCGTAGATGGGGCTGGTGCCGATGTCGCCGAACACAACGCCGATGGCGCCTAGCAGCAGGGCGCGACGGCCGCTCTTTGCGCCATGTCCCGGCGTTCCCCCCGGGGGAGGAGGCTGGGCGTTTGCAGCGGACGAGGCGTTGGCGATTGGCGCGGCGTCGCCGCGGGGCGTGTCCCCGACCATGCAAATGTTCTCCGGGTCGCGCGAGGAGGCGTGCCCATCAAGAGCGGCGGGCCTTTAGACCCTTTCCGTCAGCGGTTCAATCGCGCGCCGGTTCCGGCCGGGCAGCCGAGGACAGGATGCGGCGGTCGTCCTTGGCCTGAAGCAGCACCACTACCCCTTCATCGGCTTCCGTCTCGGCGGGGAGAGGAAACAGCACCGGCCGCCCGTTCCAGTCGCCCAGGAGCCGCACCTCGCGCACGACATTGACGTGGGTGACCGCGCGACCCCGGTTGTCGCCGCCCTTGACCTCGACCGTCTGCTGCCCCGGCCGATAGACCACGGCGACGACCTCGGCCCCGCCCTGCGGCGCCCGGCCAGAGCCGACGCCGACGCGGTCGCCGGTCTCGCGGAACTCGATCTCGGGCGGCCAGCCGCGGTCGCGGGCCTCGGCCTCGACGGCGGCCTTCAGCTCCGGCGAGCGGGCGCCCGAGACATGCCGGCGCCCGTCGATCACCACCTGCGGTGTCGAGACGTTTCGCAGCTTCAGCGCCTGGCGATAGGCGCGCTGGCGCTGCGCGAACTCGGGACGGGCGAAGGTGTCGGACCAGCCCAGATAGTCCCAGTAATCCACGCCGTAGGTCAGGACGATCACGCCCGGATCGCCCGCCACCGTCTCGACTGTGCGATTGGCGTCCGGGCAACCGGCGCAACCCTGGGCGGTGAACAGCTCAACCACCACCGGCTGAATCGGCGCATCGCGCTCGCGCGACGGCGCGGCGGCGACGGTTAGCAGACTTGCGCCTGCGACCGCCGCCGTCATCCCGTACCTGAACAGGCCCCGTGCCATCATGGCGGCGATCCTATCCCTTCGGCCCGATACCGCCGCTCATAAATGCGTGAGCGACGTCATACGTCTTCAGCCCGCTTGCGCGCTCAAGCAGGCCGAAGGCCGTTAGCGCACTAAAAAACGCCCTTTAATCCATCAGCTGCTGGGCCAGATAGACATAGTGGCGCGCCCAGCGGCGGGCGTTGGCGACCGGATCGGCGTCGTTGGAGTGGCCGCCCGCCGTGTCCTCGAAATAGAGATGGTCGTGGCCCTGATCGCCCAGACGCGCCGCGAACTTGCGGGCGTGGCCGGGGTGGACCCGGTCGTCGCGCGTGTTCGTGGTGATGTAGACGCGCGGGTATTTCACCTCGGGCCGCAGCTGCTGATAGGCCGAATAGCGGGCGATGAATTCGGCGTCGCCCGGAATGCGCGGATCGCCATACTCGCCCATCCACGACGCGCCCGCCGGCAGCTCCTGATAGCGCAGCATGTCGATCAGCGGGCTCTCGATCACCGCCGCGTTGAACAGTTGCGGGTGCTGGGTGATGGACACGCTGGTCAGCACCCCGCCGTTCGAGCGGCCGTAGATGCCCAGGTGGCGCGGGCTGGTGATCTTGCGCTGCTCCAGATCGCGCGCGACAGCGGCGAAGTCGTCGAAGGCGCGCTGACGATTTTCGCGCAGGGCGGCCTGGTGCCAGGCAGGCCCGAACTCGCCGCCGCCGCGGATGTTGGCCTGAACGAAGACGCCGCCGTTCTCCAGCCACAGCTTGCCCATCTCGGGCTTGTAGGCGGGCGGGAAGCTGGCCTGGAAGCCGCCGTAGCCGAACAGGATGGTCGGACCGGTCCCGTCCATCGCCAGGTTCTTCGGCCGGGTGACGAAGTAGGGAATCTTGGTCCCGTCGGTCGAGGTCGCCTCATACTGCTCGACCACATGGGTCGAGGCGTCGAACTTGGCCGGGGCCGATTTCAGCTCGGTCAAGGCGCCGGTCGAGACATCGGCCAGACTCAGCGTCGGCGGCGTCAGGAAGCCTTGCGTCGAGACGAAGACCTCGCCCTTGGCCTTGGAGCTGTCGCCCAGGCCCACGGCGCTGTTGGCGGGAACGGCGATGTCGGTCGCGGTCCAGCCGTCGGCGGTCGGGGTGAAACGCTTCAGCGTGCCGACGACGTTGTCGGCGATCACGGCGACGAGGCTGTTCTCGAACACGCTGACGTTCTGCAGCGACTGGCGCGGGCCGGGCGCGAAGATGGTCGCGGCCTTGGCGTCGATGCGCACGTCCTGACGCGGCTGGCCCAGCACGCCCAGCGGCAGCGCCAGAAGCGAGCCGGAGGCGTAATCGTGGCCGTCGAAGCTCCAGGCCTGCTCCGGCGAGAAGACCAGCTTGCCGTCCAGCATCCCCTGAACGCCGACGCGCTCGGGCAGACCGAGTTGGTGCGGCTTGCCGTCCGAGCCCAGCATCCAGGTTTCCGAACGGAAGGTGTCCAGCGGACGGCTGAACAGCACCGCCTCGACGGCGCCCGCCTTGTCGCGGAAGACGCGCGGGCTGACGCCATAGCCGCCGTCGCCCTGCTGGCCGCGATAGACCTCGGTCGCGTGTTCCAGCGGATGACCGCGCTTCAGCGACTTGATGATGAAGGGATAGCCCGACTCCGTCAGGCTGCCGGGGCCGAAGTCGGTGGCGATCAGCAGGGTGTCGCGGTCCAGCCAGGAGATGCGGTGCTTGCCTTCGGGGATGACGAAACCGCCGTCCACGAAGGTCTTGGTGGTCAGGTCGAACTCACGCACCGTCACGGCGTCCATGCCGCCGTTCGACAGATTGACCAGGCAGCGCGTATCGTCCGGCGCCAGGCAGTTGGCGCCCTTGAACACCCAGTCCTTGCCTTCCGCCTTGGCCAAGGCGTCGATGTCCAGCAGGGTCTCCCACTGCGGCTGGGCGGTGCGATAGGACGCCAGCGTCGTGCGGCGCCAGACGCCCTTCGGATTGGCGGCGTCCTGCCAGAAGTTGCCGAGGCCCTCGCCGAGGAAGCTGACGCCGGGGATGCGGTCGGTGGCCGTCAGGATGGCTTCGGCCTGCTGGCGGAACGGCTCATAGCGGCGGTCGCCGGTCAGGGCGGCCAGGGCCTTTTCGTTTGAGGCGGCGACGAAGGCGCGGGCCTCGGCGCCGTCCACCTCTTCCAGCGCCAGGTGGTCGTCGGCGGCCTTGACCCCCTCGGGCGACAAATCGCGCGGGAAGTGGGGCGGCGGGGTCGCGGCCGAGGCGGCCGTGGGGTCGATAGGCGCGCCCTCGGCCAGGGCGGGGGCGGCGGCCAACATCAAGGCCGGCAAGGCGACGGACAGGAACAGGGTTTTCACAATCTTCTCCGTTCATCCCCGCGGAGGCGGGGACCCAGTGCTTTGGCTCAATCAGCCGCCTTCAGAGTTCTCGCCCGCGCCCAGGCCGAGCGCGGGGCTCAAGCCTGGGCCCCCGCCTCCGCGAGGGTGAGCGGGCATGGTCTTATCGCTGCGCCGGCTGATCCATCAGCCGCCGGGTCAGATAGGTGTATTCCAGCGCGATGCGGCGAGCCGTCTCGCGCAGGTTGGCGCCGGCCGCGTGGCCGCCGTCGGTGTTTTCATAGAAGAGCACCGGATAGCCCAGCGCCTCCATCCGCGCCGCCGCCTTGCGGGCGTGGCCGGGGTGGACGCGGTCGTCCTTGGTCGAGGTGTGGATGAAGACTTCCGGATAGGGCTGACCCGCCGCCAGCTTCTGATAGGGCGAATACTGCTCGATCCAGGCGCGCTGCTCGGGGATGTCCGGGTCGCCGTATTCGCCGATCCAGCTGGCGCCGGCCAACAGCTTGTGGAAGCGCAGCATGTCGAACAGAGGCACCTGGATGACCGCCGCATTGATCAGGTCTGGGCGCTGGGTCAGCATGGCGCCCATGAACAGCCCGCCCTGCGAGCCGCCCATGACGCCCAGGTGCGGCTGGCTGGTGATCCCGCGCGTGATCAGGTCCTGAGCCACCGCCTGGAAGTCCTCATGCGCGCGCTGGCGATTTTCTTGCTGGGCCGCCTGGTGCCATTTGGGGCCGAACTCGCCGCCGCCGCGCGTATTGGCGATGACGTAGACGCCGCCCCGCTCCAGCCACAGCTTGCCCACCGTCGGCGAATAGCCGGGCAGCAGCGACGACTGGAAGCCGCCGTAGCCGTACAGCAGCGTCGGGTTCGACCCGTCCAGCGCCATCGCGTCCTTATGGACGACGAAATAGGGGATCATCGTCCCGTCGGTCGAACGGGCCTCGAACTGATCCACGCGCATGCCGCTGGCGTCGAACTTGTCCGGCAGGGCCTTGGTGAGGTCGACGGCCCCGGTCGCCGCGTCGGCCAGATAGAGGCTGGACGGGTTCAGATAGCCGGTGACGCTGACGAAGATCTTGTCGTCCTGCTCCGAGGCCGAGCCGACCCCGACCGAGACGTTCTGCGGCAGGTCCAGGCGCGTGCGGCTCCAGTCGGCCGGATCGTAGACATAGACCGAGCCGCGCACGTTCTCATAAAGGGCCACGACCAGCTTGTTGCGGGTGGCGTTGATCCCCTCGACCGCTTCGCGCTCGCCGGGACGCAGCACCAGACGGGCGGGGGCCTTCGGATCGGCCAGCCACGCCTGCAGGTCCCAGGCGATGACGTCGCCGGTCTTGAACTGCTGGCCCGACGGCGCGGTCCAGTCCTGATCCGTCGTCGCCACCAGCTGTCCGGCGACCAGGGCGTTGATGTTGGACTTGAGCGGCAACTCCAGCTTCGTCGTCGAGCCGTCGGCGTTCAGGCGCCAGGTCTCGCTCTCATAGAAGTTGATCCCCCGGTTCAGCAGCACCGCCTGCACCACGCCGTCGGCGTCGCGCAGAGTGTAGCCGGACACCGAGACGTCGGTCTTCTGGCCGGCGAAGACCTCAACCGCCTGATCGATCGTCTGACCGCGCTTCATCAGACGTACGGTGCGCGGATAGCCGGAGTCCGTCAGCGAGCCCTCGCCGAAGTCGCGCGAGATCAGCAGGGTGTCCTTGTCGATCCAGCTGGCGCCGCCCTTGGATTCCGGCAGGCTGAAGCCGCCCTCCACGAAGGTGCGCGTCACGCTGTCGAACTCGCGCAGGGTGACCGCATCCTTGCCGCCGTTCGACAGGGAGATCAGGCAGTAGCGCTCTTCAGGCGACAGGCAGGTCGCGCCCTTATAGACCCAGTTGGCGCCCTCGGCCGCCGACAGGGCGTCGAAGTCCAGGATCGTCTCCCACTGCGGCGCGTCCGTGCGATAGCTGTCCAGCGTCGTGCGGCGCCAGATCCCGCGCACGTGTTCGGCGTCCTGCCAGAAGTTGTCGATATGGCCGTCGTGGGTAAAGCCCGGCGAGGGGATCCGGTCGCGCGACTGCACCAGCTCCAGCGCCTGCTGATGCAGAGCGTCATAGCGCGGGTCGCCCTGCAGCACGCCCAGGGAGGTCTCGTTGTGCGCCTTGACCCAGTCCATGGCGCGCTCGCCCTCGACCTCCTCCAGCCACAGATAGGGGTCGGTCGCGTCGCTGGTCGCGAAGCCAGGCGCGGTAGAGGCGACGCTGGTGGAAACGGAAGCTTGGGCCATGGCGACAGGTGCGGCTCCGGCGGCAAGGGAAAGGACGGCGACAGACGCCAGGGTGCGGATGATCATGGGTGTCCCCCAACGGACGAATGTTTCGCCGGGCACCTTGGCGACGCCGACGGCGAGGGGCAAGCGTCAGTCATATTACCGGCGCGTAATCTTCGGCCGCCGGATCGCGCTCAGTCGCCGTCGTCGGGGATGCACAGGATCTGGCCGCAGGCCTTGCAGTGGACGGCGTCCGGATCATGCTTCTGCAGGCCGCAGGTGGGACAGGGAAACTTCACCTTGTGCGGCCGGATCAGGGTCTGGGCCAGGCGGATGAACAGGGTGATGCCCACCAGCATGACGACGATGGAGATGACCCGGCCCCAGTTGCCCGGCAGGGTGATGTCGCCAAACCCCGTCGTCGTCAGGGTGGCGACGGTGAAGTAGAGCGCGTCCAGATAGCCGTTGATATGCTCGGCCTTGCCCCGGAAATAGGCGTAGACGAAGCCGGTCGTCACGAAGACGAAGGTGATCAGGGCGGCCAGGGCGCGGGTGATCTCCTCGACCCGGGTGTCGTCGAACCGGCGGCCGATGGTGCGCCAGAACAGGTCGCTGTTCAGCAGACTCCAGAACCGCAGCAGCCGCAGGAAGCCGAAGTTGGCCAGCCAGGCCGGAAACAGCAGGGTCGCCAGGACGAACAGATCGACCCAGACGATCGGCTTCTTCAACCAGTCGCGGACATCGGAATAGGCATAGGCCCGCGCCGCCAGGTCCAGCCCCAGGATGGCGGCGATGAAATAGTCGGCGACATAGAAGACCCAGCCCGCCTCCTTCAGGATCGGCGCCGCCAGAAAGAAGCCGATGATGATCAGATCGACCAGAATGACCATAAGGCGGAACTTCACCGCCGCCGGCTGGGCGCCGTGATAGAGGTAACGCAGGCGCGCCCTCAGTCTCAGGCCGTCGGGTCTGGCGGTTTGGCTCTGATCGGAAGTCATCGTCGCCAGCGATACATGAACCGGCGCAAAATCCTATATGAAGAGCATCATGAGTGAACCCGCCCGCCCCTACATCCGCATGAACGGCGCCGGAAACGCCTTCATCGTCGTCCAGGCCTTCGAGCAACCCTTCCACCCGACGGCGGACCAGGTGCGCGCCCTGGCCGCCCCGGCGGCGGGTCTGGGCGGCTTCGACCAGCTGATCGGCGTCGAACCGTCCGAGACAGCCGACGTCTTCATGCGGGTATGGAACGCCGACGGCTCGATGGTCCCGACCTGCGGCAACGCCCTGCGCTGCGTCGGCTGGCTGATGCTGGAGGCGACCGACAAGGAAGAGGTGGTCATCGACACCCTGAGCGGCCCGACCACCGCGCGCCGCGCTTCTTTCCCATCAGGCCGCGTCGGGTCGGGAAGTCCCGCAGGGCTGACGATCACGGCCCAAGAAAAAAGCCGCGTCGGGTCGGGAGATCCCGCAGGGTCGACGACCGCGGCCCAGCATCAAGTCACGGTGGATATGGGCGCGCCGCGTCTGGAGTGGGATCAGGTGCCCCTGTCCGAAGAGATGGACACGCGCGGCATCGAGCTTCAGCTCGGACCGATCGACGCGCCCGTACTGCACACCCCCGGCGCCGTTTCGATGGGCAATCCCCACGTCGTCTTCTTCACCGATCGCCAGGACGACGCCTTCGTGCGCGGCTCGGGCTCGCTGGTCGAGCGCCACCCGCTGTTCCCTGAGGGGGTCAATGTCGGCTTCGCCCATGTGCTGTCGCCCGATCACATTCGGTTGCGGGTCTGGGAGCGCGGGGCGGGCCTGACCCTGGCCTGCGGCACCGGCGCCTGCGCCGCCCTGGTGGCCGCCGCGCGGCGCGGCCTGACCGGGCGAAAGGCCGTGGTGACGGTCGATGGCGGCCAGCTGACCATCGAATGGGACCAGGCTACGAACCACGTCTTCATGACCGGTCCGGTCCAGGTCGAAGGCGCCGGTTTCCTGCCCGAAGCCTGACCATTGCGTCTTGACCCAGCGTCAGCGGTTGTCGGCGACGGCCCCACCCTCTAGGAACGAGACGCGCCTGCCCTTGCCGAGATTAAAATGCCCGAATTGACCGACAAACAGACCTTCTCAGACGACGACGCTCTGGAGTTCCACAGCGATCCGATCCCGGGCAAGATCTCCATGGCCCCGACCAAGCCGATGGCGACCCAGCGCGACCTGTCGCTGGCCTATTCGCCGGGCGTGGCCGTGCCGGTCCTAGCCATCGCCGCCGATGCGGACAAGGCCTACGACTATACCGCCAAGGGCAATCTGGTCGCGGTCATCTCGAACGGCACCGCCATCCTGGGCCTGGGCAACCTGGGCCACATGGCCTCCAAGCCGGTGATGGAAGGCAAGTCGGTCCTGTTCAAGCGCTTCGCCGACGTCGACAGCTTCGACGTCGAGGTGAAGACCACCGACCCGGACGAGTTCGTCACCGTGGTCAAGAACATCGGCGACACCTGGGGCGGCATCAACCTGGAGGACATCAAGTCCCCCGAGTGCTTTGAGATCGAAGCCCAGCTGCAGGACCTGCTGGACATCCCCGTCTTCCACGACGACCAGCACGGCACCGCCATCATCTCGACCGCCGGCCTGATCAACGCCTGCCACATCGTCGGCAAGAAGCTGGAAGACGTGAAAGTCGTCCTGTCCGGCGCCGGCGCAGCGGGCCTGTCCTCCATCGCCCTGATGAAGGCCGCCGGGGTCAAGGCTGAGAACACCGTCATCTGCGATCGTCAGGGCGTGATCTACAAGGGCCGGGACAACGTCTCCCAATGGCAGGCGGCGCACGCCACCGACACGCCGCACCGCACCCTGGCCGAGGCCATGGTCGGCGCCGACGTGGTGCTGGGCCTGTCGGCCAAGGGCGCGATCACCAAGGAGATGGTCGCCTCCATGGCGCCCAATCCGATCATCTTCGCCATGGCCAACCCCGACCCCGAAATCACGCCCGAAGACGTCAAGTCCGTGCGTTCGGACGCCATCATGGCGACGGGCCGTTCGGACTACGTCAACCAGATCAACAACGTCCTGGCCTTCCCCTATCTGTTCCGGGGCGCGCTGGACGTGCGCGCGCGGCAGATCAACCACGAGATGAAGATCGCCTGCGCCCACGCCCTGGCGGCGCTGGCGCGCGAAGACGTGCCGGACGAGGTCGCCGCCGCCTATCGCGGCCGCAAGCTGAAGTTCGGTCCGGAATACATCATCCCGACGCCGTTCGATCCGCGCCTGATCTGGTACATCCCGCCCTTCATCGCCCAGACGGCGATGGACACCGGCGTGGCGCGCAAGCCGATCGAGGACATGGACGCCTATCGCATCAGCCTGCGCCAGCGGGTCGATCCGTCCGCCGCCCTGATGCAGAAGATCCAGGCCAGCGTGCGCTCGGGTCCGAAGCAGCGCGTCGTCTTCGCCGAGGGCGAGGAGCAGTCCGTCATCCGCGCCGCCTGGGCCTTCAAACAGGCCGAACTGGGCACGCCCATCCTGGTCGGCCGCGAGGAGCTGATCCGTCAGAACGCCGCCGAGGCCGGTCTGAGCTTCGATGAGTTGGGCATTGAGATCATGAACGCCCGGATTTCCGAGCGGAACACCGACTACGTCGACTGGCTCTACGCCCGCCTGCAACGCCGCGGCTATCTGCGCCGCGACGTCCAGCGCATGATCAATCAGGACCGCAACTATTTCGCCGCCGCCATGGTCGCGCGCGGCGAGGCGGACTGCATGGTCACCGGCGTGACCCGCAACTTCAACATGGCCCTGAAAGAGGTCCGCCGCGTCCTGGACGTCAAGGACCGGATGATCGGCCTGTCGATCCTGCTGGCCAAGGGGCGCACCCTGTTCGTGGCCGACACCTCGATCCACGAACTGCCCGACGCCGCCGAACTGGCCGAGATCGCGGTCAAGGCCGCCGCCACGGTCAAGACCCTGGGCCGCAAGCCGCGCGTCGCCTTCCTCAGCTATTCGACCTTCGGCGACCCCCCGGGCAACCGCGGCGAGAAGGTGCGCGAGGCGATCCGCATCCTGGACGGGATGGATGTCGATTTCGAATATGAAGGCGAAATGCCGCCGGCCCTGGCGCTGAACTCCGAGGCGCGGGCCAACTATCCCTTCATGCGCCTGACCGGCGACGCCAACGTCCTGGTCATGCCGGCTATCCACTCGGCCGCCATCTCGACCCGCCTGGTTCAGGCCCTGGGCGGCGCCACGGTGATCGGCCCGCTGCTGGTGGGTCTGGAGAAGTCAGTGCAGATCGTGCCCCTGGGCGCCTCGGTCGGCGAGATCATGACCGCCGCCACCTTCGCCGCCTACGCCGAAGGGGTGGAGATCGAGGACTGACCCCCTCGCCATCGCGACACCGTTCAGAGGCGGCCTTCGGGCCGCCTCTTTGCGTTTCAGGCGCCGGGCGCTTGTTCCGGGGCGGCCGCCTTCTTCTGCTCGGCGATCAGGCGCGCATGACGCGGCGCGACGTAGAAGGCCAGCAAAATGGCGAACACGCCGATGACCGTCGAATACAGGAAGAAGGTGACGTAGCCCGCCCCCAGGCCAGCCGGGGACACCCCGCTCTTGGCCGCGCCTGCGACCAGAGATTCCGGCGGTAGGGCGTGAAACAGGCCCTTCAGCGCCCCCAACGGCCCCCCGGCGTCGGCCGCCCGCGCCGAGGCCTCGACGATCTTGCCGGACTGGGACGCGATCAGCTTGCCCGGCAGGGCGTACAGCGAGCTGAACAGGGCGTACTGGGTCGCGGTGAAGCCGATCGACGTCAGGCTGGACATATAGGCGATCAGCGCCGTCCCGGCGTAGCCGGTGGCGAGGTTATCCACGCCGATGGAGACGAACAGGGCGGTCAGATCATGCCCCTGGGTCGCCAGCCAGGCGAAGACCAGGTTCGACACCGGGCTCATGAAGGCCCCGACCACCATGGTCCGGATCAAGCCGAAGCGGGCGACGGACCAGCCGCCGATGAAGACGCCCAAAGACATGGCGACGACGCCGAACAGCTTTCGCACCTCGCCGATCTCGATCAGGCTGAACCCCAGGTCGATATAGAAGGGGTTCATGATGTTCAGCACGAAATCCGCCAGGCGATAGAGGCAGATCAGCGCCAGGATCGGCCCGGCCAGCTTGCCGAAGCGGACAAAGAAATCCTTCAACGGCGCACCGAACGAACCGGCCAGATAGGCGCCGGGACGGGTGCGCCAGCCTGGCACGGGCGCGCAGGCGAAAAACAGCAGACCGAAGCCCAGCACGATCCAGGCAAACTGGATCAATACGCCGCCGCCCCCGCTTTCAGCCAAGCCGGCGCTCAAGGCGCCGAGAACCGCTTCAGGCAGGACCGCGCCGAAGGCCCAGGCGAAGGCGTCGATCTTGTCGGTCAGCCCTGTGCCGATCAAAACCGCCGCGACGAAAATCAGGCCGATGCGCACGACCCATTCGATCTTCTCGGCCACGGGGCGCGACGGGATGTCGGAGACGGGAATGGCGCGCACGACGTGCTGCTTCTCACGCGGCGCCAGCAGAACGCCCATCACCCCGACGCCCATCAGGGCGGCCATGATCGCGTAGGACAGGTTCCAGTTGTAGAACTGCGCCAGCGCCAGAGGCACGAAACCGGCGACGATCTGAGCGACGCGATAGCCGAGCTGGTAGGCCGCCGCCATCGCGCCCTGACGGCTGTCGTCCACCGCCTCGATGCGCCAGGCGTCGATGGCGATGTCCTGCGTCGCGCCGAAGAAGCCCACCATCACGGCGAAGGCCGCCACGGCGCCCAAGGACGTCTGCGGATTAGAGCCCGAGATCAGCCACAGGCCGGCGATGATCACCACCTGGGTCGCGAGCATCCACGAGCGGCGATGCCCCAGCCAGCGCGTCAGGCCCGGAATGTTGGTGCGGTCCAGCAGCGGCGCCCAGACGAACTTCAACGCATAGGTCAGGGTGGCCAGCGCGAAGAAGCCGATCATCTCCAGCGTCACGCCCGCGTCGCGCAGCCAGGCCGACAGGGTGTCGTAGATCAGCAGGTTCGGCAGGCCCGCCGCAAACCCCAGCAGCAGCATGGCCATCGGCCGCCGCTCGCCATAGACGGCCAGCCCCCCGAAGCGTCCGGCAGGCGCGTTGGGCGTCTTGGAATCAATCATACGTGGCTCCGGCGGGCGCCGCCGGGCGATACGGACGACGAACTACTGGCAGATCAGGAAGCCGCGACCTTGGCGCGGTTGGCGACGTTCGTCCAGCGGGCCAAGGCGAGGCGCAGGGCGTCGGCTTCCAGCGGCTTGGACAGGTGGTCGTCCATGCCCGCTTCCATACAGGCGGCGCGGTCCTCGGTGAAGGCGTTGGCGGTCAGGGCGACGATCGGCGTCTGATCTCCCCGCGCGCGCAGGGCCCGCGCAGCGGCCGGTCCATCCAGGCGCGGCATGCGCATGTCCATGAAGACCAGGTCGAAACGCGCCGCCTTCATCGCATCCAGCGCCTCCTGACCGTCGGCGGCGGTCTGGACCACGCAGCCCTCGCGGCGCAGCAGGGTCATGGCCAGAAGGGCGCCGACCGGATTGTCTTCGACCAGCAGAACCCGCACGCCCTTGAAGGCGACATGGGCGACCCGGTCGTCGTCGCCGGATCGAACGGGCGGCGCCGCGACGCCGCGGCGCGGCGCCACCGCCCCCAGCACCTGCTCCGACAGCGAAGCCCGGCGCAAGGGTTTGATCAGGTAGCCGCAGAAGCCCGCTGCTCGGTAGCGGCTGATCAGATCCCGCTCGTTCGGGCGCAGCAGAATGATGGATTGGCCCTGAACCGGCTTGGCCGCCAGCGCACCGTCGTCGGCGCCGGCATGATCAACCAGGGTCACCCCCGCCTGACGCGCCACCCGGCCGCCGGAGGCCTCGATCTGGTCGGCCGCCGCGCGTCGCACGAAGGGATCGGGCGTGCGGATCGCCACCGCCAGCCTGGCCAGCGGCCGCGCGCGCGCCGGGGCGTCGGGCGCGACCGGGAAGGCGGCTTCGAAACGGAATCGGGCGCCGGCGCCTTCCGGCCGGTCCTCGACCACGACGGTTCCGTCCATGGCGCGAGCCAGTCGCCGCACCACCGCCAGGCCCAGACCCGCGCCGTCGAAGCGCGCGGCGTCGGAGGCGTCGGCGTGGCCGAACTCGTCGAAGATGCGGCTGCGCGCCGCTTCAGGCACGCCCGGCCCCGTATCGTCGACGATGAAGACCAGCCGCGCCAGCGCGCCGTCCGGTTCGCCGACCGCCTCGACCGCCAGGCGCACCCCGCCGCGGTCGGTGAACTTCACGGCGTTTCCGGCCAGGTTGAACAGGATCTGGCGCAACCGGCCCTCGTCGGCGACGATGTCGGGGGCGGCGGCGGCCACCGACCAGGCGATCTCCAGCCCCTTGTCGTGGGCGCGCGGGCTCAACAGCTCGGCGACGCCGCGAACCAGGCCTTCCAGGTCAACCGGCGCCGGATCGAACTCCAGCGCCTCGGCCTCCAGTCGGGCGTAGTCCAGCAGGTCGTTGACCAGCCCCAGCAGATGTTCGGCCGACTTCTGCGCCGCCTCGGCATAGGCGCGCTGCGCCCCGTCCAGCCGGGTGCGCGACAACAGGCCGAGCATGCCGATCACGCCGTTCAGAGGCGTGCGCATTTCATGGCTCATCAGCCGCAAGAACTGCTGTTCCGGCGAGGCGCCGTCTGCTGGCGCCTCGTTCGACGGGTCTGGTCCGCCGGACATGGCGGAAAACAGCGTGTCGTTCGACGGTTTGCAGCGGGTCTGTCCCATAAGGCCACGCTAGGCCTCAGGGAGTTAACTCCAGACGAATGGCCGAACCCCGGTCTCGTCTTCTTTCACGGGAAACAACGCGCGTCGGCTGACCTGGCGATCAAAGTCCTCATGGGCCCCCGCGGTGCTGCGTCGGTACATCAAGGCCTCGGCGACATGGCGACGCAGCACCCCGTCCGCGCCGTCCAGATCGGCGATGGTGCGGGCCAGACGCAGGGTGCGGGTCCAGCCTCGCGCCGTCAGCCCGCCCGCCTCGCCCGCCTTCATCAGCAGGGCGCGACCGGCCTGATCCGGGGCGGCGAAGCGCTCCAGCGCCTCGCCCGAAGCCCGGGCGTTGAGGGCCTGCATCCCCGTCAGCCCGGCCTCGGCCTGACGGGCCTCCTGCATCTGCATGGCGGCGAAGACCCGGGCGGCAGCTTCGGCCGTGCCCTCGGCCGGAGGCGGCAAGATCATGTCGGCGGCCGTGACCGGCGGCGTCTCGACCGTCAGGTCGATGCGGTCGAACATCGGGCCCGAGATGCGGTTCTGATAGTCCTTCTGACAGCGCGGAGCCTTGCCGCAAGCGCCCCGGCCCGGCCCGCCCACGCCGCAGCGGCAAGGGTTCATCGCCGCCACCAGCTGGAAGCGCGCCGGATAGCGCACATGGGCGTTGGCCCGCGCCACCACGATCTCGCCGGTCTCCAGCGGCTGGCGCAGGCTGTCCAGCGCCTGGGCTGAATATTCCGGCAGCTCATCGAGAAACAGCACGCCGTTGTGCGCCAGCGACGCCTCGCCGGGCTTGGCCTTATGGCCTCCCCCCGTCAGGGCGGCCATTGAGGCCGAGTGATGCGGCGCGCGGAAAGGTCGTTCGCGCGTCAGGGCGCCGCGCTCGATCAGCCCCGCCACCGACCAGACCATCGAGGTCTCCAGCCGCTCCAGCGGCGTCAGCGGCGGCAACAGGCCCGGCAGGCGCGCCGCCATCATCGACTTGCCCGAGCCCGGCGGGCCGACGAACAGCAGATTGTGGCCGCCGGCGGCGGCGATCTCCAGCGCCCGCTTGGCGCCCTCCTGTCCCTTGACCTCGCGCAGGTCGGGAACGGCGCCTCCCTCCACCACCGGTCCCGGCTGGGGCGGGCGCAGCACCTGGGTCCCGCGAAAATGATTGATCAGGCCGATCAGGGAGCGCGGCGCCAGCAGCCGCACGTCCCCCGCCCAGGCCGCCTCGGGCCCGTTCGTCTCGGGACAGATCAGGCCCAGCCCCATGGCGTTGACCGCCATCGCGGCAGGCAGGGTTCCGCCCACGCCTGCGATCTGGCCGTCCAGCCCTAGTTCGCCGACCGCCGCCCAGCCGTCCAGCGCGTCCGGCCCGATCACCCCCATCGAGGCCAGAACGGCCAGGGCGATGGGCAGGTCGAAATGGCTGCCCTCCTTGGGCAGGTCGGCAGGAGCCAGATTGGCGATCACCTTCTTGGCGGGCAGAGCCAGGCCGATGCCGGCGAAAGCGCCGCGCACCCGTTCGCGGCTTTCGGCCACGGCCTTGTCCGGCAGGCCGACGATGGCGAAGGCTCCGGCGGGCGAGCCGACCTGCTGCACCTCGACGTCGACCCGGCGCGCATCGACGCCGTCGAACGCCACCGTCACCACCCGAGCGACCATCGTGTTCCCTCCTCCAGCGAAGAGAACAAATCACGAACTCAAGATAACTGCAAGAGCGCCGTTCGGTCAGGGCTGCAGGTCGGCCTCGGGCGCCAGGGTATGGATGACCTGGCCCTGGGCGTTCAGGAACTGGATGGCGCCGAAGCCTTCTTCGGTCACCGTCAGGCGCAGGCGCGGCTGATCGTTCCGGTCCGACAGCTCCACCGCAGGTGCGCCGTCGGCGGCCAGCGACAGACGCATCCGCGTCGGCGTCTCAACGCCGGGAACCAGCGCCCCGTCCAGCCCGGGCTCGCGGACCAGCGGCGGCGCCTGGTTGAAGACGAAGCTGATCGAGCCGTCCGGCGACACCCGCCAGCCGACCGCATCCATCGCCGGATGATCCAGCGCCAGAACGGCCATGCCGCCCTCGATATCGGCGGTGCCGAAGCCGCCGCGCTCGCTGCCCTTGTCGTCGTAAAGGATCAGACCCGCGACGTTGAAGGCGCGCTTGTACTGTACGCCGTCGATGATCGGCGGCGGAGTCGCCCCCGACAGGGTCATGCGGATCGTCCCGTCGGCGTCGACGATGTCGATACGCCGGGCGGTGATGCGCTCATGGTCCGGCGTCTCGATCCGCGTCTGCGGCGTGCGGGTCTCGATGATCCGCTCCAGCACCTCCAGCGACGGACGTTTCGGCGCGGCGTCTGGCGACGCCTCCTGAGCCGCCGCCGCACTGGCCCAGGCCAGCGCGAGAGCGACCAGCGCGCCGGTCTTGATGATTGCAGTCATGGTCTCCCCTCCCCGGCAGCGCGGCGTCAGGCCGCCGCCGCCTTCCGCTGCTCGATGACCGCCCACATGCGCTCGGTGGCGTCGATCCCGGCGAAGTTGAGCAGCTGCTGGGCGCCGGTGGGCGAGGTCACATTGATCTCGGTCAGATAGTCGCCGATCACGTCGATGCCGACGAAGATCAGGCCGCGCTCCTTCAGGTACGGGCCAATGGCGGCGCAGATCTCCAGATCGCGCGGCGTCAGCTCGACCGGCGCCGCCGTGCCGCCGACGCGCAGGTTGGAGCGCACCTGATCCTTGGCCGGAATGCGGTTGATGGCGCCGACCGGCTCGCCGTCGATCAGGATGATGCGCTTGTCGCCCGCCGCGACGGCCGGGATGAATTTCTGGATCACCAGCGGATCGCGCGACCCTGTCGCGTGAATCTCGATCAGGGCCTCCAGGTTCGGATCGTCCGCCTTCAGCCGCACCACGCCCGAACCGGCCGCGCCATGCAGAGGCTTCAGCACCACGTCGCCATGCCGGCGGTGGAAGTCGACCAAGGCTTCCGGGTCGGACGACACCAGCGTCGGCGGCTGCAGGCCGGGGAAGAGGGTGGCGATCAGCTTCTCGGGCGCCGAGCGCACCTCGGCCGGGTCATTGACCACCAAGGTCTTGGGATGCACCCGCTCCAGCAGATAGGTGGCGGTGACATAGGCCATGTCGAACGGCGGGTCCTGGCGCATCAGGATGACATCCACATCCTCAGCCAGATCCAGCCGCTGCTCGGGGCCGAAATCCGCGTGATCGCCCTGCTTGCGCTGCACCGTCACCGGACGGGCGCGGCAGAACAGGCGGCCGTCCTCAAGCGCCAGGGTGCGGAAATCGTAGACCCACAGCTTGTGGCCGCGCGCCTGCCCGGTCAGGGCCATCAGGAAGGTGGTGTCCGACTCGACGTTGACCGCCTCGAGCGGATCCATCTGGATGGCGACCTTAAGCATGGGGTGTCCTTTTTGGTGGGGCGCTATCGCTCGCGCCGCGGGCGCTCGCTGCTTGAGCTGATTTTTAGTGGCCTAACGTTCGCGCCGCGGGCGCTCGCTAAATGAGCGCCCGAACAAGGACGCCGCTGAGCGTTACTTGAGGCCGCGACAGCTCGGCTGCAAGGCCGCGCTTCAGTTCAGCTGCAACCGCATCCGGTCCAGCCGCGCGTCACAGGCGGCGAGCGGCTCACCCAGGGTGCGGGCGCGCGACAGGGCCTGCATGGCGCCGGTCAGGGCGCCCTGCTTCTCGCGCGCGGCGGCGACGTCCAGCCAGGGGCGGTGATCCTCGGGATCGAGCAGGGCGCGGCGCAGGGCCGAGCGCTCGGCCCCTTCGTAGTCGCGGGCCTGAAGCGCGCGGGTGAACAGGATGTTTTGCAGGCGGATCAGGGTGTGGCGCTCGCTGACCGGCGCCATCAGCAGGTCCAGCCGGTCGGCCACATGCGGCGTCAGCCCCGCCAGAAGGGCGCGACGCGTCAGCTCCGACGGCAGCACCAGTCGTCCCTGGCTGAACGGATCCAGCGCCACCGGCCCCTCGGGCGTCTCCACCCGCAACAGGACGTGGCCGGGAAAGTCCACCGGCGCCGCGCTCAATCCGGCTCGCCGCGCGGCGTCCAGATAGAAGATCACCAGCACCGCCGACAGGCCGCGGCGCCGCTCGGCCACGTCGATGACGTCGGTATTGGCCGGATGGTCGTAGTTCAGCAGGTCGCCGTTCAGCCGCAGGTCGCCCGCCAGGGCCTCGGTCAGGGCGTCGTCGGGGCTTTCATTGGCCGCCCGCTCCTTGAGCCGCTGGGCGGCGTGGTCGGCCAGGATGCGCACGCCGTCGGCGTCGCGGAACGGATAGTCGTGGATGGCGCAGGCGATGGCGCAATCCAGCAGGGGAAAGGCCTCGTCCGGCCCCTGGCCGGCCTGCGCCAGCACCGCCTCTGCTTCCTCGCGCGTCACAGCCGATCCGCTCCCCCGGAGATCACGCCGCGAAGATGACGCGGAAAGCGTCCCGGAGCCAGCGTCACCATGTCGATTCTTAAGTCCAGCCCCGCGAGGGCCGGTCGCCCGCGCGCCGCCGCCTCGGCCGCGCGGATCAGGCGCTGGTGTTGATCCGGCCCCAGGGCCAGCGTCGCCGCCTCCAGCGTGGCGCGGCGCTTGACCTCGACGGCGGCCAGAACCCGCCCGCGCCGGGCGAGGATGTCGATCTCCCCGCCTCGCCCCTTCAGGCGAAAGGCCAGCACCTGATAGCCCTTGAGCATCAGCCACAGGGCGGCGATCCATTCGGCGTCATGGCCCTGACGATGCGACCGCCCGCCGAGCGCCCTGCGCCAGCCCGTCTTGGCCCGCTTGGGCGGCGGCTGCGGGCGCGACAGGCGAGAGGGCGGGGCCGGGCTCACCGCGCCTTCAGCTCCAGCGCCCGCTTGTAGAGCGGCTTGCGCGGCAAGTTCAGCGCCTTGGACACCTCGGCCGCCGCTTCGCCGGGCGGCAGGCGCGTCAGGGCCTCGGCCAGGGCCGCGTCGGCGTCGGCGGCGCTGGCGACCTCAACCTCGCCGGGGCCGACCACCACCACGATCTCGCCCTTGGGCGCGTCCAGACGCGGATCGGCGGCCAGTTCGGCCAGATCGCCGCGCACGCATTCCTCATAAAGCTTGGTCAGTTCGCGGGCGACGGCGGCGGGGCGCGGCCCCAGCACCTGCGCCATATCGGTCAGGCTGTCGCGCAAGCGCGGCCCGCTTTCAAAGAAGACCAGCGTCTGACGCCCCGTCCGCAGCTCCTCCAGCGCCGTGCGGCGCGCGCCCGACTTGGGCGGCAGGAAGCCCGCGAATAGGATCCGGTCGGCGGGAAGCCCGGCGATGCACAGCGCCGCCAGCAGGCTGGACGGCCCCGGCACGGGATGGACCGGCAGGCCCTCCGCCACCGCCGCGCGCGCCACCACATAACCGGGGTCGGACACCAGGGGCGTGCCGGCGTCCGACACCAGGGCCACCACCTCGCCCGCCTTCAACCGCTCGACGGCGATCTCGGCCGCGCGGGCCGAGGCGTGGTCGTCGCAGCGCTCCAGCTTCGCCTTCAACCCATAGGCGGTCAGCAGCTTGGCCGTCACCCGCGTGTCCTCGGCCAGAACCAGATCGGCCGCCGCCAGCACGTCCAGCGCCCGCAGCGTCATATCGCGCAGATTGCCGATCGGCGTCGCCACCAGATAGAGGCCCGGCGAAACGGGGCGCGCGGGCGGGGCGGTCGGCGGGAAAAGCGGGGCGTCGGACATCGGCCGGACCCTGCCAGTCCGGCGCGGCGCGGTCTAGGTCAGCAACGCCTTCAGAACGGCGTCCAGCAGCGGCCGCCCCGTCGCCGTGGCGGCGATGCGGCCATCCTTCAGAGCGACGAAGCCGTCGGCCCGCAGGTCGGCCAGTCTGCCCTCGTCCGCCGACAGCCCCAGCCGCTGCAGCAGGGACAGGGGCACGCCCTCGACGGTGCGCAGGCCGAGCAGCACCCGTTCCTCGTCGGCGTCGCGAGGGTCCAGCACCTCGCGCTCGGCCCAGGGCGAGCCATCGGCGACGCCCTGCGAATAGTCGCCGATGCGGCGCCGGGCGACGGTGGCGATCCGGCCTTCCGCCAGCGTCATCCGGCCATGCGCGCCGGGGCCGAGGCCGAGGTAATCCCCGCCGCGCCAGACGTGCAGGTTATGGCTGGAACGGGCGGCGACGTCGCGGGCGTGGTTGGACACCTCATAGGCCTCGAACCCGGCCGCTTCGAGCGTTCCTTGCGTGGTCTCATAGAGTTCGGCGGCCAGATCCTCATCCGGCGGCGACCAGGCGCCGCGCGCCACGGCCCGCCCGAACGCCGTCGTCCCCTCGATGGTCAGTTGATAGGGCGAGACGTGCTCGAACCCCAGATCGAGCGCGGTGGACAGCTCCGCCCGCCAGTCGGCGAGGCCCTGTCCTGGCCGGGCGTAGATCAGGTCGATCGACAGGCGCGAGAACGCCCGCCCCGCCAGACCGATCGCCCGGCGCGCCTCCTCGGCCGAATGGTCGCGGCCCAGAAATTTCAGCGCAGCGTCGTCGAACGACTGCACCCCCATCGACAGCCGGTTGACCCCCGCCTGCGCCAGGGCGGCGTAGCGCCCGGCCTCGGCGTCGGTCGGATTGGCCTCCAGACTGACCTCTATGGCGCTCGTCGGCGGGAACAGGGCGTGGGCGCGCTCCACCACCGCCGCCACCGCGTCCGGCGGCATCAGCGACGGCGTGCCCCCGCCGAAGAAGATCGAGGCCAGTGCGCGCGGGCCGACCAGCGCCGCCTGCGCCTCCAGGTCGTCGAGGATCGCCTGCGCCAGCCCGGCCTGCTCCTCGGTCCGCCCCCGGTCGCGCACGACGTTGAAGTCGCAATAGGGGCAGATGCGGGCGCAGTAAGGCCAGTGGACATAAATCGCGATGGCGCCCTTCTCCCCTCGGGGGAGAAGGTGGGCGGCGGAGCCGCTCGGATGAGGGGGCGGGTTGAGCATGACAGGCTTTCGTAATGTCAGGAGCCGACAGCCCCCTCATCCGTCCGGTCAATCAATCAGCGCCGCCTTGAGTTTGTCGAAGGCCCGGCCGCGATGGCTGACGGCGTCCTTTTCGGCGGCGTCCATCTCGGCGAAGGTCTTGTCCGACCCTTCCGGCTGGAACATGGGGTCGTAGCCGTGGCCGCCGTCGCCGCGCGGCGGGAACACCAGCTGGCCGTCGACCCGGCCCTCGACCACCACGCAGGGCCCGTCCGGCCAGGCCACCGCCAGCGCCGAGGTGAACCAGGCCGAACGATCGCGCGAGCCCGTCTCCTCCAGCCGCTGCTCGACCTTCTGCATGGCCAGGGCGAAGTCCTTGGTCGGCCCGGCCCAGCGCGCCGAATAGATGCCGGGCGCCCCGTCCAGAGCCGCAACGGACAAGCCGGAATCGTCGGCCAGGGCGACCTCGCCCGAGGCCTGGGCCGCATGGCGCGCCTTCAGCATCGCGTTGCCGGCGAAGGTGCTCTCGGTTTCCTCCGGCTCGGGCAGATTCAGCTCGCCCGCCGTGACGATCCGGTAATGTCCGTCCAGCAGCGCCTCGATCTCGCGCGCCTTGCCGGGATTGTGGGTGGCGGCCACGAGCCGCATCCCCTTGATCAGCTTCAGATTCATGGCGCGACCTTACTCCCGTCCCATCCATTGCGAAATGGTAACATCGTTAAACGATATGTAAGTTGGCTTTCGTCAGGGCAGGGCCTATCTTCATTATCAAGAACGGAGGCCGCACCGTTCAAATGCGAGAAACAAATCGCAACAAGCAACCAGCGGTGCAACATAAACGCACAAAAAACGTGCTTTGACGGAGAGACCGATATGCAAGCCATGCGCAAGACCAACATGATGGACCGTCTGGCCCACAGCCTGGGCAACGCCTTCCTCCTGGCCGCCCTGCCGGTCGCGGCGATCGCCCTGATCATTCAAGGCTTCTGATCCTGTCGGATCGGAGGGGGACTTTGACGATCGCCATGAACGCCGCGAAGAATACCGCCGCGTGCGGGTCGGCCGGACCCGCCGCGGCGACGGCGCCTTCTCCTCCGGCCTGAGACGCCGCTCATGATGCGCTTCGCAAACCTGACCCCCGCCGGGAAGTCGAAGCCGCGCCATCGGCGCAACCCCCATCTCCTTACGCCCAATCTGCGGACTTTAGGCCCAGGCTCTGTCGCCAGCGTGCTGAAGATCGCCCTGGACGTCGCCTATGTGGTGATGATCCTCGTGACGGGCCTGCTGCTGCTGCTGTGGGCGGCATCCATCTTCATTCCGCTCGACAATCTGAACGTGACCGTTTCGGACGGAGCCGACGGCCGCGAGATGCCGCTGTCGCGTCCGCTGCTGCTGTTCGGCCTGGGCGCCCTGACCGCCTATTTCGGCGGCTTCCTGCTGATCCTGCGCTATCTGCGCAAGATTTTCCGCACCCTGACCCTTGGCGATCCCTTCCAGCCCGACAACGTCCGTCGCCTGCGCCAGATCGGCCTGATCCTGGCCGTGGTCACTGGCGGCGTCTGGATCGTGCAGGGCCTCGTCGCCTCGCGTCTGGCGCCCGGCGTGATGGAGCCGCAAGGGATCAGCGACCTGCTCACCCCCGTCTTCTCGGTCCTGGTCGTCTTCGTCCTGGCCGAGGTGTTCCGCGAGGGCGCGCGCCTTCGTCGCGAATCCGAACTGACGATCTGACCGGGACACGCTAAAGCTCACCTTATGGCCATCCGCGTCCAACTTGACCGCATCCTCGCCCAGCGCCGCATGTCGCTGACGGAGCTCGCCGACCGCGTCGGCGTGACCGTCGCCAACCTGTCCATCCTCAAGACGGGCAAGGCGCGGGCCGTGCGCTTCACCACGCTGGACGCCCTGTGTCGCGAGCTGGACTGCCAGCCCGGCGACCTTTTGGCCCATGAGCCCGGTCCGCCGGACGCCGTCGACGACGAGGACTGAGGGTGGCCCGCCCCCCTTCGGGCAAGGGAGCGCCTAAAGCCGGCTCCGCGACCAGCGAGGACGACAAGCGCATCTGGGGCCGGGTGACCGCCACGGTGACCCCGCCCGCTCAGCGCAAGGCCGCTCGCGTGACGCCCGGCGCCGTCCTGCCCAACGCCGAGCCCGAGCCGGTCGCGCCTGCCCTTGCGCGCGGCATCGCGGGCAAGAAGCGCACCGCCGCCCTGACCCCAGCCTCCGCCGGGCGCTCGACGACCCCGGCGTCGTTGCCGCGCGCGCCCGAGGCCGCGCGGCCGCCCATCGCCCGGCGCGCCCAGCCCGCGCCGGAAGAGCTTGAGCCCGGCCGCAAGCGCCGCCTGACCCGCGAGCGCGATCCGATCGAGGCGCGCATCGACCTGCACGGCTTCGGTCGCTTCGAAGCCGAAGACCAGCTGCGCGGCTTCCTGATCGGCTGCCAGATGCGCGGCCTGCGCTCGGTTCTGGTGATCACCGGGCAGGGCCGGCGCGGCGACGGCATCATCCGCGCCTCGGTGCATGAATGGCTGACCGGACCGCACCTGCGCGGCGTCGTCTCCGGCTTCGCCCCCGCTCACCGCCGCCACGGCGGCGACGGGGCGCTGTATGTGACGCTGAAGGGGCGCTAGCCCTGCGCGTTCCGAACCGCCGCCGCCCCGGCTATGGGCGCGATCACCAGGGCGAACAGCACATAGGCGCCCAGCAGAGCCAGCGCCGAGGCGGGGCTCTGGCCGCTGGCGGCGCGGGTCAGGGCGCCCGCCCCGAACACCACCGGCGGAATGAACAGCGGCAGCACCACCACCGCGATCAGCAGTCCGCCGCGCCGCGCGCCCAGCGCCAGCGCCGCGCCGAGCGCGCCGGTAAAGGCGAACCCCAGCCCGCCCAGCGCCGCCGAGGCGCCTGTCAGACCGATCAGTTCAGGCGGCTGGCCCAACGCCAGAGCCGCCACCGGCGCCGCGACCGCCAGCGGCAGACCCGTGGCCAGCCACTGCGCCAGCGCCTTGATCCCCACCACCGCCTCCAGCGGCAGAGGGCCGGTCGCCAGAATATCCAGCGCCCCGTCTTCCAGATCGCGCTCGAACATCCGCTCCAGCGACAGCAGCGACGCCAGCGCCAGCGCCATCCAGCTGGCCCCCGACGCCGCCGGGGCCAGAATGCGCGGGTCGCCCCCCGCCGCCAACGGCAGGATGGCGGTCAGGCACAACAGGAAGCCGCAGGCCAGCAACGGCCCGCCGCCGCCCCCCCAGGCCAGCGACAGCTCGCGCGCGAACAGGGCCCGGGCGGCCTTCATCGCACGCCCCCCAAAGTCTGAGCCAGATCCAATGACCGCGCCGCAACCGGCAGCGGATCATGCACGGCGGCCAGGATCATGCCCCCCCTCGCCAGGTGTTCGGCCATCAGTTCGGCGGCGACGCCGCGCCAGGCCTCGTCGAGCGGCGCCAAGGGCTCGTCCAGCAACCACAGGGCGCGCGGGGCGGCGATCAGGCGGGCCAGCGACAGCCGCCGCCTCTGCCCCGCCGACAGCTTTCGCGTCTCCAGATCCAACAGAGGCGCCAGTTTCAGCCGCGCGACCGCCGCGTCCATCGCTTCGCCCGAACCGCCCAGCCACTCGACCTGAAAGCCCAGCTCCTGCCGCGCGGTGCGCTGAGGCTTCAAACCCTCGTGATGGCCCAGCAGATGCAGCGCCAAGCGGCGCGCGGTCTCGGCCTCCATCTCACCCTCGGCGTCATGAAAGGCGACCGTCCCCGCATCCGGGCGGATGAATCCCGCGACCGCGCGCAGAAGGCTGGTCTTGCCCGCCCCATTGGCCCCCGTCAGGGCCGCCGCCTCCCCCGCCGACAGCGAAAAGCTCAGGCCGTCGAACAGCCGCCGCTCGCCGCGCGACAGGCTCAGGGCCTCGATGTCGAGCCGGGTCAGCACTTGCGAGTCTCTCTCAATGTCCACGTCAGGGGTGTGGATACATGGACGACCCCCGCGCGCGGGACTATATGCGCAAGCGCCGCAGCAGGCTTTCGCCGCGCGCGCCGGGGACCTGTGCGCCCCGACGTCCAGCGCGCGAAGGCGCAACCGAATTGTCGGGCGGCGTTTGTCAGAGGACTCATCTCCATGCCGTCGATCGACAGCCTCAAAACCCGCCAGGACCTCGCGGTCGGGCGCAAGAAATACGCCTATTACAGCCTTCCCGCCGCCGAGGAAGCCGGTCTGGCCGGGATTTCCCGCCTGCCGCGCTCGATGAAGGTGCTGCTGGAGAACCTGCTGCGCAACGAAGACGGCGTCTCCGTCACCGAGGACGACCTGAAGGCCGTCGCCGCCTGGATCGAGAACAAGGGCGCCGTCGAGCACGAGATCGCCTTCCGTCCGGCCCGCGTGCTGATGCAGGACTTCACCGGCGTTCCGGCCGTGGTCGACCTGGCCGCCATGCGCGACGCGATGGACAAGCTCGGCGCCGACGCCAAGAAGATCAACCCGCTGGTCCCGGTCGATCTGGTCATCGACCACTCGGTCATGGTCGACCACTTCGGCGACTCCAAGGCTTTCGGCCAGAACGTCGAGCGCGAGTATGAGCGCAACATCGAGCGCTACAACTTCCTGCGCTGGGGCTCGTCGGCCTTCAACAACTTCCGCGTCGTGCCGCCCGGCACCGGCATCTGCCACCAGGTCAACCTGGAGCACCTGGCCCAGACCGTCTGGACCGCCGAGGAAGGCCGCAAGACCGTCGCCTATCCCGACACCGTGGTCGGCACCGACAGCCACACCACCATGATCAACGGCCTGGCCGTTCTGGGCTGGGGCGTCGGCGGCATCGAGGCCGAAGCCGCCATGCTGGGCCAGCCGATCCCGATGCTGATCCCCGAAGTCGTCGGCTTCAAGCTGACCGGCAAGCTGCCGGAAGGCGCGACGGCCACCGACCTGGTGCTGACCGTCACCCAGATGCTGCGCAAGAAGGGCGTGGTCGGCAAGTTCGTGGAATTCTTCGGTCCCGCCATCGCCGGCATGACCATCGAAGACCAGGCCACCATCGCCAACATGGCCCCGGAATACGGCGCCACCTGCGGCTTCTTCCCCGTGTCGCAGGCCACCATCGACTATCTGACGGCCACCGGCCGCGAGAAGGCGCGCGTCGCCCTGGTCGAAGCCTACGCCAAGGCGCAAGGCCTGTGGATCGACGAAACCTCGGAAGACCCGATCTTCACCGACGTACTGGAGCTGGACATCTCGACGGTCGTGCCGTCGCTGGCCGGTCCCAAGCGTCCGCAGGACCGCGTCGAGCTGACCACCGCCGCCCCGGCCTTCGAAACGGCCCTGGGCGAGGTCTTCTCGCGCCCGACCGACGCCGCCCGCGTCGCCGTCGAGGGTGAAAAGTTCGACCTGGGCGACGGCGACGTCGTTATCGCCGCCATCACCTCCTGCACCAACACCTCCAACCCGAGCGTGCTGATCGCCGCCGGTCTGGTGGCGCGCAAGGCGCACGCCCTGGGCCTGAAGGCCAAGCCGTGGGTCAAGACCTCGCTGGCCCCGGGTTCGCAGGTCGTCACCGACTACCTGTCCGACGCCGGCCTGCAGAAGGATCTGGACGCCCTGGGCTTCAACCTGGTCGGCTACGGCTGCACCACCTGCATCGGCAACTCGGGCCCGCTGGATCCGGCCGTCTCCAAGGCGATCAACGACAACGCCCTGGTCGCCACCTCGGTGCTGTCGGGCAACCGCAACTTCGAAGGCCGCGTGAACCCGGACGTCCAGGCCAACTACCTGGCCTCGCCGCCGCTGGTCGTGGCCTACGCCATCGCCGGTTCGATGCGCATCGACATCACCAAGGAGCCGATCGGCCAGGACAAGAAGGGCAACGACGTCTTCCTGAAGGACGTGTGGCCGACCGCGCAAGAAGTCGCCGACATCCAGCGCAAGTCCGTCACGCCCAAGATGTTCGCCAAGCGCTACGCCGACGTCTTCAAGGGCGACGAGCACTGGCAGGCCATCAAGGTCACCGGCGGCCAGACCTATGAGTGGGAAGACACCTCCACCTACGTCCAGAACCCGCCCTACTTCGAGGGCCTGTCGATGGAGCCGGCCCCGGTCAGCGACATCGTCGAGGCGCGCATCCTGGGCATCTTCGGCGACTCGATCACCACCGACCACATCTCTCCGGCCGGTTCGATCAAGAAGGCCTCGCCGGCGGGTCAGTACCTGACCAACCACGGCGTCGACGCCCTGGACTTCAACAGCTACGGCGCCCGCCGCGGCAACCACGAAGTCATGATGCGCGGCACCTTCGCCAACATCCGCATCCGCAACCGCATCACCCCCGACATCGAGGGCGGCGTCACCAAGCACTTCCCCTCGGAAGACACGATGTCGATCTACGATGCGGCCATGCGCTATCAGTCGGAAGGCCGTCCGCTGGTGGTCTTCGCCGGCAAGGAATACGGCACCGGCTCGTCGCGCGACTGGGCGGCCAAGGGCACCCGCCTGCTGGGCGTCCGCGCCGTCATCGCCGAAAGCTATGAGCGCATCCACCGTTCGAACCTGGTCGGCATGGGCGTCGTCCCGCTGCAGTTCAAGGAAGACGGCTGGCAGAAGCTGGGCCTGACGGGCGAAGAGATCGTCACCATCCGCGGCCTGACCGACGCCAACGTCGGCAAGCTGAAGCCGCGTCAGGACCTGTGGGTCGAGCTGTTCCGCCCGTCGGACGGCAAGATGGCCCGCTTCCCGGTCCGCTGCCGCATCGATAACCAGACGGAGCTGGACTACTTCAAGGCCGGCGGCGTCATGCCCTACGTCCTGCGCAACCTGGCGCGCGGCGACGAGAAGTAAGGTCTCAAGCAGCGCGTAAGCGCGTTAGACCAAACAAGAATGAAGGCCGGCGGAGCGATCCGCCGGCCTTTTTTCTCGCCCAACCGCCCCCTTCTTCCTGCCGTCATCCTCGGGCTTGACCCGAGGATCGAGCGCTGCGGCGCGCTCGCCCTTGCCGACGTCTCGCAGGCGGACAACCCGATCCTCGGGTCAAGCCCGAGGATGACGGCGAGGGATAGAGCGGGCGTGAAGGAGGCCTGGCGAGCCAATCGGCCCCGGCGCCTCGCCGCCCGCCTCAATCCAGCTTCAGCGCCTCGGCCAGCAGGCGCGCCTCGGCCGCGCGGCTGGAGCCGGCGCGCCAGGCGACGACGATCTCGCGGCGCGGGGCGTCTTCGGAAATGGGGCGCACGACGACGCCCGGACTGTCGGCCAGCCCCGCCTTCACCGCCATCTGCGGCAGGAAGCTGACCCCCAGCCCCGAAGACACCATCTGCACCAGCGTATGCAGGGAGGTGGCGGCGAAGACGTCCTCGCCGCGCGGCGCCTCGATATTGACCGCCGCCAGGGCCTGGTCGCGCAGGCAGTGCCCGTCCTCCAGCAGGATCAGGTCGTCGGCCTTCAGCATCCCCTCGGGGATCGGCCCGGCGCCAGCCAGCGGATGATCGACCGGGGCCGCGGCCAGAATCTCGTCGTCGCCGATATGGGCGTGGTCGATCCCGGAGGCGTCGTAAGGCAGGGCGATCACAGCGGCGTCCAGCTGGCCCGCCTTCAGTCCGGCGATCAGGCGCGGCGTCAGGTCTTCGCGGATAAACAGGCGCAGGCCCGGATACAGGGTCTTCAGCCCCGGCAGGGTCCGCGGCAGCAGGAAGGGCGCCACCGTCGGGATGATCCCCAGCCGGAACCGGCCGGACAGGGGCTTGCCGGCGTTCTGGGCGGCCTCGACCAGGTCCTCGGTGCGGGCCAGCACGTCCTCGGCCCGGCGCACGGCCTCGGCGCCCACGGCGGTCAGGATCACCGCCCCGCGCGTGCGCTCGACCACCGGCGCGCCCAGAATCCGCTCCAGCTCCTGCACCCCTGACGACAGGGCGGGCTGGCTGACATGGGCGGCCTCCGCGGCGCGGCTGAAGGAGCCGTGCTCGGCCAGGAGCTTGAGATACTGCAGCTGACGCAGGGTGGGCAGAACGGACATGGCACTTCGTGGAAAGCGGAAAAGGCAGACCTACATATAGGACACCTTTATCGATCTGCCAAAAACAATCGATTGGCCTTATAGCAAATCGTGGCGCTTACTCGGGTCCAACGCTACGCAGGAGACCCCATGTCGACGGATCCCAAGTCCCCCATCCTGACCACCACGGCCGGCGCCCCGATCGCCGACAACCAGAACAGCCAGACCGCCGGCCCGCGCGGCCCGGTTCTGCTGCAAGACTATCAGCTGATCGAGAAGCTGGCGCATCAGAACCGCGAGCGCATCCCCGAGCGCACCGTCCACGCCAAGGGCTGGGGCGCCTTCGGAACGCTGACCATCACCGGCGACATTTCGCAGTACACCCGCGCCAAGGCGCTGCAGCCGGGCGCCGTGACGCCGATGCTGGCGCGCTTCTCGACCGTGGCCGGCGAGGCCGGGGCCGCCGACCATGAACGCGACGTGCGCGGCTTCTCGCTGAAGTTCTACACCGAGGAAGGCAACTGGGACCTGGTCGGCAACAATACGCCGGTCTTCTTCGTGCGCGACCCGCTGAAGTTTCCGGACTTCATCCACACGCAGAAGCGCCACCCGCGCACCAATCTGCGCAGCGCCACGGCCATGTGGGACTTCTGGTCGCAAAGCCCGGAAAGCCTGCACCAGCTGACCACCCTGTTCTCGGATCGCGGCCTGCCGATCTCGCCGATGCACATGAACGGCTACGGTTCGCACACCTATTCCTTCTGGAACGAGGCGGGGGAGCGGTTCTGGGTCAAATTCCACTTCAAGACCCAGCAGGGCCACGCCCACTACACCAACGGCCAGGCCGAAGCCGTGATCGGTCAGAGCCGCGAAGGCTATCAGGAGGCCCTGTTCGGCGCGATCGAGAACGGCCGCTTCCCGCGCTGGACCGTCCAGGTCCAGATCATGCCCGAGCTGGACGCCGAGAAGACGCCCTACAACCCGTTCGACCTGACCAAGGTCTGGCCGCACGCCGACTATCCGCCGATCGAGATCGGGGTGATGGAGCTGAACCGCAACGCCGACAACTATTTCAACGAGATCGAACAGGCGGCCTTCAGCCCCAAGAACATCGTGCCCGGCATCGGCTTTTCGCCGGACAAGATGCTGCAGGGTCGGATCTTCGCCTATGCCGACGCCCAGCGTTATCGCCTGGGCGCGCATTACGAGTCCCTGCCGGTCAACCGGCCGCGCTGTCCGGTGCACACCTATCACAAGGACGGGGCCATGAACTTCATGCCGAACAACCCCAATCCTGACGCCTATTACGAGCCCAACTCCTTCTCAGGCCCGGCGCAGGCGCCGCAGTATCGCGAGCCGCCGCTGCGCCTGTCGGGCGACGCCGACCGCTGGGATCACCGCTCGGGCAACGACGACTACAGCCAGCCGCGCGCCCTGTTCGAACTGTTCGACGCCGATCAGAAGGCCCGCCTGTTCGCCAACCTGGCCGCCGCCATGCAGGGCGTGCCGGACTTCATCCTGGAGCGTCAGTTCGCCCACTTCGATCGCGTCCATCCCGACTATGGCGCCGGGGTCCGCGCGGCGGTCGCAGCAGACCGTCGTCGGGCCGGCGAAGAGCCCTCGGCCCTGCCCATGCACCTGGAGGTCGCCGCCCGTCTGCAGGGCGCCGGCTAGGTTCCATCGGCCCTGCCGCGCCCATAAATCAAATCTATTCAACATAGCAAAATGATCGATTTGACTTTGCGTGCCCCAGAGCCCATCTGAGACCCACGGCGGGTCGCTCACCCCGATCCGCCGACCCATTTCGTCAACCAAGCTCTTAGGAGAAGCGCGATGCTCGGCGTCGGTCAAAAACTGCCTGATTTCAAAATTATCGGCGTCAAGCCGGGCTTCAACAGCCACGAAGAAAACGGCGCCTCGGCGTTCGAAACGGTCACCCAGGACAGCTTCGAGGGCAAGTGGAAGGTCATCTTCTTCTACCCGAAGGACTTCACCTTCGTCTGCCCGACCGAAATCGCCGCCTTCGCCAAGCTGGGCAAGGACTTCGAGGACCGCGACACCGTGGTTCTGGGCGGCTCGACCGACAACGAGTTCACCAAGCTGGCCTGGCGTCGTGACCACGCCGACCTGAACAAGCTGCCGATCTGGCAGTTCGCCGACAACGGCGGCAAGCTGGCCCGCGCCCTGGGCGTGCTGGACGAAGAAGAAGGCGTGGCCCTGCGCGCGACCTTCGTCGTCGACCCGCACAACGTCATCCAGCACGTCTACGTCACCAACCTGAACGTCGGCCGTTCGCCGGAAGACACCCTGCGCGTCGTCGACGCCCTGCAGACCGACGAACTGTGCGCCTGCAACCGCCCGGTCGGCGGCGACACCCTGGCCGCTTAAGTACTGGCCAAGGTCGAGACGACCAGGCCCGGACCGCGTGAGTAGGGTCCGGGCCACCCCTCGAAAGAGGCGGCGGCGGGCGACTGTCGCCGCCTTTGTTGGTTTTTAGGGCGCTATGCTCGGCTCGCGGAGCCTCGCGGCTTGAGCGCTTATCCTAATCATGCGGCTCAAGAAGTGAGCGACCGCGTCGCGAGCGATAGCCGCTTTTCAAAGCGCCGCTTCCTGAAAGGAACACGAAAATGTCCATCGACGCCCTTCGCGACCTGATCCCGGCCTATGGCAAGGACATCTCGCTGAACCTGTCCTCGCTCGCCAATGAGACCGTGCTGAACGACCAGCAGAAGTGGGGCTGCTTCCTGGCCTCGGCCCACGCCATCGGCGTCGGCCCCGTCGTCAAGCTGATCGAGGCCCAGGCCGAGACGGTGCTGTCGCCCGAGGCGATGAACGCCGCCAAGGCCGCCGCCGCCATCATGGGCATGAACAACATCTACTATCGTTCGCTGCACCTGATGAAGAACCAGGAATACACCACCCTGCCGGCCAAGCTGCGGATGAACGTCATCGGCAACCCCGGCGTCGACAAGCTGGACTTCGAGCTGTGGTCCACCGCCGTGTCGGCCATCAACGGCTGCGGCGCCTGCATCGACGCCCACGAGGGCGAACTGCGCAAGCACGCCGTGCCGAACGTGCAGATCCAGGCCGCCCTGCGTATCGGCGCCGTGGTCCACGCCGCCAGCCGGATCATCGCCTCGGAGACGGCGCTGCGCGCCTGATCGAAGGTCCCGGTCCGACAAGAGAAAGGCGCGGAGCGATCCGCGCCTTTTTTCTTGTCCTGTCGTCGGCCGACGAGCTCAGTCGGCGTCGGCGCCTTGTTCCACCAACTCGCGCATCAGATCGACCACCAGCTTCTGCTGGCGCGCCGACAGCCGCGGCGCCAGACGCCCCATCTCGATGGTCTGACGGGTGGCGGGGAAGTCGTGCACGAACGGCTCGGCCGCGTCCTCCGCCATGCCCGGCTGAACCGCCGTGGCCAGCCCCTCGAAGAAGTAGCCGATTTCGACGCCAAAGAAGCGGGCGATGTCCCACAGCTTGGACGCCGAGATGCGGTTGGCGCCCTTTTCGTACTTCTGCACCTGCTGGAAGGTGACCCCCAGCGCCTGGCCCAGATCGGTCTGGTTGTAGCCCAGGGCGATACGCTTCTCGCACACGCGCCGACCCACATGCCGGTCCACCAGATGGGGGCCCTCCGCCCCCGCACTCCTGACCATGTCCAGACCCTTCCCCATTCGTCCTAGCGGCATGCCGTCGCTGCGGGCCGCTGTCATGCGTTTTCGCGTCTCAGGGGCGCCGCACGTCAAGATTAACGCGCCAGTCCCGTGTTTCCGGCGCGACGGCGCCCCGCCGTGAGCATGAGGATCAGCCCCACGGCGAACCCCAGGTCGCCCCAGCGGCCATAGAGCGTCGGCGACGCAGGCTCCGGCAGCCGCACGTCAATGATCCCCGCCTGACCCGGATCCAGCCGCCTGCCCTCGACGATCCGGCCCCACGGGTCGATCATCGCCGAGACGCCCGTGGGCGTCGCCCGCGCCACCGGCAGGCCCGTCTCCAGCGCCCGATAGGAGGCCAGGTTCAGGTGCTGGCGTGGACCCGACGTCTTGCCGAACCAGGCGTCGTTGGAGACGTTGACGATCCACGCCGGGCGCGTCTGCGCCGTCGCGGGCGTGAAGCCGGGATAGAGGGCCTCGTAGCAGATCAGCGGCTGCACCGGCGGGGCGTTGACCAGGCTGATCGGCGCCGGCGCGGGACCGGCGGTGAAGTCGGCCGGCACATGCACCAGGCTGCGCACGCCGATCCTGCTCATCAGGTCGCCCAGCGGCAGGTACTCGCCGAACGGCACCAGCCGATGCTTGTCGTAGATCGGACCGATGCGCAGGCCCGCCGCCCCTTCGTCATGCAGGGCGAACAGGCTGTTGTAGTAACGGGCGCCGGTCTCCGCGCTCGGATCAGGCTCGCCTCGGCTCAGGCCCGCCAGAAGCGTCTGGCCGGTCTGCAGAGCCGCCGCCACCGCCTGGGCGTCGGACGAGGCGAACAGGTCGTTGGCCGTGGTCGGCAGGGCGCCCTCGGGCCAGATCACCACGTCGGGGAGCGCCTCGGCCGGGCGCGCGGTCAGCTCCAGATAGCGGCCCAGGATCGCCTGATAAGCCTCCGGGCTCCACTTGTAGTCCTGCGGAATATCGGCCTGAACCAGCCGCACCAGCGTCGGCGTCTCCACCACCTTCGCCGAGGACAGGCGCACGGCTCCGAAGGCGAACAGACCGGCCAGCGTCAGCACGCCCAGCCCCGCCGCGATCAGACGCGGGCGTCGCGGCCCGGCGTCCATCAGCGGCGCGAAGGCGCTGACCGCCGCCACCGTGATCAGGCCCAGCCCATAGACCCCGGCGACCGAGGCGAACTGCGACATGGCCGATCCGGCCGCCCAGCCGGCGCCCGCCGGATTCCACGGAAAGCCGGTCAGCACATGGCCGCGCGTCCATTCCAGCAGGGCGAACAGGGCGGCGAACAGCAGGACGCGCTGGACGCCGTTGGGCTTCGACCAGCGATAGGCCATCGCCGCCAGCCCCCAGAACAGCCCCATGCCCGCCGGCAGCAGGCTGGCCGCAAACGGCGCCATCCACGCCTGGGCCGGGTTGACCAGGAAGGCCTCGGCCACCCACCAGCAGCCGATGAAGAAATAGGCGAAACCCGCCAGCCAGCCGACCCAGAAGCCGCCCTTCAGCCCCCCGGCCCGATCCGCCAGCAGCAACAGCAGCGGATAACCCAGCAGTCCCGGCAGGAAGCCGAACGGCGGATGGACCAGGGCGGCGCCCGCCCCGGCCAGAAGCGCCAGGGCGATCCGACCCCAGCGGTTGTACATCACGCAGATGAAGCGGGCGGCCAGCGCCCCGCTCACGCGGCGCCCTCATGCTCGGCCGCCCCATTCTCGCTGGCATAGGGATCGGCGACGCCCAGTTCGGCCAGGATCTCGCGCTCCTCGGCCTCCATCTCCTCGGCCTCGGCGTCGTCCTCGTGATCGCGGCCCAGCAGGTGCAGCACGCCGTGGACGACGAGATGGCTCAGATGATCGGACAGGGATTTTCCCTGCGCCTGCGCCTCCGCCGCGCAATAGGCGTAGCCCAGCACCACGTCGCCCAGATGCGGAAAGGCGCTTTCGGCGGCCGGGAAGGACAGCACGTTCGTCGGCCGGTCCTTGTCGCGGAAACGCGCGTTAAGATCCTGCACCGCCGCGTCGTCGGCCAGCAGCACCACGACATCGCCCTCGACCGTCGCCAGGGCCGCCGCGGCGGCGCGCTCGACGATCGCCGCCGCCTCGGGCAGGGCCTGCGTCCAGCCGTCGCTGTCGATCTCGACCTCGATCATCAGGCGTCGTCCTCAAGGTCAGGGAAGGGGCGGCTGCGCGCCGCGTCGCTGTCATAGGCGCGCACGATGCGCTCGACCATGGCGTGGCGCACCACGTCCTCGGACTTGAACTGCTGGACGCCGACGCCCTCAACGTCCTTCAGGATGCGCAGGGCGTGGGCCAGGCCGGAATCGCGCGGGTTCAGCAGGTCGACCTGCGACGGGTCGCCCGTCACCACCATGCGGGCGCCCTCGCCCAGACGGGTCAGCACCATCTTCATCTGCATCCGCGAGGTGTTCTGCGCCTCATCGACGATGATGAAGGCGTGGCTCAGCGTGCGGCCGCGCATGAAGGCGATGGGGGCGGCCTCGATCTCGCCCTTCTCGCGACGACGGCGCACGTCGTCGACGCCCAGGATGTCGTTCAGCGACTCCCAGATCGGGGCCAGATAGGGGTCGACCTTCTCGTTCAGATCGCCCGGCAGGAAGCCCAGCTTCTCGCCCGCCTCGACCGCCGGGCGGGTGATGACCAGCCGGTCCACCTGCCCCCGCTTCAGCAGGGAGGCGCCATAGGCCGCCGCCAGGAAGGTCTTGCCCGTGCCCGCCGGGCCGACGCCGAAGGTCAGTTCGCAGCGGCCCAGCATCTCGAGATAGCGCGCCTGCGACGCCGTCTTAGGGGCGATGGCGCCGCGACGGCCGACCGGCAGGGCGGCGCCTTCGGGCACGCTTCGTCCCGTGCTGCGGCCCGCCGGTTCGGCGCGCGGCTGGGTGACGGCGGCGCCGAGCGCGGTGCGCACGTCGGCCTCGGTAATTTCGGCGCCCGCCTCGGCCCGGTTCGACAGGGCCTCGATGACGCGGCGCGCCTGCGCCCGGTCCCGCGTCGAGCCGTTGATCGACACCCCGCCGCCCGGCGTCTCGACCAGCACCTTGAAGGCGTCCTCGATCAAAGCCAGGTGGCGGCTCTGCGGCCCGATGACGGCGCGCAACGCCGCATCGCTAAGGGACAGGAACTCGGACTCTCGCGCCATGAGGTCTCCTTTTTGGGTCCCCTATCGCCTCGCACGCGGTGCGAGCCTGCTTGAGGGGGATTGTGAGTGTCCCTAACGCCGCTCGCGCCGCATGCGTTGAGAGATATCCGTCAGTTGGTCTGGATCAGGCGACCGGACAGGCTGTTCTGCTGGCCGCTGATGATCTCGACCGGAACGATCCGGCCGATCAGTTGATCCGCGTCGTCGACGTGGACCGATTGCAGATAGGGCGAGCGACCGATGGCCTGGGCGCCGTGGCGGCCCTTCTTCTCGAACAGCACCGGCAGGACTCGCCCGGCCAGCGACTGGTTGAAGGCCACCTGCTGCTCGGTCAGCAGAGCCTGAAGGGCGTGCAGCCGTTCCTTGGCCACGGCGTCCGGAACCTGAGCCGCCATCGTCGCGGCGGGGGTGCCGGGGCGCGGCGAATACATGAAGGAGAAGGCGCTGGCGTAGTTCACCCGCCGCACCAGATCCATGGTGTCCTCGAAATCGCGGTCCGTCTCGCCGGGGAAGCCGACGATGAAGTCACCCGCCATCGCCATGTCCGGCCGCGCTTCGCGGATGCGGTCGATCAGGTCGAAATATTTCTGACGCCCATGCTTGCGGTTCATCAGGCGCAGAATGCGGTCCGAGCCCGCCTGCACCGGCAGGTGCAGATAGGGCATCAGGGCGTCCAGATCGCCGTGCGCCGCGATCAGGTCGTCCGACATGTCGTTCGGATGGCTGGTCGTATAGCGAATGCGATCCAGTCCCGGAATTTCAGCCAGGGCATAGGCCAGCCGCGCCAGGGTGAACGGCTTTCCGTCGGGCCCTTCGCCGTCGTAGGCGTTGACGTTCTGGCCCAGCAGGGTGACTTCGCGCACCCCCCGATCGGCCAGGGCGCGGGCCTCGTCCAACACCGCCGCGACCGGCCGCGACCATTCGGCGCCGCGCGTATAGGGCACCACGCAGAAGGTGCAGAACTTGTCGCAGCCTTCCTGCACCGTGAGAAAGGCGGTGACCCCTTCGGTCCCGCGCGTCGCCGGCAGGGCGTCGAACTTTTCATTGGGGGCGAAGTCGGCGCCGATGCGCTCGCCGCGCGCCCGCGCCGTGCGGGTCAGCAGCTCCGGCAGCTGGTGATAGGCCTGCGGTCCGACGACCAGATCGACCGCCGGCTGGCGCTTCATGATCTCCTCGCCCTCGGCCTGGGCGACGCAGCCCGCCACGGCGATGGTCATGCCGCCCTGCCCCGCCGCCGCCCGCCGCTCCTTCATCTCGCGCAGCTTGCCGAGTTCGGAATAGACCTTTTCGGCCGCCTTCTCGCGGATGTGGCAGGTGTTCAGGATGACGAAGTCGGCGCCGTCCGCCGTGTCCGTCGGCGCATAGCCCAGCGGCCGCAGCACGTCGGCCATGCGTTCGGAATCATAGACGTTCATCTGACAGCCGTAGGTCTTGATGAACAGGCGCTTGGGCGCGGCCCCGCCTTCCGGCGCGCCGCCATCCTCCAGGACGGGCTTGTCGAGCGTATCGGTCATGCCCGGCTTATGATCGCCGAAACCCGCGACGGCAAGCGGGCGCCCCGGTCAGGCTCAGGCGGGATCAGTCTTCGATCTCGTCGCGCGGGCGGCGCTTGTAGATCAGGCCCTCGCGCTCGACCGGCTCGGCGCCGGGGATGACGTGGCCGTACAGCTCCAGCTTGTGGCCGACCAGCTCGAAGCCCAGACGCTTGGCGATCTCGGTCTTGAGCCGCTCGATCTCGGCGTCGAAGAATTCGATGACCTCGCCCGTCTTGGTGTCGATCAGGTGGTCGTGGTGGTCGTCGCCGGCCTCTTCATAGCGGCTGCGGCCGTCGCCGAAGTCGTGCTTCTCGACCACGCCCGCCTCTTCGAACAGGCGCACGGTGCGATAGACGGTGGCGATGGAGATGTGCGGGTCGATCGCCGAGGCGCGGCGATACAGTTCTTCCACATCGGGATGGTCTTCGGCGTTCGACAGGACGCGGGCGATCACCCGACGTTGCTCGGTCATGCGCATGCCGCGCTCTGCGCAAAGTTTTTCGATCCGGTCCATGGCGGTGAAGATAGGCTGTACCGCCGCCTTATGGAAGCTATCGAGGAAAGTTCAGGACAAGCGTCAGCGCGTCCTCGCGGCGACCGTCCGCATGCGAATAATAGCCGCGCCGACGGCCCATCTCGACGAAGCCGCAGCGGGCGTAAAGCGCGCGCGCGGCGGCGTTGCCCTCGGCGACTTCGAGGAACATCCGCTCGGCCCCCAGGGCGGCGGCGCGCACCACCGCCGCCTCGACCAGACGGCCGCCCAGCCCCGCGCGCCGCGCCGCCGGACGCACCGCCAGGGTCAGGATCTCAGCTTCATCGAGCACGACGCGGACCAGGATGAAACCGTCGTCCTCGACCACCGCGAGCACGCCCGGCGCGGCCAACAGCTCGGCCAGCGCCGCCGCGTCCCACGGCGTCTCGAACGCCTCGGCGTGAACGGCGGCCAGATGCGCCGGGTCGACCGTGGGAAAGATCGTCGCCTCGCTCACGCGGCGGGCTGACGCGGCTGGCCCGGCAGTCGGCTGGGCGGGGTGGCGTCCGGCGCGCGAAGATAGAGCGGCGACGGCGGCGAGGTCGCGGGATCAGCGGCCATCGTCAGACGCGCCAGCGCCTCCGCGCTCGGCGCGGCCAGGGGTTCCATCTCGGCGCCCGCCAGTTCGGAGAAGGTCTCGGCCAGCAGCGCCGCTCCGCTGCCGACCAGCGAAAATCCCCCCTGCCCCGCCTCGGCCAGAATGCGGTCGCGCGCCGTCTCCAGCGGCCAGGCCTCGGCCTCGCCCAGCGGCGCGCCGTCGCGGAACAGCCGCCCATAGACCTGGCCCCGGCGGGCGTCGATCACGGCGGCGACCAGGCCCTGCGCCGGAACGGACGCCGCCAGGGCGTCCAGCGTCGAGACCCCGACCACCGGCCGATCCAGCGCCGCCCCCAGCCCCAGGGCGAAGGCCAGTCCGACCCTCAACCCGGTGAAGGATCCAGGCCCCACTGTCACGCCGATCCGGTCCAGCCCGTCAAAGCCCCCTGCCTCGGCCGCCGCATCGCGCGCCAGCCCGCCCAGACGCTCCTGATGGCCCTTGGTCATCAGCTCCCGGCGCAGACCCAGGGCGCGCAAGACCGCGCTCGCCGCATCGTCCGCGAACACCCCGGCGGCGCAGGCGCCCAGCGCCGTATCAATGACCATGACCTTCATGGTCCTGTCCCTAATGCGAAATCGGCGCGGATGCGACCGTTTCGGCCCCGCTGAGCCTCATCAGGCGCCGGCCATTGCCTGGGCCACGCGGGTCAGGGCGCGGCGCGCCTCGGCGTCGCAGATGCGGACAAAGGCCTCAGCCAGGTTTCGCCCCTCGGCGCTGGCCATGACCGGATGAACCAGCGGTTCCGAACCCTCGGCGTCCGGGCGCGCGGGAAAGAAATCGGCGACCGAACACCCCATGGCGGCGGCGGCCTCATGCAGGCGGGACGCGGAGATCCGGTTGGCCCCTGTCTCATATTTCTGGACCTGCTGAAAGCTGACGCCTAGCGCCCGTGCGAGAGCCGACTGAGACCAACCCAAGGCCGACCGCCGCGCGGCGATGCGCATGCCGACGACCTGGTCGATGTGATGACTGCGACGCGACATGACCCCTCCGTTTCAACTAGAGAGTTTCACGTTCGCCCCTGAAATACAACTATTTCGTTTCAATCGTCGTCGAGACGGCTGATGACCGCTGATACGGACTGGACGTCTGATCGCGCGATACGTTCGGATCGATCCAAGGCGCCGGCGCCCAAGACCACCATCTCCGCCTCGTCGGCGCGGTCATACAGCCGGACCTTGCGCAGGCCGTCCTGAAGCTGGATGATGCAGCCCTGGCCTCGTCTCGGCCAACGTCCCAGAGCGTACTCCAGCACCGTGCCCGCCGATGCCCAGGGGGCCAGTTCGTCGGTCTCCAGCCGCATCCGTCGCACGTCTGAGGGGGCGCCGTCGAACGCCCGACCGCGCGCTGAGAGGCCGTATGGGGGCGCGTTGTCTGGAAGTGAAGTCCTCGGGCGGTCAGTCGAGACCTGTGCACCGCCCGGCGCCTGCAGCATCAAAGCCTCGGGCGTGGCGTTCAGGGCTCCGGTCAGACGCCGCTGAACATCGGGACGGAACAGGCTGGATCGCTTGCCGGCTTCATAGAGGCCCCAGCCCTGGCCGGTCATGCCGATCCGGGCGCCCGCCTCCGCCTGGCTCAGGCCGCAGTCGCGCCGCAACGCCGCCAGCGCCTCGCCCAGGGCGCGCGCCTGTGATGTCTCGCTTATCCCGTCCATGACGCCATCATGCCCCGCAGGGCGGGCGGGTGCGAGCGTTTCATGTGAAACAGATCGGTGGGGGCCTCAGAGCACCTGCTCGACGCTGGTCACTTCGGGAACATAGTGGCGCATCATCTGCTCGACCCCGGCCTTCAACGTCGCCGAGGAGGACGGGCAACCGGCGCAGGCCCCGCGCATCCGCAGGCGCAGCACCCCGGTCGCTTCGTCGAAATGGTCGAACAGGATGTCGCCGCCGTCCTGGGCCACGGCCGGACGGATGCGGGTGTCCAGCAGCCCCTTGATCTCGGCCACGATCTCGCTGTCGGGCGCTCCATCATCCTGAGCGGCGCCGTCCCGCCCTGTCTCGGCGCCGGCGCGCACCAGCGGCGCCCCCGAGACGAAGTGATCCATCACCACCGACAGGATCGGCGCCTTCATCGCCGTCCAGTCCGGGCCGTCCGCCGCGCGCGTGACCGAAACATAGTCGGCGCCGAAGAACACGCCCTCGACGCCCTCCAGTTCGAACAGCGCCTCGGCCAGAGGCGAGGCCGCCGCCTCGTCGATGGTGCGATATTCCAGCGCCTGTTCGCCCGCGACGTCGCGGCCGGGCAGGAACTTCAGGGCGTTCGGGTTGGGAGTGGCTTCGGTCTGGATGAACATGACCCGCAGATGCGCCCTGCGGCGCGCGGGTTCAAGAGGTCGCGCGCCCGGGCCCAGACGCGGCTTCATGCAAGGTCTCGCTTGCGCTTTGACTTCGGCGGCCTCACCGTGACGACCATCTCCGGTCGCTCCCGGCCGGCGAGTTCTTATTTGACGGGCGCGCGCCCGTCGCCTGCCGGAGCCCCCGTCATGTCTCGCCTGACCTTCGCTGCCGCTGCTGCGGCCCTGGCCGTCTGCGCCGCCCCCGCCATCGTCTCCGCCCAGGAGACCGCCCCCGCTGCGCCCGCCGCCCAGCCCGCCCCCTCGCCCGAGGAGGCCGCCTTCCAGGCCAAGGGCGAAGCGTTCAACGCCGAGGCCGAGCGCATGAAGGCCGAACTGGACGCCGTGATCGAGGACCCGGCTCTGGATGCGGCCGCCAAGCAGACGCGCGCCGACGCCATCATCACGCGCTACGAGCCGACCTTCAACGCCTTCGCCGACGAACTGGGCGCCTTCTTCCGCACCTTCGCCGAGAAGCCCGAGAACGCTGAGAACAGGGACCAGATCCTGGCCGCCGCCGAGGCCGCCCCGGCCCAGATCCGCGCCGTTCCGGCCCAGATCCGCCAGGCCGTCGCCCAGGCCGTGGCCGCCCCGACCGCTCCCGCCGCAGCGGACTGATCGAACGGCAGGTAAGGCGCCCGCCCCGGCGCCTTACCGCGATTTCACTTGAGCGCGCGGGCCCTTGGGCGGACCTTGCCGGCGTCCGCCGAAGGAGCCTCGCTATGGTCCGCGCCCTCTCTCTCGCCCCCCTCCCTCTGATCCCCCTGTCCTTGGCCGCCGCCCTCGCGCTGCTGCCGGTCTCGGCCGCCGTGGCCGAAACCCAGAAAACCTCGGCCGAACTGCGTCTGGAGTCCGCCGCCGGCGTCTTCGAGCAGAAGATGGAAGAGTTCAACGCCAGGGCTGAACGCATCCAGGCCGACGAGAGCCTGAGCGAAACCCAGAAGGGACTGCGCGTCGCCGCCCTCTGGTCGGAGTATCAGCCCCACGTCGCCGACTTCACCGCCGAGGCGACGCGCCAGGCCGGGCTGATCGCCGAGGCCGCCCTGGCTGAAGTCGATGTCGAGGCCATCGTGCGCGAGGCCACGAACGGTATCGCCCCGCTGATCGAGGGCCTGTCGAGCAACGGCGCCTGGGCCCAGGCCGACCCGGAGCACATGGTCACCTATGGGCTGGTCGCCCAGTACGGCGTGGACCAGGCCCTGGACGCCCTGGACGAGGTCGGGGCGGCCGCATTGGCCACGCCCCCCGCGCCGCCCGTCCCGCCGATTCCCTCTGGCGCCTGAGCCGACGACTGCGACGGCTTGACGCGGCGGCCGATGCGCTCGAAAGGGCCTCATGGCCGCGCTTCCTGTCGATCCGCATCTGTATCTGGCTTTTGTCGGCGTCATGGCCGTGATGGCGGTGACGCCCGGTCCCGCCAACATCTTCGCCGTCGCCACCGGCATGGAGAAGGGCAAGGCCGCCGCCCTGACCGCCGTCGTCGGCATGAACTGCGCCACCCTGGTCTGGTTCGGCGCCGCCGCCCTGGGCCTGGGCGCACTGGTGATCGCCTTCCCCCAGGTCTTCCGCATCATCGCCGTCCTGGGCGCCCTCTACGTCGCATGGTTAGGGGTCAAGGCCCTGCGCGGCGCCTTCGCCACCGCCGCCGAGCCTTCGCACATCGAGGTCAAGCGCGGGCGCAGCGCCCTGATCGACGGCTTCATGGTCCAGATCGCCAACCCCAAGGCCATCCTCTTCTTCACCGCCGTCCTGCCGCCCTTCCTGGACATCAATCGACCGCTGGCGCCTCAGCTGGCCTTGTTCGCGGTGACCACGGTCGGCATGGATGGACTGTCGATGAGCGGCTACGGCCTGGGCGGGGCGGCGTTGGCGCGACAGATGACCGCGCCGCGTTTCCGCAAAGGCTTCGGCATAGTCGTCGGGTGTCTTCTGCTGTTGGCCGCCGTCCTGATCGTCTCGCGTCTGTGAAGTGCGTTTTGGAACTTGGCCGTTCACCCCTCGTTCAGACCGACGGGCGTTCACTGAACGCTCAAGGAGAGATGTCCATGATCAAGCTTCGCAAGACCCCGGTGCTGATCGCCTTGGCGGGCGCGCTTGCCCTCGGCGCGTGCGCGACGGCCACCCCCTACCAACCTGCCGGCATGAACGGCCAGCGCGGCGGCTACGCCGAGCAGCGCCTGGAAGCCAACCGTTACGCGGTCAGCTTCTCGGGCAACTCCGTCACCTCGCGTGATCAGGTCGAGATGTCCCTGCTGCTGCGCTCGGCCGAACTGACGGTCGAAAACGGCTATGACTGGTTCGCCACCGTCACCCGCGCCACCGACCGCGACACGCGCTTCTACACGACGCCGGACCCCTTCTACTACAACCGCTACGGTCCGTATTGGAGTCCGTCCTGGCGCTTCTACCAGCGCGGCTACTGGAGCACCTGGGACCCCTTCTGGGGCCGGGATCGCGACATCCGCCAGGTCGACCGCTACGAGGCCACGGCTGAAATCGTCATGGGGCGAGGCGCCAAGCCCGCCGGCGACATGAACGCCTTCGACGCCCGCGAAGTCATCACCAACCTCGGACCGCGCGTGATGCGGCCGACTTCTTAAGGGCCGCTACGCTCGCGACGCGGTCGCTCGCTGCTTGAGCGGCGACGGACGGCAAAGATGACAACGCCCGCTTCCGTCACCGGAGGCGGGCGTTTTCTTTCCTCCCCGTGCAATGGGGAGGTGAAGCCCGCGCCTTACCCCACCCGCGGATTCTTCAGGCGGCGCTTGTTCGCGTGGGTGGCTGGCGCCTTGCCCAGGGCCTCGGGCACCTCGCCCTTGAAGTAGAAGCGCTGCCACGCCTCCTTGGCCGCATCCGGATCGCCCGAGGCCAGGCGGGTGTTGAAGTCCGTCCGCGACCGGTTCCAGGCGTCGAACTGCCCCTTCATGCCGGGATTGGATTCCAGCGAACGGATCACCGGCTCGAACTGCTCGACCTTGCGGTGCTCGACCGGCAGGATGAAGCAGAAAGGCTCGCCCTTATCGAAGCGGATGCGACCCGGGCGCGTGAAGATCCAGTTCATGGTGAAGGGGAACGGCAGCCAATCGGTCTCGATCAGGCCGCTCAGCGGCTGGATGCCGTCCTTGACGTGGTTGGGCGACCCTTGCGCGATCAGGCCCCAACCCGGCGGGGTGCGGAACAGATACTGCGGGTGCATGGTCAGCACCCCGCGCGAGAAGTGCGAGCTGACGAAGTGGTCCATCTCCGGCTGATGCCGGTCGGGCGTGATGGTGATGTCGTTCTGCGACGGCCCGCCGTTCCACTCGGCGGTGAAGCCGAACGGGCACAGGATCTCCCAGCCCGTGGTGTTGGCCATCGTCAGCGGCAGACAGCGATAGGGGTGCCGACTGGCGAAGGCGTCCATCCAGTTGCGCGACTGGCGGCCCGGCGCCAGGTCGCACGGACGCGCATTCATCGGATAGCATTCCAGTTCCAAGACGCGGCTCCCCAAGCTTGACGAATGAAGTGACGACCCTGAGGGTCGCCCCTCTCCCCTATCGCCCTCGCCGCCCGCCCGACAAGACCGAGATGACCGCCATCCCCGACGCCGCCGCGCAAACCCCGACTTCGCCCGCCCCCGAACCCGCGCCCGAACCCGCTTACGACCGCGCCCGCCTGCTGGACTGGATGGCCGAACACGGGATCGCGCAGACCACCCACGACCACCCCGCCGTCTTCCGCGTCGAGGAAGGGCTGGAGCTGAAGGCCGCCCTGCCCGGCGTCCACACCAAGAACCTGTTCCTCAAGGACAAGAAGGGCCGGCTGTGGCTGATCTCGGCGGCTCAGGACACGTTCATCGACCTCAAGCGGGCGCACCGCGCGATGGGCTCGGACCGCCTGTCCTTCGGCAATGAGACCCTGCTGTGGGAGACGCTGGGGGTGCGTCCCGGCTCGGTCACGGCGCTGGGCCTCATCAACGACACCGACCGCCGCGTGACCTTCGTGCTGGACCGGCGTCTGTGGGAGGCGGCTGTCGTCAACTTCCACCCCCTGACCAACACCGCCACCACCGCCCTGAGCCAGGACAGCTTCCGTCAGGTGCTGGCGTTGCTGAAGCGGGAGCCGATCATCGTGGACTTTGACGCCCTGGACTGAGTGGAGGCGGGCGTCCGTTTCAAGGATTTGGCCCTAAGTCTGCTTTCGACCCGTTGCGGACGTTCGCGCGCGGCATCGAAAGCAGAGTCTTAGTTCTGCGTGTCGTACGTCGCCGTCACCAAGACCTGGACGCGGTCCAGCCTCTCGCCCGGCCGTTTCGCCCGACTGACGACTGCGGACAGGGACGGATCAGTCCGGTTCCTAAACGTGGTCGTCGCCATGTCGCGCCGCTCGGTCTTCCGGACCGTTTCCCAGCGGCTGGCGAAGCCTGCAGACGTCAGGACGGCTTCCACTGCGGGCTGCAGATCAACATTTCCGCCGCCGGTGATGTGGCACATGGGCGTCTGGTCCGAGACGACCAACACATAGCCGGCGGTCTCGGTCGAGTTGATGCGCCAGTAGCGGTTTCCGCGACGCAAGGCCGGAGGCGGGAGCGACGCCTCGTCGACCTTGGCAACCAGCCCCATCGTGTCGCCCAGGCCTACTGTTGCGATAAAGGGAGCGGGGCCGTCGATCCAGCTTTCTGGATTTAGAATCCATTCCTCACAGCCACGCAGGGCGCCAGAGAAGCCTTGCTCCAAAGCTGGTTGCGCGTTGGCAGCCGGCGCAGAACACGCCGCGAGGGCTGCGATGGAGGCTGCGAGGGTTGTGATGGCTGAAGACCGCATACCTCACCGTGCGGCGCTGACCTTCCGCTGTCCACCCCTAGCAGACCCTTCACCCGCCCGCTGCTGCGGCCTCCAGCGCGAGAAAGTTCCGTTTCCCTGAATCGCTCTGTCTAAGCGGCGCGATAGCGAATAATATCGCCGTTCTTCATCTCTGCGCCGCGTCGCGCCCAATGCATGTTCGCGGCCTCGGACCCGCTAAAGGGGGACGGTGCATGAGCGTGTTGTGGAAAACCTTCGCCGTGGGCGGCGCCGGTCTGGTTCTGGCGGGGCCGATGACCGCCCTGCCGTCGTCGGACACAGCGGCCGCGCTGCGTCCCGTCCGTCTGTTCGGCGTCTGCGGCGCGGCGACCGGCGGCCCCCTGGCCCGCAGTCTGCTGGTCGCCTCAGCCGTCGCCGCGCCCGCCAGCCGGGCGCAGCCCATCCCCCTCTATCCCGACCTGACCGCCTCGCCGTTCAAGGCGACCACCGACAACGCCGAGGCCCAAGCCTATTTCAGCCAGGGACTGATGCTGGCCTACGGCTTCAATCACGCCGGGGCCGTGCGCTCGTTCCGCGAGGCGCAAGGCCGCGACCCCGAGTGCGCCGCCTGCTGGTGGGGCGAGGCGATGGCGCTGGGCCCCAACATCAACGCCCCGATGGACGCGCGCGACCGGGAGGCGGCGCTGACCGCCATGACCCGCGCCCTCGCCCTGCGCGACCGGGCCGGGCCGCGCGAACAGGCGCTGATCGAGGCCCTGGCCCTGCGCTATTCGGACGACCCGGCGGCCGACCGCAGCGCGCTCGACGCCGCCTATGCCGACGCCATGCTGGCGGTCGCCGCCCGCTTTCCCACCGATGACGACATCGCCGTCCTGGCCGCCGAGGCGGCGATGGACACCACGCCATGGAACTATTGGGCGGCGGACCAGCGCACCCCCGTCGGCCGCATCGGCGACGCGATCCGCCTGATCGAAACGGTGCTGGCGCGCGCCCCCGATCACCCGCAGGCGGCTCACCTCTACATCCACCTGATGGAGGCCGCCGATCCCGCGCGCGCCGAGGTGGCGGCCGACCGCCTGGCCGCCTCCCGGCCCGCCAGCGCCGGCCATCTGGTGCACATGCCGGGTCACATCTACGTCCGACGCGGCCGCTACGCCGACTCCATCCGCCTGAACGTCGCGGCGGCGCGGGCGGACGAGGCCTTCATCCGCGACACGGGCGACGAGAGCCTAGTCCGCTACGGCTACTATCCGCACAACATCCACTTCATCGTCGCCTCGGCCCAGATGGCTGGCGACATGGACACGGCCCTGAGCGAGGCGAGGCGTCTGCGCACGGTGCTGGACCCCGACACTTCAGCCCGCATCGCCTGGGTCCAGCTGATCGACGCCGCCCCCTATCAGACCCTGGCCCAGTTCGCCGAACCACGCGCGATCCTGGCGGAGCCCGAGGCCGACGCCCGCCTGCCCTACGCCGTCGCCATGCGCCACTACGCCCGCGCCGTCGCCTATGCCCGACTGCGCGATCAGAGACGGTTCGAGCGCGAATTGGCGGCGATGAACGCGCTGAAAGCTTCGGGCGCCTTTACCGCCATGGTCGAACAGGGCGTGCCGGCGCCGGAGTTGCTGACCCTGGCCGAGGCCGTGGCGCGCGGGCGGATGGCGATGGCGCGCGGCCGCTCGGCCGAGGCGGCCGGCCACTATCGCCGCGCCGCCGATCTGGAAGCGGCCCTGCCCTACACGGAACCGGCCTACTGGTATTATCCGGTGCTTCAGTCGCTGGGCGCCGCCCTGTATCAGGCCGGTCGCCCGGATCAGGCCGCCGAAGCCTTCCGCCTGGCCCTGGCCCAGACCCCGAACAACGGCTGGGCGCTGTATGGCCTGGCTCGCGCCGAGGCCGCCCAGGGCCGCGCCGCCGAAGCCGCCGCCGCCGATCAGGCGCTGAAGACTGCCTGGCTGGGCGACGCCCGCTGGCTGAGGATGGACCGGCTGTAGGTCTGCCGCCCTTCTCCCTTTCGGAAGAAGGATACCGGGCCGCCATCGACCATCCCCCCTCTGCGTCTGTGGTAGACTGGTCTTCTCACCGGGAGATTTCAGACGATTCAGACGAATTGGACTCTATTTTTTCGCTTCCGTCGCCTTCGCGTGCGGCAGCGCGCGCTTGCGGCTTGATGCGCACGCATCCCGACGCCATCTGATCCGTTATCTTCCTTCGACTCCTATGCGGACCCGACCATGACCTTCGCCGACCCGTCGCTGACCACGCCTCCCGACCTGATCAAGGACGGCACGGACGCCACCTTCATGCAGGACGTGGTCGAGGCCTCGAAGCATCAGCCGGTCATCGTCGACTTCTGGGCGACCTGGTGCGGGCCGTGCCGGACGCTGGGCCCTGCGCTGGAGAAGGCCGTGCGCGCCGCCAAGGGGGCGGTGAAGATGGTCAAGATCGACGTCGACGCCAACCCGGCCTATGCGGGCCAGCTGCGCGTGCAGTCGATCCCGACCGTCTACGCCTTCGTCAACGGCCAGCCGGTCGACGGCTTTCAGGGCGCCGTGCCCGACAGCCAGATCAAGGCCTTCATCGACAAGCTGACGGGCGGCGAAGGCGTCAATACCGACGTCGAACAGCTGCTGTCGCTGGGCGAGGAGTCCCTGACCCTCAATGATCTGGGCGGCGCCGCCCAGGCCTTCGCCCATGTGCTGACGATGGAGCCGGACAACCAGAAGGCCATCGCCGGCATGGCGCGCGTCTATCTGGCCGAGGGCGACGCCGAACAGGCGGCCCAGACCATCGCCATGGCTCCGGCCGACTCCGCCGATCCCGCAGTCCAGGCCGTGCGCGCCCAGCTGGCGCTCGCCTCGGCCGCCCCGACCGGCGCGACCGCCGAGTTGGAGGCCAAGCTCGCCGCCGACAAGAACGACCACGAGGCCCGGTTCGACCTGGCCCAGGCCCTCGCCTCGGCGGGCGACCTCAAGGGGGCGGTCGACCACCTGCTGACCATCGTCCAGGCGGACCGCGACTGGAACGAACAGGCCGCCCGCAAGCAGTTGCTGACCGTATTCGAGGCCGCCGGCCCCAACAGCGAAGTCGCCCGCGACGGACGACGGCGCCTGTCCTCCATCCTGTTCTCGTAACGGCGCGATCATGGCTCAGGGCTACGTCAAGGCCAGCGAACTTCCCCAGGTGATCCCGGTCTTTCCTCTGCCGGGATCCATCCTTCTGGCGCGGGGCCAGCTGCCGCTGAACGTGTTCGAGCCGCGCTATCTGAACATGGTGGACGATGCGATGGCGGGCGACCGGATGATCGGCCTGATCCAGCCGGTCGGCGCCGCGGGCGAGAACCCGCCCTTGACCCGCGTCGGCTGCGCCGGGCGGATCACCAGCTTCGCCGAGACCTCGGACGGGCGCTATCTGATCACCCTGACCGGGGTGTGTCGTTTCGCCGTGGCGACCGAGATGCAGGTGCGCACCCCCTATCGCCAGGTCCGCGCCGACTTCCTGCCCTATGAGTCGGACCTGCGCGCGCCCGATCCCGACGAGGCCTTCGACCGCGAGCCCTTCCTCTCGGCCCTGGCGCCCTATCTGTCCGGGCGCGGTCTGGACATCGACTGGGACACCGCCCGCGCTGCGCCTCAGGAGGCGCTGGTCAACAGCCTGGCGATGGGCCTGCCCTTCGAGGCGCCCGAGAAACAGGCCCTGCTGGAAGCACTGACCCTGACCGACCGCGAAGCCGCCCTGACCGCCCTCCTCCGCATCGAAGCCATCGCCCCCGACGACGACGAGCCGGGTCCGGCGATGCAGTAGTCTCGGCAAGCTCGACGCGATAAACACACGGCCAACAGAGTGGGGCGCCCGGCGCCCTCAAGCAGCGAGCGCCCGCGGCGCGAGCGATAGGGCACTTAAAATCATGAGCGACGCCTTCAACACCCCCGTCTCGGTCGATCCCCGCCTGCTGGAGGTGTTGGTCTGCCCGGTCACGCGCGGCCGCCTGACCTATGACCGCGAGCGCAACGAACTGGTTTCGGCGGGCGCCAAACTGGCCTTCCCTATCCGCGACGGCGTGCCGATCATGCTGGCCGAAGACGCCCGCCCGCTGGACTGAGCCCCTGCTCTCCTCCCCATGCAATGGGGAGGGGGACCACGAAGTGGTGGAGGGGCCAGGACGGCGGAACCAAGCGGCCCCTCCGTCTCGTCGGCTGCGCCGCCGATCCACCTCCCCATTTCATGGGGAGGAGAAGCCGCGCGGCGAGCGCTAGGGCCTCTCTTAAAGCGCTTCTCCTCGGAGAAGCCGTGGCAGATCCCCCGTCGCCCCGCCCGCCTCATGCATGAAGGCGCGGCGCAGGGGGGCGATGCGGTTGACCGCCGCCATGCCCAGGTCGCGGGCCAGCCGCACCGGGGCTATGTCATTGGAGAACAGCCGCACGAAGCCGTCGAAGCCCGCCGCCAGCGCCGCCGTGTCGAACCGGCGCCAGCGGGCGTAACGCTCCAGCACCAGTTCCGAGCCGATGTCCTCGCCGATGCGGGCGGCCTCGGTCAGCACCTCGGACAGGGCAGCGACGTCCTTCAGCCCCATGTTCAGCCCCTGCCCCGCCACCGGGTGCACCCCGTGGGCCGCGTCGCCGATGATGGCCATGCGCGGCGCGGTCAGGCTCTCAGCCAGTTGCAGCGACAGGGGGTAGACGAAGCGGGGTCCCTCGATCGTCAGCCCGCCCAGGAAGTCGCCGAAGCGGCGCGTCAGATGGGCGTGGAAGGCCTCGTCCGAGGCCGAGCGCAGGGCCTCGCCCCGGCGGGTGCTTTCGGTCCAGACCAGATTGGCCCGGTTCTCCGTCAGGGGCAGGATGGCGAAGGGGCCGTCCGGCAGGAAATACTCATGGGCGACGTTGCCGTGCGGCTTCTCCATGCGCACGGTGCAGACCACGCCGCTCTGCTGATAGGTCCAGCCGAAGACGTCGATGCCCGCCGCCCGGCGCACGGTGGAGTTGCGGCCCTCGGCCCCGATCACAAGCGGCGCCGACAGGGTCGACCCGTCCTTCAGCGTCACCGTCGCACGGCCCGGCCCGACCGCCACGTCATCTACGGCGGCGGGGGCGCGGACCTCCAGCCCCTGCGCCTTGACCAGCTCGGCCAAAGCGGCGCGCAGGCGGCGGTTCTCGACCATATAACCCAGCGGCTCGCCGCCGTTGCGATCGCCGATCTCGTCGGCGTCGAAGCGGATATAGGACGCCGAAGGCTTGCGGCTGGCGGCGCCGGGGCGGCGGCCGTCGGTCACCAGAATGCGGTCCATGCGGCAGGCGTGCGGCTCCAACGCCTCGCCCAGGCCCAGTGCCTTCAACATGCGGAAGTTGGCGTAGGAGATCGCCGTGGCCCGCCCGTCGAAGGTCGGGGCCATCTGGGCGTCAAAGGGCTGAGGGTCCACCATGACGGGGCGCAGGCCGCCCTGCGCCGCCGCCAGCGCAAAGGTCGCCCCGACCAGCCCGGCGCCGGCGATGATGATGTCGTAGTCGTCCGATCCGCTCATGGTGATGTTCTAGGCCCCTATCGCGCATCACGCCACCGCAAGCCCGCGAGCGTCCTGGGACATAAGGGCTCATCGCCGCTTGCAAAGGCCAAGCTGGTAAATGCCGCTTTAACCTTCTGGGCGGCACAAGGGGCCAGAGTCCCGTTTTCGGAGGTCCGCCTTCATGTCCGCCGCCCTTGCGCTCGGTCAACGCGTCTGGAGCACCGCCCGCATCGTCTGGGCGGCGCCTTTCGCCGTGCGGTTCAGGGGGGCGCTGCAGGCCATGCTGGCCTCCCTGCTGCTGGTGGCGCTGATCTCGTGGAACCCGGCGGACCCCAGCTGGAACGCTGCATCCGCCCAGGCCCCGACCAACTGGCTGGGCGCGGCGGGCGCGACCTTCGCCGATTTGGTCATGCAGTCGCTGGGGCTGGCCGCATGGCCGGCTGTCCTGCTGCTGATCGCCTTCGGGCTGGCGGTGGCGATCGGCGACGCTCTGCAGCACCGGCTGCAGCCGACGCCGTTCAAGATCTTCTGCGCCATAGCTGGCGTTCTGCTGCTGTCGGCCGCCCTATCGGCCCCGGCGGCGCCCGCCAGATGGCCGCTGGCGGCGGGCATGGGCGGACTGTGGGGCGACGCCGTCACCGGCCTGGCCGCCAATGGTCTGGGCGCGCTGAAGGTCCCCGGCGCGCGCATCATTCTGGGCCTGCTGTTCCTGGCGCTGGCGCTGTGGAGCCTGGCCTACACCGTGGGCCTGCGCCTGCGCGACTTCACCGACACCGCCGGCTGGGCCGCCCAGAAGGGCGCCGAAGCCCGCGCCGCCAAGAAGCCGAAACCCGCCAAGCCCGGCAAGACCCCGCGCGCCGTCGCCGAAGCCGCCGCCCCGGCCCGCAAGCCGCGCCATCGCCTGCCCGAGGCGGACGAGATGGAGGCCGACGGTCCTCTGACTACGCCCGCCCCGGCGGCTTCGGTTGCAGCCGCCTATGATGAAGCCGACGAAGCCGACGCCTATACTCCGCCGTGGGAGGACGCGGCGCCCGCCCCCATCGCCCCGCCCTCCGCCCGCCCCAGCCGCCCGGCCGAGCCCAAGGTCGCGGCGGTCAAGGCCCCCAAGCCCGTCCGCAGCGACGCCGACCAGCAGGCCTTCGATTTCGCGGGCGAAGGCGGTTTCGAACTGCCGCCGCTGGGCATTCTGGCCAAGCCGGGCCAGCGCGGCGGCGCCGTCGACGAGGAATCGCTGAAGGCCAACGCCAAGATGCTGGAGGGCGTGCTTCAGGAATTCGGCGTGCGCGGCCAGATCGACCAGATCCGCCCCGGCCCCGTCGTCACCCTGTATGAACTGGTGCCCGCGCCCGGCGTCAAGCACGGCCGCGTCGTGGCCCTGGCCGACGACATCGCCCGCTCCATGTCGGCCCGCGCCTGCCGCATCAGCGTGGTTCAGGGCCGCAACGCCATCGGCATCGAATTGCCCAACGCCAAGCGCGAGACGGTCTTCCTGCGCGACCTGCTGGCGTCGGGCGAATACGACAAGAAGAGCCATCTGCTGCCGCTGGCGTTGGGCGAGACCATCGGCGGCGAGCCCTATGTCGCCGATCTGGCGCGAATGCCCCACCTGTTGATCGCGGGCACCACCGGCTCGGGCAAGTCGGTCGGGGTCAACGCCATGATCCTGTCGATCCTGTATCGCCACTCGCCCGCCGAGTGCCGCTTCATCATGATCGACCCCAAGATGCTGGAGCTGTCGGTCTATGACGGCATCCCGCACCTGCTGGCGCCGGTCGTGACCGATCCCAAGAAGGCGGTCGTGGCCCTGAAGTGGACCGTGCGCGAGATGGAGGACCGCTATCGCCGGATGTCCAAGCTCGGCGTCCGCAACGTCGCCAGCTACAACGAGCGCGCCCGCGAGGCGCAGGAAAAGGGCGAGCATTTCGAGCGCACGGTCCAGACCGGTTTCGACGAACAGGGCCGCCCGGTTTATGAGTCCGAGAAAATCCGCCCCGAACCCATGCCCTATCTGGTCGTAGTCATGGACGAGATGGCCGACCTGATGCTGGTCGCGGGCAAGGACGTGGAGGGCGCCGTCCAGCGCCTGGCCCAGATGGCGCGCGCGGCGGGCATCCACCTGATCATGGCCACCCAGCGCCCGTCGGTGGACGTCATCACCGGCACCATCAAGGCCAACTTCCCGACCCGGATCAGCTTCCAGGTCACGTCAAAGATCGACAGCCGCACCATCCTGGGCGAACAGGGCGGCGAGCAGCTGCTGGGCCAGGGCGACATGCTCTATATGGCTGGCGGCGGACGCATCACCCGCCTGCACGGCCCCTTCGTCGGCGACCAGGAGGTCGAAGAGGTCTGCAAACACCTGCGGGCCCAGGCCGAGCCGGAATACCTCGACCTGATCACCGACGAGCCCGACGGCGACGGCGACGGCGCCATGGGCGATGAAGGCGGCGGCACCGGCGACGACCTGTATGACCGCGCCGTGGCCGTGGTCACGCGCGACCGCAAGGCCTCGACCTCCTACGTCCAGCGCCGCCTGCAGATCGGCTACAACCGCGCCGCCACCCTGATCGAACGCATGGAGCAGGAAGGCGTCGTCAGCCCGGCCAACCACGCCGGAAAGCGCGAGGTGCTGGCCGGTCCTCCTCCCATGGTGTGATCGGCCTGGCGGCCGAAGCGGCGGCTGCGCCGCCAGCGCTATCGCTCGCGACGCGTTCGCTCGCTGCTTCAGCGCTAACCACGAGCGCCCCCTTGGGAACCGTGCGCTTCAATCGACGCTTAAACGCCTCACGTCCTCAAGCAGCGAGCCGCCGCGCGGCGAGCGCTAGGACACTTAATCAATGAACGCCGCTTCATCGGAGCGCCGGAATATGGTCAGGCTGGCGTCATCAGCCTGCCGGATGCAGCGCTCAACCTGATCGGGTCCAAAACCGTTCAGAACGGGAGAAGAAAAGACATGAGCATTTCCCGCCGCGCCTTTGGTCTCGGCTCCGCCGCCGTGGTGGCGCTCGCCGCCGCCCCCGCCGCTGTCCTGGCGCAGGCCGGTTTGTCCGCCGAGGATCAGGCCGTGCTGCGTCAGGCCCAGACCTATCTGACCGCCATGACGACGGCTCAGGGGGCCTTCGTCGAGACCGGGCCGAACAATCAACGCCGCACCGGCCGTTATTATCTGCAACGCCCCGGCAAGATGCGGTTCGAATACACCGAGCCCGCGGGCCTGCTGGTGGTGGCCGACGGCAACAACGTCAGCCGCTGGGACCCGCGCCTAAACGTCTTCCGCCAGGCGCCGCTGGGCCAGACGCCGCTTTCGACCTTCCTGGCGCGCGAGGTCCGACTGGATCAGGGCGTCAAGATCGACCGCGTGACGCGCATGGACTCCGGCGCCTTCGCCATAACCGCCCGCGACGCGCGTCGTCCCAACGAGGGGTCGGTCATCCTGGCCTTCGCCGGATCGCCTGTGCGCCTGCAGGAGTGGACGATCACCGACGCGCAAGGGTCGCGCACGCGGGTGCAGCTGACGACCCTGCAGCCCGCGCCTGGCCTGGCCGCCAGCCTGTTCCAGTTGCGCGACCCGACACGGCGAAACCGTCGCAACTGATCCATCGCCAGACAAGGAAGCAGGGCGAATTTGTGACGGTTTGACCTTTTTCATAGGCCGTGACACTTTGAGCACAGGACGGCGGCGGCCGTCCCGCCCGCCACGGATTCATCCCCGCCTGGCGGCGAGAGAGACGAACTTCATGCGCCCGGACGCTGCTCCGGGCGCTTTTTTCGTGGCGCTTAGACCCCGGCGCCATGACCTGCTAAGGCCCGGTCATGAGCCTTCGCATCGTCACCTGGAACATCAACTCGGTCCGCCTGCGCATCGATCAGGTCGCCCGCTTCGTCGCTGAACACGCCCCGGACGTCCTGTGCCTGCAGGAGATCAAATGCACCGAGGACCAGTTTCCGCGGCAGGCCTTCATCGACATGGGGCTGCCCTACCTGCGCGTCGGCGGTCAGAAGGGGTGGCACGGGGTGGCCATCGCCAGCCGCCTGCCCATCCTCGACAGCCCCAAGCTAGACGTCTGCCGCGAAGGCCACGCCCGCTGCGTCTCGGCCGTGGTCGAAGGGGTGGAGGTGCAGAACTTCTACATCCCGGCGGGCGGCGACCTGCCGGATCGGGCGCTGAACCCCAAGTTCGATCACAAGATGGACTTCTATGAACGGCTGACCGCCGAGATGAAGACCCGCGACCGCCAGCGCCCTCTGGTCCTGGCCGGCGACTTCAACATCGCGCCGGGCGAGAACGACGTCTGGAACCACCGCTTCATGTCCAAGGTGGTCAGCCACACCCCCGGCGAGGTCGAGACCCTGTACCGGCTGCAGGACGCCGGCGGTTTCACCGATGTGCTCCGCGACCAGATCCCCGATCCGGTCAAGCTGGCCAGTTGGTGGAGCTACCGCGCCAAGGATTTCCGCAAGTCCAACCGGGGCCTGCGGCTCGACCACCTGTGGACGTCGCCGGGCCTGACGCCCGCCGTGGTCAAGGGCAGCGCCCGCATTCTGGACACCGTGCGCGAATGGGAACGGCCCAGCGACCACGCCCCGGTCGTCATGGATCTGGACGTCTGATCCCGCCTCAGAACGGGAAGAAGATCGGGATGGCGACCATGGCCGCCGCCCAGGTGATCAGGTTCAGCGGCGCCCCGACGCGGACGAAGTCCATGTAGCTGTAGCCGCCCATCTGATAGACGAGGACGTTGGTCTGATAGCCGAAGGGCGTGGCGAAGGCGGCCGAGGCGGCCATCATCACCGCCACCAGGAAGGGCCGCGCATCCACGCCCAGGCTGTCCGCCAGGGCGACGGCGATCGGCGTCACCAGCACGGCCACCGTGGCGTTGGACAGAAGCTCGGTGGCGAACAGGGTCACGCCGTACAGCACGATCAGGGCGCCCAGCGGCCCGAACGGACGGATCACCTCGATCAGCAGGCCCGCGCCCTGCGCCGCCAGCCCCGTCACCTCGATCGCCGTGCCGACCACCACCATGCCGGCGATCAGCAGCAGGATGTCCGGCTTCAGGCCTGAGTAGGCTTCTTCCGGCGTCAGCACGCCCAGCAGGATCAGCGCCACCGCGCCTGCGAAGGCCGCCGCCGCGATCGGCGCGACGCCGAGGCCCGCCGCCGCCACCACCAGGACGAAGACCGCCAGGGCGATCAGCGCCCGCTTCCACTGCAACGGACGGTCCGCCGAGGCGTAGAGGTCGATATCCCCCAGATGGGCGTCGCCTGTGCCGTCGCGCGATCGGCTTTCGCCAAAGGCGGTCAGCGACGGCAGACTGAAGGGCAGTCGCCACCGACTGCGGCCCGACCGGCGCGCGGCCTCGGCTTCAGCGGCCAGACGCTCGCGCTCGGCCTCGGCGGCCTCTTCCGCCCCCGCCGTTCGCCCCAGCTGGCGCGCGCCGACGAAATAGAGCCAAAGCCCGCCGACCAGGGCGATGACCAGGCCCACAGGGGTGATCTCGAACAGGCTGAACACCGGCTGGCCCGCATTGCGCGCCATGTCGTTGACCAGCAGGTTGGTCGACGTGCCGATCAGGGTCAGCAGGCCGCCCATCACCGTCACATGGCTGAGCGGCATCAGGAAGCGCTTGGGCGACAGCTTCAGCGATTTGGCCATGTCGCGCACCACCGGCGCGGCCAGGACCACCACCGGCGTGTTGTTCAGAAAGCCGCCGACCGAGCCGCACAGTCCGATCACCACCCAGATGCCGGTGGCGCCGAAGCGCCGGCACAGCCCCGTCGCCTTGCGGATCATCAGGCCCAGCAGCCCCGACAGCTCGATGGCGTAGGCGATGACGAACAGGCCCGCCAGGGCGATGACGGCCGGGCTGGCGAAGGCGCTCTGCACCTCGACCGGCCGCACCACGCCGAACAACAACAGGGCGGCCGCGCCGCTGAGCGCGACCACGTCGGACCGCATCCGACCGTGGATCATCACCCCGACCACAGCGACCAGAACGATGAGAGCGATAATCTGGTCCAGCGTCACCCGCGCGAGACCCCCTTTTGCAGCCCAGCCTCGACCGCAGTCACGGGTCGGGGCGCCAATCAGCGTTTCCCGTGTTAGGCTGGTTCCATGTCGATCACAACGACCCGCCTCGCCGCGCCCCTCGCCCTGGCGGCGGCCCTGCCGCTTCTGACCTGGTGCCAGCGCCAGCCGGAGCCGGCTGCGCCGACCGAGCCGGCTCCGCCGCCGACGGTCGTACTGGATTCCACATTGAACCGCGCCGCCCTGCTGGCGGCGTTGACCGAAGCCGGAACGGCTCTGGCCGACGGCGAGAAGCGCGACGCGGTCCTGACCGGCCGAACCGTGTCGGTGCGCCTGCCGTTCGGCTGCGGCGGCGAGGCGAAGGTCGATGGGGCAGGCGCCGGGACGCCCCGCCTGGCGCGCAATGCGGATGGAAGCCTGACCTTGACGGTCACGCCAGAAGATCTGAGCGGGTCAGCCCTGGTTCCGGCGGCCCGCGAAGGCGCCGGCGAAAAGTGGGAGGCGGTCGAGGGCTTCTGGATCGCCCGGCCATGGAGCAGCCTGGATGGCTGCCCGACCGCGTCACGCCAGACCGTCGGTGCGGCCGCCTCCGCGCCCTCCCCGGCTCCAATGGCGGACAAGACGCCCGCCGAAGGAGAGGCGGTCGAGATCAAGACCGTTGAGACCGTCGCGTCGCCGTCCATGGTCCAACCGGAACGCAGCGCGGGACTGGCCGCCGTGTTCGAGACCGGCGGCTCTCGCCTGGGCCGCCGTCCGGGCCAGGCCTATGTGCATGTCATTCGAGGGGAAAAGGGCGTGGCGCCGACGCCGGCGCCGGGCGGCTACGCCTTGCGGCTGGAAGGCCGGCTGACCGCCTTCTCGGACGGCAAGGCCGTCCACTGCGTCCAGCAGGACGCTGAAAGCCGTCCGGTCTGCGTCGCCGCCCTGCGGCTGGACCGGCTGGCCTTCGAGGATGGAGCCACGGGCGCCCTTCTCAGCGAATGGCGCCCGCGTTGATCTAGGCTCAGGCTGCGCCGACCAGCGCGGCGCCGGCCAGGACGCCCAGCAGGATCAGGGTGACGCTGCCGGTGAAGACGACGACGCCTTCGAACGAAAAGCTCGAGACGCGCGGATGCACGAGTTTCATGATTGAGTTCCTTTCGGCGGGGGAGTTCCGAATGGTCTCAAGATAGGAAGCGCGGCCGCAGAGGACAAACCACGGTTCAGCCGCCTCGAGTGATCTTAAGTCACCCGATCCGCATTCGCGTCGCGATCCGGCCGTGATTCAGCCGCTATCCAGTTGAGGAAACGCCGTAGCTTCGGTTCGTCGGCGCGCTCGGGCAGGACCACCGCCCAATAGGCCAGATTGTTGGTCAGGGCGTGATCGACCGGCTGGATCAGCCGCCCTTCGCGCAAGTCGTCCGCCGCCAGCGGGGCGGAAGTCAGGGCCACGCCCCGACCCGACAGGGCCGCCTCCAAGGCCAGATGGCTATGGCTGAAGTGCGGCCCGCGCAGGTGATGCACGCGCGGATCATCGACGCCGGCGCTCTCGAACCAGGCCCTCCAGCCCAGGCGGTCGGCGTAGGGCATGTCGTGCCAGGTCTCATGGATCAGCACCACGTCCAGCAGGTCGGCGGGCCGGTTCAGCTGTCGGGCCGCGGCGAAGGACGGCGCGCAGACCGGGATGAGCCGCTCATCGAGCAATCGCCGCGCCGTCTGGCCGGGATACGGTCCTTCGCCGTAGCGCAGCGCCACGTCGGCCTCGCCGTGCGACAGATCGACCAGACGGTCCTCGGCGAAGACGATCAGGTCCAGGTCGGGGTTCTCCTCGCTGAACCGATGCAGACGCGGGGACAGCCATTTGCTGGCCAGGGACGGCAGGGCGCTGATCCGCAGCTGACGCGACCGGCCAGGCCGCACGGCGTCCAGAGCGCTTTCCAGCCGTTCGAAGGCGTCAGCGACGCCCTGGGCCAGGCGCACGCCGTCGGCGGTCAGCCGAACCGACCGGTTGAAGCGATCGAACAGGCGCAGGCCCAGCCGCATCTCCAGCGCCTTCACATGGCGGCTGACGGCGCCGGGGGTCACGCCCAGCTCCTCGGCCGCCTCGCGGAAACTGCCGTGGCGCGCCGCTGCGTCGAACGCCCGAAGCGCCACCAGCGGCGGGGTCGGGCGACGCTCGCTCATGGGCAGGTCAGGCCAGGATCAAGGTTGCAGGCGGTAACCGCCGGCGTCGGTCAGCAGCAGCCGCGCCTGACCCGGCTCGGCCTCGATCTTCTGACGCAGGCGGTAGATGTGGGTTTCCAGCGTGTGGGTGGTGACCCCGGCGTTGTAGCCCCACACCTCGGTCAGCAGCTCTTCGCGGGACACCGGCTTGGCCCCGGCGCGATAGAGATACTTGAGGATGTTGGTTTCCTTTTCCGTCAGCCGGACCTTCTTGCCCTTGTCGTCGACCATCAGCTTGGAGGCCGGACGGAACTCATAAGGGCCGACCTGGAAGACGGCGTCCTCGGACTGTTCGTGGCTGCGCAGATGGGCGCGGATGCGCGCCAGCAGGACGGCGAAGCGGAACGGCTTGGTGACGTAGTCATTGGCGCCGGAATCGAGGCCCAGAATGGCGTCGGAGTCCGACGACTGCGCCGTCAGCATGATGACCGGGGTCGACACGCCCGCCTTGCGGATCAGACGGCAGGCCTCTCGGCCGTCCATGTCGGGCAGGTCGACATCCAGCAGGATGAGGTCGGCGCGCGACTCCTTGGCCTGACGCACGCCGTCGGTCGCCGTCGCGGCCTGGGCCGGGCGGAATTCCTCGTGAAGCGCCAGTTGCTCGGCCAGGGCCTCGCGCAGGTCGTCGTCGTCGTCGATGATCAGAATGGTCTTGGGCGTGCGCATGGTCTCTTTAGAATGGCGAGGCTTGGGCCGAACGCCAAGGGCGCCGGACAGGATATTGCGTCCTAAGAGGGCGCCGGCGCTTTATTTCGTTCCCCGAACAGGGCTGAACCGACCCGAACATGGGTCGCGCCCGCCGCAATGGCCGCCTGGTAGTCGCCGCTCATGCCCATCGACAGCACGCTCAGGCCGTTGCGTGCGGCGACAGCCGCCAGCAGGGCGAAATGCCGCGCGGGGTCGTCTTCAAGAGGCGGAATGCACATCAGGCCCTCGACCTTGAGGCCATATTGATCGCGAGCGACGGCGATCAGGGCGTCGGCGTCGGCGGGCAGGACCCCGGCCTTCTGCGGCTCGGCGCCGGTGTTGACCTGAACCAGCACGCCAGGGCGGCGCCCCGTTCGCGCCATGGCGGCGGCGAGCGCGGCGGCGAGGCGTTCGCGATCCAGCGTCTCGATGACATCGAACAGTTCGACCGCTTCGAGCGCCTTGTTCGTCTGCAACGGCCCGATCAACCGCAGTTCCAGATCCGGCAGGGCGGCGCGCCGGGCCGCCCAGTGGCCTTGCGCCTCCTGCACCCGATTCTCGCCGAACACGCGCTGCCCAGCGTCCAGCGCGGCCTGCAACGCCTCGGGCCCTTGAGTCTTGGACACGGCGGTCAAGACGACCGAAGCCGGGTCGCGCCCCGCCGCCATCGCCGCCTCGACGATGCGTCCCCGCACCTGGTCGAAACGCTCAGCGATGGACGAAACGGCTGATGGAGGATTAGGGACGGTCATGATGCCCCTGTCTGACACCCTGTCCGAAGAAGCGCAAAGCCTGTGGGACGCAGCACGCTCCCTGGCCCGGACGGGGCCGCAGGCCGGCCGCCCCCTGCCGCCCCTGCTGTTCTTCACCGACCCGGCGCGTACGCCCCGCCCGTGGGAGACGGCCGCCCGCCTGCCCGCCGGCGCAGGCGTCGTCTTCCGTCACTTTGGGGCGAGCGATCGACTGGAGACCGGGCGGCGTCTGCGCGAAGCGACGCACACGGCCGGGGTGCGGCTGCTGGTGGGTCTGGACGCCGAACTGGCCGAGCGGATCGAGGCGGACGGCGTGCATCTGCCCGAACGGGCGCTGTCGGCCGCCTACGCCCTGTCGGGACGGCGGCCGGACTGGTTGTTGACCGGCGCCGCGCATTCTGCAGAGGCGGTGCAGGGCGCGCGGGATCTGCACGCCCTGGTTCTGTCGCCGGTCTTTCCGGCAGGCGGCGCCTCGGCGGCCAAGCCCGCGTTGGGGGTCGAGGGGTTTTCAGCTCTGGCGGCCCTGGCCCCCTGCCCGGTCTACGCTCTGGGCGGAATCACGGCGGCCAACGCCTCCCGGCTGGCGTCGACGGGCGCGTGCGGGCTGGCGGGCGTGGGGGCGATCCAGACGGCGTTCGCCGGCTAGGGCTTAGAACTTGAAGATGGTCTCGAGCCGCACGCGCGGGGCGGCGCGACGGTCGGCGGCGCTTTCAGGGGCGCGGGCGGGGTCGACTTCGGGCGAGGCCAGGTTGGCGGCGGCGCCGACGCGCAAGCGCGGGCTGAGGCGGTAATAGGCCCCGGCCTCGACGTCGCCCCAGTCAGCTTCACGGCCGACCGGCTGGCTCAGGTTGAAGTTCAGACCCCAACGGCCGTTCTCGTTCCAGCGCAGGCCGCGGCGCTGGGCCGGGGTCGCTGGCGCCGTCGAGGACTGGGCGGCGATATCGCTGAGACTGACGGACGGCGTGCGGGCGCGCGTCTGCGCTGAGGCGTCGTTCGTCATCCCGGCCAAAGCCAGGGCGCCCACGCATGCAGCGATGACGGCGACGAAACGCATTCAACCCACCTGAGAAGACCGACTTGAGCCGTCGATCGTTTTTTGACCGGCCGCAAAGGCGACCTGGGGATAAGATATGGACTGGGGCGTCCGGGTCAACGCAAGGAAGCTGAACGATAGCGGTTTGAAGCGACTCCGGGCCCGCCTGTGGCGCCTTCGTCACGCCGTTACGATCTTTTACGCTCGTTATTGGCGACACGGAACGCCGCTTCGCCTTGTCATAGCCCCTTTTCAGCGTGTTATAGAGCGTCGCTGCGACGCGTGCGCGTGCGGTCTCTTCGACGGGTCCCCTTATCGGGTCCCGTTGCAGGTTCCGTCGTATGTCGTCGATCCCTTTACGGAGACTATGGAATGGCTCTTGTTCGCGGCGCTGCGGTCGCCCTGATCGCCTCGGGACTGCTGCTCGGCGGCTGCTCCAGCCTGCCCTTCGTCGGCGGCTCCAAGGATAAGGCGCCCACCATGGAGGCCCAGCTGGGCATCGGCGTGAACGCCTATCTGTGGCGCGCCACCCTCGACACCCTCTCCTTCATGCCTTTGGCCAGCGCCGATCCGTGGGGCGGCGTGGTCAACTATGACTGGTACGTCAATCCGCAGACGCCGAACGAGCGCTTCAAGGCCACCGTCTTCATCCTGGACCGCCGCCTGCGTGCCGACGCCCTGAACGTCGCCGTGACCAAGGAAGTCAAGGACGCCGCGGGCGGCTGGGTCTCCGCCCCGGTCGCCGCCCAGACCGAAACCGATCTGGAGAACGCCATCCTGACCAAGGCGCGCCAGCTCAACCTCGCCAACGCGGCCCGTCGCTAAGACCGGCCCCGCCTCACCTTTCGTCTCAAACGCGTCCTCAGGCCCGCCTCAAGCTTTGCGCCTGAGGCGCCGCCTCAGGATACGCCGTGGCCCGCTACGAGCCCAAGACCGCCGAACCCCGCCAGCAGGCCCGATGGGCCGAGGCCGACGCCTTCTCGGTGTCCAACGCCGACACCGGCCGCCCGAAATACTATGTGCTGGAGATGTTCCCCTATCCGTCGGGCAACATCCACATGGGCCACGCCCGCAACTACGTCATGGGCGACGTGGTGGCGCGCTGGAAGCGGGCGCAAGGCTTCGACGTGCTTCACCCGATGGGCTGGGACGCCTTCGGAATGCCCGCCGAGAACGCGGCCATGGAACGCGGCGTCCACCCCGGCGACTGGACCTGGTCCAACATCGCGACGATGCGCGACCAGCTGAAGCTGCTGGGCCTGTCACTGGACTGGAGCCGCGAATTCGCCACCTGCGACCCCGACTACTACGGCAAGCAGCAGGCCTGGTTCCTGGAGCTGTTCAAGCGCGGCCTGGTCTATCGCAAGGACGGCGTGGTCAACTGGGATCCGGTCGACAACACCGTCCTGGCCAATGAACAGGTCATCGACGGACGCGGCTGGCGTTCGGGCGCCGTGGTCGAAAAACGCAAGCTGAACCAGTGGTTCCTGCGCATCACTCAGTATGCGGACGATCTGATCGACGGCCTGGCCGAACTGGAAGGCCGCTGGCCTGAAAAGGTCCGCCTGATGCAGGAAAACTGGATCGGCCGGTCCAAGGGTCTGCAGATGAAATGGGCCTGGGCGGGCGTCGCCCCGGCCGGGTTCGAGGACGGGCTGGAGATCTACACCACCCGCCCCGACACTCTGTTCGGCGCCAGCTTCATGGGTCTGGCCCCCGATCATCCGATCTCGAAGCAACTGGCCGAGGCCGACCCCAAGGTCGCCGCCTTCGTCGCCGAATGCCGCAAGGGCGGCGCCAGCCAGGCCGACATCGAACAGGCCGAGAAGATCGGCTGGGACACGGGGCTGAAGGTCATCCACCCCTTCACCGGGGCCGAGGTCTCGGTCTGGATCGCCAACTTCATTCTGTCCGACTACGGAACGGGCGCCATCTTCGCCTGCCCGGCGCATGACCAGCGCGACCTGGACTTCGCCCGCAAATACGATCTGCCGGTGATCCCGGTCGTCCGCCCCGAAGGCGCGGGCGACGACTTCGCCGTGGCCGACGAGGCCTATACCGGACCCGGCGCCATCTTCCATTCCGACTTCCTGAACGGTCTGGACATCGAGACCGCCAAGGCCGAGGCCGTCCGCCGCATCGAGGCCGCCGGAACGGGCGAAGGCGCGACCATCTATCGCCTGCGCGACTGGGGCGTCAGCCGTCAGCGCTACTGGGGCTGCCCCATCCCGGTCATCCACTGTGAGGCCTGCGGCGTGGTGCCGGTCCCGGCTGACCAGTTGCCGGTCGAACTGCCCAAGGACGTCACCTTCGACGTACCGGGCAACCCGCTGGACCGTCACCCGACGTGGAAACACGTCAACTGTCCGTCGTGCGGCGCCGCCGCCCGACGCGAGACCGACACCCTGGACACCTTCGTCGACTCCAGCTGGTATTTCGCCCGCTTCGCCGATCCCAAGGCGGCCGAGCCGATCAACAAGGCCGCCGCCGCCAAATGGCTGCCGGTCGACCAGTACATCGGCGGCGTCGAGCACGCCGTCCTGCACCTGCTCTACGCCCGCTTCATCACCCGCGCCCTGTCGGACGCCGGCCTGATGGACGTGAAGGAGCCGTTCGCCGGCCTGTTCACCCAGGGCATGGTGGTCCACGAAACCTATTTCGACGGCCATGAAGACAGCGGCAAGCCGCGCTGGGTCGAGCCGTCGGACGTGCGCATCGAGACGGTGGACGGCCAGCGCGTCGCTACCCGCCTGTCGACCGGCGCCCCGGTGACGATCGGCGACATCGAAAAGATGTCGAAGTCCAAGAAGAACGTGGTCGCGCCCCAGGACATCATCGCCGCCTATGGCGTGGACGCAGGCCGCCTGTTCATCCTGTCGGACAGCCCGCCTGAACGCGACATCCAGTGGTCGACCGGCGGGGTCGAGGGCGCCGCCCGCTTCGTGCAGCGGGTCTGGGGCGAGTACGCCTCGTTCAACGCCGCTGCGCCGGCCGACGCCGATGCCGACGCCGCCCTGATCCGCGAAACGCATAAGGCCATCAAGGCCGTCAGCGAGGGCGTCGAGCACTTCCGCTTCAACTCGGCCGTGGCCAAGCTCTACGCCTTCCTGGCGACCATCCGCCACCACGACAAGGCGGGCGCCGAGGCCAAGAAGACCGCCCTGTCGGCCCTCGCGCGGCTGATGGCGCCCTTCACGCCGCACCTAGCCGAGGAATGCTGGACCCAGCTGGGCGAGGCCGGAATGGTTCTGGACGCGCCCTGGCCCGTCTATGACCCGGCTCTGGCCGCCGACGATCAGGTCACCCTGCCCGTCCAGATCGGCGGCAAGCGGCGTGGCGAGGTCGTCCTGCCGCGCGGTTCGGACAATGCCACGGTCGAGGCCGCGGCCCTCGCCAATCCGACGGTTCAGGCCTACCTTGCCGCCAACAGCCTCAGCATCCGCAAGGTGGTCGTCGTGCCTGATCGTATCGTCAATCTGGTGGCCGGCTGATGCGCGGCGGCCGGCGTCTCATGCTGGCTCTGGCCGGGACGGTTCTGCTGTCCGGCTGCGGCTTTACGCCCCTGTACGGCGAGGCCGGGGTGAGCGGCGCCCTGTCGCGCATCGCGGTGACGACGCCGGACGACCGCCTGGGCTATCGCCTGCGCGAACAGCTGGAAGACGCCTTCGGCCGCGACGGCGCCCAGGCGCCGCTGTACCGTCTGGCGACCGAGGTCGAGCAGAGCCGCCGCCCGTTGGGCCGGCGCATCGACGACACCGCCAGCCGCTATGAGCTGACGGTCAAAGCCGCTTGGTCGCTGGCGCCTGTAGCGGGCGGCGAGCCGATCACCGGCGTACAGACGACCACGGTCACCTACGCCGCCGCCGACCAGCCGTACGCCGCCATCGCCGCCCAACAGGACGGCGAGGACCGCGCCGCCGCCGACCTGGCGCGCCTGATCCGCCTGGACATGATGCGCGTCCTGGCGGAGCGTTGAAGGCCGCCGCATGATCCTGTCCCGGCGGCCTGACGTCGACCGCTTCCTGAAGGCCCCGGACGCCGGCGTTCGCGCCGCCGTCATCCACGGCAAGGACCGTTCGGGCGTGACCGAGCGCGCCCTGACCCTGTGCAAGACGATCACCCCGGACCTGAACGACCCGTTCAACGTCACCCTGCTGACCGAGGCCGATATCGACGGCGACCCGGTGCGGCTGGAAGAGGCGCTGACAGCGCTCAGCATGATCGGAGGGCGGCGCCTGGTGCGGGTGCGGATGGGCGACGCCAAGGGCGGAGTCGACAAGGCCGTCGCCGCCGCCCTGAGCGCCCACGCCGAGGGCGCCTACAATCCCGACGCCATGCTGGTCATCGAAGCCGGGGCGCTCGGCCGCGAATCCGCCCTGCGCAAGGCCGCCGAGAAGGCCCAGGGCGCGGTCGCCATCGCCTGCTACGAGGACGAGGTCGGCGACGTCGCCCGCATGACGCGCGAAGCCTTGGGCGTCGACAAGGTGGGCCTGACCTCGGACGCCCTGGACCGCTTTGTCGCCCGCCTGCCCCGCGAGCGCGGCCTGATGCGTCAGGAGATCGAGCGGCTGATCCTCTATATCGGTCCTGGAGCGGGCCGCACCATCGACGTGGAAGAACTGGACGCCCATCTGGGGGTCGAGCCGGACGCCTCCTTATCCGACGCCGCCTTACAGGCCTTCGGCGGCCGCCCTGGCCCCGCCCAGGCGGGCCTGCGCCGCGCCCTGGCCGAGGGCGAAAGCGCCGTCATGGCCGTACGCATGGCCTCGATCCACCTCGGAAAGCTACGCCGGATCAACGTCTTGCAGGCGAACGGCGCGGGCGCGAAGGAGGCCGCCAAGTCCGCTGGCGTCTTCTGGAAGCAGGAGGCCGAAATGCTGCGCCAGGCGCGCGGCTGGCGGCTCGACTTGCTCGATGAGGTGATGGACAGCGTCAACACGGCCGACGTCATGACCAAGACCACGGGGATGCCCGAGGCGCTGATCGCCGAACGCCTCCTGCTGGAGATCGCCGCCCGCGCCAAGCGCATGGGGCTGTAACGCCGTCGCTCTCTCACCTTTTAGGTCGGCGGCGCGCCCCCGAGCGTGAGGCCGGAAAGAGGCCTCAGTCGATGCATCGGCCGCTCTCGTCAGGGCCCCAACGGCCACCGATCACGTCAAACACGCAATATTGACATAAACGTATATAGCGGCTTTCTATAAAGAGGATCGCTCTTCGATCATTGATCGGACCCAGCCGACGCGCTCCCACCTGCTGGCGGGTCGGCTCCGCTCTCATCCCCGACTTGCCCGTCCCGGCTCGGCCGCGGACGGGCTTTTTTATCCAGTCGCTCAGCCCCGCATCAGACGACGGCACAGGTCGTCGAGCTGCTCCAGAGTGCCGTATTTGACGGTGATCTCGCCCTTGCCGCCCTTGTCGGCCAGCGACACCTTCAGCCCCAGGGCGTCGGACAGATCCTGCTCCAGAGCGGCGATGTCGGCCGCGCCCTCCCCGTTCGGCGCGGGCCGGGCCTTGGGCGTCTTCGGCCCCTCGGCCGCACGACGGGCCAGGGCCTCGGTCTGGCGCACGTTCAGGCCCTTGGCGATGACCTCGGCGGCCAACTGCACAGCGTCGGGCGCGGTGATCAGCGCCCGCGCGTGACCCGCGGACAGCTCCCCGCGCACCACGTGCTCGCGCACCGTTTCCGGCAGTTGCAACAGACGCAGGGTGTTGGCGACATGGCTGCGGCTCTTGCCCACGACCCCGGCCAGAGCGTCCTGGGTGCGGCCGAAGCGCTCCATCAGCACCGCGTAGGCGTTAGCCTCTTCCATCGGGTTCAAATCGGCGCGCTGGACGTTCTCGATGACGCCAACTTCCAGCACCTCGATGTCGTCCATCTCGCGCACGACGATCGGCACCTGCGTCAGACGCGCGGCCTGGGCCGCCCGCCAGCGACGCTCCCCGGCGATGATCTGCCACACGCCCCTCTCGCCTGGCTGCGACCGCACGAGGATCGGTTGCAGCACGCCCTTGTCGCGGATCGACGCCGTCAGTTCGTCCAGGTCGGTCTTGGCGAAGATCTTGCGTGGCTGGTCCGGATTGGGCTTCAGCGCTTCGATCGGGGCGCGTTGCACGCCCGCAGGAGCCGGACCCGCCGCATCGACGGCGACCGCTTCCTGCGCGTTTTCTCCCAGAAGCGCCGAGAGACCCCGGCCCAGACCACGCTGACGTTCGGACAAGATGCTGTTTCCGTTTACTTATCAGTTTGATCAGGCCGCGACGGCCTGACGACGTTGGCGCTCGCGCGCCACCAGTTCACGCGCCAGCTTCAGATAGGCCTGACTGCCTGCACACTTCAGATCATAGATCAGGGCCGGCTTGCCGAACGACGGCGCCTCGGACACCCGCACGTTCCGGGGAATGACGCTGTCGTAGACCTTGTCGCCGAAGTGGGCGCGCACATCGGCCGCCACCTGGCCCGACAGGGCGTTGCGCCTGTCGTACATGGTCAGGACCAGGCCCTGAATCTCCAACGCCGGGTTCAGGCTCTGGCGCACCATTTCAATGGTCCGCATCAGCTGGGTCAGCCCCTCCAGAGCGAAAAATTCACACTGAAGCGGCACCAGAACGGCGTCGGCGGCCGACATGGCGTTCAACGTCAGAAGGTTCAGCGACGGCGGACAGTCGATCAGCACATAGTCATACCGAGAATGACCATTCCCTCCCTGCTTCGCCAGGGCGTCACGCAGACGATAGGAGCGACGATCCGACTGACTTAGTTCGATCTCGACCCCCGACATGTCGGGGTCGGCGGCAACGATGAACAGGCCAGGCACGGCGGTCTCGATCGCCGCCTCGTCCACGGGGCGTCCATCGACAATGACGTCGTAGATGGTCACGCGCCGTGTTTCACGTGGAACACCCAGGCCTGTGGAGGCGTTGCCCTGCGGGTCCATGTCCACGATCAGCACCTTCTCGCCGATGGCGGCCAGCGCTGTGCCCAGGTTGATGGCGGTCGTGGTCTTGCCCACCCCGCCCTTCTGGTTCGAAACCGCCAGAACGCGGGTGTCATGGACCTGGGGCGGCTTTACGGACTCAACGGACACGGCGAGGGCTCCCCAGTGAAACGATGCGGCCGCGCGGATCGCTGCGCGAGACGGTAAGCTCAGCTTCAAACTGCCAGACCCGACGGGCCTCTTTCAACTCAACCTCGGCCTTCTCGCCCTTGAGGAACAGGCCTTTTGCACCGCGTTGGAAGTAGGGCTGTGCATAACCCAGCAGCTTCTCCATCGCCGCCACGGCCCGCGCCGTGACGATGTCGACTGTAATCGTCTGCTCCTCGGCCCGCCCATTGACGACGGTGGCGGGCAGATCCAGAGCATCAACGATGGTCTGCAGGAAGCGACAGCGCTTGCCCAGGCTGTCGACCAGCCAGACATGGGCGCCCGGCCGCTCCTTCAGCATGATCGCGAGAACCACGCCGGGGAAGCCGGCCCCTGCTCCGAGATCGGCCCAGGTTTTGGCCTCGAGCGCCAGGCTCAGCAACTGCGCGCTGTCCCAGGCGTGGCGGTTCCAAAAGTCAGGAAGAGTGTCCGGTCCGACCAGGTTCATCACCTCGTTGGCATCACTCAGCATGGCCAGAAAGGTCTTCAGGTCGGCGATGTTGGCGTCGCTCGCCCCCGTCTGGGCGCGGAAGACTTCAATGGCGTCCTGCATCAGGCGACAACCGCCGCGAGGTCAGCTTCCACGCCCTTCACCTTCTTCACGTGCGCTAAAAGCGCGGTCAGGGCGCCCGGCGTCATGCCTTCGATCCGCCCGGCCTGGCCCAGCGTCAGGGGTCGGATCAGGGCCAGCTTCTCGCGCACTTCATTCGACAGGGCGCCGATGACGGCGTAGTCGAGGTCAGCGGGCAAGGTCAGCCCCTCCTCCCGCCGCAACGCCTCGGCGTCCTGGGCCTGACGATCGAGATAGCCAGCGTAAACAGCGTCGATTTCCACCTGCTCCCGCACGGCAGGCGCCCAATCGGCGATCTCGGGCCGGATGGCTACGAACTGCTCCAGGGACACGTTCGGGAAGGCCAGCAGATCGCGGATCGAGCGACGCTGACCATCGGCGTTGACGATGATGCCCAGCGCCCCCGCCTCCTTGGGCGTGAACTGCGTTTCACGTGAAACACGGTTCGCCCGGTCCAACTGGTCAGACTTGTCGAGCCATACCTTGCAGCGTTCTGCCCCCACGATACCGGCCTCGATGCCGATCGGGGTCAGGCGCTGATCGGCGTTGTCGGCGCGCAATGTCAGGCGGTATTCGGCCCGGCTGGTGAACATGCGATAGGGTTCTGTCACGCCGCGCGTCACCAGGTCGTCGATCATGACGCCGATGTAGGCTTGGTCGCGACCAAGGATCAGGGGCTCCGACCCCGCCGCGGCTCGGGCGGCGTTGAGCCCGGCGATGAGGCCTTGAGCTCCCGCCTCTTCATAGCCGGTCGTGCCGTTGATCTGGCCCGCCAGGTAGAGGCCCGGCCGCTTCTTGACCTCCAGCGCCGGGGTCAGCTCACGTGGGTCGACATAGTCGTATTCGATGGCGTAGCCGAAGCGGAACACCTCAACCTTCTCTAGACCCGGCATGGTGTGAAGGAAGGCCAGCTGTGTCGCGTCGGACACCGAGGTCGAAATGCCGTTGGGATACACGGTCGGGTCGTCCAGACCCTCGGGCTCGAGGAAGACCTGGTGGCTGGTCTTGTCGGCGAAGCGCACCACCTTGTCCTCGATCGAGGGGCAGTAGCGCGGCCCCCGCCCGGCCAGCTTGCCGCCATAGACGGCGCTTTCGCCCAGATTGTCGGCGATGATGCGGTGCGTCTCTTCGGTCGTGTGTGTCACGCCGCAGGCGATCTGGGGCACCTCGATACGGTCGGTCAGGAAGCTGAAAGGCACGGGCTGGTCGTCGGCGGCCTGCATCTCCAGCCGCTCCCAGGCGATGGTGCGCCCGTCCAGACGCGCGGGCGTCCCGGTCTTCAGCCGCCCCATCATCAGACCGGCCGCGTGCAGATCGCCGGCGAGACCCGTCGAGGGGTCCTCGCCGTAGCGGCCGGCCGGAATGCGCAGGTCGCCGCGATGAATGACCCCGTTGAGGAAGGTGCCGGTCGTCAGCACCACAGCCCCAGCGCGGATCGTCTCCCCTGCTCCCGTCGTCACGCCGACGACACGGTCGCCGGTCCGGATCAGGCCCTCAGCGGTGCCCGCCATCACGGCCAGGTTCGAATAGTCCGCCAGTTCGGCCTGCATGGCTTCACGATACAGTCGGCGGTCGATCTGACTGCGCGGGCCGCGCACGGCGGCGCCCTTTGACCGGTTTAACATCCGGAACTGGATGCCCGACACGTCAGCGAGCCGGCCCATCAACCCGTCCAGGGCGTCGATCTCGCGCACCAGATGGCCCTTGCCCAGTCCGCCGATGGCCGGGTTGCAGCTCATTTCGCCGATGGTCTCCAGCTTCTGCGTCAGAAGCAGGGTGCGGGCCCCCGCGCGGGCAGCGGCGGTCGCGGCTTCGCAACCGGCGTGGCCGCCGCCGATGACGACGACGTCGAAGGTGTGATCGAGGCTTGAACTCATGGGGTTCACATAGTGCATCCGGGCCGAAATCGCCACCGGTAGAGGAACCGTTGTTTCACGTGAAACAGGCGAAAGCCGGGCCTATTTGCCTATGCAGAAGGACGAGAAAACCTCGCCCAAAATGTCTTCAACGCCGATCGCCCCGGTGACGCGGGCCAGGGCGTCGGCCGCGCGGCGCAAGTCTTCACCCGCCATCTCAGGCGCCAGATCGAGCGCCCGGCGCCCCTCCTCGACAGCGGACAAGGCCTCGGTCAAACGGCGGCGATGGCGCTCGCGGGTCACGGCGGGGAAGTCAGCGCCGGACAGGTCGCGCGCCAGGCGGGCGGCGATCCAGTCATGCAGTTCGGACAGCCCCTGCCCCGTCGTCGTGCTGACGCTGACGGGTTCGAGGTCCGGCGTCGGCGTCACGGCGCCCAGGTCGGCCTTGTTCAGCACCTGAAGATCGGAGGGGCGCACGAAGGCCGCGGCCGGGTCCTCAGCCCCGTCGGTCGAGGGCGAGCGGACCCACAGGCGCAGATCTGCCCGCTCGGCCCGAAGCCGAGCCCGCCGAATGCCCTCGGCCTCGACCACATCGTCGCTTTCGCGAAGGCCTGCCGTGTCGGACAAGGTGACGGCGTAACCGCCGATCATGATGTCCGCGTCCAGCACGTCGCGCGTGGTCCCGGCGATGGGGGTGACGATGGCCGCCTCACGCGCGACCAGGGCGTTGAACAGAGACGACTTGCCCGCGTTCGTCTCGCCAATCAGGACGATGCGATAGCCCTCGCGCACCCGTCGTCCGCGATCGCTGTCGGCCAGGGCTGAGCGCAGGTCGGCGGCCAGGGCGTCGAGCACCGGCCCGGCGCTGCGCGCCAGGTTGTCGGGCACTTCCTCGTCGGGGAAGTCGATCTCGGCCTCGACCAGGGACAGCGCCTTCAGCAGGTCGCGGCGAAAGCCCCCGTAGGCGGCCGACAAGGCGCCGTCGAGTTGACCCAGGGCCTGAGACTTCTGGGCTTCCGTTTCTGCGTCGATCAGATCTGCGACCGCCTCGGCCTGGGCCAGATCCATACGGCCGTTCTGGAAGGCGCGTCGGGTGAACTCGCCCGGTTCGGCCGGCCGCAGGCCCAGGGCGATCAGGGCGGCGCTGGCCGCCTCGATGACGGCGCGACCGCCGTGCAGGTGCAGCTCGGCCGAGTCCTCGCCCGTGTAGGAGCGCGGCGCGACGAAGCGCAGCACCAGGGCCTCGTCAATCAGGCGGCCGTCGTGGCGCAGGCTGCGCACCGAGGCCAGACGTGGGGCCAGCCCCCCTGCCCCGAGCGCGGTCAGAGCCGCTCCCGTCCCCGGCCCCGACAGGCGCACGACGGCGATGGCGCCGCGTCCGGGCGGCGTGGCGAGGGCGAAGATCGTGTCAGTCATATCGTTTCTCCTCCCCATGGAATGGGGAGGTGGATCGGCGCCGAAGGCGGCGAGACGGAGGGGCTTGCACCGGCCGGGAAGAGCCCCTCCACCGCTTCGCGGTCCCCCTCCCCACGGCGTGGGGAGGAAAGCCGGATCATGGCTTGGCCGCGCCCGTGACGGCGGCTTCCATCAGACGGCGGAACTGGTCCTGGGCCTGAACGCCGAAACTGGTCCAGGTCTTCATCAGCTCATCGGGCTGCATGGCGGCCATGTTGGCGTCCATGCGCTTCTGCATCTCGGCCACCAGATGGTCGTTGAGCGGCGTCACGTCGGGCAGGCCCAGAAAGGCGCGAGCCTCGGCCGGGGTGCAGTCGATCTCGATGTTCAGCTTCATGACCCACGCTCCTGTTTCACGTGAAACACGTTTTCGCTCCCCAACGTCGCACGCGCGGCGTGCGACTACATGAGGGAATTTCGCCCTCAAGCAGCCTCGCACCGCGTGCGAGGCGTTAGGGACCCTATCAGGTGTTCATCGACTGGAAGAAGTCGCCGTTGTTTTTGGACTGGCGCAGCTTGTCGAGCAGGAACTCGATCGCGTCCTGCGGACCCATCGGGTTGAGGATGCGGCGAAGGACATAGGTCTTGGCCAGCTGATCCTTCGGCGTGATGAGGTCTTCCTTGCGGGTGCCCGACTTGAGCACGTCGATGGCCGGGAAGATGCGCTTGTCGGCGACCTTGCGGTCCAGGACGATTTCCGAGTTGCCGGTGCCCTTGAACTCTTCGAAGATCACCTCATCCATGCGGCTGCCGGTGTCGATCAGGGCCGTGGCGATGATGGTCAGCGAGCCGCCCTGCTCCACATTGCGCGCGGCGCCGAAGAAGCGCTTGGGCCGCTGCAGGGCGTTGGCGTCGACGCCGCCGGTCAGCACCTTGCCCGACGACGGGACCGTGGCGTTGTAGGCGCGGCCCAGACGGGTGATGGAGTCCAGCAGGATCACCACGTCCTTCTTGTGTTCGACCAAACGCTTGGCCTTTTCGATCACCATTTCGGCGACGGCGACGTGGCGCGAGGCGGGCTCGTCGAAGGTCGAAGCGACGACCTCGCCCTTCACGGTGCGCTGCATGTCGGTGACTTCTTCGGGGCGTTCGTCGATCAGCAGGACGATCAGGAAGACTTCCGGGTGGTTGCGTTCGATCGACTTGGCGATGTTCTGCAGCATCACCGTCTTACCGACGCGCGGCGGGGCGACGATCAGGCAGCGCTGGCCCTTGCCCAGCGGAGCGACGATGTCGATGACCCGGCCCGAGCGGTCCTTCAGCGTCGGGTCCTGGATCTCCATGTGCAGACGCTCTTCGGGATAGAGCGGCGTCAGGTTGTCGAACAGGACCTTGGTCTTGACCATCTCCGGATCTTCGAAGTTGATCGTGTCGACCTTGAGCAGGGCGAAATAGCGCTCGCCCTCGCGCGGACCGCGCACGGCGCCGTGCACCGTATCGCCCGAACGCAGGCCGAAGCGGCGGATCTGCGACGGCGAGACATAGACGTCGTCCGGACCCGGCAGATAGTTGGCGTCGGGGCTGCGCAGGAAGCCGAAGCCGTCAGGCAGGATCTCCAGCACGCCCGAGGCGATGATCTCGACCTCTTCGTCAGCCAGGGTCTTCAGGATGGCGAACAGCAGGTCCTGCTTACGCAGGTTGCCGGCGTTCTCGATGTCCAGACCCTCGGCGAAGGCGACCAGGTCTTCCGGCGTCTTCTCGTTCAGTTCCTGAAGGGTGATGCGACCGTTGGGGACGATCGGTTCGCCGTCGTCGTCCTCATCGTCGTCCTCGGCCGTCGTGTCGACGCCGTGGTCGTCGTCGTCAGAGATAGCCTGAGCAGGGACTTCGGGCTCGGCCTCTTCGACCGGCGCCGCCGCGCGGCTGCCGCCCAGGCTGAGGGTGCGGCGCGGTCGTTCGACGGGCGTTTCCGCTGCATTTTCAGTGACTTCGGTGTCCGGCGTCTCAGGCGTATCGGTCATGATGGCGTGCTCGTTCGCGCGCCCGGACGCTGCAAGGCGGCCAGGAGCAGAAGGTCGTAATGGCTTCAGCCGCAGGGGCTGGGAGGGAGGGCGACGGGCTCCCGCAGGCTCAAACCGGCAGGCGTCGCGAAAAGAGAGGGACCGCGCTGCACGGATCGGCCGCACGGTTCTCCGCAGCGGAACCACGAAAGACCCATACGGGTCAAGGCCCCTCAAGCAGCGAGCGACGGCGTCGCTCGCGTCAGGGCGCTCAGAAACTCCACTCCATCGTCACCGACAACACCATGATGATGGCCAGGACGAAGGGAATCTCATTGGTCATGCGCCAGAAACGACCCGAATATTTGGAGGTCCCGGCCGCAATCTTCTTGCGCTGCCCGGCCAGGAAGCCATGCCAGCCGGCCAGCAGGAAGACGCCGATCAGCTTGGTCACCATCCACGGCTGATGGGCGAAGGACCAGTCGGCGCCGTCGCCGCTGCGCAGCCACAGCAGCCAGCCGCCAAAGACGAAGGCCAGGATCATCGCCGGGTTGATGATGATCCGCAGCAGCCGCGTCTGCCAGATACGCAGCAGGGCCTGCATGTCACTGCGCAGGGGTTCAGGCTTGCCGTTCTGCTCGGCGTCATAGGCGAACAGACGCGGCAGGAAGAGCATTCCGGCCATCCAGGCGATCACCGCCAGGATGTGTAGCCCGCGGGCCAGGTTGTAATAGTCCATGTCGCTCCCCTCAGGCCGCCTTGGACGCCTTTGAACAGCCGGACGGGCAGGCTTTCAAGTGGGCGCATGGTCCACCCTGCGAAGCCCCCTGCGGGGCGGTTCCCGGCGCCTCCAGCGCCCGCCCGACCGCATCGGCAAGGGCGGTGATGAAAACCGGGTCGGCGCTGACCGTCGGCGCGCGCAGGTAAGGGGCGCAACCGACCTTATGGGCCAGCTCGCCGTATTCCATGTCCAGTTCGACCAGGGTCTCGATGTGTTCCGAGACGAAGGCGATCGGCACGACGAGCGCGCCCACGCCGTCTCTGGCCGCCTGTTCGATGGCGTCCGGTGTGGCGGGGCCCAGCCATTTCAGCGGCCCGACACGGCTCTGATAGCAGATGGCCCAGTCGGTCAGCCCCATGCGCTCGACCACGGCGGCGACGGTGGCCTCGACCTGAGCCTGATAGGGATCGCCGGCCGCCACCAGCTTCTCGGGGATGCCATGGGCCGAGAACAGCACCCGCACCGGCTTGCCTTGCGCCTTGTCCAACGTCTGCCGGATCAGGCGGACCTGGGCCTCGATCAGGCCCTCGGCGTCGGGGTAGCAGCAGACGACGTGGGTCTCGCCCGGTCCGTCGTAGCACTCGGTCCACTTCTTCACCGAGGAGGCCGTCGTGGTGGTCGAGAACTGCGGATAGAGGGGCAGAAGGACGATCTTGTCGGGCTGGAACGCCTTCACAGCCGCCGCCGTCTCTTCCGTCAGCGGGTGCCAGTAGCGCATGGCGATGAAGACCCGGCTGTCGTCGCCCGGCGAGGCGTCCGCCAGCGCGCGCGACAGGGCCTCGGCCTGTTTCTGCGTCTCTGGCAGCAAGGGGGAGCCGCCGCCCATCAGGGCGTAGTTGGCCTGGGCCGAGGTCTCGCGGCGGCTGGAGATCAGCTTCGCCAGCGGCGTGCGCACGATCCCCGGCAGACCGATGATGGCCGGATCGTTGAACAGGTTGAACAGGAAGGGTTTGACCGCTTCGGGGCGATCAGGACCGCCCAGATTGGTCAGGACGACCGCCACGCGCCGGTTGGGTCGTCCCTCTGGGGTAGCGGCGGTCTGGCTCATTGGGCGCCGATCCGTTTCAACACTTGCTCGACATGGGCGATGGGCACGTCAGGCAGGATGCCGTGGCCGAGGTTGAAAATCCACGGCCCCTGGCCCCAGGCCTCCATCAGTTGGTCGACACGGCGATCCAGAGCGTCGCCTCCCGCACGCAGCAGCAGCGGGTCCAGCGCCCCCTGAATGGGTTTGATGGCCTGGACGCGCTTGCCGACTTCCAGCGGACAGGCGGTATCCAGCGCCACGCCCTGCACGTCGCATTCGCGCGCATAGCGTTCGGCCAGGGCCGCCGAGCCCCTCGGGAAGCCGATCAGGGGCACGGTGACGCCCAGTTCACGTGCGCGGGCGACCAGCTTCTGATGCGGCTTCAGCACCAGGCTCTCAAACAGATCGTCGGGCAGGCCCTCGGCCCAGCTCTCGAAGATCTTCAGCACCTGAGCGCCTGCGTCCTGCTGCATCTTCAGATAGTGGGCGGTGGCTTCCACCAGCACGTCCAGCAGGCCGTAAACGATCTCAGGCTGAGTATAGGCGTAGGTGCGCGCCAGACCGCGCTCGCCCTTGCCCATGGTCCGGTGTTCGCCGTCCAGCATGTAGGTGGCCACGGTCCAAGGCGCGCCGGCGAAACCGATCAGAGCGCGTTCCGGCTCCAGTTCCGCGCGCACCAGGCTGAGCGTCTGGCCCACGGCCTTGAGGGCCTCTCCAGCCTGCTGAGCCTTGTCGGCCATCGACTGCACCGACGGCAGGGCGCCCAAGCGCGGACCTTCCCCCGCCTCGAACCACACCTTCTGCCCCAGGGCGCCGGGGATCAGCAGGATGTCGGCGAAGACAATGGCGGCGTCGAAGCCGAAACGACGCATCGGCTGCAGGGTCGCTTCGGCCGCCATCTCCGGATTCAGGCAGAAGGCGATGAAGTCCGGGGCCTTGGCCCGCAGCTCGCGGTACTCCGGCAAGTAGCGCCCGGCCTGACGCATGAACCACACAGGCGGGCGGGAAAGGATTTGGCCCTGGAGAGCCTGGATCAGAAGGGGCGTGCTCATGTCTTGGGCTTTAGGATGCACACCCCCAAGCCTCAATACCTATTCAGATTTAAGAATTGAAAGAATTAGAGGTTGGAAGCAGGGCCGGGGAGCACGGGGATAACCTTGGACCGTCCCGGTTGGACTCCGACTTGTCCCCGTTTCACGGCGAAGGAATCCGCGTGATCGCCGGCCGGGGTGTGAGTCATGGGGATAAGCCGTGAAACACCCGCCAGACTCGGGTTTGTCTCTGGGCGCCGTTGTGGGTGAATCCACGGGCGCCGAATTTGGACAGCGAGTCCTGCCCACAGCATGGGATGAAACCTCGGCGCCCAGGCGGACGACTCCGGCGCCGATCGCGGCAACGGCGCCCGCGATCCCCGCTCGCGACCGGCGACAGGGCTTGCTACAGGATTCGGCGCCCGGTCTTTCACGAACGGCGCCCCGGCTTTTCAACAGGGCGCGGGGATGATCCGACCGTGGGACAGAAGGAGACGCCGTCCTCATGAGCCCTGCCCGTCCTCCCGGCGCGTCGCGTCTGGCCACATACTTCCATGTCCACCTCGTCTCGGATTCGACGGGGGAAACGTTGAACGCCATGGCCAAGGCGGTGATCGCCCGTTTCGACGGCGTCATTCCCATCGAGCACATCTACGCCCTGGTGCGGTCCAACAAGCAGATGGAGCGGGTGCTGGAAGAAATCGCAGCGGCGCCTGGCGTGGTCCTGCATACGCTGGTCGATCGCGAGTTGCGCGAACAGCTGGAAGTCGGCTGTCGTCGGCTGCAGATGCCGCAGATCGGGGCGCTCGACCCGCTGGTCGGCGCCCTGTCTCGCTACCTCGGGGCGGATGTTTCAGCACGGGTCGGCGCCCAGCACGCGCTGGACACCGGCTATTTCAACCGGATGAGCGCGCTGGACTACGCCATCGCCCACGATGACGGACAAGGGACGCTGGAGCAGCTGGAACAGGCCGATGTCGTCCTGTGCGGCGTCAGCCGGACGTCCAAGACGCCGACCTGCATCTATCTGGCGCATCGCGGCATTCGGGCGGCGAACGTGCCGCTGGTGCCGGGGCAGGAAGACGGCGAGCGGCTGACGGCGCTGAAGAACCCGCTGGTGGTCGGCCTGACGGTTTCGCCGGACCGCCTGGTGCAGATCCGCCGCAATCGCCTGGACGGACTGAACGCCGGCCATGCCTCGGCCTATGTCGACCATGACTCCGTGCGCGAAGAGACCATCAAGGCGCGGCGCGCCTTTGAACGGCGCGGCTGGCCGACCATCGACGTGACCCGGCGTTCGGTCGAGGAGACGGCCGCCGCCATCATCAACCTGTTGAGCGAGCGGCGCAGCCGCCGCCTGGGAGCGCCGATGTGACCGAGGCCCCCCATGAACGTCTGATCCTGGCCTCCAAGAGCGCCGCGCGCCGGGCCATGCTGGAAAACGCCGGCGTGCCCTTCGCCGTCCAGGTCGCCGATGTGGACGAAGACGCCCTGAAGACGCCGGGGGTCGATCCAGCCGAGTTGGCGGTGGAGCTGGCGCGGGCCAAGGCGCTGGCGGTGTCGCGTCATGACCCGGAGGCCTGGGTGCTCGGCGCCGATCAGACCCTGGCCTTTGACGGGGGGCTGGTCTCCAAGGCGCCGACGCTGGCGGCGGCGCGCGAGCGCCTGTCGGCCATGCGCGGCCGCTCGCACCACCTGCACTCGGGCGCGGCTCTGGCGCACAAAGGCCAGATCGTATGGAGCGGGCTGGATACGGCCGAAATGAAGGTCCGCGCCTTTTCCGACGCCTTCCTTGACGCCTATCTGACGGCGGAAGGCGAAGGCCTGCTGGCCTGTGTCGGCTCCTACCGGCTCGAGGGGATGGGGGCGCAACTTTTTGACGCAGTGCAAGGCGACTATTTCACTGTTCTCGGATTGCCGTTATGGCCCGTCCTCACAGAGTTGAGGCGTGCGGGGATCATTGCGTCATGAACATAGAAACGGAACCGGCGCTCCGTCCGGCGCGCATCACCGGCCAGGTCCGCCTGGGCGGGGTCGCCGGCAATCCGATCGGCCATTCTCTCAGCCCGATCCTGCATAACGCCTGGCTGGAGGCCGGGGCTGTCGACGGATCCTATGTCGCGTTTCAGCCGAAAGACCCCAATGGATTCCGCACCCTGGTCGCCGCCGGGCGTGCGGGCCTGATCCAGGGCCTCAACGTCACGGCGCCGTTCAAGGAACAGGCCTTCGCCCTGGCCGACGACGTCGCCCCGGCGGCCAAGGCGACGGGGTCAGCCAACATCCTGGTGTTTGAAAACGGCCGGGTCCGCGCCGACAGCGCCGATGGGGCGGGCGTGCTCTACGCCCTGGCGGAACAGGCGCCCGACTTCGAACTGAACGGCGCCCATGTCGTCATGCTGGGCGCGGGCGGCGCCGCACGCGCGGTCGCGGGCTCCCTTGTCGAGGCCGGCGCGCGCCTGTCGATCCTGAACCGCACGCGCAGCCGCGCCGAGGCTCTGGCCGCCGATCTGGGCGCCGGGGTGGCGGTCGCCGAGGACGAAGGCGTGCTGGCCAAGGCCGATCTGGTCATCAACGCCCTGAGCGCGCCGCCGACAATCGACGTCGGCGTCCTGAAGGCCGACGCGGTCGTCATGGACATGACCTATAAGCCGGTGCTCACGCCCTTTCTGGCGGCGGCGCAGGCGCGGGGGCTGACTACGGTCGATGGGCTGGCCATGCTGATCGGTCAGGCCGGACCGTCATTCGAGGCTATTTTCGGCGTCCCGCCGCCGCCGCTGGACCTGCGCGCCGTGGCTATGGCCCATCTGGACGCCGCTGCATGATCGTTCTGGGACTGACCGGCTCCATCGGCATGGGAAAGTCCACGACGGCGCAGATGTTCGCCGAAGAAGGCGCGGTGATGTGGGACGCCGATGCCGCGGTTCATCGGCTCTATGGGCCGGGCGGAGCAGCAGTCGCGCCGCTGGCGCAGGCCTTCCCCGGCGTGGTCGTGGATCGCGCGGTCGACCGCACGCGGCTGGCCGAGGCTCTGGGGCGCGACGAGACCGCCTTTCAGCGCCTGGAGGCCATCGTTCATCCGTTGGTCGCGGCGGACCGCGCGAAAGCGTTGAAGGCCGCGGAGGTTCAGGGCGCGCAGTTGGCGCTGGTGGACATCCCGCTTCTGTTTGAGACGGGCGGCGACGCCGCCGTAGACGCCGTGGTGGTGGTCACCGCCGAACCCGAGGTGCAGGCCCAGCGCGTGCTGGCTCGACCCGGCATGACGCGCGAGCGGTTCGACGCCATACTGTCGCGGCAGACGCCGGACGCTGAAAAGCGCGCCCGCGCCGACTTCGTCGTCGACACGGGCCGGGGCCTGCAGGCGGCGCGCGATCAGGTACGCCAGATCGTGGGGACAGTCCTGTCGCCGTCGTGGACGCCGCCGCGCGGCGCTCTTTCGTTCGGAGCGGAACCCCGGCATTAAGGGGCATGGCTCGCGAAATCGTCCTCGATACTGAAACCACCGGCTTCGATCCCAAGACGGGCGATCGGCTGATCGAGGTGGGCTGCATCGAGATCGAGGACCTGCTGCCGACGGGCCGGACCTTTCACCGCTTCATTAACCCCGAACGGCTGATCCCGCCCGACGCCATCAAGGTGCACGGCATCACCGACGACAAGGTGAAGGACGCCCCCAAATTCCATGAGGTTATCGATGACCTGATGGAGTTCCTGGGCGATGCGCCGCTGATCGCGCACAACGCCAACTTCGACCGCAACTTCATCGACTTCGAGATCGGCCGGATTGGCCGCAAGCCGCCGCCGCAGGATCGCTGGATCGACACCCTGGCCCTGGCCCAGAAGCGGTTTCCGGGCATGGCCAACTCGCTGGACGCCCTGTGCAAGCGCTACAAGATCAGCCTGGTCGAGCGCACCTTGCACGGCGCCCTGATCGACGCCCGCCTGCTGGCCGAGGTCTATCTGGAGCTGCGCGGCGGCAAGGAGCGGGCGCTGGACCTGACGTCGACGCGCGGCGGTCCTGCGGAGACAGCGGTGCGCGCCGCCTACGGCGCCCGGCCGCGCCCCCTGCCCTCCTTCGTCACGGCCGAGGAAGAGGCGGCCCACCTGGCCTTCCTCAAGGCGACGATCAAGGACTTCAGCCTGTGGGCGGGCTATGGCGTGACGGTCGAAGCCGAGGCCGAAGAAGCCGCCTGATCGTTGGGGTCCGCCAGGACGGGCTTCATCAGAATATAGGTTCCGGGCTTGGTCTGGCAGGCGTCGATCTGGGGAACCAGGCGACGGAAATGCTCGCTGGCGCAATGGGCGTCGAGCGCGGCCTGATCGGGCCATTCCTCGATGAAGATGAAGTGTCCCGGCTGTTTGTGATCCTCGAACAGCTCATAGGCCAGACACAGGGGCTCGCCCCGCGTCAGCCGCACCAGTTCGGCGTAGAGAGGCCGCACCGTCTCGATATGTTCAGGCTTGATGAAGTCCTCGGCGATGACCTTGAGCACTACGCTGTCCTTGCAAATGAAAAGGGGCGCCCATCGGACGCCCCTCCACATAACAGTCGCTCAAGCAGCGAGGCGCCGCGCGCCTCGCGTTAGCGACCCAGGCGTCAAGCCTGGCCGGTCTCAGCCGGGGCGCTGGCGATCTGCTGCTGGCGGGCGATGTAGATGGCGGCGAAGTCGATCGGGTCGACCATGAAGGGCGGGTAGAAGCCGCCGTCCGCCGTCGCCTGGGCGATGATCTGGCGGGCGAAGGGGAAGAGGTAGCGCGGGCACTCGATCAGCAGCAGGGGCTCGATGTCCTGCGGCTGGACGCCCTGCAGGGCGAACAGGCCGCCGTAGAGCAGTTCCACGTGAAACACCGGCGACTTGTCATCGGCCGTCGCCTTGATCGACAGCTTCAGGTCCACTTCGAACAGGCCGTCGGGGCGGCCCTGGGCGTTCATCTCGACGCCCATGTCGATGGCGGGTTTGCCGTCGATGCGCAGGCTGTCCGGCGCCTTGGGGTTCTCGAACGACAGGTCGCGGACGTATTGGGCCAGGATGCGGAAGCCCGGGCCTTGCGGCTGGCCGTCCTGCGGCTGGGCTTGGTCGGGCGTCTGGCCGTTGGCGTCGGCGGGCGGCGTGGCGTCGGTCATGGGTGTGGAAACCGTCTTGCAGAAATGGAGGCGTCCCGCTCCCTCCGGAGGCGGGCGTGAGCGGCGGCGGTAGCATGACGAGACCCTGTGTCGCAACGTCGAGACCGGCGTTCGCCCCCTGCTTCGCCTTGCGCCCGCCCGGATCGACCCCTAATCACAGGGCACGCCCTGCCTCTGGGGAGAGCCCCTGGCCCGCCTGTCGTGTGACCGGCGGCCTGACTAATCGAGGAACCCACCGTGCCGGTGACCTTTCAGATCGTGATATTCGCCGTCATCGCGGCGGTTCTGCTGTTTCAGCTCTATAATGTGCTGGGCAAGAAGGTCGGCCGCCAGCCGGAGGACAATCCCAAGCCGATGCCGGTCCCGGCGGCATTGGGCGGCGCGGCCGAAGCGCCCAAAGGCCCTGTCGCCGATCCCGCGCTGACGGCGGCGATCGCCGGGCTGAAGGCGCGCGACCCCAACTTCGACCCGCACCGGTTTCTGGAAGGCGCGCGTCAGGCCTATGAGACCATCGTACGCGCCTACGCCAAGGGCGACCGCGAGGCCCTGCGCCCGCTGCTAACCGACAAGGTCATGAGTTCGTTCGAGGCGGGCATCGCCGCCCGTGAGGCGCGCGGCGACGCCGAGAGCGCCGAACTGGTCCATGCCCCCCGCGCCGACCTGGAACTGGCCACCGCCGAGGGCGATCGCGCCCTGGCCAAGGTGCGCTTCCTGGCCGAGGTGCGCGGGTCGCTGACCCCTTCGGGCGGCGAGACCGTCACAGAAGAGCGCCGCACCGCTGAAATCTGGACTTTTGAGCGCCGCCTGGGCGCGTCCGATCCCAACTGGGCCTTGGCCCGCGTTGAGCCGGCCGCCGCTTGATGCTAGCCCGGTCCGTGTCCCTCGATCAGGCGGGCGCGGCCCGTTATCCAAAGGCTCCGCTTGCCTGGACAGGCGTTGCTGTCCTGGCGCTGCTGGCGGCGTCGTGCGCGTCGGCGCCTCGCGCCGTGCCCACGCCCGATCCTCGACCCCTGCCGCCCATCGATAGACCGACCTTGCCGCCGGTCGCAGGCGAGCTCCCCCTTGCCGCCCTGCCCGGCTGGGCCGAGGAAGACCACCTGGCCGCTCTGCGGGCCTATGCCGCCGGATGCGGTCCGTCCCGTATTGCGGTTGAAACCTGCCGCGACGCCCGCGCCCTCGTCGCGCGCGCCAGTCCCAGCGACGCCCGCGCCTTTCTTGAGAGCCGTTTCTCGGCGACCGAGGTCCAGACCGATGACGGCGGGCGCGGCCTGCTGACCGCCTATTTCGCGCCCGAGTACCCGGCCCGCCGCGCGCCGGACGCCGAGTTCGACGCGCCGGTGCTCAGCCGGCCGGCCAATCCGTCCAGCGTCGGCGATCGCGCCGCCATCGAGGCCGGATCGGCGCAGTCTTCCGTCCTGGCCTGGATGAAGGCGGAGGATCTGTTCTTCCTGCAGATTCAGGGATCCGGCACCCTTGCCTTCCCCGACGGCGCCCGTCTGCGCGCCGCCTACGCCGCCGACAACGGCGCCAAGTTCGTCGGCATCGCCCGCCCCATGGCCGATGAGGGTCTGCTGCCGCGCGACGGCACCTCGGGCGAGGCCATCCGCGCCTGGCTGGCGGCCCATCGCGGACCCGAAGCGCGACGGGTGATGGCGCTGAACCCGCGCTACATCTTCTTCACGACCAGTCCGGACGACGGCAATGAGGCCACGGGCGCGGCAGGCGTGCCCCTGCCCGCGCGGCGTTCGGTGGCGGTGGACCCGTCGCGCTGGACCTATGGCGAGGCGGCCTGGATCGAGGCGGACGGGGGCAACCTGCGCGGGGCCCGCGCCAGCTATCGCGGCCTGGTGGTGACGCTGGACACGGGCTCGGCCATCCGCGGCCCGGTGCGCGCGGACCTCTACATCGGGCGCGGCGACGCGGCGGGCCTAGAGGCGGGCGCGGTGCGCCACCCCTTGCGGATGTGGCGCCTGATCCCGCGCGGCTGACCTTTAGCGCTTCTTCAGGCTGCCCAATACGCCGCGCAGCAGTTCGCGGGTGATGGTGGAGCCGGCGGTGCGCAAGACCGACTTGGTCAGGGCCTCCATAGGCGTCTGGCGGTTGGAGGCGGCCCGAGCGCGGGGCGCGGCGCGTTCGCGGCTCGGCGCCGGCGCGGACCGCGCGGCCTTTTCCGCCGCCTTCGCATCAGCCGCCGCTGAGGCGGTTTCGGCTTCGAGACGGTCGGCCTGGGCGCGGCGGGCCTTCAGCACCTCTTCGGCCGACTCGCGGTTGATCGCCGTGTCATAGAGGCCGCGCACCGGGCTGGCGGCCATGATCGCCGCGCGCTCGGCTTCGGTCGCCGGGCCCAGGCGCGAATCCGGCGGACGGATCTTGGTCTGGGCCACGACGGTCGGGGCGCCCTTTTCGTCGAGCGTGGACACCAGCGCCTCGCCGACCCCCAGCGCCTGAATGGCCTCGGCGGTGTCGAAGGCCGGGTTGGCGCGGAAGCTCTGGGCGGCCGCGCGCAGGCCCTTCTGCTCGGCGGGGGTATAGGCGCGCAGCGCGTGCTGCACCCGGTTGCCCAGCTGGGCCAGGACGCTGTCGGGAATGTCGGCCGGGTTCTGGGTCACGAAATAGACGCCGACGCCCTTGGAGCGGATCAGGCGCACCACCTGCTCGACCTTCTCCAGCAGGCCCTTGGGCGCGTCGTTGAACAGCAGGTGCGCCTCGTCGAAGAAGAAGACCAGGCGCGGCTTCTCCGGGTCGCCGATCTCGGGCAGCTGCTCGAACAGCTCGGACAGCAGCCACAGCAGGAAGGCGGCGTACAGGCGCGGGCTGTTCATCAGCCGCGTCGCGTCCAGCACGTTCACCTGGCCCCGGCCGTCCAGGGCGGTGCGCATCATGTCCTCAAGCCGCAGGGCCGGTTCGCCGAAGAAGGCCTTGCCGCCCTGCTGCTCCAACTGAAGCAGGGCGCGCTGGATGGCGGCGATAGAGGTGGGCGACACGTTGCCGACCTCGCGGCCGATCGTCTGGGCGTTCTCGCCGACATGGGCCAGCAGGGCGCGCAGGTCCTCCAGGTCCAGCAGCAGAAGGCCTTCCTTGTCGGCGACGTGGAAGGCGACCGTCAGCACCCCTTCCTGCACGTCGTTCAGCTCCAGCATCCGGGCCAGCAGCACCGGGCCGACGTCCGACACCGTGGCGCGGATCGGATGGCCCTTCTGGCCGTACAGGTCCCAGAAGACGACGGGCGCCGACTTGCCGTTGAGCGTCAGGCCCATCTTGCCGGCGCGTTCAGCGAACTTCTCCAGCCCGCCGTCCTGGCTGATCCCGGAAAGGTCGCCCTTCACATCGGCGCAGAACACCGGGACGCCCGCTTCGGAAAAGCCCTGGGCCATGATCTGCAGGGTCACGGTCTTGCCGGTGCCGGTGGCGCCCGCCACGACGCCGTGGCGATTGGCCCGGTTCAACAGCAGGCGTTCAGGCGCGCCTTCAAAAGACTGGCCGAGAAACAGAGCGGGGGCGTCGGTCATGAAGCGGGTCTCCTGCGTGACAGTCCATGCTTAATCGCCCGCGCCGCCGCTGCAAGGCGGAACCTCGGCGGTTGACAGCGATTGACGCCGGTCCATGCCACGATGACAGTCTCGCCATGAAGCTTCCGATCACCGTCCGCCATTCCTCGCCGGCCGCCCATGCGGTGGTCTTGATCGCTGTGGTGGCGGCAGGGGCGGCGCTTTACTGGCTGCGGGACATCCTGACGCCCCTGGCCATGGCCATGTTCCTGATGATCATGATCGACGGGGTGAAGCGGGCCATCGAGCGCCGCACGCCGATTCCGCCCCGTTTCGCCGGCGCGGCGGCCTTGATCGCCGTGGTGCTGGGGTTCCTGCTGTCGATCTGGATCATCGTCGATGGGGCGGCGGGCTTCTTCACCGACGCCTCGGGCGTTGCGGGTAATATCGGTCCGCGTATCGATCAGATCAGCCGCGACGTGTCCGCCCTCGTCGGGATCAGCGACCCGCCGACCTTCCACGACATGATCGCCGGTATCGACGTACGCGGCTGGCTGACCAGCGCCGCTTTCCAGGTGCAGGGGGCGGCGACGGGCGCCTTCTTCGTCATGATCTACCTGGGCTTCCTGCTGGCCTCGCAGGCGGGCTTCCGCAAGAAGATGGTCGGCATGTTCCCCGAGCGCGGCCCGCGTCAGGAGGCGTTGGAGGTGTTCGAGCGCGTGCGCGGCGGGGTCGAGGGCTATCTGTGGGTCCAGGCTGTGACCGGGGCCATGATCTGCGCCGTGGCGTGGGTGCTGATGCGGGCTGTGGGGCTCCAGAACGCTGAGTTCTGGACCTTCGTCATCTTCATCGTCGGCTTCATCCCGGTGCTGGGCGGGGCGGTGGCCGGCTGCGCGCCGCCGCTGTTCGCCCTGGTCCAGTTTGAGAGCTATTGGCCGGCGGCGGTGCTCTTCGTCGGGCTTCAGGTCCTGCTGTTCCTGGTCGGCAATCTGGTGCAGCCGCGGATGCAGGGCGACAACCAGAACATCGACCCTATCGTCGTGCTGCTGGCCCTGGCCTTCTGGGGCAAGCTGTGGGGCGTGGCGGGGATGTTCCTGTCGACCCCTCTGGCGGTGATGGCCATGGCCATTCTGGCGGAGTTCAAGGGCTCGCGCTGGATCGCCGTCCTGCTGTCCGGCGATGGCGAACCCTATGCCCGCAAACCCGGCCAGGAAAGCCCGCCAAAGGGCGGTTCTTCCTGGCTCGGACGACTTTTGGGCCGCGACGTCCCGTCGCAGGATCGAAGCCTGAAATAATCCTTCAATTGTCCTTGAAAGGCCGCAATCGCCGCCTATCTCATCCTCACACGACGCGGCCCTCCCCTCCCCCTCCCGGGCTGCGGCGTCTGAGGCCGGCGCTTCCCTCCCCCTCCTAGCGCCGGACCGAGCAGGCCGTCGGACATCGTTCGACGGCCTTGTTCGTTTTTGGGGCCAGGGTCGACGCTTCTGGCCGGTCGGATCGGTCCAAACGCGGCGAAAATGGGGCTTGTGATGGACAGCTGAGCGCCCCGGATGCGAAAAACCATCCACAACTGGGCCCCTTGCGCCACATGGTGCGCTGCACACTGAAAATCCATGCAATTCGGGGCTTGAGCGGCCTAGCCGTTCTCGCCGGGCGCGCTAAGGTGCCGCAGTTTTCCCCAGCGGTTTTGCCCCGCGCCGTTTGAGACTTTCGTCATGTCCGCTGCTTCGCGCATCGTTCCCGCCGTTCCCGCTGACCTGGGAGCGCTGGAAGCGGCCTATGCGCGGATTGCGGCGCCTCCGGGGGCCGCCGAGAAGGCCCTGCTGGCCCAGGCGTTCGACGATTACGCCGCCGATGAGACGCCCGAACTGGGCGGCGACGATCTGGCGATCCTGCTGGCCGGCGCATGGCGCGGCGCCCAGGCCCGCAAGGCGGGCGAGCCCGCCCGCATCACCGTCGGTCCTCTGGTCGACGAACACGGCGTCAACACCGGCTATGACCAGATCCTGATCCTGCAGGACGACGGCCCCTTCCTGGTCGACAGCGTGCTGGGCGAACTGGCCGAGGCCGGCGTCACCGTGCGCGCCCTGTTCCACCCGATCGTCGAGGTCGAGGCCGGGCGCCGCGATTCCTTGATCATCGCCGTCATCGATCCCCTGCCGCAGGAGCGCCGCGACGCCCTGGGTGAAGGTCTGGCGGCCGCCCTGGCCGATGTCCGCGCCGCCGTGCGCGACCACGCCCCGATGCTTGACGCGATGGGCGCCGAGATCGCCCGCCTGGAGGCCCACCCGCCGGTCGGCGTGGCGAGCGAGGTCCTGGCCGAGAACCTGGCCTTCCTGCGTTGGGTCAAGGACGACCACTTCGTCTTCCTGGGCGCCCGCCAGTACGACTATCCGCGCGGGGCCGACGGCGCCTATGAGGCCGAGGCGCCTCTGAACCAGTCGACGGATGGACTGGGCATTCTCAGCGATCCGGAGCGCCGCGTCCTGCGCCGCGCCAATGAGCCGGCCGTGCTGACGCCCGCCATGCAGGCCCAGCTGAACGAGAGCGAGCCGGTCACCGTAGCCAAGGGCAATATGCGCTCTCGCGTGCACCGCCGCGCCTATATGGACTACATCGGCGTCAAGCGTTTCGACGATCAGGGCCGCGCCGTGGGCGAGACGCGCTTCGTCGGCCTGTTCACCCATGAAGCCTACGACGTCATGGCGCATGAGGTGCCGCTGCTGCGCCGCAAGGTCGAGAACGCCCTGGCCCGCGCCGACAAGACGCCCGGCAGCCACAACCACAAGCGCCTGCGCACCATCCTCGAAAACTATCCGCGCGACGAGCTGTTCCAGATCGGCGAGGACGAGCTGCTGGATACGGCGCTGGGCATCCTGCACCTGTATGACCGCCCGCGCATCCGCCTGTTCACGCGCCGCGATCCGTTCGACCGGTTCGTCTCGGTGCTGTGCTTCGTGCCGCGCGAGCGCTACGACGCCGGGCTGCGTCAGCGTATCGGCGCCATCCTGGCCGAGGCCTGGGGCGGCCGGGTGTCGGCCGCCTATCCGCAGATGTCGGACCAGCCGCTGACCCGCGTCCACTACATCATCGGCGTGACGCCGGGCGAGCACCCGGTGCCGGATCTCAAGGCGTTGGAGGCCGAGGTGGCCGAGGCCGGCCGCAGCTGGATCGACCGCTTCGAGCGCGCCCTGCGCCAGGCCGGGGTGGACGAGGCCGCCGTCGGCCCGACCAGCGCCCGCTGGGCCGAGGGCTTCGGCGTCGCCTTCCGCGACCGCTATGACGCGGCCGAGGCCGTGGCTGATCTGGAGCAGTTCGACCGTCTCAACGACGGCGCGGCCGCCAATGGCGTTCACGCCGAGCCGGTGGCGGTGCGCGCCTTCCGCACCGCCGACGAGACCAACCTGCAGTTCCGCTTCAAACTGTATCGTCGCGGCTCGGCCGTGCCGCTGTCGGACGTCCTGCCGATCCTGGCCGACATGGGCCTGAAGACGCTCGAGGAATCCGACCACGTGGTGCGCACGATCGGTCAGGAGCCGATCTATATCCACGACTTCCTGCTGGAAGACCCGCGCGGCGCCGACCTGGTGTTCGCCGATCTCAAGACCCCGTTCGAAGAGGCCTTCAAGGCCGTGTGGAACGGCCGCACCGAGAGCGACGGCTTCAACCGTCTGGTGCTGGAGCTGGGCGTCGACTGGCGCGAGGCGGCCCTGATCCGCACACTGGCCCGCTATCGCCAGCAGACCGGTCTGGACCCGTCGCAGGCGGTTCAGGAAGCGGCCCTGCGCGAGTACCCCGACGTGGCGCGCGCCATCGTGTCGCTGTTCAAGGCCAAGTTCGATCCCGCCCACGGCGGTTCGGTCGCCGAGCGTGAAGCGGCCGTGGCCGAGCTGGACGCCAAGATCGAGACCCTGTTGCAGGACGTGAAGAGCCTGGATCACGACCGCGCTCTGCGCCGGATCGCGGCCCTGATCGACGGGATCAAGCGCACCAACTTCTATCAGGTCGACGCCGAGGGTCATCCGAAGGCGCACATCTCGATCAAGATCGCCGGTCAGGAACTGGCCGACCTGCCCCTGCCCAAGCCCTTCCGCGAGATCTTCGTCTGGGCGCCGCATATCGAGGGTTCGCACCTGCGCTTCGGCCCGGTGGCGCGTGGCGGCCTGCGTTGGTCGGATCGTCGTGACGACTTCCGCACCGAGGTCCTGGGCCTGGTGAAGGCCCAGCAGGTCAAGAACTCGGTCATCGTCCCGGTCGGCTCCAAGGGCGGCTTCTATCCCAAGCAGTTGCCGGTCGGCGGCACGCGCGAGGAAATGCAGGCCGAGGCGATCCGCGCCTACAAGACCTTCCTGTCGGGCATGCTGGACATCACCGACAACATCGTCGGCGACGCCGCCCCGGTGCGTCCGGCCAATGTCGTGGCCTGGGAAGGCGACGACCCCTATCTGGTCGTGGCTGCCGACAAGGGCACGGCGACCTTCTCGGACATCGCCAACGGCGTGAGCCAGTCCTACGGCTTCTGGCTGGACGACGCTTTCGCGAGCGGCGGCTCGGCCGGCTATGACCACAAGGAGATGGGCATCACCGCGCGCGGCGCTTGGGAGGCGGTCAAGCGTCACTTCCGCGAGGTCGGCAAGGACATCCAGACCGAGCCCTTCACCGTGGTCGGCGTCGGCGACATGTCCGGCGACGTCTTCGGCAACGGCATGCTGCTGTCCAAGGCGACCAAGGTGGTGGCCGCCTTCGATCACCGCGACATCTTCATCGACCCGACCCCGGATCCCGCCACGTCGTGGGAAGAGCGCAAGCGTCTGTTCGAGACCCCGCGCACCAGCTGGCAGGACTATGACAAGAGCCTGATCTCGGAAGGCGGCGGCGTCTTCTCGCGCTCGGCCAAGTCGATCACCCTGACCCCGCAGATCAAGGACCTGCTCGACATCGAGGCCGACACGGTCGACCCGGTCACCCTAATGCAGGCCATCCTCAAGGCCCGCGCCGAGCTGCTCTACTTCGGCGGCATCGGCACCTACATCAAGGGTTCGGGCGAGACCAACCTGCAGGTCGGCGACAAGGCCAACGACGCCATCCGCGTCAACGGCGGGGACATCCGCGCCCAGATCATCGGCGAAGGCGCCAACCTGGGCATGACCCAGCTGGGCCGCATTGAGGCCGCGCGCGCGGGCGTTCGCCTGAACACCGACGCCATCGACAACTCGGCCGGCGTGGACTCCTCCGACCAGGAGGTGAACATCAAGATCCTGCTGGGCGGCGCCATCGCCTCGGGCCATCTGAAGGCCGAGGACCGCAACGCCCTGCTGAAGTCGATGACCGACGAGGTGGCGGACAACGTCCTGCGCCACAACTACGACCAGACCCTGGCCCTGACCCTGCAACAGGCCGAAGGCGCCGCAGCGCTGGACGCCCAGCAGGCCTTCATGCAGCACCTGGTTTCGATCGGTAAGCTGAACCGGGCGGTGGAATATCTGCCCGACGACGCGCGCATGGCCGAGATGAAGCTGCAGGGCCAGGCCCTGTCGCGACCGGAGCTGGCGGTCCTGACCGCCTATTCCAAGCTTGAGCTGTTCGACGAGATCGTCGCCTCGGCGGCGCCCGACGACGCCTTCTTCGAGCGGATGCTGGTCGACTACTTCCCGACCCCGCTGGCCCAGTTCGAAGAGGACATGAAGGGTCACCGCCTGCGTCGCGACATCATCGCCACCGTGCTGTCGAACGAGATCGTCAACATGGCCGGGCCGACCTTCCCCGACCGCCTGCGGGCGGCGGCGGAGTGCGACACCGCCGCCATGGTCACGGCCTTCGAGACCGCGCGTCACGTCTTCCGCCTCGACGAGGCCTGGAAGGCGGTCGAGGCCCTGGACCTGAAGATCCCGGCCGAGGCCCAGACGGCCCTGTACCAGGAGATCGCCCTGGTCCTGCGTCGCCAGACCTTCTGGCTGGCGCGCCGCGCGGCCCGCACCGAGACGACGGTCGGCGGCATGATCGCCGCCTATCAGCCCGCCGCCGACGCCCTGCGCGCCGCCGGCCCGGACGTGCTGTCGCGCTATGAACACGCCCGCTACGACGACCGGGTCCAGACCTTCATCGGCCTGGGCGCGCCTGAGGAGCTGGCCCGCGACATCGCCATGCTGCGTCCGATGGTGGCCACGGCCGACATCGGCGACCTGGCGACCGAGCTGGGCTGGGACGCCCCGGCCATGGCGCGCGTCTATCACCAGGTCGGCGCCGCCTTCGACTTCGACCGCCTGCGCGTGGCGGCCGGGTCGGTGCCGTCGGGCGATCACTTCGATCGCCTGGCCGTGCGTCGCCTGATCCAGGACCTGATGACCGAGCAGCAGCAGCTGACCCGCGCCGTGGCCACCGCCTCGGCCCAGGGGGCCGGCGCCGGCGAGGACAGCGCCGAACAGGCGGTCGACGCCTGGATCGGCGCCCGCATGGATCAGGTGGAAGCCCTGCGCGGCTCGGTCGACGAGATCGAGACCTCGGGCTCCGGCTGGACCTTCGCCAAGCTGACCATTGCGAATGGAGCGATCCGCGAGGTCTTGGCTTCGGCTTCCTAAGTGAGGTGACGCCGGGCGACAGCCCGGCGTCACGCGCTACGCTCGCCGCGCGGCGGCTCGCTGCTTGAGCGCTTTTTGGAGCGCTATTGGCCGTTTCGAGAAAATCAGGCCCGTCCGTTTCGTCGTCTGGCGAGGCGGGCGGGCCTTGGCGTTTGGGGCGGGGTCGGTTTAGGTGGCGCCTTGCTGTTCAGTGAACCGGAGGGCCCATGCCCAGGAAGTTCCTCGTCGTCGTCGACGACAGTCCCGAGCTGGGCGCCGCCCTGGCCTACGCCTCGCGCCGGGCGCGCTCGACCGGGGGCCATGTGGCGCTGCTGCGCGCCCTGCCCGGCGGATCGGACGAGCACTGGTCCGGCGTCCGCGACGAAATCCGCCGCCAGCAGCGCGAAGAGGCGGAAAGCCTGCTGACCCGACTGGGCGAGAAGGTCGCCGAAACCTCGGGCGCCCCGCCCGTCTATCTGATCGAGGACGGCGATCCCCAGGCCGCCATCCGCAAGGCCGTTGGCGACGACCCTGACATCAAAATCCTCATCCTGGCCGCTGGGGCCAATGGGCGCGGTCCCGGCCCGCTGATCTCGGCGGTGCTGAAACAGGGCGCCGCCTTCACCGGCCGCAAACTGCCTGTCACCATCGTGCCCGGCGAACTGACCGACGAAGAGATTCAGGACCTGGCCTGACCGTCATGAAAACCCGTCTGGTCGCCGCCGCCGTCCTGTTGTCGCTGGCGGCGTTCGCGCCTGACGCCCGGGCGCAGTCGACGGCGCAGTCGGCGGCGCGAAGCTATGCGGTCCAGGGCGAATGCGACGGCCGCCCGGCGACGCAGGTGCGGATGGCGCCGGGCTATTGTCTCGGATTGGTATGGCAGGGAGGCGGACAGGACGGCCCGCGTATGCCGCGCGGCCTGCTGCCGCTGGAGAACGGCGACTGGCTGGTCACCGATCTGGGCGCGTGGGAGGCGGGCAAGGGGGCGGTGTGGCGCCTGTCGTTTGCGGCTGACGGCGCAGCGCGCTGGCGACGGCTGGCGGGCGGCCTGTCGATGCCGCACACGGTGAAGCGCGGGCCGGACGGACGCATCTATGTGTCCGAGATGAACCGCATCCTGACGCTGGACCCCGACGCCGCCGATGCGCAGGCCAGCGTCCGAACCGTCATCGGCGACCTGCCAGACAACCGCCTGCACGACAACCGCCACCCGCTGTCCAGCTTCGTCTTCGATGGGAACGGCGACCTGCTGGTCAATGTCGGGGCGCCCAGCGACCGCTGCCTCGATGCGGCAGGCAAGCCGAAGACGGACGCGCGCGGGGCCTGCGTCGAGGACGCCGCGACGGCGCAGGTGCGAAGCCACGCCTATCTGGGGAACGGCCGCTGGGCCGAGGACAGCACCGTCTTCGCCTCAGGCTTGAGGAACTCCATCGCCCTGGTGCGGCACCCGTCGGGAACGGTGCTTCAGGCCGAGAACTCGGTCGATCTGGACACGCCCGAGCACCCCTATGACGAGATCAACGTCCTGACGCAGGGGCGCCATTACGGCTGGCCCTATTGCGTCGATCTGGTCACGCCGCTGCCGGGCTGGCCGGCGCGTCAGGCGCGCTGCCATGAGCGCGAGAAACCGATCGCCCTGCTGCCGCCGCACGCGGCGCCGCTGGATCTGATCTACTACGAAGGCGCGATGTTCCCCGAACTGCAGGGGCGGCTGCTGATGACCTGGCACGGTTTCCGCCGCACGGCGGGACGCATCGTGGCGGTCGAGACGGACGAGGCGGGGCGGCCCCTGACCGATATCGGCGGACGCTACGCCATCTATCCGCGCGGCGCCCTGCCCTACCCCGCCGGCGCGTCGAGCGTGAACGGCAAGGTGCTGACGCCGGGCTGGGACAGGATCGCCGGGCGCCATCCGCGCGGCTCGCCGGTGACGATGGCGACGGCGCCGGACGGCTCCATCTGGGTCACGGATGACAGAAGCCGGGCGATCCTGAGAATCGCCCGGCCCCGGTAGGCTTGGGTTTTAAGAGGGCGTTTTAGCCCTTCTGGCCGTCCCGCTTGGCCAGGACGCGCAGGCGCAGGGCGTTCAGCTTGATGAAGCCCTCGGCGTCCTTGTGGTCATAGGCCTGAACGCCTTCCTCGAAGGTCACCAGATCCTGATCGTACAGGCTGTTGGGGCTCTCGCGGCCGATGATGGTGACGTTGCCCTTGTAGAGCTTGACGCGAACCGTGCCCGAGACCTTCTGCTGGCTGTGGTCGATGGCGGCCTGCAGCATCTCGCGCTCGGGGCTGAACCAGAAGCCGTTGTAGATGAGCGAGGCGTACTTCGGCATCAGCTCGTCCTTCAGGTGCATGGCGCCGCGATCCAGCGTGATCGACTCCATGCCGCGGTGGGCGGCCAGCATGATGGTGCCGCCGGGGGTCTCATAGACGCCGCGCGACTTCATGCCGATGAAGCGGTTCTCGACCATGTCCAGACGGCCGACGCCGTTGTCGTGGCCCAGCTGGTTCAGCTTCGTCAGTAGGGCGGCGGGCGACAGAGCCTCGCCGTCGATGGCGACCGGATCGCCCTTTTCATAGGCGATGGTGATGATGGTCGGGGTGTCCGGCGCGTCTTCCGGCGCGATGGTGCGCTGGTGCACGAACTCGGGCGCCTCGACGGCCGGGTCTTCCAGCACCTTGCCCTCGGACGAGGAGTGCAGAAGGTTGGCGTCGACCGAGAAGGGCGCCTCGCCGCGCTTGTCCTTGGAGATCGGGATCTGGTGCTTCTCGGCGAACTCCAGCAGGGCTTCGCGAGACTTGAAGTCCCACTCGCGCCATGGGGCGACGACGCGGATGTCGGGCTCCAGGGCATAGTAACCCAGCTCGAAGCGGACCTGGTCGTTGCCCTTGCCGGTGGCCCCGTGACAGACGGCGTCGGCGCCGACCATGCGGGCGATCTCGATCTGGCGCTTGGAGATCAGCGGGCGGGCGATCGAGGTGCCCAGCAGATACTGGCCCTCGTAGACGGTGTTGGCGCGGAACATCGGGAAGACGAAGTCGCGCACGAACTCTTCGCGCAGGTCGTCGATGAAGATGTTCTCGGGCTTGATGCCCAGCTTCAGCGCCTTTTCCTTGGCGGGGGCGAGCTCCTCGCCCTGACCCAGGTCGGCGGTGAAGGTCACCACCTCGGCGTTATATTCCGTCTGCAGCCACTTCAGGATGATCGACGTGTCCAGCCCGCCCGAATAGGCGAGGACGACTTTCTTGGGGGCGGGCTTGCTCATCGGTCGGGAATTCCTTTCAACAGGATGCGTATCGGCGCATTCGGCGCGCTTAAAGGACCAGACGCGCCGGGATGCAAGGGCATGATTGCGGCTCTGCGCCGCGAACCGCCGCTCTAAGCAGAAAGGGCGCCGCGAGCCAGCCCGCAACGCCCTTATTTCAGGCTGATTTTTCAGCCGTTTAGCCGGTTCAGACGGCGAGGGCTTTGAGCGCGTCCACCAGGTCGGTCTTTTCCCACGAGAAGCCGCCGTCGGCGTCGGGCGTCCGGCCGAAATGGCCATAGGCGGCGCTGCGGCGATAGATGGGCTTGTTCAGGCCCAGATGCTCGCGGATAGCGCGCGGCGAGGCGCCGCCGATCAGCTTGGGCAGTTCGCGCTCCAGCACCGCTTCGTCGATCTTGCCTGTGCCATGCAGGTCCACGTGGACCGACAGGGGTTTGGACACGCCGATGGCGTAGCTGATCTGGATGGTGCAGCGGTCGGCGAGGCCCGCCGCGACGACGTTCTTGGCCAGGTAGCGGCAGGCGTAGGCGGCCGAGCGGTCGACCTTGGTCGGGTCCTTGCCCGAGAAGGCGCCGCCGCCGTGCGGGGCCGCGCCGCCGTAGGTGTCGACGATGATCTTGCGCCCGGTCAGGCCGGCGTCGCCGTCCGGCCCGCCGATGACGAAGGTGCCGGTCGGGTTGATGTGCCACTCGGTCTCGGCGGTGATGAAGCCTTCCGGCAGCACCTTCTCGACATAGGGCTTCACGATGGCGGCGACCTGCTCCTGGCTCAGGTTCGCCTTGTGCTGGGTCGAGACGACGATGGAGGTCGCCCGCGTCGGGCGGCCGTCCTCGTAGAAAAGGGTGACCTGACTCTTCGCGTCGGGCTCGAGGCCCGGCTCCAGGCCGGCGTGGCGGGCGTCAGCCAGGGCCTTCAGGATGTTGTGGCTGTATTGCAGCGTGGCGGGCATCAGCTCCGGCGTCTCGTTCGAGGCGTAGCCGAACATGATGCCCTGGTCGCCCGCGCCCTCGTCCTTGTCTTCGCCGGCGTCGACGCCCTGGGCGATGTGGGCGGATTGGGGGTGCAGGTGGTTCTGGAACTCCAGCGTCTTCCAGTCGAAGCCGTCCTGCTCATAGCCGATGTCGCGAACGACGCCGCGCACCGTATCCTCGATCTCCTGCTCCACCCCGGGGGCCCAGTTGCCTTCCGTGTCCATGATGCCTTCGCCGCGGATTTCGCCGGCCAGCACCACCAGATTGGTCGTCGTCAGGGTCTCACAGGCCACCCGCGCCTCGGGGTCCTTGGACAGGAAGAGGTCGACAATGGCGTCCGAAATCTGATCGGCGACCTTGTCGGGGTGGCCTTCCGAAACGCTCTCGGAGGTGAAGAGGAACGACGAACGGGCCAAGGCAGGCTCCTGCGTGACGACAATCCGCCAGACATATAAAGATATGCTTATACGTGCAAGGCGGCTTCTGTCCCGCCGCCGACCTCCGTTGGGATCGCGCGGGCCGCGGCGCTGCGATGCGCGTCCGCGTGCGGACTATTGCATTGCACCATTTCGTGTGGCAGCAAAATCTACTCCTCCCCGAGTATCCGAACCGTTTCCTGCATGGAGGCGGGATAACGCCTAGACATTTGGAACGATCATGCCGAATCCAGACATCCTAGACGCGGCCCTGACCCGTCTCGACGAGGCCGCCCGCCACGTGCAGATCGACAGCGATGTGCTGGAGAAGCTGAAGTATCCGCGCGAGACGATGAAGGTCCGCCTGTTGATCCGCATGGACGACGGGTCGCGAAAGTCCTTCCTCGCCTGGCGTTGTCGCTATGACGACACGCGCGGCCCGACCAAGGGCGGCATCCGCTTCCACCCCGACTCGACGGCCGAAGAGGTCGAGACCCTGGCCTTCTGGATGACGGTCAAATGCGCCGTGACCAACCTGCCTTACGGCGGCGGCAAGGGGGCCGTGCAGGTCGACCCCAAAAGCCTGTCCAAGGCCGAACTGGAGCGGCTATCGCGCGCCTATGTCCAGGCGTTCGCGGGCATCATCGGCCCCGACCGCGACATCCCCGCGCCCGATGTCTACACCAACGCCATGATCATGGGCTGGATGGCCGATGAGTACGCCTCGATCCAGGGTCAGGCGGCGCCGGCCGTCATCACCGGCAAGCCCATCGCCCTGGGCGGCTCGGTCGGACGCGAGGACGCCACGGCGCGCGGCGGCTTCTACCTGACCTGCCACCTGACCGAGCGTCTGGGCCTGCCGACCGAGGGCCTGCGCGTGGCGGTTCAGGGCTTCGGCAATGCGGGCCAGCATGTGGCGCGGCTGTTCCGCAGCATCGGCGCCAAGATCGTGGCCGTATCGGACTCCGGCGGGGCGGTCTACGCCGCCGCCGGGCTGGACCTTGACGCCCTGCTGGCGGCCAAGGCGGGCGGTCATTCGGTGGTTCAGGCCAACCATGGCGGCAAGACCATTTCGCCAGAGGACCTAATCGGTGTCGATTGCGACGTCCTGGCGCCTTCCGCAATGGAGGACATGATCCACGACGGCAACGCCGCCTCGGTCCAGGCCAAGGTCGTTCTGGAATTGGCCAACGGCCCGATCACGCCCGAGGGGGATCGGATTCTGGCCGAGCAGGGCGTGATCGTCCTGCCCGACATCCTGGCCAACGCCGGCGGGGTGACGGTGTCCTATTTCGAGTGGGTCCAGAACCGACAGGGCTACTATTGGACGCTCGAGGAAGTGCAGTCGCGGCTCAAGACCATCATCGAGACCGAGGGCGACGCCGTCTGGTCCATCGCTGAGGAGAAGGGCGTCACCCTGCGCACGGCGGCCTATATCCACGCGCTTGGCCGTCTGGCCGGGGCGATCGAGGCGCACGGCACCCAGCAGTTCTTCGCCAGCTAGGGCTGAACGCCGGGCGGCAGACTTCGCCAAAGCGTCGCACTTCCAACGGCGGCTCGTCATCTTCCTTCGGCAAGGGGACGGCGAGCGAAGTTGGGACTGCGCGATGGATGTCTTCTACTGCCTGATCCACACGCCCGAGGCGATCACGCCCGAGCTGTGCGTCTTGCCCGGCGCTACCGAGGTCGAGGCCGTGCGCGGCCTGACCGAGGTCGCGCGCGCCTGGCCGCGCCTGGAACGCATCGACCTGTACCGCGGCAATCACGAGGTTCGCAGCTTCGCCCCTTCTGACCTCTCGCCGGTTCAGCCCCTCCGCGCGCTGGCAGCCTGATATCCAAGCGTCCGTCTTCGCCGTGAGGCCTGGGTCCGACCGTGATCATGCAGGAAAGGTGGTGCCGCTTAGGTGACGCGGTTCTTGGGGGAGCTGAAAGTCAATAAACTCAGTATTTTCAGCGTCTTGCAGGGGTAACTGCTACACTTCTTGCCGCCAAACTGCTACGCCACCGTCCATGGCTAAGCCCCCAGCAGGAAGACCCGTCGGCGTCCCCACCCCCATCAAGCGCAAGGGGTCGCGCTTCTACTACGTCCGCATGAAGGTGCCCCAAGCGTCCCGCGAGGCCTTGGGGAAGACCGAGCTCTGGCAATCCCTAGAGACGGAAGACTTCGGCGTTGCTTGCGCCCGGGCCGTTGTCGAGGCGGGACGGATGCGGGCGGAGATAGAGGCGGCGCGTCGGAACCTCGACGGGACGCGCAAAGACGCCAAGGGAGACCCTACGGCAGAACAGCGGAAGGCTGAGGCGTGGTGGGCGGAGCGCCGCGTCCCCGATCCCCAACGGCCCGGGCGCTATGCGATCCCGGTGGACTTGGAGGAATCCTGGGAGGCCACTGTGGAAGGGCTGCTAGGCGACCCCACAAACGAAGACGACGGCGTGGCCGCCCCACAATACGATGCTGACAAAGAACGGGCCGCTTTGGCTCTTGTGGGCAAAGTGACAGGCGACATAGTGCCCGTGGCCGAGGAACTGGACCGCTACATGCTTCAGGAGGGCGTGAAGGCGAGCTATGCCGCGCGAACGAGGACGGCGACGAAGGCCCTGACCAAGTGGCTCATCGCCAACCGCCACACCGACAATATCCATGCAGTGACGGGGAGGGTCGCGGATCAATTCGTAGACAGCACCGCGTCGGGTCGGACCATTCAGACGCTTAACTCCTATATCTCTGCCCTGTCGGCTTACTGGAACTGGATGCGCCGTCGTCATATCGTGGTGTCAAACCCGTGGGCGGGCCTGTCTCGCCGGGAGGTGGACCGGAGCACAAATGCTGATAAGCGGGCGTTCACGGACGATGAGATCAAGGCGCTGCTCTCAGGACCCGCCAAGGCCACGCTGAGGGACATGATGCTTCTCGCTGCCCTGACCGGGATGCGTCAGGCCGAGATCGGCAATCTGAGGGTTCGGGATACTGAGGGCGGCGTCTTTGTTGTCACCAGGAGCAAGACCGCCGCCGGAGAGCGTTCGGTCCCGATCCACCCCGACCTAACCGACCTGGTCGCTCGACGGGTCGAGGGCAAGGCGGCGGACGCATACTTGCTGGAGGAACTGACGGCCCCTGCCAGTCGGCCGGAGCGACGCGGCTATAAGGTCGCAGAATGGTTCACGGCCTACCGCCGCGACCTTGGCCTAGATGCGCGCCAGGGCGGACGCCGCCAGTCGGACGCTGACTTCCACTCCTTCCGCCGATGGTTCGCGACGAAAGCCGAGCAGGCCGGTCAGCCGCCCCACCTCATCTCGGCTGTCCTCGGCCACAAGGAAGGCCGCGAGGGTATGACGCTGGGCGTCTATTCGGCAGGCCCTTCCCTGGATCAGCGGCGCGCGGTGGTCGAGGCGGTGCGCCTTCCAAGGGGTGTCCGGGCAGAAGCTGGAACGGCTGATTTTAAGCCGAGCGGCCCGCGCGGCTCAGGACAGGACGAGGCTGTCGATGCGTGACGAGGACGATGTCAGCCCGATCCAAGACCGAAGACACCTGACCGACAGCCGCCCGATCCGCTGGGACCGCGAAGCGGCCACTTCCCGGGCGAGCGCGGCCATCGACGCCCTTCTCGACGACCTGGAGGCGTGGGAGCCCAAGCGGGCGCGCAGGCGACGCGCGGCGGACCGTGGGCGGCTACGGGTCATACTGGAGGCCGTAACGCTGGAGCTCTGGCTGGCGCGGCGCGATACGTCGACACGCTGGTTGGCCTACTCACGCGGCGACCTGGGCTATGTCGGACCGGATCGCTACCGACATCCTGAAGCTTCGAAGACCACTGTCACGCTTGTTGCGGACTTCCTGACGAGCACAGGACTCGCCGAAGGCCGTGCCGGGAGCTACCGGCGGGAAGATCATGGCTTCGGTCAGTCGGGCCGGGGCTACCTGTCCCGGCTGCGCGGAACCGACGGGCTTCTGGCCTGGGCCGGTGAACAAGGCCTGACGGATGATGACGTCGCCCTGAACGACAGGTTCGAGCTGATCCGCCTGAAGGGGCCAGCAAAGACGCGACGGGGCCGTAAGCCGCTTCTGCATTACGACGACACGCCCGACACCACGGCCATGCGGGATCGGCTGCGGTCCTGGGCGGCGATGATGGCGGGCCATGAGGTCACTCTAGGAGCGCACCGGACCAGCGGCGGGAAGACTCCCCCGGGCGACCCCCTGGAGGACCCCTTGGGCGACGCCGAGGAGTTCCAGGCACGCGGCGCGGGATCGTGCCGTCTCTACCGCATCTTCAACGACGGACGTTGGGATCGAGGCGGCCGCTTCTACGGGGGCTGGTGGCAAGGCTTGTCCAAGGCGGATCGCGAGCGGCTCCTGATCGACGGCGAGGAGACGGTCGAGCTGGACTTCGCCAGCCTGCACCCTCGGCTGTGTTACCAGTTGAACGGCGCGCCCCTGGCGGCTGATGACGACCCCTACGCCGTGCCTGGCGTGCCGGACACGCTACGGGACGTGGTGAAGATTGCCATGATGCAGTTGTTGAACGCCCAGCCCGGGAAGGCGCGCGTGAAGGCCCCGCCGGGAGCGACTGCCAGGCTGAAAGGTCGCATGTCCTACAAGGCACTGGTGGCCCGCCTTGAGGCCCGACATGGCAGCATATCAAACTGGTTCCGTCAGGGGCTGCGCGGGCTGGAGTTGCAAGCCATCGACGCCGCCATCGCCGACGTGGTGATGAACTACTTCACCGTGGCGATGAAGCGACCCATCCTGCCCGTCCACGACAGCTTCATCGTCGCCAGGCGGGATGAACGGAAGCTGGCCGAGACCATGGCCCTAGCCTACCAGGGGCAGCTGTCGCGCTTGGTCGCTGCGCCCGCCGCGCCGGTGATCCGTGGCTTCAGCTCCGGCGAAGAAGAGGCCGACTTCCTCGCCTTCGCTGCTCGCTGGAGCTGACGGTCTCCTGGCGCGGGTAGGAGGAGGGGTGGTCCCTTCGCCCTCAACGCCGAGGGTCACGCTCGGGTCACCTCGGGGTCCCCTAGGCCTATACTAGAGGTCGTAAGAGCCTGCGGGCGAGGACCGGCCAGAAGCCGCCAGAACCCGGTCGCGGACACCGTGGAACGTCGGGGTCACCTTCGGAGTCCTCTGGCTGTAGGACTGGGAGGGCCTCCCCCTCCTCCTGGCGCTCGGGTCACCTCCGGTCCCCTAGGCCTATACTAGAGGTCGTAAGGAAGTGAAAAGAAGCAGGGGTGGGCAAGGGGGTGGCGTCATTCGAGGGCCCGGTAGACGGAGGCGCGGCCGATGCCCAGGCGGCGGGCGATCTCGGCCGGACCCACGCCCTCCGCGCGCAGACGGCGAACGGCCTCGACGTCGACGGTGGGCTTGCGGCCCTTGTAGACCCCAGCCGCCTTGGCCTTGGCGATCCCCTCCATCTGGCGCTCGCGGCGCAGGTCGGTCTCGAACTCGGCGAAGGCCGCCAGCATGTTGAGCATCAGCCTGCCATCGGACCGGGTCGTGTCCATGGCGGCCTGGTTTAGGGCGCGGAAGCCTACGCCCCGTGCCTGGAGCCGGTCGATGATCTGGCGCAGGTCGATGATGGAACGGGCCAGGCGATCCAGGCGCGTGACGAGCAGGACGTCGCCTTCCCGGACATAGTCGAGCGCGAGCGCCAACTGGTCCCGTTCGGCGGTAGTCGTGCCGGACCGCTTCTCTGCGAAAACCTTGTCGCACCCGGCCGCCTGGAGCTGGTCCAGCTGGATGGTGAGGTCCTGGTCGGTGGTGCTGACGCGGGCGTATCCAATAAGCGACATGACGGTGTCCCAATGAGTTCTAGACCATGAGACGGTGGCGTCTCAAAAGCACCAAGTCAACCCATATGGGACGCTTGTGGTGTCTCGCCGGAATGTCTCTTTGGCGTCTACCCGTTTGGGACGGCGGCAGAGCCGGGCCACGAAGGCAGGCGAGCTCCCCTAGCGCTACGCGGCGGCGGCACATCAGGCGTGTAGAAAGGTAGAGGACATGCCACTCAATCCCTGGGGCACCTCCAGAATGATCGAAGGGGACCCCCATGGGGGGGATCTTCGAAGCTTCACGCTTGTATATGTCAGCGCGGATAATCGACCCTAAAAGCGACCGCCTTCTGAAACCACGACTGCGCCTCAGCGATGTCCATGGGCAGCGGCAGGGCCTCCCGGCCGTGGTCGGCCGGGGCATACTTGCCGGTCTTGCGGATGGACGGCAGGATCTCCTGGGTCACCCAGTTCTGGAAGACGACGGCCTCGGCTTTGTCCGAGCGCATGATGAGTTTGTAGAGGCCAGACTCGGACAGAAGACGGAGCTTGTGGTTGGTCCCTTGGAACAGACCGAGGAGTGACGGGGTCAAATCCCGTTGCTTGGCGATGACCACGAACTCTGTGGGCTCGATCCGGCTGTCCTTGGAGGCGTCTGGACGAAGGCCCAGGGCGCGGCAGACGTCAGCGGCGACGAACCACGGATCACCGTCGATCATGGTGGTGCGGATGTTCACGACGTCGACGGTGGCGCGGGCGACCTTAACCCCAACCATCCCGAGGCCTTTCGGGTGACCCCGAGGCGCGCATGGGTCTCCAAGGGTGCGGCTTAATTCAGCACCCTCTAGGAGCCCTCCAAATGACTCGTAAGCGCCCAGATCGAAGCGGCCATAGATCTCTGAGTCATCTGTAAAAAACTCGCCAGCGAGGCTCCCTGGCCGTCTAGCGCCGCTGACCCGGATCTCGCTTACTTCCGCCCAATCCGACGGGCCAAGCTCCGCACTAGTTGCGTCACCCTCCCCTTTCGTCTCAACTGCGGCCGGGCGGAAATGGGGAACTGATGCAACCAATGACAGCCAACTTCGAGTTCCTGCGCGAGCAAGAGCCGCAGCTGGTTCGATTGGCGGCCCAGGCCGAGCACTACTTCCGCACAGACCCCAACACCACTCTGATCAAGCTGCGCCAGTTCGCCGAGTTGCTGGCGAAGGAGGTCGCGGCGAGGACGGGGTCGCTAAAGTCGCCCGACGAGTCGTTCTCCGACATCCTCGGAGTGCTCGGCCGCGCCGGCTACGCTTCCCGCCAAGCGCTGGATCTGTTTCACTACCTGCGCAAGTTCGGCAACAACGCCGTCCACCAAGGACAAGACGACTTCGCCACCGCTCTGGCAGGCCTGAAAGTCGCCCGCGAACTCGGTGCGTGGTTTGTCCGAGCCTATTGCGGTAAACCCAAGCTCGCCCTGGACCCGTTTGTGCCGCCGCCCCCGCCGGCTGACCCCACGGCCAGTCTGCGGGCCGAGCTGGAGCGGCTGAAGGTCGAGGCCGAAGGCCACAAGAGCGCCGCCGAGATTGCTCAGGCTCGCGCCGACGCCCTAGCCCAGGAAAACCTCGAAACGGCCGAGCGTCTGCGTCAAGAAGCCGAGGAGCGCGAGGTCTGGCGGAAGCTAGCGGAGGAGGCCGAGGCCGCCGCCGACCAAGTCAGGGCCGCTCTGGAGGTCACCCAGAGGCAGGCCGAGAAGGTTGCGCCCGCCGAGCTCGCCAAGTTCGAAAAGGCGGCGGAGGCAGCGGATAGCGTCATAAATCTCGACGAGGCGGCTACCCGCGCCATCATCGACCAGCAACTCCGCGCGGCCGGCTGGGAAGCCGACACCCAGGAGCTTCGCTACGGGAAGGGCGCTCGGCCCACCAAGGGACGAAACCTCGCCATCGCGGAGTGGCCGACCGCGAGCGGTCCTGCCGACTACGCGCTCTTCGCGGGGCTGATCCTCGTCGGCGTCGTCGAGGCCAAGCGGCGAAACCGCAATGTCATGAGTGTGCTGCCCCAGGCCGAGCGCTACGCCGCTGGCATCGCCCCGGGAACCGCGCATCAGCACGCCCAAGGCCCGTGGGGCGAGTTCAAGGCCCCCTTCGCCTTCTCGACCAATGGGCGGCCCTACCTGAAGCAGTTGGAAACGGCGTCCGGCATTTGGCGGAGGGACCTGCGCCGTCCGACCAACGCGGCTTCGGCGTTGATGGCCTGGCCCTCTCCCGACGGCCTTTTGGAGCGCCTTGAGGCCGACCAGGACGCGGCCGAAGCGGCTCTGGAGACCCAAGGCTTCAACTTCGGCTTCGAGCTGCGACCCTACCAGCGCCAAGCTATAGAGGCGGTCGAGAAGGGACTGACCGAAAACCGGCCGCACATGCTGGTCGGCATGGCCACGGGCACCGGCAAGACCAAGCTGGCCATCGCCATGCTCTATCGGCTCATCGCGGCCAAACGCTTCCGCAGCGTTTGCTTTGTGGTCGACCGGAGCGCACTTGGCGAACAGACCGAGCGCGAGTTCACCACTAGCAAAATCGTCGGCGGCAAGGCCTTCGCCGAGATCTTCGGGCTGAAGGGCCTAGGCGATGTGACGCCCGATCCCGAGACCCGCATCCACATCTGCACCATCCAGGGCCTCGTGCGGCGCACTCTGTTCGCCGACGACCCCGCGAACGCGCCGACGGTGGACCAATACGACCTGATGGTCATCGACGAGTGCCACCGGGGCTACCTGCTGGACCGCGAGATGTCCGACGCCGAGCTCAGCTTCCGCGACCAGGACGACTACGTCTCAAAATACCGCCGCGTGCTCGACTATTTCGACGCCACCAAGATCGGCCTGACCGCCACCCCCGCTCTGCACACAGTCCAGATCTTCGGCGAGCCGGTGTTCCGCTATTCCTATCGGGAGGCGGTGGTCGACGGCTACCTGGTCGACCATGAGCCGCCGATCCGCATCAAGACCGCTCTGTCCGAAAACGGCATCCACTTCGCAGCCGAGGACGAAGTGACCTTCGTCCACGCGCCCACCGGGCAGGCCGAGCTCTTCAAATTGCCCGACGCCCTCGACTTCGATGTTGAGAGCTTCAACCGCACCGTCATCACCGAGCCCTTCAATCGCGCCGTCGCCGATGAGCTCACCCGCCACATCGACTTGTCTGAGCCGGACAAGACCCTGGTGTTCGCCGCTTCCGACGCTCACGCCGACATCGTGGTCAAAGCGCTGCGCGACGCCTTCCGCGAGGCCCACGGCGAGATTGAGGACGCGGCGATCCGCAAGATTACCGGCAGCGTCGACCACGCAGGCAAGGTGATCCTGTCCTACCGCAACGACGCCATCCCCAAGATCGCGGTCACGGTCGACCTGCTGACCACGGGCGTCGATGTGCCCAAGATCACCAACCTGGTGTTCCTGCGCCGGGTGAACAGCCGGATCCTCTACGAGCAGATGCTGGGCCGGGCGACGCGGCTCTGCCCGGAGATCCACAAGGAGACCTTCAGGATCTTCGACGCCGTCGACCTCTACAGCCGCTTGCAGGAGTTGACGGAGATGCGGCCCGTCGCCGCCGATCCCAAGCTGACCCTGACCCAGCTGCTGGAGGAACTGGCGGCTGTCGAGGACGCGCGCCACCGCGCCGACCTGCGCGACCAGATCATCGTCAGACTGTCGCGCAAACTGAAGGGCCTGTCCGCCGAAGCCAGGGCCAAGGCCGAGCTGGCGGCCGGCGAGACCCCCGAGGAAACCTTGCAGCGCTTCCGGGCCGCGTCGCCCGACGAACTGGCGGCCTGGGCGAAAGGGCGTCCGGGCCTGGGCCCGGCGCTCGACTGGAAGACCGACGGTGGCGAGCCGATCCTGGTGCCAATCTCCACGCATGAGGATCGCGTCGTCGACGTCAGCAGAGGTTACGGCGAGGGACAGCGGCCGGAGGACTACCTCGACGCCTTCGCGGCCTTCGTAAAGAACAACGTCAACAAGATCGCCGCTCTGGAGACAGTGGTCCAACGCCCGCGCGATCTGACTCGCGCCGAACTACGAGAACTGCGGCTCCAGCTCGACGCCCAGGGCTTCACCGACGCCAGCATCCGCCGCGCCTGGTCCGATGCCAAGAACGAGGACATCGCCGCCTCAATCATCGGCTATGTCCGCCAGGCCGCCCTCGGCGACCCGCTGATCCCCTATGGCGACCGCGTGAAATCCGCCGTCGACACGGTGATCCGCAACGGAAACTGGACCGACGTTCAGAAGCGGTGGCTTCACCGCATCGGCGAACAGTTGCAGAAGGGCATCGTGGTCGACCGCGAGGCGCTGGATGACGAACCCTTCAAGGCCGACGGCGGCTTCCGGGTCATTAACAAGCGCTTCGACGGCAAGTTGGAGTCGGTCCTGTCGGACCTGAGTGAGGCGTTATGGCGAACAGCGAGCTGACCAAGAGCAGTGTCACGACACAGAACATCGTCCAAAAGCTCTGGAACCTCTGCCACGTCCTGCGCGATGACGGCGTCAGCTACCAGGAATACGTCACCGAGCTGACCTTCCTGCTGTTCCTGAAGATGATGGAGGAGACGGGTCGCGAGGATCGGATCCTTGATGGCTACCGTTGGAGCGACATTGCCGGCCGCGAGGGCGTTGACCAGCTCGACCACTACAAGCGCGCCTTGCTTGATCTGGGCAAGGCCGCCGATCCGGTCGTGCAGTCAATCTTCACCGACGCCCAGACCAAGTTGCGCAAGCCAGCCAACCTGAAAACCCTGACCACCGCCATTGACAGCTTGGACTGGTTTTCGGCGCGCGAGGAGGGCCTGGGCGAGCTCTATGAAGGCCTGCTGGAGAAGAACGCGGCCGAGAAGAAATCAGGCGCGGGCCAGTATTTCACGCCCCGCCCCCTGATCGACTGCATCGTGCGCCTGATGAAGCCCCAGGCCGGCGAGGTGATCGAGGACCCGGCCGCCGGCACCGCCGGCTTCCTTGTGGCCGCAGACCGCTACATCAAGGACCACACCGATGACCTCTACAACCTGACGCCGGCGGAGGCCTTCTTCCAGCGCAACAACGCGTTCGTCGGCATTGAGCTGGTGCCCGACACCCACCGCTTGGCCTTGATGAACCTGATGCTGCACGGCATCGAAGGACCTATCACCCTGGGTGACAGCCTATCCCCCGATGGCGAGGCCCTGGGCAAGGCGGACCTAATCCTCACTAACCCGCCGTTTGGCACCAAGAAGGGCGGCGGCCGTCCCAGCCGGGCCGACTTCTCGGTCACGGCCGAAACGTCCAACAAGCAACTGGCCTTCGTCGAGCACATCGTCCGCGCCCTCAAGCCCGGCGGCCGGGCGGCGGTGGTGCTGCCCGACAACGTGCTGTTCGAGGACAACACGGGCAAGCGCCTGCGCCAATGGGCGATGGAGCTGGCCGACCTGCACACCATCCTGCGCCTGCCCACCGGCATCTTCTACGCCCAGGGGGTGAAGACCAACGTCCTCTTCCTGACGCGCGGCAAAGCCGACCGGGCCAACACCAAGGGCGTCTGGGTCTACGACCTGCGCGCCAACATGCCGGCCTTCGGCAAGACCCGTCCGCTACGCGCGGACGACTTCGCGGCCTTCGAGGCGGCCTATGGCGACGATCCCGACGGCGGCGCAGCGCGCGCGGACGAAGGCCCCGAAGGCCGCTTCCGCTACTTCAGCCGCGCCGACATTACCGCTCGTAACGACAACCTCGACATCGCCTGGCTGCGCGACAACAGCGACGCCGCCGAGGACGACCTTAGCGACCCTGAGGACATCGCGGCGGCCATCCTAGGGCACCTGCGGGCTGCCCTAGCGGAGGTCGAGGCGGTGGACGCTGAGTTGGCCGGTGAGGAGGCCGTTCTGGCGGAGGTGGAGGCGTGAGCGAGCTACCGACTGGGTGGGCCAACTCTACGGTGGGTGCGCTGTGGGAGCTCAAATACGGTAAGTCGCTACCCGAGAAAACCCGCCAAAGAGGCGATTTCGGGGTCTATGGTTCGAACGGCCCAGTGGGCACTCACATTGAGCCATTGACCTCAGGCCCGACCATCATTCTCGGTAGAAAAGGGAGTATCGGAGAACTGCACTTCAGCGCCGCTCCGTGCTTCCCAATCGATACGACTTACTTCATCGATGACTTCGGCGGCTGCGATGCCGGTTTTGTGGCGTGGCTGATGCGGTCGTTGCCGCTGAAGACGATGAACCGTGCAACAGCAATCCCCGGCCTCAGTCGCGAGGATGCTTACGGGCTGGATGTCCTTGTGCCGCCGGCATCCGAACAGCGGCGGATCGTGGCGAAGCTCGATGCCCTGACCGCCCGCACGGCCCGCGCCCGCGCCGACCTCGACCGCATCCCCGCCCTTGCCGCCCGCTACAAGCAGGCGGTGCTGGCGAAGGAAATGGAGGGTCGGTCTGACGAAATGCTGCCGCTCTCGGCGGCAATCGAGAGCGGCTTGATTGGCCTTGTCCGGTCGAAGGCCGAACAAAGTGACGCGACCGGAGAGCCCTACGTGCGGATGCAGCACTTCGATCTCGACGGTTGCTGGAACATCAAGGATCTCACCCGGGTCTGCGCTACCGATGCAGAGTTGGCGCGCTTTGCCCTTCGCGACGGTGACGTATTGTTCAACACTCGGAACAGCGTCGAACTGGTTGGTAAGGTCGCGCTCTGCGGGCCAGAGCAAGCTGGTTTTCTTTACAATAACAACCTGCTTCGATTGCGATTTGACGCTGAGGTCCTGCCGAAGTTCGCCTATCGCTACATGCAGTCCCCCCAGTTCCGTGCGCACCTTCAGGGGCAGAAAAGCGCCACGACCAGTGTCGCGGCCATCTACCAAGGCTCGCTCTACCAGACACCGTTCTGGGTTCCGTCGGCGTCGAGGCAAGCCGAAATCGCGCGTCGCGTTGATCAGGCTTTCTCAGAGATCGACCGTCTGATTGCCGAAGCCGCCGCCGCTCGCCGTCTTTTGGCTCGCCTCGACCAAACGGTCCTTACCAGAGCTTTTCAAGGCAAACTGGTCGCCCAGGACCCCGCCGACGAACCCGCCAGCGTCCTCCTCGACCGCATCCGCGCCGAACGCGCCCGCGCTCCCAAGGCCACCCGAGGGCGGCGCAAGGCGGCCGCATGAACTACGGCCGGGCCGATATCGCCATCGGCGTGATCGACGTCGGCTCGCCGAAGGGCGGGAAGTGGGGCTGGGCGATCCTGGCCACGAACGCCGCCCCCGTGCTCGGAAAGGACCTGGACGTCTTCATCGACGCAATGACGGCGCTTGGCGCGCGCTGGCCCTTGGCCATCGGCTTCGAGGCCCCCTTGTTTATACCGACGCCCGCCGTGGCCCTCAAGATCCTGAGCGCGCGCAAGGGCGAGGGATCCCGCCCCTGGAGCGCGGGAGCCGGAGCCGCCGTGACCACGGCCGCGCTGGCGGTGGTGACCTACACGCTGGCGGGCCTGCGTCGAGGGCTGAGCCAGGCTATGGCATCGACGGACTTCAGCGTCCTTCCGGTTCGTCCTGGCGACACGCTCTTCTTCGAGGCCTTCGTCACAGCGGCGGCGAAGGGCGACGACCACGCCGACGACGCCTTTATCGCCGCCCGCGAGACCCAAGCGCTCCTTCGCGGCGGCCGGCCCTACCGTTCAGCCATCGACGAGCCTGAGGTGTTCAGCGTGCTCGGCGCGAGCTTGCTACGCACTGAGTGGTCAACGGACTTGGCCGTGCTGTCCGCGCCATGCCTGGTCGTGAAACCTGGCTTTGACCACTACGCCTGACCGGAAGCGCGCCGATGTGACCCGACGAGTGCTTGAGTGGCTGGACGCCACCAGAGTGGCGGTGCGTGAAGCCCACGCGCATCGCTTAGCGGCTCGGGGTTGCTAGGTCCACGGTCCATCAAACGCTCAAGCGTGACTGTGTGGCTTGCTAGCATAGCGTCCCTTGAGTCTTCCCTGCTTTTTGAACGCGCCTTGCTGAGGTTCTTAGGCGGCCTCAGCATCCATGTCCGGCTGATGCAGATCGAGGCGCATCTGAGGGTCTTCGGGCGGAAGCGGGAGCTCTGCGATACCGATGCACGCTATGCCGAAATGAACACACAGCTTTCTAATGTCTGGATCGTCGGAGTAGATTGTGTCGGCTTGAGCAATACGTGCGATGGCGAATATCTGATCGTCAAACTTCGCTTTTGGACGTGACGACGACTTTGGCGCTGCCCCCGAGTTCCGCCTTTGGCGCTGGATGTCAGCGTGTTCCACCGCTGCGAGGATATCGAAGGGGCGGATCGAAAAGTGTCGGCTCTTAGTGAGCTGCGTCAGATATTCAGCCGCCGCGTCTAGGGCCTTGACCAGCACCTCGGCGAGTGCAGGCGTGGGAATTATGACGCGGGCACCTGACTGCTGGAGAGTGGTTAGGAGGTGGTCTATCCGTTCTCCACACCGCTCCACCGGTTTTCCTGTTGTCGGGTCGATTGGAGCGGGCGCGTCGGGCGTGACGACATAGACCAGCATGCTAGCATCAAAGGCCACGGTCATCAGTGAGCCTCCGGCCCAGTTCGGGCGCTAAGCAGGGTGACAAGAGGGTCTTCTTCATCTCCCCAAGTGTTTCCGGGGGTGGCGCGGAGGGCATTCACGACTTCCCGCAGCGGCGTGTCGTCCAGCACTTCAAATCTGTCGGCCTTGAACTTCTTCAGTTCCCATGCACCACCTTCGTTGCGCAGCCACGTGCCCACCCCGTGCAGTCGAACAATGCTGTCGAAAAGGTAGCGGCCGAGTTGCTTCGCGAGGTCAGGTTTGGTCTCGATGGCAGACAGGGTAATGGCCCCATCCTTGAGGTGGATGTGGATGCTGTCGTCGGTTCCGCCGATCCGCACGATCCGCCCCTCAACGGCGCCCTCCTGCTTCACGGGGCCATACTTGATCGGCTTGGGACGAGTGACCCCAGGAAACTCAATGACGTTGTCACCCCCGCCTGTGAGACGGCCCGTGGCGTTGTCGGCTGCAAGCAGGTCATCCAGCGTCCGAAAGGCCTTACGGGCGTCCTGAGGGGCGTCGCCCAGGCGCACGTTTCGCATCCTGCCGCGCACCTTCGGTTGCGCTGCTTCATCCACCTTGGCAACGAGGATCGCCGATCCCTCCTTGACCTCGTCAAAGTGAACCGACAGCTCCTCCCCAAGGAGGGCAGCAAGCGCCGCCATGTATGCCGCAAGGCGGCCCATGGGGATCGTAGTGGGCTTGTATGGCCCGTCGATCTTGAACTGATACTCGTCGGTCATGTGTCGCTCCGCAGCCCATCATGGCGCGAACTGCTAAATAATCTATCCCTCTCGTAGAGCGACGCTACGGCAAAAGGGGGCGCGGGGTGCACGAGAGAGCGGCTAGGCTGCTACACCTCTGTCCTCAAAACTGCTACACCACCGCTCGGAGCGGCCCTAGAAACGCGCTGATTTTGTTGAGGTTTCCCTGCCCGGAAAAAGGTGGTGCCGCTTAGGTGACTCGAACACCTGACCCCCTCATTACGAATGAGGTGCTCTACCAGCTGAGCTAAAGCGGCCCCGGCGTCGTTCGCGCGTGGAGGCGCGAGCGAGCGAGGAGGGCTCTTTATACGGGCGCGGCGGGCTTGCCAAGAGCCGATAGCATCGCCGGTTCGTCCGGGGCGGCGGTGATGCGGATTTCGGCGAAATCGAAGGCGCGCACGGGGACGGCGGCGGCTTCGGAGATGCAGATGGCGACGCGGCCGGAGGAGGCGTCGCGGGGCAGCTCAGCGGCCAAGGCGCGGGCGGCGCGGGGGGAGTGCAGCATGACGGCGTCGAAGGCGTCGGGCGCGGGCGCGTGGGTCTCGAAGGCGGCGTAGACGGGCAGGCGCTGGACCGGGCGGCCGGGCAGCAGGGCGGGCAGGTCGCCAGCCGGTTCGCGGGCGCCGGGGGCCAGCAGCGGACCGGGCGGGGCTTCGGCGGCGATCAGCCGGGCGAGAGCGTGGATGTCGCCCGCGGCTGAGCGCACGTCGGCGAATCCCGCCGCGCGGGCGGCCTCGGCCGTGGCGTCGCCGACGGCGAAGACGGGGTGGTCGCGAAAGCGCGGAATCAGGGGAGCGAAAGCCTCGACGCCGTTGGGGCTGGTCAGGGCGAGGACGGCGACGGCGTCGGGCGACGGCGCGGCGTCCAGCGCGCCGGGCAGGGGGGCGAGGGTCAGCAGGGGGACGACGAGCGGGGTGAAGCCGAGGCCCGTCAGCCGGTCCGCCGTGCGGGCGGCGCCCGGCTCGGCGCGCGTGACCCAGACGCGGCGGATCGGCGCCATGCCCCTAGAGCGCGATCTTCTGATCGCCGGCGACGGCCTGTACCTGGCCGCCGAGATCGAGGCCCAGGGCGCGGGCGGCGCCATGGCCAGAGATAAGATCGGCGTCGGCAGCGATGTCGCCCGAGCGGGTCCAGCGGCCCGAACCGTCCGGGCTGAGCATTTCGGTGGTCAGATGCAGGCGGCCGCCCTCGATATGGGCGTAGGCGCCGATGGCGGTGCGGCACGAGCCTTCCAGAGCGGCCATGGCGCCGCGCTCGGCGGCGACGGCCAGCGCGGTGGGCGCGTGGTTGAGGGCTTCGGTCCAGGCGGCGTCGACGTCGCCCTCGCGCGTCTGCAGGGCCAGGGCGCCCTGGCCCGGCGCGGGCAGGAAGGCGTCCAGCGGCAGGCGCTGGCGGATGACGTCGCCGAGCCCCAGGCGGTTGAGGCCCGAACAGGCCAGCAGGATGGCGTCGAAGTCGCCGTCGCGCAGCCGCTTCAGCCGGGTGTCGACATTGCCGCGCAGCATCTCGATGTTGAGGTCGGGGCGCAGGGCGAGCGCCTGCGCCTGACGACGCAGCGAGGCGGTGCCGAAGCGGGCCCCCTGCGGCAGGTCAGCGAAGGTCGCATAATGCTCGCTGATGAAGGCGTCGCGGGGATCCTCGCGCTCGGGCACGGCGGCGATGGCGAGGCCGGAGGGCTGTTCGGCGGGCACGTCCTTCATCGAGTGGACCGCGACGTCGACGCGGCCGTCCAGCAGGGCCTCCTCGATCTCCTTGGTGAACAGGGCCTTGCCGCCGACTTCCAACAGGCGGCGGTCCTGGATGCGGTCGCCGGTGGTGACGATCTCGACCAGCGGGACCAGGGTTTCGATCTCGGCCTCGGGCACGCCCAGGGCGCGGCCGATGGCGCGCTGCATCATGCCGGATTGGGCCAGAGCCAGGCGCGAACGCCGGGTGCCGATGCGCAGGAGAGGTTGAGTCACGTCGAGACGCCGTTGCGAAAGAGGGGGCGGGCCGCTAACTCCGCCCGATGACAATGGACGCGGACTATAGCAGGGCGACGAACGGAGCAACCGGAGCGACCCTGACCGTGCTGGGTCTGGAGACCAGCTGCGACGAGACCGCCGCCTCGGTGGTGCGGCTATCGGCGGCGGGCGCGCAGGTGCTGTCCAGCGTCATTCACAGCCAGATCGACGATCATGCGGCCTATGGCGGGGTGGTGCCGGAAATCGCCGCGCGCAGCCATGTGGAGATGATCGACGGCGTGACGCGCCGGGCCATGAGCGAGGCCGGGCTGGACTGGAGCGCGCTGGACGGCGTGGCGGCGACGGCGGGGCCGGGGCTGGTCGGCGGGGTGATGGTGGGCCTGTCCTACGGCAAGGCGGCGGCGCTGGCGCGGGGCCTGCCGCTGATCGCGATCAACCATCTGGAAGGCCATGCGGTGTCGGCGCGGCTGGGGGCGGAGACGACCTATCCCTTCCTGCTGCTGCTGGTCTCGGGCGGGCATTGCCAGCTTCTGGAAGTGCGCGGCATCGGCGACATGAGCCGGCTGGGCACCACGATCGACGACGCGGCCGGCGAGGCATTCGACAAGATCGCCAAGGCTCTGGGGATGGGCTATCCGGGGGGACCGGCGCTGGAGAAGCTGGCCGCCAGCGGCGACGGCTCGCGTTTCGACCTGCCCCGCGCCCTCCTGGGACGCAAGGACTGCGACTTCTCCTTCTCGGGGCTGAAGACGGCCGCCTCTCGTCTGGCCCAGACCTGCGAGAGCGAGCAGGACAAGGCCGATCTGGCTGATGCGGTGCAGAAGGCGATCGCGCGCCAGCTGGCCGAACGCTCTGAACGGGCGATGAAGGATTACGCCGAGGCGCATGAACACCGTTTGTTTGTCGTGGCGGGAGGGGTGGCGGCCAACAAGACGATCCGGCGGACGTTGGAGGATCTGGCGACGAAGCACGGCTTCGCCTTCCTGGCGCCGCCGATGGCCTATTGCACCGATAATGCGGCGATGATCGCCCTGGCGGGGGCCGAGCGGCTGGAGAAAGGGCTGACGTCCGACATCGATGTCGCCGCCAGGCCGCGATGGCCTCTGGACGAGACGCGCGCGAGCGTCGATCCTGTGCACAAGAAAACGGGCCGCAAGGGCGCCAAGGCTTGAAACGGCTTGGCCCTCGGCGGGGTCGGGGACCGGAGAAGACATGGAAGTTCATACGGCAGGCGTAATCGGCGGCGGCGCCTGGGGCACGGCCTTGGCGCAAAGCGCAGCGGCGGCGGGACTTGCGGTGGTGCTGCAGGCGCGTGAGGCCGAGGTGGTCGAGAGCGTCCGCACGCGCCGGGTCAACGAGGCCTTCCTGCCGGGTGTCGAGCTGGATTCGGCCATCAACGTCACCTCCGATCTGGCGGATCTGGCCGACTGCGATCTGATTCTGGCGGTGCCGCCCGCGCAGCATATGCGGGCGACGCTGACGGCGTTCGCCCCCTACGCCCGACCGGGCCTGCCGATCATCCTGTGCTCCAAGGGCATCGAGCGCGGCTCGCTGAAGCTGATGACCGACGTCCTGGCCGAGACGATTCCCTCGGCCACCGCCGCCGTGCTGTCGGGGCCGAGCTTCGCCGCCGAAGTGGCGCGCGGCCTGCCCAGCGCCGTGACCCTGGCCTGCGCCGATGCGGCCATGGCCGAGGCCCTGGCGGGCGCCCTGTCGGGGCCGGTCTTCCGACCTTACTACGCCGACGACCTGATCGGGGCCGAGACGGGCGGAGCGCTGAAGAACGTCCTGGCCATCGCCTGCGGCATCGTCGAGGGCCGAGAACTGGGCCGCAGCGCCCACGCGGCCGTCATCACCCGCGGCTTCGCCGAGATCGTCCGCGTGGCTACGGCGCTAGGCGGGAAGGCCGAGACCGTGGCGGGCCTGTGCGGCCTGGGCGATCTGGTATTGACCTGCTCCAGCCCGCAGTCGCGCAATATGAGCCTGGGCCTGGCGCTGGGGCAGGGTTTGAGCGTCGAGCAGGCTCTGGCGGGCAAGCGCTCGGTGGCCGAGGGCTACGAGAGCGCGCCGGCCGTGCGCGAGCTGACGCGCAAGCTGGGCGTCGACACGCCGATCTGCGAGGCGACGGCGGCGGTGCTGGCCGGCGAGCTGACCGTCGATCAGGCCATTGAGAGCCTGATGAGCCGCCCGTTGAAGCCCGAGCGCGAATAGTGGCCGAGGAGCCTCCGGCGCCTGCGGAGCGCCCGCGGGTCTGGAAGACGCCGCCGAACGTGCGGCTATGCCTAGAGAGCGACATCGCCGATCCCGGATCGCGCGGCTTTGTGCTGCAGATCGGCGAGGCCTTCTTCCACGGCTTCGTGGTCAGGAAGGACGGCCGGGTCGCCGGCTGGGTGGATCGCTGCCCGCATGCCGGCTTTCCCATCGCGGTCGAACTGGACCGCTACCTGACGCCGGACGGCTCGCTGATCCTGTGCGGGTGGCACGGCGCGGCGTTTGAACCCCTGTCGGGCGCCTGCGTGGCGGGCCCTTGCGCCGGCGGCAAGCTGACGCCTTGGCCTGTCGAGGCCAGGGATGGGGTCATCCGCACCGCGTAGGGTCCTCGGCGCTATTTCTTCGGGACCAGTTTGGGGTCCTTGGTGAAGGCGTCGTCGACCTCTTCCTCGGTGATCCGCTTGGAGGGGTCGCCGGGCTGGTTGAGGTTCTGCTCCTCGGTGCCGTCGCCCATCATGCCGGGGTGGGGGTCTTTCGGATCTTTCTCGGCCATCACGATCTCCTTTGCCGGATGCAAAGGCAATCCGGCGATGGGGCAGGGCGTTCCATCACGCCCGCGCGAGCCGAGAACCGACTTAGCGCTTCAGACGCCGTGCGTTGGCTGTCGCCTTGGCGTGGACCGGCTCCATCGCTCGTCCCTGCGCCTTCAGGGCTGCGCCGTAGAAGGACCAGCCGTCGTGCATCGCCCGGCTCCAGGCGCCCATCGCCCAGTCGGTCTGGGCGGCGGCGAAAGCGAAGGGGGTGTCGGCGCAGGCCAGTTTGGCCAGGCAGTCGGCGGCCTCGGCCCCCTCGCGCGCGGCCAGTCGGCCGGCCCGCTCGGCCAGGTCCATCGCCCCGGCGTAGGCGGCCCCGGCCGAGGCCGCCATGGCCTCGACCTTCTCGGTTCCCATGCGGCTCAGCTCGGCGTGGTCGGCGCGCAAGGGGTCGGCCAGGGCCTCGCCCATGATCTCGAACCGCCGCGTGATGACGGCGGCCGAGGCCTCGGCCAGTTCCTGACCGGCCTGGGCGTTTCGCAGGGCGTTGCGGGCCGTCTTCTGCATGGGGCTCATGCGCCGACCCTGGGCTGGTTTCAGGCGACCGGCAAGACTTCCTGCGCGAACTCGGTCAGGTCCTTGATCAGGGCGGGGACGGCGGCGTCGATGATGCGCTGGCCCTTCTCCGGGGTGGCCTGGGCCGGGTCCGAGCCGATGCGGCCGTCGGGGAAGCGGGCGCGATAATCGTTGGCGTCGCGGATGGGGCCGAAGGGGGCGATCTTCGGCTCATAGGCGGCGGTCTTGATCCGGTCGGGATAACCGGCCTGGGTCACGGCGATCTCGGAGGGGGTGGCGTGACTGCCGTGGCCGGTCGGGAAGATGTCCTCGCACAGCTTCTGCACGCCGGGCAGATCCCACCAGTTGCGCAGCTTCAGCACGAAGGGCGGGCGCTCGGCCCAGGGCTCGGGCGTGAAGGACCAGTCGGCGTAGATCTCGGCGAAGGCGGCCTCGATGGTGGCGACGTTGCCGCCGTGGCCGTTGAGGAAATAGATGCGCTCGAAGCCGTGGCGCGTCAGCGACGACACCCAGTCGGCGATCGCTGCCATGAAGGTCGACGGCCGCAGGGTGATGGTGCCCGGGAAGGCCAGGTGGTGCTGGGCCATGCCGATGTTGAAGGTCGGCGTGATCACCAGGCTGTCGTCGCCCTTCTCCGCCGCATGGGCGATGATCTCGGGGCACAGCCAGTCGGTGCCCAGCAGGCCCGTCGGCCCATGCTGCTCGTTCGAGCCGATCGGCACGATGACGGTCTTGGACAGCAGGGCGCCCGACTTCAGGCGTTCGTCGATCTCGGGCCAGGACGACAGGTGAATCAGCATGGGAAACGGCTCCGGCAGGCGGAATGAACGGGATTGAGGGCGGCTTTACGCTGATCCGCCGTCAGGGCCAATGCGGGTCGTCCCGGCGTGGACGCGCCGGTCCTGAGACGGCGCGACATTGACGTCGGGCGCGGGGAAGGCGAAGCGGGGGCATGGCTCCGTTGAAATCCGCGTCTCGCCAAAAGAAGGCCGTTCAAAACGCCGGCCTGACCCCGCCGCCGGGCAAGCGCTCGCGTCAGCCGAAGAAGGCGCCGGTCGGCGCGATCATCAGCTGGCCGCCGGACGAGGACCGGGTGGAGGAGATCTTCGTCCGCCTGTCAGGCGTCATGCCGGACCCGAAGACAGAGCTGGATTTCGTCAATCCCTACACCCTGGTGGTGGCGGTCGCCCTGTCGGCCCAGGCGACGGACGTGGGGGTCAACAAGGCGACCAAGGCCCTGTTCGCCGTGGCCGACACGCCGCAGAAGATGCTGGCTCTGGGCGAGGATGGGTTGATCCCCCTGATCGCCTCGATCGGCCTTTACCGGACCAAGGCGAAGAACGTTATCGCCGCCGCGCGGATGCTGGTCGAGCAGCACGGCGGCGAGGTGCCGCTGAACCGCGCCGACCTGCAGGCTCTGCCCGGCGTCGGACGCAAGACCGCCAGCGTGGTGCTGAACGAACTGGGGATCGAGCCGGCCATCGCCGTGGACACCCACGTCTTCCGCGTCTCGCACCGGCTCGGTCTGGCCAACGCCGCGACGCCGGACAAGGTGGAGCAGCAACTACACCAGGTGGTGCCCGAGGCCTGGCTGCCCAAGGCGCACCACTGGCTGATCCTGCACGGCCGCTACACCTGCCTGGCGCAGCGGCCGAAGTGCGCGGGCTGCGTGATCTCCGACCTGTGCCCCTCGCGCGCCAGCTTCATGGGCGTTTAGGGTTTCAGCGCTCCAGCCGCGCCCGCACCGCCCGGCCGAAGCGGGCGCCGGCCTCAGGCGCGGCCGCCAGGTAGAAGTCGGGCTCGATCAGCTCCGCCTCCATCAGCACCCAGTCGCCGTCGTCGTTCAGGGTCATGTCGATGCGGGCGTAAAGCAGATCCTCGTCGATGGCGGCCAGGGTGCGCTCGGCCAGGTCCAGCGCGCCCTGAGGCGCCGCGTCCAGCGCCTGATAGCGGCCGCCGTACTGGGTCTGGATGCGGAACTCTCCCGCCGCGCCGGGGCGCTTGTTGACCACGTGGCTCAGTTCGCCGCCGAAATAGAGCAGGGAGGTTTCGCCTTCGGTCTCGATGGCCTTGAGGTAGGGCTGGATCATCGTGCCGCCGACGGGGGCGTTGATCAGGGCCGTGTCGAGCATGTCGCCCGCGGTCACGCGCAGGGTGCGCCAGGCGCCGCCCGAGACGGTCGGCTTGACGATCAGCGTCTGAGCGCCGGTGGCGGCGAAGGCGGCCTCGACTACTGTGGCGTCGACGTGGTCGGCGAAAATGGTCTGAGGGACGGCGACGCCCCTTTCCGCCAGGCGGGCCAGATAGCGCTTGTCGGCGTTCCAGCGCAGCGTCTGCGCCGGATTGGCCAGCGGCGCGCCCGCTTCGGTCCAGGTGGCGCAGGCCTGCAGCCAGCGGTCGTGGTCCTGATGATAGCCCCAGACCAGCAGCGGCAGGACCAGCGGAAAGTCCATCAGGGCGCGAGCGTTCTCGACATGGTCGGTCCACGGCGTCGGCCGCGCCGTGATCCCTGCCGTCGCCAGCGCCTCGCCCAGCCGGTCCAGCACGCCGGGCCACAGCGTCGAATAGGTCGGATCGGCCGGATCAGGGGTCAGGACGGCGACGTCGGTCATGGCGCGGCTCCGCAAGGCCCGGCGAGGGCTGACTAAAGGTCCGACGGCTTTAGGCCGGTTTTCGCTTGCGGCGAAGGTCTGAAGTCTGGCGCGCGGCCGGCTCGCCCGCTATGGGGCGGAGATGACCCAAGCCCTTCCCGCCTTCGCCCAAAACGCCCGTTTCGACGTCTGCGCCCTCGGCAACGCCATCGTTGATGTCCTGGCCCCGTGCGAACCGGCTTTCTTGGAGGCCAAGGGTCTGGCCCCCGGCTCGATGCAACTGGTCGACGAGGAACAGAGCGCTGCCCTGTATGACGCCATGGCGGCCGGGGTCGAGGCTTCGGGCGGTTCGGCCGGGAACACCGTGGCGGGCGTCGGCTCGTTCGGCGGACGCGCCGCCTATATCGGCAAGGTCGCCAAAGACACCCTCGGCGAGGTCTTCAGCCACGACATCCGCGCCGTCGGCGTCCACTTCGACACGCCTGTGCTGGAAGACGGCGCGGGCCAGGGCTTCGGCACCGGCCGCTGCCTGATCAACGTCACGCCGGACGGCCAGCGCACCATGTGCACCTTCCTGGGCGCCGCCAATCAGCTGACTACGGCGGACGTCGACGCCGCCGTCATCGGCGACAGCGCCATCGTCTATCTGGAAGGCTATCTGTTCGACCCGGCCCCGGCCCGCGCCGCCTTCGAGGCCGCCGCCGCCGCCGCCCATGCTGCCGGCCGCAAGGTCGCCATCACTCTGTCGGACAGCTTCGTGGTGCACCGCTGGCGCCCCGAACTGCTGGAGTTCATCGAGACCTCGGCCGACATCGTCCTGGCCAATGAGGCCGAGCTGCACGCCCTGTTCGAGACCGAGAGCTTCGACTACGGCGCCGCCCACCTGGGCCGCATCGTCGATGTGGCGGCCGTGACGCGCGGCGCCGCCGGTTCGGTTCTGTTCCGCGGCGCCGAGCGGGTCGAGGTCGAGGCCTATCCGGTCGAGAAGGTGGTCGACACCACCGGCGCCGGCGATCAATACGCAGCCGGCGTGCTGCTGGGCCTGTCGCGCGGCCTCAGCCTGGCCGAGGCCGGGGCGCTGGGGTCGCTGGCCGCGTCCGAGGTCATCGGCCACTGGGGTCCGCGCCCGATGGTCGGCCTGAAGGATCTGGCGGCCCAGCACGGCCTCAGCCTCTAGGCCGCGACAAAGGGTCGGACGCTGCGCCCGCTTGCCGTGGAGCGCTGGGCCGCGTAATCGGCGGCCATGTTCGGCCTCGCCAATCCCGACCGCTTCATGCGCTTCACCGGCCCCCTGGTCCCGGTGCTGTGGGTCTGTGCGCTCGGCCTGCTGCTGGCGGGGACCTGGTTCAGCTTCACCGCGCCCGCCGATTATCAGCAGGGCGACACCGTCCGCATCATGTTCATCCACGTGCCGGCCGCCAGCCTGGGCCTGATGGCCTATGGCGCGTTGGGCGTCTCCAGCTTCTTCGCCCTGGTGTTTCGCCATCCGCTGGCCGATGCGGCGGCGCGGGCCGCGGCCGTGCCGGGCGCGGCCTTTACGGCCCTAGCCCTGATCACCGGCTCCTTGTGGGGCCAACCGATGTGGGGGACGTGGTGGGTGTGGGACGCGCGCCTGACCAGCGTGCTGGTGCTGTTCCTCTTCTACCTCGGCTACATGGCCCTGCGCGGCTCGATCGACGATGAGGCCAAGGCGGCGCGCGCCGCGGCCGTGCTGGGCCTGGTTGGCCTGATCAACCTGCCGATCGTGAAGTTCTCGGTCGACTGGTGGAACACCCTGCACCAGCCGGCGTCGCTGCTGCGGTCCGGCGGGACCAGCGTGGACCCGGCCTTCTTGCCCGCTCTTCTGACCATGATGGCCGCCTACGCCGTGCTGTTCGCGGCGATCTGGCTGACGTCGATCCGCACCGAGGTCCGGCGCCGTCGTGTTCTGACTCTTCGCGCCCGAGCGGCGCTGGAAGCTTGATGGAGGCTCTGCGTGCTTGATCTGGACATGAGCCCCTACGGCGCCTTCGTCTGGCCCGCCTGGGGCGTCAGCGCCGTGGTTCTGGCCGCCCTGTCGGCCCGCGCCCTGATCGCGGCGCGCCGCTGGAAGCGCGAGCTGGCCCGGCTGGAGGCGGCGCGCAAATGAAGCGCTGGCTGGCTCTTGCTCCCATCGTGGTCCTCGCGGCGCTGGGCGTCTTCCTGATGACGCAGATGGACCGGATGGCGGGCGACCCCGCCGCCGGGCCGACCTATCGTCCCGATGCGCTGGTCGGTCAGCCGATCCCCGAGACGACGGTCCTGCCGATCCTGTCGGGCGGCAAGGCCAGCGACGACCTGCTGGACCTGAAGACGGCGGGCGTGGGCAAGCCGATGATCGTCAACGTCTTCGCCAGCTGGTGCGCGCCGTGCCGCCTGGAGCATCCGCAGCTGATGAAGCTAAAGGAACAGGGCATCGCCGTGGTCGGCGTGGCCTATAAGGACGACCCCGTCGCCACCGACGCCTTCCTGCAGGAGCTGGGCGACCCCTACCGGCTGGTGCTGGTCGACCGCGAGGGCCGGGCCGGGCTGGATCTGGGCGTGTCGGGCGTGCCTGAGAGCTTCGCCGTCGACGCCTTCGGAACCATCGTCGCCAAGTCCTCGGGACCGGTGTTGACGGATCAGGACCTGAAGAAGCTGACCGACGCCCTGGCCGCGCCCGCGCGCTGAGCAGCTCGCCCGAAACAGGGTGAATCGGACGTTAACCATATCTAGACGAAGGGCGGGCATCCTCAGCCCATGTCCGCCATTTCGTCCGAGCGGCCGGCCTTTCCGCCCCAGGCGGGCGGCGCGGCCCACGCCCTGAGAACGGCCCAGTCGGCCTTCTTCCGTCAGGCCATGGGGCTGGCGGCGCCCATTGCGGCTGAGGAGACGTCGCGGGCGGCCGTTACGGCCACGGCCCCGGTCGAACAGGCGGCGCCGCCCTCGCGCTTGCAGCGCCCGGGCTCCCTGCTCGACATTCGCGTTTAAGCAAGCGCGCCTCAGCCTTCAGCGGCGCCCTTGAGCGGGATCACGACGGCGTCGGTTGCATCATCGGTCTGCGGTAGATTCGAAACGGTATCAGTCGCGCCCTTTTTCTTCTTCTTGCCGCGTCCGTCGGCCTTGCCGTCGACTTTGCGCGCGGCCTTCTCCGCCTTCTTGGCTTCCTTGGCGGCTCTCTTCGCCGCCTTGACCTCGGCGCGGGCCTGCTCGGGGGCGGCGTCGGCGGCGTCGGACAGGCTGCAAAGCAAGTCTAGGAAACTGTCGCGCTTGGATTTAGGCAGCAGGCCCATGATCCGCTTGTCGGCGGCCTCGACGCGCGGGCGCGCGGCCAGCAGGGCGGCCTCGCCCTCGGGCGACAGGCGCACCGCTTTGGCGCGGGCGTCCAGCGTCGAGCGTTCGCGCTCCAGCAGCCCCTTGGTCGTCATGCGCGCTACCAGATCCGCCAGGGTCGAGCGGTCGATGCCGGTGGCCTTCACCAGGTCGGTCTGCGTCAGGCCCGAGCGGGCGGCCACGGCCTCCAGCACGGCGAACTGGCGCTGGGTCAACCCGTCCGGCCCGGCTTCCTCGGCGTAGATGTCCAGCGCCAGCTGCAGCGCCCGGTGCATCAGGTGGCTGGGCGATTCCGCCAGCCCGCCCTTGATCTTCGCCTGCTTGCCCGACTTGATCATCGTCTTCGTTCCCGAACAGCCCGATACCGGCCGTGGCCGGATGATGCTGCGACAGCTAACAGTCTGGCTTAACGCTTTGACGACGCAAACGCTGACGGTTTGAAGACATTTATTCTGGGGCCTACCGCGCTTCGCGCTGCTTGAGGCCGTTGTCGGCAGGCCTATCGGGCTTCGCCCTGCCTGAGGCCCGGAAAAGGGGGCGTGAACCGGCCACTCACTCCGTCATCCGAGGATGACGGCGACAAGCGGGACGCTCTGAACCTAGAGGCCAGTATCGGGCGAGATAGGGCCCGGTTCCTCGTCCTTGGTCATGTTTTTCAGGATCAGCGGCACCTGCGACAGGCCGAAGATCGAGGCCGCGATCCACAGCACGCCGCGGAAGGCGGTCCAGACGCCGTTGGGGTCGGGCGTCCCCAGGTTCAGCGTCGACCAGATGGCGGTGACGGCGGTCGGGCTGCGGAACACCTCATTGGCGATGGCGACGGCCAGGAAGTAGAGGCCGTAGCGGAAGGTCAGCTTGCGCCACGCCTCGTCGGTCACCTTGATGGCCGAACCCAGCAGGGCCTTGAACGGATATTTCTTCAACGGCAGCGAGCCGAGCAGGACGGCGGCGAGCAGGCCGTTCTGCACCGTCAGCTTCAGCTTCACGAACAGGTCGTCGTCGGTGACGATGGTCAGGATGCCGAACACCAGGGCGAAGCCGCCGGTGATCAGGGGCATGGGCGCCAGGCGGCGCTCCAGGATGAAGCCCACCGCCAGGGCGATCATCGAGGCGATGACCAGCACCCACGTCGCCTTGATCATGTCGCGGGTGATGAAATAGGCGGCCATGAAGGCGATCAGGGCGCCGAAGTCGACGGCCTGACGGATCCACTGCGGGCGCTTGGTTTCGGTCGCTTCACTCATAGGCAATCAATCCTCAAGCCCGACCAGCGATCGGGAAAACGCGCGGGCGTCGAAAGGTTGCAGATCCTCGACCCCTTCGCCGACGCCGATCAGCTTGATCGGGGCGTCCGACGCCTGGGCCACCGGCACCAGGACGCCGCCGCGCGCCGTGCCGTCCAGCTTGGTCATCACCACGCCGGAGACATAGGCGGTGCGGCCGAAAATCTTTTCCTGCTCCAGCGCATTGCGGCCGACGGTGGCGTCCAGCACCAGCAGGGTCTCGTGCGGGGCGTCGGGGTCGACCTTTTTCAGCACGCGCACGATCTTCAGCAGTTCGTCCATCAGGGTGGACTTGTTCTGCAGCCGCCCGGCGGTGTCGATCAGAACGACATCGAAGCCTTCTTCCTTGGCCTTGGTGAAGGCGTCGAACGCCAGCCCGGCGGCGTCGGCGCCGTCGCGGCGGCTTTCGAAATGAGCGCCGGCGCGGTCGGCCCAGACCTTGAGTTGCTCACGGGCGGCGGCGCGGAAGGTGTCGCCGGCGACGATCATCACCTTGGCGCCCTTGGCGGTCAGGTCCGAGGCGATCTTGCCCAGCGTCGTGGTTTTGCCCGAGCCGTTGACGCCGACAAACAGGACCACATAGGGCTTGGGCCCGCTGAGAGGATCGAACGTCGCCTGGCGCGGGGTCAGTTCGGCGGCCACGGCCTCGGCCAGGGCCTCCTTGACCTCGCGCTCGTCCGAGCTCTTGCCGAAGCGCAAGGCGCGGAAGCGCTCGACGATGCGGGCCGAGGCGGCGGGGCCGAGATCGCTCTCGATCAGATGCTCCTCCAGCCGCTCCAGCGCCTCCTCCGACAGGGGCTCCTTGACGAAGGATGAGACGACCTGATCGGTCATCTGCTTGGAGGATCGGGACAGACCCGCGCTCAGCCGCTGAAACCAGCCTTTTTTGGGCGTATCGCTCATGAGGTGAGCCTTAGCCGACGGCGGTTCGCAGGTCACTACAAACCGCTCATCCGGCGGATGAGGGGATCCAGCCTTTGGCTTCACGGCGCAACCCTATATTGATCAGGAAGGCTGCAAGGTCTGCCTGTGGCTCTCACTGGGTCCCGGCGTCCGCCGGGATGAGCGGAAAAATTGATGGCGAAGACGCACCCTTTCCATGCCCCGCGCAGCCACGGCTTCGTGCGCGTCGCCGCCGCCACGCCGGTGGTTCATATCGCCGACCCGGCCGCCAACGCCGTGGAGCATGAACGGCTGATCCGTCAGGCGGGGGAGCAGGGCGTGGACCTGCTGGTCTTCCCCGAACTGTCGTTGAGCGCCTACGCCATCGACGACTTGCACCTGCAGGCGGCCCTGCTGGACGAAGTGGAGGCGCATATTCGTCGCCTAGCCTTGGCTGCGGGAGAGGCTGGCGTCGCGGCTGTTATCGGCGCCCCGATCCGTAGCGGCGACAGTCTCTATAACTGCGCCGTAGTCGTAGCGAACGCCAAGGTTATTGGGGTTGTGCCGAAAACCTATCTTCCGAACTACCGCGAATATTATGAGAAACGCTGGTTCGCCTCGGCCCAGGACATCGGCGCGGGCCCAACCTACGTTCCGCTGGCGGGGCAGTGGGTTCCCATGGCTCCGGACCTGCTGTTCGGAGCTGAAGACCTTTCTGGTTTCGTCTTCGGCGTTGAAATTTGCGAGGACTTCTGGGCGCCGCTGCCGCCTTCGACGCGGCTGGCCCTGTCAGGTGCCCGCATCCTGTGCAACCTGTCGGCCTCCAACATCGTCATCGGCAAGGCGGAGGAGCGCGCCCTGCTGTGCGCCAGCCAGTCGGCACGCACCCTGTCGGCCTATGTCTTCGCCGCCTCGGGCTGGGGCGAGAGCACGACCGACCTGGCGTGGGACGGTCAGGCGACGATCCACGAGTTGGGCGCGAAACTGGCCGAGGGCGAGCGTTTCGCACTGCACAGCCATCTGACGATCGCTGACGTGGACGTGGACCGTATCGGTCTGGATCGCCTGCGCAACGGCACCTTCGCCGACTGCGCCCGTCGCGAGGCGGTGGAGCGTCCGACTCCGATCAATTTCAAGACACGAAGCGTAGCGACACCCGACGCCCTGATCCGTCCGCTGGATCGCTTCCCCTTCGTGCCGGACGATGCGGCGCGTCTGGATCAGGACTGCTTCGAGGCCTTCAACATTCAGGTCCAGGGCTTGATGCGGCGGATGACGGCGACGGGGTCGAAGACGCTGGTGATCGGCGTCTCGGGCGGGCTGGATTCGACGCAGGCCCTGCTGGTCGCGTGCCGCGCCTTCGACCGGTTGGAGCTGCCGCGCACCAGCATTCTCGGCTTTACCATGCCGGGGTTCGCCACCTCCGAAGGGACAAAGTCGAACGCCTGGGCGCTGATGACGGCGCTGGGCGTCACCGGCGCCGAGATCGACATCCGCCCCGCCGCTGAACAGATGCTGCGCGACATCGGCCACCCGTTCGCGAACGGCGAGCCGGTGCACGACGTCACCTTCGAGAACGTGCAGGCGGGCCTGCGCACCGACTATCTGTTCCGGCTGGCCAATCAGAACCACGGCTTCGTGCTGGGCACCGGCGACCTGTCGGAGCTGGCGCTGGGCTGGTGCACCTATGGCGTCGGCGACCACATGAGCCACTACAACGTCAACGGCGGGGTGGCGAAGACCCTGATCCAGCACCTGATCCGCTGGGTGGCCGAGCGCGGTCTGGTGGGCGAGGCGGCCGTTCCGACGCTTCACGCCATTCTGGCCACGGAGATTTCGCCCGAGCTGGTGCCGGCGGGCGCCGACGGGGCGATTCAGTCGACGCAGAGCATCGTCGGCCCCTATGCGCTGAACGACTTCTTCCTGTTCTACATCAGTCGCTTCGGTCTGAAACCGTCCAAGGTGGCCTATCTGGCGCATCAGGCCTGGGGCGACGCGGCGGCGGGAAGCTGGCCGGTCGGTCTGCCGGAGGGTGAGCGGGTCGCCTATGACCTGCCGACCATCAAGGGCTGGTTGCGCAAGTTCCTGATCCGCTTCTTCCAGACCAGCCAGTTCAAGCGCTCGGCCGTGCCGAACGGGCCCAAGGTGGTCACGGGCGGGTCGCTGTCGCCGCGCGGGGACTGGCGCGCGCCGTCGGATTCCTCAGCGCGGGCGTGGCTGGATGAATTGGCCGCCAATACCCCCGAAGGTTGAAACGACCGCTGCGGGGTTTACCCGCCCGCAGGACGCGGGTTAGCGTTTCGACCTCCCCGCCCTCTGTGAGCCTGACACATCCCGGTCGTGCGGGAGAGCCCGGACCTGTCCGGGTCAGCCTTGGGCTGAGCGTTCGGGACTGAAGAAGGATACGCCATGCGTTTTGCAACGGCCGCCGCCCCGACCGCCATTCTGGCCGCCCTGTTTCTGACCGCCGCGCCTGCTCTGGCGCAGGACGCCGCTGAACCGGCGCCCGCCGCCGCGCCCGCCTCGACCGGCGAACCCACCGACGCCGAACTGGCTCAGTTCGCCGCCGCCATGAAGACGGTCTCGAGCGTAGCCGCCTCCGTCCAGAACGGAACGCCGACCGAGGAACAGCAGGCCCAGATGGCCGCCGCCGTGCAGAACTCGGGCCTGGCCGTCGAGCGCTTCAACGGGATTTCGGCCGCCGTCTCGGCCGATCCGGTGCTGCAGGCGCGCGCCGCCGTGGCCGGGGCCGCTCCGTCCGCGCCAGGCTCGGTCGGCGCTGGCGTGACCGACGCCGAAACCGGCCAGTTCGCCGCCGCCATGGCTGAAATCTCGGGCATCGCCCGCGCCTTGAACGGCGCTCAGCCCAATGAGGAGCAGCAGGCGCAGATGGCCGCGGCCATCCAGAATTCGGGCCTCGATATCGAGCGTTTCAACGCCATTTCCGCCGCCACGGCCCAGGACGAGCACCTTCAGGCGCGCATCGCCCTTGCCCAGGCGCGGCAGGGCGAATAGGCCTTGAGGAACCGGGGGCCGTCGCAGATGCGGCGGCCCTGTTTCCATTCAGGCAGGACTGATCATGAGCGACGACGTCACCAAGGACTCCAACGGCAACATCCTGTCGGACGGCGACAGCGTGACCCTGATCAAGGACCTGAAGGTCAAGGGCTCGGGCGGGGTGACGCTGAAGCGCGGCACCATGGTCAAGAACATCCGTCTGACCGGCGATCCCGATGAAATCGAAGCCAACGTCGAAAAGGTGCGCGGCCTGGTCCTGCGCACGGAGTTCGTCAAGAAGGCCTAGTTTAGGAGCCTGCCGCGCTTCGCGCTGCGCGAGGCCGGCAGGCTGCTCTCAGGGCAAGCCGGCCAGGAACTCAAAAATGGCCGCTCGCGCCTCGGGTTCGTCCAGCATGGGCGCGTGGCCTACGCCGGGGATTTCGGCGTAGGCGAGGCTGGGCGCGGCCTTCTTCATCTTGTCGACGATGGCGGGGCTGAGCAGGTCGGAAGTCCCGCCGCGCACCAGCAGGGTCGGCTTCTTGCGCGCCAGGGCCCGGAACGAGGGCCACAGATTTGGGACCAGGGCCTTGGAGCCGGCCGCCTTGAACGGCGCTGCGATGTCGGGATCGTAGTCCAGCACCGGCGCCCCTTCGGTCCCTTCGCGGAAAATCCGGCGCGAGAAGACCGCCCAATCCGCGTCCGTATAATCGGGGAAGACGGCCTCATTGATGCGCCGGGCGTAGGCCGCAGCGTCGTCCCAGCTGTCGATCACGACCGGCTGGCCGGTATAGGCGGCGATGCGGGCCAGGCCCTCGGCGGCGACTTCGGGGCCGACGTCGTTCAGGATGGCGGCGCCGATGGCTTTGGGCTTCAGCGCCGTCAGCGCCATGGTGATAAGCCCGCCCATGGAGGTGCCGAGAAACACCGCCTTTTCAATCCCTGTCTGCTCCATCAGGGCGACGACGTCCTTGGCGTAGACGTCCGGCGTGTAGGTCATCGGGTCGGGCGCGCGGTCGGACCGGCCGCGGCCTCGTACGTCGAGCGCCAGCACACGGCGGCCGCTGTGGGCGATCAGTCCGGCGATGACGCCGAAATCGGCGCTGTTGCGCGTCAGGCCGTGGATGGCGATCACCGGCAGACGCGCCGGACCCTCTGCGGGGGCGTAGTCGCGAGCGTAGAGGCTCAATCCGTCCGGCGAGGTCCAGCGCCGCTCGACGAAACGGTCGGCCAACGGGGTCGTCATCGGCATGAAAGTCTCCGGTACAATCTGCTTGTGCGGATGACGTTAATTCATCAGATGCGGAATAGCGATCAGGCGGCCAGAAGATCGCGCACGAATTGATCCAGATCGCCGTCGGTGAAGCGATGGCCCGCCACGCCCGCACGCCGCGCCGCCTCCATGTCCGAGGGCTGGTCGCCGATCATCAGCGAGCGCGAAAGATCCAGATCATGCTCGGCGGCGGCTTTCAGCAACATGCCCGGATTGGGCTTGCGGTCGGGATGGTCGGGGTGACGATAACGTTCGTCCGCCGCCTCAGAATGGAAGGGGCAGGCGTAGACGGCGTCGATGCGCCCGCCGCCCTCGGCCAGCCGCTGGACCAGCTGACGGTTGAAGTCGTGCATCACCTCTTCGCTGAACATGCCGCGCGCTACCCCTGACTGGTTGGTGACGATGACGGTGACATAGCCCGCGTCGTTCAGCCGCTTCACCGCTTCAGCGGCGCCAGGGATCAGCACCAACTGGTCAGGCCGATGCGGATAGCCGCTGTCGACGATCAGCACGCCGTCGCGATCCAGAAAGGCCCCTGGACGTTTCATGGGTCGGCTCATGAAGGCTCCGTCAGCAGGGCCGAAAAGGCCGTCATCAGATGGTAGAAGGTCGAGGCGGGCACAGACGCGTCGTGCGAGCGGCCGTCGGCGTCGAAGGCGTCGAACCACAGGCCTGGAACCGGCGTCGCCAGGTGCGTATCGAACAGGCGCTCGACCAGGCGGGCCGCTCGGTCGTGATCGCCGCGCAGATGCAGGGCGCGCAGCAGCTCCGTCTGGGCCCACAGGCGCACGCCGCCGTCGCGGACCTGGCCGATCCGGCTGATCTCGCGCACGGCCAGACCATCGGCGCGAACCCCGCAGGTCAGGGCGCTGGTGTAAAGCGCGCGCGCCGCCGAGCCGTGATCCGGCAGGCCCAGGCGCGCCGCCTCGCTCAACAGCCAGACCCATTCCATGTGGTGGCCGGGTTCGATGCACTGGCCTTCGGACCCCGGACGCACGCTCCAGTCGCGCTCGTAGAACTCCCCCAGCATCAGGTGTTCGCGGTCGAAAAAGCGTCGGTTGAACAGGTCCAGCACAGACCGGGCGGCCGTGCCGAACGCGGGATCAGGCGCTGTCGCCTGCCAGGCCAGCAGGGCCTCCAGCATATGCATGTGCGGGTTCTGGCGGCGCGGCAGAACGGGCGGCAGCGCCTCCTGCCAGCCGCCGTGTTCCGGGTCGGCCATCTGCGCTTCGATGGCGGCCAGGGTCTCGAGCGCCAGCGGCCGCGCTCGTTCGTCCTTCAGCACCCGATGCGCGCCTGCCAGGGCGAACAGCAGGAAGGCCAGATCGTACAGATCCGGCGCGGCGTCGAGGACGGCGCCCGCGTCGTCCGTGGCGCGCACCCACAGGCCGTCGTCCCGTCGGGCGGTGGCGATCAAGGCGTCAAGCCCGGCGCGGCCGATCGTCTCGCCTTCGGCCCAGCCCAAGGCCGCAGCCTCGGTGAAGACATGGATCTGGCGCGCCTGCACCCGGGTGCGGCGCGGCACGCCGGTGATGGCCCGCCCGTCGAAATCAAGCTTCTCGTAGAAGCGCCCGTCGTCGCCGACGCCGGCCTTCGCCCACAGCGGCAGGGCCTGGCCGAACAGCCAGTCGCGAACCCGGTTATTGGCGGCGCCGTCAAAAGTCATGCCCTCGGATTAGGCGGGGCCCAGGCCTTTGCCAAGCGGCCCCTTCGTTGCATCGCGCAACGCGATGTGACCCCGGGGGGTTTGTTCTGCACCCCGCCGCTTTGGTAGGACGCCCACAACACCGACGACCCGCCTTCGCGTCCGCGCCCCGGAAGACGACCCCCGCCGCGCCGGCCCTATCGAGAGAGCGACATCGCAATGACCATTCCCTTCATCGACCTTCAGGCCCAGCGCCTTCGCCTCGGCGGCAAGATCGAGGCCGCCGTCCAGGAGGCCGTCGTCGGCGGCGCCTGGGTCATGGGCCCGCAGGTGCGCCAGTTCGAGGGGGATCTGGCCGCCTTCGGCAAGGCCAAACACGCCCTGGGCTGCGCCAACGGCACCGACGCCCTGGCCCTGCCGCTGATGGCCTGGGGGATCGGGCGCGGCGACGCCGTCTTCGTGCCCAGCTTCACCTTCGCCGCCACGGCCGAGGTCGTGCCCTGGTTCGACGCCGAGCCGGTCTTCGTCGACGTGGATGAAAACACCTACAACATGGACCCGGCCGCCCTGGAGCGCGCCATCGAGGGCATCAAGGCCGAGGGCCGCCTGACCCCGCGCGTGGTCATCGCCGTCGACCTGTTCGGCCAGCCCGCCGACTATCCGGCCATCAAGGCGATCTGCGATAAATACGATCTGAAGCTGATCTCGGATTCGGCTCAGGGGTTCGGCTGCACCATCGACGGCGACCACCCGCTGAAATGGGCTGACGTGACCACCACCAGCTTCTTCCCGGCCAAGCCGCTGGGCTGCTACGGCGACGGCGGGGCGGTGCTGACCAACGACGACGAGCTGGCCCAGCTGATGGATTCCATCCGCGTCCACGGCAAGGCGGTCGCGGTGGATCTGAAGGACCGGACTTTCGACCACGACCCCAAATATCTGAACATGCGCATCGGCCTGAACAGCCGGCTGGACACCATCCAGGCCGCCGTCCTGATCGAGAAGCTGAAGGTCTTCGCTCAGGAGATCGAATGGCGCAACGCCGCCGCCGCCCGCTACAACGAGGGCCTGCGCCCCCACGTCGCCAAGGTTCCGGACGTCCCGGCGGGCAACGTCTCCAACTGGGCGCAGTACACGGTCGAACATCCCGATCGCGACGCCCTGGCCGCGCATCTGAAGGCTGAGGGCGTGCCGACGGCGGTCTATTATCCGATCCCGCTGCACCTCCAGCCCGCCTATGAGCACTATCCGCGCGGCGCGGGCGGCCTGCCCGTCACCGAGCGGCTGAAAGACGTGGTGATCAGCCTGCCGATGCACTCTGATCTGGACGCGGCCACCCAAGACCGCATCATCGCCGCCGTCGCCAGCTTCAAGGCCTGATCCGCATGACCATCCACCAGACCCCTCTCAAGATCGGTGTCGCCGGCGCCGGCGTCATGGGGCGCAACCATGCCCGCGTTCTGGCCGAGCTGCGCGATGTCGAACTGACGACCGTGTTCGACCCCGACGCCGTGACGGCCGAAGGCGTGGCCGCCGCCTATGGCGCGACCGCCGTGACGACTGCCGAGGCCTTCGTCGCCGCCGGTCTGGACGCCGCCGTCATCGCCACGCCGAACCGCTATCACGCCGAGCTGGGCGTGGCCCTGCTGAACGCAGGCGTGCACGTCCTGGTCGAAAAGCCCATCGCGGCCACGGTCGCCGACGCCCAGGCCATGATCGACGCGGCCAAGGAGAACAACCGCGTGCTGATGGTCGGCCACGTTGAGCGCTTCAACCCGGCGGTCGAGACGGTCAAACGCGCCATCGACGGCGACGAGATCATCTCCATCCAGATCACCCGGGTCGGCCCCTTCCCGCCGCGCATGGGCGAGGTCGGGGTGGTCATCGATCTGGCGGTGCACGACATCGACATCATCCGCCACCTGACGGGCTCGGAGATGACCGAGGTCCAGTCCCTGCTGGGCCATACCCACGCCTCGCGCGAGGATTCGGCTCTGTTGCAGTTCCGCATGGAAAACGGGGTGATCGCCCACATCACCACCAACTGGGTCACGCCCTACAAGACCCGCGTGCTGCAGGTCGCGACCAAGAGCCGTTTCATCGTCGCCGACCTGATCACCCGCCAGGTGACCGAGTATTTCGGCCAGCAGCCGGACGGCTCCTACTCGACGCGGATGCTGAACGCCTGGCCCGCCGAACCGCTCAAGAAGGAGCACGAGGCCTTCATCGACGCCATCCGCACCGGCGAGACGGCGGCCGTCAGCGGCGAGGACGGCCTGCGCAACCTGGAAGTGGCGCTGAGGTGTCTGGGGGAAAAGGCCTAGACCTTCACCACATGCATGGTCAGCCATTCGGCGATCAGGGCGGGCTTGTCGCCCCCTTCGATCTCGATGGTCAGTTCGTGCTTCAGCAGCCAACGCGTCGTGCCGCCTTGGGCGTCTTTGTCTTCAGCTGACAGCAGTTTGAAGCGGCCGCGCACGCGCGATCCCGACGGCGCCGGGGCGAGGAAGCGCAGGCGGTCGAAGCCGTAATTGACCGACATGACCAGATCATCCAGCGGGGCGACGGCCTCCATGCTCATCGCCGAGGCGAGGCTGAGGGTCAAAAAGCCATGCGCGATGGTCCCGCCAAAGGGGGTCGCCTTGGCGCGTTCAGGATCGACGTGGATGAACTGCTCGTCCTCGGTCAGGCTGGCGAAGGCGTCGATGCGCGCCTGATCCAGGTCGAACCAGCGGCTGACGCCGACTTCCTGATCGATCAGAGATTGAAGTTCGCTGGCCTTGGTCATGATGACGCTCCCCTTACAGACGGGCGTCAGCTTAGCCGCTATCGCCTCGGCCGCGCCAGCGAGGTTTAGCCTGCGAACCGCCCCTCGATGATTTCGCTGAACAGGCCGGGGTCGACATTGCCGCCGGACAGGACGAGGCCCGTGGTCAGGCCCTCCGCCTCGACCTTGCCCGCCAGAAGCGCCGCAAGAGACACAGCGCCGCCCGGCTCGATGACCAGCTTCAGCCAGCGGAAGGCGAAGCGCATGGCCTCGGCCACCTCGGCGTCGGTGACCGTCGTCGCGCCCGCCAGACGCCGGTTGATCGGCCAGGTCAGCTCGCCCGGCATGGGCGCCATCAGGGCGTCGCAGATGGACGGCGTTCCTTGCGGATGGGGCGTGCGCTGGCCCGCGTCCAGCGAGCGGCGGGTGTCGTCGAAAGCGTCGGGCTCGACCACGATGACGCGGGTGTCGGGGCTCTGTTCGGCCATGACCAGATTGATCCCGGCGATCAGCCCGCCGCCCGAGGCGCCGCACAGAATCTGATCCATTGGCACGCCCGCCTGCTCCAGCATCTCCAGCCCGACCGTGCCCTGCCCCTCGATGATGAAGGGATCGTCGAACGGCGGGACCAGCACGGAGCCCCGCTCGGTCGCGATCTCGGCGCCGATGGCCTCGCGGCTCTCGGTCCAGCGGTCGTAGAAGCGCACCTCGCCGCCGAAGGCGCGCACGCCCTCGACCTTCACCGCCGGGCTGTCGGACGGCATGACGATCAGGGCGGGCGTGCTGACAGCCTTGGCGGAGGCCGCCACCCCCTGCGCGTGGTTGCCGGATGAATAGGCCACGACGCCGCGCGCCTTCTCTTCGTCCGTCAGGCGGCTGATGCGGTTATAGGCGCCGCGGAACTTGAAGGCGCCCGCGACCTGAAACGTCTCGGCCTTCATCAGGACACGACCGCCAACGGCCTCGTTCAGGGCCGGATGCTCGATCAGCGGCGTGCGGACGGCGGCGGGGGCGATCTGGCGGGCGGCGTCGACGACGCCTTGGAAGCTGGGCGTATGCATGGATTTCCTTTTACGGAGAGACGCAGCCTCTGCATAACTGCGAGAATGCACACAAATATGATCCTCGCCATTGATCAGGGCACGACCTCGACGCGAGCGATTGCGTTTGAAGTCTGGCTCGAAGGGGCGTTTAACGCCGCCGCCGTCAGCCAGATTGAGCTGGCGCAGCATTTCCCGCACTCGGGCTGGGTCGAGCACGACGCGGCCGAAATCTGGCGGGCGACGCTGCAGACCTGTCGCGAGGTGGTGAGGAAGGCGGGCGGCGTCGGCCGCTTCGCCGCCATCGGCATCACCAACCAGCGCGAAACCTCGGTGATCTGGGATGCGGCGACGGGCGAGCCCCTGCATCGCGCCATCGTCTGGCAGGACCGGCGCACGGCCGAGGCGACGAGCAAGCTGGCGGCTGAGGGGCATGAAGCGAAGGTGCAGGCGGCCACGGGCCTGATCCTCGACCCCTATTTCTCGGCTTCGAAATACGCCTGGCTGCTGGACGCCGTGCCGGGCGCGCGCGAGCGGGCGGCGCGGGGCGAGGTCAAGCTGGGCACCATCGACGCCTGGCTGATCTGGAAGCTGACGGGCGGGCGCAGCCACGTCACCGACGCCACCAACGCCAGCCGCACCAGCCTGATGGATCTGACGACGCGCGCGTGGCGCTCGGACCTGTGCGACCTGTTCGGCGTGCCGATTGAGGCCCTGCCGGAGATCCGCGACTGCGACGCCCTGTTGGGCCAGACGGACCCGGCCCTGTTTGGGCGCGCCCTGCCCATTCACGGCGCGGCGGGGGACCAGCAGGCGGCTCTGGTCGGCCACGGGGCGCTGAAACCGGGCGACGCCAAGATCACCTACGGCACCGGCGCCTTCCTGGTCGCCAATGTCGGGGCGGCGCCGGTGACCTCGACCTCGCGGCTGTTGGGCACGCTGGGCTATGCGGCGGGAGGCGAGGCCGCCTATGCGCTGGAGGGCTCCATCTTCTCGGCCGGTTCTGCGATCCAGTGGCTGCGCGACGGTCTGAAGGTGCTGTCGGACTCGCGCCAGTCCGAGGCTGTGGCCCAGTCGCTGACGGACAATGGCGGGGTCTATCTGGTGCCCGGCTTCACCGGCCTGGGCGCCCCGTGGTGGGAGCCGGAGGCGCGCGGGACGATCGTGGGTCTGACGCGCGACAGCGGCCCGGCGCACATGGTTCGCGCGGCGCTGGAGAGCCTGGCCTATCAGACCCGCGACCTGCTGGACGCCTTGAAGAAGGACGGGGCGCCGCCGCTGAAGCGGCTCAAGGTCGACGGCGGCGTCACCGCCAACGCCTTCGCCATGCAGTTCGTCGCCGACATCTGCGAAGTCGAGGTCGAGCGCCCGGCCTTCCAGGAGATGACGGCCATGGGGGCGGCAAGGCTGGCGGCTTTCGGCGTCGGCCTGACCGAGGCCCTGTGGGCCGCCCCGGCCGAAGCGCCTGCCGTCTGGCGCCCGCGTATGGCGCCAGCGGAAAGAGCGCGTCTGCTGACAGGATGGCGCGCCGCCGTGCGGGCGGCCGTCGCGGCTGCGCGACCCGAGTAGGCGGGCTCCCGACCGCTATCTAGAACAGTTATTATTGCAGATTGATTTGTGAAACGGGTGCGGAAGGCCTACCTATCGGTCTGGAGCATGAACACTGATGTCTGACAGCCAACGTTTTCCCGTCGCCGCCCACGCCCTGGCCTATCTGGCCCACAAGGGAGCCTATGCGGCGACCGAGGCCGAGCCGAGCGCCGTTCTGGCCGCTTCGGTGCCGACCAATCCGGTGGTGATCCGCCGCGTGACCGCTTTGCTGGCCAAGGCGGGTCTGATCGCGACGCGTCCGGGCGCCTCGGGCGGATCGTGGCTGCTGCGGCGGCCCGAGACCATCTGCCTGGACGAGGTGTTGCGGGCGGTGAACGGCTGCGCGCATCTGGGCTCGCCGCCTGCGGGGGCCAAGGGCTGCCCGATCGGCGAACATATACCGCGTCAGGTCGCCAAGGCCCTGACGGCGGCGGACCAGGCGGCGGGCGCGGCCCTGTCGAAGATCACCATCGCCGACCTGCTGGAAGAAGACCCTGAGGTCCTGCGCGCCTTTGCGCCGCACCCGGCCTGCCCTGACGTCGACGCGGCCTGACGCGCCGTCCGTGGGGGAGGGGCGCCGCACCATTCTGATCACCGGCGCTTCGGCGGGCATCGGCGCGGCGCTGGCTCGGGTCTGCGCCGCGCGCGGATACGACCTGATCCTGACCGCCCGTCGTGAAGGGCCGCTGCAGGCCCTGGCCGAGGAACTGAGCGCCGCGTACGGCGTCGCGATCACTGTCATTCCTGCTGATCTGGCTGACCCTGATGCGCCAGCGCGTCTGGTCGAGACGGTCGCGACGCGGGGCCTGACCATCGACGGCCTCATCAACAATGCGGGCTTCAGCCGCACCACGGGCTTTCTGAGCACCGACCCGGCCGACCACGCCGCCATGATCCGCGTCATGCTGAGCGCGCCGGTCGAGCTGTCGCGTCTGCTGCTGCCGGGCATGGCCGCGCGCGGCTGGGGCCGGGTGCTGAACGTGGCTTCCCTGGCCGGACAGATGCCCGCGACCGGCGGCGACACCCTGTACGGTCCGATCAAGAGCTTCCTGATCAAGGCGTCACAAGGGCTGTGGTTGGAGATGCAGGGGACCGGCGTGCACGTCACCGCCCTGTGCCCCGGCTATACCTACACCGAGTTCCACGACGTCAATGGTTCGCGGGACCAGGTCTCGGCCGCCTATCCCCGATGGATGTGGATGGACGCCGACCGCGTCGCGCGCATCGGCTGGAACGCGGTGGAGGCGAACCGGCCGCGCGTGACGCCGGGCGTCATGAACAATGTGCTGGCGGCTCTGGGCGGAATGCTGCCCGATGCGATGGCGCTGAAGATGGTCGGCGGCCACGCCAAGCGGCTGGACCGCCTCTAGCGCCTATTCGCCGCCGGCCGGGTAGGGGGCGGTGACGCCGGCGCTGAACATGCCCGGCAGGGCCTCGCCCAGACCCATCAGGATGAACTGGATCGCCAGGGCGCACAGGATCAGGCCCAGCACCCGCACGACGATGGCCATGCCCACGTCGCCCAGCAGGCGGCTGATCGGACCGGTGGCGGAAAAGCACAGGAAGGTGACCACGCAGGCGGCGACCATGGCGACCAGGGAGGAGACGGTGCCGACCAGGCCCAGCTTGGCCGCCTCGCCGGCGTTGATGATGACGGCCGAGATGGCGCCGGGGCCGATCATCAGGGGAATGGCGAAGGGCACGATCAGCCGCTTGAACCGGCGCTTGGCGTAGCCGCGCACGTCCTTGGCGTCGGTCGCGGCGTCGGCGTCGGCGAAGATGGCGAGGAAGTCCTCGCGCGCCATGTCCAGCCCGAGCAACAGCAGCAGGATGCCGCCTGCGATGCGGAAGGCGGCCAGCGAAATGCCGAAGAACTGCAGCAGGCCCAGGCCGGTGAAGAAGAAGAAGCCGAGGAAGACGACGGCGAACAGGCAGATCATGGCCGAAACGCTGATCCGCTGACGCAGGGAGGCGCCCGCCGTGGCCGCGGCGAAGATCGGCACATTGCCGATGGGGTCCAGCAAGGCGAACAGCGCCACGAACAGGTTGACCCCCAGATCGACCGCGTTCATTGCTCCATCCCGCCCTTAAAACCCGCCGCGCGACCGCGACTCCTTGCCCCACCTATCGGGGCATCCGCGCGCGCCTGCAAGCCGCCGAGAGCTGGAAATGTCAGAACCTCATGCCAATCGTCCCTTTGACCCGCGCGTCATCTGCGCTCTGGACGTGCCGACGACCGATGAGGCGCGGGCTCTGGTCGAGCGGATCGGCGATGCGGTCGGGTTCTACAAGGTGGGTCTGCAGCTGTTCGCCTCGGACGGCATGGCGCTGGCGCGGGAGCTGAAAGCGTCCGGCGCCCAGGTGTTTCTGGACTGGAAGCTGCACGACATCGGCGCGACGGTGGAGAAGGCGACGGCGGTGCTGGCGAACGCGGGTTGCGACCTGCTGACGGTTCACGCCCGGCCGCAGGTGATGGCGGCGGCGGCGCGGGGCGCGGCGGGCTCAAGCCTGAAGATCTTGGGCGTCACCGTCCTGACCAGCCTGACCGACGATGATCTGAGGGCGGATGCTCACAGTCTGTCGGCCGCCGAACTGGTGGAGCTGCGGGTGCGTCAGGCGCTGGAGGCGGGCGTCCACGGCGTCGTCTCCAGCCCGCACGAGGCGGGTCGGGCGCGGCAGATCGCGGCTGAAGCAGGCTGCGAGGATTTCCTGATCGTTACGCCGGGCGTGCGGCCTGCCGGGGCGGCGATGGATGATCAGGCGCGCGCCGCGAGCCCGGCCAGCGCTCTGGAGGCTGGCGCCACCCATCTGGTCATCGGCCGCCCGATCACGGCGGCGCCAGACCCGCGCGCAGCGGCGCAGGCGATCACGCAAGAGATTGCACGCGTTTGACCGCTAGGGGCCTGATCCTGAAGAAGATCGTGCTTCACGTGAAACAGAAGGGGCGGCGTCTGCAGACGCCGCCCTTTTCGTATCAACCGCGCTCGCCGCGTTCCTGGCGGTAGGGCCGCTCGGTAGGCGAGGGCGGAGGCGGCGGGGGCGGCGGCACGGCGTAGTAGCCCTGATCGAAGTTCACGACCGGCGGGGCCGCTTCGACGCGCGGCGGCTCGACATAGATGTCGGGACGGGCCACTTCGACCTGAGCCGGGGCGACGCGCACGTCGGCGGCCGCCACATGCACCGGCGGCGGGGCGACATGGACGCGGGCCGGTTCGACGTAGACTGGCGCCGGCTGCACATAGATCGGCGGCGTCTCCACATAGACGGGCGGCTGCGAGACATAGATCGGAGGCTGGCTGACGTAGATCGGCTCGCCGCGATATTGCTGCGGAGCGGCGTACGCGCCCTGATAATGCCCGTGCTGGTAGTGCCCCTGCTGCTGGTAACCGCCGCCGTACTGACTGCCGCTATATTGGCTGCCGCTGTACTCGCCGCCGTAGCCGCCATAGCCGTAGCGCGCCCACGGATAGCGGCCGTAGCCGTCGACCGGATAGCCGTAGGGCATGGAGCGGGTGACGCCGGCGTCACCATAGCTCCCCTGCTGGATGGGCGGATGCGATGGGGCGATCACGACGGGCGCACGAACCCCGGCCCCGCCGTAGCCATAACCATAGCCGTAGCTCTCGATTGGGCCGTAGCCGCCTTGCCAGCCGGTGTCGCTGTACCAGGTCTGCGCGCGGCTCTGGACCACGGGGCCCCGCGCGTAGCCGGCGGCGGCGTTGTATCGGGCGCCGGCCTGATGGGCCTCGGCGGCGCCGGCGATCAGCACCGCCGCGCCGGCGGCGGCGTAGAATAGAGCCTTCATGGCTGCGCTCCTTGTTTCGGCCGCAAAGGTTAATGCGGATCTCGGCGCAGCGTTCATTATTCTCCCGTCAAGGGAACGGGCCGTGGCGAGCGATGACCCCGGAGCAGGGCTCTGCTGTCAGCGCCCGCAGCGCCGTGGCGCGACTTAGAAGTCCACCGCCAGGCCCTTTTTCTCCCAGTCGCCGAAACGGGTCGGTTCGGGCCCTTTGCGGCCGCCGACTTCGTTGGGCAGGGCTGCGGCCTCTTCGGTCGCGCGGCGTTCGGCCGCTTCCAGCAAGGCGCGGCGGGCGGCGTCGGTTAAGGGGCGTTCCGGCGTGGCGTGAGGCACGTCGGCGTTGAAGGCTTCCTCGGCGGAGGATTCGGTCGGGGGGGTGGGCTGTTCGGTCACAGGTCGCCTGCCTTGAGAGCGGGGATACTGGGGCTCAAATAGACGTTCCGGCCGAACACGCCACCCCTGAAGCCCGTTAGCTCGCTCGAACGCTCGCATGAACCACCTGAAGACATTCGCCCTGCTGGCCGTGATGACCGCCCTGTTCATGGGGATCGGCTATCTGATCGGCGGCGCCACGGGCATGGCGATCGCCCTGGCCGTGGCGGCCGGGATGAACCTGTTCAGCTACTGGAACGCCGACAAGATCGTTCTGAAGATGTACCGCGCCCAGCCGGTGGACGAGACGCATCCCAACGCCGTGGTGCGCGCCTATGTCGCCGATGTGAAGCAGATGGCGAATGACGCCGGTCTGCCCCTGCCGAACATCACGATCATTCCGAACGACCAGCCCAACGCCTTCGCCACGGGGCGCAACCCTCAGAACGCGGCGGTGGCGGCGACGACGGGCCTGCTGGACATGCTGACGCGCGAGGAGATCCGCGGCGTGATGGCGCACGAACTGGCTCATGTGAAGAACCGCGACACCCTGACCATGACGGTCACGGCGACGGTGGCGGGCGCCATCGCCATGCTGGCCAACTTCGCCCTGTTCTTCGGCGGCGGCGACGATCGCGAACGGCCGGGCGGCATGATCGGGACCATCGCCCTGATGCTGCTGGCGCCGATGGCGGCGGGTCTGGTGCAGATGGCCATCAGCCGCGCCCGCGAATACGAGGCCGACCGCGTCGGCGCCGAAATCGCCAACGACCCCCAGGCCCTGGCCTCGGCCCTGCAGAAGATCGAGGCCTATGCGCGCGGGGCGGTCAACGCCCCGGCCGAGCGCAATCCGGCCACGGCCCATATGTTCATCATCAATCCGCTGAACGGCAAGGGGGCGGACAGCCTGTTCTCGACCCACCCGGCCACGGGCAACCGCGTGCGCGCCCTGATGGAGTTGGGCGCGAAGATGGGCATGGGCGGGCGGGTGCGGCCGGCGGCGGCCTTCGTCGCGCCTGCGCCTTCCGCCGCGCCGATCCGTGGGACCAGCGTGCCCACGACCGATGACGGTCCTGCATCGCCGCAACGCGGCCCGTGGGGCTGATCGCCCGCAGGATGGGGCTTTGCGTGCGCGGGCATTAGCCGCTAGAGCGCGCGCCATGACCGACGAGACCGATCCCAAGCCGTCCGACGCCAACCGCCCTGAGTGGGCCAAGGCGCATGGCCCGCTGCGCTCCTTCGGGCGCATCAAGTCGCGGCCGATCAAGGCGAAGCAGGCGGCCCTGTTCGACACCCTGATGCCGCGTATCGCCGTGCCGGACCCGGCCAAGGGGCCGATCGACCCCCTGGCCCTAATGCCGGCCGCAAAGGCCGCCTGGCTGGAGATCGGCTTCGGCGGCGGCGAGCATCTGGCGGCCCAGGCGGCCCGTCATCCCGAGGCGGTGATGATCGGCTGCGAGCCCTTCCTGAACGGCGTGGCCTCGGCCCTGCGCCACGTCGAGGAGGGCGGGCTAGAGAACGTGCGCCTGCACGCCGACGACGCGCGCGCGGTGATGGCGGCCCTGCCGGACGCCTCGCTGGACCGGGTGATGATCCTGTTCCCCGACCCTTGGCACAAGGCGCGCCACAACAAGCGCCGCTTTCTGCAGGACGAGACGGCGGCAGAGATCGCCCGCCTGCTGAAGCCGGGCGGCGCTGTGCGGTTCGTCACCGACTGGCTGGACTACGCCGACTGGGCGCTGGAGCGCCTGCTGCGGACCCCCGGGCTTGCGCGGATCCAGACCGAGGGCGAGGACTGGTTCGTCGCCCCGACTGATCACGTCGTCACCCGTTACGAAGAGAAGAAGCTCGGCGACACCGACCCCATCTTCATCGAGTTCCGACGCGTCTGATCCCTTTCCAGATCAACCAGGCTGCGACGGATTTGACCGCTGCGCCCGGCAGAAAGGGCGTAAAGCCGACGGCCAGGGCCTGGGGCGCCGGCAGATAAAGGGCCAGCCAGGCCGTTCCGGCCGCCAACAGCAGCAGATGCAGGCCGAACAGGGCCGCCACGCCGGTCACCGGCCGCTCCGCCCATCTTGCCCGGCCCGCCAGGCCTGCCAGCCCGGCCACGACCGGGAAGGCGTAGATATAGCCCGCCGTCGCCCCTGAAAACGGCGCCAGGCCGGAAGCGCCGTCCGATAGGACCGGCAGGCCGATCAGGGCCAGCAGCAGGTAGGTCAGGACCGCCAGCACGCCGCCGACCGGCCCCAGGCACAGGCCCGCCAGCACGATGGCGAGACTTTGCAGCGTCATCGGCACGGGCTGCATCGGCACATCGGCCTGGGCGCCGACAGCCATCAGAGCCACCAGTGCGGTGAACCCGATCAGGCGTTGGAACATCGGGCGAAGAGGCGTGGTGCGGGACATGATGCGGACAGAACCCAAGGCCGGATTCGGCGCAAGCGGTCTTTGGGGCTGACACGGCTTACGCTTTCGCCTATAGGGACCCTACATCGTTAGACCGACGTCCAACGGCGTCGTTTCAAGCGGCGGCCCGGATGGACCGTCGCTTTTGTTTTCTGGAGTAGCCGTTTGCGGGCCAAGACCGCCGAAGACCGGGCTCTGCTGGAGCTGATCGACCCCGTGGCCGAGAGCCTCGGGCTGGCGGTCGTGCGCGTGCGCCTGATGGGCGGGACGCTGCGTCGTCGCCTGCAGGTCATGGCCGAGCGCCAGGCCGACCACGACATTTCGGTCGAGGAATGCGCCCGCCTGTCGCGCGCCGTGTCGGAAGTGCTGGACGCCGCCGACCCGATCGCGGGCGAATACCTTCTGGAAGTCTCGTCGCCCGGCATCGACCGGCCGCTGACCCGCCTGATCGATTTCAGCCTGTTCGAGGGCTATGAGGCCCGCCTCGAAACCGACCGCATGGTCGAGGGCCGCAAGCGCTTCAAGGGCGTCCTGGCCGGGACCGAAGGCGAGAACGTCGCCATCGACCTGGACGGCGAGGACGAAACCGCCCTGATCCCCTTCGCCTGGCTGGCCGACGCCAAGCTGGTGCTGACCGACGAACTGCTGAAACGCGGCGCGGCCCTGCGCGCGGCGCGCGGCGAACCCGAAGACGACGGCCTGCCCCAAGATACGTCTGGGGGCGCGCTCGACGCTGACAACTCCGACTCCACCCAAGACTCCACCAAGGACGACGCCTGATGGCCGTGACCGGAATCTCCGCCAACCGCCTGGAACTGCTCTCCATCGCCGACGCCGTCGCGCGCGAGAAGAGCATCGACCGGGAGATCGTCATCGAGGCGATCGAGGAAGCGATCCAGAAGGGCGCCAAGTCGCGCTACGGCGCGCATCATGACATCCGCGCCAAGATCGACCACAAGACTGGCGAGCTGAGCCTGACGCGCCACGTCACCATCGTCGGCGACGACTGGCAGCCCGAAGACGAGCTGGAAGAGTTCAACGACAGCGCCATGGTGCGTCTGCGCGACGCCCTGAAGCGCGATCCGGAAGCCGAGGTCGGCAAGGAATACGTCGAGGTTCTGCCGCCGTTCGAGTTCGGCCGCGTCCAGACGCAGATGGCCCGCCAGGTCGTGACCGGAAAGGTCCGCGAGGCCGAGCGCGCCAACCAGTACGAAGAGTTCAAGGATCGCGTCGGCGAGATCGTCAACGGCACGGTCAAGCGCGTCGAATACGGCAACACCATCGTCGACCTGGGCCGTGGCGAAGGCATCATGCGCCGCGACCAGTCGATCCCGCGCGAAGTGTTCAACATCGGCGACCGCGTCCGCACCTACATCTACGACGTGCGCCCGGAGGCCAAGGGCCCTCAGGTCATGCTGTCGCGCGCCCATCCGGGCTTCATGGCCAAGCTGTTCGCTCAGGAAGTTCCGGAAGTCTATGACGGCGTGATCGAAATCCGCGCCGCCGCCCGCGACGCCGGTTCGCGCGCCAAGATGGCCGTGCTGTCGAACGACAGCTCGATCGATCCGGTCGGCGCCTGCGTCGGCATGCGCGGCTCGCGCGTGCAGGCGGTCGTGGCCGAACTGCAGGGCGAGAAGATCGACATCATCCCGTGGGTCGACGACGAGCCGACCTTCATCGTCAACGCCCTGGCCCCGGCCGAAGTGGCCAAGGTGGTGCTGGACGAAGAAGCCGACCGCGTGGAAGTCGTGGTGCCGGACGAGCAGCTGTCGCTGGCCATCGGCCGTCGCGGCCAGAACGTCCGCCTGGCCTCGCAACTGACCGGCTGGCAGATCGACATCATCACCGAGAGCCAGGACAGCGAGCGTCGCCAGCGCGAGTTCGCCGAGCGGACCACCCTGTTCCAGGAAGCCCTGGACGTGGACGAGACGATCGCCCAGCTGTTGGTCACCGAAGGCTTCGCCACGGTCGAGGATCTGGCCTTCGTCGAGCCCTATGAAATATCGGAGATCGAAGGCTTCGACGAGGACACCGCCGAAGAGCTGCAGACCCGCGCCCGTGAGCACCTCGATCGCCTGGCGGCCGAGCTGGACGCCAAGCGCGTGGCCCTGGGCGTCGAAGACGGCGTGCTTGAGGTTCCCGGCGTGACCGCCGCTATCGCCGTCGCCCTGGGCGAAGGCGGGGTGAAGACGGTCGAGGATCTGGCCGACCTGGCCACCGACGAAATCCGCGGCGGCTACGAAGTGCGCGGCGGCGAGCGGGTCAAGGTCGCCGGCGTGCTGGAAAGCTTCAATCTGAGCCAGGAAGACGCCGAAATGCTCATCCTGCAGGCGCGCGTGGCCGCCGGCTGGATCGACGCTTCGGAACTGCCCCAGCCTGAGTACGTCGAAGAAGAGACGTTCGAAGGCGAGTTTGACGGTGACTTCGACGGCGAGGGCGAAGGCGCCCCGGCCGCCGATGCGAGCGACGACGGCGAGGCCCAGGCCGCCGCCGACGACCTCGACGACCAGTCCCGCGACATGTGATGGGAGCCGCAGCCGTCCATGAGGTCGTCCGAGACGTTGATCGATAGGGATCGTCAGGACCTGGCGTCGCGCCAGGCCCTCGATGAATCTCGCCTGATCCGTTTCGTGGCCGGCCCGGACGGCGCGGTCGTCCCCGATCTGGCGCGCAAGCTGCCGGGCCGGGGCCTGTGGGTCGCCGCCGACCGCGCCTCGCTGGAGGCGGCGATCAAGAAGAACCTGTTCGCGCGCGCCGCCAAGGCGCCGCTTAAGCCCGCCGCCGACCTGCCGGAGCTGGTTGAAAAGCTGCTGGTTCGGCGCTGTCTGGACCAGCTGGGTCTTGCCCGGCGCGAAGGCGTGCTTATCTCTGGCTTCGAAAAATGCGCTGCGGCGATCCGCAGCGGCCGCGCCGCATGGCTGATCGAAGCCGACGACGGCTCGGCCGACGGGCGCGGCAAGCTTCTGGCCCTCTCCAGACACGCCTCGCCCGCCCCCGAAATCTGCGGGGCTTTCAGCGCGGACGATTTGAGTTTGGCCCTTGGGCTGGAAAATGCGATACACGCCGTCCTGCTGCAAGGCGGGCGGGCTGATCGTTGGACCCTGGAGGTTCAGCGGCTGGCGGGATTTCGACCTCTCTGTCCCCAGAGCTGGAACCGGGCGGGACCCGAACACGGCGCAGAGGACGACCGGGGCGGCGCCCCGGATGGAGAGCCTTAGGGTTTGAGCGGTTGCGGGCCTGTTTCCGAAACAACGGAGGCGGGGCCGCATTCTGCTATGGGTGATTGAGACAGGCGAAGGCGGAATTCTCCGCCCTGAGTAAAGCGACCGGATGAGCGACGAAAACAACAATTCCAACGACGGCAAGACTCCTGCCAACGCGCCTTCGCAGACGGGGCCGCGCGCTCCGCTGAGCCTGAAGCCGCGCGCGACGGGTTCGGTCTCGACCGGCACGGTGAAGCAGAGCTTCAGCCACGGCCGTTCCAAGACCGTCGTCGTCGAGACCAAGCGCCGGGCTGGCGCCCAGGGCGGGCATCAGCGTCCGCAGGGCTTCGAGGTCGCGCGTCCGCGTTCCGAAGGCGGCGCGCCGCGTTCTGCTGCGCCGCGTCAACCGATGGGCGGAGGCCTGTCGGCCGAGGAGCAGGAAGCGCGTCGTCGCGCCATCGCTCTGGCGACCCAGCAGGCCGCCGAGAAGGAACGCCAGGCCGTAGCCGCCAAGGCCGCCGCTGAGGCCGCCGAGCGTCAGCAGGCCGCCGCCGCTGAAGCCGCCGCCGCCAAGGCCGTCGCCGAAGCCGCCGCCGCCAAGGCCGCCGCTGAAGCGGCGCGGGTCGAGGCCGCCAAGCTGGGCGCCGCCGCCCCGGCACCGGCCAAGCCGGCCGCGCCGAAGGTCGAGGCCCCTAAGGTTGAAGCGCCCAAGGTTGAGGCGAAGCCGGAGCCGGTCAAGCCGGAGCCGGTCAAGCCGGCCGCTCCCAAGCGCCCGGCCGTCAACTTCGGCCAGCGCGCGCCCAAGATTCCACAAGGCCGCGCGCCGCTGGAACGTCCCGCCTTCGGGGGCCGCTCGGCTCGCGAACAGGCGATGGGCGGCGAGCGTCCGCAGGCTAGCGAACCGGCGCCGCGTGAAGGCGGCCGTGAAGGCGGCGAGCGGCCCGCGCGTCCGGCCCAGACGGTCCGCTATTCGGCCCTGAATCCGCGCCCGGCGCCCGGTGCCCGCACCGGCGCCGCCGGCGCGGCGCGTCCTGGCGGTCGTCCGGCCCCGAACCAGCCCCCGGCCCAGCCCGAGGTGGCTCGTCCCAGCCGAGCCGGCGGCGGCTTCGCCCGCCCGGCCGGACGTGAAGACGACCGCGAGAAGCGTTTCGGCGACAATGCGCCGGGCAAGGCTGTCAGCCGCACGCGTGGCGAGCCCAAGCGCCGCGAAGGCCGCCTGACCATCCACTCGGTGGCGGGAGGCGACGAGGACGCCGTCGAGCGGATGCGCTCGCTGGCTTCGGTGCGTCGTGCTCGCGAACGCGAGAAGGAAAAGCGTCGCGGCGGTTCGACCGAAACGCCCAACCGTCCGCGTGAAGTGGTCATTCCCGACACCATCACCGTTGGCGAACTGGCTAACCGGATGGCCGTGCGCGGCGTCGACATCATCAAATTCCTGATGCGTCAGGGCCTGATGATGAAGATCAACGACGTGATCGATTCCGACACCGCCGAACTGGTGGCCGAAGAATACGGCATGGCCGTCAAGCGCGTGTCGGAATCCGACATCGAAGAAGGCTTCATCGCCGAAGCCGACGACGCCGACACCGGCGACGAGCGCGCTCCGGTCGTGGCCATCATGGGCCACGTCGACCACGGCAAGACCAGCCTGCTGGACGCCCTGCGCACCACCGACGTGGCGGCGGGCGAAGCCGGCGGCATCACTCAGCACATCGGCGCCTATCAGGTGCGGCTGGGCGACGGTCAGCGCATCACCTTCCTGGACACGCCAGGCCACGCGGCCTTCTCGGCGATGCGGGCGCGCGGCGCCAACGTCACCGACATCGTCGTCCTGGTCGTCGCGGCCGACGACGGCGTCATGCCGCAGACGGTCGAGGCCATCCAGCACGCCAAGGCGGCCGGGGCCCCGATCATCGTGGCCGTCAACAAGATCGACAAACCGGACGCCAATCCGCAGAAGGTCGTCAACGAACTGCTGCAGTATGAAGTCATCTCGGAGAGCCTGGGCGGCGACACCCAGATCATCGAGCTGTCGGCCAAGGAGAAGCTCAATCTCAACGGCCTGACCGACGCCATCCTGTTGCAGGCCGAGGTCATGGACCTGCGCGCCAACGCCGATCGTTCGGCCGAAGGCGTGGTCATCGAGGCCAAGCTGGACAAGGGCCGCGGCCCGGTCGCGACCGTCCTGGTCAAGCGGGGCACCCTGCGTCGCGGCGACATCGTCGTGGCCGGTTCGGCCTGGGGCAAGGCGCGCGCGCTGCTGAACGAGCGCAACGAGCAACTGCCGGAAGCCGGTCCTTCGGTGCCGGTCGAGATCCTCGGCCTGGACGAGGCCCCGTCGCCGGGCGACGTCTTCGCCGTGGTGGAATCCGAGGCGCGCGCCCGCGAACTGACCGAATACCGTCAGCGCGTGAAGCGCGAGAAGACCCAGGTCTCGGGCGGTTCGCTGTCGCTGGTCGACATGATGTCCAAACTCCAGTCCAAGAAGGTCTCGGAGCTGCCGGTCCTCATCAAGGCCGACGTTCAGGGTACGGCCGAAGCCATCGTCGGCTCGCTGGACAAGATGGGCAACGACGAGGTCCGCGCCCGCACCGTCTATTCGGGCGCCGGCGGCATCACCGAGAGCGACGTCAACCTGGCCAAGTCGGCCGGGGCTCCGATCCTGGGCTTCAACGTCCGGGCCTCGAAGCAGGCGCGCGATCTGGCCGAACGCGAAGGCGTCGAGATCCGCTACTACTCGATCATCTACGACCTGCTGGACGACATTAAGGGCGTGCTCTCGGGCATGCTGGCGCCGCTCCAGCGCGAAACCTTCCTGGGCAACGCCAAGGTGCTGCAGACCTTCGACATCACGAAGGTCGGCCGGGTCGCGGGCTGCCGCGTCACCGAGGGCGTGGTCCGCAAGGGCGCGCGCGTCCGCATCGTCCGCGACGACGTGGTGGTTCTGGAGCTGGGCGTGCTCAACACGCTCAAACGCTTCAAGGACGAGGTCAACGAGGTGCCTTCGGGCCAGGAGTGCGGCATGCAGTTCCAGGGCTTCCAGGACATCAAGGAAGGCGACTACATCGAGTGCTTCACCGTCGAAGAGATCAAGCGCACCCTGGACTAGGACGCCTAGATCTGGACGTTTGAGGCTCACGGCCTGAAACATGAAGGGCGCGGTTTCGAAAGAAGCCGCGCCCTTCGTCTTTTCAGCTGTTTGGGCGAGTCAGATTGCGACGGCGGACTGCAAGGCGCCGTTCGAAAAGGTCAGGATAAAGCGCTGGACCGGCGCCGCGTCGTCGGCCTGCAGTTCGATCTCCAGCCGTTCGCCCGCCAGTTCGGCGACCATGGCGACCTCGGTCTCGTCCAGCCAGGCGCGGCCCGTGACCTGTTGATAGGTCTGCTCCAGCTCCAGTCGGCAGGCCGTCCCGTCCTCGCGCGTCCAGTCCCATCGCCCGGCGACCGGGGCCGGAACGGTCCATTTGTAGATGTAGCCGTCGGCGACCTTGATCCGCTCATCCGCTGGCCAGTCGCCCATGTCGAAGGCGTGAGAGACGATCCGGGCGCCGGGCTTCAGCTGGCTGAGCAGGCGGGGGCGCAGCTCCACATTGATCGACTGCAGCAGATAGAGGCTGACGACGGTGGCCTCGCGGACATCAACGCTGAACAGGTCTTCCTCGACGAAGTCGACCATATGCTCGACCCCGGCCCAGCCGGCGTACTCCATGGCGTCGGCGATGCGCATGGGGTCGATGTCGAAGCCGATGCCGTGGGCGTCGCGGTCGCGGGCGGCGGCGATCACGATCCGGCCGTCGCCGCAGCCGAGGTCATAGAGGCGATCCTTCGGCCCTACGCCCGCCAGGGCCAGCATGGCGGCGACGGTGTCTTCCTCCGTCGGAACGAAGGGCACGGCCAGATAATGGTCCGGGTCTTGGGCGTAGTTGTCGATGTCGAAGGGGTCTTTGAACACGGCGCTCGGATCATGAAGAGGAGGAACGGGCGAAAGGATGCCTCGGCAGGGATCCGTAAGCTCGCGCGCCCATCATGCCGGACCGACGCCCGCCTCGCCAGCGGCTGCGCATTGTAGGCTTCATCTGGCCTTCCGTTGGCCTTAGGGTTCGGCCATCGCGTCGGGGGGCGCCGAACAATGGACCGCCAATGTCACGTCCTGGACCGTCTCTTCTGCTGATCGCCGCGCTGGCTAGCGCGGCCGCTTCCCCGGCCATGGCCGACACGCGGTTCCTGTCGTTCGACGCCAGCGACCGCACGACCCAGGCTCTGACGCGCGGGGTGACGCTGGAAGTGGAGCGCGGCTGGTTCGGGGCTACATCGGTGAAGAACCTGTTCTCCTCGACCTCGCGCGGGTCGGCCCGGTTCGAGCGCGGCGGGCCGGACCAGGTCCGGCGCGTCCTGCCCCAGGGCGCTGCGGACGGCGGCGTCTACAGCATCCTGGCCGACGGCGACGGCCGCGCCCTGTCGCGCGCCCTGTGTCCGGGGGCCGACGAGGCCTTCATCGTCGTGGGCAGGGTGCGCGCCGGCCATCCGCTGACGATCGAGACGGTCGGCCGCTGGGCTGACGGCCAGTTCCGCCACTGCGTCAGCCTGAACTACAGCTATCGCGGCGAGTGGGCGACGATGCAGGGTTCTTCGCCCGCCCGCGACGTCCCGGCGGCCTTCGGCAACAACTAAGGCGAGGCGGACGTGCTGATCCGCTGGAGCTGCGCCGTTCTCGTAGGTCTGCTGGCGGGTCTGTGGACGGCGCAGCGGCCGGACCATCCGGCGCTGTTTCCGCCGCACGGAGGGCAGGCGGCGATTGTCGTCCATCTGCTCGATAACGGGTTTCACACTGATCTGGCCGCGCCGCGCGCGGCGCTGGCGGGCGGAGACGACCCCCTGGCGTGGGCGGTACGGGCCCTGCCGCCAGGCGACTGGGTGCGGATCGGCTGGGGCGACGCCGTCTTCTATGTCGAACAGGGGCCGATCAGCAGTCGGCTGCAGGACGGCGCGCGGGCCTTCTTCAGGCCGGGCGGCAATCCCTCCGTGGTCATGCTGGACCCGGATCCGGTCGACCCGGCGCGGTTGTCTGAGGCGACACGGGCCACGGTGCGTCTGTCGCCCGCCGGCTTTGCGGCCTTGCGCGCGCGCGTGGCGTCCTCGCTGCGGCTGGATGCAGAGGGGCGGGCGGTCGTCGTGGCCAGCAGGCCGGGCGACGACGCCGTCTTCTACGCCAGCCATGAAACCTTCTGGGTCGGGCATCTGTGCAACCATTGGACGGCCGAGGTGCTGAACGCGGGCGGCCTGCCCATGCCCATGGTCCGCAGTCTGAGGTCGAGCGCGGTGATGCGGGCGGCGCGAACCGCCGAACAGCGCGCGGCGGAACTGGACTTGCGCGGCGCAGGCGACTAGACCCCGCCCCTTCGCGTTTCAGAGCCGGCGTCCGATCCCCGGCGGCGCGAGCAGGAGGAGCCGTCATGGCCCGCAAGCAACACACCCGCAACGCCAGCGGCCCGCTGGGCCCGTCGCAGCGCCAGCTGCGCGCCGGCGAGCTGATCCGCCACGCCCTGGTCGACGTCATGCGCGAGCATGAGATCCACGACGAGGCCTTGCTGGGCGTCTCCGTTACCGTGACCGAGGTGCGGATGAGCCCGGACCTGCGCCACGCCACCTGTTTCGTCGAGCCGCTGGGCGCCGGCGTCGAGGCGGCCGAGACGGCGGGGCAGGAGAGCGCCATCATCAAGGCGCTGAACGAACACGCCAAATTCCTGCGCGGCCAGCTGGGCCGTCGCATCGACATGAAGTTCACGCCGGACCTGAAATTCCGCCACGACGAGAGCTTCGACGCGGCCAGCCACATGGACCGTCTGTTCAATGATCCGCGCGTGCGCGCCGATATCGAACAGGCAGACGATGAGGATGACGGGCCTCAAGCAGCGCCAGGCGCGGCAGGCCCAGAGGAAGAATAAGCGATGGCGCGACGCAAGAAGGGCGACATCGTCAACGGCTGGGTGTGTCTGGACAAGCCCTATGAGATGGGCTCGACCGAGGCGGTGACGAAGGTCCGTCGCCTGTTCAACGCCCAGAAGGCGGGCCATGCCGGGACGCTGGACCCACTGGCCTCGGGCATTCTGCCCATCGCGCTCGGCGAGGCGACCAAGACCGTGCCCTTCATGATGGAGGCGCAGAAGGTCTATCGCTTCACCATCCACTGGGGCATCTCCACCGACAGTATCGACCGCGAGGGCGAGATCATCGCCCGCTCGGACGTGCGCCCTTCGGTCGAGGCGGTGACGGCGGCCCTGCCGTCCTTCGTCGGCGAGATCGACCAGACGCCGCCCGCCTTTTCGGCTGTGCGGGTCAATGGCGAGCGCGCCTATGATCTGGCGCGGGCGGGGGTCGAGGTCGAGCTGCAGTCGCGCCGGGTGATCATTCATGAGGCGGCGGTGACGGCCGCGCCCGACGCCGATCACGTCGAGATCACGATGCGGACGGGCAAGGGCGTCTATGTCCGCTCGCTGGCGCGCGACCTGGCGATCCTGCTGGGCGCCGAGGGCCATGTCTCGGACCTCCGGCGCGAGCGGGTGGGGCCGTTCTCGACCGAGAACGCCGTCACTCTGGATTTTCTGGAAGAGTTGGCGCATAAGGGCGCCGCCTTTGAGGGCTTGCTGCCCGTTTCGACCGCTCTGGACGACATCCCGGAGTTGGCCGTGACGGATCAGGACGCCCTCTCTCTGAGGCAGGGACGGCCGATCGTTCTGCTCCCCCGACAGATTGAAACGCTCAAGGCCCGGCTCACCGCCGGTTCGCGGCTGGTTTCGGTCTTCGAGGGCGGAACCCTGGTCGCGCTCGGCAATCTCAGGGCCGGTCGGCTTGAACCCGATCGTGTTTTCAACCTCCCATAACGGAGAACTCTGATGTCGATTACGGCTCAACGTAAAGCTGAAGTCATCGCCGACAACGCTCGCTCGACGGGCGACACCGGTTCGGCCGAAGTGCAGGTCGCGATCCTGACGGAACGCATCGCCAACCTGACCGAGCACTTCAAGACCCACAAGAAGGACAACCACTCGCGTCGTGGCCTGCTGAAGCAGGTTTCGCAGCGTCGTCGCCTTCTGGACCACCTGAACAAGACCGACAGCGCCCGCTACCAGGCGCTGATCGCCAAGCTGGGCCTGCGTCGCTAAGGCGCCCCGGTTGCGGATCGGATAATCTCCACGAGGCGCGGGCGGACACGTCCGCGCCTCGTTCCGCTATTAGTAGCAAGCTTCCCGCGCGCCGCGGGTCTTGACGGCGCAACCGACGCGAGGGCCTGGAATCCGGTCCTCAATCACCCGTCCGGCCGCGATGACGCGGCCTGGCTCATGGGGACCGCAGGACTGAACGGCCTGCCGCTCCGCACACCCCCGACGGGAATACGCCCGCGGGAGACGAAAGAAGCATAATGTTCGATATCAAACGCAAGACGATCGAGTGGGCCGGCCGCCCGCTGACCCTCGAGACGGGCCGCATCGCCCGTCAGGCCGACGGCGCCGTGCTGGCGACCTACGGCGAGACCGTGGTCCTGGCCACCGTCGTCTACGGCCGTCAGCCCAAGCCGGGCCTGGATTTCTTCCCGCTGACCGTCAACTATCAAGAGAAGACGTTCGCCGCCGGCAAGATCCCGGGCGGCTACTTCAAGCGTGAAGGCCGTCCGACCGAGAAGGAGACCCTGGTCTCCCGCCTGATCGACCGCCCGATCCGCCCCCTGTTCGTCAAGGGCTTCAAGAACGAGACCCAGGTCATCATCACTGTGCTGCAGCACGACCTGGAGAACGACCCGGACATCCTGGGCATGGTCGCCGCCTCGGCCGCCCTGACCATCTCGGGCGTGCCCTTCATGGGCCCGATCGGCGCCGCGCGCGTCGGCATGATCGACGGCGAGCTGGTGCTGAACCCGGCCATCGACCAGATGGGCGAAAGCGCCCTGGACCTGGTCGTCGCGGGTACGCAAGACGCCCTGATGATGGTTGAATCCGAAGCCAAGGAGCTGTCGGAAGAGAAGATGCTCGAGGCCCTGATGTTCGCGCACGCGGGCATGCAGCCGGTGATCGATGCTATCATCGACCTGGCCGAGCACGCCGCCAAGGAGCCGTTAGACTTCCAGGCTGAGGACCACTCGGACGTGGTCGCCTCGATCAAGTCGCTGGTCGGCGAAGAGATCAAGGCCGCCTACGCCCACCCGGGCAAGTATGAGCGCCGCTCGGGCGTGGACGCCGCCAAGAAGAAGGCCGCCGAGGCCCTGGTGAAGACCGACGACAAGCCGGAAGGCGTCGACTCGTCGAAGTTCTCGGCTGCGTTCAAGGAATGCGAAGCCGACGTCCTGCGTCGCGACATCATCGAGAACAGCCACCGCGTCGACGGCCGCGCCCTGGACAAGGTCCGCGCCATCGTCTCGGAAGTCGGCGTCCTGCCGCGCACCCACGGTTCGTCGCTGTTCACGCGCGGTGAAACGCAAGCCCTGGTCGTCGCCACGCTCGGCACCGGCGAGGACGAGCAGTACATCGACAGCCTGACGGGCACGTACAAAGAGTCCTTCCTGCTGCACTACAACTTCCCGCCCTATTCGGTCGGTGAAGCGGGCCGCATGGGCTCGCCGGGCCGTCGCGAAATCGGTCACGGCAAGCTGGCCTGGCGCGCCATCCGCCCGATGCTGCCGTCGCGCGAGGACTTCCCCTACACCATCCGTCTGGTGTCGGAGATCACCGAGTCGAACGGCTCGTCCTCGATGGCCACGGTCTGCGGTTCGTCGCTGGCCCTGATGGACGCCGGCGTGCCGCTGGCCCGTCCGGTCTCGGGCATCGCCATGGGTCTGATCCTGGAGCCGTCGGGCGAGTTCGCCATCCTGTCGGACATCCTGGGCGACGAAGACCACCTGGGCGACATGGACTTCAAGGTCGCGGGCACCTCGGAAGGCATCACCAGCCTTCAGATGGACATCAAGGTCGCCGGCATCACCAAGGAGATCATGCAGCAGGCCCTGACGCAGGCTTCGGCCGGCCGTCTGCACATCCTCGACGAAATGTCGAAGGCGATGGAAGCTCCGCGCGCCGAACTGGGCGAGTTCGCGCCCAAGATCGAATCCATCAAGATCGCGGTCGACAAGATCCGTGAAGTGATCGGTTCGGGCGGCAAGGTCATCCGCGAAATCGTCGAGAAGACCGGCGCCAAGGTCGACATCGGCGACGACGGCACCATCAAGATCGCCGCCAACGAGCAGGAAAAGATCGAAGCCGCCAAGGCCTGGATCCAGTCCATCGCCTCGGAGCCGGAAGTCGGCACGATCTACTCGGGCAAGGTCGTGAAGGTCGTCGACTTCGGCGCCTTCGTGAACTTCTTCGGCGCCAAGGACGGTCTGGTCCACGTGTCCCAGATCGCTCTGGAGCGCGTCGCCAACCCGGCCGACGTCCTGTCGGAAGGCCAGGAGGTCAAGGTCAAGTTCCTGGGCTTCGACGATCGCGGCAAGACCAAGCTGTCGATGAAGGTCGTCGACCAGGAAACCGGCGAGGACATCACCGACAAGATCAACGCCGAGCGCGCTGAACGCGGTGAAGCCCCGCTGTCGGAAGACACCGGCGGCCGTCCCAAGGGCGACCGCAACGGCGGCGACCGCGGCCGTCGCCGTCGCGACTAAGCCTCGGCGTCATCGCTGAACTGAAGAAGACCCCGGCGGAGCGATCCGCCGGGGTTTTTTCTTGGGCGCTGTCGCGTGCCGCGCGGCGGCTCGCTGTTTGAGCGGGGAGAGAGAAGATCAGCCCTTGCACTCTTTCGGCGGGGTTTCGCCGTCGCGGGTCCATAGGGCGCAGGAGCGGTCGATCTCGCCCTGGATCAGGTCGCAGGGATTGGCGGCGTTGCAGGGCGGGCGCGTGGCCGGGCTGACGGCGATGCAGCGCTGGACCAGGCGGGCAGAGGCGGCTTCGCCCAGGGTCTCAAGGCAGGGGCGGTCGTCGAGCGGAACCGGCTGGGGCGCCATGTCCGGGCCTTCGGGCAGGCGGGCTTCGGGCTCGGGGGCCGAGGCGGGCGCTGGTGTCGGGACCGGCGCGGGGGCCGCTGGCTCGGGACGCGGCTGGCAGGCGGCGAGCAGGCCGCCGAGGATCAGGCAGGCCAGAAGGGGCGGTCGGGTCATGCGGGGCTCCGGATCGGGGTTCGCCTATGCAACGACGATGGCCCCGATCCGGCTCCGCGAAAAGCCTTATCGGCGGGCGGCCTCGACGGCGGCGCGCTGCAGGGCGAACAGTTCGGCGCAGCCGATCTCGGCCAGTTCGAACAGGCGGTCGAACTCGGCCCGGCTGAAGCCGCGCTTCTCGCCGGTGGCCTGGATCTCGACGATCTGGCCCGCGCCGGTCAGGACGAAGTTGCTGTCGGCCTCGGCAGTGGAGTCTTCCTCATAGTCGAGGTCCAGCACCGGCAGATCCTTGAACACGCCGCATGACACGGCCGCCACCTGATCCAGAATGGGGTCGGTCGTCAGCACGCCCTCGTCCTTGAGGTAGTTGAGCGCCGAGGCCATCGCCACCCAGGCGCCGGTGATGGAGGCGGTGCGGGTGCCGCCGTCGGCCTGGATCACGTCGCAGTCGATCAGCACCTGACGCTCGCCCAGCGCCTTGAGGTCGACCACGGCGCGCAAGCTGCGGCCGATCAGGCGCTGAATCTCCTGGGTGCGGCCCGACTGCTTGCCGGCGGCGGCTTCGCGGCGGCCGCGCGTGTGGGTGGCGCGCGGCAGCATGCCGTATTCGGCGGTGACCCAGCCCTGGCCGGTGTTGCGCATCCAGCCCGGCACCTTCTCCTCGATCGAGGCTGTGACCAGCACCTTGGTGTGGCCGAAGGAGACCAGGCAGGAGCCTTCGGCGTAGCGGTTGACGCCGGTCTCCAGCGTGACGGTGCGGAGTTGTTCAGGGGTGCGTTCGGACGGGCGCATGGGAATTCCTTGGAAGCGGGATGGCGCGTGCTTATCCTGAAACCATGAGCCTGTCCCGCCCTGACCCGTTTGCGGTGTGTCTCCGTTCCGTTTTGACGGGGCGGAGGGCGGCGCCATGAGCCTGCTTTACCCCTCGCCGGGCCTGGCGACGCTGGATGCGCGGGCGCGCGACATCTTCCGGCGGGTGGTCGAGACCTATCTGGAGACGGGCGAGCCGGTGGGGTCGCACACCCTCTCGCGCGCCGGGCTGGACCTGTCGCCCGCCTCGATCCGCAACACCATGCAGGCGCTGACGCAGGCCGGGCTGCTGGCCTCGCCGCATGCGTCAGCCGGGCGGGCGCCGACCCATGCGGGGCTGCGGCTGTTCGTGGACGGCCTGCTGGAGGTCGGCGACATCGGTCAGGAGGAGCGGCGCGAGATCGACGCCCGTCTGGCGGTGCTGGGCGCCAAGGGCGGCGGCCGCAACGTCGAGGAGGCGCTGGATGCGGCCTCCTCCCTGCTGTCGGGTCTGGCGGGCGGGGCGGGCATCGTCGCCAGCCCGGTGCGCGAGGCGGGGGTGCGCCATGTCGAGTTCGTGGCTTTGGGCGGCGGACAGGCGCTGGCGGTGCTGGTCGCCGACGACGGGGTGGTCGAGAACCGGCTGATGAATCTGGCGCCCGGCGTGACGCCCTCGACCCTGCAGGAGGCGTCGAACTTTCTCAGCGCGCGGCTGAAGGGGCGCCCGCTGGCCGAGGCCCGGCACGAGATGAAGGCCGAGATGGAGGCCGCCCGGCGCGATCTGGACGCCGCCGCCGCCCGTCTGGTCGAAGACGGGCTGGCCGCATGGACCGGCGGCGCAGGCGGCGGGGGCCACGACCGCAACCTGATCGTGCGCGGGCGCGGCAATCTGCTGCAGGACGCCCGCGCGGCCGAGGATCTGGAGCGGGTGCGCGTTCTGTTCGACGATCTGGAGCAGAAGGAACAGTTGATCGGCCTGCTGGACGACGTCGGCGCGGCCCAGGGCGTGCGCATCTATATCGGCGCCGAAACGCGACTCTTTTCGCTTTCGGGTTCCGCCGTGATCGCGGCGCCCTATATGTCGGGCCGGCAGCGGGTGCTGGGCGCCATCGGCGTTATCGGGCCCGCGCGGTTGAACTACGCCCGTGTCATACCGTTGGTGGACTATACCGCCCGGGTGCTGGGCCGGATTCTGGACGGACAAGAGACGTGAACGACATCAACGACGAGACCCGGGACCAACTCGAGCAGGACATCCACGAGGGCGAAGCTGCGCCTGAAGGCGATGACAACGCCGTGGTCGACGCCCTGATCGCCGAGCGCGACCAGTGGAAGGACCGCGCCCTGCGCGCCGTGGCCGACGCCGAGAACACCAAGCGCCGCGCCGAGACGCAGCAGAACGACGCGCGCGCCTACGCCATCCAGCGCTTCGCCAAGGATCTGCTGGGCGTGGCCGATACGCTGGAGCGCGGTCTGGCGACGGCGCCCAAGGACGCGGACGGCCCGACGGCGGCCATGGTCACGGGCCTGGAGCTGACGCAGAAGTCCCTGCTGTCGGCCTTTGAGGCCAACGGCCTGACCCGCGTCGATCCGGCGCCGGGCGACGCTTTCGACCCGCACCTGCATCAGGCGATGATGGAGCAGCCCTCGGACACCGTGCCGGGCGGCGCCGTCATCCAGACGCTGCAGCCGGGCTACGCCCTGTTCGGCCGCACCGTGCGCGCCGCCATGGTGGTGGTCGCGGCCAAGGGCTCCGGCCCGGCGACGGGCGGCGCCTATGCCGATCCGAACACGACCGGTGGGAATTTCGACGCCAAGGCCTGAGGCTTTCGCGCGCTGAAACGATGACGGCCCGGCGCAGACGCGTCGGGCCGTTTTCTATTTGCCACCCCTGTGTATCCGCTGGGGTGAGCGGGTGGAGAGGTCAGCGCTTCAACTTCTGCTCGAACAGTTCCAGCAACCGGCGCCAGCCGTCCTTCGCGTCCGCCTCTCGGTAGGAGGCGCGGTAGTCGGCGTGGAAGCCGTGCGGGGCGTCGTCATAGAGGGTGATCTGGCTGTCGGCTCGGCCGGCCGCACTAAGAGCCTCGTTCATCGCCTTGACCGTGTCGTTGGGAATGCCGCTGTCCTGGCCGCCGTAAAGACCCAGCACCGGCGCCTTCAGTTCGCCCGCCAGGTCGATGGGCCAGGGGCGACCCGCCGCCTTCTGTTCATCGGTGGCGTTCGCCGCAGGGGCCAGACGGCCGTACCAGGCGACCCCGGCGTCCAGTGTCGGGAAGCGGGCCATCGCCTGCCACACCACCTTGCCGCCCCAGCAGAAGCCGGTGATCCCGACCTTGTCCGCCTTGGCCCAGGACTGGGCGCCGATCCAGTCCAGGGTAGCGGAGATGTCGCCCATCACCTGACCGTAGCCGGCGGCGGCGACGATGCGCTGGATCTCTTGCATGTCGCTGAGCGGGGCGGGGTCCTGGACGCGCACGAAGAAGGCGGGCGCCACGGCGGCGTAGCCCGCCTTGGCCAGCCGGCGGCAGACGTCGCGAATGTATTCGTGCACGCCGAAAATCTCGGACACGACGATGACGACCGGGAAGGGGCCGTCGCCTTCGGGCCGGGCGACATAGGCGGGCAGGGCAAAGCCGTCGGGCGCCGGATAGGCTGCGTCCTGCATGACCAGCCCCGCCGCGTCGGTGGCGATCGGCTGGGCCGACTGGCTGAGGGCGGCGGGGGCGTAGGCGGCGAAGAACAGCCCGCCGGCTGTCGCCACGCCCAGGCTGCGGCGGCTGGGGGCGATCTGGTCGGGGCTCAGGCCCTCGGGCCGGGTGATCAGGGTCATCTCGGGTCTCCGGTCGGCGCTGTGGAAGCGGCGACAGTGCCTCGGCTTTCCCTCCGCCGTCGAGTCTTTCCGGCTTATCTGGCGACCCGCAGCGTCAGGTTCACCCGCCCGCCGCCGGGCAGCAGTCGCGACGAACCGGCCAGCAGCCGGTCGATCCCGTGCCGCGCCAGCCTTGCAGGCCCGGTCAGGGCGCAGACGTCGCCGGAGGCCAGGCGCACCGTGCGGGTGGCGCCGCCCTTTCCGGTTTCGTCGGGGGCCGGGCCGATGCGGAACACCGCCGTATCGCCCAGCGACACCGACAGCACCGGCGCCGTCAGGTCGCGTTCGTCCTTGTCCTGATGCAGACCCATCTTCGCTTCGCTCTGATAGAGGTTGATCAGGCAGGCGTCGGGCGGGGTCGGCCAGCCGGTCAGGGCGTCCCACAGACTCAACAAGCGGGCCGGAATGGCAGGCCAGGGCGCGCCGGTCACCGGGTGGGTCGGCTGATAGCGATAGCCCTGACGGTCCGACACCCAGCCCAGGGCGCCGAAGTTGCTCATACGCACCGAAAAGGGCCGCCCCCCCGGCGTTGTCGGCCGGTACAGGGGCGCCGCCTCCAACCCTGCCCGCACCTCGGCCAGCAGGTCCGCTTGCTCGGTTGCATCCAGCAGGCCCGGCCACAACCGAAATCCAGGCAGGGCGGTCGGGGTCTCCGGAGGCGCTAGCGGTGGGATTTGCGAGGTCATCGGCCGAATTTAGCGGCGCGATGCGTCCTTGTCCGCCATAAGGCGCGGAATCTGGTCCGAACCGGGCGGAAGGCCTTGCAGCCCCTGCGGTCTTTCCCATATCCGAGCCAATCCGGCGATAACCCCCTTTTCGTTAGGGGCTTGTCCGCCGACCCCATCCACCGCCGAACCGGGCCTAGTGTCCGGCGCGGCATGATTTCAGAAGCCCATCAGGGGGCGGTCACGCGCGGCGCTTGATTTTGCGAGGCCGCCGCATCGCCCGCCGCAAGGAGTGAAAAAGACAAGCCCATGGCCAAGATCATCGGCATCGACCTCGGCACGACCAACTCGTGCGTCGCCGTCATGGACGGCAAGAACCCCAAGGTCATCGAGAACGCCGAAGGCGCCCGCACCACCCCGTCGGTGGTCGCCATTCAGGACGGCGGCGAAATCCTCGTCGGCCAGCCCGCGCGCCGTCAGGCGGTGACCAACCCCGCCAACACCTTCTTCGCCATCAAGCGCCTGATCGGCCGCAATTTCGATGACCCGGTGGTGGCCAAGGACAAGGGCATGGTGCCCTTCGAGATCGTCAAGGGCCCGACCGGCGACGCCTGGGTCCAGGCCCACGGCAAGGACTATTCGCCCCAGCAGGTTTCGGCCTTCACCCTGGGCAAGATGAAGGAGGCCGCCGAGGCCTATCTGGGCGAGAAGGTCACCCAGGCCGTCATCACCGTTCCCGCCTATTTCAACGACGCCCAGCGTCAGGCGACCAAGGACGCCGGCAAGATCGCCGGCCTGGAAGTCCTGCGCATCATCAACGAACCGACTGCGGCGGCCCTGGCCTATGGGCTGGAGAAGAACGACGGTCAGAAGATCGCCGTCTACGACCTGGGCGGCGGCACCTTCGACGTCTCCATCCTGGAGATCGGCGACGGCGTGTTCGAGGTGAAGTCGACCAACGGCGACACCTTCCTGGGCGGTGAAGACTTCGACATGCGTCTGGTCGACTACCTGGCCGACGAGTTCAAGAAGGAGCAGGGCGTCGACCTGCGCTCGGACAAGCTGGCCCTGCAGCGCCTGAAGGAAGAGGCCGAAAAGGCCAAGAAGGAGCTGTCCTCGACGACCCAGTACGAGGTCAACCTGCCGTTCATCACCATGAACCAGTCGGGCCCGCTGCACCTGAACATCAAGCTGTCGCGCGCCAAGCTGGAAGCCCTGGTGGACGACCTGGTCGCCCGCACCATCGAGCCGTGCAAGAAGGCCCTGGCCGACGCCGGCCTGAAGGCCTCGGACATCGACGAAGTGGTCCTGGTCGGCGGCATGACCCGCATGCCCAAGGTGCAGGAGGCCGTGAAGGCCTTCTTCGGCAAGGAGCCGCACAAGGGCGTGAACCCGGACGAGGTCGTGGCTCTGGGCGCCGCCGTTCAGGCGGGCGTGCTGCAGGGCGACGTCAAGGACGTGCTGCTGCTGGACGTGACCCCGCTGACGCTGGGCATCGAGACGCTGGGCGGCGTGTTCACCCCGCTGATCGAGCGCAACACGACGATCCCGACCAAGAAGGCCCAGGTCTTCTCGACCGCCGACGACAACCAGTCGGCCGTGACGATCCGCGTCTTCCAGGGCGAGCGCCCCATGGCCGCCGACAACAAGGTCCTGGGTCAGTTCGACCTGATGGGCATTCCGCCGGCGCCGCGCGGCATGCCGCAGATCGAGGTCGCCTTCGACATCGACGCCAACGGCATTGTCCACGTCACCGCCAAGGACAAGGCGACCAACAAGGAGCAGTCGATCCGCATTCAGGCCAACGGCGGCCTGTCGGACGCGGACATCGACCAGATGGTCAAGGAAGCCGAGGCCAACGCCGCGGCCGACAAGGCCCGCAAGGAACTGGTCGAGGCCCAGAACGGCGCCGACAGCCTGGTCCACTCGACCGAGAAGGCCCTGTCCGAGCACGGCGACAAGATCGACGAGGCGACCAAGGCGACCATCCAGTCGGCTCTGGACGATCTGAAGTCGGCCAAGGACGGCACGGACCCCGAGGCCATCCGCGAGAAGACCAACACCCTGGCTCAGGCTTCGATGAAGCTGGGCGAGGCCATGTACGCCGCCCAGCAGGGCGGGGCTGAAGGCGACGTCGAGGGCCAACCGGCCGACGACGGCGTGGTCGACGCCGAGTTCGAGGAAGTCTCGGACACGGACGAGAAGAAGGACGCCTAAAACGGCGCCTGCATGATGTTCGGCCCCGCTTGTCAGACGGCAGGCGGGGCCGTTTCATAGAACTTGCATCATTCGACCGGGCGCCCATGTCATCAGGCAGGCTGTCGGTCATCCGCGAACGGAACGCCTCCGATCAAGAGAGGCCTGAAGCGGCGGGAAAGTAAGAGGACGAACGCCTGATGGCGCAACGTGACTATTACGAGATTCTGGGGGTCGAGCGCACGGTCGATGCGGCAGCGCTGAAGAGCGCCTATCGCAAGCTGGCGATGGAGCACCACCCCGACCGCAATGGCGGGTCGGAAGATTCTCTCGCCAAGTTCAAGGAAATCTCCGAGGCCTACACGGTCCTGTCGGACGAGCAGAAGCGCGCGGCCTACGACCGCTTCGGCCACGCCGGGGTCAACGGCGGCGGGGGCGGCAATCCCTTCGGCCAGGGCGGCGGCCAGGGCTTCCACGACATCAACGACATCTTCTCCCAGGTCTTCGGCGACGCCTTCGGAGACGCCTTCGGCGGCCGGGGCGGCGGCGGGCGGCAGAGCCACGGCCCGCGCCGGGGCTCGGACCTGCGCTACGACCTCGAGATCACCCTGGAGCAGGCCTATCAGGGCGCCGAGGTCGAGATCGCCATCCCGACCCTGATGAGTTGCGAGGTCTGCGACGGCTCGGGCGCCAAGGCGGGCACTCAGCCGACCATCTGCAACACCTGCGGCGGCGCCGGGCGCGTGCGCCAGGCCAATGGCTTCTTCCAGGTCGAGCGCACCTGCCCCCGCTGCGGCGGTTCGGGCGAGATGATCGCCGACCCCTGCACCACCTGCCGGGGCCACGGCCAGGTCCGCAAGACCCGCAAGCTCAGCCTCAAGGTTCCGGCGGGCGTCGACGACGGTTCGCGCATCCGCCTGTCGGGCGAGGGCGAGGCGGGCCAGCGCGGCGGCCCGCGCGGCGACCTCTACGTCTTCCTGTCGGTCACGCCGCACGAACTGTTCGAGCGCGACAACCTCGACCTGCTGGTCACGGTGCCGGTGCCGATGACGGTGGCGGCCCTGGGCGGCGCCGTCGACGCGCCCTGCCTGATCTCGGACGCCTGCGACGGCAAGTGCAAGGCCCCGGTCGAGGTGCCCGCGGGCGCCCAGACCGGCAAGACCGTCCGCATCAAGGGCAAGGGCATGCCGCACCTGAACGGGCGCGGCCGCGGCGATCTGGTGGTCGAACTGTTCGTCGAGACGCCGACGGACCTGAATGCCCGCCAGAAGGAGCTGCTGGCTGAACTGGCCGCGTCGCTCGGCGAGAGCCAGACCCCGCGCAACACCAGCTTCGCCGGCAAGGCCAAGCGTTTCTGGGCCGATATCCTGGGCGGCGACGCCGACAATCCGAAAGAGACCGCGTGAGCGACATCTTCCACGCCGGCATCTCCGGCGCCCGGGGCCGCATGGGCCGCGCCGTGTCTCAGGTTCTGGACGCCCGCGACGACGTGGTGGTCGCCGCCCGCTTCGATCGCGGCGAGACCGTCGACCTGAAGCTGTGCGACGTCATCATCGACTTCTCGACGCCCGAGGCCTCGGTGGCTCTGGCCAAGGCGTGCGCCGAGGCGGGCGGCCCGGCCCTGGTCATCGGCTCCACCGGCCTGACGCCGGGGCAGGAGGCCGAGATCGAGGCCGCCGCCGAGAAGATCGCCATCGTCATGAGCGGCAACTTCTCCCTGGGCGTGAACATCCTGATCGGTCTGGTCGAACACGCCGCCCTGCGGCTGGACGCGCGCGACTGGGACATCGAGGTGCTGGAGACCCATCACCGGCGCAAGGTCGACGCCCCTTCGGGCACGGCCCTGATGCTGGGCGAGGCGGCCGCCAACGGTCGGGGCCGCGATCTGGCCGAGCTGCAAAGCGCCCCTTACGACGGCATCACCGGTCCGCGCGAACCGGGCAAGATCGGCTTCGCCTCCCTGCGCGCCGGCGGTGTGATCGGCGAGCACACCGTCATGTTTGCCTCAGAAGACGAGATGCTGACCCTGTCGCATTCGGCGATCGACCGCAGCCTGTTCGCCAAGGGCGCGGTGGCCGCCGCCGCCTGGGTGCGCAATCGTCGCCCCGGCCTTTACGACATGCAGGACGTCTTGGGCTTCCGTCAGGCGTAACGCCGCGCTGGCGCTCTCCGCGCGGCGGTGCTTGGCTTCAGCGCAATCGCCCTCTTGGCGTCAGGCCGCCTCGACCAGCAGTTCGGTCATGGCGGCCCGCCAGGCGCACAGATCGGGCGAGCGGGCTGCGATCAGTCGTCCTAGCGCCTCTGATTGAAGGCGGGACGGCGCCGCCATGCCCCAGGCCGGAAAGTCGCGGCGCTCGATGGTGTCCCGGCACAACACTTCGATGTCTTCATGCCGCTCGTCGAAATGCAGATGCAGCATGAGGATATCCAGCGCGCTGGGCGAGCCTTCGAGGACCTGAACGAACATTCCGTCTTGCAGGGTCAGGGCCCCGCTGATGCCGTTTCGGGCGTTCAAATAGGCCGCGACATGGACAATGTCGGCCATCGCCGCCGCCTCATCTTCCCGAGCGAGCCGTGATCGGCTGCAGTAGACGAGCTGTTCCAGCGTGTTCATGACAGCCACGCTAAACGAGTATCTACGGATGTGAAAGCAGAGACTTGATCAACGCCCGGTTGAGCCGAAGCCGCCCGCGCCCCGCTCCGTCTCGTCCAGGGCTGCGACCTCGACGATCTGCGCTTGTTCATAGCGGGCGATGACCATCTGGGCGATGCGATCGCCGCGTTTGATCTCGAACGGCAGCTCGCCGTGATTGATCAGGATGACGCCGACCTCGCCGCGATAGTCGCTGTCGATGGTGCCTGGCGAATTAGGCGCCGAGACGCCGTGCTTCAGCGCCAGGCCCGAGCGCGGACGGATCTGGGCCTCATAGCCGGGCTCCAGGGCGATCTTCAGCCCGGTGGGGACGAGTTTACGCTGACCCGGCTCCAGCACCAGGGTCTCGCCCTCGGCGAGGGCGGCGCGAAGGTCCATGCCGGCCGAGCCGGCGGTCTCGTAGGCGGGCAGCGCCAGGCCTTCGGCGTGGGGCAGACGTTCGATGCGAAGGGCGGTCATGGTCTCAGGCCTTGAAGTGATCGGCGATGCGCTGGGCCAGCTTCCTGGCGACTTCGGTCTTGGACTGGCGGGGCCAGGGCTCCTCGCCGTCGCGGGTGAACAGGGTCACGGCGTTGCCGTCCGAGCCGAACACCTCGTCAGAGACGTCGTTGCCGACGATCCAGTCGCACCCCTTGCGCGACAGCTTGGCGCGGGCGTTGGCCTCCAGGTCGTTGGTCTCGGCGGCGAAACCCACCACCAGCTTCGGGCGACGCGGGCCGGGCGCGGAGACACCCGCCAGGATGTCGGGGTTTTCGATGAGGGCCAGCGAGGGCGGGCCGCCGGGCGCCTTCTTGATCTTGCCGGAAGCCACCCCGTCCACGCGCCAGTCGGCGACGGCGGCGCTCATCACGGCGATGTCGGCAGGAAGCGCGGCTTCGACGGCGGCCTTCATTTCGGTCGCGGCCTCGACCCAGACGCGGGTCACGCCGACAGGGGCGTCCAGCGCCACCGGGCCGGAGATCAGCGTCACCTGCGCCCCGAGGTCGGCCAGGGCGGCGGCGACGGCGTAGCCCTGCTTGCCGCTGGAGCGGTTGGTGAGGCCGCGAACCGGGTCGATCGGCTCGAACGTCGGCCCGGCCGTCACGACGGCGGTCCGGCCCGTGAGCGGACGTCCGTCCGGCCCGGCCAACAGGCGGGCGATCGCATCGAAGATCACCGGAGGCTCGGCCATGCGGCCCGGCCCGAACTCGCCGCAGGCCATTATGCCGTCGTCCGGCCCGACCACGGCCATGCCGTGATAGCCGTCGAAGCCCTTCAGCCGCTCGACATTGGCCTGAACTGCGGGGTGCAGCCACATGCGCACATTCATCGCCGGGGCCAGCAGCACCTTCTTGTCGGTGGCCAGAAGCGTGGTCGAGGCCAGGTCGTCGGCCATGCCGTTGGCGGCCTTGGCGATCAGCCCGGCCGTGGCGGGCGCCACCACTACCAGATCGGCCCAGCGCGACAGTTCGATATGGCCCATGGCGGTTTCGTCTTCCGGCATGAACAGTTCCTGCCGCACCGGATGGCCGCTCAGGGCGGCCAGCGACATGGGGGTGACGAACTCGGCCCCGGCCTTGGTCAGCACGGTCATGGTCTCGGCCCCCGCCTTGCTGAGCAGGCGGATCAGCTCCAGCGCCTTATAGGCGGCGATGCCGCCGCCGATGATCAACAGGACCTTGCGGCCGGCCAGGGCGCTGGAAAGCGAGGGTGAGGTCATGAGCCAAGGTCTAGCGGCGCTGGGTGACGGCGTCGAGACAAAGCGGCGGGGTCAGTGCTCCTTGAAAGGGAACTTTGCCGGACGGGAAATTCTATGGCTATCTGTGTTCGGTGAAATTCTGGGAGGGGACGCCATGGTGGTACGGAGGTTCGCGGCGCTGGCTGCGGTGTTGGTTGTGGCCGGATGCGACAACGGCGGTTCGGCGGTAGAGACGCGGGATCGCAATGCGGCCGAACCGGCCGGCCTGATCTCGACGACCGCGCCCGAGGCTGCGGATGGGGCAGGTGCGGCCGAGGCGGCCAAGCCCACCGTCACCGCCAACCGACGCGAGACCGCCGACGCCAAGGTGCAGCGGCTGTATGAGCGCAATGGCGCCGCCTTCGGGGCCAGCTCGGCGGACGACTATCTGCAGAAGGTGCGGACCTTCACCGAAGCGACGCCGAAGGGAACCGAGACGGTGAAGCGCGCCAACGGCGACACCCTCTTCTATCAGGCCGCGACGAACACCTTCGCCGTGGTGGACCGCAACGGCGTGCCGCGCACCATGTTCAAGCCGGACGACGGCCCGGCCTATTGGGCGCAGCAAAAAGAGCGGGCGCCGACCTTCGGCCAGCGCAGGACTGCGGAGGAATAGCCTCGCGCCAGCGCTGCGCGTTGACGTCAGGCCTGATCAAACGTCAGGGGCGCGCCCCAGAACTGGGCGACCAGGTCCGACTGCGGGCCGGGCGTTCCTGTGGTCAGGAAGTCGCGCCGGGCCGAGGAACCCAGCTCGTATTCCGGGTGGCGCTCAAAGTAGCGCTCCAGCGAGTCGGCGACGGCGGCCGGCTGGCTGATGATCTGGACGCCGGCGGGCAGGGCCTGGGCGAACAGGTCGGCGACGATCTCATAGTGGGTGCAGCCCAGGACCGCCTTGTCCGGGTGACGGCCGATGCGGCGACGCAGGGCGTCGACGTGGTCGTCGATCACCACCTTCAACTCCTCTGACGGCGCGCCCAGTTCGATCAGACCGGCCAGGCCGGGGCAGGCCTCGGTAAAGACGGCCAGGTCGTCGCGGCGTTTGTCGATCTCGATCTCGTAGACGCGGCTCATCGCCGTGGCGGCGGTGCAGAAGACGCCGGTGATGTCGATCGCCTGCTTCTTCTCGCCTTCCATACGCCCGTTGCGCTCGGCTTCGTAGGACCAGGGCAGGCCGGTGGCCGCCTCGATGGTCGGGACGATGATGCCCAGCACATTGACCGGCCGGCCCAGCTTTTCGCGCATTCCCGGAATCCAGGTCTGCTGCAGCCGGCGCAGCGCAATCGCCGAGGCCGTGTTGCAGGCCAGCACGACGATGGAGGCGCCCGCCTCGAACAGGCGCTCGCAGCCGGCGCGGGTCAGCTCGACGATGTCTTCGCCGTTTCGCCCGCCATAGGGGGCGTGGGCCTGGTCGCCCAGATAGATGAAATCCCGCGTCGGAAAGCGGGTCGTGAGTTCGCGGTGGACCGTCAGGCCCCCCACGCCGGAGTCGAAAACGCCTATCGCCATGCAGCGGCCTTTAGCCTCGCGGGGTTTCGCCGTCCAATGGATACCATTACATCAGGCCGATGCGTCGCCCAGATCGTCTGGTCGCGGGCGCGCCACGACGTCAAAGGTTGGGAGAACCGCATGCACAGACGCCACCTTCTCATCGGGGGCGCGAGCCTCTTCGCCCTCGCGGGCTGCGCTTCGGCCGGCGCCATGGAGACCGCAATGACAGGCGTCGCCCCGACCGCCGATGAGGCCCGCATCGCCCGCGCCGTCCTGCCGACGACCGCGCCGCGCGCCGAGCTGCTTCAGGTGTGGACCGGCCCCTATGAAGGCGTGCCGCCGTGGGACAAGGTGACGGCGCCGAAGCTGCGCGAAGCCATCCTCGAAGGCATTGAGCTGCGCCGCGCCGAGATCAACGCCATCGCCGACAATCCCGAGCCGGCCTCCTTCGCCAACACCCTGGTCGCCATGCAGATGGCCGGCGAGCCGCAAGGCCGCGCCATGGCCGTCTTCGGCGTCATGACCTCCAACATCGGCTCCGCCGAGTATCAGGACCTGGCCCGCGAAGTGTCGCCGCTCCTGTCGGCCGCTAGCGACGAGACGACCTTCAACGAGCGCCTGTTCGCCCGCATCAAGTCGGTGGCCGACAACGCCGCCGCCATGGGGCTGACGGCTGAGCAGACCCGTCTGGCCGAGCGCAGCCGCGACAGCTTCATCCGCAACGGCGCCGCCCTGGACGCCGCCGGCAAGGCCGAGCTGGGCCGCATCAACACCGCCCTGTCGAACGCCTTCACCAGCTTCGGCCAGAAGGTGGTCGAGGACGAGAAGACCTGGACCCACATCCCGAACGAAGCCGGCGTCGCCGGCCTGCCGGCCTCCAACAAGGCCGCCGCAGCGGCCGCCGCACAGGCCCACGGCCTCAGCGGCTGGGCCATCAACAACACCCGCTCCAGCGTCGACCCCTTCCTGTCGTTCGCCGATGACCGCGCCCTGCGCGAGCAGGTCTGGAAGAAGTTCGTCAACCGCGGCGACAACGGCGACGCCAACGACACCAATGCGACGATCGCCCAGATCGTCGACCTGCGTCAGCAGCGCGCCAAGCTGCTGGGCTTCACCAACCATGCCGAGTGGCGCATGCAGGACACCATGGCCAAGACGCCTGCGGCGGCCATGGAGCTGATGGAGCGCGTCTGGGCGCCGGCCAAGGCCCGCGTCGCCGAGGAGGTCGCCGACATGAAGGCGATCGCCGGTCACGACATCGAGCCGTGGGACTACCTCTACTACGCAGAGAAGGTGCGTAAGGCGAAGTACGACCTCGATCAGAACGAGATGAAGCCCTACCTCGAGCTGAACAACGTCAAGCGCGGCGCCTTCTACATGGCCGAGCGCCTGTACGGCTTCACCTTCCACAAGATCACCGACGGCTCGGTGCCGGTCTTCCATCCGGACGTCGAGGTGTTCGAGGTCCGCAACAAGGCGGACGGCTCGCACGTCGGCCTGTTCTACTCCGACGACTTCGCCCGCTCGGGCAAGCGGTCGGGCGCCTGGGCCACGACCTACCGGTCGTACTCGACCTATGACGGCGTGAAGAACGTCCTGGCTTCGAACAACAACAACTTCATCAAGGCCGCCAGCGGCCCGCTGTTGATCTCGCTGGACGACGCCGAGACCCTGTTCCACGAGTTCGGCCACGCCCTGCACTCGCTGTCGTCGCAAGTGCGCTACCCGGCTCTGGCCGGCACGCCGCGCGACTATGTCGAATATCCGTCGCAGGTGCACGAGCACTGGGTGCTGTCGCGTCCGATCATCGACGGCTTCCTGAAGCACGTCGAAACCGGCCAGCCGATGCCCCAGGCCCTGGTCGAGAAGATCGAGGCCGCCGCCACCTTCAACCAGGGCTATACGACGGTGTCCTACCTGTCGTCGGCCCTGGTGGACATGGACCTGCACACCCAGGCGACGCCGCCGACCGACATCGACGCCTTCGAGCGCGACAGCCTGAACCGTCTGGGCATGCCCAAGGAGATCGTGATGCGGCACCGCCTGCCGCAGTTCAATCACCTGTTCACCTCGGACGCCTATTCGGCCGGCTACTACTCCTACCTGTGGTCGGAAGTGATGGACGCCGACACCTGGGCCTATTTCGAAGAGTCCGGCGACGTCTTCAACCCGGACATCGGCGCCCGCTACAAGGCCATCATCCTGGCCGAGGGCAACACCACGGACCGCGCCGAGGCCTATCGCCGCTTCCGCGGCCGCAATCCCGACGTGACGGCCCTTCTGAAGGTGCGCGGGTTCCCCACCTCTTAAGGGGCCTATCGGCCTTCGGCCTACTTGAGGCCCGTTAGACGCTGAACATGGAAAGGCTCGGAGGAGAAATCCGCCGGGCCTTTTCGTTGCCAGTTATGCTCCGTCATCCTCGGACTTGCCCCGAGCATGACGGAAGATGGAGGCCTCGACGGGGCCTGCGTCCATGCTAAGCCTTGGTCGCGTCACGGGTCGCGTCACGGGCCGCGTCGGGTCGAGAAGGCGCAAGCCTTCTGATCGCGGCCCCACTAGGAAGGAGAGCCCATGAGCGTCGTCGCCTCCTACGTCTACAAGGACGGCAAACGGGTGCGCGCGGCGCCGCTGACGGATCAGGGCCTGACCCTGGCGGCGGGCGAGTATCTCTGGATCGGCCTGCATGAGCCCACGGACGAGGAGTTCGACGTTCTGGTGCGGCGCTTTCACCTGCACCCCCTGGCGGTCGAGGACGCCCTGACGGCGCACCAGATCCCGAAGCTGGAAGTCTATGGCTCCGAGCTGTTCATCGTCGCCCGCACGGCCCAGGCCAAGGGCGACCGCATCCTGTACGGCGAGACGCACGTCTTCGTCGGACCCAACTACGTCATCACCATCCGCCACGGCTCGGCCCGCGCCCACACCCAGTTGCGCGCCCAGCTGGAGGCTTCGCCGCAACAGCTGAAACACGGGCCGGACTTCATCCTGCATGGGGTGCTGGACTTCATCGTCGACGGCTACATCCCCATCATCGACGCCATCGAGGACAAGGTGCTCGAGATGGAGCAGGTCGCGCTGGACAGCTTTCTGTCGCGCGCCGACATCACCCGTCTGTTCCAGCTGCGCCGCGAACTGGTGAAGTTCAGTCGGGTGCTGGGGCCGATGGAGGAAGTCAGCGTCAAGCTGCAGTCGCTGGATCTGCCCTGCATCGACCGCGAGGTGCGGCCCTATTTCCGCGACGTGGCCGACCATGTGCGGCGGGTGTCCAGCCGGGCGGCGGGCCTGCGCGACATCCTGGCCTCGGTGTTCGAGGTGTCCAACCTGCTGGAGCAGCAGCGTCAGGGCGTCATCACCCGCAAGCTGGCCGCCTGGGCCGCTATCCTGGCCACACCGACGGCGGTGGCGGGCATCTACGGCATGAATTTCGAGCACATGCCCGAGCTGCGCTGGACCTATGGCTATCCGGCGGTCCTAGGCTTGATCGTGGTGATCTGCATCGGCCTGTACGTGACCTTCAAGCGGACGCGGTGGCTGTGATCAGCCGCTGTTCCTGAGACCCGCCGCCACGCCGTTGATGGCCAGAAGGATGCCGTTGCGAACGCGCGGGTCGTCGTCGCCCGCCCGGCGGCGGCGGATCAGTTCGATCTGCACATGGTTCAGCGGCTCGACGTAAGGCATTCGCTGACGGATCAGCCGATCCAGCTCGGGCTGGCCGCCCAGCAGGGTCTGCTGTCCGGTAATCGACAGCACGGCCGTGACGGTGCGGTCCCATTCGGCGCGGATGGAAGCGTAGATCCGCTCGGCCAGCGCCGCGTCGGGGACCAGCCCGGCGTAGCGGCGGGCGATGGCCATGTCGGCCTTGGCCATCACCATCTCCATGTTCTGGACCACGGTGCGGAAGAAGGGCCAGGTCTCGGCCATGGCGCGCAGCTCGGCGGGGTCCTCGCCCTGCACCGCCGAGCCGAAGCCGAACCAGCCGGGCAGCATGACCCGCGATAGCGACCAGCTGAACACCCAGGGAATGGCGCGCAGGTCCTCGATGGCGGGCGAGGCGGTGCGGCTGGCCGGGCGCGAGCCGATCTTCAGGTCGGCGATCTCGGCGATGGGGGTGGCGGCGCGGAAATAGTCGACGAAGCCGGGCGTCTCATAAACGAGCGCGCGATAGGCCTTCATCGAGGCGGCCGACAGACGCGCCGCCGTCGCGCCGTAGCGGGCGCTGTAGTCCGCGTCCGATTGCGGCCCCAGCGAGGCCAGCAGGGTTCCGCAGGTCAGGGCGTCGAGGTTGCGTTGGGCCACCTCCGGCTCGCCGTATTTGTTGGCGATGACCTCGCCCTGTTCGGTGACGCGGATGCGGCCCGCCACCGTGCCGGCGGGCTGGCCCAGCACGGCGGAGAAGGCGGAACCGCCACCGCGCCCCACAGCGCCGCCCCGGCCGTGGAACAGCTGCAGCCGCACGCCGGCGGCGTGGGCGACGTCCAGCAGGCCGCGCGAGGCCTCGTGCAATTCCCAGCCCGAGGTCAGGTAGGAGCCGTCCTTGTTGCTGTCGGAATAGCCGATCATCACCTCCTGCACGCCGCGCGCCTCGGCCACGGCGCGGGCGGACGGCTCGGCCAGGACGCGCTCCAGCGTGGCGCGGGCGGCGCGCAGGTCGTCGATGGTCTCGAACAGGGGGGCGGCCTGGATGGGGCAGGCGGACGCGTCGGCCGGGTCGTAAAGGCCGACCTCTTTCAGCAGCAGATAGACCTCCAGCATGTCCGAGGCGGCGTCGGTCTTGGACACGATGTGGGTGCGGATCGCCTGCGGGCCGAACGTCGAAAGAGCCTCGGCGGCGGCCTGAAGGATGGCGCGCTCCTTCAGCGTCTCGGTCGCATAGTCGGCATAGGGCGAGAAGAGGGGGCGGGGGCCGGCCAGTTCGCGCGCCAGCACGGCCAGCCGATCGGCCTCGTCCAGGGCGGCGTAGTCGGGGCAGACACCCGCCACTTTGAGCAGGTCGGCGACCACGCGCTCATGCACGTCGGCGTTCTGACGCAGGTCCAGCGTCGCCATGTGGAAGCCGAACACGTCCGCCGCCGTGATCAGCCGCGCCAGCCGATCATCGGCGAAGACGGCGCCGTGGGTCCGCACCAGGCTGTCGTGCAGGGTGTTCAAATCGGCGCGGAAGGCGTCGGGTCCGTCGTAGGGCGGGGCTTCGAAGCGGGCAGGGCGCGGCGTCGGCTCTCCGGTCAGATTCGGATAGGCGGCGGACAGGCGGGCGTAGATCTGGCTGAGGGCTCGGCGATAGGGCTCGTCCGCGCGCTGGATGGAGGCGTCGCCCGACCCTTGCGCCAATGCGGCCAGTTCCGGGGTGACGCGGGTCAGGTCGATGGACAGGCTGAGCTCGGCGCCCAGGGCGTGCACCTCGTCCAGATAGAAGCCAAGCGCGGCGCGGGCCTGACTGCGGAAGGCGGCGCGCAGGGTGTCGGCGTCGACGTTCGGGTTGCCGTCGCGGTCGCCGCCGACCCAGGAGCCGATGCGCACGAAGGGCGTCAGGTCCGGCGCGTCCAGCAGCTTGCGCCACTCGGCCAGCTGGGCCGGGGCGACATGCAGGAAGATGCGCCGCAGCCAGTCGACCACGGTGTCGATTTCGTCCTGCACCACCAGGGCCGAGGCGCGGGTCAGCCGCGTGGTCCACAGGATGACGATCTGGCGGCGAAGCGCGTCCTTCAGGGTTATGGCGTCGCAGGCGACGCCGTCGCGGTCGCAGCCATCCAGCAGTTCGCCGACCGCCGCGGTGCGGTCCAACACGCTCTTCCGTCGCACCTCGGACGGGTGAGCGGTCAGCACCGGCGAGATCAACGCCTGGGCCAGGAGGTCGCGCACGGCGCCCTTGTCGACGCCTGCCTCGGCCAGACGCTTGAGCACGCCCTCGGGGGTGTCGGCCCGTTCGCCCGCCTCGGCCTGAGCCTGGGCGCGGCGCTTGCCCGCCCGGTCCTCGGCGACATTGGCCAGCAGCGAAAAGGCGGCGAATCCGTGCGTCAGGCCGATAGCCTGATCCAGCGACAGCTCGCCCAAGAGCCGCTCCAGTTTCGAAGCGCCGTCCGAGGCCGGGTCCCGGTGATAGGCGACCGAGGCCTGGCGCACGGCCTCGATGCGGTCGTAGAGCGCCTGTCCCCCCTCGTCCCGGATCACCTCCCCCAGAAGGGCGCCCAGAAGCCGGACCTCCGCGCGGAGACGATCATGGGGAAGTTCCGTAGTCTGGCTCATGGATTGTCTCTCAAGGGCGAGGCCGGAAGCCAAACCGTATCAGGGTGATCCCGGCGCGCTAGTCCATGAGGCAACGCGCAAACCCTTGAGGAGTCGCCTTTCGTCATGAGAACGGAGTCGACATCGCCTTGCTTTTCCGCCATAAGCCGCGACTTCCGGCGCAATTGAACCTGCGCCTCCACCCGCACGACCCCTGATCTTCTTCAGGACGAGGCGGGAGAGGGCCTCTGTCGACGTGATCGTTCGCAGAGGTCGCCCGCCCATGGGCGCTGCTCACGGAGGCCAAGGCCCAGGCGCATGAAAGGGTTTGAATGTTCGAGGCTCTGAACGAGCGGCTGACAGGCGTCTTCGACCGGATCACCGGCCGCGGCGCCCTGTCCGAAAAGGATGTCGAGGAGGCCCTGCGCGAGGTCCGCGTCGCCCTGCTCGAGGCCGACGTCGCCCTGCCGGTGGTCAAGGACTTCATCGCCCGCGCCAAGACGGCCGCGACCGGCGAAGACGTCATCCGCGCGGTCAAGCCCGCCGATCAGGTCATCAAGATCGTCTATGACGGCCTGGTCGACATGCTGGGCGGCGAAGAGCCGGTTCCGCTGAACACCAATGCGACCCCGCCCGCCGTCGTGCTGATGGCCGGTCTGCAGGGCTCGGGCAAGACGACGACCTCGGCCAAGCTGGCCCTGCGCCTGTCGAAGTTCGACAAGAAGAAGGTCATGATGGCCTCGCTGGACACGCGTCGTCCGGCGGCCATGGAGCAGCTGGCCACGCTCGGCCAGCAGATCGAGGTCGCGACCCTGCCCATCGTGGCGGGCGAGAGCGCGGTCCAGATCACCCGCCGTGCGCTTCAGTCGGCCAAGCTGCAGGGCTTCGACGTCCTGATCCTCGACACCGCCGGCCGCATCACCCTGGACGAAGGGCTGATGAACGAGGTGGCCGAGGTCGCCGAGATCGCCAAGCCGGTCGAGACCCTGCTGGTCGCCGACAGCCTGACCGGTCAGGACGCGGTGCGCACCGCCGCCGCCTTCCACGAGCGTCTGCCCCTGACGGGTCTGGTGCTGACCCGCGCCGACGGCGACGGGCGCGGCGGCGCCATGCTGTCGATGCGCGCCGTCACCGGCCTGCCGATCAAATATCTGGGCGCGGGCGAAAAGGTCGATGCGCTGGACGTCTTCGACGCCCGCCGCGTCGCTGGCCGCATCCTGGGTCAGGGGGACATCGTCGCCCTGGTCGAGAAGGCCGCGGGCGAGCTGGACCAGGCCAAGGCCGAGAAGATGGCCCGCAAGCTGGCCAAGGGCCAGTTCGATCTGGACGATCTGGCGGGTCAACTGAACCAGATGAAGAAGATGGGCGGTCTTCAGGGCATCATGGGCCTGCTGCCCGGCGTGGCCAAGCTGAAGAACCAGATGGCCGAGAACAACGTCTCGGACAAGATGATCGACCGCCAGCTGGCCGTCATCAACTCCATGACCATGGCCGAGCGCAAGAAGCCGGACCTGCTGAACGCCAGCCGCAAGAAGCGCGTGGCCAAGGGCGCCGGCGTAGAGGTCCAGGACATCAACCGCCTGCTGAAACAGCACCGCCAGATGGCCGACATGGTCAAGTCGCTGTCCAAGGGCGGCGGCAAGAACCTGCAGAAGATGGCCTCCATGATGGGCGGCCTGCCGGGCATGGGCGGCGGCGGTCCGGACATGAACCGTCTGAAGGCTCTGGGCGGCGGCAAGATGCCGGAACCCTCGGCCGATGAAATGAAAGCCATTCAGGACCGCTTGGCGGGTCTGGGCGGCGGACAACTTCCGGGGGGCCTTCCGGGTCTGCCGGGCTTCCCCAAAAAGAACTAACGCCTTTCTAGAAAGAGACTGAAAATGCTGAAGATTCGTCTGTCCCGCGGCGGCGCCAAGAAGCGCCCCTACTACCACATCGTCATCGCCGACTCGCACGCCCCGCGCGACGGCAAGTTCATCGAGCGCGTCGGCAGCTACAACCCGATGCTGCCCAAGGACAGCGCCACCCCGCGCATCGTCCTGAAGGCCGACCGCATCGCCGAGTGGCTCGCCAAGGGCGCCCAGCCGACCGACCGCGTCGCCCGCTTCATCAGCCAGAGCCAGGACGAAGCGCTGGCCGGCAAGGTCCAGTGGGCCCAGGGCAACAACCCGAAGAAGGCCGAGCCGGGCAAGAAGGCCCAGGAACGCGCCGCCGAGCGCGCCCAGCGCGAAGCCGACCGCCTGGAAGCCGAAGCCGCCGCCAAGGCCGAGGCCGCTGAGGCCGCCGCCGCCGCCGCCGCCGCTCCGGCCGCGGAAGAAGCTCCGGCTGAAGAGGCTCCTGCCGCTGAAGCCGCCGCTGAGGCGACCGAAGAGCAGGCCTAAGCCTTATCTCTTCATCCGGCCACGGCCGGTTGAAACGGGAAAGCAGCGTCCTTCCGGGGCGCTGCTTTTCTGCTATCTGGACCCATCGCATCGGCAAACGGAGCCCGGTCATGAGCAGCGAAGACAGACTGATCCTGGTGGGCCAGATCGGCGGCGCCTTCGGCGTGAAGGGCGAGGTGCGCATCAGCGCCTATACCGCCGAGCCCATGGCCCTGGTCGGCTATTCGCCGCTGCTGGGCCCCGACGGAAAACCGGCGCTGACCCTTATCTCGGCGCGGCCGGACAAGGCGGGCGTTGTGGCGCGGGTCAAGGAGATCGCGACCAAGGAAGAAGCCGACGCCCGGCGCGGCCAGAAGCTGTTCGTCACGCGCGACGCCTTGCCCCAGCCGGAAGAGGACGAGTTCTACCTGACCGACCTGATCGGCCTGGAAGGGCGCGATCCGGCCGACGTGGTGCTGGGCAAGGTGAAGTCGGTCCAGAACTTCGGGGCCGACGACATGCTGGAGATCGCCCCGGCCGAGGACGGTCCGACCTGGTACCTGCCCTTCACCCGTGAGGCGGCGCCGGAACTGCACATCAAAGAGGGCTGGCTGCGCATCGTCCGCCCGACCGAAGTCAGCGACCGCGACGAAGACTGACGCCGACACGGTTGCGGATCGCCCTGCGGCTCCCGACATGGACAGGGTCACACCAGCCGGAGCATTCCATGGCCGACCTGTCCGCCTTCCCCGTCACCCGTCAGTTTCCGCCGCAGCATCCTGACCGGTTGCAGCTCTATTCGCTGCCCACGCCCAACGGCGTGAAGGTCTCGATTCTTCTGCAGGAGCTGGGTCTGCCCTATGAGCCTCATCTGGTCGACATCAGCAAGGACGAGACCTGGACGCCGGAGTTCCTGTCGCTGAATCCCAACGGCAAGATCCCCGCCATCATCGATCCTGACGGCCCGGGCGGAAAGCCGCTGGTCCTGTTCGAATCCGGCGCCATCCTGGTCTATCTGGCTGAAAAGGCGGGGCGCTTCCTGCCGACCGATCCGGCGGCGCGCTATGAGACGCTGCAGTGGGTCTTCTTCCAGATGGCGGCCATCGGCCCGATGTTCGGCCAGCTCGGCTTCTTCCACCGGTTCGCGGGGCGCGAGTACGAGGACAAGCGGCCGCGCGATCGCTACGTCGCCGAATCCAAGCGCTTGCTGGGGGTGCTGGAGGGCAGGCTCGCGGGTCGCGACTGGATCATGGGCGCCGACTACACCATCGCCGACATCGCCATCCTGGGCTGGGTGCGCAACCTGATCGGCTTCTATGAGGCGGGCGATCTGGTCGGCTTTTCCGACTTCCCGCGCGTCGCCGCCTGGCTGGAGCGGGGTCTGGCGCGTCCGGCGGTGCAGCGCGGGCTGGAGATCCCGGCGCGGGCGTAAATGGAGGCGGGGGCGCGACGCCGCGCCCCCGCGCCGACTTAGACTTCTTCGGTCGGCGCGTCGCCGACGTGCTTCTTGATCGACTCGATGGCGCGCTTGGCGCCCGACTTGTCGGAATAACCCTCGGTCGAGAAGATGATCTCCGAATTGTATTTGAACCGGACGCGATACTCGCCTGCCTTGTCTTGGTAGACCTCGAACTTGTGCGCCATGATCGCCTCGCTTCGCAGGCCCCAGTCGGGCCAAGGTCAAGCTGACACAGTCGGTTCGGTCGTCAATGTCGCGCCGAACACGGGTGCGTGAGGGGGAGCCGAGACGCGGTCCGGCCGTTCCTGTCTCATGCCGTCCAGCGTCATCCGTCGCTTCAGCTATGACGAGGCCGCCCGTCGATTGCGGCTGACCTTCGTCTCGGGCGACGTCTACGACTACGACGATGTGCCGCCGGAGGTGGCCGAGGGCCTGGCTCAGGCGCCGTCGAAAGGGCGCTTCTTCGGGCCGCGCATCCGCGACCGCTTTCCCTGTCGCCGGGTGTTCAGCGCGCGCCGATCCAGCGACGCGCCGCCAGGGCGATGAAGCCGACCGCCAGGCCCCAGAAGGCCGAACCGACCCCGAACAGCGCCATGCCCGACGCCGTGGCGGCGAAGGTCAGCACGGCCGCCTCGCGATCTTCGGCCGCGCTCATCATGCCGCTCAGCGACCCCGTCAGCGGAGCGATCAGGGCCAGGCCGGTGAGGAGCGCCAGCGCCGCCGTCGGCATGGCGATGAACAGGCCGGCCAGGGGCGCGGCGAACAGGGCGACGCCGAGGTAGAACAGGCCGTAGAGCACCCCCACGGCCCAGCGCTGGGCCGGATCGGGATGGGCCTCGGGCCCGGCGCCGATGGCGGCGACGAGGGCGGCCAGGTTGACGCCGTGCGCGCCGAAGGGGGCGAGCAGGGCGCTAGCCAGGCCGGTCCAGAAGATCAGCTTGCCCGCCGGCGGCGCGTAGCCCGCGGCCCTCAGCACCACCAGCCCCGGCAGGTTCTGCGAGGCCAGGGTCACCAGATACAGCGGCAGGGCCAGGCTGACCGCCGCTTTCCAGTCGAAGGCGAGCTGAACCGGCAACAGGCTGCCGAACAGGCCGCTTCCCTGCGGCAGGCCCAGCTGGCCGCGCCAGGCCAGAACCGCGAAGGCGGCGGCCAGGACGGCCGGCAGGGCCCACGCGGGCGCCAGGCGGCGCATGATCAGGAACACCAGCAGCAGGCCGCCGGCCAGGGCCAGATCGCTCGGGAACACCAGGAACAGCTTGAGGCAGAAGGGCAGGAGCACACCCGCCAGCATGGCCGAGGCGACGGTCGCGGGGATGCGCTCGGCCAGCCGGCCCAGGGCCGGAACCAGACCCGTCAGCGTCATCATCACGCCGGCCAGGACGAAGGCGCCGACGGCGGTGCTCCACCCGAGGCTCAGCGTCGAAGCCGCCAGCAGGGCGGCGCCGGGCGTCGACCAGGCCAGGATGACTGGCGTCTTCAACCGCCAACTGAGCAAGGCGCCCGGCACGGCGATGCCCAGGCACAGGGCCGTCACCATGGAGACGATCTGTTCAGGCGAGGCGCCCATCGCCTGTCCGGCCTGCACCACCAGGGCGACCGTGCCGCCGAAACCAACGATCGTGGCCACGGCGGCGGCGGAGAAGCTGGCGGGCGGCGGCAGGCGTAAGGAACTCATGCGCCCAAGCTAGGCCGGGCGGCGCATCATCGGAAGAGGGGCAAAGAAAAGGGCCGTCGGCGAACCGACGGCCCTGATTTCCGCAGAGGCGAGGCTGGCTCAGCCCTCCATGTCGTCCGGCAGGCCGACGGCGTGGAACCCGGCGTCGACGTGGACGACTTCGCCCGTGGTCGAGCGGCCCAGGTCCGAGCACAGCCACAGGGCGGCGCCGGCGACGCCTTCCATGGAGGTCTCTTCCTTGATCAGCGAGAACTGCGCCGACTTGGAGTGCAGGCCGCGCCCGCCGGCGATGCCCGCCAGCGACAGGGTGCGCATGGCGCCCGCCGAGATGGCGTTGACGCGAATGCCCTTCGGCCCCAGGTCGCGCGCGATGTAGCGGGTCGCGGCCTCCAGGGCGGCCTTGGCCACGCCCATGGTGTTGTAGTTGGGGATGACCCGCTCCGACCCGAGGTAGGTCAGGGTGATCATCGAGCCGCCGTTGGGCATCAGCTTGGCCGAGCGGCGCGCCACGTCGACGAAGCTGAAGGCCGAGATGTTCATGGCCAGCAGGAAGCTGTCGCGCGTGGTGTTGTCGACGAACGAGCCCTTCAGCTCGTCCTTGTTGGCGAAGGCGATGGCGTGGACGACGAAGTCGATCGTGCCGAACTCCTTCTCCAGCTCTTCGAAGGCCTTGTCCATGGAGGCGTCGTCGGTGACGTCGGCCTGGATCAGCAGCTTGGCGCCGACGCTTTCGGCCAGGGGGCGCACGCGGCGCTCAAGACCTTCGCCGAGGTAGGTGAAGGCCAGCTCGGCGCCCTGGGCGGCCAGCTGCGAGGCGATGCCCCAGGCGATGGAGTTGGAGTTGGCCACCCCCATGATCAGGCCCTTCTTGCCCTTCATGAGGTCGCCGGTGGGCATGTCCCAGCCTTCGCTCGTCGCCATGGTTCGTCTCCGTCAAATCAGATCGTTGACGCGCCTTTTGGACGCCCGCGCGGCGGGTGACAAGGTGCGGCCGCGCTGGCGTTTCGTGATCCGGGCCTTAAGTTGAAGCCATGAGCTTCGAGGCAGACAGTTCGAATGCGCAGCCCCAAGGCGGGCCGGTCTTCTTCGACCGCCGCGAACTGGATCAGATGCTGCGGGTCTACGGACGGATGGTGGCTGCGGGCGAATGGCGCGACTACGCCATGGCGGGCCAGAAAGACCACGCCGAATTCGCCGTCTTTCGCCGTCACGGCGATGCGCCGGTCTACCGCATCGAGAAGCGTCCGGCCCTGCGTTTGAAGCAGGGAGAGTGGGCGGTGATCGGCGAGGGCGGCCATGTGCTGAAGCGCGGCCGGGACCTGGCGCAGGTGCTGCGGGTCTTCGACAGTCGGAAGTTCACGGTGGTGGAGTAAGGGCGCCAAAGAAAAGGCCCCGACATCGCTGCCGGGGCCCGTTCCTTATTTGCCTATCGCCCTTCGGGCGGCTTGAGGCCGTTGGCGCTCAAGTCGGCCGTGACCGCGTCACGGCCATAGCGCACTCAAAAAGCCCCTATTCCCGGCTGCCGCCCATGAAGGCCAGCAGGAACTGGAACAGGTTGATGAAGTTGATGAAGAGGCTCAGGGCGCCGAAGCCCGTGGCCACGCCCATGGCGTTCTTGTCGCCGCCCAGGGCGTAGTAGGTCATCTTCAGGCGCTGGGTGTCATAGGCGATCAGGCCCGAGAAGATCAGCACGCCCAGACCCGAGATCACCAGGCCGAACATGCCCGACTTCACCAGGAAGGCGTTGACCAGCATGGCCAGGATCAGGCCGATCAGGGCCATGATCAGGAAGGTGCCCATGCCGCTGAGGTCCTTCTTGGTCGTGTAGCCGACCAGGCTCAGACCGCCGAAGGCCGCCGCCGTGACGAAGAAGGTCGAGGCCAGCGAACCGCCCGTATAGCGCAGGAACAGCACGCCCAGACCGGCGCCGATGGTGGCGACCACGGCCCAGTAGAGCATGTTCACGCCCTTGGCCGTCGGGTTCTTCATGAAGAACATGGAGCCGAACAGCATGACCAGCGGCGAGAACTGGATGATCATGCCCAGCATGGTCAGGCCGATGCGGCCGTCCGGCATGCGGGCGAACAGCAGCTGCTGCACGGCCGGGACGTTGCCGGTGACGTAGGCCAGGACGCCGGCGACGACCAGACCGATCGCCAGCTTGTTGTAGACGCCCAGCATGAAGGCGCGCAGGCCGGCGTCGACGGACATGTCCGCCGACTGCGGAAGCGGGCGCGCATAGCCGTTGTTGAAATCGCTCATCGCGAAAGAAGTCTCCCATTCGGCCGGGATGGTCCCGACCTTTGGCTCAAATATCGGCACGCCGGGGCGTCCATGCAAGAAAAAGCGGGCTTCCGGCTGCCGGTTCCGCCCGCTACCAAGGGTCGCATGTTGCGCCTGTTCACCGCCATCGCCATTCCCGAGGACGTCGCCGAGACCCTGGCGCGGCGGCAGTCCGGCCTGCCCGGCGCCCGCTGGCGGCCGCTGGATGCGCTGCACGTCACCCTGGCCTTCTATGGCGAGGCGTCAGAGCGCACGGCCGACGACCTGGCCTCTGAACTGACCCGCGCCGAGGGCGGGGGGGCGTTCGAGATCGCCCTGAGTGGCGTCGGCGCCTTTGGCGACGCCCACCGCAGCCACACCCTGTGGGCCGGGCTGGAGCGGTCCGAACCGCTGAACGTCCTGGCCGGACGGTGCCGCGCGGCGGGCGAGCGCGCGGGCGTCCCGCCGGAGAAGCGCGAATACCGGCCCCACGTCACCCTGGCCTATCTGAAGCCGCAGGCGAATCCTGACCGGATCGGCGCCTGGATCGCCGGACACAATCTGCTGAAGTCGCCGCCGATCCGGGTGGATCGCTTCGGCCTCTATTCCAGCGTCCTGACCGGGGACGGCAGCGTCTACACTCTGGAGCGGGAGTATCTGTTGTGATCGAGCGTCCCACCTCGCCCCTCGGCCCCACGCTGGAGACGGAGCGCCTGTTCCTGCGCCCGCCGACGCATGACGACTTCCCGCGCTGGGCCGACTTCATGAGCGACCCTGAGACGACGCGCTTCATCGGCGGCGTGCAGTCGAAGCACGAGGTCTGGCGCGCCATGGCCTCGGTGGCCGGGATGTGGGCGCTGCAGGGCGAGGGCATGTTCTCGGTCATCGAGAAGGCGACCGGCCTGTGGATGGGCCGGATCGGACCGCTGCATCCCTATGACTGGCCGGGCCGCGAAGTGGGCTGGAGCCTGCACCGCGACGCCACGGGCAAGGGCTATGCGGTCGAGGCCGCGGCGGCGACCATGGACTACGCCTTCGACGAACTGGACTGGCCCGACGTCATCCACTGCATCGATCCGGACAACCGCGCCTCGGAAAAGCTGGCCGAGCGCCTGGGCTCGACCAATCGCGGGCCGGGGGCGATCCCGCCGCCGTTCCACGAGCACAAGGTCAATCTGTGGGGGCAGACGCGCGATCAGTGGCAGGAGAACCGGCAGCGCTTGCGGTAGGAACGCAACGGGAACATAAAGGCGCATGCCTGCCGCTGCGCTTCATCTCGAACTGGTCTTCAGCCGTCCCGAAACCACCCTCTCGGTGACGCGAGGGGCCGCTCGGCTGCTGGTCGACATGGGTTATGCGCCTCTGCTGGAGGTCTGCCTGCCCAATGGCCGTCGCGCCGACGTCATGGCCCTGGGCCCCAAGGGCGACATCGTCATCTGCGAAGTGAAGTCGGGGATCGACGACTATCGCGTCGACCGCAAATGGCAGGAGTACGGGCCGTTCTGCGACGCCTTCTACTTCGCCGTGGCGCCGGAGTTCCCGGAGGGCGTCCTGCCGGACGAGCCGGGCCTGATCGTGGCCGACGGCTTCGGCGGGGCGGTGCTGCGCGCGGCGCCCGCCACGCCCCTGGCCCCGGCGCGCCGCAAGGCCCTGACCCTGGCTTTCGCGCGGCTGGGCGCGCTCAGGACGATGCGCGAGTAGAGGTCTATCCGCCCACGGCGTGGAGCGCCGCGCCATGATCGCGCAGCCAGCGGCGGTGCGGGCGATGATCCCCGATCAGTCGAGCCACGACGGCCCAATAGGCCGGGCTGTGGTCGGCGTGGACCAGGTGGGCGACCTCATGCGCGGCCAGGTAGTCGGCCACGGCCGGCGGGGCCATGATGACGCGCCAAGAGTAGCGGATCGAGCGGTTGTGGGGGCTGCACGAGCCCCAGCGCGAGCGGGTGTCGACGATGGACACCCTCACCGGCCCCTGACCCAGCGTCTTCAGGTGGACCTCGGTGCGTTCGGTCAGGAAGTCGCGCGCGGCCCGGCGGAACCAGTTCTCGATCCGGCGAGAGAAAGCCTCGCCCTCGCCGCCTGAGCGCAGCACCGGCCCTTCCTCCGTTTCGATCAGGCGCGCGGCGCCCGCGCCGCCGCTCGCCTCCAGCCGCAGCGGACGGCCCAGCCAGGTGACGACGGCGCCGGGCTCAAACGCCAGAGTCTCGACCCGCGCGGCCAGCCGTTCGGCGATCCATCCGGCCTTGGTGCGGGCGAAGGCCACGACCTCGCCAAGGCGCCGCTCGCTGGGGGCCACGGCCACGGCCTCGCCGACGCGGGCGTCGATGCGGATCGACAGCCGCCTGGCCCGCGGATTGACCGACAGCCGCAGGGCGCCGCCGCCCTCAAGCGGCAGTCGCTGACCGTTCCGGTACGACACTGAGAGCTTCGTTCTGGGCGATGAAATCGCGCACGCGGGGATAAATCTCCTCGCGGAAACGGCGGCCGTTGAAGACGCCGTAGTGGCCGACCTTGGGCTGGACGTAGAGCAGCCGCCGGTCGTCGGGGATGTTGGGCGTCAGGCCGTGGGCCGCCTGGGTCTGGCCGACGCCGGAGATGTCGTCCATCTCGCCCTCGATGGTGGCCAGGCCGATGTCGGTGATGGCCGTCAGATCCACCGTCTGGCGGTGATGCTCAAGCAGGCCGCGCGGCAGCAGATGCTGCTGGAAGACGATGTCGATGGTCTGAAGATAGAATTCCTCGGTCAGGTCCAGCACCGACAGATACTCGTCGTAGAACTGCTCGTGCTTTTCCACGCCGTCGCCGTCGCCCGCCACCAGATCGTCGAAATAGCGGCGATGGGCGTCGACGTGCTTGTCCTCGTTCATCGACATGAAGCTGTAGAGCTGGACAAAGCCCGGATAAACCCGTCGCCCGGCGCCCGGATAGGGCAGGGGCACGGTGTGGATCATGTTCGACTTGAACCAGGTGAAGGGCTTTTCCTCCGCCAGCTGGTTCGTCACGGTCGGCGACAGCCGCGCGTCGATGGGCGAGCCCATGAAGGTCATGGAGGCGGGGCGGTTCGGGTCGTCCTCGGCGGCCATCACGGCGCAGGCGGCCAGCACGGGCGGCCCCGGCTGACAGACGCCGACGACATGGGCGCGCGGCCCGACGGCGGCCAGCATGTCGCGCACGTGGTCGATGTAGTCGTTGAAGTCGAAACGCCCTTCCAGCATCGGCACCTGGCGGGCGTTGGCCCAGTCGGTGACATAGACGTCGTGGTCCTGAAGGAAGGTTTCGACCGTGCCGCGCAGCAGGGTGGCGTAGTGGCCCGACAGCGGGGCCACCATCACCACGGCGGGCGCTGCAGCAGGTTTGCCCGCGCGTTTCAGGTCGCCGATGTTGCGGGCGAAGCGCACCAGGCGGCACCAGGGCGAGGACCACACCACCTGTTCGGTCGTGCGCACGGGCTGGCCGTCGATCTCGATCGTCGCCAGGCCCCAGTCGGGCTTACCGTAGCGGCGCGTCAGGCTTTCGAACACCTCGGCGGCGGCATAGGCGGTGCGGCCGATCGCCGTGTCCGAGGCCGGATTGAGCGGAGAGGTCCAGAACTGGCGGGCCATCTGGGCCCCGATCCGAAACGGAGTCGCCGAATGATAGGCGAGCTCGTGAAAAGCGTAGAGCATGAAACCCCGACTGCGGCCCCCCGCCGATGCGGAACGCTGATCATACAGAATGATGCGCTGCAAAAAAGACCGAGCGCGCCGCGTTCAGGCAAAGGTGATCAGCCCTTCTCCATCGCGTTCTCGATCAGGGTGGCGGTGCGGCTGGGCCCCAGATCGTGGGCGACGGCGCTGCGGAACTTCCCGTCCGGCCCCATCAGATAGACGGTCAGGCCGTGGTTCATGGTGTACCCCTCGCCCTCGCCGACCTTCTGATAGAAGGCGCGGTATTCCTTGGCGACCTGGGCCACCTGTTCCGGCGTGCCGGTCAGGCCGATGACGCCGTCGGGGAAACCGTCCGACGACAGATAGTCCTTCAGCATCTGCGGCGTGTCGCGCGCGGGGTCGATGCTGATGAAGACGATCTGCAGGTCCTTGGCCTTGTCGCCCATCCGTTCCTGCACGGCGTTCAGCACGCCGAGCGTGGTCGGGCAGTAGTCGGGGCAGTAGGTGAAGCCGAAGAAGACCAGGCTCCACTTGCCCTCCAGAATCTTCTCATCGACGACCTGGCCGTCCTGATTGGTCAGGGTGAACGGGCCGCCGACCAGGGGCTGGCCCGTCGCCGAGTCCGTCGTCTGGGCCGCCTGCTGCCGACCGCCGACGACCACCATGGTGATCAGGCCCAGCGCCAGGGCGATGACCGCGCAGGCGGCGGCGAACAGGATGACGGGACGGCGGGGCATGGCCTCTCCTCAGGCGAGAACGACGCGGATCATGGGCGGGCGCGACACGGCGTACCGTGCAGCCGCCCCTCGCCCGGTCTATAGAAGAGGGGTGAGCCCTACAGAAGCCCCCATACCGCCGCACGCCCCGCTGCACCTCCTGGCTCAGGCGGGCGGCGAGCTGGCCGGTCTGCCCGAACTGCCTCGGCGCGGGCGCGGCCTGTCGCTGCGCACCCTGATCGTGCTGCGGTGGCTGGCGGTGATCGGCCAGACCTGCGCCATCCTGACCGCCTATTTCGCCCTGCACTTCCCCTTGCCGTTATGGGAGTGCCTGACGGTGATCGGCGCGGGCGTGGCGATGAACCTGGCCACGATGGCGCGGGCGGGCCGTATCGACGGCAGCCTGCCGGACGGGCCGAGAACCGCCGCCCAGCTGGGTTTCGACATCCTGCAGCTGGCGACCTTGCTGGCCCTGACGGGGGGGCTGGCCAACCCGTTCTGCCTGCTGCTGGTCGCGCCGGTGACCATCGCGGCGGCGGCCCTGCCGGCGCGTCAGGCCGTCATCCTGGGCGTGATGGCCCTGATCGCGGTGGGCTTCCTGTTCTCCTGGTCCCTGCCCCTGCCGTGGCGGCTGCATGAGCATCTGGAGCTGCCGGGCCTCTACCGTCTGGGATTGGGCCTGGCGCTGGTGACCGGGGTGCTGTTCACCGCCGGCTACGCCTGGAAGGTGGCGGCCGACGCCGACAAGCTGGAGCTGGCTCTGGCGACCACGCAGGACGTGCTGCAGCGCGAGCAGAGGCTGGCGGCCCTGGGCGGCCTGGCCGCCGCCGCCGCCCATGAGTTGGGCACGCCGTTGGCCACGATACAGGTCGTCGCCAAGGAGATGCTGCGCGACGCCGCCCCCGGCAGCCCGGCCGCCGAGGACGCCAGCCTGATCCTGCAACAGGCCGAGCGTTGCCGCGCCATCCTGAAACAGCTGTCGGCCCAGCCGCAGGAAGGCGACGCCCTGTTCGCCGACATCGACCTGAAGGCTCTGCTGGAAGAGGTGGCGCAGCCGCATCGGGGCTTCGATCTGGATTTCGACATCAGCCTGAAGGTGCCGCCGGGACAGGCCGCGCCGCGCGTGCGCCGGCTGCCCGAGATCGTCCACGGCCTGTCCACCCTGGTCGAGAACGCCGCCGACTTCGCCACGGCGCGAGTGCAGCTGACGGCGGTGGTTGACGCCGGGTGGATCGAGATCGACATCGTCGACGACGGTCCCGGCTTCTCGTCCGAAATCCTGCCGCGTCTGGGCGAGCCCTATGTGACCAGCCGTCCGCAGGCCAAGGCGCGCCGCGCCCTGGCGGCGCAGATCGCCTCGGCGTCCAGCCCGGCGCGGCGGGGACGGCGCGCGCCGCCGCCGCCGGTCACCGCCCCTATCGCCCCCAGCCAGGGCGGCATGGGGCTGGGCTTCTTCATCGCCCGCACCCTGCTGGAACGCACAGGCGCCAAGGTTTCGGTCGGCGCGGGCGCGCCCGCCAAGGGGCAACCCGGCGGGGCTCTCGTCTCGGTGCGATGGGCCCGCCAGGCGTTGGAGGTCACCGCCTCGGCAATGGATGGCGGCGGAACCTGATGTCGCACTTGCGAGCTTGGCTCTTGACCCTGCGTCGTTGACGCACGACCTGAACCGCAGGAGAATTTCATGTCCGAACTCGAGACCCAGATCGCCGCCCTGAACGACAAGTCCCTGCTGTTGCTGGATGACGATCAGGCCTTGCGCACCCGTTTGGGCCGGGCGTTGGAGACGCGCGGGTTCGCGGTCACCGTCGCCGGTTCTGTGGCCGAGGCCAACGACGCCCTGCGCCAGTCTGTCCCCGCCTTCGCGGTTCTGGACATGCGGCTGGAGGACGGCAACGGCCTGAAGGTGGTCGAAATGATCCGCGAGCGGCGCGAGGACGCCCGCATCGTCATGCTGACCGGCTACGGCGCCATCGCCACGGCCGTGGCGGCGGTCAAGGCGGGCGCGGTCGACTATCTGCAGAAGCCGGCTGACGCCGACGACGTGGTCAAGGCCCTGCTGTCGACCGGCGAAGCGCCTGAGCCGCCTGAAAACCCCATGTCCGCCGACCGGGTGCGCTGGGAGCATATCCAGCGCGTCTATGAACTGTGCGACCACAACGTGTCCGAGACGGCGCGCCGCCTGGGCATGCACCGCCGCACCCTGCAACGCATCCTGGCCAAGCGCGCCCCGCGATAGGCGCAGCCTATCGCGGTCTGATTGCGCGCTATGCTCGCGACGCGGTCGCTCGCGGCGTGAGCGCCTGCCCCTGGGTCAGAAGAACAGCGCGTCCGGGCGACGTTCCTGCTGTGGCGCGGGGGGCGCCTGCGGCGGGGCTGCGCGCGGCGCCGGCGGCTGCTGCGGCTGGGCTGGTAGCGGGCCCTGGCCGTCGATGATCACCGGCGGCGGGGCGTCGTAGGGCGTGGCGGTGGCGTAAGGGTCCTCGACCTGACCCATCAGATCGCCGACCGGATCGGGCGGGATCCAGCCTTCGGGCAGGGGCGGACCGTTGGGAATGGCCTGGACCGCCAGCTTGGGCAGGGCCGCCTCCATGAAGCCGCGCCAGATGGCGGCGGGGGCCGCGCCGCCGGTGACGCGGTTCATCGGCTTGTTGTCGTCCTTGCCGACCCAGACCGCCGCGACGAAGCCGCCGGTGTAGCCCACGAACCAGGCGTCCTTGTAATCCGAGGTGGTGCCGGTCTTGCCGGCGATGTCGCGCCCGCCGATCGCGGCCGAGCGGCCGCTGCCCGAGGTGACGACCCCGCGCAGCATCTGGTTCATGTAGTAGAGCGACGGGTTGTGAATGGCCTGGCCGCCTTCCGACGGGCCGTGGGTGTAGATCACGCGGCCGGACGGGGTGCGGATGCGGCTGATGCCATAGGCGTCGACCCGGCGGCCGCCGTTGGCGAAGGCGTCAAAGGCCTGGGCCATCTCCAGCGGGCTGACCTCGACGGCGCCGAGCGCCATGGACGGCTGCAGGCCGATTTCGCTGGTGATGCCCAGGCGGCGCGCGGCGCGGGCCACGCTGTCGCGTCCGACCTGATCGGCCACATAGGCGGCGACGGTGTTGGTCGACTGGGCCACGGCCTGGGCCAAGGTCATTTGACCGGAGAAGCGGCCGGAGTAATTGCGCGGCGACCAGCCGCCGATGGTGACGGGCTGATCCACGACGGGGGTTTCGGGCGTGTAGCCCGCTTCGACAGCCGCGAGGTAGACGAAGGGTTTCCAGGCCGAGCCGGACTGGCGCCGCGCATCGACGGCGCGGTTGAACTGGCTGTCGCCATAGGAAGCGCCGCCGATCATGGCGCGCACGCGGCCGTCGCCGTCCAGCGCGACCAGGGCCGCCTGCTCGACGCCCTTGCCTTTGTCGCGGTCCAGGATGCGGCGGACGGCGCGCTCGGCGTCGGTTTGCAGGACCAGGTCGAGGGTGGTCTCGACCACCATGTCCTCGGTCGGTTCGCCGACCAGGCCGCGGATCTGCTTGTCCAGCCAGTCGACGAAGTATTGGGCATGCTGGCTGGCCAGGGTCTTGGACACCCGCACTGGCTCGGCCACCGCGGCGTCGCGCTGAGCCGGGGTGATGGCGCCGACCTCGACCATTTCGTTCAGCACGACGTTGGCGCGCCCGGCGGCGCGTTCGCTCTCGGACACGGGCGAATAGCGCGAGGGCGCCTTCAGCAGGCCCGCCAGCAGGGCGGCTTCGCCCACCGTCAGCTTGTCGGCGCTCTTGTCGAAATAGCGCTGCGAGGCGGATTCGATGCCATAGGCGCCGGCGCCGAAATAGACGCGGTTCAGATAGAGGGAGAGAATCTCCTTCTTGGAGAATTTCATCTCCAGCCACACGGCCAGGATCAACTCCTGTACCTTGCGCTTCATGTTCTGATCGGGCGTCAGGAACAGGTTCTTGGCCAGCTGCTGGGTGATGGTCGAGCCGCCCTGGACGACGCGCCCGGCCTTCAGATTCGCCGCCATGGCCCGGCTCATGCCGATCGGGTCGAAGCCGGGGTGGTGATAGAAGCGCCGGTCCTCGATCGCCACGAAGGCGGCCGGCACGTAGTCGGGCAGGGCGTCCATATCGACCGGCGGCGCCATCTGGGTGCCGCGCACGGCGATCAAGGCTCCGGAGCGGTCCAGATAGGTGATCGACGGCTGGCGATCGACCTCATACAGGCTGGAGGTGTCCGGCAGGTCGCGCGCAAACACGGCCAGGAAGACCACGGCGAAGATCAGGCCCCAGACGGCGAGCACCGCGCCCCAGTAGAACAGGCGGCCGACGACGGTTCGGCGCGGGCGTGCTCCACCCTGCTCGTTGCGGTCGGGTCCGCGGTCGTTACGCGCCATGAACATCCCTCTATGCCAGCGACGCGAACCCTAGCCGTTCCTGTCGCTGGCGAAAACGCCCCCGTTTTCGATCACGCCAGCGTGTGCGCCTATTTCGCCGAAAGAATGGCGCGGCGGGCCAGCCAGACGCCGTTCCCGCCGCCGTTCTCAACCACCAGTCCGGCCTGGGTCAGCGCGGCGCGATACGCCTCGGGGGCCAGGCTGCCGTGATAGAGGGCTTCGCCGCGCCACTCGCCGATGGCCTCGCCGTGAGCGGGACCGGCGGTGAACATCAACCGGCCGCGCGGGCTCACGCGCGCAGCCAAGGCCGGCAGGACCGAAGTCTGCGCCTCGGGCGTCAGGTGAAACAGGCTGTGCCAGGCCAGCACGCCGTGAAAAGCCTCGTCCGGCAACTGGGCGCGCATGTCGCCGATCCGCCAGTCGCCGCCGGGCAGGGTCTCGCGGGCATGGGCGATCAGGCCCGGCGAGGCGTCGAGGCCGACGACATCGAACCCGCGCTCCAGCAAGGCGGCGGCCACGGGCCAACCCGAGCCGCAGCCGACATCCAGCACGCGGGCGTGGTGCGGCCAGCCCTGCGTGAAGCGCTCCAGCCAGGCGGCTTCGTTCCCGACGGCTTCATCCTGGCGCAGAGCGACGCCCCGGTCGCGAATCCAGTCGGCCGCCTTGTCCTGATAGAGGCCGACGATCCGATCCGCAGCCGGATGGCTCATTGGGCCAGGAAGGCGTCCAGCGCGCCATGGAAGGCGTCAGGCTGATCGAACATGATGAAGTGGGCGCTGTCGTCGATGCGCTTCAGCTTGGCGCCGGGCAGGGTCGCAAACGACATCTGATAGATGGCGTCGGTGATGGCGTCGGTCATGCGGGCGTCGTTGAATTTGACGTAGAGCACCTCGGTCGGGGCGGTGATCTTGGCCAGTTCGGGCCGCAGGTCCGTGGTCACAAGTTCGCGGAAGGCGGCGGCCGACACCTTCTGGTCGCTGCCTCGCATGTCCTTCAGCGCCTCTTCGCGGCGGCTTTCAGTATTGATCATGCCGTTGATGGCGGTGGTCGCCTGGGCGACGTAGGCTTCGCGCGGGCTGCTGGCCTGGGCGGCCCAGATCTGGTCGGCGACGGGGGCCACGCTTTCGGCTGTGGTTCCTGGCGCGCCGAACATGGCGCCCATGAAGGGGATCATGTCGACGACCATCAGCTTGCCCACCAGGTCCGGATGGCGAGCCGCCAACATCATGCCCACGGTCCCGCCCATCGAATGGCCGACGACGGCCGGCTGCTGCAGTCCCTGTTCACGGATGTAGCGGGCGATTTCCTCGGCCACGGGGGCGGCGACTGGCTGGGGCGCGTCGCCCTGGGCGTTGCCATCGGCTGCGGCGCCGGCGAAACCGGCGATGTGGATGCGGTGCACGCGATAGCGCCCGCCAAGGTGATCCACCGCTGACTGCCAGATGGCGGGTGAGGACGACAGGCCGGGAATGAGGATTAGGTCCGGAGCACCCTCCGGACCGTCGATGCGGACGTGCAGCCGGTCGGACGCGAAGGCCGCGTGCTGCTGACCGTGCGCGGCGGAGTGGTTGACATGACCGTCCTGGGCCACGGCGGGGTGGGCGACGCTGAGCAGGAGGGCGGCGGCGAAGGCGGTGCTGAACAAGACGTATCTCCCCTTTGATGCCGCCATGCTGACGCATCTACTTTGTAATGTAAAGTGCTCTGTGAGGTCTGTGACGACAGAGGCCGCGTCGCTCTGGTAGAGAGGCGACATGAAGACAGTCGCCGCCGATCCCGTCCAGTCGTCACCGCCCGCATCCTACGCGAGAGAGGCGCCGCCGCCCGCACCGCCGACCGCTTTCGGCAAGGGCTTCATCACCGACGCCTGGTATTTCGTCGCCCTGGCGCGCGACGTGCCGGTCGCCAGCCTGAAGCGCTATGAGATCATGGGCGAGCCGGTCCTGATCGGCCGCACCCGCGCGGGCGAGGTCTATGGCCTGCGCGACATCTGCCCTCACCGCGCCGCGCCCTTGTCGGCCGGGCGGCTGGTCGAGAAGCCGGGCGAGGGCGAGACGATCGAATGCCCCTATCACGGCTGGCGCTTCCGGCCCGATGGCGTGTGCGCGGCCATCCCGTCGCTGGTCGAGGATCAGGCGTTCGAGGCTGAGCGCATCAAGGTCCGGTCATATCCGGTGCGCGAGAGCCAGGGCATGGTCTTCGTCTGGATGGCGGCCGACGCGCGCAACCCGTCCGAGCCCGACCAGGAGCCGCCGCTGTTCCCCGGCGCGGTGGGCCAGCCGCGCCTGGTCGAGGCGATGGATTTCGACAGCCATATCGACCACGCCGTCGTCGGTCTCATGGACCCCGCGCACGGCCCTTACGTCCACCAACAGTGGTGGTGGCGGTCCGAACATTCGATGCACGAGAAGGCCAAGACCTTCGCTCCGGTCGACTTCGGCTGGGCGATGGTGCGCCATGCCCCGTCCTCGAACAGCCGTCTGTACAAGGTGCTGGGCGGGGCGCCCGCGACCGAGATCACCTTCCGCCTGCCGGGCTATCGCTGGGAGCATATCCAGGTGGGCGCCAAGCAGGTGCTGGCCCTGACCTGCCTGACGCCGGTGAGCGAGACCAAGACCCGCATCACCCAGATCTTCTGGTCCGACCACTGGGTGTTCGGCATCGCCAAGCCCTTCCTCCGGATGGGGGTCGTCGCCTTCCTGAAGCAGGACGGCGGCATGGTGAACCTGCAGAACGAAGGGCTGAAATACGACCCGGCCCTGATCTGGATCGACGACGCCGACAGACAGGCCAAATGGTATCAGCAGCTGAAGCGCGAATGGCTGAAGAGCCGCGCCGAGGGCCGCGCCTTCGTCAATCCGATCAAGGAGACGGTGCTGCGCTGGAAGAGCTGACGGCGAAGGTCGACCGGAGGAACGCTGGCCGTTCCGGGCGGAACGGCGCAATCATGCGCTCATGAAGCCGGTCGCGCACCTCTTTCGTCTGCATCTCGCCCTGTGGTTGGGCATGGCGGTGATGGCGGTCGCGAGCGCCCTTGCGCCGGCCGCCTGGGGCTGGCCGACGCGGCTGGCGGTCGCGTGGGACGCCGGCGTAGCGGCCTTTCTGTTGTTGACCTTCCTGCGGTTGAGCCGAACGCGATCGGTGGCGATGATCCGCGCGCGGTCGGCGGAACTGGACCAGGCGGGCGGGGCGGTGCTGCCGCTCAGCCTGCTGGCGGCGGGGGCCAGCGTCTTCGTCATCGTCTTCATGGCGGCGTCGGGCGGTAAGCCGACGGCGGCGGCGGCGGCGCTGACCGTCGCCACCATCGCCCTGAGCTGGCTGTTCGTGCAGACGATCTTCACCTTGCATTACGCCCATGAATTCTATGCGCCCGCCGAAGCCGGCGATGGCGACCGACAGGGCCTGATGTTTCCGGGAGAGGAAGACGCCGACTATTGGGACTTCCTGCATTTCGCCCTGATCATCGGCGTGGCGAACCAGACCGCCGACGTGCAGATTTCCAGCCAGCGCCTGCGCCGCATCGCCACCGTCCACAGCATCGTGGCCTGGCTGTTCAACACGGTGATCCTGGCCCTGGCCGTCAATCTGGCGGTCAGCCTGTTGTAGGCTTTTGCCGGCTTCGCCTTGACTTGGCCGCTATTGAAGGCCATTTGCGCTGCATCGCACAATGCGGTGACCGGCGCGTTCCAGCGCGTGTTGGGCTTCCCTCACCGGAAGACCTGTCTGTCGAGCGGCCGGATCATTCGATTTCATACGTCGTCCATACACGCGGGGCGGCGCCCGTTCCCCGCCCGATTTCGGGCAGGCGACGTGCGCCCTTTTGTGAAGGTCTGGTTCGTCCAGACGCGCGCGCCGCCGTTCGTGAAAGACAGACGTGAGCGACACTCTTACTTTTGAATCGATGGGCCTGAACAAGGCTCTGCTGACCGCCCTGGCCGCGACCGGCTATGAGAAGCCGACGCCGATCCAGGCCAAGTCCATCCCCGACGTGATGAAGGGCAAGGACCTGCTGGGCATCGCTCAGACCGGCACCGGCAAGACGGCGGCCTTCGCCCTGCCGATCCTGCATCGCCTGGCCGAGAACCGCGTGGCGCCCAAGCCGCGCACCACCCGCGCCCTGATCCTGAGCCCCACGCGCGAACTGGCGACCCAGATCGCCGACAGCTTCAAGCAATACGGCGCCCACCTGGGCTTCCGCGTGGCCGTGATCTTCGGCGGCGTGAAGTACGGCCCGCAGGAACGCGCCCTGCAACAGGGTCTCGACGTGCTGGTGGCCGCGCCCGGCCGCCTGCTGGACCATATCCAGCAAAAGACGCTGGACCTGTCTCAGACGGAAATCTTCGTCCTGGACGAGGCCGACCAGATGCTGGACCTGGGCTTCATCAAGCCGATCCGCCAGATCGTCAGCCGCATTCCGGCCAAGCGCCAGAACCTGTTCTTCTCGGCCACCATGCCGTCGGAGATCGGCAAGCTGGCGGGCGAGCTGCTGAAGGATCCGGTCAAGGTCCAGGTCACGCCGCAAGCCACCACGGTCGAGCGCATCAAGCAGTCGGTGATCTGGGTCGAACAGGGCAAGAAGCGCGCCCTGCTGACCGAGCTGTTCTCTGATCCCGCCTATACGCGCTGCCTGGTCTTCACCAAGACCAAGCACGGCGCCGACAAGGTCGCGGCCTATCTGGAGGCCGGCGGCGTCGAGGCCGGGGCCATCCACGGCAATAAGAGCCAGCCCCAGCGCGAGCGCGCGCTTGAAGCCTTCAAGAACGGCAAGCTGCGCGTCCTGGTCGCCACCGACATCGCCGCGCGCGGCATCGACGTGGACAAGGTCACCCACGTGGTGAACTTCGAGCTGCCCTATGTGCCGGAAGCCTATGTCCACCGCATCGGCCGTACGGCCCGCGCGGGCAAGGACGGCACGGCCATCAGCTTCGTCGCCGGCGACGAGATGAAGCTGCTGAAGGACATCGAGAAGGTCACGCGCCAGAAGATCCCCGCGATCGACCGTCGCAACGACAAGGCCCTGGCCCAGCTGGACGCCTCCATCATGGCGGCGGGCGTGGCCAAGAAGGCGACGCTCCCCGAGCGCGAGGGTCGCTCGGACGGCGAAGGCCGAGGGGGACGGGGCCGCGGCGGTCGCAACCCGCACCGCGAAGGCGTCAAGCAGGAGGGCGGCGGTCAGCCGCACCGCCAGCGTCGCGGCCGCAACGGCGCGCCTGCGGCCGAGCGTCCGGCGGTCGCCTATGATCCGATGGCGGGCGACCGCGCCCGCTCGTCGGTGCGCGCCGCGCCTGCGGCCGAGCCCAAGCCGGTCGGCGAGCTGCAGCGCCGTCCGCGCCGTCGCCGCCCGTCGAACGGCGGCAAGGGCCACGGCGCTCAAGGCTGAGGCAGCTTTTTCCTCCCCACTTTGTGGGGAGGGGGACCACGAAGTGGTGGAGGGGCCTGACCGTCAGCGGAACCAAGCGGCCCCTCCGTCGCGTTCGCTGCCGCGACCGATCCACCTCCTCATTGCATCGGGAGGATAAAAAAACGGCGGCTCCTTTGGCGGGAGCCGCCGTTTCCGTATTCGTCGTCAGATGGGGATCAGAAGGCCCAGCGGGCGCCGATCGAAGCCACCAGGGCCGAGCCTTCGGCCTCGCCGCGCAGGTGCGAGGTCACGGCCGCCGGGGTCCCGGCGTAGAAGGTGCGGTCGTCGTGGATCGTCGAGTCGCTGAAGGCGATGTAGGTCAGGCCCGCATCGAAGGTGACGCCTTCAGTGACCTCGGTCGAGCCGCCGACCGAGAACAGCCAGCGGTCGGCGTCCGGAATGCGGGCCGTGCGCAGGCTGTCGCGGGTCGGGGTCGGGTCGTAGCCGACGCCAGCGCGCAGGGTGGTCTTGTCGCTGAGGGCGTAGTCCAGGCCCACGGCGCCGGTGGTGACGTCCTTGTAGTTTTGCTCAATGACGTCGCCGCCGTTCGGATATTGAACTCGGATGGCGTCGAATTCCGACCAGCCGATACGGTTGACCTGGGCGTTCAGCGTCAGCTTGTCGTTGACGGCGTAGCGCACCGAGGCCGAGGCGAACCACGGAGTGTTGAAGCTGGCCGTGCCGCCGGCGGTTACACTGTTGGGCGCCAGCGGGCCGGTCAGGGCGATGGCGATATCCCCGTCCAGTTCATGCTCGATCTTCGAGCGATAGGACAGGCCGAAGTCCCACGGACCCTTGTGGACCTGCGCCCCGACGTTCCAGCCGAAGTCCCAGCCGTCGCCTTCCAACGAGGAGGAGCCGTCCGGCAGCAGGGGCGAGACCGAGGGCATGGCCGACGTCAGCTTGGCCTTGACGTATTGCGCGCTCACGCCGGCGCCGACGTCCAGCCAGTCGTTGACCTGATAGGCCAGGTTCACGCTGGCGTCGCCCGAGCGCAGCTCCGACGTCAGGGCGTCATAGCGAGCGAAGGAGCCCTGCTCGTACTTGGTGGTGAAGTTGTAGGGGGCGGCCACGGCGACGCCGAGGGCGAAGCGGTCGCCGATCGGAGTGGCGAAGGCGAAGTTCGGCACCAGGCCGCTTTCGATCGGGTCGACTTCGGTGTTGCGCGGGTTGACCACCGGCACGTCCACGCCGCCCGGATAGGTGACGTAGGAGCCGGTGTTCTTCACTTCGGATTCAATGCGGATGGCGTGCAGGCCGACGGAGACTTCGCGGCCGCTGCGCGCGATCGAGGCGGGGTTCCACCACATCGAGCCGACGCCACGATCGGCGGCCTCGCCCGAAAAGGCGCGTCCGGTGCCGCGGACGGACTGCTCTTGCAGATAGAAGGAGCCGGCGAGGGCCGGGGCGGCCACGCCTGTCATCAGTAGGGTGGTCAGAGCCAGGCCGCCGAGGCGGGCCATGTTCCTGGGGGTCATTTACGCTTCACCTATGTCGAGGGCCGGCCATTGAAAAGCGGACGGCCTTTGTTCGGGGAGAGCCGCCACGCCGCCATCACAGCGTCCGTGTCATGAAAGCGTTGCGTCCAAGGCTGGTGTCGGACGGCTTCTCGGCGAAAAAGTGGCGCAAAGCGCGCGCAAGCTCACACCTTGGTGAGGTTACGTCGCGGCAATTTCGATGCCTGCCGAACGGAGGTCGGCGGCTAAATCGTGTTCCGCTGCGTCAACTTCGGGCTGGTTCCTTCCGCGGATGACCAGTTGGGTTCCGGTCTCGCTGGGCCTATGGCCGCCGCTGAGGCCGAAGGGGTAAGAGCCAAAGGAAAGGTGCGGCCGCGCCTCGGCGGCGGCGCGCAGGATGTCGGCCACGGCGCCCTCGCCGACGCCGACCACGCGCAGCGACCGGCTGTGCACCGGGGCGCCGGTTCTCAGGCGTGGGGCCACGTCGTCCAGCATGGCCTCCATGATCTTGGGCACGCCGGCCATGACGAAGACATTCTCGACCTGAAAGCCCGGCGCGTCGCTGACCGGATTGGCGATCAGCACGCCGCCTTCGGGCACGCGGGCCATGCGGCGCCGCGCGGCGTTGAACTCGCCCGGGCCATAGCGGCGCTCAAGGATGGCGAGCGCCTCTGGGTGCTCACCGACCGGCACGTCGAAGGCGGCGCCGACCGCATCGGCGGTGATGTCGTCATGGGTCGGGCCGATGCCGCCGGTGGTGAAGACATAGTCGTGCGTCGCGCGAAGGGCGTTCAGGGCCGCGACGATCTGGTCCTGACGGTCGCCGACCACCCGGGCCTCCATCAGGTCGACGCCCAACGGCGCCAGGAAGCGGGCCAGGGTATTCAGATTGCTGTCGCGGGTGCGGCCCGACAGGATCTCGTCGCCGATGATCAGGACGGCGGCGGTGGGGGCGGGTTGGGGCGAGGGCTGGGACATGCTCCCTAGATAGGAAACGCGCGTCCCTGCGTCAGCGGCGAGCCCTGACGGCCTTGAGGTTTTGTGCTAGTCTGACCATCTGAAGTCCTGAAAGTCGTTTCTTCGCCCGACCCGCCTGATTGCGGAGCGCGCGCCTCCCCGAAAGCCGAGCATGTACGAGACCCCTGACCTGGAAACCGACGTTTTCGTCCGCAGCCACGAGATCCGCATCTATGACGCGGAAGGGTTCGAGGGGATGCGCAAGGCGGGCCGTCTGGTCGCCGAGGCGCTGGACATGATCGGCGAGCATGTGAAGCCGGGTGTGACCACGGGCGAGCTGGACGATCTGGTGCGCGAGTTCACCCTGGACAACGGCGGCACGCCCGCCTGCCTCGGCTACAAGGGCTACACCAAGACGGTCTGCACCTCGATCAACCACGTCGTCTGCCACGGCATTCCCGGCGACAAGGTTCTGAAGGAAGGCGACATCGTCAACATCGACCATACGGTCATCGTCGACGGCTGGCACGGCGACAGCAGCCGGATGTATCCGGTCGGCGAGATCAACGCCCGCGCCAAGCGGCTGATCGACGTCACCTATGACTCGCTGGACCTGGGTCTGGCTCAGATCAAGCCGGGCAACACCTTCGGCGACATCGGCTTCGCCATCCAGAAGTTCGTCGAGGCCCAGCGCATGAGCGTGGTGCGCGACTTCTGCGGCCACGGCATCGGCCGGGTGTTCCACGACAGCCCCAACGTCCTGCACTACGGCCGTCGCGGCGAGGGCGCGGTGCTGAAGCCGGGCATGTTCTTCACGGTCGAGCCGATGGTGAACCTGGGCAAGCCGGCGGTGAAGGTGCTGTCGGACGGCTGGACCGCCGTGACGCGCGACAAGTCGCTGTCGTCGCAGTGCGAACATTCGATCGGCGTGACCGAGGACGGGCTGGAAATCTTCACCGCTTCGCCCAAGGGCCTGTTCCGCCCGAAATTCTGAGCTAGTCTCCCCCTTGGGGGAGGCTGATGCTGGATCAACCGCCGGAAAGACCGAAGGCCAAACCGCACCACGCCGGTCATCGCGAGCGGCTGCGTGGACGCGCGCGCGCGGCGGGCATCCACCATCTGCCGGACTATGAACTGCTGGAGCTGTTCCTGTTCCGCAGCCAGCCGCAGGGCGACGTCAAGCCGGTGGCCAAGGCCCTGCTGACGCGGTTCGGATCGCTGGCGGCGGTGCTGGCCGCTTCGGTCGAGGACCTGATGACGGTCAGGGCCGAGGATTCTCGCGGCCGGGCCAAGGGCGTGGGCGCCGAGACGGCGCTGGACCTCGCCGCCCTGCATGAAGTCTCGCGCCGGGTGGCCAAGGAGGAGGCGAACCGGCGCACCGTCATCTCGTCGTGGACGGCGCTGCTGGCCTATGTGCGGCTGTCGCTGCAGCATGAGCCGCGCGAGCAGTTCCGCGTCCTTTACCTGGACAAGAAGAACCAGCTGATCCTCGACGAAATCCAGAACCGCGGCACGGTCGATCACGCCCCGGTCTATCCGCGCGAGGTGGTGCGCCGGGCGCTGGAGCTGTCGGCCAGCGCCATGATCATCGTGCACAACCACCCTTCCGGCGATCCGACGCCGAGCCGGGCGGACATCGACATGACCAAGCAGGTGATCGACGCGGCGCGCGCCCTCAGCGTCACCGTGCATGACCATCTGATCGTCGGCCGCGAGGGCGTGGCCAGCTTCAAGCAATTGGGACTAATGTGACTGTTCTTACGACCGAGCGCTTGACGCTGACGCCCGTCGCCGTGGGCGACATGGATGACCTGACCGTCCTGTGGGCCGACGCCGATTTCACCCGCCACATCATCGGCCGCGGCCTGTCGGAAGAGGAGGTCTGGTTCCGCCTGCTGCGCGATATCGGCCATTGGCAGATCAAGGGCTATGGCAACTGGTCGATCCGAGAGACAGCGACACGCGCCTATGTCGGCAGCGTTGGCGTGCTGGACTATCGTCGCGACATGACGCCGCCGTTCGACGCGCCGGAGTTGGGCTGGGGCGTGGCGCCGGCTTTCCAGGGCCGCAGCATGGCGCGCGAGGCCCTGCAGGCGGCCTTGGGCTGGACCGATCGGCATAGATCGGAGCCGCGCACCGTCTGCATGATCTCGCCAGACAACGTCGCCTCCGTCCGTCTGGCCGAACGGGTCGGCTACAGCCCCTATGGCCATGCCGACTACAAGGGCGCGGTGGTCACCCTGTTCGAGCGGGCCCGAGGCGGCTGACAGGACCGGCGCGGCCGGGTAGGCTTTACGTTTTCGGGCCGGTTCGCCGGCCCGTCGCTTTCCGGAGTGCTTTCACCATGCCCATGTCCGCCGATGATCTTCGCGCCGATCTGTCCGAGGCCTTCCCTGACGCGGACATCGCCATCGAGGATCTGGCTGGCGACGGCGACCACTATCGCGCCCGCATCGTGTCCGAGGCGTTTCGCGGTCTGAACCGGGTGCGCCAACACCAGCTGGTCTATGCGGCGTTGAAGGGCAAGATGGGCGGCGAGCTGCACGCCCTGGCGCTGGAGACCTCGACCCCGACCGAGGCTGGCTGAGCCATGCGCTATCGCCCCTTCGGCCTCTCGGGAGGGGCCGTCTCCAATCTGACTCTGTGCCTGGGGTCGGAGGCGACGAAGCGCGGCGCCGAGCATGTGCGCCAGATGATCTTCGCGGCGCTGGAGGCGGGCATCAACGCCTATCATTTCGACAACGCCGATCCGGCGCTGTTGAAGGCTGCGGGCGAGGCCTTGGGCCACGTTGAGCGTCGCCTCGTCATCGCCAGCGTGGGCCTGGGCGTCGGGCGCGATTTCTCGCCGATCGGTCTGGAACGCGAGATCGAGCAGGGGCTGCACGCCTCGGGGCTGGGCTGGTTCGATCTGGCCGTCCTGGACCGACCGGGCGAGAATGAGCTGCCGCAGGCGGCCTTGACGACGCTGAAGGCGATCCGCAAGGCCGGCCATGTGCGGATGCTGGGCGTGTCGGGCGATGAGGCGGTGAGCGATCTCTATGTCTCGACCGGCGCCTTCGACGCCCTGTTCACTCCCTTCCACGCCAATATCGAATGGCGGGTGCGCGCCCGGATGCGGGCGGCGCTGGAGCGGCAGATGAGCCTATTCGTCTACGGCTATTTCCCCGACAGTCTGTCGACCGAGCGCAAGGCGGCGGAGGCCGGGGCGCCCAAGAAGCGGGGCCTGTTCGGCCTGGGCGGGCGAGCGCCGGTCGAGGAGACGCAGCGCGGCTCCTTCGCCTTCCTGCATCAGACCCGGGGCTGGACCGCCGAGGCCATCTGCCTGGCCTACGCCCTGACCGATCCTGGGGTGTCCAGCGCCCTGATCCGACCGCGCGACCGGACCGAGCTGGAAGCGCTGGCGGGGACGCCGGAGCGGGATCTGCCGGCTGGCCTGTCGGCCCAGATCGAGATGGCCCGGGTCGACGCTCTGGTCTGACGCCGCGCCTTCAGGCGCCGATAGCCGAGAAGGGGCCGTTCAGAAAGCCCGGCTTGCCGTAGGCCAGGGGGCGGCCGTCCTCGGCCACCACGCGGCCGCCGGCAGCTTCCAGCACCGCCTGGCCCGCAGCCGTATCCCATTCGCAGGTCGGGCCGGTGCGGGGATAGGCGTCGTAGCGGCCTTCGGCGATCATGCAGAACTTCAAAGACGAATCCATGCCCTGCCACAGGCGGCAGCCATTGCGGCCGGCCAGGCGCTCGGCGTCTTCGTCGCTGATGCTGTGGCTGACCAGAGCGGTGGCGTCCTGCGGGCGCTCGCGCACGCGCGCCGGTTTCCAGGCCTCGCCAAAAGCGCGGCGTTGGGCGCCTTCGCCCGGCGTGGTCGAACGCCAGGTCAGGGCCAGAGCGGGCGCCGTCACCACGCCGGCGAGCACGGCGTCGCCGCGCACCAGAGCGATGTTGACGGTGTAGCTTTCGCGCCCCTGGATGAAGCCCTTGGTGCCGTCCAGCGGGTCGATCAGCCAGAACCATTCGCCGACCGAAGGGGGCAGGCCATCGGCGGCCGTCGCCTCTTCGGCCACGGCCTGAACCTGGGGCCAGCGGGCGGCCAGGCGCTCCAGGATCAACGCCTCGGCGGCGCGGTCGGCGGCCGTGACGGGGCTGTGGTCGGCCTTGGTCTCCGTCGGGGTTCCCGTGCGCCAATAGGGCAGGATCAACTGGGCCGCCTCTTCGGCGATGTCGGCCAGGATGTCGGTCAGCCGGCCCGATACGAGGTCGTCTTCAAGGTCGGCGAAGGGGGTGGGAGAGGCGGAGACGGTCATGCCGCACGGGATACCCCATGCAGCCGGTTTCAAGAACCGGCAAATCAGGCCACCTTGGCCTTAACCTTTTGCAAACCATGCCTCCGAACGCCGTGTCCGACCTGACTTCAGAGCCCTCCATCGCCGACCTGCCTGCGGACGCCTTGCCCGCCGCCAGCCTGCCTGTCGATGGGGCCGAATTGGCTGCCTTCATCGCCGCCAAGCTGTGCCACGACTTCATCAGTCCTGCGGGCGCGGTCATGTCGGGCCTGGACCTGCTGGACGACCCCAGCGCCCAGGACATGCGCGACGACGCTCTGGGGCTGATCCGCCAGAGCGCGGCCAAGATGGTGGCGTTGGTCCATTTCGCCCGCGTGGCCTTCGGCGCGGCGACCTCCAGCGAGCAGTTTTCCGGCGCGGAGCTGCATGGCCTGCTGACGGGCCTGACCGACGGCGGGCGGGCGACGTTGGACTGGCGCGTCGGCGAGGAGGTCTTCACCAAGCTTCAGGCGCGCGCCCTGCTCAACTTGGCTTACCTCACGGTCGGCGCCCTGCCGATGGGCGGAGCGGCGACGGTGGCCGTGCGCCGCGAAGGCGGCCAGCTGATTTTGATCGGTTCGGCCGAGGGTGCGCGCGCGCGGCTCAAGGCCGAGGCTCTGACCGGGCTGACGGGCGAGCGCCTGACCGAGGGTCTGGCCGGGCAGTGGATCCAGCCCTACTGGCTGTGGCTGACGGCTTGCGACGCCGGCGGACGGCTCGAGACGACGGTCGAGGACGGCCGCGTCGCCCTGATCGCGCGCCTGCCTCTGGCGGACTGAGCCAACCTTACATTAACCGCCGTCAGACCATTCTGGCGCGAATATCGTCGTTATTCGCCTTTAGCGAGAATGAGTCCCGTGGACCCTAAAGCCTGCCTGATCGTCGATGACAGCCGGATCATCCGCAAGGTGGCGCGGCGCATCCTCGAGGATCTCGCCTTTGAGGTGCAAGAGGCGGCTGACGGCGCCGAGGCGCTGGAGGCCTGCGTCGCGGCTATGCCGGACGTGGTGCTGCTGGACTGGCAGATGCCGATCATGGACGGGCTGACCTTTCTGAGCCGCCTGCGCGCCCTGCCGGACGGGCGCAGGCCCAAGGTGTTGTTCTGTTCGGTCGAGACGCGCCCCGACCGCATCGCCGAAGCCCTGTCCGCCGGGGCCGACGAATATGTTATGAAGCCTTTCGACGGCGACATTCTGCAATCCAAGCTCGCCGAAGTGGGAGTGATTCAGTCGCCGTCATGACGCCGGAGGATTTCGACCGCCTTCAAGCTCTGCTGGCCTCGCGCGCGGGATACCGCCTGTCGCGAGAGCGGATGCAACTGGCCGAACATCGGCTGGGGCCGGTCGCGCGTCGCGAGGGCTATCACAACGTCGAGGCCATGCTGGCCAGCCTGTGGGGCCGACCGGTGGCGTCGCTCGGCTGGGGGGTGATCGAAGCCCTGCTCAACAGCGAGACCTGGTTCCGTCGCAACCGGGCGGCTTTCGAAGTGTTGGAGCGCGAACTCTTGCCGGCCCTGACGGCCGCGCGCGGCGGGCCGGTGCGAATCTGGTCGGCGGGCGCGGGCGCGGGGCAGGAGGCCTACTCCCTGGCCATTGCGGCCCTTGAGGCCGGAGCGCGGGTCGAAGTGGTCGCCACCGATCTGTCGCGCCAGGCGATCGAGAAGGCCATGTCGGGACTCTACAGCTCCTTCGAGATTCAGCGCGGCCTGTCGGCGCGGACCATGCTGCGCTGGTTCGAGCAGGTCGACGACCAATGGCGCGCGCTGCCGGAGCTGCGCGCTGCGATCACCTTCAAGCGCGCCAATTTGTTGGATCAGCCGGGCGATGAAGCGCGCTTCGACATCATCTTCTGCCGTCATGTGCTGACCGATATGACGCCCGAGCGCCGGCCTCGCCTGCTGGAGGGCCTTGAGCGGCGTCTAGTCGACGACGGCTGCCTGTTCCTGGGGCTGGACGAGCGCCCTGACGGCGACAGCGTCGCCTTCAGGCCGGTGGCGGGGCGCCGCGGCCTTTATGTGAAGTCGCCCTCGGCCTATCGCCGGGCGGCCTAACGAGCGGGCCTTCCGCCGCCCTCTTGCCATCCGGGCTTTGCTTGGTCCTACTGCCGGACGGATCGGGGAGGATTTCTCATGCGGCTGGGCCTGCTGTTTGGATCGCTGACGCTCGCCCTCTTGCTGGCGGTGTGGACCACCCAGGCGCCGAAGCCGCGATCGGCGGACACGCCGGCCGTCGCCTTCTCGGCCGCGCGGGCCATGACCGACATCGAACAGATCGCGCGCGCTCCGCACCCCGTCGGCTCCGCCGAACACGCGCGCGTCCGCGCCTATCTCAGCGCCCGCTTGACGCTGCTGGGGCTTGAGGTCAGCGAGCAGGCCGGACCGCTGTCGCCTGCCTCGGTCAAGCGGCTGGAGCGCGCAGGCGGCGACCCGGCGGCGGCGAACAATCAGGCGGTCAATCTGATCGGCGTCTTGCCGGGCAAGGATCGCGAACAGCCCGCCGTCATGCTGATGGCCCACTACGACACTGTGGTCGGCTCGCCGGGCGCGGCCGACGATTCCGCCGGGGTCGCCGCCATTCTGGAGGCGGTGCGGGCGATCAAGGCGCGCGGCCCGGCCGAGCGCGACCTCATCGTCCTGCTGACCGATGCGGAGGAACTGGGCCTGGACGGAGCGCGGGTCTTCTTCGGCGGTCATCCCTTGCGCGACCGCATCGGGGCCGTGGTCAACTTGGAGGCGCGCGGCGGGGGCGGCCGCGCCGCTATGTTCGAGACCGGACGCGAGGCCGGGCCGACCGTCCAGCTGTTCCGCCGTGCGGCGGCCCGGTCTGACGGCGGGACCACCGCCACCTCCATCGCCGCCTTCATGTATGAGCGGATGCCCAACGGCACCGACTTCACCGTGCCCAAGGACCGGGGGATCGGCGGGTTGAACCTGGCCTTCATCGGCCGGCCGGATCAATATCACGCCGCCAACGCCACGCCCGCCAATCTCGACCGGGGCGCGGTCCAGCATCTGGGCTCCCAGGCCCTGGAGGCGGCCGACGCCTTGCTCCGCGCGCCGAGCCTGCCGGCCAAGGGCGAGAATCTGGTCTATTCCGACGTCTTCGGCCGCTTGATGATTGCGCATACGCAGGCGGCGGGCTGGGTCCTGCTGGCTCTGGCGGCGGCGATGGGCGGTTTCGCCGCCTGGCGTGCGCGGCGCCGCGCCGGGCTGACGGCGACCCAGGCGGGCCTGGGCGTGCTGGACGGGCTGTGGTTCCTGACCGGCGGCGTCATCCTGCTGCAGGCGGCGCGCCTTCTGGCCGGGCCGATGTCGAGCCGCGCCGCCTCGCCCGACGTCTATTACACCCTGCTGCGCCGCCTGCCGTGGATGGAGGCCGGGGCCGCTCTCGCGATTGCCGCTTTGGCGCTGCTTCTCTTGGCCGGCGCCCGCCGCGCGCGACCGCTGGCGACAGGCGCAACGTTTGCCGTCATGACTGCCGTCGTATTGATCCTCGGCGGTTTCAGCCGGGAGCTCCTGGCGCTCGGCATCGTCGCCGTCGCCTTGTCGCTGTGGCCGGGGCGGGCCGAGCGGTCGCCCTGGGGCGGGTGGCTGGGCCTGATCGCGATCGTCTTCGTCTTCGGTTGCGTCCTGCAAGGCGCGGCGCCTGAGGCGGCCCTGCTGTTCGTCTGGCCGGCGCTGCTGGCGACGGGTGCGGCGGCGCTAGCGGCGCTGATCGACCCCGCTCTGTCGCGCCCCCTCGGCCTAGCGCCGGCCGCCGTCGCCACCGTGCTGGGCGGGGCCTGGCTAGCCGGGATCGGCCATTTCGTTTTCCTGGGCGTGGGGATGGACCTGCCGGGCGCGCTCGCCCTGATCGCCCTGCTGATCCTGGCGTTCGCGCGGCCGCTGGCCCCCGGCGCGGCGGCCTCGCGTTGGGTCCTGTTGGTCGCGGTCGCCTGCCTGATCGGCGGCGTCGGGTTGAATCTGTCGGCGCAGGTCCTGGCCCCGTCGCCGGCCGTGGCCGAGGCCTTGCCCTAGGGTGCGGACGCTGGCGTCCGGGCGCGCGACCGTCTATCGCAGCCGATCATGAGCGATCCCGTCCTCGTCACCGGCTCCGCCGGCTTCATTGGCTTCCACACCGCACGGCGCCTGCTGGAGCGGGGCGAGCGCGTGATCGGCCTGGACAACCTCAACGCCTATTACGACCCGGCGCTGAAGCAGGCGCGCCTGGCTCAGCTCCAGGCCTATCCGAACTATCGCCACCACACGCTGGAACTGGCCGACCGCAACGGCGTGGCCGCTCTGTTCGCCGAGCATCAGCCGGGCCGGGTGGTGCACCTCGCCGCCCAGGCCGGCGTCCGCTACAGCCTGGAAGCGCCCGAGACCTACGTCGATTCCAACGTCGTCGGCTTCCTCAGCATCCTGGAGGGCTGCCGCGCGGTCAGCGCCTCGAACCTCGTCTACGCGTCAACCAGTTCGGTGTTCGGGGCCAATCGGGCCCTGCCGTTCTCGGTGCGGCAACCGGCGGATCATCCGCTGACCGTCTACGCGGCGACCAAGCTGGCCAATGAGGCCATGGCCCACTCCTACGCTCACCTGTTCGGCTTTCCGGCGACCGGCTTGCGCTTCTTCACCGTCTACGGACCGTGGGGCCGGCCCGACATGGCCCTGTTCAAATTCACCCGCGCCATCCTGAAGGACGAGGCGATCGACGTGTATGGCGAGGGGCGCATGAGCCGCGACTTCACCTATGTCGACGACATCGTCACGGGGGTGGTCGCCGCCTTGGACCGGCCTGCCGCCATTGACCCGACGTGGGACGCGACCGCGCCCAATCCGGCGACCAGCGGCGTCGCCCCCTGGCGCATCCTGAACCTGGGCGCAGGCCAGCCCGTGCCGCTGATGCGCTACATCGAGGTGCTGGGGGCCAAGCTGGGCCGCAAGGCCAAGCTGAACCTGATGCCCATGCAGGACGGTGACGTGGCTGACACCGAGGCGGACGTCACCGACACTCTGGCCGCGCTCGACTATGCGCCCTCCACCCCGGTGGAAGAGGGCGTCGCCCGCTTCGTCGACTGGTACTGCAACTTCTACCGCGAGAATTGACCCCCCGGGGTTAGGGGGCGCAGCCGTCCGGGGTTTTGGTCTCCGGTTTTCGACGTCCCATGGTCCAGTTGGCCATCATCCTGACCTGGGGATTGGGCGCGCACCAGATCTCGCCGCTCTCATTGATGGCGGTGACCCAGATCAGGTTATGCTCCTGGCCATAATCGATAACGGCGAAAGCGTATCCGGCCCCCTTGTCCTGAACGTGGATCGGAAGAGGCGGGTCGAGCTGGGTAAAGGTCATGGCGCGTCCTGTGGCCATGATGAACGCCCGGTTTTCCAAGGGGTTGCCGCAGCGCCGCCAACCCCTGCGCGTCGGCGATATCCGCCATTGCATAGGGGCGCTGCCTGGTGGAGCCGAGGGGAGTCGAACCCCTGACCTCGTCATTGCGAACGACGCGCTCTACCAACTGAGCTACGGCCCCGACCGACAGGCAGGCGCGGGAAATAGAAGGGACAAAGGGGGCGTGTCAACGGGCCGCGCACGAATCCTTGGCGATCGGCGACCGGGCCGCTAGAAGCGGCGTGAACGAAGCAGGAGTTTCTCATGGGTTTCGCCCTTGTCTGGCTGGTGAACGCCGTCGTCACCTTGATGATCTGGTGCATCATCGCCTCGGCGATCCTGAGCTGGCTGTTCGCCTTTGACGTGGTCAATCCGCGCAACCGTTTCGTTGGTCAGATCGCCTATGTGCTGGACACGGTGACCCGCCCGATCCTGGGCCCTATCCAGCGCGTGGTGCCGCCGCTGGGCGGCATCGACATCACGCCGATCATCGCCCTGTTGGCGCTGCAGTTCCTGAGCGTGCTGTTCAACCGCTCGGTCGCGCCCATGCTGATCATGTCCCTGGGCTGAGGCGCATTCGCCGTTGAACCGAAGCCACGCAGGCGCGGAAACGGCGGCCGAAGCCCATTTCCGCCCTTGCGCGGCGCGAGCGGGCTCCTAAGGTGCCCACGACAGGTCCCTGGCGGACGGTATTCTACGCGTAATTCATGACCACCATCAGGACAGTCGCCGTCATCGGCGCCGGGCAAATGGGTTCGGGCATCGCTCAGGTGGTGGCCGCCGGCGGCTATGAGGTGAAGCTGTACGACATTGCGTCGGATCGGGTGACCCTGGCTCTGGGCGAGATCGCGGCCAGCCTGGCGCGACGCGCGGCGCGCGGACTGTCGACCGAGGCGGAGGCCCAGGCGGCGCTTCAGCGCATCACCACCGTGACGACGCTCGCCGAGGCGGCCAAGGCCGATCTGGTCATCGAGGCCGCGTCTGAGGATGAAGCCGTCAAGAAGGGCGTCTTTACCGAGCTGACGCCGCTGCTGGGGCCTGATGCGCTGCTTGCGTCCAATACCTCGTCGATCTCCATCACGCGCCTGGCGTCGGTGACGGACAGGCCTGAGCGCTTCATCGGCCTGCACTTCATGAAGCCGGCGCCGACGATGAAGCTGGTCGAACTGGTGCGCGGCATCGCCACCTCAGCCTCGACTTTCGAGGCGGCGATCGCCTTCGCCGAGAGCCTGGGCAAGATCACGACGGAATCCGAAGACTTCCCGGCCTTCATCGTCAACCGCATCCTGGTGCCGATGATGAACGAGGCGGTCTATGTGCTGTACGAGGGCGTCGGCGACGTGGCCTCGATCGACAAGGCGCTGAAGCTGGGCGCCAACCATCCGATGGGGCCGCTGGAGCTGGCGGACTTCATGGGGCTGGACGTGGCTCTGGCCATCATGAACGTGCTGTACGAGGGCCTGGCCGACAGCAAATATCGGCCCTGTCCGCTGCTGGTGAAATATGTCGAGGCTGGTTGGCTGGGCAAGAAGAGCGGCCGCGGCTTCTACGATTACTCCGGCGAGACGCCGGTCCCGACCCGCTGATGGCCGTCGCCTTGCCTTCCTTGCCGGGCCTTAAGCGCGTGGCGCCGCGGCGCGGCGCGGGCGCCCTGATTCCGGCCGCCCTGGCGGCGGCGGCCTGGCCGCCGGTGATCCTGACCCTGTTCATCTGGCCTCCCGAGAACTGGTGGTCGGGCGTGGACACCGATTGGCGGCTGGTGATGCTGGCGGTCGGGCTGGTCGGCACGCCGGTCGGCTTGTGGCTGCTGCTGAACAGCCACGCCAGGACGGGCCGCCCGTCGACGCGGCTGGGCGTGGTCTGCCGCTTCACCGTGTTCGGCGGCCTGCTGGCGGCGGCGATGCAGACCGTTATGGCCGTGGTCATGGCGGCCTTGTCGGGCGTGGCCTCTCAAAGCCTGCTTCAGGGCTTGGGCGCGATCGAGACGGCGCTGTTGATCTATGGGGTCGCGGGCCTGCCCGTGGCGGTGATGGTGGGCGTCAGTTACGCCCTGTGGGGCGGGCTGTGCGTCGCCTTTCTGGGATTTGTCCCGGCGCCCGTCGTCAAGAACCGGATGGGCGTGCTGCAAGAGCCGGACGTTACGGGGATTTAACGTGAACTGCCGCACTGGTCCCGCCTAAGCCTCCAGTATTTCACGGAAAAGACGGGGCGAGCATGAGGGATCAGGTCGCGGCGGCGCAGCCTGCGCCAGTGGCGGCGGCCCAGCGGATCGTCACGCTGGACGTGCTGCGCGGGGCGGCTGTGCTGGGGATTCTGGCGGTCAACGCGGCGGCCTTCGCCCTGCCGATGATGGCGATCGAGATGAGCAGCGGCCCTTCGCCCTTTCCCGCCGAGGCGAATGCTTCAGGCGTGGCGCAATGGGTTGTCGCCGTCTTTTTCCGCCAAAAGTTCGTCACCCTGTTTTCCCTGCTGTTCGGCGTCTCGATCTTCCTTGTCGGGGGCGAAGGGGGTGATGCGGCGAAGGAGCGCGTCCTGCGTCGCCGCCTGCTTTTCCTGGCCCTGTTCGGCCTGATCCACGGCGCAGCCTTCTGGTACGGCGACATCCTGCTGCTCTACGCTTGGTCCGGCCTCTTCGTGATGATGATGCGGTCGATGCCCGCCAAGCGGCTGATCTGGATCGGGGCGGGGGCGACGGTCGCCCTGGCGACCTTGCAGGCCGGGCTGATGCTGCTGGCCGCGAACTTCCCCGAGGCGATGAGCGGCGGCGGGGCCTCGGATGGGGCGGTCGCCGCCGCCATTGCGGCCTATCAGAGCGGCTGGGCCGACGCGGCGCTCGAGAACCTGAAGGCCTGGGCGATCAGCCAGGGCATGAGCCTGCTGATGTATGTGTTCTCGACGATGCCGTTGATGATGCTGGGTATGGGTCTGTTCAAGGCGGGCTTCTTCCACGGTCGGGTTCCGACGCGCGTCTATGCGATGCTGATTGCGGGCGGGGCTGTCGTTCTGGCTGTGTTGGGCGTGCTGGAGTGGATGGAGATCCAGGCCGGACCGGAGGTCGAGGCGACCGGCGGCTGGGCCATGGCGGTGGCGTCCTATCCGCTGATCATCACCCTGGGCTATGCGTCGGCCCTGATCCTGGCGACGACGCGGGGCGTGGGCTGGCTGCGCAAGGCGTTGGCGCCGGTGGGGCGGATGGCCTTCACCAACTATCTGACCCAGACCCTGATCATGACGACGATCTTCTACATGCCCTGGGGGCCGCGCCTGTTTGGCCAGGTCGACTATCCGATGCAGTGGGCCATCGTCGTCGGCGTCTGGGCGCTGCAGTTGATCTGGTCGCCGATGTGGCTGTCGCGGTTCACAATGGGGCCGTTCGAGTGGCTGTGGCGGCGTCTGAGCTATGGGCGCGACCTGCCGCTGCGCCGCGCAGGCTGAGGCGCTGGGGCGGACAGTGAGTTGCGGCGGCGTATCTGATGGCTTAATCGCCGCGTCATGACCGACGAAGCTTCCAACCGCCCCGAAGCCCGCGCCCCGCGCGGGTTCGCCGACCGTCGCGGTCGCGACCTGACCGCTGAACGCCGCATCGTCGCGCGCGTGTCCGAGGTTTATGAGCGCTGGGGCTTTGAAGCGCTGGAGACCCCGGCGTTCGAATACGCCGACGCCCTGGGCAAGTTCCTGCCCGACGCCGACCGCCCCAACGAGGGCGTCTTTGCCCTGCAGGACGACCCGGATTCTGAAGGCAATGGGCAGTGGATGGCCCTGCGCTACGACCACACGGCGCCGCTGGCCCGCTTCGCCGCCCAGAACTGGGAGACCTTGCCCAAGCCGTTCCGCCGCTACGCCTATGGGCCGGTGTGGCGCAATGAGAAGCCGGGGCCGGGCCGTTTCCGCGAGTTCTGGCAGTGCGACGCCGACACCGTCGGCTCAGACCGGCCCGAGGCCGACGCCGAGATCATCGCCATGGGCTGCGAGGGCCTGCGCGCCGCGGGTCTGGCGGCCGGGCAGGCGGTGATCCGTGTCTCCAACCGCAAGCTGTTTGACGGCCTGTTCGACGCGGGCGGGATCAGCGACCCGATGCAGCGGCTGACCGCCCTGCGCGCCGTAGACAAGTATGACCGCCTGGGCGTTGAGGGCGTCCGCCTGTTGTTGGGCGAGGGCCGGCTGGACGAGTCCGGCGACTACACCAAGGGCGCCAACCTGCCCGCCTCGGTCATCGGCGCGATCGAAGCCTTCCTGGCCTCGGCCGAGACGCCGGGCCTGAGCCGCGCGGGCGTGCTGGACGCGGTCTCGGGCGCGGCCCTGGGCGCTGCAGGCGAAGAGGCGCTGAAGGAGCTGGCCGCCATCGACCGCGCCCTGAACGCCATGGGCGTGTCGCAAGACGACGTGCGCTTCGACCCGACCATCGTGCGCGGCCTGGAATACTACACCGGCGCCGTCTTCGAGGCCGAACTGCTGCTCGAAACCAAGGACGAGAAGGGCCGGGCCGTGCGCTTCGGCTCCATCGGGGGCGGCGGACGCTACGACGACCTGGTGGCGCGGTTCACCGGACAGTCGACGCCCGCCACGGGCTTCTCCTTCGGCGTGTCGCGGCTGGCCTCGGCGCTGCGGGCGGCTGGACGCGGCGCGGAGGACGCGACCCGCGGGCCGGTGGTGGCCATCGTCTTCAATGAAGACGACATGCAGCACTATCTCGACGCCGTGTCCGAACTGCGCGCGGCGGGCATTGCGGCTGAGCTCTATCTCGGCCGGGCGGGCATGAAGGCGCAGATGAAGTACGCCGACCGTCGCGGGGCGCCCGCCGCCGTCATCCTAGGCGGAGATGAGATCGCCGCCGGTCAGGTCACGATCAAGGATCTGGACGCTGGGCGCGCCCGCGCCGCCGCCATCGCCGATAACGAAGCCTGGAAGGCGGAACGCCCTGGGCAGCGAACCGTGGCGCGCGATCAACTGGTGGCCGTTGTGCGCTCTATTATCGAATAGCCTTCGATAGCCGGCATGACGACGTCGTGAGTTATCGGCGTTTAGTTATAAAAGCGGCGACTTTTAGCCTGCGCTCGGTTGACCCGGATGGGGCGATGGCGTCATTTGGTCTCACTCGAGAGGCGCAGCGGCGAGCCGCAGCGACATCTTGAAGGCGTTTCGGGGAGGAAACGTCCGCTCCTCAGAGAGCGAGAAAGCCCGCTGCGATGTATCCCCCGCAGCGGGCTTTTTCATGCCTTAAGCTCAGCAACTATCGAAGGACCTTCGAGACCTGCCTTTTACGGCGAGCCGAGCACGAAAAAGGGCCGGAGCATCGCTGCTCCGGCCCCCTTCATTCAGCCGGGCGTCCTTACCAGATGCGGACGCGATCTTCCGGGGCCAGGTAGTATTTGTCGCCGGGCTTGACGCCGAAGGCTTCATACCAGGCGTCGATGTTGCGCACCGGGCCGATGACACGGAACTCGGCCGGGCAGTGCGGATCGGTGGCGATCTGGTTTTTCAGCGCGTCCTCGCGATACTTCGACTGCCAGACCTGCGCCCAGCCGTAGAAGAAGCGCTGGTCGCCCGTCACGCCATCGATCACCGGCGCCGGCTGGCCGTTCAGCGACAGGTGATAGGCCTCCAGCCCCACCGCCGTGCCGGCGGCGTCGCCGATGTTCTCGCCCATGGTCAGCCCGCCGTTGACGTGGAAGCCGGGCAGAGGCTCGAACTCATCATACTGGGCGCCCAGGCGGGTGGTCAGCGCCTTGAAGTTGGCCTTGTCCTCATCCGTCCACCAGTTGCGCAACACGCCGTCACCGTCAGACTTGGAGCCCTGATCGTCGAAGCCGTGACCGATCTCATGGCCGATGACGCCGCCGATGCCGCCATAGTTGACAGCCGGGTCCGCATCCGGGTCGAAGAACGGCGGTTGCAGGATCGCCGCGGGGAAGACGATCTCGTTATTGGCCGAGTTGTAATAGGCGTTCACGGTCTGCGGGGTCATGCCCCACTCGTCCTTGTCGACCGGCTGATCGAGGCGCGAAAGGCGATAGTTCCACTGGAACTGGCCCATGCGCTGGCTGTTGCCGAACAGGTCGTCAGCCTTGATCTCCAGGCCCGAATAGTCGCGCCACTTGTTCGGATAGCCGATCTTGACGGTGAATTTGCGCAGTTTCTCCTGAGCCGCCGCCTGGGTCTCGGGGCCCATCCACGTCAGGTTGTCGATGCGGTGCGACAGGGCGGTGCGCAGATTGGCGACGAGTTCTTCCATCTTGGCCTTCGATTCGGCCGGGAAGTACTCGGCGACGTAAAGCCGGCCTGCCGCTTCGCCCAGAGCGCCCTCGGCGAAGCTGATGGCGCGCTTTTCACGGCTGCGCTGTTCGGGCTGGCCCGACAGGTCGCGCGAACGGAACTCCCACTGGGCGTCCGAGAAACGCTTGGACAGGGCGCTCGCGGCGTCGTCCGTGGTGTGGAAGGCCTGCCAGGCCTGCAGCGTCGCCACCGGGGTCTGGGCGAAGACGGCTGCGATCTTGGGCATGGCCGTGTTCTGGCGCACGATCAGGCGATCGATCGAGCCCAGGCCGGCGGCGCTGAAGTAGCCGTTCCAGTCGAAGCCCGGCGCGTCAGCGGCCAGGGTCTGGATCGAGTACTCATTATATGTCTTGTCGCGGTCGCGGCTTTCCACCGGCGTCCAGTGCGCCTGAGCAACCTGGTCTTCCAGGGCGACGATGGCGGCGGCCGAACCGGCGGGGTCGTTCCAGCCGATGTTGGTCAGCATCCGCTCGATATAGGCCTGGTACTTCTCTTTCTTGTCGGCGAAGCGAGCATCCAGATAGTAGTCGCGGTTGGGCATGCCCAGGCCCGACTGACCCGTCGCCACGACGTAGCGGTTCGGGCTCTTCTGGTCGATCGTGATGCCGGTGCCGAAGAAGGACGATCCGACGCGGCCCTGCGTCTGGCCCATATAGGCGGCGATCTTCTCGTGGGTGTCGGCGGCGCGGATGGCGGCCAGGAAGGGCTGCAGCGGCTGGGCGTCCAGCGCCTCGATGCGCGCCTCGTCCATATAGGAACGGTAGGCGTCGGCGATCTTCTGCTCGTCGGATCCGGGGGTCAGGTCCGTGCGGCCCGCCAGGCCCTGAACCAGTTCCTTCATGCGGTTGTCGGAAAGCTCGCGCAGCAGGGCGAAGGAGCCGTAGGAGGTGCGGTCCGACGGGATCGTCAACTTGTCGAAGGCGGCCCCGTTGGCGTAGCGGAAGAAGCTGTCGCCGGGCTTCACCGAGGTGTCGCGGCCCGTCAGGTCGAAGCCCCAGGTCCCGTACTTGGGCGCTTCGGTGCCTTGCCAGCCCGAAGCGCCGCCCGCGGCGGCCGGGGTCTGGAACAGTTCAAAGACGGTGCAGGCGTCGTCGATGCAGGCATGGTCGTGACCATCGCCGGCCAGGGCGACGCCTGGCGCCAGAAGGGCGACGGCAGCGACGCCGGCAAGCAGTTTCTTCATGGATATTTCCTCTTTGTCAGCCGCAACGGCCTGGGCGGGCACCCTAAGCCGCAAACGCGGGGCCCTGTCTTAAAAAAATTTCACTCTCAAAGGGAAGCGCGCGCCGTTGCGGGGTGATTGCGCAGGCGTTGGGGTGTCCGGTCTCCCTATCAGTAATAGGTTGGAACACTTAGAGCTTTGGCAGGCTGTCAGTGTCGTCATCGTAACATCCCCGCGCCCTCATTCGTATAATTGCGTAGTGTTCTTGATTGCGCGGCGAGGGCAGGGCAGAGATTTTCATCAGCCGCGACCCATTTTGGTCATTGTTCGGTGATGAAAGTTCGCCCTTAGTATCAGGGGCGCCCGTCGTCTTCATGGTTCGGGCCGAGTCGATTGACGCGGTCCGGATTGGCGAGCGCGCCGCCCATTTTAAGCCCAGAGCCTCCTGTCTATGCGCGTGCCCTCCCCCTCTCTCGCTGAAACCACCGAAACCATCGCTCCGGCGCGGATGAACCGTCGCCAGGCGGCGAAGGTCCGCACGCGCCTCAAGGTGCTGGACGCGGCTCGGGCGCTGTTCGCCGAGCGCGGCTATGATGCGGCGACGATCCGCGACATCGCCAAGGGCGCCGGCATGTCGACCGGGGCTGTGTTCGCCAACTTTCAAGACAAGGCCGAGTTGTTTGAGACGGTCTTCTCAGAGGAGATGGAAGGGCTGCTGAACGACATGCGCACAGGCGCTGCTGGCGTCGACGGTCGCGTGACGGATCGCCTGACCGCCGCCCTGACTGCGGGCTATCACCGCTCGCTGGGCCACTTGCCGTTGATGCAGGCGATGGTGGCGCGCTCCTGGTTCCAGCCCGACGACGCCGACCAACGCTCGCGCGCCTTTGTCGGTCCGCTGGTGCTGTGGATCCAGGACGTGCTGCAGGCGGCCGTGGGCGAAGGCGAGCTGCGCCAGGACATCGACCAGGCTCTACTGCCGCGCATGATCTGGGACGTCTTCATCTCTAACTTCCGCTATGCCGCCTATGACGGCTGGGGCGTGGAGGAACTGACCCCCCACATGCGCAAGCAGCTGGATCTGATCCTGTCCAGCCAGATGGCCCGCCAGTAAGGTCAGACCGCCGAAAATCTGCGAGGGCCGTTCGTCTTGAGGCGAGCGGCCCTTTTTTCATGCGCGTCGGCCCCGGCGCGCCGCCTTCCCTGCCGACGTGGCGGAACGTCGCGGCTGTTCGCGTGTTGCGTCCTTCAAGGCCAAGCTGCGGGAAGAGGAGGGGCGAGATGCCATCCATCGAGCGTGGACGCGGATTCGGCAGCGTCCTGGTACGGCTTCTGGGCATTATCATCGCCCTCATCGGACTGACGCTGACCATAGGCGGGGGTCAGCTGATCATGCTGGGCGGATCGGCCTATTATCTGATCGTCGGCCTGTTGATGATCGTGTCGGGCGGACTTCTGGCTCTGCTGCGGCCGTTAGGCGCCTGGCTCTATGTCGCCATCTTCATCGGCACCGTCGTCTGGGCGCTGTGGGAGGTCGGGCTGAACGGCTGGGCCCTGGTGCCGCGCGTCGTGGCGCCGCTGGTGCTGTTGATCGCCGTGGTCTTCAGCCTGCCGGTGCTGAGGCGCGACGGGGGCGGCGGTCGACTGGTGCTCAGCGGGCTGGCGGCCATCGTCGTCTTCGGCCTGATTTCCGGCGTGGTGGTGGCTCAGGCCAACAAGGCCCGGGTGCTGAGCCCCGTTCCCGGCGCCGCGAACGGCGGCGCGGGCGACCCGGCGATGCTGAAGGTCGGCGCCGACTGGCCCGCCTGGGGCGGTTCGGACAGCGCCCAGCGCTATTCGCCGCTGAACCAGATCACCAAGGACAATGTGAAGGGCTTGCAGCGCGCCTGGACCTTCCGCACCGGCGACCTGCCGGATGAGCGGTGGGGCGCCGAGACGACCCCGCTGAAGATCGGCGACACCCTCTATCTGTGCTCGGCCCGCAACCGGCTGTTCGCGGTTGATGCGGCGACGGGCAAGCAGAAGTGGACCTATGATCCCAAGGTCGCGGACGACCAGATTCCCTATACCGCCGCCTGCCGGGGCGTGACCTATTACGCCGCGCCCAATGTCGACGCGGCCCAGCCCTGCGCCACGCGCATCATCGAAGGCACGCTGGACGGACGGCTGGTGGCCGTGGACGCCCGCACGGGCACGCCCTGCGCCGGGTTCGGAACCAACGGCGAGGTCAGCATCAAGCACGGCATGGGCGACCCCTATCCGGGCATGGTGTCGATCACCTCGGCACCGGTGATCGTGCGCGGGGTGGTGGTGACCGGCCATCAGGTGCTGGACGGCCAGAAGCGCTGGAACGCCTCGGGCGTGATTCAGGGCTTCGACGCCATGACGGGCGAACTGCGCTTCGCCTGGGACATGATGCGTCCCGACATCACGACCCTGCCGCCCGAGGGCGAGACCTATACGCCCGGCACGCCGAACATGTGGACCACGGCGACAGCCGACGAGGCGCTCGGCCTGGTTTTCCTGCCGATGGGCAACTCCTCGGCCGACTACTATTCCGGTCTGCGGCGTCCGGCGGAGAATGAATATTCAACGTCGCTGGTGGCGCTGGACGTGACCACGGGCAAGCCGCGCTGGCATTTCCAGACGGTGCGCAAGGACGTCTGGGATTACGACCTGGGCTCACAGGCGACGCTGGTCGATATGCCGATCAACGGGACCTTGGTTCCGGCGGTGATCCTGCCGTCCAAACAGGGCGACCTCTACATCCTGGACCGCCGCACCGGCCAGCCGCTGCACAAGGTCGAGGAGCGCCGCGTGCCGCAAGGCGGCGTCGAGCCGTCGCAGCGCAGCCCGACGCAACCCTTCTCCCTCTTCCATACGCTGAGAAAGGCCGACCTGACCGAACGGGACATGTGGGGCATGTCGCCGATCGACCAGATGGTCTGCCGCATACAGTTCCGTCAGGCGGCCTATGACGGCTACTTCACCCCGCCGACGGCGGACCGCCACTGGATTCAGTATCCCGGCTATAACGGCGGCTCGGATTGGGGCGGGGTGGCGGTTGATCCGGCGCGCGGCGTCATCGTCGCCAATTACAACGACATGCCCAACCACAACCGCCTGGTGCCTCGCGCCGAGGCCGACCGTCTGGGCTGGTTCCCGCGCGACGATCCCCGCTACATCGAGCGCGAGAAGGAGGCGGCCAACCGCGGCGGCAATCTGTCGAAGTCCAAGGCCGAGGGCGCGGGCGATCCCCAGATGGGCGTACCCTACGCCATCGACGTCAATGCCGGCTGGCGGGTCAAGTTCACCGGCCTGCTGTGCAAGCAGCCGCCCTATGGCGGGATGCGGGCCATCGATCTGAAGAGCGGCCGCACCCTGTGGGATCGTCCGTTCGGCACGGCGCGCAAGAACGGACCGTTCGGCATCCCCTCCATGCTGCCGCTGGAGATCGGCACGCCGAACAACGGCGGCTCGGCGGTGACGGCGGGCGGGTTGATCTTCATCGCCGCCGCGACGGACGATCTCATCCGGGCCATCGACATCGAGACCGGCAAGACGGTGTGGTCGGACGTGCTTCCGGCAGGCGGTCAGGCCAATCCGATGATCTATGAGCAGAACGGCCGCCAGTATCTGGTCATCATGGCCGGCGGGCATCACTTCATGGAGACGCCGAAAGGGGACTATGTGATCGCTTACGCCCTGCCGGAAGGCAGGTCGTAAGCTTCTCTTCTGGGCCTATCGCCCTTCGGGCTATTTGAGGCCCGTTCGACTACCGGAAAGGCCGGAGCTTGAGCTCCGGCCTTTTCTGAGTGGCCCCTGTCTCAGGGTCGCGTCTGGCCTTCGCCGCGCACGACATATTTGTAGGTGGTCAGCTGTTCCGCCCCTACCGGGCCGCGCGCGTGCAGCTTCGAGGTGGAAATGCCGATCTCGCCGCCGAAACCGAACTCGCCGCCGTCGGCGAACTGGGTCGAGGCGTTGATCAGGACGATGGCGCTGTCGACGCCGTTGGCGAAGCGTTCGGCCGCCGTCTCGTCGGTGGTGACGATGGCCTCGGTGTGGCCCGAGCCGTAAGCGCGGATGTGGTCGACCGCGCCGTCCACGCCGTCCACCACGCGCACCGACAGGATGGGGGCCAGGTATTCGGTGGACCAATCGGCCTCGCTCGCCTCGGCGATGGCCGGGACCAAGGCGCGGGCCTCGGCGTCGCCGCGCAGTTCGCATCCGGCGGCGGTGAGATCCGCGGCGACGGCGGGCAGCAGGCGGTCAGCCGCCGCGCGGTCGACCAGCAGGGTCTCGGTCGCCCCGCAGACCGAGACGCGGCGCATCTTGGCGTTCAGGGTCACGCGGCGGGCGACGTCCAGATCGGCGGCGGCGTCCAGATAGGTGTGGCACAGGCCCTCGAGGTGGCCCAGCACCGGCGCCTTCGCCTCGGCCTGCACGCGGGCGACCAGACTCTTGCCGCCGCGCGGGATGATCAGGTCGATGGCGCCGTTCAGGCCCGACAACAGGGCGCCGACGGCCTCGCGGTCCGGCACGGGCACCAGCTGGATGGCCTCGGCAGGCAGGCCCGCCTCGCTCACAGCGCGGGCGACGACGGCGGCGATGGCGCGCGACGACTCCAGGCAGTCCGAGCCGCAGCGCAGGATGGCCGCGTTGCCCGAGCGCAGGCACAGGGCGGCGCCGTCGGCGGTGACGTTGGGGCGGCTCTCATAGATGACGGCCAGAACGCCGATGGGGGTGCGGACGCGGGCGATGTCCAGGCCGTTGGCGGGGGTCCAGCGCGCCATTTCGGCGCCGACCGGATCGGGCTGGGCGGCGATGGTCTCGACGGCGACGGCCATGCCCTCGACGCGGGCCGGCGTCAGGGCCAGACGGTCGATCAGGGCTTCGGACAGGCCGCCAGCGCGGGCGCGGGCTGTGTCGCGGGTGTTGGCGGTCAGGATGTCGGCCTCGGCGGCGCGGAGGCCCTCGGCGAGCCGATGAAGCGCCTCGGTGCGTGCTAGCGGCGTCGCGGCGCGCAGGGCGTCGGCGGCGGCGCGGGCGTGGCGGCCCATATCCAGCATGGCGGCGTCGAGGTCGCTCATCGGTCCTCCAGAACCAGATCGTCGCGGTGGATGACGACCGAGGGGCCGCGATAGCCCAGCAGGCCTTCGATCGCGTCGGAATGACGGCCGCGAATCAGGGCGATCTCCTCGCCGGCTTAGGACGCCAGACCGACGCCGATACGCGCGCCGCCCGGCCCGATCAGGCGCACGCTGTCGCCCTTGCCGAAGTCGCCGCTGACGGCGACGATCCCGGAGGGCAGCAGGCTCTTTCCTGCCTGGAGGGCGGCGACGGCTCCTGCGTCGAGCGTCAGGGCGCCGCCGGGCGCCACGCTGCCGGCGATCCACTGCTTCCAGGCGTGCAACGGCGTGGCCGGGGCCAGGATGAGGCTGGCGCGGGCCCCTTCCTGCACCGCCTTCAGCGGATGCGGGGTCAGGCCCGAGGCGATGACGGTGGCGCACCCGGCGGAGGCGGCGATCTGGGCCGCCGCCAGCTTGGTCGCCATGCCGCCCGTGCCGACTCCGGCCAGGGGGTTGGCGCCCGAGGCCATGGCCAGAACGTCGGGCGACAGCCGCTCGATCACGGGCAGATGGCGGGCGTCGGGATCGCGGCGCGGGTCGGCGGTGTAGAGGCCGTCCACGTCGGACAGCAGGACCAGGAGATCGGCCCGCCCGAGTTGAGCCGCGCGGGCGGCGAGGCGGTCGTTGTCGCCGTAGCGGATCTCTTCGGTGGCGACCGTGTCGTTCTCATTGACGACGGGAACGACGCCGAGGGTCAGCAAGGCCTCTAGCGTGGCGCGGCCGTTCAGCCAGCGGCGTCGCCGTTCGGTGTCGTCGCGGGTCAGCAGGACCTGCCCCGCCATCAGGCCGTGGGGCGCCAGCGCTTCTTCCCAGGCGTGCATCAGCAGGGACTGGCCCACGGCGGCGGCGGCCTGCTTGTCCTGCAGACGGCTGGCGGAGAGGTTGAGCCGACCGCGTCCGAGCGCCACGGCCCCGGAGGAAACGACGATGACGTCGCGTCCCTGGCGGCGCAGTTCGGCGATGTCGGCGGCCAGGCTGGCCAGCCATTCGGAAGCGACCGCCCTGCGGGCTGGGTCGAACAGCAGGGAGGAGCCGATCTTGACCACGACCCGCCGCGCCTGAGCCAGGGCGCCGCCAGGCGTCGCGGCGCCCTGGGAGGCTTCAAGGAGAGTCGCGGAGGAGGTCACCCAGTCTTCCTACCGCAAGATCATCGCCGCAGCCAAGGTTGTGGCGAGGATTATTCGATGACGCGCCAAAACTCGCGGTTACAACGAAGAAAATTCATCAGGTGTGGCGAGTGACGGGAGAAGCGGCAAAGAAAACGCCCGGCGGGCGAACCGACCGGGCGTCTCAGTTTCAGTTTGAGGCCTTAGCTCAGGCTTCTGGATCGGGCGCCTGATCCCACCCGCCCGCCAGGGCCTTGAACAGACCGATCTGGTAGGTGGTGACCTGGGCCTCCGAGGCGGCCAGAGCGGCGTCGGCGCCGGCCAGGGTCCGTTCGGCGTCCAGCACCGTCAGGAAGCTGTCGGCGCCCGCGTCGAAACGCAGGCGCGACAGGCGCGCCGCCGTGGCCGCCTGATCCCGCGCAGTGCGCAAGGCCGTGCGGCGGTCCAGTTCGTTGGCGTAGGCGCTGAGCGCCGTCTCGGTCTCCTGCAGCGCCGTCAGCACGGTCTGGTCGAAGGTCGCCAGGGCCGCGTCCGACTGGGCGCCCGCCTGCTTGATCCGCGCCCGGGCCGCCCAGACGTTGGGGAAGGACCAGGAGATCAGCGGGCCGACGCTGAAGCGCATATTGGCGCTCTCGCCCAGGTCCGAGGCGTCCAAAGCCGTGGAGCCGAACGACCCGCCCAGGCGAATGCTGGGATAAAGGCCGGCGGTGGCGACGTTGACGCGGGCGGCGGCGGCCGACAGCCGCGCCTCCGCCTGACGCACGTCGGGGCGGCGAGCCAGAAGCGCAGCGCCGTCGCCGACCGGGATCGGCTGCGACAGTTGCGGCGGGGCTTGGCAGGCGCGGGCCGCCTCGCTGGCCTCGGCCGGGGTGCGGCCGGTCAGCGTCGCCAGGCGGAACAGGGCGCCGTCGCGCGCCGCCCGCAGGGGCGGCAGGCTGGCGCGGGTCTGCTCCAGGGCGGCGCGGGCGCGGGCCACATCCAGACCGTTGCCGGCGCCCCCGTCCAGCAGGCGCTGGGTCAGGTCGACGGTCTTGGCCTGCAGGTCGATGGTCCGTTCGGCTACGGCGATCTGGGCGTTGGCCGAGCAGGTGTCGGCGTAGGCCCGGGCCGTTTCGGCGGCGACCGTCACCCGCACGACTTCGAGCGCGGCGGCTGCGGCGGCCACATCGCCCCGCGCGGCGCGGATGGACGACTCCACCCGACCGAACAGATCGATCTCATAGGCTACGTCCAAGCCGACGTCGTAGGTGTCGATCTCGGGCAGCTTGGCGCCGCCAGCTGTCGGCACGGTGTCGGTCGAAGCCCGGCTGCGGTTGTAGGCGGCCGAGGTGGTCGTGGTCGGGAACCGCCCCGAGCGGGCCTCGGACAGAGAAGCCCGGACGGCGCGCAGATTGGCTGCGGCCGCCTCCAGCTCGTTGTTCTCGGTCAGGGCCTGAAGCACCAGGCCGTCCAGCGTCGGGTCCTGATACAGCCGCCACCAGTCGTCGCGGGCCGCCTCGGTCGAAACCGAGGCGGATTGCGAGCCGATGAAGGCGCCCTGGCCTTCGGCCGGGAGGGTCGGGAGCGGCGCCTTGGGACCCACCGCACAGGCGGCGAGCAGGGCGGCCGACCCCGCAGCGGTTAGCAGAGTACGGAGTGTGCCGTTCATTTTACGCATCTCCCTGGCGCGGAGCGGCGGGGGCCGGTTCCGGGCCGTCGGGGTCAAAGGGGTCGTGCGGCGTGGAGCCGAAGCTGGTCGGCAGCTCGCGCTGCTTGCCCTCGGCTTTGGGCAGCTTGCCCGCCATCCAGCGACAGATGACGTAGAACACCGGGGTGAAGATCAGACCGAAGAAGGTCACCCCCAGCATCCCGTAGACAACCGCGATGCCCAGGGCGTTCTGCATCTCCGAGCCGGGGCCCGAGGCGATGGCCAGAGGCAGCACGCCAAAGATGAAGGCGAACGAGGTCATGAGGATCGGACGCAGGCGCTGACGGGCGGCCTGAACGGCGGCCTGCCAGCGGTCGAGGCCTTCGTTGTCTTCGGCCTGTTTGGCGAACTCCACGATCAGGATGGCGTTCTTGGCCGCCAGGGCGATCAGGACCACCAGACCGACCTGGGTCAGGATGTTGTTGTCCAGACCATGCAGGTTCACCCCTAGGATCGCGGCCAGGATACACATGGGCACGATCAGGATGACCGCCAGCGGGAGAGTGAACGCCTCATAGTTGGCGGCCAGCACCAGGAAGACGAACACGACGGCCATCAGGAAGATGATGGTGGAGCCGCCCGCCGCCGCCTTCTCCTGCAGGGCGATTTCGGTCCATTCGTAGCCGAAGCCGTCAGGCAGGGTCTTGGCGGCCAGTTCCTCCATCGCGGCCAGCGCTTCGCCGGTGGATACGCCCGGCGCCGCTTCGCCCTGCAGTTCCGAAGCCGGGAACAGGTTGTAGCGGACCACGCGCGAGGGGCCGGAATCGTCGGCCAAGGTGGCCACCGAGCCGATCGGCACCATGCCGCCCGAGGCCGAGCGGACCTTCAGGTTAGCGATGTCGGCCAGTTCGTCGCGATAGGCGGGCTCGGCCTGGGCGGTGACGCGGAAGGTGCGGCCCAGGAAGTTGAAGTCGTTGACGTAGGTCGAGCCGAGGTAGGTGCCCAGGGTGCTGAACACGGTCGACGGCTGAACGCCCATCAGCAGTGCCTTGTCGCGATCGACGCTGGCGGCGATGCGCGGCGAGCCGGTGTTGTAGAGGCTGAACACCTGCTGCACCTGGTCCGGAGCCTGGGCGGCGGCGCCCATCATCGCGAAGGTCGCGCCTTCGAGGGCCTTGAAGCCCGCGCCTGACCGGTCCTGGATCATCATCTTGAAGCCAGAGCCGGTGCCCAGACCCTGAACGGGCGGGGGCGACAGCATAAAGATGCTGGCTTCTTCGATGACGCCGGTCGCCTGGCTGAGCGCGCCGGCCAGGGCCGAGGCCTCTAGAGCAGGCGTGGTGCGCTCATCGTAGTCGTTCAGCTTGATGAACATGGTGGCGGCGTTGGACGACATGGAGAAGCTGGCGCCGTCCAGGCCGGCGAAGGCGGTGACTTCCTCAACGCCATCGGACTTGCGGACGATGTCGACAGCCCTGTCCATGGCGGCCTTGGTGCGTTCCAGCGAGGCGCCGGGCGGCAGTTGGACGACGCCGATCAGCACGCCCTGGTCCTGAGCGGGAATAAAGCCGGTCGGCGTGTCAGCCATGCGCCAACCGGTCAGCGCCAGCAGGGCGGCGTAGATGACCAGCATGACGGTGACCATGCGGATCAGACGGGCCGTCAAGCGGCCGTAGCGGTCCGACACCCAGTCGAAGCCTTCGTTGAACTTGGCCCCGGCCCAGCCGAGGTAATAGGTCGCCGAACCGATCAGGCCGGGCTTGCGCCGCTGGTCGTGTTCCTTGTGCGGCTTGAGCAGCAGGGCGGACAGGGCGGGCGACAGGGTCAGCGACACCAGCAGGGAGATCAGCGTCGCCGAAGCGATGGTGACGGCGAACTGGCGGAAGAAGATGCCGGGGATGCCGGGCACAAAGGCGGTCGGCACGAACACCGAGGTCAGCACCAGGGAGATGGCGATCAGGGCGCCCGACACTTCCTGCATCGAACGATAGGCGGCTTCCTTGGGGGTCAGGCCCTCGCGGATGTAACGCTCGACGTTCTCGACCACGATGATGGCGTCGTCGACGACGATGCCGACGGCCAGGACGAGGGCGAACAGAGACAGGGAGTTGATCGAATAGCCCAGCGCCAGTTGCACCGCGAAGGTGCCGACCAGGGCGACCGGAATGGCCAGGATCGGGATGATGGCCGCGCGCCAGGTCTGCAGGAAGACCAGGATGACGATCATCACCAGGAAGACGGCTTCGATCAGCACGTGCTCGACCGCCGAAACCGAGGCGGCGACGTATTCCGTCGGGTTATAGGGAATGGCGTATTTCACGCCCGGCGGGAAGTCGGCCTTGATGGCGTCCAGCTCGGCGATGACCTGGTCGGCCGTCGACAGGGCGTTGGAGCCCGGCTGCTGAATGATGGCGACGCCGACGCCGCGCTGGCCGTTGAAGTAGCCTTCAACGCCATAGATTTCCGAGCCGAGCTCGACGCGGGCGATGTCGCTGACGCGGGTCACGCGCCCTTGCGGGTCGGTCTTGAGCACGACCTTGCCGAACTCTTCGGGAGCCGCCAGACGGCCCTCGACCTGAACCGGCAGCTCGAAGGCGGCGGCGTTGGTCGGGAAGGGGGGCTGGCCGATCGAGCCGCCAGCGGCCTGGACGTTCTGCGCCTGCAGAGCAGCGACGATCTCGGGCGCCGTCAGGTCGCGCGCGGCCGCCTTGGCCGGGTCGATCCAGATGCGCATGGAGTAGTTGCCGCCGCCGAAGACCTGCACCCCGCCGACGCCGTCGATCCGCAGCAGGCGGTCGCGGATCATCGACTGGGCCATATTGCCGAGATAGTCGCTGTCGATGCCGGGGTCGTCGGAGGTCAGCGACGCCAGCATCAGGAAGCCGGTCGACTCCTTGTTGACGACGACGCCGACCTGACGGACCTGCGCCGGCAGGCGCGGTTCAGCCAGGGCGACCCGGTTCTGCACCAGCACCTGGGCGGTATCGAGGTCGGTGCCCGGTTGGAAGGTGACGGTGACCTGGACCCGGCCGTCCGAGGTGGACGACGAGGTCATGTAGAGCATGTTCTCGACGCCGTTGATTTCCTGTTCCAGCGGTGCGGCGACCGTCTCGGACAGGGTTTCAGCCGAGGCACCGGCGTAGGAGGCGGTCACGCTGATCGTCGGCGGCGCGATGTCCGGATACTGCGCCAACGGCAGCATCGGCATGGCGAAGGCGCCGACCAGGGTGATGAAGACCGAGATCACGATCGCGAAGATCGGTCGGTCGATGAAGAAGCGGGAAATGTTCATGGATCAGGTTCCGGCCCGTGAGCCTCCTCCTCAGCCGGCGCTGGCGACGAAGGTGGCGGACGAGGCGACAGGGGCCGTGGTCACGGGCGCGTCGGATTTGGTTTCCTCGGCCTTGATGGTCCCGTTCTGGGCGGTGACCTTCTGGCCCGGACGGGCGCGCTGGAGGCCGTTGATGATGACGCGGTCGTCGGGCGTCAGGCCGGTGCGCACGACGCGCAGGCCGTTGGCGATCGGTCCCAGTTGCACGGGCTTGGCGCCCACCGTGCCGTCCTTGGCGACGACGTAGACCACCTTGCGCGGACCGTCGGTGACGACGGCCGAATCCGGCACCAGCATCGCGGCGTAACCGCCTGAACCGGCCAGTTGGGCGTGGCCGAACATGCCCGGCTTCAGGAAGCCGTCGGCGTTCTGGACCACGGCGCGCAGGCGGATGGTGCCCGAAGAGGCGTCGATGGCGTTGTCGGTAAAGTCCAGCACGCCGGCGCGGTCATAGCTGGTCTCGTCCTGCAGGCGGATGCGGATCGGGGCCGAGCCGTTGCGGGCGTCGCGCTGGTATTTCAGGGCCAGGGCTTCGGAGCCGTCGAAGACGAAGTAGATCGGCGACGACGAAACGATGGTGGTCAGGATGTCGCCGGCCGACGAACCGCCGCCGATCAGGTTGCCCGGATCGACCCGGCGGTCGGACGCGCGCCCCGAGATCGGCGCGGTGACGCGGGTGAACTCGACGTCCAGTTGACGGGCGCGGATGGCGGCGTTGGCGGCGGCCACGGCGGCTTCGGCGGTCTTGACCGCGCCGCGCTTGGCGTCGACTTCGGCCTGAGACACCGCTTGCGAGGCCAACAGGCCCTCGGAGCGGGCCAGTTCCGTCTGGGCCAGCGTCAGTTGCGCCTGGCCCTGGGCCAGTTGGGCGCGGGCCGAGGCCAGGGCGGCCTGGGCCGGACGGGGATCCAGCGTGAACAGCAGTTGGCCCTGACGGACGAAGTCGCCATCCTTGAAGTGGACCGCCTGGATGTATCCGCCCACGCGCGCGCGCACATCAACCGAACGGGGCGCCTCGAAGCGCCCCGTGAATTCGTCCCAGTCAACGACCTGTTGCGACAGAGGCGTCGCCACCGTGACCGGCGGCGCGCCCTGGGCGGGCGCCTCCTCTCCCTTGGAACAGCCATAAAGGGCGGCCGCCATCATGACGGACGCGGCCGCGATCTTCACCGTGCGCATCGGCGCGTTCTCCTTGGGAGTCGTTTTATCCACAGGACTGTGCGCTCATAGGGGAGGAGGCGTCCAGTCAACACCGGCTGACTTAAAGACGACGATTGCGCCGCTTGTCAACGCCTGATGACAAGGCCATATAGACCGTAAGGTTTATTGGAGTGCGACCAATTGGTCCTTTGCGACGTCCCCCGGCCGCGTAACGCCAACGCCACCCGCCAGGCTATCCTGGAGGCGGCGCGCGCACGCTTCTGCGCGGAGAGTTATGATGATGTCGGCATGCGCGATGTCGCGCGTGATGTTGGCGTCGATGCGGCGCTGATCAGCCGTTATTTTGGCTCCAAGGAAGATTTGTTCGTGGCTGTCCTGGACAGCTGCAAGAACGGGCGCGACCTGATGGATGGCGATCGCGCCGATTTCGGCGCCCGGCTGGCGCGCGAGATCGTCTATGGCGAAGCCGCCGCCTGCACGCCGGACGACGGCAGCGGCCGTATGCGCGGCCTGCTGATCCTGCTGCGCTCCATCGGATCGTCCAAGGCGATGGATGTGGTGCAGCACACCAGCAACACCCGCTTCTTCGAGCCGCTGACTCAGTGGATCGGCGGCGCGGACGCTCCTGTCCGGGCGCGCCTGGCCGCCGGGCTGATCATGGGCATGGCCATCAGCCGGGAGCTGTCGGACGGCTTCTCCAACCTGGACGAGGCGCAGAAGGCCGCCTTGGCGGGGCGTATGGCCGACGCCCTGCAGGGGCTGGTCGACGGCTGACGTGAAAAGAGGCGGACTGACGCCCGCCTCTCGTGTTTTTCAAACGCTTTAGACCGTCAGGCCCAATGCATCGGCACATGACGCGCCGCCGCCCAGTGAATGGCGCGGATGGCGTCGACGATGGCGCGCGTGGCCGAGACCGTGCCCAGCGCCCCGCCCAGATCGGCGGTGACGGCGCCCGAGGCCAGGACGGCCGCGACCGCCGCCTCGATGGAATCGGCCTCATCCTCCAGCTGGAAGCTGTGCCGCAGCATCATCGCCGCCGACAGCACCATGCCGACTGGGTTGGCCAGATCCTGACCAGCGATGTCCGGCGCCGAGCCGTGGATGGGTTCGAACAGGCCGGGGCCATTGGCGCCCAGCGACGCCGAGGGCAGCAGGCCGATGGAGCCGCCCAGCACCGAAATCTCGTCCGACAGGATGTCGCCGAACATGTTCTCGGTCAGGATGACGTCATAGTCGCGCGGCTTGCGGATCAGGTGCATGGCCATGGAGTCGACCAGGGCGTGCTCCAGGGTGACCTGCGGATACTCCTCGGCGTGGACGCGGGTGACGACCTCGCGCCACAGGCGGCTGGTCTCCATGACGTTGGCCTTGTCGACGGAGGTGACCTTGCCGCGGCGTTGTTCGGCGGCCTGGAAGGCGGCGCGGGCGACGCGCTCGATCTCCTCAACCGTATAGACGCACAGGTCCGAGGCCGAGGTTTCGGTGCGGGAGCGCTCGCCGAAATAGACGCCGCTGGTCAGTTCGCGGAAGACGATCAGATCGACGCCCTCGACGATCTCCTTCTTCAGCGGCGAGCGGTGGGCCAGAACCGGCGAGACCTGCAGCGGGCGCAGGTTGGCGTACAGGCCCATCGCCTTGCGGATCGCCAGCAGGCCCTGCTCCGGACGAACCGGGGCGCCGTCCCACTTGGGCCCGCCGACGGCCCCCAGCAGCACGGCGTCGGAGGCGATGCAGGCGGCCTTCGTCTCTTCCGGCAGGGACTCTCCCGTGGCGTCGATGGCGGCGCCGCCGATCAGGTGTTCGGTGAAGTCGAAGCGGTGGCCGTAGATATCGCCGATGCAGGTCAGCACGCGTTGGGCGGCCAGGGCCACCTCGGGGCCGACGCCGTCGCCGGGCAGGACGACGATGTTGAAGGTGCGAGCGGCGGGCGTTTCATGGGCGGTCATCAGGCGGTCTCCGGCTGATAGGTGTCTTGGCGCAGGCGTTCGTAGGAGGCGACGTAAGGCAGTTTCGACTGAAGCCAGCCAAGAGCGTCGACGCCGTCGAGCAGGCACTGGCGAGCGAAGGCCTCGACCTTGAACGGCACGGCCGGGGCGTTGCCGCGCCGGATCTCGCCCGCCTCCAGATCAATGGTCACCGATTGCTCGGGATGGGCGGCCAGATCGTCCCAGACGGTCTGATCGACGACGATGGGCAGGAAGCCGTTCTTCAGGGCGTTGGAGGTGAAGATGTCGGCGATCTCGGTCGAGATCACCGCCCGGAATCCGTAGTCCAGCAGCGCCCAGGGCGCGTGCTCGCGCGAGGAGCCGCAGGCGAAGTTCGGCCCGGCCAGCAGGATGCGCTGTTCGGTCGGGTCGATGCGGTTCAGCACCGATTCCGGCTTGGGCGACCCGTCGGCCTCATAGCGCCAGTCATAGAAGGCCTGGGCGCCCAGACCCTCGCGCGAGGTGGTGGTCAGGAAGCGCGCGGGGATGATCTGGTCGGTGTCGATGTTGGCCTGGCTCAAGGTCAGGGTTTTCGACGTCAGAACTTTGAAAGCCTCAGGCATGGATGGGGGCCTCCAGATAGGCGCGCGGGTCGGTCAGCACGCCGGCCACGGCGCTGGCGGCGGCGGTCGCGGGGCTGGCCAGGATGGTGCGGGCGCCCTTGCCCTGACGGCCCTCGAAATTGCGGTTGGAGGTCGAGACGGCCAGTTGACCGGGCGCGACGAAGTCTCCGTTCATGGCGATGCACATGGAGCAGCCGGGGATGCGCCATTCGGCGCCCGCCTCGGTGAAGACCTTGTCCAATCCTTCCGCCTCGGCGTCGCGGCGGACGGCCTCGGAGCCGGGGACGACCAGCATCCGCACGCCCGGCTGGATCTTGCGGCCGCGCAGGACGTCGGCGGCGGCGCGCAGGTCGGGCAGGCGGCCGTTGGTGCAACTGCCGATGAAGACCACATCGACCTTGTGGCCGGTGGTCGCCTCTCCGGCGGTGAAGCCCATGTAGTCGATGGCCTTCTGGTCCGAGGCCGAGCGCGGCTGCGGCACGGGCGCGCCGACGGGGGCGCCCGCGTCGGGGGTGGTGCCCCAGGTGGCCATCGGGCGGATGGCGGCGCCGTCCAGCACGACCTCCTTGTCGAAGACCGCGCCGGGGTCGGAGGCCAGGCTCAGCCAGTCGGCGGCGGCGGCTTCATAGTCGGCGGGGACATGTCTGCGGCCGCGCAGCCAGTCGACGGTGGTCTGGTCCGGCGCGATCATGCCCGCGCGGGCGCCCGCCTCGATGGACATGTTGCACAGGGTCATGCGCCCTTCCATGTCCAGCGCGCGCACGGCCTCGCCTGCATATTCGATGACGTAGCCGGTGCCGCCGCCGAAGCCGATGGCGGCGATGACGGCCAGCGCCACGTCTTTGCCCGAGACGCCGGGGCGCAAGCGTCCGTCGACGGTCACCCGCATGGCCTTGGCCCGACGCTGCAACAGGCACTGGGTCGCCAGCACGTGACCGACTTCCGAGGTGCCGATGCCGAAGGCCAGCGCCCCGAAGGCGCCGTGGGTGGCGGTATGGCTGTCGCCGCAGACGACGGTCATGCCCGGCTGGGTCAGCCCCAGTTCCGGCCCCATGACGTGGACCACGCCCCGCTGGTCCGAGCCCCAGCCCGCCAGTTCGATCCCGTGGCGGGCGCAGTTGGCCTCCAGCGTCTCGACCTGTTTGCGCGCCTGTTCGGTGACATAGGGCAGCGTCCCGTCCGGCCCGGCGGGCAGGGTGGGGGTAGAGTGGTCCAGGGTGGCGAAGGTGCGGTCGGGGCGGCGGACCTTCAGCCCGCGCGCCGCGATCTCGGAAAAGGCCTGAGGCGAGGTGACTTCGTGGACCAGGTGCAGGTCCACATACATGACGCCCGGAGTCTCGGCGGTTTCCGGCACGACGACGTGCCGGTCCCAGACCTTCTCGTACATAGTCTTAGGCTGGCTCATGCGCGCGCTCCTTGGCCGGGGCGGCGTTTTCAGCCTCGCCGATGGGCTCCAGCCAGCCGAAGCGGTCGGGCGTCGTGCCGTCGAACAGGCCGCGGAAGGCCTTGTTCACCGCCTTCGTCACCGGGCCGGGGCCGCCTGCGCGGGTCATGATGCCGTCGATGGAGCGGACGGGGGTGATCTCGGCCGCCGTGCCGGTCATGAAGACCTCGTCGGCGACGTAGAGGGCCTCGCGCGGCAGGACCTGCTCGCGCGCCTCATAGCCCAGGCCGCGCGCCAGCTTCATCACGCTGTCGCGGGTGATGCCCTGCAGGATGGAGGCGGCGGCGGGCGGGGTCATCAGCACCCCGTCCTTGACGATGAACAGGTTCTCGCCCGCGCCCTCGGACAGCAGGCCGTCGGCGCCCAGCGCAATGCCTTCGCCGAAGCCGCGCACGCGGGCTTCGCGCCCGATCAGATAGGAGGACAGATAGTTGCCGCCCGCCTTGGCGCCGGCCGGGACGGTGTTCGGCGCCACGCGGTTCCAGCTGGAGATGCAGGCGTCGACGCCCTTCTCCAGCGCCTCTTCGCCCAGATAGGCGCCCCAGGCGAAGGCCGAGATCATCACATCGCTGCGGATCGCCTCGGCCGAGGGGCTGACGCCCATGCCGCACTCGCCCAGAAAGGCCAGCGGACGCAGATAGGCCGAGCGCAGGCCCTCGGCGCGCACCACGTCCTTGCAGGCCTGGACCAGCTCGTCCTCAGTGTAGGGCATGGGGAAGTGGTAGATGCGCGCGCTGTCGAACAGGCGGCGGATATGGTCGGTCAGGCGGAAGCCGCACGGGCCGTTCGGCGTGTCATAGACGCGGATGCCCTCGAACACCGAGGTGCCGTAGTGCAGGGCGTGGCTCATCACGTGGACGGTGGCGTTTTCCCACGCCGTCAGTTCGCCGTTGATCCAGATGTTCTTAGCCAGCGGCTGCATAGGTCTTGTCCTGTTGGGGGGCGGTGGCGGCGATGATGGCGGTCAGTTCGGCGTCGTTGATCTCGCCGATCTCGTCGGCGCGGCGCTTGAAGCCGGCGAAGACGTCGGCCAGGCGCTGGCCTTCCAAAGCGTGGCCCAGGGCCTCGGCGCGCTTGCCGACCGCGTGGCGGCCCGAGTGTTTGCCCAGCACGAAATAGCTGCCCTCGAACCCGACGTCCTCGGGGCGCATGATCTCGTAGGTGCGGCTGTCGGCCATCATGCCGTGCTGGTGGATGCCGGCTTCGTGGGCGAAGGCGTTCAGGCCGACGATGGCCTTGTTGCGGGCGATCACGCTCTCGGTCACTTCGCGCAGGGTCTCGGAAGAGCGGACCAGATGGCGGCTCTCGGCGGCGACCGTCACGCCATAGCGATCGGCGCGGGTGCGCAGAGCCATGATGACTTCCTCGGTCGAGGCGTTGCCGGCGCGCTCGCCGATCCCGTTGACGGCGACCTCGACCTGACGCGCCCCGCCTTCGACGGCGGCCAGGGAGTTGGCGACGGCCAGGCCCAGGTCGTTGTGGGCGTGGGACGAGAAGATGATGTCGGCGTGACGCGGACGGATGATCCCGTCCAGATAGGCGAAGCGCTGGCGCGATTCCTCGGGCGTGGCGTAGCCGACGGTGTCGGGTACGTTCAGCGTCCGGGCGCCGGCGTCGGCCGCGGCCATCAGCACCTCGGCCAGGAACTCCGGCTCGGTGCGGAAGGCGTCCTCGGCCGAGAATTCGACGTCGTCGAACAGGGAGGCTGCGTACTCCACCGAGCGCGACACCGTGGCCAGCACCTCATTGGTGCTCATCCGCAGCTTGGCCGAGCGGTGGATCGGGCTGGTGGCCAGGAAGACGTGGCAGCGTCGATGCGAAGCAGGGGCGGTGGACAGGGCGCGGGCCGAGGCGTCGATGTCTTTCTCGTTGGCGCGCGACAGGGAGGCGAAAACCGGCCCCTCGACCTCGCCCGCCACGCGGCGGATGCATTCCTCGTCGCCCGGCGAGGCGGCGGCGAAGCCGGCCTCGATCACGTCGACGCCCAGATCCTTCAGGACATGGGCCATCTTCAGCTTGGCCTCGGCCGACATGGAGAAACCCGGCGCCTGTTCACCGTCGCGCAGGGTGGTGTCGAAGATGATGACCCGGTTGGGATCGGCCGCAATCTCGGCCGTTCTGGATACTCGGTTTACTCGGGACATTAGGCGGCCTCGGACTGGAAGGTGTGGGCCTGGATGCGCGCGACGCCGATCAGGCGGTCGATCTGGCGGCCCAGGGTGTCGATGGATCGGGCGGCGTCGCGCCCGCGAACGGTCAGGGCGATGCGGCGCATCGCGCCTTCGATTTCAGAATCGGGGGCCATGCTCATGCCGTCGATGTGGAAGCCGCGGCGCTCCACCAGGCCGATGAGACGCTGAAGCGAGCCGTCGGCCCGGTCGATCTGGATGTGAATGGTGTCGCTCATGCTCATGCGCCTTCCATCATTTCAGCGTTGCTCTTGCCTGGCGGGACCAGCGGCCAGACGTTTTCCTTGGGGTCGATGACGACGTGGGCCAGGCAGGCGCCCTTGGCGGCCAGCAGGCGGGCCAGACCGGCCTCGACCTGATCGCGGCGGTCGATGCGGAAGGCCTCGACGCCGAAGGCCTCGGCCACCTTCACGAAGTCCGGATTGTCGGACAGGTCGATCTCGGAATAGTTCTCGGCGAAGAACAGCTCCTGCCACTGGCGCACCAGACCCAGCGATGAGTTGTCCAGCAGGACGATCTTCAGCGGCACGCCGTAGCGGCGCAGGGTGGCCAGCTCCTGGACGTTCATCATGAAGCCGCCGTCGCCGGCGATGGTGACGACGACCGCATCCGGGTCCGCCATCTGGGCGCCCAGGCCGGCGGGCAGGCCGAAGCCCATCGCGCCCAGACCGCCCGAGGTGATGTGGGCTTCGGGCCGGGCGAAGCGGCAGTGCTGGGCGGCCCACATCTGATGCTGGCCGACGTCGCAGGCGGCGACGAAGCGGTCGCCCGCCATTTCGGACAGCTGCTTCAGCAGGGCGGGGGCGTAGACGCCTTCGCCCGGCGCGTCATAGCGGGCGGCGTGACGCTCGGCCGCCGAGGCGCAGCGGATGACCCACGGGTCGATGGTCAGCGGCGCCGTCGTCATGCGCGCGGTCAGGGCTTCGATGGCCGGGCGGATCTCGCCGCCGACGGCGACGTGGGTCTCGCGCAGCTTGCCGATCTCGGAGGCGTCGGCGTCGAAATGGATCACGCGGGCGTGGGGGGCGAACTCGGCCAGCTTGCCGGTGGCGCGGTCGTCGAAACGGGCGCCCATGACGATCAGCAGGTCGGACGCCTGCACCGCTTCATTGGCCGCGCGCGTCCCGTGCATCCCCAGCATGCCCAGGAAGCCGGGAGCGTCGGTCGGCACCGTGCCCAGGGCGTTCAGGGTGGCGACGGCGGGGATGCCGGTGGTCTCGGCGAAGGCGCGCAGGGCTTCGGTCGCGCGGCCGATCTTCACCCCGCCGCCGATGTAGATCAGCGGGCGTTCGGCGGCGCGGATGAAGCGCTCGGCCTCGGCGATGGCGTCGGCGTCGGCCTCAATCGTTTCATTGGGAATGTTGAAGCCGAAGGGGGCGACCGTTTCGGCGAACTGGACGTCTTTGGGCAGGTCGACCAGCACCGGGCCGGGGCGGCCCGAGGCGGCGATGTGGAAGGCCTGTTCGATGGCGGCCGGGATCTCGGCGGCGTCACGGACCAGGATGGAGTGTTTCACGATCGGCAGGGTGACGCCCAGGATGTCGATCTCCTGGAAGGCGTCGGTGCCCATGACCCCTTGGGGGACGTTGCCGGTGATGCAGACCATCGGCGCCGAATCCATCATGGCGTTGGCGATGCCGGTGATCAAATTGGTGGCGCCGGGGCCCGAGGTGGCCATGCAGACCCCGACCCGACCGCTCAGCCGGGCATAGGCGTCGGCGGCGAAGGCGGCGGCCTGTTCGTGGCGGACCAGGATGTGCTTCAGCGACGAGCCGGTCAGGGCGTCGTAGATCGGCATGATGGCGCCGCCGGGGTAGCCGAACACGACCTCTACGCCCATCCGCTCCAGGCTGGAGACGAGCAGGCGCGCACCGGTCATGACGGCCGGGGCGGAGGGTGTTTTCAGGGCGGGCGCGGCGGCGCTCATCGGGTCAGTCTCTCTTTATATATACAGAGGGTCAGGCGGCGGCCTGTTTGGCCGTCTGCAGCCAGGCCATGCGGTCGCGCAGACGGGCGCCGACCTGTTCGATCTGGCTGGAGCGGTCCTCAGTCAGCAGGGCCTCGTATTTCGGCTTGCCCGCCTCGTTCTCGGCGATCCATTCGCGCGCGAACTGGCCGCTCTGGATCTCGTCCAGCACGGTCTTCATGCGGGCGCGGGTCTCGTCGGTGATCACGCGCGGACCCGAGGCCACGGCGCCCCATTTGGCCGTTTCCGAGATGAAGTGGTGCATCTTGGAGATGCCGCCTTCGTAGAACAGGTCCACGATCAGCTTCAGCTCGTGCAGGCATTCGAAATAGGCGATCTCCGGCTGATAGCCGGCGTCGACCAGGGTGTTGAAGCCCTGGATGACCAGTTCCTTGGCCCCGCCGCACAGGACGGCCTGTTCGCCGAACAAGTCGGTCTCGGTCTCTTCGCGGAACGAGGTCTCAAGCAGGCCGCCGGTCGCCCCGCCGATTCCCTTGGCGTAGCCCATGGCGCGATCGCGGGCCTTGCCGGTCGCGTCCCTCTCGATGGCGAACAGGGACGGGACGCCGCGACCGCGCGCGAACTCGCGGCGGACCAGATCGCCCGGCCCCTTGGGCGCGACCAGGATGACGTCCATGTCGTCGCGCGGCGTGATCCGGTGGTAGATGATCGAGAAGCCATGGGCGAACAACAGGGCGGCGCCCGGCTTGGCGTTCGGCTCGATGATGTCGCGATAGACCTCGTTCTGGACCATGTCCGGGGTCAGGATGGCGATGACGTCGGCGCCGCGAACGGCCTCGGCCGGCTCGGCGGTGGGGACGCCGTCCTCGGTCGCGTGCTTCCAGCCCGTGCCGCCGTGGCGAACGCCGACGATCACGTCGTGGCCCGAATCCTTCAGGTTCTGGGCGTGGGCGCGACCCTGCGAGCCATAGCCGATGACGGCGATGCGCTGGCCGGCGATGGCGCCCGGTTTGATGTCTTCGTTAGTGTAGATGGTGATGGCCATGGGGGGACGTCCTTAAGAAGCAGCGTTTTCGGTGGAGCGGGCGGCCAGATCGGCGGGGATCTGGGCCGGCGGCGGATTGGGAATGGTCACGGCCCCTTGCGAGGCAGAGGCGACGGCGGCGCGGTACTTTGCGAAAACGCCTTGCGCCGGGCGGATACGGTTGGGGGCGAAATCCGCCCGGCGCGCCTCCAGATCGACGAGCACGTCGATCCTTCGGTTGGTGACGTCGATGACGATCGGATCGCCATCGCGGATGAGAGCGATGGGGCCGCCCGCCGCGGCCTCGGGCGAGACGTGCCCGGCGACGAAGCCGTAGGAGGCGCCCGAGAACCGGCCGTCGGTCAGCAGGGCGACGTTCTCGACCTTGCGGCCCTTCAGGGCGGCGGTGACCTGCAGCATCTCGCGCATGCCGGGCCCGCCCTTGGGCCCTTCGTAGCGGATGATGATGACGTCGCCTTCGCCGACCGAGCCGTCCTGCACCGCATGGAAGGCGTCTTCCTCGCAGTCGAACACGGCGGCCGGGCCTTCAAAGCGGTCGACCTTGTGGCCGGTCAGCTTGATGACGGCGCCTTCGGGGGCGACATCGCCGTAGATGACGGCGTAGGAGCCGCGGGCCATGACCGGGGCCTCGAAGCTGGTGACGACCTGCTGGCCGGGCTGCTCCTCGGCGTCGCCCGCCTCGGCGAACAGGCTGCGGCCCGAGACGGACGGGACGTTGGCGATCTTGCCCGCCTCGGCCAGACGCTGGGCGACCAGGCGCGTGCCGCCCGCCGCATACAAGTGCGAGGCCAGGAAGCGGCCGCCCGGCTTCAGGTCGCAGATGACCGGGGCCTCGACGCAGGCCTGGTGGCAGTCCTCCACGCCGAAGTCGACGCCCGCCTCTGCCGCGATGGCGGTCAGGTGCATGACGGCGTTGGTCGATCCGCCTGAGGCCGAGACCGCGACGGCGGCGTTCTTCAGGCTGGCGCGGGTGATGTATTTGCGCGCCGTGTCGCCGGCGAAAACCCGCTCGACGATCAGGCGGCCGCAACGCTCGCCTTCCGCGCCCTTGGCCGGATCGACGGCGGGCACGTCATTGGCGCCCATGGGCGAGATGCCCATCATCGACAGGGCCATAGCCATGGTGTTGGCGGTGAACTGGCCGCCGCAGGCGCCGGCGCCGGGGCAGACCGCGCTTTCGACCGCTTTCAGGCCCGCATCGTCCAGAGCGCCGGCGGCGTGGGCGCCGATGGCCTCGAACACTTCCTGAACTGAGACTTCCTTTGTCCCGATCACGCCGGGCAGGATGGTGCCGCCGTAGTAGACCAGGCCGGGGATATCCATCCGCGCCAGGGCCATGGCTGCGGCGGGAATCGTCTTGTCGCAGCCGACGATGCAGACGACGCCGTCCAGTTGATGCCCTTCGACCGCCAGCTCAATGGAATCGGCGACGACCTCGCGGCTGATCAGCGAGGCCTTCATGCCCGCCGTCCCCATGGAGATGCCGTCGGTGACGACGATGGTGTTGAAATCGACCGGATAGCCGCCCGCCGCGATGATGCCGGCGCGCACGTCCTTGGCCAGGCGGTCCAGGTGCATGTTGCACGGCGTGACCGTCGACCAGGTGTTGACGATAGCGATCATCGGCTTGTCGAAGTCGGCGTCCTGCATGCCCGCCGCGCGCAGATATGACCGCGCAGCCGCCCGGTTCGGGCCCTGTGTGACGGCCGCAGAGCGGCTATTGGGTCGTTTTGTGCTGTCTGAAGCCTGCGTCATCGTGATCTTGGAAGTTCTTGCCTGTCGGGAGTAGGGCGGGCACATGAAAAACCCCGCGTCCGGAGCCGGAGCGGGGTGAATGGGCGAAACTGTCTGGGTTCAGGTCAGGTCGCAGGCATCCACACCGCTTGGCTAAGCGGAATAAGAATTACCGAGAGAAGGAGTACGCCCACCGACAGCACGCGCAGATCGGCCGCTGCTTGCGCGGGGCTCAGGATCGCAGCGATGGCGGCGCGGTGGGACAAGGAAGAGACCTTTCGAACTGGCGCTCTTATGCCTTGACCAATGTTGCGGCGCAACCGTCGACGCGCGAAATGTGGAAGAAAGCACCCGTATGCGCCCGTCGAGCGGCGTGTCCGCGATAAAATTCCTCTCGGAGCGCTCCTTTAGGGGTGAAGATTCTGCCGTTTCGCCCGGCCAGGTCCCACAACCAAGACCGCGCGTATACGCGAGCGCCGCGCCGGTCATGGGTCCGGCGACTCGAGTTCGTTGAGATTTTTGGACTTTTTGTGAAAAGGCCCTTGCCACCCGGAAGGGGCGGACGTATATCGCCGCCTCGCTCGGAGACGGGCTGGCCCAACGGGGCTTCGGAGACTGAGTTTTCGGGGTTTTGGTCGGG
>NZ_JACSQU010000002.1:373045-613332 GCF_014836405.1 Brevundimonas guildfordensis | reverse complement strand
CCCGACCAAAACCCCGAAAACTCAGTCTCCGAAGCCCCGTTGGGCCAGCCCGTCTCCGAGCGAGGCGGCGATATACGAGGCGCTTTTCCCGAGGGCAATAGGCAAAACCGGCTTTTCCGATCTATCCACAGATCGGGCGCTTATGCACAGGTCGGCCTCGCGCCTGAGCCGCCGCCCTACCCCGCCGCTATATAGGTGCGCAGGCTTTCGGCTTCCTGCGTGGCTTGGGCGATCTGACATTTGACCACGTCGCCGATGGAGACGACGCCGGCCAGCCGCCGATCCAGCAATACGGGCAGATGCCGGATGCGGCGGTCCGTCATTCGGGCCATCAGGGCCTCGACGGTTTCTGCCGGATCGGCGAAGACCACTTCGCTGGTCATATAATGGGAGACCGGACGCTTCAGGGCCTCGGGTCCATCGCGGGATATGGCGCGAACGATGTCGCGCTCGGACAAGACGCCCGCCACGCTGTCGCCTTGGCAGACAATCAGCGCCCCGACCTGACGGCGCTCCAGTTCGGCGCAGGCTTCATCCAGGTTCGCGTCAGGCGCCAGGGTGAAGACCGCGTCTCCCTTACCCTTTAGAATCTCGGCGACCAGCATGGCGACTTCCTCCTTGTGGGCAGGCCGTCGTCCGCATGTCGCGGACCGGCCGCAAGATGGAAGACAGGTTCGCTCAGACTCTGCCGAGAGGCAAATCACGGCGGGCTGCGAACCACCCGCCGATCGGTCCAATGGCAAGAATGCCGAACACGAAGCCGACGGCGTGCGCTTCCCATGCGATGCGGGCGCCGTCCGCCCCCGGCGCCAGGCCAATCAGCCCCACGATGAGATTCACGGCCATCCAGGCGGCCGAAGCGCGCAACACCATGGGGTGAACCAGCGGCAATACCCTTCCATGCCCGCCCATCAGCCGGGTCGCAGCGCCAATCAGGCCGAAGACCGCGCCCGAAGCCCCGACCAACGGAGCCATGCTGTGCGGATGCAGCAGGCCGTAGCCCAGCGTCGCCACTGCGCCCGCCGCTATATAGAAGAGGCTGAAGGTCAATGGACCGGGCCCGCGCTCCATCAGACGGGCGACCGGCGCGCCGAACGCCAGGGCGCCCACCGCATTCATGGCGACATGCGGCCAACTGCCGTGCAGCAGCATGGAGGTGAACAGACCTGTCCACTCTCCGCGCCACAGGTCCGCGGGCACGAAAGCCATGGAGAGTCCCTGATCGGGAAGCCGCTCCTGCAGATAGAAGAGCGCCGGCATGGATGCTGCGATCAGCAGGGGCAGGAAAGGCGCGTTGAAGATCTTTTCACGCGGCGGCCGCGGCGAACGGGCGTCAGATTGGGACATTCGTCCTTGATGGGGCCAGTCGCCTTCGATCTCAAGACGCCCATTTGCGCCATTACGACACTGATAGGGGCTGGCACGGTCGTTGCGTGAGCCGTTCCAGAAGTTTTCCGGAGCGCTTATGTCGTCTCATAGCCTGACACTCATGCCCTTGGCGGCCGCAGTCGTATTGGCGGCCCTGCCTGCAGGCTCGGCCCTCGCGCAGTCGACCGGCTCGGCCGGCGCGGGCCAGTTCCAGGCGGGTTACGGCGCCTCGCGCTACACCACCGCCCAGGCCAGCCGCGGCACGACCCGCGACGCCAACGGCAACCGACTGGTCGTCGACGGCCTCATCCAGCAGAACGGCAGCGCCTATTCGCGCAGCGACAGCAATGCGTCGGCCGGCGTCTTCAACGGCGGCGTCGGCTCAAACGGCGGGACCAACATCGGCGGCTCGACCGCCATCGGCAACAACCTGAACGTGGTGGTCCAAGGCAACCGCAACACGGTCGTCGTCAACTCCACCCAGACCAACACCGGCGACATCAACGCCGGCACCACGCTGAACGGGCCGCGTCCATGAACATCTCAGCCATCCGCCGCTCGCCTGTGCGCGCTCTCGGCTGCGTCGCCGCCGCCGCCGCCCTGCTGGGCGGTTGCGTCAGCACCTCGGCCGGACCGTCGGGGCAGTACGCCAAGCCGATCGGCAACGCCCCGGTGACCTCGAACCCGACGCCCTATTCGACCGCGCTTTATTGCCTGGCCGACTATGCGCGCCGCTATAATCTGCCCTCGCCGCGCATGGCTGTGGGCCGGATCAGCGACTACACCGGGTCCGTATCGTCCGACGGCGGGCGTCAAATCACCCAGGGCGCCTCCCTGATGGCCAACACCGCCCTGGCCAAGGCCGGCGCCCGAATCGTCGAGCGCTACGACACCTCGGTCTCCGAGCTGGAACTGCGCTACGCCAACAACAAGCTGATCGGCGACGACGTGCCGAACGGCGCGCCCCAGGACGCCGCCTTCCGCCGTATCCTGGCGGGCCAGGTGCCGGGCTCCGACTTCTATGTGGTCGGCGGCATCACGGAGGTGAACTACAACATCCGCTCGGGCGGCTTCGACATCGCCGGCGGCGAAGTGGAGCAGAACGGCGGCTCGGGCCTCATCACCGGCAAGGTCTTCGTGATGAACGTCGCGATCGACCTGCGTTTGGTGCAGACCACCACTCTGGAGGTCGTGGACGTCGTCTCCTATCAGAAGCAGATCGTCGGCCGAGAAGTGTCGGCCGGCGTGTTCGACTTCCTGAACGGCAACGTCTTCGACATCTCGGCCGGGTCCAGCGGCCTGGAGCCGGTGCAGCTTGCGGTCCGCGCCCTGGTGGAACGCGCCACGGTCGAGTTCATGGCCAATCTGTACGGCGCCCCCGGCCCCGAAATCTGCCTCAACCCCGCCAACGACCCGCTGGCCGACAGCCCTGTCGGCCCGACGGGCGGCTATTATCCCGCTTACGCAAACACGGACACGAACAATGGCCAGACTCGCGCCGACCCGTCTCGCTGGCACGATCGCCGCGACAGCGCTGTGCGTGGCGGCGGCCGCTGAGGCTTCCGCTCAAGATCGCGGGCTGGTCCTGAATGAGCAGCTCAACCTGGGCGACGTCATCAGCGGTCAGCGCCTGAACGTCGTCAACGTCAGCGACAACGTCGCCGTGTCGAACGCCGCCATGGGCAACGCCCTGTCCGGCGGCGCCGAGGGCCGCGCCGCCGATATCCGCTCGACCCAGGACATGCAGGGCGCCGTCGAGGCGGACACCTCCCTGACCCTGCGCGGCGACACCGGCTACGTGAACAGCGCCACCCAGGCGCGCGGCAACTATCTGGCCGCGACCGCCCTCAACACCGGCATCGACGTCGAGGCTGGTCAGAACCTGAACGGCGACGTCACGGCGCGCACCCGTATCGAGGAAACCGGCTCCCGCCTTAACTACGGCGGCCACGTCTCGTCCGACGCCATCGGCAACACCGTCGCCCTGGGCGCCAGCGGGACAGGCGAGCAGCGCGGCGCCATCACCGGCCGCGCCGATCAGAACTCGACCGGCGCGATCTACGCCGAGAACGAGGCCCGCTTCACCTACGCGCCGGCAGCGGCAGTCTTCACCAGCCACGCTTCAGCCAACGCGGTACAGGCGACCTCGACGCCGAACTCGCACCAGGATCTGTCGGTCAGCCAGAGCGCCTCGGGCGCAGGCGTCACCGCCTGGACAGGCGTGTGGGCGGGCAACGCCTGGGACATCGCCGGACGCAGCCGCGCCGCCTCCAACCAGGCCGCCTTCTATAACCAGGGCGGATCGCTGGTCGTGGACGTGGACCAGCAGAACGCAGCCGAGGTGCTGTCGCGCACCGAAGTCAGTTCCTACGACTTCGGCGCCGCCTATTCGACGGCCGAGGCCGTGGGCAACGAGGTTCATGCCGGCAACAACGACATCTACGTCAGCATCGACAACACCCAGATGAATACCGGCGGCGTCACCGCCAACGCGGGGTTCACTGGCCAGAACGGTTATGACGCCTATGTCGGGGCCAATGCAGCTGGCAACGCCGTCACCGGCTTCGCCTGCTCCGACTGCGGCGGCGAGTTGAGCGTGCGCAACAGCCAGACCAACGTCGGCGACGTGCGCGCCACGGCCACCGCCACCGTCAACGGCTGGGGCCGCAATGTCGTCGCGGGCGCCAACGCGGTGGGTAACACCGCGAGCTTCTACGTGGCGCGGCCTGGAAATTAACTTTCGGTAACTTGAGCCAGTCAAGCTCGTTTGTCACCGTAATCAGGCGCGAGGCCGAAGAAGCTTCGCGCCTGATCACGTGCAGGGCCGCAATCCGCCCCGGGGGGCGCCCGCTCGCACATCGCGGAGACCACCGGAATGCGATCCCCTCGCCGCCTGCTTATGCTTGCCGCCTCCAGCCTCGCCTTGCTGGGCGGCGCGGCCCTTCCTGCTGTCGCCCTGACGCCGCCGTCAGCCGTAGCGACGCAGGACCCCCAACCCTTCAAGCCCTGGGCCCAGGCGGCCAGCGACATTCCCGCAGATCCGGCTGTCCGCTTCGGCGTTCTGCCGAACGGCATGCGCTACGCCATCATGAAGAACGCCACCCCGCCGGGCCAGGCATCGCTGAGACTGCGGATCGCGGCCGGCTCCCTGATGGAGAACGACGACCAACTGGGCCTGGCCCACTTCATGGAGCACATGGCCTTTAACGGCACGACCAATGTGCCCGAGAATGAGCTGCTGCGGATTCTGGAGCGTCTGGGCCTGGCCTTCGGCGCCGACACCAACGCCTTCACCAGCTTCGACCAGACCGCCTATACGCTGGAGCTGCCGCGCACCAACGACGAGACGGTCGACACCTCGCTGCGGATCATGCGCGAGCAGGTCTCAGAGGCCCTGATGAAAGCCGAGGACATCGACGCCGAGCGCGGCGTGATCGAGGGCGAAGAGCGCCTGCGCAACACCCCGGCCCTGCGCTCGCTGAAGGCGCAAATCGCTTTGTTGGCGCCCGGCCAGCGTCTGTCGAACCGCCTGCCCATCGGCGACCTCAGCATCATCCGCAGCGCCCCCCGCGAGCGCTTCGTCGAGTTCTACGAGGCCTATTACCGCCCCGACCGGGCCACCTTGATCGCGGTCGGGGACTTCGACGTCGATCAAATGGAGGCCAAGATCAAGGCGACCTTCTCGGACTGGACGCCCAAGGCGGCCGACGGGCCCGAGCCCGATCTGGGACAGGTCGCCCCGCGCCAGCCCGAGACCCGCATCCTGGTCGAGCCGGGCGTGCAGTCCTCGGTCCAGCTGAACTGGATCCGCAACCCGGATCTCGATCCCGATACGGCGTCGGAACGCCGCGACGCCATGCTGCAAGGCCTGGGCATGGCCGTGCTGAACCGCCGCCTGGGTGAGTTGGCCCGCGCTGACAACCCGCCCTTCATCGGCGCCGGCGGCGGACAGGGAACCCTGTTCAAGACGCTCGACCTCGCCAGCGTCTCGGCCGCCTTCAACCCCGGCGGCATCCAGCGCGCTCTGGAAACCATCGAGCAGGAACAGCGCCGCCTGGTGCAGTTCGGCGTGTCCCAGATCGAACTGGATCGCGAGATCGCCAACAGCCGCGCAGCGCTTGAAACGGCCGTGCAGGCCGCCGCGACGCGCAGCACCCCAGCCCTGGCCAACGCCCTGTTGGGCGCCGCCAACGACGACAAGGTCTTCTCTTCGCCCGCCACCAACCTGGCCCTGTTCGAAGCCACGGTGAAGGACCTCAAGGCAGCTCAGGTCAGCGAAGCGGTCAAGCGCGCCTTCGAAGGCCAGGGCCCCTTGGCGCTGGTGGTCACGCCTGAGCCGATCGAAGGCGGCGAAGCCGGCGTCACCGCCCTGCTGGAAGCCAGCCGCGCCACGCCGGTGAGCGCCCCGGCCGAGCAGGCAGCTCTGGACTGGCCCTATGCCGACTTCGGCGCCGTCGCCGCGCCGGCCTCGACCACCGAAGTCGCCGCCGTCGGCGCCACGATCGTCACCTTCCCCAACGGCGTGCGCCTGACCGTCAAGCCGACGACCTTCAAGGACCAGCAGATCCTGATCTCGGTCCGCACCGGCATCGGCGAGATGGGCCTGCCGACCGATCGCTTCACCTCTCAGTCCCTGGCCCCGATGGTCTTCACGGCTGGCGGCCTCGGCAAGCTGACGGCCGACGAGTTGAACCGCGTCCTCACCGGCAAGATCTATGGCGCCGGCTTCAGCATCGACAGCGACGCCTATCAGTTGTCGGGCGCCACCCGTCCGGCCGACCTGCAACTGCAGATGCAGGTGCTGGCCGCCTATCTGACCGATCCGGGCCTGCGCCCTGCGCCGTTCGAGCAGATCAAGGCCGTCCTGCCGCAGTTCATGGCCCAGCAGATGGCGACCCCGGGCGGGGCCTTCGGCCTTCAGGCCAGTGGCTTGCTCGCCAGCGGCGACAAGCGCGAATCCATGCCCTCGCCCGCAGAGATCGCCGCCTTCACCCTGGATGAACTGAAGCAGGGCGTGGTTCAGGGACTGGCGTCCGGCCCGATCGACATCGTCATGGTCGGCGACGTCAAGGTCGAGGACGCGGTGGCTTCGGTCGCCTCGACCTTCGCCGCCCTGCCCGCGCGCGCGCCGGCCGCCCAGCCTCTGGCCGGCTCGGATCAGCGGCGCTTCCCGGCGCCGACGGCTCAGCCGATCCGCTTGACCCACGCCGGCCCGGCCGAACAGGGCCTGGCCTATATCGCCTGGCCGACCACCGACGCCGTCAACGACCGCAGCGAAGCGCGCAAGGCCTCCATCCTGGCCGAGGTGCTGAAGTTGCGCGTCCTAGAGGAAATCCGCGAGAAGCAGGCTCTGGCCTATTCGCCCAGCGTCCGCGCCTCGTCGTCCGACGTGTTCACGGGCTACGGCTCCATCTCGATCACCGCAGATACGGCCCCGGAAAAGTTCGACGCCTTCTTCACCGCCGTGGAAGCCATCATCGCCGACCTGCGCGACAAGCCGATCAGCGAGGACGAGTTGAACCGCGCGCGCCTGCCGGTGATCGAATCCCTGCGCCGCAGCCAGGCCGGCAATGAGTACTGGCTGGGCCAGTTGGAAGATCTGGCCGCCAAGCCCGCCACGCTGGAACAGATCCAGACGCACATCAGCGATCTTGAATCCTTCACCGCCGCCGACATTCAGGCGGCCGCGCGCCAGTATCTGAAGCCGGATGCGGCGTGGAAGGCCGAGGTCGTCTCGGTTAACGCCCAATAACAAAGAAGGGGCCCCGTCCCGCAAGGAGCGGGGCCCAGTCATTTGGCCTATCGACGGAGAGTCGACGCCTGACCCTAGACGATCGCGTCTGTCGCCAGGCTGAACGGCCGGTTCAGAAAACCCGGCCGCCGACCCCGCCGTCCATCATGATCATGCCGGTGGACGCGGCGCCCTCGACCATTTCCTCGCGATACTCGGTGTAGGTCTCTTCGCGGATCATGGTCAGCACCTTCACGCCGGCGCCGTAGCGGCGCAGCAGCGAACGCTCGTTACAGTCGCGCGCGGCCTTCTCGGGACGGCACTCCAGACGCCCGCCCGCGCCGTGCCACAAGGCTTCGCGCTTGTTGCACAGCAGGGTTTCGCCGGGGGCGCCCTCCGCCTCGCTGACCGTCCACTGCAGCTTTGAGCCCGCCAGGCAGCGATACAGTTCGCCGTCGTAGCTGTCGGCGACGTCCCGGCCGGGAATCACCTGCGACGCCGGGTGCGGCACGTTGCGGTCGTCAATGCAGACGGCCTGCAGCACGACCTGCTTCGCGATCCGGCGCGACGCGGTGAAGGGCACTCGCACCATCTGCATCCCGCCCTGGACGTTCAGACCCTGGATGGTGGTGGGATAGGGCTGATCGACGTTGAAGTAAGCGCCGCCCCCGCCCGCCACGATCACCGTCGACGCCGCGCGCGATCCGGCCCAGGCGCGCGCCGAGGCGCTGGCGTTGGCGCTGGCGTTCGCGTTGACGTTGACGTTCACGTTCACATTGCCGCCGCCCGAGCCGCAGCAGGCCGGAGGCGGCGGCGGCAGGCACCCGCCGCCGCCGCAGGGCGGGGCCACAGGCGGGCGCGGCGGCAGGCAGCCGCTGGGGCCGCAGCCGCCGCCCGGCGGCGTCACCGGCGGGGTGATCGGCGTCGGCGGCGGCAAGATCGGCGTCGGCGGCGGAGGCGGCAGGCAGCTGGACGGCCCGCACTGGGCCGCAGCCGCATCCGCGACCGCCATCAGCCCCACAAAGGCCACGGCGCCGGCCAGCATTTTTGTAATCCCTATCCGCATGGGATCGGACTCCTGCATTTGATCGTCGGCAGGACCAATGCAAGCGCCGGGCCGCGTCAGGTGTGCGCCAATGGGCTGTTTCATCCCCTCCTGCGCGAGTTTGGAGCGTTACGCCTCGCCTGTCCCATTGTGACCCGTGCCATTGTGGGGCGACGGATCAGTCGATCCGCGTCAGCTCCGCCACATAGCGCCGCCAGTTCTGGACATAGTGCTGCGCCGACATCCGCAGGCCCTCGATCTGGCCCTCTTCCAATTCCCGCACCACCTTGCCCGGCTGGCCCATGACCAGGCTGTTGTCGGGAATGACCTTGCCCTCGGTGATCAGGGCGTTGGCGCCGATCAGACAGTTCTTGCCGATGCGCGCCCCGTTCAGGACGACCGCGCCGATGCCGATCAGGCTGTTGTCGCCGATTTCGCATCCGTGCAGCATCACCTTGTGCCCCACGGTAACGCCCGCGCCGATCGTCAGGGGCGATCCCACGTCGGTATGCAGGATGCTGCCGTCCTGAATATTGCTGTCGGCCCCGATGACGATGGGGTCGTTATCGCCGCGCAGCACGGCGTTGAACCAGATGCTGGCGCCCGGATGCAGAATCACATTTCCTAGGACCGTCGCACTTGGCGCAATCCAGTATTCGCCCTCCGGGGGAAGCTGAGGCTTGCTGTCGCCCAGACTGTAAACACTCATCCGCACACCGCCTATTCTTATCAAAATGAAGGCTTTAACCCTTCAGAAACCACGTTAGCATCAGTCTGTTGATGCGATTCGGCAGGCCCATTCGCCCCCGGATCCGAAGCCGGATCAAGCCCGGTCCGGTCAGACGCTGGAGAATGCGCTTGGCGTGTTCGCGACCAGTCGGGGGACGGCGACGCACCTGCTGCGGCGAAGACCCTGCGGCTGTTCGGGACGGCCCTGCGACTTCGGCCCACACCTCCCCCACCGACGACCAAGGCGAGACCCAGCCGGGCTCGCCTTTTTTCATGCCCTGGAGGCGTCCATGAGCAAACGATCGGCCATCAAGCGTCAGCTGCGCGAAGGCGTGCTGGATTCGCCCGAATTCATTCAGGACGCCAAGGTGCGGCGATTGCCCGCCCGCGTCGGCGGCTGGTCGCCCCTGCCCTCGAACGACGAGCGGGACCAGGGCTACCTCAAGACGCTGAAGCCCAAGTCCGACGGCCAGGCCGAACTGATGGAGGCCGTCGACCACGCCAATCTGGTGCTGGCGCTGGGCCCGGCGGGCACTGGCAAGACCTATCTGGCGGTCGCCAAAGCGGTCGAGGCGCTGGAGGCGGGCAAGGTCGGCCGGATCGTCCTGAGCCGCCCGGCGGTCGAGGCCGGGGAATCGATCGGCTTCCTGCCGGGCGACATGGAGGACAAGCTGGCCCCCTACCTGCGGCCGCTCTACGACGCCCTGTCGGACCGGCTCAGCATGAAGCGGGTCAAGGCGCTGATGGCCGAGGGCCTGATCGAGATCGCCCCCATCGGCTATATGCGCGGCCGCACCCTGAACAACGCCTTCATCGTCGTGGATGAGGCGCAGAACTGCACCTACGTCCAGTTGAAGATGCTGCTGACCCGGCTGGGCTGGCACTCGACCATGGTGGTCACCGGCGACCCGCATCAGTCGGACCTGCTGCCGGGCGTGTCCGGCCTGTCGGACATCGCCGACCGGCTTGAGGCCGTGCCCGAGATCGCCGTGGTGCGCCTGGCTGAACGCGACATCGTGCGTCATCCGCTGGTGGCCAGCATGATCGGGGTGTTGTGACCCTCGCCCTCCTCTGAAGAGAGAAGGAAAAAATAGAGTCCAATTCGTCTGAATCGTCTGAAATCCCCCCTCGGCCCGAGCGCAGTCTAGCACAGGGGCCAAGGGGGGATGACCGATTGGCCTTAGGCTCGCGCGGCCAGGCTGGCGTCGACGCCCAACGCCGTCGAGGCGGCGGCGGCGATATGTTCGGCGTTCAGGCCGGCCTGGGCGTACATGATCTCGGGCTTGTCCTGGTCCTGGAAGATGTCGGGCAGGTGCAGGGTGCGGACCTTCAGCCCCGCGTCCAGCGCGCCCTTCTCGGCCAGGAGTTGCAGCACGAAGGCGCCGAAGCCGCCCATGGCGCCCTCTTCGACCGTGATCAGGGCCTCGTGCTCGCGCGCCAGACGCAGGATCAGGTCGGCGTCCAGCGGCTTGGCGAAGCGGGCGTCGGCGACCGTGGCCGAGACGCCCTTGGCCGCCAGCATGTCGGCGGCCTTAAGCGATTCCTGCAGGCGCGTGCCCAGCGACAGGATGGCGACAGACGTGCCTTCGCGGACGATGCGGCCCTTGCCGATTTCCAGCGGGGCGGCCAGTTCGGGGATGTCGACGCCGACGCCCTCGCCGCGCGGATAGCGGAAGGCGCTGGGGCGGTCGTCGATGGCCAGCGAGGTCGAGATCATGGCCGCCAGCTCGGCCTCGTCCGCCGCCGCCATCAGCACCATGCCCGGCAGGGCGCCCATATAGCCGATGTCGAACGACCCGGCGTGGGTCGCGCCGTCAGCGCCCACCAGGCCGGCGCGGTCCATAGCGAAGCGCACCGGCAGGGACTGGATCGCCACATCGTGGACGACCTGGTCATAGCCGCGCTGCAGGAAGGTCGAGTAGATGGCGCAGATCGGCTTCATGCCGTCAGCGGCGAGGCCGGCGGCGAAGGTCACGGCGTGCTGTTCGGCGATGCCGACGTCGAAGGTGCGGTCCGGGAAGGCCTGGCCGAACAGGTCCAGCCCCGTGCCCGACGGCATGGCGGCGGTGACGGCCATGATGGTCGGATCGATCTGGGCGTGCTTGATCAGCTCGGTGCCGAACACCTTGGTGTAGCTGGGCGCGTTGGAGATGGCCTTGGCCTGCTTGCCCGAGACCACGTCGAACTTGACCACGGCGTGCAGCTTGTCGGCGCTGCTCTCCGCCGGGGCGTAGCCCTTGCCCTTCTGGGTGACGACGTGGACCAGGACCGGGCGGTCGGTGATGGCCGCCGCGTTCTTCAGGATGGGGACCAGGTTTTCCATGTCGTGGCCGTCGATCGGCCCGACGTAATAGAAGCCCAGCTCCTCGAACAGGGTGCCGCCGACGATCATGCCGCGGGCGTATTCCTCGGCCTTGCGCGCGGCGTCGCGGAACGGGCGCGGCATGTGGTCGACGAACTTCTTCCCGACCTTGCGGATGTTCTGATAGGCGCCGCCGGAGACCTGCTTGGCCAGATAGGCGCTCATGCCGCCGACCGGCGGGGCGATCGACATGTCGTTGTCGTTCAGGATGACCATCAGCTGGCCGTTGGTGGCCTCGGCGGCGTTGTTCATCGCCTCATAGGCCATGCCCGCCGACATGGATCCGTCGCCGATGACGGCCACCACGCGGTTGTTCCCGCCCTTGGCGTCGCGCGCGGCGGCGAAGCCGAGCGCCGCCGAGATCGAGGTCGAGGCGTGGGCCGCGCCAAAGGGGTCGTATTCGCTCTCGGACCGCTTGGTGAAGCCCGACAGGCCGCCGCCCTGACGCAGGGTGCGGATACGGTCGCGCCGCCCGGTCAGGATCTTGTGCGGATAGCACTGGTGGCCGACGTCCCAGATCAGGATGTCCTGCGGCGTCTCGAAGACGTGGTGCAGGGCGACCGTCAGCTCGACCACGCCCAGTCCTGCGCCCAGGTGCCCGCCGGTCACGGACACGGCGTCGATGGTTTCAGCCCGCACCTCGTCCGCCAGCTGTTTCAGCTGGGGAATGTCGAAGCCCCGCGTGTCGGCGGGAAACTTGACGGAGTCGAGAAGCGGGGTGTTGGGCATGGGGATCGGGGGCCTTCAGACGACGAGGCGTCAAACAGTAACCCGCTGAGGGCGGGCGCGTTTCCTATCAGGACCGGCGCTTGAGCACAAAGTCCACGCTGGCCTTGAGGATTTCGGCCTCATGACCGAACAGGTCAAGGTGCGAGCGGGCCTGATCGGCCAGGTGCGCGACCCTCTGTCGCGCCGCCTCGACGCCCAGCAGGGTGACGAAGTTGGTCTTGCCCAGGGCCGCATCCTTGCCGCCTGCGGCCTTGCCCATCTCTTCGGCCGAACCTTCCGCATCCAGAACATCGTCGACGATCTGATAGGCCAGACCGATGTCGTGGGCGAAGCTGGTCAGGGCGTGCCAGGCGGCTTCGTTGGCGTCGGCGACAATCAGCGGGATCTCGAAGGCGTAGGCGAACAGGGCCCCAGTCTTCAGGCGCTGCATCCGGGCGACGCCGCCCAGATCGTCGCGCACACCCATCAGGTCGATCATCTGGCCGCCCGCCATGCCTCGCGCGCCCGAGGCGAAGGACAGACGCCGCGCCAGTTCGCAGCGCACGGCCGCGTCGTCGTGGGTGTCCTCATCCAGAATGATATCGAAGGCCGCGGTCTGAAGCGCATCGCCCGCCAGGATGGCGGTCGCCTCGTCATAGGCGATGTGAAGGGTCGGACGCCCGCGCCGCACGTCGTCGTCGTCCATCGCCGGCAGGTCGTCGTGCACCAGGGAATAGGCGTGGACGCACTCCAGCGCACAGGCGGCGCGCAGGACGGCGCGGTCGTCCGCCCCCAGCACGCGGCCCGCCTCGATGGCGAAGAAGGGGCGCAATCGCTTGCCGGGCCCCAAGGCCGCGTAGCGCATGGCCTCGGTCAGGCGGACCTCGGGCCCCTCCGCGCGCGGCAGCAGTTCATCCAGCGCGACGGTGACGACGTCGGCGACCTCGGCGACGCGGTCGATGACGGCCTGCTCGGGCGAGTTGGCGGCGAGCACCTTCAAAACAGCCTCCCGCCCAGCGGCAGATCGCGATCGACGCCGACCAGGACGACGTTCCCCTCCGCATCCGGGAAGCCGAGCGTCAGCACCTCGGACATCACCGGGCCGATCTGGCGCGGCGGGAAGTTGACGACGGCGGCGACCTTGCGGCCGTCCAGCTGGTCGAGGGTGTAGTGATGGGTGATCTGGGCCGAGGACTTCTTGACGCCGATGGCGTCGCCGAAGTCGATGGTCAGCTTATAGGCGGGCTTGCGCGCCTCGGGGAACGGCTCGGCCTTGATGACCCGGCCGACGCGCACGTCGACCTTCATGAAGTCGTCGAAGCCGATCTGCGGCGCCAGGTCGGACGCGGACATCAGCCGAACTCGGCCGGTTCGACGCCCTTGGCCTGGCCGTCGGCGCCGACGACGATCTTCTCGACCCGCAGCTGGGCGGCCTTCAGGCGCGCCTCGCAGTGAGCCTTCAGCCGCGCGCCCTCTTCGTACAGGGCGATGGACTCTTCGAGCGGCGCCTGGCCCGATTCCAGGCGCGAAACGATGCCCTCCAGACGCGACAGGGCGTCCTCGAAGCTGAGATCGGCGGGCACGGCGGGGGAGACGGATGCGTCGGTCATGATGGGCGCAACCTAGAGAGGCGCGCGCGCCGCTTCAACGGCCTTCCTCAGACCGCGACCTCAGCGCTTCTCGAAACGGCGCTGGGACCAGTATTTGAAGCCCTGATTGTGCACCAGGCGCCAGCCGTGCGCCCTCAGCCGCCGACCGACCATGTGATTGAAATAGCCGTGCGCCAGCACCAGGACGTCGTGGCCTTCCGAGGCGCGGGCGATCAGCACGCGCGCGGCCTGATCGGCGCGGACCTCGGCCTCGGCGCGGGTTTCCTGGCCTTCGTGGTGATTGAAGGCGTGCCACCAGATGCGCGATATCACGCCCCAGTAGCGCGGCGACAGCTTGATCCAGCTTGGGAAGCGCGGCGGCGGCAGCGGCGCCTCGATGAACAGGGCGTCGACCAGCACGTCGCGGTCCGGCGCCACCGCTCTGGCGGTTTCCTGTGCGCGGGGTCGGGTCGAGGCGTAAATGGCCCCGGCGCCCTCGGCGGCCGTCAGCAGGGTCTGCGGCGGCGTCTGGCCGGCGCGCAGGCCGCCAATCTCATAGCGGCCCCACCAGTCACGATACTGATCCGAAGTGATCATGCATTTGCGCGACAGGGCCGGCTCGCCATGGCGCGCCAGCGTAATGGCCCCATAGGCGGCTTCAGCCCCGGCGGAGCGGGCGGCCGCGACCGGCGTCTGAGTTGCGGATTCGGAATGAGTCATGAGTGCAGGAGAAGTCATAGCACGGGGATCAGCCTGTGAAACCAAGGCCTTGGCGTCCCTTAACCTCCCCATCGAGCATTGACGGGCGCCGCGGACGGCGCACCTTGGACAAAGGTGGTAGCCCCCGTCGCGCGCCCCTGCAACCACACAAAGATGACGAGGCTGCGATGATGTCGCCACGCGGGTCTCGACACGCCTTCACCCGACGCCCGCCCGGCGCTATTGCGTCGATCATGAGCGACCCTGTGATCCGCCCCGCCCGTCCTGACGACGCCGCCGCCCTGGCCGTGCTGGGGCGCCAGACCTTCATCGACACCTTCGTCACCGGCTTCGGCATTCCCTATCCGGTCGCCGACCTGACCGCCTTTCTGGACGCCAGCTTCAACGCCGAGGCCATCACCACCAAGCTGGCCGAGCCGGGCGCCGCCTGGTGGGTCGCGGAGCGCGACGGCGAACTGCTGGCCTTCGCCAACGCGGGGCCGAACACCCTGCCCCACCCCGACGGTCGCGCCAGCCACGCCGAGCTGCGCCGCCTCTACGTCGGCAAGCAGGCGCAGGGGCTGGGCCTTGGCACGCAGTTGCTAAAGATCGCGCTGGACTGGATGGAGGCTCACACCGACGGCCCCTTGTGGATCGGCGTCTGGAGCGGCAACGAAAAGGCCCAGAAGCTCTACGCCGCCTACGGTTTCGAGAAGGCGGGCGAGTATCAGTATCCCGTCGGCGCCTGGATGGACGACGAGTTCATCTTGCGGCGCGGCTAGGCCGGGGCCAGTCTTAAGCCCATGCTGCTGCCCTTCTTCACCGCCCTGCGCGAGGCCAAGGTGCCTGTGTCGCTGAAGGAATGGCTCCATCTGATGGAGGCCATGGACAAGGGCGTGGGCGGCCGCGACGTCGAGGCCTTCTACCACCTGTCACGCGCCGTCCTGGTCAAGGACGAGAAGCACTACGACCGCTTCGATCAGGTGTTCGGCAAGGTTTTCAAGGGGCTGGAGGGCGTCAGTCCCGGCGAGGAGATCACCGCCGACATCCCCGAGGACTGGCTGCGGCTGCTGACCGAGAAATACCTGACCGACGACGAGAAGGCGCACATCGAGGCCCTCGGCGGCTTCGACAAGCTGATGGAGACGCTGAAGCAGCGGCTGGAGGAGCAGAAGGAGCGCCACCAGGGCGGCAACAAGTGGATCGGCACGGGCGGGACCAGCCCCTTCGGCCACGGCGGCTACAACCCCGAGGGCGTGCGCATCGGCGGGCCGGGGCGGCACGGCCGCGCGGTCAAGGTCTGGGAAAAGCGCGAATACAGGAACCTGGACGACACGGTCGAGCTGGGCACCCGGAACATCAAGGTGGCGTTACGCCGCCTGCGCCGCTTCGCCCGCGAAGGCGCGGCCGAGGAACTGGACATCGACGGCACCATCGACGGCACGGCGCGTCAGGGCTGGCTGGACATCCACATGCGGCCCGAGCGTCGCAACACGATCAAGGTGCTGCTGTTCCTTGACGTCGGCGGCTCGATGGACGGCCACATCCAGCTGTGTGAAGAGCTGTTCTCGGCCGCGCGGACCGAGTTCAAGAACCTGGAGTTCTTCTACTTCCACAACTGCCTCTACGAAGGGGTGTGGAAGGACAACCGGCGCCGCCACAGCGAACGCATCCCGACCTGGGACCTGATCCATAAATATCCCGGCGACTGGCGCGCCATCTTCGTCGGCGACGCGACCATGTCGCCCTATGAAGTGACCATGCCCGGCGGCTCGGTCGAGCACTGGAACGAGGAGGCCGGCGCCGTCTGGCTGAAGCGCGCCCGCGAACAGTGGGACAAGTCCGTCTGGCTGAACCCCGTGCCCGAACGCCACTGGTCCTACACGCCTTCGGTGAACCTGATTGGCGAGGTGATGGAGCACGGCATGTTCCCCCTGACGCTGGAGGGACTGGAACGGGCGATGCGGACGCTGGCGCGCTAACTTATGCAGGGGTCGATAGCTCGTCGAGGGCCGCTCACCAGCGCTCGCGACATTGGGCGGTCAGTCGACGGGGCACTCCGCTCTGGTCATTTCATAGCCGGCGAAGCCCTGTTCGGAGCCCGCGAGGTCGGTCGCCGTGATGGTCCAGGACAGCGCGTTCGGCATGATGGTCCAGCGATTGACGAAGCTGGCCTGCGGATAGGCGTAAGCGATCTCGAAGCCGTGGGGACGAACGGAGCCCGAGCCCGCCGCCACGCCGTCGCCGCCGAAGCTGTCCGCGTAGAAGCCCGTGACGGTCGCCCCTTCACCGCCTTCGGCGGGGCTCGTCTTGCCGCCGAAAATGAGGTGCGCCGCGTAGCGATCAGCGGGATCGCCCACGGCGACGTTCTCGACTTCCACAAGGAAGAGAGCCCCCTCTGTGATAGGCTTGGCGGCCAGGGCGATCGAGACGGCTTTCCCCATCACCGATCCGACGCTTTCCCAGCAGCCGCCCAGCGCCGCCACTTGCTCGGGCACGAGCGCCGCGCCGGGTTCCGGAGCGAACGCACAGGTCGCCGCCCCCGCGAGCAGCCAAACGGCAGCGCCGACGTATTTCACGAATCCCCCCGGATCTCAGCTTTGCAGAAGCATTACGGCGACGCTAGATCGCCCCGCACCCACTGTCCAGCCGCCTGGCCAGGCGGGACCGGCCATGAGAAGGCCGCCGGTCCCCCGGGGGAACGGCGGCCGGATCGTCGCCAAACGGATAGACGTCAGCCCTTGTCGCCCTTCAGGGCGTCCTTGACGCCGCCGACGGCGTTCTGGACCTTGCCTTCGACCTGATCGGCGCGGCCTTCGGCTTTCAGCTTTTCATCGCCGGTCACCTTGCCGGCGGCTTCCTTGACCTTACCGCCGATGTTCTTGGCGGCGCCTTCGATGCGGTCGTGATCGGCCATGTTGGACTCCCTGTACAGCGACCGCCGGGAATGGCGGTCTCTCAGGGAAAACAACCCCCTATGTTTGCCGCGGTTCCGAAGCTGCGACATGACGATCGCGCAGCCAGCGGGCGACGGCCCAGCTATGGGCCTCATGGCGGAGGCTGAACAAGGCGCGCATCGGCTCCATCCAGACCAGCTCGTGGTCGGCTTCCTGTTTCGTGGATGGATCAGCCCCGGTCACGCTGACCACCCAGACGCCGCCGACGTTGTTCACGGGCGTGCCGTCTGACTTGAGGAAATACTGCCCCGCCTCGGTCAGGCGATCGACCGGCTGGATGATCAGGCCGGTCTCTTCGGCGAACTCGCGCGTGAGGGCCTGCTGTTCGGTTTCGTCGCCGTCCAGGGCGCCGCCGGGCAGGTCGTAATAGGCGCCGCCCTCGCCGCGATCCACGCGGACACAGGCCAGGCGGCCGTCGCGCTCGGCGATGCCGAAAACCGCAGGGCGGTGGATGTAGTCGAGACCGGGGCGGGACGTGCCGAACTGAAGCTTCATTTCACCGAGCTTAACCCCGCCGGGCCGCGGGGCGAAAGTCCCAAAAACCCGCTCAGAGATCGAACGCCAGTCGAGCGCGCACGCCGCGGTGGGCCGGGTCGACCTCGACCGCGGAGCGCAGGCCGCTGGCCATGGCCGAAATGATCTTGGAGCCCAGCCCTGTCCCCTTGGGCGCCCCCTCGCCGAGGCCCGGCCCGTCGTCCTCGACCGTCAGCAAGGCCCGCGCGCCGTCCTCCGCCTGTTCCAGGATGATGCGGATTTCACCCGCCGCGCCCGGATTGTAGGCGTATTTGACGGCGTTCGTGACCAGCTCGGTCACGATCACCCCCAGGGACACGGCCTGATCGGTCGTCACCTGCAGGGGTTCGGCGCTCAGGATGAGCCGCGATCCGTCGCCATCCGGCCCGATCGACTTGCTCAGCTCCTCAACGAGGCCGGCCAGATACTCGTCCATCTGGACGCGTTCGACGTCCGCCGAGGTGTAGAGGCGGCGGTGGACATGGGCGACAGCCTCGATGCGGACCTGCGCCTCGCGCAGGGCGGCGCGCGCGCCCTCGTCGGCGAGCTGGCGCAACTGAAGGGAGATGAAGCTGGAGACCAGTTGCAGCGAGTTGCCGACCCGGTGGTTCACCTCGCGCAGCAGGGCTTCGGCCCGGTCGCGCTCCTGACGAACCTCGTCTTGCGCCCGCTGGTTCTCATGCTCCAGGCGGCGTCGCAGCAGAGCGTCCTCGATCGCCGAGCGCAGCAGGGCGGTGAAGTCCTCGGACACGTCCTTGATGACATAGTCGGCCGCGCCGGCGCGCAGGGCCGCCACGGCGATGCGGCCTTCCTGAGCGCCGGTGACATACACCACAGGGGGCGGCTTCGGCAGCGCCAGGATGTCCGGCAAAACGTCCAGGCCGTCGCGGCCGGGCATGTAGTGATCCAGGGCGCAGACATCGAAGGCGTCCGCCTTCAGCGCCTCATAGCCGGCGTCGGCGTCGGGCGCGCAGACCACCTGATACCCGTGGCGCTCCAGTTCCTTCTGCACCAGACGCGACAGGCCGCGGTCGTCGTCGATGTATAGAAGCCGGATAGGGGCGTTGACCTGGTCCACGCGTCAGATCTCTGGGGCCTGCATGACGGAAAGGAACAGGCCCAGCTGGCGGATCGCGCCCGCGAAAGCCTCATAGTCGACCGGCTTGGTGATGTAGACGTTGCAGCCCAGGTCGTAGCAGCGCTGGATCTCGCCCTTGTCATCCGTCGTCGTCAGCACCACCACCGGGGCGCGGCGCAGGCGCTCGTCCGCCTTGACCCGCTCCAGGATGTCCGTGCCCGACATGTCCGGCAGATTGAGGTCCAGCAGGATCAACAGCGGACCGCTGCGCCGGACCTCTTCTTGGAACAGGTAGTCCAGCGCCGCATCGCCATGGTCGAAGTGAACGATATCGTTGGCGATATTCGCCCGGCGAATGTTCTTCTCAATGAGCTTGGCGTGGCCGTGGTCGTCCTCAACCATGACGATCTTCACCGAGTGGCTCACAGGCGATCTCCTTGATGGTCACCCAGCATAACGAGACGCTTCGGAAATTTCAGGTAAAAAGTCGAGCCTTCCCCCAGTTCAGACTCAACCTCGATCGTGCCGCCCATGCGCCGAACGATGTTTCTCACGAACGCCAGGCCCAGCCCCTCGCCCGGCGTATCCTGTTTGCCCGAGCGCCGGAACAGCTCGAAGATCCGCTCGTGATCCCTGGGCGAGACGCCTCGGCCGTTGTCCCTCACCGCATAGGAGACCCAGCCGTCCGGCTCCTGCTGGCCGCTGACCTCGATATGGATCGGGCGGCCCGCCTGGCGGTATTTGACGGCGTTGTCGATCAGATTGCTGAAGATCTGCTCGATCGACAGGCGGTCGTTCTCCATCATGGGCAGATCGCTGATCACGATCTCGCCTCCCGTTTCGGTCACCTGATGGCTGACGGTGTCGGCGACGGCCCGGACCATGGCCGTCATGTCCAGCGACTCCGGCAGCAAGGCGCGCCGCCCTTCGCGCGAGAGACGCAGGATGGCGTTGATCAGTCGGTCCATCTTGGCTGTCGAGGCGCGAATGAAGCCCACGGCCTCGGGCGCGTCCTCCCGTACAGAGCGCAGCGCCTCTGCATCGACCAGTTCCGGGTGGGTCGTCTCCAGCGTCGTCAGCTGTTGCTCCAGGGCCTTGCTGACCTGCTCCAGCTCGGAGGTGTAGCCCATGACGTTGACCAGAGGCGCCCGCAGGTCGTGGCTGACGATATAGGCGAACCGCTGGATCTCTTCATTGGCGCGGGTCAGTTCTGCGGTGCGGTCGCGAACCTCGTTTTCGAGCCCGGCGTTGACCCGGTCCAGCTCGAAATGCGCCTCTTCGATCTCGGCCACATAGCGCCGCACCATCCAGACGCTGATGCCCGCCAGGATCAGGACCAGGATCGCGGCCAGGGCGTTGACGGCGACCGTCACGGTCTGCGCCCGCTCGGACTGGCGCGTCCTTTCCGACAGGCGCTGGGCTTCCTCCGCATCCACCGCAGACAGCTCGGCGCGGATCTGGTCCATCAGGGCCTTGCCGCGGCCGTTCCGGATCAGCGACACCGCTTCGCCGATCCGCCCGGTGCGCGTCAGCTCGATGGTTTCGGCCATCAGGTCCAGCCGCTCCCGATAGAGCCCTTTCACCGCCGCCACGCGCTGGCCCTGACCGTCGTCGTCGACGGCCAGTTGCTCCATCCGCTCGATCACGCCCGGGAGCTTGGCCACGGCGTTCTCGTACAGACCCAGATACTCCGTTCGCGCCGTCAGCATGAAGCCACGCTGGCCCGTCTCCGCGTCGGTCAGCAGCATCAGCATGTCCTTGGCCGCCAGACGGACCTGCTGGCTGTGATCGACGGTGTCGTTATAGGCCGCCGTCCGCTGGATCATGACGAAGGTCGCGGCGTTCACCGCCATCAACAGCAGGATGGCCAGGGCCAGAAGCGCGATGATGGAGCGACTGAGGGTCGGGGTGCGCAGAAAAGTTCCGAAGGTGCGCAGGACCGGCCGAATGCGTTTCATGGCCGAAACCATATTCGCCGCCTGCGCGGTGTCCAGCGATTAACCGTGAAGTCGGCTAGACCGAGCCGACCGTGCGCAGCCGGGCCTTGGGATGAATCTCGTTCTGGCTCATCACCACCGTCTGTCCCCGGAAGCGTTCGATGATGGAGCGGACGTAGGGGCGCACCTGCGGTCCGGTCAGCAGGACCGGGTTCTCGCCCGTCATGGCGGCGCGCTCGAACACGTCGCGGACGGCGCGGATGAAATCCTGAAGCTTGCTGGGGGCCATGGCCAGCTGCTTATCCTCGCCCGGACCGACCAGGCTGTCGGCGAAGGCCTGTTCCCATTCCGGCGAAAGGGTGACGATCGGCAGGGCCCCGTCGTCGGCCCTGTGTTGCCAGCACAGCTGACGCGCCAGGCGGCCGCGGACGTGCTCGACCAGGGTGGCGACGCTGGTGGTGTGCGGCGCCGCTTCGGCCAGGCCCTCCAGAATGGCGGGCAGGTCGCGGATCGACACCTTCTCGCGCAGCAGGCTCTGCAGCACGCGCTGAAGCGTCGTCACGGTGACGACCGAGGGGATCAGCTCCTCGACCAGCTTCTGCTCCTCGCCCTTCAGCTCCTTCAGCAGCTTCTGCACCTCGGCGTAGGAGAGCAGCTCGGCCATGTTCTCCTTGAGGATCTCGGTCAGGTGGGTGGTCAGCACCGTCGAGGGGTCGACGATGGTGTAGCCGCGGAAGGTCGCCTCCTCGCGCAGGGACTCGTCGATCCAGGTGGCGGGCAGGCCGAAGGCGGGCTCGCGGGTGTGCTCGCCGGGCAGTTCGACCTGACGCCCGGCCGGGTCCATGGCCATTAGCGACGCCAGGCGCACCTCGCCCGAGCCGGCGTCCATCTCCTTGATGCGGATGGCGTAGCCCTGATTGGGCAGGCGCATGTTGTCGAGGATGCGCACGCTGGGCATGACGAAGCCGTACTCCTGGGCCAGCGACCGGCGCAGGGCGCGGATCTGGTCCGTCAGGCGCCGGCCCTCAAGGTCGTTGATCAGGGCCAGAAGCGCGTAGCCCAGCTCGATCTTGACCTCGTCGATGGTCAGGGCGGTGGCGATCGGCTCTTCCACCTCCTCCCTGGGCTTGAGATCGACCGGCTCGGCGGGCGGCGGCTTGAGACGGTCGCGGCCCAGCTTCCACGCCATGAAGCCGGTGCCGAGCGCCAGCGCCGCGAACGGCAGCAGCGGCATCCCCGGGATCAGGCCGATCAGGCCCGACGTACCGGACACCACGCCCAGCGATACGGGGTTCGTCGCCAGTTGCGCGGCGAAGGCCTTGTCCGCCGAGCCCTCGACCCCGGCCTTGGTCACCAGGAAGCCGGCGGCGACCGAGACGATGATGGCCGGGATCTGCGTCACCAGGCCGTCGCCGACGGTCAGCTGCACATAGGTATTGGCCGCCTCCATGGCCGGCATGCCGTGCTGCAGCACCCCAATGAGCAGGCCGCCGATGACGTTGATGAAGGTGATGATCAGGCCCGCGACGGCATCGCCGCGCACGAACTTCGAGGCGCCGTCCATGGCCCCGAAGAAGGTCGATTCCTGCTCCAGCTCCTTGCGGCGCAGCTTGGCCTGGGCCTCGTCGATCAGGCCGGACGACAGGTCGGCGTCGATCGCCATCTGCTTGCCCGGCATGGAGTCCAGGGTGAAGCGGGCCGAGACCTCGGCGATGCGGGTCGCGCCCTTGGTGATGACGACGAAGTTCACCACCAGCAGGATGGCGAAGATGATCACCCCGATGATGAAGTTGCCCCCCATCATCAGCTCGCCGAAGGCCTGAATGATCTTGCCGGCGCTGTCGTGGCCTTCCTGGCCATTGCTGAGGATCAGCCGCGTCGAGGCCAGGTTCAGCCCCAGCCGATACAGGGTCGAGACCAGCAGCACCGTGGGGAAGATGGCGAAGTCCAGCGGCCGCTTCATCATCACGGCCGTCATCAGGATCAGCACGCTGGAGACAAGCGAGATCGCCAGCAGCAGATCCAGAAGCATCTTCGGGATCGGCACGATCAGCAGCATGATGACGGCGATGACGCCGACGGCCATGCCGACTTCGCCGCGCAGCAGCCAGCCGAGCGCGTCGCGCCCGGTGGGGCGCGCCAGGCCGTCCTTCATCAGGATCGGCGCGTCAGCCATGGCGAAGAGCGCAGGTCATGCCGCCTGATGACAGGATTCGGCGGCCCTCAGCCATGCCCCAGCGCCTTGAGCGCCAGCCGGGTCGCGTCGGCGATGACCGCCTCGCGCTGAGCGTCGGTCGAATCCTTCGTGGCGTGGAAATAGACAGCGATGGCGATGGGCTCGCCGTCCGGCGGCAGGATCAGGCCGATGTCGTTGACCGGGCCATAGCCGCCGGTGCCGGTCTTGTGCGCCACGGTCCAGCCAGCGGGCGCGCCAGCCTTTATCCGCCCGGCTCCCGACGGGCTGTCGACCAGCCAGCGCATCAACAGGGCCTTGGATTCCGGGTTCAAAGGCGTGTTGGCGTCAACCAGCAGGCGCTGGATGTTCTGCACCGACTGGTGGGGGGTGATGGTGTCCTTGTCGTCGTCCGCGACATTCAGTTCCGGCTCGAGACGATCGACGCGCGTGCTGTCGTCGCCGATGCCCCGGTAGAAGGCGCGAAGAGCGTCCACGCCGCCCATCTCGCGGATCAGGATGTTGGCGGCGGGGTTATCGCTGACCTCGACCGTGCCCTTCATCAGTTGCTCGATGGTCAGGGTCGAACCGACGGCCGGCTCCGTCACCGGAGCATGGCTGATCATGTCCGCCTGCGTCACCGGGATCGCCCGGTCCAGCCGTTCCTGTCCCGCCTGAACGCGCAGCAGGGTGGCGGCGGCCAGATACATCTTGAAGGTCGAGCAGTAGACAAAGCGTTCGTCGCCACGCCAGGCGGCGCGCTTGCCCTCGCTCGCGACCGAGACGCCGAGGCGGCCGCCATGACGGGCCTCCAGCGCCGACAGGTCGAGATCGAGCGCGACCGGTTCGACGGCCGCAGGCTCCGTCGCTCGCGCACAGCCGCCCAGTGCGAGGGCGCCCGCGCCGATCAGCAGGGTGCGACGGTCGGCGCGCACCGGATCAGCCCGCCGCGCCGTAAGCGGCCGCCACGCCCGACTGGGGCGCCGGGATCGGCGTACCCTGGTCGGCGTATTCGTTCAGCTTGTTGCGCAGGGTGCGGATAGAGATGCCCAGGATCGTCGCCGCATGGGTGCGGTTGCCCAGGCAATGGCTCAGCGTGTCCAGGATCAGCGTCTTTTCCATCTCGGCCACGGTCTGACCGACGAAGCTGCGGGTCACGGCGTCGGCGGCCTGGGCCGCCTGGCCGGCGACCCCGGCGTCATAGGTCGAGGCGGCAGGCGTCGAGGTTCCGCCCCCGCCCAGCAGCGGGCGGCCGTCCGGCAGGCGAATGGCCTCGACGTCGATCTCGGACCCGGACGCCAGCAACACCGCGCGGTGCATGGCGTTTTCCAGCTCGCGCACGTTGCCCGGCCAGCGATGGCCGACCAGGGCGCGCCGGGCCTCGGGGCCGATGGCGCGGGGCGGCACGCCGTTCGCGGCGGCGTACTTCTTGACGAAGTGGTCGGCCAGGACGGCGATATCGCCGGGGCGTTCGCGCAAGCTGGGCAGGCGCAGGTTCACCACGTTCAGCCGATACAGCAGGTCCTCGCGGAACGTCCCCTCGGCCACGGCCTTGGCCAGGTCGCGGTTGGACGTGGCGATGATGCGGATGTTGACCGGCACGGGCTTGGAGCCGCCGACGCGGTCGATGACCCGCTCCTGGATGGCGCGCAGCAGCTTGGCCTGAAGGCGGGCGTCCATCTCACTGATTTCGTCCAGCAGCAGGGTGCCGCCGTCGGCCTCCTCGAACTTGCCGATGCGGCGGGCCACGGCGCCGGTGAAGGCGCCCTTCTCGTGGCCGAACAGCTCGGATTCCAGCAGGTTGTCGGGGATGGCGGCGCAGTTGACGCTGATGAAGGCCTTGTCCGCACGACGCGAGTTCGTGTGCAGATAGCGGGCCATCACCTCCTTACCCACGCCGCTTTCGCCGGTGATCAGGATGGAGGCCTCTGAGCGCGCCACCTGATCGGCCAGCTGGATCACCGACTTCATCGCTGGATCGGCCGAGATCATCGGCCGCTCATCGTCGGCCACGGCCGACAGCACCGCCGCGATCAGCTCCGCATCGGGCGGCAGGGGGATGAACTCCTTGGCCCCGGCGCGGATGGCGTCGGCCGCCTCGCGCGCATCGGCGTCGACGCCGCAGGCGACCACAGGGACATGGATGCGCTCGGCGTCGTTGGCGGCGATCAGGGCGGCGATGTCGATGCGGTAATCGACCATCAGCAGGTCGGCGCCCTGCCCCCGGCGCAGCTGCTCGGTCGCCTGATCGGCGCGCTCGACGTGCTGGACCTTGGCGCCGTGCGCCATGGCCATCTTCACCGCCGTCGCCAGTTGGCCGCTTAAACGACCCACCACCAGAAGACGCATCGCCCTACTCCTTCAAATCCTGTCCGTGACGGGGCGGCCGATCAGGCGCCCTTGTCCTCGGTCTTGATGATTTCCGTCATGGTCACGCCCAGGCGGTCCTCGACGACGACGACCTCGCCGCGCGCCACCAGGCGGTTGTTGACGAAGATGTCGATGGCCTCGCCGACCTTGCGGTCCAGCTCCAGCACCGAGCCCTTGTTCAGCTTCAGCAGTTGGGCGACCGACATGTGCGCCTTGCCCAGCACGGCCGAAATGTTGACCGGCACGTCGAAGACGGGGGCCAGGTCGACGGCAGACTTCTCGCCGCCGTCATCGGCCAGAGTCACAGCGGTGGAATCGCCGAATTCCTCAAGCGAGAGATCGTCGGTGGCCATCAGAAGCCCCTCCTGTCATGGACGCCGCCTTCGAGGGGCGGCTCAGCGTGGCCGGCTTCAGCGGCCAATGCGGCGTTAAGGGCGGCGACGACGCGCGCCTCGGCCTCGGCCGGATCGAACTCGGCGCGCCCGTCGGCCCATTCCAGGGCGAACGCGGCGGCTGGCAGATGCGGTTCGTCGCGGAACACCACCAGCCCGGAAAAGCCCGCCTGGGCGCACAGGGCCTCGATCTGGGCGCGTCCGTCCTCGTCCAGACCCGAGGCGCGGACGACTAGGCGCGGCGTGGCGTCCATCTCCTGCCCCAGGGCCTCGATGGCGGCTTCCAGCGGACGGCGCGGGAAGCGCTCGAACGCGGCCGAACCGATCACCCGCGCGGCGGCGAGGGCCAGTTCGGCGGACTCGCGTCGGTGCGTCTCGGCCACGCCGCGCAGGGCGGTCGCCGCCTGGGACACGGTTTGCGCCACCATCGACAGGGCGTCGGCGCGCAGGGCCTCGACCTCGTTCAGCGCCTGCTGGCGGGCCTCAAGCCGCGCCTGGGCGACCAGGGCCTCGACCTCGGCCGGGGCGAAGGCGCGCTTGGTCGGCTGCCAGGTCGAGGCGCGCAGCACGGCGCCGTCGGCCCCGAACTCGGTGTCGAAGGCGAAGGGAACGGCGTTGGAAGGAAGGGCGCTCATGTCAGTAGATCAACTCGTCGTCGCCGCCCTGGCCGGCCAGCATGATGTCGCCGCGCGCCGCCAGATCCTTGGCCACCTGGACCATCGCCATCTGGGCGTTGTCGACGTCCTTGAGGCGGACAGGCCCCATGGATTCCATATCCTCGCGCATGATCTTCGAGGCGCGCTCGGACATGTTGGAGAAGAACATTTCGCGTAAGGAATCCGAGGCGCCCTTCAGCGCCAGGCCCAACTGGTCCTTCTCGACCGCGCGCAGCAGCGTCTGCACCCCGCCCGGATCGAGGCGCGAGAGGTCCTCGAACACGAACATCAGGGCGCGGATGCGCTCGGCCGCGTCGCGGTTGCGCTCCTCCAGCGCGCCGATGAAGCGGGCCTCGGTCTGGCGGTCGAAGCTGTTGAAGATGTCGGCCATCAGTTCATGGCTGTCGCGCTTGGACGTGCGCGCCAGGTTGGACATGAACTCGCTGCGCAGGGTCTGTTCGATCTTGTCGAGGATGTCGCGCTGCACCGGCTCCATGCGCAGCATCCGCTGGACGCACTCCAGGGCGAAGTCCTCGGGCAGAGCCGTCAGCACCCGCGAAGCGTGGTCCGGCTTGATCTTGGACAGGACCACCGCGACCGTCTGCGGGTATTCGTTCTTCAGATAGTTGGCGAGCACGGCCTCGTTCACATTGCCGAGCTTGTCCCACATGGTGCGCCCGGCGGGGCCGCGGATTTCCTCCATCAGGGCTTCGACCCGATCGCCGGGCATGAAGGAGGCGAGCAGACGCTGGGTCTGCTCGTAGGAGCCCATCAGCGAGCCCGAGCCGCCGATGCCGGAGACGAACTCGACCAGCACCTCCTCGACCACGGCGGCGGTGACGGTGCCCAGGCCGGCCATGGCCTGAGAGACTTCCTTGATCTCTTCGTCGTCGAGCTGTTGCCACAGGGCCGTGTGCTCTTCGCCCAGAGACAGAAGGACGACGGCCGCCTTCTCAGGCCCCGTCAGCTTCTTGGCGTCGTCGACCGCCGCGCCTTTTGACACCAACCGCGCCGCCATCAGGTTTCATGCATCCAGGCGCGCAGGATCGCCGTGGACTCCTCGGGGTGGCTGTCGACGAAATCGGCGACCTTCTTGATGGAGGAGGCCTTCACCTGGCCCTCGATGCGCGCGATGTCGATGCGCTGCTCCATGTCGCTGGGGCCGGCCAGCATGGGCGCGCCGCCCGGCAGGGCGCCGCCGACGAGCTGGGTTTCCAGCGCTGTGACGGGGATTCCGTTAGCCCCGACCAGAGCGGGGACGCCTGCGCGCCCCTGTCCCGAGGCGGTCTTCAGAAGCGGGCGCAGGACGAAGAAGATCAGCAGCAGGCCCGTGACCAGCAGGACCAGCAGTTCGACCCCGCGCATGATGTCGTTCTTGTCGAAGGCGAACAGCGACGACCCCTTTTCTTCGCCCGGCGCGGCTGAAGGTTCGCGGTTGAAGCGGACGTTGACGACTTCCAGCTTGTCGCCGCGCGCCTCGTCGATGCCGACAGCGGCGGCGACAAGGGCCTTGATCTGCTGCACTTCCTCGGCGGTGCGGGCGGCGTAGGTCGGCTCGCCCTTGCCGTCAGCGGCAGGGGTGTATTTGCCGTCGACCGCGACCGAGACGGACAGCTTCTTGACCTCGCCCGGCTCCTTCACCGTCGTCGTGGTGGTGTTGGAGATCTCGTAGTTGGTCGTCTCGGTGTTCTCGGCGCGGGTCGAGCCGATCGGGGCGCCGGCCGGAGCCTCGCCGCCCGGAATATTGGCGGTGGCGGTCGCGCCTTCCTGCTGGCCGGTCGTGTCCTGCGACTGGGAGCCGTTGGTCGAGGTCGAGCGGACGACCTGGCCGTCCGGGTCGAACCGCTGCTCCTGAGTGGTCGAGCGGCTGTGGTCGATGTCGGCGGTGACCTGCACGCGCGCGGCCCCCGCTCCGACGACGCCTTCGACGATGTCTTTGATGCGAGCCTGCATCTGCGCCTCGGTCGAGGCCTTGGCTGCGTCGGCGGTGGCCGATGTGAAGCCGGTTTCCTCGGACCCTGCGGCCAGGGTGCGGTTGGCCTGGTCCGTCACAGTGACCTTGTCCGGCTTCAGGTTCGGGACGGATGAAGCGACGACGTTGCGGATGGCGCGAACCTGATCGGACGTCAGGTCACGGCCCGACAGGCCCACGACCACGGCGGCGGTCGGATCGATGGCGGCGGCCTGGAACATCTCGCGACGAGGCATGGTGATGTGCACGCGGGCCGAGGAGATGCCGCGCATCGACATGATGGTGCGGGCCAGTTCGCCCTGCAGCGCGCGCTGTTCGTTCAGGTTCTGCTGGAACTCGGTCTGACCCAGCACCGACTGGTTGTCGAAGATTTCGTAGCCGACGCTGCCCGAGGTCACGAGCCCCTTGCCCGCCAGCATCAGGCGCGCCGTGCCGACCTCGTCGCGGCTGACGAACAGGGTTGAGCCGTCGCCCTTGGACGAGTATTTGATGCCCGCCTGGCTCAGGGCGGCGCTGATCTCGGAGGCTTCGCGCAGGTCGAGGTTGGAATAGAGCAAGGCGTCCGGCGCCTGCCCCACGCGCAGCATGACGGCGACCAGCACGGCGGCCACGCCCGCGGCCACGCCCAGGATGGCGGCCATGCGTCCGATGCCGAACTTCTTCAAAGCTTCCGTGAAGCCGCCCACGCGCAACCGCCCCTGCACACGCGGGACGAACCGAACCCGCTAGGCAGAAACTGCCGCCTGGATGGTAAATGCGGCGTTAAGAGGCGTTAAAGAGATGGGAATCCGGCTTGAGCGCACGAGAGCGCAGCGATCGTTCTTGCGCGAAAGGGTGAGGGTTCGCGGCTGATGAACTCGTGCGACGGCTGACGCCGACTGAAGGGACAAGCCCCTCGCCCTTTCGCCTTAGCCAATCGCCTTCGGCTCCTGGAGGCTCAAGCCCTCTCCCGCTGGGAGAGGGAGGGCCAGAGCGCAAAAGAAAAAGGGGCTGCGGGACCATCACGCCCCGCACCCCCTTCGGCGCCCCCCGGCGCCCACCCGCTTCCTAAACGGAAGCAGGCTATCTGGTCGAAAGCCTCTTAGACCTTCTGGGCCTCGGCCTTCTTGTCCGCGGCGGCCTTGATGCGGGCCTCGGCGATGGCGTCGGCGATCAGGTGGGTCGGCTTGTTCTCGGCGACCGAGCGTTCGAGGATTTCCTCGAAGGTCTCCATCAGGCGCGACAGCTTGCCCTCGACCCACGACGGGTCATAGGCGCCGCCGGTCTGGCGAGCGTTCATTTCCGAGGCGACGTTGATGATGCCGCCGCCATTGATGACGTAGTCGGGCGAATACAGGATGCCGCGCTTGAACAGCTCGTCGCCGATATCGGCGGTGGCCAGCTGGTTGTTGGCGGCGCCGCAGACGGCCTTGACCTTCAGACGGTCCAGCGTCTGCGGGTTCAGCGTGGCGCCCAGGGCGCACGGGGCGTAGATGTCGGCGGCGACGTCATAGATGGCGTCCGGGGCGACGATCTCGGCGCCGGTCTTGGCGGCGACCGCTTCCAGGTTGGCCTGGTTGACGTCGGTGATGATCAGCTTGGCGCCGGCCTTGTGCAGCTTCTCGGCCAGATAGGCGCCGACGTGGCCCACGCCCTGGATGGCGACGGTCAGACCCGTCATGTCGTTCTGGTTGAACAGGCGGCGCGCGACGACCAGGTTCGAGCGGAATACGCCCTCGGCGGTGACCGGGCTGGGGTCGCCCGAGGCTTCCGGGCCATCCTTCAGGCCCAGAACGAACTCGGTGACCTTGCGGGCTTCGGCGATGTCCTCGACCGAGGTGCCGACGTCTTCGGCGGCGTAGTAGTGGCCGCCCAGGCCATTCAGGTAACGGCCGAAGGCGTGGAACAGCTCGGGGGTCTTCTGGGTGCGGCTGTCGCCGATGATGACCGACTTGCCGCCGCCCATCTCCAGGTCCGCCACGGCGTTCTTGTAGCTCATGCCCTTGGAAAGGCGCAGCACGTCTTCCAGCGCTTCGGCTGACGAGGCGTAGTTCCACATGCGGGTGCCGCCGACAGCCGGGCCGCGCGCGGTGGAGTGCACCGCAACAATAGCCTTCAGGCCGGTTTTCTCGTCGTAGAAGGCGTGGACGCCTTCATGGTTCGCGAAAGAAGGAGATTCAAACAGCGTCTTGCCCATGACAGGCCTTTCCTGGGGTATTTTTTGTGCGCATGGACATACGCGCCCCCTGACCAAACGGCAAGCATCACCGTGATCGCCGGATTAGTTCTGGCCGCGATACGGCTTAGGGTCTGATTTTCCGCAGACTTTGCGTTCAGCGCGCCTTGGGATCGGCCCGCAGCGCCGGGAGGACCGGCGGCGCCCCGGACGGCAGCGGCTGAGCCGGGTCCCGCAGCCAGGCCTCGATGTCCGCGAACACGACCTCGGCCTGAAGATCCCGGTTGAGGATGTGCCAGCCGTCCGCATAGTAGGCGGTGGTCAGGCTGGAACGCTCGCCCGCCTGCTCCAGGGCGCGGCGCATCGGCCGTTTGGTGATGATCTGGTCGTGGGCGCCGTACAGCAGCAGCGTCGGCTTCTCGACGCGACCAAGACGCAGGGTCGCCGTCTCCATCAGATCGACCAGGCCATAGAGAGAATCGAACCGCGTCGACAGGATCGACAGCGGGTCGCGGCCGTTGCGGAACAGCTCCAGCGTATTGTCCGAAGCGCGGATGTCGCGAACAGCGAACGCTGGCGGCTCAACTCGCTTGGCCCCCATCAGGCGGGCGGCGGCCCAGAGCCCCGCGCGGTTGAAGGCGCTCTGGCTGGACCAGCCCCAGACTCCCGGAGCCAGCAGGACCACGCGGTCGGCGTCGGGGGGCGCGTCGGAGCCGAAGGCGGCGATGGTCGAGGAGCCGCCCATGCTTTCGCCGGCCACCACGATCAGGGCGCCCGGCCTTTGCGCGCGGACAAGGGCGACGATGGTGCGCAGGTCGGCGCTGGTCAGGCTCTCAGCCGCAAACTCGCCCCGTCCGGGCGCCAGGCCGAAGCCGCGCTGGTCATAGGCCCAGGTCTCGATGCCTCGCGTCGCCCACCACGGGCCGGCGAAACGAAAGGAGGCGTAGTGGTCGTTGAACCCGTGCAGGGCGATGATGACGGCCCAGGGTTGCTGTTCGCCGGCGGGGCTCCAGCGCAGATAGGGCAGCCGCGCCCCGTCCTGCACCACGAAGGCGCCGCGACCCAGGGTTCCTGCCTCGACGCGAGGGCCGGTGAAGCCTGCGGGCGGCGTCAGGGGCGGCTGTACGTAGGGGGTGGCGCAGGCGGACAGGGCGAGGGAGAGAAGCACGGCGGCGATCCATCGTACTTCTCCCCTCGGGGGAGACGGTGGGCGCCGGAGGCGCTCGGACGAGGGGGCTGTGTCACCAGACGCGGCCGCGAATGATGAGGGCGAAGCAGGCCGCCCCTTCATCCGTCTCGCTCCGCGAGCCACCTTCTCCCCCGAGGGGAGAAGGAAAGACCGATGTGTCACGCCAATATCTCCGCTGTCCGCTGGCGAAGGTAGGGCAGAACCTCCGCCTCGAACCAGGGGTTCTTCTTCAGCCACGCCGTATTGCGCCACGACGGGTGCGGCAGAGGCAGGATATCGGGCGCATAATCGCGCCAGACGCGGACCGTCTCGGTCATATTGGCCTTGGCCCGGTCGCCCAGAGCCCACACCTGCGCGTAGCCGCCGACCAGCAGGGTCAGCTCGACCTTGGGCAATTCGGCCAGAAGGCGCGGCCGCCACAGCTCGGCGCAGCGGCGCGGCGGCGGATAGTCGCCGCCTTTCGGATCGGTGCCGGGAAAGCAGAAGGCCTGAGCCGCCACGCCGAGGCGCGGGTCGCCGTAGAAGGTCGTCTCGTCCACGCCCATCCAGTCGCGCAGGCGAACGCCGGACGGGTCGGTGAACGGCAGGCCGCTCTCGTGCACCCGTCGCCCCGGCGCCTGGCCGCAGATCAGCAGGCGCGTCTCGGGCGTGACCATGACCACCGGGCGCGGCGTATGCGGCAACAGGCCCAGACACGCCCGGCAGGCGCGGATTTCGGCCAGGACTTCGTCGAGGCCGGATCCTGGGCCGCTGTCCGGATCAGTCGAAGTCGTCATCCGATGCTTCGACCGGCGGCAATGCCGCAAGGGCGGCGGCCGTCTCGGCCTCGGTCGGCAGGCGCAGACGGATCACGCCGCGGAAGTTGTTGGGATCGACGACCTTGCCCTTCTTGGTGATGGTCAGCTTGCCCTGACGCATCAGGCCCAGCGCCGTCGCCTTCACCTTGGGCAGCATCCGCTGCCACTGCTCGGGCTGCAGCTCCTTGGCCACATCGGCCGGTTCAATGCTCTTGCCGCCGACGTTCTTCGGATCGGCCTTGGCCAGTTTTTCAAAAATGGCTGCTTCGATTGGATCGCTCATAGGCGCTATATGCGGCAGCCCGAGTTCAGAAAGAAGGCGTAATCGCATGGTCGGCAGGATCACCATCACCGAAGGCGAATTCGCCGGCTGGGAAACCTATGAGGTGACGCACAGCACCTTTGATTCGACCGTCGGCCCCTTCTATCGCCGGCCCGACCCTGACGGCTCGATGCGCTGCGCCTTCCGGGCTGAGCAGAAGCACATGAATTTCGGCGGGCGGATGCACGGCGGCTGCCTGATGACCTTCGCCGACATCGCCATGTTCCAGATCGCCTATCAGGAGATGGAGGGCGGCTCGGGCGTGACGGTGCAACTGGATTCGACCTTCATCGACGGGGCCTATGTCGGCGAACTGCTGGAGGCGACCGGCCAGGTGACCAAGGCGGGCAAGAGCCTGGTCTTCGTGCGCGGCGAGATCGTCACCGGCGACCGGTTGCTGATGACCTTCTCTGGCGTCATCCGAAAGTTCACGCCGCGCGATTGAACCTCACGCCCAACGCCAGGGCCAGGGCGACAGCCGCCGCCGGCCACAAGGCGTCCAGCCCCAGCCGGCCATAGACCACGGCGCCGAGCAGAGCGCCCCCGGCCAGTCCGGCCCATAGCGCCATATAGGGCCGGAACGCCCAAGGATCGCCCCCGCGCAGCGCCGCCGCCAGGGCGTGGCCGGTCTTGACCAGGGTTCCGGTCATATAGGTCAGGCTGACGCCGACTTCGCCGTCGCGCAGGAAGACCGAGTTCTCGACCGCCATGGCCAGGACCATCAACCCGACCGCCAGGGGCGCGATCCCCGCCCCTGCGGCGACGGCGGCGCCGGCCAGCAAGGCCGCCTCGACCGCCAAGACCCGACTGCGCGACCGCGCGCCCTCGCCGCGCGCGACCAGGGCGCCGAGCATGGCGCCCAGCACGAACAGCGCCAGCACGCCGGCCACCGCGCCGGCCGCCTGCCAGCGTCCCTCGGCCAGACTGACGGCCAGGCGCGTGCTGTTGCCGCTCATAAAGGAGACGAACACCCCGCCCAGATGCAGGAAGCCCAGGCTGTCGACATAGCCCGCCAGGGCGGCCAGCAGCAGGGCCAGCCAGCGGTCCGGCGCGGTCAGACTGCGCACGGCCGGATCACATCCCCGCCGAGGCCGCCGGACGAGCCCGGCACGTCGCCAGCCATCGCGCCAAGTGCGTGAATTCCTCGGGCGGGCGGTATTTGACCAGGCGAGCGAAATCCAGACCCACGACCCCGACGATGTCGGCGATGGTGAAGCGGCCGGCGGCGATGAACTCATGATCCGCCAGATGCCGGTCCAACGTCTTCATGAAGCGTTCGGCGCCCAGGCGGTTGTATTCGGCGACCTGGGGCTGGGGCGCCTCCAGCGCGGCCAGGGCCGGATGGGTGAAGCGCACGTTCAGCATCATCGGATTGGCCAGATACATCTCGCACCGGCGCATCCACATTTCGATGATGGCCTGTTCCTTGGCGTCGCGGCCGAACAGGTTCGGCTCGGGGTGCAGCGCCTCCAGATAGCGGCAGATGGCGATGGATTCGGTCAGGCAGGTCCCGTCGTCCAGCTCCAGCGCCGGGACGTGCGGCACGCCGAACTTGGCGCGATAGGCCGGGGTGCGGTGCTCGCCCGCCAGAAGCTCGATCTCGACGAGTTCGACATCGGTCACGCCCTTCTCGGCCATGACCCAGCGGACACGGCGCGGATTGGGCGCGCGGCGGCTTTCATAGAGCTTCATCAGAGGGTCCCTTCGGCTGCCCTCGGAAACGCTACTAGGCGAAGACGGCGGCGGGCAAGGCCCCGACGATGCAGGCGGTCATCAGGGTCGCCAGGAAGCCGGCGAACAGCGCCTTCCACACCAGACCCAGCACCTCTTCGCGACGTTCGGGCATCAGCACCGACAGGCCGGTGACCGTGATCCCGACCGAGCCGATGTTGGCGAACCCGCACAAGGCATAGGTCATCAGCATCCGGGTGCGCTCGCTCATCTCGGCGGCGGGCACCTTGCCCAGCTCGATGAAGGCGACGAACTCGGTCAGGGTCAGCTTGACCCCGAGCAGCCAGCCCGCCTTCTGGGCGTCGGCCCATTCCACGCCGGTCAGCCAGGCCACCGGAGCGAACAGCCAGCCCAGGATGCGCTCGACCGTCAACGGGTCGCCGGCGATGACGAAGCCGCCCAGAATGACGTTGGCCAGGGCCACCAGGGCCACGAAGACGATCAGCACGGCCGAGATGTTCAGCACCACCATCAGGCCGTCGGACGTGCCCTTGACGATGGCGTCGACGGCGCTGTCGTACTTCAGCGCCGAGTTGTAGTCGGCCACCGCCCCGCCCTCGCCGGGCTTTTCCGGGATGATGACGCGCGCCAGCATGACCCCGGCCGGAGCCGAGACGATGGACGCGACCAGGACGTGGCCCGCCGCATTGCTGAGCACCGGCGACAGGATGGTCGCATAGGCCACCATGGTCGAACCGGCGACGGTGGCCAGACCCACCACCATCATCAGAAAGACTTCCGACCGGGTCAGCTTGTCCAGATAGGCGCGGATGACGATGGGGCTCTCGATCATGCCCAGGAAGACGTTGGCCGCCACGGCCAGGGCCGAGGCGCCGCCCAGCCCCATCGTCCGCTGGAACAGGAAGCCGAAGCCCAGGGTGATCCACTTCAGGATCTTCCAGTGCCACAACAGGGCCGACAGGGCCGAGATCACCAGGATCAGCGGCAGCACCTTGAAGGCGAAGGTAAACAGGGCGCCCTCATTGGCGACGGCGTAGGGCTGATCCCCGCCGGCCAGGAAGCCGAAGACGAACTTGGTGCCCTCTTCGGTCGCCAGCTCCAGGCCCCGCACCGCATTGTTGATGCCGTCCAGCACCACCTGAGAGCCCGGGATGGCGAAGGTCGCCAGCACGAGCGCGGCCTGCACCAGCACCGCCCCGATCGCCAACCGCCACGGAAAGGCGCGGCGGTTCTCGGAGATCGCCCAGCAGGCGGCGACGATGACGACCAGCCCCAACAGGCTCTGGAGGTTCAGAAGACTGAACATGAAACAAGCGGCTCCGCGACCGGCGCTATGGGAGCCGGCTTCTCAAATGCGCATCAACGCCAGCCGGCGGCCGCTGGCAAGAGGGCAATGGAAATCCTGCTGGCGATGGGGAAGCCTTACAGCTGTCCGCGCACCAGCTTGCCGTAGTCGTCCATCAGGCTGAGCGACAGTTCGCCGGGCGTGAAGCGATAGTCGCCGACCTGACCCACCGGCGTCACCTCGGCGGCCGAACCGGTGAGGAAGCATTCGGAAAAATCGCCCAGTTCTTCTGGCAGGATGTCGCGCACAACGACTTCGACCCCGCGGGCCTTGGCCATCTCAATGACGGTCTGGCGGGTAATGCCGTCCAGGATGTGATCGACGCGCGGCGTGTGCAGCACCTCGTCCCTGACGAAGAAGACGTTGGCGCCGGTCGCCTCGGCGACATAGCCGCGCCAGTCCAGCATCAGGGCGTCGTTGAAGCCGCGCTTCTCGGCCGCCGTCTTGGACATGGTGCAGATCATGTACAGGCCCGCCGCCTTGGCCGTGGACGGCGCCGTGGCGGGGTCGGGCCGGCGCCATTTGGCCCACTCCAGGGCGATGCCCTTCTTCTTGACCTCTGGGTCGAAATAGCTGGGCCATTCCCAGGCGGCGATGGCCAGGTGAACCTTGCTGTTCAGCGACGACACGCTCAGCTGCTCGGCGCCCAGATAGGCGACAGGGCGGATATAGCAGTCGGTCAGGCCGTTGCGTGCGCAGGTTTCCTTGCAGGCGGCGTCGATCTCGGCCACGCTATAGGGAATCTCGAAGTCGAGCAGTTCGGCGGAGCGCTTCAGGCGCTGGCTGTGGGCTGTGAGCTTGAAGATTTCACCGCCATACATACGCTCACCCTCGAACACCGACGAGCCGTAGTGAAGGCCATGGGTCAGAACGTGCGTCTTCGCTTCCCGCCAGGGGACGAACTCGCCGTCAAACCAGATCCAGCCGTCACGATCGTCGAAAGGAACGAAGGCCATTGAAGTACGTCTCCCGCGCAACGATCTCGGTTAGACGCCTGTCGCGCGCCAGCGTCAACGGCGCCTCGCGAGGAGTTTCGCAATGACCATGATCGAGCCGCGCGCCAACGGCCGCTCAGGCCCAATCGCCCCCGCCGGCAGCGGGCGACACATCCTGGTCGTCGATGACGACGACCGCATCCGCGAACTGCTCAAGGAGTTCCTGAGCCGCGAGGGCTATCGCGTCACGGGCGCGGCCCACGCAGGCGCGGCGCGGCGCATGGTCGAACTGATCGAGTTCGACCTGATCGTGCTGGATGTGATGATGCCGGGCGAGAGCGGGTTCGACCTGACGACGTGGATTCGCAGCCAGGCGGCCCTGTCCAAGACGCCGGTGCTGCTGCTGACGGCCAAGGGCGACCCGGACGACCGCATCGAGGGCCTGTCGCGCGGGGCCGACGACTATATGTCCAAGCCCTTCGATCCGCGCGAGCTGGCGCTGCGGATCGAGGCCATCCTGCGCCGCACCGGCGGCAAGCTGATGACGCCCAAGGAGATCCACATGGGCCCCGCCGTCTTCGACATGGAGCGTCTGGAACTGACGCGCGACGGCGCCCTGCAGCGCCTGACCGAGGCCGAGGCGCAACTGCTCAAGACCCTGGCCATCCACGCCCATTCGCCGGTCGAGCGCATGACCCTGTCGCCGGACACCGCTGATGTGACGGGGCGCGCCGTCGACGTGCAGGTCACGCGCCTGCGCCGCAAGCTGGAGGCGGACCCCAAGAACCCGCGCTACCTGCAGACCGTGCGCGGCATCGGCTACATGCTGGCCCCGGACTGAGGCGACGCCGATGCGGCTGATGCCGTTCAACGTCTGGACGCGCTGGATCAAGCGCCGGGTGCCGACCTCCCTGTGGGGCCGCTCGCTGCTGATCATCGTCCTGCCCGTCCTGATCATGCAGGCGGCGGTGACCTGGGCCTTCTTCGACGCCCACTGGCAGGCGGTGACTGCGCGCCTGTCCGAAGGTCTGGCGGGCGACGTGGCCTGGGCCGCCGAGAGCTATCGCGACGACCCCTCGGCCCGAAATCTGGCTTTGATCTCGGAGCGCGCCGAGCGGTCGATGCAGTTGTCCATCGCCTTCCAGCCCGAAGCCTCCTTGCCCGTCGAGGAGCGTCGCGGCGCCCTGGGACTGGTCGACCGGACGCTGGAGAAGTCGCTGGCCTCGCGCCTGGACCAGCCCTTCTGGTTCGACACCACCCGCTACCCCGCCTATGTCGACATCCGCGTGCAGGAGGCGGACGGCGTCCTGCGCGTCATCGCCCCGCGCGAGCGGGCCGTGGCGACCCAGGCCCACATCTTCGTCCTGTGGCTGATGATCGCCACCGTGCTGCTGCTGGCCGTGGCGGTGCTGTTCATTCGTAATCAGGTGCGCGCCATCGAGCGTCTGGCCCATGCGGCCGAGGCCTTCGGCCGGGGCGAGAGCGTGCCGCGCTTCAAGCCCCACGGCGCGCGCGAGGTGCGGGCCGCCGCCAGCGCCTTCCTGGACATGCGCTCGCGCATCCAGCGCCACATCGACCAGCGCACGGCCCTGCTGGCCTCGGTCAGCCATGACCTGCGCACGCCCCTGACCCGTCTGCGCCTCGAACTGGCCCTGGCGCCGCCCTTCAAGCGCGCCGAGGCGATGAAGGGCGATCTGGACGAGATGGAGCATATGATCGACGAATACCTGGCCTTCGCGCGCGGCGAAGCCGGGGAAGCCGCCCAGACCATCTCCGTGCCTGAAATGCTGCGCCGCGCCGCCGAGGACGCCCGCCGCGCCGGGGCCGCCGCGCAGGTCGAGACGCCCGACGACCTGAACATGCTGGCCCGGCCGCTAGCCTTCCGCCGGGCCATCAACAACCTGGTCGGCAACGCCGCTTCGCATGGCGAGCATGTGCGGCTGTCGGCGCGCCCCCTGCCCTCCGGCGGGCTGGAGATCACCGTCGAAGATGACGGCCCCGGCATTCCTGAAGACATGCACGAAGAAGCCTTCCGGCCCTTCTCGCGGCTGGACGCCTCGCGCAATCAGAACCGCAAGGGCGTGGGCCTGGGCCTGGCGGTGGCGCGGGACGTGGCGCGCAGTCACGGCGGCGACATCACCCTGGGCCGCAGCGAACTGGGCGGCCTGAAAGCTGCGATTCGACTGCCGGCGGATCGCCGCGCCCCCTAGGTCTTTGAACGGCGCCCCTAGCAGAAGCGTAAAATCGTCGCCATCTTGTCCGGTGTTCCAGGGGGGCCTGGAATTCAGGAGCCCGACTATGCGTATTGCTTTTCTTGCGCCGCTCGCCGCCGCCCTCGCCGTATCCGGCGCCGCTGCGGCTCAGCCTTCAGCCGTCGTCGTGACGGTCAGCCCCGACTTCGCCAAGACCGCCGCCGGACTGGGCGAGCGCGACGTGGAACAGCAGGTCACCGACCTGACCCGTACGCTTGAGCGCGTGCTGGGGGATCGTCACGCCCTGGACGGCGCCCGGCTTGAACTGGTCATCACCGATCTGAAACCCAACCGTCCGACCATGCAGCAGTTGTCCGACAGGCCGGGCCTGGACGCCATGCGCAGCCTGTCCATCGGCGGCGCCGCGATTGAAGGCACGGTGACGACGGCGTCCGGCGACGTTCAGCCGGTCAAGTTCGACTACTACACGACCACTCTGGCCGACGCGCAGGGATCCACCACCTGGACCGACGCCCAACGCGCCTATGACCGCCTGGCCCGCAACCTGGCCGAAGGGCGCTTCGTCACGCGTTAAAGCTTATGACGGTCAGCCGCTGAGTTCAGTGGACTTGGCGACCGCCGCCTTCACGGCGCTTTCGACCGAACGGTCGAGGGCGCCGTTTTCGTTGAGGGCGATGAGACCGGCCTCGGTCACGCCGCCGGGCGAGGCCACACGGTCGATCAGGGCGTTCAGGGCCTCGTCGCCCTCCACGCCCGCCGCCGCCGAACGCAAGGTGGCGCGCGCCAGACGGGCCGCCGCCTCAGGCGACAGGCCTTCGGCCTCTCCCGCCTCGGCGAGGGCCCGCGTGAAGGCGAAGAAATAGGCGGGACCGCAGCCGGACACCGCCGTCGCGGCGTGCATCAACCCCTCGTCGTCCAGCAGGACGGTCTCGGCGATCGGCTCGAACAGCGTCTGGCCGACCTTCAGGGCCTCCGCGTCAGACGACCACAGCGTCGCCACGCCCCGCGCCTGAGCCACGCCGGTCGTCGGCATGACGCGCACGACCGGGCGGCCGCTATAACCGTCAGAGATCGTCTCTCCGCGCACCCCGGCCATGACCGACACGATCACGGCGTCCGCCGCCAGATGCGGCAAGACGGCCTGCGCAGCCTCCAGCCATTTGGCGGGCTTCACGCCGATAACGAAGGCGCGGGCGTTCGCCAGCGCTTCCAGCGGCGGATTGATCCTTGCGCCCTTGGCTCGCGCCGCTTCGGCGATTGGCTTTTCGGACGGCGTCAGGATGATCAGATCGGCCGGATCAACGGCGCCCGTCGCCAGCCACCCCTCGAGAATGGCCGAGCCCAGCCGGCCGACCCCCTGAAGCACGACCGGCCGTCCCATCAGGCGTTGCCCACGGTCTCGAACAGGCAGGCGTCGATCGCCTCCTTCGGCTTCTTGGAGCCGCGCACCATGAAGTCGAAGGCGGGATAATAGCGGTCCGCGGCCTCGACCGCCGCGTCGATCATGGACGCGGCCTGGGCCAGCGTGGGCCGCTCGGTGTGCGGCAGGGCCAGGGCGTGGCGGAAGACGATCTCGCCCTCGTCCGGCCAGATCTCGAAATGGCCCAGCCAGGTGCGCTGGTTGATCATGGAGACCAGCTCATAGGCCGCGGCGCGGCGCGTCTTGACCACGCGCAGGTCCAAGGCCAGGCACAGTTGCAGGCAGTCGCCCTCGGGCCGCCAGGCGAACCACAGCTCATAGTCTTTCCAGTCGCCGGCCAGGGCGAAGGCCAGGTCGCCCTCGTCCGTGCGGTCGAACGGCAGGTTTTCCGCCGTCAGGACGTGTTCGACCACATCCAGCGGATCAAAGGGCAGATCGACCTCTTCGGGCCTCACAGCATCCATCAGGCGTTCAACTTCTTCAGCAGCGACAGCGACTCAGATGAGCGCTTTCGAGGACGGTAGGCGTGTTCGGAGATTCGGCTCAACCGGCTGAATCCGGGGTCGAGGCGGCGTCTGTGGACGATCCCTTGGCGGCCTTCGTCGGGGCCGACGCGGCAGCCTTCAGCGCGGCGATCTCCGCCCGCAGGGCGGCGATTTCGTCCTTCAGCACGTCGAACTCGTCGCGGCGCACCAGGTCCATTTCAGCGACGAAGCGGTCGGCCTGGGCGCGCCGGGCGGCCTTGGCCTCCTCGCCCGCGGCCTGGGCCAGGCCCATGGCGCCGGTGGTCAGCTTGGCGAACTCATCAAGGAGGGGATTGCGCGTCTGCATGGCGGCCTCTTGAGAACTCTCGGACTTGCAGGCCCGAAGATGGTTAACGGTGCATTGATTTGGGTAAACCAAACCTTACCCGCCAGCCGCGTATAGACTGCTTCGCGGGAAAAGCGCGCGACGAATGCAGTCCCGCTTGCTAGACCATCGACAACTCCTGACGGCGCAGACGGAGGCCCCGTGCCCTTTCCCGAATTCGACCCTGTCCTGATCCATCTCGGCCCCCTGCCTATTCGCTGGTACGCCCTGGCCTATGTGGCCGGGATCGTCCTGGGCTGGTGGTACGCCTCGCGGCTGGCCAAGACCGAGCGGCTGTGGGCGCCCGGCAAGCCGCCGGTGACCGGGCCGCAGCTCGACGATCTGGTGCTGTGGATCACCCTGGGCGTCATCCTGGGCGGCCGCTTCGGCTATGCGCTCTTCTACAAGCCGTCGATGTTCGCCCAGTTGTTCACCGGCGACAGCTGGGGCGAGCGGCTTGAGCTGCTGCAGCTGTGGACGGGGGGCATGAGCTTCCACGGCGGCTTCCTGGGCGTCGCCGTCGCGCTGATGCTTTACGCCAATCGCCAGAAGGTGAACCCGCTCAGCCTGGGCGACCTGATCGCCCCGGTCGCGCCGCTGGGCCTGTTCTTCGGGCGCATCGCCAACTTCATCAACGGCGAGCTGTGGGGCCGCGAGACGACGGTTCCCTGGGCCATCCGCTTCTGCAACGAGCGCATCCAGCAGATGTACGGCTTCTGTCCCGCCGGCAACGAGCCGCGCCACCCCAGCCAACTGTATGAGGCCGGGCTGGAAGGCCTGCTGCTGTTCATCATCCTGTCGCTGGCGATCTGGAAGTGGCGGATGCTCAAGCGTCCGGGCTTCGTCACCGGCCTGTTCCTGCTGGGCTACGGCGTCAGCCGCGCCGCGCTGGAGAACGTGCGCCAGCCCGACGTCGGCATGGAGAACCTGCCGCTGGGCCTGACCATGGGCATGATCCTGTCGATCCCGATGATGCTGGCCGGCGCCTGGCTGATCTGGCGGGCGCTGAAGAAGCCGGAAGTCGCGGAGGCGTAAGACCACTATGGCGGAGACGCTCAAGGACCGGTTGGTCCGCGAGATCGTGCTGACCGGGCCGATGACGGTGGCGGACTACGTCACCCGCTGCCTGCACGACCCCAGGGGCGGCTACTACGCCACCCGGCCAGCGCTGGGCGAAGGCGGCGACTTCATCACCGCCCCGCTCGTCAGCCAGATGTTCGGCGAACTGATCGGCCTGTGGGCCATCGAAACCTGGAGCCGCCTCGGCGCGCCCGAACGGGTACGGCTGGTCGAGGTCGGACCTGGCGACGGCACGCTGATGTCGGACGTGCTGCGCGCGGCGCGGCTGGTTCCAGCCTTCCTGCAGGCGCTGGACCTGATCCTGATCGAGCCCAGCGCCCCCCTGCGCGCCGAACAGGCGCGCCGACTGGCCGAGAGCGACGTCCATCCACGCTGGCTCAGCGCCCTGCACCAGGTCGAGACCGACGCCCCCGTCATCCTGATCGCCAATGAGGTGCTGGACTGCCTGCCCGCACGCCAGTTCATCAAGACCGAAGGCGGCTGGGCCGAGCGCCGCATCGGCGTGACCGACGACAATGAGCTGACCTTCGGCCTGACCGCCATCGCCGACGGCTTCGAGGCGCCGGGTTTTGAGGTCGAACCGGGCCAGATCGTCGAGATTTCCGAGCAGCAAGCCGCCTTCGGCCGCGACCTGGCGACGATGATCCGCGCCGCCTCGGGCGCGGCCCTGCTGATCGACTACGGCCGCAGCAAGCCCGAGGCGGGCGACACGCTGCAGGCCCTGCGACGGCATCAGAAGGTCGATCCCCTATCGGCCCCGGGCGAGGCCGATCTGACGCAGTGGGCCGACTTTCCCCTGGTGCTGGAGGCCGCCGTTCGCGGCGGCGCCGATGTGACCGGCTGCGTCGCCCAGGGCGCCTTCCTCAAGGCGCTGGGGATCGAAGCCCGCGCCCAACGGTTGATGCAGGGACGCCCCGAGGCCGCCCCGGTCATCCAGCGCCAGTTGGATCGGCTGACCGCGCCGGATCAGATGGGCGAACTGTTCAAGGCGGCGGCGATCTTCTCGCCGCGTGCGCTGATCCTGCCGGGATTTGAAGTATGAGTTTGGTCCCTATCACCCATCCGCTGCTCGATAAGGCCGGCGTACGTCATGGCTTCTTCACCCGCGAGGGCGGCGTGTCCGAGGGGATTTACGCCGGGCTGAACACCGGGGTGGGGTCCAAGGACGACCCGGCTCGCGTCGCCGAGAACCGCCGCCGCGTGGCCGAATGGATGGGCGGCGCCGCCGATGACCTGTGCGGCTGCTATCAGGTCCACTCCGCCGTCGCCCGCGTGGCCGACAGCGGCTGGGCCGGAGAGCGGCCCGAAGGCGACGCCGTGGTGGCCGGCGTCAAAGGTCCGGTCCTGACCGTGCTGACCGCCGATTGCGCCCCCGTGTTGTTCGCCGACGCCGAGGCGGGCGTGGTCGGCGCGGCCCATGCGGGCTGGAAGGGCGCCCTGGGCGGGATCGTCCAATCGACCGTCAAGGCCATGACGGCCCTGGGCGCCGATCCGGCGCGCATGGTCGCCGTGGTCGGCCCCTGCATCGCCCAAGCCTCCTACGAGGTCGGCGCCGACTATCAGGAGCGCTTCGCCCACCACGACCCGGGCAGCGAGCGCTTCTTCGCCCCCGGCGCGGCGCCCGACAAACGCCAGTTCGATTTGCCTGGCTTCGTCCTTTGGCGACTGGAACAGGCCGGCGTCGGCGAGGCCGCCTGGACCGGCGACGACACCCGCGCGGACGACGGGCGCTTCTACTCCAACCGCCGCGCCTACCTGGCGGCCGAACCGGATTTCGGGCGGTTGATGTCAGCGATCACGCTGGGATGAGCTTCACCCTGGCGGGATAAGAAGGCCTCAGCCCGCCATCGCCATGTCGGGAACGCGCGTCGTCTCGCGCCAGGCGTCCGGCTGGGCCAGCAGGGCGCGGACCAGCTTGTTGTTCAGGGCGTGGCCCGCCTTGACGCCTTCGTAGCGGCCTAGCAAAGGCGCGCCGAGCACATACAGGTCGCCGATCGCGTCCAGCGCCTTGTGGCGCACGAACTCGCGCTCCATGCGCAGACCGCCGGGGTTCAGGATCTGGTCGCCGTCGATGACCACGGCGTTCTCCAGCGAGCCGCCACGGGCCAGACCGGCCTGACGCAGGGCCTCGACCTCATGGGCGAAGCCGAAGGTGCGGGCGGCCATGATGTCCGAGCGGAAGGTCGCCTCGTCCACCACGAAATCCACCACCTGATGGCCGATGACCGGCGTGGGGAAGTCGATCTCGAAACGCATCTCATAGCGGTCGCACGGCAGAAGGACGGCGGACTTGTCCCCCTCCTCCACCCGGATGGCTTTCAGGATCTCGATATAGGTCTGGGGCGCTTCCTGACGGCGGAAGCCGGCCCGGTCCAGCAGTTGAACGAACGGCAGGGCCGAACCGTCCAGGATCGGCAGTTCGGGCCCGTCCACCTCGATCACGGCGTTGGAGACGCCCAGCGCGGCCAGGGCGGCCATCAGGTGCTCGATCGTCGACAGGCGCACGCCCGCCGCGTTCTCGATCATGGTGTTCAGGCGCGCGTCCACGACGGCTTCGCCCGACACGGGAATGCGGTTGTCGCGGTCGGTCACATCGGTGCGCACGAAGACGATGCCTTGGCCGGGCGCGGCCGGGCGCACGACCAGACGCACGCGGCGGCCGGTGTGCACGCCGACGCCGGCGCAGATGGCCGGGGCGACGATGGTCTGTTCGTACTGGTCGTTGCGGACCGTCACTCGGTTACTCTCTGTTGCGCGACCCGCCCCAATCAGGACGGTCTTCGCCTCACCCGTCGTTTACGCCTCGGGGCTCAAGCCCGAAATGAAAGTCGAGTTTCGGATTGTTTCGCTTTGGTTACGATCGAGGGACCGGCCGGAGCGCCCGCTGCGGGGCCGGTCGCTCAAGCAAAACGCCCCGGAGACCAGCTCCGGGGCGCTTCTATACCTTAGGGCCGCTTGGGGCGGTCAGTTTGCGAGGCGGCGGAGAAAGGAGGGGATCTCCAGGTCGTCGTCTTCGCTTTGGCCCACCTGCGGGTCCTGATGCTGGGGCTGGACCGACTGGGTCTGACGCAGTTGCTGGGTCGTGCGGTTCGACGACGGCGGCGGCGCGTAGGAGGGCTGTTGCTGCGGCTGCTGACGCTTGCGACCGAACAGGCTCCAGCCGCTGCGGCGGTGATCGCGCTCGTCATAGAAGGGCTCTTCGGCAGGCTCTTCGTGGCGGGCGGCCGGACGCTGGGTCGAGTGCTGGGCCGGTTGCTGCGCCGCAGGTTGCTGACGCTGCGGGGCGCGGTCGAAGTAGAGGTCGCCCTGCTCCGAAGACGCTGCGGTCTGACCGCGGCCGCCGCCTTGTTCGTACTCCTCGACCCACGGATCGACGATCGGCTCCAGGTTGCGGGGCGCGTCGTGGATCACCGGTTCCGGCTTGGCTTCGAACTTCGGCTCGGGCGCGCGCGCGGCCGGCGCATCATAGATCGGAGCCGGGGCCGGCTGCGGCGCGGCCTCGCGCACCGGATCGATGCGGACTTCCGGCTGACGCGGCGCAGCAGCCGACGGAGCGCCGGTGCGGCTGAACGTCTGGCCTTGCGGCTCGATCTGCTGGATGACGGCCTCGTCCATGCCGGTCGCCACGACCGAGACGCGGATCTTGCCGTCCAGGGCCGGATCGAAGGCGGCGCCGAAGATGATGTTGGCGTCGCCGTCCACTTCGCCGGCGATGGCGTTGGCGGCCTCGTCGACTTCCAGCAGGGTCATGTCCATGCCGCCGGTGATGTTCACCAGCACGGCCTTGGCGCCCTTCAGGCTGGTCTCGTCCAGCAGCGGGTTGGCGATGGCGTTCTGGGCCGCCAGCAGGGCGCGGTCGTCGCCCGTCGCCTCGCCCGTGCCCATCATGGCCTTGCCCATCTCGCTCATCACGGCGCGGACGTCGGCGAAGTCGAGGTTGATCAGGCCCGGCAGGATCATCAGGTCGGTGATCGAACGCACGCCCGAGTGCAGCACCTGGTCGGCCATGCCGAAGGCGTCGGAGAAGGTGGTGCGCTCGTTGGCGACGCGGAACAGGTTCTGGTTCGGAATGACGATCAGGGTGTCGACGTAACGCTGCAGCTCGGCGACGCCCGCGTCGGCCAGGCGCATCCGGTGACGGCCCTCGAAGGTGAAGGGCTTGGTCACCACGCCTACGGTCAGGATGCCGCGATCGCGCGCGCATTTGGCGATGACCGGCGCGGCGCCGGTGCCGGTGCCTCCGCCCATGCCGCAGGTGATGAAGATCATGTGCGCGCCTTCCAGGTGCGCATGGATCTCGTCGGCGCTTTCCTCGGCGGCGTTCATGCCGACTTCGGGGTGGGCGCCCGCGCCCAGGCCTTGCGTGATCGTCTCGCCAAGCTGGATGCGGCGGTCGGTCTTGGCGAAGCTCAAGTGTTGGGCGTCTGTGTTAGCGACGACGAACTCCACCCCCTCAAGGCCAGAGTCGATCATGTTGTTGACGGCGTTGCCGCCTGCTCCGCCTACGCCGAACACGACGATCCGGGGCTTCAATTCCGTGGCTTCCGGCCTGACCAGCGAGAGAGACATTATGTAATTCCGACCTAAGGACCCTGCCCTTCGTCCCCAACGCGAGATCCCCGCCGAATCGCATTGGTTATGAGCGCGTTAAGGAAAACCCTGTCTGCGTTAACGAAGAGTTACCTCGATAGCGTGAGTCGTCGCGACAGGGAGCCCTGCGACCTAGCTTGGCCGCAAATAATTCTACGAATCGCTCACCGACATGCAGGCCAAGAAAAAGGGCGGCTCCGAAAAGCCGCCCCTCGTCTTGGTTGCTCAGCCTAGTCTTACCAGGGACGGTAGTTCACGTTGATCGAGAAGCGACGACCGTAGGGGTCGAAGTTCGAGTACAGCGTGCCGCCCAGCCAACGCGCCTGCTCGGCGTCGAAGGCGTTCTGGACCGTTGCCGTGACCGACACATCGTCACGCACTTCATAGCGTACCGAGAAATCGTGACGGACGAAGTTCCCGGTATCCATGTACCGGATCTCGCGCTGATCAGCGTTCTGGACAAAATCGCGTTCCCGCACGATGTCCTGCGCGGTTTGCCAGTCGGCGATCCAGCTGAGGCGCAGGCCCTCGATCGGGGTGCGCCACGCCAGGGTCGAGGAGAAGCGAACGCGGGGATAATACAGGTTGCTCGACACCTCGGTGAAGTCGGCCGGGTCTTCAATGTTGTTGAAGTTCTTCTGCTCGATCAGCCACGAACCGTTCAGGCTGTGCGTGAAGCGGCCCCAGTTACGGCCCAGCATTTCTTCCGTGTCGAACGAGTAGTTCGTCGTGAAGTCCATGCCACGGACGTTACGCTTGGCATAGTTGATCGAGCTCTGAATGAAATCGACCAGCAGGAAGCGGTCGTCCCGGGGGGTCGCCGGATCGTCGGTGCCCGTGCGGAACAGGGTGGCGCAGGCGCTGGCATTCAGAGACGGGCCGTTGACGCAGTTCTCAGCCGCGACTTGTGCAGTAACGGCGGCAATGACCTTGTCGATGGTGATTTCGTAGTAGTCGAGCACCACCGAGAAGTTCGGGATAAAGCGCGGCTGCAGCACCGTCGAGAAGGTGAAGGATTCCGACTCTTCCGGCTGCAGGAACGGGTTCCCGCCGGCCCGACCCGGGACGCTCGAGCCGTAGTCAGGACGATAGGCGTTGGAGGCCGTCGGATCGGTGAAGTTAAAGGTCAGACCTTGCTGCGAAGCCAATGCCGCACAGTTGACGACGCGGTTCGCCGCCTTTTCGCGGTCGGCCATGTTCTGAATGTTCAACGTGGCGCAAGGATCGGTGAACAGCAGGAAGGTTTGCGTGAACGGCGCATTCGTTTCGCCAAGCGTCGGAGCTCTCACAGAGGTGTTGAAGCTCGTCTTGAAGGCGATGTCGCGGATCGGGCGGTAAACGAAGTTCACGCCGTACACGTCGCTGCTGCCGAAGGTCGAGAAGTCGCTGTAACGATAGCTGCCGCTCAGTTCAGCATACTCACCCAGGAACGAATCTCGCATCAGCGGGATCGAGATCTCAGCGAAGACCTCTTTCGTTTCATACTCAGCAGGAAGGAAGTCACCGCCAGTGTTCAACTGAGCATAAGTGGTTCCCAGCGAACGGCTGCGCCCCAACCCTTCAGTGTACTCCTTACGATATTCCGCGCCCAAAGCAACGCCAATGCGACCCGCGCCCCAGAAGTCCCACAGCTGACCAGACACAGACCCCAGAGCGTCATGTTGCTCGTTGACCTGCTCGATCTGAAGCTGCGCGCGAACGTATTCCAGAGCCTCAGCGCTTTGGTTTCCGGCACCGAAGACGTTCAGAGGCTTACACTGCTGCACAACGCTAGACTGTGCGGTCAGCGTACCGCCAACATTGGGGTTGCGGTTTGTCACCGTCCGCGGCAGCCCGGTGACGGGATCCACACCCGCCGTCAGCATCTGCACACGACAGACAATATTGCCCGACGCGTCACGGACGGCGTCCATAGCGTACGAGAAACGCTCAATATCCAAACCACGCTCGATGTTGAGGTTATCGAGGCGGCCAAAAGTGTAGCCCAGATCCCAATCGATATTCTTGACGAATCCGAAATCGCCAGCGTGCCCATTCAGGCCAACGACGTACCGCTGGAGTTGCTTCTCGTTCGTCTGCGGTCGATCAAGCAGCCAAGCGCTGTAACGAGCGAAAGGCGCCTCAGTATCGCCGACAACTTCGCCAGGAGCTGAGCTGGTCGCCGAACCATAAACGGGCGTCCGGTTATTACGGATGGCCGCTGCCAAATTGGCCGGCAGGAACGCGTTGTCCGTCCGCGTCGTGTAAGCCGACGTAGCCAGAATCTGCATCGAGTTGTTCGGGTTCAGCGCGTCCGAAATATAGATATCGCCGAACGAATATCCCGTAGCGAGGTTGGTCGTCTCATCAACGTACTTCGCTTCCGCGTACAGATTGATGTTCGGCGTGATCTTGAAGTTCAGGCCAACCTGGAAACGAGCGTTCTCTGACTGAGGCAGTGTCGAGTCGACATTGAAGGTGGTGTTCGGATTTTCTCCGTCACCGCCGACGTTCGTCACGCGATTGGTGCCGTTGACCTGAACCCAGTTGCCAAAGTCAGCCAAGCGCGCGTTCGGGCCGTCGAAGACATAGGTCCGGCCTGGAGCGACACCAAAGCAAGAAGCCGACGTGATCGACGTTGCGGTACACTGCCCTGTCGGAATGACATACGGGTTGTTCAATGCGCTGGGTTGATAGTTATTGGCCAGCGTAACCTGACCCCACTTCATCAACTGGAGGCTCCGACGATCACGATACAGTTTCGTGTCAGTGATGCCGTCGTAAGGTTGGGCAGCAGTGTCCGTATCGCGCGTAACCAGACCCCACGCGTCACCCAGCCAGTCAATATCACTGGCCAGAACCTCGTCGAGGCGCTCGTATTCAGCGAAGCCGTAGACATTGAGGCGATCATCGAAGAAGTTCTTGCCGGCCAGGACCGACACGCGTTCCGACGTCTGACCGCCATCATTCAGCTGCGCCCAGCGCGTATCGATCTCGAGCCCGTCGAAATCCTTGCGCAGTTTAAAGTTCAACACACCGGACACGGCGTCGGCGCCGTAAACCGATGACGCCCCGCCCGTGACGATTTCGATGCTCTCGATCAACAGCCGCGGGATGGTGTCGACGTCGACCGCCAAAGTCCCCTGTTGAGAACCGACGTGACGTCGACCGTCCACCAGCGTCAGAGTCCGACCGGAACCCAAAGAACGCAGGTTGGGGAGCGACAAGCCGCCAGCGTTGAGCACGCCTGCCGTAGTGTCCGAAGGCACTTGCGAGTTCATCAGCGCCGGAATGGTGGCCAGGTGGTCGATAACTGTGTTCTGGCCCGTGGTCAGCAAGGTCTCGCGCGTCACCTGGATCAGCGGCGTGGGCGCAGTCACCGGATCGCGGCGAATACGCGAACCCGTGACGACGATCTCCTCGACCTGGGACACCTGCTCTTCAGGCTGCGTCGTTTGCGCCATCGCCGGCGCGGACAGCGCCACGACCCCGGCAAGGACCGTCGTCCCGAAAAGATATCTGCGATTCATATACATTGGATATGCCCCAACCTGATTAGACCCAAAGCGTCCGAAAATTTGCAGGACCCTCGATAGCGTGGGTCTAGCTGTTAGCGGGGAGCAAGCAAGCTTTGTGTCGCGATTTGGGCCGAGAAACGTCAGTCGTGTAACAATCCAGCCACAACAGCGCCGCACTTCCAGCGACCAAAGATCATTAAAGACGCCGCTCGCGCCTTGGCGCGCGCGCCCATGCCGGGACGCGGCGGGTCGAGGTCGCCATCAGAGGGGCGACAGGGCCTATAGGTTATCGCGCAGCCAGCCCGCCGCACGGGCGACCATGCCGCCGCGATGCACCTTGGGCGCGTCGGCGGCGGTGATCTGGCGGGACATCAGCTTGCGGGCGGAGACCGCCTCGCGCGGGCCGTAGGCGGCGCGAAGCAGGACGCCGGCGGCCGAGCAGAAGGCCGGGCCAGCGGCGGCGTCGGCCAGGTGGGGCGCGCGTTGCGGGCGGCCCAGGCGCACCGGGCGGTCAAAGACGCGCACGGCCAGTTCGCGCACGCCGTTCAACTGACTGGCGCCGCCGGTCAGGACGAGGCCCGCGCCGGGTTCTAGGCCCATGCCGGCGTGTTTCAGGCGGTCGCGCAGCAGCTCCAGGGTCTCTTCCACGCGCGGCGCGATGACGGTCTTCAGCATGGCGCGCGGGACGATGACCGGACCGGCCGAGGCGTCTTCGCCGCGCGGCGGAGCTTCCAGCATTTCGCGGTCTTCGTTAGCCGACGCCATGGCCGAGCCGTGCAGGGTCTTCAGCCGCTCGGCGCCGACGCGCGAGGTCGACAGGCCGCGCGCGATGTCGGCGGTCACATGGTCGCCGCCGACATTCAGGCTTTCGATATGCAGCAGGGAGCGACCGCCCCAGACGGCCGCTGAAGTCGAGCCGCCGCCCATGTCGATGCACAGGGCGCCCAGCTCCATCTCGTCCTCTTCCAGCGCGGCGAGCGACGAGACGACCGGCGCGGCGGCCACGCCCTGAAGGTCGAGATGGGCCAGTTCGAGGCAGTGGCTGAGGGCGTTGAACGATCCCTCGGACATGGAGACGACCAGCAGGTCGAGGCCCAGCGAGCCGCCGCGCATCGAGCGCGGGTCGTGGACGCCGCGCGCGCCGTCCACCGACCAGGCGATGGGCAGGACGTGGATCGGGCGCCGGTTCGGCAGGCGGATCTGGGCCAGGGCCATGCCGATGGCGCGGGCCAGGTCGGCGTCGCTGATCGGGTGGGAGCCCAGCGAGACGCGCGCCTGCACCCGGTGGCTGGCCATCTGGCCGATGGCCGTGGTGACGACGACGCCGGATACGGGGGCGCCCGCCGCGCGCTCGGCGCGCTCGACGGCGTGGCCGATGGCCTGGGCCGTCTCGTCCATGTTGACGATGGCCCCGCCCTTGACGCCCCGCGACTGAACGTGGCCGGCGCCGGCGACGCGAATGGTGCGGTCGGCGTGGCGCACGCCGTCCGGCTTCATGATGAAGCAGGCGACCTTGGACTGGCCGAGATCGAGCGCGGCCACGACCGGCGCGCGCGGCGCGCCCCTGCCCTGTTCCGGCTTCATGTCTCGGCTGCGTCCAACCATGGGTCGTGTCCTAAGAGGTCAGAGGGTCAAACAGCGCCTTCGGAAGGGCGGACGGCCACTTCTTCGGGCGTGCGAAGGTCGATGCGGGCGAAACCCAGGTCCAGCAGGCGTTCGCGCTGGTCCAGGGCGTCGAGGCGGATGAGGGCGGATTCCTGATCCACGGCGGGCAACTGGATCAGGGAGCCGTCCTTGAGGCGCAGGTCCCAGCGACGCTCGTCCACACGGACCAGGGCGTCGACCTTGGCCATCAGGCGCGGGCGCTGGGCCAGCAGGGGCAGGACGTCGGAGGCGGCCTGGTCGGCGCCCTTGCCCACCACCAGGGGCAGGCGCGGATAACGGCCCGCATCGGCGCCCTCGATGACTAGGCCCTGCGCATCGATGACGTGAGCCTTGCCGCCGACCTGCCAGACGGCGAGACGGTCGTGTTCCTTGACGTCCACGATCAGGGTGTCGGGCAACAGGCGCACCACGCGCGCCTCCTTGACCCAGCCGACGGTCTGCACCCGGTCGCGCACGGCGGCCAGGTCCAGGCTGACGATAGGCTGATCGGCATGGACGCCGACGGCAGCGCGCACGGCGGCGGCGGCCTCGGGCGAGGCCCCGGTGACGTGAACCTGGCGCACCTTCAGACCCATGCCGGTCGTGACGGCGTCAAAGCGCTCGGTGGCGGCCGTCGAGATGCGCTCGGCGCGCGCGCCGGTGGCCAGCACGGCCGCGACGATGCCGACGCCCACCACCAGGGTCGCCGCCACGACGCGAGGCGACATGTCCAGCCGGCCGATCGCGGCCGCGCGGCTAGGGGGAGCGCCGCGCGCGCCGCCCTTGCCCGAAGACTGTCGCCGACCGCCGCGCACTACCGCGGGCATAAGGCGTCCTCCACCATCCAACGAACCAGTTCGCGATAATCCATCCCGACATAGGCCGCCTGCTCGGGAGCGAGCGAGGTCGAGGTCATGCCGGGCTGGGTGTTGATCTCCAACAGAACGAGAACGTCGTTAACATCGTCATAACGGAAGTCGGCTCGGGAAACCCCTCGGCAACCCATGGCCGCGTGAGCCAGCTCGGCCTGGCGTAAAGCCTTGTCAAAGACGTGCGGCGGCAGCTCGGCGGGCAGGACGTGCGTCGAGCCGCCCTCGGCGTATTTGGCTTCGTAGTCGTAGAAGCCCTTGGTCGGGGTGATGTCGGTGATGGTCAGGGCGCGCGGACCGGCCGCCTCGCCCAGGACGGTGACCGCCAGCTCCTTGCCGGCGATGAAGGGCTCGACCATGACCTGATCGCCATAGGCCCAGTCGTCGGCGCCGACCTCGGCCACCGGACGGTTGGCGCCCTCGCGCACCAGGAACACCCCGACCGAGGAGCCCTCTGCGTTCGGCTTGACCACATAAGGCGGGTCGATGACGTGGCGGCTGGCCACCTCATGCCGGTCGAACAGGCCGCCGCCGGGCACGATGACGCCCGCCGCGCGCAGCACGGCCTTGGACTTGTCCTTGTCCATCGCCAGGGCCGAGGCCAGGACGCCGGAGTGGGTGTAGGGGATCTTCAGCGTCTCAAGGATGCCCTGGACGCAACCGTCCTCGCCCCATTTGCCGTGCAGGGCGTTGAAGACGACGTCGGGCTTGAGCGCTGTCAGCACCTGGGCCAGATCGCGCCCGGCGTCGACGCGCGTGACCTTGGCCGCCTGCCCTTCCAGGGCGTCCGCGCAGCCGCGACCCGAGGACAGCGACACCTCGCGTTCCGACGACAGGCCGCCCATCAGGACAGCGACATGGAGGGTGTTCAGGGGCGCACGCATGGCAACATCCGAAGACTAGCCCGCCCCTATGCCCTGAATACGGTTAACCGGTTGGAAACGATACGGGGTCGTGGAAGGAAATTCGCAAGATTTCCACCCTCTCCCTATGGGAGAGGGCTTGAGCCTCCAAGAGCGCAGCGATTGGAAAAGGCGAAAGGGTGAGGGTTCGCGGCGACAGAAAGAAACGCGGCGGCTTACGCCGACTGACGGGACAAACCCCTCACCCTTTCGCGCAAGAACGATCGCCTTCGGCTCTCGTGCGCTCAAGCCCTCTCCCGCCGGGAGAGGGTTATTTGCGCCCGATCCGACGGATTTCCCAGTTCAACTGCACGCCCGTCTTCGCCAGCACATCAGCGCGAACCGCCTCACCCAGGCCCTCGATGTCGGCGGCCGTGGCCTCGCCGGGGTTGATCATGAAGTTGGAGTGCAGCTCGCTGAACTTGGCGCCGCCGCCGGTAACGGCGTGCAGCTTGCCGCGCCAGCCCGCGTCGTCGACCAGCTTCCACGAGGAATGGCCGTCGGGGTTCTTGAAGGTCGAGCCGCCGGTCTTCTCGCGGATCGGCTGGGTCTTCTCGCGGCGCTCGGTGATTTCCTGAATACGGGCGGCGACGGCCTCGGGCGCGTCGGGCGTGCCGCGATAGGTCGCCTCGATCCAGATGATGTCGGCCGGGGCGTTCGAGTGACGGTAGGTGTAGCCGAAGTCGACCAGGGCCAGTTCGACCCGTTCGCCTCTGCGGTTCAGCCCCCAGGCGGACACCAGCACGTCCTTGGTTTCCGAGCCGTAGCAGCCCGCGTTCATGGTCAGGGCGCCGCCGATGGAGCCGGGGATGCCCGCGTAGAACTCCAGCCCGGCGATGCCCGCCTTGGCCGAGGCGCGCGCCACCATGCTGTCCAGCGCGCCTGCGCCCGCCGTGACGGTGTCGCCGTCAGCCGTCACCTGGCCCCAGGCGCGGCCCGCCAGACGGATCACCACGCCCTCGACCCCGCCGTCGCGCACGATCAGGTTCGAGCCGACGCCGATCGCCGTGACGGGCACGCTCTCGGGCAGGGCCTTCAGAAAGTCGGCCAGATCATCGGCGTCCGCCGGAATGAACAAGGCGTCCGCCGCCCCGCCCACGCGGAACCAGGTGTAGGGCCCCAGCGGCTCGTTCAGCAGCAGCTTGCCGCGCACGGCGGGGAGGTTGTCAGTCCAGGCCATCCAGTAATCCGCTCATCCCGGCGGACGCCGGGATCCAGTGCTTTGGCTGCATCCAGCCGTTTGACGTTGATCCGATGTAGGGCGGCAAGGCTTCGTCGTGAAGCTCTCACTGGATCCCGGCGTCCGCCGGGATGAGCGGGAGCGTGAGATTCAGCCCAGCGCCTCCAGCTGCGCCGGCAGGGCGTAGGCCCAGCTGGTGATGTCGCCCGCGCCCAGCAGCACGACCAGATCGCCCGGCTTCGCCTCTTCGCGGATGACGCGCGGCAGGGCGGCGGCGTTCTCCAGCGCAGCGACGTGGCGGTGGCCGTAGCGGCGGACGCCCTCGACCAGGGCGTGCTTGTCGACGCCCTCGATCGGCTGTTCGCCCGCCGGATAGACGTCGGCGACCAGCACGCTGTCAGCGTCCGAGAAACAGGTGGAGAAGTCCTGCATCAGGTCGCGCAGGCGGGTGTAGCGATGCGGCTGGACCACGGCGATGACGCGGCCGGGGTTGTCGGCGTTGTGGACCACCTGACGGGCGGCCTTCAGCACGGCGGCGATTTCGACCGGGTGGTGGCCGTAGTCGTCGATGACCCGTACCCCGTGGGCCACGCCCGTGGTGGTGAAGCGGCGCTTCACCCCGCCGAAGCCGGCGAGGCCTGCGCGGATGGAATCCTCGTCCACCCCGATCTCGCGCGCCACGGCGATGGCCGCCAGGGCGTTGGAGACGTTGTGCCAGCCCGCCATCGGCAGGTGCAGATTCTCGATCCGCGCCGGTTCGTCCAGAGCCGCCATGCCCTGCCCCTGGATCATCACGTCGAAACGCGAGCCGTCCGGGTCCATCCGCACATTGTCGGCGCGGACCATGGCCTGGGGGTTCAGGCCGTAGGTGACCAGACGGCGGTTGTCGATCTGGGCCGCCAGCTTCTGCACCTCGGGGTGATCGAGGCAGACCACGCCGAAGCCGTAGAAGGGAATATCCTCGATGAAGTCGCAGAAGGCTTTCTTCACCGCATCGAAGTCGCCGTAGTGGTCCAGGTGCTCCGGGTCGATGTTGGTGATGATCGCGACCGTGCATTTCAGGCGCAGGAAGGAGCCGTCGCTCTCGTCCGCCTCGACCACCATCCAGTCGCCGTCCCCGACCTTGGCGTTGGTGCCATAGGCGTTGATGATGCCGCCGTTGACCACCGTCGGGTCCAGCGAACCCGCGTCCAGCAGGGCCGCCACCATGGAGGTCGTCGTCGTCTTGCCGTGGGTGCCGCCGACGCCGATCGAGAACTGCAGCCGCATCAACTCGGCCAGCATCTCGGCCCGGCGGACCAGAGGAATGCGGCGTTCGCGCGCCACGACCAGTTCGGGGTTCGCCGCCTTGACCGCCGTGGAATAGACCACCGCCGAGACGCCCTCGGTCACATGGGCGGCGTCGTGGCCGATGTAGATGCGCGCGCCCAGCTTCTCCAGCCGCTCGGTGTTGGCGCTGGCCTTGGCGTCCGAGCCCTGCACCTGATAGCCGATCTTCAGCATGATCTCGGCGATGCCGCTCATGCCGATGCCGCCGATGCCGACGAAGTGGACAGGCCCAAGGGCGAACGGAACGGGGCGAAGACGACGGATCATGCACGCCTCATAGCCGCACCATCGCCGACTGCGAAGACGCCCAAGCCGCCTGCGCGGCATTATATGTAAAATCCGCCGAACCCGGCACCCAATTGCGCAGACCGAACGTTCGTTGCTCGCCACTGACGGCCAGGAGGAGCGACGCGGTGCCCGAGAAATCGACAAACCAGGACATCATCGGCCAAGGCGGGGAACTGCATCAGCAGGCCTCGACCCCCGAGACGCGGCTGACCACGAACCACGGGACGCCGATCAGCGACAATCAGAACTCGCTGAAGGCAGGGCCGCGCGGACCCACGCTGCTTGAAGACTTCATCCTGCGCGAGAAGATCCAGCATTTCGACCACGAGCGCATTCCCGAGCGCATCGTCCACGCGCGCGGCTCGGCCGCGCACGGCGTGTTCGAGCTGACGGAAAGCCTTGAACAGTACACCACGGCCAAGATCCTGACGGAGGTTGGCGAGAAGACCGAACTGTTCGCCCGCTTCTCGACCGTGGCCGGCGGCGCCGGTTCGATCGACACGCCCCGCGACGTGCGCGGCTTTGCGGTGAAGTTCTACACCAAGGAGGGGAACTGGGACCTGGTGGGCAACAACATCCCGGTCTTCTTCATCCAGGACGCGATCAAGTTCCCCGACCTGATCCACGCCGTGAAGATGGAGGCTGATCGCGGTTATCCACAGGCGGCGTCCGCCCACGACACCTTCTGGGACTTCGTCGGCCTGATGCCCGAGACCACCCACACGGTGATGTGGGCCATGTCGGATAGGGCCATCCCGCGCTCCTTGCGCATGATGGAGGGGTTCGGCGTCAACACCTTCCGCCTGGTCAACGCCAAGGGCGAGTCGCACTTCGTCAAATTCCACTGGCGGCCCAAGCTGGGGACGCAGGCGACCTGCTGGGACGAGGCGGTGAAGATCGCCGGGGCGGATCCCGACTTCCACCGCCGCGACCTGTTCGACGCTATCGATCAGGGCGACTTCCCGCAGTGGGACTTCGCCGTGCAGGTGCTGACCCAGGCCGAAGCCGACGCCCTGCCCTTCGACATCCTGGATGCGACCAAGATCATCCCGGAGGAAATCCATCCGCTTAAGGTCATCGGGCGCATGACGTTGAACCGGAACCCCGACAACTTCTTCGCCGAGACGGAGCAGGCCGCCTTCCTGCCGACCAACATCGTCCCGGGCATCGACTTCTCGGACGACCCGCTGCTGCAGGGGCGGTTGTTCTCCTATCAGGACACCCAGCTGTCGCGGCTGGGCACGGTGAACTTCCACCAGATCCCAATCAACCGGGCCAAGGGCTGCCCCTTCCAGAATTTCCAGCGCGACGGCCATATGCAGACGCAGGTCCCGACCGGCCGCGCCAATTATGAGCCCAACAGCCTGGCTCAGGCCGGAGAGGACGGCGGGCCCCGCGCCGACGCCAAGGGCGGCTTCACCAGCTTCCGCGAGCCGGTGGAGAAGGAGAAGGTGCGGCTGCGCTCCGAGACCTTCGCCGACCACTACAGCCAGCCCCGGCTGTTCTTCGCCAGCCTGGCGGCGCCGGAACAGGCGCACCTGGCCTCGGCCATTGTGTTTGAACTGTCGAAGGTCTCGCTTGAGCACGTGCGGAACCGCGTGATGGGCAACCTGCGCAACGTCGATGAAGTCCTCGCCAAACGTGTCGCCGACGGCCTGGGCGTGGCCCTGCCCAAAAAGACCCCGGCGGCCGCCGAGCCGATCGACCTGAAGCCGTCGCCCGCTGTGCGTCTGATCGGTAAATACCCCGACACCCTCAAGGGACGGAAGGTGGGCGTCCTGGTCACCGACGGGGCCGACGGCGCCGTGGTCAAGGCCGTGCAGGACGCGGCCAAGGCGGCCGGCGCGGCGGTCGAGATCATCGCGCCCAAGCGCGGAGGGGCCAAGCTGAAGGACGGCTCTACCCTGACGGCGGATCATCAATTGGCGGGCGCGCCCTCGGTCCTGTTCGACGCGGTGGCCCTGGTGCTGTCGGCCGACGGCTGCCAGCAGTTGCTGACCGAAGGCGCGGCCATCGACTTCGCCAAGGACGCCTTCGGGCACCTGAAGGCCATCGGTCATACGCCCGAAGCCCAACCCTTGCTCGACAAGGCGGGCGTCGAGGCGGACGCCGGCGTGATCGACCTGTCGCAAGGCGCCGACGCCTTCATCAAGCCCGCCGCCACTCGCCAGTGGGACCGCGAGCCCAAGGTCCGCACCCTGGCCTGACGCCATGGAGTGGGGCGGCCGCCGCGCGCCGCCCCATTTCCTTCGCCCCTTCTGAATCTTGGTTACTCTGCCTTAACCGTAAGGATTCACCATAAGCGTCTCATCTGTCCGGGGCCGCTTTTCCATGTCCGAGTTGAAGACCGACGTCATCCTGCGTGGCGACTGCATCGAGGTGCTGAAGGGCCTGCCGGACAAGTCGGTGGATATGGTCTTCGCCGACCCGCCCTATAATCTGCAGCTGGGCGGCGACCTGCTGCGTCCCGACAACTCCAAGGTCGACGCGGTCGACGACGACTGGGACAAGTTCGACAGCTTCGCCGCCTATGACGCCTTCACCCGCGCCTGGTTGGCCGAGTGCCGCCGTGTGCTGAAGGACGAGGGCTCGCTCTGGGTCATCGGCAGCTATCACAACATCTTCCGACTGGGCTCGGCGATGCAGGACCTGGGTTTCTGGGTGCTGAACGACATCATCTGGCGCAAGTCGAACCCGATGCCGAACTTCAAGGGCACGCGCTTCACCAACGCCCATGAGACCCTGATCTGGGCCGCCAAGTCGCGCGACCAGAAGCGCTACACCTTCAACTACGACGCGCTGAAAGCCTTCAACGAAGACACCCAGATGCGCTCGGACTGGACCCTGGCCCTGTGCACCGGCCACGAGCGGCTGAAGGACGACGACGGCAACAAGGCCCACCCGACCCAGAAGCCCGAGGCCCTGCTGCACCGCGTGCTGCTGTCGGCCAGCCGCGTCGGCGACGTGGTGCTGGATCCCTTCTTCGGCACCGGCACGACGGGCGCAGCGGCCAAGCGCCTGGGCCGTCACTTCATCGGCATCGAGCGCGACGAGACCTACGCCAAACTGGCCGAGAAGCGCATCAAGGCCGTTATCCCGGCCGCGCCGGAAGACCTGGTCGTCACCGGATCCAAGAAGGCTGAACCCAAGGTGCCCTTCGGCGCCCTGGTCGAGGCCGGGCTGCTGGCGCCGGGCGACAAGCTGTATTGCCCCAAGGGCGAGCGCGAGGCGCGGGTGCGGGCGGACGGTTCGCTGGTGTCCGGCGCCCTGACGGGTTCGATCCACAAGCTCGGCGCCCTGTTGGAAAACGCCCCGGCGTGCAACGGCTGGACCTACTGGCGCTTCAAGACAGACACGGGCCTGCGCCCCATCGACGCCCTGCGCGCCGAGATCCGCGCCGGGATGCAGTAGGTCTGAATATCCGCCTCTCGCCTAACTCACAGGCGAGATTGAAGAATATCGTTCCAGCAACGCTGGAACCTCGGGCAACCGGGGCGGATTGAGGTTTCGGCGCCGCGTATCGCGCGGGCGCAGGAGCCTGTCATGAAAATTGCTCAAGTCACGCCTTTGTATGAGGCCGTGCCGCCCCGACTTTACGGCGGCACGGAGCGCGTGGTCGCGCATCTGACCGACGCCCTTGTCGATCTCGGCCACGACGTCACCCTGTTCGCCAGCGCCGACGCCCGCACCCGCGCGCGGCTGGTGCCGGTCCGCGACCAGGCCATCCGCCTGGATCCCGCGCCGCTCAAGTCCGACCTCGCGGCCCATATGGGCCAACTGGCCGAGGTGCTGGACCGAGCCGACCGCTTCGACATCATTCATTTCCACACCGACATGATCCACTTCCCATTTTTCCAGGGGTGGGCAGACAAGACGGTAACCACGCTTCACGGCCGGCTTGATGTGAAGGATCTGGCGCCCGTCTATGAGCGCTGGCCCGAGTTCGGCCTGGTTTCGATCTCGGACGATCAGCGACGCCCCCTGCCCCATGCGAGCTGGCGCGCCACCGTGCATCACGGCATGCCGGGCGACCTCTACCGGTTTTCCGCTCAGTCGCAGGGCTATCTGGCCTTCCTGGGCCGTATCTCGCCGGAGAAGCGGCCGGACCGCGCCATCGAAATCGCGACCCGGCTGAATAAACCGCTCAAGATCGCCGCCAAGGTGGACGTCGCAGACCGCGTATATTGGGATACGGTCATCGAGCCGCTGGTCCGAGATAATCCTCTGGTCGAGTTCGTCGGCGAGATCGGCGATGCGGAGAAGTCCGCCTTCCTGGGCGGCGCCGAAGCCCTGTTGTTCCCCATCGATTGGCCCGAACCGTTCGGCCTGGTGATGATCGAGGCCATGGCCTGCGGCACGCCGGTCGTGGCCTTCGCCTGCGGGTCCACGCCGGAGGTTATCGAGAACGGAGCCACCGGCTTCCTGGTTTCGACCATGGAAGAGGCGGTCACCGCCGCCGCTCACGCGCATCGGCTGGACAGGGAGGCGATCCGGGCTCGCTTCGACCTGCGTTTTTCGTCCACCGCCATGGCGCGGCGGTATCTGGACGTCTACGCCGATCTGCTGGCGCGGCGTCCATTTGCAGCGCCCATGCGGACCATCGAAGAAGAGCGCAGCTTCGCTGCCCTAGTCTAGCGGCGAGACCGAGGGCGAACGCCGTTTTCATCTGAACTGAACCGCACCCCCGACCGTTCGCCTATCAGCTGCGCAGGGGACAAGCCGCAAGCGGAGACGCTGATGGACGACGCCTATTCGACCCAGGTCACGGCCGCCGACACCAACGATCAGGACGGCCTTGAGACCCTGATGGCCCTCAAGGACTGCGACACCTTCCTGGTCGCCGATCACTGGGGAGATGTGAAGGCGGGCGCTGACGGCCTGTTCGACAAGGATACCCGGCTGCTGTCGCGCTTTGTCCTGACCGTCGGACGGGCGCGGCCGTCGCGCCTCAGCTCGGGCGTGACCAAGGACAATGTCTTCTTCACCTGCCACTCCACCAACCGCCCTTTGCCGCCGATGGGCGGACGATCGGCCCCGGCGGGCGTGCTGCATCTGGAACGGCGGCGCTTCATCTGGGACCGGCGGCTGTTCGAGCGGGTGCGGATGGTCAACCACGGCGTCGAGGATATTCTGCTTCCTTTGACGTTCGAGTTCGACGCGGACTTCGCCGACATCTTCCAGGTGAGGGGCTCGCCTCGCGCGCGGCGCGGGGAAATCCACCCGCCGGTGATCGACGGACGGCGCGTCACCTTCAGCTATACCGGGCTGGACGAGGTGAAGCGCACCAGTTGCCTGGCCTTTTCCGAGCCGCCCGCCCGCCTCAGCGCCACGCGCGCCGAGTTCATGTTCAGCCTGCCGCGCGGGCGCAGTCTGGACCTGTTCGTCGAATGCGGGCTCGACGCCTGCGAGCAGCCCGACCAGGAGCGCTGGCGCTGGCACTCCATCCTGGCGCGACTGGCCATGCGGCGGAGGCTGCGGCGCGGCGCCATCGTCGAGGGCGGGCGCAATCAAGGCTTCAACGACTGGCTGCGGCAGTCGCGCGCCGATATCGCCCTTCTGGTGACCGACCTGCCCACCGGCCCCTATCCCTACGCCGGCACGCCCTGGTTCTCGACCCCGTTCGGGCGCGACGGCATCATCACGGCCTGGCAGATGCTGTGGGTCGACCCTGGCCTGGCCAAGGGCGTGCTGAGTTATCTGGCCTCGCGCCAGGCGACCGAGACCAACGCCTTCATGGACTCCGCGCCCGGCAAGATCATGCACGAAACGCGCGGCGGCGAGATGAGCGTGCTCGGCGAAGTGCCCTTCGCCCTCTACTACGGCGGCGTCGACACCACCTGCCTGTTCATCGCCCTGGCCGGGGCCTACGCCAAGCGCACGAGCGATTATGAGACGATCCGCGCCCTGTGGCCCAACCTGATCGCGGCGGCCGGCTGGATGAGCGACTATGGCGACAGCAACGGCGACGGTCTGATCGACTACGCCCGCGCGGCCGACACCGGCCTGTCGAACCAGGGCTGGAAGGATTCCGAAGACTCCATCTTCCATGCCGACGGCCGCTTTCCGAAGGGTCCGATCGCCCTCCTGGAGGTTCAGGGTTACGCCTTCGCCGCCTGGAAAGCGCTGGCCGAGATGGGCGCCGTCCTGGGGGACGGACGCGTGGCCGAATGGGCGAACCGGGCCGAGACGCTGCGCGCCCTGGTCGAAGAGCGCTACTGGATGGAGGACGAGGGCTTCTACGCCATCGCCCTGGATGGCGACGGCGAGCAGTGCCGCGCCATCGGCTCCAACGCCGGCCACCTGCTGTTCACCGGCCTGCCTTCGCACGAGCGGGCGCGGCGGGTGACGCGGCGGATGCTGACGGCCGAGTTCCGCTCAGGCTGGGGCCTGCGGACCCTGGCCAAAGGACAGGCCCGCTTCAACCCGATGAGCTATCACAACGGCTCGGTCTGGCCGCACGATACGGCGCTGGCGGCGGCCGGCATGGCCCGATACGGCGAGCGGCATGCGGTGGCCATGCTGCTGGGCGAGATCTACGGCTCGGCCGCCCATTTCCAGATGCGACTGCCCGAACTGTTCTGCGGCTTCGTGCGCGAAACGGGCGAGCCGCCGATCGCCTATCCGGTCGCCTGCCTGCCGCAGGCCTGGGCGGCCGGGTCGGTCTTTCTGATGATGCAGGCGGTGCTGGGCCTGAACATCGACGCCGCCGAGGGCCTGGTCGAAGTCAATAATCCCACCTTGCCCGCCGGGCTGGATCGACTGTCGATTACCCGGCTGAAGGTCGGCGACGGCGTGATCGACCTGCACTTCCAGCGCCTGAACGGCCATGTGGTGGTCATGCCGCGCGAACGCAGCGGGACGGTGAACCTGAGAGCGACGGGTTAGGCCGCCGCCAGCCCACGCTCCAACGCCTTCCTGAAGACGGTCGGCAGCGCCTTGGCCGCCTCTTCAGCGGGCGTCCAAAGAAAGTCGTCGCCTCCGCCTTCGGCCACATGCACCTCCAGCGTCAGGCTGAAGTGGGTGAAGACGTGCTCGACCGACCCGGCCGCGCTCCATCCCGCATCGACCGGCGGCGTGAACTCCGGCGCCGCGCTCCAGTCCGAGGTCGGCAGGCCGGCCATCCCCCCCAGCAAGCCCTTGTCGGGCCGCCGAACCAGCGCCACGCGGCCCGACCCATCCGTCAGCACATAGGCGTGGCCCCTCCGATGAGGCCGCTCGGCCTTCTTCGTCTTCAACGGATAGCGTTCCGGCGTCCCCGTCTTCAGCCCCTCGCAGCCGAAGGCCAATGGGCACTGATCGCACAACGGAGACCGGGGCCGACAGACGCCGGAGCCCAGGTCCATCAGCGCCTGCGCCCAGTCGCCCGGCCTGTCATCATAGACAAACAGGGCCGCCAGCCGCCGCAGCTCGGGCCGCGCGGCGGGCAACGGAGTCTCAAGCGCGAACAGGCGGCTCATCACCCGCTCGACATTGCCGTCGACGACATTGGCGGGCTGGTCGAAGGCGATGGCGGCCACGGCGGCGGCGGTATAGGCGCCCACCCCCGGCAGAGCCAGCAACTCCGTTTCGGTCTGCGGAAAGACGCCGCCGTATTCGGCCGTCACGGCGCGGGCGCAGGCCAGCAGGTTTCGCGCCCGGGCGTAGTAGCCAAGCCCCGCCCAGGCGGCCATCAGTTCGGCATCCTCGACCGCCGCCAGGTCGGCCACCGTCGGCCAGCGCGTGGTGAAGCGCTCGAAATAGGGCGCAGCGTGCGGCACCGTCGTCTGCTGCAGCATCACCTCGGACAGCCAGACGCGATAGGGGGCGGTCTTCGTCGTCGCCCCCGGCGGCGCGCGCCACGGCAGGCTGCGCGCATGGGCGTCGTACCAATCGAGCAGGGCGGCGCGGAGAGAGGGGACGTCGGTCATCGGTCAGGCTATATAGGACGAATGCGTCGTCCCCTGCCCACCGAAAGCGAAGCGCGCGAAATCCTGGCCCGCCGCCGGACGCGCCCGCCGTTGCGCCCGCCGCCCCCGGCGGGGCGGTCGCTGGCGCCGCTGATCAAGAAGCTGGACGCCCAGTTCGGGCGCGGCGCCTCGGCGCTGGAGCCGCGCTGGGTCGAGATCGTGGGCGAGCGGCTGGCCCGCGTCACCCGCCCGCAGAAGCTGACCAAGGGCCGCGGCAACGCCGGCGGAACGCTGGAGCTGCGCGTCGCCGGTCCCGCCGCCCTGCTGGTCCAGCACCAGTCGGCCGACATTATCCAACGGGTGAACCTGTTTCTGGGGGCGGGCTCGGTCGAGAAACTGCGCATTGCGCAAGGCCCGGTGAAACCCCTGCCGGCCTCCGGCGCCAAGCCCCGACCGCGCGGCCGCGCCGTCCTGCCGCCCCTCCCCGCCGCGACGGAAGCTGAACTGAACGCCTCGGTCGAGGGGGCCCCCGACGGGCTGAAGGCGGCGCTGGGAAAGCTGGGCCGCGCCGTGCTGTCGCAGCCCCCGCGCAAAGAGTGACGTTGACAAATCTTCGCCACCGGCGTTCTCGACATTCAGACGTTTTCGCTCGCGCGCGAGAATCGCGCGACGGTTCCGCATCTCATTTCTGACAAGGACCTCCAATGGCCCCGACCTTCAAATACGCCGCCATGAGCCGCCGCGCCGCCCTGTCCGCCGCCGCCCTGGCCTCGATGGCCGTGCTGGCGGGTTGCTCGGGCGGCGGCGCCGGGACGGGCGAGGTCGCCGGCGACATGGCCAAGGGCGCGGCCGAGGGCGCCAAGGTCACGGTCGTGGAATACGCCTCCGTCACCTGCGGCCACTGCGCGCTGTGGAATGAGGAGGTCTGGCCCGAGTTCAAGACGAAGTACGTCGACAACAACAAGGTCCGCTTCGTCTTCCGCGAATTCCCGACGCCGCCGCAGGACATCGCCGTCGCCGGCTTCCTGATCGCGCGCTGCGCCGGTCCGGACAAGTATTTCGACGTCGTGCACGACATCATGGCCAGCCAGAAGGAATGGCTGGCGGGCGTGGCGCCGCGCACCACCCTGTTCCGCGCCGGCCAGGCCGCTGGCCTCAGCGAGCAGCAGATCAACGAGTGCATCCGCGACAAGGCCGCCATCGAGGCGATGGAGAAGCGCATCCAGGCCGGCATCAGCGCCGGCGTGACCGGCACGCCCTACTTCACCGTCAACGGCGCCAAGGTGGCCGACACCTCTCTGTCGGGCCTGTCCGAGGCTATCGACGCCGAACTGGCGAAATAGTGACAGTGCGCCGGTGGACGACGAACGGTCTGCCCGCCGGTGCCCTCTTGGCGACAGGCAAAATCGGGAGCCGTCAGTCACTGTCGGGCCTGTCGGCTCACATCGAACCCTTGCTATAGAGCGCCTTATGACCCGTCGCATCCTGACCCTCTTCTCGGCGCTGGCCCTTGTGGGCCTGAGCTCCGCTCCCGCTGTGGCGCTGGACCCCGTCCGCAAGTCGGTCTCTACGTCCGTGGCGGCGGTTCCGGCCGTGACGCCAGCGGACCGGATCATGGGCCGCGCCGACGCTCCGGTGACGGTGATCGAATACGCGTCCTTCACCTGCAGCCACTGCGCCGACTGGACCAATGAGATCCTGCCGCAGTTCAAGGCCCGTTACATCGACACCGGCAAGGTGCGGCTGGTGTTCCGCGACATGCCGACGGCCCCGGCTCAGATCGCCTCGACAGCGGCCGGCATCGCCCGGTGTGCGGCGCCTGAACGCTTTTTCGACGTGGCGCATTCCCTGATGGGCGGCCAGGCCGCCGCCTTTGAGAAGGGCGACGCGCGGGACTGGTTCATGAACGCCATCGCCGCCAGCGGCCGCACGCAGGAGCAGATCGAGACCTGTCTGAAAGCTCCCGCCACCAGCCAGGCCTTGCAGGCCGAGGTCGAGGGCGCGGTGGCCGCAGGGGTGTCCGGGACCCCCTCCTTCTTCGTCAACGGCAAGCGGGTCGCAGACCACTCGCTGGAGGCCCTTTCAGCGGCCATCGACCCGCTGATCCGGGCGCGCTGACCACGACGCGATGCAGTTCCAGCGCCTCCGGCTCGTCGGCTTCAAATCCTTCGTCGACCCGGCCGAGGTGCACATCGAGGCCGGGCTGACCGGCATCGTCGGGCCGAACGGCTGCGGCAAGTCGAACGTTCTGGAAAGCCTGCGCTGGGTCATGGGGGCCAACTCGGCCAAGGCCATGCGCGGCCAGGGCATGGAGGACGTGATCTTCGCCGGCGCCGCAGGCCGTCCGCCGCGCAACCACGCCGAAGTCCAGCTGACCATCGACAACGCCCAGAAGCGCGCGCCCCAACCCTTTACCGACAGCCCCATGCTGGAGGTGTCGCGCCGGATCGAGCGCGGGCGCGGCTCGACCTATCGCATCAACGGCAAGGAGGTGCGGGCGCGCGACGTGCAGCTGCTGTTCGCCGACGCCTCGACCGGGGCCAACAGCCCGGCGCTGGTGCGTCAGGGCCAAATTTCGGAACTGATCGCCGCCAAGCCGCAGAACCGCCGCCGCATCCTTGAAGAAGCCGGGGGCGTGGCGGGCCTGCACACCCGGCGCCATGAGGCGGAGCTGCGGCTGCGGGCGGCCGAGACCAACCTCGACCGGCTGGACGACATCGGCAAGGAGCTGGAGTCGACGCTGAACCGGCTTAAGCGCGAAGCGCGCCAAGCCGAAAAGTACAAGAAGATTTCGGCCGAAATCCGCGCGCTTCAAGCTGCGTTGCTCTACGTCCGCTGGACTGACGCGAAGACGGCGGCCGAGACGGCGGCGGCCGAACTGCGCGACGCCGACCGGCTGGTCGCCGAGACGACCACGGCTGCGGCGGCGGCCCAGACGGCGGCGCTGAACGCTCAGGAAGGGCTGAAGCCCGCGCGCGAGGAAGACGCGGTCGCCACCGCCCTGCTGAACCGCGCCATCATCGAGCGCGACCGGCTGGACATGGCCGAACAGGCCGCCCGCGCCGAGGTCGATCGCCTGAAGGCCGAGGTCGCCCGCATCGAGGCCGACCGCGCGCGCGAGGACGGCATGGCCGCCGACGCCGGGCGCGAACTGGAACGGCTGGACCGCGAACTGGAGAAGCTGAAGGCCGAGATCGACGCCGCCCCCGAACGCGGGCCGGAGCTGGAACGCGCCCTCTTGGAGGCCGAAGACGCGCGCAAGGCCGCCGACGCCGAGGTCGAGCGGCTGGCCGGGACGCTGGCCGCCGTCGAGGCCCGCGCCAACGCCGAAAGCGCCCGCAAGCGTGACGCCGAGGCCCGTCTGGCGCGCGTGAAGGGCCAGGACGAACAGGCCCGCCGCGAACGCGAGGCCCTCGGCCCGCTGGAAACGCCCGAGATCGAGACGGCCAAGGCGGCGCTGGAGACGGCGCAGGCCGACCTCGCCGCCGCGCGCGAAGCCGTCGAGGCCGCCGAGGCCAAACGCAGCGACATCGCCCGCGCCGAGCAGGAGGCGCGCACCGCCGCCCGCGCCGCCGAGGACCGGCTGGGCCGTTTGCAGACCGAGGCGCGCGGGATGGCGCAACTGCTGGTCACGGGCAAGCGCGAGCACCCCCCGGCGCTGGACCAGGTCTCGGCGGCCAAGGGGTATGAGGCGGCGCTGGCCGCGGCGCTGGGCGATGACCTAGACGCCGCGCTCGACGCCCGCGCGCCGGCGCACTGGGCGGGCGCCGACGCCGCCCCGCCCGAGTGGCCGCAAGGGGTCGAGCCCCTGTCAGCCCATGTGGCGGCGCCGGATCAGCTGGCGGCGCGTCTGGCCTTCTGCGGCGTGGCCCCGCGTGAGCGGATCGCCGAACGGGCCCGCGCCCTGCCGCGCGGCGCGCGCCTGACCACGGTCGAGGGCGACCTCTATCGCTGGGACGGCTTCGTCAGCCGCGCCGAGGCGCCGCGTCCCGCCGCCGTGCGTCTGGCCCAGCGCACCCGCCTGTCGGAACTGGAAGCCGAGATCGACCTCGGCAAGCCCGCGCTGGAGGCGGCGCAAGGCGCGCTGAAGGCGGCGGGCGAAGCCTTCCGCGCCGCCGAGGAAGCGGTGAAGGCCGCGCGCCTGCGCCCCTTCACCCTGGACAAGCAGGTCGTCTCGGCCCGCGACCGCCTGGAATCCCTGATGCGCGATCAGGCCCGCAAGGAGGCCCGCGCCCAGTCGCTGGACGAGACGGTCGCCCGGCTGGACGGCGAGGTGCAGGAGGCCGAGGCCGCCTTCGCCGAGGCCAGTTCGGTGGAGTCGTCTTCCGATGTGGTCGTCGGCCTGCGTCAGGAGCTGACCGAGGCGCGCGGCGGGGCCGAGCGCGCCCGGCTGGCGGCGCAGGCCGCCCGCTCGACCCGCGACGAGGAGGCCCGCGACCGCGCCATGCGCGAACAACGCCTGGGCAGTCTGACCCGCGCCCGCGAGGGCTGGGTCGCGCGATCCGGCGACAGCGCCGCCCGCCTCAAGACGCTGGAGCGCGATGCCGAGAAGGCGCAAACCGCACTGACGAAAGCCGAGGCCGCCCCCGCCGGTTTCACCGAGCAGCGCAACGCCCTGATGGACTCTCTGGCCGAGGCCGAAACGCGCAAGCAGGCGGCCACCGACGCCGTGGCCGTCGCCGAGGCGGGCGCTCAGGAGGCCGACCGCGCCGCGCGCGCTGCCGAAACGGCTGCGTCTCAGGCCCGCGAAAGCCGGGCGGGTCTTCATGCCCGCGCCGAAGCCGCCGCCGAGAAGCTGGCTGAAAGCGCCGCCAACATCCGCGAGACGGCGCAGATGTCGCCCGAGGAACTGGGCAAGAAACTGACCGACGACGCCATCGCCCGCCCGCCCGATGCGGCGGGGGCCGAGAGCCTGCTGTATGGCCTTGAGCGCGAGCGCGAGGCCCTGGGCGCCGTCAACCTGCGCGCCGAGGAAGAGGCGGCCGAGTACGGCGACCGGCTCAGCGCCATGAAGACCGAGCGCATCGACCTGACGCAGGCGATCGCCAAGCTGCGCGACGGCATCGATGAACTGAACGCCGAGGGGCGCGAGCGGCTGATCGCCGCCTTCGAGGTCATCAACACCAACTTCAAGACCCTGTTCGAGGCCCTGTTCGGCGGCGGTCAGGCCGAACTGAAGCTGGTCGAGAGCGACGACCCGCTGGAGGCGGGTCTGGAGATCTACGCCTGCCCACCCGGCAAGCGGCTGTCGGTCATGAGCCTGATGAGCGGCGGCGAGCAGGCGCTGACGGCGGCTGCGCTAATCTTCGGCGTCTTCCTGGCCAATCCGGCGCCGGTCTGCGTGCTGGACGAGGTCGACGCCCCGCTGGACGACGCCAACGTCGACCGCTTCTGCCGGATGCTGCACGAGATGCGCAGCCGCACCGACACCCGCTTCATCGTCATCACCCATAACCCGGTGACCATGAGCCGGATGGACCGGCTGTATGGCGTCACCATGCCCGAGCGCGGCATGAGCCAACTGGTCAGCGTCGACCTGCAGCAGGCCGAAGAGATCGTCACGGCGTGATCTGAGGCGGGCCTCTCCTCCCCATGACATGGGGAGGTGGATCGGCGGCGCAGCCGACGAGACGGACGGGCAGCTTGGCTCCGCTGTCGCAAAGCCCCTCCACCGCTTCGCGGTCCCCCCCCCCATTTCATGGGGAGGAAAAGTTCAGCGTTTCCTGCGCCGCATGGCCGCGCGCACGTCGCTCAGGGCGGGCCCGATCAGGAACCACGGCTCGATGCAGTAGCGGGTGAACAGCCGCTTCGGATCGGCGAATAGTCGGAACAGCCACTCGACGCCCAGCCGCCCCATCCAGCGCGGCGCGGCTTTCTGAACCCCCGCCTCGTAGTCGAAGGCGGCGCCGACCGACAAGATCGGGACCGCCGGCAGGGAGGCCAGATTGTCCGCGATCCACAACTCCTGTCGCGGCATCCCCATGCCGACGAACAGCACGTGCGGGGCGAAGTCCTTGATCGCCGCAAGAACCGCCGTATTGCCCAACGACCCCGGCGTCGCGTCGAAATAGCCGCTGAGCCCCTTCACCATGACGCCCGGATGGCGGGCCGTCAGACGCCGCGCCGCCTCTTCCGCCACGCCGTCGGCGCCGCCGACGTAGAGGACGCGCCAGCCCTTGCGGTCAGCCACGCTCCAGAAATGATCGCGCCAGTCCAGATAGGTGCAGCGATGCTGCGGCCGCGCCGGATGGCCCAGCAGACGAGCGAAATGGATCAGCGGCGTGGAGTCCAGCTCGATCAGATCGGCCGCCTCGTACAGGCGCCGCATCCCCGGCGTGCGCCGGATCAGATAGAGGCTGTGCAGGTTGTGATTGGCGACGATGGTCTGCACGCCCGCGTCCACGCTGCGCTCGAGATGCAGCAGCACCTCCTCGGGGCGGATCAGATCGACCTGCTCGCCCAACAGGGTGATGCGCTCGTCAGCCCGTCGTGTCTGGCGGAACGGCGCACGCATCCGTCTGCGACGGTCAGGCGGAGGGCCGGAGGGATCGAAGCCGGGCGGCGCGTAATACATGACGGCTCCCTAGCCTGGCCGTTTCAACATCGGGTATGCGGACAGGGTTAATCCGAATCGATAACCGGCGCACCTCGGAGCGACCATGCTGATCATCCCCATGCCGCCCCCCGCCGTCGAGGCCGCACCGCCGCCGCAGCTGGCCTTCGCCAGCAGCAACCGGTTCGCCGTCTTCGCCGATCTGGCGTCGATCAGCCCGGAGCCCGCCGAGGGCGCGGACGTGGTCCGGATGCGGTCGCTGCAGATCAGCCAGGAGGACATGCTGATCGGGAGCGTCGCCTATGTCGGCGGCTGGTCATGGTGGCGGTTCGACTGCGCCGCCTGGACGGCCGACCGCCTGGACTTCGCCTCCCTGCGCGCCGACGGAACGGAAGGGCCGGTGACGCCCGAGAACGCGCCGCCCGCCCCCATCACGGCGGGCAAGGACGCTGCGGCGCTGGCCGAGGCGGCGTGCGGAAAGGCTGTTCCCGCGGTGGAGGCGACCTCCACGGCGGCGGCGGTGTGGATCGGCCGCGCCCGGCTGGCTCCCTAAAGACTGGCCCCCTAAGACCGCCCCCTGATCGTCAGGCCGTTTCCGGCTTCAGGCGCAGGGAGTCGCGTTCCTCGCGATCCAGATCGACGCGGTCGCGCGGCAGGGCCTCGCGGCATTCGTCGCGCATGAAGGCCAGCATCTTCTCACGCACCTCGGCCCGCAGGTCGAAGGCGACCGAGGCGTTGCGCGCGCTGGTCAGGCAGCGGACCTGGGCCGTGCGTTCGGTGATGTCGGTGACCTGAAGGGCCACGACGTCGCCGTCCCAATGCGGCGAGGCGTGGGCGATCTGCTCCAGCTTGACGCGCAGGCGGTCGATCGGCGCCTCATAGTCGACGTAGAGGAAGACCACGCCGATCAGGCGCGAATCCTCGCGCGTCCAGTTCTGGAACGGCCTCTGGATGAAATAGGTCAGCGGCAGCACCATGCGCCGCCAGTCCCACAGCTTGACCACCACATAGGTCGAGGTGATTTCCTCGACCCGCCCCCATTCGCCCTCGACAATGACGGCGTCGTCCAGGCGGATCGGCTGGGCGGTGGCGATCTGGATGCCCGCGATCAGATTGGTCAGGAAGGGTTGCAGCGCCAGACCGGCCACGATGCCGACCACGCCCGCCGAGGCCAGCAGCGACAGCCCCCACTGCTTGACGCCTGGAATGGTCAGCAGCGCCAGACCCAAGGTGATCAGGCCGATCAGGATGGCGGCGACCCGCTGCAGGATGCGGGTCTGGGTGACGTGCTTGCGGGCGTAGAGGTTGTCCTCCGCCTCCATGTTGAACTTCTTGAGATGGACGATGGCGCCCATGTCCACGGCGCCGGCCAGCATCCAGCCCGAAACCAGGATGAAGCCGAACAGAAGGGTGCGGCGGATGAACAGCGACGGATCGGGGTCCAGCGGCGACACCGTCACCGCCAGCGCCAGGGCGATGATCATCACAGCTATGCGCACCTTGAGCCGCGCCCGCTTCAGCATCCCCTTCCAGAAGTCGTCGCGGTTGCGCACCGCCAGCTTCAGCAGGGCGAACACGACTTGGTTGGCCGCCCAGCCGATGAAGACGAAGACCACGGTGATGATCGAGATCACCGCCCATTCCGGCAGCCAGTGAAACTGGCGCCACAGGGCGAAAACGTGATTGGTCAGGTCGATGACGAACTGGGGCATGCCTCAACCATAGCCCTTCTCCCCGCCGGGGGAGAAGGTGGCTCGCGCAGCGAGACGGATGAAGGGTCTTATCGGGCCGCCTGCTCCACCAGATCGGCCAGCCTTTGCGCTGCGTCGGGGATGGCGACCGAGCGGGCCGCCGCCGACATGGCCGCCAGCGCCGCCGGATCGGACAGGATGGCGGTCAGGGCGGTCGTCAGCGTCTCGACGGTCAGGTCGTCCTCGGCGATCACCTTCGCCGCGCCCGCCTCGGCCAACGCCCGCGCATTCAGCGTCTGGTGGTCGTCCATGGCGATCTTCAGCGGGATCAGCACCGACGGCAGGGCCGCAACCGCCAGCTCCGAACAGGTCGAGGCGCCCGCCCGCCCGATCACCAGATGCGCCTTCGACAGCCGGTCGGCCATGTCGCGGAAGAAGGGGGCGACCTCGGCCTCGATCCCGGCGTCGAGGTAGATCTGGCGCGCGGCCTCCAGCGTCTCGGGCCGCGACTGCTGCTGCACCTTCAGCCGGCGGCGGATGGCTTCGGGCAGGGCCGCCAGGGCGCGCGGCGTGGTCTCGGACAGGATGCGGGCGCCCTGGCTGCCGCCGGTCACCAGCACATGGATCGGGCCGCCCTCGACCGGCGCGGCGTAGGCGCGGTCGAACAGGGCGCGGATGTCCGGCCGCACCGGGTTGCCGACCAGCTGGACGCGGCTCTTCACCTTGTCCGGCGCCCGGCCCAGGGTCGGAAAGGCCGCCGCGATCACGCCCACGCTGGGCGCCAGATAGCGGTTGGTGCGGCCCAGCACCGCGTTCTGCTCGTGGATCACGGTGGGACGACGAGCCATCACCGCCGCCAGCAGGGCCGGCGCTGACGGATAGCCGCCGAAGCCCACCACCACGTCCGCCCCGGTGCGCTGGAACGCGGCCTTGGCCTGGCCGACGCCCTTCATGATCGCCAGGCCCGCCTTCAACAGGCCGATGGGGCCGGAGCCGGTCGCTGCGTCCAGGGCCAGCCGCTCTTCGGCCGGGAAGGCGTGGGCGTACTGCTCGCCGCGCTTGTCGGTGGCCAGAATCACGCGCCAGCCGCGCGTCGCCATTTCACGGGCCAGAGCCTCAGCGGGGAACATATGGCCGCCGGTGCCCCCGGCGGCGACGACGCAGACCTTGGTCATGAGCGATACTCTCTTACGGCAGCAGGCGGCGGCGCGGGGCCACGTTCGAGCCCAGTTCATAGGCGCCAGGACGGCGTCGGGTCAGAGCCAGGGCGAAGCCCATCGTCAGCCCCATGGCCATCATGGACGACCCCCCGTAGCTGATGAAGGGCAACGTCATCCCCTTGGTCGGGATCAGGTTCAGGTTCACCGCGATATTGATGCAGGCCTGCAGCCCGATCAGCATGAACAGCCCCGCCGCCGCCGTCTGTTCGAAGGAGTCGTTCAGCTTCATCGCCTTGCGCATCCCGCGGATGACGATGAAGGCGTATAGGCCGATCATGATCAGCGACAGCACCAGGCCGAACTCTTCGGCGCCGACCGAATAGATGAAGTCGGTGTGCAGGTCGGGGACGTGGCGCTTCATCACCCCCTCGCCGATGCCGCGCCCGATCAGACCCCCGTTGCGGATGGCCTCGGAGGCGCGGTCGATCTGGTGGGTGTCGGTCGTCTCGGGCGACAGGAAGCGGCTGAGACGGTCGCGCATGTGGCCGAACATGAAATAGAGCGACACCACCCCGCCCGCGCCGACAGCCGCCAGGGCGGCGACCCACTTCAACGGCACCCCGGCCATGAAGAAGACGGCCATGAAGGTGGTGGTGACCAGCAGCGTCTGGCCGATGTCCGGCTGGATCAGCAGCAGGCCGACCGTCAGGGCCCACAGGGCGAAGGCGATGCTGACGCCGGGGACGCCCTCGCCCTTCTGGGCCTCGGCGAACATCCAGGCGGCGAAAACGATCAGGCCGGGCTTGGCGAACTCGGACGGCTGGAGGCTGAACGGCCCCAGATTGATCCAGCGCGCCGCGCCCTTCACCGTGTCACCGATGATGGGCAGGGCGGCCATGACCAGGATGGAGCAGATCAGGGCCAGCACCGCGATCCGCCGCACGCCGCGCGGCGACAACAAGGATGCGCCCAGCATCACGCACAGCCCCATGGTCGAGAAGACCATCATTCGCCAGGAGTAGTGGAAGGGATCGGTGATCGACTCGTCCGCCCCGATCGCCGCCGGGCTTGAGGCGAAGCTCAACGCCACCCCCAGCGCCATCAGCGTCAGCGCCGCGCCCAGCAGGCCGCGATCGACGGTCCAGAACCAACGCGCCACCATGCTCTGGTCGTTGCGCGAAAAGGGATGGCTGTAGCTGTTGTGGGTCATGCGGCGGGCTCCGGCCGTGCGCCCAGTCCCAGGACGGCGGCGCGGAACGCCTCGCCCCGGACCTCGAAATCGGGAAACTGATCAAAGCTGGCGCAGGCGGGCGACAGCAGGACCACCTGCTCGCCTCCGGCCTTGGCCGCGTCGGCGGCGGCCAGTTCGACCGCGCGCTCCATGGTGTGGGCGACCACGTGCGGGGTGTCCGCCAAGGTCACGGCAAAGGCGTCCGCCGCCTCCCCGATCAGATAGGCCTTCGTCACGCGGGCGAAGAGGTCGCGCAAAGCTTCGATGCCCCCGTCCTTGGCCTTGCCGCCCGCGATCCACAAGACCGCAGGGTAGGAGGCCAGCGCCTGACGCGCGGCGTCGGCGTTGGTGGCCTTGGAGTCGTTGATGAAACGCACGGCGCCGAGACGGCCCACGGCCTCCATCCGGTGCGACAGGCCGGGGAAGCTCAACAGGCCCTCGACCGCCGCTTCGTGCGGCACGCCCAGCGCCCGCGCCGTGGCGTAGGCGAAGGCCGCGTTCTGGGCGTTGTGGCGGCCGGGGAGCGAGCGGGCGGCGGTCAAATCGGCCAGCACTTCGCCGCCCGCCATCAACACGCCCGCCGCCACCGCATACCCTTCTCCCCTCGGGGGAGAAGGTGGGCCGCGCAGCGGCTCGGATGAGGGGGACGCCAGATACGACTGCGCCTCCTCGGCATGGGACGCGACAGGGGACACGCCCCCCTCATCCGTCTTGCTCTGCAAGCCACCTTCTCCCCCGAGGGGAGAAGGAAGGGACACGACCGTCTCAACCCGCCGTCCCTGCGCCCGCAGGTCCGCCGCAGACTTCCGGCCCCACTCTTCGTCCACGCCGACCAGCGCCAGCGCCTCTCCATCCTGCGCCTGGAAGATGCGGCGTTTGGCGGCGACGTAGCCTTCCATCCCGCCGTGGCGGTCCAGATGGTCCGGCGACACATTGGTCAGGATCGCCACGTCCGGCGCGAAGCCCGTCGTCAGGTCCAGTTGATAGGACGACACCTCGATCACATAGACCGCGTCCGCCGTCGGCTCGGGCAGGGCCAGGACGCCGATGCCGATATTGCCGCCGATGTGGACGGTGAGGCCCGCCTGCTTCAGCACCCAGCCGATCAGGGCCGTGGTCGTGGACTTGCCGTTGGTGCCGGTGATGGCGACCACGCGCGGCCTCTGCCCCTGCGGCAAGGCGGCCAGCGCCCGCGCGAACAGTTCCACATCGCCGATGACCGGCACGCTCGCCTCATGGGCGCGTTCGACGCTCCAGTGCGGCTTGGGATGGGTCAGCGGCGCGCCGGGCGACAGCACCAGGGCGGCGAACCCCGCCCAGTCGGCGCGGGTCAGGTCCTCGACCAGGAAGCCTTCGGCCTCGGCCTGCATCCGGCCCGAGACGCCGTCGTCCCACAGCACGGGGATCGCGCCCCCGGCCTGAAGCGCGCGCGCCGCCGTGATCCCCGACCGCCCCAGGCCGAAGACCGCAACGCGACGCCCCTCGAAGCCGGGAACGGGGATCATCGGATCAACGCAGCTTCAGCGTGGCCAGACCGGCCAGGGCCAGCATGGCGGCGACGATCCAGAAGCGGATCACTACAGTCGATTCCGGCCAGCCCATCTTCTCGAAATGGTGGTGGATCGGCGCCATCAGGAAGATGCGCTTGCCCGTCAGCTTGAAGTAGCCGACCTGGATCATGACCGAGGCCGCCTCGACCACGAACAGACCGCCGACGATGCCCAGCACCAGCTCGTGCTTGGTCGCTACGGCCATGGAGCCCAGGGCCCCGCCCAGCGCCAGCGAGCCGGTGTCGCCCATGAAGATCTTGGCTGGCGGCGCGTTGTACCAGAGAAAGCCCATGCCGCCGCCGATGATCGCGGCGCAGAAGATGGCCAGCTCGCCCGAGCCGGGCACGTGATGGACCTGCAGGTATTCGGCGAAGACGAAGTTGCCGACCAGATAGGCGATGATGCCGAAGGCGCCCGCCGCCATCATCACCGGCACGATGGCCAGGCCGTCCAGCCCGTCCGTCAGGTTCACCGCATTGGAGAAGCCGATGATGGTGAAGGCCGCAAACGCCACATAGAACCAGCCGATGTTCAGCAGCACCGCCTTCAGGAACGGAAAGGCGATCGACGTCTCAAGCCCCGGCGAGGTCGGCGACTGGGTCATCCACAGCACGGTCAGCACGCCCGCGATCACCGCCACGACCGTCTGAGCCGCCAGCTTCTGCTTGGACGTCAGCCCGGCCGACGTCTGTTTCGTCACCTTGGCGTAGTCGTCGATGAAGCCCAGCACCCCGAACGCCGCCGTCACGCCCGAGACAATCCAGATGTATGGATTGGTCAGGTCGCCCCACAGGAAGACCGCCACGCCGATGCCCGCCAGGATCATCAGCCCGCCCATCGTCGGGGTGCCGACCTTGGACAGGTGCGACACAGGGCCATCGTCGCGGATCGGCTGGCCCCGGCCCTGCTTGGCGCGGATCCAGTTGATGAAGCGGCTGCCCATGGCGACCGCCACGATCATGGCCGTGGCCATGGCCAGGGCCACGCGCACGGTCTGATACTGGATCAGGTGCAGCAGCGGATATTCCTGGGCGATGTCCGCGTAATAGAGATAGAGCAGGTAGAACATTCTTGAGTGACCCTATCGCGTCGCGCGCGGCGCGCCGCTGCCTGAGGGGTTGTTGCCTTGTTCCGCCACGCCGAGATTTGCAAGCGCGGCCGCGACCAGGGAGGCCTTTGATCCGTTCGAGCCCTTGACCATGACGACGTCGCCCGGCCGGACCAGGCTGGCGGCTTCGGCGGCCAGCTCGGCAGCAGTCTCGCGCCATTGCCCGCGCAACGACGGCGGCAGCGCCTCATGCAGCAGGCGCATCTGCGGCCCGGCCGTATGCACCAGGTCCAGCCCAGCCGCGGCGATGGCGGGGGCGAGGCCTTCGTGCAGGGCGCGGCTGTGCTCGCCCAGCTCCAGCATGTCGCTCAGCACGACGACGCGCCGCCCGCCCGGCCCGACCGACTTGGCGCCCAGGCTGACGAAGCCCGCCTTCATCGACAGCGAATTGGCGTTGTAGCTCTCGTCGATCAGGGTGAAAGCGCCGCCCGGCATGGCGATCGTCTTCATCTGCCCGCGACCGGCCAGCGGCTGGAAGCCCGCCAGCGCCTGCAAGGCCGTCTCCAGCGACACCTCCAGCGCCTGCAGCATCAGGATGACGCACAGGCTGTTCAGACCCCAGTGCACGCCGGACTGGGCAAGGCGGTATTCGATACGCTGGCCGTCCAGCTCGGCCGTGACGGTCGCGCCCTCGCTGTCGGCGACGAAGTCCAGCAGGCGCGCGTCGCAGCCCGCATCATGGCCGAAGGTGCGGACGACGGCCCCGGCCTTCTCAGCCCCCTGACGCACGATGTCGGCATGGGCGTCAGCGGCGTTGACCACGGCGATCCCGCCCGGCGCCAGCCCCTCGAAGATGGCGGCCTTTTCGCGCGCCACCCCCGCCTCGCCGTCGGCGAAGGCCTCGATGTGCACTGGCCCGACCGTGGTGACGCAGGCGGCGTGCGGGCGCACAAAGGCCGACAGCGGCCCGATCTCGCCCGGATGGTTCATGCCGATCTCGAACACGGCGCGATCCGTGCCCTGGGGCATACGCGCCAGCGTCAGCGGCACGCCGATGTGGTTGTTATAGCTCTTGATCGAGGCGTGGCTTGATCCCGCCAGATCAAGGCCCGCCTTGATCGCCTGGGTCACGCTGGTCTTGCCGACGCTGCCGGTGACGGCGCCGCGCAGACGGGCGCGCTCGCGCGCGGCGACACCCAGCGCCTCCAGCCCCTTCAGGGTGTCGGGAACCAGCACATACGGCCCGCCCTCGACCGGCCGGTCGACCAGAGCGACCGTTGCGCCCGCAGCGAAGGCGGCGGCGGCGAACTCATGCCCGTCGCGCGCGCCGTGCAGGGCCAGGAACAGGTCGCCCGGCGCGATCTCGCGGCTGTTGTAGGTCAGGCCCGAGACTGATGCGTCGGGTCCGTGGAGCTGGCCGCCGGTCGCCGAGGCGATCGCTTCGGCGGTCCAGAGCGGCGTGTGAGCGTCAGGCATGATCTTTCAGGGCTTCGGTCGCTTCGGCGGCGTCGTCGAAGGGATGCACCACCCCGCCGACGATCTGACCCTGTTCATGCCCTTTTCCGGCGATCACGACCACATCTCCTTCGCGCATCAGGGATACGGCGTGGCGGATGGCCTCGCGGCGGTCGCCGATCTCCAGCGCGTCGGGGCAGCCCGCACGCACCTGGGCGCGGATGGCGGCGGGAGCCTCCGAGCGCGGATTGTCGTCGGTGACGATGGCCACGTCGGCCAGACGCCCGGCGATCTCGCCCATCAGCGGCCGTTTGGCCCGGTCGCGGTCGCCGCCGGCGCCGAAAACGACGATGAGGCGTCCCGTCGCGTGCGGACGCAGGGCGTTCAGCACCGTCTCCAGCCCGTCGGGCGTGTGGGCGTAGTCGACATAGACCTCGCCCCCGCGCGCGCCGCCGGGGATGCGTTGCAGGCGGCCTTGCGCGCCCTGGATCAGCTCCAGCGCCGGGATCACCTGGTCGGGGTCTTCGCCGCCCGCGATGCACAGGCCCGCCGCCACCAGGGCGTTGGACGCCTGGAAGGCGCCCGCCAGCGGCAGCAGAATGTCATGCACCCGGCCGCGCGCGTCGATGCTCAGGCGCTGGCCTTCCGGCGTCGCTCGGCGCGCCAGCAGGGTCAGGTCACGCCCGCGTTCGCCCACGCCCATCACGCCCAGTCCCGCCATGATCGAGGCCGAGGCGAAGGCGGAATAGGCGTCGGAATCGGCGTTCAGGACGGCGGTGCGCCCGCGCGGCAGCAGGGCCTCGAACAAGCGCAGCTTGGCGGCGCGGTACTCGTCCATCGTGCCGTGATAGTCGAGGTGGTCCTGGGTCAGATTGGTGAAGCCCGCCGCCTTGATCGCCACTCCGTCTAGACGCCGCTGGTCGATGCCGTGGGACGAAGCCTCCAGCGCCAGGTGGGTGACCTCCTTGCGGGCCAGCTCGGCCAGCAGGCGCGCGGCCTCGGCGGCGTCGGGGCTGGTCAGGCCGGGGCCGGTCAGGGCGTAGGTCTGCTCGCCCTTCTGGCCGACGACGCCGAGGGTGCCCATGCTGGCCGACTTCAGACCCATGCCGGCCCAGATCTGGCGACAGAAGTTGGCGACCGAGGTCTTGCCGTTGGTCCCGGTCACGGCGACGCAGGTGCGCGGCTGGGCGCCGTAGAAGGCGCGCGCGGCGATGGCGTAGGCCCGGTGCACATCGCCCGATCCGACCAGAACCGGAGCCGCGCCCGCCGGCGTGTCCGAGGGGGCCAGCACGGCGGCGGCGCCCTTGGCCAGCGCTTGCGGGATGAAGGCGCGGCCATCGGCCTGGGTCCCCGGCAGGGCGACGAACAGGGCGCCGGGCACGACCTGGCGGCTGTCGGCGGTGACGGCGGTGATCTCGGGGTCCGAGGCCACGTCGCGGCGCAGCAGTTCGGAGAGGCGCAGCTGGCTCATCGGCCGTCGCCCTCCACGTCCTGGAACTCGGGGATCTTCTCGCCCAGCGCGGTGGACCAGCGGTCGGCCTTGCGCTCGACGCCCAGGAAGCCGGCGATCCGGTTGGCGATGCGGCCCACGGCGGGGGCGGCGACGTAGCCGCCCGTGCGCGGATAGACGCCCGGCTCGTCCATCAGGACGAAGACGGTGTAGCGCTTGGCGTCGACCGGCCCGTCGGCGGGGAAGACCCCGGCGAAGGTGCCCACAGCGGTGCGCGGGTCGTAGCGGCCATTGACCAGCTTGTTGGCCGAGCCGGTCTTGCCGCCCATGCGCAGGCCCGGCGCGTCGGCGAAACGCCCCGAACCGCGCGCCACGTTGCGGCGCATCAGCTCGATCATGGTCGCCGAAGTCTCGGCCGAGACGACCGGACGTGCCTGGGCGTTCGGACGGCCGCCCTTGCGCAGCGTCGGCGGCACGTAGCGCCCGCCGTTCACCAGCGCGCCATAGGCCGAAACGTACTGGATCGGCGTGACCATGATGCCGTAGCCGAAGGACAGCGAGGCCAGGGTGCTGTCGTCCCACTTGCGCACCTTGGGCGGGCTGGCGGACTCCTTCAGCTCGATCGGCGCGGCGTCCAGCAGGCCCAGGCGACGGAAGTAGTCGCGCATCACATCGCCGCCCATCTCGACCGCCAGGCGCGAGGTGCCGATGTTGGACGAGTGGAGGTAGACTTCTTCGAGCGTCAGCACCTTGTTGGTGGCGTGATAGTCGGTGATCCGGCGGTTGCCGATCTGCAACGCCTGAGAAGCGTCGAACAGGGTGTTCATGTCGGCCCGGCCGGTGTCGATGCCGGCCGCGACGGTGAAGCTTTTGAACACCGAGCCCATCTCATAGTGGGCCGAGGTGACGCGATTCAGCAGCGCCTCTTCCGGCGCGGCGTTGCGACGGTTCGCGTCGTAGGTCGGCCAGGAGGCCATCGCCAGAATCTCGCCCGTGTGGACGTCGGCGACCACGGCGATGGCGCCCTTGGCCTGGTGCTCCTCGGCGGCGATGGCGAGCTCGTTCTCGACGACGCCCTGCACCCGCAGGTCGATGGACAGCTGGAAGTCTTCGCCGGCGGCGCCCGCCGCACGGATTTCCTTGTCGAAGGCCAGCTCGGCGCCCGCCACGCCCTCGCCGCCCGTGTCGGAGCGACCGATCAGATGGACCGCCGAGGTCCCCAGCGGGTAGACGCGGCGGTCTTCCGGCTCGAACGTCACGCCGCCCAGCGCCAGCGCATGAACGGCGCGGCGCTCCGAAGGGGTCAGGCCGTTCAGCGCGATCAGGCGGCGCTCGCCGCTCATCACCTTGTCCAGACGCTTGGCCGAGATGCGCGGGATGGCGCGGCGCAGCTGCGCCTTGGCCGCCGGAATGTCCCAGACCTCGCGCGGGTCGATATAAAGGCCGTAGTGGGTGATGTTGGTCGCCAGCAGCTGGCCGTTGCGGTCCACCAGGTCGGCGCGGGTCAGCGCCCCCGGATGGAAGCCCGCCCCCGTCCCGCGCGCCGGCGCCAGCAAGGCGGCGTGCGCCGCGCCCAGGGCCAGGCAGGCGAAGACGGCGCAGAAGGCCGCCATGATCAGGAAGATGCGGACGCGGGTGTCTTCTTCGGGGCGGGCGTCGGCGCGGGCGCGCTCGAACGAATGCTCCAGGTTCCACACCAGGGAGGCGACCCAGCGCCCCCAGGCCGCGACGGCGCCGCCGAAGGTCGCCTGCGGGCGGCCGCGATAGCCCATGCCGTGATGGTCATGCACGCTCATTGCACGGCCTCCGCAGCGGGGGTTGCTGGCGCTGCCGGCGCCTTTTCGACCGGCTTCTCAGCCGGCGGCGGGGCGATCTCAGGCAGGACAGACTCGCCCGCCTGTTTCTTCACATCGACCGGGCCCAGGCCGATCTCGCGCGACAGAGCCTCCAGCCGCGCAGGCTGCTCCAGACGCGTGACCTCGGCGCGTAGCAGGCGGACCCGCTCGCGGTTTTCGCGGATGTCGCGTTCGATACGGCTGATTTCGGCGCTTTCGCGGGCGGCGGCCGCCTTGGCGATATAGACCGAGAAGACCAGGGCCAGCACGCAGGCCACGCCGATGATCTCGACGCAGCGCACGCCGCGCACCTTCCACTCGAACAGACGCTTGATGGGGGCGGGGACGGCGATCATGCGGCCCTCCCCTTCATCGGGCCCCAGGCCGGCGCGAGCGTCCGCACAGCGGCGCGGATCTTGGCCGAGCGAGCGCGAGGATTGGCGGCCAGTTCGGCCTCGCCCGCCTCGCGCGCGCCCTTGAACAGCAGATCGAAGCTGGGCTTGCGCGTCTCGACGGCGACCGGCGCATGGCGCGAGCCGCCCGGCGCATTGCCGGTGCGCTCGGTCAGGAAGGCCTTGACCATGCGGTCTTCCAGCGAGTGGAAGGTGACGACGACCAGCCGCCCGCCGGGCGCCAGCGTCGCCTCGGCCGCCTCCAGCCCGCGCTCCAGCTCGCCCAGCTCGTCGTTGACGGCGATGCGCAGGGCCTGAAACACGCGCGTCGCCGGATGGATGGCGGCGCCGCGACGCCCGCCCAGAGCCTTCTCCACCACCTCAGCCAGATCGAGGGTGCGGGTGAACGGCTGCTCGACCCGGCGGCGCAGGATGGCCGTCGCCACCCGACCCGACTGGCGCTCGTCGCCGTACAGCTTAAAGATGTGAGCCAGCGGCCCGTGGTCCCAGGTATTGACGATGTCGGCGGCGGTCTCGCCTTCATCCGACATCCGCATGTCCAGCGGCCCGTCGCGCATGAAGGAGAAGCCGCGCTCGGCCTGATCCAGTTGCATGGACGAGACGCCGATATCGAAGACCGCGCCGTCCAGCTTTGCCTTGCCGCTTTCCTCAAACGCCTCGGCCAGACCGGAGAAGGGCGTGCGGATCAGTTGAAAGCGATCGGGGAAGTCGCGCGCCACCGCCTCGGCGAAAGGCTGCACCGTCGGGTCGCGATCCAGAGCCACGACCTCGGCGCCGCGCTCGAGGATGGCGCGGGTGTAGCCGCCGGCTCCGAAGGTGGCGTCGATGATGACGTCGCCCGGCTTGGGAGCGAGCGCCTCGATCACCTCGGCCAGCAGGACGGGGGCGTGCGGAGAGGTCATGCCGCCCCTCCCGGCTTGGTCGCCATCGCCTGACCTTGGGCTTGACGACGCATCTCGCCGAACTGCTTCAAGCCCTCGCGCGCCATGCGGCGCTGCTCGGCGCGGTGCGCGGCCCACTTGTCCTTGTTCCAGATCTGGAAGCGCTCGCCGACGCCGTAGATGACGACCGTGTCGGACAGATCAACCTCGGCGCACAGATGTTCGGGCAGGGTGATGCGCCCGCCCGAGTCATAGGCCAGCGGCTTCTGCTCGCCGAAGATCGAGGCCTCCAGCGCCGAGCGGTAGGGGTCGCCGAACGGCAGGCTTTCGATCACCGTGCGATATTCGGCGAACAGCTTGTCGCCGCCCGCTTCCAGGCAATCGGCTTCGATGGAGGGGAAGCAGAAGACGCCGTGCTCAGCGCCGTTCTCAGCCGTGCGGAATTCCTGAGGGATCAGGAGACGGCGCTTGCCGTCCAGCTGCTTCTCGTAGGTCGAGAGAAACACGCCCTGCCCTATCGAACCCTGCGGCCCGTCCCTGAAATCCGTTGAAGAAAGCCCACGCGTCGGGCGTTCGGCCCCTACTCATGAGAGATTGGGATAGCATGGGACAGAATGGGTCTCAATGGGATTAGTTGACACCCTTTAACCTAATTTGCGGTTCGCTCAGCACTGCAAAGACTGTAAAATCGGAACATACCCGGAACAGAATGAGTATTCACAGCCTGTGGACAGGTTCTAAGGCCTTGATTTCAACGGAATGGTTAACGGCCAAGCCGATAATGCCGACCCGCGCCTGTCTTCACGCCGTGATCCTCGGGCTTGACCCGAGGATCGAGTGAACCGCGCACTCCCACCATCCACCGACGCGCAGACGGACAGCTGGATCCTCGGGTCAAGCCCGAGGATGACGGCGTCAAAGAGTAAGGATGGCCGTTAGGGCCTCTAAAAGAAAACGCCAGACGGCCTGTAAGCCGGGTTCTGTTCCGCCCGAAAGCGGCGACGATCATTCCTCTGGGCCGCCCATTGCTGGACGACTCTCGCGACCTACCCGGACATCTGGGGCGGTGAACCCTGCGGAGCGAGCCCCGCGCGATGTCCCTATTTGGTCTTGCTCCAGGCGGGGCTTGCCATGCCGTCGACGTTGCCGCCGACGCGGTGGGCTCTTACCCCACCCTTTCACCCTTCCCTGAGCCGAAGCCCAGGCGGTTTGCTTTCTGTGGCGCTGTCCCTCGGGTCGCCCCGGGCGGGCGTTACCCGCCGCCTTTTCACCGTGGAGCCCGGACTTTCCTCGACAGGAGCAAGCCCCCGCCGCGACCGCCCGGCCGTCTGGCGAGCGCTAGATGCGCGCGATAGGGCGCCGCGTCAATCCAGAACGCCCGTGACGCTTCCGACAGAGGCCAGTTGCAGCAGGCCGACCAGACGCGCCCGCGTCTCGCCGTCGGCCACGCCGTCGACGCGATCGGGCCGCCAGTGGCGCTGGAAGGCCTCGACCGTCAGACGGGTCTCTTCGTCGTAGGCGCCGCCGGGCTGAAGGCCGTAGCCCAGTCGGTGCAGGCCCGAGCGCAGGACGATGACGCCCAGCCCTTCATCCCCCGGCGATAGAGGCGCGCCCAGGGCGGCGATGCGTTCGGGCGCGGGTTCGAACCACAGGCCGTGCCCGGCCTCGGCCAAACGCCTCCACGGGAACAGTTCGCCGGGGTCCTGCTTGCGCTCAGGCGCCATGTCGGAATGGGCGATGATGCGGGCGTCGGGGATAGACCAGCGGGTGCGGATGTCCGCCGTCAGGGCGATCACCGCCTCGATCTGCGCCTCCGGGAAGGCGCGGTAACCGAACTCATGGCCCGGATTGACGATCTCGATCCCGACAGAGGCGGCGTTAACGTCGGTCTCGCCCTGCCAGACGCCGCGCCCGGCGTGCCAGGCCCGGCGCTCCTCGGCGACCAGCCGCAGGATGGAGCCGTCCTCGTCGACGACATAGTGCGCCGAGACCTTGACCTCCGGGTCGCGCAGGCGGGCGATCGCCGCCTCGGCCGTCTCCATGCCGGTATAGTGCAGCACCAGAATGTCCGGCGGGCCGCGTCGGGCGTCGAAGTTCGGGGACGGCGCGTCGGTGAAGGAGATCATGGCCGGAAGATCATGGGGCCGATCAGCGCCCTTCCTTTTCCCAGCCGTACGTCACCCAGGTGTCGCCGACCTTTTTGGCGTCGATCACGCCCTCATCCCGACGACGACGGGCGGTCATGGCGCGTCGTGCGCGCAGGGCGAAACCCGCGACGAAGACCAGAACTCCGCCCACCACGGCGATCAGAGCCACGGCGGCGGCGGTGAACACCGCCAACAGCGCGCCCACGGTGACAGCCAGGGCGGTGGCGATCAGACCCGCCACCCAAACAAAGGGCGCCAGCAGACCGGAACCCGGCCGACGGCGCGCATTGAAACCCAGCGGGCCCATCGGGTCGGAGTTGATCATGAACTCAAAACCTCTCTCAGCGTCCGGATGAACGCCTGAAGCGCAATGTCGGACCATCGACCTGAACGGTCAATGGACTGCGACATCACGCACCAGTCACTTTTGCGGTCTCGGCCCCGGCTCAGAAGGCCGGCTGATCGGCCAGAACCACGGCGCCGCGGCTGCGCATCCGGTCAACTTCGACCCGGTTTAGAACGGCCTGGGCGGCGGGATCGCCCATCACCTGGCCAACCTGGACCAGGGCCTCGGCCGCCTGGCCAGAGGCGCCGAAGGCGGTGGCGAGCGCCTCCCACGGCGACTGCGGTTGCGGGAAGCGCTTGAAGCGGACGTTCTCGTCAGCCGGGATCTTGGCCAGTTCACGGGCCTTGGCCACAGCCTCGCTCAGACCGCCCAGTTGATCGACCAGACCAAGGCCGTGCGCCTGCGCGCCGGTCCAGACGCGCCCCTTGGCGATCTCGCGAACCTGTTCGACCGGCATCTTGCGGCCCTTGGCGACGCGCGCGACGAACTCTTCGTAGATGCGATCCATCGAGGCGGCGAAGGCGGCGCGCTGACCCTGGTCAAAGGTCTGCGTCGGCGAGAAGGCGTCGGCGTAGTCGCCGCCGACCGACAGGCCGCGCATGTCGACGCCGAAACGGCCCAGCGCATCGGCCAGCACGAACTTGCCGCCAAAGACGCCGATCGAGCCGGTCAGGGTCGAGGGCTGGGCCACGATCCAGTCGGCTTCCGAGCTGATCCAGTAGCCGCCCGAGGCGGCGTAGGCGCCCATTGACACCACGACCGGCTTGCCCGCCGCCTTGGCCGCGCGCACGGCGGCCAGCACCTGCTCCGAAGCTTCGGGCGAGCCGCCCGGCGAAGAGACGCGGAAGACGATGGCCTTCACGTCCTTGTCCTCGATCGCGTCATAGATGGCTTTGGCGGTGTCATCCGAACGAATGCTGGAGCCGCCGCCGAAGGGCGAATCGTTGGAGCCGCGACCGGTCATGATGGCGCCCTCGCCGCCGACGATGGCGATGGCCGACTTGGCCGAGCCCGAGCCCGAGGTCGTACGCGTGCCCTTCAGCGAGGCGTACTCGCCGAACTTGACGATCTTGGCGTTCTTGCCCGCCTTGGTCTTGGCCGCGGCTTCGGCCTCTTCGACCTGACCGATCTTGTCGACCAGCCTCAGCGACAGGGCCTGATCGGCGGTGTAGGGGCCCGCCTCGATGACAGCCTTCAGAGCGTCCGGCGTCGTCTTGCGGTCGCGGGCGATGTTGGCGATGGCGTTATCGTGGATGGAGCCCATCCAGGCCAGCATGGCTTCGCGGTGCGGAGCGGTGAAGTCGCTCTGGGTGAACTCGTTGACGGCGTTCTTGTACTCGTAGCGCTGCTCGAAGTCGGCCTTGACGCCGTACTTCTGGAAGGCGCGGCCCAGGAAGACGCTGTCCGCCGCCAGACCCACGGCCTGGAAGCCGGCGGTGTTCTGCAGCCACAGCTGGTCAGCGCTGGAGGCGACCATATAGCTGGACATCACCGCGCCCACCGGCATGAAACCCTGGCTGTGGGCGATGACCGTCTTGCCCGCGGCGCGGAAGCGGGCGATCGCCTGACGCACCTCATCGGCCGAGGCGGGCGTCATGCCGGCTTCGGGCGCACGCACCAGCAGGACCTTGACGTTGTCGTCCGCCGTCGCCTGGGCCAGGACGTCCACGACCTGAACCACCGACATGCTGGGGCCGCTGAACGCCGCGAAGGGATTGGTCGGCGTCTGGTCCGTAAGACCGCTGCGCAGGTCGAGCTCCAACACCGTATGGGCGGGCGTCGACGGCTTCGAAGCGCCGGCGGCCATGGCGAAGAAGATCAGCGCCACGACGGGCAGGACGACGAAAAAGGCCACAAGCCCGGCGAAAACGCCCAGCATGGTGAGGAAGAACTGCTTCATGGGAAGGCGGACGTCCAGGATCGCGGCCAGAGGCGGCCAAGCGTGAGGATAGTGGCCGCGTCCGCTCCGTCAAATGAATGGACGGTAATAAACCCATGAAAAAAGGGCTCGCCGTCGCCAGCGAGCCCTCTTCATTCATGCGGACGGGATCAGCGGCCGATATCGTAGGTGCCGCTGATGTCGATGCGGACCGACAGCTCGCCAGCCGAGACCGGGGTCGAGGCGCCGCCAGCGTCCATGGCGGCGCGGGCGTACATGGCCTGCGGACGAACCTCGGGCACATAGCCGCCGCCCTCGGTCAAGGAGCGCACCGGCCCCAGGTCGACGCCCAGAGCCTGGGCGTACAGGCGCGCCTTATCCTGGAGCGCGCGTACGGCCAGCACGCGGGCCTGATCCTCGGCGGCCTTGGGATCCTTCAGGCCGAAGCTGATGCCGTCGATCTGATTGACGCCCGCGCTGACGACGGCGTCTGCGGTCGTGCCGACCTTGGTCAGATCATGGATGACGACGGTGACGCGGTTCGAGGCCTGGTAGCCGCGCAGCTTGGGCGGTTCGTTCTGCTGGTAGTCGTACTGAGCCGACAGGTTGAGGCCCGAGGTCTGGATGTCGCGCTCGGCGATGCCGGCGCGGCGCAGGGCGGCGATAACGCGGGTCATCTGCTGGGCGTTCTGGGCCATGGCCTCCTGGGCCGTCGGGGCCTCGGTCACCACGCCGAAGTTGATCGTCGCCTGATCCGGCGCGACCTTGACCTCGCCGTAGGCCGACAGGTTCAGGGCGGGTTGTTGCGCCATGGCGTGCACCTGGATCGGAGAAGCGCCGCCGGGCTGGGACTGGGCTGTCGCGACGGCCGGCGCCGCCAAAGTCATCAGGGCCGTGCCCATCATCAGGGCGCGTGCGGTGCGGGTCATGGAGGTCTCCGTCGAAATCGTTCAGGCGGACGTGTTCGCCAGCCACGGCCTAACTTGACCGTTTCAAGCTGAACGAACGCAAAAGGCCCCTGTGCAGGTTCCATTCATCGGCGTGAAAAGCGTGACAGGTCCAAGGCGGCTTTGCAGCCGACGCGCCGCCTGCTAGGCACGGCTTGCGCGCGTTTCGGGGGCGTGTAGCTCAATGGTTAGAGCCGACCGCTCATAACGGTCTGGTTGGGGGTTCGAGTCCCTCCACGCCCACCATTCTCCATGAGGCGCCGCCGCGACCGGCCCTCTGTTTCACAGCCCTTCCGTCCGGCCGGGGTTCGTGGCAGTGGGGCGTGATGACGTCGCCTAAAGCCCCTGCCTCAAAAGCTTCCGGCAAGCCTGATCGCCCCTTCCCCACCCTGTTGCTGGAGCTGGAGGCGCGGGCGACCTGGGACGGTCATGTCTGCGGGGTTGATGAAGCGGGTCGCGGACCGTGGGCCGGGCCGGTGTCGGCGGCGGCAGTGATCCTGAACCCGGACGACCTGCCGAAGGGGATCGATGATTCCAAGGCCCTGACGGAAAAGCGCCGCGCGGTGCTGGAGATCGACATCAAAGCCCGCGCCCTGGCCTGGGGGGTCGGCTTCGCCTCGGTGGAGGAGATCGACCAGCTGAACATCCTTCACGCCACGGGCCTCGCCATGCGCCGCGCGGTCGAGGCCCTGGCCCATCCGCCGGTCCACGCCCTGGTGGACGGCAACTACCGCTTTCCCCTGCCCTGCGCTGTGACGCCCGTGGTCAAGGGCGACAGCCGCTCCCTGTCGATCGCCGCCGCGTCGATCCTGGCCAAGACGGCGCGGGATCGGCTGATGATCGAGATGGATGCGACCTACCCCGGTTACGGCTTCGCCAGCCACAAGGGTTACAACGCGCCCCTTCACCAGAAGGCGCTGCAGACGCTGGGTCCCTGCCCGGAGCATCGGCGCAGCTGGGCGCCGATCAGGGCTTTGCTGGAAGCCGCTTAACGGTTCAAACCGACAGCACGCCGCCCAGCATCATGCCCATGATGCCAGCCACGAGGGCGCCAAGCAGGAAGATCGTCCACCCGTCCAGCCCGCGAGCCACGCTGTCGCGGTGCGCTGGGCGTTTGACGCTGGCGGAAGACGTCTCGATCGGCAGTCTCCGCCCGAACCGGGAGGCCCCGGCCTGATCGCCCGCCGCGCGGCGCGCGGCGTCGAAATCACTATGGGAGCGGGGGGAGGCATACGAACGCATGACTGCAAAACGACAGTCTGCCGCCTTCGTTCCTTCGGTGTTCGCCCTAGCGCGTCCGTCAGATCACGCCGCGACCGGCAGGACCACCGGCCGGTCGGTGACGACGAACAGGTGTTCGACGTTGCGCAGCCGCCCCACAGCGCCGACCTTCTCCCCCTTGAGATTATGGATGCCGATCCGGGCGCCGACATAGCGGGGATAGGGGATATCGAGCACCTGGACGTGACCGCGCGACGCCAACATGGCCACCAGATCCTCGCGGCTCAGATAGCCCTCGTCGTTGAAGCTGACGATCAGGTTCGGCGCCTTCAGCCGCTCGATCACGGCCTGCATGGCCGGGCCGATGCCGGGGCGGCTGTTGAAGGCGCTCTTGCGGGTCTTCACGTCGACCCGCTTGCGGGCCACGCCATAGGTCTCCGGCTTGTCCCACAGCACCAGGCTTTCCCAGCAATGGTAGTTGGCCAGATAGGAGTGCTGATTATAGGGCGGGTCCAGGTAGACCAGATCGGCCTCGACCTCGGCCGCGACCTCTACGGCGTCGCCGCGCGTCGCCACGCAGGGTCCCGAAGGCACGCCGGGCAGCAGGTCGGGCAGGCGCAGTTCAAGCGGCTTCAGCGCGCGCGGCGCCCACTGCTTCATATAGGCCATCTGCAGGCCCGCCGTGGAATCCACGCGGTCGGCCGCCTCCATCAGGGCGACCAGGACGACGGCCTTCAGGTCCGGCTCCAGCCCCATCGCCTCGATGCGTTCGCGCATGGCGTCGATGCGGGCGCCGTTGTCGGGGTGGAAGAAGCGGGCCTCTTCGCAGAAGGTGCGGGTAAACCAGCCGGCCTCGGGCTTCACGGTCCGCAGTTCGGCCAGCACGGCCTCGGCGCGCTCGGCCCAGACCTCGCGGTCGGCCTGCACATAGGTCGTGGCCAGGGCGTGGGCATAGGCGTTGTGATCGTTGGACCAGACCCGGAAGCCGTCGCGCTTCAGCCGGTGGCCGACGCGCGCCGTGCCGGAAAACAGGTCGCAGACCATGCCTCCATCAGGCAGGGCCGCCCGCACCGCTCCCGCCACATGGCCCAGAAGCGCCCGCTTTGAGCCGATGTATTTGATCATTCCGTCCCGTCAGGTTCCGCGGGCGCGCCTCGCCCCTTGTCCGCCGCGGGGCGCAGCATGGGCCGGAGCATGGGCCAGACGCAACAGATTCGCCGCGCCCGGCGCGCCAAAGGGCGTTCCGGCCAGGATGAGGATGCGCTGGCCGGGCTCGGCGAGGCCGTAAAGCATGGCCGCCTGGACCGCATCGTCCGTCAGACCTTCCAGTGAAACCGGTTGATCTCCAAGGCGCGGCTCAAGCCCCCAGACCAGGGCCAGCCGGCGCGCCGTCTCGGGCTTGGGCGTCAGGGCCAGGACGGGCTGCAGCGGCCGCTCGCGCGACATGCGCCGGGCCGTGCCGCCCAGGGTGGTGAACACCACCATACAGGCGGTCGAGGAAGCCTCGGCCGCCTTCCTCGCCGCCGCGACCAGGGCGTCGACATCGTCTATGTCCATCCCGGCGTGTTCGGCGTCCATCAGGCCTGGCCACAGGGGGTCGCGCTCCACCCGCTCCATGATGCGGTTCATGATGGCCACCGCTTCCAGCGGATAGTCGCCGGCGGCCGTCTCGGCCGACAGCATCAGGGCGTCTGCGCCCTCATAGACGGCGTTGGCGACGTCGGACGCCTCCGCCCGCGTCGGGGCGGGCGAACTGGTCATCGATTCCAGCATCTGGGTGGCGACGATGGCGGGGACCCCGCGCTGGCGGGCGGCGCGCAGGATCTTCTTCTGGGCGACCGGCACCTCTTCCGGCTCCATCTCGACGCCCAGATCGCCGCGCGCGACCATGACGCCGTCGCAGTAGTCGAGGATGCTCTCAAGGTCGTTCAGGGCCTGAGGCTTCTCGATCTTGGCCAGGCAGGCGGCCTGACCGTCGACGATCTGCTTCAGCTCGGCCATGTCCTCGGCCTTCTGCACGAAGCTGAGGGCCACCCAGTCGACGCCGAGACGTAGCGCAAAGGCCAGGTCCTCGCGGTCCTTGGGCGTCAGGGCCGAGACCGGCACCACCGCCTCGGGCACGGCGACCCCCTTGCGGTCCGACAGTTTGGAGCCGCTCTCGACCGTGACGTCGCACCATTCGTCGGTGCGCTCGCCCACGCGCAGGCGCACGCGACCGTCGTCGATCAGCAGCAGCATGCCCGTGCGCAGGGCGCGGAAAATCTCCGGATGCGGCATCTGCACCCGGGTCTCGTCGCCCAGAGCCGGGTCCAGGTCGAAGCGCATCTTGTGGCCGGGCTTCACGTCGATCTCGACATCGGCGAAGCGGCCCAGCCGCAGCTTGGGGCCCTGCAGATCGGCCAGCACGCCCAGCGGCCGCTTCAGCGCCATTTCGGCGCCGCGCACCGCCTTGAAGGCGGCGGCGTGATCGTCGTGCGAGCCGTGGCTGAAGTTCAGGCGAAAGACGTCCACCCCGGCCTGGGCCAGCGCCTTGACGGTTCCCGGCGCGCGGCTGGCGGGTCCGAGTGTCGCGACGATGCGCGCGCGGCGGGCTCTTTGCATGAACGGATTTCCTCTTGCGGCTCTAACGGCCAGACGCCTCCCCTCAGAAGCGTTTCTCAAGCCTTTGTGCCAATGAAACGCGAGAGGCGTAAGAGCGCCTCCCGCAATGGAAACACGAGTTTATGACATTCGGCGCGAGCTATTCCGCCGCGCAGCGGCCCTTGGCGAACTGAGGCAGGTCCATGCAGCGCCCGTCGATCGCGGCGCCCGGCTCGACGCCGATCAGATTGGCCAGGGTCGGGGCGATGTCGATGGTGCGCATGGGCAGGAAGCGCTCCTGGCCCTCCGCTCCCGGCCACCAGAAGACGATCGGCACGCGGCGGTCGTAATCCCACGGCGAGCCGTGGCTGGAGATGGCGCCGCCGATCCGGCCCTGGCCGGTCAGGCCCGGCTGCCAGGCGCGCAGGATGTCGGGCGAGCGGCCCGCCACGGCCGACAGGCGAAGGCGCTCGCGCACGCTGAGGTCTTCGGGGTGGATCGAGTTCGGCGCAGCCTCGGCCAGCAGCTCGTCGCGGGCGACCGCCAGGGCCACCTGCGGCTCGCCGTTCAGCAGTTCGACAGCGGCCGCCAGCACCTGCGAACGCAGCGGTTCGGCCAGCGACTTGCGGTCCTTGTCGACGATGACGAAGCCGCCTGCCGACGACACCAGAGGATCGGCGTCCAGGCCGAAACGAGCCTTCAGCGCTGCGTTGACGCGCGGCTGCAGGGCGCGGTCGACCCGGCCGGCGTGGGAATAGCCCTCCACTGACGACCGTTCAGGGAAGTCCGAGCCGCCGTGATCGGCCGTCAGCACCACGATGGCGCCGCCGGGGACAGTGGACAGCTTGTCCAGGAACACGCCCAGGGCGGCGTCCAGACGCAGCATCTGCTCGCACATCTCAGGCCCCTGGGTGCCGTAGCCGTGGCCGATGCGGTCGGTGGCCGACAGGCTGACGCCCAGCATGTCCGTCACGCCGCGACGGCCCAGTTGCTGGCCGTCCATCAGCTCGATCGCGCCTTCGATGGTCAGCTCGTCCAGGATGGGCGAGTTGTCGAGGCGGAAGCCAACGGGCGGGACCTTGGCGTCGAACGTCTGGCCCGAAATGGTCCACTGACCCTCCAGGCGGCGGCAGCCCGCGTTGGAATAGGTCCAGCGCGGCGCCTCGCGCGTGAAGCGGTCGATCATGCGCGCGTTGACGCCGGCCACCGGCGCCAGCCGCGCCTCGGCGGACTGGCCCGGCTCGACGTAGGTGGTGAAACCGAAGTTGTCGGTCAGCCAGAAGGCGCCGTCGCCGTTGTGGCCGGCCAGGGTGATGGCGCCGCGATCCTTGCCCGAGACGCCATAGACGCGGCTTTCAGGGCTGACCGCCTTCAGCCAGTCGCCCAGAGTCGAGGCGCTGAGGTTGTCGGGGCCGACGGGGCCGTTGTCGGTGTTCTTGCCGTGGGCCAGCGTGTTCTGCGGCGCGGACAGGCAATAGGTCGTCTCGCCCGTGGTCGTGTCGACCCAGTCGTTGGCCGGGATGCCGCTGCGCGCCGGGTGGACGCCGGTCAGCACTGTCGAGTGGCCCGCGCAGGTCACCGTCACGCCGTGCGTCTGATAACCATTGATCGAGACCAGGCCCTGATCGGCCAGGGTCTTGAGCCCGCCCGTGAACTGGCTGCGATACTGGTTGAACAGATTGGCGCTGAGTTGGTCCACAACCAGCGTCACGATCAGCGAGGGCGAGGCTCGCTCGCTCGCGGAGGCCGCCGCCGGGGTCGTCGTCGCCTCGGCCGCATGTGCAACTTCGCTCATGGCGACAAGCCCGAGGGTCAAGCCCAGGGCGGAGGCGAGAAGGCGACTGCGGATCATCAGGAACTCCAAGCGAAGCGGAACGTCACCCCTCCCCTAGCCCTCCGCAATGACGGGTCCAACCGTCCGGGCATGAAAAAGGGGGCCGAGGCCCCCTTCGACATCAGATCATCGGTTCGCCGCGTCGATGGGCGTCGAGCCATTCCTTGAAGAAGGCGCGGGCGATGAAGGCCAGCACGCCTGCAACGATGACGGGCCAGATCAGGACATAGGTCGTCAGCCAGAAAGGGGTCATAGCGATCTCCTGTTAGCGGGTTTGAGGGATTTGCGGGCCGGTCCGCGCCGAGGCCGGCGCTGAGGCGGGGACGGGGTCCGTGTCCTCGACGTCGAAGTTTCCGGTCATCCTGGCGATGCGCGAGAAGTCGAAGCCGGCCCGGTTGGACAGGGACATCAGGGTGCAGATCACGGTGCTGACGGCATAGGCGATCAGCGAGCCGCTCAGCACGGCGTAGTCATGCAGGAAGCCGATGGCGAAAGGGGCCACGGCGAGGGCGGCGATCACGCCCACGATGCGCGCGGGCCGGGCGCCGAAAAAGCCGAACGTCATCAGCCCGGCGACCACGCCGACGCCCACCACGGCGACGACGTCGAAGACATAGCCGACGGCGCCGTCCATCGGGATCCAGCCGAAGCGCACCGGGAAGAAGATCGCCAGCGCCGCCAGCACCGAGACGGTGAAGGCCTTGTTGGTCACCTTCTCCCAATAGAAGCTGGCGATGACGGGGAAGACCAGCGCACCCCAGATGGCGCCGACCAGCACCAGCAGGTCCAGGATGTTCATGCGCGCCCCCGCGAAATACAGGGCGGCGGCGGTGGCCACGATCATCGTCACGCGGCCGACAGTCAGCATCAGACGCGGGTTGGCCCTACGCTTGCCCGCGCGGCCGTAGACATCGGCCATCATGATCGATGACAGGGCCGACAGGTCGGAGTCCGCCGTCGAGGCCAGCGAGCCGATGATCATGATGAAGAAGACGCTGAGCAGCACCGGCCCGAAATAGGTGCCGGCCAGTTGCGGGATCAGGTTGTTGAGGTCGCCCCCCATCGGGTCGATCCCGGCGTAAAGCGCCACGACGCCCAGCATGCCGATGCCGATGATGGTCGCCCCATAACCGATAGTGGCGGTGATGAAGGTCGGCTTGATCAGGTCCTCGCGCACGGCGAACAGCCGCTGGGCGATGGTCTGGTTGCCGATGGCGTAGGCCAGGACGGCGGCGATATAGGGCGCCCCCTGGTTCAGGAAGGCGTCGGACGAGAAGAAGCTGGTCTGCTGGGGCGTCAGGTTGGACGCGCCTTCGACAAAGACGGCCGGGCCGCCCATCGCGAAGAAGATCGCCGGAATGACGACGATGACGGCGCCCAGCATGGCGCAGACCTGGATGAAGTCAGTCAGCACCGAGGCGCGGAAGCCCGACCACAGGGTGTAAAGCAGCACCCCGCCGGCGATGACGACGATGCCCTGGCTGAAGCTGAACGGCGACAGCATGGAGATCAGGGCGCCGCCGGCGATGAAGTTGGAGGTCAGGCTGATCAGGCTGCCCAGAACGTTGGAGCCCGCCAGCATCAGTTGGCTGGAGCGGCCGTGGCGGGCGTACATGACCTCGGCCAGGGTGTGGGCATTGGGCGCCACGGCGCGGATGCGCCGGCCATAGGGGTAGATGAACAGGATCATCAGCGCCCCCCACAGCCCATAGTGGATCGGCCCCGAGATGCCGTAGACGTAGCCCGAGGTGGCCGAGGCGTACATCGACGCCGCCCAGATCCACGTCGCCGTCATCGAGGCGGCAGAGACGCCCAGACCGATGCCGTTGCCGGCGGTCATGTAGGCGTCGGCGTTTTCCTTGCGTCGGCTGATCCGCAGCGAAATCAGCATGGTCAGGCCGAAGAAAAGCACCAGCAGGCCGACCGTCAGCGGCCCGCCCAATTGTTGAAGTTGTACGTCGTCCACGCGCGCCTGCGCTCCTGTCTCTGTCCGCAGCGAGCCCCCGGCCCGCCCTTACGCGCAGCCGCAAAGACGCCGCCGCGCCCCAAGGCGCCGGCAGACGAGATGTCACGGTTGCGTTCGCCCGACAGCAAGCCAGGCGCAATGTTCGGCGCGCCGTGCGCGCCAGCGCGGCCCAACGCTCGGGACCACGAGAAGAGACCCTAATACATCAATGGCTAAGTTGAGGTAAAATTTTTGTGCACTGCGATAGGGTTGACAAAATAGCGGCTCAATCGCGGCCGGCTTTGAGAACTTCGCGTCATACAGGCAGCATATTTTTAGGCATACTTGCCCGATAGAGCGATCACTTACTCAAGATCATCTAAATCAGAAAACTCATGTATTAAATACCCAGAAAGCAATAGGATAAGCCTGCAAATCAAGCACTCATACATTCTGAAGATTGCTCATCGTTCGCGAAGCGCAGCGGCCAATGGCCGAACGAAAAAGCGCCCGCGTTCGAAAACGCGGGCGCTGAAGCCTCGGGTCGCCCGGACGCCGGTCCGGCCGGATCAGACCGGTCTTAAATGGTGCGAGCGGCGGGAATCGAACCCGCACGACCGAGGCCGAGCGATTTTAAGTCGCTTGCGTCTACCAGTTCCGCCACGCTCGCAGGTCGCGCCTCAGCGCTTCGCCTCCTGTGCCGCACGGGCGGCCCGGAAGTCCACATCTGAATCGGCGATCAGGCGCACCAGGGCGGCCCAGGCGGCGACGTTCTGGGTCATCTGCGCCGGGTCGATCTTGTCGAGGGTGTCGTCGGCCGTGTGGTGCAGGTCGAAATAGCGCGTGCCGTCCTGGCGCAGGCCGAAGACCGGAACCCCGGCGCGCGCCAGCGGGCCGATGTCGACCCCGCCAAACAGCTCCGCCTCGCCCGGCAGGACGCCTAGCGGACGCAGAATGCGCTCGGCGACCTTGGCGAAGTCCGTGCCCTGCGAGCCCGGCGGCAGGCCCAGGGCGTAGACGCGGTCGGCGCCGAAGTCGCTCTCTCCGGCGATGACGTGCTTCTCGACGCCCGCGCCGATGTTGCGGACGTAGGCCCCGCCGCCGTTGCCGTGGTCGGTCGGCTGGGCGACCTCTTCGGAGCCGTACAGAACCACGCGGATCGTGCGGGCTGGCCGGCCCTGTTCGGCGATCAGCTTGGCCGCCGCCAGGGTGATGGCCCCGCCCGCCGCATCGTCGATGGCGCCGGTGCCCAGGTCCCAGCTGTCCATGTGCGAGCCCAGGACGATGATCTCGTCCGGACGCGAGGCGCCGACGATGTCGCCGATGACGTTCTGGCTGACGGTCTCATAGGTGTGGGCGGTGGACTTCAGGCGCAAACGCACCGTCTCGCCCATGCCGACCAGGCGCGCCACCTGATCGGCGTCCGGCGCGCTGAGGGCGAAGGACGGCAGCGGCACCTTGCCGTCGACATAGCGGGTGGTGCCGGTGTGCGGCATCCGGTGCTCGTCCGAGCCCGCCGAGCGCATCACGAAGGCGACCGCGCCGCGCTTGGCCGCCTCGGTCGGGCCGACGCTGCGAATGCGCGAGAGAGAGCCATAGCCCGAGCCGTTCTGCATCCGCACCATCTGGCCGCCGTCGACCACGGCGATCTTGCCGGCCAGCGACCCGGCCGGCGCGGCCATCAGGGCGTCCAGGCCGTCGAAGAAGACGATGTCTGCCTCGATGCCCTCGGCAGGGGTGGCGATGGAGTGGCCCAGGGCGGCGGCGACCAGCTTCTGCGGACGGGCGCCGAGGATCTCCGCGCTCTCCTCGCCCCGCTCCCAACCGATCAGGGGGAAGGTCTCGATACGGACGTTCTGGAAGCCGTGGGCGCGCATGTAGTCGGCGGCCCAGGCCGAGGCGTCCTGCTCGGCGCGCGAGCCCGCCGGGCGCGGGCCGAAGCGGGTGGTGATCTGGGTGACGTAGTCGAGGGCGATGTTGCCCTTCAGCGCCTGGTCGCGCACCTGTTCGGCGGCGCGGATGGTCTTGGCGTCCTGGGCCAGGACCGGCGTGACGACCAGGCCGAGCGCCACAGCGCTTGCCAGAACACTGGCGGCCATCAGACGAGCATTGAACGACAAAAGCGCCTCCCCAACTCTACAATGAGGCGCGGACCCTAGCGGGCGAAGCCTGCGACCGAAAGTCTCAGCTTCGCCGCCAAGGCTGAAATCGGACGTCTAGATCACTCGCCCTTGATGAAGGGCTCGACCGGGCCCTGCAGCTTGACGGTCAGAGCCTTGCCGCGACGATCCACGCGGTTGCCGACGGCCAGGCGGACCCAGCCTTCCGAGACGCAGTATTCCTCGACGTTGGTCTTTTCCTCGCCCTTGAAGCGGATGCCCACGCCGCGCGCCAACAGGTCGGCGTCGTGGAAGGGGCTGTCGGGATCGACCGAGAGGCGGTCAGGCAGGACGTCGGACATGGGAAGGTCTCGCGAAAAATCGAAGCGGGCTGAATAGCCGTGCAAGGCCGGGCCGACAACCGTCGCCTATTGCACCGACTGACGCGGCGTCGCCGGGGCCTCGCCTTCGGCCGCCGCATAGGGGCGCGGGCCGGCCTCGGCGGGCGAAGCGGCGGCAGGTTGCGTCGCCGGGCGGGCGGCGGGGCGGTTGGCGGCCGGCGTCGGCGCGCGACGCGGCGCGGTTTGCTGCGCGGCGCGAGCGGGCGCGGGCGCGGGCGCGGCCGCCGGTTGGGCGGCTGGGATCGGCGCCGGCGTCGTTTCCGCAGGGGCCGAGGCGGCGGCGGCGCGGGCGGCGTACTGCTGGGCCTGGAAGCGCTTAGCCAGCTTTTCGGTCAGCTCGCGCGCGGCGGCGGGCTGCATCTGCGCCATGATGGCGGCCAGGGTGCGCGGGCGCATGGCCGAGGCGACCGGCAGGCGCACGCTGTCATCCAGAGTGGCGAAGACGGCCGCGGCCTCCTTGGGCCGCATGGCGGAGTAGACGGCGACCAGGCGGTCGGCCTCGGCCTTTTCCTTCTCGTCGACCTGGCCCACCAGGGCGCCGATCTCGCCCTTGAGCGCCTCCAGAGCCTGCAGCTTGGCGTCCAGCTTCTGCTCGGCGGCCACCATCAGCGGCAGGGTGGTGGCGAAGTCGGCGTCGCGCGCATCCAGCGCGTCGCGGCGCTTGGACAGCGACTGGATGATGCGCAGCTCGGCCGGGGAAATGCCCGCCTGCTGGGCCAGTTGCTCGGGCGTCAGGGCGCAGACGGCCGGGGCGGGCTTGGGCTCGGGCTTGGCCCCCTCGCCGTCTGCGGCGACGGCTTCCTGAGCCCAGGCGGTCGCGCCCTGAAACAGCTCAGGCGCCACGCCCGCGGCGCGCACGGCCACGACGCCGCCGATGGCGACGGCGATCAGGGGCAGAAGGCGGGGCAGCTTGCTCATCGGTCAAACTCGAAAAAGGCGGCGCAACATCATCGCCCCTCAAGTCGCCTGACGCCGCGCGTCAGGCATGGGGGCAAACATCAAGCAGCGAAAAGGTCGTCGTCCAGACTACGGCGGGCGCGGTTTAGGCTCTGTTGCGCAGCATGGTTAGCGGCCAGGGCCTGCATCACAGGCGAGGCGCGTTCCGCCGCAGGCGCGGGCTTGGGCGACGGCGCCTTCATCACCGCGCGGGCGCCCTCGATGCGCTCCATCAGCGAGGCCATGCGGCGGGCGCGCGCCTCGTCGTCCAGCAAGGGCGCGACCGACGAGGTGCGGACGGGCTCGGCCTCGAGCGCCGGCTCAATGGCGGCCTGCGCGCGGGCGGCGGCGCGACGCTCGTCCTCGCGCGTTTCGATGCGGCTGTCGGCGGGACGTGAAGGCGCGCGGGCGATCAGCACTTCCAGTTCCTGCTTCACGGCGCGGGCCTTGAGGATGCGGTCGTGCAGCAGGTCCGTCTCCTGGCCCGAGGCGCGCAGGGTGGCCAGAGCCTGTTCGGCGCGTCCGGCGGCGCTGTTCAGCTCGGTCACGGCGGCGGCGAAGGCCAGCTGACCCTCGCGCAGGGTTTTGAGCTTCTTCTCCAGCTTGATGCCGTAGCCGATGGCGGCGACCAGCAGCAGCATGAGGATGGAGTCGAGGATGATGCCGGTCATGTCAGCTGTTCCCTCTGGCGATACGGGCGGCGGCGTCGGTGCTGATGGGGCCTTCGACGCGGACGGCGATGTGCTGGCCCCTGCGCCCCATCTTGCCGGTGGTCAGCGGAATGGACCCGGCCCGCACCGACACTTCGGACTCAGGGCTCACGTTCAGCATCAGGGTGTCGCCGACCTTCAGGTCCAGCACCCTGGACAGGGGCATCTGCTGCTCGTCCAGCACGCAGCGCACCTCGGTCTCGGTGGTCCAGAGCTCGGTGGCCAGGTGGCCTTCCCAGATGTTGTCGCGCCCGAATTTCTCGCCCATGAACTGCTGCAGCAGCATCTTGCGGATGGGCTCCAGCGTCGAATAGGGCAGCAGCAGCTCGACCCGGCCGCCGCGGTCTTCCATGTCGATGCGCAGTTTCACCAGGATGGCGGCGTTGGCCGGACGCGCGATGGCGGCGAAGCGCGGATTGGTCTCCAGCCGGTCCAGATTGAAGTGGACGGGGGTCAGCGGCTCGAACGCCTGGCGCGCGTCGTTGAGGATGACCTCGACCATGCGCTGCACCAGCGCCCGCTCGATCGTGGTGTAGGGCCGCCCCTCGATGCGCAGGGCCGCCGTGCCGCGCCGCCCGCCCAGCAGGACGTCGACGATCGAGTAGATGAGGTTGGAATCGACCGTCAGCAGGCCGTAATTGTCCAGCTCCTCGGCCCGGAACACCGCCAGGATGGCGGGGAGCGGGATGGAGTTCAGATAGTCGCCGAAGCGGATCGAGCTGATGGTGTCGAGGCTGACCTCGACGTTGTCGGAGGTGAAGTTGCGAAGGCTGGTCGTCATCAGCCGCACCAGGCGGTCGAAGACGATTTCGAGCATCGGCAGGCGCTCGTACGAGACCAGGGCCGAGTTGATGATGGCGCGGATGCCGCTGCGCTCGTCATCGTCGCCGCCGCCCATGTCGAAGCCCAGCAGGCTGTCGATCTCATCCTGGTTCAGCACGCGCTCGGACAGACCCGCGCCCAGGTCGGCGCCCAGGTCGGCTTCGCCGCCGAAGGGGTCCAGTTCGGTGTCGGGCGCCAGGGTGTCGCTCATTACTGCACGAGCATTTCTTCAATCAGCACGGCGTCGACCTTGCCCGGCGCGGCGATCAGATTGACCCGGCGCAGGATCTCGGCGCGCAGCTGATACGACCCGGCCGACCCTGCCAGGTCTTCGGGCCGCAGCTCGCGCAGGAAGCCCTGGAACATGTCCTGCATGCGCGGCGCCTCGGCCTGAAGGTGCGAGGCGAGCGAGGCGTCCTTCATCTCCAGCGTCAGCCGCAGCTTCAGATAGGTCGGACGTCCGCCCGTGGACTGAATGTTCACGATCATGTCCGGCAGAGTGTAGAAGGTCACGCCGTCGGGACCGGCCGCGATCTTGCCGCCGCCGGGCGGGGCCGCCTCGCCTTCCTTGGCGCCGCCGTGACCGCCGCCGTCCTTTTTCTTTTCTTCCTTGGCCGGCGCCGCGTGATCGCCCGCAGCCTCGGCGGACTTGGGCTTCATCAGCATGAAGGCGGTCGCGCCGCCGCCGCCCAGCACCACCAGGGCGGCCGGAATGATGATGAACAGCAGGGGGATCTTCTTCTTGGCCGGAGCCTCTGCGGCGCCGTCTTCGCCTTCGGCGCCCGGCGCGGCCTCGCTTACGGCGGGCAGGTTCGCGTCGTCGCTGGCCGGCGCCTCGCTCTTCTTCTTGCCCAGCTTCAGTTTCAGCATGCCCAAGCCGCCCCGATCCTCACCTGCCGGGTGTGGCCCTGTTTTGGTTAACGAGGCGTTTACGATCGGCAAATCCTGCCGGGCGCCGCAGGACGCAGAACCGCTCAAACCGCCACTCCACGGGCATTAACCCTGTTGGCACGGTCGTTGCGACGGGAAAGGGCGAAAGGAGCCCGCTCGTGGAAAACGCCGCCTATATCGGATTGTCACGTCAGATGACGCTTCGCCGCGAGCTGGACATCGTGGCCAACAACGTCGCCAACGCCGACACCACCGGCTTCAAGGTCGAACAGCTGATGGTCGGGACCGAGATCGGCCAGCGCGCCCGCAACGACGCCATCCGCCCCTCGGCCAGTTTCGTGCTGGACAAGGGCGTCGGCCGCGACTTCGGCCAAGGGTCTCTGAAGCAGACGGGCCGCGACCTGGACTTCGCCATCGAAGGCGAGGGCGCCTTCTTCACGGTGCAGACCCCGACCGGCCCCGCCTACACCCGCAACGGCGCCTTCGTCACCGATCCGGAAGGCCGACTGACGACCAAGCAGGGCCTGCCCGTCCTGGCCGACGGCGCCGAGTTGGTGCTGGACCCGCAGCGCGGCCCAGCCAGCGTCGCCCACGACGGCACGGTCAGCCAGGAAGGCCAGCCTGTCGGCCGCCTGACCGTGGTGCGCTTCGACGCCCTGTCGGTGCTGCAGAAGTCCGGCGACGGCCTCTACCGCAACACGTCCAACGCCCAGCCGATGGACGCGACCGACGCCCAGATCCGTCAGGGGATGCTGGAAGGTTCCAACGTCAACACCCTGGTCGAAATCACCAATCTCATCGAGATCAACCGCGCCTATGAGCGCGTGACCAAGATGATCGAGAACAACAACGACCTGTCGCGCCGCTCGGTCGAGCGGCTCGGCCGGGTTTAGTAAGGGAGAGCTGAGACATGCGCGCGCTTCGCACCGCCGCCACCGGCATGGCCGCCCAGCAGCTGAACGTGGAGGTCATCTCCAACAACATCGCCAACATGAACACGGTCGGCTTCAAGCGTCAGCGGGCCGAGTTCCAGGACCTGCTGTACCAGAACGTCGAGCGCATGGGGGCCCAGTCCTCGTCGCAGGGCACCGTGGTGCCGACCGGCATCCAGATCGGCTCGGGCGTCAAGGCGGGCAGCGTCTACCGCATCACCGAACAGGGCAGCCCCAACCGCACCGGCAACACCTACGACATCGCCATCCAGGGCAAGGGCTATTTCCAGATCACCATGCCGTCGGGCGAGCTGGCCTATACCCGGGCCGGCAACTTCACCATCAACGGCGAAGGCCAGCTGGTGACCGACGACGGCTATGCGGTCGAGCCCGCCATCGCCATTCCGCAGGACGCGCTGGACGTCACCATCTCCAAGTCGGGCCAGGTCCAGGTCACCACCCAGGGCGAGCCCGAACCGCAGGTCGTGGGCCAGCTGGAGCTGGCGACCTTCTTCAACGAAGCCGGGCTGGAAGCCATCGGCGACAACCTGCTGCTGGAGACGGCGGCCTCGGGCCCCGCCACGATCGGCGTGCCGGGCGAGGTCGGCTACGGCAATTTGCTGCAGCACTACACCGAGGCCTCGAACGTCGACGCCGTCAGCGAAATCACCGCCCTGATCGTGGCCCAGCGCGCCTATGAGATGAACTCCAAGGTCATCACCACCGCCGACGACATGCTGGCCGTCACCGCCCAGGTGAAGAGCTAAGCCATGAAGCGCGTCCTGATCCTCGCCCCCGTCCTGGCCGCCGCCCTGACCGCCCTCGCCGTCCCGGCGCTGGCCGGGCCGGTCAGTCTGCTGCCCGATCCGGTCGACGATGACGGCCGCATCACCCTGGGCGACCTGTTCGACAACGCCGGCGGCGCCGCCGATGTCGTGGTGGGCCGCCGCGCCGGCGCCACCGCCGTGCTGGAAGCCTCCCAGGTGCAGATCGCGGCCCGGCGCGCCGGGCTGGAATGGAGCAACCCCGCCGGCCTGCGCCGCATCGTGGTGCGCGAAGGCGGCGCCGTGTCGGCTGAAGCCTCGGCCCGTCCCGCCATCGCCAGCGTGGCGGCGCGCGCCAGCGCCAGCGTCGAGGTCCTGACCTACGCCCGAAGCCTGGCCGCCGGCGAGGTCATCCAGCCCGAGGACGTCATCTGGGCTTCGGTCCAGTCGCACCTGGCCAGCGCCGGAGCGCCCCAGGACGCCGAAGCGGTCATCGGCCTTCAGGCCAAGCGCGCCCTGCGCGCCGGCTCGCCCGTGGCCCAGCGCGACCTGGCCTCGCCCCAGGTCATCGCCCGCAACGACATGGTCGAGGTCGCCTATCTGAGCGACGGCGTCGAACTGACCGTCACCGGCAAGGCGACACGCAACGCCTCGGCAGGCGAGGCCGTGCCGATCCTGAACGTGCAGTCCAACCGCACCATCGACGCCGTGGCCGTGGCCCCCGGCCGGGCCGTCGCCGGACCCGCCGCCCAGATGGCCCGCCGCAACCCCCAACAGTTCGCCGCCCGCTAAGCGAGAGAGACATCATGCGCACCCTGCCCCTCATCGCCCTGTCCCTGTCCGCGCTTTCGCTGGCCGCCTGCTCCACCGCCATCGAGGCGGTGAAGGGTCCGGAACTGGCGCCCATCGGCTATCCGGCGGCCCTGGTCCCGATCGAGCAGGCCTATCTGCCCGAGCCGACCTCGGCCAGCGCCAACAGCCTGTGGCGCACCGGCTCGCGCAGCTTCTTCGGCGACCAGCGGGCGCGCCGCGTCGGCGACATCCTGACCGTCGCCATCGACATCAACGACCGCGCCCAGACCCAGAACTCCACCCAGCGCAACCGCACCAACAGCGCCTCGGGCGGGGTGACCAACTTCTTCGGTCTGGAGAACAGCCTGGGCCGCGCCTTCCCTGGCGGCTTCGACGCCGCCAACATGATCGGCACCGAAGGCGCGGTGAACGCCAACGGTTCGGGCAGCGTCAATCGTTCGGAGCGGGTGAACCTGACAGTCGCCGCCGTCGTCACCGCCGTCATGCCCAACGGCAACCTGGTCATCCAGGGTCGGCAAGAAGTGCGCACCAACCGCGAGGTGCGCGAGCTGACCGTGGCCGGCATCGTCCGCCCTGAGGACATCTCCAGCGCCAACACCATCCGCCACAGCCAGATCGCCGAGGCGCGCATCAGCTACGGCGGGCGCGGCGACATCAGCCGGATGCAGGCGACGCCCGCCGCCCAATCCCTGGTCGAGCGGTTCAGCCCGTTCTGATCCGCGTTCACCGAAACGTGTGATTTCAGCCGCACTCCATCACTGAATCGCGCGCGATCCAGCGGAGCCGTGAACCCTTAACAAGCGACCCGCGTTTGCTCTGTCGAACGCGAGTGAGCTTGTCATGCGTAAATCTGTCCTTCCTATCCTGGCCGCCGTGGGTCTGGCCGCCGTCGCGGCCCATGCCACGACCTACTCCCCGTCCACGCCCCGTAGCGGCGAGGAGGCTGTCGCCGGCTGGCATCTGCTGCGCGAAGGGCCGATGGCCAAGCTGGCCTATGGACTGCCGAATTCCGACCAGTTGGCCCTGATGCTCACGTGCGAGCCTGGCGAGCGCTCGGCCGTCGTCTATGGCGACGTCCAGCCGCGCAGCGCCGGCCTGATCCTGGCCTCTCATGGCCCGCAACCCATCGACCCGCTGTCCAACGGCGAGGCGTTCGAGACGCGACTGCCGCTCAATGACAGCGCCCTTTCCGGTCTGGCGAGCGGCGGCCGCATGACCGTCCAGACCGAGGCAGGCGACCGTCAGCTCACCGCCACCCGCGCTGAGCGGCGCCTGGTTCAGGGCTTTCTTAGCTATTGCGCTTCGGGACACGCGTGATCACAGTCCCCCGGTTTTCCTCAGCGGGGGCTGAAACATGACCTCACTGCTCAGCCTGTCCCAGGCCATGCTCGTCGCCCTGGCCGTGCAGACCGGGCCTCAGAGCGGCGCCCAACCGCCGGCCGAACGGCCTCAAGCCGCGTCGACCGCGCGAACGCCGCGCGCAGCCGAAGGCTGGACCTGGACGCTATACAGCGGCGATGGTCCTCTGGTCCTGGCCAATGAAATCCCTGACACGCCGCGCCTTCGCACCACGCTGGAGTGCGCGCCAGGCTCCAGCATCGTGCGCCTGGCCTTCCATGACGCGCCCGGCGCCGACGGGTTCGCCACGATCCGCTCGGGCGCGGCCTCGGCCGAGGTCGAAGCCCGCGCGAGACGCGGCCGGCTGGAGGCGGCGGTGCGCGCCGACCATCCCGTCTTCGCCGCATTTCTGGCCTCGGGGCGGCTGACGCTCACGCTGGGCGACCAGTCCCAGACGGTGGAAATCGACCGCGCGAATCTGTCCAAACTGCGCCGGTTCGCCGAACTGTGCACCGGATAGGGATCGATATGCGCCTCGCTAACCGGCTGACCGCCGCAGCCTTCGCAAGCGCGGCCGCGCTCAGCGCTTGCGCGCCTACAGTCGCGCCTATGGCGACCAGCGCTGCGCCCCTGCCGGTCGCCGGCTACGACTGGTTTCTGAACGATGATCCGGACGAACCGCGCCTGTCCTACGGCATGGCTCAGTCCGACGACGTGCCGCTCAGCCTCATGTGCGCCCCGGGATCAGGCAAGATCGGCCTGTCGCTGGCGACCGACCGCGCGCCGCAGCGACGCTCCCTGACGGTGGAATCGGGGGGCGACAGCGAGACCTTCCCCGCCCAGGTCGAACCCTCGGACATGCACGACGGCCTGTATCTGGTCGCCACGGCGCCCGCGTCGCATCCGGTTTTCCAGCGCTTTGACCGCCTCGGCTGGCTGGCGGTCTGGAACGACGACCAGCGCGCGGTCATGGCGGCCCAACCGGGCTCTGAAAGCCGCGCCGCCCGCTTCCTGGAACAGTGCCGCTGAAGCCCTGAGCTCAGAAACACGCCAGGGCGCCGCTCGCGCTAGAGGCCCGCATGGGCCATCCGATTGCGAGCAGAAGGCCAGACACGCTTACAAGCCCAGTTCGGCCCGCGCCTTCTTCGTCAGCTTGGCGGCGATCAAGGCGTGGGCCGTCTGCAGGTGGTCGGCCAGCTCGTCGTCCGGCCAGCCGCCAGGGTCGGCCAGATGCACCCACTTCGCCCGCGCCAGATAGGGCGCCGGCGCCGCCCGCCCGGTTTCCGTCAGCACCTCATAGGCGATGTCCGACACCTTGAACGACAGCCCGCCCTCGGCGCCGGTGATGGCGAACATCTTGCCGCCGACCTTATAGGCGTCGTGATCACCCCCGAACGGGTGATCCACCGTGACGCCCGGAAAAGCCAGACAGACGCCCCCTACCCCCGCGCGATCCATGCTTCAGGCCCCGACGCCGAGGCCGATCGGGCAAACCACGCCGGTCCCGCCGATGCCGCAATAGCCGGCCGGGTTCTTGGCCAGATAGCCCTGATGGTAAGCCTCGGCGAAGTAGTACGGCCCCGCCGGTTCGATCTCGGTCGTAATGGCCCCTCGCCCCGCCGCGTTCAGCGCCGCCTGATAGGCGTCGCGCGACGCCTCGGCCTCCGCCTGCTGATCGTCATTCAGCGTATAGATGGCCGAGCGATACTGGGTGCCCAGATCGTTGCCCTGACGCATGCCCTGCGTCGGGTCGTGGTTCTCCCAGAAGGCCTTCAGCAGGTCGCCGTAGGTGATCTGGGCGGGATCGAACACCACCTGCACCACCTCGGCGTGGCCGGTCCGGCCCGAGCAGACCTCTTCATAGGTCGGATTGGGCGAGATCCCGCCCGCATAGCCCGCCGACGTGACCCACACGCCCGGCAGTCGCCAGAACACCCGCTCCACGCCCCAGAAACAGCCCATGCCGAACACGGCCGTCTGCATCCCCGCCGGATGCGGCCCCTTCAGCGCATGGCCCAGCACGAAGTGGGTCTCATCGGTCGCCAGCGCCTCGGCCCGGCCCGGCAGAGCCGTCTCCTGCGTGGGCAGTTCAGCATTCTTCTTCAACAACATGGGGCGAACTCCGAGAAAACAGCGTCTTCGCCTATATGGAGGCTTCAAGGGCGCTTGCCCATGGGGTCGTCATGCTCTAATCAGCCCCTCCCGTCGGTCCGCTCCCGACGGTTCCGCCCCGGACGCATCCGGGCCTCAGGTGGAATGGACAGGTGGCCGAGTGGTTGAAGGCGCACGCCTGGAACGCGTGTATAGGGGCAACTCTATCGAGGGTTCGAATCCCTCTCTGTCCGCCACCCGCCGAAATTTATCGTTATAATTCATTATGATATCCTAAGAATTGTCTAACCTAAGGTTGAGAGTTAGACAGAAGCGTCTGGTTTCGTGCATCAAGCGATGCGGTTCATCGCTGTATCGGCCAACCCGCGCCGGGCGACTTCGCGCGTGTAGCGCTCCACCTCCTTCAAACTTTGGTGGCCCGTGATCGACATGATCTCGTGGGCCGTACAGCCGGCCTCCGCCAATCTCCGAGCCGCCGCTTTCCGCAGCCCATGAGCAGAGCAATGAGGCAGTCCTGCACGCTCGGCTGCCTTGCTCACCCAATTTCCAAAACCCTTCTCAGTGAAAGGTTTGCCTTGGCGTGTCGTGAGCAGCGCTAGGTGCTCGATCTTCCGCGCTGCTAGAGACGCCTGGAGGTTCGGATGCTGCGGGATGTCGACCAGTTGCCCGGTCTTTTCCTGACGAACGAGAACCCGACCATCCAGGATTTGATGAACGGTCATCTGCCGCACGTCGCCTGAGCGCTGAGCGGTGTAAAGGAGGAGGTCGAACCCAAGCCGCTCATTCGTTCCGACTGGCCATTTGGCCTCGAACGCTTCGATCTCATGCTCGGTCCACGCATGAAAACCCTCGCTCTTGTATCGAAGCATTCGCACGCCCACGGTGGGGTCGGTACGAGCAAATCCGCGGTCCACAGCGAAGCGCATTACAGCTCGCAGCACCTTCAGCATGTTGTTCGCTGCCGCCGGGGTGGCAGCCATCTTATCCATTTACCCGCGAATGTGCCGCGCTTCGAGCATGGCTACGGGGTTGTCGCCGTACTTGTCCCGGTATCGATCAAAGATGCCTTTGTAGGTGCGCTGGGTGTTCGGCTTGAGTCCAAGAAAGTCACCCGACCCATAGTAGGCCACGCCTAACGCGTGGATGGATCCTGGCTTGACCCGGCTCGCGCCGATCTTGACCGGCTGGGCGTTCGAAGCAGCCGCATACCAAGCCCACCATCCCTCAGAGCCAAACGTTTCGGTTGTTTGGGATTCCGGGAAACCAACACGGCGAAAGCGCCACCGCACCTTCCCCCGTACGTCGCGGTAGTAGGAAACGTGGAGCGGCTTTTTCCTCACGCCGCTACATCCCATGGGTTGTCCTGAGGATCTGGACCGTCCTCTGGCAAGGCCCAGAATGCGCTATCGAGCGCCTCGCGATCCCAAAGCTTGCGGCTGTCTATGCGTTTACCGGGCTTAGCCTAACGGCGGGTTGGCGGCCAGAAGACAGCGCGCCGTGATCGGAGCTAAGATAAGCTGCCCCCTATGGACAGACACCACTGTGGTTAATTCTCGCCACCTCGGCTCGGCTGCTACGTCCGATGAACAAGCCTTCGACCGGCTCGCCGGCTATGTCGTCCAACGCGGCGGGGGCGACCATCGGGTGGTAGCCGCGCGAGTGCCGTGGCGCGCCACGTATAGATCAAGCCCGACGAGACCCCGTAACGCCGCCCCACCTCCGAGGTGTTCGCCCCCGGCGCAAACGCCTCCTCCAGGATCGCCGCTTTTTCCGCGTCGCTCCAAACCCGGCGCCGCTCACCGGAAGGCTCAATTTTAATGACCGGTTCCGCATTCAACAAATGCAGCTTGGGTGCCAAGCACGCGCTGCCCACAGCTAAGGTCAGCAGCGCGCCGCTAGCGGTCATTGGCTCCAAGCCAACAAGAGACGTATTGAAAGCCATGTACCCAGCGCTTCCAGGCACGTCCACTAATGCAGGCGCCGAAGCGCCGTTTCCAGCACGACGTCGTTGTGTTGGACGTGAAGTCCGCCTCAAACGCGCTTTCCGTATCGACAGTCTGGCGCCAATGTTCCGCGCATTTCTCGCGTAGCTGTCGCCAAGTCGCCTTGCCTTCCAGTCCATAGATTTCGGACCGGGTGTAACCTTCTCTGATGAGAGCCTTTCGCACTTCACTCGGAATGCGAAAGTTTCCGCCTTCTGCAAGTTCGAGGGCCCTCTCAATCGCCGGCTTCCTATGCACGAAACCCACTCCCCTGTGAGGGGAGCCTAAACGCCTTTCATCTAGCGTAGGATGCCCTCGAGGCGTCGTTCAGGCAGCTAGCTAACGCCTTGCTAGAATAGGTGAACGGTCCAGGCGGCCCCTCCAAAGCATGACATGCTCAGAACGAGGAGGGTGATCTCAAAGGGCGACAGCCTCCAGAGGGAGGGCCCGCGGCGGGTTTCTGCAGACATGGCGGCCTCATGGTTTCCAGAATGATCTTGAGAGCCGCCTCGGCTGCGCCAGTGACGGGAAGCGGTTGGCCATAAAGGCCGCGCCAAAGCGCATCTAGCGTCTGATCTTCTTTCCTAAGGGCTCCATCAGTGACCCTTGCACGGAACTGACCCAGCGGCCCCATCAATTGGCGCGCTTATCGAACAATGCTCGTTTTCGTCTGTGGCGCTTGAGCCCAGTGCTTCTGGCCAACCTCACCCCCTGAACTGGAGACCACCATGCTCTACGCGCGTCGATTGCAAGGCCGCCTCGGCGTGGCCGTTGATGGCGGCATCGGCGTGCGGTTGGGGAACGCGGACATCAATCGCAGACATATCGCTGCGCATCGCCGCTCCTGTCAGGCCAAGTCGCGTATACGCATGACGCCGCTGCTGTTGGTCTGTACCTCGAAGCGCCCTGTCGCCCGAATGAGATCGGATAGCTTGGCGTATCCGTATGTCCGCTGGTCGAAATCAGGGTAGGCGTTGCGAAGTCGGTTGCCGAGACCGCCCACGGCGACCCACCCGTCTCCGTCCTCGTCCATGTCGGCGATCACAGTGGCGATCAGCCGCGCAGCTTCCGCCGGTCTCCGCTTGCTGTCGCTAGAGCGGCGGACGATTTTCGAGGGATCGACATCCCCTTCGCCGGGAAGGCTCAGATTCTCGGTATAGATGAAGCGGGTACAGGCCTGGCGGAAACTCTCGGGTGTCTTCTGCTCTCCGAAGCCATAGACATCGACGCCCTCTTCGCGAATGCGCGATGCAAGGCGGGTGAAGTCAGCGTCCGACGAGACCAGGCAAAAGCCGTCGAACCGGCCGGAATGCAGGAGATCCATGGCGTCGATGACCAGCGCGATGTCGCCCGAGTTCTTGCCCTTGGTGTTGGCGAAATTCTGCTGGGGCTGAATGGCGAACCGCGCCAGTACCTTTGTCCAGCCGGCAATCTGCGGACTGGCGAAATCGCCGTAGATGCGGCGCGCCGATGCTTCGCCTAAAGCGGCGATCTCGGTGAACAGGGCTTCGGCGATCTTCGGAGAGGCGTTCTCGGCGTCGATCAGCACAGCCAGCCGGGGCGCCCGGCCTTCAATCGACATGTTGCGTATCGGCCTGCGCCTTGACGTTACGGGGGTTGGCGTCGTCTGCCGCCCGCCGGGCGGAGAGCCGATCTGGCGAACGCGTTGGGGGAGGCGCGTCCAAAGCCTCGGCGACGTCCGAGAGGAAACGGAACCGCTGATGGGCCGCCAACGCTGGGTCGTCCCCATAGCGCACCGCGCGGCTGTCGACACGGCTCGCCTCGTCTCGAACCCGGTTGATCAAGGCGGCGAGATGCCCCTTGCTTTTGTGGCTATCCATAACGACGGCATGTGTTCGCGCTTCCGCCAGTCGCCGTTGCAATGCCGCATCGACGTCCTGGCCCAGACCCGATCGCACAGCCATCTGGACAAAATCATAGGCGTACAGTCGCACGAAGTTTTCTTCGATCATCGGGAGCCTTTCGAATGCGACGGCAAGGCCGTCTGATGCCCCGACGCAGGCGAAGTCGCCCTTTTCCGGGGCATGCGAGCCGCTTTCATCGCAGGCGCCTTGGGAAGAGCGGCGCGCCTGGCGCCCTCGGCGTCGATCAGCGGGAGAAGCTCGGCCGCCGCCGCGATTTGCGGCGGCAGACCGTGCAGAACCAGCCGCTGCGCATTGACGCGCAGGGCCGACAGGTCCGCATCACTCATCAGGGGCAGTTTCTCAGCCAGAGGCGACACAGGCGCGTCCCTCCGCCGGAGAGTCGGGGCGACGCGTCAAGCGCCACCCCTTCAACTGGTTGAAGCCGATCTCAACCCTGACCTCGTCGCCCAGGGCGCTGGTCCTGAGCTGTCGATGAAGGCTGGGCAGGACCGTGATGACATGGCCGTTTTCCAACCTGACTCGGCGTGCTCCCAGAGGAAGCAGGCCAGTCACCACGCCGTCGAACGAGATCCTGTCATCGCGAAAGGAGACGATGTCGCCCTAGGCCGCCACCGCAAGGCGGGCTGCGGATTCCTTACCGCTGCGAGCGTCCAGTTCGACCTCGAAGTTGAGCTTTTGCCCCTCATTAAGAGAAGAAAACTCGGAGGCTTCTATAGCGGAAGCGTGCACGAAGACATCCTTGCCTCCGTCGTCGGGCGCGATAAAGCCGTAACCCTTGGTTGAATTGTACCATTTCACTGTGCCGGTAGCCATTTTCAGACCTTCATATAGCGTTGGCGGCAGAGAAAACCTCTGAAGCCTGTCGGGTCTGGATGGGATCGGCTTTTGAACCTCTGTGCGTCGTGCAGAAAAGGGCAGCAGCGTTACGCAAGAAGATCGACAAACTGGATATGGGAGCTGATCATTGTCGGCGCAAGGTCAGAAAATAATAATCGCGCGGAAGTCTGATAATTCAGGCCCGCTGCTGACCAGCGGGCCTGAATTATTTCGACTGTTTCGATAAGACGGAAGCCTTGTCGACCAAGTTCTTCACGCTCGGATTGGATACATTGGTCTTAGGTTTGGCCTTCTTCGGCTTTCCCTTGGATTCTTTCATCGCTCTTACCTCTCGTGTCCCTGGAAACCCTAACAGGGCAAGCCCCGGCAAATGAGGCCGCAACCCGTTATCTGCGGAATATGATTTGGCGGGCCCGGATAACGCTGATTGAATCTCTGCTGTGACGCTGGTTTTGTGCGCGGCGTTCCTATTTGTCGTGACGCCGCCTGCACGCCTTTTCGAGACAGGCAGCTGAACCGCGAGCGGGAGATTTGACCCCTCCCCATCCTCCAATGCCACCCCAAGAAACCGATTTGGAGCGTCGAGTCCTCGCACACGAGCGCATCCTCCAATTTCTCCTGGCGGAGTTGGCGCAAGCCGACCCTTCGCTTGCAGATCGCCTCACAAAGACCTTCTGGCCCAAAGGCCGAAACTCCCATCAGCATGACCACACCGATGCTGAGGATTATGCCGAAGCCTTTGTCCGGCAGGTTCTGAAGCTCAACGAACAGCGGAGCGACCTACCCTCGCGCCTTCCCTCGTTGGCAACGACGATCTCTCGGACAGAGCCGCCTATCGCCACGAATGAAATCCCGGTCGTCGTCAAACCCCGTAGCGGAGTATGGGAAGTCAGCCGCGCGCGACGGCATATCGGCGACTACATGGATCGTAGCGCCGCCTTCGAAACCGCGCTCGCCATCGCACTTGAAGACATTCAAGCCGGAGTGAAGGCGACGCTCGTCGTCGATGGAGTGGCGGTTCCTATCGGCGCCGCGGCCAAGCCCCAAGGACAAGCGAATGACTAAGGTGGATATCACGGCGACGCGGCAAGCCCCTCGGGCTTACACTCCAATCGGCATGGCGGCCCATGTTGTCGCGCTCCTCTCCCGGGGCGGCCTCAGGGTGCGGCTCGCGAACAATCATGAGTTGGATGTTCCGGCCGCTAGCGGCAGGCAAACAGACATCAGCCTTCTCGGCGATGTCGTTTTCATTGAGTGGGCTGCAGGCCGGCGCCCGGGCTGGCGGCTGACGCCTGCGCCCACCCTTCCTGCCTGAGGATGCAATCGAGCCTGACGGGGGCTTGGACTAAAGTGGTCTGACAGTTGCGCCAGGACCTGGATTAAAAGCCGCTTCGATATGCCCGGCACGGGTCCTTCGCTAAAGCTCAGAAACATTCCCGCCCCACAGGGGCTCCGTCCAAGCTTCCCTGCAAGAAAGCAGCGGCCCAGGACGTCACGGCTCCCCTGTTGCGACGCCTTCGGTCGCATATTGATAAATTACGATCCGTGTTCCGATTTCTTTCTAGCAAGTCGATAAATGCACGAAAACGGACGTCGCCAACGCCGGTTAAGTCAGACTTGCGCATTCAGCAGTTGATCGACGCCTTGCCCGAAAACGGACGTCGCCAAAGGCCGCGATGAGTCAGGTCCAGCTATTAGCCCCCAAACCTCCTTTTGAGCATAGGGGCCATTCCGGAAACGCCACCCCCACTTCGAATGCGCCGCACTCCTGGGCCTTGTCGTCGGTCGGGTCGTCATCGCCCGAGCAGGCGTCGATACCCGTAAGATCGTCGCCTAGTTAAAGACGGACTTCGGGTCTCGGCGTCGCCCCGTATTGGCGGCCGTTGATCTCGGCAGGCTCACGGGCTTGTGATCGTCGATCGTGACCGCCGTTCCTCGACCCTTGCATTCAAGCGGATGACGAGGCGTCTCTCGCGGCGGCTGTAGGGCCAGGTGATGTCTCAGGCGCGCCCCCCTCCGCCCAGTTATGGTGGGGGTTACAGCGGAACTCTGGCGCCTCATCCTTCTGCGAACTGAACGCTGCGTTTCCAGTCCTCTTAAGTCCGCGATTTTTGACTTCGTGAGGCGTGATATCGCCCCGTCCCACGCCGAAAAACGGCCCCGATTCAGTCGAGATCAGGGACACAAGACAGTAGCAAATTTGCAGCACAGATTAGTATGATATATGAATATGAGCATATGTAACGGAAAGAATGAATGTAATAATCATCGATGTTAGAAAATATTATTAGAATAATGAGTTCATCGGTCGTTAAGTTTGCACGCCGCCTTTGCAGGGATTACATTCGTTTTGTTGCGATGATCTCTATTTGTCAGCCGCCGGTGACGTCGCGGATCAAGATTATTGGAGCCAGCAATCTGAGTGTTGCCACGGCTCGCCAACGGCACATTCCGCCCTCATTCGCCTGACACCCCCGCACAACCAGTCTTCTTGCACCGTGACCCGAGGTCGCGCTGCGTTCCTACACGCGTCTGCAGGTGTTTCATGCCCCATCAAAAACGTATCGCCATCATCGGCGCCGGCCCTTCAGGTCTGGCCCAGCTTCGCGCCTTCCAGGCCGCTGCCGAAAAGGGAGCCGCCATCCCCGACATCGTCTGCTACGAAAAGCAGAAGGACTGGGGCGGCATGTGGAACTACACTTGGCGCACGGGCCTGGACGAGAACGGCGAGCAGGTTCACGGCAGCATGTACCGCTACCTCTGGTCCAACGGACCGAAGGAATGCCTCGAATTCGCCGACTATAGTTTTGACGAGCATTTCAAGCGCCCGATCTCGTCCTATCCGCCGCGCGAAGTCCTGAGAGACTATATCCAGGGGCGGGTCGCCAAGGCCGGTGTGCGCCAGTACATCCGCTTCAACAATGCCGTAAAAGCCGTCACCTTTGACGAGGCGACGCGCAAGTTCACGGTCACGGCGATGGACTATTCCGCCGACACCTTGACGCAAGAGGAATACGACCACGTCATCGTGGCTACGGGCCATTTCTCGACGCCGAACATGCCGGAGTTCCCGGGTTTCGCGAGCTTCCCGGGGCGCATTCTGCACGCCCACGACTTCCGCGATGCGATGGAGTTCAAGGACAAGGACGTCCTGCTGGTCGGCTCCAGCTACTCGGCCGAGGACATCGGCTCGCAGTGCTACAAGTACGGCGCTGAGTCCGTAACCACCTGCTACCGCACCAAGCCCATGGGCTATGTCTGGCCCGAGAACTGGGAAGAGAAGCAGCAGCTTGTTCGCGTCGAGGGCAACCTCGCCCACTTCAAGGACGGCAGCACCAAGCGCGTGGATGCGATCATCCTGTGCACCGGCTATCGTCACGACTTCCCCTTCCTGACCGACGACCTGCGCCTGAAGACGCAGAACCGCCTGTGGCCGCAGGATCTGTACGAGGGGGTCGCCTATACCCCCAATCCGCAGCTCTTCTATCTGGGGATGCAGGACCTCTGGTACAGCTTCAATCTGTTTGATGCTCAGGCCTGGCTGACGCGCGACATGATCATGGGCCGCATTTCGCTGCCGGATCGGACCGTGATGGAGGCCTTGAACCAGCACTGGCGCGACGAGGAACTGAAGATTGCGTGTGACGCCGACGCTTATGAATTCCAAGGGGCCTATATCGCCCGCCTGATCGCACAGAGCGACTATCCGTCCTTTGATATCGAGGCCGTGAACAAGATCTTCCTGCAGTGGAAGAAGGACAAGAAGGCCGACATCATGGGGTATCGCAACAAATGCTATACCTCGGTCCTGACAGGGACGACGGCGGTTCCTCACCACACACCGTGGCTGTGGGCGATGGACGATTCTCAAGACGCCTATCTGCGCCCACCGACCAAACCCGACACGCGGCGTCGTGAGCGCACCACCCGTGCCTTGATCCCGACAAAGAAACTCGCCGCCTCCACGACCAGCAAGCGATTAGTCCGAGGCGGCTAAACTAGACTAGCGCCCATCCGGTGACATAGGCGACTGGCGAATGACGAATGACGAATGACGAATGATGAGCACCTACCTGAAGCGGACGCCGTCAAGCGCCGCTTTGAGTCACGAGCGGTCTTTGGGCCTCCTCAAGTCGAGAGGGGTGATGCTAGCGAGGCAATAGCTCGTACTCCGCCCGCCCCCGGCGTCCCTCTCTAGGATTCCTCGTTGCATCAGGTCGCTGATGTCCCGCAATGCGGTGTCAGACGAAGTCTTCGCCAGCGCCGCCCATTTGGCGTTGGTCAGTTTGCCCTCAAAGCCGTCGAGTAGGCGGTTCAGCACCTTCCTCTGGCGTTCGTTCAGCGGATGATCCACCAAGGCCTCCCAGAAGCGAGCCTTGCGCAAGACGCTGGCCAGGATCGTCTCAGCGCCGTCGAAGGCGCGGTCGAGGCAGGCGATGAACCAGAGCAGCCAAGCGGTGATGTCCAGGTAGCCTTTCTGGGTCGCTTCCAGCATCTCGTAGTAGGCCTTACGCTCCGCACGGATTTGGGCGGACATGCTGTAGAACCGCTGGGCGGTGCCTTCAGCGCGGGCCAGGGCGAGGTCCGCGATGGCGCGGGCGATGCGGCCGTTGCCGTCGTCGAAGGGGTGATTAGTGACGAACCATAGGTGGGCGACGCCCGCCTTAAGTACCGGGTCGGGCGTCGCAGTCTCGAACCAGTGCAGAAAAGCCGTCATTTCGGCGTCGAGGCGGTCAGCGGCCGGGGCCTCATAGTGGACGCGCTCGCGTCCGATCGGACCAGACACAACCTGCATGGGGTCACCCTCGGGCAAGCGCCAGGCCCCGACGGTGATCCGGTTCATGCCGCTGCGTCCCGTCGGAAACAGGGCGGCGTGCCACCCGAACACGCGGTCGGTCGTAAGCGGCTGAGCGTAGTTCTGGGTGGCGTCGAGCATCATCTCGACGACGCCCTCGACATCGCGATCTGCCGGCACCACACCGACAACGTCCATACCCAGGCGGCGGGCGATGGAGGAGCGAACCTGTTCGCGATCGAGGACTTCGCCCTCGATCTCGCTGGATTTCAACACATCCTCGGTCAGGGTACGCAGGACGGCCTCCTCGCGTAGCGGAAAGCCCAGGGCCTCCATCCGCCCGATCAGCCTACCTTGGCGATGGCGCACAGCCGCAAGCGGTTGGGCAAGGGCACCGTCATCCCAGGTCAGGTTGGGCCAGCCAGCCCGTTCGTGGATGTAAGTCATATTTGCCGCACCTTCCGCGGTGAATGTGGGCGTTATTCGCCGCAAGAACAAGACTCAATCGACGCATAGATTGCGGCGAATGTCGCAGACATTCGCCGCAACGCCCTTATCAAGCCGCAAGGCGTCTAGCTTCGCAGGCCGCCAGAGCGATGGACACGCCTCTCTCCGCAAGCGGACGACCGACAAGGTCTTTCAGCCGAGCGAAAGCAGTGGGGCTGGTGCAGACGATGCGCTGGCCGTCGGGCTCCCATCTGGCGCGATCCAGATAGCTCACCGCCGCACCTTCGCCCGCGATCCGGACGACCGCCTGCCGGATGTCGGCCTGAACGAACGGAGCGGCCCGCGCCGGCGTCCCTTCGTCGCCGTCCGGCCGTCGGTTTGCCGCGACGCGAAATCTTTTAATGGGATCATAAAGGTATTGTCGGTCATCGGTGACCGGTTTTGGAGTCGCTGATGTCCGGTTTTCTGGCGGTTGAGCGGTCGTCGGTGACCGGTTTGCGCTGGCTTGAGCGGTCACGGATGACCGCTTTTGCGGCGTCTCAGCCGCCTCGCCGGGCAAGGTCGCTCGGCAGATGTTGGTGCGACCGCGCCCTCGACGGACCTCGACCTCCAGATAGTCGGCGGACTGAAGCTCATCGAGGTGACGACGCAGTTGGCGAGGGCTGACCCCCAGACTGGTCGCCATGCTCTCCTGACCGCGCCACGCGCCGCCCTCGCAAGGGTTCAGGTCGTGCATGATGAAGCCGGCGACGGCCTTGGCTTGGAGGCTGATCTTAGGATCGCTCGCGATCCGCTGATGCCAGGCCAGCTTTTCGGCGACAAAGTTTTCAGGATCGAGACGGCGGCTCATCGGCGAGCCTCCGGCGTTGCGGCCGAACCGAGCAGGGAGTAGTTTTCCTGCGGCCTTGAGTGTTGTGCCAAGTCCATTCGAACCCCGCCGAGCGCTGCAACGCTGGCGGGGTTTTTCGTGGCCGAGATGCCTCCCGAGTAGTTAGCCAAACGGGAAAAATCCCTAAGGATTTCAATATGGGGGTTACACCCCGTTAGACGCATCAAGGTGTTGGATTTACGAGGAAAAATGACTTCCTCTCTGTCCGCCACCACCACAATCCTCATGACCAGATCCGGTAGTCTCGCCCGGGGCGATCGACATCCGGCGCATTTCGCCGGGTTTTCGGGTAAGGGGCGGGCATGAGCCTTCCCCTCCTTCCCGACCGGACCTGCGGCGGCTGTGTCGAGTGCTGCCGCGTGATCCCGCTGGACCTGCCTGAATTGGCCAAGCCGACGGGCGAGCTGTGCGGTTATTGCGTCGACGGGGCCGGATGTTCGGTGCACGCCATCCGGCCGCAGACGTGTCGCGTCTGGTTCTGCCTGTGGCGGGCGGTCGAGCTGTCGGATGACTGGCGGCCGGACCGCAGCGGCGTGATCGTGCGGCCCGACGGGGTCGAGGACGGGGTGATCACCCTCTATGTCCTGCGCCGCTCCGACTTCCTGGCGGGGATGGAGTTCTTTGTCGCCGTGGCGGGCTGGATCGCCGAGGGGATAGAGGTCGCCTTGAGCGTCCGCGGCCCGGTCGGGACCTATCCGGCGCGCGCCGTCGTCACCGACTGGCTGCGCCCGGCGATCGAGGACGGCGACCCGAAGGATTTCCTCGCCCGCGTTCTGGCGTCGCTGGACAGGCTGGCGCAGCACGACTTCCAGCCGGACGGCATCACCGCCCGCTATGCGGTGGCCTGATCCCTCTCCCACAAGGGGAGAAGGATGGTTTTTATGCGCTAACGCCTCCGGCTGCTTGAGCGCGTTAGCCCGCGATCTGGCCGAAGTCGGCGACGCGGTTCATGACATTGCGCACCTGGCCCAGCAGCTTCAGGCGGTTTTCGCGCTCTTCGGCCACGTCGGAGTTGACCATGACGGCGGTGAAGAAGGCGTCCACCGGAGCGCGAAGGCGCGCCAGCGCCGTCATGGCGGCGGCGAAGTCCTCGGCTTCCAGCGCGGCGTCCACGGCCGAGGCGGCGGCGGCGGCGGCGAAGGCCAGGGCGGTCTCTTCCGCCGGCTGGTTCGGCAGGCCGGTGGCGACGGCGCCTTCCGGCAGCGGTCCCTTCTTCTCCTCGGCCTTGAGCAGTTGGGCGGCGCGCTTGTAGCCCGCCAGCAGGTTGGCCCCGTCGTCCGTCGCCAGGAAGGCGGCCAGCGCCTCCACCCGACGCACGATCCGCACCAGATCGTCGTCGCCCAGCGCGAAGACGGCCGCCACGAGGTCGTGACGCTGGCCCTTGTCGCGCAGGAGGACGGTCAGGCGGTCGGCGAAGAAGGCGAGGACATCCCAGCCAAGCTGTGTGAGGCCAGCCTGATAATCCAGCGCGCCATGTTGCCAATCGGCGCCATCAGCCCCGTCAAGCATGGCCGCGATACGGTTGCGATCCGCTTCGACCTCTTCCTTGCCCAGAACCGCCTTACGAACCACAGAGGCGCGATCATAGTTCGGCAGCTTCTCAAGATTGCGCATGCCTGACAGGTATTCGCCGGCGACGAACGTCATGCCCTGCAGCGGCATCCGCACCCCGTTCTCCAGCACCAGCCGGATCACGCCCAGCGCCGCGCGGCGCAGGGCGTAGGGGTCCTTCGAGCCCGTGGGCTTTTCGTCGATGGCGAAGAAGCCGACCAGGGTGTCCAGCTTTTCAGCCATGGCGACGGCGACGGTGACCGGGGCGGTCGGGACGGTGTCGCCCGGCCCCTGCGGCTTGTAGTGGTCGCGGATGGCGTCGGCCACGGCGTCGGGCTGACCGGCCAGACGGGCGTAGTAGCCGCCCATGATCCCCTGAAGTTCCGGGAACTCGCCGACCATGCCCGAGGCTAGGTCGGCCTTGGACAGGCGCGCGGCCTGTTCGGCCTGAGCCGGATCGGCGCCGACCAGCGGGGCGATCTCGCGCGCCAGGGCGGCGATGCGGTCGACCCGCTCGGCCAGCGTGCCCAGCTTGGCGTGGAAGGTGACATCCTTCAGCTTGGCGTTCCAGGCGTCGAAGCCGACCTTCTGGTCCTCGGTCCAGAAGAACTCGGCGTCGCTCAGACGCGCCGACAGCACCTTGGCGTTGCCCGCCGCCAGAGCCGCGCCACCGTCGGTCGCCTCGACGTTGGCGACGACGACGAAGTGCGGAGCCAGCCCGTCCTTGCCCGGTTCGCGCACGGCGAAATACTTCTGGTGCACCTTCATCGACAGCTGGACCACTTCCGGCGGCAGGGCCAGGAACTGCGGGTCCATGTCGCCCAGGATCGGCGTCGGCCATTCGGCCAGGCCCGACACCTCGTCCAGCAGGCCGTCGTCATCGACCAGGGCCAGCCCCTTGGCCGCGCACACGGCGCGGGCGCCCTCGAGGATGCGCAGCTTGCGGTCGGCGGCGTCCAGCAGGACGAAGTTGCGCTCCAGCTTGGTGCGGTAGTCGGCGAAGTCCTTGACCGCGAACGGCTGACCCGCGCCCATGAAGCGGTGGCCCTCGGTCACGTCGCCCGATGGGATGCCGTCGACCTCGAACGGAATCACCGCCCCGTCGAACAGGGCCAGAATGCGCTTGATCGGCCGCACCCAGCGCAGGGTCCCCGTGCCCCAGCGCATCGACTTGGGCCAGGGGAAATGGCGGATGATGTCGTCGACGCTCTCGGCCACGACTTCGGTGGTCGCGCGGCCCTTGCTGCTGATCTGCGCGAACCAGACGCCGTCGCGCTCGACCAGTTGGTCCTGCGTCAGGCCGGTCTTGCGCAGGAAGCCTTCCAGCGCCTGTGCGGGGGCCGAGGTTTTGGGCCCCTTCAGTTCTTCATTGCGGTCGGGCGTGGCGGCGGGCAGGCCGTCGATGACCAGCGTCAGGCGGCGCGGCCCGGCATAGGTGGTCAGCGCGTCCCAGGTCAGGCCCGCGGCCTTCAGACGGTCGGAGGCCATGCGCTCCAGGTCGCGCGCGGCGCCGGGCTGCATGCGGGCGGGGATTTCTTCGGAGAAGATTTCGAGGAGAAGCTGGGACATCAGGCGGTCGCCCGTTCGTGTTCGACTTGAGCGAGGGCGCAGGCTTTGCACAGGTCGCGGATGCGGCCGATGTAGCTCTGGCGTTCGGCGACGGCGATGGCGCCGCGGGCGTCCATCAGGTTGAACAGGTGCGAGGCCTTCAGCACCTGGTCATAGGCGGCCAGCACCAGCGGCTGCCCCTGCGGCCCCTTCATGGTCAGGAAGTGGGCGGCCTCGCGCTCCATGTCCTCGAAGCGGCGCTTCAGCGCGGCGACGTCATAGCCGTGGAAGTTGGCTTCCGACTGCTGGCGCTCGTTCTCGAGGAAGACTTCGCCATAGGTCAGGCCCTCCTTGTTGAACTTCAGATCATAGACGTTGTCGACGCCCTGAACATACATGGCCAGACGCTCCAGCCCGTAGGTCAGCTCGCCCGAGACGACGTCGACCTCGATGCCGCCGACGCCCTGGAAATAGGTGAACTGCGTCACCTCCATGCCGTCGCACCAGACCTCCCAGCCCAGCCCCCAGGCGCCGACGGTGGGGTTCTCCCAGTCGTCCTCGACGAAGCGGATGTCGTGCAGGCTGGGGTCGATGCCGATGGCGCGCAAGGAGTTCAGATACAGCTCCTGCAGGTTGTCCGGGTTCGGCTTCAGGATGACCTGATACTGGTAATAGTGCTGCAGCCGGTTGGGGTTTTCGCCGTATCGGCCGTCGCCGGGGCGGCGCGACGGCTGCACATAGGCGGCCTTCCACGGCTTCTTGCCCAGCGCCCGCAGCACGGTGGCGGGGTGCAGGGTGCCGGCGCCGACCTCGATGTCATAGGGCTGCAGAATGGCGCAGCCCTGATCGCTCCAATAGTGGTGCAGGGTCAGGATCAGGTCCTGAAACGAAAGAGGTTCAGCAGCGGCCACGGTCGACATTTCGGTCCGATTTCGGGAGGCGCGGACCATAGGGCCGCCACGCTTCGCCAGCAAGGCGAGCGGACCGAAACCTTCACCCTTCTGCAAGCGCCGATGCGCTAGAAGGCGGCCATGATGCAGCAACGGATCGATCAGATGCGCCGCCGGGCGGCGCGCTACCTGGGCGTCAGGCCGGTGACGGTCGCGCCGGCGCGCGGGATGCTCAGCCTCAGCTTCGATGATTTCCCGGCCAGCGCTTGGACCGAGGCCGGGCCGATCCTGGCCGAACACGGGGTCCGGGCGACCTATTACGTCGCGGGCGGCCTGTGCGGCGGCGAGAACATCGGCAAGGCCCAGTTCGAGGTCGAACACCTGCAGGCCGCGCATGAGGCGGGGCACGAGGTCGGGTGCCACACCTTCGACCACGTCAGCGCCCTGCGCCTCAGCCCCGCCGAACTGACGGACCAGTTGGCGCGCAACGCCGCATGGGTGGGCGAGCGGCTGGACGGCCACGTCATGACCACCTTCGCCTGGCCCTTCGGCGACGTGGCTTTAGGCGCCAAGGCGGTGATCGACGAGCGGTTCCTGCTGGGCCGCGGCGTGCGCGACGGGGTCAACGCCGGGCGCGCCGACCGGGCCAACCTTCAGGCTATCGGTCTGGAGTCGCGCCGCCTCCCCCGCTACGACCTGGAGGCCCTGGTCGCGCGCGCGGCCGAGGCGCCCGGCTGGCTGATCGCCTATGGCCATGACGTCGAGAGCGACCCCACCCCCTACGGCTGCACGCCTGAAGATCTGGACCGCCTGATCCGCCTGGCCAAGGCCGCCGGGCTGGAGATCTTGCCGGTCGGCGAGGCGTGGGAGCGTGTGAGCGGCGTCGCTCTCTGACTCCGCCAAAAGGAAAACGCCGCCGCCCGCTGGGGGCGACGGCGTCTGTCCGTCAGGATCGCCGGGACCGAAGCCCCGACGTCCGCACTGATCAGAACCGGAAGCTGACGCGGCCGGTCAGGCGATGATCCTTGTAGTCGTCGTTGAAGACGCCCGAGTAGCCGACCTCGATGTTGGTCGACTTGTTCGCCTCGATGTTGAAGCCGAGGCCCGCCTGCAGCGCGCCCGAGTTCAGATCGGCGCCTTCGATGTGGAACACCGGACCATCCGCGAAGGCCGCGTTGAACACGGGGCCGTCGCCGCTCAGGTCTTCGGTCCAGGCCAGGTGCCCCACCGCAGACAACGCCGGACGGCCGTTGCCGCCCGCCAGATAGGTCTCGGTGCGCAGACCGGCCGTCAGCAGGTCCGAGGTCTGGGAGACGTCGCCCGACAGGGCCGCATCGCCGCCGCGCTCGACCACCTCCGCATCATATTCGACGCGGGTGTAGTTCAGGTACGGCTCCAGAACGGTCGAGCCCATGACCGGCTTGCGCCAGGACACTTCGCCATAGGCCTGCCAGGCTTCGCCGTCGTAGCGGCCGGTCAGCTGCTCGTTGAAGCGGTTCAGCGAGGCCGTCCGGTCGGTGCGGGTGCGCGAGTCCATCCAGGCGCCGCCCAGACGGAAGTCGAAAGCGCCCAGGCTGGCGGCGCCGTAGACGCCGATGTGCTGGGTCTTGACCTCGCCCGACGACAGCAAGCGGTTGGCGCGGATTTCCGACTGGCTTTCACCAACCGCGACGCCGATGTGGGCGCGGCCGTTCAGCGTCTTCTCGACCCCGGCCAGATAGCCCGAGGTTTCGCTGCGGAAGCCGGCCAGTTCGCCGTTGTCCTGACGCCCGCTGCCGAAGACGCCCGAGGCCCAGACGGCGACGCCGCGACCGTCGACCGCCTCGGTCGCGCCGTTGCGGCCGCGCGTCAGCATGGCGTCGCGGATGAAGCGCGAGTCGCCGGTCGCCACGCCGGCCAGGGTCGCGTGGACCTCGCCCGTAAGGCTGTTCAGCGCGCCGCGCACATTGTCGAAGCTGCCGTCCAGGATGGCGTCTTCAAGGGCCGTGTTGCGGCCTGCGGGTGCATCCGGGATGATCGACGCTGTCATGGCGTCCAGGGCCCCGCCGACCGCCCTCGTGTTCGGAGTGGTCCCGGCCGAGGCGATCGTCACATCGTTGCGGACCAGGGTCAGCTTCACCGTGTTGGCGTCATAGCTCAGGATCGGCTCCAGGAAGGCCAGATCGCTCTTGGCGCCGGTGAAAGTCCCGGTCACGCCGCCCGCCGACTGCAGGATGTTCATGCGGGTGCGCAGATTCCATTCGCCCTGGTCGGCCTTGAGGATGACCTCGCCGCCTTCCAGCGTGGTCGCGCCCTCGACCGCCACCCGCGAATGCTGGGCCCCGTTCACGCTGGAGCGGATCCACAGATAGGAGCCGTCCTTGAACAGCAGGTCGTTGGCGATGGTCAGCGTGCCGAACGGATTGGCGGTATCGCCCGGCGACAGGACGCCGCCCTTCTCGACCACCACATCGGCCAGACGGCCCAGGCCGCCCAGCATCCCAAGCTCGGCCACGGTCGAGGTCGAGTTGATCAGGCTGCCGTTGACGGTCAGCAGGCCGCCCTCGACCCGCGTGGCGCCGGTGTAGTCGTTATTGCCCGTCAGGATCAGTTCGCCGCCGCCCTTCTTGACGATGCCGCCGATGTCGTCGGGGAAGGAGGCTAGGACCTCGGCCGAATACCGGTCGCGCGCATCGCCGATGTCGTTGCTCCACACGTCCACCGTGCCGACGCGGACATCGACGTCGCGGACGTCGCGCAGAGCCGTCGGCCCCTTGAGCGCGACCTCCATCTGCGGCGCCCCCCAGCCCGACATCAGGTCGACGCCCGGCGCGTCCAGGTCCAGGGAACTGGAGAGCAGGATGTCGCTGATCAGGGCCGTATCATACTCGGGGAAGTGCTCCATCAGCAGGGCCGCGAAGCCCGAGATGTTGGGCGCAGCCATGGAGGTGCCGGTGTAGGCCGCATAGTCCGGCCCCGTGTAGGTGATCAGCGTCTCGAGGCGCTCCATCAGCAGGGCGTTGGCCTGGGTCAGCACGTCGGACGAAAAGGCCGGCGTCAGGACGGCCATGTTGTTCGTCGAGGTCAGCAGGCTTCCGAGCACGTCGGTGAAGCCGTCCGGATCGCCCATGCGACCGCCAGTAACCAGGGTGATGGCGACAGCGTCTTCGGCGACCTGGCGGCGCGCGGCCGCCTCGTCGAACGGCAGGCCGGCGGCTTCTGCGGCAAATTTGGCGTTTAGATAGGCGTTCAGCGTGCCCAGGAAGCGGTTGATAGCGGCGCTCTGAAGCGCCGAGACCGTCGTCGGCGTGTAGAGCGACATGTAATCTGCAGGCCGATACAGGGCCACGATGGCGTTGAAGTCGAAATCAAACCCTGGCACCGCTGAGACGATCTGATGACCCGGTCCGGCGACGCACCACGTCGCGGTCTGGCCGCAGAAGCTGGTCGACGGGCTGGGCGTCAGGTCGCCGGTGTAGTTGGCGACGGACAGCCAGTTCGAACGAAGGCGCGGATCGAACATCGGCGTCGCCGCATCGACGCCGGCGTGCGCGCCGCCGCCGTTGCCCGCTGAGAAGACGACCAGGACGTCGTTGTCCAGAATCGGCTTGTAGAAATCGCCGTAATCGCGCTCCAGCACCAGGCGTACCAGCGCCTCGGGCGCATCGAAGGGCAGAGTGTTCGACGAACCCCAGCTGTTGTTGATGATCCGGACCTCGCCGGTGGCGGCCAGGTCGATGATGTTGGACTGGGGCGTGCTGACGATATCGCCGTTGATGAAGACGTCCCGGAACCACAGGAAGTCGCCGGCGGCGAAGTTGGTCGTGGCCGAATAGATGTTGGCGCCGAAAGCGTTGCCGAACATCAGCTCGCCTTCCATGCGGCCGCCGCCGATGGTGCCGGCGACGTGGCTGCCGTGGCCTTCCCAGCCCCGACGCGGATTGATGCGGCCGTCGTTGCCGTAGTCGTCGGAGACGACGGTGTTCAGACCCTTGATCTTGCCCGCCCCGCCGAACAGCGGGTGGTCCATGTAGACGCCCGCGTCGTTGACGCCGACGGTCAGGCCCTTGCCGGTCAGGCCCAGCGCATAGGCGTGCTCCAGCCCGAGATAGGCCTTGGAATAGTCGATCGAGAACTGCGCATCTTCGCGCCAGGACGCCAGGGCCGCCTGATAGTCGGCGGTGCGCGATCCGTCCGCCATATAGAAACCGCCGTCGGGTGGCGCGGCCTGCGACTGGGCGGAGACATCACTGGCCCAGACGAGGGCCGATCCGGCGACTGCAACAAGAAGGCCGGCCTTGAACGCGTTGATCATGGTTCCCCACAAAAGCAATGACTGCACAGAAAAGGCCGCGCCCGCTTCGATGGTCCCCTGACCGTCGATTCACGGCGCTCCCTCCGCCTTCATTTGAGACGGATAGTTCCAGCTACTGTCAATCGCGGAACGGAGATCCTTCTTCACAATGACGATTTTACGTTACGGCAACGCTTAACCGCACTGAATTTGGAATTTTTCTCCGCAAGGCCCCTTCTTCAAGGCTGGCGGGGAAATGCCGCCGATTTGGTCGCCCGCCTAGCCGGATTTCCCCGTGTCGGGACGCGCCAACATGACGCATTTCGTAGAAATACGGGGGTCGGCGACTGAGGCCTAGATGAGCCCCCGCGTCGTCGCCCAGCGGATCAGCGGTTTGCGCGGCCAGCACAGCAACCAGGAGCACGCGCTGTACTCGCCCGCCTCGATCTTGGCGCGGCGCGTGGGCGAGGACGCGGAGGCGCGCTCGTCATGGATCTGGCCGCCGCCTTGGTGAATCATGAAGGCGCCGTTGCTCACCGGCGTCGTCCGCAGATAGGTCAGGCGCGGGCTGATGGTCTCCAGCGGCGGGTCGAAAAACCAGCTGGAGCCGATGACGCCGGCCAGGTCTGGTCGCGTCTGCAACAGGGCGGCGGCGGCGGCCCAGTTCCGCTCCCAGCCCGCCTCGTTGAAGTCCGACAGGTCGCGCGCCTCGGTGTGGGTCTCCAGCCAGGGCCGCCAGCCGCCGGCCTGGACCCAGCCGATCAACGGACCCGGACCGCGCCCGCCGAGCATGTGCCGCACCACCAGCCCCGGCCCGACGGGCGATGACAGGTCCAGCATCTGCGTATTGCTGCCCGGCACGCTGAGCGCCAGCGACACCCGCACGTCCTTGGCCCAGAAGTCGGGATCATACGGCTCCGCCCCGCTGTCCAGATAGGCGGCCAGACGGTCGATGTAGGTCGGATAACCCGCCAGAACCGGCTGGGGCAGACGCTCGGCGGCGATGCGGCCCGGCAGCTCCAGCCCCCAGGCGGCGACCAGGCCGCGCCTCTGGTCGTCGTTCGCGCTCTCGCCCAGAAGGCCGTCCACGGTCCGCGCAGGCAGACCGAAATCCCAATGCGGGGCGACCGCGGCGGCGGCGGCGGCGGCCCGCTCCGTCAGTTCATCCACGCGGGCGCGGTCGGCGGGCGACAGGCGCGACAGGGCGCGTTCAAAGGCGGCGGTCTGTTCGGGCGAGAGCTGGCTCATGACGGCCAGCTTGGCCTCAGGGGCTGTAAATCCGGTTAAATTGCCGGACGCGGCTCGATATCCGGTGCGCCCAGCACCACCGGACGCGACCACCAGCCGGGCCGATCCAGAGCAAGGGCCGCCTCGATCGCCGCCCCTCGGTCATCGAAAAGGCCGAACACCGTCGCCCCCGAGCCCGACATCCGCGTCAGACGACAGCCTGGCGCCGCGCGCATGGCGGCCAATGCCTCTACGATACCCGGCGTGACCGAAAGGGCGGGCGCCTCCAGATCGTTCCTCTGCTCCGACAGCCAGTCGATAACCGAAGCCGGGGTCCAGTCGGCGGGCGACGCGGGCCGGTCCGCCGCCCTGACCGGCGCGGCGTCATAGGCGCGATAGACGTCGCCCGTCGGCGACGGCAGGCCGGGGTTCAGCAGCACGCCGTGCAGGGTAGGCAGGCGGGGCTCGTCCTCCAATGCATCACCGATCCCGGACGCCCAGGCCGGGCGGGCCCGCAGACACATGGGGCCGTCGGCGCCGGCCGCCAGCGCGATGCTCTCCAGCTCGCCTTCCGACAGGCCCAGGCCCAGCAGGCGCGCCGTCAGCCGCAGCGCCGCCCCTGCATCCGCCGAGCCGCCGCCCAGACCCGCGGCGATGGGCAGGCGCTTGTCCAGCGTGACCGCCACGGGCGGCGCGCCGATCCCCGCCGCCTCCCCCAGCGCAAGCAGGGCTTTGATGATCAGGTTGTCGCCGTCCGCGCCCAGCCCGGATGCAAACGGCCCCTCCACCTCCAGCGACAGGGCCTCGGCGCGGCGCACCGTCACCCGGTCCCCGACATCGGCGAAGGCCGCCAGGCTGACCAGCGGATGATAGCCGTCCGGGCGCACCGGGCCGACGTGCAGCAGCAGATTGATCTTGGCGGGCGCCAGCCCGCTCAGGGCGTCATGGGTCGACATGGCGTCAGTCGGCCGCGCCGCCGGCGTGGCCCAGGCCCTTGTCCCCCGTCGGATCCCGACCCAGGCGGTCGCGCAGCTTGGCCTCGACCTCGGCGCGGCGCTTGTCGTCGACCTCCAGCGTCAGGACGCGGTTCCACTGGAAGCCCGCCTCGCGCTGACGGCCCACGGCCCAATAGGCGTCGCCCAGGTGGTCGTTGATCTCGGCGTTGGCCGGCTCCTTGTCGACCGCGCCCTCCAGATTGACCACCGCCGCCTCATACTGGCCCTGACGGAACTGGGCCCAGCCGAGCGAGTCCTGGATATTGCCGTCCTTGGGGTCGGCGGCGTGGGCGCGGGCGATCATGGCGGCCCCCTCCTCGACCCGGGAGCCCGTATCGACCCACAGGTAGCCGAGGTAGTTCAGGAGGGTCGGATTGTCGGGCTGCATCTGCAGCGCGGCCCACAGCTCCGCCTCGGCCTCGGCGTCCCGATCCAGCGATTCATAGGCCGCGCCGCGCAGGAAATGGACCTCGAAGCCCTGATCCGCCGTGTTCAACAGCGGGCCGTTCAGAAGGTTCAGCGCCTCCTCGTGGCGCTCCATCTGCAGCAGTTGGCTGGCCAGCATATAGGCCACCGCAGCCTCGTCGGGCCGCACCGAGGCCGCGCGCTGCAGCTCGGCCAGGGCCTCGTCGTTGCGGTCGGCCTTGCCCAGACTGATGGCCATCTGCACCCGGGCGGCGGCATAAGTCGCCGGCGTCGCCTCGCTGACCTTGGCCAGGGCGGCGCGGCCCGCCGGCTCGATCCCGCCCTGGATCAGCGTCTGGCCGATCAGCAGCTGGGTGTTGTCGCTGGGCGACAGGTTCTGGGCCAGGCGCAGATAGACGGCGCCGAACTCATAGGCGCGCTGGGCGACCATCTGGTCGGCGGCGGTGCGCAGGGCCTGCGCCGCGCCTTCACGGAAGTCCACCAGGGCCGGCGGGCGGCCTTTGGACAACACGCGCTCGCGGCCCTCCATGACCCGGCGGTCGGCGGTCCGGGCGGTGACGGCGGCGTCATACTGAGCCAGGGCCTCGTCGCGACGGCCGCGTCGCTCCAGAAACTCGCCATAGGGCAGGCGGAACAGGGCGCCGGCCAGGGCGTGGCTGGTCAGGTCGCGCCACTCGGCGTCGGCCTCGGCGTAGAGGCGGCGCTGCTCCAGCAGGCGCGCGCGATTGCCCCGCGCGACCAGATTGCTGACCGGGTCGAATGAGGCCGGCGGCATGGCCAGGGCGCGGTCCCAGTCCCCGGCTGCGGCGGCGATCCAGGCCGGAACGTAAAACCCGGCGCGGTCGTGCGGCTCGCCCACGGGGGCGGCGGCCAGCAGGGCGTTGGCGCGGCGCGCGTCGCCCCCGGCATAGGTTTGGACAGCCTGAACCAGACGCCCGGCCTGAACGATGACCGGCGAGACCTCGGGATCGGTCGGGGCGATGCGCCCCGCCTCGTTCAGGTCGCCCGCCAGAAGGGCGGCGGTGAAGGCCTGTTCGCGCACGCGCGGCTGCTCGGGCGTCAGGGCGTAGACGCGGGCCAGGTAATCGGCGCCGGTCGCGCTTTCGCCGCTGGTCAGGGCGTTGCGACCGGCCAGATAAAGACCGAAGGCGCTGTTTCGATTGGCGTCCAGCGGTATCGGCGACCATTCGGCGGGAATGGGCGTGACCTTGGGTTCTTCGGGCGTTTCCGGTTCATCGGCGATGATGATGTGCGGAACCGGGTCGCCGTTCGGCTCCGTGTGCGTCTCTACGTCCTGAGGCTGGGGAGCGGGCTCGGGCGGCGCCTCCTGCGCCAGGGCGGGCGCGGCCAGCGCCAGCGCGAGGGCGGAAGCCGCCAGGAACAGGACAGGGCGAGAAGAGACGAGACGCATGGCCGGACCCTTCACGCTTTCCCTTTCGCCCGCAAGAGTTTGAAAGCGCAAATCCCTCTCCCGCCGGTAGAGGGTTGTCAGCTTACATGTTCGGGTAGTTCGGGCCGCCGCCGCCCTCAGGGGTGGTCCAGACGATGTTCTGCGACGGATCCTTGATGTCGCAGGTTTTGCAGTGGACGCAGTTCTGGGCGTTGATGACGAAGCGCGGATCGGCGCGGTTCGCCTCATCCGCATAGACGACCTCGTACACCCCGGCCGGGCAGTAGAGGCGGGCGGGCTCGCCATACTTCGGCAGGTTGACGTTGATCGGCACCGACGGGTCAAGCAGCTTCAGGTGGGCGGGCTGGTCCTCGGCGTGGTTGGTGTTGGAGATGAAGACGCTCGACAGTTTGTCGAACGACAGCTTTCCGTCCGGCTTGGGATAGGCGATCGGCTTGTGCTGCGACGCGGGCTCGGTCGAGGCCGCGTCGGTCTTGTCGTGGCGCAGGGTGCCGAAGACGGAGAAGCCGCCGGTCAGGTGATTGACCCACATGTCGAACATGCCGACGGCCCCGCCCATCATGGTGCCCAGCTTGGACAGCAGGGGCTTGGCGTTGCGGACGACCTTCAGCTCTTTGTAAACCCAGGACTTCTTGTAGGCCGCTTCATAGGCCTCGAGCACATCGCCCGAACGGCCTTCCATGACGGCGTCATAGGCGGCGTCGGCGGCCAGCATGCCGGTCTTCATGGCGTTGTGACTGCCCTTGATGCGCGGCACGTTCACGAAGCCCGCCGAACAGCCGATCAGGGCGCCGCCGGGGAACGCCAGCTTGGGCACCGACTGGAAGCCGCCCTCGGTGATGGCGCGGGCGCCGTAGGAGACGCGCGTGCCGCCCTCCAGGTGCTCGGCGATGGCCGGGTGGTGCTTGAACTGCTGGAACTCGTCGAACGGAGACAGGAAGGGGTTCTTGTAGTTCAGGTGGACGACGAAGCCGACGGACACATAGCGGTCGCCGAAGTGGTACAGGAACGAGCCGCCGCCCGTCTTGTCGTCCAGCGGCCAGCCGGTCGTGTGCTGGACCAGGCCGGGCTGGTGCTTTTCGGCCGGGATCTGCCACAGCTCCTTCAGGCCGATGCCGAACTTCTGCGGATCGGCGGCGTCGCATAGGTTGTGGCGGGCCATGATGGTCTTGGCCAGCGAGCCGCGCACGCCCTCGGCGATGAAGACGTATTTGCCGTGCAGTTCGAGGCCCGGCTGGAAGTCGCCGGTCGGCTTGCCCTCGCGGTCGATGCCGAAGACGCCGGCGACGACGCCCTTCACCCGGCCGGTCTCTTCGTCCCAGACCACATGGCTGGCGGCCATGCCGGGATAGACTTCGACGCCCAAGCCTTCCGCCTGCTCGGCCAGCCAGCGCGCGACATTGCCCAGCGAGGCGATGTAGCAGCCATCGTTGTGCATGAAGGGCGGCATGGCGAACATCGGCAGCGACGCCTGCCCCTGCGGCCCCAGGACCAGGAACCTGTCCTTGGTCACCGGCGTCTCCAGCGGCGCGCCGCGCTCCTTCCAGTCAGGGAAGAGTTCGTTCAGCGCCTTGGGATCGATGACGGCGCCCGACAGGACATGACCGCCGATCTCGGCCGACTTCTCCAGCACGGCGACGGAAATCTCCTTTCCGTCCTTCTCGGCGCGTTGCTTCAGGCGGATGGCGGCGGACAGGCCGGCAGGGCCGCCGCCGACGATGACGACGTCATACTCCATGACCTCCCGCTCGGCGCCGACCAGGGCCTCCAGCGGGGGCAGGTTATCGATGACGGCTTCCTGCCATGCGTTCTTGGCGCCGCCTTCGATCATTTCCTCGGCCATGTCTCCTGAATCCTTGTTATCGTCGTGGTTATCCGCCTTATCGGGAGGTGACGCGACGGCGGTCAAGGCCTATTGCCTTGTTAGATGAACGTCCCCTCCCTCGACATGGCTGCCGCGGAGGCCCTGTTCGCCTTCTGGCGCGACGCGGGCGTCGACGCCTGCTTCGAGGACGAGCCGGTCGACCGCACGATCTTTGTCGCCCCGGTCGCGGCCAAGGGCCCCGCCACGATCACGCCCCTGCGCGCGCCCGGCGCGGCGTCGTCCGTCGATGAAGCCGTAGCCGAGGCCCGCCGTCTGGCGGCGGAGGCGGCGACGCTGGACGAACTGGCCGAAGCCATCGCCGCATTCGAGGGCTGCCCCCTGCGCGCCATGGGCGCCCGTCAGGCCGTCTTCGCGCGCGGCAATCCGCAGGGCTCCCTGATGATCATCGGCGAAGGCCCCGGCGCCGAGGAGGACGCCCGCGGCCAGCCCTTCGTCGGTCAGGCCGGGCAGTTGCTGGACCGCATCCTGACGGCGGCGGGCCTGCTGGATGAGGCCTTCATCACCAACACCGTCTTCTGGAGGACGCCAGGCGCCCGCACCCCGACGCCCCAGGAACAGGCCGCCTGCGCTCCCTTCGTCGAGCGCGCCGCGGCCCTGCTCAAGCCCAAAGCGGTCCTGCTGGTCGGGGCGTCGGCGGCCAAGGCCGCGCTGAAGACCGACGAAGGCATCATGCGGATCCGCGGCCAGTGGCGCGAATGGCGGCTGTCCGAGGGCGGAATCGCCGCGCCCGCCATCGCCACCCTCCACCCCGCCTTCCTGTTGCGCCAACCCCAGGCCAAGGGTTTGGTTTGGAAGGATATTCTCGATTTGTCCGTCCGTCTGCGAAGCGAAGTGGTTGAGCCCGGCGCCTGATTCAGGCATCCTGACCGCTTGGAGACCAGTCCGCAGAGCGTCGTAGAATCCCGAATCGAGACGGGGCCGACGCCGACGAAGGGGGCCGCCGCGTCATGTATTCTTTCCGCCGGACGCGTCGCGCGTCTCTGTTCGCCTTCGCCTTGGGCGCCCTGGTTGCGGGCGCCGCCCAGGCCGACGAAGCGGACTCCTCCCGCCCCTATGTTGCGACGGCCGCTATGGCCGGGGCCTCGCCCACGGCGCTGAGCAGCGAGGACCGCCTCAGCTACACCACCGCCTTCGACGCGCTGCGGCGCGGCGATCTGGAACTGGCCCGCGCCTCGGCGCGACAGGCCAAGGACCGCGTCCTTCTGGGTCAGGTCGAGTTCGAGCGTCTGTTCCACCCCAGCCACGTCGCCGCCTATGACGAACTGGCGGCCTGGCTGGAGACCTATTCCGACCTGCCGATGGCCGACCGGGTCTATACCCTTGCCATGCAGCGCCTGCCCGATGGCGCGCCCGAGCCGAAGCGTCCCGGCGGCCTGCTGACCCGCACCTGGGCCAGCCTGACCGGCCCCGGCGACGGCGGCGTGAACGACCCGGCCAAGGCCGCGCGCGTGGCCCTGAACAACGACGACCTGGCGGGCGCCTACGCCATGGGCCAGCAGATCGGCGACTGGTGGACGGCTGGTCTGGCCGCCTGGCGGATGGACCAGCACTCCGACGCCTTCCGCGCCTTTGAACATGTGGCTCAGGACCCGACCGAAGATCCGTGGGTCCGCTCGGGCGGCGCCTTCTGGGCGGCGCGGGCGGCGGCCCAGTCGGGACGCCAGGAACGCGTGGTCGAGTACCTGCGCCAGGCCGCGCGCTGGCCGGCCACCTTCTACGGCCAGATCGCCCTGCACCAGTTGGGCGAGGAGCCGGAAATCGAGAACCTGGGGCCGCGCTCCTATGAGGCGACGCTGCAGCGCGCCTCCCTGGCGCCCGAGCCGATCGGCGTCGACACGCGCACGCTGAACGCCTTCATCCAGTCCGACGAAGACGCGCGCCGCACCGTCGCCCTGTACGAAGTCGGGCGCCGCAACGACGCCGAACTGTCCGCTCGCAACGGCCTGCGCGCCGCCAGTGGCGACAGCTCTGCGCGCCAGATGTGGGCCGGCCTTTATCGTCTGGTCGCGCCGAGCCGCGCCGCCCAGTCCGAAGCCAGCCGCATCGACGCCCTGCGCTACCCGATGCCGGAACTGCAACCGATGGGCGGTTTCACCATCGAGAAGGCCCTGGTCTACGCCATCGCGCGCAAGGAGACCGACTTCAACGCCAACGCCCGCTCGGGCGCGGGGGCCTATGGGCTGATGCAGGTGATGCCGACGACGGCCGCTCACATGACCGGGGACCAGGGCTACGTCCGCACGCCCCAGCGCCTGCTGGACCCCGCGGTGAACATGAAGCTGGGTCAGGACTATGTGAACCGCCTGTTCCAGATCGAGTCCTTCCAGGGCGATCTGCTGAAGGCCGTAGCCTCCTACAACGCCGGACCGGGTCCGATGCTGGCGGCGATCCGCAAGCTGGGCGCCGACGCCGACCCGCTGTTGCTGATCGAATCCATCGACGTGCCGCAGGCGCGCGACTACGTGGAGAAGGTCGTTGCGTCCTACTGGATCTATCAGCGGATGATGGGCGGGCCGGTCAAGACGCTGGAGGCCCTGGCCTCAGGCGCGCGCGCCGTGCCGATCCGCCTGGACTACACGCCCCCCGCGCCCGCGCCGTTGCAGGTGGCCGAAGCCATGCTGGGCGGCGGCTCGCGCTAGGCGTCAGACCAGGCTCGAAACCAGCATGGCCCAGACGAAGGCGAAGGCCAGACCGGCCAGAATATAGCCGCGCGCGACCTTGCCCCAGTTGGTGTTGCGACTGATCGTCCGCATCGCCTGTCCCCCACGGCCCCCGCCGCAAGGACAGATTGTAACGCCAGTCGTTAACCGCCGGTATTCTCGAAGGCTTAAGCCGCGTTAGCCAGCGCGTCTTCGCCCCAGGCGATGAAGTCGGGCTGGGCCAGCAGGGTGTCGACATAGGCCCGGGCCGCGCCGTCCGTATCGCCGTGCGCCGTCAGATCGATCTGGAAGTGGCGGAACCGCGCCGCGACCGGGGTGAAGAAGGCGTCCGCGATCGACCACTCGCCGTACAGATAAGGCCCGCTGACGCCGAACCGGGCGCGCGCTTCGCCGAAGATCTGCACCAGACGACGGATGTCGGCGGCCGTGTCCTCGCCTTTCGGCGGCGGACAGCGGTCGGGACCGACCATCGAATGGTCGGGCGCCATGCCGCATTCGGTGCGCAGGGCCATGAAGCCGGAATGCATCTCGCAGACCACCGACCGGGCCTGCCAGCGCGCATGGGCGTCAGCGGGCCACAGCCGCGCCTCCGGATAGCGCTCGGCGCACCAGAGCGAGATGGCCAGACTGTCCCAGATGGTCTCTCCGTCGACCTTCAGAATCGGGACGCGTCCGGCAGGCGAATGGAGCGCGATCTGCTCGGCGGTGTCGGGCCGGTTCAGACGCACCACCGTCTCGGTGAAGTCCGCGCCGCAGCGTTTCAGCACCAGCCAGGGACGCAACGACCAGGTGGAATAGAGCTTGTCGCCGATCACCAGTTCCATGGTCGTCGCTCCCTAAAGGCCAGACGCCATCAGTGGCTGGAAGCGAGCTTCAACACAACCAGGCCGCTGACGATCAGAACGGCGCCGAGGACGCGCAGGGGCGTGATCGGCTCGCCCAGCACGGCGATGCCGACGACGAAGGCGCCCACCGCCCCGATGCCGGTCCAGATCACATAGGCGGTGCCCAGCGGCAGGGACTTCATCGCCAGCGATAGCAGGCCGAAGCTGACGATCATGAAACCGATGGTGCCGACGGTCGCCCACGGCTTGGTGAAGCCTTCCGACATCTTCATCAGGAAGGCCCAGACGATCTCGAACAGACCGGCGAGCAGAAGGAAAATCCAGGCCATGACAGTCTCCCTTGCATGGCGTGCCGGGTCGTCCCGGCGTCATGCCCAAAATGGGAGAGGTCGTCCTCTGAGCGCGCTCTATCTGGGACAGGACGCCCGGCAGTCAAGATTTCCACGCTGCAGAATGCCGATCCGCGCGGAAGTGATGCCCAAAAGCCTCCACTTCGACCCGGCCAACCTTGACTCGCGGCCCCTTGCGAACGACACGACGCGTCCATGATCACGCGCTATTCCCGCCCCGACGCCGTCGCCATCTGGTCGCAAGAGACCAAGTACAAGATCTGGTTCGAGATCGAAGCCCACGCCGCCACCAAGATGGCCGAGCTGGGCGTCATCCCGACCGAGGCCGCACAGGCCATCTGGGCCAAGGGCAAGGACGCGACCTTCGACGCCGACCGCATCGATGAGATCGAAAGCGTCACCAAGCACGACGTCATCGCCTTCCTGACCCACGTGGCCGAGATCGTCGGCGACGAGGCCCGTTTCCTGCACCAGGGCATGACGTCGTCGGACGTGCTGGACACCTGTTTCGCGGTGCAGCTGGCGCGCTCGACCGACCTGCTGCTGGGCGGCGTCGACCGGGTGCTGGCTGCGCTGGAAAAGCGCGCCAAGGAGCACAAATACACCCCGACCGTCGGCCGCTCGCACGGCATCCACGCCGAGCCTGTCACCTTCGGCCTGAAGCTGGCCGGCTATCACGCCGAGTTCCAGCGCGCCAAGCGCCGCCTGATCACCGCCCGTGAAGAGATCGCCACTTGCGCCATCTCGGGCGCCGTCGGCACCTTCGCCAACGTCGATCCGGCGGTCGAGCAATACGTCGCCGACCAGATGGGCCTCAGCGTCGAGCCGGTCTCGACCCAGGTCATCCCGCGCGACCGTCACGCCGCCTATTTCGCCGCCCTCGGCGTCGTCGCTTCCTCGGTCGAGCGTCTGGCCGTGGAGATCCGCCACCTGCAGCGCACCGAAGTCCTCGAAGCCGAGGAGTTCTTCGACAAGGGTCAGAAGGGCTCGTCGGCCATGCCGCACAAGCGCAACCCGATCCTGACCGAGAACCTGACCGGCCTGGCCCGTCTGGTCCGCTCGGCCGTGACCCCGGCGATGGAGAACGTCGCCCTGTGGCACGAGCGGGACATCAGCCACTCCTCGGTCGAGCGCGGCATCGGCCCGGACGCCACCATCCACCTGGACTTCGCCCTGCACCGTCTGGCGGGCGTGATCGAGCGCCTGAACGTCTATCCCGAGAACATGCAGAAGAACCTCGACCGCCTGGGCGGCCTGGTCTTCTCGCAGCGGGTCATGCTGGCCCTGACCCAGGCGGGCGTGTCGCGCGAGGACGCCTATGCGGCGGTTCAGGAGAACGCCATGAAGGTCTGGCGCGGCGAAGGCGTCTTCATCGACTTCCTGAAGGCCGACCCGCGCGTCACCCTGCCCCACGATGAGCTGGAGGCCCTGTTCGACCTCGGCTACCATACCAAGAACGTCGACGTGATCTTCGCCCGGGTGTTCGGCGAGGGCTGATCGCTTGGCCGCGGCTCGCCGGGTCGGGTTTGCACCCGTCGTGGATGAGGGCGTGCGCGTCCTTATCCTCGGCAGCCTGCCCGGCGACGCCTCGCTGAGCGCGGGCCAGTATTACGCCCATCCGCGCAACGCCTTCTGGCGGCTGATGGAGGCCGTGCTCGGGGTTCCGTTGACGGCCCTGCCCTACGATGAGCGTCTGCAAACGCTGCTGGTCCACGGCGTGGGCTTGTGGGACGTGATCGCCTCAGCCGAACGGCAGGGCAGCCTGGACACCGCCATCCGCAACCCGGAGGCGGCCGATCTGGTCGCCTTGACCAGGCGCCTGCCGGCGTTGAGCGTCGTCGCCTTCAATGGCGGCGCTGCGGCGCGCGCGGGGCGCCGGATCCTGCAAGGCGTGACCACGGCCGCCCTGCTTGACCTTCCTTCCTCCAGCCCTGCCCACGCCCGGCCCGTCGAGGAAAAACTGGCGCGATGGTCGGCTTTAAGCCCCTATCTGACTGCCGCCGGCGGATGATCAGGCCCGCGTCCGTTCACGGGACGCGCCGGAAAATTTGATGTGGCTCGCATCCTTTTGCTTCCCTGAACCGTAATCCCTTCCGACGCGGGCGCCGCCCGTTCACCGAAGGAGAGAAGCCATGACGTCCCATCGCACCGCCGCGCTCGCGGCTGTTTCGAGCTTCGCCCTGCTGGCGCTGGCCGCCTGCGGCCAGAACGAAGCCCGTCAGGAGCCGGCCCCGGTCGAGACCCCGGCGCCCACCATGGCGCCAGCCGCGACCGAACCCATGGTCGGCGGCGTCGCAATGAACCCGTCCGACAACCTGGTCGCCAACGCCTCCAAGGCGCCCAACCTGACCACCCTGGTCAGCGCGATCCAGACCGCTGGGCTGACCGAACGCCTGCAGGGTCCCGGCCCCTTCACCGTCTTCGCCCCCGACAACGCCGCCTTTGAGAAGATTCCCGCGGCCACGCGCGAAGGTCTGATGCAGCCGGCGCAGAAGGCCGATCTGACCAAAATCCTGACCTATCACGTCGTCCCCGGCCGCCTGACGGCCGCTGACCTGGCCGCCCAGGCTCAGGCCAATGGCGGAACGGCGACCCTGACCACTGTCCAGGGCGAGAAGCTGATGGCCAAGGACATGGGCGGCGGCAAGTGGGAGCTGACCGACGCCAAGGGCGGCAAGTCGATGATCACCCAGGCCGACGTGGCTCAGTCCAACGGCGTGGTCCACGTCATCGACACGGTGCTGATGCCGAAGTAACCGGCGCCTGCGTCGTTAAAAGCAAAAGGCCGCTGCCGATCAACGGCAGCGGCCTTATGTCTTTATCAGCCTTTTGAGGATCAGGCCGCGGTCGCCCGGAACCGGCGCGAAGCGAACACGCCGCCGCCGATCAGCAACAGCCCCGTCAGACCCCACAGCGTCCATTCGCTGGTCGTGGGCACCGCAACAGGGGCGTTTCCTGCCAGCACGGTCACCTGGACCTGGCTGGCCGCTTGGCCTCCCGGCGAATAGCAGTAACTAGAGTTGACGTCAGCCATCAAGGTATTCAAGCCAACAGCAAGCTGATCTCCGCGAACCCGGCAAACTCCGGCGACATAAGACCACTTATAAGTCGATTCTTGAGTTCCTGTCAGATTTACAGAACATAGAACACCACCAGAGGATTTTTTATACTCAAGAACTGTTGTCGGCGAGCAGTCACTACTATTATTTATGCCGGTAAGGGTCGCGTTGAGATCCACCGTCTCATTTTGATAGATCGTCGCCTTTGACGTTGTCAGCGTCGTCTGCAAGGCCGCGCCGCCTGCTAGGCTGGGCCCCGCAGACAGCAGAAACGCCACGACAGCCCCTGAAAGGACACCAACCGCTTTTTTCATAATCACCCCATGGGCGCATCTCGCGGGCACCCCGCCCCGAACGCCGCCATCGGCGATTCTAGTATCAGCGATTTTACAAAATAATAGAAATATCTTCGGTATTTATATTATCCAACCCACTGCTGCGGACGCCATTATCGCCGCAACGGCGAAAGCAGCAGCCTGCCAAAGGCCTGGCGCTCAGCACGCCCGAGCAGGCCCAGCTCCATGGTCAGCCGCTCCGGCGCCGGACGCCGACGATAGGTGCCGAACAGCCGGTCCCAGACGGACAGGACCATGCCGAAATTGCTGTTGCCCTCGTCCGCCTGCACCGAGTGATGGACGATATGCATCCCCGGCGTCACCACCAGCACCCGCGCCAGACGATCCAGCGGCTCAGGCAGACTCAGGTTGGAGTGGGTGAAGAACTGCCAGACGGTCATCACCGCCGCATAGGCCAGGATGACGAGGATCGGCAGCCCGAGAACGGCGAACAGGGTGAGCTGCAGAAAGGCGCCGATCAGGCTTTCCAGCGGATGGTGCCTGACCCCCGTGGAGGCATCCAGCTCGGGATCGGAATGATGCACTTGGTGCATCCTCCACAGCGCAGGCACCGCATGAAAACCCGCGTGCTCGAGATAGGCGATCAGGTCAATCAACAGGAAGCTGACGACGACCAGCAGCCATGCGGGCATCCCCAGTCCCACCAGCGGCGGAAACCCCAGCACGCCCTGTATCCAGGTCGCGCCCTGCATCACCAGCGGCGCAAGCAACACGACCAGGACGGCGCCAGAGGCATAGAGGCTAAGGTTGACGATCCAGACTTTCCAGCGCCCCGCCCCCGCGGAACGGCGCGGCCTCAGCGCCTCAAACCCGGCGAACAACAAAAAGGCAGCAGCTGTCGCCAGCCACTGCCATTTTGGAAACCCCATCAGGAATTCAGCCATCAAGCCCCCCCGGGCTGATCCAATGGCTTACTCGCCGGCGCGGATCTGTTCGCGCGCGATCGAGGCCAGTTCGTCCATTTTGGAGCGCAGCTCGCCCTCGGAGACGGTCATGCCCGAGGCCTTGAAGTCGCCGGCCACCTTGCGGAAGACGTCTTCCTCGCCCGGCTGCTCGAAGTCAGCGCGGACCACGGCGGCGGCGTATTGCTCGGCGCTCTCGGTCGACAGGCCCATCTTCTCGGCAGCCCACAGGCCCAGCATCTTGTTGCGACGCGCGATGGCCTTGAATTCCTGTTCCTGATCGAGGGCGTACTTGGACTCGAAGGCCCGTTCCCGATCGTCGAAGGTCGTCATGCGCGTCGTAACTCCAGTCGCGGACCAAGTCTTGTCCGCAATGGGCTCTATGGCCCCCGGAGCGACCGAACGCAACCGGGCTTCCGTGGCGACGCTGACGTAAGGGCGCTTCAGGATATTTGTGTCACAGACGCCCTTCGGCTAAAGGGCGCGTGGCTCTGTCACAGCCGCCATCGATTCAGGAACCGCGCCGCCCCGACTTCGGGCCGCGCGCTTTTCGTTTTGAGGCCGTCCGTTTCCTTCCCATCCGGGACCCGATGATGAACACCAAGCGCAAGAAGCTCTACGAGGGCAAGGCCAAGATCCTGTACGAGGGGCCTGAGCCGGGCACGCTGATCCAGTACTTCAAGGACGACGCGACCGCCTTCAACGCGCAGAAGAAGGCGACGCTCGAGGGCAAGGGCGTCATCAACAACCGCATCAGCGAATTCATCATGTCGCGCCTGAACACGATCGGCGTGACCAACCACTTTATCAAGCGGCTGAACCTGCGCGAGCAACTGATCCGCGAAGTCGAGATCATTCCGCTGGAAGTCGTCTGCCGCAACGTCGTCGCCGGCTCGCTGGCCCAGCGCCTGGGCCAGGAAGAGGGCACGCCCCTGCCCCGTTCGATCATCGAATTCTACTACAAGAAGGATGAGCTGAACGACCCGATGGTGACCGAAGAGCACATCACGGCGTTCAACTGGGCCTCGACCCAGGAGCTGGACGACATCCTGGCCATGACGGTGCGGGTGAACGACTATCTGTGCGGCATGTTCGGCGCCGTCGGCATCACCCTGGTGGACTTCAAGATCGAGTTCGGCCGCGTGTGGGAGAACGACTTCAGCCGCGTCATCCTGGCCGACGAAATCAGCCCCGACTCGTGCCGCCTGTGGGATTCGACCACGGGCGAGAAGCTGGACAAGGACCGCTTCCGCCGCGACATGGGCGACGTCATCGAAAGCTACACCGAGGTGGCTCGCCGCCTCGGCATCATGAAGGACATGCCGACCGTGATCCAAGGAGGGCTGCATTAATGGCCAAGGTCAAAGTTCACGTCTTCCTCAAGCCCGGCGTCCTGGATGTCCAGGGCAAGGCCGTCGAAGGCGCCCTGCAGGGTCTGGGCTGGGCCGGCGTCGCCAACGCCCGCGTCGGCAAGCTGATCGAGTTCGATCTCGACGATGGCGTGGCCGACAAGGAGGCCGAGGTGAAGCGCATGTGCGAGACCCTGCTGGCCAACACGGTCATCGAAAGCTACCGGATCGAAGTCGCCTGAGGCGCTAATCGATCAGATGATTTAGGCCGCTCGCAAGGGCGGCCTTTTTCATTTCCTCCCCATGCAATGGGGAGGTGGCGCGGAGGCGCAGCCGACGTGACGGAGGGGCCGCTTGGTTCCGCTGTTGTAAAGCCCCTCCACCGCTACGCGGTCCCCCTCCCCATTGCATGGGGAGGAAAGCTGCTCACCCGCACAGATAATCCCGGCTCAGCGGCACGGAGGTCTGCTTCTTGGACAGCTGCAGCTGGAACACCATGTGGCCCAGCTCGCGGAAGGCGACCTCGCTGCAGGCCAGGTAGAACTCCCACATCCGGCAAAAGCGCTCATCGTACATGGCCAGGGCGTCGCCGCGCCGGGCCAGGAACCGCTCGCGCCAGTGCCGCAGCGTCTCGGCGTAATGCAGCCGAAGGATCTCCATGTCGGTGACCCAAAGTCCAGCCCGCTCGATGGCGGGCAGCACCTCCGACAGCGCCGGAATATAGCCGCCGGGGAAGATGTATTTGCGGATCCACGGCTGGGTGCGGTTCGGCGGCGAGTTGCGGCCGATGGCGTGGATCACCGCCACCCCGTCGTCGTCCAGCAGGCGGGCGACGGCGTCGAAATACTCCTGATAGTTCGGCGCCCCGACGTGCTCGAACATCCCGACCGAGATGATGCGGTCGAAGGTCTGGTCCAGGTCGCGGTAATCCTGAAGTCGGAAGTCGGCGCGGTCCGTGACGCCCAGAGCCGCCGCCCGCTCATTGGCCGTGCGATGTTGTTCGGTGGACAGGGTGACGCCGGTCACGCGCGCCCCGCGCTCGACCATCGACAGGCCCAGCCCGCCCCAACCGGCGCCGATGTCCAGGGCGGTGTGGCCCGGCTCCAGCATCAGCTTGTCGATCAGGCGGCGCTTCTTGGCGACCTGCGCCTGCTCCAGAGTGGCCTCCGGCGTCTCGAAGAAGGCGCAGGAATATTGCAGGTCCTCGTCCAGAAACAGGCGATAGAAGTCGACCGTCAGATCATAGTGGTGGTGGACGTTGCTGCGCGCGTGCAGGCGATCGTTGGCCTGCTCCGCGCCTCGCCGGATGCGCTGCATCCAGGAGAGCTTCAACGAGCGTGGTCGCAACGCCATCTGCGAAGCCGTTAGCTGCAGGAAATCGTAGACGCTGCCGCCCTCTATGCGGAACGTCCCGTCCATGAAGGCCTCGCCCAAGGCCAGGTCGGGGTTGGCGGCGATGGCGACCGCCGCCTTCATATCCGTCAGCACGGCCGTCAGTTCCGGTTCCCCCGGCCCCGCCGTCAGTTCTCGGCCGTCCGGAAGCCTCACCCGAATCGCCCGCGTCTGAAAGGTTCGGTCCAACAGGGCTTGCAGCATCCCGTCACTCCGCTCATCAAGACAGCTTGACCTCAACTGGGGACAGAATGTCGCGCGGCAACGCCTGTGGCGAGTCTTCCGTTAGCCTAGAGATCGAATCCGCCGCCAAAGGGAGAGCGCCGCCATGAGCTTCACCGTCACTTCGACCGATTTTTCCGACGGAGGCGTCCTGCCCGACGCCCAGGTCAAGGCGTTCGGAAACACCTCGCCGCAGCTGTCGTGGTCCGGCGCGCCGGAAGGCGCCAAGAGCTTCGCCGTCACCTGTTACGACCCCGACGCCCCCACCGGCTCGGGCTTCTGGCACTGGACGGTCGCCAACATCCCCGCGGACGTCAGCGCGCTGGCCGCAGGCGCTGGGGCCGTGGGCGGCGCGCATCTGCCCAAGGGCGCCGTGCAGGGGCGCACCGACTATGGCGAGCCCGGCTTCGGCGGCGCCGCCCCGCCGCCCGGCCACGGCCCGCACCGCTACATCTTCACCGTCTTCGCGGTCGACGTGGAGCGTCTGGACGTGACCGAGGACAACTCGGGCGCGGTCTTCGGCTTCAACCTGCATTTCCACACCCTGGCCAAGGCGTCGATTACGGCGACCTATGAGAACCGGGGCTGATCGCCGGATGGCGGCCTCGCATGAAGGGCGATTGTCGGCCTTGCCCGACCTGTTGCGGCGGCTGCTGGATCAGCCGCTGCGCCCCTTGACCAAGGCGCGCCTGCCGGACAGCGAGGCTCTCTATCTCTTCTATCACGACGAAGAGCCGATCCTGGTCGGCAGCCCGCCGCACATCGATGAGGTACGCACCCTTTCCCCGTCGGTGCGTCTGGCCCAGACGGTTTCGACGGGCGGACTGGGCCTGCCCGATGTCTCGACCCGCGATCACGCGCCGCCGCCCATGGCGGCGCGCTGGCTGCGCCTCAACGACGAAGAGGACCGCGTGATGCTGGAGCTTTACGCGGCGCAGGCCCTGGGCCTGTCAGTCTCGCACCCGCGCATCCGCGCCGGGCTGGCGGGCTAACGACACAAAGCGTGATAGTGAAAAGGCGGGGGCTTCGGTTGAAGTCTCAGCAGACACGCCCATTTTGCGGCGCACTCTCCCCTTGCTGCATCGCGATAACCTATGCCCCCTGCCGACGCCTGTTTCGACGCGGACGCCGTCCGCCCGCCGGTCGAGCGCGTGTCCGAACCGGGCAAGGTCGCCTTGGTGCTGCTGGCGCTGGCCATGGGCGGATTCGCGATCGGCGTCACCGAGTTCGCCGCCATGAGCGTGCTTCCTGACTTCGCCGCAGGGCTGGGCGTCAGCGAGCCGAAAGCCGGCCATGTCATCAGCGCCTACGCCGCCGGCGTGGTGGTGGGGGCGCCGATCCTCGCCGTGCTGGGCGCGCGCCTGCCGCGCTGGCTGCTGCTGATCGCCTTCATGGCCCTGTTCGCCGTCGGCAACGGCCTGAGCGCCATCGCCCCGACCTATGAGTGGATGCTGGCTTTCCGCTTTCTCAGCGGCATCCCGCACGGCGCCTATTTCGGCGTGGCGGCTCTGGTCGCGGCGTCTCTGGTTCCGCTGCGGCTGAGGACCCGCGCCGTCTCGACCATCCTGCTGGGCCTGACCGTCGCCACGGTGATCGGGGTGCCGGTCGCCAACGCCGTCAGCCACCATTTCGGCTGGCGCTGGACCTTCGCCATCGTCAGCGTTCTGGCGGTGTTGACCATGGCCCTGGTCGCCCTGTTCGCGCCGCGCGATCCGGCCCACCCCGACGCCAGCCCGTGGCGCGAACTGGGCGCCCTGAAGCGCGGACAGGTGTGGCTGACGCTGGGCGTCGGCGCCGTCGGCTTCGGCGGGATGTTCGCGGTCTACGCCTATCTGGCCTCGACGCTGAAGGCGGTGACAGGCGTGGGGCCCGAGGTCCTGCCCTGGGTCTTCGCCCTGTTCGGCGTAGGCATGATGGCGGGCAACCTGCTGGGGGCCTGGGCGGCCGACCGCTTCGGCATGATCGCGGCGGGCGGCCTGCTGCTGTGGAGCGCGGCGGCGCTGGCCCTCTATCCCCTCGCCGCGCCTCACCTGTGGGCGGTGATGATCGTGGTCCTGCTGATCGGCGGCGGCGGCGGGTTGGGCTCGGTGCTGCAGACGCGGCTGATGGACGTCGCCGGCGACGCACAGACGCTTGCCGCCGCCCTCAACCACTCAGCCTTCAACACGGCCAACGCCATCGGCCCCCTGCTGGCGGGGATGGCTGTGGCGGCGGGCTGGGGCTGGACCTCGACCGGGTGGGTCGGCGTCGCCCTGTCGCTCGGCGGCTTCGCGGTCTGGGTCGTCGCCTGGCTGACCGGACGCGGCGGATCGGCGTGATCACGATCGCCCCTCAAGCGTTGCCATAAACAACGAAGAGTGCTTTTACCCATCAGCAAGAAATCAACGTTTCTTGACTGGAGGGGACAGGCGCCATCATGAACATTATGGCATTCACTCGGCGTGCGCGATGCGCGCTTCTCGGCGCAACCCTTTCAATGGGCCTGGCCGGGCCAGCATTCGCCCAGACACTGTATATCGCCAACGCCGGTTCCAACACGGTTTCGATCATTCGCCCCAATGAGGGGAATTCGATCCAGAACGTCGCCGTCGGGGCCAATCCCCAAAGCATAGCCATATCGCCCAACAGCCCTCGCGCCTACACCGCCAACGCCGGCGCCGATACGGTTTCGGTCGTCGACACCGCCAACCACGCCCTGCTGACCACCATTCCCGTCGGAAGCACGCCCTATGGCGTGGCTGTGTCGCCCAACGGCGCCCGCGCCTACAGCGCCAATTTCGGGTCGGACACCGTTTCGATCATCAACACGAGCACCAACACGGTCATCGGCATTGTGAATGTCGATGATGGCCCGATCAGCGTAGCCGTCTCCCCCGACAACGCCTTTGTCTATGCGGTCAACTTCAATAGCAGCACGGTCTCGGTCATCCGCACGAGCGACAACACCGTCATCGCCAGCGTTCCGGCCCAGACGTCCGCCTACAATGTCGCCTTCTCCAACGATGGAAGCTTCGCCTATGTCGCCAACGGCAACGGCGGTTCCCTGACGAAAATCCAGACCAGCGACCACACGGTGATCGGCAATTTTGCCGTCGGGTCCACCCCACACGCCTCCGCCGTGCACCCGAACGGCGCTCTGGTCTATGTCGCCAGCTACAATACGAGCGGCGTTGTCTATGGCTATGACACGACGGGTCACGCGCAGGCATCCGCCACCAACGTAGGATCGAACCCTCACGCCCTGGCTTTTTCCGGCGACGGATCACGCCTCTATGTCGCCAACTACGGCGCCCACGGCGGCGTGATCCCCGGGACGGTCTCGGTCATCAATACGGCCACGAACACCGTGGCCGAAACCATCACCGTCGGCGTCAATCCCGCCAGCATCGCGGTGGGCCCCACGACCACATCGACCCCCGCCGCCGTCCCGACCCTGACCGAGTGGGCCATGATCATGCTCGCCATGGCGCTGGCGGGCTTTGCGGCCCTGACGCTGCAGCGCCGTCGTCAGACAGCCTGAACCGGGCGTTCGCTCTGACGGGAAAGGCCGCCCCGCCGTGGGCGGCCTTTTCATTTTGCGGCCCCGCCTGACATTCCCGCCGAAGGGTGCTAGGAGGCCCGGCCATGAGCGCAGCCGTCATTGTTTTCCCCGGTTCCAATTGCGATCGCGACTGCAAGGTCGCCGTCGAACGTTCCACTGGCGAGCAGGTCCAGATGGTCTGGCACGCCGAGACCGAACTGCCCAAGGGCCTCGATCTGATCGTGTTGCCGGGCGGGTTCTCCTACGGCGACTATCTGCGCTGCGGCGCGATGGCGGCCCAGGCCCCGATCATGCAGGCGGTCAAGAAGGCCGCCGACGACGGCGTCACCGTGGTCGGCATCTGCAACGGCTTCCAGGTCCTGTGCGAAGCCGGCATGCTGCCGGGCGCCCTGATGCGCAACAGCAGCCTGAAATACATCTGCAAGCCGATCAGCATCACGGTCGCCAACGCCCAGACCCGCTTCACCTCGGGCTACCAGGGCCAACGCGAAATCGTCATGACCCAGGGCAACGCCGACGGGAACTATTACGCCGACGAAGAAACGCTGAAGCGCATCGAGGGCGAAGGCCAGGTGGTGTTCCGCTACGTCGACAACCCCAACGGCTCGGTCGGCGACATCGCCGGCCTGCAAAACGAGCGAGGCAATGTGCTGGGCATGATGCCTCACCCCGACCGCGCGTTCGAAGCCGAACTGGGCAGCGCCGACGGCGCCACCCTGTTCCAGAGCATCTACGCGGCCGTTTAAGGCTCCTTGCGATCCAGGACGCTGGCGCTGCGGCCAGCGTCGCCTACCTCGACCTCTTCCTCAACCGGTTCGCCGTCCTCATCTGTCGCGCGCTCGAGGGTGCCCTCGGCGCCTGACTCGTGGATGGCGGCCAGTTCGCGAGCGCCGACGCCCAGGCCCTGTTCCAGAGCGCGGTTGGTCTCGACCTCCTCTTCAAGCGTCTGCTCGATGGGTTCCGGCTTGTTTGGGTCAGGCATGACGACCTCCTTCAATGACCTGAAAGCAAGGCGGGAAGGCGGGCGGCGGTTCCATCGTGGCCCGATGAACCTTCTTGGCCCCGGCGCGTAGTTAAGGTGAAGCTGAGCCGGAGAGACGCATGATCGCCATCGAACGCCCCACCCCCGCCCAGCGGACGCGTCGGCTGGCGGTGCTGGCCGCCGCCGTCTTCGCCGTTATCGTGCCCATTGTGCAGGCCTTGGGCGGTTTCGGCCTGAGCCAGGCCGAGTTCGCCGCCGACGGCAACCAGACCCTGCGAGTAGCTGGCTACGCCTTCTCGATCTGGAGCCTGCTGTATCTGGGCACACTGATCTACGCCGGTCGCCAGGCCCTGCCGCAGACGGGCGAGAGCATGTTGATCAACCGCATGGGCTGGCCCTCGGCCGTGGCCTTCTTCGGCATCGGCTTCTGGATCATCATGGCGGCGATGAACCTGAAGGCCGCCAGTGTTCTGGTCATCTTCGCCTCGCTCCTGGCTCTGCTGCTGCCGATGCTGGCCAATGCGCGGGCCATTCGCGCGACCGGGACGACGGAGCGGGACCGCTGGTTCCTGATCTGGCCGCTGGCGGCGCTGGCGGGGTGGCTGACGGTCGCGTCGCCGCTGAACCTGATCACCGTGGCGACGGCGTTCGAGGCCCTGCCCGCCGCCCTGTCGCCGACCGGCTGGGCCGTGCTGGCCGTGGTCGCCACCACCCTGGTCGGGATCGGCGTGACCTGGGCGCTGCGGACGATGGCCTATCCCCTGCCCATCGCCTGGGGTCTGGTCGGCGCCTTCGTGGCCGAGCAGGAGATCAAGCCGGTGCTGGCCTTCACGGCCCTGGCGGCGGCCTTTGTGCTGGTGGTGGCGGGGGTCATCGTGACCTTTGGTCTGAGGCGCGGCGTCGAACGCCGGTGAGGGCTGACAGACGCCTCGGAGAGGGCTAGAAGGCCCGCCCATGAGCGCGCCCCAAAAAACCATCGCCCAACTGGCCGAAGAGTACGGCCTCGCCCCCAATGAATATCAGGTCCTGCTGGACCGGCTGGGCCGCGAGCCCAACCAGGTCGAGCTGGGCGTGTTCTCGGTCATGTGGTCCGAGCACTGCTCCTACAAGTCGTCCAAGAACCAGCTGATGAAGTTCCCGGTCACCGGACCGCGCGTCATCTGCGGGCCGGGCGAGAACGCCGGCGTGATCGATATCGACGACGGCGACGCCTGCATCTTCAAGATGGAGAGCCACAACCACCCCTCCTACATCGAGCCCTATCAGGGCGCCGCGACGGGCGTGGGCGGCATCATGCGTGACGTCTTCACCATGGGCGCGCGCCCGGTGGCCCTGCTGAACGCCCTGCGCTTCGGCGAGCCGGGCCACGAGAAGACCAAGCGCCTGGTCAAGGGCGTGGTCAGCGGCATCGGCGGCTATGGCAACTGCGTCGGCGTGCCGACGGTCGCGGGCGAGACCAACTTCCACAAGGGCTACAACGGCAACATCCTGGTCAACGCCATGTGCGTGGGCCTGGCCCGCGCCGATGAGATCTACTATTCGGCTGCGCCGGAAGCGGGTCACGACGTGGTCTATTTCGGCTCCAAGACCGGCCGCGACGGCATCCACGGCGCCACCATGTCCTCGGCCGAGTTCGACGATGAGTCGGACGCCAAGCGCCCGACGGTGCAGGTCGGCGACCCCTTCGCCGAGAAGCTGCTGATCGAAGCCACGCTGGAGCTGATGGCCTCGGGCGCGGTCGCCGCGATTCAGGACATGGGCGCGGCAGGCTTGACCTCCTCCTCCGTCGAGATGGCGGGCAAGGGCGGCGTCGGCGTCGAGCTGGACCTGGACAAGGTGCCCCAGCGCGAAACCGGCATGAGCGCCTATGAGATGATGCTGTCGGAGTCGCAGGAGCGGATGCTGGCCGTGCTGAAGCCCGGCTACGAAGACGTCGGCTACCGCATCTTCCAGAAGTGGGGCCTGGACTTCGCCGTCATCGGCCAGACCACCGACACCGGCCATCTGGTGCTGAAGCACCACGGCGAGATCGTCTGCGACGTGCCGCTGGCCCCGCTGTTCGACGACGCGCCGCTGTATGACCGCCCGTGGGTCCAGCCCGAGCTGCAACCGCGCCTCGATCCGGCTGAAGTCCCTGCGCCGGAAAGCTGGAACGACGCGGTGCTGAAGGTCATCGCCTGCCCCGACATGGCGTCCAAGCGCTGGATCTGGGAGCAGTACGATCGCCACGTCATGGCCGACACCCTGCAGGACTCCTCGACCGGCGCAGACGCGGGCGTGATCCGCGTCCACGGCACGGAAAAGGGTCTGGCCGTCACCAGCGACTGCACCCCGCGCTATGTCCAGGCCGACCCCTATGAAGGCGGCAAGCAGGCTGTGGCCGAGGCCTGGCGCAACCTGACGGCCGTCGGCTCGCGTCCGATCGCCATCACCGACAACCTAAACTTCGGCAACCCGCAGCGCCCCGAGATCATGGGCCAGATCGTGCGCGCCACCGACGGCATGGCCGAGGCCTGCCGCGAGCTGGACTTCCCGGTCGTGAGCGGCAACGTCAGCCTCTACAACGAGACCAACGGCGTCGCCATTCCGCCGACGCCCACCGTCGGCGCCGTCGGCCTGCTGAGCAACTACGACGTGACCACCGGCTTCGGCGGCGCGGCCGAGGGCGACGTGCTGGTGCTGATCGGCCAAACCAACGGCGAACTGGGCGCCTCCATTTACCTGCGTGAAGTTCTGGGCCGCGAGGACGGCGCCCCGCCGCCGGTCGACCTGAAGCTGGAACGCAAGACCGGCGACTTCGTGCGCGGCCTGATCGAGGCGGGCGAACTGACCGTGGTCCACGACCTGTCGGACGGCGGCCTGGTCGGGGCGGCGGCGGACATCGCCCTGGCCTCGGACGTCGGCATCGAGCTGAACGCCTCCAGCCATGCCCACGCCCACGCCTTCCTGTTCGGCGAGGATCAGGCCCGCTATCTGGTCGCCGTGTCGGACGCCGACGCCCTGATCGCCAAGGCCCAGGACGCCGGGCTGCACGCCTCGGTCGTGGGCCAGGTCAAGGGCGCGGACTTCGCCTCCTCGGGGCCGAAGGGCGAGCTGTTCCGCATCCCCGTCGCCCATGTGCGGGAGTTCCACGAAGGCTGGATGCCCAACTGGATCGAAGGCTGATGCGGGCAAAAGCCGGGATTGGCGCCCTCATCCTCGTCGTCGCGGGCGCCGCCCTGCTGTCGGCCTGCGAGTTCGAGGGCGGCGATCCCGTCCAGCACGCCCTGCGCGATGCGGCCGCCGCCCGGCAGGCCGCCGCGCTGAAGACCACCGAGGAAGAAGAGGCGCAGGCGATCCGTCGTGCGACCGCTTCGGGTCCGGCCCTGCATGAGGCGGACGAACTGTCGCGCCTGATCGCCGCCCGTCGTCAGGCGGTGCAGGAGACGCGCGCCGCGCTGGCCGCCATCGCCGACCCGGCGCTGAAGGCCCAACTGACTGAAGACCTGAAGGCCGAAGAAGCCAGCCTGCGCGCGCTGGAGGCCCGGCAGGCGGCGCGCTAGCCCTTCCGCGAGGCGCGCGGACGCCTACATTAGGCGCCCCGAGAAGGAGCGCTTCATGAGCGACGCCGCCGCCTCGACCTTCCGCCCCTGGACGCCGCCGCGCCGGACCCAGCGAATGAGCCTGCTGCCCTTCCTGTGGCAGAGCTGGCGCGATCCGCTGCAAATCTGGGGCGACGCCCACTTCAAGGAACTTTACATCAGCGGCCAGTCGCCGCTGGGGCGGTCGCTGGTGGTCAGCGAACCGGCGGGCGTTCGTCATGTGCTGACCGACAACGCCGCCAACTATGTGAAGGGCGACCTGCAAAGACGGGTGTTGGGGCCCATGCTGGCCGACGGCCTGCTGCTGACCGAGGGCGAGCAGTGGCGACGCCAGCGCCGCATCATGGCGCCTCTGTTCACTCCGGCTTACACGCCTCGGACGGCGGACATCATGGATCGGGTCTGCCGACGCCGGGTCGAGAGCTGGCGCCTGCCGCATCATGGCGCGCGCGTCCTGAACATCGACAGCGAGATGAGCGGCCTGACCTTCGACATCCTGTCGGCGACCCTGTTCTCCGATGACCTGGACGGCGACGCCGCCGGGTTCGAGAAGGCCTTGAATCAGTATCTGTCGGTCGGGGCGCGGATCAGTCCGCTGGATGCGCTGAAGGCGCCTGACTGGATCCCGCGTCTAGGCCGCGTGGCCTCGGGCGGCGCCGCACGCTTCTTCGAGGAGCGGGTCGCCGCCCTGGTGACCCGGCGCCGCGCCCGACTGGAACGCGGCGACGCCCCTGACGATCTGCTGACCGCCCTGCTGAACGCGCGCGACGAAGAAGGCGACGGTTCGGGCCTGTCGGACCATGAGGTCGCCTCCAACATCCTGACCTTCATCCTGGCGGGGCACGAGACGACGGCGCGCACCCTCGGCTGGGCCCTGCACCTGATCAGCCGCGACCGGCGCGTGGCCGACATCCTCAAGTCCGAAGCCGACGGCTGGGACCGCCGCCCGGACGGCGTGCGCGACCTGGTCTGGCACCGTGCGGTGATCGAGGAGGCCATGCGGCTGTTCCCGCCCGCTCCCGCCATGATCCGGCAGGCGCTGGCGGACGACGAGATCGGCGGCCATCAGGTGAAGGCGGGTCAGAGCGTGCTGATCGCCCCCTGGGTCATCCATCGCCACGAGAAGCTATGGGAAGACCCCGACGCCTTCCGCCCCGAACGTTTCCTGCCCCAGAACCGCAAGTCGATCGATCGCTACGCCTGGCTGCCGTTCAGCGGCGGCCCGCGCATCTGCATCGGCGCCGCCTTCGCCCTGCAGGAGGCGGTGATCGCCCTGGCGGAAATCCTCAAGGCCGCCGAGGTCGAGGCCATCACCCGGGCCGAGCCCCGCCCCACTCACCAGATCACCCTGCGCAGCCAGCGGACCCTGCGCCTGCGGCTGAGGGCGCGTCGGGATCAGGCCCCTGGGGCCTAGACCTGGGGCCTAGACCTGCGGGATCGCCTGGCTGAGGCGGCCGCCGACGCGGATCGGCTCGACGCGCTTGGCCAGGCCGGTGCGGTCGTCGGTCTCGACGTACACGCCGCAGATGGTGGCCGGGCCGCTGGCGGGGGTGTAGCGCCCGCCCGACAGCCGGGTGGTGAAACGGCGCAGCGGCTCTTCCTTGTCGTTGCCGATGACGGAGTCATAGTCGCAGCAGCCGCCAGCATCGGTCTGATAGGCAGTGCCGCCGGGCAGGATCTGCGCGTCGGCGGTCGGGACGTGGGTGTGGGTGCCGACCACCAGACTCGCGCGGCCGTCGCAGAAGTGGCCCATGCCCATCTTCTCGCTGGTCGCCTCGGCGTGCATGTCGACGATGACGGCGTCGGCGACGACGCCCAGAGGCGCAGCCTCAAGCTCGCGCTCGACGGCGCTGAACGGGTCGTCCATCGGGTCCATGTGGACGCGGCCCAGCACGTTGATGACCAGCACCCGGCGGCCGTCCGGCGTGACGAAGACGTCGGCGCCGCGCCCCGGCGCGTCCATCAGGCGCGGATAGTTGGCCGGGCGGATCAGGCGCGGCTCGCGCACGATATAGGTCAGGGCCTCGCGCTGGTCCCAGCTGTGGTTGCCCAGCGTCAGGACGTCCGCCCCGGCGTTGAAGATGTCGTTGGCCGTGTTCTCGGTGATGCCGAAACCGCCCGCCGCGTTCTCGGCGTTGACCACCACGAAGTCGAGTTTGAGGTCACGCCTCAACCCCGGAAGATGGTCCGAAAGTCCATCGCGCCCGGACTTGCCGACCACGTCACCGAAAAATGCCAGTCTCATGCGAAGGCTCTATAGCCGGTCTCGGTCAGAACGCCATGCAAACGGATGTCATGCGGCTCTAGATCGAGCCGTTCGACCGCCTGGCCGGCATAGGCGAAGCCGATGCGTCGGGCCTCCGGCAGAACGGCGAAGGTTCGATCATAGTAGCCCCCGCCCTGCCCCAGACGCCCGCCGTGCGCGTCGAACGCCAGCAGGGGCGTGAGGATCAGATCGGGTGTGACGACCTCGCCCAGCGGCAGGGGGGCGGGACAGCCGGCGGCGTCCAGCTCCAGCGGCTCGCCCGGCGCCCAGGCGCGGAAGATCATCGCCGCGTCGCGCTCCAGCACGACCGGCAGACACAACCGCCGTCCGGACTGATGCAGGAGATTGGCCAGGACGTCGGTGTCCAGCTCTGATCCCATGGCGCGATACAGGGCGACGGTCTCGCCGGGCGGCAGGGCGTCAGCATGGCCCGCCGCCCGCTCGGCCGCCTCAGCATCCACCTCAGCCAGGCGCTTGCGCAAGGCGCGCATCGCGGCGCGCAGTTCGTGCTTGGGGGTCATGGGGCGCTCGTTTCTGCCGTCATCCTCGGGCTTGACCCAAGGATCCAGCCCAACGGCGCGCTGAACGCCGACAGGCAGAGCGCGTCGCCCAACCCGATCCTCGGGTCAAGCCCGAGGATGACGAAGCAGATGGAAAGTCGGGAAACGCGCTCAAGCAGTGAGCGACCGCGTCGCGAGCGTTGGCGCACAAACGCGCTCAAGCAGCGAGGCCCCGCGGGCCGAGCGATAGCGCATAAAAAAGAGAGAGGTTGGCGGCGCCGCGTGAGCCGTGAAGAACGTTTAAATCCTCTCGACCTGGGTAGCCAGGTGGGCTCCGTATGCCCAGGCCCTCGAGCCCGGACAGGGACAGATCCCTATGAGTGAATTAAGGTCAGAAGGATATGTTGTCTTCGACGTGAGCCGCAGCAGGACCCGCCGTCCAGCAAGATAGGCGTTCGGAGCAGTTTCAACAATGCCTTCCTCCCCAGGAGTGGAGAGGAAGGCCCCCACGTCAGATCGTCTGGACGATCTTCTCGATCCTGGCGGCGACCGCGTTCAGGGCCTCGGCCACGCCTTCGCTGGCGGCGGCGGGAGGCGCAGCCGCCGCAGCGGCCGCCTTGGCGCGGCCCGAGTTCTGAACCGCCGCGTTGCGCTTCGCCTCCTGAAGCTCGTCCGCCAGCATCAGCGCCGCCATCAGGAACAGCCGCACGTCGCCGACCTGCCCCACCTGGTCGGAAACGCCCTGCACCCGCTCGTTGAACTGGGACGCAAGGTCGCGCACCCGCGCCTCCTGTCCGTCGGCGCAGCCCACCGCATAGGGGCGGCCGTGAACTTCCACCGTCACCGTCGCCATCAGTTCGTCTCCTCTGGTCCCGCCCGCTGTGGGGCCGCCTGCTGCTGCGCCAGCACCTCGCGCACGGCGTCGGCGGCGCGGGCCAGGGCCTGAGCCGTTTCCTGGCCGACGTCTTCAAGCACGGCGATGCGCGCCACGTCGGCCGCGTTCGAAGGACGCGGCGCGAACAGGTCGTCGTCGGGGATGGGCGGCGCCGAGGCGGGCCTCGCCTTCAGCTCCAACACCTTGCGTTCCAGATCGGCCAGCGCCCGATCGATCCGCGCCTTTGCAGCCGTAACCGCGTCCATGGGGGTCCTTTCTTCCAGATTCCGTGTAGAACCTGCCGGCGCGCCGGGGTAAAGCGGCGCCGCCCCCGCTTTATCCTGTTCCTGAGGAAAGGTCTCGCCGTGACCGACGCCCAAGCCGCATTCGCCAAGCCTTCGCCCAAGCAGATGGCCGACGCCATCCGGGTGCTGTCCATGGATGCGGTCGAAAAAGCCAAGAGCGGCCACCCCGGCATGCCGATGGGCATGGCCGACGTCGCCACCGTGCTTTACTCGAAATTCCTGAAGTTCGACGCCAGCCGCCCCGACTGGGCCGACCGCGACCGCTTCATCCTGTCGGCCGGCCACGGCTCCATGCTGATCTACAGCCTGCTGCACCTGACCGGCTACAAGGACGCGACCCGCGAGCAGCTGGAAAACTTCCGCCAGTGGGGCTTCAAGACCGCCGGCCACCCGGAGTACGGCCACATGGCCGGGATCGAGACGACCACCGGCCCGCTCGGCCAGGGTCTCGCCACCTCGGTCGGCTTCGCCCTGGCGGAGCGCCATCTGGCCGCACGCTTCGGCAAGGATCTGGTCGATCACCGCACCTGGGTCATCGCCGGCGACGGCTGCCTGATGGAAGGCGTGTCGCAGGAAGCCATCGCCCTGGCCGGCCGCCTGAAGCTGAACAAGCTGTGCGTCCTGTGGGACGACAATGAGATCACCATCGACGGCAAGCTGTCGCTATCCGACGCCACCGACCAGCTGGCCCGCTTCAAGGCCTCGGGCTGGGCGGTCAAGGCCATCGACGGCCATGACTACAAGCAGATCCAGAAGGCGCTGAACTGGGCGACCAAGCAGGACAAGCCGGCGCTGATCGCGTGCAAGACCAAGATCGGCAAGGGCGCCGCCACGCTGGAAGGCAGCCACAAGACCCACGGCGCCGCTCTGGGCCCTGTCGAGATCGCCGCCACGCGTCAGGGGCTGAACTGGCCGTTCGAGCCGTTCGAACTGCCCGAAGGCGTCCAGAAGGCCTGGGCCAAGGTCGGCAAGCAGGGCGGCAAGGCCCGCAAGGCGTGGGAAGCCCGTCTGCTGAACCACGACCACCGCGACGACTTCACCCGCGCCATGGCCGGCGACCTGCCGACCGGCGCCTTCGAGGCGCTGGACGCCAAGCTGAAGCAGCTGGTCGCCGACCAGCCCGCAATGGCCACCCGCCAGTCCTCGGGCGAGGCGCTGGAGACGGTGTTCGCCGCCATCCCCGAAATGGTCGGCGGCTCGGCCGACCTGACCGGCTCGAACAACACTTTCGTCAAGAACACCCAGATCATGGACGCGCCGGACTACGCCGGTCGCTATCTGAACTACGGCATCCGCGAGTTCGGCATGGCCGCGGCGATGAACGGTCTGGCGCTGCACGGCGGGGTCATCCCCTACGGCGGCACCTTCATGGCGTTCGCAGACTACAGCCGTCCGGCGATCCGTCTGGGCGCCCTGATGGGCGTGCGGGCGATCCACGTCCTGACGCACGACAGCATCGGCCTGGGCGAAGACGGCCCGACGCACCAGCCGGTCGAGCATCTGGCGGCCCTGCGCGCCATCCCGAACCTGCTGACCATGCGCCCCGCCGATACGGTCGAGGCGCTGGAGTGCTGGCAGGTCGCCCTGCAGCACAAGACCACGCCGACCGCCCTGTGCCTGTCGCGTCAGAAGACCCCGGCCGTGCGCGTGACCGACGCGGGCGAGAACCTGTCCCGCAAGGGCGCCTATGAGCTGAAGGCGGCCAACGGCGAGGCCAAGGTCACCCTGTTCGGCACCGGCACCGAAGTGGCGCTGGCCCTGAAGGCCGCCGAACTGCTGGAAGCCGAAGGCACGCCGACCCGCGTCGTCTCGGTTCCCTGCTTCGCCCTGTTCGAGCAGCAGCCCAAGGCTTATCAGGACGCGATCATCGGCCGCGGCACGGTCCGCGTCGCCGTCGAGGCCGCGATCAAGCAGGGCTGGGAGCGCTTCATCGGCGAGGATGGCGGCTTCGTCGGCATGACCGGCTTCGGCGCCTCGGCCCCGGCTGAGGTCCTCTACCGCGAGTTCGGCATCACCGCCGAGGCCGTGGTGGAACAGGCCAAGGCGCGGCTGTAAGCCTGATGCGCCGCCTCGCCCTCGTCTTGAGCCTCGGCTTGTCGATGGCGGGCGGCGCTCCCGCGCTCGCCGCACCCACGGTCGATGACGCACCCGCCGTTGCCGAGACGCCCATCGTCATCGGCCGGTCCTACGCCCTGCCCTCGACAATCTTGGGCCAGACGCGCGAGATCAACGTCTGGCTGCCGCCCGGCTATGCTGAAAGCGGCCAGACCTATCCGGTCCTCTATGTGCTGGACGGCGGTCAGGATCAGGACTTTCACCACATCTCGGGCATCGCCCAGTTGGGGACCATCGTCGGCACGACGCGCGATGTGATCGTCGTCGGCGTCGCCTCGGTCGATCGCCGCAACGAACTGGCCCTGCCGACGGACGACGCCGAACTGATCGCCCGCTATCCGACGCAGGGCCATTCCGAGCGCTTCCGCCGCTTCATCGGCGAAGAAGTTCAGCCCTTCATCGAAGGCCGCCTGCGCACCAGCGGCGAGACGGCTTTGATGGGCGAGTCTCTGGCGGGGCTGTTCGTGGTCGAGACCTTCCTGAAAGAGCCGCAGATGTTCGACGCTTATGTCGCCGTCAGCCCCAGCCTGTGGTGGGACGGCGGCAAGCTGGCGCGGCAGTCGGGCGCCCACCTGCGCGACCACTCAAACGCCTCCCGGACCCTGATGCTGATGCTCGGCGACGAAGGCGAGATGATGCAGGCGCCGATGGACGTGCTGACCGCCAACCTGCGTGATCACGCTCTGCCCGGCGTCAAATGGGACTTCACCCCGCGTCCCGCCGAAAGCCACGCCACCATCTACCACGGCGCAGCGCTGGACGCCTTCCGCCGCCTCTATGCAGTCCCGGCCGCGCCCGGAACCTGAACGACTTTTAGGAGCCTGACGCCATGAAGATCGGCACACCCCTCACCGACCACGCCACCCGCGTCATGCTGCTCGGCTCTGGCGAGCTGGGCAAGGAGGTCGCGATCGAGCTGCAGCGCCTCGGCGCCGAGGTGATCGCCGTCGACCGCTACGCCAACGCCCCGGCCATGCAGGTGGCGCACCGCAGCCACGTCATCCCCATGACCGACGCCCAGGTGCTGAACGGCGTGATCCTGGCTGAGGCGCCGCACATCATCGTGCCCGAGATCGAGGCCATCGCCACCGACGTGCTGGCGGGCATCGAGGAAGCGGGCTTTGCGCGCGTCATCCCGACTGCGCGGGCGACGCAGCTGACCATGAACCGCGAGGGCATCCGCCGTCTGGCCGCCGAAGAGCTGGGCCTGCCGACCAGCCCCTACGCCTTCGCCGCCTCGGCCGAGGAACTGGCGGCGGGCGCGCAGGCCGTGGGCTTCCCCTGCTTCGTCAAGCCGGTGATGTCGTCCTCGGGCAAGGGTCAGTCCTATGTCGAAGGGCCTGAGGGCGTCGCCGACGCCTGGGCCTATGCCGAAGCCTCAGGCCGGGTCGCGGGCGGGGTCGTCATCGTCGAGGGCCGGATCGACTTTGACTATGAGATCACCCTGCTGACGGTGCGGTCTTTGCGCGACGGCGCCGTGCGCACGGACTTCTGCGCCCCCATCGGCCACCGCCAGCAGAAGGGCGACTATCTCGAAAGCTGGCAGCCGCAAGCCATGAGCGAGACCGCGCTGAAGGCGGCCCAGGCCATCGCGGCCAGGGTAACTGAGGCTCTGGGCGGCCTCGGTGTCTTCGGCGTCGAACTGTTCGTGAAGGGCGACGATGTCTGGTTCTCGGAGGTGTCGCCGCGCCCGCACGACACCGGGCTGGTGACGCTGGCCACTCAGACCATGAGCGAGTTCGCCCTGCACGCCCGCGCCATCCTCGGACTGCCGGTGGACGTTTCCCTGCGCGAACCGGGCGCCAGCGCGGTCATCTACGGCGGTATGGAAGCCGAAGGCGTCGTATTCGAGGGCGTGGCTGAGGCCCTGTCGGTTCCGACCGCCGACCTGCGCCTGTTCGGCAAGCCCGAAGCCTTTGAGCGCCGACGCATGGGCGTGGCTCTGGCGCGCGGCGCGGATACCGACGAGGCGCGTGCGCGTGCATCCGAGGCGGCGGGCAAGGTGCGGGTGATCGCTCCGTAATCCGTCTCCGCCTGAGGGAGGAGGAACGGCCAAGCTTCTTCGACTTTTGTCGATTGGCGCCGGGCGCGATTAAGGTTCAAAAAAGGCGGAAGGCCGCAGGCAGTCGGCCACGGAGGGACCTTTCGCCATGGGCAAGTTCAGGACGGCGCTGATTTTCGGCGCCATCGCCATTCTGGGGGCCGTAGCCCTCGGCGTCATCGCCCTGCATCAGGGCGAGAGCATCAGCGCCGTGTGGATCGTGGTTGCGGCGCTGTGCGTCTACGCCATCGCCTACCGTTTCTACGCCCGCTATCTGGCCGGGAAGGTGCTGGGGCTGAACGCGCGCAGGCCCACGCCCGCCGTCAGACACAACGACGGCCTCGACTATGTGCCGACGCCGCGTAACGTCCTTTTCGGCCACCACTTCGCGGCCATCGCGGGCGCAGGCCCTCTGGTCGGGCCGGTGCTGGCGGCGCAGATGGGCTATCTGCCCGGCGTGCTGTGGATTCTGGTCGGCGCCGTCGTGGCCGGGGCCGTGCAGGACATGATCGTCCTGTTCATGTCGACTCGCCGCGACGGCCGGTCGCTGGGCGACATGGTCCGCACCGAAATGGGACCGATCCCCGGCGTCATCGCCCAGGTCGGTGTGCTGATGATCATGGTCATCATCCTGGCCGTTCTGGCGCTGGTGGTGGTCAAGGCCCTGGCCGAGAGCCCGTGGGGCACCTTCACCGTCGCCGCCACCATCCCCATCGCCGTCTTCATGGGCCTGTACACCCGCTATCTGCGGCCCGGCCGCGTGGGCGAGGTCTCGGTCATCGGCGTGGTGCTGCTGATCCTGGCCATCATCGGCGGCGGCCATATCGCCGCGGATCCGTTCTGGGGCCCGGCCTTCACGCTATCGGGCACGACTCTGGCCCTGGCCATGATGGCCTATGGCTTCATCGCCTCGGTCATTCCGGTGTGGCTGCTGCTGGCCCCGCGCGACTACCTGTCGACCTTCCTGAAGATCGGCGCCATTGTCGCCCTGGCCATCGGCATCCTGATCGTGCGCCCGCACATCCAGATGCCGGCCATCACCCCCTTCATCGACGGCACCGGCCCGGTCTTCTCGGGCGCCCTGTTCCCCTTCCTGTTCATCACCATCGCCTGCGGGGCCGTGTCCGGCTTCCACGCCCTGATCTCGTCCGGCACCACGCCCAAGCTGCTGGAGAACGAGAACCAGATCCCGCTGATCGGCTACGGCGCCATGCTGTGTGAGAGCTTCGTGGCGATCATGGCCCTGATCGCCGCCACGGTGCTGGATCCGGCCGTCTACTTCGCCATGAACAGCCCGGTCAGCATCATCGGCGACAACGCCGCCTCGGCCGCCGCCGCCGTGGCCCAGTGGGGCTTCCACATCACCCCGGCCGAACTGGAGCAACTGGCCAGGGACGTCGGCGAGAACTCCATCCTGTCTCGCGCGGGCGGCGCCCCGACCCTGGCCGTCGGCATGGCCCACATCCTGTCGGGCGTCATCGGCGGCCAGGCCATGATGGCCTTCTGGTATCACTTCGCCATCCTGTTCGAGGCCCTGTTCATCCTGACCACGGTCGATGCAGGCACCCGCGTCTGCCGCTTTATGATCCAGGACCTGCTGGGCATGGCCGTGCCGAAGATGCGCCAGACCCAGTCCTGGACCGGCAATGTCGTGGCCACGGCCCTGACGGTCGGGCTGTGGGGCTATTTCCTCTACACCGGCGTGGTCGATCCGCTGGGCGGGATCAACAGCCTGTGGCCTCTGTTCGGCATCGCCAACCAGATGCTGGCGGCGGTCGCCCTGATCCTGGGCACGGTCGTCCTGTTCAAGATGAAGCGTCAGAGGTTCGCCTGGACCACGGCGGTCCCGGCTGTCTGGCTGCTTATCTGCACCGTCACGGCGGGGCTGCAGAAGTTGTTCCACCCCGACGTGAAGATCGGCTTCCTGGCCCACGCGCGCATGTATCAGGACGCGATCGCCGCCGGCGATATCCTGGCCCCGGCCAAGACCATCGGCGACATGCACCGCGTCATCGTCAACGACTACGTCAACTCGGCGCTGACGGCGGGCTTCCTGTTCGTGGTGCTGACGGTCGTGGTCTATGGCGTCGGGGCCTGCCTGAAGGCGCTGAAGTCCGAGCAACCGACCGTGGTGGAGACCCCGGCCGCGCATGAACTGACCCTGGCGGACGAAGCCATGGACATCGCCCGTGCTTAGGCCGTCCGCTTCCTCGACCCCTGGCGGCGCGGACCTGCTCTGCGCCTGCCGGGACACGCTGCTGCGGTGGGGCAAGGACGCCCGCCGCACCGCCGGGTTGATGATCGGCCAGCCGGACTACGACGCCTATGTCGCCCATGCGAAGGCGACCCATCCGGATGAGGCGCCGCTGGACCGCACCGCCTTCTTCCGCCTGCATGAAGCGCGACGGTTCGGCGAAGGGGGCGGCTTCCGCTGCTGCTGAGCGGCTTGACCGCATCCGGACGGTTACAGGCGATCATATCTTGTTACGGGCCTTGTTACGGCGACGGGGTTGCAACCGCGCGCGCTCCGTCCCACTAAGGCGCCAATCATCACCGCCCCCAGTTTAGGAGACTGCTCCCCATGACCGTTCGCGTCGCCATCAACGGCTTCGGCCGCATCGGCCGCCTCGTCCTTCGCTCGATCGTCGAGCACGGCCGCAAGGACATCGAGGTCGTGGCGATCAACGACCTGGGCCCGGTCGAGACCAACGCCCACCTGTTCCGCTATGACTCGGTGCACGGCCGCTTCCCCGGCACGGTCACGACCGGCGAGGACTGGATCGACGTCGGCACCGGCAAGATCAAGGTCACGGCCGAGCGCGACCCCGCCAACCTGCCGCACGCCGAGCTGAAGGTGGACATCGCCCTGGAATGCACGGGCATCTTCACCTCCAAGGACAAGGCTTCGGCTCACCTGAAGGCGGGCGCCAAGCGCGTGCTGGTCTCGGCCCCGGCCGACAACGCCGACAAGACCATTGTCTTCAAGGTCAACCATGAGACGCTGACGGCCGACGACATCGTCGTCTCCAACGGCTCGTGCACGACCAACGCCCTGGCCCCGGTGGCCAAGGTGCTGCACGACCTGTTCGGCATCGAGCGTGGCTACATGACCACCATCCACGCCTACACCGGCGACCAGCCGACGCTGGATACGATGCACAAGGACCTGTACCGCGGCCGCGCCGCCGCCCTGTCCATGATCCCGACCTCGACCGGCGCCGCCAAGGCCCTGGGCCTGGTCCTGCCCGAACTGAAGGGCAAGCTGGACGGCTCGTCGATCCGCGTCCCGACCCCGAACGTCTCGGTCGTCGACCTGAAGGTCGTCGCCGGTCGCGAAGTCACCGCCGAGGAAATCAACGCCGCCCTGCTGGCCGCCGCAAACGGCCCGATGAGCGGCGTCCTGGCCACGACCACCGATCCGCTGGTCTCGATCGACCTGAACCACGTCGCCGCCTCCTCGACCGCCGCCCTGCCGCAGACGCAGGTCGTCGACGGCAAGCTGGCTCGCGTCCTGACCTGGTACGACAACGAGTGGGGCTTCGCGACCCGCATGGCCGACACCGCTCTGGTGATGGCCAAGTTCCTGTAAGGAAAACGCAAGGGCCCTCTCCCGCTGGGAGAGGGCTTGAGCGCCCAAGAGCCGAAGGCGATTGGCTGCGCGAAAGGGTGAGGGTCGGCGCGATGACATTGAAACGCACCGCCTTCGCCCGCTCCCTTCGACAAGACGCAGGATTGGCCGAGCAACGCATCTGGGCCTTGCTGCGCAGCGGACGGATCGACGGCCACAAGTTCCGTCGCCAGCATCCGATCAGTCGATACATCGCGGACTTCGCCTGTGATCGCCTACGACTGGTGATCGAGATCGACGGCGGCGTCCATGATCGGGACGAGGTCATGACCCGCGATCACCTGAGACAGACTGATCTGGAAGCCCTGGGCTGGACCGTCCTGCGCTTCACCAACGCCCAGGCCTTGAGTGAACCCGAAAGCGTCGTCGCAGCCGTTCGCGCTCACGCCCGCTTGATCACGCCCTAGCCACGGCTTACGCCGACGGACGCCTTCGACCCTCATCCGGCCCTGCGGGCCACCTTCTCCCACAGGGAGAAGGAATATCGGGAACTGCACCATGACCTTCCGCACCCTCGACGACGTTTCCGACCTTTCGGGCAAGGCCGCCCTGGTCCGCGTGGACTTCAACGTGCCGATGGAGGACGGCAAGGTCACCGACGACACCCGGCTGAAGGCCGCCCTGCCGACCATCCACCGCCTGCGCGAGGCGGGCGCCAAGGTCGTGCTGCTGGCCCACTTCGACCGGCCCAAGGGCGAGCGCGTGCCGTCGATGAGCCTGCGCCCCGTGGTCGAGCCGCTGGAGCTGCTGCTGCACGGCCCCGTCCGTTTCACCGACGACTGCGTGGGCGATGAGGCCAAGGCCGCCGTGGCCGATCTGGACGCCGGCGGCGTGCTGCTGCTGGAGAACATCCGCTTCCACAAGGGCGAGGAAAAGAACGACCCGGCCTTCGCCGCCCAGCTGGCGGAGCTCGGCGACCTCTACGTCAACGACGCCTTCTCGGCCGCGCACCGCGCCCACGCCTCGACCGAAGGCCTGGCGCGCCTGCTGCCCGCCTACGCCGGCGAGGCCATGAAGCGCGAGCTTCAGGCCCTCGACGCCGCCTTGGGCGCGCCGCAGAAGCCGGTCATCGGCATCGTCGGCGGCGCCAAGGTCTCGACCAAGCTGGACCTGCTGAAGAACCTGGTCGCCAAGCTGGACTACCTGGCCATCGGCGGCGGCATGGCCAACACCTTCCTGTTCGCCCAGGGCGTCGATGTCGGCGGCTCGCTGTGCGAGAAGGATCTGGCCGACACCGCTCGCGAGATCATCGAGGAAGCCCGCCGTCAGGGCTGTGAACTGCTGCTGCCGGTCGATGTGGTGGTGGCCAAGGGCGTCAAGCCGGGCATCGAGTCGGGCGTGCGCGCCCTGGACCGCATCGCCGCCGACGACCTGATCCTGGACGCCGGGCCGGAAACCGTCGCCCGCCTGAACCGCGCCATGGACCTGTCCAAGACCCTGATCTGGAACGGCCCGCTGGGCGTGTTCGAGGTCCCGCCCTTCGACAAGGCCACGGTCGCGGCCGCCAAACACGCCGCCGCACTGGCCAAGGCCGGCAAGCTGGTCGCCGTGGCGGGCGGCGGCGACACGGTCGCGGCCCTGAACCACGCGGGCACGGCCGACGACATGACCTTCGTCTCCACCGCCGGCGGCGCCTTCCTGGAATGGATGGAAGGCAAGGTTCTGCCGGGTGTCGAGGCCCTGCGCGCCGCCTAAAAACGTCAAGGCGAGGGCTGCCCGCAGCCCTCGCCCCTGATGCCCGAAGCGTTAGCCTTCGCCGTCCATGTCGACGGCGCGCGCGACCAGATCGCGCCACGTCGGATCGGTGTCGTCCACCAGATCGACGTCATCCAGCAGAGCCACCGCCCCGCCGCCGTCAGGCAGGATCAGCCCCAGCACTTCCATCAGATCGCCGTCGGGTCCGACGTGGGCCTCGGCCTGCACGATCACCGCTGCCTGCTCGCCATCTTCTTCCCACCAGATCACGGGCTGAGGCAGCTCCATGTCGATGACGCGCGCCTCTTCCGTATCGCCCAGGGCGAAGACGGCCTTGCCCGCCTGGACGTCATCCAGCGTCGCCACCGACCCGGCGAAGGGCGTCAGCCGCGACCAGTCGTCGACGTCGAACCCGCCGCCGTCTTCGTCCGAAAACTCATCATTCTGGCTCATGGTCGCTCCTGATCCGGCGCTGCTGAAGCGCCGGCACCCAATAGGGCCTGCGCGCGTAAAGTCCACCAAGACCGAGCGCCGTCACGTCGGCGTGACTTCCCGCACCCGACCGGCTAAGACCTCGGGCAAAATCACTATCGGTTCAGGAGACTACCCATGGCGCGCATCACGCTGCGACAACTGCTCGACCACGCGGCTGAGCACGACTACGGCCTGCCCGCCTACAACATCAACAACATGGAACAGGGCCTGGCCATCATGGAGGCCGCCGACGCCGTCAACGCGCCGGTCATCATTCAGGCCTCGCGCGGCGCCCGCTCCTACGCCAACGACGTGGTTCTGGCCCGTCTGATCGACGCCCTGGTCGAACTGTACCCGCACATCCCGGTCTGCATGCACCAGGACCACGGCAACGGCCCGGCCACCTGCGCCACCGCCATCCAGTACGGCTTCACCTCGGTGATGATGGACGGCTCGCTGGAAGAAGACGCCAAGACCCCGGCCTCCTACGAATACAACGTCGACGTCACCCGCCGCGTCACCGAGATGGCCCACTCGTGCGGAGTCTCGGTCGAGGGCGAGCTGGGCGTGCTGGGCAGCCTTGAGACCGGCATGGGCGAGGCCGAAGACGGCCACGGCTTCGAAGGCAAGCTGGACCAGTCGGCCCTGCTGACCGACCCCGATCAGGCCGTAGACTTCGTCAAGGCCACCAAGGTCGACGCCCTGGCCATCGCCATGGGCACCAGCCACGGCGCCTATAAGTTCACGCGCAAGCCGGACGGCGCGGTCCTGGCCATGAACGTGATCGAGGAAATCCACAAACGCCTGCCCAACACCCACCTGGTGATGCACGGCTCGTCGTCGGTGCCGCAGGACCTGCAGGACATCATCAACCAGTACGGCGGCCAGATGCCCCAGACCTGGGGCGTGCCGGTCGAAGAGATCCAGCGCGGCATCAAGCACGGCGTGCGCAAGATCAACATCGACACCGACAACCGCATGGCCATGACCGGCGCCATCCGTAAGGTGCTGGCCGAGAAGCCGGGCGAGTTCGACCCGCGCGCCTATCTGAAGCCCGCCAAGGAAGCCATGCGCAAGCTGTGCATGGAGCGCTATCAGCAGTTCGGCTGCGAAGGCATGGCGTCCAAGATCCAGCCGCTGTCCACCGCCCAGATGGCCAAGCGCTACGCCGCCGGCGACCTGGACCCGCGCATCGGCTGATCGACGCAGAAGCGGGCCTGAACCCGTTGAAACGATTGAAGGGCGGTCCCGGGGGCCGCCCTTTTTTCATGGCGTCCGCCAGCCGTGCTAAACGGCCGTGTGACCGACATCCTGCCCTCAGCCCACGACGAATCCGACCTGACGGTCCTTACCGCCCGCATCGCGCCCGGCGCCGCCCGGCTGGACCGCGCCCTGGCCGACGTCCTGCCCGAACTGTCGCGCGCCCGCATCCAGGCGCTGCTGGAGGCAGGGGCCATATCGCTGAACGGCGTCGTGGTGGGGGCCAAGGCCAAGCCCGCGCCCGGCGACTATGAGATCATCTTGCCGCCCGCAGCTCCGGTCGAACTGCGCCCTGAAGCCATCCCCCTGACCATCCTGTTCGAGGACGACGACCTGATCGTCATCGACAAGGCGCCGGGCATGGCCGTCCATCCCGCACCGGGCTGCGAGACCGGCACCCTGGTCCACGCCCTGCTGCACCACTGCGCCGCCCTGTCGACCCTCGGCGACCTCGACCGCCCCGGCATCGTCCACCGCCTGGACAAGGACACCTCCGGCGTCATGGTCGCCGCCAAGTCCGATCGCGCCCACGCGGGGCTGGCCGCCCTGTTCGCCGCCCACGACATCGAGCGCACCTATGTCGCCCTAACGCGCGGCGCGCCCTCGCCCGAGAAGGGCCGCATCCAGACCCAGATCGGCCGCTCCAGCGGCGACCGCAAGAAGATGGCGGTGCTGAAATCCGGCGGGCGAGAGGCCATCACTGACTATGTCGTCCAGCAGACGTTCGGCCGCCCGGCCAAGGCCTCCAACGCCCCGCTGGCCGCCCGCGTCGCCTGCACCTTGCAGACCGGCCGCACCCATCAGATCCGCGTCCATATGGCGTCGAAGGGCTCGCCCCTGCTCGGCGACCCCGTCTATGGCTCAGGCAGCCCCGCAGCGCCCGTCCGCGCCGCGATCGCCGAGGCCGGCCTGAAACGCCAGGCTCTCCACGCCGCCATCCTCGGCTTCGTCCACCCCGTCACGGGCGAGGCTCTGCGCTTTGAGACCCCTCCGCCCGAAGACATGCAGCGTCTCGAAACCCTCCTCGCGGCCCTCTGACCGGGCCGGCTTTATTTGCAACAACATCTGTGCTAGATAGAAATCGAACGACGACGCAGCTTCGCCGTTCAATTGGGACAATCCGCCCCTTCCGTTTCGGGCAACGGATTCCCATCTTGTCAGTTGAGGGGCGAGGTGATGATGCACGTCATGTGGTCGGAGCCGTAGCGCCAGCTCGTGAAGCCGGAGGGACCATATGGCCAATAAAACGCTGACGGTGATGTCGCCTGAACAGGGGCTGTCCCGTTATCTTACGGAAATCCGTAAGTTTCCCATGCTCACCAAGGACGAGGAGTTCATGCTCGCCAAGCGGTGGAGCGAACACCAGGATACCGAGGCCGCCCACCGTCTCGTGACCTCTCACCTGCGCCTCGTGGCCAAGATCGCCATGGGTTATCGCGGCTACGGCCTGCCGATCGGCGAGGTGATCTCCGAGGGCAACGTCGGCCTGATGCAGGCTGTCAAGAAATTCGATCCGGACAAGGGCTTCCGCCTGGCGACCTACGCCATGTGGTGGATCCGTGCGTCCATTCAGGAATACATCCTGCGCTCCTGGTCGCTCGTGAAGATGGGCACCACGGCGGCGCAGAAGAAGCTGTTCTTCAACCTGCGCAAGGCCAAGAGCCAGATCTCGGCCTTCGAGGAAGGGGACCTGCACCCCGAGCACCTCGCCGCCATCGCCACCAAGCTGGGTGTGTCGGAAGAGGAAGTCACCAACATGAACCGCCGCCTCGGCGGCGACGCCTCGCTGAACGCGCCCCTGCGTTCGGACGGTGAAAGCGAATGGCAGGACTGGCTGGCGGACGACAACGCCGTCAGTCAGGAAACCGAGCTGGCCGAGAGCGAGGAAAAATCGATCCGCATGGGCCTGCTGCAGGAAGCCATGGAAGAGCTGACGGATCGCGAAAAGCACATCCTGACCGAGCGCCGCCTCAAGGACGATCCGGTCACCCTAGAGGAACTGGCCGGCCAGTACGGCGTCAGCCGCGAGCGCGTTCGCCAGATCGAGGTCCGCGCCTTCGAGAAGCTGCAGAAGGCCATGCGCGCCGCCGCTGAAGAACGCAATCTGGTCGACGCCTGAGGTCGCAGTCGTTACCCCTTCTCCTTCGCGGGAGAGGGGGCGGCCCCTAACCCGCCCGCGCCAAGCTCTCAGGCGAGGCCAGCTTCAGCACCACCTCAACCGGAGCCGTCAGCGTGGCCTTGGTCGGCGCTCCGGCGGCCAGCACCGTGTCCAGTCCCGCCGCCGCAATCGCCAGCGGCGCATCGCCCGTCTTGATGGCCAGCGCCTTCAGCGTCTCGGCCTGTTGCTTGATGGCGCGGACGGCCTGCATTGGATCGCTGTCGAACTGGGTCAGGGCCGACAACAGGATTCGCATCGCCTGATCCTTGACGGCCAGAGCCGCTTCCGCGCTCGAGCGCGGCTTGTCCGCCTTGCGCTTCTGCGGCCCGGCGTAGTCGTCCGAGTTGAAGCGCCGCCGGTCTGGTCCGATATAGCCGACCGCCTCGACCCAGTCGCGCGGCTTGGTCGCCAGATTCTCGATCCGCCGCTGCAGATCGCCGCTGGTGAAGGGCTTCCGCAGGAACTCATGCACGCCGGAATCCCGCGCGCCCTTGATCGCGCTGGCGGTAGCCTCGGCCGTCACCATGATGATCGGCGCGCGACGGCAAGCCAGGCTCGAACGCCGGATGCGCCGCACTAAGGCCTCGCCGTCCAGCCTGGGCCCCGCACGTTCGGTGAAGATCAGCGCCGGCTCCATTTCGCGCGCCAGATCCAGCACCCGCGTCTCGTCGCCTTCGACCACGATCTCGCGCGAGCCGAACCCCTTCACCAGGTCCTGCAACAGGCGCGCGGCGGCGGGATTGGGATCAACGATGATCACGCGCCGAACGACCGGCGCGATCCTCTGCATCGTCTTGGCGTCTAGGGCGAACACAGGCGGGCTCCATTTCAGAGCGCCACCCTATGCCCCACCGGTTAAGGCGTCGTTGCCTCGACCCGAAACGTGAGTTCAGCCCTGGAACGGATCGCGCATCAGAATGGTGTCGTCACGCTCCGGGCTGGTCGACAGCAGGGCCACCGGCGCCCCGATCAACTCCTCGATCCGACGCACATATTTCAGCGCATGGGCGTTCAGGTCCTTGAAGGTCCGCACGCCTGCGGTGCTCTCGTCCCAGCCTTCCAGTTCCTCGAACACCGGCTCGGCCGAGGCCTGATCCTTCAGGCTGCTGGGCAGATAGTCCAAAACCTCGCCATTGATGCGATAGCCGACGCAGATCTTCAGCGTCTTCAGCCCGTCCAGCACGTCCAGCTTGGTCAGGGCGATGCCGTCGATGCCGTTGATCGCCACCGACTGGCGCACCAGCACCGCGTCGAACCAGCCGCAACGACGCGACCGGCCCGTGTTCACCCCGATCTCACGGCCCACCACCGCCAGATGCTGACCGACCTCGTCGTTCAGTTCACACGCGAAGGGGCCTTCGCCGACGCGCGTCGTATAGGCCTTCACAATGCCCAGCACATAGCCGACGCCGCGCGGGCCGACGCCCGACCCGGCCGCCGCCTGTCCGGCCACGGTGTTGGAGCTGGTCACATAGGGATAGGTCCCGTGGTCCACGTCCAGGAAGGCGCCTTGCGCCCCCTCGAACAGCACCCGCTTGCCCGCCTTCTGCGCCTCGTCCAGCACGCGCCACGCCGGCTTGACGTAGGGCAGGATCTTAGGCGCGATCTCCAGCAGTTGCGCCAGCAGCGCCTTCGGCTCGATCGGCTCCAGCCCCAGACCGGCGCGAAGCGGATCGTGGTGCGAGCGCAGACGGTCGATCTTGATCTTCAGGTCGTCTTCATTGGCCAGGTCGCAGACGCGGATGGCGCGGCGGCCGACCTTGTCCTCATAGGCCGGGCCGATGCCGCGGCCGGTCGTGCCGATCTTGGCGCCCGGCGCGCTGGCGGCGGCCTCGCGCGCCACGTCCAGCGCCGGATGGATTGGCAGGATCAGGCAGGCGTTGTCGGCGATGGTCAGGATGTCGGGCGTGATCGCCACGCCTTGAGCCTGGATCTTCTCGATCTCGCCGACCAGATGCCAGGGATCGACCACCACGCCGTTGCCGATGATCGAGGGCTTGCCCTGCACCACCCCGCTCGGGAGCAATGCAAGTTTATAGACCTTGCCGTCGACGACCAGGGTGTGGCCCGCGTTGTGGCCGCCCTGGAACCGCACCACCATGTCGGCGCGATTGGACAGCCAGTCCACGATCTTGCCCTTGCCCTCGTCGCCCCACTGGGCGCCGACCACTGCGACGTTCGCCAAGACCTATACTCCGCAATCCAGAATGCGGTGGGAGCCTATAACCCCTGAATCGTCCGGAGTCGCCCCCAAGGGCCCCTAATGGGCGACAGAATTATCCTTCGGCCAACAGAGCCAGTTCGCTGACCGCCGTCTGGAACGCCCATTCCAGCCACGGCGTCGCCGCCACGACGTCCGCCGTCTCGACCGTACAGCCGCACCACAGGCGCAGGCCCGGCGGGGCGTTGCGGTGCGGCTCCATGTCATAGACCGCCCCCTCGCCTTCCAGCAGCGCCTTGAACCGCTTCACAAAGGCCTTCTGTCCCGCCTCATCCAGCGCCGCCACGCGCGGATCGGTGAACTTCAGGCAGACCGAGGTCGTCGAACGGATGTCGGGCCGGTCCGGCAGGAAGGCGATCCAGTCCGTCCGCTCCACCCATTGCGCCAGGGCCGCATAGTTGGCGTTGGTGCGCGCGATCAGGGCAGGCAGGCCGCCTTCGGCCTTCGCCCAGTCCAGGGCGTCGATCCAGTCCTCGATGGTGAGGATCGAATAGGTGTTGATCACCACCCCCTCGGCCAGGGTCCGATCGAACCCCGTCTTGTCGGTGAGGCGCAGCACCTTGGGGATGGAGCGCTCCGGCAGATAGCTGTCCAGCCGCGCCACGGCCCGCGGCGACAGCACCATCACCCCGATGCCCGCCTCGCCGCCCAGCGCCTTCTGGAAGCTGAACGTCGTCACATCCAGTCTGTCCCACGGCAGTTCCATCGCAAAGGCGGCCGAGGTCGCATCGCAGATGGTCAGGCCTTCGCGGTCATCGGCTATCCAGTCGCCGTCCGGCACGCGCACGCCCGAGGTCGTGCCGTTCCACGGAAACACCACGTCATTCTTGGGATCGACCTTCGACAGGTCCGGCAGCTCGCCCCACGGCGCGGTCAGAGCCTCGGGCTCCAGCCCCAGATGCGTCTTCACATCCGCCAGCCAGGTCAGGCCGAAATTCTCATAGGCGATAACCTGCACCGGGCGCTCGCCCAACATGCCCCACAGCGCCGCCTCGACCGCGCCGGTGTCCGAACCGGGCGTGTAGAGCATGACATAGTCGTCCGGCGGGCTCAGCACCTCGCGCGTCAGCTGCAAGCCATGCGCGAACCGCTGGACCACCTCCGGCGCGCGGATCCCCCGCCCCATCAGGTTCGTCGGCAGGTTCGCCAGCTCCCAACCCGGACGCTTCGCCGTCGGCCCCGCCGAGAACCAGGGGCGAGCGGGCTTGGCGGCGGGCTTGGGCGTCATGTCGGTCTCTGAAGTCTCGGGGAGGAGAAGGAAGCTTCAGCCTTAGGCCATCAACGGCCAGGCTTATAGGGCCGGCGCTCACGCCATTCGGTCGCAAACCGGACCAGCTCGTCGTCCGGCGCCTCCGGCAGCGTCACCACCAGCCGGGCCATCAGATCGCCGCGCCTGCCGTTCGCATAGGCGCCGCGCCCCTTCAGCCGCAGCACCTTGCCCGAGTTCGAGCCCTTGGGGATGGTCATCATCACCGCGCCCTCGGGCGTCGGCACCTGAATCTTGCCGCCCAGCACCGCATCCGGGACCGACACCGGCAGATCCATCGTCAGGTCGGCGCCGTCGCGCTTGAACACCGGGTGCGGCTGGATGCGCAGTTCGATCAGCGCGTCGCCCGCCTGACCGCCCCGCCCCGGCGCGCCCTGCCCCTTCAGCCGGATCGTCTGGCCGTCAGACGCGCCCTTGGGGATGGCCACATCGAGCATCCGCCCGTCCGAGAACTGGATGCGCCGCGTCGTCCCGGCGATGGCGTCCTCAAGACTGATGTCGAGGGTAGCGCGCACGTCCTGCCCGCGCCCGCCGCCAAAGCCGCGCCCGGCGCTGCGTCCGCCGCCTCCGAAGGCGCCGAAGATTTCTTCCAGGTCGATATCGTCAAAGCTCGCCCGCCCGCCGGGGCCGCCTTCGCCGCGCCCGCCAAAGCCGCCGAAACCGCTGAATCCGCCGCCGCCCGGCCGCCCGCCTTGAGCGCCGCCGAAGCCGCGGAACTGCTCGCGTCCATCGGCGTCGATTTCGCCGCGGTCATACTTCGCGCGCTTCTCGGCGTCGCCCAGCAGGTCGAAGGCGGCGGTAATGCGTTTGAACCGCTCTTCGGCCGCCTTGTCGCCGGGGTTCTTGTCGGGGTGCAGTTCCTTGGCCAGCTTGCGGAACGCCTTCTTGATCTCGTCCGCGCTCGCGCCCTTGGAAACGCCCAGTTCCTGATAGGGATCGCCAGCCAATTTTCGCTCCACTCCGGATAAACACAAACCAGAGCGTCAGTTAAGCCATGCAACCGCCCGCCGAAAGGGGCGAAAGCCCTCCGGCGTCCTCTCCCAACAGGAGAGGGCCTTATATTTCACAGCCTCACCACCGCCTCAGCCCCCCAGCCATACCCTTGGCTCCACTGGGCCACAGCGACTTGCGCGCCCGTTCCGAGCTCGCCCGGGAAGTCCCCCGCGACCTCGGCCGCGCCGTGAACAGCCTCCAGCCCCTCGACTTCCCAGACCCGTCGCACGACAGCGCCGTCCAACACCCGCACCCGGAACCGCCTCGGATCGACCTCGACCGGCTCGGCGTCCCAGCCATCGCCGCCCAGACGCACGCGGGGCAGCCAGCTCAGCCGCCATCCGCCCTCTTCTGGCGCGGCCCGCACGCGCGCCGGTCGCCACGGCGCCGCGTTCCGGTTCATCCAGGTGAAGCCGACTTCCGTTGTTCCCGCCCCGCCCGGCGGCGCGCCCGCCGGCCCCGCCCGCCAGATTCGAGGCAGCCCCCGCTCGACCGCATCGACCTCAGCGCGCGCCATGCCCCGCTCCAGCACGACGACCAGCGCCCCCGCTTCCGCCCCGCGCGCCGCCTCGTTTTCCGTTCCCTGCTGACCGCGCAGCAGCCCGCTCAACCGCCACACGTCGGCGCCGACCAGTTCGGCCCGGCGGAACTGCACCAGCTCCCACCCGCCCGCACTGCGCACCGCCAGCAGATTGGCCCCCGACAGCACCGCCTCGGCCGCTCGGCTTTGCGGCGCCTGCCCCTCGATCCGCACGGTCAGCACGCCCGTCTCGTCCCAGCGCCCGACCACGCCGGGCCGCAGAGGCGCCGTCAGCGTGCCCACCGTCGCGGGCGCCTCCATCACCGCCCTTGGCGTCAGACTGTCGACCGAGGCGCCACCATGCAGCCCCCTCGTCGTCCAGGGCTCGGCCGCCGCCGCGACCACCGGCCGCCCGTCCGCCTCCTCGCCCGGCAGCGGCGGCAGATCCAGAAGCATCAGGAACGGCGCCCCCGCCGTCGTCGCCCCGCCTCCATCGCCGCGCCAGTCCTCGGGCGCATCCACGACAACCGCCTCGACCACCGGCGCCAGCACCGCCCTGGGCGTCTCATCCCAGTCCAGCCGCTCGACGCGCCAGTCGCCCGCACGCCCCTCCACCGCCATCACATCGCCCGGCTCCAGCCTCATCGCCTCCAGCGGCCCCAGCTTGAGCGTCAGCCGCTCGGCCGCCTCGCCCTGCAACAGCCGCTGCGCCGCCGCCGTCGCCAGCCCGGCCCCGACCACGGCGGGCAGGGCCGCATCCACGCCGCCGCCCTCGCCCTCGCCGCGCACCGTCACAGCGCCCAGCTGATAGTCCGCCGCCTCATCGATAAAGCGCAGCCGCGCCGCGCTGGGCCGAGGCGTCAGCCGCCGCTCCGCCGCCACGCTCCCGCCCTTGTCGGGCAGGGCCAGCGCCGCCAGATCCAGCGCCATCTCCCGCGCCGTCTCGCCTAGCACAGCCACCCGACCGTCGCGCTCGGCCGCCGTCGCCCCCAGCGCCTGCACCAGCGGCGACAGCGCATCCTTCGTCGCCATCGGCCGGTCGATGACATAGCCCGTCACCGCGCCGTCCACCGCGCCGACCGTAAAGTCCGCCTCCGCCAGCCCGCCGCGCTTCAGGATCGCCTCGATCAGCCCCCGCGCATCGCCGCCCATCCGCCCGTTCAGCCAGTGTCCCGTGCGCCAGGCGCCCGCATCCGCCCACACTTCGCCCAGCGCCGGAAACGCCGGATAGGGCCGCGCGTCCCAGCACCAGACGTCCGCCCCCAACAGCATCGGCCCGCCATAGACGCCCGAAATCGGGTTGTTCACCGGCTGCGCATAGTGCGTCAGCACCGCCTCGATCAGCCGCCGCTGCATCCGGTCGTCGCGCGCTCCGCTCGAGTGCGGCGGCAGGGCGTTCTCGCTGCTCTTCGGATCCTGGAACAGGTTCGGCGCATTGCCCCCGCGATCCACCGCCGCACAGCCGAACTCGGTCAGCCGGATCGGCTTCATCTGCGGAACCCAGGCCGTCGGCGCCGCCTGCCTTGCGCCCCCGACGCGCTCATGGTGCGCGTTCGACCACCAGCCCTTCAGGTCCTTGTTGCGCCAGATCCAGTGCTCGCCGTGGGCGCCGTCCTCGATCGCCGTGCGCCGCTGCGCCGCCCGGTCCGCGTCGGAGACGTAGAACCAGTCATACCCCTCGCGCCCCGCGACCTGCGCCGCCAGGTAAGCCGGGTCCGACGGCCCCGTGAAGTCCGCCGCATCCACCCCGCCCGCGCCGCCGCGCCAGTCGCCCATCGGCGGGTACCAGTCGATGGCGACGTAATCGATGTTCGGATCAGCCCACAGCGGATCGAGGTGAAACCTTACCTCTCCCTCCCTCTGCCAGCCGAAATATTCGGACCAGTCGGCGGCGTAGCTCAGCTTCACCCGCGTCCCGACCACAGCCCGGCACTCAGCCGCCAGCGTCCGGAACTGCGCCACCGCCGGAAAGCCGCCGCCCGCATCGCGCGTCCAGGTCAGCCCGCGCATCTCCGACCCGATCAGCAGGTCGTCCGCCCCCTCCTCGGCCGCGATCTTCGCATAGTGCAGCGCCAGCCGACGAAGGCCCCAGCCGTCCGCCGCCCCGAACAGGGCCGCGACCTCGGCCGTCGCCCCCGCTCCATCCGTCGCCGTAATCCGCCCCCGCCACGGATAGCCGGGGCAGTCCATGAAGACGAAGGGATACAGCGTCACCTCAAGCCCGCGCGCCTTCAGCGTCCGGATCGCCTGCCTCACGCTGTCGTCCGAGGGCGTGCCGCCATAGGCCGGCCCCTCCTCGACCTGAGAGATCAGATGCGCGTCCGCCCGCTCGACCCCGGCCACGCGCCAGACCATAGGCTCGGTCGGCTTCTGACGCCGCTCCACCCCCGGCCGGATGCGGCAATGGCTCATGCGGATGTCATCGCCGAACCAGCCGACCACCAGGCTGACCCGTTTCAGCCTCGGCGCCTGGGCCGTCAACTGATCCAGCGACGCCTCCAGATCCGTCTGCCCCGCCGTCAGATGCACATTCTCGGGCGTCGATTTCGTCAGCCCCTCGCGCCGCATCACCGGTTCGGTCGCCAGGCAGAACTCGCCCGCGCCGGGGATCAGGCAGACGCCCTCCAACCGGTCCTCCATCTGCGCTTCGGCGCCCTGCGGTCGGCGGAACACCTCAAACGACAGCTGCGGCGCCCGGTCGCCATAGGCGTCCAGCGGCAGGTCCTCGAACACCACATAGGCCGTCCCGCGATAGGCGGGCGCCCGCCCCTCCACCGCCTCGATCAGCGGGTCGGGCAGTTGGCCCTCGGTCCCGCGATGCAGGCGCATGGCCACGCCCGCCATGTCCATCGGCTGGCCGTCGGCCCAGATGCGCCCCACCCCGTCGATCGGCCCCTCGCACAGGGCTACGGCGAAACTCAGCGAATAGGCGTAGTCGACCGTCTTTCCCGCCTTGCCGGCCGAGCGCTTCTCCTTGCGCTCCAGAAACCGCGCGGCCCAGATCACCTGCCCCGTCACCCGCGCCCGCCCGAGAACGCAGGCCATCGGCGCCCCCTCGGCGGAGGATTGCAGCTTCAGCCCCTCCAGCCTCGGCCCGACCTGCCGCGCCGGCGACAGGCCCGCCACCAGCCGGTCGTCCAGCGCCCGCCCCAGCAGGCCCCCGGCCAACAGGCCCAGGCTGCTGACGCCCGCCATCCCGCCAAGCCCGCCCAGCAGCACCTGCGCCATCGTCTACTCCTTCAAATTCCCGCCAAGGGTTCAGGCCAGCGAAACACCGCGACCAGCCGCCGTCGCCACCACGGCCCCATCCAGCTTTCGACAACCGAGCGGCCCCAATAGGCGTGGATCATCCCCCGCTCGGGCCCCTCCACCGCGCTTAACACGGCGCAGTGTTTGGCCTGCGCCCCCGCCGCCATGCGGAACAGCAGCACGTCGCCCAGCCCCGCCCGCCCGGGCGGTATCTCCACCAGCCAGCGCCGCGCCGCCGCCCACAGCGCCTCCTCTCCCCCGACCTCGGCCCAGTCAGGGCGATAGGGCGGCGGCGCCTCCGGCTCCACGCCCATCACCTCCCGCCAGACCCCGCGCACCAGGCCCAGGCAGTCCGCCCCCTCGCCCTTCAAGCTGCACTGATGCCGATACGGCGTGCCCAGCCAACCGCGCGCAGCGGCCACGATCTGCGCGCCCCTCATCGCCTGCGGCTCCCGCCGTCATTGCGCCCGCTTACCGGCCGCGCGGTCAGGAAGTCCTCGCCCGGCACATCGGGAAACCCCTGAAAGTTCACCCCATTGCCGAAGACGCCCACACAGGTCGCCCACCGCTTGTCGCAACTGCGCCCCGCGATCACCGCCGCCTCCAGCCCGCAGCGCCCATCGCCCAGCACCGCGTCGCAGCCCCGGCCGTAGGTCCGCCCCACCACCCGTTCCAGCGCCGCCATCGGCCCGTCCAGGTCGGCGATGAACCGTCCGTCCTCGCGCCGTATCCGCGCCAGCCTCCCCCTCCACAGCCGCACCTTCAGGTCCGGCCGCATCCAGTCCACGCGCCACAGCTCCACCGCTGCCGCGTCATACCGCCCCGCCGCTATGTCCTCTTCAGTGATCGCCGCGTCATCCAGCCCGCCCGAGGCCAACAGCGACCCCGTCGCCAGCCCGACCTCGCCCTCGCCCGCCCCGCCGGTCCAGCCGCTGGCTGCTCGGCACGTCACGCCTTCGACCTCCAGATCGCGGTCATGGTCGGTGAAGCCCATCGCCCGCCCGTCCGCCCGCCTCAGCAGCCAGACATGACACAGCGTCGCCGCCCCCCTCTCGATGCGGGCGGCCAGTTCATCGGGAACATTGCGCATGGCTCAGACCCGCACCTCGATCAGCGGCATGGCGACCATCCGCCCGGCGCCGAAGCTCTCCAGCGTCACCTCCATGCGGTCCGCGTCGAAGCGCACCGGCACGTCGAAGGCGAAGCCCGCGCTCACGACCGCGCCCTGCGCCGGCGCCGTCGCCAGCGTCACCCGCCCCGTCGTCGCCTCCAGATTGAAGGCCGCCGTCTCCACGCCCGCCACAGCCACCCGCACCGATCCCTCGACCGGCTTGGCGATGAGCCGCCGATGATCGCCATAGGCCTTGCACAGCTGGAACGTGCGCGTTTCGCCGTCGCCCGTCCCGATCGCCTGGTCCAGCGGCGTCACGGCCGCCCCCGGCGCCCCGCTCCTGAAGTCCGCGAAGTCGCGAAACCGGAACCCATACAGCCGTCCCCGACGCGCCTCGAAGAAGCTCGTCAGCGCCGCCATGTCGTCCAGCGACCGCAAGCCCGCCCCGATCAGGTAGCGCCTGCGCCCCTCGGCCCACGGCGTCGAGCGCCGTTCGAACCCCGACGCCAGCGTCGTGATCTCCGTCCTGCGCTCGACGCCTCCGGTCGAGCCGAACGCCAGCCGCGCCGGCAGGCGCACCTCATGAAAGGCCATGTGTCCTCGCCGATTGCATGATGGGGTCCCCTCGCGGGACCGGTTGCGAATGTTTCGCGAAAATCCGCGCGTAGCGTCACGCTGCGGGTTGTCCGCGCCGCCAGCGTCGGCCATGCTTTCGCCACACCACGGCAAAGCCGTTCAACGACAGGAGACCCGCGTGCGCGGCGAAATTCTCAGCTACGACGAAGGTTCGGGCACGGGCCTGATCAGCGGCGACGACAGCATCCGCTATGGCTTCGCCCAGTCGGCGATCCAGGCGGGCGGCGTCATCGCCGTCGGCGGCCGCGTCGACTTCGTGCCGGAAGGCATGGAGGCGACCCAGATCATGATCCTCGCCTCCACCGCGCCCGCCGCCGCCTTCGGCCAGGCCGCCGGCTCACCCACCAGCGCTGCGCCGGCCGGAGCCTATGACTTCGCCACCGCCTTGTTCTCCTTCGACGGCCGCCTGCGTCGCCAGCACTTCTGGATCAGCTGGCTGATCTTGTTCGGCGTCGGCCTTGTCTTGAACTTCATCCCGTTCCTGAACATGTTAGGCATCGTCCTGCTGTGGCCGCACCTCGCCATCGGCGTGAAGCGCCTGCACGACATGGGCAAGACTGGCTGGCTCATCGCCATTCCCTATGTCGTCATGATCGCCGGCTGGGTCTTCGCCTTCATGTCGATCGGAGTGTCGGTCTTCATGAACGCTCAAGCCATCGAGAACGAAGATCCCGCCGTCATCCTCAGCACCTTCGGCCCGGCGCTGGGCATCCTTAGCCTGACATGGCTGGTCGCTATCGGCTTCTGGCTCTGGATCGGCATCGCCGACAGCCAGCGCGGCGACAACAAATACGGCCCGAATCCCAAGGGCGAGTAAGTCCAAGGGGCGCTCTTCGGAGCGCCCTTTCTTGTTAGTCTCTACCGCTCGGCGCGCGGTACATTCAGCGCACGCCCAGGGCCGTGGCCCGCGCCAGCATTCGCGCAATCTGCGTCTCTGAGCGCAACAGGCCCTCGGCGCCGCCGTCCACCATGACGTTCACCGTCACCCCCGGCCCCGAACCAAAATGACCGCCCATCGGCTCGACCGTCCCTGCGCCCGCCGGACGAAACACCTCCGGCCCGCGTTCGCCGACCAGATAGGCGCCCCCGCCCAGCACGGGCCCGCCATCCGCCCGCGCGCCGCCGAAGCCGCCCATCGCCGCCGCTATGGCGCCCGACAGGCCCCCGCCGCGCACGCCCGCCGCCGCATTGACCGCGTTCAGCACCGCCCGCGCCAGCTCGGCCAGCGTCACCTGCCCGTCCGCCGCCGCCCGCGCCAGCGATCGGGTCAGACTGGCCCCCGCCCGCCCGAACGCATCCTCGATCGAGGCCGCCGCCCGCTCCGCCGGCTCGCGCAGCGCCTCCAGCGCCGCCGCCGCCTCGGCCGCCTTGACCGGCACGGCGTCGATGCCATCCGGCCTGAAACTATCGCTCATCCGGCCACCTCTCCTGCATCCGCTCCAGTTCGCCGCGCCCCAAGGGCGCCGCCTGCGCCGGCCCCGCCGTCAGCATCCGCCACTCCTTGAGCGACAGCCGCCAGAAGCCTTCCGGCGCCACGCCCATCCGCGCCGCCGCCTGCATCATCTCTCCCCACGGCGTGCTCACGCCGCCGCCGCAAAGGCCTTCGCCACCGCCTCCGCCGCCTCGCGCGGATCGACCGGCGCGTTCGCCAGCCCGTCCGCCAGCGAACCCTCGCCCCCGCCGCGCAAAAGGGCCGCCAGCACCACCAGCAGGTCCCGCGCCGACAGCGAGCGCATCCGCTCGGCCAGCGCCGCCATCCCGGCCACGCCCAGCCCCGTCTCGATCTCGGCCAAGGCGCCCAGCGTCAGGCACAGCGTCCGCTCCGCCCCCGCCAGCCTCGCGACCACCTCGCCCCGCACGCCGTTCGCCATCACAGCACCTCGAAGCTGATCTCGCCCGCACTGGCCAGGCTCAGAGCAAAACTGGCCTCGCCCTCATGCTCGCCCGCATATTCCAGCGCCGCGACCAGGAACGGCCCTTCCAGCACGCCGAAATCCGGCACGATCAGCCGCCACGTCTTCGCCGCCTGCTCAAAGAAGGCCTCGCGGATCAGGGCGTCCGACGCCGCATCGCGGAATATCCCCTGCCCCGACACCGCCGCCGACTTCACGCCCGCCCCCGCCAGCAGTTCGCGCCACCGTCCGGCGCTGTCGCTGTCGGTCGCGTCCACCGTCCTGGCGTTCAGCGAGATCGTCCTCGCCCTCAGCCCCGCCACCGTCGTGAAGGCGCCCGCCCCTGAACCGGGCGCGCCCTCGATCTTCAGCAGGATGTCCTTGCCGCGTTGTGCGCTCATCTCAGATTTCCTCCGTCACGGCTCTCAGCCGCATCACCGCCCAGGCCCGCTTCAGATCCGGACTGCGGAACAGGTCCGTGAACGTCACCGCCACGTTGACCGCCTTCACCCCGTCCGCCTCCAGCGGCGCATCGGCGACCCGCGCCCGCACCGCCGCCGCCACCGCCCGCGCCTCTTCCAGCCCCCTGAACCGACTGGCGCAGGTCAACGTCAGCCGCTGCTCCACCCCGCCGCCGTCGGCGTTCAGCGGCCTACTCTCACACCGCCCGATCAACAGGTGCGGAAACCCCGCTCCCTGCGGCGCCTCATCCCACACCCGCACGGGATCGCCCAGCAGCGCCTTCAGCGCCCCGTCGCCGCCCAGATGCGCGATCAGCGCCTTCACCAGCGCCCCTTCATGATCCTTCATCGCGCCCGCTCCAGATTCAGCCGCACCCGTCCCGCCGCCTTCGGATCAGTCTCGATCGCGACCACGGCCCAGTCCGCGCCGCCGAAGCGCACCACCAGCCCCTCCTCCAGCCGCGGATCGGCCCGCACCGTGGCGCTCAGCGTCTCCACGCCGCGCGTCACGCCCGCCTCTGTCCGCTCGCGCCGCCTGCGCGCGCCCAAGGCCAGCCACAGCGACCCGACCGGCTCATAGCTGACGACCCGACCGCCATAGGGCGTCTGCGCCGCCACCGGCCGCACCAGCGACGCCACCACCTTCATCGCGCCGCTCACAGCCGCACCACGCGATAGGGCGCGATCCACCCCTCGACCGGCGCCGCCGACATCTCGCTATCGCCGCGCTCATAGGCGCGCATCACCAGCATCATCACCGCCAGCCGCAGCGGCGCCGGCGAGGTCGAGGTCAGGCTCAGGCCCACCTCCCCCTCCACCCGCGCCCTGGCCGCGTCGATCAGCGTCTGGATCAGCCCGTCCTCCGCCTCATGCTCCACGCGCAGGAACAGCTTCGCCTCCGCGAGGCTCACGGGTGCCGTCATTCAAATCTCCTATGTCCCTTTTCCTTCTCCCCTTGTGGGAGAAGGTGGCCGTCGAAGGCGGACGGATGAGGGGTCTTGCGCCCGCGAAACCCCTCACCCTCCCACCGCTCACGCGGCGGGCCCCTCCCTCTCCCACAAGGGGAGAGGGCTCTCGTGCGCTGTCCTACGAGGCCGCGAACTTCATCAGCTTGATCGCGTCGAAGTTCTGCACTCCGCCGCCCACGCGCTTGGTCGTGTAGAACAGCACATAGGGCTTGGCCGAATAGGGATCGCGCAGCACCCGCACCCCCGCCCGATCCACGATCAGATAGCCGCGCGCAAAGTCCCCGAACGCGATCGACAGACTGTTGGCGCCGATATCCGGCATGGTCTCGATCTCGGTGACCGGATAGCCCAGCAGGCTGGCCGTCTCGCCCGGGCGCGTCGCCGGCGACCAGATGTAGTTGCCGTCCGCATCCTTGAACTTGCGCACCGTCGAGACCGTGCGTCGGTTCATCACGAAACGCCCGTTCGGCCGATACTGGGCCTTGGGCGCATAGATCAGGTCGATCAGCTTGTCCGCCGGGTTCGTGGTGGCGAAACCGCCCGCCGCCCCCGACGCCACGGTGCCGATCTGGCCCCAGGTCTGCGTCCCCTCGGCCGCGTTGGCGTAGGCCAGAAAGCCCTTGGGCTTGTTGACCCCGTCGCCGCTGACGAAGGCCGCTGTCTCCTGGGCGGCGAAGGCGTCCTCGACCTCGGCCGCCAGCCACTCGTCCAGGTCGATCAGGGCGTCGTCCAGCAGGCTCTGCGTCGCCGCCGGACAGGCGTAGAGATCGGCCGAGGAGAACTCCAGCAGCGCCAGCGTCGCCGGATCCGTCTCAGGGCGCGCCGCCGTCTCGGCCACCCAGCCCGCCGTCACCCCTGCCGTGGACACGGGCTTCCTGAACACGCCCGAGCCCACCGTGCGCACCGTGGCGATTTCGCGCATCGGCGACCCCGCCATCAGGCGCCGCTCGATGGCCCGCTCCGTCTCCGGCGGCACGACATAGCCGGCCGAGTTCGACGCCGACGACAGCCCCGCCTTCAGTTCCAGACCATGCGCTTGGCCCGACTTCATATAGCCATCCCACGCCGCCTTGGCCTCCGGCGCCGCGACTACCGCGGGCAGCTCGGCGCCCAACATCGGCCTGCGGCTCTCGCTCAGCGCGCGGTCCATGCGCGCCTGGGCCTGCGCCACGGCCTGATCGATGCGCGCCACCTTCTCCTCCAGCAGCGCATCGGCCGAAGCCTTCTTCTCGATCTCGTCCAGACGGGCGTCGTTCGCCCCTTTGAACGCCTCGAACGCGGCCATCATCTCATGCATGGCGGCGCGCGCCTCGGGCGTGCCCGAGACGGTCTTGGTCTCTTTCATGATGTCTCCAGAAAAATGCGCGACCGTCCTGCGGCGCGCCGTCAAACCGGGCCAGGCCCGGAACCGTCCCATCCTTTGCCGCGCTTCAAAAGCGTGCGACCCTCCCGTTATCGAACCGGAGGACATGGAGGATGGATGTTGAAACTCGTAGGCGTCGCCCTCTCGGCTCCGCTGTCGGCCATCGCCCTCATGGCCTGCTCAACCCCTGAGCGTCCGACCATGTCCCAGAATTCGTCCCAAGGTTCGCCCCAGACAGCGCCTGCCGCTCCGCCCCGCCTATCCACCGACGTCTCCCTCGACGCCCGCCTGTTCGAGATCCTCGGCGCCTGCGAAGCCCTTGATCCGGATGGCGACCAGACCTTCGAGGCCCATCTGCGGCGCCACGCCCCCTACGCCGCCCCGGACCGACAGGAGGCCCTGCGCCAAGCCCATGCCCGCGGCCGCGATATCGCCGCCCGACAGACGCCCGAATCCTGCGCTCGCCTGCTACGCGGCTACCGCCAGCAGGAACCCGGCCTGCACGGCCCGGCCGCCAACCGTTCGCGATTGAAGACGACCGACTGATGCCCATCGTCTCAAGCCCAACCTCGCAGGTTCTTGACGCCGTCCGGCAGTCCTGGATTCTGAAACTTGTCTGGGCCTGGCTGCCTCTGTTGCCGCTGTCCCTCTGCGCCGTAGCCAAGCATGGCGATGGTCAACTCGGGTTCATCTGGTTTGCGCCTCTGCTCATGCTCGTCCCGCCCGCCGCCTCATTCCTGATCGGCCGGCTGCAGAGCCAAGCGCAGAGAAAACGCCATCGCCGCCTGACACCCCTCCAGCGGACCCAGGTTTCCGACGAGCCGGAATACGAGCCGCTTCACGAGGTTCTGGCCATCGGCTCCCATCCTCCTCTGGCGACCCTGCCCCCGCTGCTTCAGGCAGCCGTCGCCCGCCTCGGCGCCAAACCTCCGATCTGGCTGGCGCCATTCGTTATTCCGTTTTGCCTGGTGTTCAGCGTCGCCCTAGCCGCCCTGGCCCTGCTGGACGATCCTGTCGCTCTACTGACGCGTGGACTGGGTCGACCCTGGCCTCTCAGCTACTGGAGCACCTACGCCATCTTCACTGCGATCGGCTTCCTCCTCGTGACCTGGCATTGGCTGCGCGCCATGCACGACCATTATGTTGCCGAGGGCCTCAATGCCGGCCGTCGTCCTTTTCCGGCCTTGCGCGCCTGAACCGCGCGCCCGGCAGCATCGGAAACGTCACCAGCGACACCTCCCACAGCTCGACCGCGCTCAACACCCTGAGCCGCCCGTCGCGTCGCGCCTTCGTCGCCCGAAAGCCGATCGACAGCCCGTCCAGCGCCCCGGCGCGCGTCAGGGCGGCGGCATAGCGGGCCTCAGCGGACCAGTCCTCGATCCGCCCCTCGACCCACAGGCCGCGTTCGTCCTCGACCATCCGCTCCCAGACGCCGACCACGGCGCGGCTTTCATGCTGATGCAGCATCCGCACTCCGCCCGCGCCGGTCTTCGCCAGGCTCTCGGCGAAAACGCCGCGCGCCGTCACGTCCCCGTTCAGGTCCGCCACGCCCCACAGGGAGGCGTAGCCGGCGATGGCCAGCCCCGCCCTTGTTCGGCTTATCGCCGCCATCATGTCTCCTCCAGCCGCCGCTCGATCCGCTCTACCGCCGCGCGCGTCGCCTCGCCCTGCGCCTCCAGCCGCGCCAGGCGCTCGGCGACCAGCCTTTGTTCATCCACGCGCTGCTCCAGGGTGGCGATCCGCGCCGCCGCCCCTCCGGCCCACACCAGACCGCCGATGGTCTGCACCAGCAGCGCCGCGATCAGGGCCACGGGCATCTTCTTCATCGCTTCCATCACTCGCCCACCCCCACCATCCGGCGCCGCTCGTCCTGCGTCAGGAAGCTCGCTGCGTTCAGCCGCGCCCACAGCGCATCCCGCTCGACCTGAAGGGCCGGAACTGCATCCAGATCCGGCTCGATCCGGCAGTCGACGAAGCGGCTCCCCAGCCAGCCCGTCATCGCCCCCGCCGCCTTCCTCACCAGCGGGATCACCGTCCCGCGCCAGAAGGCCGCGTTCGCCTCGCGATAGTTGGCGTAGGTCGCATCGCCGGGTATCCCCAGCAGTTGCGGCGGCACCCCAAAGGCCAGGGCGATCTCTCGCGCCGCCGCGTGTTTCCCGGCGATGAAGTCCATGTCGTGCGGCGTCAGGCTCATCGGCTTCCAGTCCAGCCCGCCTTCCAGCAGCAGCGGCCGCCCGGCGTTCCGCGCCCCGGCATGGGCCTCGCCCAGCTCCGCCTTCAGCGCCTCGAACTGGTCCGCCGTCAGCCGCTCTCCGTCCTTGGCCCCATAGACCAGCGCCCCTGAGGGCCGCGCCGCATTGTCCAGCAGCGCCTTGTTCCAGGCCCCCGACGCATTGTGCACGTCGATGGCGAAGGCCGCCGCCTCCAGGGGCGAGAACCCGTAGTGATCGTCCGTCGGATGAAACAGCTTCAGATGCATGACCGGCGACCATCCGTCGCCATGCCGCCCGATCCGCACCGCGCGCCCGCCGACCGCATACTCATAGGCTTCCGGCCAGCCCGCCCTTCCGGGGACCACCTTCACCCGATCCGGCCTCAACGCCCACAGTTCATCGGGCGAGCCGTCCCCGTCGGCGTCGCCGGTCGCCTCGACATAGGCGTTGCCCGCCGTCTGCAGCGCCCCATAGAGCGCCTCCATCAGCTCACCGCCCGACTGCTCCGGGTTGGGCTTGTCGATCAGCCGCGCCAGCGGGTGATCCGCGCTGCGCACGCCCCCGACCATCACTATCAGCGGCGTCGAGGCGGCCGCCTCCGCGATCATCCGCACACAGCGATAGGCCACGGCGTTCTTGCCGAACCCCTCGTCCGCCAGATGCGCGTAATCGCGCGGCGTCCATCGCGCGCGGCCCGCCCCCGTCAGGGCGATCAGCGGCCCGGTGCGGCTGTCCTTGATTTCGGGCGCAGCAACGCGCCGCCGACCGAACGGTCGTCGCCAATCCATTGAAATCTCCATGTCATTTTCCCTTCGCCTCTTGCGGGAGAAGGATCAGATCACAGCGCCCGCAACCTCGGCTGCGTCTTCCCGGCCAGCAGCAGGTGCGTCAGCCCCCACACCAGGGCGTCCGCCCGGTCTGGGCTCTTGCCCCCCGGCGTCTCGCTCCCCAGCGCCATCATCTCCTCTTCCAGCGCCGGAAACGCCCCGCAGTGAACCACCCGCCCCTGCTCGTAGAGCGCCGCCACCGGCTCGGCCCGCGCCTTCTTCGACCGGCTGGCGTGCACCAGCTTCACCTGCGCCGGGCAATCCGCCTGCCCCAGCAGGGTCCGCACCATCTCCCCGCCCTGATTGGCCTCGGCCAGCACCAGGTCGGCGTCGAATTCGCGCGCCGTCTCAGCCACGCGCCGCGCCCATCCGGCGGGCGACAGGCCGCGCGCCGACCGGTCGGCCAGCACATAGCCCGTCTTGTCCTTGCGCCCCGCGACCACGATCCCGCAGGCGTCGCCGTGGGCGCTGGCGGGCGGATCGACCGCCACCACCACCCGCTCAAACTTCGCCGGTCGGCTGCCCCGCGCCCGCGCCAGATCCTCGGCCCGGAACAGGGCGCCGTCGGCCTCGACCACCAGCCCTTCCATCTCCTGCGCCTCCAGCCGCGTCCCGGCGTAGAGGCTCTGCAGATGGCCCAGGAACCCCGGCGCCAGATTGCCGGCGTTGTCCTTGGTCGCCAGCCGCGCCTTCACCACCCCCGGCTCGGCCAACAGGCGCCTCAGCGCCGGGATCGGCCGGGGCGTCGTCGTGATCGCCAGCTTCGGGTCCGCCCCCAGACGCAGCCCGAACCTCAGGTTCGACAGCGTGGCCTCGATGTTCCTCCAGGCGCAGAACTCATCCGCCCAGGCCGCGTGAAACTGCGGTCCCCGCAAGCTGTCCGGGTCTTCGGCCGAAAACGCATAGGCCGCCGCGCCCGAGGGCCAGATCAGCCTGCGCCGCCCCGCCTCCCAGCGCGGCCGGTTGTCCGCCGTCGCCTGAGCCTTCAGCCCCGACGGTCCCTCGACCATCACCTCGCGCACGTCGTGCAGCGCCGTTCCGACCAGGGCGAAGGTCCGGTCGGCGCCCCGCGCCAGTTCGTTCATCCAGAAGCCGCCGGCGAAGGTCTTGCCCGACCCGCGCCCGCCCAGCAGCACCCAGGTGCGCCAGTCCTCACGCGGCGCGATCTGGTCGTCGTTCAGCCTCGGCGTCGCCTTGACCGCCGCCCTCAGCGCCGCCCCCCGCTGTTCGTGCGGCAGGCTCTCGATCCAGTCCCGCAGCCAGCGACTTGCGCTCGATGGCTGCGACGAGATGATCGACACGGGCGAAGAATTCGGCCTGAAGCCCGGCCAGTTCGGCGTCGCTGAGGTCACGGTCGTCGTCGCTCATTCCATCCTCTTCAGGGCTGCGGCTCTTGCGGATCAGGTCGGCTTCCAGCGCCGCCACCGCCTTGGCCGTGCGGGCCAGAACGCCGATGGCGCGCGCCCGCTTCTCGGCCTCGGCCACATCGGCGGGCGGCTCGGCCGCCGTCACCACGGCGATCGCCTGGTCTGTCGCAGTCCTCAGACTGGCGAAGACCTCGCCCAGCCACGCCGCGGTCGTCCCCGCCGCCCCGCCCTGATCCGCTTTTCCCGCCATGACTGAACCATAGCCGAGCAGCGTCCTCAGGCGTGCAAAGGGCGCCGAGCTTGCATCAAACGCAGGAATTTCCCGGCCTTGGCGGGCGCTATCGCAAAGCCCGCCGGGCTCAGGCGCCCGACCGCGTCGCTTCGCTGGGCGTTTGGCCCTCGCCCAGCCACCAGGCCAGGGCCGCCGCCAGCTCCGGAATCTGGATCGGCTTGGCCAGATGCCCGTCCATGCCGGCGTCCAGACAGCGCTTCACCTGGTCAGCCTGCACGTTGGCGGTCAGCGCCAGGATCGGGATGCGGCGCTCGCTGTGGGCCTGCATCCGGCGGATTTCCCGCGTCGCCGTCAGCCCGTCCATGACCGGCATGTGCACGTCCATCAGCACCAGGTCATAGCCGCCGGAATGGGCCGCATGCACCGCCTCGGCGCCGTCGGCGACCGTGTCGATCTCGAGCCCGAGATTCCTCAGGATGGCGCTGACCAGCTCGCGGTTGGCCGCGGCGTCGTCGGCCATCAGCACCCGCCCGCGCAGCCCCGCCTGCTCGGCGCGATCATCGGCTCTGGCGGCCGGGCCCGCCGCCGCCGCCGCCGTCAGCGGCGCCTCGAACCAGAAGGTCGAGCCGACGCCCGGCGTGCTGTCCACCCCAACCTCGCCGCCCATCAGCTCGATCAGCCGCCGCGAGATCGCCAGTCCCAGCCCCGTCCCGCCATAGACCCGCGTCGTCGAGGCGTCGGCCTGGGTGAAGCGTCGGAACAGTTCGTTCATCTTCTCGGGCGGAATGCCGATGCCGGTGTCGCTCACCTCCACCCGCATGCGCCACCCGCCATCTCCCTCGGGCCGACCGCCGACCTTCAGGGTCACCGTCCCCTTGGCGGTGAACTTGGCCGCATTGGACAGGAAGTTGAGCATCACCTGCCGCAACCGTCCCTTGTCGCCGGTCAGGCGGTCGGGCGTTTCCGCCGCCACCACCACATTGAGCGTCAGCCCCTTGGCCGAGCACTGGCTTTCAATGATCGCCGCCGCACCTTCCACCAGGGCGCGCGTGTCGAACGGCTCGGGGTCCATCTCGATCGCGTCGGCCTCCAGCTTGGAGTAGTCGAGAATGTCGTTGATGACGCCCAGCAGGGCCTCCGAAGCCGTGGCGATGCGCTCGACATAAACGCGCTCTTCCGCCGGCAAATGCTCGGACGACTGCAGCAGGCCCGAAAAGCCGATCACGCTGGTCAGGGGGGTGCGCAGTTCGTGGCTCATATTGGCCAGAAACTCGCTCTTGGCCTGGGTCGCCTCCTCGGCGCGCTCCTTGGCTTCGATGACCTCGTGCTCCAGCAGCTTGCGCTTGGTCATGTCGCGGATCACCACCACCACGTCGTCGACCTGGCCGTGTTCGTCCTTCAGCGCCTTGAAGGTGCATTCCACCCAGACCGTATGGCCAGCGCGGTGCACCGCACGGTGCTCCAGGCGTGTCGGCGTTCCGGTCTTCACCGCCTCGCCGATCGCCTGCAGGACCAGGCGGCGGTCCTCGGGGTGGACGTAGTCGGTGGACTGGCCGCTCATCTCCTCATAGGTCCACCCCAGCAGTTGCTGGATGGCCGGCGAGATGTACTTGCTGGACCCGTCCATCTTCACGCGGGTGATGACGTCGCCCACGTTCTCGGCCAGCAAGCGATAGCGGCTCTCGTCGCGGCGCGCGCGCTCCAGCATCCGGTCCTGTTCGGTCACGTCCTGAAACACGCCGAACATGGCCGTGACGCGCCCGTTCTCGTCGCGTTCCGTCTCGGCATGGGTCAGCACCCGCCGCTCCTCGCCGTCGGCCCGGATGATGGCCAACTTGGCCATATACGGCTCGCCCGCCTCCAGCCCCTCCGCGATCATGGCTCTCAGGCGTTCGCGCTCGCCGTCGACATAGAAAGCCAGGGCGTCGTTCAGGTTCGGGTCGAAAGTCTCGCGCGTGACCCCGTGAATGCGATAGACCTCGTCCGACCATTCGACCACGCTGGTCGCTCGGTCCAGACGCCAGTGGCCGACGCCGGACATCTGCTCAACCAGCCGCAGCGTCTCCAGCCGCTCGTCGCGAATGCGCGCGGCGTCCAGTCCGGCGATAATATCCTCGGCCATGCCCACCAGGCTGGCGAGCTGCTCCATCTGCTCCGCGTCCGGTTCCGGCCGCTCCCGGTCGTCCAGGATAGTGAAGGCGCCGACCGGCCTCCCCGCGGGATGGCACAGCGTCATCCCGACCACGAACTTCAGGTGCGGCGTCTTTCGAACGAGGGGGTGATCCTTCAGGCGCCCGTCGGCCTTGGGATCTGTGGCCACCAGGACGGCGCCCGGCCCCATGGCGGTCAGGATGGGCGCCAGGCTGTCTTCCAGCGGGATACGCTGCACGCACAGCCCCGTGCTGGAACGGATGGCCGCGTCCCGCTCGGTCAGCAGAGTGACCACCGCCGCCCGGCAGTTGAACAGGGTCGCGGCGAAATCCACCAGGCGCTGAAACGGTCCTCCGGGACCTTCCAAGGCCTCGATACTCTTGGTGAATGACACGCTGCGCTCCCCGATCGGCTGATCGTTATCGCGCCTAACCCCAAAATTTTTCGTTAGCAAAACTGGGTTAGCTGGACCGATCTTGGGTCCCCCGCTCCGCCATCCACTCCGGCGCCTCGAATTCCAGGGCGTCCTCGGGTTCCTTCAGCGCCGTCTCGCACACGGTCTGACGCCGCACCGACACCCCGGCCGTATGCACCGTCTCCCGGTCACCCGAGACCAGCGGGTGCCACCAGGCCAGCGGTCGCCCCTCATGCAGACGCCGATAGGCGCACGACAGCGGCATCCACTTCAGTTGCTGGATGTTGCCGGGCGTCAATTGCACGCAGTCCGGCACCTCGGCCTGACGATCAGCGTAGTCGGTGCAGGTACAGGCGTCCGTGTCGAACAGCTTGCAGTGCACCCGCGTCGGAATGATCCGGCCCGTGTCCTCGTCCTCGAACCGGATGACGCAGCACAGGCCGCAGCCGTCGCACAGGCTTTCCCACTCGCTCGGCGACATCTCGGCGAGCGTCTTGGTTTCCCAGAAGGGCTTGGCGGACGCGGAACTCATGGGCGCGCCTATACGCCTCAAAAGCCTCTATGTCGCCTTCCGCCTGCGCTCGCGTCCGGCTTCAGTGCGTCACGCTGCGGGAGAACAAGTTGATCACCACCACGCCGCCGATGATCATGGCCAGGCCGAGAACCGCCGGAGCGTCCAGCTTCTGCTTGAACAGAAAGACGCCGATCACCGAGATCAGCACCACCCCCAACCCGCTCCAGATCGCATAGGCCAGCCCCACCGGCATCTGCTTGAGAGCCAGGGTCAGCAGATAGAAGGCGATGCCGTAACAGACCGCCAGCCCCGCCGTCGGCCAGGGCCGGGTGAACTGCTGCGACTGCTGCAGCAGGGTGGTCCCCATGACCTCGAAGCCGATCGCGCCCAGCAGGGCCAACCAGGTCGTCAGAGTCATGCGCCGACCTCGGCCTGGCCGTCCGTCAGCATGCCGCCCGGCGTCAGCAGCGACAGCAGGGCCTTGCGTTGCTCCAACGACACCTCATGGGTGCCGAACAGGTCGCTCATCCACAGGCCGTCGGCGATCAGCCGCAGCATCAGGGAGTCGTCCCGGCCCATCGGATCCTCCGGGTCTCCGACCGTCAGGCTGCGGATCGCCTCACGCCAACGCGGGATGAGGCTGGCCTCGATTGCGCAGGCGGCCAGGACGGCCCGCCCGATGCTCACGTCCCGCTCGGTCGCCGGCTCATTGACCACCGTCCTCAGATAGGCCCGCGCATTGCGCCCATAAGGGTTCGGGTCGCGCGCCGCCTCGGCCAGCACCGCCGTCGTCATCTCCAGCGCCAGATGGTCGATCACGCCTTCCAGCAGAGCCAGCTTGCTCGGAAAGTGATGCAGCAGGGCGCCTTTGCTGAACGGCAGGCGCGCCACCACCGCATCCAGCGTGACGGCCGTGGCCCCCTGGTCGGCGGCCACCTCGATCGCCATGTCGATGATCTGGCGCCGGGTGTCTTCGGGCGTGCGGCGGAGCGTCTGCGTGTCCATGACGCTTTACATACCAACCGGACGGTATGCGTCAAGTCAAGACTCTCTCACGCCCGGCGCGCCCGCCGCCGCGCCAGATAGATTCCGATCACCGCCGCCGCAGTCAGGATCATGCCCGAGAAGGCCGCGCCCAGCGCCAGTAAGACGGTGGCGAACAACTGCCCCATGAACCCCTGGCCCACGGCGATCACCGTCTGCGGCCCCTCCTGACCGTCATAGTCGGCCGAGATCCTGTAGGCGCCGGCCTGCTCGATGCGGAACACATTGATCGCCGCTCCCTGACGCCCGCCCAGCGTATAGGTGGTGCTTGCCCTGGGCGCGCTCACCGCCACCGGCGCGCCGTCCGCCGCTTCGACATGGACGGCCAGGCCCGGCACCTGATCGACCGCATAGACCCGGCCATCGACGACGCTGCGATATTCCAGAAAGACCGTGTGCTGGCCGGGCTCCAGACTCAACTCGCGCGCGCCCGGCACGACGATCTGCTCCAGCCCGTCGTCCAGCTTCGACACTTGCGTGAGCACCACCATGCCCATGGCTGCAAAACCGCAGAGCAAGGGCAGCGCCGCCACCGCGTACCAGACCTGCCCCGGCCCCTTCCTTCTGCCGCCATCGTCTCCGGCTGCACGGTTCAGAGTCATTCCACCCTCCGTCGTCATGGCCCGACTACAGCCCGCCGCCGGGGAAGCGTCAACGCCGATGGCCGAAGCGCCGGTCAGTCGCTATATGCGCCCCCATGGCTGCCAGACCTCCCCTCGTCGCTCTCAAAGATGTCCGTCTCCAGGACGGTCAACGCCCGCTGTTCGACGGCGTCGACATGGCGATGGAGCCGCGCAGCCGCGCCGCCCTGGTCGGCCGCAACGGGGCGGGCAAGTCCACCCTGATGAAGGTCGTCATGGGCCTGATCGAGCCGGACTCGGGCGACCGCTCGTTCCAGGCCGGCACGCGCTTCGCCTATGTTCCGCAGGAACCCGTCATCACCGGCGAGACCCTGGCCGACTATGCCGCCTCGGGCGAGGCTGAACGCTGGACCGCCGAAAGCTGGCTGGAGACCTTCGGCCTCAACCCGGCCAAGTCCACCCAAGGCCTGTCAGGCGGCGAGATCCGCCGCGCCGCCCTGGCCAAGGCCTTCGCCGAAGAGCCCGACCTTCTGCTGCTGGACGAGCCGACCAACCACCTCGACATCCTGGCCATCGAACTGCTCGAGAATGAGCTGATCCAGGCCCGTTTCGCCCTGCTGGTCGTCAGCCACGACCGCGCCTTCCTGAACCGCGTCACCGACACCGTCCACTGGCTGGAAGGCCGCAAGGTGCGGACCCTGAACAAGGGCTTCGTCGAGTTCGACGACTGGGCCGCCAAGGTCATGGAGGAGGAGGCCGAGTCCCTGCGCCGCCTGACCAAGCGCATCGAGGCCGAGACCTACACCTTCTACCGCTCCATCACCGCCCAGCGCACCCGCAACGAGGGCCGCGCCCGCGCCCTGCAACAGATGCGTCTGGACCGGGCCGAACGGGTCAAGGACCTGCCGCGCGAGTTGAACCTGGGCGTCGATTCCGGGGGCGCCTCGGGCAAGCTGGTCGCCGACATCAAGGGCGTCAGCAAGGCGTTCGGCGACCGGACCATCTTCAAGAACCTGACCACCCGCATCATCCGCGGCGACCGTCTGGCCATCGTCGGCCCCAACGGCGCGGGCAAGACCACCCTGGTCAAGGTGCTGCTGGGCGAACTGGCCCCGGACGAAGGCACGGTCCGCATGGGCGCCAACCTGGAACCCCTCTACCTCGACCAGTCGCGCGAGGGGCTGAAGTCGGACATGACCCTGTGGGACGCCCTGACGCCAGGCGGGGGCGACTCCATCCTGGTGCGCGGCCGCTCCATGCACGTCGCCGCCTACGCCAAGGACTTCCTGTTCCAGGAAGCCCAGTTGAAGCAGCCCATCTCCACCCTGTCGGGCGGCGAGCGCAACCGGCTGCTGCTGGCGCGGGCGCTGGCCCAGCCCGCCAATCTGCTGATCCTCGACGAGCCGACCAACGACCTCGACATGGACACGCTGGAGAAGCTGGAAGAGCTGCTCGAAGCCTACGACGGCACCCTGATCCTGGTGTCGCACGACCGTGATTTCGTCGACCGCCTGGCCACCTCGACCATCGCCCTGAACGGTCGCGGCGAGGTGGTCGAGACCCCCGGCGGCTGGCAGGACTTCCTGCGCCAGAATCCCGGCTTCCTCGCCCCGCCCCCGACCCACGCCGACAGCGCGCCCTCAGGGGCGCGTCGGGTCGAGAAGGCGGAGCCTTCTGACCGCGCCCCCAAGAAGACCGTAAAGCTGTCGTACAAGGACGCCCGCCGTCTGGAGGAGGTCGAAAAGCTGATGGAGACCCTTCCGGCCGAGATCGCCAAACAGGACGCCCTCCTGGCCGATCCCGACCTCTATTCGCGCGACCCCGCCGCCTTTGACCGCGCCATGAAGGCCGCCGAAAAGGCCCGCGCCGACCTCGAAGCCGCTGAACTCGACTGGCTGGAGCTGGAAGAGAAGAAGGCCGCGCTGGCGGGCTGACCGCCTGCCATTCCGCCAAGGCAGGGAGGGCGCGCGCCGATGAGGCGGAGCCGCGCCCTGCCCCCTTTTCCTGTGGACAGCACAACGCGCTGATCCGCCTCGGCGAATTTCGTCCGTCCACAGATATCCACAGAGTTGCCCACCGGGTCCGGGACGATTCCACACAGACGCGCCGGTTTGGGCGCTTGCCCAATAGCGGATTTCGCGGGAACGTCAACAGGCCGAAGGGACACGGAGGCGCGGAAATCGAGGGCGACCTTGAGATCAAGCGAACCGGTCCGGCTCTCTGACCCAGGGTTCCTAGCCTCTTCGGAGGACGCGGAAACACCGACGCAGGGCCAAGGCTCCCGATCCTTTAGCGCTTCGGCGCAGGGATCACGGAGAACCGGGCCGGGATCGACGGACGGCGCGAGGTTCGCCTTGCGGAACGCCGAAGACCAGGAGCCGACGAAACGGTTGTCGAACGACGACGGGTTCGCCCGCCGACGCAGAAACGAAGTTTCGACCCGATAACGGCCAAGTCCAACCCGGACTTGGCGAGGGGACGCGATCCGCGATCCGACCGGCGACGGTCTGGCTCAAAGGGTTACGTCCCCTCGCTCAATTCCGGCGCTGAATCGCCGGGTTTCCGGTTGGAAATCGGCCCGCCGGCGCCCCGCCGCCTTTCCAAGCGCGGCCCGCCCCCCTACACCCTAGGCGTGATGACTCGCCCCCTCCTGCATCGACGCGGCCTGATGGCCAGCGCGCTCGGCCTGACGGCGTTGGGCGTGCTGTCGGCGTGCGGCCGCACGCCCGCGCAGACGGACGAGTCCGGGCGCGTGCGTTTGCGCGTCGCCGCCGGGGGGCCGCCCGACGCCCTGCACGGCGGTTTCTATCAGGCGCTGGCCGCCGGGGCCTACGAGCGGCGCGGCCTCAACGTCGAGATTCTGGCCGGTCCTTCGGGCGCCGACATTCCCGCCCTTCTGGCCGCCAGCGCGGTCGAACTGGCCATCGGCCGCGACAGCTTCCTGCCGCTGCGGCTGATCGCCGAGCGCGCGCCGGTCAAGGCGGTGGCCGCCTTCCTGCAGAAGGACCCGGTCGTGCTGCTGGCCCACCCCGGCCAGCAGCTGGAGGACCTGACCGTCCTGCGCGGCCGCAGCATCCTGATGGAGCCGAAGGATCAGGACGCCTTCTGGGCCTGGCTGCGCGCCCGCTTTGACCTGACGCCGGATCAGGCCCGCCCCGGCGCGGCCGAGGACAATCTGAAGGCCTTCCGCGAAGACCCCGACAGCGTGCTCATCGCCCGCCTGACCGACGGCGGTCCCGAGGCTGTCGCGCGTGCGGTCGGCTTCGAACCGCTGGTGCTGTTCCCCGCCGAGGACGGCTACCCCTCCTATTCCGGCCTGGTGCTGGCGCCCAACGCCTTCGCCCGCGACAACGCCCAGGCCCTGCGCAACTTCATCGCCGCCTCGGTCGAGGGCTGGCGCGACTATGTCCACGGCGAGGGGGCCAAGGGCGACGCCCTGATCCGGCGCGCCAACCCCGACCTGCCCCAGCGCGCACTGGACGCCGCCCGCGCCGCCTTGCGCGCCCGGGCCATGGTCGACGGCGGCGACGCAGCCCTTTACGGCCTTGGCGCCATGACGCCCGAGCGTTGGCAGGCCTTCGCCGATCAGACGCAGGGCGCCTATCCGACTGCGCCCGAATGGCGCGACGCCTTCACCGGCCAATATCTGCCCACCCGCGGTTAAAGCGCCCGGCGTTAGGCGAGGATTAAGCCGCGCCGCCTAGGATGTCCTGCGAACCTCTGCAGTTTTCACGAGGCGCCGTTGCCGCGCACCCTGACCATCGCCGCCCTTCTGCCCGCGCTCGGCGCGGCCACGGCCGCCTGGGCGCAGCACGGCCCGCCTCCGACAAGCTCCGGCGATGCGCCCGCGCCCCAGGCGCGCCAGTTGTCCTGGCCCGGCCGCGCCGCCACCCCTACGGCCAGCCAGCCCGCCTGGCCCAGCGCCCCGACGGACAGCTTCGCCCCGCCGCAGCCGGTCATGGCGCAAAGCCCGACCTACGCCGCCCGGCCGCCGATCATCCCGCACGGCGGCTATCCCTGGCGTTCCGCGCCAGCCCACGGCGAGCCCCAGCCGGCGCCCGCGCCCGAACTCCGCCCGGTGACCAGCCACCCGGACGCCGTCTGGCGCCCCTATGTGAGCGCTCCGGCCGAAACGCCTGCGCCCGACTTCACGCCGCCGGTGCCCTATCAGGCGGCCTATCAACCGCCGCCGTGGACGCGCCAGCCGACGCAGAGCCAGCCTCAGCCCTACGCGCCGCAAGCCGCGCCCCAGGCGTCTCCTGCGCCGTTTGAGCGCGCGCCCGAGCCCAGCCAGCCGGCGGCTCAGCCGCAACCCGCGCCTGTCGTCCAGCACATGCCCTCGCCTCCCCCTCCATCTGCGCCGATGCCTGAGCCAATGCATGAGCCGATGCCTGAGCCGGTTCGACAGGCGCAGCCGGCCGCGATCGCCGAGCCGCAGCCTGCGCCGCCTCCGCCGCCCCCCCAGCCTGAGCCCGCCACCACACCGACCGAGCCGGCCGTGGACCCGCTGGCCCCGCGTCGCGACGCGCTGATCTTCCAGCTGCAGCGCAACACGCCCCAGCCGCCCGCCGCCTCGGCGCCTGCCGCGCCCGAGACCCCGACGCCGCAACAGCCGCCGCAGGCTGCGCCCCAGCCTGCGCGCGGCGACGCCCCGACTCAGAGCGGCGCCCGCTACTATTCCGTCCACCGCCAGGCCGGCCGCCAGCCAGACGCCACGCCCCTGCCCGCGCCCAACTATCTCGACGCCCTGCCGGTCGAACTGGATCAGCCCATCGCCTCGGACGACCTGGCCCAGCCGCCCGAGGCCCCCGCCGTCATGCGCGACGCCCAGGGCCGCCTGCGCGCCGCCCCCCTGACTGACGGCCCCGACCTGCCATGAGCGACAGCGCCGACCTGCCCCCCGCCGCCGAGACCGGCTCGCGCCTGCCTGAGCTGATCGCCCTGGCGCAGGAGGACTCCAGCCTCAAACGACGCGCCCTGCTGCGCGAGCTGACCGACTGCTTCTTCGGCGCGGCCCAGCGCACCGAGTCCGAGACCGCCCTCTACGGCGCGGTCCTTTCTGACCTAACCGACGCCATGGAGACGGCCGTGCGCGCCGAACTGGCCGAGCGGTTCGCCGACGCGCCGGACGCTCCGCACCAGTTGATCCGCCGCCTGGCCAATGATGAAGCCGAGACCGTGGCCGCCCCCGTCCTCAGCGCCTCGCCCGTTCTCACCGAGGCGGACCTGATCGGCGTGGTCCGCTCCTGCGGTCAGGGCCATATGCGCGCCGTCAGCCGCCGCGCCGCCGTGTCAGAGGCCCTGTCCGACGCCATTGTCGAGCGCGGCGACGACGAGACCCTGGGCGTGCTGCTGGGTAACGAAGGGGCCAGCCTGTCGCGCGCCGCTTCCGAGGCCGCGGTCGAGCGCGCCCGGGCCAATCCGGCCCTGCACGCGGTGACGGTCGAACGCTCCAGCCTGCCGCCCGACCTGTTGAACGACCTGTATTTCGAGGTCGAGGCCCGGCTGCGCCAGCGCATTCTGGAACAGAACGCGCGGATGGATCCGGTCTTGCTGGAAAGCGCCCTGGCCGCCGGCCGCACGCGCGTCGCCGCCGAAGACGGCGCCCTGCCCCCCGACTACGCCGAGAGCCTGGCCTATGTCGAAGAACTGCGCGCCGCCAACCAGCTGACGCCCCAGGTGCTGGCGCGCTTCCTGCGGTCAGGCGGCCAGACCGCCTTCCTGATCGCCCTGTCGCAACTGGCCGACGTCGACTTCCACACCGCCCGCCAGATCATCGAGCGACGGGAGCTGGACGCCCTGGCGGTGATCTGCAAGGCGGCCGACCTGGACCGCGCCTTGTTCCTGACCTACGCGGTCGTCCTTCTGAACACCGACGACAACGCCATGGGCAAGGCCCGCGCCTATGCGGGGATGTATCAGGAGCTGACCCGCGAAGCGGCCCTGCGGACGATCCGCTTCTGGCGCGCGCGCAAGGCGATGCAGGCGGCCTGACCGCCTCCCTGTCCCGGACAGCAAAACGCCCGCCTTTCGCTGGAAAGGCGGGCGTCTGTCTTTAGAGCGGCGCCGCTATTACTTGCGGGTCGCGCGGGCCGGCTTACGGCCGCCCTGGCCCAGGCCCATCTGCTTGGCCAGTTCCGAACGCGCCTTGGCGTAGTTCGGGGCGACCATGGGGTAGTCTTTCGGCAGACCCCATTTTGCGCGGTACTCTTCCGGGCTCAGATTGTATTTGGTGCGCAGGTGACGCTTCAGCGACTTGAACTTGCGACCGTCTTCCAGACAGATCAGGAAGTCGGGGGTGATCGACTTGCGCACCGGCACGGCCGGTTCTTGCGGCTCGGGCTCGGCCTCGACCGGCGCTTCCGAAACGCCCGACAGGGCGGCGTGGATCTGCGCGATCAGGGTCGGCACAGTGTCGGCCGATACGGTGTTGTTGCTGACGTAGGCCGAAACGATGTCCGCCGTCATCTCAAGCAGTTCGGGTTTTTCTTCCATTTGGACCAGCCTTCTGACGCCCCAATTCCAATCGACTGATCTGAGAAGACCCGCCGTCTATTGGTTTCATACGGATGTTCGAAGTCGAAAGCAATGCAGGGGCGCTTTATCGCCTGATAAGCGAGTTCAACTGCCCTGATCAGTAATTACGACGGCGCCGACTTTTTAGCGACCAAAGTTCTCTGCAAGCGCCAACAGGGCGGCCCTCTCGGGCGCCGAGTATTCGTCGATCAGCGCCTCTTCCCCTTCGCGGATCGCGCGCAGAAGCGTCGGCGTCAGCGCCGAAGACAGAGTCCAGTTCCAGTAACGCAGCACAGTCTGGGCCCGGTCTACCGCCAGCATTTCATAGATGATCTGCACCCGGCGCCAGTCCGGATGCTCCGCGCCGTCCTCGGCGGTCTCGGGCCGCCGCATAGCCCGCCACAATACGGTCAGGTCGCGCCGCGTCAGCCCCGTCGCCTTGCACAGTATAGCCAGCGGCTCGCCCCCTGCGTCGGCCAATATCTTGGCCGAAGTCAAAGGCTTGATCCCCGACAGATAGCCAATCTCGGCGACCAGGTCGCGCGTCAGCCCCGCAGCGCCCGCCGCCGCCACGGCGGCCTCCAGATCGGCGTAAGGGCTCTTGGCCACGGCTGCACGATTGCGCTGGCGCCGCTCGATGAACTGTAGCGCCTTGCGCGCGACGGGGTCGCTCCACCCCTCCTCCGCCGCCAGGGCGAAGACGTCCTCGACGCTGCTCTGCATCACTTCGCGCGACACGGCGAAGCGTTGCAGGATGGTGCGCCGCTCCTCGGCCGCGCACCACCAGAACATGACGTAGGCGCCCGCCGGCCGCAGCTCCAGCCGGCGCAGCAACAGGGCGCTCAGGCCCGGCGCGCCCCGGCTCAAGGCGATCACGCCTTCGATTGCCGATTGCGGCATGCGCGCCGAATCGTTGCGCAGGACAGCGGCGATGACCGCCTCCTCGCCCCAACTGAGCAGGGTTTCGGTTACGGCCTCGGTCAGGCCGCGCCGCGCCGCCATCATCAAGCGGTGCTCCGGCCCGGCGTCCCGCGCGCAGCCGATCAGGTCCGCATCCGACAGGGCGGCGCAGTCCTCCAGCAAAGGCCGCGCCACCCCCGGGTCATCCCGCAGCAGCAGGCGCTTCAATGCATCGGGCAGTTCGCCGAGGGGCGCCAGCCGCTGGGCCACCCGCCGACGCTCCTCCACCGAGGCCGTGCGCAGCACAACGACCAGCAGATCGCCGACCACCGAACGCTCGAAGACATTGATGCGGCTGGCGGGCAGGCTGACCACGTCGGCCAGGCGACGCAGCAGGGCGCGACGCGCCCGCAACGGCCGCGCCTCGCCCTCTTCCGCCCTGACCCCGGGTTCGCTCATGAGCGCAGACTAGCGCCGACGCGTTAACCGGCCGTCACAGCCCTTCGAACAGCGCCGTCGACAGATAACGCTCGGCGAAGCTGGGGATGATGGCCACGATCGTCTGCCCGGCATAGGCGTCCTGCGCCGCCAGTCGGAAGGCCGCCGTCAGGGCTGCGCCCGAACTGATGCCGACCGGGACGCCGTCCTCGCGCGCGACGCGGCGGGCCATGGCGAAGGCGTCGTCGTTGGTGACCTGCTCCACCCCGTCGATGACGGCGCGGTCCACCACGGCGGGGATGAAGCCCGCGCCGATGCCCTGGATCTTGTGCGGCCCCGGCGCGCCGCCGGACAGCACCGGAGAGTCCGCCGGCTCGACCGCGATCAACTTCACCGAGGGCTTCTTCGCCTTCAGCGCATGGCCGACGCCGGTGATGGTGCCGCCGGTGCCGACGCCGGACACGACGACGTCCACGGCGCCCGCCGTGTCGTTCCAGATTTCCTCGGCCGTGGTGACCTCGTGGATGGCGGGGTTGGCCAGGTTCTCGAACTGGGCCGGACTGACCGAGCCGGGGATCTCCCTCAGCAGCTCCTCAGCCCGCGCGATGGCGCCCTTCATGCCCTTCTCGGCCGGCGTCAGTTCCAGCTTGGCGCCCAGCAGGGCCAGCATCTTGCGCCGCTCGATCGACATGCTCTCGGGCATGACCAGGATCAGCTTGTAGCCCTTCGACGCCGCCACGAAGGCCAGGGCGATGCCGGTGTTGCCGCTGGTCGGCTCGATCAGGGTGGCGCCGGGCTTGATCTGGCCCAGCTGCTCCAGCGCCTCGACCATGGCCACGCCGATGCGGTCCTTGACCGAGGCGATCGGGTTGAAAAACTCCAGTTTGGCCAGCACGGTCGCCTGGGGCTTCAGCGCCGCCGTCAGGTTCGGCAACCGCACCAGGGGGGTGTCGCCGATGGTGTCGACGATGCTGTCATAGATCCGGCCGCGCCCCGCCTTCTTGTGGCGGCTAGCGTCATAGGCCTGGGTTTGAGCAGTATCGGACATGGCGAAGGTCTCCGTGCGTTCGGGGGGCGGCGTAACAGATAAGGCTTATACGCGCGAGGCAAGCCCCTCGCTCCCCAGCATTTCTGCCTCGGTGTTTAGCCGCGTTCGCCGCCCCCTCGCACGGGGCCTTATTCGTCCGGAAAGCTCTTGCGGTCCTGCTGATGCTGAGCCGGCAGATAGGGACCGGCCGGCAGGCCCTGGCCCAGCGCGTGGGTCGCGATCAGATTGGCCTGCTGCGTCAACGGCATATAGTTCGGCTTGGCCTTCTCCAGCGCCGAGACGACGGCCTGAACCAGCAGGTCGGCCAGCAGATTGCCCGAGCTCGACGCCTGCGGGCTGTAGGTCATCTCCTGATGGTCCGACCACAGCACCTGTCCGGTCCGGCAGCTTTTCAGCGTGTATTCAAACGCCACATTGGTCGAGGTGGAGATGACGACGTATTGCGACTCCCACTTCTGGATCTCGACGAACAGCACCGTGTCGCAGCCGAACAGGGTACCGAACCGCGAGGCGTCGGCCTGATGCACCAGCCCGGCGTCCGACAGGCCTTCGTCCTCCAGCACGCCCTTCACCATATGAGCGGGAAATACATAGTAGCCGCGCTCGGCCACGGGCCGGGAAATGGTCGAGACGAAATAGTCCGCCGCATCCACATTGACCGTCGAGTTGAGCGCCGGAACCACCATGACGCTGCGCGGATTCTCGGCGCGCAGGGCGGCATAGCTCTTGGGCGTCGGTCCCGTGGCGCAGGCGGCCAGCAGGGCGGCGCCCGCCAGGGCGGCGACGGCGAGCAATTTACGGACGATCATTGCGCCTCTCCTGCGGCGGCGACCGCCGTCTGACCGCCGATGCCGACGATCACCCGATCCATGAACACGGCCGATTCCGGGAAGCGCGCGCGCTCTTCCTGAAACAGGGTCAGGGCCTGCGCCGTTTCGCCCGCCTGCAGATGCAGGTAGCCCAGCTCGGCCAGCAGGCCCGGCGCCACGGCGTCGCGCTTGCGCCCCGCCTCGATGGCCCGCTCCAGCGCGGTGCGATAGGCCTCGCGGTTCTCGGGGTTCTGGGCATAGGCGTAAAGCGCCGGCTCATAGGCACCCCACTCGAACCGCGTGGCGGGGGCGCAGGCGGCGACGCCGGCCAGGGCCGCGAGCGCGGCGAGCATCATCAGACGTTTCAAGGCAGCACCACCACAGCCTGGGCCCCGGCGGCGACCATCACCGTCTGGGCATGAAGAACCCGGCCGCCCTGGGTGACGGCGATCTCATGACGGCCCGGCGTCAGGGCCGCCCCCCTGGCCAGGGCGCTGACCGGCCCCATATCCCGTCCGTCCACGATCAGGCGGGCGTCGGCCGGGGCGTTGCTGAGCTTCAGGACCCCGGCGGGCGCGCCCTGCACCGCCTCGCGCGTGGGATAGTTTTGGACGCACCCCCCGGCCGCCAGCGCGGCGCACAGGGCGGTCAGCACGACCGCTTTCGTCTTCATTCTCTGATCTCCGTGACCCGCAGGCCGGCTATCTCTGCGGGCAGCTCGCCCGCGATGACACGGGCGGTCGCGCCCTCGGTTTCGGGGCTGTCGCCGAAGAAGCCGGTGATCTCGATCTGCGCCACCCGGCTGCCCGGCAGGGTGATCGGCAGGCCCGACTGGCCGCTGATCACCGTCTCGCCCGGCGTCTCCACGTGGAAGCGGTCGCCGGCGCGCAGACCCTGGCTGGGACCGCCGCTGACATAGACGGTCGGGCCGGACACCCGCAGGATGTCGGTGAACCAGGCCCGCTGCTGCAACTGGTTGACGATATTGGTCATGGCGTCCGCGATGGCCGCCGAAATGGCCCGATCGTTCAGGGTCGAGTCATAGCCCGCGCGACTGCCGAAACCCGCCACCTCGCCGGTCTCGGTCGTCGCCTCGCCGGCGCCCGAGGCGGTGAAGAACACGCGGCCCGTGCGCACGTCGACCAGGCGGATCTCAACCGTGGCGTTGACCGCGTGGCGCCGCTGGGAGTTGAGGAAGCCCTGCTTGCCCTCGTTGCGGCGACCCAACTGGGTGATCGAGCCCAACAGCAGGGCGTCGACCCCGCTCAGCGCCTGGCCGTCCGCCTCGGACAGCACCCGCTCGGCGTTCAGCGCCGTAAGGTCCGACCGCTCGAAGACGAAGAAGTGGTCGGACGCCACCAGGGCGTTGACCAGCATGTCGCCCGCCTGGGTCGCCACAGGATCGGCCTGTCCCGGCGACAGCAGCAGGCGACCGTAGGGCGTGCTGTTGGTGAAGCGGCCGACGGCGATCCGCCGCTTCAGCCCTGCGCGCGCCGCAGCTTCAGCCTGCACAGCGCCGGACGCGGCGAACGCGGTCGCCGGCAAGCCCGTCCCGCAGACGGCCAACGCCGCCAAAGCGACGCAAACGCGTTGGAAAACCATATGAAACCGCCCCCGGACTATCGGCGCTACTCATGGCACGACCTGGGCTTCCAGCGCAATACCTTCGCCAAACGCGGCGATTTCCGAACGAAGATCCGGCGCCGACGCCTTGTCGGCGGTCGCCGCCTCGGGCAAGCCAGTACTGAAAACAAGGGACTGATCCGCATGACCGACACGCTTGAGCTTTCGCACTGGATCGGCGGCGAGAAGGTCGCCGGAACGCGGACAGGCGAGAGCCTGAACCCGTCCGACACGCGCGACGTCGTGGCCCGTACCCCCAAGGGCGGGGCCGCCGAGGTCGATCAGGCGGTCCAGGCCGCCCGCGCCGCCTTCGGCCCCTGGGCCGATGCCTCGCCCGAGGTCCGTTCGGATGTGCTGGACCGCGCCGGGACCCTGCTGATGGAGCGGCGCGAAGTCATCGGCCGCCTGCTGTCGCGCGAAGAGGGCAAGACCCTGGCCGAAGGCATCGGTGAGACGGCCCGCGCCGCCCGCATCCTGAAATTCTTCGCGGGCGAGGCCCTGCGCCTGCACGGCCAGAACCTGGCCTCGACCCGGCCCGGCGTCGAAATCCAGACCTATCGTCAGCCGGTCGGCGTGTTCGGCCTGATCACCCCGTGGAACTTCCCCATCGCCATCCCGGCCTGGAAGATCGCGCCCGCCATCGCCTTCGGCAATACGGTCGTCATCAAGCCCGCCGGCCCGACCCCGGCCACGGCCGAGGCCCTGATCGCCATCCTGCATGAGGCGGGCCTGCCCAAGGGCGTGGTCAACATGGTCATCGGCGACGGCGACGTCGGCCGCGCCATCGTCGCCCACCCGGACGTGGACGGCATCAGCTTCACCGGCTCGCAGAAGGTCGGCGCCGGGGTGGCCGAAGGGGCGATGAAGCGCCAGGCCCGCGTCCAGCTGGAAATGGGCGGCAAGAACCCGCTGATCGTGATGGACGACGCCGATCTGGAGCGCGCCGTGAACATCGCCCTGGACGGCAGCTTCTTCGCCACCGGCCAGCGCTGCACCGCCTCCAGCCGCCTGATCGTTCAGGACGGCATCCACGATCACTTCGTCGCCGCCCTGGCCGAGAAGGTGAAGGCCCTGCGGGTCGGCGACGCCCTGGACCCGTCCACCCAGATGGGCCCGGCCGTGACCGAGGCCCAGCGCGACGTCTCCTACGACTACATCGACATCGCCGCGTCCGGCGGCGGCCGCGTCGTGGCGGGCGGCCAGCGCCTCAGCCTCGACAAGCCGGGCTGGTACGTCCAGCCGACCCTGATCGTCGACACCCTTGCCGACGCCCGCATCAACAACGAGGAAGTGTTCGGCCCCGTCGCCTCGACCATCCGCGTGGCCGATTTCGAGGAAGCCCTGGCCGTCGCCAACGGCGTCGAGTTCGGCCTGTCGGCGGGCATCGTCACCCAGTCGCTGAAACACGCGCGCGAGTTCCAGCGTCGGGCGCGGGCGGGCATGACCATGGTCAACCTGGCCACCGCCGGGGTCGACTATCACGTCCCCTTCGGCGGCACGAAGAAGTCCAGCTACGGCCCCCGCGAACAGGGCTTCGCCGCCGCCGACTTCTACACCCAGATCAAGACCAGCTACTCGGCCTCTTGAGACTGACTACCCCTTGAACGCGTCCTTGGCCGCACGGCGCTGGGCGAAGTCTTCGGCGTCGCGGGCGCGCAGGAAGGGGTTGAAGCGGCGCTCGACCCCGACCGTGGTCGGCACGGTCGCCTCGCCCCGCTCACGCGCGGCGAAGATGGCCTCGGCGTGCGCCTGCATGTCCGCCTCGGCGTCCGGCAACGACAGGGCGAAGCGGGCGTTGGACGCCGTATATTCATGGGCGCAGTACAGCGTCGTCGTCTCGGGCCAGGCCCCGATGCGGTTCAGGCTCTCCCACATCTGCTCAGGCGTCCCCTCGAACAACCGCCCGCAGCCCAGGGCGAAGATGACGTCCCCGACGAAGGCCAGGCCGTCGTCCGCCGCGTGATAGACCACATGGCCCAGCGTATGACCGCGCGACAGCACCACGTCGAAGGCCGTCTCGCCCAACCGCACCGCCTCGCCATCGACCAGCACATGGTCCAGCGGCGCCGCGCGGCGCACCTCCTCCGGCCCGGCGATCTCGCAGCCGGTCTCGGCCTGCAGCCGTTCGTTGCCGCCGGTGTGGTCGGGGTGCCAGTGGGTGTTCAGGATCAGGTCCAGCCGCCCCCAGCCTGACGCTTCCAGATCATCCAGGATCGCCTCGGCGTCCGGCGTGTCGATGGCCGCTACCAGCCCCGTCGCCTCATCGCGGATCAGGAAGCCGTAGTTGTCGGACAGGCAGGGGAACTGGCGGACGGTCAGGGTCATGGGGAGGTCTCCGATCGAAACCCCAGCCTAGCAGAATGGCCCGACAAACTGCGCGAAATCCGCCATACTGCTCCCATGCGCCGCAGCATCGACGAGCTCCGCACCTTCTACGGCGAACCGACCGGGGCGCTGGCGCGGCGCATGCTGGCGCGGCGTCTGGACGACGCCTGGGGCGAGGCGAACGGCTGCGACGTACTCGGGCTGGGCTACGCCACCCCCTGGCTGGACGCCTTCATCGGCGCGCGCCGCGTCATCGCCGCCATGCCGGGCGGACAGGGCGCGGAACAGTGGACGGCGGGCGGGCGCAACCGCACCGTCCTGATCGACGACCGCCGCCTGCCTTTCGCCGCCGGGACCTTCGACCGGATCCTGCTGGTGCATGCCCTGGAAGAAGCCGATGATCCCAAGGCCCTGCTGACCGAGGCGGTGCGCGCCCTGGCGCCGTCGGGCCGCGTCATCCTGGCGGCGGCGGCGCGCGGCGGCCTGTGGGCCCGCGCCGAGGCCACTCCCTTCGGCCACGGCCGCCCCTTCACCCGCAGTCAGTTGGAGCGGCTGGTGCGTGAGGTGGGTCTGGAGCCCGTCGCCTGGTCCCAGGCCCTGTACGTCCCGCCGTGGCGGCCGCTGCTGGGCCTGGCCGACGGGCTGGAGCAGGTCGGGCCGAAACTGTTTCCCGGCGCGGCGGGCCTGATCATGCTGGAGGCCACGCGCCAGGCCTACGCCCGCGTCCGCCCCAGCGGCCTGGCCCAGACCGTGTTGGCCGGACGGCCCGCCCTGACCCCCTCGCCCGCCGCCCGTGATCACGCGCCCGCGTCGCACCCTATGGGCGCCGCGCGCAAACAGCCTTAAAGCCAGCCTCATGCAAAGACTGATCCTGATGCGGCACGCCAAGGCCGAAGCCTCGGCGCCCGGCGGCGACGTGGACCGCGCCCTGAGCGAACGGGGTCTGCGCGACGCCGCCGCCATGGGCCGCGCCCTGGCGGCGCGCGGACTGAAGCCGGACATGGCGCTGGTGTCGGGCGCCCGGCGCACCCGTCAGACCTGGGATCAGGCCAGCGACCATTTCGGCGACGTCGAGGTGCGCGTGTCCGACAACCTCTACAACGCCTCGGCCGACGTGCTGCGCCGCGCCGTCGAGGCGTCCGAGGAAGAGGCGGGCTGCCTGCTGCTGATCGCTCATAACCCCGGCGTGCATCAACTGGCCGTCGAATATCTGATCGAGAGCGCCGCCTCCCCGTCGGTGCTCGACAAGATGAGCGGCGGCTTTCCCACCGGGGCGGCGGCTGTCTTCACCGTCAATGTCGCCGGGCGCCCCTCCTATGAGGGCTGGCTGACCCCGGAGGCGTTCTAGGCCATGACGGATCGTCCTGACGTCGCCTTCAAGATCCTGAGCCGCGCTGACTGGCGGGCGACCCTGGCCGAGGGCCGCTATGACGGTTCGGCCGTGGACCGGGCCGACGGCTACATCCACCTGTCGGCCGCCGATCAGCTGGAGGTCACCGCAGCCAAGCATTACGCCGGGCAGAGCGAGCTGATGCTGGTCGAAGTCGACCTGACGGCCTTGGGCGACGCCCTGATCTGGGAGCCGTCGCGCGGCGGCGCCCTGTTCCCCCACATCTACGGCCCCCTGCCCGTCGCGGCGACGCGCGGCGCGCGCGCCCTGGCGGTCAGCGCCGACGGCCGCATGATCATCGAAGAGACCGCCTGAGCCAGAACATGAGCATGAGCCTGACCGATCTGGGCGCCGTCCTGCTGCGCCAGATGGAGCCCGAAACGGCCCACCGCCTGGCCATCCGCGCCCTGCAACTGACGCCCCTGCCCGCGCCCGGCGCCGACGATCCGATCCTGAAGACCACGATCGCCGGTCTGGAGATGTCCAACCCCGTCGGTTTGGCCGCTGGGCTCGACAAGAACGGCGAGGCGCTGGAAGGCCTGTCGCGTCTAGGCTTCGGCGCGGTTGAGTGCGGCTCGGTCACCCCGCGCGCGCAAGCCGGCAACCCCAAGCCGCGCCTGTTCCGCCTGTCGGAAGACCGGGCGATCATCAACCGCATGGGCTTCAATAACGACGGGCTGGAGCCGTTCGCCGCCCGCCTGGCCCGGCGTCCGACCCGCACCGCCATCGGCGCCAACCTGGGCGCCAACAAGGACACCGAGGACAAGGCCGCCGACTATGTCGCGGGGCTGAAGCGGCTGGCGGGCCTAGCCGACTATTTCACCGTCAACATCTCCTCGCCCAACACGCCGGGCCTGCGGGCGCTGCAGCGGCGCGAGGCGCTGGACGACCTGCTGGGCCGCATCAACGAGGCCCGCCCCGGCGACGGCGCCCCGGTCTACCTGAAGATCGCGCCCGACCTGATCGGCGAAGAGATCGGCATGATCGTCGAGGCCTCCATCGCCCACCGCATCGACGCCCTGATCGTGTCCAACACCACGTTGGAGCGGCCCGCCTCCCTGCGCTCGAACTTCGCAGGCGAGAGCGGCGGCCTGTCCGGCGCCCCGCTGAAGCCCTTCGCGCTGAAGGCCCTGGAGGCGGCGGCCGAAGCCGCGGACGGACGCCTGCCCCTGATCGCGGTCGGCGGCATCTCCAGCGGCGAGGACGCCTTCGCCCGCATCCGCGCCGGCGCCTCGGCGGTCCAGGTCTATTCGGCTCTGATCTATGAAGGTCCGGGCCTGATCGGACGCATCAAGCGCGACCTGGCCGCCCGCCTGCGCGCCGAAGGCTTCGCCAGCATGGCCGAGGCGACCGCTGCGCGGCGTTGACGGAGCATTAGCAACCCTCGGTCGATGATGAACCAATGGGCTGAGCGCCCGTTTGGAACGTCGTATGTCCGAGCCTATCGCCGACGCCCACCTGGGTTGGGCGCCCGCCATTCGCCAGCGTCGCAAGGCGACGATGCAGCGCCTTGTCATGGGCGGAACGACCGCGCTTGTCTTCAGCCCGCTGTTGGGCCTGCCCGCCTGTCTGGGCTGGCTCGCCGTCTACTTCGTGATCCAAGCTCTCGAAGCCTGGCTGGCCGAACCCGTGATGCGCGGGCTTCTGGAGACCCCGCGCGGCTGGCGCGGACCGGCTCTGGACGCGGTGATCGCGCTCAACGCGAGCTTTTTCGGCCTGCTCTCGGTGCCCCTCTGGCTTGTCGGCGGCCCTATGGGCGGTTTCGCGGCCGCGGTGCTGCTGTCGGCGGGCACGGTCAACTCGGTGATCATGTCGGCCGGCAATCTCCGGGTGTTTGGTTTCACCGTCCTGCCCCAGCTGGGCTATCTGGCGTTGACCCCGATGTTCATGGCGCGTTGGGGAGCAGAGAAGTCCCTGATCACGGCGGTCTCCATCGGAGTCATTTTCTACGCCCTGTTCTGCTTCAATACCCGGTCGCGCTTGCGCAAGGCCATGGTGGCCGAGCGCCACGCCTTGGCCGAAGCCGAAAGAGAACGCCGACAGGTTGAGACCGCCATGGTCGAACGCAGCGCCTTCATGGCCGCTATCGGTCACGACCTGCGCACTCCCATCAGCGCGATCCTGACCGGCGCCGATTATCTGCGTTCCACCGTGCCGAACAGCGCCGGCCGTCAACAGGTCGCCCTGATCGAGGATGCGGGCCTGATGATGAAGGCTCTGCTCGACGATCTGCTGGACCACTCGCGCTTGAACGCCGGCCGGATGCACGTGGAGAGCCACGACTTCGACCTGCGGCTGATGTTGGCCCAGACCGCTCGGCTGTGGCAGGGACACGCCCGCGCCCAGGGGTTGCAACTGCGTCTGGAGGGCGCGCGCGAGACCCCGCGCTGGGTGCACGGCGACGCCATGCGCCTGCGCCAGGTGCTGAACAATCTGATCTCCAACGCCATGAAATTCACCAACGCCGGGACGGTGACGCTGAGGGTCCGCAGTTGGCTCAACGACGAAGGCTCCTACGCCCTGCTGATCGAGGTCGCTGATACGGGGCGCGGCATGAGCGCCGAGCAGTTGGAGCGTTTGTTCACCCCCTTCGATCAGACCCAGGACGGCGTCGCCGCCCGCTTTGGCGGTTCGGGGCTGGGGCTGGCCATCAGCCGCGATCTGATCATCTTGATGGGCGGGCGGCTGACAGTGCGCAGCGAGCCCGGCGGCGGCTCGCAGTTCACCGTCGCTCTCAGCCTGAGCCAGGGCCAGCCCGAGGCGGGCGCCGACATCCCTGAAGAGCTGATCACGCCGCTGGCCGTTCCCGGACGCCTGGACCCGCTGGCCCCTCTCCCGGACGACCTTCCAGCGGCCGCCGCTTACCCGCATCAGCCCGCGCCTGCACCCGAGGGCGTCACGGCGGAAGATGAGGATGAGGCGGCGGATAGCCGGCCCCTGCGCGTCCTGGTCGTCGATGACCACGCCATCAATCGGCGCGCCATCCAGCTGATCCTGCAGGCCTTCGACTGTGAGATCGTCATGGCCGAGAATGGTCTGGCCGCGCTTGAGGCCTGTGAGGGCCAGGCCTTCGATGTCATCTTCATGGACGTGCGGATGCCGGAACTGGACGGTCGCGAGACGACGCGGCGGCTGCGCAAGGGCGGCGGTCCGAACGCCCGCGTCCCGGTCATCGCCGTGACCGCCGACACCGAGCCGGAAGACATGCGCGCCTGCCTCGCTTCGGGCATGAACGCCTTCGTCTCCAAGCCCCTGACGCCCGCCGCCCTGCTGGACGCCCTGACCCAAACCCTGGACGCCGCCGCCCAAAGCGAGGCGAACTCCGACGCCGAGGCCGCCGCCTAAGACGGCTCCGATCGCAACGCCGTAAGCAAGCGCCCTTCCCAGTCCGGCTGTTTAAGATCGCATTCCCACAGGGTCAGGACGCGCCAGCCCGCCGCTGTCAGTTCATCCGCCACGCGGGCGTCGCGGGCGCGGTTGCGATCGATCTTGGAGGTCCAGTACTCAGCGTTGCCCTTGGGCTTGCGGGCGCCGCGCGGGCAGTCGTGGCCGTGCCAGAAGCAGCCGTGGACGAAGACGGCGCTCTTGCGCCCCTTCATCACCACGTCCGGCCGCCCCGGAAGGCCGCAGCCGCCGAGACGATAGCCGACGCCCGCAGCCCGCAAGGCGCGCCGGACCTTCATTTCGGGGCCTGTGTCGCGGGCCTTGACGCGCCGCATCACGGCGCTGCGTTGTTCAGGCGTGAAGACGTCGCCCGCCACAGCCTCAGCCTCGCGCGTGGCGGGCTGGCCGGCTGCCGAGACGGAGGGGGCGGGCGACGCCGGGGATCACAGCTGGGCCAGAAGGTGCTCGGCCGAGGACACCTTGAACTCGCCGCCCTGCTCGATGTTCAGCTGGTCGATCACCCCGTCCTTGACCAGCATCGAGTAGCGCTGCGAGCGCTCGCCCATGCCGAAGCCCTTGGCGTCCAGCGCCAGGCCCACGGCGCGGGTGAAGTCGCCGTTGCCGTCGGCCAGCATGACGATGTCGTCGGTCCCGTTCAGGTCGTTGGCCTGAGCCCAGGCGCCCATGACGAAGGCGTCGTTGACCGAGACGCAGGCCACGGTGTCCACGCCCTTGGCCTTCAGGTCGGCGCGGTGGTCGACATAGCCCGGCAGGTGGCGCGCCGAGCAGGTCGGGGTGAAGGCGCCCGGCACGGCGAACAGGGCGACGGTCTTGCCGCCGAACAGCTCGGCCGTCGTGACCGGCTTGGGGCCCTCGGCGGTCATGGTGGTCAGGGTCGCCTCGGGAATGCGGTCGCCGATCGAAAGGGTCATGTCGGGATCTCCGGATGTCGGCCCGGCCGATCCGGAGCGCGATGAGGTTCAGATAGAGATCCCCGGCCCGAACGCCAAGCGCCCCGGCGCCCGCCGTCTTGCGCCCGACGGCCCGCGCCCCGATGATAGGGGGATGAAGACCTCCTCCTCCCCGGCGGCCTCCTCCCTGACCGGACGTCTGCTGGTCGCCATGCCCGGCATCGACGACGACCGCTTCCGGCACGCCGTCATCCTGATCTGCGCCCACGACGATGACCACGCCCTGGGCGTGCGCCTGGACCAGCCCGCGCCCGGCGTTTCCCTGGCCGAGGTGCTGGAGACGCTGGATACGCCCAGCGATGACCGCCTGCGCGACCGGCAAGTCCTGATCGGCGGCCCGGTCGAGCGCGAGCGCGGCTTCGTCCTGCACACCGACGACTGGATCAGCGACGAGACCAGCCTCAGCTTCGGCGAGGGGCTGGCCCTGACCGGCACCCGCGACGCCCTCACCGCCATGGCCGACGCCGAAGGCCCGCGCCGGTCGATCCTGCTGCTGGGCTATGCGGGCTGGGGCGAGGGTCAGTTGGAGGAAGAGCTGAACGAAAACGTCTGGCTGACCGCAGAAGCCGACGACGCCCTGATCTTCGACACCGACTACGACACCAAATGGAGCCGCGCCCTGGCGGGCCTCGGCGTCGACGCCGCCCGCCTGTCCAGCCAGAGCGGCCGGGCCTAGGACCCCGCCTTCCGCCGAGAAGGGTGGTGCTTCTAGGCCGACCGCCCCTTGATCGGCGCGGCGCCGTCGGCGAGGGACTCGTTCAGATAGACCTCGGCCTCCTGCGCCGGCAGGGCGGGCGCATAGCCGAAACCCTGGCCGTAGTGGCAGCCGTCGGCCAGAAGAAGATGGGCCAGGCCCGCATTCTCGACCCCTTCGGCGACGACTTCCAGCGCCAGATCCCGGCCAAGGTTGACGACCGATCTGACGATCTTGGCCGAGCCTTCGTCCTTGTCCATCGTCAGCACGAAATAGCGGTCGATCTTCAGGGTGTCGAAGGGCAGCTTGGCCAGATAGGACAGCGACGAAAAGCCCGTGCCGAAGTCGTCGAGCGCCAGGCTGGCGCCGGCTTCGCGCAGAGCCTTCAGCACCTCGGCGGCGCGCGCGGTGTCGCGCATGATGTCGCCTTCGGTGACTTCCAGCTTCAGGGCGCCGCGCGGCAGGCCCGTCTCCTTGATGATGCGGGCGACGTCCTCGACCAGATGAGGCCGCTCGATCTCGCCCACCGACAGGTTGACGCTGCAGAACAGCCGCCCCGCGCTTGGGTGGCGGGTCAGCCACTCGTCCAGCTGACGCGCCGCCTGGGTCATCATCAGCAGGCCCAGTTCGTTCATCAGGCCCATTTCATCGGCCAGGGTCAGGAACTCGTCCGGCGGGACCAGACCGCGTCGGGGATGGCGCCAGCGCGCCAGCGCCTCGAACCCGGCGACGGCGCCGGTCTTCAGGTTCACGATCGGCTGGAAGAAAGGCTCGATCTCGCCGCGCACGAAGGCGTTGCGTAGGTCCGCCTCCAGCGCCAGGCGGGACAAGCTGTCGCTTTCCAGCGCCCGCCCATAGGCGGCGGCCCCGCCGCGCCCGGCGGTCTTGGCCTGCTCCACCGCCAGTTCGGCACGGCGCAGGAGTTCGGCCGGGTCCGGGGCGTCCGGACCGCCTTCGGCCGTCACCGCCCCGATGGAGACCGTCGGATAGATGTCGAAGCCCGCCATGCGCAAGGGCTGCTCCAGCGCCTCGCGCATCCGCGCGCCGCCGCCCGTCCCTCCGCGCTTCACCAGGATGGCGAACTCATCCTCGCCGATCCGGGCCGGGGCGCAGCTTTCGGAAAAGGCCGCTGACAGCCGCGATCCCAGGGCCGACAGCACCAGGTCCGCCCGTTCATGGCCCAGGGCCTCATTCAGACGGCGCAGCCGGTCCAGGTCGCCGACGACCAGCTCATACTCGCCGGGCTGCGCCAGGGCCTCGGCGACGCGAACCCGGAAAGTCCGGCGGTCCAGCAGCCCGGTCAGCGTATCCCGATCCGCCCCGGCGAATTTGGTCTCCAGGGCGACGATCCCCGCCGCGCGCAGGCCATCCTCCAGCCAGACGCCGCGCCACAGACAGGTCTCGCACCCGCGCATCCTCAGGCGCACGGCGATCTCGGTCCCCTCGGCCTGCGGCTTCAACAGACGGTCGGCCAGGGTGCGGTCCTGCGGCATGGTCAGGGCGGTGAAGGCCGCGCCCGAACACTGCGGCGCCAGCGGCCCCAGCCCCAGCGGACGGGTGGCCCCGGTGAAACGGATCTGATCCTCGGCGGGCGTCCAGATCCACAACGCGGCGTCCGCCGCAGCCAAGGCTTCGATGGCCGTGGTGGGGTCCCACGTCAACGCTCTGGATCTTGCACTCAAAGCGTACCCGCTAACATGACTGAGGAAGGGTGGGCGCGAACTCGGTGTTCAGGACGCCGAACAGCAGATGATCTGCCCAGCGGCCGTTAATTTTCAAATAAGCCCGCGCCAGTCCCTCATGTCGGAAGCCCGCCTTTTCCAGCACCCGGCGCGAGGCGTAGTTGGTCGGAAGGCACGCCGCCTCGACCCGGTGCAGCTTCAACGGGCCAAAGGCGTAAGCCAGTATGGCGCGCACCGCCGTGGTGCCGACCCCGCGCCCCGCGTGCGGCTGGCCGACCCAATAGCCCAAGGTGCCGGTCTCGGCGACGCCGCGCCGGATGTTGGACAGGGTGACGGCGCCCAGCAGCGCCTCGTCCTCGCCATCGAAAATGAACAGGGGCCAGGCGGTGCCCAGCTCCATCTCGCGCGCATACACGCCCAGCCGGCGGCGGAAGGCCGCGCGGCTCAGATCGTCCTCGGGCCAGGCCGGCTCCCAAGGCTGCAGATAGGCGCGCGAGTCCTCGCGCAGGGAGGCCCACGCCATATAATCAGAAGGGCGGGGCGGACGCAGCACGACCCCCTGCCCGTTCAGGACCGGTCCGGTCGCCTCGGCCATCCAATCGAACAGGGCCATGGGATCAGGATAACCCGTCGCAGCCCCGGCGTCAGCCGCCGGTAACAAAGATGACGTCAGCCGCTGGCTGCAGACATGGCGGCGCGGAAGGCGGCGCCCGCGTCGCCCGCCGCGCGCGGCCCCAGCACGGCGCTGGCCGAACGGCCGGCCGCGGCCATCTCCCGTCCCACGGCGCGCAGGTCGTCGGCGCTTTGAGCCTCGATGCGGGCGGCCGTCGTCTCGGACGAGACCGGGGCTCCGAACACCAGGGTCTGGCCTGCGTTGCGGCCCGCACGGCTGGCCGGGCTTTCGTCGGCCATCCACAGGCTGGCGTTCAGCACCGCCTTGGCGCGCGCCAGCTCCTGGGGCGTCGGCCCCCGCTCGGCCAGGTCCAGGATTTCGGCCGCGCACAGTTCGGCCAGCTCCAGCGAGCGCTCCGCCGCCGCCCCGGCGTAGACGCCCAGCAGACCCAGATCGTCATAGGTTTCGTGATAGGCGTCGACGGCGTAGGCCAGGCCGCGATCCTCGCGCGCGCTCTGGAACAGGCGCGAGGCCATGCCTCCGCCGAGGATTTCAGTAAACAACCGAAGGGCCGGAAGGCGCTCGTCGCGCGCGCCGATCGTCGGCAGCTGAAAGACCAGGTTGGCCTGTTCGATCTTGCGCGCCAGCCGCGCCTCGCCGCCGACGAAGACAGCCGGAGCCAGCGCCTCAGTCGGCGTCGCCGTCTGGTGGCCGAACCAGGCCTCGGCCAGGGGCAGAAGCTCGTCTTCGTCCACGCCGCCGGAGACGGCCACCACCATGCGGTCCGGCGAATAGAGGCGCCGGCGCCAATCGCCGATCATCTCGCGCTCGACCGGCGCCAGGCTGGCGATTGAGCCCAGGATCGGCCGCCCAAGCGCCTGCCCCACGAACGCGCGGGTCTGGGCCATTTCGAACACATGGTCGTCCGGAGTGTCGAACGCCTCGGCGATTTCCTGGGCCACCACGTCCTTCTCGCGCTCGATCTCTTCGGGCGCCAGGGTCGGGCGGAACACCAGATCGGACAGCACCTGCATGGCCAGCGGCAGACTGCCCTTCAAGGCGCGGATGTCGAAACTGGTGCGCTCATAGCCGGTCGCGGCGTTGATCGAGCCGCCCTCGGCCTCCACACGTTCGACGATCTCGCGGGCGCCCATCTCGCCCGCGCCCTTGAACACCAGATGCTCCAGCAGGTGCGACCAGCCGGACCGCGCCTCGTCCTCCATGCGGGCCCCGCCGTTGACCGCCACGGTCACGGCGATGGTGCGCAGGCCGGGCATGGGGTCGCACACGACGCGAACGCCATTGGACAGGGTGTGAAGGCGAGCAGTCAGGTCGAAGTCCTCAGGAAGAGCGGTAACGGCGGATCATCACCGCCGCATAGAAGCCCACCAGCACGACGGCCAGGCCGAACCAGGTCAGCGCGTAGCCCAGGTGGTTGTTGCTGAAGGCGGCGGGCGGCGCCACGGGCCGCAGCGCGGCCAACTCGGGATTGGCCGAGGTGGTCGCATAGACGGTGTAGGGCGACACGGGCCCGGTCACGCCCAGGGCCTGCGCCATGGCTGTCCGGTCGCGGCCGTAGAAGAGCGAGCCCGACGGCGGCGGCGTCAGGGCGTTCGGCTCGGGCGCCCGGCGGACCACGCCCGCGATCACGACCGGCATGGCCGTCTCGGCGCGCGTGTCGGGACGGTCGGCGACTTCAGCGGGCACGAACCCGCGATCGACCAGAATGGTCCCCTGCCCCTCGATCGGACACGCCGAGATCAGCCGCACGCCGGCGTCGCCGCCCTCGATGCTCTGCAACTCGACGAAGGGAGCCGTGTTCAGGCCGCGACAGGTCACGATCGCCTGAAGGAACTCGGGGTCCTCCAGCGCCAGCACGTCTTCAAGAGGCGCCGGGGCCTGACGGGCCGCCGCCTCGGACCGGGCGATCAGGTCCAGCTTCCACTGCAGCCGCTGCGCCTGCCACACGCCCAGCGTCAGCAGCAGGGCCAGCACCAGCACCGCCACGACAGTCAGGACATAGGGGAAGCGAGGCCGGGCGGCTTCGGTCATCGGGTCTCTCGGGGTGAATCATCGCCGCGCTGGCGCAGCATCTGAAGCGCCGTCATCAACCCCTTTCCCGGCCGCATCAAGGCCAGGGCCAGACCGGCGACCAGCGGCAGCCAGATGATCAGGTGAAGCCAGATCGGCGGGCTGAAGGCGATCTCGACGGCCAGCGCCGAGAAGCCGACGAGAAAGCCGACGATCTGCATGATGAAGGTGGCGGCGCCGTCGCCCGTCTCGACCCCGCCCAGGTCAAAGCCGCAGGCCTCGCAAGACGTGCGGCGCTTCAGGAAGCCGTCGAACAGCGGCCCGCGACCGCAGGCCGGACAGCGCCCCATCACGCCGGCCCACACGGCAGGCCAGACAAGCAAATCGGCGCGGGACCTGGGGCCCCGCGCCGACGAAAGCTCGACTTGTCCGTCGTGTTCGATCAACCGAAGACGACGTACATGAAGACGAACAGGAACAGCCACACCACGTCGACGAAGTGCCAGTACCAGGCGGCGGCTTCGAGCCCGAAGTGCTTCTGCGGCGACATCTGGCCGGCGTACATACGCATCAGGCAGACGGCCAGGAAGATGGTTCCGATAAGGACGTGGAAGCCGTGGAAGCCCGTCGTCATGAAGAAGATCGAGCCGTACAGCTTGGCCTGGGCCGCTTCTTCGCTGAAGAACAGGTGGGCGTGCAGGATGTGGTAATATTCATAAGCCTGGACGGCGGTGAACAGCACGCCCAGCAGGACGGTGATCAGCAGGCCCAGCTTGGCGCCCTTGCGGTCGCCAGCCACGATGGCGTGGTGCGCCCACGTCAGGGTCGTGCCCGACAGCAGCAGGATGACCGTGTTCATGAGCGGCAGGGTCCACGGATCAAGCAGCTCGACGCCCGTGGGCGGCCAGGTCTTCCAGGCGGCGGCGGTGTCCATCCAGTTGCCGATCTCCGGGATGATCGCCCGCGATTCATTGAAGATCGCCATGTCGAAGAACATCCAGAAGAAGGACACGAAGAACATCACTTCCGAGGCGATGAACAGCACCATGCCGTAACGCAGGCCGATGCCCACGACGGGGGTGTGATCGCCCTTGCGGCTTTCCTTCACCACGTCCGACCACCACGAGAACATGGTGAACAGAACGCCGGCCAGGCCGACGAAGAACAGCCACTTGGTGCCGGCTTCGAGGCCGAACAGCCCCTTCATCCACACGACCGCGCCGACGAACATGACGCAGGCGGAGAAGGAGCCGACCAGCGGCCACGGGCTCGGGTCGACCAGGTGGTAGTCGTGTTGCGGTTTCGCGTGCGCGTCGGCCATTCCTGGGGTCTCTGTAATCAAGGCGAGAATGTTTGAAGAGGGCTATAGCCCTCGCTATCCGGCTTTGCCAACAGCAGAGTCGTTCGCAGCCGCCTGCTGGAAGCCCTTGGTCGGGAAGAAGGTGTAGCTCAGCGTGATCTGGCGCACGCCCTTCACCTCGGGGTCGGTCGCCAGTTCGGGCGCCACGAAGTACTGGATCGGGAAGGAAACCGTCGCGCCCGGCGCGATTTCCTGACCTTCGAAGCAGAAACACTGCAGTTTCTGGAAATAAGGCCCCGCCCGTTCCGGCACGACATTATAGGCGGCGGTCGCGTGGAGCGTCTGGTTCGTGGTGTTGGTCACCTCGAAATAGGCCATGCCGGTCTCGCCGATCCGAACCTTCTGGCTCAGTTGCTCGGCGCGGAAGGTCATCGGCAGGTCGCGCACGTTCGTGTCGAACCGAATCAGCACTTCCTGATCCAGGACCTGCGTCGGGGCCGCTTCGGCCCGCTTCACCGTGCCGTCGAAGCCCGTCACCTGACAGAAGATGCGATAAAGCGGCACCGCGGCGAACGCCGCACCGGTCATCGCCAGCACCAGAGCCGCGCACATCAGCGCGACCTTGTTCTGCTTGGTCACGGCTGGGTCACCTCCGCAGCCGCGGGCGCGTCAGGCTGCACGGGGGGCGGCAGCGCCGGATCGGCGCGCTCCAGCGTCGCCAGGGCCTCAGCCTCGGCCGCCTTGCGCGCCTCGTTATTGGCGCTCATGCGCGACAGGGTGACCAAGTAGACCAGGGCGATGAAGGCCAACAGACCCAGGGCGATCGCCACGTTGCGGCGCTTGCGCGCGCGGGCCTGCTCATCGGTCAGCTTGACGTATTTGAGTTGCGACATGGGGGTTTAGCCTCCGACGCCAGGCAGGTGCTCGACCAGCAAGGCCGAGAACAGCGCCATAAGATACAGGATAGAAAAGGCGAACAGGTTCCGGGCGGGTTTGGCCTCGACCCGGACGTCGTACAATGCGGCCTCTCGTCCCACAGCCTCGGCCTTGTCGGGCTGGTCGCCGGCGCGCGAGCGGTAGAGCCGCAGCGCCAGGGCCAGGAAGGCCACGCCGCCAACGATCGAAACCACCAGATAGATAGGGCCGCCCAGGCCCGTCAGGGCCGGCGCGATGGCCACGGGCACGAACACAAGGCTGTAGAGCAGAATCTGCAGCCGGGTGGACTTGGCCCCGCGCGCCACCGGCATCATGGGAATGCCCGCCTTGGCGTAGTCGCCTGCAGAATAAAGGGCCAGGGCCCAGCTGTGCGGCGGGGTCCAGATGAAGATGATCAGAAACAGCAGCCAGGCCTGCCACGGCGCATCGCCAGTGACGGCCGCCCAGCCGATCACCGGCGGAAAGGCGCCCGCCGCCCCGCCGATGACGATGTTCTGGGGCGTGCGGCGCTTCAGCACGAGGGTGTAGAGCCAGGCGTAGTAGACGATGGTCATCGCCAGCAGGCCGCCGGCCAGCCAGTTGGTCGTCATGCCCAGCAGCATGACCGAGAAGACCGACAGCACGGCTCCGAAGGCCATGGCGTCGTTCTTGCGCACCCGGCCGGCGGCGACGGGTCGGCCCCGGGTGCGGCGCATCAGGGCGTCGGTCTCGCCCTCGATCGCCATGTTCAGCGCGCCGGCGGCCCCCGCCCCCATGGCGATGCACAGGATGGCGACGACGGCGTTGATCCAGTCCAGCCGACCCGGCGCGACGATCAGTCCGGTGACCGCGGTGAACACCACCAACGACATGACGCGCGGCTTCAGCAGCTGGAAGAAGTCTTCCGGCTGGGCGGTGGTGACGAGCGGGGTCTCGCGGGCTGGATGATCGATCATGGTCATAAAGAGCAAAGGCCGCCCTTCCGGTTGCGGAAGGGCGGCCTCTCCGAGTCTATCCGATAAGGATCAGTGGTTGTCCGCCTTGACCACCGGCAGTTCGTTGAACTGGTGGTGCGGCGGCGGCGAGGACAGGGTCCACTCCAGGGTGGTGGCGCCTTCGCCCCACGGGTTGGCCTCGGCCTTGCGGCGACGGATGGCCGACTCCAGCAGCATCACCAGGAAGACGCCGACGCCGACGATGGTGATCACGTAGCCCACCGAGGAGACGTAGTTCCAGTAGGTGTAGGCTTCCGGATAGTCGACGTAGCGACGCGGCATGCCCTGCAGGCCCAGGAAGTGCTGCGGGAAGAAGATCAGGTTCACGCCGATGAACATGATCCAGAAGTGCGCTTGGCCCAGGAACTCGTTGTACTTCACCCCGAACATCTTCTCGTACCAGTAGTAGAAGGCCGCGAAGATCGAGAAGATGGCGCCTAGCGACAGCACGTAGTGGAAGTGCGCCACGACGTAGTAGGTGTCGTGCAGGCTGTAGTCGATGCCGGCGTTCGACAGGACCACGCCGGTCACGCCGCCGACGGTGAACAGGAAGATGAAGCCCATCGCCCACAGCATCGGCGTCTTGAAGCTGATGGAGCCGCCCCACATGGTGGCGATCCAGCTGAAGATCTTCACGCCCGTAGGCACGGCGATGATCATGGTCGCGGCCACGAAGTAGGCGCGCAGGTTCACGCTCATGCCGACCGTGTACATGTGGTGCGCCCACACGATGAAGCCGATGAAGCCGATGGCGACCATGGCGTAGGCCATCGCGAGGTAGCCGAAGATCGGCTTCTTCGAGAAGGTCGAGACGATGTGCGAGATCATGCCGAAGCCCGGCAGGATCATGATGTACACTTCGGGGTGGCCGAAGAACCAGAACAGGTGCTGGTACATCACCGGGTCGCCGCCGCCGGCGGGGTCGAAGAACGACGTGCCGAAGTTACGGTCCGACAGCAGCATGGTGATGGCGCCCGCCAGAACCGGCAGCGAAATCAGCAGCAGGAAGGCGGTGATCAGCACGCCCCAGGCGAACAGCGGCATGCGGTGCAGGGTCATGCCCGGCGCGCGCATGTTGAAGATGGTGGTGATGAAGTTGATCGCGCCGAGGATCGAAGAGGCGCCGGCGACGTGCAGCGAGAAGATCGCCAGGTCGAACGACGGTCCTGCGTGACCCATGGTCGACAGCGGCGGATAAGAGGTCCAGCCCCCGCCGAAGCCGCGCCCCGGACCGCCGTCGACGAACATCGACAGGATCAGCAGCACGAAGGCGAAGAAGATCAGCCAGAACGAGATGTTGTTCAGGCGCGGGAAGGCCATGTCCGGCGCCCCGATCATGATCGGGATGAAGTAGTTGCCGAACCCGCCCATCGTCGCCGGCATGACGACGAAGAACACCATGATCAGGGCGTGCGCCGTGACGGTGGCGTTGTAGCCGTGCTTGGAGGCTTCAACCAGGCCCAGATACTGGACGAAGGAGCCTTCCTTGAAGATCTGGATGCCCGGCTCCGCCAGCTCCCAACGGATCAGGCCCGACAGGGCGCCGCCGATGAGGCCGGTGAAGATGGCGAACATCAGGTACAGAAGCCCGATGTCCTTATGGTTGGTCGACAGGAACCAGCGGGTGAAGAAACCCGGCTTGTGGTCGTGCGGATCGTGAATAGCTGCGGTGGCCATCGGTCTGGGCTCTCGCGTCTCTCTTACTGAGCAGCCGGCGCGGCGGGCGCGGCGGCGGTTGCGGGGGCCGCAGGCGCGGCGTCGGTCGGGGCGGCGGCGGCGTCAGCGGCCGGAGCGGCGGGCGCTTCGGCGGCGGCGGGCGCGGCCGCAGCGGCGGCTTCGTCAGCCGCCTTGGTCATCGAGCCGCCCTTGGAAGCGACCCATTCGGCGAAGGCCTGCTTGCTGACCACCTTGACGTGGATCGGCATGAAGGCGTGGTCGACGCCGCACAGCTCGGAGCACTGGCCGTAGTAGTCGCCTTCCTTTTCGGCGCGGAACCAGGTCTCGTTCATACGACCCGGAACGGCGTCGACCTTGATGGCGAAGGCCGGGACGGCGACGGCGTGGATCACGTCCGAAGCCGTGATCAGCAGGCGGACGTTCTCGCCGACCGGCACCACCATCGGCTCATCAGCGGCCAGGCGATACAGATGCTTGGGCGCCTGATCTTCCGGCAGCATGTTCGAGATGTACTCGGCCACGCCCTGGTCCGGATATTCATAGCCCCAGTTCCACTGGTTGCCGGTGATCTTCACCGTGACGTCCGCATCCGGATAGTCGTGGTAGGCGAACAGCAGGCGGAACGAAAACAGCGAGATGCCCACCAGGATCAGCACGGGCACCACGGTCCAGATCACTTCGATCAGGGTGTTGTGGCTCCACTTGGCCGGGTTCGGGTTCGAGCGCTTGTTGTAGCGGATCGCGATCCACACCAGCAGCACCAGCACCAGCACGCAGATGGCGGTGATCACCGGCATCAGCACGACGTTGTGGAAGAAGTGAGCCTCATGCGCCAGCGGCGCGGCGGCCGTCTGCAGGCCCAGGCCCGCCGGAACCGGCTGACCCAACACATCCTGCGCCATCGCCGGCGCGGCGAAAATGGCGGCAAGGGCGGTCGCGGCGATACCGCCTCCCAACCGCGCCATGGCTCGCATGCCCATCCCCATTAGAGAAGTCCTCATAAACCGTTCAGCAGCAGACGTTTGCGAGCAATTCGCAAGCGTCGCCGGGCCCAGAGGACCTCGGCGTGTCATGGGCCGGTCCTTATCGGCTCGGATCGTGCTTGCCAAGCGATCAAGCGCACCTTGGGCGCCAAGTAGACAGAATGCCGCCGATTAATTCGCTGTCATGTTTCGACAGCTACCTTGCACGACAAGATACCTTGCGATACCTCTTCGTCATCCAGACAGGGATGCCCAAGAGGGAGGCCTACAGAGGTGGCCATGCGCGACACCATCGACATTCAACTGAAGAAAGGCGTGCTGGGCCTATGCGTCCTGGCCCTGCTCGCACGACGCGACAGCTACGCCTATGAGATCGCCAGCCGCCTGTCCGACGCCATCGGCATGGGCGAAGGCACCATCTATCCGCTGATGCGGCGGATGCAGACCGACGGCCTGGTCGAGACCTATCTGGTCGAATCATCCAGCGGCCCGTCGCGGAAATATTATCGACTGACCGATGCGGGCCGCCGCGCCCTGGACGGCCAGACCGGCGAGTGGAGAGCCTTCGCCCGCGCCGTCGAGGCTCTGATCACGGGCGATGAGGGCGAATCCGTCATCGTCGCCCAGGCTCCGGCGGAAACGCCCGCCCTGCTCGACCAGAGCGCCCAACCCGAATCGACCGCCCAAGCTGACAGGGGAGAGGACAAATGAACCGCGCGGAATTTCTGGCGCGCCTGCGTCGCGGACTGGTGGGCCTGCCCGCCGCCACCGCCAATGAGATCGTGGCCGACTATGAAGCCCACTTCGCCGACGGCGCCGCCGCCGGTCGCAGCGAGGCCGAGGTGGCCGAAGCCCTGGGCGACCCCGACCGCCTGTCGCGCGAGCTGAAGGCCGAAGCCGGCGCCCAGCGCTGGCGTCAGGAGCCGTCGGCCTCGTCCGCCGCCGGGGCCGTGTTCGGCATCCTCGGTCTGGGCGCCCTCGACATCCTGATCCTGCTGCCGATCGCCCTGCCCGTCTTCGGTACGGTGCTGTCCCTGCTGCTGGGCGGGGTCGGAGTCTTCATCGCCGGCGGCTTCGTCATGGTGGCGGGCGCCTTCGTGGGGTTGCCGGGCGGGGCGCTGGCCGCCGCGCTGCTGGGCGTCGGCCTGATGGGTATGGGCATCTTCATGATCGGAACCATGGCCCTGCTGACCAAGTGGCTGATCGACGCCACCGTCTGGTACGCCCGCCTGCACTACCGCGTCATCAAACCCGCCCTGGAACCCCAGGCCTAAGCGACAGAGAGGAGAACACGTCATGATCCGCAATCTGCTCATCATCTCCGGCGCAGGCCTGATCCTGGCTATCGTCGGCTTCGGCGGCGCCTTCGCCGTGGGCGGCCGCGACCTGGCCCGCCACGACTGGACCTGGGTCATCACTGACGACGAGGCCGGCGACAGCGGCTTCACCGTCGAGCGCGGCCAGGTGTCACCCGCCATCACCCGCACCATCGAATGGACGGGCGACGAGCGCCTGGCCATCAACGTGCCCGCCGACGTCGTCTACGACCAGCAGGCCGACGCGCCAGGCGTCACCATCTCGGGCGCCCAGAGCGTGGTCGAGCGGGTGCGCCTCTCCAACGGCCGCCTGACTCTGGACGAAGCGCCGCGCGGCGACCGCAGCTATGTCCGCTGGACCCGCACCGGCATTCACGGCTGGAGCGAGACCGACGCCCTGAAGATCATCATCAAGGCGCCCTCGGTGAAGACCTTCGACCTGTCGGGGCCGACCGAGCTGAAGATCCGCGGCTATGACCAGCCGACGCTGGACCTGACCCTGACCGGCTCGTCCGACGTGCGGGTCCAGGGCCGGACCGGCGCCGTCAATGTGGACGTCTCCGGCGCCGGCGACGCTCGCCTGGACGAGCTGATCGTCGACGACGCCAAGGTCCGCGTCAGCGGTTCGGGCGAGGTCCGCGTCGGCCCCAACGGCAACGCCGAGGTCGACGTCTCGGGCAGCGGCGACGTCCGCCTGACCCGCCGCCCCGCCGAACTGCGCCAGTCGGTCAGCGGCTCCGGCGAGGTGTCGCAGGACTGATCCCGCCGACCGACTGACCGCCTGATCGGCCCCTTTCGCACGACGAGAGGGGCCGATTGCTTTTGCGGGCCGTGACGCCGGGCCTCGCAGCCCCTATCTAGCGCCCATGAGCACCGTCGCCTCCCCCTCCCCCATTCTCGACGCCGCGGGCGTAGCCCCGGACGAGGCCCTGTCGATCCTGCAGACCGCCCTGGCGGGCGCCGACGACGGGGAGCTGTTTCTGGAAAAGACCGAGAGCGAATCCCTGGTCTTCGACGACGGGCGGCTGAAGGGCGCCTCCTACGACGCGGTCGAAGGCTTCGGCCTGCGCGTGGTGGCGGGCGAGACCGCCGGCTACGCCCACGCCAACGAAATCTCCGCCGCCGCCATCCGCCGCGCCGCCGACAGCGCCGCCCTGGCCAAGCGCGGCTACGACGGAACCGCCGCCGAGGCGCCGCGCGCCACCAACCAGCGCCTCTATGCGCCGGTCGATCCGCTGCTGGCCCCGGCCTTCGCGGACAAGATCGCCCTGCTGGCCGAGATCGACGCCTGGGCCCGCGCCCGCGATCCGCGCGTGGTGCAGGTCTCGGCCTCTCTGGTCGGCGAGCGCCGCGCCATCGACATCCTGCGCGGCGACGGGCGGCTGCTGACCGATATCCGCCCCCTGGTCCGGCTGAACGTCTCCGTCACCGTCGAAAAGGACGGCCGCCGCGAAAGCGCCTCCTCCGGCGCGGGCGGCCGCGCTGGCTTCGAGGAATGGGTCGCCCCCGAACGCTGGCAGGCCCAGGTCGACGAGGCTCTGCGTCAGGCCCTGGTCAATCTGGACGCCATCGACTGCCCGGCGGGCGAGATGGACGTGGTGCTCGGCGCCGGCTGGCCCGGCGTCCTGCTGCACGAAGCGGTCGGGCACGGCTTCGAGGGCGACTTCCACCGCAAGGGCTCGTCGGTCTTCACCGGCATGATGGGCAAGCGGGTCGCCGCGCCGGGCGTGACGGTCGTGGACGACGGCTCCATCGCCGGACGTCGCGGCTCCCTGTCGTTCGACGACGAGGGCACCCCGACCTCGCGCACCGTGCTGATCGAGGACGGCATCATGGTCGGGCTGATGCACGACCGGCTGTCGGCGCGTCAGCTGGGCGCGCAGGCCACCGGCAACGGACGACGCCAGTCCTTCGCCCACACGCCCATGCCGCGCATGACCAACACCTTCATGGAAGGCGGCAAGGACAGCCAAGCCGACATGATCGCCTCGACCAAGCGCGGCCTCTACGCCGCCAACTTCGGCGGCGGCCAGGTGGACATCACCAACGGCAAGTTCGTCTTCCAGTGCACCGAGGCCTATCTGATCGAGGACGGCAGGATCACCGCCCCGGTGCGCGGCGCCACCCTGATCGGCGACGGGGCCACGGCCCTGACCCAGATCCAGATGATCGGCGACGACTTCGCCTTCGACCCCGGCGTCGGCACCTGCGGCAAGGCCGGTCAGGGCGTCCCCGTCGGCATCGGCCAGCCCAGCCTCAAGATGGGCGGCCTGACGGTCGGCGGCACGGCGGTCTAGGGCGCCGCAGTCTCAGGCGCCCCACTTTCAGGCGTGATGGGCTTCCATTCAGGGCCGTCGACCTCAAAGCCCTGCGCCTCCAGCAGGTCCAGCACCCCGCCCGGCTCGGCCAGGCGGCGCAGCGGCGCGACCGCCAGCGTCAGGCCTGGCTGGCCGAGCGCCTGGGTGACCGCCTCGGTCCATTCGGCGCGTAGCTGCGGCCCGATCTGCGGATCGCCCCACGGCCAGCAGCGATCGACCGCCTGGTCGATGGGCGAGGCCAGCACCGCGGCCACGTGCAGATCGCGCCAGGCCTCGGCGCGCAGGCGCATGGCGTCCGGCCCCAGCTCGGCCGCCGACAAAGCGGCGCGCAGGCATTCGCGGTGCGTCTCGGGCGGGGCGGAAATCAGGCTCTCCACCAGATCGGCGCCGCGCACCACGCCGATCGAGCGGATCGGCACGCGCGCCTTGCGCGCGGCGCGGCGCACGGCTTCGTCGGCTCCGACCGGCCGGGCGTCCTTCTCGCCCGCCTTGTCCTTGATCAGACCGATGGCGAGCAACAACAGGCTTTCGCGCCGCCACTGATCGTCCTTGGCCTCCGCCATCAGGGCTTCGAGCCGCGCCTCATCTTGGGACGAAAGATAGTCGGCCGTCGTCGTCCCCTCCGGCAACCAGCCGATGGTCCGGATGCGCCAGATCAGCCGCAGCACGTCGGCGGGCGAGGCGCGCCCCCGCTGCGGAAACAGGATGCGATCGGCGCGGCCCGCCGCCTCTTCCAGCGCCTGTGGCCGCCAATCGAACCCGCGCGGCGCCTCCTCGATGGCGCCGACCAGGATCATCACGCCCTCGCCGTCGCGCCGCACCGTCCACATCGGCGCGCCCGCCCGCCGCGCGCTCACCACCACCTCCTCCAGACGGGTCGGCGCCTCCGCCTGTTCCTGGGCGGCGAGAACCGAGGCGGGGGCGGCGGACAGGGCCAGACAAGCGGACAGGGCGAGGGTCGCTAAGCGAGCTTTCATGACGGGCATCCTAAGGTCTGCCGACGCCGTCGCACGTGACTATTCCGTAATGCTGTCCGCGATTTAATCCACCTGTCCCGCTTGTAACTGGAGATCGTAACACGCCCCGTCCACACCTCGGCCGACACCGAGGGAGAGGACAGATGAACACCAAGAGCGCCCTGCTGGCGACGACCGCCCTGCTGCTGGCCGCCGCACCTGCCGCCGCCCTGGCCGCCGAGCGGGCCGACGCCCCCGCCCGCCAGACGGCCGTCGCCGGCGATCAGGCCGTGCTGATCTTCACCCCTGACTTCTTCGTCGACGCCCGCCCCAACACGGCGCTGGACATGGTCAACCGGGTGCCCGGTTTCTCGGTCAACGACGGCGACGGGGCGCGCGGCTTTGAAGGCGCGGTCGGCAACGTCCTGATCAACGGCTCGCGCCCGGCCTCCAAGAACGACACCGGCTCCAACGTGCTGAGCCGCACCGTGGCCAGCCAGGTCGAGCGTATCGAACTGATCCGCGGCGGGGCGCCGGGCATCGAGATGCAGGGCTACGCCGTCGTCGCCAACGTCATCCTGAAAAACACGGTCAGCCGCGAGCATATCGCCACCTTCAACGCCAATCTGTTCGAGGGCGGCCAGGACCTGTTCGGCGGCTCCTATCAGTTCACGGAACGCAAGGGCGACCGGACCTGGGGCGTGACCCTGAGCGACGGCATCTCCATGAGCGACTCCAACGGCGCGGGCCCGCTGCGCCGCGTCGGCCCGAATGGCGAACTGCTGCGCTCAGAAGACTTCTACAACGACGGCTACGGCGGCGGAAACTCGATCCGGGGCAACTTCTCCAGCCCCTTCATGGGCGGCAAGGTCGACCTGACGGCGCGTTACGGCATCAACGACTGGCACAACATCAACCGCCAAACGGCGCCCGGCGTGCTGCGCGAGAGCCTGTATGACGAAGACGGCCACAGCGGCGAGTTCGGCGTGGTATACACCCGTCCGCTGTCGGAAAAACTGAAGCTGGAGACGCGCTTCATCCACGAGTTCAGCGACTTCGATTCGCTGTCGAGGTCGCGCAACCGGCAGAACGGGGTCGAAGAGGCCGAGCAGCTGTTCAATGCCGACGGCAATGCATCCGAGACCATCCTGCGCGGTCTGGTTCGCTATGAGCGCTCGCCATCGCTCGATCTCGAAGGCGGCGCCGAAGTCGCTTACAACATGCTGGAGGTCGATCAGGCCTATTCGGTGGGCGGCGTCGCGGTGCCCCTGCCCTCGGCCTCTGTCAAGGTCGAGGAGACGCGCGGCGAGGTGTTCGGCAAGGCGACCTGGCGCCTCAATCCGAAGTGGACCTTTGAGGGCGGCTTGCGGCTGGAATCCTCGACCATCAGCCAATCCGGCGACGCCGAGCAGGAGAAGAGCTTCTTCTTCGCCAAGCCGCGCCTGCTGGCCACCTGGACCCCGGCCGCGAACAATCAGCTACGCCTGCGGCTGGAGCGCACGGTCGGCCAGTTGGACTTCAGCGACTTCGCCGCCTCGGCCGAGTTCGCCGATGAGAACGTCTTCGGCGGCAACGTGAACCTGCACCCCGAATCGCGCTGGGTCGCCGAGCTGACCTATGAGAAGCGGTTCTGGGGCGAAGGCGTCGTCAGCATCGGCCTGCGCCACGACGAGATCACCGACGCCATCGACGTCATCCCTCTGGACGGCGGGTACGCCGCGGTCGGCAACATCGGCGACGGCACGCTGGATCAGCTGGTGCTGAACGTCACCATCCCGACCGACAAGCTGGGCGTTTCGGGCGGCAAGTTCGGCTTCAAGAACACCTGGAACCACACCGAGGTCACCGATCCGACCACCGGCGAAATCCGTCCCATCTCGGGCGTCCGGCCCACCCAGGCCACCATCACCTTCCAGCAGGACATCACGCGCTGGAAGCTGCAATGGGGCGGGGCCTGGATCCCGCTGCTGGGCCAGAAGAACTATCGCCCGGACCAGATCTCGGGCTGGCGCGGCCACGACTACTATGAGCTGTGGGGCGAGTATAAGCCCACGCCGACCCTGTCGATCCGGGCCCAGGTCAACATCTGGGATGACTTCAACGTCGAACGCATCGATTTCGCCGATCGCGAAACCCGGCCGATCGCCTTCGTCGAGAACCGCTTCATCGACCCGCGCACCTTCTACCAGATCCGCCTGCGCAAGACGTTCTGACGGCCCCCTAGGACAAGACAAAAGAGAAGGGCGGCGCCTCCTGCGAGACGCCGCCCTTTCCTTTTATGGTTCGCCGGCCCCGGATCAGATCCCGAGCCGGCGAAGCCGCGTGCGCTTAGTGCGCGGCCTTCTCGTGCGACCAGCCCTTGATGAAGAAGCTGAGGACGACGAAGCCGACGCCGATGCCCATGCCCCACAGGCCCAGCATCTCGAACACTTGCAGCGAGGTGCGCAGCGCTGCGCCGGGGTCCAGTACCTGGCCGCCGACCGTCTCGGTCCCGGCCAGACCGGCGATCCAGCCGCCGACGTACTGGGCGATGGACGAGGCCAGGAACCACACGGCCATCATGAAGCTGACGACCTTGGCCAGCGACAGCTTGGTGATCTCCGACAGGCCCACCGGCGACAGGAACAGCTCGCCCAGGGTGTGGAACATGTAGAGCAGGCCCAGCAGCAGGATCGGCATCTGGAAGGCCGAGTCGGCCATGCCAGCGCCCCACACCACGATCATGAAGCCCAGGCCGACCTGCAGCAGGCCCAGACCGAACTTCAGCACCGGGTTCGGATCCATGTTGCGCTTGCCCAGGAAGGCCCACAGGGCCGCCATGATCGGCGCAAAGATCAGGATGAAGCCGGCGTTGAACGACTGGGTCTGCGCCGCCGTCACCGTGGCGTCGATCCAGAAGCCCGACGGGGTGATGCCCGCCGCCGCCAGCTGAGCCGGGGTGCCGATGGTGACGCCCAGGAACTGCACCGCCGTCGGCGTCAGGCTGAGGTCGACGTTACGGTCGGCGAACAGGTTCAACGAGGTGCCGGCCTGTTCGAACAGGGTGAAGAAGACCACCGAGCCGATGATCAGCACCACCGCCAGCATCATGCGCTCGCGCTGGATGCGGTTCTCGCAGACCTTGACGATGATGTAGGCGATGAAGGCCAGCGAGGCGAGGGTGGCGGCGCCCAGCACCCAGCCCACCAGGGCGTTGCGCTGAACCATGAACCACACCACGCCCACGCCCAGAATGCTGAGCAGATAGATCGACCACTCGCGGTTCAACGGGCCCAGGAAGGGCTTCTTGAGATTGCCCTCGGCGGGCGGCTCGCCCTTGCCCTGCAGCAGCGGCTTGCCGACAACGAAGACGACCCAGCCCAGCGCCATGCCGACGCCGGCCAGGCCGAAGCCCGCCCACCAGCCGACCGTCTGGCCCAGATAGCCGCACAGCACCGCGGCCCAGAAGGCCCCCAGGTTGATGCCGTAGTAGTAGAGGGTGAAGCCCGAATCCCGGCGCGGATCGCCGTCAGGATACAGCTGCCCCACGATGGTGGAGATGTTCGGCTTCAGATAGCCCACGCCCATGATGATCAGGGCGATCGCCAGGTAGAAGACGTTGATGCCCGCCATGTCGCGGGTCACGTCGATCTTGTAGTCGCCGGTCGGCAACACGGCCGGGATCGGCGCGTCCTGCGGCAGGTTCTGGATCGCCAGGCCGTTCTCGACAGGGGCGAAGGCGTACTTCTGGCCGTTGACCATCAGGCCCACGTCGCGCGCGGCGCCGCGGCCCTCGGCCGAGATTTCATAGGTCGCGCCCTGATAGGTCAGGGTTTCGGTGGCCGGACGGCCCTCGAAGGCCATCATGCCGTGACCGGCGACCAGCAGCAGGGCGCCGAAGGCCACGGCCTTGCGCGTGCCGATGAAGCGGTCGGCCATCATGCCGCCCAGCAGCGGCAGCAGATACACCAGCGAGGTGTACGAGCCGTAGGCCGACCCGGCCTGGGCGTCGTTGAACAGGAAGTGCTGGGTCAGGAAGAAGATCAGGATGCCGCGCATCCCGTAGTAGGAGAAGCGCTCCCACATCTCTGCGAAGAACAGGATGATCAGCCCGCGCGGGTGATTTTTCAGGATCTGCATCAGCACGGGCACGCCCGTGACCAGGGTGATGATCAGACCAATGGCGATGACGATGTTCATGCCTGGGCCCCCGCGCAGATCATGACCGACTTCGTCTCATTCAAAGTCACCGTGTGGGCCATCGCCTGGGCGTCGCCCCTCCGAGTGCCGGGCCGGCGCGTAAGTCGCGCGCCCCCTCCGTCCGTCGTGCTCAACGGCAAGCTCCATCATTTGACGCCCCCGACGGGCGTGTAAGCGTGCAGAAACAGCACGGTCACGGATTGCAAACAAGCGTTAACGACCAAATCTTGGCTCCTGCCGGTCGCGAACTTGTCGCAAATTCCGCGTTCTGGGCGCGATTAGATGATTCTACACCTATCTCGCGCACGCTCCTGACCAGCCGCCGCTCGGCCCTGGGAGACCCCAAAACCATGTCGTTGCGCCCGTTCAACGAGAGCGACTTCGAGGCCGTAAACCAACTGCACCGCAGCGTGTGGTGGCCGGAGCGATCGGCGGCGGGGTGGCGCTGGCTGATGTCGAACCCGGCGTCGGCGGAGATCGGCGCCCCTCATGGCTGGGTCATCGACGATGGCGCGGGGCCGGAAGCCTTCGTCGGCAACTTCATTCAGCGCTTTTGGCGGAACGACCAGCGTCTGCACGCCGCGACCGGCTATTCGATCGTCGTGCCTCCGGCGCAGCGCGGCCGCAGTCGCGCCCTGATCAACACCTTCGTCGACCAGCCTAACTGTTTCGCCCGATACACGCTGAACGCCAACGCCCGCTCCAGCCCGCTGTACCAGCGGCATGGCATGGTCCCCTGGCCGCCTGAAACCCACAGATTGAAGCTGTCATGGCTGATCAACCGCGCCGCCTGCATATATGGGCGCGGCCTGCGCGAGATCGTGGATCGCGCCCCGGCCCTGGCGCGCCTGCTGGGCGAGCAGCTGTCGCCTCTGCCCGGCCTTGTCGGGCAAGGCCGGGTGCGCCGCGCCGAAAGCCGCCTGCCGGCCGGGGTCAGCCTCAGCCCCGACCTGCCGGAACGCTCCGACTATGCGGGGTTCTGGTTCGCCTTGCGCGCCGAGGGGCGGCTGACCGCCGACCGCAGCGCGGACATGCTGCGATGGCGCTTGTCGGATCCCGACCTGACCGTGCCGCCGCTGAGCCTGGCGTATCACCAAGACGGCCGGCTGACGGGCTACGCCGTGGCCATGCTGAACAAGCAGACGCCGCTGGAGCCGCCGATCCTCGAAATCATCGATCTGGTGGCGCTAGAGAACGACGCGCCGGCGATCCAGGCGCTTGTCGAGGGCCTGCGCCGACTGGCGCCCGCGCTCGCCGCCGCCAAACTGCGGCTGCAGGTCGTGTCGCCCGATCTGCTCGCCGCGCTCGGCCCTCTGGGCCAGAAGGCCTGGCGCGAGGGCGGTTGGGGCCATTGCCACATCGCCTTCGACAAAGGGATGGCCGACGCAGGCTGGCGGCCCACGCCCTATGACGGCGACTATTCCTTCTGCCTGCGGCCCTTGCCGGCGCGCGCCAGCGCGGCCCTGCAGCTGGCGCCGGCGCCGCTGCGCACTCAAGCAATGGAAGCACGCGCATAGCGTCAAACGAGGGCCTGGCAAGGCCCTCGCGCGGCGCTCCTAGGACCGCGCCTTCAGCTCGTCGCGGATCTCGGCCAGCAGGGCCTCGGTCGGCGTCGGCGCAGCGGGCGCCTCCGGCTCGGCCGGCTGCTCGCGGCGCATCTTGTTGATCGCCTTGACGACAAGAAAGACCACGAAGGCCACGATCAGGAACTGGATCAGGGTGTTGATGAAGGCGCCGTATTGAATGGTCACCTTCTCAATCGCTTCGGTCGCCGGATCTTCGGGCACCAGGACCCACTCCAGCTTGGAGAAGTCCACCCGGCCCAGCAGCAGCCCGATCGGCGGCATCACCACCTGATCGACCAGGCTGGTGACGATCTTGCCGAACGAGGCCCCGATGATCACCCCGACCGCCAGGTCGACGACGTTGCCGCGGGCGGCGAATTCCCGAAATTCGGTCAGCAGGCTCATTGCATCAGTCTTTCAGATGATATCAGGCGTCGCCGGAGGCGTTCAGCCGCTCTCGCAGTTCCTTGCCGCTCTTGAAGAAAGGCACGGCCTTGGCCGGGACCTCGACCGTTTCGCCGGTGCGGGGGTTGCGCCCCGTCCGCGCCGGTCGGCTGCGTACCGAAAAGGCGCCGAAGCCGCGAAGCTCGACCCGTCCGCCTTCGGACAGGGTGTCAGTCATGCAGCCGAGGATCACATTTACGACCCGCTCCACCTCGGCATGGGTGAGGTGCAGGTTCTCAGCCGACAACTTCTCGATCAGTTCAGACTTGATCATTCAGGCCCCCGCCATGGTTTCACCGTCCGGGAAGACACCCTAACCGCCTGTCGCCACAGGAAGAAAGGGCAAAACGCATCGTCGCGAAGGTTTCTTGCATTCCAGCGTGGCAGGTTTCGCCCCTGAAGGGCCGCCCAAGGAAGAAAAAACGCGGCGGGAAGCGACGTCCGCCAAGTCGTCCCTCCCTCTCCGACCAGAATAGCTCCTAAGAAAAAGGGCGGCCGGATCGCTCCGGCCGCCCCATTTCCCGAGAGCCGAGGAAGCTTATTCCTTGGCTGCGTTCTTGAGCGCGGCGCCCAGGATGTCGCCCAGCGAGGCGCCCGAGTCCGACGACCCGAACTGCTCGATGGCTTCCTGTTCGTCCTTCATCTCCAGCGCCTTGATCGAGACGGAGACGCGGCGCGTGGCCTTGTCGACGCCGGTGATCATGGCGTCGACGCGGTCGCCCACGGCGAAACGCTCGGTGCGCTGCTCGTTGCGGTCGCGCGACAGGTCCGACTTGCGGACGAAGGCCGTGACCGGCGCGTCGTCTTCACCGAACTTGACCTCGATGCCGCCGGTCTCGATCGCCGTCACGGTGACGGTGATCTGCTGGCCGCGCTTGTAGACGTCGCCTTCCATCGGGTCGCCGCCGAGCTGCTTGACGCCCAGCGAGACGCGTTCCTTGTCGATGTCGACGTCCAGGACCTTGGCCTTGATCGTCTCGCCCTTGCGGTAGCGCTGGATGGCTTCTTCGCCCGACACGTTCCAGTCCAGATCCGACAGGTGGACCATGCCGTCGATGTCGTTGTCCAGGCCGACGAACAGGCCGAACTCGGTGGCGTTCTTGACTTCGCCCTCGACGGTCGAACCGACCGGGTGAGCCTCCAGGAAGGCCTCCCACGGGTTGTTCTGAGCTTGCTTCAGGCCCAGCGAGATACGACGCTTGGCGCTGTCGACGTCCAGGACGACCACGTCCACTTCCTGCGAGGTGGAGACGATCTTGCCCGGGTGGACGTTCTTCTTGGTCCAGGACATTTCCGACACGTGGACCAGGCCTTCAACGCCCGGCTCCAGCTCCACGAAGGCGCCGTAGTCGGTGATGTTGGTGACGCGGCCGGTGTATTTGGCGTTGACCGGGTATTTGGCTTCGACGCCGTCCCACGGATCCGACTGCAGCTGCTTCATGCCGAGCGAGATGCGCTGGGTGTCCGGGTTGATCTTGACGATCTGGACCTTGACGGTGTCGCCGACGGCCAGGACCTGCGACGGGTGCGACACGCGCTTCCACGACATGTCGGTGACGTGCAGCAGGCCGTCGATGCCGCCCAGGTCGACGAACGCGCCGTAGTCGGTGATGTTCTTGACGACGCCTTCGCGGACTTCGCCCTCTTGCAGCTGGCCGACCAGCTCCGTGCGCTGTTCAGCGCGGGCTTCTTCCAGGATGGCGCGACGCGAGACGACGATGTTGCCGCGCGGACGATCCATTTTCAGGATGGCGAAGGGCTGTTCCTTGCCCATCAGCGGGCCGACGTCGCGCACCGGGCGGATGTCGACTTGCGAGCCGGGCAGGAAGGCCGAGGCGCCGCCCAGGTCGACCGTGAAGCCGCCCTTGACGCGGCCGACGATGGCGCCGTTGACCGGCTGGCCTTCGGCGAACACGGCTTCCAGACGGGTCCAGGCCTCTTCGCGGCGAGCCTTGTCGCGGCTGATGACCGCTTCACCCAGGGCGTTTTCGACGCGCTCCAGATAGACTTCGACGTTGTCGCCGACCTTGGGCAGGACAGCGCCGTCGCCCTGGCCGAACTCGCGCATGGCGATGCGGCCTTCGGTCTTCAGACCGACGTCGATGATGACGATGTCTTTTTCAATGCCGACGACGCGGCCGTGAACGACCTGGCCTTCGCCAAGGTCGCGGCCTTGCAGTTGTTCGTCGAGGAGCGCGGCGAAATCGTCGCGAGTGGGGTTGAGGGTTTCGGTCATGGAAACTCTTGAGGTTGATGAAAGGCGAAACGCGCACGACCGAGCGGACATGCGCGAATGGGTTTGAAAAGGGGAAGTCAGGTCGTCACGAGGCGAGGCCGCACGCGCCTGAAAAGCGCGAAAATGAAAGCCAGAACGCCCGCGGCCGTCGAGGATATCGGTGCGTTGGATTTGCCCGGCGGGATCAGATCCCGGCCCTGGCTCGCGCCGCCTCGACGATACGGCGGGCCGCATCGAAGGCGGCCTCTATACCCAGATCGGTCGTGTCCAGCAAGACGGCGTCGTCAGCCTGGACCATCGGGGCGTCGTCGCGGCCCGCGTCGCGGGCGTCGCGACGGCGGATATCCTCCAGCATGTCGGCGAAGGCGATGACCTCGCCGCGCGCCGTCAACTGCTTCCAGCGGCGCTCGGCCCGCACCTCGGGACTGGCGGCGATATAAAGCTTGGCCGGGGCGTCCGGCGCGATCACCGTGCCGATATCGCGCCCGTCCAGCACCGCCCCGCCTGCTTGCGCGGCGAAGTCCTGCTGCAGCTTCAGCAGCGCCGCGCGCACGCCCGGATGGCTGGCCACGCGGCTGGCCGCCTCGCCCGCGCCGCGATCGGTCAGGCGCGCATTATCGCTCAGGCTGGCCAGATCCAACGCCCGCGCGGCCTTGGCCGCCGTCTCGGCGTCGTCCAGATCCCCGCCCGCATCCAGCACCGCCAGGCCGACGGCGCGATACAGCAGGCCGGTGTCCAGATACGGCAGGCCGTAATGCGCAGCCAGACGCGCGGCGATGGTGCCCTTGCCGGATGCGGCGGGGCCGTCGACGGCGATGACGAGGTTCATGCCGCGCCTCCTTGGACAATATTACCGCCCAGCCCGTTCATCATCTCGACGAAGCCGGGGAAGCTTGTGGCGATCATCACGGGGTCGCGGACCGAGACCGGCTGTTCGGCCGCGAGCCCCAGCACAAGGTGGCTCATGGCGATGCGGTGGTCGTGGGCGGTGTCGACGGTCGCGGCGCCCTTCACGGGGCCTCCGGTGACGATGAAGCCCTCAGGCTCTTCTTCTACCTGCACCCCGCAGGCCGACAGGCCCGCCGCCATGAGGGCGATGCGGTCGCTTTCCTTGACGCGCATCTCGCCGATGCCGCGCATGACGGTCGCGCCTTCAGCGAAGGCGGCGGTCACCGCCAGGATGGGATATTCGTCGATCATGGAGGCGGCGCGGTCCTCGGGGACCACGATCCCCTTCAGCGCCGAATGACGGGCGGTGACGTCGCCGACCTCTTCGCCTCCGGCCATGCGGCGGTTGGCGATGGTCAGGTCAGCGCCCATGTCGATCCAGGTCTGGAACAGGCCGGTTCGCAGCGGGTTCAGCATCACCGCCTCGACGGTCACCTGCGAGCCCGGCGTGATCAGGGCCGCCGCCAAAGGGAAGGCCGCCGAGGATGGGTCGCCCGGCACGGCGACGTGCGTTCCCTTAAGTTTCTGGCCGCCCGGCAGGCGGATGCGCCAGCCCTCGCCCTCCTCGGTCACCTCGATCTCGGCGCCGAAGGCGCGCAGCATACGCTCGGTGTGGTCGCGGCTCTTCTCAGGCTCGACCACGACGGTCTCGCCCGCCGCGTTCAGCCCGGCCAGCAGGATGGCCGACTTGATCTGGGCCGAGGCGACGCTCTGGACGAAGGTCACGCCCTTGAGCCCGCCGCCGTGCAGCGTCAGCGGCACCCGGTCCTCGGCCGCGTTCCAGTCGAAGCGCGCGCCCATGTCGGCCAGGGGCCCGGTGACCCGCTTCATCGGTCGTTTGCGCAAAGAAGAGTCGCCGTCGAACGTCGCCGTCAGCTCATAGCCCGCGACCGCCCCCATCAGCAGGCGCACGCCCGTCCCGGCGTTGCCGCAGTCGATGACAGCTTCAGGCGAGCGCAGCGGCCCGCGCCCCTCGACCCGCCAGCGCCCCTCGCCGACGCGCTCGACCGAGGCGCCCAACGCCTGCATGGCGCGGCCGGTGGCCAGAATGTCGTCGCCCTCCAGAAGCCCCTCGATCTCGGTCACGCCCTCGGCCATGCCGCCGAAGATCAGGGCGCGGTGCGACATCGACTTGTCGCCGGGCGCGCGGACCACGCCCTTGAGCCCTGAATTGACGCCGGAAACGGGGGACGCGGTGAAGGTCTGGGGAGTGCTCACCCTGATGCAGGCTCCGGTTGTCAGGAGGGCCGCGAAACGCGCGGAAAAGAAGGCTTTTGACAGCGGCCCCCGCCAGTGGCAAGGGAGCCGCCCTATTTCCGATTTTTCCCCTTAAACCCGCCGAAGGTCTAATCACGTGGCCAATCCCGAACTGGGCCAAAAGCAGGTCTGCCCGAACTGCCAGGCCAAATTCTACGATCTGAACCGTCGCCCGGCCCGTTGCCCCAAGTGCGACACCGAGTTCGACCCGATGGAAGAAGCCGTCCGCAGCCGCCGCGCGCGTCGCGGCGCAGGCTTCGCCGCTGACGAGGAGGCCGAAGATCAGGTCGCCGACAAGTCCGCCGACGCCGAAGAGGATGAAGAGGACGCCGAAGGCTCCACGCCCGAGATCGACCAGGAAGGCCACGAGCCGATCCTGACGCCGGACGACGACGACGGTGAACCCGGCGCCGACGACGCCGGCATGGGCACGGCCGACGGCGACGACGACGACGACGTTCTCGACGATGACGACGACGATTCCGTGCCCTTCATCGAAGACGAAGACGAAGACGACCTCGAAGAAGAGCTGACCAAGCCGTCGCGCGACGACGACTAAGCAGCAAAGGTCGGAAAAATAAGCGGAAAAAAATGTGTCAGACCCGCTTGATCTTCAAAACGGCCTGACCTAGTTTCCGCGCCTCGCCGGGGGGCGACATTGTCACTCCCCGGCGGGACCGACCGAAAGGTTCGGGGCTTTAGCTCAG
>NZ_JACSQU010000002.1:0-372945 GCF_014836405.1 Brevundimonas guildfordensis | reverse complement strand
TTGGTAGAGCGCTTGCATGGCATGCAAGAGGTCAGCGGTTCGACTCCGCTAAGCTCCACCATCGAAGGCCTCGCGGAACGCCCGCGGGGCCTTCGTCCTTTCCAGGCGCTTCAGTCTGGGCGGTCGACGACATAACCCAGCCGATACGGCTTGGGGCTTTAGCTCAGTTGGTAGAGCGCTTGCATGGCATGCAAGAGGTCAGCGGTTCGACTCCGCTAAGCTCCACCATCGAAGGCCTCGCGGAGCCCCCGCGAGGCCTTCGTCCTTTCCGCCCCCCTTTTTCAGACATTCAGGCCGGCATGGCCCGTTCCAGCACCGCCCGCTGGTCCACCTCGACCTCATAGGCCCCATAGGCCATGCCGCGCGGGCGCAGGCGAAGGGCGATGAAGGCCTCGGCCGAGGGACTGTCCATTTCCAGCAGGGCCGCCGCCTGGGCCGCCAGCGCCAGCCGCTCGACGGCCAGACGCGCCCCGGCCTCGTGCGCGGTCACGTCCAGCCCGGCGACGAAGCGGTCGTAGTCGGCGGACTTGCCCGCCTGCGACGCCAGCCAGTCGCGCAGGGCCTGCACGGCCTCCGGCTCGCGCCCCGCCGCGCGCAGCACGTCCAGGGCGATGACATTGCCCGAGCCTTCCCAGATCGCGTTCAGCGGCGACTGGCGGAACAGGCGCGGCATCGGCCCGGTTTCGACGTATCCGGCGCCGCCCTGCGCCTCCATCGCCTCATAGATCATGTTCGGCGCGCGCTTGCAGACCCAGTATTTGGCCACCGGCGTCAGCAGGCGGCCCACGGCGTCGTCGGTATCGAAAGTCGCGGCCAGCCGCATCGACAGGGCCGTCGCGGCCTCGCTCTCGACCGCCAGATCGGTCAGGACGGCGGCCATCATCGGCTGGTCGATCAGCCGCTTCTGGAAGGCGGTGCGGTGCGCCGCGTGCCACACCGCCTGCGCCAGCGCTCCGCGCATCTGCAGCGCCGAGCCGACCACGCAGTCCAGCCGCGTGTGCTGGACCATGCGGATGATGGTGGCGACGCCCCGCCCCTCTTCGCCCAGCCGCTGGGCCAGGGCGCCGTGATACTCCACCTCGGACGAGGCGTTGGAGCGGTCGCCCATCTTGTCCTTCAGCCGCATGACGCGAAAGCCCGCATTGCGCGTCCCGTCCGGCAGCCAGCGCGGCAGGATGAAGCAGGTCAGCCCGCCGGGCGCATAGGCCAGCGTCAGAAAGGCGTCGCACATCGGCGCCGAACAGAACCATTTGTGCCCGGTCAGGGAGTACCAGCCGTCCTCGCCGACCGGTTCGGCGCGGGTGGTGTTGGCGCGCACGTCAGAGCCGCCCTGCTTCTCGGTCATGGCCATGCCGAGGGTCACGCCCGCCTTCTCGCCCGCCGGACGCACCGCCGGGTCATAGCGGCCGGACAGCACGCCCTTGATCCACGGCTCGCCCACGGCCGGATCGGCCTGAAGCGCCGCGACCGAGGCGTAGGTCATGGTCATGGGGCAACTGGTCCCCGAATCCGCCTGACCGGTCAGGAACAGGATCGCGGCGTGCAGCAGGTGGCCGTTCGGCGTCCCGTCCCAGGCGCTCGACGCCAGACCCGCGCCCAGTCCCAGATCCATCAGCTGATGATAGGCCGGGTGGAACGTCACCTCGTCGATGCGACGGCCGTAGCGGTCGTGGGTGTCCAGCACGGGCAAGACGCGATTGGCCTGCACGCCCCAGTCGATGACCTCGGCCGAGCCGCAACGGCGCCCCAGATCGCCCAGCCGCTCGACGTGCCCGGCTCCGCCCCAATGGCGCACCGCCTCGTGCAGGGCCCGGTCGCCGTTGAACAGGTCGATGTCTTCCAGCGGCGGAACCTGGTTGGTCACCTCATGGGTGTCGAGCCGCTCGACAGGACGAAAGGCGGACATGGCGGACCTCCTGGCTGGGCGAGGAGGATGGCATGGGCGCAGAGAGATAGCTAAGAGGTCCGGCCCCACCCGTCGCAGACCTTCACACAGCCGCTCTGCCCCCTAACCCTCAGCCGCCGGCAGCTCCAGCACCACCTTCAGCCCGCCCAGGCTGCTGTCGCTCAGGGTGACGCGGCCGCCGTAGGCGCGGGTCAGTTCGTCGACGATCGACAGGCCCAGCCCCGTGCCGGGGGTCGCCTCGTCCATGCGGGTGCCGCGTTTCAGGGCGGTGTCGCGCTGGTCGGCGGGCAGGCCAGGGCCGTCGTCCTCGACCACGGCGATCATCTGGCCGGGCATGGAGGGACCGGCGGAGACCCGCACCCGGCGGCGGCACCATTTGGCGGCGTTCTCCAACAGGTTGCCGAAGATCTCCTGCAGGTCCTGGCGCTCGCCCAGGAAGGCCAGGTCGTCAGGGGCGCGCCAGTCGATCTCGACGCCCTTCTGCTCGAACACCCGCTCCAGCATGACCGCCATCTCGTCGAGCACCTCGCTGACGTCGGTGCGTTCGCCCAGGCCGTGGGCCGCGCGCGCGGCGGCGCGGGCGCGGCGCAGGTGATGATCGACCTGATCCTGCATCACCTTCGTCTGCTTGCGCACCATGTCGGGCAGAACGCCCTCCTGCGTCCCCGCCTCGGCCAGCATGACGGCCAGCGGGGTCTTCAGCGCATGGGCCAGGTTGCCGACGTGGGTGCGCTGGCGCTCCACCGTCTCCTGGTTGTGCGCGAGCAGGCGGTTGACCTGTTCGGCTAAGGGCTGGATTTCCAGCGGATAGTCGCCCTCAACCCGATGCGAGCGGCCTTGGCGCACATTGGAGATCTCGTCGCCCAGATCGAACAGGGGGCGCAGACCCACCCGCACCTGAATGAACACCGCCGCGACCAGCCCGGCGCCCAAGAGCAGCATGGCGATCCAGGTCACGGTGGCGAACTGGCGTGTGTCGGCGTCGACGTCCGAACGGTCGATCCCGGCGAAGAAGACGACCGGCTGCTGGCGGCCGGGCAGTTGTTTCATGCTGGCGGCGATGCGCAGCGGCTCGCCCTTGGGGCCGTCCTCGGCGTTGTAGCTTATGGTCTGACCGAAAGCGCTGCGCAGGCGGTCAGCCAGGTCGGGAGCGTACTCCAGGTCGGCATTAGCCAGCGACGCGGAGCGCGCCAGCACATGCAGCGCACCTTGAGGCCCCGGCTCGGCGACCATCCAGTATTTTCCCGACAGCAGGCGCTGGGTGCGGGCGTCCCGTATTTCGCCCACGAACACTTCGCGCTCGGGCGTGATGACGGAGGCGACGACGGTCTCGTCGATGGTGTCGCTCAGGGTGTTGCCGAGGCGGCGCAGGGCCGATTCCTGGAACACGGCCGTCAGCACCACCGCCGCCGCCGCCAAGCCGACCAGGATCCAGGCGGCGGCCAGCCAGATCAGACGCCGCGTCAGCGAACGGCCGGGCCGCCCGAACCACCGACCCCATTCGCGCCGGGCCGACGAACGCTCGGCGCTATCGGCCCCAGACACGATCTCGGCCTCGGTGATCGGCTCGGTCATCAGCGAGCGATCAGGCCGCGTCGCTCTCGCCGGCCAGCGGCGACAGGCGATAGCCCAGGCCGCGCACGGTCTCGATGCGGTCCGCGCCGATCTTCTTTCTCAGGCGGCCGACGAAGACCTCGATGGTGTTGGAGTCGCGGTCGAAGTCCTGATCGTACAGGTGTTCGACCAGTTCGGTGCGGCTGATGACCCGGCCCTGATGCATCATCAGATAGTGCAGCAGGCGGTATTCCAGGCTGGTCAGGCGCAGCGGTTCGCCGTTGACCGTGGCGCGGGCGGCGCGCGGGTCCAGCCGCAGCCCCCCGCAGGTCAGGGTCGCTGCCGCGTGACCGGCCGAGCGGCGCAGCAGGGCGCGCAGGCGGGCCAGCAGCTCCTCAGTATGGAAGGGCTTGGTCAGATAGTCGTCGGCCCCGGCGTCGAAGCCCGCCACCTTGTCCGACCAGGCGCCGCGCGCGGTCAGGATCAGCACTGGCGTCGCCTTGCCTTCGCGGCGCCAGCGCTCCAGCACCGACACGCCGTCGATCTTGGGCAGCCCCAAGTCCAGCACCACCACGTCATAGGGTTCGGTGTCGCCCAGGAACCAGGCTTCCTCGCCATCGGGCGCGTGGTCGACCGCGTAGCCGGCGTCGGTGAGAGCGGTCTTCAGCTGGCGCGACAGATCGACGTCGTCCTCGACAAGCAGCACCCGCATTCAGTCGTCTCCGCGAACCCGGCCGGATCGGCCGTCAACCTGTATGTCCGACACGCGGCCGCCGGGATACTCCCAGCGCACCACATAGTCGCCGCCGCGCTCCTGTACGCCCAGCATGCGGCCGGGGCGGCCCGACTGGACGCGACGGGCGACGTCGCCCGGGTTGGCGCGCGGGCTCGAACGAGGCTCATCGCGCAGCCCCTGGCCCGGATAGTTCCGGGGGGCCTCGCGGCGATCCCGATCACGACCTTCGTCGCGACCCCGATCGCGGCCACGCGACTGGGCCGCCGCGTCCGTCAAAGGGACGATGACGATCAGGCCGGCCAGAAGGAGGGCTCGAATACGCATCATGCTCGTCTTCTAGACAGGGGCCTCTGAACGGGGGCTGAACAGGCAGTCTATCGCCGTTCGCCTGCACAAGGAACGCTTACGGAAGGATTCTCCGTCGCGATCGCGCGCGTGCCGGATCTAAGGCTCGACCGCCGAAGCTGACAAAGATCTCATACTGATGAACGCCGACTGAAACGCGCCGTTCAGATCGGGCTCAGGCTCAGGGTGCTCTTTTGTGATCAACGCAGCCCAGCGGGTTGCGACGATCCAAAGGAGCTAGATCATGAAAACCCTGCTGATCCCCGCCCTGGCCGTCACGGTCGCCGCGACCGCCCTGCCCGCCGCAGCGCAATCCTATAATCGTCATGGCCCGTCGCGCGGCCCTGTCTACGAGCAGAACCATGGCGGCTGGCAGTCGGTCAGCCAGCGCAAATACAACCTGGATCGCCGTATCGACCAGGGCGTCCGCACCCGCCAGCTAAGCTCGCGCGAGGCGTCTCGCCTCAAGGAAGAGCTGAACGGCCTGGTTCGCCTAGAGCGCAACTATACCCGTGGCGGCCTGACCCGCTGGGAGCGCCAGGACCTGGATCGCCGGTATGACCGTCTGTCGGCCAAGATCCGCTTCGAGCGTCGAGACCACAACAACCGTCGCTACTAGAACGGTCTGACATCAGGGCCCCATCCCTCCCTGTCAGGGGCTCTGCCAAGGGCGCGATCCGCAAGGGTCGCGCCCTTTTCCTATGCCGGTTCGACCACGGTGATCTCAGGCCAGCGCCCACGTGCATTGGCGATCACCCGGTCCCAGCCCTTGGCCAGACCCCGGTTCGGATTGGGCCGGATCACCATGTCGAACACGTCCTGCAGCCCGAAGGGCGCGGCAACGCTGATCGCATCGTCCTTCTCCAGCCGCACCGCCAGGGCGAAGGACGGGGCCACGAAGCGGGCCAAGGCGTCGTCCGTGCAGGTCAGCGGCTCATAGGGTTCGCCGAACTTGCCTTCGAACCACAGATGCACCCGCGCCTGGTTGCGGACCTCCACGATATCGCGAAGCTCCGGCGAAAAGGCGGCCGCCACGCGCTTGATAGCGACGTCCTCAGCTTCCCAGGAGGTGTCCGGATCGAAATAGCCGATGTCGTAATCCTTGACGCCGTAGCCCGGCGCCCGCCCGGTCCGCTCGTTCCACACGGCCTGATAGACGGCGCCCGAGAACAACTTCCAATCCGGCAGGTCCAGGTCGCGCATCACGCGCAGCACGTGCATCAGGCCCTCATTGCCGCGCACGATGTCAATCAGGCGGGTCTCAAGCTCCGCAGCGTTGGTCATCGCAGAGGCCACCCGTGGTCCAGCGGCCCATGTCCCTGCCCCAGTCCCGGTGCACGGCGGATGGCTTCGGCGACATAGGCCCAGGCTTCGGCCACAGCCGTGGTCAGAGGCAGGCCCTTGGCGATGCCTGCCGCGCAAGCGCTGGCCAGGGTGCAGCCGGTGCCATGGGTATGGCGGGTCTCAACCCGCTCGCTTTCCAGCACCGTCTCGCCATCAGCGGTCAGCAGCAGGTCCACGACAGTCTCGCCCGGCACGTGTCCGCCCTTCATCAGCACCGCCCGCGCGCCCATCGCCAACAAGGCCTCGCCGGCTCGTCGCTGGCCATCCAGGTCGGCGACCGCAATCCCGGTCAGAGCCTCCGCCTCGGGCGCATTGGGGGTCAGCAGAGCCGCGCGCGGCACCATAAGCCGCCGCACCGCCTCGACCGCCGCATCCGCCAGCAAAGGCGAGCCGCCCTTGGCGATCATCACCGGATCGACCACCGCCGGTACCCCGCCTGCGTAGTCGAGCAGACCGGCAGCGGCCTCGACCACCTCGACCGAACCCAGCATCCCCGTCTTCAGCGCGTCGGCCCCGATGTCGTCCAGCACCGCCTTGGCCTGCGCCTCGATCACGTCGATCGGCAAGGGATAGACGCCGTGAACCCCCAGGGTGTTCTGAATAGTGATGGCAGTGATCGCCGTGGCGGCGAATCCGCCCAACATCGTCACCGCCTTGATGTCCGCCTGAATGCCCGCGCCCCCGCCGGAATCGGACCCGGCGATCACCAGCACCCGGCCTTTGGGTTTCGGCCCGCCTTCAGCGACAGAAGTCATCAGTGCGCTCCTGAGAACAGCTTCAGGCCCACAATGCCGGCCACGATCAGCAGGATGCACACCGCCCGCACCGCCGTCGCCGGCTCGCCATAGACCGCAATCCCGACCGCCGCCGCCCCGACTGCGCCGATGCCGGTCCAGACCGCATAGGCCGTGCCCACCGGCAGCTTCTGCGTCGCTGCCCATAGGCCGACCATGCTGGCCGCCAAAGCGACCGCGACGCCCAAGGAAATCAACGGCCGCTGCAGCCCGACGTATTTGACGCCAGAGGCCCAACCCACCTCGAACAGGCCCGCCACGACAAGCACCAACCAAGGATTTAGAGACAGCAACCAGGACATGACGGCTGCATGACGGAAGCCGAGGCGCCAGACAAGGGCTGCAAAGCGTCTCGCCGATCTGTGAGGTCCCGGCGCTCGTTCAGATCTGGCGACAGCCTCGTTCGGGGGAAGCACAAAACCGAACGATGGTTTCAACAAACGCTGTTAAATGACAATGTTATTGCTCATACAGCTAAGGTTTTTAGCAAAACCTGGTAAAATCTACGCAACAATCTCCACGTCGCAAGCGTTGCCATGCGTGATTTGTGATAGAGAAGGCCATATGGAAGCTCCCGTGGTGAAGACTGGCATGTTGATCCGTCGGCCCGCCGATGAGGTCTACCAGGCCTTTTCCGAACCCGGCGTAACAGCTTGGTTCTGGTTCACTCACGCGGATCGACGCCTTACGCCAGGCGCGCAGCTGACTTGGACCTGGGGCATGTATGGCGTTTCGACGCGGGTCTTGGTGAAGGCCATTGAGCCCAACCGCCGCATCCTCATCGACTGGAACCTGGACGACGATCCGACCGAGGTGGAATGGACCTTTGAAGACCGCGGCGCGGCGACCTGGGTCGAGATTTCAAATCGCGGCTTCCCGGCCTCCGACGCTGGCGTCAAGGCGGCGCTGGAAGCGATGGAGGGCTTCACTCTGGCGCTGGCGGGAGCCAAGATCTGGCTGGAGCGCGCGATCGAACCCACGTTCGTTCTGGACCGGTTCCCGGATCAGGTCCTTCCGAGCTGGAAGCCCAAGCTTTAAGCCGCGCCAACCTCTAAGATGAGGCTTCAGGCTGAGGCGGCGAGCGCAGCCTGAAGCTGCAAGGCTTGCACAGTCTCACGCACGTCGTGAACGCGGACCATGCGCGCGCCTCGCCGCGTTCCTTCCAGAGCGAGGGCCAGCGAGCCCCCCAGACGGTCGCGGGGGTCCACCGCCGTCTCGTCCACCCCCTGAATCGTGCGCTTGCGACTGGCCGCGTATAGCACCGGATAGCTCAGCGCGACCAAGGCCTCTAACCGCGCCGTCAGCGTCAGATTGTGCGTCGTCGACTTGGCGAAGCCGATGCCGGGGTCCAGCCAGATCCTGTCGCGCGCCACGCCCGCCGCGATCGCCGCGTCGGCGCGGGCGGCCAGATGGGCCGTCACCTCGGCGACCACGTCGTCATAGTGCGGATCGTCCTGCATGGTCTTGGGCGCGCCCTTCATATGCATCAGCACGACTTCGCACCCCAGTTCGGCGGCGGTGGCCAGGCTATCCGGGGCATGGGCCAGCGCCGAGACATCGTTCCACATCGTCGCCCCGGCCGCGACGGCGGCCCGCGCCACGCCGGGTTTCATCGTGTCGATGCTGATCGCGCCGTCCCAGCGGGCCCGCAATGCGGCGATCAGAGGCTGAGTGCGAGCGATCTCTTCGGCCTCGCCGACGGGATCAGAGCCCGGGCGGGTGCTCTCTCCGCCGATATCCAGAACGTCAGCGCCCTGCTCGATCAGACGCAGCGCCTGCTCAAGAGCGGCCTCGGTCGTCGGCAGGCGCCCGCCATCGGAAAAGCTGTCCGGCGTGACATTGACGATGCCCATCACCAGGGGCCGGTTCACGGGGGATTGAAGGCTCATGCGACAAGGACTCCGGGAGCGCCTGTTTGACTTTCGGTGCGCTGGGGTTCAGCCTCTAACGGCAATGAAACGCTTCGTCAGCCAGGCTCGACGCCTCACCCACGCGGGACGCCGCGTCGAAGGCTTTTAACCCGTAGCGGTCTGCCGCGCGCGCCCCGCGCCGGGCGCCCGCTACGGGACCACGTTGCACGCTTTCGGTTCCCTTTTTTTATCATCGCAGAAACAGGCCGGTCGTCGACCGGGCCAAGAGACTTTGCGCCATGACAACTGAAATTCAGGACCACAGCCTGCCGGGTACGTCTCAGTCTGACGCCGGCGGCGCCGAAATTATTCCCTTCCGTCGCCCCAGCGCGCCCGTCAGCGCGCCGCCGACTGCGCCGGAAGCCGACGACCATCATCCCGACGACGACGGCCCCTCAGCCGCCTAAGCGCGTCGGCCCCATCGCTTTTTTCGAGAACGAGACGTTCCATGACCACCCCTCGCAAGGGCGCCCTGCCCGCCATCACGCTTCGCAGCGACGATTTCGACGCCCTGGACCGCCTGGTCGGCGACTTGCCCGGCTCGGGCCCCGCCGGCCTGCTGCAACAGGAGTTGGACCGCGCCAAGGTGTGCGAGCCCAAGGCCATGCCCAAGAACGTCGTGACCCTGAACCGTTGGCTGCACTACTCCGACGACCACAGCCCCGAAGTGCGCCGCGTCCAACTGGTCCTGCCCAAGGAAGCCGACATCGACGCCGGCCGGGTCTCCATCCTGTCCTACGTCGGGGCGGGCCTGATCGGCCTGAAGGAAGGCCAGTCCATCATGTGGCCTGACCCGTCTGGCGCCGCGCGCAAGCTGACCCTCGTCAAGCTGGAAGACCCGGAACCGGCGAACTGAGCTTGTCAGGTCCAGTGATCGAGACCAAATAAAAGAAGGGGCGCGCCCATCGGACGCGCCCCTTTTTCGTGGCTTGGCGAAGCGCTCTAGACGGCGGGCGCGGGCTCGACCGGGGTCGCCGGTTCGTCTTCCGGCGTCGCCGGAACCGACAGCGACGGGCCGGCGACCGTGTCGTTTTCCTCGTCTCGCTTGGGCGGCTGGTCGTTCTCCAGCAGGTCCTTGATCTCGTCGCCCGACAGGGTTTCGTACTCCAGCAGGGCCTGAGACAGCTTCTCGTGGTCGCCCGCCTTCTCGGTCAGGATGCGGCGCGCGTCTTCCCAGCCTTCGGTGACGATGCGGCGGACCTCTTCATCGATGATGCGGGCCGTCTCTTCCGAGACGTTCTGGCTGCGCGACACCGAATGGCCCAGGAAGACCTCTTCCTGGTTCTCGCCATAGGCCACCGTGCCCAGACGCTCCGAGAAGCCCCAGCGCGTGACCATGGCTCGCGCCAGCTTGGTCGCCTGCTCGATGTCCGAGCTGGCGCCCGAGGTGATGCTTTCCGGCCCGAAGATCAGCTCCTCGGCGACGCGGCCGCCGGCCATGATGGCGATGCGGTCGATCATCTGCTGGAACTTCATGGAGTAGCGGTCGCCTTCCGGCAGCTGCATCACCATGCCCAGCGCCCGGCCGCGCGGGACGATGGTCGCCTTGTGCACCGGGTCGGCCATCTTGACGTTGATGGCGACGATGGCGTGACCGGCCTCGTGATAGGCGGTCAGGCGGCGTTCTTCCTCGTTCATGGCCATGGACTTCCGCTCGGAGCCCATCATGACCTTGTCCTTGGCGTCCTCGAAGTCGCGGTGCGTGACCATGCGGCGGTCCTTGCGGGCCGCCATCAGGGCCGCCTCATTGACCAGGTTGGCCAGGTCCGCGCCCGAGAAGCCCGGCGTGCCGCGCGCCAGCGTCTTGACGTTGACGTCGGCGGCCAGGGGCACGTCCTTCATGTGCACGCGCAGGATGCGCTCGCGCCCCGAAACGTCGGGGTTGGGCACCACGACCTGACGGTCGAAGCGGCCCGGACGCAGCAGGGCCGGGTCCAGAACGTCGGGACGGTTGGTCGCGGCGATCAGGATGATGTTTTCGGACGCCTCGAAGCCGTCCATCTCGACCAGCAGTTGGTTCAGCGTCTGCTCGCGCTCGTCGTTGCCGCCGCCGAGGCCCGCGCCCCGGTGACGACCGACGGCGTCGATTTCATCGATGAAGATGATGCAGGGGGCATTCTTCTTGGCCTGTTCGAACATGTCGCGCACGCGGCTGGCGCCGACGCCAACGAACATCTCGACGAAGTCGGAGCCCGAAATCGAGAAGAAGGGCACGCCCGCCTCGCCCGCCACCGCGCGCGCCAGCAGGGTCTTGCCGGTGCCGGGAGGGCCGACCAGCAGGGCGCCCTTGGGGATCTTGCCGCCCAGACGCTGGAACTTGGCCGGGTCCTTCAGGAAGTCGACGACCTCCTGCAGCTCATCCTTGGCCTCGTCCACGCCGGCGACGTCGTCAAAGGTCTTGCGGCCCTTGTGCTCGGTCAGCAGCTTGGCCTTGGACTTGCCGAAGCCCATCGCGCCCTTCGCCCCGCCCTGCATCCGGTTCATGATGAACAGCCAGAAGGCGACGATCAGCGCCACCGGCAGCAGCAGGCCCAGCAGGCCCGACCACCAGGGTTGGCGAGTGCTCTTGACCTCGACGTCGCCGCCGCTGGTGCGGATCTGGTTCAGCAGGTCGACGTTCGGCACCGGCGTCACGGCGTTGAACTTGACGCCGTCCTTCTTCTCCCCGGTCATGGCGTCCCCGCGCACGACCACGGATTTGATCTCCTGCGCCTCTACGGCGGTCATCAGCTCCGAATAGGTCAGGGTCTCAGGGCGTCCGGCGGCGCCCTCCTTGGCGCCGGGCATGGCCGGGCCGCCGTTCTGGCTGATCGCGGCGTAGACGCTCACCAGTCCCAACAGGATCACGGCCCAGATGGCGAAATTGCGCAGATTCATTCGGTCCTCGGTTCCTCGACAGGGCCGCGCTGGGCTCGTCGATCAGCAGTCTTCGCCTGAAAATAGGTCAGACGGCGGCGTTTCGCCATGAAGGGTTTGAAAGAGTCCGGCTTCCTGCGTCGTTTCGCCCTCAGCGGGGGTCAGAGCTAAGGCCAATCGGCGCAGGCACAGCGCCCGGACCTGCGCCGCGCGCCAGGCCAGCCGCGCCCGCCCCTCGCCGTCGATCAGCACCGGCGCGGCGGCCCGGGCGGCGGGCGGGACCCGGGTCAGAACCACCCGGTCCCGCTCCGACAACTGCGCCAGCCGCCCCGCCGCCGCCTCGACTCGCAGGCCCGGCCTGTCCGTGACGATCTCGAACCGACCGTCCCAAACGGCGGCGACGCGGGGCGTCAGGAGGAGCGGGGCGACCGGACGGCGGCGCAATTCGCCCGGCTCGCGCATCGCCTGAACACTGGCGCCGGACGCTTCAATGCGCGCCCCGCACAATACGGCGGTAAAGTCCTCGCCCGGCGTCAATCGGGATTGAAGAGCCGCCAGCCGATCGCCTCTCGGCGGCGTCGCGCTGCCGCCCGCGCACAGCAGGACGGCGGCGAGCATCGATCCGGGCAGGTCGCGCGGCAGCATCAGCACCCCGGCCCAGGCAAGGTCCTGCGCGCCCGGGAACGAACCGGGCGCGACCAGGGGATCAGGCCTTTGCCTTTCCCTTGGCGGATGGTCCGGGGTTTTGTCGAGCGCCGCCCGCGCCCGGCCCCTTCCAAAGCGCAGGTCGGCGTTGGCCGGGTCGTCCAGCCACGGCAGACCGCGCGCGCGTAGATGCTCCCGCAGCGCCTCGCGCCGCTCCTCCAGCACCGGACGCAACAGCATCAAGCCGCGCCCCTCCGGCCAGGCGGGCGACGCCGACCAGTCGCGCAGGCGCCCCAGCGTCGCGCCCTCGGCTCGCATCCACTCGCCCTCGGCGACATCATCGGCGGTGTGGCCGGTCAGGATGACGCGCGCCCCTGCATCTCGCGCGGCCTCGGCCAGCAGGGCGTGGCGGGCCGCCCGCGCGCGCGCCGGAAGCCCGGCGCCGCCGCGCGCCTGGGCCCAGACCAGCCCGCGCCAATCGGCGCCCGCCGCGCGCGCAGCCTCGGCCGCGAACCTGGTCCAGGCCGCGCTGTCGGGATTGAGATTGTGGTCGACCGTCAGGGCCAGCAGCCGCCGTCCCCTCGCCCGCGCCCAAGGGGCGACGAGATCCAGCAGCGCCATGGAGTCGCCCCCGCCCGACAGGGCCAGGGCGACCGGCTCAGGTCCAATGTGGTTCAGGCGCGCGTCCAGCCGGGCGAAGACCCGGCCGGTCAGATCGCCCATCAGCTGCAGCTGGCGCGCGTCCGCAGTTGGGTCGCGCGGGTCTTCTGCGCCGCCGTGGCCGCCTCGGCGTAACGGCGGCCGAACTCGGTCAGGGCGCCGCAGGCCTGGGTCGCGCGGTCGGTGGCGCGCAGGGCCTCGGCCAGCTTCAGCGTCGTCTCGGGCGCCCACGGCGTGCGCGGCCAGCCGCTCAGCGCGGCGGCGTAAGCCTGCACCGCAGAGGCGTTATCGCGTGCGGCGACGCGCAGGTCGCCCAGACGGCTATTGGCCTCGCGCGCCTGCGGCGTGTCCGGCCAGGTGACGATGACCGTCTCCAGCGCGCGACCGCCGCGCACGGCGTCCTCGCCCGCCAGACGCATGGCGGCCTGCAGGTCCTGCGCCGCATCCCCGGTCGGCGAGTGGGCGACCACCGGGCCGTTCAGTTCAGCGGCTTCCTCAGCGGCCTTCTCGGCGCGCTCGACCCGGCCTTCCAGATCGCGCAGGCGCCGGCTCAGCTGGCTGTTCTCGCGCGTGACCTCGTCCAGTTGGAAAGTCAGCCGTTCGCTGTCGGCGTTCATGCGCTGGAAGGTCTGCTCCACGTCGCTCAAGCGGCGCGCCAGGATCGACACCTGCCCCTGCAAGGCCACGACCTCGGGGTCGGTCTCGACCAAGACCGGCTGGCCGGCGGCGTTGCGTTGCGTCAGGGCGCGTTCAAGACGGCGGACGTTGCGGTCCAACTGGTCCAGGCGGCGCTTGTCCCACTGGATCTGCTCCATCGGCTGGACCTGGGCGACGACCGCGCCCCCGATCAAGGTCAGGCCGATCACCGTCAGGACGGCGGGTTTCGTAAGGCGGAATGGCGACTTCAGCATAGCTCTGTCGTCCCACCGATTTGCGGCGACGGCAAGGCCCCGATCAATGTCCGAAGCCTAGATAAAGGATGGAGACGATGAACAGCGTCGCCGCGATCTCGCAGAAGATCAGCAGCACGACCGTCCGCCACAGGGTCGAGAAGACCGACAGACTGTAGGCGCCCTTCAACTGGGCGAACATATGCACCGGCACGATCAGCGCCGCGATGACGCCGACGGCTCCGCCCGCCCCCTTCAGTGTCGTCGCCACGACGACAACCGCCATCAACAAGAGCGACATGAAGGTCAGGGAGTAGAGGACGAAGACCCCATGGTCGTAGAGCGTGAAGCCCCGCTTCCACAGGAACATCAGGGCCACGAACGGGATCGACAACGGCACCAGCAGGAAGGCGAATTTGTAGATGGTCTGCTGCAGCTTGTAGAGCGCCAGGTCAGGGTTTTTCAGCTTCTTGGCGATCGTCTTGGTCAGGCCGTTGGTCTGGCCGTCCTCTCCGGCGCTCGCGGCCATGTCAGCCACCTGAGCCTGCCAGCTTCCAGGAGCCAGACCGTCCTTGCGCCCCTCGACGGCGTCCTTCTCCAGACGCTCAAGTCTCGCCTTCTCGCTGATCAGCCCCGCTTCGGCCGCGGCCAGCACGCCGGCCGCCACCCCCGCCCGAGCGCCGCTGTCGACAGCCGGCGGCGATCCGTCCACGAGCTGCGAAGCCGTCTGTGCGACGTCAGCCTCTTTCCGCGCGCTGGCGACGGCCGCTTCGGCCTCGGTCACGGCCTCTTTCTGCGCCTCGATCTGCTGCGGCAGGGACGCCAACGTCACCTCCCGCTCGGGCATGAAGCTGAGCGCGAAAAACATGACGAACAGGGTGAACAGGAACATCGCCAGCGGTGAGACGTAGCGCGTGCGCTTGCCCTGCACCCACTCGCGCGTCAGCCGCCCGGGGTTGACGATCAGCAGCGGCAGGGTCCGCCACAGCCGGCCGTCGAAATGCATGACCCCGTGCAGCAGCTCTTCGCCCAGATGCAGCAGGGTGCGGTGGACGTGGGCCGGCTGGCCGCAGTTGGAGCAGAACCGGCCCGTGACCTCTGCGCCGCAGTCAGCGCAGACGCCGTGAGGCTGACCCGCCTGGCCGGTCGGCTTCTCGATCGCTCCAGCGATGACGCCTGCCGTCATGGCCCCGCCTGCCGCCTCCAGATCCATGCTCTTCCTCCCCGACTCGGGGCGGACTTTGATCCTTGGAAGACGCAAAGAAAAGAGGCGTCGGCTTGCGCCGACGCCTCGATCCGTCAGTTTTTTCGCCTACGGCTTAGCGCGGGGCGCCCGACACGATGGCAGTGCGGCCATTGCGGTTCTGGGCCCAGGCCGACTCGTTCGAACCCTCAGCGATCGGGCGCTCCTTGCCGAAGCTGATGGTGTCGATACGGCTGGCCGCAACGCCGCGGCTGACCAGGTAGGAGCGCACGGCCTCGGCGCGGCGGGCGCCCAGGGCCAGGTTGTACTCGCGCGTGCCGCGCTCGTCGGCGTTGCCTTCGATGCGGACGGTGACCTGCGGGTAGCGGGCCAGCCAGGCGGCCTGGGCGTCAAGACGCGGCTGGGCTTCAGCGCGGACCGAATAGGAGTCGAGGTCGAAGTAGACGCGGTCGCCGACGTTGACGACGAAGTCCTGTTCCGAACCCGGCGCAGCGGCGCCCACGTTGCCGCCCGTGACCGGACCGCTGGGGGCGGTCGGATACTGCGGCCCGGTGGCCGGCGGCGGGGTTTCGGTCGGGACGACGGGCTCGACCTTGGGCTTGGTGCAAGCGGCCAGCGAGGTCACGGCGACGCCGACGGCGGCGAGCCGGATCAGGGTGGAGGCGTTCATGTAATTCTCCTTCTCATTCGGTTCGAGGCCGATGCCTCTAGCTTAGCTGTATTTCACGGCTGCTACAGCGCTACGCAGCCTTACGCCAGCGGGATAACGCACAGTTTACAGTAATGGCTCCGCTGACGAATCCACTGCGGAGAATCTGCGTTACGCGGGGCAGGAATCGGGGCCTTGGCCGATGCCCAGATTGACCGGCGGCGCGTCGAGCAAGCCCGACCAGGCCGGGTCCGATCCCCGTCCGTTGTAGCCGGCCTGGGACACGACGCGGCCCGACAGATCCACAGTCCACAGACGGGTGTCGCCGCCCGGGCTCTGGCGCGCGAAAGCGATGTAGCGACCATTCGGGGCCCATGACGGGCCTTCCTCGAAATAGGAGGACGAGAGGATCCGCTCGCCTGTGCCGTCGGACTTCATCACGCCGATGTGGAAGCGTCCGCCCTGCTGTTTGGTGAAGGCGATCAGGTCGCCGCGCGGGCTCCAGGCCGGGGCCGTGTAGCTGCCGCCGCCGCGGCTGATCGGGCGCTGGCCCGAGCCGTCGGCCCGCATGGTGTACAGGCGCGCCGAGCCCGAACGGTCGGAGGTGAAGACGATCTGGTTGCCGTCGGGGCTGAACGAGGGCGAGGTGTCGATGCCCGGATCGCTGGTCAGGCGCGACAACTGCCGACTGCGCAGGTTCATCACATAGACGTCGGTGTTGCCGCCCCGGATGATCGAGAAGGCCATCTTGGACCCGTCATTCGAGAAGCGCGGCGCCAGCACCTGGCCGTCGAACTCGCCAAGGCTTTCGCGGCGGCCCGTCGACAGATTGTAGAGGTAGATGCGGCTGTAGTCCTTACCCAGCGCCACATAGGTCACTTCGTCGGGGTTCGAGGCCGAGAAGCGCGGCGACATGATCACCTCGTCCCCCTGGGTCAGGAAGACGGGGTTGTAGCCGTCCTGGTCGACGATGGTCAGGCGCGACAGCTTGTTCAGCTGGGTGCCGCTCTCGGACACGAACAGCACGCGCGAATCGAAGAAGCCCGCCTCGCCGGTCAGGCGCTGATAGACCACGTCGGAAATCTTGTGCGCGATGCGGCGCCACTGCTCGGATGTGGCGGTGAACTGGTAGGAGACCAGCTGGCACTGGCGATAGGGGTCGTACAGGCGGAAGCCCACGTCGATCCGCCCGTCCGCGCGCGGCGTCACGCCGCCGTACAGCACCGCCTGGGCGCCGATGGAGGTCCACTGCGGAAAGTTCGGCGCATTAGCCAGAGTCAGGCCCGTCTCGACGAAGCTGGCCGGGTTCAGCGGGTCGAAGAAGCCTGAGCGCTTCAGATTGCCGCTGATGACGCCCGAAATCTGCGATCCGTTCTGGCCGGTGAAGGGCACGACCGCGATCTGAAGCGGACGCAGGACGCCCTCATCGACCACGACGTCCTGCATCGGCGCCGACTGCGGCGCCAACGACTGAGCCTGCGCGGATCCGCCCAGCGCCAGGGGGGCGGTCAACGCCAGCGCGGCGGCCGAGGCGAGAAAGCGGTTCAGGCGCATGGGTCATTCCTTCGCAGATCGTGACAGGGTCGAGACCGATCGCACCTCATAGCATCGGCGCGACTGGCAATCGCCAGCTTCACAAGGATTTGGGCGACTTTGGGGTGATAGACGGCCTTAGCCCCTAACGGTTCCCGCATTGGCGCTTGGTTTCAAAGCGGAAAGGCACTTCCTGGGATTGAAAGCCGTCGGGCACGGTGAAGGGCGAGGTCGCCCGCAAGGCCCGCAACATCGCCTCGGACGCCGCGCGCCAGGTCGGATTGTTCTGGGCGTCCTGAAGGCGTGGAGAGCCGATGATCTGTCCGTCTGCGCTCAGGCGCACCGTCACCCGGATGACGAGATCGTCCATGCCCGGCATGTCGCAGTTGATGTTCCAGTTCGGCGTCACCTGGGCGCCCAGGGCCGCGAGCTGCGGCCCGGTAGCGCGCGACGCGGCGCCAGCGCCTTGCTGGCCCGCGGCCGGACGGCCGGAGTTCTGGGTCGGGCGCGCCGGTCCCGCCAAAGCGTCCAGGTCCAGACCCGGCGCCGGGCGTGCAGGGCGCGGAGGCGTCGCGGGCGCCTTCTTCTCGGGCGGAGCCGGCGTAGGTCGAGGCGGCGTGGTCGCCTTCTTTTCCGGCGGGGTCGGCGTCGGTCGCGGCGCCGGCGTCGGCGCCTTCTTCTCGGGCGGCGTCGGCGTGGGACGCGGCGCGGGCGGCGTCGGGCGCGGCTGAGGCTGGGGCGCGGGCGGCGTCGGCTCGGGCTCCGGCGGCGTGGGTTCAGGCAGGGTCTCGACCGGCGCCGTTTCGCCGTCGTCGGGCGAAGGTTCTTCCTGCGGATTGTCGGCTGGCGCGGCGGCGATCTCGATATCCGAGACGATCGACACCGGCACCGAGTTCACCAGCGGCTTCATCTCGTCCTTCGACGACCATGACACGAGGGCGAGCGTCACCACCCCCGCGTGCAGGGCGATGGAGCCGAGGATGGCGGGACTGGGGCGGCGCAAGGTCCGTCAGCCCTCCGTCGGCTCGTCGGCGGCGGTGTCGGTGATGAGGTTCAGCTTGGTGAAGCCCGAGGCCGACAGGCGCGCCATCACGCGCGCAACGGCCTGATAGGGGGCGCGGCCGTCAGCGCGGATGAAGATGGCCTTCTCGCGCGCATTCTCGCCGCCCTCTTCAGCCACCCGCAGGGCCAGCTGCTCCCAGCGGACCTCGCCCTCGCCGATGAAGATGGCGCCGTTCCGGTCGATCGACACCGTCACGGGCTTGTCGGTCGTCTCCACCGCGCTGGCCTCGGTCTTGGGCAGTTCGAGCGGGACGCCGACCGTCAGCAAGGGCGCCGAGATCATGAAGATGATCAACAGCACCAGCATGACGTCCACCAGAGGCGTGACGTTGATCTCGCTCAGCGGCCGTTTGCGCGCCCGGCGACGGCCCCGACCGCCGCTTGAGCCTCCTGCAGCACCCATCGCCATGGATCAGACGCCCCGGCGCAGGTTCAGGTCCGCAGACGGCGGCGGGGGGGGCGGCGGGGTCGAAGGCGCGCCCAGACGCCGGGCGATGGCCGACTGCAGATCGTCGGCGAAGGCTTCCAGGCGGCCGGTGAACTTGCCCGCCGACACCGAGAAGGCGTTGAAGGCGATATAGGCCGGAATGGCGGCGCCCAGGCCGATGGCCGTGGCGAACAGGGCTTCGGCGATGGCCGGCGCAACCGTCGTCAGGTTGGTGTTGCCCGCCGCCGCGATGCTGTCGAAGGCGTTCATGATGCCCCACACCGTGCCGAACAGGCCGATGAAGGGCGAAGACGTGGCGACGACGGACAATACGCCCAGACCGTTCTCGATCTTCTGGCTTTCGCGGGCGATGACGGAATCCAGGCCGCGGTCGATGCGGCCGATCAACATGGAGCCCTGCGTGTCCGTCATGGCGCCGCGCGCGCGCGCCTCGCGCCAGTCCTGCAAGGTCAGCACCAGCATGCGCGGCAGGGGATCGGCCGGCTGCGGCCCCGCCTGGGCGGCGACCTCTTCCAGCGAACGACCGCTCTCGACCTGCTTTTCGAACTCGGTCGCGCGGGCGTTCATGCGCGAGAAGCGCACCGCCTTGTCGATGATGATGGTCCAGGACCAGACCGAGGCCACGGCCAAGCCGATCATCACTGTCTTCACCACCCAGTCGGCGGTCATGAACAGCTCGATGGGGTTCAGCAGAGAGGCGTCGACGGGCGGTGTCATGCGTGGTCCTTGGCGAACGGTCCGATTATTCCGCCAGTTGCACCGGGCGGACGTGGCGGTTTCATGGCGGCGGTCTAAACGGCGTCGCGGCCTGCGTCATCAGGCGACAGGTGACAACATCGTTATTGTGGAAGCGGGCCTTGAGAGTGGCGACTATTCCGTCCCCGGAAGCCAGGGCGTGACCAGTTCCACCAGCCGCTTCGTCGGCCGCCGGGGCCGTCCGTCCAGGTGGATGCACACGGCGACGACATCCGCCCTGCACAGCGCCTCGCCGTCCCGCTCGACCGTCTGGCGGATGATCAGGCGCGGTCCCTTGATCGCCTCATAGCGGGTGCGCACCACCAGGGCGTCGTCGATCCGCGCCGGCTTCAGATATTTGATCGCCAGGTCCGAGACGACGAAGGCCAGCGGCTCATCCTGCTCCAGCAGGTCCGCGTGCCCTACCCCGGCCAGACGCAAAAAGTCCGACCGTCCCCGCTCGAAATAGCGGACGTAGTTGGCGTGATAGACCAGACCGGTGAAGTCGGTGTCCTCATAGTAGACCCGCACGGGCAACAGGTGGTCGCGGCCGTCGAAACGGCCTGCGCTGGGTTGGTCGGTCATGGTCGGTCAGCTCTTGCCGGCGGCGGGGACTGGGGCGTCGAAGCCCGGACAATAGCGCGATTTGAGCGTCGCGAACTCGCCGCTCAGCGGATCATGGCTCATCAGGATGCGGTTGGGTCGCGACACGAAGGCCACGGCCTCCTTGCGTCCCTTCAGCCCGGCGTAGCCGCAGGCCGCTCGGCCGCGTCCCGCCTCGATATAGCGAACCTCGGCCTCTGCCCCCATCTGCTCGCGCACCTGAGACAAGGCCCGCTCCGCAGGCGTCGTCTGTCGCGGGCCAAAGCGCGCGCCCTGATTCACGGCGTAGAGGCTGAACCCGCCCAGCACCACGACAGCCGCGCCGAGCGCGACGATCACATGGTTCATCCTGCGGGGATGGGCCAAGGCCAGCCTCCTTCTGGGAAGACGGAGGATGACCGGCTTCGCCGCCGAGGTGAAGCCCTCTTGCGAAAGAGTCGCGGCTTATTTCCCGAACAGGTCCGGGGCGACGGCGGGCGGGGCGGGGGGTGTTTCCAGCCCCAGGTGCTCATAGGCGCGGGCGCAGGCCATCCGGCCGCGCGGCGTGCGCTGGATGAAGCCTTGTTGCAGCAGATAGGGCTCGATCACGTCCTCGACCGCATCGCGCGCCTCGGCGATCGCGGCGGCCAGGGTGTCCATGCCGACCGGACCGCCGCCGTAATTCTCGATCAGGGCCTTGAGGAAGCGGCGGTCCAGGCTGTCCAGCCCGGCCTCGTCCACCTCCAGTCGCGCCAGCGCCCGCGCCGCGGCCAGCCGGTCGATGGGGGTCCCTTCCGCGTCCGCGAAATCCCGCACCCGCCGCAGCAGGCGCCCGGCGATGCGCGGCGTGCCGCGCGCCCGGCGTGCGATCTCCATCGCCCCGTCCTCGGTGATGGCGGCCCCCATCTTGCGCGCCGCGCCCCGGATCACCGCCGTCAGCTCTTCGGGCGTATAGAACTCCAGCCGCAGCGGGATGCCGAAACGGTCGCGCAACGGCGTCGCCAGCAGGCCCGCCCGCGTCGTCGCCCCGACCAGGGTGAAGGGTGCCAGGTCGATCCGCACGCTGCGCGCCGAGGGCCCTTCGCCGATGATCAGGTCCAGCACATGGTCCTCCATCGCCGGATAGAGGATTTCCTCCACCTGGGGCGCCATGCGGTGGATCTCGTCGATGAACAGGACGTCGCGCGGTTCGAGGTTGGTCAGGATCGCCGCCAGATCGCCCGCCTTGGCCAGGATGGGGCCGGAGGTGGCGCGGAAGCCCACGCCCAGTTCGCGCGCCACGATCTGCGCCAGCGTCGTCTTGCCCAGCCCCGGAGGCCCGAACAGCAGAACGTGATCCAGCGCCTCGGAACGGCCGCGCGCCGCGTCGATGAAGACCTTCAGATTGCCCTTGGCCGCCGACTGGCCGACGAACTCGGACAGGGTCTGGGGGCGCAGGGCGCGGTCGTACTGCTCGCCGGGCGCGGGCGCAGGCGAGATGATGCGGTCGTCGGTCATGCGGCGGCCCTCATCGTCCCAGCTCCTGCAGGGCAGTGCGGATGACCAGCGGCAGTTCCGCCTCCTCGCCCAGCTTGATCAGGGCGTGATCCACGGCGCGGCCGGCGTTGACCTCGGCGATGCCCAGACCCAGCAGGGCGGCGACCGCCTCCCCCGTGACGCTGGGCGGCGGCGGAGCGATGGCCGCGGCCTCGGCGTGGACGCCCGGCGCCGTCGGGGCGAAGACGCCGTCGGTCAGGCTCTTGCCCTTCAGTTCGGTGACGATGCGCAGGGCCAGCTTCGGCCCCACGCCGTTGGCGCGGCCGACGGCGGCCTTGTCCTCGCGTGCGACGGCGGCGGCCAGTTCGGCGGGCGGCAGGACGTCCAGCACCCCAAGCGCCGCCTTCGGCCCCACGCCCTGGATGGTCTGCAGCAGGGTGAAGACCTTGCGCTCGTCACGCGTCAGGAAGGCGTAGAGGCGCGGCCCCTGGTCCTGGCTCCACTGGCTGTGAATGAACAGGGTGGTCTCGTCGCCCGGCGCGGGCAGACGCCCCAGCGTGCGCGCCCCGCAACTGGCGACATAGCCGACCCCGCCGCAGTCGATCAGGCATTCCGCCTCCCCAACCTCGGCCAGAACACCCCGCAGACGACCGATCATGCCGCGCCTCGCACCGATACCGCCTTGAACCGGCGATGGTGAGCGTGGGTGACGGCCACGGCCAGCGCATCGGCGGCGTCGGCCTTCACTTCGCCGGAAGCGGGCAGCAGCCGTTTCACCATGAAGGCGATCTGACTCTTGTCGGCCTGCCCGGCCCCCACCACCGCCTTCTTGATCAGGGTCGGGGCGTATTCGGCGACGGAAAGACCCGCCCGCGCCGGGGCCAGCATGACCGCCGCCCGCGCATGGCCCAGCTTCAGCGTCGAGGCCGGATTGACGTTGACGAAGACCTCCTCGATCGCCGCCTCGTCGCAATCATAGGCGGCGCAGACCTCGCCGACCTGCTCGAGCAGATGCAGCAGCCGCTCGGAGAAGGGCGCCTTCTCATTCGGCGCCACCACGCCGTGCGCGATCCAGCGCAGGCGGCTGCCCTCGCTTTCGATGACGCCCCAGCCGGTGCGGCGCAGGCCGGGGTCGAGCCCCAGGATCCGAGTCGTTTCGTTCGCCATCCGTTCCTATTGCCCCAAAGAGGGTTAGCGAACAATGACCGGGCGCTCGGCGGTCAGCCTCAGTCGTCAGCTCAAGGTCCGCTCAGTCGTCTCGGGGCATGACCGAATAGCCCGCCAACCCCGCCTGTTCGGCCAGAACACTGGACAGGGCGTCGACCTGCAGCGGCATCGGTCCGCGCGCCTTGACGTGCTGTTCATGGATCAGGCCGTCGGGACTGACGACGTGACCGATGCGGGTCGGTCTCAACCCCTTGTCGGCCAGCAAGGCGCGCAGCACCTTCTCGTCCGGCGCGGCGCCCCGCGTCCAGCGCAGGGTGACGTCCATCACGCCCACGTGCGGCAGGCGCGCATCCAAAAAGCGCAGGATGGCCAGCACCAGCAGGGTCGCCCCCGCCGCGATCAGCCCCAGCTTCCACAGGCCGACGCCGAACATCACGCCGATGGCCGAGGTGGTCCACAAGGACGCCGCCGTGGTCAAGCCGTGAACCGAAAAGCGCTCGCGGAAGATCACGCCGGCGCACAGGAAACCGATGCCCGTCAGGATGCCGTGCGCCATCCGCGTCGGGTCGATCACCAGCCGTTGCTCAGGCAGGGCGACGAACCCCCAGCTGGCCTGATGCATGGCCGCCAGCATCAGCACGCACGAGGTCATGCTGACCAGAATATGGGTGCGGAACCCCGCCGGATGGCCGTGATAGGTCCGCTCGATGCCGATCAACCCCCGGCCACCATGGCCGAAGCCACCGGCGCCAACAGCGCCATCTCCTCGACGCCCCAATGCGTCACGCCCCAGTCAATCGCCATGGTTCAACCGCTCCCAACGACCGTTCAGGTTGAACCGCGCCGGAGCGCCTCGCAAGCCGTCAGTCGTCGCGCGGATCCAGCACATAGCCGCAGACGGAAGGCAGGGCCGACAGCCGCGCCGCCAAGGCCTTCAGAGCGCCTTCGCCCTCGATGCGGACGCGCCAGCTGCGGCGCACGACGGCGCCGTCGTCGATCAGCTCAAAGCGGTCCGGCGCGGGCGCAGGATCCAAGGCGCGCAGGGCCTCTTCGACTTCCGCCTCGGGTGAAGGGCTATCGCGGCGCCAGCGCACCTCCACGTCAGTCAGGGTCTGGGCAGGCAGCCGCGCGCTCACCAGCCTGAGCGCTACGAGGATCAGCCCCGTGATCACCGTCCCGGCGGCGCCCAGGGCGAAAAGCCCCGCCCCGAACAGCAGCCCGATGGCCGAGGTGATCCACAGCGACGCCGCCGTCGTCAGGCCGTGGATAGAAAAGCCCGTGCGAAAGATCACCCCCGCGCACAGGAAGCCGATCCCGGTCAGCACCCCGTGGGCCATGCGGGTGGGATCAGTGACGATGTTCTCGTCCGGCAGGGCGCGGAAGGCCCAGTCGGCTTGCGTCATGGCCGCCAGCATCAACAGACACGACGCCAGGCTGACCAGGATGTGGGTGCGGAACCCCGCCGCCCGGCCCCGCCACTCGCGCTCAAAGCCGATCGCGCCGCCGGCCACCAGCGCCCCGGCGATGGGCAGGACGATTGTTTCCAGCCAGGCCGCGTCAACCATGCTTTTCGACGTAGGCTTCGGGGTCCTTGTTGACCGGCTTCACTCCGGTGATGTGGCGCGCCTGGAAGGCGGCGTAGCGCACGCCGAGCTCATGACGTGTCTTCAGGTCGGCGTTAATGCGGAAATCCGTCAGCCCCTGGCGCTCTTCCTCGCCCATGTGCTTGGAGTTGACGACGTTGGCCTCGCCTACCGCCTCGAACCACGCCTTGCTGCCGATCTTGTGCTTGGCCACGGCCTTGACCGCGTCGCGCAGCTTGTTGTGGTCTTCGATGGCGTCCTCGGTCTCGCCCTCGACCGTGCCGTCCTCAGCGTCGTTGGCCCCCTCGCCCAGCTTCAGCAGCTCGGGATAGAAATGCTGCTCCTCGGCCTCGGCGTGGGCGTCCAGGAAGGCCGACAACCGCCCCCACACCGCCTCCAGCGCCTCTACGTCCTTGCCGTCGATCTGCTCAATGAGCGAGAACAGACGCCGCTGTTCAGCGTGGTCGTCGAGGATCAGCTGGGTGATGTCCATGGCGTAAAGCTCCCTTGGCGGCCAGGCTTGACCCTCTAGAAGCCGTGGTGACGCTTGTGAGTTCCCGCCTCCCACGCCGGCAAGAGTTCAGGCATAATGGCGTCTTGGAACAAACGCCGGAGCCGCCCCCATGTCTCCTCGTATCCCTCGCTTGCTTGTCATCGCCGGTCTGAGCCTGGCCGCCGCAGCGAGCGCCAGCGCGTCCGCCGCCTCTTTCCCGCAGGATGCTCGGGCCGACTTCATGAGCCGCTGCCGCGAGCGCGCCCTGGCCCAGAACCCCGGCGCCGACTGGGCCGACTCCTACTGCGCCGAAACCTGGCCAGCGGTGACGCGCTCCAATCCCCTGGTCGACGCCATCCTGGCCCCGTTCGCCCAGGGCGCGCCCGCCGCCCTGGATCCCGCCGATGTGAGAGCGCGGACCGCCGCCGTGCGCTGGCTGCCCGCCCGCCCTGGCGCCCAGGCGTTCGAGGGCGCCATCGGGTCGGTGAGGGCCGTGGCGCGGCGCGCGCCGACCGCGGTGCTGGAGTTGAGCTGGACCGCTGTGGGCGAACCCGTCCCATATGAGGTCGTGGAGGCATTGAGGACGCGCGGCGCCCGCGTCTCCCCGATCGGCTGCTACGCCTTCGGCGCCGGCGAATCCAACACCGTCTACCGCGTGGAGGCGGCGGGACACGTCCCCTTCGCCATGACCGTCTATCGTCGCGAGGCGCCGACGGCCAACGCCTGGTCCACCCTGACGATCACGGCGGACGCGGAAAGAAACATCCCGACGCTCGACAGCCTCAGGGCCGCCGAGCGTGATTCAGAATGGACGACGGACTGCGGCTGAGCGATCAGCCCGCGAACTTGGCCGCGTCTTCGTCCGAGATGTTTTCGTTGGAGTAGACCTGCTGCACGTCGTCTTCGGCGTCCAGCGCGTCCAGAAGCTTGAACAGGGTGCCGACGGAATCGCCCTCCAGGTCGATTTCCGACTGCGGCTTCCAGACGATGGCGGTCGACTTGGGATCGCCCAGCACCTTGGACATGGCCTCGGCCACCTCGTTCAGGTCCTCGAAGGCGGTCCAGATGGTGTGGCCCGGCGCGTCCTCATAGATGTCCGGCTTGACCAGGTCGCTCTCGACGTCCTGGGCGCCGGCCTCGATGGCGGCTTCCATGACGGCGTCCTCGGACCCAGCCTCGGCCGGATAGCGAATCTCGCCCACCCGGTCCCACATGAAGGTGACCGAGCCCGATTCGCCCAGCGCCCCGCCATTCTTGGCGAAGGCCGAGCGCACGCCCGAGGCGGCGCGGTTGCGGTTGTCGGTCAGCACCTCGACGATGACCTGGACGCCGCCGGGGCCGCGGCCCTCGTAGCGGATTTCCTCCATCGCATCGACTTCGCCGCCCGAGGCCTTCTTGATGGCGCGCTCGATGTTGTCCTTCGGCATCGATTCGGCCTTGGCGTTGTTCACCGCCAGGCGCAGCCGGGGGTTCATCGCCGGGTCGGGCATCCCCGACTTGGCCGCCACGGTGATTTCCCGTGACAGACGCGAAAAGAGCTTGGAGCGCACGGCATCGGCGCGCCCCTTGCGGTGCATGATGTTCTTGAATTTCGAATGGCCGGCCATGGTCTCACCCGACAGGAATTTGTAAGTTGGGGCAGGTCCTTTAATGGACAGGCTCCCTTCTGTCACGTGAGGGGAACCGCCGGACCGCGCCGGGGATTAAGCGCGGGCATGTTTGGGAGACGCCGATGGCCGCCGCTGACGACACCTATCTGGACGAAGCCTATGACGAAGGCATCGACCACGCCCATGCCGGCGAGATCGTGCAATGGTACGCAAAGCGCCCGGTGACGGTCTCCACCGCCGCCGCCACCAGCTCTTTGGTCGGCGCCTTCGCCCTGGGTGTTCTGACCACCATCGGCGCCCTGGCCGTCATGCGTCTGTACGACCGCGACTGAGCGTTACGCGGCGCCCTGAGCCATCAGGGCCTCGACTTCGGCGCGGTCGCCCAGCGATGGCTGCGCGCCCGGCCGGGTCGCCGCCAGCGCCCCGGCCGCACAGGCGAAATGCAGCGCGTCATTCGGCGTCATGCCCTCTAGCAGCGCGACCGTGATCGCCCCGACAAAGGCGTCGCCCGCCCCCACCGCATCGACGGCCTTGATGCGCGGCGGCGTGGCCCAGGCCATCTCGACCCCGCGGCGATACATGACCGCCCCGCGCGCGCCCTTGGTCACGACCACCATGCCCCCGCCGACGTGCAAAGCGTCGCCGTAGAAGGCGGCCTCCGTCTCATTGACCACCAGCAGGTCGGCCCGGCGCAACAAGGCCTCCGACACCGGCGCGGCGGGCGCCAGGTTGACGCAGACGAAGTCCGTCGCCCGCCCGACCGCCGCCTCGACCGTCTCTATGGGCAGCTCCAGCTGAGCGATGAGCGGGCATTCGATGCGCGCAGGCAGTTGTTCCGGCGTGGCGAAATGGTTGGCGCCGGCGGCCACGGTGATCTGGTTCTCGCCGGTCGGATCGACCGTGATCAGGGCTACGCCTGTCGGCGCCGCGATGTCCGTCTCCACCCCCGACAGATCAACCCCGTGCGCCAGCATCAGGGCGACCGCCGCGCCGGACATCTCGTCGTCGCCCACGCGCCCGATCAGACTGACCTCCGCGCCCAGCCGGCGCGCCGCCAGCGCCTGATTGGCGCCCTTGCCGCCCGGATGACGCGACAGGCTCGCCCCCGTCACCGTCTCGCCCGGCGCGGGCAAGGACGGCGCGGCCGCGACGAAATCCAGATTGATCGAGCCGACGACGGTGATCCTCATGCGCCTTCTCCCAAACGCTGGGTGATCAAGGCGAAGATTCCGGCCGCATCGGCCTTGGTCGCCCAGAAGTGGTCGGCGTTCGCCGCATCGACGCGGAACTCGACCGCCGTGTGGCCGCGGGTCAGTTCGCTTTCGGTCTCGACCTCGATGCGGCAGGGCCTGAGCTCGAACAGATCCGGCTTCAGCAGCCAGGCGACCGTGCAGGGATCATGCAGAGGCCCGGCGTCCCAGCCGACGATCTGCCGCTCTACCCGCTGGGAGAAGCGCAGCATCGCCGCCGCCGTCTTCGCCGAGGCCGTGGGCAGGGCCTCAATCGACGCGATCCTCGCCTCGGTCGCCCGCACCTGGTGGGTGACGTCCAGCCCCATGACGATCATGCGGCAGCCGGACGCGAAGACCTCGGCCGCCGCGTCCGGGTCGGCCCAGATGTTGAATTCGGCCGAGGCGGTGATGTTGCCGCCCTCGCTGCGCGCGCCGCCCATGACCACCACCGGTCCCAGATGCGCCGCCAGCGTAGGCTCGGCGCGCAGGGCCAGGGCCAGATTGGTCATCGGCCCCATGACCGCCAGGGCCACGGAGCCAGCCGGGCGCGCCATCACCTGCTGCACGATGGCGCCCGCCGCCGTACCCTCGGCGACCGGGCCCACGGGCTCGAAGGGCGTCAGGTCGCCCAGACCTTCGCGTCCGTGAAACTCGCCCGCCCCGGCGGGGGCGCGGCGCAGCGGCCGTTCAGCGCCGGCATAGACAGGCACGTCCTCCCGCCTCGCGATTTGGCGCAGGATGCGCGCGTTGCGCGCGGTCTTGGCGGCGCTGACGTTGCCCCCGACCGTCGTCACGGCCAGCAAGTCGAGGTCAGGCGAGGCGAAGGCGGTCAGCAACCCGGTGGCGTCGTCCACGCCCGGGTCGCAATCGATGATCAGGCTCTGTTTCACCGGCCTGATGTGCCGCCTGCCGCCGCGCGAATCAATCGCGCTTCGCCTGAGATCAGTCTTCGCCGACCATCGAGGTCCAGGGATCGACGCGTCCAGCCTCGACCTCGGCGACCTTGACTGCGGGCCAGCCGATGCTGCTGCTGGCCGACACGCGCCAGGCGGCCGACACGAAGTCGCGCAGTTCCGACGCGCCAGCCGCCAGCCGCTCGGTGACAAAGACCGCGCCGCGCGGATCCGTGTCCTTGAACGCGCCCGCCTTCTCCATGCGATAGAAGGGGATGACCGTGGCCAGGGTGGCGTTCAGGTGCGAGGCCGTGCGGGCCCGCAGGTCGAACCCCTCGATGTTCATCGGGATCATGGCTGCCTCGACCGCATCCTGACGCAGGGTTCGGCTGGTGAAGGCGCCTTCAAAGTCGCCGTGGGTGCGTCGCGAGGTGGTGAAACGCTCAGGGTTCGTCTCGCCGGCCCAGCCGTTGAAGTGGATGGTCGTGTGGTGCGGCTGGGACGCATCGCCGACGAAGTGGCTCAACACGCCTATGTCGCGCAGGATCAGTTGCTCGCGGCGCTGCCGGTCGGCGCGATACCAGGCCTGTTTGGCCAGGTCCGGCTCGCGCGCCTCAGCGGCGCTCAGCACGCGCCAATAGGCGAAGTCGCGCTCCAGGTTCTGCCAGGCGTCCATGATGGCGTAGGGCAGATAACCCGCCTTATCCACGTCCAGACCGGCGCGGATCAGGGCGGCGTCGTATTCAGACTTGAGACGCGGCAGATCGGCCATGGTCATGCCGCGCGCGTCCATCACCCGGCCCTCATCATCCATGTCGACGAAGTGGGCGGTGTCGCGCTCGCGGTCGTGCGGCTGACCCGCGCCCTTCCAGCGGTCCGGCTCGCGCGAATACTCGCCGACGTCGGCGGCGGCCCCGGCGGTGCGCAGGAAGCCCGGCAGATCCCCAGGCAGGTGACGCATCGCCGTCACGCCGATCACCCTGTGCCCCGAACTGCCCCAGGCCTCGACCTGCACGGCCGGCGCCGCGATCAGCATCAAGGCGGCGGCGGAAATCATCAGTCGTTTGACTTGTCGGTTCATGAGGCGGCGCCATCGGAAAATTCAGGAGGGGAAACGTCGGCTTATCCCATTCCTACGCTCGCCTCTACCCGCACGAGACGACGGTCGCAGCGCCGATCACGCCGCCGTTATCTTGACTTCACCGCCAGCTTTTCTTGCCAATAAAGTGTTAGCGGACACAATCAAGTCGTTAACGCAGCTGGCACACATCAAAGTATAGAACTTAAATCCGGCCAATACTTATGTCGTCAGGCCATCACATTCTAAGACAGACCCGCGATAGACTAGCCGCATTTGCGCCTTATCCACTACCGATACAGCGACTGATCTCATTCGCCGCAATTGCGCCGCAATTGATCGTCAGAAACCGCCGTGCCGGAGCGTGTCGGGACCGGTGCTGCATGAAGTTTGATCGATGTTGAGCACGGCCGCCGCGCTTGCCACGCTATGGACCATGGCCTTCTCCGGGTCCGGAGAGCCTGTCCCTTACGACACCGCCGTCGTCCGCGACGCCGCAATCGTAGAAGCCGCCGCGACGGCCCCTGGTTCCATCAAAACCGCCGAAACGGCGGATCTGTCGGCCGAACAGCTCGAGCTGATGTCCGGCGATCCCGACTGGCGCGCCTCGGCCCGCCTGTATCACGCCGGCGGCGGCGGGGCGACCGGCAACGATTCCCTGGGTTGCCGCCCCATTCCGATGCGCACGGTCGCGGTTGACCCGCGCGTCATCCCACGCCGCACCAAGCTGTTCATCCGCGAGACGGTCGGCCTGCCCTTGTCCAACGGCGAAGTGCACGACGGCTATTGGTACGCCTCCGACACCGGCGGCGCGATCAAGGGCGCCAAGATCGATCTCTACACCGGCCACGGCCGCGCCTCGATGCGCCCGGCCATGAGCCTGAATATGAAGACCCTGACCATCGCCGACGCCGGCGATTTCGACGGCTGCCCCCCGGCTTGGGAAACGGCCTCGAACTAAGGCCCTTCAGCCTGACGACAAAAAGGGCGGCCGGATCGAACCGGCCGCCCTTTTTCGTTGCGCTTCAGTTCGACCTCAGAACTTCCGCTTGCCGCTGACCGTCTCGAAGAACAGACGGAAATCGCCCATCAGGCTCCAGAGCGGATATTTGAACGTCGCCGGCCGGTTCTTCTCAAAGAAGAAATGCCCGACCCAGGCGAAGCCGTAGCCGATCAGCGGCATAGCCAGCAGCCACCAGGCGTTGCGCGTCGCCACAAAGGCGATGAAGGCCGCAATCACCAGCCCCGTCCCGATCACATGGATGCGTCGGCACGTCCGGTTGGAGTGCTCGTGGATGTAATAGGGGTAGAAGGCCTCGAACGAGGCGTACCGCCCTTGGGATTGCTCGATGCTCATGGCCCCAGCCTGCCCCCGGATCGCGTCGGGGGCAAGTCAGGGATCATCGATCAGGGATCAACGATCAATCGAAGCGCTTGCCCGCCTTCTTTGGACCCTTGGCGAAAGGCTTGGCGCCTGCCTTGAAGTCCGGCTTGCCCTTAAAGCCCGGCTTGGGCGTGAAGGGCTTCTTGTCGCCCTTGTCCTTGAAGCCCGGCTTCTTGCTGAAGCCGCCCTCGCCCGGCGCGACATCCGCGCGGGGCGCATAGGGCTTCTTCTTGAAGGGGCGTTCGCCATCTGCGCTGCGGCCCGCGTCGCCGTCAGGGCTCCACGGCTTCTTCTTGAACGGCGGGCGGCCCTGGCCGTCCTCGTCGCGGCGGAACGGCTTCTTGGCGTAGGGGCGAGCCTCGCCGTCCCGTTCAGCATTGCGATTGCGCGCGCCCTTCATCGACCCAGGCGTCGGCGCCTCGGACGGGGTGATCCGGGCCTCTTCCTTGCTCTGGGCGGCGGCGGCGCGGAAGGCGTCGGCGTGGCTCAGGGCGATCTCGAAGCGCGTCTCTTCGGGGAAGGTGCGGATCGAGCCGATCTGCTGCTTGGTCACGCCGCCGATGCGGCAGATCAGCGGGATCAGCCATTTGGGATCGGCGTTGCGGTTGCGCCCGATGTCCAGACGGAACCAGGTGACTTCGTCCGGCTGCAGGCGATCGCCCGGCCATGGCGCGGGGGCGTAGTCGTCGCCGCCTGCCGCGTCGCGATCGCGGCGTTGCTTGCGCTGCGGCCCTTCGCCAGGATCGGTCAGATCTTCCGGCGCCGGCAGGTTCTTGCGCAGCAGCACCAGCAGGGCGCGGGCCAGATCGTCCGGCGTGCGCTCCTTGACCAGCGTCGCGATCAGACCGGCATCCTCGTCCGAGCCTTCCTCGGCGAAGACGGGCGCGGCCAGCAGGCGCTGTTCGTCCTGAGCGCGGATTTCCTCGGCGGTCGGCGCGCCCGACCAGACGGCCTCGACCCCGGCCGAGCCCAGCAGCATCTCGGCCTTGCGGCGACGGCTGTGCGGGACCAGCAGGACCGAGATCCCCTTTTTGCCCGCGCGGCCGGTGCGGCCCGAGCGGTGCAGCATGGTCGCCTTGTTGATCGGCAATTCGGCGTGGATCACCAGCCCCAGATCGGGCAGGTCCAGGCCCCGCGCGGCCACGTCGGTGGCGACGCAGACGCGGGCGCGGCGGTCGCGCAGAGCCTGCAGCGCCTCATTGCGCTCGCGCTGGCCCATCTCGCCCGACAGGGCCACCGAGGCGAAGCCCCGCTCGACCAGCGAGGCCTGAAGATGGCGCACCGAATCCCGCGTGGAGCAGAACACCAGCACCCCCGGCGCCTCGAAATAGCGCAGCACGTTGACCACGGCGCGCTCGATCTCGTTCGGCGCGATGCGCATGGCGCGGTATTCGATGTCGTTGTGCGGCTGGCTGCGGTCGACGGTGTCGATGCGCACCGCGTCCTTCTGATAGCGCTTGGCCATGATCGCGATGTCGCGGGCGATGGTGGCCGAGAACAGCAGGGTGCGGCGCTCTTCCGGCGCCTGGTCGAGGATGTATTCCAGGTCCTCGCGGAAACCCATGTCCAGCATCTCGTCGGCTTCATCCAGCACGACGACGCGGGCGGCCGACAGGTCAAGCGCCCCGCGGTCGATGTGGTCCTTCAGGCGGCCCGGCGTGCCAACCACGACGTGGGCGCCGTAGTTCAGGGCGCGCGCCTCCTTGCGGGCGTCCATGCCGCCGACGCAGGTGACGATCTTGGCGCCCGCCTCGGCATAGAGCCACTCCAGCTCGGCCGCGACCTGCAGCGCCAGTTCGCGCGTCGGGGCGATCGCCAGCATCAGCGGCGTATCTGCCTGACCGAACCGCTCGTCCTCGCCCAGCAGGGTCGGCGCCGCCGCCAGGCCGAAGGCCACCGTCTTGCCCGAGCCCGTCTGGGCCGAAACCAGCAGATCCGCCTCGCCGTGGCCTTCCAGCACGGCCGCCTGGACCGGCGTGGGCTCGGCATAGCCCTTGTTTATGAGCGCGCGGTCAAGCGCGGGATGGATCGCGGGAAAGGGCATGAAGGGCCTGGAAATTCAGATGAGGCGACCGTTAAACGGCCGCGCCCGGCGAGGCGTCGCAGCCTGCCGGGCGTCGGGGAAGGCGCTCCCTATACACGAATAAGGGCCGCGGTGGGGCCGATTTTCATAAATCGACCGGCGTTCACCACGTCCATTTGTCGAGTGTTGACCATGCGCGCCTGATCCTCGGCGGATCAGACGTCCGCTCGCTGAAGGACCGCCCATGATCCCGCCACTCAGCATCGCCGCCGCAGGAATGCAGACCGCTTCGGCCCGACTAGAGGACAGCGCACGTCGCGTCGCCTCGGGTCAAATAGATGACTACGCCGTCGAGGCGGTCGAGCAAATCCGCGCCAAGAGCGAGTTCTCAGGCAACGCCGCTGTCGCCCGCACAGCCGACCGGATGACCGCGACCCTGCTGGATATCCTCGTCTAGTCCCTACCCCGCCTTCTGCGGCAGACGGAAAAAGTCGACGAACCTCTCGAACGTCGCCCGGCGGCCCTCGATCACCATCGCCCCGTCGGCTTCCAGAGCCTCCAGCGGAACCTTGCCGTACACGGCGGCGGCGATGACCCGGGCTGGAGCGCGCACGATGACCTCGCAGTCCGCGACCTCGCCGCGCCTGGCGTCGAGCCTGCCGTCGGCCATGGTGACGACCATCCGATCCTCGTCCAACGCAAAGCCAAGGCGCATCGTCGCGCCCCTGGCGCGGTCGGCGTCGAACATGGTCTTGAACGACTGCATGATGGAAACGGCGCTGATCGGCAGCGCCGGATCGTGCTGCGGCGAACGCGCGGCCCAGCGGCCCAGCACCATGAAGACCGGCTCTATCTCATAGCCCCAGTCGGTCAGCTCATAGACCTGGACCGAGGCGGGCGGCGGCAGCTTGCGGCGACGAAGGATGCCAGAAGCCTCCAACCCCTCCAGGCGCTGCGTCAGCACATTGGCCGATACCCCGCACAGGTCTTTTCGCAGGTCGCTGAAACGGCGCGGCCCCATCATGAGTTCTCTGATGACCAGCAAGGCCCAGCGCTCGCCGACCAGGTCCAGCCCGTGCGCCGCCCCGCAGGCGTCGTGATAGCGGCGGGCTCGTGACAAAGGCTCAGTAGTTACTTTTTCTAACTTCATAGTTGACTAACATAACATCGAGGCGCAGAAATCGCCACACCACAGGGCAGGCCATCCGGGGAGGGAGGGCCGCGCAGAGGGAGGAACCCGCCGATGCCCAAGCTGATCTTCGTCAACCTGCCGGTCACCGACTTGCCGCGCTCTGTCGCCTTCTATGAGGCGGTCGGCGCAAAGATGAATCCGATGTTCTCGGACCAGACGGCGGCCTGCATGGTCTTTTCCGAGACCATCCACGCCATGCTGCTGACGCATGAGAAGTGGGCGACCTTCACCGACCGCGCCATCCCCGACGCCCACAAGACAGCGCAGGTTTTGCTCTGTCTGTCGGAGGACAGCCGCGAGGCCGTCGACGCCGTGGTCGAGCGCGCGACCGAGGCCGGCGGCCAGGCCGACCCCAGCGCCCAACAGGACTACGGCTTCATGTACGGCCGCAGCTACGCCGACCCTGACGGCCACATCTGGGAGGTCATGTGGATGGACCCGGAAGCCGCCGCACAAGGGCCGGAAGGCTTCGCCTCCCAGGTCGGCGGAGGCTGAGCCGTGAGCGAGCTTTACGAACTCAGCATCAGCCGCTTGATCCAGGCCCCGCCGGAGATGGTGTGGCGCGCCTGGACCCGGCACGCGACCGAATGGTTCACCCCGCGCCCGTGGAGCACGGTGTCGGTCGACCACGACCTGCGTCCCGGCGGGCGCGCCGACGTCGTCATGCAGTCCCCCGAGGGCGAGCGGCATGAGTATCGCGGCGTCGTGCTGGAGGTGGAGCCGGGCCGCCGTCTGGTGACGACCGGCGCCTTCACCGAGGGCTGGATTCCGCAGCCCGGCGACATGAACTTCGTCCGCATCGACACGTTCGAGCCCGAAGGCGACGGCACGCGCTACACCGCCCGCGCCCGCCACTGGACCGAAACAGCCATGCAGACCCACCGCGACATGGGCTTCGAGACCGGCTGGGGCGCCGCCGCCGACCAACTGGCCCAGGTCGCTGAAAACCTCACCCCGCAGGAGAGCGCCTCATGAGCGACAAGATCATTCCCTGTATCTGGTACGACCTCGGCCAAGCGAAGAAGGCGGCCGAGTTCTACGTCTCGCTCGGCCTGCCCGACAGCCGCATCGACCGCGTCGTCGCCAGCCCCGCCGACAATCCGTCCAATCCCGAAGGCGCCGAACTGGTGGTCGAGTTCACCCTGGCCGGCAGGCGCTATATGGGACTGAACGGCGGCCCGATCTTCCCGCAGACCGAGGCCGTGTCCTTCATGATCATGACCGACGACCAGGCCGAGACCGACCGCCTGTGGGACGCCATCGTCGGCAACGGCGGGGCCGAAAGCGCCTGTGGCTGGTGCAAGGACCGCTGGGGCGTCAACTGGCAGATCACCCCGCGTCGCCTGATGGCCTTCTATGACGATCCCAACCCCGCCCGCGCCAAGGCCGCGTTCGAGGCCATGATGACCATGCACAAGATCGAGATCAGCGTCATTGAAGCCGCCGCCGATGCGGCGTCTTCTTAGGGGGCCGCGGTCAGAAGGCTCCGCCTTCTCGACCCGACGCGGCCTGAATTGTCGCTTTCCACCAAGCCTTAGCCTGCGCCTGCCCCGATCATCCGCCCCCCGCCCCTCAAACAGCGAGCCGCCGCGCGGCGAGCGATAGGGGCCAACCCTCCGAAGGAGAGCTAAAATGACCTACATCACCGGCTTCCTGACCCCCGTTAAGGTCGAGAACAAGGAGCGCTATATCGAGTCCGCCCGCGTCGCCTGGCCGCTGTTCAAGGGCTACGGCGCCCTGGCCCACGTCGAGAACTGGGGCGTCGACGTTCCCGACGGCAAGGTCACTAGCTTCCCCATGTCGGTAAAGCTGGAAGACGGCGAGGCCGTCGTCTTCTCCTGGCTGATCTGGCCCGACAAGAAGACCGCCGACGACGCCTGGGCCAAGATGCAGGACGATCCCGCCATGGCGAACATGGACATGCCCTTCGACGGCAAGCGCATGATGTGGGGCGGCTTCGAGACCGTCTTCGACGAGAAGCAGTAAAGCGACGCTTTCAGCTGCACGAACGACCCAAAGAAAAAGGGCGGCTCCGTCGGAGCCGCCCTTTGATCTTCATCGTCTCGCTTAGGAGTCCAGGAAGCTCCGCAGCTTCCGCGACCGCGAGGGGTGCTTCAGCTTGCGCAGGGCCTTGGCCTCGATCTGACGGATGCGCTCGCGCGTGACCGAGAACTGCTGGCCGACCTCTTCCAGAGTGTGGTCGGTGTTCATGCCGATGCCGAAGCGCATGCGCAGCACGCGTTCTTCACGCGGGGTCAGCGAGGCCAGCACGCGGGTCGTGGTCTCGCGCAGGTTCGACTGGATCGCGGCGTCGATCGGCAGGATGGCGTTCTTGTCCTCGATGAAGTCGCCCAGGTGGGAGTCCTCCTCGTCGCCGATGGGCGTCTCAAGGCTGATCGGCTCCTTGGCGATCTTCAGCACCTTGCGGACCTTCTCCAGCGGCATGGCCAGACGTTCGGCCAGCTCTTCCGGGGTCGCCTCGCGGCCGATCTCGTGCAGCATCTGGCGCTGGGTGCGGACAATCTTGTTGATCGTCTCGATCATGTGCACCGGGATGCGGATGGTGCGGGCCTGGTCGGCGATCGAGCGGGTGATCGCCTGACGGATCCACCAGGTGGCGTAGGTCGAGAACTTGTAGCCGCGACGGTACTCGAACTTGTCGACCGCCTTCATCAGGCCGATGTTGCCCTCCTGGATCAGGTCCAGGAACTGCAGGCCGCGGTTGGTGTATTTCTTGGCGATGGAGATCACCAGGCGCAGGTTGGCCTCGACCATTTCCTTCTTGGCCTGACGCGCCTCGCGCTCGCCCTTCTGCACCATCTGGACAATGCGGCGATAGTCGTCGATCGGCACGCCGGCCTCGGACGCCACGGCGGCGATCTTGCCGCGGATGTCGGTGATCTGGCTGAGCTCGTTCTCGCTAAACTTGGTCCAGCGGACGCCCATCTCCTTGACGCGCTCGGCCCAGTTGGGGTCGGTCTCGGAACCGAAATAGGCCTTGAGGAACTCGGGCCGCGAGATGCCGTAGCCGTCGGCCAGACGCAGCAGGCGGCCTTCCAGGCCGATCAGGCGCTTGTTGATGGCATAGAGCTGCTCGACCAACGCTTCGATGCGGGCGTTGTTCAGCTTCATCGTCTTCAGGCGATCCGAGATCGCCGTCGACAGCGACTCATAGGTCTTCTGGTCCTTGGCGGTCAGGACATCGCCCTTCAGGCGGGCCTCGACCAGCTTGTCCTGCAGCTTGCGGAACTCGCCGAAGTCCGAGGCGATGGCGTCCAGCACCTCCATGACGCCGTCGCGCAGCTCGGCTTCCAGCGCCGAGATCGACATGGCGCCGCCGTCGTCGAAGTCCTCGTCGTCGTCCTCTTCGCCGTCGCCGTCAGGCTCGCCGGTCGGCTGGGCCGGGGCGGGCTGGTTATGCGGCAGCGACGAGGGGTTCAGGATGCCGTAGGTCGCGTCCAGATCGATGACTTCGCGCAGCAGGATGCGGTTGTTGGCCAGCTCCTCGCGCCACACCATGATGGCTTCAAACGTCAGGGCGCTTTCGCACAGGCCCGAGATCATCGCGTCGCGGCCGGCTTCGATGCGCTTGGCGATGGCGATTTCGCCCTCGCGGCTCAGCAGCTCGACCGTGCCCATTTCACGCAGATACATCCGCACCGGGTCATCGGTGCGGTCATAGGCGGACTTGGCGGGCGCCTCGGCGACCGAGGTCTCGGCGGCGGCGGCCACGTCGGTGCCGGTCGCCTCAGCGGCGTCCTCTTCGGCTTCGACGACGTTGACGCCCATCTCCGACAGCATGGCCAGGATGTCTTCGATCTGGTCCGGCGTGACTTCTTCGCTGGGCAGGACCTTGTTCAGCTCCTCCATCGTAACGTAGCCGCGCGTCTTCGCTTGGCGGATGAACTTCTTCACCCCAGCGTCGGTGAGATCGAGCAGGGGCCCGTCGGCGTTGGTTTCGGCGTCCTGCGTCTCGGTCTGCGCGCTCATTCAGTCTGTCTCCACGGCCGCGGAGGGTGATCAGGCCCCTGCGGCGAAAATACAACGCCCGACGACTTCGTTGGTTACGAAGAAGTCGAGTCTTCCCAAATCGTTCCGGTCTTGATGGCCCGCCGCAAAGCATCGCGCTCGGCCTTCACCAGAGTGAAAGCCGAGTTATCGAAGGCCTTATGGGCCTCCGACTTCGCCGACGCGAGCGCCTCGTCCAACGCCGCTGCGCGGGTCAGAGCGTCGAACGCCTGCGACCACCGGGTCCTCGCCTCGCCGAGGGGCTTGTCTGTAGCCAGGAATGGCGCGCCGGACTTCGCCGCCGCCTTCTCGACCTCGCGCAACATGGCGTCATGACCCGATTGGGCCAGATGGCGGCGCAGGGCGGCGGAGTCAAGGGTCCGGCCCGAGAAACGTAAACGGACCATCTCCTGAGCTAGCTGATCCAGCGCCGGATCGCCGAAGCCATAACGCGCCACCGCCTCCATGTGGTCGTCCAGCCGCTCCGGGTCGTCCAGCGCCCCGTGGGCCAGGGCCGCCGCGATCGGCTCGACCGAGCGGAACAGGGCCTGCATGGCCTGAGCGCCCTCGGCCGTCTGCCCCTGCAGCGGCGGCGGACCGCGCCAGCGCCCGCCCGGTCCCGGTCGACCGCCCTGCGGCTGCGGCCGCGGCTGGCGCGGAAACAGAGCGTCGAAGCGGTCGAACAGGTCGCGGCGGTATTGCTCGGCCAGATCCTTGTCCTGAACCGCATTGGCCGCCTGACGCAGCCGCCCTTTCAGCCCCGCCTTGCGCTCGGGCGTGTCCAGCGGCTCAGCCTCAACCTCGCGGCGGAACAGCACCTCGGCGAAGGACCGCGTCTCGGCCATGGCCTGGCGCAGGGCCGGCGCCCCGCGATCACGCAGGATGTCGTCCGGGTCCTGCCCGCCTTGCAGCAGGGCGAAGCGGAAGGACTTGCCCGGCTTCAGCAGCGGCAGCGCCCGCTCGATGGAGCGATAGGCGGCGCGCAACCCCGCCGCATCCCCGTCGAAGCTCAACACCGGCTCGGACGAGACACGCCACAGCACCGCCATCTGCTCTTCGGTCAGCGCCGTGCCCATCGGCGCCACGGCCGGCAGCCCCGCCCGATGGCAGGCGATGACGTCCATATAGCCTTCGACGACGATGATCCCCTGCTCGCCCCGGCTCTCGGCCCCCAGGATCCGGCGCGCCTCGGGCAGGCCGTAAAGGGTCGCCCCCTTGTGAAACAGCGACGTCTCCGGCCCATTCAGATATTTGGCCCGGTCGTCGGGGTTCATCGCCCGGCCGCCGAAGCTGACGATGCGGCCGCGCGCGTCGAGGATCGGGAACATCAGCCGGTCGCGAAACCGGTCATAGGGCTGGCCGCCGCCTTCCGGCGCGATGAGCAGCCCGGCCTCAACCAGATCGCCCGGCCGCGCCCCGCGCTGAACCAGCGCCTGCTTCAGCCCCTCGCGGTCGTTGGGCGCATAGCCGAGGCCGAAGCGCTCCCACTGGTCCTCTGGCAGGCCGCGCTTTTCCAGATATTCGCGCGCCGCCTTGCCGACGTTGCGGCGCAGATTGGCGGCGAACCATTTCTGGGCCAGGTCCATCCAGTCGGCGAGGCCCTGACGCTTCTGTTCGCGCTCGGCCGCCTGAGGGTCCTCGGCGGGAAGTTGCATCCCCGCCTCGCCGGCCAGCCGGCTGACGGCCTCGACGAAGCTGAGCCGCTCGGTCTCCTGCAGGAAGGTGATGACGTCGCCGTGCTTGCCGGAGCTGAAGTCGTGGAAGAAGCCCTTGTCGTCATTGACGAAGAAGCTCGGCGACTTCTCCTTCGAGAAGGGGCTCAAGCCGACAAACTCGCGTCCCTGACGCTTGAGCTTCACCGTCCGCCCGATGATGTCGGACGGCCGAAGGCGGGCCTTCAGCTCCTCGATGAACCGTTCGTCAAATCGCACCCCAGACCTATGCCGTCCGATGGCGGGCAAAGGCCAGCCCTCGGCGCGGCGCCGACCGGACGGCCCCCGAGCAAAACCCCGCCTGGGGATAAGTATGGGGACAACCGCTGGCTTCCTTCGGGCGAGCGTCTGGGCTTTAACTCGTGCAAGCCTTGCGGGAGCCCAGCGACCATGCGCCGCCTTCGCCTTCTCATCCTGATGCTGTTGCCAGCGGTTCTAGTGACGCTCGGCGCCTGCCAGACGATCCCGCGCCCGATCTTCGACGCCGCCGACCTGGCCGCAGCCAGCCCGCCGTGGCGCTACGATTTCCTGACGGCAGAGGCGCGCGACCGCTTCGTACGCGAGACCGTCAGCGCCCAGAACGCAGCGACAGACGGCTCGTTCGACATCCTGGCCCTGTCCGGCGGCGGAGCCAACGGCGCCTATGGCGCTGGCGTCATGGTCGGCTGGAGCCAGGCCGGCGACCGGCCCGGGTTCGAGGTCGTGACCGGGGTCTCCACCGGCGCCCTGATCGCCCCCTTCGTCTTCGCCGGCCCGCGGTTCGACGCGGCGCTGGAGCACGCCTACACCAGCGGCCAGACCGACGATCTGCTGAAGTCGCGCGGCCTGTTGGCCCTGACGTTGCCGGGCGTATTCAAGCCCGAGCCCCTGACCAATCTGGTGCTGAACAACATCTCGCCCGAGCTGCTGGCCGCCATCGCCGAGGAGCACCGCAAGGGCCGTCGGCTCTACGTCTCCACCACCAGTCTGGACACCCAGACCCAGGTCGTCTGGGACATGGGCGCCATCGCCCAGCGGAACGACGAGGCCTCGCGCCTTCTGTTCGTCAATGTGCTGATCGCGTCGGCCAGCATCCCCGGCGCCTTCCCGCCGGTGCTGCTGAATGTCGAGCATAACGGTCGCCGTATCCAGGAACTGCACGTCGACGGCGGCACGGTCTCCAGCTTCCTGGTCGTACCCCAGGCCCTGCTGCTGGACGCGCCGAACGTCCGCCCGCTGGACGACGCCCGTATCTGGATCGTCGTCAACGGCAAGTGGGATCCGCGCTTCGAAGTCTCGCGCATCTCGGCCATCAACATCGCCGCCCGCAGCTTCGACACCATGATGAAGGCGCTGCAGCGCTCGGACCTGACCGCCATCACCCAGTTCGCCCGCCGTCATGATCTGACCCTGTCGGTGGCCGCCATCCCCGACCACGCCGAGGCCAACACCCTGGACTTCACCCAGGCCCACATGACCGCGCTGTTCCAGACGGGCGAGGCCGAAGCTCTGGCCGGCCGCGCCTTCGAGCGACGCGTCGATCCGTCCGAACCGCGCCCGAACCGCCGTCGATCCGGTGAGCAGACGCCGCCCATGGTCGTCATCGCACCGCCCAAAGATTAGGACGTCATTAACCATATTGACCGCATTGCGGCCACAACCATCTGATTACGAACAATATTTCTCGTATAACAGCGGAACTATCCACAGCATCTGTGGATTCTTCCAGCGTCTCTGAGAAACGGAGACTGGCCCGACGAAGCCGACGCAGACCGCGGCCGGCCCGCTCAAGAATGGGTTGTCTTATGTTCATAGCCATCGCCCGCCCGGCGGTGGAGCCCCAAGGTCCCGACGCCGTCGCCGTCCCCGGCTCTCCCGCTGTTCCCCTGCTCAACCCGCGCGCGCTTCACGCCCGCCTGCTGGCCAACGCCGCCCTGCGCCGCCAACGCGGCTGGTTGAGGCGTCAGGAGAACCGCAGCGAAGACGCAGACTATTGGCTGCATGCGGCCTGCGCCGCCATCTCCAAGGCCGCCGCCCTGCGCCGCGCCGAGCCGGCGGCCCTGCCTTAAGCCGCCTCAGCGCAGCTCCGGCAGACGTCTCGCGACGGAGTCTCTGAGCTTGCGTCCTCGCTCTGACAGGCTCTTGCCTCGGCGCCGCTCGCGAGCCTCGAAACCCTGACCCCAGCGCTCGTGCATGGTGGCCATGAGCGCCGGGTGGCGATCATACTGGTGCACCACCGGACTGACCCCGCCATCCGGGTTCACGATCTGGCCGGTCCCGTCCAGCGACAACACGTCGCCGGGCGTCAGACCCACGGTGGCGATCCGGCCGTAGTTGGGCCGCGTCTCTCCCTCGACCAGGCCCAGGTGCAGGGCGATGTTGCACGCCGCCTGATCCGCTCCGAAGGCGCCGCCGATCTCGGACCGCGGAATGGCCGCCAGCATCAGCAGGGTGCGGCAGAAGCGGATCATGCTCTCGCGCGGGCCCACGACGGTGCCGACGCAGACGCACGGCTTGTCCGCCAAGGCGCGCGCCACGTCCTCGCCGCCGACGCCGCGCAGATATTTCATGTTGAAGGCATGCCCCTTCAGCCCGCCGTCATACTCGACGAAGAACTCAAGCTTCTGGGGCGGCGGGTCGAACGGCGGCGCCTGGAAGACCACGTCGCGGACGTCCGTCAGCAACACATGTCGCGCCCAGGTCCGTTCGCTCATCAGGGCGTCGAAGGCGGCGAAGCGCTGCATTACGGGATGCGGACGCCAGACCCCGCTGCAGGCGAAAGGCGGCGACACAGATTCCACGTCATGCTGCGCCAGAAAATCGAGAAGCGCTGGCTCCTGGTCCGTCACCAGGACCACCGGCCCGGCGTAGACGGCGCGCAGGGAACGCACGAAGACCGCCACATCGGCCGCTTCATAGCCGGTGGCGTAGCCAAGGATCAGATCATGCTCGGCCGCCGCAAAGGTCGGAGAGGCCCCCCTCTCGCCCGCGATCGCGGCGGCGACCCAGCCTAGATAGGCTGACTTCGCCGCCGGTGAAGCCATTTACGCCCTCATGGAATCCACAAAACGCTTGAACAGATAGAGGCTGTCGGTCGGACCCGACGAGGCCTCGGGGTGATGCTGCACGCTGAACACCGGGCGGTCCTTCAGCGCGATGCCGCAGTTGGTACCATCGAAAAGCGACACATGTGTTTCGACCACCGTCTCGGGCAGGCTGGCGCCGTCGACCGAGAACTCGTGGTTCATCGACACGATCTCGACCTTGCCCGTGGTCAGGTCCTTGACCGGGTGGTTGGCGCCATGGTGGCCCTGATCCATCTTCAGCGTCCTGGCGCCGAGCGCGATGGCCAGCATCTGGTGGCCCAGGCAGATGCCCATCAGGGGCTTGCCGCTGTCCAGCAGCTTCTTGATCTCGGGCACCGCGTATTCGCCGGTCGCGGCCGGATCGCCCGGACCGTTCGACAGCACCACGCCGTCGGGATTGCGCGCCAGGATGTCCTCGGCCGTGGTCGAGGCGGGCACCACGGTGATCTTCACGCCTGTCGACGCCAGGGCGCGCAGGATGTTGCGCTTCACGCCATAGTCGACGACGACCACCGACTTGTCGCCGGCCTCAGGCTTGGCGTAGCCGGTCGGCCAGTCCCACGCGCCCTCGGTCCATTCGAAGGCCTGCGTGGTCGAGGCGTCCTTGGCCAGGTCCAGGCCGACCAGGCCCTTCCAGTCGCGCGCCTGGGCCGTCAGGGCCTCCAGGTCGAACTTGCCTTCAGGATCATGGGCGATGACGGCGTGGGGCGCGCCCTTGTCGCGGATCAGCTGGGTCAGGGCGCGAGTGTCCACGCCGGCCAGGCCGATGACGCCGCGCGAGGCCATCCAGCCATCCAGGCTTCCCGTGGCGCGCCAGTTGGCCGGCTCCGTCGGCACGTCGCGCAGGATGACGCCGCGGGCGGCGCGCTCAGGCGCCTCGCCGATCTGTTCGACGTCTTCCAGGTTCACCCCGACGTTGCCGATGTGCGGAAAGGTGAAGGCCAGGATCTGGCTCATGTACGACGGGTCCGTCAGGATCTCCTGATAGCCCGACATGGCGGTGTTGAAGACCACCTCGCCGACGGCCGATCCGGTCGCCCCGACGCCAATTCCCGACAGCACCGTTCCATCTGCGAGCACGAGGACGCCGGTGGCGCCGGACAGAATTTGAGTCGTCATGGCGCAGGGCTCCTAGCAGTGAATACGGGCGGACAAACGGCGGGGTCGCTAAAGAGATGATGGGGTCCTGTCAACACGGCCTGCGATTATGCCGTCTGGAAGCGCCCCTGGCGCTTGCGAACCCACAACCAGGCCAGGCTGGTCACGGCGAAGAAGCCGACGCTGGGCCAGATATAGCCCCCCGCCGCCGCCGCGACCGCAAAGGCCGAGAACACCGCCCCGCCGACGGCCAGCAGGCGCCAGCCGGGCTTCTTCGTCAACTTCCACAGCGTCACCGAGCACAGGGCGTACAGGCAGAGCGTCAGCACCGAGGTCACGCCGATCAGCACGCCGAACTGCTGGCCCAAGGTCGGCTGGGCGCTGGCGATCACCATGGCGCTCATGATAGCGCCGTTGATCAGGGGGTTGGACAGGGGCGTCTTGCCCTTCTGCGCTCCGCCGAACCAGCGGGGAAGCCAGCCGGCCTCCGCCGAGGCGCGCGCCGTCTCGCCGCCCATCATGGTCCAGCCCGCGATGGTGCCGGTCGCCTTGATGACGGCGCAGGCCGCCACCAGACCGGCCACCGAGGCCCCCATCACGCGCGCCACCAGATCGGCATAGGGGCTGGTCGAATGGGCCAGGATATCGGCCGGGATGACGCCGAACACCGCCACGCTGGCCGCCACATAGACGACGAAGGCCAGCAGCACCCCGCCCAGCGAGGCGCGGCCCACGTCGGTCGCCGGGTTCTTGACCTGACTGGACAGGGCCGCCGCGCTCTCCACGCCCAGGAAGGCCCAGAAGATTACCGCCAGCGACGCCGGAACCGTCTTCATCAACGGCTCGCCCGCCGGGCTCCACGAGGCGGCGAAAGTGTCGCCGCTGAAGGCGATGGCTCCGGCGACGATGGCCAGGCCGATGGGGATCAGACCCAGCACCAGGGTGATCGCTCCGAACCGCGCCGCCGTCTTCGATCCCGCCGCATAGGCCGCGGTCGTCAGCCAGATCAGCGCCAGATTGCTGAGCGCGCCCCACATCGGCTCCTTCAGCGCCGGGAAGAAGAAGGCCAGATAGCCGGTCCCCGCCACCGCCACGGCGACGTTGCCGGTCAGGCAGGCGGCCCAATAGGCCAGTCCCGTCTGATAGCCCAGAAACCGCCCCAGCCCCCGCCGGGCGAAGTCCGACAGGCCGTCGGCCTCCGGCTGCATCCGCCCCAGACCGCCGAACACCAGCGCCAGGGTCACCGCCCCGACGCCGCAGACAATCCAGCCGATCAGGCTGCTGCTGCCGGTCGGAGCCAGGGTGGCGGGCAGCAGATAGACGCCCGATCCGATCATGTTCCCCGCCACCACCAGGGCGGCCAGGCCCCAGCCGATGCGGCGCGAGGGTTCAGGCAGGATGTCGACTTGGCTCATGCCCGCCGCATAGACCGAAATGTCGCAGTCGTCGCCATCAAGATTCGTTCCCCGCCCTCGCCGGGATGAGCGGTCGAGGCTGGCGTGGTAAGGCCTCACCGGAAGTTCTGGAGTACGCCCATGCCCGTCACAACGGTCGGCCTCGATGCCGACGACACCCTCTGGCACAATGAGACCCTCTTCCGCCTCAGCCAGAAGCGGTTCGCCGAACTGCTGGCCGACCATGCCGAAGAGCCGGTGATGATGGACCGCCTGGCGCAGGTCGAACGGCGCAACCTGCGGCTCTACGGCTATGGCGTGAAGGGCTTCACCCTATCGATGCTGGAAACGGCGATGGAGTTGTGCGACGGCTCGGCGCCGCCCCACATCGTGCGCGAAATCCTCGCCGCGGGGCGCGAAATGCTGGTTCACCCCGTCGAAACCCTCCCCGGCGTGGCCGACACCGTGGCCGAGCTATCGACGCGCTATCGCCTCATTCTGATCACGAAGGGCGACCTGATGGACCAGGAACGCAAGCTGGCGGCCTCACGACTGGGCGACTACTTCTCTGGCGTCGAAATTGTGTCGGAAAAGGACCGCGCCACCTACAGCACGATCTTCTCCCGCCACGGCGTAGTGCCGGCAAGCGCGGCCATGGTCGGCAATTCGATGCGGTCGGACGTCCTGCCCGCCATTGAGGCCGGCGCATGGGGAATCCATATCCCATACCCGATCACCTGGGCGCACGAGCTGGCGGAAGCGCCCGAAGGCCATCCTCGCTTCGTCAGCCTGAGCCGTTTCGACGAAGTACCGGCATGGCTGAACGCCGCCCAAACGTAACAAGGCAATATCGCCCACTTTCGAACACTATTGGCCTTGTTTGGTACAATAATACGCCTCTTTATCGTCATTATTGGACAAAATTCGTCCCAAATTTGCAACACGGCAACATTACCGTCGCACTTCAGGCCTTGCACGCGCGAAGCGCCTTGACCTCCTCAGGTTGAGGCAATCCTGTGGCGGATCATGGTTCCTACCGTGTCGTCATTTGAGGCTTAACTGTATGCGTATTACCCGCTCCCGTTTGCTAGGCAGCACTGTTCTGATCAGCGCCATCGCCGCCGCCGGCGTTGCTTCGGCCCAGGTCGCTGAACAGCCCGCGTCGGACGCCCAAGCCACCGAAGTCGGCGAGATCGTCGTCACCGGCTCGCGTATCCGCCGTAGCGCCGCCAACGCCCCGACCCCGATCATCCAGGTCACCCAGGAAGAGATCCTGTCGACCGGTCAGACCAGCCTGATCGACTACCTGGCCACCATCCCGGCCCTGCAGAACTCGACGGTGCCGTCCGACACCACCGGTTCCAGCCTGAACGCGGGCGGCCTGTCGCTGGCCAACCTGCGCTCGCTGGGCGCCAACCGCACCCTGACGCTGGTCGACGGCCGTCGCCACATCGGCTCGGCCGGCGGCGAACTGTCGGTGGACGTCGACGCCATTCCGCGCCTGCTGATCCAGAACGTCGAAATCATCACCGGCGGCGCCTCGTCGGTTTACGGCGCCGACGCCGTCTCGGGCGTGCTGAACTTCATCCTCAAGAAGGACTTCGAGGGCCTGGAGATCGACGCCAACTACGGTCAGATCAACGACAACGGCGAAGCCACCCGCCGCATCTCGGGCCTGATCGGCAAGAACTTCTTCGACGACCGTCTGAACGTCTATGCTCACGCCGAGTACGAGAAGATCGACAATGTCGACTCGATGGACATCGACTGGATCCGTCGCGGCCCGGCCCGTCTGGCCGTCGACGCCGACCCGACCAACAATCCGTATGACGGCCGTCTGGACGCCCAGGTCTTCTACGGCCTGAACCGCCTGGACATCCTGCCCTGGGGCCAGACCACCCTGGCCAACCTGCAGCGTCCCAGCGACCTGACCAACCCGAACATTCCTTACCAGAACTGCTTCCCGGGCGGCGGGTTCTCTTACGCGGCCAACTGCTTCGGCATCACGCCGGGCAAGACCTTCGTCTATGAGGGCGGCGTGGCGCGCGACGCCAACTTCGGCCAGCGCGTCGGCAACGTCGGCATCAACCGTCCGTACAACATCGGCGGCGACGGCATGCCGCTGGGCGAAGTCGCGGGCTTCAGCCGCGTTCCGGCCTCGGAATCGCAGCGCTACCAGGTCGGGACCAACTTCAAGGTCACCGACTCGATCAACTTCCGCGCCTCGGCCAAGTACATCACCGAGGAAACCTTCATGCGCGGCCAGCCGACGTTCTTCGACGTCGATCTGGACAACGACTCCTACGGCGCCAACCAGACCAACTCGATCTGGGCCACCTCGGCCTTCGATCTGCGCTGGGCTGACAACGCCTTCCTGCCGCAGTCGATGAAGGATGCGATCGCCAACAACCGCATCGACGTCTACGCGCCGCCGACGGCCCAAAACGCGGGTGAACTGCTCCGCACGGAAAGCCTGCCGATCGCGCGTCACAGCTTCTTCGGCCCGCAGCGTTCGCAAGCCAACACCCGCGACCTGCAGCGTTACGTCGTCGGCTTCGACGGCGACCACGGCCAGGTCGGCTTCGCCAAGTCCCTGGCCTGGGATCTGGGCTACACCTACGGCAAGGCCGAGATCGAGAACATCGAGCGCGGCGTCGACGTGCAGCGCATGGCCCTGGCCGCTGACGCCGTGGTCGACACCACGGGCATCCTGGGTGCTCCGGGCGCCATCGTGTGTCGCTCGACCTTGATGGACGCCCGCGGCGACGCCGTGATCGCTGACCGCGTGCGCGGCGGCGACCTGCGCGACACCGAGTATGGCCGCAACTCCATCGCTCAGTGCACCCCGCTGAACATCTTCGGCGCTGGCAACCAGTCGGCCGAAGCTCTGGAGTACGTCGACGCCTTCGTCCGCGTCGAGGAAATGAACGAGCAGCACCAGCTCCTCGGCTCGGTCTCGACCGAACTGTGGGACTTCTGGGGCGCCGGCAACCTGGGCTTCGCCGTCGGCGGCGAATGGCGCAAGGAAAGCACCTCGGCCGTCGGCCGCAGCACCACGGCCGGCGACCGCCTGCTGTTCCTGAACACCGGCGCCGACTTCCCGGAAGTCAGCTATGAGTCCAAGGAACTGTTCGCGGAAGTCTCCGTGCCGCTGTTCCGCGACTCCTTCCTGGGCGAATACGCCGAGCTGAGCGGCTCGTACCGCTGGGCCGACTATTCGACCGTGGGCAACGTCGACGTTTACGGCGTGAACCTGGTCTACCGTCCGATCCGCGATCTGACCTTCAAGACCAGCTTCAACACCTCGGTTCGCGTGCCGGACCTGGGTGAGAACTTCTCGCCGTACGGCCAGACCTTCGCCAACAACTTCAGCGATCCGTGCTCCACGGCCAACATCGCGGCCCTGGATGATCAACAGATCAAGGCCAACCGCGTGAAGAACTGTACGGCGCTGGCCGCCCAGCAGGGCCTGGTCTTCGACTTCGCTGGCGAGACCGCGACCAACACCGACGACTTCAACCCGAACTACACCTCGGGCATCGCCGGCGTTTCGGGCGGCAACCCCAACCTGACGCCGGAAGAGTCGGAATCCTTCACCTTCTCGACCGTCTATCAGCCGAGCTACGTCCCGGGCCTGACCCTGTCGCTGGATTACTATGAAATCCGCATCGACAAGGTCATCGCCTCCGTCTCGGCCGCCGGTATCGCCGCCAACTGCGTCAGCGGCTCCGAGCTGAACATGGACGCCTGTGACTCGATCTTCCGCACCAACCCGGACATCCCGTTCGGCGTCGGCGCGCCGTCGGGTGACGCAATCGGCGGCTTCATCCAGCGCTCGTTCAACTACGCGGCCCTGGAAACCCGCGGCCTCGACTTCGGCGCCAACTATTCGTGGGACACCGCGGATTGGGGCAAGAACTGGGGCTCCTTCGACTGGCGTCTGCAAGGCTCGTGGCTGATCGAGCAGAAGCAGTATCTGAACGAGGCGGATCCGTCGGACTACAACGAACTGGCGGCCAGCATCGGCCTGAGCGGCACCAACGCCTACCCGCGTGTCCGCATGGCCTCCTCGCTGTCCTGGCGCCCGAACGACATCTGGAACGTGAACTGGACCGCCGACTGGCAGTCCGCCTCCAACATCGTCCGCGCCCGCGACTTCGTGAACAACGCGGACTCGCGTCTGGCCGACCAGATGGACACCGGCAACTTCGTCCGTCACGATCTGACCGTGCGTTACAACGTGCGTGACGACCTGACGCTGCGCGCCGGCGTGGTGAACCTGTTTGACGCCGAACAGCGCGACATCCTGGGCACCACCATCTACTCCAACTTCGACCCGTACGGCCGTCGCTTCTTCGTCGGCCTGAACTTCCGTCCCTTCTAAAGGACGGACGAGGTTTGAAACTCAGGGGGCGGTCCTTACGGGCCGCCCCTTTTTCTTGTGCGCTCAGGGGGGATAAGCCCTTGCCCCCCGGCCCCCTCCTCTCTAAACGGGCCGCTTAACCGACAACCTGAACGGATCGGCCGCGACAGCGCTCGCGCCCGGCCGTCTGCGCGCGTGGAGACCGCCGCCCTGACCAGCCACGAAGAAAAGGACGCCATGGTGCGCGCCGCGCTCGCAGAGCAAGGCGACAGCGGGATCACCCCGCGCCATACGCTGTTCTACTTCTACGGCGAGGAAGAGGCGCACGGCGACCTGTGCGAGGTGGCCCGCCGTGCGGGCTTCCTGACGCGGGGCCAGGGCGACATGACCGTCCTGGAGACCACCATGCCGGTCGACGAGGCGTCGTTTTCGCCTGTGTCGGCCATGATGCAAACCTGGGCCGCGGCCTTCCAGCTCGACTACGACGGCTGGGAGTGCGCGGTCGTGACGAACTGAGTAGACGCCGATGCCCAAGCGCACAGACATCAAGTCCATCCTGATCATCGGCGCCGGTCCGATCGTCATCGGCCAGGCGTGTGAGTTCGACTATTCCGGCGTTCAGGCCTGTAAGGCGCTGAAGGCCGAGGGCTACCGGGTCATCCTGGTCAACTCGAACCCCGCCACCATCATGACCGACCCGGAGGTGGCCGACGCCACCTATATCGAGCCGATCACGCCCGAGATGGTCGAGAAGATCATCGCCAAGGAGAAGCCGGACGCCCTGCTGCCCACCATGGGCGGTCAGACGGCGCTGAACACGGCTCTGGCCCTGAACGCCTCGGGCGCCCTCGCCCGTCACGGCGTCGAGATGATCGGCGCCAAGGCCGAGGTCATCGACAAGGCCGAGGACCGTCAGAAGTTCCGCGACGCCATGGACAAGCTGGGCCTGGAATCGCCCCGCTCGCGCGCCATCCACCACATCGAGGAAGCCGACGACGCCCTGGCCTTCGTCGGCCTGCCGGCCATCATCCGCCCGTCCTTCACGCTCGCGGGCACCGGCGGCGGCATCGCCTATAACGTCGAGGAGTTCCACGAGATCGTGGAACGCGGCCTGGACCTGTCGCCGACCACCGAAGTGCTGATCGAAGAATCGGTGCTGGGCTGGAAGGAATACGAGATGGAGGTGGTCCGCGATCATGCGGACAACTGCATCATCATCTGCTCGATCGAGAACATCGATCCGATGGGCGTCCACACCGGCGACAGCATCACGGTCGCCCCGGCCATGACCCTGACGGACAAGGAATATCAGATGATGCGCGCGGCCTCGATCGCCGTGCTGCGCGAGATCGGGGTCGAGACGGGCGGCTCGAACGTCCAGTTCGCGGTCAACCCCAAGGACGGCCGCCTGGTCGTCATCGAGATGAACCCGCGCGTGTCGCGTTCCTCGGCGCTGGCGTCCAAGGCCACCGGCTTCCCCATCGCCAAGATCGCCGCCAAGCTGGCCGTCGGCTACACGCTGGACGAGCTGAAGAACGACATCACCATGGTCACCCCGGCCAGCTTCGAGCCGGCCATCGACTACGTCGTCACCAAGATCCCGCGCTTCGCCTTCGAGAAGTATCCGGGCTCCGAGCCGTCGCTGACCACGGCGATGAAGTCGGTCGGCGAAGTCATGGCCATCGGCCGCACCTTCCAGGAATCCATGCAGAAGGCCCTGCGCGGCCTGGAGACCGGTCTGAACGGCTTCGACGACATCGAGATCGACGGCGTCGCCGGGGCCGAGGACGACGCCTCGGTCAAGGCCGCGGTCATCCGCGCCCTGGGCCTGCCGACGCCGGACCGCATCCGCGTCATCGCCCAAGCTTTCCGTCACGGCCTGACGGTCGAAGAGGTCCACGCCGCTTGTTCGTATGAGCCGTGGTTCCTGCGCCAGATCGCCGATCTGATCCGCACCGAGGGCCACGTCCGCGTCCAGGGCCTGCCGACCGAGGCGACCGACTTCCGCAAGCTCAAGTCAAAGGGCTTCTCCGACGCCCGTCTGGGCGCCCTGACCGGCAAGACCGAGAGCGAGGTCCGCAAGGCCCGCCGCGCCCTGGACGTGCGCCCGGTGTTCAAGCGCATCGACACCTGCGCCGCCGAGTTCGCATCCGCCACCGCCTATATGTATTCGACCTATGAGACCGGCGCCCTGGGCCAGATCCCGGCCTGCGAGGCCGAGGTGTCGGACCGCAAGAAGGCCGTCATCCTCGGCGGCGGTCCGAACCGCATCGGCCAGGGCATCGAGTTCGACTACTGCTGCGTCCACGCCGCCTTCGCTTTCGCCGACATCGACGTCGAGAGCATCATGGTCAACTGCAACCCCGAGACGGTCTCGACCGACTACGACACCTCCGACCGCCTGTATTTCGAGCCGCTGACGGCCGAGGACGTGCTGGAGCTGATCGACGTCGAACGCTCCAAGGGCGAGCTGATCGGCGTGGTCGTCCAGTTCGGCGGCCAGACCCCGCTGAAGCTGGCCCACGCGCTTCAGGAAGACGGCGTGCCGATCCTGGGCACCAGCGTCGACAGCATCGACCTGGCCGAGGACCGCGAGCGCTTCCAGCAGATGCTGAACGAGATCGGCCTGATCCAGCCGCCGAACGGCCTGGCCCGCTCGGCCGAGGAAGCCGCCCAGAAGGCCGAGGAAGTCGGCTATCCGGTCGTGCTGCGCCCGTCCTACGTCCTGGGCGGCCGCGGCATGATGATCGTCCACGACCGCGAGCAGCTGGACCGCTACGTCCATGAGGCCATGCGCGTCTCGGGCGACGATCCCGTGCTGATCGACCACTATCTGAACCGCGCCACCGAGGTGGACGTCGACGCCCTGTGCGACGACGAGACCGTCTTCGTCGCCGGGGTGCTGGAGCATATCGAGGAAGCCGGCGTCCACTCGGGCGACAGCGCCTGCTCCATGCCGCCCTACTCGCTCTCGCCCGCCACCGTGACCGAGCTGAAGCGGCAGACCACCGCCATGGCCAAGGCCCTGAAGGTGCGCGGCCTGATGAACGTGCAGTTCGCCATCGAGGAGCCGCACAGCGAGAACCCGCGCATTTTCGTGCTGGAAGTGAACCCGCGCGCCAGCCGCACGGCGCCCTTCGTCGCCAAGACCATCGGCCAGCCCGTCGCCGCTATCGCCGCCAAGGTCATGGCCGGGGTGCCGCTGGCCTCCTTCGGCCTGGTCGACAAGGAACTGGACCACATCGCGGTCAAGGAAGCCGTCTTCCCCTTCGCCCGCTTCGCCGGGGTCGACACCATCCTGGGCCCGGAAATGCGTTCGACCGGCGAGGTCATGGGCCTGGACTGGAAACGTGAGGGCGAGGCCGACCTGGCCCCCGCCTTCGCCCGCGCCTTCGCCAAGTCCCAGACCGGCGGCGGCACCATCCTGCCGACCGAGGGCACGGCCTTCGTCTCGGTCAAGGACGCCGACAAGCCCTTCATCGTCGAGGCGGTGAAGACGCTGCTGGCCCAGGGCTTCGCCGTCATCGCCACCGGCGGCACCCACGCCTATCTGACCGAGCAGGGCCTTGAGGTCGGCCTGGTCAAGAAGGTGCTGGAAGGCCGCCCGAACATCGTCGACGCCATGAAGAACGGCGAGGTCCAGCTGGTCTTCAACACCACGGACGGCAAGCAGGCCCTGGCCGACAGCTTCTCGATCCGTCGCACGGCCCTGATGATGAAGATCCCCTACTACACCACCGCCGCCGGTTCGCTGGCCGCGGCCCAGGGCATCGCCGCCGTCCGCCACGGCGAAATGGATGTGCGCCCGATCCAGAGCTACAACTGAGCCTCGGCCCAGTCCTGAAACGGCCCCCGGCGAGCGATCGTCGGGGGCTTTTTCTTATCCTCCCCATTTCATGGGGAGGGGGACCGCGAAGCGGTGGAGAGGCTGCTTGGCGCGCTTCGACCCAGCCTCCGTTCGCTTCCCTCTGCCCCTCCCCGCCGTCATCCTCGGGCTTGACCCGAGGATCTAGTGGCGCGGCGCGAGAAGCCTGGTCCCGTCGCGCGGGCGGACGGCTGGATCCTCGGGTCAAGCCCGAGGATGACGGCGATTGAGAGAAAGGCGCCTGCTTGGCGCGCTCGGCCCGCCCCACGCTCTCGGAAAAGGTTGCCGTCCCCTCGCCCCGCGATAAGGTCGGCGCCGGGACAAGGGGACACATCATGAAAAAGACCACGCTCACCGCCATCCTGGCCGCCGTCCTGGCAGCCGGAGCCGCGCCCGCCATCGCCCAGGACGCGGGCCTCAAAGCGGCGGTCAAGGCGGACTACGACGCCAACCTCGGCGCTCTGTTCGATCATTTTCACCGCAACCCGGAACTGTCCGGGCTGGAGGTCCAGACCGCGGCCCGCATGGCGCAGGAACTGCGCGCGCTGGGCTATGACGTCACCACCGGCGTCGGCGGCACGGGCGTGGTCGCCGTGTTGCGAAACGGCCCCGGCCCCACGGTCATGATCCGCGCGGACATGGACGGCCTGCCGGTCGAGGAGACCTCGGGCCTGGCCAACGCTTCCACCGCCCGCCAGGTCGACACCGACGGCGTGGAGAAGCCCGTCATGCACGCCTGCGGCCACGACGTGCACATCGCCGCCCTGGTCGGCACGGCGCGTCAAATGCAGGCGCGCAAGGCCAACTGGTCCGGCACCCTGGTCCTGGTCGCCCAACCGGCCGAGGAGCGCATCTTCGGCGCCCGCGCCATGGTGCAGGACGGCCTCTACTCCCGCTTCCCCAAGCCGGACTACGCCCTGGCCTTCCACGTCTCGGCGGACACCCCGACCGGCCGCATAGGCGTGCCGCTGGGCATCACCTCGTCCAGCTCGGACAGCGTGGACATCGCCGTCCACGGCGTCGCCACCCACGGCGCCTCGCCGCATCTGGGGGTCGATCCCATCCTGGTCGCCTCGCACATCGTGGTGGGACTGCAGTCTCTGCGCAGCCGCGAGACCAGCCCGCTGGAAGGCGCCGTGGTCACGGTCGGCGCCATCAAGGGCGGCATCAAGCACAACATCATCTCCGACCGCGTGGACATGCAGTTGACCGTGCGCTCGGACAGCCCCGAGGTCCGCGCCAAGCTGCTGGACGGCATCGACCGCATCTCGGCGAACACCGCCCGTGCTCTGGGCGTGCCGGAGGACAGGCTGCCGACCGTAGTGCGCTCGCCGCTGGAGAACACCCCGCCCACGAGCAACGACGCCGAGACCGCGACGCGCGTCCGCGAGGCCCTGACCGCGGGCCTGGGCGAGGGCGTGCTGATCAACAATCCGCGCACCGGCATGGGCGCCGAGGACTTCGCCGAGTTCGTCACTCCCGAGCTGGGCGTTAAGGGCGTCTACTTCCGCGTCGGCGGCACGCCGCCCGATCAGGTCAAGGGCGCGGCTGGTCACCACTCCGGCCTGTTCCGCATCACGCCCGAGCCGGCCGTCACCCTGGGCGTCGAAGGTTCGGTGCTGGCGGCCGAGGCGCTCATGCCGAAACGCTAAGACTGTTGAACCGGGCGGCGTCCCGGCCGTTGACCAGTGGACCTGGATCTCCGGAGACGCCGCCCATGTTCCTGCCCAGTTTGCCTACGCTCTTGAGCGGCCTGTTGCTGTCGCGGCGCGGCCGCTCCATGGCTGGTCGGCACGCGGGCAAGATCGCCCTGGCAGGCCTCGCCTGGAAGTTGTGGAAGCACAGTCGCAAAGCCTCCGCCCATGCGCCGGTTGCGGAGGCGGCGCCGACCGCGCGCCGCCGCACCCGCCGGAGAGCTCGCTGAGCGTCAGCGGCAACTCAGCGGTCGGAAAGGCGTTAACAGCTCCATGCGCCTCTCCGTCGTCCAAGTCATCGCCGCCCTGTTTTCGGCTGTTTGTTTCGTCATCGCCTTCATCGCCGCCGGCGTAGCGGTCGTGTCCGGCGCCTTCATGTTGTTGGCGCTGGCGGCGCTGGGCTTTATCGCCTTTTCGGCCCTGCGCCGCGCCTTCGGCAGAGACCGTTTGACACAGCGCCGCCCCCCAGCGCCCCCGCGCCCCGCCGGCGACTGACGGCTGCGGCAGCGCCGTTGTTGTAACGAACAACGGCTGGCGAATTGCGCTGCCATCTTGAGTTTAGACGCCGGGCGCCCTACCTTCTTTGGCCGGTCACGTGACGCCCTCGTGGCCGAGGTGCACCGAACCGTCTCTCATCTGTCTTCGGGCGTAGCAAGAAACTCACGACACAATGGAAAAAGTGCCGATGACGGCCGAGGGTTACCGCGCCCTCGACGACCAACTCAAGCAATTGAAGTCGGTGGAGCGACCCAGTGTGATCGCCGCCATCGCGGAAGCCCGCGAGCATGGCGATCTGTCTGAAAACGCCGAGTATCACGCCGCCAAGGAGCGTCAGGGCTGGATCGAGGGCTCGATCGCCGAGATCGAGGACAAGCTGTCCCGCGCCCAGGTGATCGACGTGTCCAAACTGTCCGGCGACCAGGTCAAATTCGGCGCCACCGTCACCTTCGTGGACGAGGACACCGAGGAAGAAGGCGTCTATCAGATCGTCGGCGAGCACGAGGCCGACGTGAAGCTGGGCAAGATCTCCATCGCCTCGCCGATCGCCCGCGCCCTGATCTCGAAAGAGGTCGGAGACGTGGTCGAGGTCAACACGCCCGGCGGCGTGAAGGCCTATGAGATTCTCAAGGTCGAGTGGAAGTAACCTCCGCCGACATCGAGGCTGAAGGCAGGGCGCGCGGCATGGCTGCGCGCCCTCTTGCCATCTGGGTCGTCTCCGACGGCCGCACCGGCATCCAGAACCAGGCGTTAGGCCTGGCCGAGGCGGTGGCCCGCCTGACCCCCGCCCAGATCGAGATCAAGCAGGTCCGCTGGCGCCCCGCCTTCGACCGGCTCCCCTCGGCCTGGAAGACCCTCGCCATGCTGGCCCCGGGCTCGTTCGATCCGCGCAGCGTCGCTGAGTGGCCTGACCTGTGGATCGCCACCGGCCGCGCCAGCCTGCCGCTGTCAGCGCGCGTGCGCGACTGGAGCGGCGGCCGCACCTTCGTCGTCCAGACCCAGGACCCGCGCTGGCGTAATGACCGCTACGATCTGATCGTCGCCCCCGCCCACGACGGGCTCGCCGGCGCCAACGTCCTGTCGATCTCCGGCAGTCCGCATCGCATCACGCCGCAGCGTCTGAGTGGGGCCGCGCCAGCCTTCGCATCCCGCATCGCCCCCCTGCCACACCCGCGCGTGGCGGTGATGGTAGGCGGCGCGTCAGCCGCCTTCGACCTGCCGCCCGCCCACGCCGCCGACCTGGCCGAGCGCATCGCCCAGGCCGTAGAGGCTGCAAACGGCTCCCTGCTGCTGACCTATTCGCGTCGGACGCCCGCGGCGGCGAAGGCGGCGATGGCCGAGCGCCTGTCGCGTCTGCCCGGCTGGATCTGGGACGGGACGGGCGACAATCCCCTGTTCGCCATGCTGGACGCCGCCGACCACATCCTCGTCACCGAGGACAGCGCCAACATGGCCACCGAGGCCGCCTCGACCGGCAAGCCGGTCCACATCCTCCCCATGGTCGCGAAGAAGGCGCCGGGCAAGTTCACCCGCCTGCACGCCGACCTCCAGGCGCGCGGCGCGGCCCGCCCGTTCGACGGCGCGCTGACGCCGTGGACCTATGCGCCGCTGGATGAGACCGACCGCGCCGCCCGCGCCATCCTTGCGGCCCTGAAGCTTCGCTGATCTCCGGAGCCTGCCGGCGACGGTGGCGAAACGGCCTCGCCGTCCCCATATGGAGACATCAAGGCAAAACACGACCCCAATCCGACGGCGGAAACGCTGGGCGGACGGCTGCGCCTTGAACTTTGACGCTCTTTTTTCACCGAAAGGACGCTCCGAATTGATCGTTGAAAACTTCATCCGCCTCTACGCCCACGACTTCAGCCAGATGGCTGGCCGCGCCGAGATGGGACAGGATGTCGATGATGCTCTGGCTCGGCGGCTGCGGGACGCCGACACCCACGCCCAGGTCATGGACCAGCGCAAGGGCAAGGGGCACCTGACCGCCCTGGTCGCCCGCATCCGCGAAGAAGCCTCCGTGTTCAATGGCCGCGTCATGCGCAACGGCGCCGACCCCGCCGAGGCCGCAGCTCGACGTCAGGCTTTTCTCTCTGAGGTCGCCGACACCCTGGAAAAGCTGCGCGCCGCCCGCACATCGGAAGGCCAGCAGGCGCTCGCCTGACGCCAATCGGCGGAACAGGCCCGTGAAATGTCGCACCGCCATCGCGCTTCCGGGAATCAGCGCCTAAATAGGCGCCATGACCCAAGCTCGTACCGTCCGTGTCGCCATCATCGGTTCCGGCCCCGCCGGCTGGACCGCCGCCATCTACGCCGCCCGCGCCTCGCTGAACCCGGTGATGATCGCCGGGCTTCAGCCTGGCGGCCAGCTGACCATCACCACGGACGTCGAGAACTATCCCGGCTTCGCCGAGACCATCCAGGGCCCGTGGCTGATGCAGCAGATGCAGGCCCAGGCCGAGCATGTCGGCACGGAAGTGCTGCATGACATCGTGACCCAGGCTGACCTGTCCCAGCGGCCCTTCCGCCTGACTCTGGACTCGGGCGCGGAAGTCCTGGCCGAGACGGTCATCATCTCCACCGGCGCCCAGGCCAAGTGGCTGGGGCTGGACAGCGAGCAGAAATACCAAGGCTTCGGCGTCTCGGCCTGCGCCACCTGCGATGGCTTCTTCTATCGGGGCAAGCAGGTGGTGGTCGTCGGCGGCGGGAACACCGCCGTGGAAGAGGCTCTGTTCCTCACCAACTTCGCCGAGACCGTGACCGTCGTGCACCGCCGCGACGAGTTCCGCGCCGAGAAGATCCTGCAGGACCGCCTGTTCGCCCACCCCAAGATCAAGGTCGTCTGGGACTCGGCTGTCGAAGAGATCGTCGGCGTCGTCGATGGCGTGGCGCGCAACGTCACGGGCGTGCGCCTCAAGAACGTCAAGACCGGCGATCTGAGCGAGATCCCCGCCGACGGCGTCTTCATCGCCATCGGCCACGCCCCCTCGTCCGAACTGTTTAACGGTCAGCTCGAAACCAAGGCTGGCGGCTATCTAGTGGTCAAGCCGGGCACGGCGGCGACCGCCATCGAGGGCGTCTGGGCCGCCGGCGACGTCACCGACGACGTCTACCGTCAGGCGGTGACGGCGGCGGGCATGGGCTGTATGGCCGCGCTCGAGGCCGCCCGCTTCCTGGCCGAGGAAGACCACAAGGCCGCCCACAATCCTATCAGCCACAAGGAAGCCGAGAAGATCGGCGCCTGGTGAATAGGCCCGTCGCTTCAGAGCGGTGCCCTCCAACCTATCCCTCTCAAAACGGCTTGCGGCTCGATCGATTCCAGCGCGAAATTGATGCAGCGGAGCCCTGATCCATATTTTGATATGGCCATTTGAGAAACATCGATACCACTAATAATCTGGATATCAGCTTCTGCATTCATAAGTGGGCACATCTTCCTGAAGGACACATACCTTGCGCCAACTTGGAAACAGTTTACTTAGCCTCAATGAAAGTTTTTCGAATAAAAAGGGGAAGAAAGTAGTCTATTCAACCTATCCGACAGACCGAATCTTTCCTTTATACAAAGATACGCAGGCACCCCATGATTAAAGAACATAACATTTACTTATTGGGTCTAGAAGAGAAAGATACATACTGTTTATCACCCTTACATGAAGCCCTAAAGTCCAGGTTTAGGGGGGTTTTTCTTATAAAGGACTTAGTAAGCGAAATTCAAGAGCCAGAATTTGGCCTTGTAGGACGGCTTGCTCAAGACAAGTTTCCGGTTACAGTTTCTTCGTCAGTCAGTATTTTAGATCATATAGCGCTCTTTCGTAATCGGTCCAGCTATATGTCGATTGGGATCGAGCACGGTATAGCTCCTTTCAAGATGTATACGTATGGCGCGCATTTTCAGAAGCACGATGCATATATGGCACCCACCAAGATTTGGCTTGATCGGCTGAAACGGCTGTACCCCGAAAACAAGGATCGCTTCCTTTTAGGCGGATATCCGCGACTAGAACACCTCCGCGATCTGCGCGCCAAGTCTTCACAGTACAATAACTCCCTACCCTATCACTGGCGTCACTCCCACCCTGGCCAACGAAAGTTGGTGATCTTCTCTTGGGGCGTGAAAAAGGAGGCCCTTGAAGCCCTTCCCGACAAGGAAGGGATCGTCTATCTGCTCCATCCGGCCTCGCTTAAACTTTCAGATGAAGTCAAATTCGAGCGCGCTTCCTGCCTCCTGTCGGAACCTAATCTGACATCTGATTTGCTCGCTACAACTGATCGTGTCTATGGAGACTTTTCCTCCATGAGCTTAGAGGCTCTCGCCTTGGGCATGCCAGTCCACATCTTTATTGACCGCAGTCTTTACGCGAACAGCTGCGATCTGGGAGAAGGCTTTTTCAATCGCGACCACGAGGCTTTTGGCCGAGTTCCGCACACAAGGCGAAAACTCGACCTAGACCAAATTATGACTGCCACGGAGCTGTCCGAAAGTCTGGCGGCCGATATTGATACCGATCTGGCTCCACCATCAAGCAGACTGGATTTAGAGTTGCTGCCGCCAATCGCGCAGGATAACCGCGAACTTTGCGCCAACGCCATATTTGACTTCGTCTGCCAGAACTATGACAGGATGGCTGCAAACGCAGTCCGCGAATCCGGATGGCAGGACCGATTAGCGTTCATGCGCTTTCTGGGATCGGCCTATCAAGCCGTCCTTGGGCGTCGTTACGACAAACACGCCTTAGAAAAACACTTCGCGGCAGTGGAGTTTTCTGACTCACCAGCACCTGTCCTCGCCACGCGCATCCTCGCTAGCCTAATGAAATCCCCTTCGGCTATAGAATACATGCAACAAAACCAGACAAGTTGGCCTGTAGTGCCCAACGACTGGATGAAGAGAGTTTTGAGCTTATGAGCACAATATTTCCCGCCCCCACCCAAGTCGCTCATTGTTGTGGACTCTGGAAAGGCATGCTCTACACCAACTCCATCGAAGCAATTTACAAAAATTACCTGGATGGCTTTCGACACTTCGAGATTGATTTAGTCGGCTTGGCGGACGGATCGATCATTACGGCACATGATGGGTCGGAAAAACAGTTTGGAATCGAAGATAACCGGACCTTCGGCGAGGTGAATTTCGATGAAGTCCGATTGAAAAGCCCCGCTGGTTACACGATCATGACCGCGGAGCGCCTACTGGATATTGTAAAACGTCTCAATATTTACATGATTTTGGATATAAAAAACAGACACAAAGATGTCTACACTAAGATCTACAATCTCGCGGAAGCCCGAGGCCTTCTCCATCTTGTGATCCCTCAGGCCTATAATGAGGCTACCGTCGCAAGTGTCCGCAATCTTGGATTTCCGAACTGGCTGATGACTTTCTGGGGAATCGGTGGACGCCCTCCGGAGAAGAAGGTCGAGTTCTGTGAAATCCACAAACCGTCAATAGTCTGGATGAGAAGCGACTGGTGGAGCCCGGACTTCGAAGCCAAAGTACGCGACACTGGGGTTGAGCAGATCGGCCTGCATGCTGGCATGAACAATGTGCGCAGTCGTGAAATGCTGCGTCGTGGTCTGCATGTGATGAACGACTGCAGCTATATCAGTGAGTATACCAGCGATGTGGATGTCGAGAACCTGAAACGTCAGGTTGACACCCTCTACCGCCTCTATCTCAGACGCGCTGGCGACCCCGCCGGCGTAGAAAACAAGGTCAAGCGCCTAATCGACGGCAAAGCCACCATGAACGACATTTCCATCGAGATTACGAACTCGGTCGAATATGGTGATCTGAAGAGCGGAGCCAAACCTCCTCGGGAAATTCAATAGAGGGCCAGGCGAGGTCAGAAGTCACTTCAGGACTTGTGGTGGCCCTGAAATACCCGGCCAGAGGCTCCGAGGCGCGTGATCTGCAACCTTAAAGAGAGGGAGAGGGAGCGTGTGTGTCTTGCCCGCTTAATATGGGCTGAACGGCGCCGCTCTCGAACGCCTTCATCCGCTCATTTATGGCGGCGATCTCGTCCTTGCTGGCCTGACGGCGGCCGCCGAGGCTGGCGATGCCGACCACGCGGGTCTGACCATCGATCTCGACCGTGCGCAGTTCGCCCGACCTGGCGCCGTCCAGCGCCGCCTCAACGCTGTCGGCCGCTGTGGCCAGCAGAACGCGCGGTTTGGCGAAGCGGGCCTCGTCGATCGTCGGCTCGCGGCCCGCGTATGCATTGACGAAGGCGGCCGTCTCTCCCGCCGCGCCCTTCCAACGATAGAAGATATGCGCCCCGACCTGGGTGATCTTGGCTAGGCTCGGCGACCACCAGGGGTGGACGTAGTCGGCGTGGTAATGGGTCGCCGTACCCACGCGCTCGGCCACATGACCGTTCAGGGCGCGGGCCGCGACCCGCTCGGCCCGGTCCCAGGCCCAGCGCACCGGTCCGCGCGCCAGGGATCCGTCGCAGGTGAAGCTGAACTGGCAGCCCGTAGTCCGCTCAGCGCCCTGATAGACCACGCCGCAGACGCTGGAAGGATAGTTGGGGTCGCGCACCCGGTTCAGCACCACCTGGGCCACTCCTTCCTGCCCCTGGGCCGGCTCCAGCGCCGCCTCGTAATAGACGGCCTGGGTCAGGCAGCGCAGGGCGCGCTGGCGCGACGCCTCATCAGCGGGACGGAACACGAAGGGCCGCGCCGGCTGAAGCGCGCCGAAGGCGTTGGGCATGGCGGCGTTCAACTGCTGGGCGGCGACGCCGGCCACGCCCTGATCCAGGCTGGGTTTGCCGCCGAGCGTCAGGCTTTCCCAGCCGGGCGTCAGACCGTAAAGCGCAGGCAGGTCCAGGGCCGGGTCGTGGCGACGCGCCACGGCCAGCTGCCCGGCATCCATCCGCGCCAACACCGCCGCCAGACCGTTCGGGCCCAGATCGCCGCCGGTGGCGCGCGCCAAGGCCTCGGCCGTGCGGTCAATGTCAGGACGGGGCGTTGAGCTGGCCGACATGGCCACCCCCATCGCCGCCAGGGTCACAGCCATGGCGGCAGGCGCTGCAGCCAAGGCGCGGCGTCCGGTCTTCGTCAGCGGCGTGAGGCGGCCGAGGTTCATGCGACGTCCGTATAGCGACGCCTGAGGGCGCCGGAAACCAGCGATCTGCATGACCGACTAATCCGGCGCTTTTCAGACGCGGAGATTACCGATGCGTGAGACGCAATCGGCGGCCCGCCCCTCGCCTAGCGTTCGCCAAGGCTGGAGCGCAGCATCCAGGCCGCCTTTTCATGCGCGGCCAGACGCACGGTCATCAGGTCGACCGAGGCTTCGTCGCCGACCTCGTCAGCTGCGTCCAGAGCCGCGCGGGCGGTGGCGATCACGACGCCATGGTCCTTGATCAGCTCCTTGAGCATCTCAGACGAGTCCTTCTCGGGATCGCCGTCCTTGATCGAGGTCAGGTTGGCGAAGGCCGAGGCGCTTTGCGGGGCCAGTTCGCCCAGCGCGCGGATGCGTTCGGCGATCTCGTCGAGCGCCGCCCAGATCTCGCGATACTGCTGTTCCAACAGATTGTGCAGGCTGAAGAACTCGGGCCCGCGCACGTTCCAGTGGTAACCGTGCGTCTTCAGATACAGGGCGTAGCTGTCGGCCAGAGCCTTCGACAGCTCGCGCGCGACATCGGCGCGTTCCTTGGGCTTTAGACCGGTGTCGATGGCTTTCATGACGGCTCCTGCTGCGTTGCTGGGGAAGATCAGCCTTGCAGTTAGGTCGCCTGGCGCGCGTTCCAAGAGGCGCGCGGCTCCACGTCGCAGGAATCTTCGTCCCGCAACTTCGGAGCGGCATGAGCATTGCCCCTTCCTGATCAGGAAGGGGCTGGATAGGCGTGATTAACGCTGGCGCGCCTTGCGGGCGGCGTAGCGCGCGTCGCGAGCGGCCTTCTGCTCTTCCTTGGTCAGCTGCTTGCGCTCCTTACGGGCGGCGCGCTTGGCGGCGTCAACCTCGTCCTGGGCGGCCATCTCGGCGGCCAGGCGGGCGGCGTCCTTCTCGGCCTTCTCGCGGCGCAGTTCAGCCTTGGCCAGCTCGTGCTGCTGACGAATGGCCTCCTTCTCGGCGGCGCGCTTGGCGGCGAGTTTCTCGAACTCGGGATCCTGAACCGTCGGCTTCGGCTTGAACCGGGCCAGGAGGGCTTGTTTGGCGTCTTTCTGGGCGGACAGGCGGTCGTTGAAGCCGGTGTTCTTGAGGTCGCGCATGCTGAGAGGCGGGTGTCCTTGATAGGGAATGGAAACGGCGAAAAGGGCCGATCGCCGAGGCGACGGCCGCAAGACGGGGCGGAAGGCGCGTTTCGGCACGCTCGGCCCGGCGCGAGGGCAAAGCCGAATTTCGCGCCGAAATCAAGCTCTACAGCCTGACTTCGTGGTATTTAAGGCCGTCTAACGGCTGCCGGCGTCTTTTGCCGTCAGAGCCGCACCGCCTCACTGGGGCTTTTTGGCGTGCCCTACCGCAGCCCCGGCGGCTCCGCCCACGGCCGCCCCGACGGGGCCGGCGACGACAGCGCCTGCGACGGCGCCGGTCGCCGCCTTCTGTTCCACGGTGTGGCCGCAGGCCGACACAGCCAGGGCTCCGGCGCCGGCCAGCGTCAGAACGAGCAGGCGGGAAGCGATGCGGGTCATGGGGTCAACTCCTTGAAATAGCTCAGCTTGGAACGCGAAAATTACCGACTGGTTCCCATCTGAGGCATGACTCTGGCAACCAAGTAGTCGGACTCGCTCCAATAGTTTATTCGCGACCTACCCGCGCGCCGGACAATCTTCCGTCAACATCGCAATACGGTATTCCCAAGAATGTCTAAGGCCCAATTTCGTCATGATTTAAAACAGAGAGAATAAAGACTTTTCAGCAAATTTCCTATGCTACAGAAATTTCAATTCTAGCGAATCAGTCACATTGAGGCCATAAACCGATGGATAAAGGCCCGCCTTCGAAGGCCGGCGTTCAGTCGGCGTTCGCCCGACCTGCTTGAAGCGCGACGCGTCATTGTCGCCAGGGCTCGGGACCTACGGGGGCGGCATTCTCGCCCTGTTGTACAGGACTACGCCTTTGTCTTTCTCCTCGCAGACGCGTGCGCTGATGCATGCCGCCCGTTCATTTCGCCTGCGCCCCACGACGGCGGCAGCGGCGTTCGGCGGCATCGTTGGCCTCGCAGTCGGAGGGGCCTATCTGGGCGGCCTGGCCGCCCAGGCCTCGACCGTGCGTGCTCAAGCTGAGCGTTTTCAGGGCGCCGGCGCCGGCGGCTATACTCAGGAAGCCCTGGCCGAGGCGGCCGGCGGACTGGACGCCAGCGCCCTGGCTATCGCCCACCGCCACGACCCCTATTCCGTCGCCGGTTCCGCGCAGCGCGACCGACAGGCGGAGCTCCTGACCGCCCGCCTCGACCAGGTTCAGGGCCAGGGCGGCCTGCGCCGGGACGGCGTGACCAAGGTGACCGCCGCCCGTCCCTTCCGCCTCGACGGCGCCCTTGACCAGTCACGCGACCTCGAATGCCTGACCCAGGCCGCCTATTACGAGGCCCGAGGCGAGGGCCGCGATGGGATGAGCGCCGTGGTTCAGGTGGTTCTCAACCGGGTGCGCCACTCGGCCTATCCCGACAGCATCTGCGGCGTCGTCTATCAGGGCGCCAATCGCAAGACAGGTTGCCAGTTCAGCTTCACCTGCAATGGCGCCATGCGCGGCGCGGTCAATCGAGCCGCCTGGAACCGCGCTCGTGACGTGGCCGGCAAGGCTTTGTCGGGCCAGGTCTTCGCCGCCGTCGGCAACGCCACCCACTTCCACACCACCGCGGTGTCTCCGTCCTGGCGCAACAGACTGGTGCGGGTCAATCAGGTTGGCGACCACCTGTTTTATCGCCTCGGCGGCCGCTCGGGCTCCCGCGCTTCAGTTCCCGCCCCCAGCGCGCCGCGCTTGGTTCAGGCCAGCCTCGACCCGGTCGAAGCGGCCCGTAGCGCTTCGGGCGCCGTGGCCTATACCGCAGTGCTGGCGCGTGAGGCCCTGACGCCCGGCAAGGCGGATGAACGCCCGACTCCCGCGCGAGCCTCCGCGCCGCCCGCCGCTCCGGTTTCGTCGCCCCCGACGTCGCCGAAGCCCGCCGCGCCGGCGACCACGGTCAACGCCGAAGCCTAAGTCAGCGCTTCAGGGATGGGTCTTGCGGTGGGTCGTCAGATTCTGCTGCAAGTTGCCGTAGCGTCCTTGCTGGTTCAGGTTGACGTCTGCGTCGCCGGGGTGGCCGGCCTGGACGCCGTCCGCCCGATCGCGCCGGTCTGCAGCCGCAGCCTCGCCCATCAGCTGAGCGCCGCGGTCGGCGAAGCTTCGTTGCTCCCTGGGCGGCTGTGGGGCCCTGGTCATGGCGTTCTCCTTCGAAATATCGCCCTCCCGCCCCATGAAAACGACCCCTTGCCGGGCCCGTTCCCCGAAAAACCCCGGTCCGCGTCCGCTCAGCCTGCGTCCAGGCCGATGTCTAACTGCAAGACCGAGTGGGTCAGGGCGCCCACGGAGATAACGTCCACCCCTGTGGCGGCGATGCCCGCCACCGTCGTCAGATTGACCCCGCCCGACGCCTCCAGCACCACCGGACCGAAGGCGCTGTCCTGCACCCGGCACACCGCCTCGGCCATGTCGTCCAGGCTGAAGTTGTCCAGCATGATGACGTCCGGCCGCTCGGGCAGGACCTCGTCCAGCTGATCGAGACTGTCGACCTCGACCTCGACCTTCATCAAATGAGGGGCGAAGGCCCTGGCGCGGCGCACGGCCTCGCCCGCGCCGCCGCAGACCGCGACGTGGTTGTCCTTGATCAGGATGGCGTCATCCAGGCCGAAGCGATGGTTCAGCCCGCCGCCGCAGGCGACCGCGTGCTTCTCCAGCGCGCGCAGGCCCGGCGTGGTCTTGCGCGTGTCGGCGATGCGCGCCTTGGTCCCCGCGACCGCCTGCACATAGGTCCGCGTCAGGGTGGCGATGCCGCACATCCGACCCAGCAGGTTCAGCGCCGTCCGTTCGGCCGACAGCAGGGCGCGGGCGTTGGCCTCGACCGCGATCAGCACGGCTCCGGCCTCGAACGCCTCGCCGTCGGCGACCTTCACCGTCACCATCGCCTGGGGATCCAGCGCATGGACCGCGATCCGCACCACCGCCCCGCCCGCCATCACCCCGGCCTGCCGCGCTGAAAACACGGCGCTGAAGCGGGCGTCCTCGGGGATGCAGGCCTGGGCCGTCACATCGCCGGTGCGTCCCAGGTCCTCGGCCAGGGCCAGGCGCACCACAGGCTCGATCAGCAGGTCCGGCAGGGTTCGGGTCACGGAAACGTCCTTCATCATTCAGATCACGGCCGCCAATGCGGCGAGCGTCGCCGCCTCAGACTCTTCGTCGCGCGTGGGCGTCGTCGCCGCGCGCATCCGCGTGTGCTCAGCCGTCGGCAGACTGTCGGGGAAGTCGAGGCGATAGTGGCCGCCCCGGCTCTCGCGCCGGTTCAGCGCCCCCTCGGCGACCAGCCGCGCCGCCGTCAGGCACGCCGCCGCGGGATACGCCTTCGCCAGGTCGTCGATCAGGACCAGCAGCGCCGTCAGCCCCGCCTCGTCCCGCACCACGCCCGCATGGCGCGTCATAGCCGCGCGCAGCGTCGATAGCGCCTCGGGCGGCAAATCCGTCATCGCCTGCACCGCCGCCAGCGGCCGCCGCTCGGGCTGGACCTCCGCCGCCGCCGCCCTGCCCGCGCGCCGTCCAAAGGCGCCCGCCTCCAGCAGGGAGTTGGACGCTAGCCGGTTGGCCCCGTGCACCCCCGTCGCCGCGCACTCGCCGATGGCGAACAGGCCCGGGACGGTGGTGCGCCCCTCGTCGTCGGCGACGATCCCGCCCATGTGATAGTGGGCCGCCGCCGCTACGGGGATAGGGCTGACGCGCGGGTCCAGCCCGGCCCGCATGCAGGCGGCGAAGACGGCCGGAAACTCATGCGGGAAGGCCTCGCCCACCGCCCTGGTCGCGTCGAGGAAGGCGCCGCGCCCTCCGACCCGCGCAGCATGAACCGTCCGCGCCACGATGTCCCTCGGCGCCAGATCGGCCTCGGGATGATCGCCCAGCAGGAAGGCGCCGGTCCCGTCGACCAACCGCGCGCCCTCGCCGCGCAGGGCCTCGGTCGCCAGCGGCGCCGGGTCGAGCCCCACATCGATCGCCGTCGGGTGGAACTGCACGAACTCGGGGTCCAGAATCTCGGCCCCCGCCTGATAGGCCAGGGCCAGCCCCTCGCCGCGCAGGGCGGAGGGGTTGGTCGTCACCTCGAACAGGCCGCCGATTCCGCCGGTCGCCAGGACCACGGCGGGGGCGAACACCTTGTCCAACCGGCCCCCGCGCCGCTCGATCACCGCGCCGCGCACCCGGCCGTCGACGTCGCGGATCAGCCCGCGCAGCCGCCCGTCCTCCCAGATCTCGATGCCCTTCACCGCCCGCGCGGCGGCGACCACGGCCGACAGGATGGCCCGGCCCGCGCCGTCGCCCCCCACCCGCGCCACGCGCGGCAGGCTGTGCGCCGCCTCCAGACTGACCGAGAAGCCGCCGTCGACGTCGCGGTCGAAGGGCGCGCCCAGCCCCGCCAGCCACTCGACTGTCTCACGCCCGCGCTCCGTCAGGGCGCGCGCGGCCTCGGCCTCGACCAGACCCGCGCCCGCGCCTTCGGTGTCTTTGGCGTGCAGGGCCGCGCTGTCCTGCGGCGACAGGGCCGCCGCCATCCCGCCCTGCGCCCAGGCCGACGAACAGGCGTGCAGCAGGGGCTCGGGCGTCACCACCAGCACCTTGCCGTTCGGGCCGAGCGACTCGGCGGCCTCCAGCGCCGCCGACAGGCCGGCCAGTCCGCCGCCGATGATCAGGGCCCCGTCATGCCGGATGCGCGCCATGGCCTAGCGGCCTCCCACCCCGAAGAAGCGCAAGCCCATCTCGAACGCCGGCTCGACCGCCCCGCCTGTCAGCGGCAGCAGGGCGCCGATCGCCGCGGCCGCGCAGACAACCGCCGTCAGCAGGTAAAGCGCCAGGCTGCGCCCCGCCTCGGGCCAAGTCAGCTGTCCCCACGCCGCGCGCCAGACGCCGCGCTTCAGGTGGCCGATCACCGCCAGCCCCAGGAAGACGGCCAGGATCAGCCGCCCCGTCGACAGCCCCCACCACACGGCCAGGCCGCCGACGGCCAGCAGGGCGACCTGCTCCAGTCGCGGATGCACCCGCGTCAGCACCGGCCCCAGCGCCTTTGACCCGTCCAGCGGCGGCGCAGGCAGCAGGTTCAACAGATTGATCATGGCGATGAAGAAGGCGCCCATCAGCCATTCCGGCGACTTCATCGCCACGCCCACGACCACAAAGGGGATCATGGCCAGCAGGCCGAACGCCGGCCCCGCCAGCGACACCAGCACCCCGTGCCATTCGCTCTTCGGCGCGCGCTGGCCCTTCGCCAGCCCGCCCAGGAAGGGGATGATGTAGATGCGCGCCGGGCCCATGCCGACGCGGTTCATCGCCAGCACATGGCCGTATTCGTGCACCAACAGGCCGAACAGCACCGCCCCCGCCACGACCCAGCTGCCGGTCAGGAACCACAGGAAACCCGCCATCAACAGGGTCGAGACCACCGCCCAGACGGGGTGCTGGCCCTTGTCCTCGCGCGGCGTGTCATGACGCGCGCTGTAGCGGGCGGCCTCGCGCGCGGGCGCAGGCGCCGTCTCTTCCGGGCGCGGGTCCCAGGGTCCGGGCCTGCGGCCGTCGGGGGAAAGTCTGTTGTCTGTATCGCTCATGGATTCGAACTGGGCGCGGGGCGCGGGCCCGCCACCGGGCCGCGGCGCCGCGGGGCCGTCAGATCAGCTCCACGTCGACATGGTGCCGCGCCTTGACCAGGTCATAGCGCGCAGGCTTCGACGGCGGCGGCAGGTCGATCATCCGCTGCACCGCCAGGGCGGCCCGCTCGGCCATCTCGGGCGCCACCGTCACCTCAAACTTCATGTCGCGCAGGCAGTCGCGGATGTTCTCCAGGGTGATGCGCTTCATGTGCGGACACAGGTTGCACGGGCCGATGAAGTCGACGCCGGGCACGTCGCCCTTGACGTTCGAGGCCATGGAGCACTCGGTGATCATCACCACCTGCTTCGGCTTGCGCGCCGCGACATAGTCGATCATCGCCGCCGTCGACCCGGCGAAGTCCGACGCCGCCAGCACCTCTTCGGGGCATTCCGGGTGGGCCAGTATCTCGGCGCCCGGATAGGCGGCGCGCATCTCCTTGATGTCGTCGGCGGTGAAGCGCTCATGCACCTCGCAGCGACCCGCCCAGGCGATGATGCCCACCGTCGTCTGCGCCGCCACGTTGCGCGCCAGATATTCGTCGGGGATCAGGATGACCTTGTCGACGCCCCACTCCTTGGCCGCCCACTCGACGACCTGAACGGCGTTGGCGCTGGTGCAGCAGATGTCGGTCTCGGCCTTCACATCGGCCGTGGTGTTCACATAGGTGACGACCGGCAGGCCCGGATGCCGCTGCTTGATCAGCCGCACGTCCGCCCCCGTGATCGAGGACGCCAGCGAACAGCCCGCGCGCAGGTCGGGGATCAGCACCGTCTTGTCCGGCGACAGGATCTTGGACGTCTCGGCCATGAAGTGGACGCCCGCCTGAACGATCACCTTGGCGTCCGAGCGCGCCGCCTCCTTGGCCAGGCCCAGGCTGTCGCCGACATAGTCGCCGACCCCGTGGAAGATCTCCGGCGTCATGTAGTTGTGGGCCAGGATGACCGCGTCGCGCTCGCGCTTCAGCTGGTTGATCTCGCTGATCAGCCGCGCCTGCTCGGGCCACTCCAGTGGGGTGACGAAATCCTTGACCTTGTCCCACACCGGGGCGGTCTCTTCCGCCAGTTCCTTCGACAGACCGAAAGCGCCGTCCGCCATCGTCCTTACTCCCTAACGGCCATCTGCGCGGCCCCGACTTATGCTCAAACTTAGCATAAGCAGGAACAATGTAGGCTCTTCCGCACAGGGCGCAAGGGAAAAGGACGCCGCCGCCGGACGGTCGCGAACGAGCGCTCGGCTCGCCTTAGATGGACAGGCCGAACGGCTTAGAGGTCGCGCATCTGCTTCTGGGCGGCGCTGAAATACTGCCAGCCGGTCCACAAGGTGACGATGGCGGCCAGCCAGATCAGGGCGTCCGAGAACAGCTGGAAGTGGGGCAGATAGTCGAACGGCAAGCCCCAGCCGTCCCAGTTCCGGGCGAACAGCTGGCACCCCAGCGCCACCATCTGCAGCGTCGTCTTCCACTTGGCGGCAAGGGTGACGGGCAACTTGATCCGCCCGGCCATGGTTTCGCGCAGGGCCGAGACGGCGAACTCGCGGAACAGGATCAGGCCGCAGGGAATGATGATCTGCTGCACCGAGCCCGAGGTCAGCACGCCCAGCACGGCGCCGGTGACCAGGATCTTGTCGGCGATCGGGTCCAGGATGGCGCCCCAGCGCGTCTCGGCCTTCCAGCGGCGAGCCAGGTAGCCGTCGATCCAGTCTGTCGAGGCGGCGATGACGAAGATCCAGAACCCCGTCCGGTACATGGCGAACTGGTCGTCAGGGCTCAGCCAGGCCGAGACGAACGGGAAGCCGCTGGTCGCGCCCGCCAGCAGCAGAAACATGAGGATCCCCGCCGCCAGGCGCAGGCCGGTCAGGATGTTGGGGATGGCTTTGTAGGCAGGGGCCATGACGTCTTCCGTTGCAACACGCCGGGTGTGCCACGGTTCGCGACCAGAGGCGAGTGCGGCGTCAGAGGCGGGCCGGCGTCAGTCCAGCCGCTCGAACCGCCCCGGTCCGGTCAGCTTGGACAGGATGCCCAAGGCGATGCCGAAGTGCAGGCCGCTGAGACGCAATTCGCCCGCCGCCTCCTTCTGCGCGATCCAGGGGAAGGTGCGCAGGTTGTCCAGCGACAGGCGCACAACGGCCTCCTCGGCCGCGCACTCGACCTGTTCGGCGGGCAGGGCCTCGACCGCGCGGCGCACGCTGGGGGCGGCCTGCTCGACCCAGGGCGCGACGAAGTCCTGACAGTTGGCGGGCGCGCCGTTCAGCATGGCGTTCACTCCGCCGCACGAGGCGTGGCCCATGACGACGATGTGCCGGACTTTCAGCACATTGACGCCGAACTCCAGCGCCGCCGAGACGCCGTGCAGCTTGCCGTCCGGCTCATAAGGCGGGACCAGATTGGCGACGTTGCGCACGACAAACAGCTCGCCCGGCGCCGTGTCGAAGATCAGGGCCGGATCGGCGCGGCTGTCGGAGCAGGCCACGACCAGGGTGTGCGGCTTCTGGCCGTTGGCGGCCAGGGCCTCGTATTCAGCGTGTTCGGACGGCCACCTGTTCGCGCGGAAGCGATGGTAGCCCTTGGTCAGTTCGGCGATCATGAGATCGTTCCTAGACCCGCGACGCTTGGTCGCTCAACCCGAAATCGACGCTGCTCAGGACTTGTGAAAAAAGCCGTGGATGCGTTCGGCCAGCGCCTGGCTGACCCCGTCCACCTTGACCAGGTCGGCGACGGACGCTCGGCTGACCCCCTTGGCCGAACCGAAGGCGTGCAGCAAGGCCTTCTTGCGGCCCGGCCCGACGCCCTCGATCTCGTCCAGCGGATTTTTCTTGATATCCATCGAGCGGCGCTTGGCGTGGGCGCCGTTGGCGAAGCGGTGCGCCTCGTCCCGCAGACGCTGCAGGTAGTAGAGGGCCGGCGACTTCAGCGGCAGCATGAAGGGCGGTTTGCCCGGCATGAAGAACTTCTCCAGCCCTGCGTCGCGGTCCGGTCCCTTGGCCACCCCGACCACGGCGATGTCATCGACGCCCAGGTCGGCCATGACGGCCAGCACCTCGGCCAACTGGCCCGCCCCGCCGTCGATCAGCAGCAGGTCGGGGCGCTCGACCGCCTCACCGGCCTCCTCGTCCTTCACCAGCCGTCCGAAACGGCGGCGCATGACCTCGCGCATCATGCCGTAGTCGTCGCCGGGCGCCAGGTCTTCGCTCTTGATGTTGAACTTGCGGTACTGGTTCTTGCGGAAGCCCTCAGGCCCCGCGACGATCATGCCGCCGACGGCGTTGGTTCCCTGAATATGGGCGTTGTCATAGACCTCGATCCGCTCGGGCCGGGCGTCCAGACCAAAGGCCTCGCACACCTCGTCCAGAATCTTGGATTGGGCCGAGTTCTCGGCCAGCTTGCGGCCCAGCGCCTCGCGGGCGTTGGTCAGGGCGTGATCGACCAGACTGGCCTTGCCGCCGCGCAACGGCCGGGCGATCTCGACGCGCCGCTCGGCCTTCATGCTGAAGGCTTCCTCCAGCAGCTCCAGTTCGTGGGGGCGGACGTTGGACAGGATCAGGCGCGGGATCGGCTTGTCCTCATAGAACTGCCCCAGGAAGGCGGCGAGGATTTCCGGGTCGCTGTCGCTCCTGTCCACGCGCGGGAAATAGGCGCGCCCGCCCCAGTTCTGGCCCGCGCGGTAGAAGAAGACCTGGACGCAGGCCTGACCGCCCTCGGAATGCAGGGCGAAGACGTCGGCCTCGGCCACGCCGTCGGCGTTGACGCTGCTCTCCATGGCGATGGCCGACAGGGCGCGGATACGGTCGCGCACGCGGGCGGCGGTCTCGAAGTCGAGGTCGTCCGACGCCGCCTGCATCTCCTGCGACAGGCGGCCGATGACCGCGCGCGACTTGCCGCGCAGGAACTGTTCGGCCTCAGTGACCAGATCGCCGTAGTCCTCAAGGCTGATCAGGCCGGTGCAGGGCGCCGAGCAGCGCTTGATCTGGTGCAGCATGCAGGGGCGGGTGCGCGTCTCGTAGACGCTGTCCGAACACGACCGCAGCAGGAAGGCCTTCTGCAGCGTGTTCAGCGTGTGGTTGACCGCCCAGGTCGAGGCGAAGGGGCCGAAATAGTCGCCGGGAATCGTATGGGCGCCGCGATGCTTGCGGACCTGGGGCGCGCGGTGGTCGCGGCGGATCATCAGTTCGGCGAAGGATTTGTCGTCCCTCAGCACCACGTTGAAGCGCGGCTTCAGTTTCTTGATGAAGTTGGATTCGAGCAGCAGGGCCTCGGTCTCGGAGGCGGTGACCACAAGTTCCATCGAACGGGTCAGCGACACCATCAGGCCGATGCGTTGGGTGTGAAATCGCCCTTGCGCATATTGAACCACCCGCTTCTTCAGCGACTTGGCCTTGCCGACATAGAGGCAGGCGCCGTCCTCGCCGTACATGCGATAGACGCCGGGCTTGTCGGGCGCGCGCCGGGCCTCGTCCGCGATCAGCTCGGCGGCCTGAAGCGGAAGGGCGGTCGCCTGCGAGGCTGGCGTCTCCGGAATGTCGGGCGTCGGATCGGTCATCGGGCGGGATATAGGCTCAGCCGCGCCGGACCAGAAGCACCCCGCCGATCACCAGCAGCATCCCGGCGATGCGGGTCAGGCTGATCGGCTGCTGCGGCACGCCCATGACGCCGAAGTGGTCGAGGATCAGGCTTAATGCAAGTTGGCCCGCCACCATCAGGGTGATGGTCAGCGCCACACCGATCTTGGGCACGCCCCAAGCGGCCGCCACCACGAAGACGCAGCCGTACAGACCGCCCAGCCAGGCCCAGGCCGGCAGAGCCCTCACCGCCTGCACGTCCGGCCGCGTCTGCAACGCCGTCGCCAGCAGCCCCAGCGCCACCGTACCGACGAAGAAGGAGACGAAGGCCGCATTGACCGGCGAGCCCACCGCGCTGGCCAGCCGCGCATTGGTCGGCCCCTGCAGGGCGGTGGCGGCGCCGCCGATGATCATGGCCAGCAGGGCGAGGACGGGTAACTGCATCGGCTGTCTCACCAATTCGGATCGGGCGCGGCGCCGCCGAAGATCTCGGCCAGGCGGGCGCGGGTGGCGCGGGTCGCGTCCTCGGGCAGGGCGTGGGGGTGGAACCAGCCGATCTCGGCGATTTCGCCGTGGCTGGTCCGCTCGGTCACGTCGAAGGCGTCGATACGGAAAACCAGCACGTGATCCCCCGGAAAGAAGCGTTCATTGGAGTGGACCGACAGCAGACGCGGCTCGCCCCTGACGATCAGCCCGGCTTCCTCCCGCAGTTCGCGGATAACGGCGGCCTGGGTCGTCTCGCCCCTGTCCACGCCGCCGCCGGGCAGCCACCAGCCCTCCAGATAGGTGTGCTTGACCAGCAGCACCCGGCCCTCGCCATCGACCGCCGCGCCGCGCACGCCAAGCGTCATGCCCCGGCTCATCCGCGACCAGGCGAAGAACAAAGGCCGGGTGAAGGGTTCGATGCGGGTGCGCCAGTTCGCCATGCGCGAACGATAGGCTGCGGTCGGGCGGCTTGAACAGGGGAGCGCTTGCCCCTATTCGGAGACAAAATCAGGAGCTGCACCATGCTGGCCATCGCCACCATCTTCGTTTTCATCGCCGTCCTCGCCGCCGTCAACTACTACGAGTTCGGCCGGGTTGACTGAGTCCGGGCGCGCCGACGCTCCTTCGCGGGGCGCAGCGCTGGTCACCGCCGCCTCGGGTCGGATCGGGGCGGTGCTGGCGAAGGCGGCCGCCCAGGCGGGCTATGACGTCGTCGTCCACTATCGTTCCGACGCGGTCGGCGCACAGTCTGTCGTTCAGACCATCGAGGGCATGGGACGGCGCGCCATCGCCGTTCAGGCCGAGCTGACCGACCCAGACGCGCGCGCCGCCCTGATGGATCAGGCCTTCGCCTTCGGGCCGTTGCGGGCGCTGGTCAACAACGCCTCCCTGTTCGTCTATGACCAGTTGCAGACCTTTCAGGAGGCGGATCTGCGCCTTCATCACGAGGTCAACGTCCTGGCGCCGCTGGCCCTGATCCGCGACTTCGCCGCGCGCCTGCCTGAGGCGGACGAAGGCGTGGTGGTCAATATGCTGGACTATAAGGTCACGGCTCCGAACCCCGACTTCTTCTCCTACACCGTCAGCCGCGTCGGCATCGCCCACATGACCGGCGCCCTGGCGCTGGCCCTGGCGCCCCGCATCCGCGTCTGCGGCATTGCGCCGGGCCTGACCCTGCCCTCGGCCGGCTGGCCTGAAGCCGACTATCAGGCCGGGGCCGAGGCCACGCCGCTGAAACGGCCCGTGGCGGTCGAGGATCTGGCCGCCGCCCTGACCTTCATCCTGACCGCGCGCAGCCTGACCGGACAAAATCTGGTAGTCGACGCCGGGGCGTCCCTGACCCGCCGCGACCGCGATCTTGAGTTCGCCTGAACCATCAAGCCTGAGCCGTCAGCGGCGGCGTCGTTCGCCGCCACATGACCTTTATTTGCCGATAGGTTGGCGCCTTAGCTGCCGCCGTTCATCCTGAGACCCTCATGCCCGCTGTCCGTTTCACTCGCCGCTTCTCGATGGCGCACCGGCTGATCGCCGATGCGGGGTCGAAATGCGCCGTGCCGCATGGGCACAATGAATTCGTGACTGTGACCCTGGAGCCGACGGCCGAGATCGACTTCGGCGGCGCCAACTATACGGCTTCGTTCGAGCGGCTGAAGGCGCGCTGGCACGGCTTCGTTGACCGCAGCCTGGACCACGCCTTCCAACTGAACCGCGCCGACCCCCTGCTCGCCTGGTTCCAGCAGCATGAGCCGCACCGGCTCAACCAGGTGCTGACCGTGGACGGCGATCCGACGACCGAGGCCCTGGTCATCGCCCTGTGGCGCAAGCTGGAGGCCATCCTGTCGGCCGAGGGCCTGCCCTTCCGCCTGGCCGAGCTGGCCATCGAGGAGACGCCGACCAACACCGTTCTGACGCGCGGTCTGACCGCGGCGGAGCGCACCTGGGAGCTCGGCGCCTGGTGCGACCGGGCCGATTTCAGCATCAATGATCTTCTGCCGCCGGAGACCTGGTCTTGAGCGCCGTCGTCACCCCCCTGCCCTCCGCCGAACCGCGCCGGCTGGGCCTGAAGGTCATGGTGCGCGCCCTGAAGGTCGACGCCTCCATCGGCTTCTATGACCACGAGCATGGACGGCTCCAGCCTCTGGTTGTGGACGTCGAACTGGACCTGGGCGACGCGCCGGTGGAGCGGCTGACCGACACCCTGGATTATGACGGCGTGGCCCGCATCGTGCGCGAACTGGCGGCGGGGCCGCACATCGCCCTGATCGAGACCTTCGCCGAACGCACGGCCATCGCCTGCCTGGCCGATCCGCGCGTCCTGAGTGTCGTGGTTCGGGTAGAAAAGCCGGGCGCCATTCCCGATGCCGCGGCCGCCGCCTGCGAAGTCGCCTATTCGCGTTGAGGCTGGTTGCGCCGGACGCGGCGTCCCGCCATCATCTCTCGCTGACAAGAGGTTCCGATGGTCCAGTCCGGCGATTACAGCAGCAACAGCGGCGGCGAGGTCTCGGCTGACCTGTCCGGGCTCTATGTCGGCTATGCGCTCATCCTTCTGGCGGCGCCCACCTTCGGCGTAGCGGCCGCGGTCGGGCTGCTGCGGGTCTGGCGCCGTTCCGCGCCGGTCGATCCGATTCTGCGCAGCCATTTCATCTTTCAGCAGCGCACCCTTCTAGCCGCCGTCTGCGCCATCATCGCCGGCGCAGTGTTGATCCTGGTCAACGTCGGCGTCTTCGTGCTCTTCATCATGGCGGTGTGGACCATCCTGCGCGGCGCTCTGGGGCTGAAGGACCTGCTGAACGGACGCCCTATCGCTGAGCCCCGTCGCCTCTTCTACTGAAAGGACCGCCCTTCATGAGCGAGCAGAACTCCGCCCTCCCGGTTGCGGGCCGCGACGGCGCCATCGTGGCGTGGATCCTCTACATCCTGTCGATCCCCAGCGCGAACGTGCTGGTGCTCGTCGGCCTGGTCCTGGCCTATGTGAATCGCGGCTCGGCGACGGGTGTCGCGGCCCAGCACGTCGAGGCGCAGATCAAGCTGTTCTGGTCGGTGTTCTGGATCAGCGCCATCCTGTGGGTGCTGGTGGCCGTCAGCGCCGTGGCCTCGGCCTTCCTGATCGGCATTCCGTTCCTTCTGCTGTTCGGACTTCTTTTGCTGCTGGTGTCGATCTGGTTCACGGTGAAAAGCGTTCTGGGTCTGCTGGCCCTGCTGAACGACCGGCCGGCCTGACCCCACCGCATTCAGGAGGAGCCTTTCGTGTCCGCCTTCAAAGACCACGCCGCCGACCACCGCTTCCAGCAGATGTTCGCCGACGCCGACGGAACCGAGCACCCGGTCTGGGCTGAATACGCCGTACGCGGTCACGCCCGCATCATCCTGCACGTCGAGGCGCACCCGGCCTTGCGCGGCGCCGGGGCGGCAGGCCGTTTCATGCAAGCCATGGCCGACCACGCACGCGCCGAAAAGCTGACCCTGATCCCCCACTGCAGCTATGCCGTCGCCTGGCTGAAACGCCATCCCGAGTACGAGGATGTGGTGGGGTCGTAGCCCCCGCGCTTGCTGGATCCTCAGGTCAAGCCCGAGGATGACGGCGCTCAAGGGAGGCGCAGGCGCGCAGCCCCCAGGCCGCGTCGGGTCGAGAAGGCTGAGCCTTCTGACCGAGGCCGACTAAGGATGGCTCTTGGCCACGATGGCCTTCATCGTCTCGGCCTTGGCGGGCAGATCAGAGACCAGACGGGCGGCCAGTTCGCGGGCGCCGACCGGATAGGCGTCGCCGCCGTCGGCGATCTCCTTGGCCATATCGGCGGCCTTGCACAGGGCGGCTTCAAGCGCCTCGACCTGTTCAAGGGCGAGGGCGCGGGCTTCGGCCTGCAGGCGCTTGACCCGTTCGGCGGTGGTTTCGGGCGCGCGCATCAGGTCATAGACCTCGGCTTCCGGCGAGGAGACCACGCGCAGGGCGGCGCGGGCGTCGGATTCATTGCTGGACTTGGTCATCGCATATTCTCCTGACGACAGCATGCCTCATTTTCGCCTTAGGGTCGCATCCCATCTGCAGCCAAGCTGCAAGGACGGCGCCGCATGTTGCGCCAAGGCCGCATCAATCCCGACCGCAGCCAACGGTTCCGCTTGTTTGACGCGCTTTGACACACCGCTCCAGCCGCGCTTTGCTGACCCCGCACAGGGAGACGCTGATGAGACAGACCGTTCCGCCGCCGAAGCCGCCTCAGGGAGAAGCAGGCGAGTGGACCCTTCTGCAAAGCCGGCTCGACCGCACCTTCTGGCAGTGGGACCGGCGTCCCGAACCCGCCGCCCCCGTCCTTACCCGCTTCGTCATCGTGCGCCCGCCCGATCGTCTCGATTACGACACCTTCGATGAGGCCGAGGCGATGTTTGAGGCGATGGAGGACTGAGAAAAGCCTCAGTCCGGCGCCGCCTCCCCGCCCTGAACGATGCGAACCACGGCCAGATCGGCGGTGACGTTGCCCAGGGTGCGGAAGATGTCGGGGACGACCTCGACGGCCAGCAGCAGCGGCAGCAGCTCTAGCGGCACCCCCATGGCGATGCAGATGGGGGCGATGGAGGCGAAGAAGCTTGCCTGGCCCGGCAGGCCCACGGTGCCGATCGAGATCAGCACCGCCGTGAGCATGGCGGCCAGCAGTTGCCCGGCCGACGGATCCAGTCCGAACAGATGGGCGCAATAGATGGCGACGCCCAGGTTGGCGACCGGGCTGGTGATGCGGAACACCGCCACCGCCAGCGGCAGGACCAGACCCGCCGTCGCCCGCTTGACGCCCAGCATGTCGACCGCCCGCTCGACCATGACCGGCAGGCTCGCTAGCGACGACTGCGTCGAGAAGGCCACCACCTGCGCCGGCGCCGCCGCCCGCGCAAAGCGCCCCAGCGAAACCCGGCCAAAGATCACGGCCAGCGGGTAGAAGATCAGGCCGATGCCGATGCAGGCGATCGAGATCAGCGCCACATAGTGCAGCAGCACGCCCGCGGCGCTGGCCCCCGCCGTCAGCCCCACCCCGATCGACAGGGCGAAGACGCCCAGCGGCGCCGCCTTCAGCACCCAGCGGACGATGACGATCATCGTCTCGCCGACCGCCTCGAAGAAGGTGATCAGCGGCGCGCGCAGTCGTTCCGGCAGGCCGGACGCCGCAAACCCGAAGAAGACGGCGAACACCACCATGCCGAGAATGGCGTCCTCGGCCGCCGCGCGGATCGGGTTGGACGGGGCGATGGTCTTGACGAACTCACTGAACGGCGCGCCGGCTCCCAGGCCTTCGGCGCCCTCCGGCTTGATCGCCAGCAGCAGTCGCGCGCCTTCGGGATCAATCGGCCAGACGGCGTGCAGCCCATAGGCTGCGGCAACGGCGTAGATCGTCGCAAAAACGATCAGCCCCCCGAACCAGGCCACCGCCTTCAGCGCCAGACGCCCGGTCCGCGCCGCATCGGCGATGGAGGCGATGCCCGTCACCAGCAGGCTGAACACCAAAGGAATGATCGTCATCCGCAGCGCATTGAGCCACAGCTGGCCCAGCGCCTGGATGAAGTCCGCCGTGACATGGCCGCCCGGCAGCCCCCACCGCTGCGCCGCCGCCCCGGCCAGCAGGCCGAGCACCAGCGACAACAGCACAAGCGTGCTGAGAGAGGTCAGGAAGGAGCGCGCCGATTTCATGACAGCCACGCTAGCAGCCGCCGCGCTGCGCGCCAGCGGAAAAGACAGCAGCTGCTCGCCCTACTTCGGTGCGCCCGAGTTGGCCGGGTCGAGCGGCAAGCCCGCCGCCTGACGCGCCTTCATCACCCGCAGCCAGCCGTGCATGGCCTCCGAATCCAGCCCATGCATCATCAGCCGATAGCCCGCCTGCAGCGTCGACAGCGCCACCAGCGGATGACCGTTCTTGACGAAGGCCATGTGGTAGCTCGTGCCCAGGATGCGGGCGATATAGATGGCCATCACCTCATCCAGCTGCAGCGAACTGGACGCCCGCACGAAGTCGTCCCTCGGCAGCATCAGGGCGTAGATGGGGGTGTAGAACTCCACCGCCGTCTGCACGTCGACGAAGTTGTGCCATTTGCGCGGAAACTCCTCGAACGGCGGAAACTCGTGCGAGATCATGGAGAAATCGATGCGTTCGGGCGGCGTCAGCTCACGCCCCTCAGCGCGCAGGGCCGCGTTCATCTCGATGACAAAGTTGAAGATGTTCAGGTCGTGCTGAAGGAACAGGTCCGGCTCGATGTCCTTCAGCCGCGTCGGCGTCAGCGGCCATTTGGTCACCTTGTCGCCCACGCCCGCGTTCTCGCGCACGAAGGCGGTCAGTTCGGACCCGACGTGGAAGTGCCGCAGGATCACCCGGTTGGCCTCGGGCGTGGCGAAGGTCCGCAGTCCCCAGTGGATGGTTTTGTGCAGCAGACCGTTCAGGTTCGGGTATTTCGGCGAAATGACCCGCAGCACCTTCACCAGACAGAAGAACAGGAACACCAGCGGCCGCGCCACCGGGAACAGCCAGCGCCGCGACCGCGACCGCGCCCCCAGCAACAGATCGCGCTTGGCCCCGTCATCGATCGGCAGGCTGTGGTCCAGATACAGCGCCATCCACGGATCGGGATCCTTGGGATCGAACCGCGCGGGGTCGAACGGATCCTCCCCCGGCTTGTAGTATCTCACGCCGCGATCTCCTCGATCTGCAGGGCGTAGAGGCGGGCCGTGACTTTGGCGGTGACGACAATGCGTTCGGCGATGAAGGGATCGGGCAGGACCATGCCCAACATCTCCTCGAACTCCTTCATGTGCTCGGCGTCGTTGTCGCCGTGATACAGCAGGAAGCGCACCGCCTCGTCGGGCAGCGCCAGCCGCTCCTGCACCTTCAGCCCCCACGGCCGCGCCTTGATCGAGCCCAGTCCCTCGATGATGAACATGGCCCCCAGCAGGCCGAACGGATCGGGCTTCGACGCCTCATGGAACATCCACGCCGACAGGGCCTCAGAGCCCACATTCTTCGGCGCCGACTGAATGTCATCCAGCGCCCCGCCCGAGGCTGTGAAGTCGGCCTCCAGCAGGCGGAAGTCCCGATGCTCCGTCACCGCATGGCGCATCAGGGTCGAGCGCAGCTCCAGATGGTCCTCGCCGATGTTCGACGCCGCTCGGCTCATCCACAGCGCCCCGTCCTTTACCTGCTGGCGCAGGTTGATCAGGAAGGCGTGGTAGTCGGCGAGCTCGAACCGTCCGCGCGTCAGCTTGCGGATCAGGGGCGTCGCCTCCAGCCGCTGCTCGAAATCGGCGAAGACCACCGCCAGCTTCCGTTGGGTCTCGGCCACCGCCGCCTCGGCTTCGCGTTCCGCCATCACACAATCTCCAGCATCATGAAGCCGATCATCGCCCGCCCGCTCTCGGGCACGATGCACAGCACCTTGTCTCCGCGCTTTCCGCGTCCCGATTTCAGGAAGGCGTCCAGCATGATCCAGATCGAGGCCGAGCCGACATTGCCGCTGTCGGCCAGGGTCGTGAACCACTTCTCCTCCGGGATCATGGCGGCCGTGCTTTCCAGCAGGCCGACAATCTCCTGACGCAGCGACCGCGCCGAATAATGACAGAGCAGGTGATCGACCTGATCCGGCACGATCCGTCCCGCGTCCACCTTCTCCAGCCAGACGCCGATCCAGGCGCGAATGACGATCTTCAGCAGGTCGAAGTCCTGCAACAGCGCCACCGCCCCCGCCGCATGGGCCGCCGCCGGCCCGGCGTGACTCCAGGCGCTGGTCATGTCGGCGCGCGCTTCCGGCGTCGACCCGGCCCACATGCAGGGATCGAAACGCCCCGCCAGGGAAGTCATGTCGATCCACTCGACCTTGAGGCTCAGCCCCTCGGGCTTCGGCTTCGGCTCCATCACCACGGCGCCCGCCCCGTCCGACAGGGTGAAGCGCAAGAAGTCCGCCTCGATCCGCGCTCGCCCCTTGTCGTCCACCAGCGCCGTGCCCTCATAGAAATGCGGCCGGAACCAGCGTGAGGAAAACTCGCCTGCACAGGCGGCGGCGACGTCCGCCTCGGCCGCGCGCACGCTCAGCCACGCCCCCTTGGCCGCCATCAGGGCGCTGGCGCAGACGGACTGATAGCTAAACGCCTCCAGCGGCCCCGCGCCCAGTTCGGCCTGAACGGCGCTGGCGTGGCCGGGCACCAGGTAGTCGCCCTGCGTCGCCGCCGCCCCCAGATGCTGCAAATCGCCTAGGCTCAGCCCCGCTTCGTCCAGCGCCGCCCGCACCGCTTCGGCGCACATGGAGGCGTTGGAGTGCAGCGGCGCCCCATCGGCGTCCAGGGCGTAGTGCCGCCCCTCGATCCCGTTCCAGCGCAGCGCGCGGCGTCCCACGGCGGACGGCCGCCCGCCGATCCGGCCGATGAAGTCCTCCATCCGATCGTTGCCGATCCGCTCGCCGGGCAGGACGGCGCCGGTCCCGGTGATGAAGACGTCGCGAAGCTCACTCATGGCGCGGACCTTGGCGACGGGCCCTGTGCGGCACAAGTGGGAAATCGTCGTTTCACACGCCAGCGTTTATCGAAATCGCGGCGCGTCTCGCCCTAGCGTCGCGCAGGCGCGCGCATTACCTTGATGTTCATGGCCCGTTCTCCCGCGACACCGCCCCAGAAGCTGACCAAGCCCGTCCACACGCCTAATCCCGGTCTGAAAGAGGCCCCCGTCGCCTTCGATCACGGCCGCGCGCCGATGTTCGCGCCGGTGAGCGGTCCGCGCCTGACGCCCGAAGAGGCGCCCGCCGCCCCGACCGACTGGGTGCCCCACCGCCCCGAGCGACCGACCGGCAAGAAGCGCATCCCCTTCCGGCTGGAGACCAAATACCAGCCGGCCGGCGACCAGCCCGCCGCCATCGCCGAGCTCGTCGCCCAGGCCGATGAGGGCGACCGCGAGCAGGTGCTGCTGGGCGTCACCGGCTCGGGCAAGACCTTCACCATGGCCAAGGTGATCGAACAGACCCAGCGCCCGGCCCTGATCCTGGCCCACAACAAGACGCTGGCGGCCCAGCTCTATTCCGAGTTCAAGGCCTTCTTCCCCGACAATGCGGTCGAGTATTTCGTCAGCTACTACGACTACTACCAGCCCGAGGCCTACGTCCCGCGCACCGACACCTACATAGAAAAAGACAGCTCGATCAACGAACAGATCGACCGGATGCGCCACGCCGCCACCCGCGCGATCCTGGAGCGGGACGACGTGATCGTCGTCGCCTCGGTCAGCTGCATCTACGGTATCGGCTCGGTCGAGACCTACACCGCCATGACCTTCGGCCTGAAGGTCGGCGACCAGATCGACGAGGCCAAGCTGCGCGCCGACCTCATCGCCCTGCAGTACAAGCGCAACGACCTGCATTTCGAGCGCGGCATGTTCCGCAAGCGCGGCGACACGCTGGAGATCTTCCCCGTCCACCTCGAGGACCGCGCCTGGCGCATCAGCCTGTTCGGCGACGAGATCGAGGCCATCGACGAGTTCGACCCCCTGACCGGCAAGAAGACCAATGCGCTGGACGAAGTCACCGTCTACGCCGCCAGCCACTACGTCACCCCGCGCCCGACGCTCAACCAGGCGATCACCGGCATCAAGGCCGAGCTGAAGGAGACGCTCGACTGGATGGTCGAGAACGGCAAGCTGCTGGAGGCTCAGCGCCTCGAACAACGCACCCGCTTCGATCTGGAGATGATGGAGGCCACCGGCTCCTGCGCCGGCATCGAGAACTACAGCCGCTGGCTGACCGGCCGCGCGCCGGGCGAGCCGCCGCCCACCTTCTTCGAATACATCCCTGACAACGCCCTGCTGTTCGTGGACGAGAGCCACGTCACCGTCGGCCAGATCGGCGCCATGTATCGCGGCGACTACCGCCGCAAATCGACCCTGGCCGAGTACGGCTTCCGCCTGCCGTCGGCCATCGACAACCGCCCGCTGAAGTTCGAGGAATGGGACGCCATGCGGCCCCAGACGGTCTTCGTCTCGGCCACCCCCGGCGCCTGGGAGCTGGACAAGACCGGCGGCGTCTTCACCGAACAGGTCATCCGCCCCACCGGCCTGATCGACCCCCCGGTCGAGATCCGCCCCGTCTCCGGCGCCACCCGCAACCAGGTCGACGACGTCATCGACGAGGTGAAGGCGACCAGCCGCGCCGGCTACCGCAGCCTCGTCACCACCCTGACCAAGAAGATGGCCGAGGACCTGACCGAATACATGCACGAACAGGGGGTGCGCGTCCGCTACATGCACTCCGACGTCGACACCCTGGAACGGATCGAGATCCTGCGCGACCTGCGGCTGGGGTCGTTCGACTGCCTGATCGGCATCAACCTGCTGCGCGAGGGCCTCGACATCCCCGAGTGCGGCCTGGTCGCCATCCTCGACGCGGACAAGGAGGGCTTCCTGCGCTCCGAAACCTCCCTGATCCAGACCATCGGCCGCGCCGCGCGCAACGTCGACGGCCGCGTCATCCTCTACGCCGACCGCATGACCGGCTCGATGGAGCGCGCCATCGCCGAGACCGACCGTCGCCGCGAGAAGCAGCAGGCCTACAACCTCGAACACGGCATCACGCCCGAGACGGTCAAGCGCGACATCAAGGAGATTCTCGACAGTCCCTATGAGTCCCGCGACCTAGACCGCCTGACCCGCCCCGGCGTCGCCGAGGAGGCCAAGCCCTTCGTCGGCTCCAACTTCCAGGCCGCCCTCAAGGATCTGGAAGGCCGCATGCGCGAGGCCGCCGCCAACCTCGAGTTCGAGGAAGCCGCCCGCCTGCGCGACGAGATCAAGAAGATGAAGCTCCTCGACCTCGAATTCGCCAACGAGGCGCTGACCGGCGCGGGCGAGGAGGTCGACAAAGCCGCCCCCAAACGCTGGCGCAAGGAGGCGGCCGCCGAAAAGGCCGAGGCGTTCAGGAAGGGGCGCTGACGCCCCTCCCCTTCATCCGCTTCAGTTCCCCTTGGTCCCCGAGGTGTGGGCCGGACCGCGGAAGACGGCGTTGAGGAACAGCGGCTTCAGCCCTTCCAGAAAGGCGCGCATGGTCACGTCCTGGGTGAAGGCGACCACCTGGCCGCGACCAACCTCTGAGGCCATGGCGACCGGCTTGTAGGCCAGCTGGCGGCGGTTCTCGGCCCACAGCTGGCCGGACGCCAGCACCTGATCCGGGCCGGCCAGACGCACGACGTTGGTTCCCTGGTCGCGGGCCAGCGGCGCATAGATGTCCGAGCCGCGCACCATGACGCTGAGGGTCGGGGCGACGCCCGCGCCCAGCCAGTGTTCGTTGTCGACCACGGCGCTGGCCAGGACGCCCGCGACCGGATCGGGCGCGCCGCCGTGATGGCCGGTCAGGGCCAGGTATTCGGCGTCGGTGGCGATCTCGCTGCCACCGTCCTTCTTGTCCTTGTCGCCGTCGCCGGAGACGGCGCTCTCGCGGCGGCTCTCCAGCAGCTTGGAATCGGCGTCCGTCAGCAGGCGGCTGGCCGAGCCGACGCCGATCAGGACGCCGCCCGCCTGAACCCAGGCGCGCAGGTTGGCGACGCCGCTCTCGCCTAGGGCCTGCTTATAGTCCCCGCCCGACGGCAGAATCAGCACCTGGTAGCGGGACAGGTCGGCGTTCGCCAGGCGGCGGGTGCGCACCGCCGTGACGGGCCAGCCGTATTCGCGCTCCAGCACATGGCGGATGGAACCGGCGGACTCCGGCTCGGTCGGGTCGTCCCAGGCCATGGCGACGCGCGGGGCGGCGATGACGGCGGCCTTGTCCGAGCCGACGCTGGGACCGCTGGAGACCCAGGAGGTGGCCAGGGGCGTCACCTGGGCGCCGCTGCCTGCGGCCAGACGGCGGACACGCTCGTCCAGGTCGTCGGGCGAACCGGCGCGGGGCACGATGAAGGTCCCGCCCGGATAGGCGCGGCCGTCCAGGGTGAAGGGCTCCTCGACCGAGCGGACCGGCAGCTTGTCGGTCAGGGCGGCGGTCAGGAAGCGCATACCCGCCGTGCCCGGATGGATGGCGTAGCCATAGGTCGCGTCGCCCGAGGCCACGGCGGCCGGGCGGATCAGTTCCGGGCCGACGGCGGCCGTCTGGACCGACGGAGCGCCGGTGCAGCGCTGGCTCGGCACGTTGAACAGCAGCGGCAGGGACCAGCCGGTCAGATCATAGATCTCATCGCCCAGACCGCGCGCGCGGCGGGCTTCCTGCTCGGCGAGGAATTTGGGGTCCAGCGGCACGTCCTTGGCCAGCAGGGTCTCGGCCATGCGGCGCTGGGGCTGGGACAGGTTCACGACGTAGTCGCCCGCCTGATAGGTCTGGCCGCAGGCGGAGAAGGCGGCGTTGGCGCGTCCGACCTCCAGCCCCGAACGGACCAGCAGTCCGGCCAGCTTGTCGGCGGCGGCCGGGTCAGCGGCGGCGGAGCGCGACAGGACATAGGCGCCGCGTCCGCCCGAAATCCCGTCGCGGTGGAAGGCGTAGAAGTCGCTGAGCAGCTTCTCGCGGTCGCGGGCGGCGGTCTCGATGGTCGACAGGGTGGCGGTCAGGTGGCCCTTGACCGTGTCGGCGTAGGTCAGCATCTCGCCCGACGACCGGCGCGCCAGCAGACCGCGCGACGAGCCCTGCTCATAGGTCATGGAGACGGCGCCGAAATAGGCGGGCCAGCCGTCGCCATAGCCGGGATAGAAGGCGTCGAAGGTCTCGCGCGTGAAATAGTCCAGCCCGGCCTGATCGAAGCGCCCGGCGGTGTTGCGGCCGAAGCGCTCGCGGGCGTCCAGGATCGGCGGATAGATCCAGGGGTTCAGCGGCTGGGCTTCGGGCGGGAAGAAGAAGCTGGAGTCGGTGCCCATCTCGTGGGAATCGACCACCACCTGCGGGCGCCATTCGCGGATGAGAGCCGAGTGCCCTTGCGTCTCCGGCTGGGACTGGATGAACCAGTCGCGGTTCAGGTCGAACAGATTGTGGTTGAAGCGGCCGGACGGCCACGGCTCGGCCCGCTCGGCCGACAGGGGGTCGCCGTTGGGCTGGGCGCCCAGGCCCGCCTCGAAGCTGTTGATGAAGCGCTCACGCCCGTCGGGGTTCTGGGTCGGGACGAAGACGACCACGACGTTCTCGAGCCAGCCTTGCGCCTCGGCGTCGAGGCTGTCGGTCAGGCGGCGCGCGGCGGCCAGGGCGGCGTCGGCGGGGCTGATCTCATTGCCGTGGACGGAATAGGCCATCCAGACGATGGCCGGGGTGTCGTTGATCAGGGCGCGGGCCTGCTCGGGCGAAGTCTTGCGCGGGTCGGCCAAGGCGTTGGTCGCGGCCTTGATCGCGTCCAGACGGGCGATGTTGCGCGGCGAGCCGACGGCGGCCCAGAACAGCGGGCGGCCTTCCCACGACTGGGCGTAGTCGCCGATGACCACGCGGTCGGGATTGGCGGCGCGCAGCGCCTCGAAATAGCGGCGCACGTCGGCCGAGCGGGTGATGCGATCGCCCGACGCATGGCCCAGAACCGCCTCCTGGGTCGGCGGAGTCTGCTGCGCCAGAACGGGCGTTGCAGCGGCGGCCAGAGCCAGGCTGAGCGCGAACAGAGGCCGCGCGGCGAGACGACGAGACATGAGAACTTCCCCCTGAGAAATGCGAGCTTAGGCGCCGTTTCAGGCGGATGGGAAGGCGGGGCGCCAAAACCGCTTCACGCGGCCTCCGGGACCTAGGGGTCGGCGCCCGTAAGCATGACCGCCCTCCCCGTTTCCGAAGGGTCGATCCCGCGCGGCTGCGGCGCCGGCCACTTCGTCGAGCTTTGGTGCATGTTCCCCCATTTGGATCACGAGCGGTGGCCCTGGACGGACGCGGAGCCTGCCTTGGCCGATACCGTGGCGGGCCGCTGCGCAGCCTGCGTCCGCGATGGCGATCCGAGCGCAGCCGGACGCCCGGCCTGGCCGGTTTTCTAACCGAAAGCGGGCCTGCGGAATGTCAGAGAAGGGCGGGAAGCGGTCCTTCGATCACCCCATGCAGAAGGCGCAGAGCTTATTCCCGTCGAGGTCACGGAAGTAACTGAACCACAATCCCGGCCCCCGAAGGCCGGGAGCGCCTGCACAGGAGCCGCCTAGCTCCCGAGCCTTTGTGTAGAACGCATCGACTTCTTGGCGCGTATCAAAGCTGAAGGCGAACATCGAACCGTTGCCAACCGACGCTGGCCGGCCATCGTGCGGACCGAGCACGGCGAAATTAGGCGTGCGGTTCGCGCCGTACACTCGCCCACCAGAGGGATGCGAAAACGGGTTTGATCCCGGCCGAACCGAGCAGGGCGTCATAAAACGCTTTGGCGTCGTCCAACCGGTTTGATCCGACAGTAGCGTAAACGAGCGCAGCCATTGCGTTTCCTTAGCTTTGCCTTGAAGGGGTTTTCTCCCCTCTCCGCCACCGCTACTGCGACTTTTTTTCAATGTCCGCAGATGTATCGATTGCGGACCTTTGCAGGTCGACCGGCTAAACGTCCAGCTTCAGGCCCGGCGCCAATGTTCGGTTCTGGCGCCGAGCAGCCGGCAAAAACGCTGCGTGGGTGGCGGCCGAGGCGTTTCAACCGTCAGCGGTCCTCGAGCACAATTCGCGACAACTGTGACTCCAATAGACCGGCGGCGCCGCCCGTGTTGGTCAGAACGATGATGGTTATGTCGTCGTCAGGGTAGACGTTCATCACGGCGTCGAAACCGGGCAGAGAGCCATTGTGTCCCACCACACGGTGACCATCGATCGAGTAGTGTTCGAGCCCGAAGGCATAGGGCCCCGGAATCAGGCCTTCCGGCGGAACGCCGGGCTCGCCCGGCCAGTAGACCGCCGTCTGGGTCTCCGCCCCGTTACGCAACAGGCCGGGACCGGTCATTTGCGCCAGCGACGCGGCCGACAGCAGCCGTCCGCCATGAAGCGCGACGTTCCAACGCGCGAGATCCTCGACCGTCGACCGTATGGCGCCGGCGGCGTAGGGCACACTCATCTCCAGGTGGCCCGCGTGACGGAAGGCGCCTGGCTGTCCCCCCGCGAGGCGGTAGCCGGAAGCGCGTCGCGGCGCGATCGCGCCATTGTCGTCGACGGCCGTATCCGCCATGCCCAGACGGTCGAAGATCGTAGCCTTCATGAACTGCGCATAGGGCTGGCCAGAGACCTTCTCGATCACCGATGGCGCCAAACAATCTGCGCGGCCGGTCTAGATGTCTTGTTTCTTACGCCCCAGAATCGACCGCTCCTGGCGTTGCGAGCTAACAGACGTGCCTGGTCGGTCCGCCAGTCTCCGACGCGGCCAGAACAGACCGAAGGCGAGACCGACCAGAAGCAGCGCCTGACCCGTTTGCAGCCAGTCTGGCGAGCCCCCCGGGGCCGCCAGGGAGACAAGCGCGACCGCTGCGACGAACGCGGCGACGACCCATTTGCCTGATCGGTTCGGGAACAGGGCGTTGGTCAGTCGCCAGCTGGCGATCATGCCGATGCCGGTGGAAATCGCGGCCTCGGCTGCAAAGCGAAGCCAGACGTAACCCATGGGCTGAAGCAGGATTGAAACAAGCCAGCCCACGCACAGGGCGGCGATGACATAGGCCACCAAGGCTGTCCCGCTCGCCGCGATCTCATAGGCGACGGCCAGGGTTCTGTGTTGTGGGAAGCGAATAATGCGGTCTCGCGAAAGGGTTGCGTATCAGATGCAGCACCGTGCCCCAGGACGCAACACGCGTCGCCTTAAGTTGGCTAGCCCAGAAGCCAATCCGGGCGCCCCTGCCCCCAAAGCCAATCTTATGAAGCCTCCCCGATGGGTCGAAAGCGGACCTCGGCGCACCTTGGGCCTTCTCACCTGGGCGCCTCGCGGGTCCGAATAACAAAACTCTTTGACATCGCCGCACAGTATGTCGCATACACTGTACATCACACACTATGTGACAGCGAGTGAGGCACGGCGGTGGATCAGGCCCTGTTCGAGACGATGCGGCTGGAGCTGCGGCGCGGGACGCTGGTCCTGGCGGTGCTCGCCTGCCTGCGCACCGAACGGTACGGCTACACCCTGCGTCAGGCGCTGGCGGCGGATGGGCTGGAGATGGAGGAATCCACCCTCTACCCCCTGCTGCGGCGGTTGGAGGGGCAAGGGCTGCTGACCAGCGAGTGGCGCGAGGAGGAGAAACGCAAGAAGCGGTTCTACGTCCTGTCGCCGGGGGGCGAGGCCATGCTGGCGGCCCTGACTGAGGAATGGCGCGGCATCAACGCCTCGCTGGAACGAATTCTCTAACGAGGGATGGGAGAGGGCGCGATGGACATCATCGAACGCTATCTGGAGGCTGTGGCGGCGCAACTGCCGACCGATGACCGCGAGGACATCGTCGCCGAGCTGCGCGACCTGATCCTGAGCCGCGTCGAGGCGCGCGAGGAAGAGCTGGGCCGGGCTCTGACCGACGAGGAGAAGGAGGCGATCCTGCATGAGATCGGCCATCCGCTGATCGTCGCCGCCCGCTATCGCAAGGGACCTGACAGCCTGATCGGGCCTGAGCTTTTCCCCTATTGGCTGTTCGGGGCCAAGGCGGGCCTGACCCTCATCGCGGCGGTGCAGGCGCTGGGGCTGTTGATCCATGTGCTGGGAGCGCCAGCTGATGTCGGCCGGGCGATCGGCCAGGCCTTCCACGGCTTCTTCTCCGGGGCGCTGACTCTGCTGGGGGCGCTAACTCTGGCCGGGGCGGTCATGGAGCACTTCAACATCAAGCCGACCTGGCTGACGAAATGGCGGGTGCGCGACCTGTCGGCCTTCGGCCTGGCCGACCCGGCGAAGTGGGGCGCGTCTCTGGCAGGATCCGAGAAGGCGAAGGCTGAGTGGCTGCCAAAGGGCGCGCGCGTCTGGGGCGTCGCCGTCAACGACAAGCCCGGCGTGGAGGCGCTGGTTTCCCTGATCGTCGCCGGTGTGTTCGTGATGTGGTGGATCGGCGTGATCAGCTTTCCGGGACTGGGCGCAGTCCACTTGAGAGGCGGCGCGGTGGGCATGGAACCAGCGCCTGTGTGGGCGGCCCTCTACGGCCCCATCCTGGCCCTGGCCGTCGGCGGCATGGCCGTGGATGCCATCACCCTGATCCGCGGCCGCGAAGGACGGCTGGGATGGTTCCTGAAGATTCCGCTGGCCGGCGCGGCCCTGTGGGTGCTGTGGCGCCTGTTCGAGGCCGGCTGGTGGTTCACCCTGACCCAGGGCGACGCCACGGCGCGCGTGGAGGGCGGCGCGGCGCAGATCAGCCTGCAGGCGCTGCGGGCCATCAACGAGGCGGGCCGCGATCTGGGCGGAACGGCCTTGACGTTGGGCACGGTGCTGACCTGGGTCTTCGCCATCATGGCCATCAGCTTCGCGGTCAACATCGTGGGCTATATGTGGCGCATCGCGACGGCGAAGGCCTGCTGAGGCGGCAGGGCGCCGCCATGTCCGAAAACCGCGAGACACAGCGGCGTGGCGGGCGCATTCTGACGTCATGGAGATCACTCGCGACAGTCTGGATCAGGAGGCCTGCTACCGGGCGGTCCTGACGCGCGACCCGCGCTTCGACGGGCGCTTTTTCACCTGCGTGAAGACGACGGGCATCTATTGCCGCCCAGTCTGTCCGGCGCGCACGCCCCGGCGCGAGAACATGCGCTTCGTCGCCAGCGCGGCGGCGGCCGAGGAGGCGGGTTTCCGCGCCTGCCTGCGCTGTCGACCCGAGACGGCGCCCGATATGGGCGCCTGGCGCGGCACCTCCAACACCGTCAGCCGGGCGCTGAGCCTGATCGAGGCGGGCGCGCTCGACGACGGCGACGTGGAGGCCCTGGCCGCCCGCCTGGGCGTGGGCGAGCGTCACCTGCGCCGCCTGTTTCGCCAGCATCTGGGCGCCGCCCCGGTCAGCGTGGCCCAGACCCGCCGTGTCCTACTGGCCAAGGCCCTGATCCACCAGACCGACCTGCCGATGGCCGAGGTGGCCATGGCGTCCGGCTTCGGCAGCGTGCGGCGATTCAACGAGACGTTTCAGGCCCTCTACGGGCGGCCGCCGTCGGCGCTGCGGGCGCGGGCGGAGCGGCCGTGGGACGGGGGCGTCAGGCTCAGCCTGCCTTACCGCCCGCCCTATGAGGCCGAGGCCCTGCTGGCCGCCTTGAGCGCGAACGGCGAGACGGTCGGGGGCGGGGTCTGGCGCCGCGCCCTGACGCCCGCGATCGACGGCGCGACGGGCGAGGTATCGGCCCGGTTCGAGGCGGGCGACCGGCTGGCGGTGACGGCGGCGCTGGACGATCTGAAGGCCTTGCCGGGCGTGCTGGCGCGGGTGCGGCGGCTGTTCGATCTTTCGGCCGATCCCGAGGCGATCCGGCGTGATCTGGCTGCTGACCCTGTGCTGGGGCCGCTGGTCGAGGCGCGGCCCGGTTTGCGCTTGCCGGGGGTCTGGAGCGATGAATCGACCGACATGGCCAGCGACCGGCTCGAAGACGAACGGCTGGCGGGGCGAGCCGAGCAATGGCGACCCTGGCGGGCCTATGGCGTGCTGCACCTGCGCGAAGCGGGGATCGACAGCATGACGATCATGGAGAGCGACGATGAAAAAGACGCAGCCTGAAGCCTTTACGCTCGACCGCATCGTGACGCCCGTGGGCGAGGTGCTGCTGGTGACGGACGCGGACGGCGCGGTGCGCGCCTTCGATTTCACCGACTATGAGGCGCGGATGATGACGCTGCTGGCCCGCCACTACGGCAGGGTTCAGCTGACGCCGGGGCGGGCGCCGGAAGCGGTGCGGAACGCCATCGCCGCCTATTTCGGCGGCGAGCTGACGGCGCTGGACGGCCTCGCCGTGAAGACCGGCGGCACGGACTTCCAGCGCGCCGTCTGGGCGGCGCTGCGGACCATTCCCGCCGGGCGGACCTGGAGCTACGGTCAGCTGGCGCAGGCCATCGGCAAGCCTGCCGCCGTGCGGGCCGTGGGTCTGGCCAACGGGGCCAACCCGATCGGCGTCATCGTGCCCTGCCACCGCGTCGTCGGAGCCAACGGAACCCTGACCGGCTATGCGGGGGGGCTGGAGCGCAAACGCTGGCTGCTGGCGCACGAAGCGTCGCAGGTTGGCCCTGATGATGGAACGGGACAGGGGGCGTTTGCGCTGGACTGACAGCGCCCTCCCTTTCGGCGCTCATTTCTGGAGTCTGATATGAACCTGCCCAACGGGGCCCTGGTCGCCGTCGCTGACGGCGAGAAGCTGAGCCTGTTCCGCAACACCGGCCACAACCTCGACATCCAGCTTAAGGCGATGGCGACGCCCGAGATTCCCGAACGCCTGTCCGGCGCGCCGGGCCGCCGCTCCAGCGACGCCAACCCGGACAACGACACTCAGGCCGAGGACGGCTTCGCCATGGGTGTAGCCGAGGCGCTGAACCACATGGCCCTGACCAACAAGTTCGAGGCCCTGGCCGTGGTCGCCGCGCCCAAGACCCTGGGCCAGCTGCGCAAGCATTGGCACAAGACGCTGGAAGAGCGTCTGGTCGGCGAGATCCCCAAGGCCCTGGCTGGCCGTCCGGCCGAAGAGATCGCCGAAGCCATCAGCCGGGCCTGACTATCAAGCGGAGCCATCCAGGAACAGGCGGCAGGCCGGGTTGTCCGTCTCGTCGACGTACGGATAGCCCAGGTCGTCCAAGGCGGCGCTGAGGGCCGCCGCCTGGTCCGGCGGGACGCTGACGCCCGCCAGCACCCGGCCCGCGTCGTCGCCGTGGTTGCGATAGTGGAACAGCGTCAGGGCCCAGGCGGGCTGCAGGCTGTTGAGGAAGCGCAGAAAGGCGCCCGGCCGCTCGGGGAACTCGAAACGCAGCAGACGCTCATGCGGCAGGCCGATGGTGCGTCCTCCGACCATGTAGCGAACATGGAGCTTGGCGGTTTCATTGTCGCTCATATCGACGACGGAATAGCCGTCGGCCATCAGGCGTTTGAGCAAGCTCTCGCGCTCGGCGGCGCCGTTCCGCAGGGCCACGCCGACAAAGATCTGGGCGGTGCCGTCGCCGGACCAGCGGTAGTTGAATTCCGTGATCGAGCGGCCGTCCAGGCTCTGCAGGAAACGGTGATAGTCCTCGCGCCGGTCCGGCATGGCGACGGCGAACAGCCCTTCCGCGCCCTCGCCGATCTCGGCCCGTTCGGCGACGTGGCGCAGACGGTCGAAGTTGACGTTGGCGCCCGAGTTGATCGCCACCAGCGCCCCCGATCCCGGATTGCGCGCGGCCCAGGCCTTGAGCCCGGCAAGCGCCACGGCGCCTGACGGCTCGGCCACCGCGCGCACGTCGTCGAAGATGTCCTTCACGGCGGCGCAGATGGCGTCGGTGTCGACCAGCACGATCTCGTCCAGCAGGTCGCGGCACAGGCGGAAGGTCTCGTCGCCCGCGCGGCGCACGGCCACCCCGTCGGCGAACAGGCCGACCTGATCCAGATCGACGACGCGCCCGGCCTCGATGGCGCTTTTCATCGTCGGGGCCTCGGCCGGTTCGACGCCGATGAGGCGCGTCTCGGGCCGCAGGAAGCGGACGATGGCCGCCACCCCCGCCGCCAGCCCCCCGCCGCCGATGGGGATGAAGACGGCGTCGATCGGATCGGCGTGCTGGCGCAGGATCTCCAGCCCCACCGTGCCCTGCCCCGCGATGACGTCGGGGTCGTCGAACGGGTGGACGACGGTCGCGCCGGTCTGCTTCTCCAACTCGCGGGCGTGGGCGTAGGCGTCGTCAAAGCTCTCGCCATGCAGCACGACCTGGCCGCCCAGCCCCTGGACCGCCGCCACCTTGATGCCGGGCGTGGTGGTCGGCATGACGATGGTGGCCGCCGCGCCGCGCCTGGCCGCCGCCAGCGCCACCCCTTGCGCGTGATTGCCCGCCGAGGCGCAGATCACGCCGCGCGCCAACTCCGCCTGGCTCAGGGCGGCGATCCGGTTGTAGGCCCCGCGGATCTTGAACGAGAAGACCGGTTGCAGATCCTCGCGCTTCAACAGGGCGGGCCGCCCGATCCGCGCCGACAGCCGCTTCAGCGGATCGAGCGGGGTCTCCTCGGCCACGTCATAGACGCGAGCGGTCAGGATGCGGCGGACGGTGTCTTGCACGATGATCTCGGTCAGGCTGCGACGGGAGGAACGAAGCGTGCCCTCGTCTAGGCCAGACCGATCCTTATGAGAACGAAAATTGCGCCCCCTCTCCTGCTCTAAAGCGTCTTCTCCAGAACCACGAAGGCCAGGTCGCGCGTGCGGGGCAGGCCGAAGCGGGGGTCGTCCAGCGGGAAGGGGCGGGTTTCGCCGGTCAGGCGATAGCCGCGCCGTTCGTACCAGGCGATCAGCTCGGCGCGCTGGCGGATGACGGTCATCTCCATGCGCGTGGCGGCGAAGCGGGCGGCGGCTTCGGCCTCGGCGGCGTCGATCAACAGACGCCCCAGACCGCCCGCCTGACGCGCCGGATCGACGGTCAGCAGGCCCAGATAAGCCAGGCCCTGCCCCTGATCTGCGACCTGAACGCAGCCGATCAGGGCGCCGTCGATCTCGGCCAGCAGCAGAAGCCGCGAGGCGTCGGCCAGGATGTCGCGCAGCTCCGCCTCGTCGGTGCGCTGGCCCTCCAGCAGGTCGGCCTCATGGGTCCAGCCAGCCTCGGCGCTGTCGCCGCGATAGGCGCCTTCGATCAGGGCCCGCAGCGCCGGAACATCGGCCGACGCCGCAGGTCGAAAGACCGGGTCGCTCACTGGACGCCCAACTCCGTGATCAGGTGATCCATGCCGTAGACGTCGCGCAGGGCCGTGGTCACGGCCTGGGTGGTGACGATGACGCTGCGGTTGACGTTGCGGTCATAGCCATAGGCGTTGCGCTGGGTCAGGACGGTGGAGTCGAAGTTGGCGCCGATGATCTCGCCCTTGGCGTTGACGGCGGGCGAGCCCGACGAGCCGCCGATGGTGTCGGACGAGACGGCCATGTTCATCACCGCGTTGGGGTCGATGCGGTCCTTGGCGGCCAGCAGCTTGGGCGCGACGTTGAACGGCTCGGCGCCGGTCGCCCGGTCCCACAGGCCGGCGAAGGTGGTGAAGGCGGGAATGCGCTGGCCCGGCACGTCGGTCCCTTCGACCCGGCCGTAGGTCAGGCGCAGGGTGCCGGTAGCGTCGGGGTAGACGGCGTCGCCGAAGACAGCGAAGCGGGCGGATGACAGTTGTTCCGAGGCGCGGTCGGTCGGCGCCTTGACCGTGTTGTCCCACTGGGTGCGGACGGCGCGGGCGTCGGCGTCGATAGCCAGGACGTACTGGATCAGCGGATCGGTCGAGGCCTGGACGGCGGGCAGGCCGCCTTCCCACAGGGCGCGGCGCACGGCCGGATCGGCCAGCTTGGTGCCTTCGACCAGCCGGGCGGACAGGCCTTCGGGGCTCTCCTTGCCCAGCAGGGTGCGGACGTAGGGGCTGTCGACGGTCAGCCATTCGCGCGTCTTGGACAGCCACCATTCCAGACGGACCTGCTCCAGCTCCGGATAGGTCGGGCGGGCGGCGAAGAGGCTGGACTGCACGCCCGGCAGGCGGCTGTCGGCGAACTCGGGCAGGCGCTGGTCGGATGGCTTGGCGCGTTCCTGAGCGCCGCGCACGATGGCCCGCGCCCAGCTGAACAGGGGCGAGCCGCCCGCCACCGAGGTCGTGCCCATGCCGGTGCCGCCTTCCAGCAGGGCCATCGGGGCATAGAGCTCGCGCGCGATCGGCTGGACGCCAGCCAGAACGGCCCAGGGATCGCCGACCTCGGCCGACAGGGCCTCATTCTCGGCCACGCCGCGACGGAAGACGGTTTCCTGACCGGCCAGCTGGTCCATGAAGGCCGGGTCGATCAGGGCGGCCATCCGGCCGCGCCCGCGCTTATAGGTGTTCTCGACGCCCGACAGCGGGTCCATGGCGATGAAGGCCTGATCCTCGCCCTCTTCCGAATAGCGGATCAGACGGCCGCGCAGCTCCGACGCGATCAGCTGGTCCAGCGGCAGGACCACGTCGCGGATGGTCATCAGCTGGGCCTGCGTCAGCAGACGCTGGGTCGAGCCGGGGTTGCCGGTGACGAAGACGGGCTCGCCCTCGGTCGGCTTGTTCGGGTTCCAGGTGAAGTGGGTCGGCGTCGCGGCGGGCTTGCCGTCTTCATACAGACGGATGAAGGCGGCATCGATGGCGAAGCGCGGGAAGGAGAAGTTGTCCAGATCGCCGCCGAAGGTCGCAGCGCGGTCTTCCGGCGCCCAGGCCAGGCGCACGTCGGAGTATTTGCGGAACTTGTAGAGCTTGAACTGGCCGCCGCGATACAGGCTGACGACCTGACAGCGGATCTTGGCGTCATCGCCACAGGCCTCGGTCTCGATGCGGCCGGCCTCGGCCTCGCGCGCCTGGGTGTAGGCCTGGCCGTCCAGACCGGCGCCCGCCTTCTGGACCCGTTCGGTGACGTCGGTGATGTCGGTCAGGATTTCCGCCGAGGCGCCGGGGCATTGCAGCTCTTCCTCGCGGCTCTTGGGCGTGAAGCCGGTCTCATTGTACTGCAGCTGGGGCGTCGACAGATTGGCGACGCAGGACGAGACGCAGTGGTTGTTGGTCATCACCAGCCCCTCGGCCGAGATGACCCCCGCCGAACAGCCGCCGAACTTCACCGACGACAGGCGCACGCGGTCCAGCCAGGCCTGGTCGATGTTCGTGCCCAGCGTCTGATTGGCGCGGGCGATGGGGAAGTTGTCATAGGTCCACATGCCCTCCTCCGCCTTGGCCGAAGAGGCGGCGGCGAAGGCCAGGACGGCGGCCGAGGCGAACAGCATGTGACGCATGAGAAGCTCCTGATTCAGACTCCGGCGAGGAAAAAACAGAGTCTAATTCGTCTGAATAGTCTGAAATCGGCGGGAAGAAAGCTAGCAGGCCGATGCGTCAGACGGGGGCGTAACTTTTCCTCCCTATCGCATGGCGATGGGGAGGTGGATCGGCGGCGAAGCCGACGAGACGGAGGGGCTGCTTGGTTCTGCTGTCGCAGGACCCTCCACCACTTCGTGGTCCCCCTCCCCACGATGTGGGGAGGAGAAAGTCGCCTTTATTTAGCGACGCACGCCCAGTTCGCGCAGCAGGCGCGGCTGGTTGTAGACGTTGCGTAGGGCCTCGGTGACGGCGGCGGTCGAGACCGACACCGTTCGGTTCAGCTCGCCGTCGTAGCCGAACGAGCCGCCCAGCGAGTGGATGTTGCCGTCGAAGGCGGCGCCGATCACTTCACCCTTGGCGTTGATCACCGGCGAGCCGGAGTTGCCGCCGATGATGTCGTTGGTCGAGACGAAGTCGTAGACCACGTCCTTGTTGATCCGGTCCTTGGCGGCCAGGAAACGCTCGGACGCGTTGAACGGCTCGGCGCCGGTCGCGCGCTCATACAGGCCGCCCATGTAGGTGAAGGACGGCACGGTGACGCCGCGATAGGTCCAGCCCTTCACCTGGCCGTAGGACAGGCGCAAGGAGAAGGTGGCGTCCGGATACAGGTTGTCACCGTAGACGGCGAAGCGGGCCTGGGCGACCTTTTCGGCGGCGCGGGCGGTCGGGGCGTTGACCCCGGCGTCCCACTGGGTGCGGACGGCCTGGGCCGCGTCGTCATTGGCCAGGACGAAGGCGATCATCGGATCGCCCGAGGCGGCCAGCTGTTCCGGCGTCATGGCCAGGGCCTCGGCGCGGAAGGCCGGGTCGATCAGGCGGCTCTGCACCAGACGGTCGGCGATGGTTTCGGGGCTTTCAGCGCCCAGCATGGCCTTCACATCGGCGCTGTCGACCGTCAGGTATTCGCGGGTCTTCAGCATCCAGTGCGACAGCTGGATTTCCTCGACGCCGACCGGGATCGGGGCGTCCGAGGCCAGGCGGCGGCCCAGGGCGGCGATGTCGCTGTCGGCGTAGCCGGCGCGGCGTTCGGCGACCGGCTTGGCGCGCTCCTTCGACGCGCGGACGATGGCGCGGGCGTAGGAATATAGGGTCGAGCCGCCGCCGGCGTTCGCCTCAAGCTGGCGATAGGGCAGATACAGGTCGCGGGCCGTCGCCTGCACCTTTTCCAGATCGGCCCAGGGGTCGCCGATGCGCTCGGCCACGGCCGGGTCGGCGGCGACGCGCTGGCGCAGCTCGGCCTCTTCCTGGCGCTTCTTGGCCATGAAGGCGGGGTCCGTCAGGGCGCCCTGCTGGCCGTAGTAGACCTTGAAGCTGTTCTCCAGACCGAAGATGGGGTCCAGCGCGACCCGCTTCTCTTCCTCGCCCAGGGTCGAATATTCGACCAGACGGCCGCGCAGTTCGGCGCTCTGGATCAGGGTGATGGGGATCTGCTGGTCGCGCAGGCGCTCCAGCTGGCTCATGGTCAGCAGGCGCGAGGTCGAGCCGGGGTTGCCCGCCACGAAGGTGGCCTCGCCGTCGGTCGGGGCGTTGGGGTTCCACTTCAGGTGGTTGGGCGAGGCGACCGGCTTGCCGTCCTCATAGGCGCGCAGGAAGGCCGCATCGAGGGCGTAGCGCGGGAAGTTGAAGTTGTCCGGATCGCCGCCGAAGAAGGCCGCCTGGAACTCCGGCGCGAAGGCCAGGCGCACGTCCTCATACTTGCGGAACTTGTACAGGGCGTATTTGCCGCCGCGATAGAAGCTGATGACCTGACACGTCAGCTTGCGGTCGTCGCCGCAGGCTTCCTTCTGGATCTTGTCGATCTCGGCCGAGCGGGCGGCGACGAAGGCGGCGCCTTCCAGGCCCGAGCCGGCGCCCAGGACGCGGTCGGTGACGTCGGTGATGTCGGTCAGGACCTCGGCCGTCTGGCCGGGGCAGGTCTTCTCTTCCTCGCGCGTGGCGGGCATCCAGCCGTTCTTGACGTAGTCGTTCTGGGCCGTCGACAGGTCCTGGACGCAGGAGATGACGCAGTGGTGGTTGGTCAGGATCAGGCCTTCACCCGACACGAACGAGGCCGAGCAGCCCTGCAGGCGCACGGCGGCGTTGCGAACGCGGTCCAGCCAGGCCTGGTCGATGCGCGTGCCGTACTTCTGATTGACCGTCTGGATCGGGAAGGTGTCGAAGGTCCACATCCCCTCGTCGGCGCGCGCGGCCGAGGCGGGAGCGTTGACCACCACGGCGGCCATGCCGAGGGCGGCCAGCGAGGCGGTGAAGGAAAGGGTGCGGCGAAGCGACATGGGCGTCTCCGAGAGGCGGGACACCACGCCCACGCCTTGCTGTTGAAATCGTCACTAAACCCGCGAGGGGCGCCCCCTCAAGCCCCGTAACAAATCCGGCCGAGCCAGCCTTACCCCGATTTAACTTGGCCAAGCGCTGCCAGAGCGTCAGATAACAGTGCAAGTCAGGGGAATGAATACGCGTCATGTCGCTCGCGCTATCCACGCTGCTCTTCGAGTGGCGCCGCTATATGGCCGCCGTCATGGCGCTCGCCCTGTCGGGGCTGCTGGTGCTGGCCATGACCGGGGTCTTCATCGGCATCGGCAAGGGTTTCACCGCCGCCATCGAGCGCTCCAGCGCTGACATCTTCATCATGCAGCCCGGCGCCAAGGCCCTGTTCAGCGGGCCGATGGGCATGCCGCGCCGCTTCGTGCCGCTGGCCTACAACCATCCTGAGGTGGTCGAGGTGAAGACGCTCGACATGTCGGGCGGCAATTTCCAGAACATCAAGAACGTCGACCCGACCGCCACGGCCGCCGATCGCGCCAAGCAGGGCGCGCCGCGCCAGAAGAGCGTCCTGGTCAACATCATCGACACCGCGCCCGGCTCGGTCACCATCCCGCGCGACTATTCCGACGAACTGGTCGAGGCCCTGCGCCAGCCCTTCACCGTGGCGGTGGACGAGACGGCGCTGACGCCGCTGGGCGTCAAGCTGGGCGACAAGGCCCTGTTCAACGGCCAGACCGTGACCGTGGTGGGCGTGCTGCGCGGCTATCCCAACATGATGCAGCCGACCATCGTCATGTCACGCGACAGCTTGCGGATGCTGGGCCAGGCCTTCGAGGGGCCGCGCGTCGGCCCGCTCATGATCCGCATCAAGGACCCGGCCCGCGCCGAGCACGTGGTGGCCCAGCTGAACGCCATGGGCAACGGCCAGTGGAAGGCCTGGACCCGTCAGCAGCTGGCCGACGCCAACGCCGGCGCCATGTTCGAGGAAGGCATTCTGGTCATCATCATCGGCGGCTGCGTCGTGCTGGGGATCATCATCGGCGTGGCCATCACCTGGCAGACCCTGCGCGGCGCCATCATGGCCAACATCAAGGAGTTCGCCTCGCTGCGCGCCCTGGGCGTCGGCATGGGATCCTTGCGCCGCATCGTCATGGAGCTGAGCTTCTGGGTCGGCATGGTGGGGGTCGGCGCGGCCATCCTGCTGACCTGGCTGCTGTCGCTGCTGGCCCTGTCCAACGCCGTCATCATCTCCCTGCCGCCCATACTGCTGATCGTGGTCGGCGGGGGCCTGATCGCCATCTCCATGCTGTCGGGCTTCCTGTCGATGGGCATCCTGAAGAAGAGCCAACCTGCGGACCTGCTGCGATGAACAAACATACGAAAGTTCAAGGCAGGCACGGCGAGTTCGCCCTGGAAGCCAAGGGACTGGTCAAGCGGTTCAAGTCCGGCCGGTCCTATGTCGAGGTGCTGAAGGGCGTGGATTTCGACGCTCGTCACGGCGACCTGACCATGGTCATGGGCCCGTCGGGCTCGGGCAAGTCGACGCTGATCGCCGCCCTGTCCGGCCTGCTGCGGCCCGAGGAAGGGCGCGTCGACGCCCTGGACGTGGACGACCTGTGGAAGCTGTCGGGCGGCAAGATCGACAAGTTCCGCCTGGATCACTGCGGCTTCATCTTCCAGGGCTTCAACCTGTTCCCGGCGCTCAGCGCGCTGCAGCAGGTGACGACGGTGCTGAAGTATCAGGGCCTGTCGCCGGAGAAGGCCAAGAAGCGCGCCGCCCTGGCGCTGGAAGAGGTCGGCCTGGGCCATCGCCTGCACCAGCGCCCGGCGGCCCTGTCCGGCGGCGAGAAGCAGCGCGTCGCCATCGCCCGCGCCCTGGCCAAGGACCCGCAGATCCTGTTCGCCGATGAACCGACCTCGGCGCTGGACGGCGAGAACGGGCAGGTGGTGATCCGCCTGCTGCGCCGGGCGGCCACCGAACACGGCGCGGCGGTCATCTGCGTGACCCACGACCCGCGCCTGGAAGCCTGGGCCGACCGCGTGATCCACATCGAAGACGGCGTGATCATCGACGATCAGCGCCGCACCCCCAATCCCGAAGCCATCCTGGCGTCGCACTGACCCCGATCCCCTTGAGGACCCCCATGCCCGCATTCCTGAAAAACAAATGGCTCTGGATCGGCCTGGCGCTGCTGGTCGTGCTGATCGTCGGCTTCGGCATGATGCAGAAGGCCGGCGCCGCCAAGAAGGCCGAACTGGCGCAGGCCGCCGAGAAGAAGGTCGAAAGCCCCTACTCGGCCATCGCCAACGGCAAGATCGACATCGAAGGCGGCATCATCCAGATCGCGGCGCGCCGCGGCGGCGTGGTGCGCGACGTCCTGGTGCAGGAAGGCGACCTGGTGACGGCCGGTCAGATCCTGGCCCGCCAGGAAGACGACGAGCCGCGCCTGTCGCTGCAGACGGCGGCCGCCGATCTAGCCCAGGCCGAAAGCCAGCTGCGCTTGATCAACGTCGACATCGCTACGGCCCAGCGCGAATACGACCGCCTGGCGAAGCTGGTCGCCACCAACTTCGTCGCCGCCCAGCGCATGGACCAGGCCCGCGACGCCATCGCCCAGGCCCAGGCCCGCCTCGGCTCGCAGCAGGCCGCTGTGCAGACGGCTCGCGCCCGCCGCGATCAGGCCGCCTACAACGTCGAGCTGACGGTGATCCGCTCGCCGGCCGACGGCCGCATCGTGCGCCGCTACGCCAACCCCGGCGCCGGCGCCTCGACCCTGAACGTGTCGAACATGTTCGACCTGGAGCCCGCCGCGCCGCGCATCGCCCGCGCCGAAATCGTCGAGGCCGACATCCCCAACGTCTCGGTCGACCAGGCCGTCGAGATCACCCCTGAAGGCGATCCGACCAAGGTCTATGTCGGCAAGGTGCTGCGCCGCGCCGCCGTCTTCGGCGCCCGCAAACTGGCCTCGGACGATCCGTCGCAACGCACCGACGAGCGCGTTGTCGAGGTGGTGGTCGCCGTCGACGAGGCGCCGCTGCTGATCGGCCAGCGCGTCCTGGTCAAGTTCATGAAGCCGGGCGAGACGGCGGGCGCCAAGCGCGACAACGCCACGACCGGCGTGCCCGCCACGCGCGCCATGAAGGCCCCCGCCCGGGCGTAACTCGGGATCGGGATGAAAACGGAAAGGGGGCCTCGCGAGGGGCCCCTTTTTTGGTTTGCGCCTACTCTTCCGCTCATCCCGGCGTCCGCCGGGGTGAGCGGGTTGTGAAACCTAGTTCCCTGTGAAATCCCCCGCCCGCTTTTCCAGCACCGCGCTCACGCCCTCGATGTGGTCGTCGGTCAGATGGGCCAGGGCCTGCATGGCGGCGGACAGCTCCAGCATCTGGTCGAAGTTCATGTCGCGGCCCTGACGCAGCAGGCTCTTGGCCATGCGCAGGGCCTGGGGCGGCTGGGCGGCGATCTGGTCCGCCGTCTGCATCGCCTCGTCCATCAGCGCTTCGTGCGGGACGACGCGGTTGACCAGACCCCACTGCTCGGCCGTCGCCGCGTCGATCGAGCGGGCGGTGAACAGCAGCTCCGCGGCGCGATTGTAGCCGATGTTGCGCGGCAGCAGCCACGAGCCGCCGTCGCCGGGGATGATGCCCAACTTCATGAAGGGCACGCCGAAGCTGGCGCGCTCGGAGGCGATGCGGATGTCGCCCAGTCCGGCGATGTCGCAGCCCAGCCCCATCGCCGGGCCGTTAACGGCGCTGATCAGCGGAACCTCCAGCCCATAGAGGGCGCGCACGATGCGGTGGACGACGCGGCGATAGCGCTCGCGGATGGCGGCGCCGGAGCCCTCGAACAGGTCGCGGCGGTCCTTCATCGCCTTCAGGTCGCCGCCCGCCGAGAAGGCGCGTCCGGCCCCGGTCATCACCACGCAGCGGATCGAGGGGTCGGCGTTGACGGCGTCGCAGGCGGCGGCGAAGGCCTCGCCGTCTTCCAGGTCCGGCAGGGCGTTGAGACGGTCGGGCCGGTCCAGCGTCCAGACCATGACCGCGCCTTTGCGCTCTTCGACGATCAGACTCATGGCGGGCTTCCTCCTTGCCGGTGAAGCCGCCGGTTTCGGCCAGGGCGCGCGGCGATGGCAAGGGCGGAATTGAAAAACCCCGGTCGTTCTGACCGGGGCTTCTGGCTGGATCATTCAGTCTCGCGACTACGCGCGCGGCCGTTTGATCGTTATGGGCACGAAGTTGGACGGGTGGCTGACCACGCGGTCGCCGGCGCCGTTCATCTGCTTCGTATTCACCAGCATCCCGCCGAACAGGGCGAAGGACATCATGGCGTGCTGGAGATTGCGCTCTTTGTTTTCGTTCATTTTTGGCGTCTCCTTTCGTTGAACGATGAAAGAAGACACGTCGTGCTTTTTGGGACTCTCACCCTGTCAGTCGTTTCGCGTCGAGGATGAATATAGCCGCCTGGCGCGAAAAGTCAAGAAATTATAGTCCGTTCCCGGACTCGTTGTTGCGATACCGTCACGAACCATGCCCGACACGCCCGCCCCCTCCTCCCCGCCCCGCGCCATCGCCAGCCCCTGCGTCATGGTCTGCACCGTCGACGGCGCGTCGGGCCTGTGCCTGGGCTGCCTGCGCACCCTTCAGGAAATCGCGACCTGGAGCCGGATGACCGACGAGGGCCGCGCCGCCGTCATGGCCGACCTGCCGGGCCGCAAGAGCCGGATCGACCCCAGGCTGCTGGGCGAGTGAGCCGGTGGCGATCAACGGTCCGGCGTCAACCTTTCGTTCGCCACGTCGCTTCACCGCATGGGAAGACCCCAGCGGCATAGTCGCCTTCATGATCCGCTTTGACCCGCGCTCCGCTGTCGTTTTCGCCGCCGCCCTGGCGTCGGCCTGCGCCTGCGCCGGCGCCCTGATGTGGTGGGACGGCCCGGCCGAGGCCTACGCCGCCGTCGCGCTGAAGGAGGCGCCGTCGGTGACGCGCGCGGCCGACGGCCACTATTGGGCCGAGGCGACGGTCGAAGGACGGCCGATGCGGATGCTGGTCGATACCGGCGCCAGCGCGGTGACGCTGAGCCGCGCCGACGCCGAACGGCTGGGCGTGCGATTGAAGGCGCACGACTTCAACCAGACGCTGAACACCGCCTCGGGCCAGACGCCGGCCGCGCGGGTGCTGCTGACCTCCGTGTCGGTGGCGGGGGTCGAGCTGACCTCGGTCGAGGCCCTGGTGATCGATCGCGACATGCCCGCAGCCCTGCTGGGGATGAGCTTCCTGGGTCGTTTGTCGGCCTTCGAGGCGCGGCCCGACGGGTTGATCCTGAAAGGCTGACCCTGAAAGGCGGCCTGGGCCTCAGCCGCGCGGGCCGAACGGCACGACCTTATTGTCCCGGTCATGGCCGATATCGGCCGAGCCTAGATAGGGGATGCCGGAGCGCACGCACCAGTGGCGCACGATCTCTTCCGCCGTCAGGCCGAACTCCGGATCATTGGCCGTCACGTCCGACACCCGGCCCAGGCGGATGCCGGCGACGCGGCGGATCGAGGCCTGGCCGGTCAGGTGGAACATCATCCGGTCGACGCGATAGAGCGCCTCGGACACCTCTTCCAGCATGACGACGTGGCCGGTCAGATCCGGCTCGATCGCCGTGCCGACCAGTTCGTTGAGGATGGTCAGGTTGAAGCCGACGGCGGGTCGCGGGTCGCTCAGCAGGGACGGCTCCAGCGACGCCGGGTCGCCATGCCTCATCCAGTTCACGGCGCGCAGCCCCGTGGCGTCATGGCGCGACCCGTCCGAGGCCATCGGTCCGTGCGCCACGTGGGGAAAGCCCGCCCGATACAGCGCCGCCAGCAGGCTGCCGGCGTCGGAATAGCCGAGGTAGCGCTTGGCGTAGGCGTCGGCGGTCAGCTCGGGGATCACCGCCTCGGCGATGCGGCAGGCGCCGTAACCGCCGCGCGCGAACCAGACGGCGTCGATGTCGGGGTCGTTGGCCGTCTCGACCAGGGCCCGGGCGCGGGTGGCGTCGTCGCCGCCGAAATGGCCGTGCACGTCATAGAGGGCCGGGTGCAGCACCAGCTCGACCTCCCCGCCCCGCCAGGTCGCCGCCGCCCAGGCCCGGATCGCCTCGCCGCGCGCCGGTTCGAGACGGGAGCTGGCGTTGACGACGCCGATTCGGAACGGTCTGGTCTGCATGGACAGGATGGCCTTGAGCGTCTTGCGTGCTAGTCAGGCCGGACCTTCCCCGGTTTCCCGCATTGAAATCAAGCCGATGAACAAAGACTACTTCTTCTGCGGCGTCGGCGGCTCGGGCATGATGCCGCTGGCCATGATCGTTCAGGCGCAGGGCGGCCGAATTTCCGGCTCCGACCGCGCCCTCGACCAGGGGCGCTCGCCCGAGAAGTTCGACTGGCTGCGGGCCCATGGCGTCGCCCTTCACCCGCAGGACGGGTCGGGCGTGGTCAGCGCCGATCAGGTGGTCGTCGCCACCGGCGCGGTCGAGGACACCGTGCCCGACATCGGCGCGGCCAGGCGCGTCGGCGCCGTCATCAAGACGCGGCCCCAGCTGCTCAGCGAACTGTTCAACGCCGCCCCGACCTCGATCGGCGTGGCGGGCACCAGCGGCAAGTCGACCATCACCGGCATGGTCGCCTGGATCCTCGATCAGGCGGGACGCGCGCCGACCGTGGTCAACGGGGCGGTGATGAAGAACTTCGCCTCGCCCGACCAGCCGTTCGCCAGCGCCCTGGTCGGCGGACCCGATCTATTCGTGGCCGAGGTGGACGAGAGCGACGGCTCCATCGCCCGCTATGATCCGACGGTCGCCGTGGTCTCCAACATCTCGCTGGACCACAAGTCGATGGAGGAGCTGCGCGAACTGTTCGGCGGCTTCGTCGGCCGGGCCACGACGGCGGTGCTGAACCTGGACAATCCAGAGACGGCGGCGCTGGCCCAGACTCTGGCGCCTGGCAAGGCGATCACCTTCGCGCTGGGCGAAGAAGAGGCCGAGCTGTCGGCTCATGATCTGGCGCCACTGCCGACCGGCATGACCTTCGAGCTGCGCGTGCGCGGCGAGGCGGCGCGGGCGGCGACGCTGCCCGTGCCGGGCGCGCACAATGTCGCCAATGCGCTGGCAGCGCTGGGGGCGGTTCGGGCGCTGGGCGTCGACATGGATCAGGCGGTCGCGGCGCTGGAGACCTTCAGCGGCATCCGGCGGCGGCTGGAGGTGGTGGGAACACAGGGCGGCGTCACCGTCATCGATGACTTCGCCCACAACCCGGACAAGATCGCCGCGACCCTGAAGACCCTGCACGCCTTTGACGGGCGGTTGCTGATCCTGTTCCAGCCGCACGGCTTCGGCCCGCTGAAGCTGATGAAGCAGGAATTCGTCGAGGGCTTCGCCGGGCTGATGCGGCATGACGACGTGCTGCTGATGCCAGAGCCGGTGTATTACGGCGGCACAACCGACCGCAGCGTCGGCAGCGAGGACATCGCAGCGGGCGTGCGAGCGGCGGGACGTCAGGCGCAGGCCCTGGCCACCCGCGCCGACTGCGGCGACCGCATCATCGAGATCGCCAAGCCCGGCGACCGGGTGGTGGTGATGGGCGCGCGCGACGACAGCCTGTCGACCTTCGCGGCGGAGCTGCTGGCGCGGCTCTGACTGTCCGTCCTCGGACCATCCGTAAAATTAGCCTTGCAAAACATTCATTTCCGGCAAAGCGGCTGTTAAGCCGCCTCGCCTAACCCTGCTCCGGCAAGAAGCAAGAGAAGGCTGGGAAATGGCCCGGATAGGAGATTTCGTGGACGCCTCGGCGCCGATGGCGCCCGACGCGTTGGGCGCAGAGGCCCTGGCCCGGTTCGAGGCCGAGCCAGAGACCCTGGTCATCGCCGTGGCCGACGCCGAGGAGCGGCCTGTCGGCCTGATCGAACGCAACGCCTTCACTCTGAAGCTGGCGGCCGAGTTCGGGCGCGCCCTCTATGTCCGGCGGCCGGTCTCGGCGCTGATGGACCCGGCGCCGATGGTGGTGGAGGCCGACGCCTCGGCCGACGTTCTGTTCCAGTCGATGGATGCGGCGGGGCTGGGCGCGCTGCTGAAAGGCTTCATCATCGTCTCGCGCGGCCGCTATGTCGGGGTGGGGGCGGGCCTGCACGTGCTTCAGGCCGGGGTGGCCATCCACAAACGCCGCGCCGAGGCCATGGCCGACCTGGCCCAGAACCTGGTGCGGGCCGAGGCCGAGGCCCGCGCCTCCAGCCGGGCCAAGTCCGAATTCCTGGCCGTGATGAGCCACGAGATCCGCACGCCCCTGAACGGAGTTCTGGGGGTGGCCGCCCTGATGGAGCGGCAGCTGACGCAGGACGACCTGCGGCCTCACGTCCGCACTATTCTGGATTCGGGCGCCAGCCTGCTGCGGCTGCTGACCGACGCACTGGACATGTCGCGGGCCGAGGCGGGGATGCTGACGCTGGAGCCCGCGCCGCTGGACCTCCAGTCGGTGGCCGCAGACCTGTCGGCCCTGTGGAGCCCGCGCGCCGAGGAGAAGGCGCTGGAGCTGCAGGTCGAGGCGGATCTTGACGCCGCCCGCTGGATCGTCGGCGACGAGATGCGGCTCAAGCAGTTGCTGAACAATGTGATCGGCAACGCCCTGAAGTTCACCGAGGCCGGATCCGTCGCGGTGCGGCTGGCGACGGCGCTGGACGAGGGGCGAGTGCGGCTGTCGGCGACCGTGGACGACAGCGGCCCGGGCGTCAGCGACGAGGCGGCGCGCGCCATCTTCGAGCCGTTCAACACCGGCGAGGCGGGGCGACAGGGCGCAGGCGCCGGGCTGGGCCTGGCCATCTGCCGTCAGATCGTGGAGCGGATGGAGGGCGCGCTGACCGTGGAGCGTTCGCCTCAGGGCGGGGCGCGCTTCAGCTTCGAACTGCATCTGCCGCTGGCGGAGCGCGACGCCCGCCGCACCGAGGACCGTCAGGCGTCGCCGACGTTGCATGAGACCCTGCATGTGCTGGTGGTGGACGACCATGCCGCCAACCGCTTCGTCGCGGGCAAGGTGCTGGAGCTGTTCGGCTGCACCCACGAAACCGCCGAGAACGGGCGCCAGGCGGTCGAGCGCGCGGCGGCCGCGCCGTTCGACCTGATCCTGATGGATGTGAAGATGCCGGTGATGGATGGGGTGGCGGCGACGCGGGCGATCCGCGCCCTGCCCGGCCCCGCCGCCGCCCTGCCGATCCTGGCCCTGACGGCCAACGCCGATCCGCGCGACGAGGCCGCCTATCTGGCGGCGGGGATGGACGGGGTGGCGCAAAAGCCGATCCAGCCCGACGCCCTGCTGAACGCGATCCGGCTGGCGCTGTCGAACGGCGAGGCGGCGCAGGCCGCCTGAGCGCGCCGAGGCGTCACACCTCGGACCAGCGCCGCAACAGGTTGTGATAGACGCCGGTCAGTTCGATTACCGCCGCATCCTTGGGCCCCTTGTCCAGGTTCACGCGCTGGATCGCCACATCGAGGCGGAACAGGCTTTCGCGGTCGGCGTCGTCGCGGATCAGGCTCTGCAGCCACATGAAGCTGGAGACGCGGGCGCCGCGCGTGACGGGCGTCACCCGGTGCAGGCTCTTGGACGGATACAGGACCAGGTCGCCCGCCGGCAGCTTGATCGACTGGGCGCCGTACATCTCCTCGATGATCAGCTCGCCGCCGTCATAGTCCTCGGGCTCGGACAGGAAGAGGGTGGCCGACAGGTCGCTGCGGATGCGGTGGTCGCCGCCCGCTCCTGATCTTTGTCGGATGGCGTTGTCGACGTGCAGACCGAATTCGCCGCCGCCTTCGTATCGGTTGAACAGGGGCGGAAAGATCGTGTGCGGCAGGGCGGCCGAGACGAACATCGGATTGGCGTTCAGCGCCTGAACGACCAGGGCCGAGACCTCGCGCGCCTGTGGGCTGTCTTCAGGCAGCTGAAGGTTCTGCTTGGCGGTCGCCGACTGATGGCCCGAGGTCATGTTGCCGTCGGCCCAGGGACCGGCGTCCAGGGTCTGGCGCAGGGCCTTCACCTCGGCCTTGGTGAAGACGTCGGGGATGTGCAGCAGCATGGCTCTCTCACCGTATGGAACCGCATCGGCCCCGCTGCTGGCGAAAGCGCGGGGCCGACATGATGGCGTGAAACGCGGCCTCTTAGTAGCGGACGTTCAGCGTCAGGATCGCCTGACGCGCCGGGGCGACGTCGGCGTGGTGCACGCCGTTGGTGCGGATGATGTATTCCTCATCCCCGGCGTTCTGGACGTTCAGCTGAAGGGAAGCGCGGTCGCTGATGGCGTAGGAGGCGAACAGGTCGATGCGCGTGTAGTCCGGCGCATAGACGCGGTTGGCCCCGCCGCCGGCCCCGCCCTGGTTGCCGCCCCAGGATTTGGACACGTAGTAGACGCCGCCGCCCAGGCTCAGTTTCGGCAGGACGCGATAGGTGGTGAACAGGCTGGCGCTGTGCTCGGGCGTATTGGCGAGGGGATCGCCGAGGTTGATGCTGTTGTAGGCGCCGCGCACCAACTCGGAGTCCATCCAGGTGTAGCCGCCGAACACCTGCCACCTGTCGGTGACGTTGCCCGACACGCCCAGTTCCAGACCCTGCACCCTGGCCTCGCCCGCCTGCTCATAGCGGTCCGGCGCCACCAGAATGGCGACGTTCTTGCGGGTCAGATGGAACAGGGCGCCGCTGAGCGCCAGGCGGTCGCCGAACAGATTGGCCTTGGCGCCGATCTCGAAGCTCTCGGTTTCCTCAGGGTCGAGAACGGTGGCGACGAAGTTGCCGCTGCCGTTGGTCGCGCCCGTGTTCTGATCCCCGGCCGAGATGGTCGGCGGCGTCGAGGCGGTCGACCAGGAAGCGTACACGCTGCTGTTCGTTGTCGGCTTGTAGACCAGGCCGAGCTGATAGTTGACGAAGTCCCAGTCGCCGCGCGTGGCGGCATAGACCGGCGCCGCCACCGTGCCGGAGGCATTGACGCCATCCACCGAATAGTCGTCCCAGCGCAGACCCAGGTTCAGGATCAGCTTGTCGCTCAGATGTATGGCGTCAAACGCGTACACCCCCACGGAATCGGTGTCGGTCCGGCTGACCAGACCGCGCGTCTTCGTGCCCGTCCACGGATCGTTCGGATTGGGCGCATAGACCTGGGTGCAGTCCAGCCCTGTCAGCGGCGCCGGGCAGGCCGTGCCGGTCAGGGTCGTGACCGTGTAGGAGGCGTTCTGGTTCTTCTCGCGCGACACCTCCACGCCGACGTCGAAATCATGCTTGATCGACCCGGTCAGGAAGGACCCGTGCAGGTCGGTGACGTTGGCCAGGGTCTCGGCCGGATTCCAGCGCGACTTCAGGCCCCGCTTCATCCACCAGACGCCATCGATCAGCTGGGCTGCGCCCCCGTCGCCGGGGTTGGTGACGACGTAATCGTTCAGCGTCTGCGAATAGCGGGTGACGTTGCGCAGGGCCAGGGTGTCGCTGAAGCGGTGCTCGATCTCCAGCGTCAGGCTGTCGACCGTATTGTTCAGATAGTCGCGCGCCTTCAGGCCGTAGAAGCTGTCGTAGGGCACGTCCAGCACGCCCGAGGCGTCCGGGCGCGGCGCAGTCGCCCCGCCCAGCTTGGTGTAGAGCGGGACGCCGTAGTCAGGCAGCTGGTTGCTGTCGAGGTGGTAGTAGCTGGCCGTCAGCGTCGTCGGCGTGCCCAAACCCGCAGCGATAGCGGCGCCGACGCCCCATTTGTCGAAATCGGCGCCGTTGCGGCCCGGCACGTCGCCTTGCGAAGCCATGACGTTCAGGCGCATGGCGGCGGTGGGGCCGACCTGCCAGTTGGCGTCCGCCGTGCCGCGCAGGTAGTCGTCCGTGCCCGCCCCGGCCGAGCCGTGGACGAAGTTGGTCAGGCGCGGCGCCTTGGACGACAGGTTGATGCTGCCGCCGCCCGAGCCCCGGCCCGAGTAGACGGAATCGGCGCCCTTGATGACCTCGACCTGCTCCAGGTTGAAGACCTCGCGCTGCTGGCCGCCGGTGTCGCGGATGCCGTCGACGAAGATGTTGTTGCCCGAGGCCTGGCCCCGGATGAACGGCCGGTCGGCCAGGGGCTGGCCGCCCTCGCCCGCGCCGAAGGTGATGCCCGGCGAGGTGCGCAGAATATCTTGAAGCGAGGTGGCGGCCGTCTGTTCGATGATCTGCTGCGGGATCACCGTCACTGTGCGCGGCGTGTCGACCAGGGGGGCGACGAACTGCGGGTCCTTCGGCTCGCGCTTCACGCGATGGCCGTGCACGTCCACCGTGCCCAGGTTGGTGGCGTCCTGGCTAATCACGCCGTCCGAGGGCGCGGTCTCATCGGCGACTGCGGCCATCGCGGGGGCGGCGCACAGCATGCCGGCGGCGCTGGACGCGAAGAGAAGCGCCTTGAGAGCGGCGGAGCGGGTGTCGGGACGGGCGTCGGACATGGGGGAAGGAACCGATCTATGATTGAGACCGGCTCGCATTAGCACCTTTTCCGGGTGCGACAATCTGACTCTTGCGACTAAATCTCAATCGCGGCGCGAGTGTCACACGCAGGTCACACCTGAGGCTTGACCACCGCCTTGATGGACACCGCCGGGTCGGCCAGCAAGGCGTCGTCGACCGGCGTCGCCTTACCGATCAGCAGCCGTCCGCCCATGAAGTCGGCCGGGGCGTTGACCGCCTCCACCGCCACGATGCGCTCGCCGCTGAGGTGGAAGACCGAGAAGGCGCCGCCGGCCGGATCGCCGCGCACCAGCTGGCGGTCGGCGTCGAAGGGCACGCCGGCGATCTGCAGCTTGACGTCGTACTGGTCGGACCAGAACCAGGGCACTTCCGGCGCCGGGGCCGCGCGGCCGACGATGGCGCTGGCCGCCTGCTTGGCCTGCTCCAGGGCGTTGGGCACGCTCTCCAGCCGATGCATGACGCCGCCGTGGACCGGGATCGGCCGGCGCGTCACATCGCCGATGGCGTAGATGTGCGGATTGCTGGTGCGGGCCGCCGCGTCGACCACCACGCCGTCGCCGCAGACGAGCCCCGCCGTGCGCGCCAGGTCGTCGCAAGCCACGGCGCCGACGCCGACCAGCACCGCGTCCGCCGCGATCAGCGTCCCGTCCGCCAGACGCACGCCCGCCTCCTCGAACCCCGCGACCTCGGCGCCGGTTAGAATCTCGACGCCGTGCTTTTTGTGCAGGTCGGTAAAGAAGGCCGACAAGGGCTGCGACGCCACGCGGGCCAGCACTCGATCCATGCGCTCGATCACCACCGCCTCGGCGCCCAGGGCGCGGGCCGACGCCGCCGCCTCCAGCCCGACATAGCCGCCGCCGACCACCGCCAGCCGCTTGCCGGGAGCCACAACCGCCTTCAGCCGCTCGGCGTCATCGAGGGTGCGCAGCTCCAGCAGGTCCGGCCGGTCGGCGCCGGGGATGGCCAGCTTGCGCGCCGTCGAGCCGGTGGCCAGGATCAGCACGTCGTAAGCCTCGATCGTCCCGTCGGCGAAGGTCACGGTCCGGGCGCCCGCGTCGATGGCGGTCGCCGTGACCCCGGTGCGCAAGGCGATGTCCTGCTCGGCGTAGAAGCTCTCCGGGCGCAGCAGCAGGTCTTCCAAACCCGCCTCGCCTTTCAGCCAGGCTTTCGACAGCGGCGGGCGCTGATAGGGCGGCGCGGTCTCCTGCCCCGCCAGGACGATCTCGCCCTCGAACCCATACTGCCTCAGCAGCGCCGCCGCCGAGCCCCCCGCGTGTCCCGCGCCGATGATCAGAACCTTGGTCATAGGGGACAGATAGAGCGGCGCGCAGCGAGTGGCGAGTGGCGGTCAGGCTTTTCCTCCCCATGAAATGGGGAGGGGGACCACGAAGTGGTGGAGGGGCTCCCTAACGCCCCGTCGCGTGAAGCAGAATCACCGCCAGGACGCCATCAAGATGATCCCGAACATCAGTGGCTCGGACACGCAGCACTTCGGTCCCTTGGAGCTTCAACCATGCGGTTCGTCGCGCGTCGTGAGCAATTTGATCCGGTTCGTCATGTGCGACACCATCAACTTCAACCGCCAAACAGGCCGCATGACAGTAGAAGTCGAGGATGTACGGGCCCACCGGATGTTGGCGGCGAAACTTCAGGCCTTCGAGGCCGCCGCCTTTGAGCTGGGCCCAGAGGCGGGCTTCGGGCGGCGTCAGGGCGCGACGCATTCTGGACGCGCGTCGGTAGGCTTCAACGGTCGGCGGCACGGCCCCTCCACCACTGCGTGGTCCCCCTCCCCACAGGTGGGGAGGAAAAAGTGGTGAAGTCAACTCGGCCCTTGACCGTTCCATTGTTACAGCATAATGGAACGCGCCATGAGCACCGACGCCGCCAAAACCGCCCTGCTGGACGCCCTGCTCTCGCTGAAAACGCGGGAGGAGGCGGACGCCTTTCTGGCCGACCTGTGCACCCCGGCCGAGCTGCGCGCCATGGCCGAGCGGTGGCAGGTGGCGCGGATGCTGGACGTCGGGGACAAGACCTATCGCGAGATCGCCGCCGAGGCGCCGGCCAGCCCGACCACGGTCGTGCGCGTCGCCCGCTCCCTGAAGGACATGCCGCACCAGGGCTATCGGCTGGTGCTGGACAGACTGAAAGCCTGAGTTGACATCATGAGCACGGTTCAGGGGCGGCTTCGCATCGCCGTCCAGAAATCCGGCCGTCTGGCCGAACGCAGCCTCGACCTGGTCCGCGATGCGGGCCTGCGCGTGGTGAAGGGCAACAACGACCTGCTGTATCGGATCGAGAACTATCCGATCGATCTGCTGCGGGTGCGGGACGACGACATTCCGACCTTCGTGGCGGATGGGGTCTGCGATCTGGGCATCGTCGGCGAGAACGTGCTGGAAGAGGTCAGGAACGGCGGGCCGAACGCCGAGGTCGTCATGCCGCTGGGCTTCGGCCGCTGCACGCTGAAGATCGCCACGCCGCCGGGGCTGGACTACGCCGGGCCGTCGTCGTTGCAGGGGCTGAGGATCGCCACCTCCTATCCCAAGATCCTGCGCCGGTTTCTGGACGAGAATGGCGTGACCGCCGACATCGTCACCATGCGCGGGGCGGTCGAGGTGGCCCCGCGTCTGAAGCTGGCCGCCGCCATCTGCGATCTCGTCTCGACCGGGGCGACGCTGGAGGCCAACGGCCTGAGCGCGCGCGACACCGTGCTGGACAGTCAGGCGGTGCTGATCAAGGCGCCGAGCGCGCCGGAGGCGGGGCTTCAGCACCTGCTGGACTCCATCGTCGAGCGGATGGCCGGCGTGGTGTCCTCGCAGGGCGCCAAATACGTGATGCTGAACGCGCCGCGCGCGGCGCTGGACCGGATCACCGCCCTGCTGCCCGGCGCAGGGTCGCCGACGGTCATGCCCCTGTCGGGCCGCGAGGACGCCGTGGCCGTCCACGCCGTCTGTCAGGAGGCGGTCTTCTGGGAGACGCTGGAGAAGCTCAAGGCCGAAGGGGCGTCGGCCATCCTGGTCCTGCCCATCGAGAAGATGATGTGATGAAGCGTATCGACTGGAACCAACTGGACGCCGCCGGGCGCAAGGCCGCCCTGGCCCGCCCGCAGCGCCGCACCGAGAGCTTCGTCTCAAGCGTGGTGCGCGAGATCTTCGACGACGTGCAGGCGCGCGGCGGCGAGGCCGTGAGCGACTGTGCGACCCGTCTGGACGGCGCCCCGCCGCGCCGCATAGAAATCACCGAGGCGGCCGCCGCCACGGCGCGCCGCGACCTGCCGCCCGCCGCCGCCCGCGCGCTCCGTGTCGCCGCCGACAATGTGCGCGTCTTTCATCAGGCGACGAAGCCCGAGGACACGCCCTTCATCGAGACGACGCCCGGCGTGAAGTCCCAGCTGGTCTGGCGGCCCATCGGCTCGGCGGGCCTCTATGTTCCGGGCGGGACGGCGCCGCTGTTCTCGTCGCTGTTGATGCTGGCCATTCCGGCGGGCGTGGCCGGGGTCGGGCGGCGCGTCGCCGTGACGCCGCCGTCGAAGGACGGCTCGGTCCACCCGGCCATGATCGCCGCCGCCGCCGAGGCGGGGCTGGACGAGCTGTGGCTGCTGGGCGGGGCGCAGGCCATCGCCGCCCTGACCTTCGGCGCCGAACTGGAAGACGGCGTGATCGAACCGGTCGACAAGCTGTTCGGTCCCGGCAACGCCTATGTCGCCGAGGCCAAGCGCTACGCCGCGTCCCTGCCCGGCGGCCCGGCGCAGGACCTGCCGGCGGGGCCGTCGGAGCTGCTGGTCATCGCCGACCGCGACGCCGATTTCGAGATCGTCGCGGCCGACCTGCTGAGCCAGGCCGAGCATGACGCGGACGCGCAGGTGATCCTGGTGTCCGACAGCGGCACGGCGCTGAGCGAAATCATCGCCGAGGTGGAGCGCCAGGTCGAAAGCCTGCCCCGCGCCGACATCGCCCGCGCGTCTCTGGCCGAGGCCCGCGCCATCCGCGTGCGCGACAGGGCCGAAGCGTGCGAGGTGGCGAACCTCTACGGTCCCGAGCACCTGTCGATCCAGACGGAAGAAGCCGAGCGCTTGGTCGAGCGGATCAGCGCCGCCGGCGCGGTCTTCGTCGGGCGCTGGGCGGCCGAGACGCTGGGCGACTACGCCGCCGGACCGAGCCATGTCCTGCCGACGGACGGCGCGGCGCGGACGCTGGGCGGGGTCACCACCGCCAGCTTCATGACCACCATGTCGGTGCAGACCGTCAGCGAACAGGGCGCCGCCGCCCTGGCCCCCGTCGCCGCCGCCCTGGCGCGGCTGGAGGGGCTGGAGGCCCACGCGCGCGCCGCCGATCTGAGGAGCGCGGGATGACCCAGAATCTCTTCCTTCTCCCCTTGAGGGAGAAGGTGGGCGCCGGAGGCGCTCGGATGAGGGGTGTGCCGGCTTCGCACTCCTCCTTCTCATGCGCGGACACAGCCCCCTCATCCGTCTCGCTACGCGAGCCACCTTCTCCCCCGCGGGGAGAAGGCTCATGAGCCTGCCCGCCCCCTATTCTCCGCTCGTGCCAGGCGGCGATGGTTTGGAGCGCTATCCGGCCGAGCCTGCCGCGCTGGCGACCCGCATGGCCGTCCTCTACGGCGTCGACGCCGATCAGGTGCTGTCGACGCGCGGGCTGACGCACGGGCTGGAGCTGGTCTGGCGACTGGCCGCGCGCGACGGGCTGAAGGTGCAGGCGCCGGACGCCGAACCCTATCAGCAACTGGCCGCCCTCTACGCCTGCCCGGCCTCAGACGCCGAGACCGCCGCCGTGATCATCCGCGCCCTCGGCTCGCCCGAGGCCGTGGCCGAGATGGCCGAGCGCGTCGCTCCCGCCCTACTGGTCGTCGATGAGGGCATGGCCGAGTTCGCCGAGGCGCCGTCCGCCGCCGCCGTAGTGAAGGACCACGCCAATCTGATCGTCCTGCGCAGCCTGTCGCTGGCCTATGGGCTGGCCGGGGCGCGGGTCGGGGCGGCGCTCGCGCAGGCGCAGACTCTGGCGCGGCTGGCGGCAGTGCTGGAGCCCTACGCCCTGCCCGAGGTCTCGGTGCGGCTGGCGATGCAGGCGCTGGACCCGTCGCGGATGATGGAGACGGCCGAACGCATCAGCGCCGTGCGCCGCGAGCGCGTCCGAGTGACTGACGCCCTGTCGCGGATCATGGCGCTGGAGGCCGGTGCCGGGCCGGTGATCATCGCCAAGCCGTCCGACCCGCCGGGCGCGGCGGAGGCTCTGCGCCGCTATGGATTGAGCGCCGATCTTGCGGGCGAACGAGTGCGCCTGCCCGTGTCGCTGAAGCCCGAGGCCAACGATCGCCTCTTGGCCGCCCTGGGCGCCGCCAGCCCCGGCGCGCGCCGCCATCGCACCGGACAGGCCATCCGCGACACCAGGGAAACGCGCATCGTCTGCGCCGTCGATCTGGACAGCGCCGGGCCGGTGAAGATCGAAACCGGCGTCGGCTTCTTCGACCACATGATCGAACAGGTGGCGGCGCACGGCGGCTTCTCCATCCGTCTGGCGTGCGAGGGCGACCTGCACATCGACCCGCATCACACCATCGAGGACTGCGCCATTGCTCTAGGTCAGGCGCTGAAACAGGCGCTGGGCGAGCGGCGCGGCATCGGCCGCTACGGCTTCGTCCTGCCGATGGACGAGGCGGAGGCGTCCGTCTCCATCGACCTGTCGGGACGGCCCTATCCGGTGTTCGAGGGAACATTCGCGACGCCGATGCTGGGCGATTACCGCACCGATCTGACGGCGCACGTGGTGCGGTCGCTGGCCGAGAATCTGGGCGCGGCGGTGCACGTCCGCGTCATCGGCGACGACGACCACCACAAGACCGAAGCCGTGTTCAAGGCCCTGGGGCGCGCCCTGCGGCAGGCGATCCGGGTCGAGGGCGATGCGGTGCCGAGCACCAAGGGGGTGCTGTGAACGTCACCCTGATCGGCTACGGGGCGGGCAATGTCGCCTCGGTGCGGTTCGCGCTGGAGCGGCTGGGCGCCCGGGTGCGGATCACCGACGACCCGACCGATGTGGCCGAGGCCGAGCGCGTGATCCTGCCGGGCGTCGGCGCGGCGGGCTATGCGATGCAGCGGCTGAAGGCGCTGGGTCTGGTCGAGGCCTTGCGCGCCTTTCCTCGTCCCCTGCTGGGCGTCTGTCTGGGCCAGCAGCTGCTGTTCGAGACCAGTGCGGAAGACGGCGAGACCGAGCTGCTGAACCTGATCCCCGGCCGGGTCGAGGCGATTGAACCGGCGCCGTCGCGCCCCTCGCCGCACATGGGCTGGAGCCGCCTGACGATCCGGCGCGACGACCCGCTGTTGGAGGGCGTGAAAGACGGCGACTGGGCCTATTTCGTCCACGGCTTCGTCTGTCCCGACGGCCCGGCGACGCTGGCGGCCGCCGACTACGGCGTTCCCGTGCCCGCCGTGGTCAACAGCGCCAACCGCTGGGGCTGCCAGTTCCACCCGGAACGTTCGGCTGCCGCCGGCGCGCGTATTCTGAAGAACTTCCTGGAGCTTCCCGCGTGATCGTCTATCCCGCCATCGACCTGAAGGACGGCGTCTGCGTGCGGCTGATGCACGGGCGGTTCGATCAGGTGACCCGCTATGACGACGCGCCGCCCGCGCGGCTGGCCGCCTTCGCCGCCGAAGGGGCGCAGTGGGTCCATGTCGTCGATCTGGACGGCGCCGAGGCCGGGCGCGCCATGCAGCACGGCTTGATCGGGGAGATGGCGGCCTCGGTCGCCGTAAACATCCAGTCGGGCGGCGGGGTGCGGTCTGAAGGTGATGTCGAACGCCTGCTGGAGGCGGGCGTCAGCCGCGTCGTGGTCGGCTCCCTGGCCGTGACGAAGTCGGACGAGGTGCTGGCCTGGCTGGATCGTTTCGGGTCCGAGCGCATCACCCTGGCGCTGGACGTGAAATATGAGGATGGGGTTCCGGTCCCGGCGCTGAAGGGCTGGACCCAGTCGGCCGGGGTCGATCTGTGGAGCGTGCTGGACCGCTATCCGTCCGACCTGCTGACCCATGTGCTGATGACCGATGTGGGCCGCGACGGCGCCCTGACCGGGCCGAACCTCGAACTGCTGGGCGAAGCGCGGGCGCGGCGGCCCGAGCTGAAGATCCAGGCCTCGGGCGGGGTGGCGACGCTGGACGACCTGACCGCCGCGCGGGCCATTGGCTGCGACGGCGCCATTGTCGGGCGGGCCATCTATGAAGGCCGCTTCACCGTGGCCGAAGCCTTGAAGGCGGTCGCCGCATGACCGCCCATTCCCGCATAGGGGCGGTCCGATGACCGCCCGGCGCATCATCCCCTGCCTCGACGTCAAGGACGGCCGCGTGGTCAAGGGCGTGCGGTTCGAGGGCCACGTCGACATGGGCGACGCCGCCGAACTGGCCGCGCGCTATCGCGATCAAGGCGCCGACGAATTGGTCTTCTACGACATCACCGCCAGCCCCGAGGGGCGGACGCTGGATTACGGCTGGGTGCAGGCCATCGCCCGGCTGCTGGACATTCCCTTCTGCGTGGCGGGCGGCATCCGCACCGTCGAGCAGGCGGCGCGCTGCCTCGACCACGGGGCGGACAAGGTGTCGATCAACTCCCCTGCGCTGGAGCGGCCCGAACTGATCGGCGAGATGGCTGCGCGGCTGGGGCGCCAGTGCGTCGTCGTCGGCGTCGACAGCGCCTTTCAGGACGGCGAATGGCGGGTGCATCAATACACCGGCGACCCGAATGCGCGGCGCGGCGCCGGGCGGCTGACGATGGACTGGATCGTCGAGGCGCAAGGGCTGGGCGCGGGCGAGATCGTGCTGAACTGCATCGATCAGGACGGGGTGCGCAAAGGGTATGACGTAGCTCAACTGGCCGAGGCCAGGCGGCGATTGACCATCCCGCTGGTGGCGTCCGGCGGGGCGGGCGCGGTGGAGCATTTCAGGGACGTGTTCGTGGAGGCGGATGTTTCGGGCGCGCTGGCGGCCAGCGTGTTTCACTCGGGCGCGATCGCGATTCCCGATCTCAAGCGTTACCTCGATCAGGCCGGGGTGGAGGTAAGGATATGACCCTCGACATCACCCAGATCGACTTCGCCAAAGGAAATGGTCTGATCCCGGCCGTGGTGCAGGACGCCGACACGCTTCAGGTGCTGACGCTGGCCTATATGGACGAGGCGGCGCTACGCGAGACGCTGGACAGCGGCCAGGCGACCTTCTTCTCGCGCTCGCGCGGCGGGCGGTGGAGGAAGGGCGAGACGTCGGGCGATTTCCTCAACGTCGTCTCGGTGACGCCCGACTGCGACGGCGACGCCGTGGTGGTGAAGGTGCGCCCGGTCGGCAACGCCTGCCACCTGAACCGCATCAGCTGCTTCGGCGAGGACGATGCGCCGGGGCTGGGCCGCATCGGACGGCTGGAGCGCACCATCCATGTCCGCGCCCAGGCCGATCCCAACGACAGCTGGACGGCGCGGCTGATCGCACAAGGTCCCAAACGGGCTGCCCAGAAGGTCGGCGAAGAGGGCGTCGAGACGGCTCTGGCCGGCGCGGCGGGAGATAATGCGGAACTCGCCAGCGAGGCGGCGGATTTGATCTATCACCTGCTGGTGCTTCTGCACGCGCGTGACATGGTGTTCCAGGACGTGCTGGACGTTCTGGCCCGGCGGGCGGAACCGGCTGAAGATCAAGGCTGACGCCCCGCTGTGCGGGTCGGCCTCGACGAAGGAGACCTGAATGGCGACGCTGATACTGTTCGGAGGCGGGGGCGACCTCGCCAAGCGGATGCTGCTGCCGTCGCTGTATTTCCTCGATCACGACGGCCTGCTGCCGGACGGGCTGAAGATCATCGCCGCCGCCCGCAGCGAAGAGACGACCGAGGCCTATCTGGAGAAGGTGCGCGAGTCGGTGCAGCCCCGCGCCGAGGCCGACAACGCCTGGGGCGAAGACAGCTGGCGGCGATTGACTGAGCGGCTGGAATACATGGCGGTAGACGCTACCGACGCCGACAGCCTGAAGCCGCTGAAGGCGCGCGCTGGCGAGGGCGCGGTCACGGCCTTTCTGGCGGTGTCGCCGTCGCTGTACGGCCGCATCGTTACGGCGATGAAAACGGCCGGTCTGGCCGGGCCCGACGACCGCATCGTGCTGGAAAAGCCGGTCGGGCGCGATCTGGAGAGCTTCCGCGAAATCGACGACGCCGTGGCCCACGCCTTTGACGAGCGGCAGGTGTTCCGCATCGACCACTACCTGGGCAAGGAGACGGTGCAGAACCTGATCGCCCTGCGCTTCGGCAACGCCATCTTCGAGCCGCTGTGGAACAATCTGACCATCGACCACGTGCAGATCACAGTCGGAGAGACGGTCGGCGTCGGCGACCGCTGGCCCTATTACGACGAATACGGCGCCCTGCGCGACATGGTGCAGAACCATATGCTGCAGCTTTTGTGTCTGGTGGCGATGGAGCCGCCCAGCGACCTGGACCCCGACTCGGTGCGCAATGAGAAGGTGAAGGTGCTGCGCTCGCTACGCCCCATCATGGCCGAGGACGCCGAGCGCGTGACCGTGCGCGGCCAGTATTCGAGCGGAGAAGTCGAGAGCAGAGCGGTCGAAAGCTATGAAGCCGAGCGCGGCCAGCCGTCGGATACCGAGACCTTCGTCGCCTTGCGCGCCGATATCGACAACTGGCGCTGGGCGGGCGTGCCCTTCTTCATGCGGACCGGCAAGCGGCTGGCCGAAAAGCGCACCGAGATCGTCATCCAGTTCAAGCCGGTGCCCCACTCCATCTTCGGCCATGGCGAGCGGGGCGACATCTATGACAACCGGCTGGTGATCGAGCTTCAGCCGGACGAGGACATCTCCCTGTCGGTGATGAACAAGAAGCCGGGGCTGGAGCAGCGGATGCAGCTTCAGCCGATCCAGATGAGCCTGTCGTGGGGGCAAGACGGGAAGGACGGCGCGGCTCCGCGCCGACGCATCGCCTATGAGCGGCTGCTGCTGGACGCCCTGCATGGCGACTCCACCCTGTTCGTGCGGCGCGACGAGGCCGAGCAGGCGTGGAAATGGGTGGATGAGGTGGCGGACGCCTGGTCGTGCCGCGAGTGTCGGCCGCTGGAGTATGCGGCGGGGAGCTGGGGGCCGGAGGCGGCGGACCTGCTGCTGTCGCGCACGGGCAGGAAGTGGAACGCGAGATGAGAAACGCCAACGCTCTTCCTTCTCCCCTCGAGGGAGAAGGTGGCCTGCGAAGCAGGACGGATGAGGGGGCGGTGTCATCACGCAAGACGGCGGAGGGTGGGGTTAACCTCCCCCTCATCCGAGCCGCGCTGCGGCCCACCTTCTCCCCCGAGGGGAGAAGGAGCGTGTCGACATGATCGAGAACTTTCCCACCCGCGAGGCATGGGCCGAGGCCGCCGCGGATCGGCTGGCCGCGGCGCTGGCGGAGGCGCTGGCCGCCGACGGGCGCGCCCTGTTCGCCGGATCGGGCGGATCGACGCCCTCGCCCATCTATGCCCGGTTGGCGCAGGCTGATCTCGACTGGGCCAGCGTCACGGCGACGCTGGTGGACGAGCGATACGTGCCGGAGACGTCGCCGGAGTCGAACGCAGCCCTGCTGAAGCGCGCCCTGCTGACCGGCCCGGCCGCGGGCACCCGGTTCGTCCCGCTCTATAGCCCCGCCGTGACGGTGGATCGGGCGGCCGCCCTCGCCTCTCAGGCTCTGGCCGCCGAGGGTAGAGCCCTGGACGCCGTCCTGCTGGGCATGGGCGACGACGGGCATATCTGTTCGATGTTCCCCGGCAGTCCGACGCTGACCACCCTGCTGACGCCGGGACTGAAGCCGGCCGTCTATGGCGTGCCGGCCGGGCGCGATGGCGCGGCGCCGCCGCAGGAGCGGCTGACGCTCAACCTGCCCTGGCTGGCCAGGGCTCGATGCGTGGTGCTGGCCCTGACCGGGGCCAAGAAGCGCGCCGTGTTCGAGCGCGAGGCGGCGGGCGATCCGGCCGTCACCCCCATCGCCGCCCTGATCGCGGCGAACGCTCCCCTTGAAGTGCTCTGGACGGAGGCCGAGTGATGGCGCTCAATCCTGTGGTGGCCGAGGTCACCGCCCGCATCGTCGCACGCAGCCGACAGACCCGCGCCGACTATCTGCGCCGCATGGACGCGGCCTCCACCTCAGGGCCGGGACGGGCCAAGCTGTCCTGCGCCAACTGGGCGCACGCCTTCGCTGGGCAGACCGTGGCCGACAAGCTGACGGCCATGACCGGCGCCCAGCCGAACCTCGGCGTCGTCACCGCCTATAATGACATGCTGTCGGCGCATCATCCGTTCGAGCGCTTCCCCGAGATCATCCGACAGGCCGCGCGCGAGGCGGGCGCCACGGCCCAGGTGGCGGGCGGCACCCCGGCCATGTGCGACGGCGTCACCCAGGGGCGCCCCGGCATGGAGCTGAGCCTGTTCAGTCGCGACGTCATCGCCATGTCGACGGGGGTGGCGCTGACCCACGACGCCTTCGACGCCGCCCTGATGCTGGGGGTGTGCGACAAGATCGTGCCGGGGCTGTTCATGGGGGCGCTGGCGTTCGGCCATCTGCCCGTCGTCTTCGCCCCGGCCGGGCCGATGCCCAGCGGCATCCCCAACGCCGAAAAGGCCCGCGTCCGGGCGGAATACGCCCAAGGGCTGATCGACCGCGCTGAACTGCTGAAGAGCGAGATCGCCTCTTATCATTCACCCGGCACCTGCACCTTCTACGGCACGGCCAACTCCAATCAGATGATGATGGAGATCGCAGGGCTGCATATGCCCTCGACGGCCTTCGTTCACCCGGACACCGGCCTGCGCGACGCCCTGACGGCGGCGGCGGCCCAGCGGGCGATCGAACTGGCGCGCGAAGGCAAAGGTCGCATGGCCGACGTGGTGTCGGAAAAGACCATCGTCAACATGATTGTCGCCCTGCTGGCCACCGGCGGATCGACCAATCACGCCATCCATCTGGTGGCTATGGCGCGGGCGGCGGGGGTGCTGATCGACTGGACCGACATGGATCAACTGTCCTCGGTCACGCCTCTGCTGGCGCGGGTCTATCCGAACGGGTCGGCCGATGTGAACGCCTTTCAGGCAGCGGGGGGGGTCGCCTTCGTCACCCGCGAACTGGTCGAGGCGGGAAACCTGCATCCCGATGTGACGACCATCATGGGCCAGGGGCTGGAGGCCTATTTCAAGGAGCCCCGGCTGGAGGACGGCGAACTGGTCTGGCGTGACACGGTGAAGGAAAGTCTGGACCTGACCATCCTGCGCCCCGCTTCAGACCCGTTCGACCGCGAGGGGGGGCTGCGGCTGGTGCAGGGCGACCTCGGCCGGGCGGTGATCAAGATCTCGGCGGTCAAGCCTGAGAACCGCATCGTCGAGGCCCCCGCCGCCGTGTTCGAGACGCAGGAGGACGCGCTGCAGGCGTTCAAGGATGGCAAGCTGGACCGCGACGTGGTGGTGGTGCTGCGCTTTCAGGGGCCGCGCGCCAATGGGATGCCGGAACTGCACAGCCTGTCTCCGGCGCTGGGCGTGCTGCAGGACAAGGGCTTCAAGGTCGCCTTCGTCACCGACGGCCGCATGTCGGGCGCCAGCGGCAAGACGCCCGCCGCCATCCACGTCAGCCCCGAGGCGCTGGCGGGCGGGCCGCTGGCCCATGTGCGCGACGGCGACCTGATCCGGCTGGACCCCGAGGCGGGGGTGCTGACTACGGTCGGCGTCGGAGACCTGGCGGTGCGTCCGGCGGCGACGCGCTCACGCGCTCACGCCGAGGGTTCGTCCTGGGGTTATGGACGCGAGCTGTTCGGCGCCTTCCGCCAGGCGGTGTCGACGGCCGAGGAAGGCGCCAGCGTCTGTTTCACCGCCCCCATCGGCGCCGACGGCCACGACGACGGCCCGCCCGATCCGAACCTGGTCGATCGCGCGGTCGACGCATGACGCAGGAAAACATGACTTCGGCCCCGCTTCTGGTCGGCGACGTCGGCGGCACTAACGCCCGCTTCGCCCTGGCCCGCACCGTCGAAGGCCGCACGCTGCTGGAGCATTTCGACAGCTTTCCCGCCCGGACCTATCCGACCTTTCTGGAGGGGGTGGCCGCCTATCTGGACGGGTGCGCGGTTCGGCCCAGCGGCGGGGTGATCGCCGTGGCGGGGCCGGTCACGCACGGCGCCATCGACATGACCAACTCGCCCTGGCGGGTGTCGGAGCAGGAGCTGCGGACGCTGGGCCTCGATCCGGTGCGGCTGATCAACGATTTCGAGGCCCAGGCCTGGGGCGCGCCGGTCGTGCCGCCGGATCAGCTGGCGCCCCTGGGCGGGCCGGACGAAGGCGATCCGCACGCGACCCTCGCCGTGGTTGGGCCCGGGACGGGCTTTGGCGTATCGGCCCTGGCGCGCGACGCACAGGGGCGCGAGACCGCCCTGGCCAGTGAAGGCGGGCACGCCTGTTTCGCCCCCGGCGACGAGGTCGAGGACGAGGTGCTGCGCATCCTGCGTCGCCGCTATGAACGGGTGTCGATCGAGCGGCTGATCTGCGGGCCCGGTCTGCTGAACCTGCATCGCGCCCTGGCCGAGATCGACGGCCGCGAGACCCATATCGACGACCCCGCCCAGATCACGGCCGAGGCGCTGGACGATCCGAACAGCCCATGCGGCGCCACCCTGGCCCGCTTCTGCGCCATGCTGGGCGCCGTGGCGGGGGACATCGCCCTGACCACTGGGGCGCGCGGCGGGGTCTATATCGCCGGGGGCATTGTCCCGCGCATCCTGCCCTTCATTCAGGCCAGCCCGTTCCGTCGCCGGTTCGAGCGCAAGGGGCGGTTCCAGGACTATATGGCCGCCATCCCAACGAAGGTGATCCTGCACGAACACGCCGCCTTGCTAGGGGCCGCGCGCGTGGCCCTGTCTCCGGCCCGATGAAAAACATCACAGGAGCGTGAACCGAATGTGAGGACGAGGCGTTACTCCGGCCTCAACCTTTGGAGGAACACCATGCGTAAACTCGTTCTGACCGCCGTCTCCATCGCCGCCTTCGCCGGCCTGGCCGCCTGTGGCGAAAGCGCCGCCGACCGGGCTGCGGAACAGAAGGCCGACGCCCTGGAAGCTCAGGCCGCCGCCACGCCGAATGAAGCCGAAGAGCGCGCCCTGAACGCCGAGGCCGACCGCATCGAGCAACAAGCGGGCAACGCCGACGGCGGCATGACCACCGAGAATACGCCGAACACCTCGCCGAGCACCAATCCGCCGGCCCCGTCGCACTAAAAGACGGTCCAGAATGATCAAGCCCCCACCGCGCTGGCGATGGGGGCTTTTTCGCGCCTAAAGTTCAGGCAGGACCGCCAGGCCTCAACCGGCCGCGCCTTTCTGAAACCCGGTCCAGCAGTCGTCGTAATCGAGCTGCATCAGCGGAGTCTGTTCAGCCCACTGGGTGGTGCGGATCGGCATCCGGGTCTCGAACATGAAGGCCAGTGTGTTCTCGATCTTGTGCGGCTTCAGCTCAGCCTTGGTCGCCCCGTCCCAACTGGCCTGATCGGGACCGTGGCCGCTCATGCGATTGTGCAGGCTGGCGCCGCCGGGCGCGAAGCCGCCGGCCTTGGCGTCGTATTCGCCGAAGATCAGCCCCATGAACTCGCTCATGACGTTGCGGTGGAACCACGGCGGACGGAAGGTGTCCTCGGCCACCATCCAGCGCGGCGGGAAGATGACGAAGTCGCAGTTGGCCGTGCCGGGCGTGTCGCTGGGCGAGGTCAGGACGGTGAAGATCGACGGATCCGGATGGTCAAAGCTGACCGTGCCGATGGTGTTGAACCGCGCCGTGTCATAGCGGCAGGGGGCGTAATTGCCGTGCCAGGCGACCACGTCCAGCGGGCTGTGGTCGAACGTCGTGGCCCACAGCTGGCCGCCGTATTTCTGCACGCACTCAGTCGGACGATCCACGTCCTCGAACCAGGCGACGGGCGTCTCGAAATCGCGCGGATTGGCCAGGCCGTTGGAGCCGATGGGGCCGAGGTCCGGCAGGCGGAAGGGCGAGCCGTAGTTTTCGCAGACATAGCCCCGCGCCTCACCGTCCACCTCGACGCGGAAGCGGACGCCGCGCGGGATGACGACGATGTGGCCCGGCGCCGCCTCGATCACGCCCATCTCGGTGACGAAACGCTGCGTCCCCTGCTGCGGCACGATCAGCAACTCGCCGTCGGCCGAATAGAAGACGCGGTCGACCATCGAGCGGTTGGCGACATAGAGGTGAATTCCAACCCCCGTCCCGGAATCGGCGTCGCCGTTGCCGCCGTAGGTGGTCAGCCCCTCGACCCAGTCGGTCGGCTGGTCCGGCATGGGCAGCGGGTCCCAGCGCATCCGGTTGGGATTGGGCGGCGTCTCGGTGAAGGGGCCGGACCGCACCCGGCCCTGCGCGAACGGCTGATACGGCCCGTGCTGGGCCGAGGGCCGCAGGCGATACAGCCAGCTGCGCAGATTGTGGTCGCGCGGGGCGGTGAAGGCGGTGCCCGACAGCTGTTCGGCATAGAGGCCCAGCGCCGGGCGCTGCGGCGAGTTGCGGCCGACCGGCAGGGCGCCGTCCACCGCCTCGGTGGCGAAGTGGTTGGCGAAGCCGCTCTGATAGGCGGGCGCGTTGGATCGCGTCATATCGTTTCTCCCTTGGCGAGAGATGTAAGCGATCCGCATCGCAGCGTCACCCCGAGGGGGATGACTTTGCCTTGGATCAAACCCGGCCCGGCATCATCCGTGTGCGAACAGGGATGAAGACGGGCGGGCTCGGCCGTCAGTCCTCGTCCATCTTGAGCGCGGCGATGAAGGCTTCCTGCGGGATCTCGACCTTGCCGAACTGGCGCATGCGCTTCTTGCCCGCCTTCTGCTTCTCCAGCAGCTTCTTCTTACGGGTGGCGTCGCCGCCGTAGCACTTGCTCGTCACGTCCTTGCGCAGGGCGCGCACCGTCTCGCGGGCGATGATCTTGCCGCCGATGGCCGCCTGGATCGGGATGGTGAACATGTGCGGAGGGATCAGCTCCTTCATCTTCTCGACCATGCCGCGGCCGCGCGTCTCGGCGCGGGCGCGGTGGACCAGCATCGACAGGGCGTCCACCGGCTCGGCGTTGACCAGGATCGACATCTTCACCAGGTCGCCGACCTTGTAGTCGGTGATCTCATAGTCGAACGAGGCGTAGCCCTTCGAGATCGACTTCAGCCGGTCGTAGAAGTCGAACACCACCTCGTTCAGCGGCAACTCATAGACCACCAGGGCGCGGGACCCGACGTAGGACAGTTCGATCTGGCTGCCGCGCCGATCCTGGCACAGCTTGATCACCCCGCCGAGGTATTCGTCGGGGGTCAGGATGGTGGCCTTGATCCACGGCTCGCTGATCGTCTCGATCTGCATGACGTCCGGCAGGTCGGCCGGGTTGTGCAGGTCGATCTCGGTCCCGTCGCGCAGGCCGATCTTGTAGACGACCGAAGGCGCCGTCGCGATCAGATCCAGGTTGAACTCGCGACTCAGGCGCTCCTGGATGATCTCCAGGTGCAGCAGGCCCAGGAAGCCGCAGCGGAAGCCGAAGCCCAGGGCGGCCGAGCTCTCCATCTCATAGGTGAAGCTGGCGTCGTTCAGGCGCAGCTTGCCGATGGCGGCGCGCAGGTCCTCGAAGTCGGCGGCGTCGACCGGGAACAGGCCGCAGAAGACCACCGACTGGACTTCCTTAAAGCCCTTCAGCGGTTCGGCCGTGGGCTTCTTCTCGTCGGTGATGGTGTCGCCGACGGCGGCGTGGGCGACTTCCTTGATCTGGGCGGTGATGAAGCCGACCTCGCCGGGGCCAAGCTGCTCGACCGGGGTGTTCTTGGGCAGGAAGACGCCGACGCGGTCGACCAGATGGGTCGAGCCGGTCTGCATCATCTTGACGCGCATCCCGGCCTTCAGCACGCCGTCGAACACCCGCACCAGCAGCACCACGCCCAGGTAGGGGTCGTACCAGGCGTCGACCAGCATGGCCTTCAGCGGGGCGTTGATGTCGCCCTTGGGCGCCGGCAGGCGCGCGACGATGCCTTCCAGCACGTCCTCGATGCCCAGACCCGACTTGGCCGAGCATTCGATGGCGTCCGAGGCGTCCAGACCGATGACGTCCTCGATCTGGGCCTTGACCCGCTCCGGCTCGGCGGCGGGGAGGTCGATCTTGTTCAGGACCGGGACGATCTCATGATTGTTGTCGATGGCCTGATAGACGTTGGCCAGGGTCTGGGCCTCGACCCCTTGAGAGGCGTCCACCACCAGGATCGAGCCTTCACAGGCGGCCAGCGAACGCGACACCTCATAGGCGAAGTCGACGTGCCCTGGCGTGTCCATCAGGTTCAGGACGTAGTCTAGCCCGTCCTTGGCCTTGTAGTTCAGGCGCACGGTCTGCGCCTTGATGGTGATGCCGCGCTCCTTCTCGATGTCCATGTTATCGAGAACCTGCTCGGACATTTCGCGCGCGGTCAGGCCGCCCGTGAACTGAATCAGACGGTCGGACAGGGTCGACTTGCCGTGGTCGATGTGGGCGACCACCGAGAAGTTGCGGATGCGTTCGATAGGGGGCGTCGTCATGGTCCGGCGCGCGTAGCACGGCGCGCGGCTTTGCGCCACGACGCTGAAGCGCACGGGCGCGAAGATCAGGCTTTCGGGGCGGCCACGAAAAACACGCCGCCCGCCCCTGCGTCAGGAGCGGGCGGCGTCTGCAGCCTTGGCCAGCGCGAATTTACCGCGCGCGGATGAAGCCGCGGATGTCGCCGGACAGCTTCTTCAGGTCGTCCTCGCGCACGTACATCATGTGACCCGAGTGGTAGTAGTGCCACTCGATACGGCCGTCGGTCGGGAAGCCCGGACGGTTCAGCGAGTATTCGGCGCCGAAGAAGGGCGTGGCGAAGTCGTAGTAGCCCTGCCCCACCCAGACGCGCAGGCCGCTGTTCTCGCGCAGGGCGCGGCCGATGTAGGGCGCCACGTTCAGATACTCGGCGCCGCCGCGCCCGGCGGTCGGCAGATTCCAGTCCCAGTTGCGGGTGCCGCCGATCGAGGAATAGACCACGTCCGGCGAATATTTCAGACCCTCGCGCGACCAGGCGTTCATGGCGGCGGTATAGGCGCCGTCGATGCCGTAGAAGCTGGGGTCGTTGTCCGGACGATCGCCGGCGTTATCGTAGTCGACGCCGGTGTAGCGGGTGTCCAGGCGGCCGATGGTCAGGCCCCGATCCCGCAGCAGCTCCTTGTAGAAGCGGCTGGGCGACAGGCGCAGGTTGGCGTTGCTCAGATAGGTCTGCGACACGCCGGTGAAGCGCGACAGTTGCGGCAGGATGGCCGCCCGCTCCTGCGCCGTCAGATCGTTGCCCTTCAGCAGGGCCGAGGCGTAGGGGCCGATGGCGAAGGCGCGGGCCTCGGCGACGAACTCCTCCACCGTGGCGGGCTTGTTCGCGACCTTGTCATGATACCAGGCGGTGGCGGCCATCGACGGCAGGTTGGTGACGAAACCCAGTTCATTGCCTTGCGCATCGGCGGCCAGGCTGAAGTCCAGGATCGAGGAGATCAGCAGGATGCCGTTGATCGACACGTCGGTGTAGCTGCCCTCCAGTTCATGGATCACCGCCGCCGAGCGGGTCGTCCCGTAGCTTTCGCCGCCGATGAATTTCGGCGCGTTCCAGCGGCCATGCTGGTTCAGCCACAGACGGATGAACTCGGCGATCGACTTGGCGTCCTTGGTCACGCCCCAGTAGTCGGCCGGATCGGTCTTGCCGAGGGCGCGGCTGAAGCCGGTGCCGATCGGGTCAATGAAGACGATATCGGTGACGTCCAGCAGGGAATCGACGTTGTCGATGATCGGGAACGGCGCGGCGCCGTCATCCTTGGCGTCCGACGGCACGACCACGCGCTTGGGCCCGAAGGCGCCCATGTGCAGCCACAGCGAGCCCGAGCCAGGACCGCCGTTCCACAGGAAGGTGACGGGACGGTTCGGGTCCGTCGGACCTTCCTTGATGTAGCTGTAGGAGACCATGGCCGCTAGCGGCTTGCCGTCCTTGTCCTTCAGATAGGTCTCGCCGGCGAGGGCGCGGTAGGCGATGCGCTGACCGCCGAAGACGCCGGTGTGACGGGTCTCGGACATGACCGGCGGCGGAATGGCCGCCTCGCCGCGCTCACGCGCCGCATCCGAACGCGCCCCGGCGGACGCCCCGTCCTGAGCCATGACCGGCCCGGCCAGAGCCAGCGCCGACACTGCGGCGACAAGCAGTTTCTTCATCATAAGTCCCCCAATAAGCTCCACGGCTCCCCTTGAGAGCCAGGCGCGCCGTAGCGTCGCCCAAGCCTGGATTGGGTGGCAAACTGCGCCGAATGTAAACCAAGGGACAACGCGTCGATCCCGGACAGATCGACAGAATGACGAGCGTTTGCCGAAGAAAACGCGCCTCAAGCGGCAGAGGCCAAGTCAGCCGCAAGCCAAGCCGGCCTCGCGCCACGTCATCTCGGATAAGAGCTTGAAAAGAATGGTGGACGCGACAGGGATTGAACCTGTGACCCCTACGATGTCAACGTAGTGCTCTCCCGCTGAGCTACGCGTCCGCCTGTTCTGCGGCCCCTCGGCGGTTGGGCCGGTGGGCGGGAAGGCGGCGTCTATAACCCGCAGTTTGCGCAGGCTGCAAGAGGGTTCGACGCCTTTCTTCGACTTTTCTTTCGCTTAGGCCGCGATCATGCGCTCGACCTCGTTCACCAGGTCGCGCAGGTGGACGGGTTTGGACAGGACCTTGGCCTGGGGCGAGGCCTGGGCGGCGCTGAGGGCGACGGCGGCGAAGCCGGTGATGAACATGATGCGCAGGCCCGGCTGGCGGGCGGCGGCGACGCGGGCGACCTCGATGCCGTCGGCGCCCGGCATGACGATGTCGGTCAGCAGCAGGTCGTACGGTCCCTGGTCCAGGGCGTCGATGGCGTCATCGCCGTTCTCGCAGGCCACGACGTCATGATCGGCGCGCTCAAGCGCGCGGGTCAGGAAGCCGCGAAGGGAGTTGTCGTCTTCGGCCAGAAGAATGCGCGCCATGATCGAGTCTAAACCGTTGGAATTCAGCCGCCAGACTAGGCGGGCCGGGTAAACCGGCGATGAAGACGAGGCGCGGGCTCGCCGGGCGCGCCTTTGCGAGCGAAGCAGGCTATGGGCGAAGCATGGACGCGCCTCAGTCGCCCTTCTGGATCGTGCCGGCCGCCGCCGGGCGCGCGACGCCGCTGGTGTTCGCCTCGCCGCATTCGGGCGACGTCTATCCGGCGGACATGGAGGCATCCGCCTCGGTCCGCGCCGTCCGCAGCGCCGAAGACGCGGCGGTGGACCAGCTGATCGACTGCGGGCCCGAGGAAGGCGCCGCCGTGATCGCCGCACGGTTCGGCCGGGCCTACGTCGACCTGAACCGGGCGCCGGACGAATGGGACCCCGCCCTGATCATCGACGCCGGCGAGACCGCCGCAAGCGCCAAGGCTCAGGCCGGATACGGCGTGGTGGCGCGGCTGGCGGGAGACGGGACGCCTCTGTACGACCGGCCCCTGACGAAGCGCGAGGCCGAGGCGCGGGTGGCGCGGGTCCATGCGCCCTATCACGCGGCTTTAACGCAGATGATGGAGGCGACGCGGGCGCGCGCTGGGCGGGCGGTGCTGGTGGACTGGCACTCGATGCCCGCCAGGGCGACCGGCGGCGCGGTGGACGTGGTGCTGGGCGATCGGCACGGAACCAGTTGCGACGTGGCGTTGACGCGGCGGCTGCGGCGGCTGTTCGAGGCGCAGGGGCTGACGGTGGGGCTGAACCGGCCCTATGCCGGCGGCTATGCCACCCAGCGCTGGGGTCGGCCGGACGAGGGCTTTGAGGCCATTCAGGTGGAGCTGAGCCGGGGGCTGTACTGGGATGAGGCCGCCTGGGGCCCCTCCCCCGGCTGGAACCGCTGCCGGTCGGCGCTGCGGCGGGTGATCGCCGGACTGTGCGCAGACTGGCGCGTCTGACCGCAGGCCCCAGGACCAAAAAAAAGAGCCGCGCCAAACGGCGCGGCTTTGAAAGTCTATAGGGAGGAAACGCCCAGGAAGGGCAAGACGCTCGAAAGCGTCGAAAAAGAAGTTAGTTTGCAGCGCACAAAAAAACAAGGGCCGTTTCGGCCTTATACAATCACGGGATGTTACGGACTTCACGGTCAGCGCGGAGCGCCGGATGGGTCGGGAGCGGCGCTTATCTCGCACCTGCGAGATGGCTAGCCCTGCTCCAGAAGACGCCGGGCCTGGCGTATGGCGAAGGCGGCGGGAGAGGCCAGTTGGCGCCAGGCCAACAGGGCGAGCACCAGCACCGCGCCCAGCAGCAACCACAGGGGACCGAACAGCCAGGCGGCGGCGGCGAGGGCGAAATAATAGCCTCGCGCGCCCTGATTGAAGTTGGCCAACGCGGGATTCAGCACCCGCCCCACGGCCTTGCCATAGGCGACGCGGTCGGCCTCTTCGTGGACCTCCGGCGCGGCGCCGATCAGGGCGACGGTGTAGTTCAGCTGGCGCAGCGCCCAGATGAAGTCGAGAAAGCCGCGCGCCAGGCACAGCAGCACGAGGGCCAGCTTGGCCTCCATCAGGCGCGGCGGGACGGCCTCGGCGCCGACGGCGGCGAAACCGCGCTGGGCCGCCTCCCCCCCGAACAGCACGCCCGCCACCGCGGCGATCAACAGCAGGTTGGTCGAGGCGAAGAAGGATCCCGAGTTGATCGAATGGCCCAGCAGCTGGCTGTCGATCAGCCGCATCTCGCGGTGAGTCATGGCGCGCATCCAGGCGTCGCGGACCGACAACATGTCCAGATTGAGCGAGCCGCTGCGCCGCGCCACCAGGCGCATCAGCGGGCCATAGCCCAGCCAGGCCATGACAAAGACGAACAGGGCGATCCAATCAAACAGACTCATGCCTGGATTGACGCCACGTCGGCCCGCGCAAGGCAAGCGTGATCGCCGCGACGCTTGCCGTTAAGGCGCGCAAAGCTTATCACGCGCGTCAATTCTCCCCGTTCGCACCTGCAATAAGAGCGTACCATGAACATCGACGCCATCCCGGTCGGCCCCAACGCGCCGTGGGACATCAACGTCATCATCGAAATCCCGCAGGGCGGCCTGCCGGTGAAGTATGAGATGGACAAGGACTCCGGTGCCCTGTTCGTCGACCGCTTCCTGCACACCGCCATGTACTATCCGGGCAACTACGGCTTCGTGCCGCACACCCTGTCGGACGACGGCGACCCCTGCGACGTGATCGTGCTGAATCCGACGCCGGTGGTGCCGGGCTGCGTCATCCGTTCGCGCCCGATTGGCGTGCTGAAGATGGTCGATGAAGCCGGCGGCGACGAAAAAATCCTGGCCGTGCCGGTCGACAAGCTGAACCCGTATTACACCGAGGTCTCCAGCTACCGTCAGCTGCCCGCCATCCTGATCGAGCAGATCGAGCACTTCTTCACCCGCTACAAGGATCTGGAGAAGGGCAAGTCGGTCAAGGTCAACGGCTGGGGCGATGCGGGCGAAGCCGCCGAGCTGATCGCCGCCGGCATGGCCGCTCACCAGGCCAAGCTGGCCGCCAAGAGCGAAGCCGCCGCCTGATCGGCTTAGGCGTCTGACTAGAAGAGGCCCCGCCGGTCGAACCGGCGGGGCCTTTTTTGTTTCTCCTCCCTATCGCTTCGCGATGGGGAGGTGGCGCGGCGCAAAGCGCCGTGACGGAGGGGCTGCTTGGTTCCGCCGTCCTTGGCCCCTCCACCGCTCCGCGGTCCCCCTCCCCATGGAATGGGGAGGAAAGAAGGTCAGCCGTTTTTTCGAAACGCGGCGATCGTCTCGACCGTCCGGCGCACCTGGGCCTCTATCCCCGCCCAGTCCTTGGCCTCGATGGCGGCCTTGGTGATCAGCTTGGACCCCATGCCCGCCGCGACGATGCCCGCGCCGAACCAGTGCCGGATGGAGGCTTCGTCCGGGTCGACCCCGCCTGTCGGCATGATCTTGGTCCACGGCATCGGCCCCAGCACCGCCTTGACGAAGTCCGCCCCGCCGACCGCGGCGCCGGGGAACAGTTTGACGATCTCGCAGCCCAGGCCTTGCGCCTCGGAGATGTCGCGCACCGAGCCGCAGCCGGGGGCATAGGCGATCATGCGGCGATTGCAGACCTGGGCCACCTCGGGAACCAGACACGGGCTGACCACGAACCGCGCGCCCGACGCCAGATAGAGGGCCGCCGTCGCCGCATCCAGGATCGAGCCGACGCCCAGGACGATGTCAGGGTCCGCGCGGGCGAACTCCCTCGACAAGGCGGTGAACGTCTCCCAGGCGAAATCGCCGCGATTGGTGAACTCCACCGCTCGCGCGCCGCCGCGCGCGCAGGCGCGGATGACTTCGGCGCAGACCTCGGCGTCGGGGTGGTAGAAGACGGGCACCACCCCTTGCGTCTCGATGGCGGTCAGCACGGCGAGGCGGTCGTGACGCATGAAAACTCCTTACGGCCCTGAGACCGAAGCCTATTCGGCGGTCGCCAGTTCCACCAGACGCTTGACCATCGGGCTGTTCGGATCGGCCAGAGGATCCAGAACGGTGAAGTGGTCGGCGCCGTCGACGATCTCGACATGGGTGTCGGCGCCCTTGCCGCCCCAGGCGGCGGCCATCTCTCGGCTCTGGCGGACGAACTCATTGCTCTCCGCTCCGCCGACCCAGCAGTCCAGCGTCGTGCCGCCTGGCGTCGCCCCGTTCGGCGCGGGCCAGTGGATCGGCGACAGGGCGCGCGCGACCGGCGCGTCCAGCTTCAGCGCCTCGTTCAGCGAGGTGTGGACCAGCGGCTCCAGATCGAACACGCCCGAGATCGCCAGCGCCGCCCGCGCCCGGCCCTCCGACAGCATGCCCGCCGCCATATGGCCGCCGACCGAATGGCCGAACACCAGCGGCCGCTTGCCGCTGCGGGCGCGAACAAACTCCGTCGCGCTGCGCATCTGGCTGATGATCTTTCCGACCGAGACGCCCGGCGCCAGATCATAGCCCGGCACGGCGACGCTGATCCCATGCTCCAGCAGGGCGGGCGCCACCCAGGCGAACCAGCCCCGGTCCAGCGCCTGCCAGTAGCCGCCGTGCATGAAGACGGCGACCGGGGCGCCGGGCCCGGCGTCGAACCACTCCATCTTCTGGCGCTCGGACGGGCCGTATTCGAGGGTTTCGGGGCGGCGGGCGTCGATCACCCGCAGCGAATCCTTGCGCCAGCGATCCAGAATGGCGGGGTGGCCCGGCACGCGGGCGCGGTTGTTATAGGCCGCCTCATAGGCCGCGGCCCGTTCGTTATGCGTCGCCTCGGGCGACAAAGCCTTACCCATGTCGTCTCCATCCGCTAGAGACCTCCGCTTGAACGGGAGGCTTGAAGGCCATGATGACCGCCATTTTCGTCTTCATCAAATGCGAGTTGGGCTACGCCAACGATGTTGCGGCCGATCTGGTCGACAATGTCGAGAATGTGAGCGAGGTCTATTCGACCTCGGGCCAGCACGATCTGCTGGCCAAGTTCCAACTGCCCAAGGACGCCGACATCGGGACGTTCGTGACCAAGCAGGTGCAGACGCGTCCGCACATCCGCGACACCTTCACCGTCATCACCTTCTCGCCCTTCCTGCCCAGCAAGAGCGCCTGAGGCGCGCTCGCTCCGAACATGAACAATCGTTCATGGAGCCATGTGCCGCGTTGCGGGACGCGTTTACGCGGCTAAGGTCCGCCCCGACATGATCCGTTGGGGACCAAACACCATGCGCCTTGCCGCCTCTTCCGTAGCCCTCGCCGCCCTTCTGGCCGTGAGCACGCCTGTTCTGGCCGCGCCCGTCGCGACCGCCGCCTCCGCGATTACAGCAACCCAGGCCCAACCCCTGCGCGGCGCCCCGGTGTCCGAGCTGATCGCCCGCGTCGACATTCCGTGGCAGCGCTTCCAGCTGGACAATGGCCTGACCGTGCTGGTGCACGAGGACCGCAAGGCGCCCGTCGTGGCGGTGTCGGTCTGGTACAACGTCGGATCCAAGGATGAACCCAAGGGGTCGACCGGCTTCGCCCACCTGTTCGAGCACCTGATGTTCGGCGGGTCGGAGAACTCGCCCTCCAGCCACATCCAGACGATGAACGCGGCGGGCGCCACGGGCCTGAACGGCACGACCTGGTTCGACCGCACCAACTACTTCCAGACGGTGCCGACCCCGGCGCTGGAGTACACGCTTTATCTGGAATCCGACCGCATGGGCTATCTGCTGGGTCAGGTCAGCCAGGAGGTGCTGGATCTGCAGCGCGGCGTCGTCCAGAACGAGAAGCGCCAGGGCGACAACCAGCCCTATGGCATGACCTATTACGCCACGCTGGAAGCCCTGTTCCCCGAGGGTCACCCCTATCGCCACTCGACCATCGGCTCAATGGACGATCTGGACTCCGCCAGCATGGAGACGGTGCGCGACTGGTTCCGCCAGAACTACGGCCCGAACAACGCCGTGCTGGTCCTGTCCGGCGACATCAATGAAGCCAAGGCTCGCGAGCTGACCGAGAAATACTTCGGCTCCATCGCGCGCGGCCCCGTCAACACCCCGGCGGCGGCCCCCGTGCCGACCCTGGCGGCGCCGGTCGAGCAGGTGCTGCACGACCGCGTGGCCCAGACCCGCATCAGCCGCACCTGGGCCGTGCCGGGCCTGGGCGATCCGGACTCCGTGCCGCTGAGCGTCGGCGCCTCGGTGCTGGGAGGCCTGGCCAGCTCGCGTCTGGACAACGTCCTGGTGCGCGACGAGCAGACGGCATCGGGCGTCTCGGCCAATAACCAGACGTTCCAGCGCCTCGGCATGTTCAGCTATTCCGCCATGGTCAAGCCGGGCGCCGACGCCGACGCCGTGGCCAAGCGCATGGACGAGGTGCTGGCCGACCTGATCGCCAACGGCCCGACCCAGGACGAGATCGACCGGGTGGTGACGCGCTACGCCTCGCAGCGCATCCAGGGGCTGGAAATGGCCAACGGCAAGGCCTCGGTCCTGGCCGAGGGTCAGCTGTATTCCAACGATCCGGACTTCTACAAGAAGGAGCTGGCGGCCTATGCGGCGGTGACTCCCGCCCAGGTCCAGGCGGCCATGCGCAAGTGGCTGAGCCGCCCCGTCTACAGCCAGATCGTCATGCCGGGCGAGCGTGAGGCCTATGTCGAGGCCGCCGCCGCCCCGTCGGGCGCGACCCCAACCCCGGCCGAGCCGATCCAGCGCGTCGCCCGCGACGCCGCCCCCGCCATCGGCCAGGTGTCCAACGTCGTCTTCCCGGCGGTGGAGCGCGCCGCCCTGTCGAACGGCGTCCAGATCGTCTACGCCCGCTCGACCACCGTGCCGGTGACCCGCGTGGCGCTGGAGTTCGACGCCGGCGTCGCCGCCGACCGCGCGGACCGTCTGGGCGCCCACACCCTGATGCTGAACGTCATGCAGGAAGGCACGACGACGCGCGATTCCAAGGCCCTGGCCGAGGCGCAGGAGCGTCTGGGCGCCAGCGTCTCCGTCGGCTCCTCGATGGACCGTACGGTGGCCAATCTGTCGGCGGTGACCACCAACCTGCAGCCGTCGCTGGCCCTGCTGTCGGACGTGGTGCGCAACCCGGCCTTCGCCCCGGCCGAGATCGAGCGCCTGCGCGCCACCCGCCTGGCGGGCCTGGCCAATGAGAAGACGCAGCCGGCCGCCCTCGCCGGCCGCGCCCTGCCGCCGCTGATCTATGGCGAGAATCACCCCTATGGCCGTTCGTTCAGCGGCACGGGCGACGAGGCGGTGATCCGCAGCCTGTCGCGCGACGACCTGATGGCCGAACACGCCCGCTGGATCCGTCCGGACAACGCCAAACTGTTCGTGGTGTCCGACCTGCCGCTGGCCGAGCTGAAGCCTCAGCTTGAAGCCGCCTTTGGCGACTGGCGCGCGCCGTCGGCGGCCAAGGGGACCAAGGCGTTCGACGCCGCCCTGCCGCAGACCTCGGCCCGGATCGTCCTGATCGACCGTCCGCAGTCGCCGCAGTCGCTGATCTATGGCGGCCAGGTGCTGCCGGTGTCGGGCACGGACGACCTGCTGACCCTGACCACGGCCAATACGGTCCTGGGCGCCGACTTCCTGTCGCGGATCAACGCCGACCTGCGCGAGACCAAGGGCTGGTCCTACGGGGTGCGCGGCAACGTCAGCACCCTGCAGAACCGCTCGCCCTACATCGTCAACGCCCCGGTCCAGGCCAACCGCACCGGCGAGTCGATCGCCGCCCTGATCGGTCAGTACGAGCGTTTCCTGGCCGCCGACGGCGTGACGGCGGCCGAGCGCGAGCGCACCGTCCTGGGCGACACGCGCGGCCTGTCGGGCAGCTATGAGACGTCGTTCCAGGTGCTGAACGCCCTGCGTTCGAACGCCCTGTACGGCCGCCCGGACGACTATCAGGAGACGCTGGCGGGCCGCATCAACGCCCTGACGGCCGAGCAGATGGACGCCGCCGCCCGCGCCGCGATCACGCCCGACAGCTTCGTCTGGGTGGTGGTCGGCGACGCCTCGGTGGTCAAGCCGCAGCTGGACGCCCTGGGCCTGCCGGTCGAGGTGCGCGCCGCCGAGGCGCCCAAGCCGGCCCAGTAAGCCGCTTCGATCCAGACCTGAACGAGACGGCCGGCGGGGCGACCCGTCGGCCGTTTTGCTTTGTGGTTGACCCCAAGGGCCGGGAGGGCGAGCCTTCAGCCGTCGCCGTCCCTCGCTGGAGCCTGCATGCCGACCGACGCCCTGATCCCTTCCGCCCGCGCCCCGCGCCTGGCCGTGCTGATCGACGGCGAGAACGCCTCGGCCCGGATCGCAGAGGCGCTTTTTAGCGAAATCGCCACCCTGGGCGAGGCCTCGGCGCGGCGCATCTACGGCGATGCGGCCAACCCATCGCTGAAGGGCTGGATCGACGTCCTGCCGCGCTGGGCGATCCAGTGGCAGCAGAACTTCCAGAACACCAAGGGCAAGAACTCGGGCGACATCGCCCTGGTCATCGACGCGATGGATCTGCTGCATTCGGGGCGGTTCGACGGTTTCTGCCTGGTGTCGTCGGACAGCGACTTCACCCGCCTGGCCGCGCGCATCCGCGAACAGGGCGTCCCGGTCTACGGCTTCGGCGAGCAGAAGACGCCCGAGAGCTTCCGTCAGGCCTGCACCCGTTTCATCTATACCGAAAACCTGACGGCCCCGTCGCCCGAGATCAATGACGAGGCCGCAGCGACACCCCCCGCCCCCGCGCGCCGCAAGCCGTCCGAAGCCGGGCGGCTGATCGCCAAGGCCATCGCCGACATGGACGAAGACGGCGACGGCTGGGTGGCGATGGGCGGCATCGGCAGTCGGCTGCGGAACGCCTATCCCGACTTCGACCAGCGCACCTACGGCCATGTGAAGCTGTCGGACCTGATCCGCGCCACCGGCCGTTTCGAGGTCAAGGCCGGGCCGAACGGAGCGATGAACGTCAGGGTGAAGGCCAAGTAGGGCGTCTCGCCCCTTCCCCCCGGCGCGGCATGGTCTATGTGTGGCGCATGGCCGCCGCAGAGACCCCCGTCGAGACCTTTAAACGCGCCCTGTCGCACGCGGCGCGAGCCTTGGCCGAACAGGCCGAGCTGGAGGTGCGTTTCGGCTCGGACGGACCGAGGCTGTCCGGCGGCGTCCTGACCCTGCCGCACCCGCCGCGCGATCCGCGCGGCCCCGAAAGCGCGGCCCTGCGCGGTCAGGCCGACCGGCTGGCGCTGCGCCTGGCCAATCACGACGCAGGCCTGGATGCGCGACTGCGTCCGACCGACATCAACGCCGCCGAGGTGTTCGACGCCGTCGAACAGGCCCGTGTCGAGGCCGTCGGCGCGCGCGAACTGAAGGGCGTGCGACGCAATCTGGAGTCGGCGCTGCTGACCCGGCTGGAAAAGTCGGGCGCCCTGCGCGCCGAGGCGGAGCAGGTGCCAGTGGCCGAGGCCGCCGCCCTTCTGCTGCGCGAGCGGATGACGGGCGAGCCCTCCCCCGACGGCGCCAAGACGATGCTGGACCGCGTGCGCGCCGGGCTGGAGGCCAAGGCGGGCGCGGAACTGGACGCTCTGGCGGCGTCCGGCGACGATCAGGCGGCCTTCGGCGCGCGGCTGAAAGACCTACTGCGCGCGCTGGAGCTGGACCCCGGCGACGCCGACGGCGGCGATTCGACCGAGGAAGAGGGCGAGGACGACGCCGAAAAGCCTGACCAGGACGAGGCTGAACCGGACGAACAGGAAGAACAGGACGGCGGCGACGGCGGCGAGTCGCTGGACGGCTCAGCCGACGATCAGTCCGCCGACGACGATCGCCAGGCCCGCCCCGACGGCACGCCGGGCGAACCGGACGGCGAAGGACAGGAAGAGGCCCCCGAACTGAGCGAGGGCGAGCGCCCCAACCATCAACAGACCCAGGACGACGGCCGGGCGGTCGAGGTCTATCACGCCTTCACCACCGCCTTCGACGAGGTCATCGACGCCGCCGAACTGTGCGATCCGATGGAGCTGGACCGGCTGCGCGCCCTGCTGGACGCTCAATTGTCGACCCTGGGCAGCGTCGTGTCGCGGCTGGCCAACAAGCTGCAAAGGCGCCTGCTGGCGCAGCAGAACCGCAGCTGGATGTTCGACCTTGAGGAAGGGATGCTGGACACGGCGCGCCTGACCCGCGTGATCACCGACCCGACCAGCCCCCTGTCGTTCAAGATGGAGAGCGAAAGCCCGTTCCGCGACACGGTGGTGACGCTGGTGCTGGACAACTCGGGCTCGATGCGCGGGCGGCCGATCATGGTGGCGGCGGTCTGCGCCGACATCCTGGCCCGGACGCTGGAGCGGTGCGGGGTCAAGGTCGAGATCCTGGGCTTCACCACTCGCGCCTGGAAGGGCGGCCAGAGCCGCGAGGCCTGGATCAGCGCGGGCAAGCCCGCCAACCCCGGCCGCCTGAACGACCTGCGCCACATCATCTACAAGAGCGCCGACGCGCCCTGGCGCCGGTCCAAGAAGAACCTGGGCCTGATGATGCGCGAGGGCCTGCTGAAGGAAAACATCGACGGCGAGGCGCTGGAATGGGCCCACGACCGCCTGCTGGCCCGGCCCGAGGCGCGGCGGATCATGATGGTCATCTCGGACGGTTCGCCGGTCGATGATTCGACGCAGTCGGCCAACGCCGCCCTCTATCTGGACAAGCACCTGCGCCAGGTGATCGAGAAGATCGAGACGCGCAGCTCGGTCGAACTTCTGGCCATCGGCATCGGCCACGACGTGACCCGCTGGTACCGCCGCGCCCTGACCATCGTCGATGTGGAGCAGTTGGCGGGCGCGATGACCGAAAAGCTGGCCGAACTGTTCGAGGCCGAGCCCAAGGCCGTCAGCGCCAGGGCGGGACGGCCCTCGCACAAGCGCGCGGCGTGAACCGGCGCCTCTATGTCGCCGCCCTGATCTCCCTCGCCCTGGCCGCCTGCGCCGGGGCGGCGGCGACCTCTCATCCCTGGACTCCGGAGGCGACGGCCGACGGCTGGTCGCCCGCAGGCGGTTCGACGCGGCAGGTGAGCCTGGGCTGGCCGGGCGGCGCCAGGCTGGCCAAGGGCGTGCGCTATGCCGGCGGGGTGCAATTGGTCGCCGCGCCCGTCTCCAGCCTGCACGGCCTGTCGGACCTGAAGCTGACGGGCGACGGCGGCTTCGTCGCCGTGTCCGACGCCGGCGATCTGGTTCGCGGGCGGCTGGAGTTGGACGCAGAGGGGCGGCTGGTCGGATTGCACGACCTGCGGGTGCGGCGACTGACTCTGACCGACGGCGAACCGATCGCCGAGAAACGCATGGGCGACGCCGAAGGGCTGGCCCTGACCGAGGACGGCGAGGTGCTGGTCAGCTTCGAGCGCGAACACCGCATCTGGAGCTATGGCCGGCTGGACGCCCTTCGCGCCCGGCCGCAGCCGCGGCCGCACCCGACGGCGGACTTTCCCCTGAACGAGGGCATGGAGGCGTTGGCGGCCGCGCCCGGCGGCTGGCGCGTCGGCGGCGAAGGCGGCGGCGTGTGGGACTGTTCGACGCAAGGCTGCCGCGTCGTGACCCGGCCGAGCGCGCCCGGCGACAGCTGGCGCCTGACGGCCCTTGAGCGCGATCCGCGCGGCGACGGCTGGTTCGCCGTAGAACGCTCATGGCGTCCGCCCTTCGACGTGCGCGCCCGCGTGCGCCGCATGGATGCGGAAGGCGCGCTGGGGCCGGCGCTGATCGAGCTGAAGCTGCCGGGGCTGACCGACAATTTCGAGGGAATCGCGGCCGAAGCGATGGGCCAGGCCGAGAGCGGGGGCGTGCGCCTCTACATCCTGTCCGACGACAACGCCAACCCGGCGCAGAAGACGCTGCTGCTGGCCTTCGACGTCGACTGAAACTCAAGCGTCGGAGATCCATTCGCTTCTGACGTCATCGTCCGGTTCGCTCGCCAGACGCGCCGCCCGCTCGATCGCGAACCGCTCGGGCGCGAGTTGCGACAGCGCCCAGATCGCCGCGCCGCGCACCACGGGCGCAGGGTCGTCCAGCAAGGCCTCGACCGGCGCGACCAGGGCGGCGTCGCTCGAATTGCCCGCCGCATAGAGGGCGTTGCGGAGGAAGCGGTCGCGGCCGATGCGCTTGACCGGGCTCTTGGTGAACAGGGCGCGGAAGGCGGGATCGTCCAGCGCCAGCAGATCCGTCAGCGGCGGCGACTTCAGCACATCGCGCGCCTGCAGCCGCGTCTCCGAGGCTTCCTGCGCGAACTTGTTCCACGGGCAGGCGGCGAGGCAGTCGTCGCAGCCATAGATGCGGTTGCCCGTGGCGAGGCGGAACTCGCGCGGCCAGGCGCCCGCATATTCTATGGTCAGATAGGAGAGGCAGCGCCGGGCGTCGATCTGGAACGGCGCCGGAAAGGCCTTCGTCGGACAGGCGTCCAGACAGGCGCTGCAGCGGCCGCAGTGCTCGCTCTCGGCCTCGTCCGGCTCGATCTCGGCGGCGGTCAGGATGGTCCCCAGGAACAGCCAGTTGCCGTGCGTGCGGCTGAGCAGATTGGTGTGCTTGCCCTGCCAGCCCAGCCCCGCGCGTTGGGCCAGCGGCTTCTCCATCAGGGGGGCGGTGTCGACGAAGACCTTGACCTCCTGCTTGAGCCGCGCAGCGATCTGACCGGCCAGGATCTTCAGCCGCCCCTTGATGACCTCGTGATAGTCGTCGCCGCGCGCGTAGACGGAGATGTAGCCCGCCGACGCCGCCTCCAGCTCAGGTCGGGGGTCTTCGTCGGGGCCGTAGTTCATGCCCAGGACGATGGCGGTTCGGGCCCCCTCCCACATGGCGGTGGGATGGGCGCGGCGCTCCAGCGTCGTCTCCATCCAGCCCATGTCGCCGTGGCGGCCCGCGTCGACGAAGTGGGCCAGACGTTCGCCCGCGCTCCACGGCTCGCTGGCCGAGGCGAAGCGGCACACGCCGAAGCCCAGTTCGGCGGCGCGCTGTCGGATGAAGATGCGGGGATCGGCCGCCATGAGGGCGCTTTAGCCCTCCCGGCCCTCAGAAGTCGAGGTCGGCGTACCAGGGCGCGGGGTGGACGCCGGGGAAGCGGTCGCCCAGCAGCGGGCGGAAACAGGGGCGCGACTTCAGCTTGGAATACCACAGCTTCAGCGAGGGCCAGGACGCCCACGCGATCTCGCCGAAATAGTCGAGCACCGAAAGATGGCCCGCCGCGATCAGGTCGGCCTGGCTGAGCCGGCGTCCCGCCAGCCATTCGCGGCTGGCCGCCAGCGGCTCCAGAACCGTCAGGTGGCCCTTCAGAAATTCGCGCCCCTCGCGCAGCATCCGGGCGTCGGGGGGCCCCATGCGCAGCAACGGCTTCTCCATCCGCTCGTGCAGCAGGACGGCGTCGACCTCATCGGTGAAACGGCGGCTGAACCAGGTCGCGAGACGGCGCGCCTCGGCGCGCTCGGCCGGGTCGGACGGCAGCAGGAAATCCCCCTTCGAGCGGTCTTCCAGCCAGCCCAGGATGGCGTCCTGCTCGCACAGGGTCAGGCCCTTGCCCTTCTCGGTCACGCTCAGCACCGGCGGCATCCCCGAGGGGTTCAGCTCGAACAGGGGGCAGTCGTCCTCCCACGGCCGGACCAACTCCTCGCCGTAATCGACCTTGGCCTCGCCCAGCGCCAGCCGCGCCGTGCGCGAAGCCGGGTGAAAGGCGAAATGATACAGGACGGCGGGCGTGGACATCGTCCGCATTCATGCGCCCTCGCCCGTTAAGCCTTCGTTTACCGCGCGCGTTTGTCGCAGGCCTCAGGACCAGGGACCGACCCGGGCCGAGGGGGCGCCAGACGACGGCGCTTCGGATGGGCGCGCTTCAGACGGGGGCGCTTCGGACGAGGGCGATGGCGGCGTTTGCTGGTCCGGTGCCGAAGGCCGCGGCGAGGCGAAGGCGCCGCCGTGCGGCTCGGCGGCCCCTCGCGGGTCGGCGTGGATCAGAATGTCGGCGTGGGGAAAGGCCTCGAGCACCCGCTTTTCGGCGTCCAGGGTGATGTCGTGCGCGGCCTTCAGGCTGAGATCGGGTTCCAGGTCGACGTGCATCTGCACCATCAGCGCATGTCCGGCCATGCGGGTGCGCAGCTGGTGGACGTTGGCGATACGGGCGTCCTTAGTCACCGCAGCGACGATGGCGGCGCGCTCCTCGTCCGAAGCGGCTCGGTCCAGCAGGTGATCGGCCGCGCCCTTCAAGAGGTTCACCGCCCCCCAGGCCAGCCAGACTGCGACCACCAGGCCCGCCGCCGCGTCCAACCCGGGCGCCTGCAGCAGGGCGCCGGAGACGACGCCGATCAGCACCACGACGTTGGCGGCCAGGTCGGCGGCGTAGTGGGCGCGGTCGCCCGCCACCGCCAGGGAGCCGGTCTTCTTCACCGCCTGCGTCTGCATCCACACCAGGCCCGCGGTGATGGCGATGGACAGGACGACCACGCCGATCGCCCATCCGCCCGAGGTCACCGGGCGCGGATCAAAGATGCGCTGCACCGCCTCCCAGCCGATGAAGACGCTGGAGGCCAGCACCATCCCCGCCTGCACCAGCGAGGCCAGACCCTCGGCCTTGCCGTGGCCGTAGCGATGCGAATCGTCCGGCGGCTGGGCTGCCCAGCGCACGGCGACGAAGGTCGCCAGGGACGCGATCAGATCCAGCGTCGAATCCGCCAGGCTGGCCAGGATGGAGACCGAGCCGGACGCCCCCAGGGCGAAGGCCTTCATGACGATCAGCAGGACCGCCGTCGCCACCGACAGGGTGGTGATCCGGCGTGTGGTCTCGTGGGCGGCGTCGAGGGGAGAGACGGTCATTTCCCGCCCTTGTCGCCTAAAACCGCGCCCGCGCCAATGGCGGCGCGATGTCCGGGACGCTAAGGAAGGCGGACGCGACGCCGCGCGGCGCGACCCGACCCCCGGACCTGGCGAAAAGACGGAGAATTCATGGCGGACTGGCTGATGGCGATCCTTCTGGGTCTGGTCGAGGGATTGACCGAATTCATTCCGGTGTCGTCCACCGGCCACCTGCTGTTGCTGGGGCATTTCCTCGGCTTCGAGAGCACCGGCAAGACGTTCGAGATCGTCATCCAGCTGGGCGCCCTGCTGGCCATCATCAGCGTCTATTTCAAGCGGCTGTGGGCGTTGGCGACGCGCTGGCCTTTCGACCCCGAAGCGCGACGCTTCCTGATCGGCCTGTTGGTCGCCTTCGCCCCCGCCGTGGTGATCGGCTTTCTGGCCTATGGCTTCATCAAGACCGTGCTGTTCGAGACGCCGCTGGTGATCTGCGTGGCCCTGATCATCGGCGGGGTGCTGTTGCTGTGGCTGGACCGGTTGAACAAGATCCCGGCCTATCTGGACGCGGACCGCTATCCATTTCGGGTCTATTTCCTGATCGGCCTGTTCCAGTGTCTGGCCATGATCCCCGGCGTGTCGCGCTCGGGCGCCACCATCGCGGGGGGGCTGCTGCTGGGGACGGACAAGCGGTCGGCGGCCGAGTTCAGCTTCTTCCTGGCCCTGCCAACGATGGGGGCGGCGGTCTTCTACGATCTGTTCAAGAACCGCGACGTGCTGGACTTCAGCGATTTCGGCCTGATCGCCATCGGCTTCATCGCCGCCTTCGTCTCGGCCCTGGCCGTCGTGCGCTTCCTGCTCGACTTCGTGTCCAAGCGCGGCTTCGGCCCGTTCGCCTGGTGGCGGATCGCGGTCGGCGTCCTCGGCATCATCGGCCTGGCGGCGACGGGGGCGCTGTAGGCATTTCCTCCCCACGCAGTGGGAAGGGGGACCACGAAGTGGTGGAGGGGCTAAGAGGCGGCGGAACCAAGCCGCCCTCCGTCTCGTCGCTTGCAGCGCCGATCCACCTCCCCATTGCATGGGGAGGAAAATCAGGCGGCCGGGCTTTCAGCGTATTGGCCGCCGGCGCGATAGCGCCACAGATAGGCCGGAGCGATGGCCTCCAGACCCGAGGCCTCGACGCCCAGATCGGCCAGGCCCTTGGCGCCCGGCGCCACGACGTTGTCGCTCTCAAGCAGCACGATCTGATCCTTGGTCAGCGCCGGGGCCAGGCCGATCATGGCCGGGATCTGGGCCAGCGAGCCGATCATGCGCGCCACCGGGAAGGGCAACGGCAGCAGGAGGTTCTTGCGGTTGGTCTCGCGCAGGATGAACTTCAGGATGTCCTCGAAGGTCCAGACCGATGGACCGCCCAGCTCATAGGTCTCGCCCTCAGCGTCAGAGACGACGGTGGCGCGGGCGATCGCCTCGGCGGCGTCGGCGACATAGACCGGCTGGAACTTCGTCTGGCCGCCGCCGATCAGCGGCAGGACCGGCGACCACGTCGCCATGGCGGCGAAGCGGTTCAGGAACTGGTCGCCCGAGCCGAACACGATCGACGGGCGCACGATCACCGCGCCGGGGAAGGCGGCGCGCACGGCGGCCTCGGCCTCGCCCTTGGTGCGGGCGTAGTCGGCCTTGCCGTTCGCATCGGCGCCCAGGGCCGAGATGTGGGTCAGGCGCTTCACGCCCGCGGCCCTGGCGGCCTCGGCGACGTTGGTCGCGCCGTCTACGTGCAGGGTCTGGAACTTGCGGCCGCCAGTCTCGAACAGGATGCCGACCAGGTTGATCACAGCGTCGGCGCCGCGCACGGCCTCGGCTACTGCGGCCTTGTCGGTGATGTTGCAGCGCACGACCTGAACCTGGCCGACGTCGCCGGCCATGTGCAGCACGGGCGCGCTCTTGGCGTTGCGCGCCACGACGCGCACGCGCCAGCCGCGACGGGCCAGGGCGCGCACGACCTGGGTTCCGATGAAGCCCGAGCCTCCGAATACAGTGACCAGACCGGGGGCGAAATCAGCCATCTCAGACGCTCCAAACGCCAAGCCCCGGCCGCATACCCGGCCGGAGATAAAATCCTATGCGCGGGGCTTAACCGAAGCGGCCCCGCCCCGCAACGAGAAGGGCGGGATTCCCAGCGATCATTCCCCCTCTTGGGGAGCCTTCAGTCCGCGCGGTGGACGATGCGCCCGTCCACGACCGTCAGCACCGCCCGGCCCTTGGGAATGTCGGCGGCGGGGACGGTCATCAGGTCGATATCGAAGGCGGTGAAGTCGCCGCGCTTGCCGACCTCGATCGTGCCCAGCTCATTCTCGCGGAAGCTGGCGTAGGCGGGCCACAAGGTGAACATCTTCAGCGCCGTCGCCCGGTCCACCGCCTCGTCCGGGCGCCAGTCCGGTCCCTGGAAGCCGTTCAGGTCGCGGCGCGCCACGGCGGCGTAGAACTCGATCAGCGGGTCGCCGCGCTCGACCGGGGCGTCCGAGCCGCCGACCACGATCACCCCGCGTTCCACCAGCGTATGCCAGGCGTAGGCCCCGTCCAGCCGCGCGTCGCCCAGACGGTCAGCGGCGAAATGCAGGTCGCCGATCGCGTGGCTGGGCTGCATGGAGGCGATGATCGGCAGGTCGTTGAAATAGTGATAGTCGCGCGGCCGGATGATCTGGGCGTGCTCGATGCGCCAGCGCGGATCGGCCAGCTTCCACTCGGACTTTGGCGTGGAGCGCAGGGCTTCCTCATACCAGGCGGCGACGTCGTGATTGCCCTGATCGCCGATGGCGTGGGTGGCGATCTGGATGCCGGTCCGCAGCGCCTCCTGATACAGCGGCATGACCTCTTCGCGCGAAGCCAGCATCAGGCCGGACGTCTCCGGGCGGTCGGCATAGGGCTCGAACAGCTTGGCCCCGCGCGAGCCCAGGGCGCCGTCGGCGTAGAATTTGATCGCGCGGGTGATGACGCGCCCGTCGCCCGCGTCGCGCGGCCCGCCCGCCATCAGGGCGCGGGCGTCGCCCATGTCGATGGCGTTGTAGACCCGCAAGGGCGCTTCGCCCTCGCGCGCCATCTGCTCCATCAGAGGCACGTCCTTCCACGGCGCGCTCATGAAGTGAAGGCCCGTCCAGCCGTAGCGGGCGTAGACGCCGAACCCGGCGCGATAGGCCTCGCGCGTCGCCGCCGGGTCCGCCTCGGGGGCCAGGCCTTCGAGCAGAGCCATGGCGCCGTCGACCAGCAAGCCGGTCGGCTGTCCGTTCGCATCCTTGAGGATCTCGCCGCCGGAGGGCGTCGGCGTCGTCGCATCGATCCCCGCCGCCGCCAGGGCCGCGCTGGAGACCGCCCGCGCATGGCCGTCGGCCCGGCTCAGCACCACCACCCGCCCCGGCGCGGCGGCGTCGAGGTCGGCGGCGGTCAGGAAGCGCTTCTCGGGCCAATGAGTCTCGATCCAGCCGCGTCCGACGATGAGGCCTTCGGGGTGCGCCTCGGCCCAGGCCGTCAGGCGCGACATGGCCTCGGCGACCGAGGCCGCGCCTTCCAGGTTCAGCGTCATCTCGCGCCAGCCGATTCCGTCCAGGTGGGCGTGGCCGTCGGTGAAGCCGGGGAACAGCGTCGCCCCCTTCAGGTCCACCAGTTCCAGCCCGTCCGCCGAGGGGGCGCCCGCCGCCGCGCCGACATAGGCGATGCGCCCGTCGCGCACGACCACGACCTCAGCCGCCGGCTGGGCCTCGACGCCGGTATGGATAGTCCCGCCCCGGATCAACAGGTTCTGGGCGAAGGCCGCCGGCGCGGCCGCCAGCAACAGCGCCGCCGCCAGCGGCAGGGTCGTCTTCAGGGTTCGGGTCATCAGCGCCTCCAGTCGCGGCCAAGGGAGCCGCAGCCGCGCTTGGCGTCAAGCCGCCGCCGGCGCATGATCGGCGCATGAAGCTGTTCACCATCGGCTATGAAGGCGCCACGCAGGCCGACGTCATCGGCCGGCTGAAGGCGGCGGGCGTCGAACTGGTCGCCGACGTGCGCGCCGTCGCCTCGTCCCGCATCGCCGGCTTCTCCAAGACGGTGCTGGGCGAGAGCCTGAAGGCGGAAGGCGTCGACTATCTTCAGCTGCGGGCGCTGGGCACGCCCAAGGCCGGGCGCGACGCGGCGCGCAAAGGCGACGTCGCGACCATGCACGCCGTCTTCAACGCCCATATGCAGGAGCCAGCGGCCGAGGCGGCCTTCCAGCAACTGCGGCATGCGGCGGGCGAAAAGCGCGTCGCCCTGCTGTGCTTCGAGGCCGACGCCTGCGGCTGCCACCGCGCCGTCCTCGCCGACCGGCTGGCCCGCGAAGACGGCGTCGAGGTGGTGAACCTTTAGCTTACGGGCGGCCCACCACCTGATCGACCGAGTTGCTGGTCACGGGGTGATACAGCGGGCGGGCCTTGGCGTAGATGCGGGTGGCGATGGGGCGGCCCCAGTCGCCTTCGGCCCACAGGGTCTGGAACAGCGGCAGGACGAATTTGCGCCGCCCCTGGCTGGTCAGGAAGCGGTCGGCCACAGCTACCGCCGGCTCGTAACGGTTGGCCAAGGCCGCCTGCAGCCAGGCGAAGGTCAGCTCGGCGTTGCCTTCGCTGTCCAGCTTCAGCGTGCGTTCCAGATCGGCCAGCTGCGCTGGCGTCAGCCAGTCGGCGCCCGCCGCCAGGCCGTCGGGCCGCCACGACAGGAAGCGCAGGCGCTGCTGGGTGTTCCAGTCTTTCCACGGCACGGCCGAGGCCGGGCCCTTGGCGACGTAGAAGGCCTCAGCCGCCGCATCGACCGGCGCGAAGGCCTGCGACACCGGCGCCTGGACGTTGGACGGCAGGCCGGGATCATAGACCCAGGCGTTCAGCTGCAGCCTTTGTTCCAGGCCGGCGTCGCCCTTCATCAGATGCGTGCGGATGTCCTCAAGGAACCGCTCCGACGTCATCGGCCGCCAGGCGTTGCGCTCGAAATAACCGCGCAGCCAGGCGTCGAACCGCTCGCGCCCGGCGATCTGCTCGATCGTGCGCAGGAAGGCGGCGCCCTTGTCATAGGCGATGGTGTTCATGCCCTCGTCGGGATCGCGGCCGGCCAGTTCGAGATGGAGGCGGGTGTCGGCGGGGGCCAGCGTCTTCAGCTCATCCTGCAGCCCGTCCCAGGCCAGGACCTGTTCCTGCACGGCGGCGTCGCGACCGTAGACGGCCTCCATGATCCGGTTCTCGAAATAGGAGGTGAAGCCCTCGTTCAGCCAGAAGTCGTCCCAGGTGGCGTTGGTCACCAGATTGCCCGACCAGGAGTGGGCCAGTTCGTGCGCCACCAACGACACCAGCGAGCGGTCGCCGGCGATGATGGTCGGCGTGGCGAAGGTCAGGCGCGGGTTCTCCATCCCGCCGAAGGGGAAGCTGGGCGGCAGGACCAACAGGTCATAGCGGCCCCAACGATAGGGGCCGTAAAGCGCCTCGGCCGCGTCGACCATCTGGGCGGTCGGCTGAAGCTCGTGCGCCGAGGCCTGAAGCTGGCTGGGCTCGGCCCAGACGCCGGTGCGGGCGTCGAACGGGGCGAAGGCCAGGTCGCCGACCGCGACGGCGATCAGATAAGGCGGGATGGGGTTGTCCAGCTTGAAGCGCCAGGCCTTGGTCCCGGCGCCGGCCGCCTCGCCGTTCGGCGTCAGTTGCTCGGCGGACATGACCACGGTCAGGTCGGCCGGGGCGGTGATCCGGGCGCTGTAGGACTGCCGGATCCCCGGACTGTCCTGGGTCGGGATCCAGGTGCGGGTGAGGATCGCCTGTCCCTGACTGAACAGGTAGGGCTTCTGGCCGCCCGCCGTCTGCTGCGGGCTGAGCCATTGCAGGGCCGAGGCGTCCGGACGGGTGGAATAGGCGACGACGATCTTCTGCGTCTCGTCGCCGTGGAAAGCCGGGATGCGCACGCTGAGCGGCTGGCCCTTGATCGGATCTTCGGCGCCCAGGCTCCAGTCCAGCGGGCGGCCGGCGGCGTCAGTCACGCCCTTGATGTCCAGCATCTTGGCGTCCAGCACCACCTCGGTCGCGCCGGCACGGCCGGTGACGTCCAGCGTCGCCTTGCCCGCCAACGTCTTGGCTGCGAAGTCGGCGGTCAGGTCCAGATCGACGTGCGTCACCCGCGCCTCGGCCGGCCGGGCGTAGGAGTGGGCGTCGTTGACGTAATCGCTCGCGGGGGCGGAGGCGGCGGGAGCCAGAGGCGTCATCGGCACGGCCTCTCCGGTCGTGGCGCAGGCGCCCAGGGACGTGGCGAGGGCGGCGGCGATAGCGAGGGCGGAAACCCGCCCGGCCAGCTTCAAAGTCATCGAACGCTCCGTATCAGATGCGCCCGAAGAGGCTCCCTTGCGCCCGAAAGATCAAGTCTCGGCTGCAACCGGCGGCAGATGGCGGGCCTTGAACAGCCGCCCCTGCTCGGCCGCCAGAACCAGAACTAGCGCGGCCACGCCCAGCAGGGCGAAGCCGATGGTCATCGGCACGGTGGTGCCGTCGAACTGCTGGCCGATGGCGAAGCCCAGCAGGGCCCCGCCGATCGAGGAGATAAAGCCCTGGGCCGAGGACGCCGTGCCGGCGATGTGGCCCATCGGCTCCATGGCCATGGCGCCGAAGTTGCCGGCGATGAAGCCGAAGCAGAACATCTTGCACGCCTGCATGGCGGCGAACATCCACAGGCTTTCATAGCCCAGCCAGGCGATCACGGCGTGCAGGACGCTAAAGCCGATGAAGCCCAACAGGGCGGCGTGGGCGATCAGGCGCGATCCCAGCTTCTCGACCAGGCGCGCGTTGATGATGGAGGCCACGGCGATGCCCGCCGCCACCAGGGCGAAGACAATCGGGAACAGGTTCGGCGCCTTGAAGACGTCGAAGAAGATCTGCTGCGAGGAGTTGATGAAGCCGAACAGCGCCCCGCTGATGAGGGTCATGCCCAGGGTGTAGCCCATGCCTTGACGGCTGGTCAGGGCGGCGCGGAAGGCGCCGGCGATCCGCCCCATGTCGATGGGCATCCGGTCTTCGGGGTGCAGGGTTTCGGGCAGGCGCAGGACCGCCCAGATCAGGAAGGCCCCCCCGGACAGGGCGAACACCCCGAAGATCCACGGCCAGGGCCCGACCAGCATGACCAGTTGCCCCACCGCAGGGGCGATGATCGGCACGCCCAGAAAGACCAGGAAGCTCAGCGACATGACGCGCGCCATCGTCCGTCCGACATAGCGGTCGCGCACGATGGAGACGGCCAGCACCCGCGTGGCCGCCGCGCCGATCCCCATGCCGACTCGCGACAGGATCAGCATGTCGAACGTATGGGCGAAGGCCGCCAGGACGCTGAATACGACGTAGATGCCGATGCCCGCGAACAGGGCCGGGCGGCGTCCAAAGCGGTCCGATAGCGGGCCATAGAACAGCTGAGCCACGCCGAAACCGAGCAGATAGGCGGTGATCACCCACTGCCGGGTGTTCTCATTGGCGACGCCCAGATCCTCGCCGATGTGCGGCAGGGCCGGCAGCATGGCGTCGATCGCCAGGGCGTTCAGCGCCATCATCACCGCGATCAGGCAGACGAACTCGGCGAAGCCCGGTCCCTTGTGGCGCGGGCCCTCGGCGGGAACCGGCGGGGCCTCGATCGGGGAGGTCGGGGACGAGGCTCTGTTCATCGGGTCCAGATGCGGCCTGCGTCAGGCTGACGCAACCCCGCACAGGCGAAGTTTTCCGCGCTGCAACAATTCGTCAGGCGGCAGGTGCGGGTCGGACCGCAGAGTTTAGCTCAGAAATGAGGATTTAAGCCTCGCGTCGTCGCCGATCATCGCTGGCGAGAGGACGAGGTGGTGCCGGTGGTCGGACTCGAACCGACACTCCTTGCGGAACCGGATTTTGAGTCCGGCGCGTCTACCAATTCCACCACACCGGCACGGCCTGGCTCAAGGCGGCGCAATCTAGCGACGGCGAAGCCTCCGTCAATCGAAGATCGCACCGCGCTGCATCATTCGTCGTTGCGGCGAATGCGGCTGCCCGTCGAGAACTCAGGATCGGTCATGCTGTAAGTGACCCGATAGACGATCAGGCGCGACGGAACGGGCCCGTCGCCGCCTCCGCGATTTTCCAGCCGCCCCTTGCGGGTGCCGCGCATGGCGGCCGTGCCGAAACCGCCGTTGACCGGAAATTCGGTCTCGACCACGCAATCCTCGAGCCGGCCGTCGGCCTGGCTGAGACAGGTGACGACCGCGAAACCCGCCGTATAGGTCCGGCCCTGCGGATACTCGGGCCGGGGAACCTGCTTCCAGACCAGGTTAATGGGCAGGCCGTCGTCTTCCAGATCGTCCAACTGCTGATCGCGCGGATCGACAAGAGGCCGGTCGCACCCTGCCAAAGACTGATCAATCGCACTGTTGGAGGCAGGGAGTTCCACCAGATAGCGCAGGTTACGTCCGTCTTCCGCGCCGCCGGGCACAGTGATCGTCATCGTCCCGCCTTCGCGCATCTGACGCGCCAAGGGCGCCGGCAGTTCCGAGAAGGCGACGCTGGGATCAGCGCCCAGCATGAAGCGTTGTTCAGCCGCATCCTTGTCGCCGATGCCGATGATCAGAACCCGGTTGGATTTATGCAGATCCTTGGCCGCTGGCGCCGCCGGCAGTCCCCCGACCATGACTTGATAGACGCCGCGCTGGCACCGCGCGGCCAGCAGCAGCCCGTTGTCGAACTGCGTGTAGGCGACTGTCAGCTGTTCTTCGGGGCGGACCAGCAGGTCCCAGTCTTCGGCGTCCTGAGCAGCCGTCGTCGTTGCTGCGGCCATGCTCATGACCGCAGCCGTCAAGCCCCGAACCAGCGCCTTCTGCATCGTCCCTCTCCGCTCCATGGCCGACGAGGGTAGCCGGTCCTCAGCTCACCGCAAGCTCAACTGTACCAGCGTTCGCTCAGACGGCTTCGACCGTCTGCTCGATGGCGCCGAACACGGTGCGGTGCTTGTCGTCCAGCATTTCGATGCGGACGGTGTCGCCATGCTTGAGGAAGGGGGTTTTGGCCGCGCCGGTCTGGATCGTCTCCACGGTGCGGATCTCCGCGATGCAGCTGTAGCCCAGACCGCCTTCGGACACCGGCTTGCCGGGGCCGCCGTCGGCGTCCTTGTTCGACACCGTGCCCGAGCCGATGACCGTTCCGGCGCCCAAAGCGCGGGTCTTGGCCAGGTGGGCGATCAGGGTTCCGAAGTCGAAGGTCATGTCGACCCCGGCGTCGGCGCGGCCGAAGTCCTGGCCGTTGACCTGAACCAGCAGAGCGCCCGACAGCCTGCCGTCCTTCCAGCGATCGCCCAGCGCGTCCGGGGTGACGAAGACCGGCGACAGGGCGCTGGCCGGCTTGGACTGGACGAAGCCGAAGCCCTTGGCCAGTTCGCCGGGGATCAGGTTGCGCAAGCTGACGTCGTTGACCAGGCCGACCAGGCGGATCGAGGTCAGGGCCTCGTCGCGGCTGGCGCCGAGGGCGACGTCGCCGGTGACGACCACGATCTCGGCCTCCAGGTCGCAGCCCCAGGCCTCGTCCTTCAGCGGGATGGCGTCGCGCGGCGACAGGAAGCCATCCGAGCCGCCCTGATACATAAGCGGGTCGGTCCAGAAGCTCTGCGGCATCTCGGCGCCGCGCGCTTTGCGCACCAGCTCGACGTGGTTCACATAGGCCGAGCCGTCGGCCCACTGATAGGCGCGCGGCAGGGGGGCGGCGGCCTCATGCTCGCGGAAGCGGCCGCGCGGCACGCCTTCGTGCTCCAGGCTTTCGGCCAGGGCGCGCAGCAGCGGCTCGCACCGCTCCCAGTCGTCCAGCGCCGCCTGCAGCGTCGGCGCGATCAGGAAGGCGTCCGTGAACCAGTTCAGGTCGTTGGAGACGACGACGAGGCGGCCGTCACGGCCGTGCTTGAGCGAGGCGAGTTTCATGAGATGAAGCTAATCCGAAGCAGGGCCGGAGGGAAGTATCCGCGAGGGGGCGCAGGCGCCTCAGGCGGTCTCGACGCCCGGCGGGCTGATGACAGCGCGGGCCTCGGCCCCGGTGCGTTTGGCCGGGTCACGCACCTCGACCTCGATGATGATGGCGCCGACGGGGTCATGCGCCCACAGATAGCGACGCTCGACCTCCACCTCGCGGCCCGACGGGGCCATGCCCTCATAGGTGTCGCCCCAGGGGGTGATCGCCTTCATCTCGACCCAGCGCAGGGCGCAGGCGGCGTCCAGTTCTTCGAGCGCCATTTCCGACAGTTCGTCGGCGTGGGGCTCTGGCGTTTCAGGGCTTACAGCCATCGACGGACCTTCTGACGATAGGCCTCGTACTCGGGGCCGAAACGGGCGGACAGGTAACGCTCCTCGCGGGCGATGACGAAGCGGTCGACCACGATCAGGCAGGGGATCAGCAGACCCACGGCGATGGGGCTGTCCATCGCGATCGCCAGCCCCAGATAGGTGATGGCGAACCCCAGATAGATGGGGTTGCGGCTAAAGCGGTAGAGGCCGCCGGTGGCCAGAACCGTCGTCGGCTTCCACGGCTCGGGCGGGGTGCCGAGGCGGCGGAAATAGCCCGCCGCCGCCCCGTCCAGCAGCAGGCCGCCCAGGATCAGCACCAGGGCGAGGCCGCGCCGGAGCTCGGTCGCCAGGCCGAGCGACGGCTCGCCCAGCCACTGGCCCAGCCCCCAGCCGCCAAACAGGAAGGCGAAATAGATCGCGGGCGGCGGCACGACGACGCCCGAATGATCGCCCCTGCCCGGCTTCATGGCCTTCAACGCGCGGCTTCTTCGTCGCCGTAGATGGCGACGCGCGCGGGCGAGGTCGAGGACACCGCGCCGCGATACATGCCCGAGGTGTTCATCGAGAAGGCGTGGACGCCGTCCTTGCCCATGACGATGACGCCGCCATCGCCGCCGATCGAGCCGACCTCGGCGATCTCGGCGTCGGCCGCCTGTTGCACGCCGGCGCCGGTCGCGGTGCGGGCGCAGATGTCGCGGGCCACGGTGGCGCGGATGAAGTATTCGCCCGAGCCCGTCGCCGAAACGGCGCAGCCGTCGGCGTTGGAGGCGTAGGTCCCCGCGCCGATGATCGGCACGTCGCCCACCCGGCCCCAGCGCTTGGCCGTCATGCCGCCGGTGGAGGTGGCGGCGGCCAGGCGGCCCTGGCTGTCCAACGCCACGGCGCCGACGGTGCCGAACTTGCGCTCATCCAGCGGGGCTTCATGCAGGTTGAAAGCCAGGGGCGCGGCCGGACCCAGGCGGGCCGGTTCGGCCGGAGCGCCTTCCGGGCGGGGCGGCAGCGGCTGGCCCGCGTCGCGCAGGGCCTTCAGCAGGGCCTGCCAGCGGCTTTCGGTGAAGAAGAAGCCGGGCCCGACCTCTTCCAGACCGGCCGAGCGGGCGAAGGTTTCGGCGCCTTCGCCGATCAGCATGACGTGGGGCGACTTCTCCATCACCGCGCGGGCGGCGGCGATGGGGTGGCGGGTGCGGGTCAGGCCCGCGACGGCGCCCGCGTTCAGGTCGGTCCCGTCCATGACGGCGGCGTCCAGTTCGTTCTTGCCCGCCGAGGTGAAGACGGCGCCGCGCCCGGCGTTGAACAGGGGATTGTCCTCCATCACCTCGACGGCGGCCTGAACCGCGTCCAGCGAGGAGCCGCCGCGCGCCAGCACGGCCGAGCCGGCGTCCAGCGCCGCCTGCAGGCCGGCGCGATAGGCCGCGTCGCGCTCGGGGCTCAGCTGCGCACGCTCGATCACGCCCGCGCCGCCGTGGATGGCCAGCGACCAGGTCGGCGCCTCCTGAGCGAGGGCAGGCGCGGCCAGGACGGCGGCGGCCGCAGCAGCGGCGAAGGCGATGGACTTCATTTCAGGCTCCCCATTTATTTCTCCTCCCCGTTGCATGAGGAGGTGGATCGGACGCGTAGCGGACGAGACGGAGGGGCTGCTTGGTGCTGCCCTCGCAGAGCCCCTCCACCGCTGCGCGGTCCCCCTCCCCATGGAATGGGGAGGAAAAGGAGTCCAGCAGCTTCAGCGTCTATGGTGCAGGCGCCGCCACAGGCGGTGGGCCAGAATGGGGGCGAAGCCGCAGACGAGGGCGGCGATCAGGACCATCCAGAACCCGCCCCCCAGCCAGTATTCGCCCGCGAGCGCCCCGGCCCCGGCCGCCAGAAGCGGGCCGAGCCAGGGCAGCCAGTGCGGCGGCCGGAAGCGCATTCAGGCGTCGACCTTGATGACGCCGCGACGGATCTGGTCCAGCTCGATCGAATCGAACAGGGCCTGGAAGTTGCCGTTGCCGAAGCCTTCATTGCCCTTGCGCTGGATGATCTCGAAGAAGATCGGCCCGAAGGTGTCCTGGGTGAAGATCTGCAACAGCAGGCCTTCCTCGTCCGAACCGTCGATCAGGATGCGGTTCTTGCGCATCCGCTCCACGTCCTCGCCGTGACCCGGCAGGCGTTTGTCGATCAGCTCGAAATAGGTCTCGATGGTGTCCTGGAAATCGACGCCGCGCGCGCGCATGGCCTCGACCGTCTCGAAGATGTTCGCCGTCGTCAGGGCGATGTGCTGGATGCCCTCGCCGTTGTAGCGACGGATGAATTCCTCGATCTGGGAATTCTCGTCCTGGCTCTCGTTCAGCGGGATGCGGATGGCGCGGTCGGGCGCGATCATGGCCTGGGAGAACAGGCCGGTCGCCTTGCCCTTGATGTCGAAATACTTCTGCTCCTCGAAGTTGAACACCGAGTTGTAGAAGCCCGACCAGGTGCGCATCTCGCCGCGACGCACGTTGTGGGTCAGGTGGTCCAGGATCTCCAGGCCCACCGAGTTCTTGCGCTCGGCCTCTTCCCAGCCCTCGATCTCGTCCCAGGCGTCATAGAGGGAGCCGGCCTCGCCATATTGGTCGATGACGTAGAGCAGGCTGCCGCCGATGCCCTGCAGCACATAGGGGTAATCGTTGGCCAGCGCCCCGCCGTGCACGCCCTCGGCGGCGCGGGCGCCGCGCGCCAGCGCGCCTTCATAGGCCGCCTTGGCGTTGGCGACGCGGAAGGCCATGCCGTTGGCCGACGGGCCGTGGTCCTTGGCGAAGTCCGCCGCCTGTCCGGCCGGGGTGCGGTGGACCAGCATGGTGATGTCGCCCTGCTTCAGGCGCACCACGTCATTGGCCGGGTTCACATGGGTGGGGGTGAAGCCCATCAGTTCCAGACGCGAAATCATCGCCTCGGGCTCGGGGCCGGTGAATTCGACGAACTCGAAGCCGTCGACGCCGAGGGGGTTTTCCTGGTCGAGTTTGGCGGCGTCCTGCATGACGCGTCTCCTCTCTCTTATGGTTTGGCGCGGCCGGCGCCGTCATGGCGCGGCCGCTGATTGGGGCGGAACCTACTGGCGCGGCGGCATGGGGCGCAAGGCGGCTGTGGGTTGAAACGGCACACGTTGCGGTGTCGCAGCCGTGCTTCGCCTCTCGCCCCCGCTGGCGCGGCCTGCTATCGGGCGGGGACGAGAGGCGGGGGCCTCGATCAGGACGCCTGAATGCTGCGCAAGCTCTACGACTGGGTCTTCTCCCTGGCCCGCCATCGTCACGCCACCCGCTCGCTGGCCGTCGTCTCCTTCGCCGAGAGCTCCTTCTTCCCGATTCCGCCGGACGTGATGCTGGCGCCGATGGTGCTGGCCAAGCCCGAGCGCGCCTATTTCTACGCAATGGTCTGCACCATCGCCTCGGTGCTGGGCGGGATTCTGGGTTACGCCATCGGCTATTTCCTTGAGCCGGTCGGCCTGCAGATGCTGGCCTGGCTGGGCAAGGCCGACACGTTCGAGGCGTCCAAGGCCCTGTTCCAGCAGCACGGCGCCTGGGTCATCCTGATCAAGGGGCTGACGCCCATCCCCTTCAAGCTGATCACCATCGCCTCGGGCATTTTCCAGTTCAATCTGGCGCTGTTCATCGCCCTGTGCGTGCTGACGCGCGGCGCCCGCTTCTTCCTGGTCGCCTTCGTGCTGAAGCGCTGGGGGCCGCCGATGCTGGCGATCGTCGAAAAGCGGCTGGCCCTGTTCACCGTCCTGTTTCTGGTGCTGCTGGTCGGCGCCTTCTTTATGGTCAAGCTTATCGGACACTGATCGACGCCGCTCCCGGCTCGGTTTATGAGAGGCGCCCGGTTGCTGCGAGGCGCACATGAGCGCGATCTACAAATTGCTGACCCGCTGGTGGACGGCCTTCGCCCTGGCCGCCGCCCTGGCCATGCTGGGAGCCGCCCATGCGTTCGAGCGGTTCGGCGGACTGCCGCCGTGCAGCCTGTGCCTGAAACAGCGCGAAGTCTATTGGGCCGCCGTCGCCATCGCCGGGGCCGCCACCTTCTGGGCCCTGTTCAGCCGGGCCAGCCGGGGCACGCCGCGCATCGCCTCCTTCCTCCTGGCCGTCGTCTTCCTGACGGGAGCGGTCACGGCGGGCTATCACGCCGGGGGCGAGCTGAAATGGTGGAGCCTGCCCGCCACCTGCATGGCCGCGCCCTCGACCTCCATCGACCTGTCGGCGCTGACGGCGCTGATCGACGGCACGGGCGGCAGCACGACCTTCGTCTCTTGCGGCGATGTGCCGTGGAGCTTCGCCGGCCTGTCGATGGCGGGCTGGAACTTTGTCATCTCCCTGGCGCTGGCTATCATCAGCCTGCTGGCGGCGAAACGTCCCAAGGACGCGCGCGCGCCCAAGAGCTAAAGAAGGGGCGTCATGACCCAATCCGCTGAAGACCTCGCCGCCGCTCGCCGCATCCCGTTGCCGCGTCCCGGCGTCGGGCAGGACAGGGCGCGGCTGGCTGAGATCCTGCGCGTCGATCATGCGGGCGAGTTCGCCGCCGTCCACATCTACCGCGCCCAGCGCGCCGTGCTGGAGGGCCGCAAGGGTAAGGACGCCATCGCCGCCGACCTGACCGAGATGGAGGGGCACGAGGCCGTCCATCTGGCCCGCTTCGAGACCCTGCTGACCGAGAACCGGGTGCGCCCGACGGCCATGATCCCGCTATGGAAGCTGGCGGCCACGGCGCTGGGCGCCGGCACCGCCCTGATTTCGGAGAAGGCTGCCCACGCCTGCACCGAGGCGGTCGAGAGCGTCATCGAGAAACACTACGCCGACCAGATCGAGGAGATCCGTGAGCGCGACCCTGAACTGGCCGCCGAGCTGACCAAGTTCCGCGAAGAGGAACTGGCCCACCACGACCACGCCATCGAGCACGGCAGCCGCGAAGCGCCCGCCTATCGCCTGCTCAGCAGCGTCATCAAGGTCGGCTGCAAGGCCGCCATCAAGATCAGCGAACGCATCTAGAGCCCTTCTCCCGCAAGGGGAGAAGGGAGAAGCCTAGCCCATCGCCTGGCCGACGCCGCGACCGCCGCCGGGCACGGGGGCCACGTCCAGCAGCTTGAGACGGAACACCAGCACGGCGTTGCCGGGGATCATCGGCGGGCCGCCCATCTCGCCGTAGCCCAGCTCGGGCGGCAGGAAGAGAATCCACTCGTCGCCGGGCTTCATCAACTGCAGGGCCTCGGTCCAGCCGGGCACCACGCCCTCGGGCGAGAACACCGCCGGCGCGCCGCGCTTGAACGAGCTGTCGAACACCGTGCCGTCGGTCAGCGTGCCCTCGTAGTCGACGCGGACGAGGTCGTTGCGGTCGGGGCTGACGCCGCCGGCCGGACCGGAGGCCACGACCTTGTACTGCAGGCCCGACGGCAGGGTCTGGACGCCCTCTTCGGAGGCGTTCTGCTTCATGAAGGCGGCGGATTCGGCGGCGTTCTTCGCCAGATCCTCGGGCGCGGCGGCCGGGCGGCCGCAGGCGGCCAGGGCCAGCAGGGCGGTTGCGGCGACGGCGACGGCGGCGGGGCGTTTAGCCCATGCGAAGTTCATAACCCTGGTCCTTCAAGGCGGCGCCGATTTCCTCGGCATGACGGGCGTCGCGGGTCTCGACCATGATGTCGAACTCGGCGCCCTTGGCGGGCACGTCCAGCGCCAGCCGGTTGTGCACGACGTCGATGATGTTGCCGCCCAGCCCGCCGATGACGGCGGCCATGGCCGACAGCATGCCCGGGCGATCGTCGCCCAGGATGCGATAGACGATCAGGCGCTTCTCGCGGACCATTTCGCGGTTCAGCACCACGGCCAGCATGCGCGCGTCGATGTTGCCGCCGGTGAGTTCGATGCCGATCTTCATGCCCTTGAAGCGTTCCGGGTTGGCCAGGATGGCGGCCAGGCCGCCGGCCCCGGCGCCCTCGGCCACCGTCTTCTCCAGCGTCGCCAGCAGGGCCACGCCCTTTTCGAAATCCGCCTCCTCGCAGACGAAAACCTCGTCGATTAGGCTGTCGGCCAGGGCGAAGGGGATCTCGCCCACGGCCTTGATGGCGATGCCCTCGGCGATGGTCTGGCCGCTGCATTTGGCGGGCTCGCCGCGACGCCGCGCGGTAAAGGACGGATAGCGCGCCGCCTCGACGCCGAAGATCTTGATGTCCGGCTTGATCGCCTTGGCCGCGATGGCGCTGCCCGCGATCAGGCCGCCGCCGCCGATGGGGATGATCAGGGCGTCCAGATCGGGCGCGTCCTCGACGAACTCCAGCCCGCAGACCCCCTGCCCCGCCACAATGCCTTCATCGTCGAAGGCCGAGACAAAGACGTAGCCGTGCTCCGCCTGGAGCCGCTTGGCCTCCTCGGTCGAGGCCGAGAAGTCCAGGCCGTGGATGACCACATTGGCGCCGTGGGCGCGGGTGCCGTCCACCTTCACGAAGGGGGTGCCCTCGGGCATGACGATGGTCACCGGCACGCCGAGGCGGCCGCCGTGATAGGCCAGCGCCTGGGCGTGGTTGCCGGCCGAGGCGGCGACGACGCCGCGCTTCTTCTCGTCCGGGGTCAGTTGCAGGAGGCGGTTCAGCGCCCCGCGCTCCTTGAAGCTGCCGGTGAAATGCAGATTGTCGTACTTGATCCAGATCTCGGCGCCGGTCAGTTGCGACAGGCGACGGGAATGGCGGACGGGTGTGCGGTCGACCTGGCCGGAGATACGCTGCTGCGCCGCCCGGATATCGTCGATGGTGACGGTCATGAAGTCCCTAAAACACTGTGGCCGGCCTCTGTCGTCCGGTCTGCTGCGCCTCTTGTGGAACAGGCTGCGGCGGCGGGCAACCTTGACTCACCCCTGCGACGGGGCTCATGCCGGAAGACGCCTGATCGAGCAAAGCCGGAGCCGACACACGATGACCGACCGCCCCTCGAACGCGCGCCGCTCGCGCCGCATCGCCCTCGCCGCCGTCGCCCTCGCCGGCCTGACGCTGGCCGCCTGCGCCACCACGCCGATGGGCGGCGGGACCAGCGGCCCGGCCGTGTTCACGGCCGACGACTTCGCCTGGTCCGCCCGCGCCGGCCAAGGCTCGATCAACGGCCGCGTCGAATTCACTCAGGACGGCCGCGCCTTCCAGTGCGTCGGCAATGTCGGCCTGATCCCCGACACCCCCTACACCCGCGCCCGAATGCAGCGCCTGTACGGATCGACCGATCGCGCCGCCGTGCCGGCCGCCGTGGTGCGCGCCCGCTCGGCCGGTGAACAGGGCGCCGACTATCGCTCGTTCGAGCGGGCCGAAGCCTGCACCGACAACGGCTTCCGCTTCACCGGCCTGCCCGACGGCGGCTGGTTCCTGATCTCGCCGGTCAAGGCGGGAGACGAGATCGTGGTGGTGATGCGACGGGTTCAGACCCGCGGCGGACGCGCGATCAACGTCAACCTTGGCCATTGACAACGCAGGCGAATTACAAAATCCGATCGGCGTTCGCCATCCTTTGGCCTTATCGGGCCGCTCTCTGACTCGTCCGCTATAGGACAGTCGGGAGCGTATTCTTGTCCCAGCATAACATCGTGGGCTCCGAAGCCTTCAGCAGTCGGCAGTATGTGCTGATCACGCACGTCAGGCCGAGCGGCTCGCGCCGCCGGCGCGCGCGCGCCATGACCGCCTATGTGGTGGTCGCGGTCCTGGCCCTGTCGGCGGGCGCCGCTGCGGCCGCTTTCGCCCTGGGCCCCTTCCTGGTGGGGACGCCGGCGGAGTCGGCCACGCCCACGGCCGACGCGCCTTCGCCCAGCCTGCCGACGCCGCCCGCCCCCTGATCCGAGCCCTCGCGCGGCGGCCCCCGTGCGTCAGCATGTCCGATCAATGCGCTTGCAAGTGCGAGTGATTATTACTATCCCCCATTTCTCTTGATTGAGGATGGGATGACAGGCTTGACGACCGGCGCCGCGAGATCATGGGCCCTGCTGACTGTCCTCAGCGGCCGCGAAGGCGCAGGCCCAGGCCTGGGCGGGGACTTCTGAGAATGGGGCCGATGGGCGATTTCAAGCCGGGCCGTCGCGCCCTTCTGCTGGGCGCGGCCGCCCTGATGGCCGCCGGCGTCGGGGCTTGCGCGCGGCGTGAAGAAGCCGCGCCGTCGTCGCTGCTGACGGACCTGCGCGACCGACCCGTGGCGGTCACCCCGCCGGTGACCAAGCTGTCGATCGACGACAGCCGTTTCCTGATCGCCCTGTCGCTGATCCACCCCGATCCGGTCAGCCTGCTGGCCGCCTGGGCCGGCGACGTGAACCGCCTCAGCCCCGAAATCTACGCCGCCTATCTGGAGAAGTCTCCGGCGCTGGCCAGCCTGCCCAAGACGCCCAGTTCGGCCGCCGCCTTCAACGTCGAGGCGGTGCTGGGCGCCCAGCCGCAGGTCGCCCTGGTGTCGCTGGATTCCGGCCCGACCGACGCCCAGACGGCCCAACTGGAGCAGGCGGGCGTGCGCGTCGCCTATATCGACTTCTTCCAGCACCCGTTCGAGAACCAGCCGCGCAGCCTGAGCCTGCTGGGGTCCATGATCGGCCGCGAGGACCAGGCGGAAGCCTACAACGCCTTCCGTGCGGCGAAGCTGAAAGTCATTTCCGAGCGCGTCGCCGGGCTTACGGACGCGCAGAAGCCGACCGTCTTCCTGGAGGCCCACGCGGGCAACGGGCCGGACTGCTGCAACTCGGTCGGGGCCGGGAACATCGGCGACTACCTGACCTTCGTCGGCGCCCGCAACATCGGCGCCGAGGTGCTGAAACAGCCGTCCGGCAAGCTGAACCTGGAGTTCGTGGTCGAACGCGATCCCGACATCTACATCGCCACCGGCGGGCCGCACCTGGAGAAGACCGGCGGCTTCGTCGTCGGCCCGAAATACGACGCCGAGACCTCGCGCGCCTCGCTGCGCCGCGTGGCCGGGCGGCGCGGTCTGTCGACCCTGAAGGCGGTGCGCGAGGGCAAGGTGCACGGCCTGTCGCATCAGCTGATCAACTCGCCCATCGACATCGTCGCCACCGAGGTGCTGGCCAAGTGGATCCAGCCCGAACTGTTCGCCGATCTGGACCCGCGCGCGACGCTGGACGCGATCAACAAAGACTTCCTGGCCGTCCCCTATCGCGGGGACTACTGGACCGACCTGGTCCCGGCCGCCTGATGATTTCACCTCCCGAATTCACCCACGGAGAAGCTGCATGACCCCCTTGCGCCACGGCCTGATGACCGTCGCCGCCTTCGCCGCCCTGGCGATCGCTTCGACCGCCTCCGCCCAGACGATCGAGAAGACCGTCAAGGTCGAGCACGGCGGCCTCTACGAGATCGTCTTCAACCCGGCCGACAACGACCTCTATGTCGCCGCCGTCGGCCCGCGCGGCGCCAACCAGGCGAAGATCATCCGCCTGCAAGGCCAGACGCTGGAGCCGGAGTCCTCGGTCGACGTCTCGGCCAACCCGCTTTACGGCCTGAACCTGAATACGCGCACCCAGGTCCTGTACGGCACCGACACCCGCGCGGGCGCGGTCACGGCCATCAACGCCCGCACCGGCGAGGTGATCGGCTCGGTCCGCAACGGCGAGAACGGCGGCCACGTCCGCCAGGTGGTCGTCGATGAGGCGAACAACAAGGTCTACATCACCGATGTGGGCGGCGAGGCGGGCGACCCGGCCAAGCCGAACCTGGTGTGGGTCATCGACGGGGCGACCAACACCCTGGAACGCACCATCCCGGTGCAGGTCAGCACCCTGATGGGCGCCGCCCTCGATGCATCGACGAACCGCCTCTATGTCACCGGCATGGGCAGCAATGAGGTCGCCGCCATCGACCTGGCCACCGGCGAGACCGTCGGCAAATGGCCGTCGGGCGCCGACGCCGCCATCAATATCGCCGTGGATGCCGAGGGCCGCCGCCTGTTCGTGGCGCACCAGAAGTCGGGCGAGCTGACGGTGCTGAACGCCGACACGGGCGCCCTGATCCAGAAGATCGCCACCGGCGCCGGCGCCCTGAGCGTCGCCTATAACGGCGCGGTCAAGCAGATCTACGTCGCCAACCGCCAGGCGGGCACGGTGACGGTGATCGATTCCGACACCTATGCGGTGAAGGCCAACCTGGAGACGGGCACCTTCCCCCAGACCATCGCCATCGATCGCGCCACCAACGCCGTCTACGTCACGAACAAGGCGCGCGGCCTGCCGCGCGGCGCCCCGGCCGGCACGCCGGTCCCGGTCGACCCGAACGGCGACGTGGTGACGCTGATCCGTCCCTGATCCCGATCAGAACCGCATAAGGAAAGGCCCGGCCGCAGATGCAGCCGGGCCTTTTTCTTGGGCGGATGGCGCGGGCTGGCGGTCAGCCCGCCAGCACGTCGTCGATCATGACCTGCAGGACCCCGCGATCGCAGCGCTGGACGCGGGCGGAAACGCGATAGACCTCGGCCAAAATCTGCGGCGTTACGGCCTCGTCCGGCGTTCCGAAGGCGACCAGCCGCCCCTTGGCCATGACGGCGATCCGGTCGGACACGCGCGCCGCCGCCTGCAGGTCGTGCAGAACGATCATCACCGTCATGCCCCGCTCGGCCGCCGCCGCGCGCGCCAGGTCCAGCACGCGCAGCTGATAGTGCAGGTCCAGCGCGCTGGTCGGTTCGTCCAGCAGCAGCAGGCGCGGCTCGCGCGCCAGGGCCTGGGCCAGGCCCGCCAGTTGCTTCTGGCCGCCAGACAGCCGGTCCAGGCGCTGCCCTGCCAAGGCCTCGGCGCCGATGCGCTCCAGCACCTCATAGGCGCGCTCGACCGCCTGCTGGTCGGTGAAGCTGGCGCCGCCCAGTGGCGTGGCGCGGATCGAGGCGACCACCGTCTCCAGCACCGTCAGGGCCACGCCCTGCGGCAGAGTCTGGGGCATGTAGGTGACGCGCTTGGCCCGGTCGGCCAGCGACAGCCCGGTCAGCTCCGTCTCGTCCAGCCGGATCACGCCCTTGGCCGGGATCAGACCGGCGAGCGCGCGCAGGAAGGTGCTCTTGCCCGCGCCATTGGGGCCAACGACCGACACCACTTCGCCGGGGCTGAGCGACGGCAGGCTGAGACCCTCGACGATGGGGCGGCCGCCATAGCCGGCGCTGAGGTTGTGGATGTCCAGCCCGCTCATGCGCGTCCTCCATTGCGGAAGATCAGCACCAGGAACACCGGCACCCCGATCACGGCGGTGACGATGCCGACCGGCATCAGCACCCCCGGCACGATGATCTTGGACGCCGCCGAGGCCAGCGACATGATGGCGGCGCCCGACAGCAGACTGGCGGGCAGGAAGAAGCGGTGATCCTCGCCCACCAGCAGGCGGGCGATGTGCGGTCCGACCAGGCCGATGAAGCCGATGGCGCCGACAAAGGCCACGGCGGTCGCGGACAACAGGCTGACGCGCAGCAGCGACAGGAAGCGCAGGCGCTTTACGTCCACGCCGAAGCTCATGGCCCGGTCCTCGCCGAGGCGCAGCGCTGTCAGGCCGCGCGAGGACAGCAGGGAAAAGGGCGCGACCACCGCCAGCACCAGGCCCAGCGCCCCGACATTGGCCCAGGTGGCGCGCGACAGCGAACCCATGGTCCAGAACACCAGTTGCTGCAGCGCCTCAGCCGAGGACAGGAACTGCACCAGCGCCGTCAGGGCGTTGAACGCGAAGACCAGGGCGATGCCGAACAGGACGATGTTCTCGATCCCCGACCCCTTCATCCGCGCCAGAGCCTGAAGGGCCAGCACCGAACCGAAGGCGAAGACGAAGGCGTTCAGCGGCACCAGCCAGTCGGCGCCTATGAAGCTGGCGCCTACGCCCAGCACGATGGCCAGGGAGGCGCCGAACGAGGCGGCCGAGGACACGCCCAGCGTAAAGGGGCTGGCCAGCGGATTGTTCAGCACGGTCTGCATCTCGGCCCCGGCCAGGGCCAGGGCGGCGCCGACCATCATCGCCATCAGGGCGTAGGGCAGGCGCACCTGCCAGACGATGGCCCGCTGCGCCGTCGAAAGGCTGGATGGGTCGAACACCCCCTGAAGCACCGTCATGGGAGACATCGAGGAGGGGCCCGTCACCACGTCCAGCAGCAGGCTGCACAGGGCCAGAACCGCCAGCCCGCCGATGGCGAGGAACCGCAGCCGCACGTCGCGCCCGTAGGCCGCGATCGCATCGGGCGTCGCGCTGGACGCGGTAGGTTCTAGACTCGCCAACAGCACACTCCATTCAGCGACTGCGTCGCAATACATCTCGGGGCCGAGATGGGCTAGGGTGAAGCCATGGATTCCGCCCCTTGCGTCTTTTCGCCCTCCGCCCCGCCTCTGTCCGGCGGGTGCCGCGTCTTGAGCCTGGCCGCCGATGGCGACGCCCCGGGCCTGACCCTGTGGCTGAGCGCGCCCGAGGGCGAGCCGCCCGCTGAGGGCTGGCCCCTGCTGATCGTGCTGGAGGGCGAGGCCTATTTCACCGCCGCCGCCGAGTGCGCGCGCCGCCTGGCCCGCCGCCCGCAAAAGACGCGCGTGGGGCCGATGATGGTGATGGGCGTGGCCCTGGCGCCCAGCGCCGAGCGTGTGGGCGCCTTCGCCTTCACGCCTGGCCCCGACACGGGCGACGGCGCGCCGGCCCCGCGCGGCCCCGGCCTGCTGCGCCGACTGGTCGATGATGTCCTGCCGCTGGCGGTCCGGCAGGGCGCCGCCCCGGCGCGCGTCGCCCTGATGGGACACTCGATGTCCGGCCAGTTCGTGCTGGAGGCGCGCGCCCGCTCGGCGCCCTTCGCCCGCTTCGCCGCCGTCAGCCCATCGATCTGGTGGAACCCCGCCGTCATCGAGGCCCAGCCGTCGCAGGCCCACAGCGAACTGTTCCTGGCCGTCGGCGCCGAGGAGGAAGCGCCCGGCCTGCCCGGCCCGCATCTGGCGCGGCGGATGGTCTCCAACCTGCGAGATCTGGCGGGGGCCACCGGCGCGCCCCTGTCCGTCCTAACCGACGAGGACCACGGCTCGACGCCGTTCGCCAGCCTGCCCGCTATCCTGCGGTTCGTCGCGCGTTCGCAAGCTTAGCCGCACGGAACTTGCGCCCCGAAGCCCAAGGGCGCATGAAATCCGCCCTCCCCCTGGCCTGATCGAGAAATCACCGTGTCCGACGAAAAGCCCATCGCCACCCTGCCCGAAGGCCAGCCGGTCGGCCGCGTCATCGCCATGCCCGCCGACACCAACCCCGAGGGCGACATCTTCGGCGGCTGGCTGCTGGCGCAGATGGACCTGGCCGGGGCGACCCCGGCGTTCGAGCGTGCGGGCGGCCGCTGCGCCACCGTGGCGCTGGACGGCATGGTGTTCCACCAGCCGGTTTCGGTCGGCGACGAGGTGTCCATCTACGCCAAGACCATCCGCGTCGGACGCACCTCGATCCGCGTGCACGTCGAGGCCTGGAAACGGGCGCGCGGCCAGGCCGAGGCCCAGTCGGTCCGCGTGACCGAGGGCGTCTTCACCTATGTGGCCATCGACCAGGACCGCAAGCCGCGCGAAGTGCCGCTCGACACCCTCCAGAAATAACGCCAGTCTCCCGACCTTCACTCAAGGGAGGGCGCGAAGATGTGGGTTCTGGCCGGGATCGGAGCCGTACTGGCGGGCTTGTTTCTCATGCTGCGTGAACTGTTGCCTGCCTTCGAGGCTGGGCGTTCTGGCGTCATCCGCAGCAAAGGCGCCGCGGCAACCCGCATTGATCGCGTCGCCGAACCGGAGCGTTTTGAAGCGATGCGGCGCAGCCGTTTCCGAGCCGCGCGGTTCGGTATCGGCCTCGCCGCGGCTGGCATGCTCTGGACCATCCTGCAGATCGTGGGGATCGCCCTGAACCAGGCCGGATGAAACCCGAGTCCGGGAGTCGGAAATTCTTGACGTTCGGGGGCGGCGCCCCTACCTCCCCCGCATGGCCATTCGTCGTATCCTGACTATCGATAACTCCGCCGATCTGGCGATCCTGAAGACCGTCGCCGCGCCCGTCGAGGGCGGCGTCACCGACGCCGTGCGCGCCCTGATGGATGACATGCTGGAGACGATGTACGACGCGCCGGGCATCGGCCTGGCCGCGCCGCAGATCGGCGAGCTGACCCGCGTGGTCGTCATGGACCTGGGCGACAAGCCGGTCGAGGGCGCCTCGGACGAACCCGAAACCGAGGAAGAGGCGCTGGAGCGCCGCAACCCGCGCTTCTTCGTCAATCCCGAGATCCTGTGGTCCTCGGAGGAGATGTTCTCCTACGAAGAGGGTTGCCTGTCGGTGCCGACCTATTTCGACGCCGTCGAGCGCCCGGCCCGCGTGCGCGTCCGCTATCTGAACTATCAGGGCGAGACGATCGAGGAAGAGATCGAGGGCCTGTACGCCGTCTGCTTCCAGCACGAACTGGACCATTTGAACGGCGTGCTGTTCATTGACCACCTGTCGCGTCTGCGTCGTGATCGCGCAGTCGCCAAGGTCAAGAAACAAGCGAGGTTGGCCGCCTGATGTCCCGCAAGACCCGCATCATGGATCCCAGAATCGTCGATAGGGGGGGGCGTCGCCGCCTGACCCGCAACGAGAAGGTCGGCGTCGCCAGCCTGGCGACCCTGGTGGCCGTCGCCGCCGTCGGCGTGGTGGCGGGTCTGATCGTCGACCGCCTGCTCGACTTCGACGACGCCCTGGACGCGGGCGGCGAGTGGGACGAGGGCGGCGGCGTCTATACCCGCTGGATGTAATCGGCCTCACGGTCTAAAGGCCTGCCCATGCGCCTAGCCTTCATGGGAACCCCCGACTTCGCCGTGCCGTCGCTGGCAGAGCTGATCGCCTCGGGGCACGAGATCGTCGCCGTCTATTCGCAACCGCCGCGCCCCAAGGGCCGGGGCCAGAAGCTGACGCCGTCGCCGGTTCACGCCTTCGCCGAGGCCATGGGCCTGCCGGTCTTCACGCCCGAGAGCATGAAGGCGGCCGAAGCCATCGACACCTTCAAGAGCCTGGACCTCGACGCCGCCTGCGTCGTCGCCTACGGCCAGATCCTCAAGCCCGAGGTGCTGGAGGCGCCGCGTCTGGGCTGCTTCAACCTGCACGGGTCGCTGCTGCCGCGCTGGCGCGGGGCCGCCCCAATCCAGCGCGCCATCATGGCCGGCGACCGCCAGACCGGCGCCCAGATCATGCGGATGAGCGAAGGACTGGACGAAGGCGCCATCATCCTGTCGGAACTGATGGACATCCACGCCGACGACACGGCCGCCAGCCTCAGCGACCGCATGGCCCATGTCGGCGCCGCCCTTTGGCCCCGCGCCCTGGCCGCCATCGAGCGCGGCGGCTTTACCGAGACGCAGCAGACGGGCGAGCCGACCTATGCCCGCAAGATCACCACGGCCGAGGCCCGCATCGACTGGACCCGCCCCGCCGCCGAGGGGGACGCCCACATCCGCGGCCTGTCGCCCTTCCCCGGCGCCTGGTTCGAAGTTCAGGCCGACGGCGAGCCGGTCCGCATCAAGGCGCTGATGTCAGTTCTGGCTGAAGGCGAAGGCCCGGCCGGTCAGGTGCTGGATGATGCCCTGACCATCGCCTGCGGAAGCGGCGCCGTACGCCTGACCCGCGTGCAGCGCCCCGGCAAGGCGGCGCAGGCCGCCGAGGAGATGCTGCGCGGCTACCCCATCCCCGCCGGAACCGTTCTGGCCGGGCCGCGTCGGGTCGAGAAGGCGGAGCCTTCTGATCGCGGCCCCCTAGGATAATGCCCCGCTACCGTTTTACCGTCGAATACGACGGCTCGGCTTACAACGGCTTTCAGGCCCAGACCGACCAGCCGACGGTGCAGGGCGCCATCGAGACGGCGATCACGGCCTTCAGCGGCCAGAGCGTGCGCATCGCCGCCGCCGGGCGCACCGACACGGGCGTCCACGCGACGGGCCAGACCTGCCATGTCGATCTGGACAAGGAGTGGCCGGCGCAGACGGTGATGAACGCCCTGAACGCCCATCTGGTGAAGGAGGCGGTCGCGGTGCTGGACTGCACGCCGGTCAGCGACGACTGGCACGCCCGCTTCACCGCGACCGGGCGCAAATACCTGTATCGCATTCTGAACCGGCCCGGTCGCCCGGCGCTGGACCGGGGCCGGGTCTGGCACGTCAGGAAGCCGCTGGACGCCGAGGCCATGCACGCGGCTGCCCAACACCTGATCGGCCAGCACGATTTCACCACCTTCCGCGACGCGGCCTGTCAGGCGGCCAGCCCGGTCAAGACGCTGGACGTGGCCCGCGTCGCCCGCGTTGGCGAGGAAGTGCATCTGGTCTTCGAGGCGCGCAGCTTCCTGCATCGCCAGGTGCGCTCGATGGCGGGCAGCATCGCCGAAGTGGGCCTGGGCCGCTGGAGCCCCAGCGATCTGGCTGAGGCGCTGGCGGCGAAAGACCGCGCGCGATGCGGCCCGGTGGCGCCGTCAGATGGGCTGTATCTGACGGGCGTCACCTATGAGGCGGAAGCCTGACGCCTCGCCTCAGCGCTTGAACAGACCGCCCAGGGCGCCGCCGAGGCCGCCCGGCAGGTTGTTCAGAAGGCCGCCCAGCATGTCGTCAGCGCCGGCGGCCGTGCCGTTCGGCGTCAGTCGGTCGATGACCTGCGGCAGCAGGGCCGCCAGCGTCGCGCTGGCCTGTTCCGGCGACACGCCCAGCTTTCTGGCGAAGTCGGCGATAGGGCCGGAACCGAGCACGGCGGCGATCTGCTCGGCGCTGATCGCAGCGTTGCCGCCCTTGCCGACCCATGAGGCCGCGACATCGCCCAGACCGTTCTGGCCGAACTTTTCCGTCAGGCCCGCCACGCCGCCCTGGCTTTTCAGCAGATCGGCCACGCCCCCGGCCGCGCCGTCGCCCAGACTGCCCAGAATATTGTCCAGAAGTCCCATGCTCATTCCTCCGATTGAGACGTCACGTTAGTCGGTTTTTCTGACCCGTTCGCCGCCGGAAGGTAAAACATGGCGCCGGGCGCCCGCGGGCGCCTCAGCTCTTGGCGCGCTCCGAGCCCGAGGTCACGGCCTGACCGGCGGCGGACAGGTCGCGGCCGATGCCCGACACCGTATTGCAGGCGGCGGTGGCCAGGGCGGCGGCGACGACGCCCAGAACGATGAGCTTGCGCATGATGAAATCCCCGTAGATCGATAGAGCGCTTCAACGTGAAGCTTGGCCGTAAGGTTGCATGGCCAACATATCCTCCGATCTGCTAACGGCCAAAGCATGACGCAAGCTCCTGACACCGCCGCCCGCCGTCTGGTCGACACCTTGGTGATGAACGGGGTCGACAAGGTCTTCTGCGTGCCGGGCGAGAGCTATCTGGCCGTGCTCGACGCCCTGGCCGACGTGCGTGACAAGATCGAGGTCATCGTCTGCCGCCACGAGGCGGGCGCCGCCAACATGGCCGAGGCCTATGGCAAGCTGACGGGCCGGCCCGGCGTCTGCATGGTCACGCGCGGGCCGGGCGCGACCCACGCCAGCATCGGCGTGCATACGGCGCATCAGGATTCGACGCCGATGATCCTGTTCGTCGGCCAGATCGCCCTGACCGACCGAGGCCGCGGCGCCTTTCAGGAGATCGATTACCGCGAGGTCTTCGGCGGCCTGGCCAAATGGGCCACCGAGATCGAGAGCCCGCAGCGCACCGTCGAGGTGGTCGAGCGCGCCTTCGCCACGGCGCAGCAGGGCCGCATGGGTCCGGTCGTCGTCGCCCTGCCCGAGGACATCCTGCACGAGAACGGCGGCCCGGCGCCGATCCGCCCCGTCGTCCCGGCAAAAGCCGCGCTGGACCCGGCCTTCGTCGAACAGGTGCGCGAACGCCTAAGCAGGGCCGAACGTCCCATGCTGATTCTGGGCGGCTCGGGCTGGAGCGATGAAGCGACCGACGCGATTTCCGGCTGGGCCGAGCGCCTGGGCCTGCCGGTCGCCCTGTCCTTCCGCCGCAAGGATCTGATCCGCAACGACCATCCCGGCTATGCGGGCGACCTGGGCCTTGGCCCGAACCCCAAGCTGGTGGCGCGGGTCAAGGACGCCGACCTGCTGCTGGTGATCGGCGCGCGCATGGGCGAGAATCCGACGCAGGGCTACACCCTGCTGGACCGGACGCAGACGGCGCAGACCCTGATCCACATCCATCCGGGGCCGGAGGAGCTGGGCCGCGTCTGGGCGCCCGCCCTGTCGGCGGCGGCGGACAACTCGCTGGCGGCGCTGGCCCTGTCGGCCATCGAACCGGGCCGCGCCTGGACCGAACAGGGCGCGGCGGCCCATGCCGACTTCCTGACCTTCTCCTCGCCCATCGAGGTGAACAGCGCAGTCAACATGAGCGAAGTCATCGCCCATCTGGCGCAGGCCCTGCCCGAGGACGCCATCGTCACCAACGGGGCGGGCAATTTCGCCGCCTGGCTGCATCGTTTCCACCGCCATCAGGCCCGCCGCACCCAGTTGGCCCCGACTTCAGGCGCCATGGGCTATGGCTATCCGGCGGCGCTGGGGGCCAAGGCGACCCAGCCGGAGCGCGAGGTCGTCTGCATCGCCGGCGACGGCGACTTCATGATGAGCGCCAATGAGATGGCCACCGCCGCCCAGTACGGCCTCGGCGTCGTCGTGGTGGTCGTGGACAACGGAACCTTCGGCACCATCCGCATGCACCAGGAGCGGGAATACCCGGCCCGCGTCATCGCCACCGAACTGAAGAACCCCGACTTCGTGAAGTTCGCCGAGGCCTTCGGCGCCTTCGCCGTGCGCTGCGAGACGACCGGCGACTTCCCGGCGGCCCTGGCGGCGGCGCGCGAGGCGGCGGCAGGCGGACGTCCGGCGCTGGTCCATCTGATCACCGACGCCGAGCAGATCGCGCCGGGGCGGACGATCACGCAACTTCGCGGCGCCTGAACCCGCTCCCGGCGGGAGAGGGCTAGCCCTTAGCGGCTTGCGTCCCGCCACGCTTCGCGAAAGAGTGCGCCCCTTATTGTACCGAGGGGGGTCTTTCTCATGCGTCGTCTTCTGATTTCATCCGCCGCCGTGCTGGCGCTCTGCGCCGCCGCGCCCGCCGCCATGGCTCAAGCGGCGCCCGCCGCTGCCGCCGCTCAGGCCGCGAGCGAGGACGCGCGGCTCAACGCCTTCTTCGAGCAGGCCTTCGAGGCGCGCGTGGCGCTGAGCCCCCAGCGCATGACCTCGCTCGGCCGCAAGACCGACTATGACAAGCTGGACGACGTCTCCGACGCCGCCGCCGAACGCTCGCTGGCGCTTCAGGAAGCCCAGTTGGCGCAGATGAAGGCCCAGTTCGATCCGGCCAAGCTGAGCGAGCAGAGCCGCCTGTCCTGGCGCCTGTTCGAGCACGGCGTGCAACAGGCGCGCCTGTCGAACCAGTGGCGCGACTGGGGTTTCCAGTTCGCCGCTAACGGCAACCCGACCACCAGCCTGCCGGTCTTCCTGATCAACAATCACCGCATTTCAGACGTGTCGGACGCCGAGGCCTATGTCGCCCGCCTGAACGCCGCCGAACGCTACATGGGCCAGGTCGCCGACACCCTGAGCGCGCGGGCCGGCAAGGGCGTGGTCTCGCCGCGCTTCGTGTTCGAACCCTCGATCGACAACACCCGCGCGGTGATCGCCGGGGCCCCGTTCGACGGCGGCGCCGACAACCCGGTCTGGGCGGACTTCCAGAAGAAGATCGCCGCCCTCGACGCCGATCAGGCCACCAAGGACCGTCTGCTGGCCTCGGCCCGCGAAGCCCTGACCGGCCCCTACAAGCGCGGCTTCGACACGGTGCTGACGGCGCTGGGCCAGGTGCAGACCCAGGCCGACAGTGACGCGGGCGTGTGGCGCCTGCCGCAGGGCGAGGCCTATTACAACGCGCGCCTGCAGCTCTCGACCACCACAGACCTGACCGCCGACCAGATCCACCAGATCGGCCTGGACGAGGTCGCCCGCATTCAGCGCGACATGGAGACGATCAAGACCCAGGTCGGCTTCACCGGCTCGCTGCAGGACTTCTTCGCCTTCTTGAAGACCGATCCGCAGTTCCAGTATCCGAACACGCCGGAAGGCAAGGAAGCCTATCTGACCGACGCCCGCGCCTTCGTGGCGCAGGTGATGGCCGTGGCGCCGCAGTGGTTCTCCAACCTGCCCAAGGCCCCGCTGGAGGTCCGCGCGGTCGAGCCGTTCCGTGAGGCGACCGCCTCCATCGCCTTCTACAACTCTCCCGCGCCGGACGGTTCGCGCCCCGGCATCTACTACGTCAACCTGTCGGACATGACCCAGGTGCTGAAGCCCCAGATCGAGGGCATCAGCTATCACGAGGGCGCGCCGGGGCACCACTTCCAGATCGCCTATGCACAAGAGATGGAGCACCTGCCCAGCTTCCGCCGCTTCGGCGGCTATGGCGCCTATTCCGAAGGCTGGGGCCTGTATTCCGAGCGTCTGGGCAAGGAGATGGGCTTCTATCAGGACCCCTACTCCGACTTCGGCCGCCTCTCGACCGAGCTGTGGCGCGCGGTGCGTCTGGTGACCGACACCGGCCTGCACGCCAAGCGCTGGAGCCGTGAACAGGCGATGGACTACTTCCGTCACAACTCCCTGCTGTCCGAGCGCGACATCCAGAAGGAGGTCGAGCGCTACATCACCAACCCGGGCCAGGCGACCAGCTACAAGATCGGCGAGCTGAAGATCGAGGAGCTGCGCGCCAAGGCCGAAGCGGCGCTGGGCGACAAGTTCGACATCAAGGACTTCCACACCGTCGTCCTGGGCTCGGGCGCCGTGCCGCTGGACGTGCTGGGCGACCTGGTCGACGCCTGGATCGCCAAGGGCGGCGGCAAGCCGGCCTAAGTCTTCCTTCTCCCCTGCGGGGGAGAAGGTGGGCGCCGGAGGCGCTCGGATGAGGGGGAGGTTTCAGCGCACGCGCTGCTGACGTCTCGCCTTCATCCGCCCGCCCCCTCATCCGTCATGCTGCGCATGACACCTTCTCCCCCGAGGGGAGAAGGGTTAGGAGGCTGCCCATGCCCTTTACCGCCACCGTCCTGACCATGTTCCCCGAGGCCTTTCCCGGACCGCTGGGGGTGTCGCTGATCGGCACCGCCTGGCGCGAGAAGGGTCTGTGGGACCTGCAGACGCTGGACATTCGCGCGTTTTCCGAAGATAAGCGCGGCTTCCTGGACGACACCCCTGCGGGTGGCGGTCCCGGTCAGGTGCTTAAAGCGGACGTGGTGGCCAAGGCTCTCGACAGCCTGGAAGGCCCGCCTAGGCCGCTTTTGTACATGAGCGCACGCGGTCGACCCCTGACGCAGGCGCGAGTGACGGAATGGGCCAAGGCCGACGGCATCGTCGTGCTGTGCGGCCGTTTCGAGGGGGTGGACCAGCGAGTGCTCGACGCTCGGGGGTTCGAGGAGGTCTCCGTCGGGGACGCGGTGCTCGCCGGCGGCGAGGCGGCGGCCATGGTGGCGATCGAGGCGTGCGTCCGGTTGGTTCCGGGGGTTCTGGGTGCGGCGGAAAGCCTGTCCACCGAGAGCTTCGAGGACGACCTGCTTGAGCATCCGCAGTACACTAGGCCGCGGACGTTCGAGGGCCACGACATCCCCGAGATCCTGTTGTCGGGCGATCACAAGAAGATCGCCCAATGGCGTCAGGAACAAAGGGAAGCGACCACGCGAGAGCGGCGCCCGGATCTCTGGGAGCGGCATCTCGCCAACTTACAGCTAAAGAGCAAATAAGCTCCGGAGAGACACCATGAACATCGTCCAGCAGCTCGCTGCCGAAGAAAAAGCCCGCCTGCTCGAAGGCAAGACCATCCCCGAATTCCAGCCGGGCGACACCCTGCGCGTCAACGTGCGCATCAAGGAAGGCGAGCGCGAACGCATCCAGGCGTTCGAAGGCGTCTGCATCGCCCGTGACGGCGGCGGCATCAACGAGACCTTCACGGTCCGCAAGATTTCCTTCGGTGAAGGCGTGGAGCGTCGCTTCCCGATCCTGTCGCCGAACGTCGACTCCATCGAAGTCAAGCGTCGCGGCGTCGTCCGTCGCGCCAAGCTGTATTACCTGCGCGACCGTCGCGGCAAGTCGGCCCGGATCGCCGAGCGCCAGACGGCCCGCAAGGTCGCCGTCCCGGCCACCGGCACGACCGAAAAGGCCGGCGACGAGGCCTGATTTCAGGCTTCGGCCTTGCGCTGAAGATCAAAAGCCCCGGCGGAAACGCCGGGGCTTTTTTAGTGCTCTTCTTTAAGTGCGCTACCGCTCGCCGCGCAGCGGCTCGCTGCTTGAGCGGGTGGAGTGCACTACCGCTCGCCGCGCGGCGGCTCGCTGCTTGAGTGGGTGGAGTGCACTACCGCTCGCCGCGAGGCGGCTCGCTGCTTGAGCGTGCGCCGACGCCCGCGAGACCGTGCTTCAGCGCGCTGAGCTGATCAGAACCCGCGCAGACCTCGCCATAGGCGCGGCGGATGCTTTCCCTGGTCGTGGCCGACAGGGTGTCGTCCGCCAGCGCCCGCTCGAAGCGACCTCTCAACTGATCCTCGCCGCTTTCGACCGTGTCGATCATAGAGACCTCGCTGCGCAGCAGGGCGTGGCTGATATCGCTGAAGGCGCGCTGGGCCTTGGCCAGGATGGACCGATCCTCCTCCGGCGATCCGCCGCGCTCGCGCACCGCCGCCTTCAGCTCCTCGGCCAGGCGTCGGCGCTCGGACGCCCGCGCCTCGAACCAGTCGCGATAGGCCTCGCTGGGCGCGTTGACCGCGCCCTCGTGATAACCCTGGGCGCTGTCGATCAGCCCCTCGACCAGACCGTTGAGGACCTTGATGTCGTGACTGTTGCCGCTCATCGGACACCTCTCTCGCCGTTCACAGGTTCAATCCCTGCCAGCAGCGAAGGTTGCCGACCCGCCCTTGCTCTACAGCCTGCTGCGCAGCGACCACAGTTCGGGGAAGCAGCGGCGCTTCAGGGTCTCAACCAGATAACCCACTCCGTCGGTGCCGCCCGTGCCCTGGCGGCGGCCGATGATGCGCTCGACGGTGATCACATGCTTGTGCCGCCAGGTCAGCAAGGCGTCGTCCAGATCGACCAGCTTCTCGGCCAGTTGATACAGGGGCCACCAGCGCTCGGTGTCGCGATAGACTTCCAGCCAGGCGGCCTCGACGCCCTCGTCGGCCTCATAGGACTGGCTGACATCGCGGTTCAGCACGGCGTCGGGCACCGGCAAGCCCGCCTTGGCCAGCTGGAGCAAGGCGTCGTCATAAAGGCTGGGCGATTCCAGCGCCGCCTTCAGCGCCGCATGGGCGGCGGGACGTTCGGCATGGAAGCGCAGGAAGCGGGGGTCCTTCAGACCCAGCATCGTCTCCAGGCGGCGGAACTGATCGCTCTGGAAGCCGGAGCTGGCGCCCAGGTCGCCGCGGAACTTCAGGTAATCAGCGGGCGTCATGGTGGCCAGGATTTCCCAGCTCTGGGTCATCACCGACTGGATGCGGCTGACGCGCGCCAGGCTCTTGTAGGCCGGCACCAGGTCGCCCGCGCGGATCAGCGTCTGCGCCAGGGCCACCTCGTGCAGGATCTGCTTGAGCCACAGTTCTTTGGTCTGGTGGATGATGACGAACAGCATTTCATCATGCTGGTCGGAGCGGGGCTTCTGGGCTGAGAGGATGTCGTCAAGCGCCAGATAGCCGGCGTAGGTCACGCCCTGCGGCTCATGCTTGGCCGTCTCGATAGCGTGTCCGCGAATGTCGTTGGTTTCGGTCATGGATCAGCTATCGCCCGATCAGCCGGGCGGCGCCAAACCCTTTTTTGACTTGAGAAACTAGTTGGCGGCGCGATCTTCGGCGACGGCGCTGGCGGCCATCTGGCGGCCGTTGGCGAAGGCGTCGCGGGCGCCGTTATAGATGAAGCCGTAGGTCGGATAGACCGTGGTCCCCAGGTCGTTGATCGGGTTGTACCAGACCTTCACCCGGCTCCAGTCGCCCGAGGAAGAGACGTCGACGACGGTGACGTTCTCCTCGACCTTGCCGCGGCTGCCGCCCCAGTTGGCGTGGGTGACGCGGATCACGCGGTCGGTCAGGACGTCGGAGACGACGGCGACGTGGCCGGCGCTCATGCGGCCGTGGGGCTGGAACACCAGGACCGATCCGGTCTCGGGCGCATCGCCGGTGCGGAACTTGCTGACGGCCTGACGCCACCAGGTCCAGGCGTCGCCGAAAATCTGAATCCCCGAGAACATCCGCGCGAAGGTCACGCACTGCCAATAGGGGTCGCCGGCCTGGGCCGGGGTCGTGCTGAAGGCGAAGAAACCAAGTGTCGCCGCAAGAGCGGCGGCAGTGAGCCGTTTCATCATCTGGCGTGCTCCCGACTGAACGCGGACAAGCCTTAGACGATAGAGTCAGAATGTTGAAGAACTGTTTCCGACTGTTTCCCCTGTCGATCCACAGATGATCGACGCCGCCGCGCCCATCCGCGCAGGAAACTGCGGGCCGGGCGCTCGATCAGCAGATGAACAATCGCGGCGGCGACAATCAGTCCCGCGATGATCGCCAGCCACAACACCAGCGGAAGCTGCTTGTCTTCAGCCCCAGTCAGACGGGCGACGACATTGACCGCCAGGATCTGCCATGGGGCGCACAGCATATAGACGGCGTAACTGATCTCGCCGAGATAGACGGCCGGCGCCGAACCCAGAACGCCCGCCTTGTCCTGAGGAATGCTGGCCATGGCCAGGATCAGCAGGCCGCCCGACAGGACGGTGATCCCGTCCCAGCTCAACAAGGCGGCGCTGAGCGCCATCACAACCGCCGCCGCTGCAGCCAGCAGGCCTGCCCGAGGCAGGGGCGCCCGGCGATAGACCAGGTAGAGGGCGCAGCCATAGGCGAAGCAGGGCACGATCCGCAGCGCCCCCCATTTGAACGTCGCTTCGGTCAGGCGATAGCCGGCGACGCGCTCGAAGCCGACATACAGGGCCGCCAGCAACAGGGCCGCCGCCCCGGTCGCCAGCCACGGCCGGTCACGCAGCTTCCATGCGGCGGCGGCGAAGAGCGGGAAGGTCAGATAGGCGAACCACTCGGCCGAGATCGACCATGACGGGTGGTTCCAACCCGCCTCGCCGGCGAAGCCCCAGGCGTGGAGCATCAACAGATTGGGCAGCAGGGTCTTCCAGCTGAGGATGCCGGAATCGATCGCCATGCCCGCCGCCGTCGCCGCCAGCCCCAGAGCCATGACGCCGAACAGGGTGAACAGGTGCAGCGGATAGATGCGGGCGATGCGCGCCCACAGAAAACCCCTGTAGCCGAAGCGTTTCTCGCCAAACGCCTGCAAATAGACGTGGCTGAGGATGAAGCCCGACAGGACGAAGAACAGTTCGACGCCGAGATAACCCTTGGCCGCCAGGGCCGGCATGCCGCCGACCGCCAGGTTCGGCCACATCAGATAGACCACGACCCACAGGGCCGCGAAGAACCTGAGCGACGTCAGGGGGCGGATGTCGATCGGCGTCGCTATGGGCGTCATGGGACCATCCTGGCCGGTGAACCGACCGGGGACAGCCCGGCCGCGTAACAGCGCTCAATGCAAGCCGGGCGCCAGCTTGGCCTTATTCGACGCGGCCGCTCTCGCCCGCGCGCTCGATCGCGGCCGTGGCCGCGGCGCAGCCGGTCAGCGTCTCGCCGGCGATCTCGACCTTGGCGGTCAACGGATAGGTGCGGTCGCTCATGCCGTCCGAGCAGTCGGTCGCCGTCAGGGTGACGGCCAGATCCGCGCCCGCCTCCGTCTTGGTGGTCCAGGTCGCGACCGTGCCCTGCAGCGCCGGGCCGGGGTTCGCGGCCTTCTGCTCCGGCCGGTCCACGCCGGAATAGGTCAGGCCCTGAGGCGTGATCTCCACGGCCCAGAAAGGCTCTGTGCCCAGCACCCGCACCGGCTGATCCAGATCGACGCCCGCCAGGGCGCGCGGCTCGGGCTTGGCGGCTTCGCGCGGCGTCTCGGCCGGTTGAGAGCAGGCGGCGAGGGCCACCGACAGGGCGGCGGCGGACAGGAAGACGGCGCGCATGGGCGATCCCTTCTTAGGTTGGTCGGCAGCGTCAGGGTTTGGCGCCACGGCGTCAAGACAGGCGCCAAAGCGGCGCGCCTGGGTTAATGTGGCTCCATGCCGATTCGCCCTGCCTCCGATGCCGACCTGACGGCCTGCGAGTTCTTCGCGGGCGGCGGGCTGGCGGGGCTGGGTCTTACGGGCTTCCGCACCGTCCTGGCCAACGACATCGACGCCGCCAAGGCCCGCGCCTTTCGCGCCAACCATCCTGAGACGCCGTTGATCCAGGGCGACGTGTGGGAGGTGACGCCCGATCAAGTGCCCGGCGCGCCGGACCTGTGCTGGGCCTCCTCGCCGTGTCAGGACGTCAGTCTGGCTGGCGCGCGCGGGGGTCTGAAGGCGCAGCGGTCGGGCGCCTTCTGGGGCTTCTGGAAGCTGATGCAGGGTCTGGACGCCGAGGGCCGAGCGCCGCGCGTCATCGTGCTGGAGAACGTCGTCGGCCTGCTGACCTCGGGCGAGGGCCAGGACTTCGCCGCCGTGTGCGGGGCCATGGTCGAGGCGGGCTATACGGTCGGAGCGCTGGAGCTGGACGCCGGACTGTGGCTGCCCCAGTCGCGCCCGCGCCTGTTCATCATCGCCATGCGGGGGGCCGAGGGGCCGCGCCTGAAAGGCCCTGCCCTGCCCTTCCATTCGCCGCGCCTGACCGCCGCCTGGGCGCGGCTGCCGGCGAGCCTGAAGGCGAGCTGGGCCTGGTGGGGGCTGGAGACGCCGCCGCGCCGCAACCTTGATCTGGCGGCGGTGCTGGAGCCGAACGTCCCCTGCTTCGACGAGGCGGAGGCGAACACCCTGCTGGCCATGCTGTCGCCGCTGCATCGGGCGCGGCTGGAGGCGATCCAGGCCTCGGGCGAGCGACGCGTCGGCGCGGCCTTCCGCCGGGTGCGGGTCAAGGACGGGCAGAAGCTGCAACGGTTGGAGCTGCGCTTCGACGGGCTGGCGGGCTGTCTGCGCACCCCGTCGGGCGGATCGTCGCGGCAGTATGTGGTCATCGTGGAAGACGGCCAGGTCGCCCTGCGCCGCCTGACCGGGCGCGAGGCGGCGCGGCTGATGGGGGTAGACGAGGCCTATCGCCTGCCCGCCAGCGAGAGCGCGGCGCTGAAGCTGATGGGCGACGCCGTGGCCGTGCCCGTCGTCGAGGCCCTGACGCGCGGCCTGTTCCTGCCCGCCCTGACCGACGGCGCCGAAGCCGCCGCCTGAGCGGTCAGTAGTAGAGATCGTCGTCCTTGCGGTCCTCGGCGCCTTCGATGCCGGGGTCCAGATGGTTGTCGACCCGGTCGTCCCAACCGTCGCGGTCGGACCGGAAGGCCAGGGCCATCAGCCCCCAGGCGAGACCGACCGTGCCCAGCACGCCCAACCCCATGGCGATCCAGCCGTGCAGGCTCATCTCGCCGCCGCCGATCAGGCGCCAATAAGCCGCCAGCCCCAGGGTGCTGACGGCCGATATGGCGACGGCGAGGATCAACGACCGCAGAAGCCGGACAACCCGCCCGCCTCTGGAGGTCTTCGTCATGGTTCAGCTCAGCGCTGGACCCACTGGCCCTGGGCGTTCTTGTACCACTGGCCCGAGCTGATGCGCGGCAGCAGCTGCGTTTCGAACATCCGGGCCCCGGCCACTTCGGCCGTGGTGCCCGCCTCGGTGGCGCTGCGGGCGTAGGCTTGGCGGCGCCCGGCGTTAGTGGCGCTGATGGCGGCCTGGGTGTCGCCGTCGACCGAGGTGCGCACGCCGACATAGCCGTCGGCCTGCTCGCCAGCCGCGCCTGCGGCCTTGGCCCGATCAACCAGGGCCTTCTGCGAAGCGGTCTGGGCCACGGCGGCGCCGGCGGCGACGCCAAGGGCGGCCACTGCGGCCATGGCCACGAAGAGTTTGCGGTTCGTCATGTCAAAGCCCCCTTTCGTATCAGAACAGGTTGGGGTTTTCGCGGAGCAGGTTCTGCAGTTCCTGATCCAGCTTGATGCGGATATCGGCGTCAAGCTTGGCGTAGATTTGCAGCGGCTCGCTGAACTTGATGTTCACCGTAGGCGCGCATGCGGCCAGGCTGACGGCGCTGAGGCCGAGCACGGCGACGATCTGACGCTTGCTGATCATGGGGCCGATCTCCGAAGGCGGCGTTGGAAGTCACCGCCATCTAACGCTGCGGCGAGTGAACGGGTTCTGAACAAAGCGAAGCCGCCGATCAAGGCTGCTCATCCGTCGTCAGCACGGGCGTTTCGCCGCGCCGAGCATATTCCAGCAGATCCGAGACGATTTGGTTGGCGTTCCACGTCGTGTCGAGCGTCAGATCGATGGGCGTGTCCGACGGCAGGTTCAGCTTCTTGTTCATGAAGTCGCGGCGGATCAGCTCCATAAAGGTCAGCCGCAGTTGCTCGCGCTGGGGCGGATCATGGCGGCCGTTGATGCGGAAGCGCACGCCCAGACGGCCTTCGTCCAGACTGTTGACTTCGGCCGTCAGGTCGCTGATCGCCAGGTCCTGCATGGCCTGATAGGCAAGGTCCTGCATGGTGTTGGGCGGCAGGTCGGCCGAGTTGGCCCCGCCGCCGGCGGCCAGATCGTCGAACACCTCCGGCTGGATCGACAGACGGCCGGGACGCACCCCGTGCAGCACGCCGCCGACGATGCGCCAGCCGGCCTTGGGATCATAGGTGAAGGGCAGACGGCCGGACACCACGGCGTCCAGCTCCGCCTTGTCCTGAAGGTTGGCGCTCTTCAGCAGTTCGTTCAACTGCACGCCCTCGACAACGATCACCCCGCCCCAGCCCTCGCCAGGCGTCAGCGGCAGGGACAGAGGCTCGACGCTGATGCGCCCGCTCGCCGCCTGGATCTGCCCACCGCCGATGGTCAGGGCCTTTTCGTTCAGGCTGAACGTCAGCTGGAAATCGGTCAGCGGCGTCACCGTCTGCACCCGATCCGCGGTCAGCTTCTGATCCGGCGCGGTGATCAGCGGCGTCAGACTGGTGAACTCCACCCGCCCCTTGAGGCCCTGAACCTTGCCCGCCGGGCTGGTGAAATCGAGATCCGGCACGGTCAGGACGCCGGAACTGGTCGCGCCCTCGGCGTTCCAGTCGAACCGCCCCTCGAACCCGGCCGAGCCTTCGACCGGCGACTTCACATAGTCCGCAACCAGCGGGCTGAGATCGGCCGGCTGTAGGCCGTGCTCGGTGAAGATCAGGCTGGGCGCCGAGATCCCCGCCCCGCCGGCCTGAAGACGCCCGTCGTGACGCAGGTCGATGCGGCCGACCTCATGGCCCAGTCGGGTGAGATCGAAACCAGCGGTCCAGACCTCATCGGCCAGTTGCGCCTCGCCCTTGGCCTGAAGCGGCAGGAAGCGGGCCGGGTCGGCGACGTCGGAAATCTGGGCCTTGGAGATCGCGGCCCGCATCGACAGCCCCTTGGCGGCGCCGTCGACGGCCAGGCGGCCTTCCGCCTGCGAAAACCGCATTTCGAGAAACGGCGCCGTGGCCTGCACGTCCGCGAGGCGGCCGCGCGCGCGCCAGGCGCCGCCCTGGGCCGTGATCAGGGGCTCTGCGCCAGGGCAGACCCGGCCGGAGATCGCCTCGACCGAGTTCTCGCCCAGGTCCAGCTTGCCGATCGTCAGCGGGATGCAGTCGTCCGCCGTATAGGTGACCCGTCCGCCCGACGAAGCCAGTTCGCCCTGGGTGCTGAAGGCGATGTCGCGCGCCGGGCCGAAGTCCAGTCCCGCCCGCCCCTTGAGACGCGCCGCAAAGCCGCCGCGCGTCAGGCGCCACTCGATCCCCTCAAAGCGGGCGTCCGGCAAGCCGCCGCCGCGCGTGGAGGTCAGGCTCAGCGCCCCGCCCCCGCTTGCGCCCTCGCCCGACGCGAACAGCGGCTTGCGATGCGCTTCCAGCCGTAGCTCGCCGCCGTTGGCCGGGCGCGCCGTGATCGGCTGCGGCAGCGTCAGCTCCAGTCCGGCGTTATCCCCCGATAGGCGGATGCGCGGGGCGTTCAGGGCGAAGTCGCCCAGAGCGCGCTTCAACGCAGCCATTTCCGGCAGGTCGTCCGCCGTCGCCGCGCCCAGCGAGGTCACGGCGGCATGATCGGCCTTCAGGGTGCCCTGAACATCGATCCGGGTCACCGCGTCGCGCACGACGTCCAGATCCAGCGCGCCGCTGGCGCCGCGCAAACTGATGTCCTTGGCGCGCACGGATCGCGCCTGCAGCGCCACCGGCGCCTGCACCTCCAGCGCATCGCCATGGCCGCCCGCGCGCAGGCTGGCCGAGGTCAGGCTCAGGCCCTCCAGCCGCGTCTCGCCCGCTCGGCCCGCCCCGACGCTGAGGCGCGCGGGCGTCGTCACTGACCAGCGCGCCTTCTCGGCATCCGCGCCCCCGGCGACCGCCACTTCGGCGTCCGTCAGGCGAAGGTCCAGCGCACGCGCCTGAAGTCCCTCGCCCGCAAGCGAGCCCGCCGTGGTCGCCAGGCGGGCCTTGCCCCTGAGATCATAGCGATTGATCCAGCCCGCGACCTGACCATCGAAGGCCAGGTCGGCGGCGACGGCGCGGCTGCTCACGCCCGCTCCGCTGGCTGCATCCGCGGTGAACCGGCCGGTCAGAGATACCCGCCCGTCGCCGCGCCGCGTCTTCATGTCCGGATAAGGCAGGTCGCCTTTCAGATGCAGGGCCGCGCCCTCGCCGCTCGCCTGATCCTTAGCCGCAAACTGTTCAGCCTGAAGATCAAGCTCGACCGCAAGTCGGTCGCCGGTCGTCGTCGCCTCGATCACGCCGCCCAGACCGCGCGCCTCTATCCCGCCGCTCTTGAGCGAAGCGGCTGGCATGCGGCCCGACAACCGCATCAGCTTGCCGTCGTCGATGCGCGCGTCCGCCAGAACATTGATCGGGCCGTATTCCGTGTCGATACGCGCCTGGCCGCGCTCGACGATGACGAGGGGGGCGCGCGAATCCGGCCTGGGCGGCCTGCCGGTGAACTCTTCGACCAGAGGGTCCAGACTGCCCAGCGACAGCTTGCCGTCCTTCCACGCCGCCCGGACGATCGGCCGCACCAACCGCACCCGACTGGGCGTCACCCCCAGTCCGGCCTTCGACCACGGCAGACCCACGGCGTAGTCGACCTCGACCCGCTCGACCTTGAAGTCAGGGTTCCTGGGATCGCCGATGGATATCTTGCCGACGAAGCCGTTGGCCTCCAGCCGCTCAACCTCGACGTCGGCGTCGATTCCCTTACGGTCCAGCCAGCCGACCAGCAGTTCGCGCGCTGCGGCGCGTCGGTTCAGGTAAAGCGCCACCGCCAGCACCAGAACGACCATCAACGCCACGCCCGCCGTGGTCAGCACGCCGCGCAGAGCATTGCGCCGGGGCGATTGCCGGCGCGTCGGGGAAGGATCGGCGTCTTCGGTCAAGGTCGCGGAACGATCATCATCTAACGGTTGAGCTGATAACGCCACAGAATGCGCCGGAGCGACAGTCGTTGCCTCGCGACAACTCTACCGTGTCATCGTCACCACTACATGATGATCAAACCCTAAAAATGGCGAGGTTTCACAATCATGGCGGGGCGAACGTCGATTTACTTCGGTAATCCCCCGCCAAGTTAACCGAATGTAACCTGACCGCTTCCCAATATGGATCAGTCGGGCTATACGGCTCGCTTCACTGCCGGTCGGGGGACCGCTCGGCGTGGACGTAATTTCGACTGGTCTGGCGCAGCAAGCGTCGTCGATTCGCCGGGGACCCATGGCTCAGTTCGATCCGCGCCGTCAGCCTGTTCGGCTTGCGCCCCACCTGCTGACCACCTGCGCCGCCATCAGCATCGCGCTGTTGGCCGGTCGTGGGTTTGAACAGGTGAAGGCCGAGGAAGTTCCCCCTCTGACGGCAGAACAGATCGAATTCCTGGAAGCCCAGGCGTACGCCGCCGCCGCGGCTCCCGCCGGCATGACGACGCCGGAAGCCATCCCTGTGCAGATTCGCCGCGGCGAGACGTTCGAGCAGGCCGTGCGCCGCACCGGCGTCGGCGCCGACGAAGCCAAGGCCGTCGCCGCCACCATCGCCAGCGCTTTTGATCTCAAAGACCTGCGCGCGGGCCTGCGTTTTGAAACCGCCGTGTCCAAGCCGCGCGGCGGCATGGGCGACGCCCGCCTGATCGGCCTGACCATGCGGACCGGCCCGGCCAGCCAACTGACCGTGTCGCGCAGCTTCGACGGCGCGCTGCGCCTGCGCTCGCTGGACGAGAAGGTGACCGAGGAAACGGTCGTCGCCAACGACAAGGTGCAGCGCTCCCTGTCCGCCAGCGCCCGCGAGCTGGGCGCCACCTCGGCCGTGGTGCGCCGCGCCAGCCAGCTGTTCGCGCACAAGTTCGACATGCAGCGCGACGTGCGGGCCTCGGACGAGTTCACCCTCGTCTTCGACCGCAAGGTCACTGAATCAGGCCGCACCGTCGAAACCGGCGACCTGCTCTACGCCGAGCTGAAGGGGCACGTCTTCTATCGCTTCCAGCCCGCCGGCTCGAAGACGGCTCAATATTTCGACGCCACCGGCAAGAACACGCGCACCGCCATGATGCGCACCCCGCTGCAGAACTTCCGCCGCGTGAGCTCCAACTTCGGCGTCCGCACCCACCCGATCTCCGGTTATCGCAAGATGCACCAGGGGATGGACTTCGCCGCATCGACCGGCACCCCGGTCGTGGCCCCCGCCGACGGCGTGGTGGTCGAGGCCCGGCGCTGGGGCGGCTACGGCAACTGGCTGCGCATCCGTCACGCCAATGGCCTGGAAAGCGGTTACGGCCACCTGTCGCGCTACGCCTCGGGCATGCGCGCGGGTCAACGCGTGACCCAGGGCCAGGTCGTCGCCTATGTGGGCTCGACCGGCGCCTCGACCGGCCCGCACCTGCACTATGAAATCTGGCGCAACGGTCAGCGGATCAACCCGTCGGGCATCAAGACCCAGGAAGGCACCGTTCTGGCGGGCGCTGACCTGGCCGCCTTCCGCGCCGAGAAGGCCCGCATCGACCGCATCATCGCCGCCGGCGGCCAACGTCGTCCCGCCGCGGTGAAGCAGGCCGCCAACGGCCTGAGCGCTTCCGAGGGCTGATCGCCAGCAAGGACGCGCTTCAACCGACCAGTTGCGGCGCACCCGCCTGATCCGGACAGCGGGCGCCGTGCACCCAGACGTCGGCCTCGCCCAGGCTGACGCCCAGCAGTTGCAGCAGCGGCTCAACCACCCCGTCCAGGACCGGGCCTACAGGCGTCAGCACTGCGCCAAGAGGCTGCGTCACCACGTGCAACGGCAGGGCCAGGGCCGTCAGCTCCAGATTCCGCAGCAGGCTGACGACCGTCCCGTTGACGAAGCCCCGCGCTCGCACCGTCTTGGCCCCTGAGCCGATCTCCGGACCCGTAAAGCTCAGCTCGCTCCAGTCTGGATCGGCGACGCGGACGTCGGCCTTGCCCTCGACCTTGATGAAAAGCACGCTGAGCAGAGCCGCTGGCGACACTGTCAGCTCGGCCTTGAAGTCGCGCAGCCGCCGTTCTTCAATCACGCCAAGCCGCGCCCGCGCGATCCCGGGTCGCGCCTCGACCAGAACACGCGGAGAGCCGCCGCACTGAATAGTCTTCAGTCGGGCCTCCGAGTCGGCGGCTTCGATCAGGATCGGAACCTTCACCTGGGCCAGCGCGCCGGCCAGCGGCACACGGTCCAGCGCCGTCGCCTTCAGATACAGACGCGTCTGCGCCGTGCGGATGACCGGCTCTCCCTTGCTGGTCACCGTCAGCCAGGATGATCGGTTCGGCCGCTCGCCGATCGCCAGCAGGATGTCGACATCCGCCAGGCCGGCGCGCGCGCCGACGTCCAGCGCCAGCTGGCGTTGCTGGTTCGCTGTCTGCAGGGTCGCCATCAGCAGGTCGAAGGCGGACACCTGGGCGTTCAGCCGCTGGCGCAGCCCGGCGCGGGCCTCGGCCTCCACCCCGATCAGGTCGCCGAGCTTCAGCCTGGCGTCGGCCGGCGCGCCGGTCAGCTTCCCCAGAGCGCTCTTGGCGTCGGAGCCCGCGGTCCGCTCCAGCACCCGCAGGACGCGCCCGGTTTCAACCTCGTGGCTCAGCAGGGCGTCGTAGTCGCCGGCCTTTACCCCCAGGTCCGCCGCCAAGGCGTCCGAGAACTGCAACAGGTTCACCTGGGCGTCGGCCAGGCCCCGGTAGTCCATCAGCGTCAGCGACACCCGCCCGCCCAGCAGGCTCGAGAGCAGGGCGTTCGCCAGCCCCCCGTCGAGCGACGCCAGCCGCGAGCCGATCGAGAACATGGCTGTGGGCGCCCCGCCGGGCTGGGCGGCGGTCGCCTGTTTCGTCACGGCGACGGCGTCGCGCCCGAGGATCACGCGGCCGAAGAACAGCGGGGCGGCGCCGTCGCCGTCACCCGCGCCGCGTTGACCTGAGCGCCGCCGGCGACGAAACGCTGCGACGGCTTGAGGCGAGGATCCGGCGTATAAACGCCCGTCTGCACGCGCACGGCGGACACCTGGGGGAGGTTGGCGCGCGCCGTGGCTTCCCCCGCCGCCTCGGCCTGACGCAGGGCGCCGGCGGCGGCCAGGGCCGACAGGTCGACCGCCCCCTGCAGCTCGCGCCCTTTCAGCACGACCACCCCGACATCGACCGCCAGGGCCGCGCTGACGCAGATCAGCGCCCCGAAGGCCGCCGACATGATGGTGATCCCGCCGCTTCGGTCCCGTCCAAGCTGCGTGAACCGACGAAGAAGGCCCCTCGACTGAGACATCTCAGGCCTCATTGATCTGAATGACGGCGGCGCGCCGGATGACCTTGGGAGGCGACACCGTCAGCGGGGCCAGAGCCATCAGCGGATGACGGGCGGCGTCATAGGCCACCACGACACGGAAGAACCGGCCGTCGGCGCTGGTCTCGACCGTGGCGTCCCCGCTGCGCAACCCCAGATGGCGCAAATGGTCCACGACGCCGTCGCGAGCCAGTTGCTCCCGCTCGACCGCGTCCAGCCCGGCGACCGCGGCGCGAGCGCCCTCGGACACCGCCGCCTGGACCGAATGCGCCATCCACAGCCAGCCGCCGTAGACAATCATGCCCACGACCAGCAGCAGGAAGAAGGGGCCGACGATGGCGAACTCGATCGCCGCAGCCCCGCGCCGCTCGCCCGCTACACCAGAACCACACGCCCTCTGCATATCCGCGCTCCTGATTGAGCGAGCAGGATACGACATTCAACTTAAGAGGGAATGTAGGCGATGCAGTCCGAGGCCAGGGCCTCGCGCCAGAGTCGAAAATGGCGCTCGCGACAGTCCGCTTGGGAAGCCGGCGCTCCCCTCAAATCTGACGGACTCCACAATCCACGTTCGTCGTGAGAGGGTCGACCTATGTGCAACAACTACCGCCTGCACGTCCCGGCCAATCAACTGGCGGCCCCGTTCCGCGACGCGGGCCAGACCCTCGCCTTCCCCGGCGGCCTGCCCAACCTTCCCCCGGCCGATTACCGCATCGGCGACTTGGCCCCGATCGTCACCGTCGGCGCCGATGGCCCGCAGTTGACCATGGCTCCCTGGGCATGGAGGGGCCCGACGGGGCGCCCCGTCTTCAACTTCCGCTCGGAGGGCCGGTCCTTCGCGCATTCAACCCGCTGCCTGATCCCGGCCGACGGATTCTACGAGTTCACCGAGCCCAAGGTCGCGGGCAAGAAGACCAAATGGCTTTTCACCATGGCGGACCAGCCTTGGTTCTGGATCGCGGGCGTCATCAAGGATGGCGCCTTCGCCATGCTGACGACCGCGCCGGGCCCCGACGTCGCGCCGTACCATGACCGACAGATCGTTGTCCTGCCGCCCGATGCGGGCTCCCGGTGGCTCGCCCTTTCCGCGCCCGAGGCCCTCATCCTGAGCGCCTGCCCGGCTGGAGCCTTGAGCGCCCGGAAGATCTACCCCTGACCACGCAGCCGCGACGCCGGGCGAGGCTGGCGACCACGGCGCGCCTTTATCGGGTTCTGAAAGCGCGATGCGTGCGGTCGAAACGACTACCCGCCGCGCCCTAGGCGGTCACCGGGCCTTCGACGCCCGCCGAGGCCATTTCCTGGGCCGCCTGCTGGAAGCCGAAGGCGGGGACCGCTTCGCCGCCTTGGGACGCGGAACCTCGATCAGGGCTTGCGACGGCCCAAAGACCATGGCGACATGCCCGCTTGATGGCGGGGAGAAGTGCGTTGGCAGGGAGGGGCGGGACACGAAAGCTCTGGGGTCTGGCTTTCATCGCGCTGATCGTCGTGGCCGGCTTGTCCTTGATCGGGCTGGAGCTTCGTCGCGAGTTCGAGCGCGTACGAACGCTGCGCGGCGAAGCCGAGCAATCCCATCTGGCCCGTCAGGAACTGCAGATGGTCTTCTCGTTGCTGCAGGACGCAGAGACGGGGCAGCGGGGCTACATCATCACAGGCCAGCCTCGTTTCCTGGAGCCTTATGACCACGCGGTCGAGATGCTGACCCGTGAAGCACCGCGATTGCGCGCCGCCTATGCCGACGACCCGCAACAGGCCCAGAACGTCCGAGTGCTGGAGCAGCTGATCAAGGAAAAGCTAAGCGTCACCGCCGACGCGCTCGAAGCCTATGCTGCAGGCGGGCGCGAGGCGGGACTGGCGACGGTGGCGACCGGCGAGGGCAAGGCCGTCATGGACCGCATTCGCAGCCACATTGATCGCATGACAGCGGTGGACGCCAGACAGCTTGCGGAACTGACGGCCAGGGTCGAGCGGCGGAGCCTGTTCACGGAGGCCGTGGTGAATGCGGTCTTCATCGCGCTGATCCTTGTCGTGGCGGGCAGCGCCTTTCTCGTGATTCGCTACATCGTCACCCGCCGGGCCCTACTGGCCACCATCAGGGCGACAGCCGCCCGTCAGGAAGCGATCTTCGACAGCGCCATCGACGCCATCCTGACCCTCAACCCAAGCGGCACGATCGAGACGCTGAACGCCGCGGCCACCCGGATGTTCGGTTGGTCCGCAGAGGAGCTGGGGAGACGCGACGTCTCGGTATTGATGGAAGAGGAAGGCGGCGATGGCCTGATCGCGCAGATCAGGGCGCGAGGCGCGGAGGCGTCGAACGGTCTGATCAGCGAACTGACGGCCAAACGCCGCGACGGCACGCGCTTTCCGGTCGACGTAGCCTTCAGCCCCATGGTCCTGCCGACGGGCGTGCATCTGGTGGCGGTGGTGCGGGACATCACCGAGCGTCGCAGGGTTGAAGAGCTGAAACGCCAGTTCGTTTCGACGGTTAGCCACGAACTTCGCACGCCGCTCACGTCCATCGCGGGGTCGTTGGGGCTGCTTTCAGGCGGCGCCGCGGGAGCCCTGCCAGAACGGGCGACCCGGCTAATCGCCATCGCCCATTCCAACAGCCAGCGGCTGGTCCGGCTGATCAACGACATCCTGGACGTCGAGAAATTGGAGGCCGGGCAGATTCATCTGGATCTTCAGGCGATCGATATGCGCGACATCGCGCTGCGGTCGCTCGAGAATGTGCAGGGGCTGGCGGATCAGGCGGGCGCCCGCCTGATGCTGGTCGAAGGCGAAGCCGCGCCGGTCCGTGGAGACGCCGACCGGCTGGTGCAGGTGGTGGTCAACCTGTTGTCCAACGCAGTGAAGTTCTCGCCCGCAGGCGGCGTAGTCCACGTCAGCGTCGTCCCGGAGGCGCGGATCGTTCGTCTGAGCGTTCGCGACGAAGGGCCGGGCGTGCCGGAATCCTTCCGCGACCGTATCTTTACCAAATTCGCCCAGGCGGACGGCTCCGACACGCGCCAGCGCGGGGGTACTGGGCTGGGACTGGTCATCGCCAGGGAGATCGCCGAGCGGCACGGGGGCCGTCTCTGGTTCGAATCGGCGGCGGGAGCCGGGGCGACCTTTCACCTGGATCTGCCGCTGACGGGCGAGCAGGCGACCTCACACAGCGTCGGCGGCCCTCGCCTACTGATCGTAGAAGACGACCCCGACGCCGCAGAAATCCTGCGGATCATGCTGGTTCAGGACGGCTTCGAGGCGCGCATCGCCGGCAGCGTCGCCGAAGCTCTGGAGGCGGTCGAGGTGGAGGCCTTCGCCGCCATCCTGGTAGACCTGCAGCTGCCCGACGCCGACGGCATCAGCCTGATCCGAACCCTGAGGGCGCGAGCGGACACGCTCGACACGCCGGTCGTGGTCGTCTCCGCCGACATTGCAAAGGGCCGCGCAAGAGGGAGGTCGTTGGAGGTGGTGGACTGGCTGGAGAAGCCGTTCGACCAAGCGCGCCTGAGGACGGCCATCCAGTCCATTCTGGCGCGTCTGGGACGGCGCAGCCCGGTTATCCTGCACGTCGATGACGACCCGGACATCCTGCAGGTGACGGCCGCGACGCTGTCTGGCGTGGCCCAGATGGCGGGTGCGAGCAGTTTGGCGCAGGCCCGGCAGGCCTTGAAGCGCATCACGCCTGATCTGGTGATCCTGGATCTCGGCCTGCCGGACGGATCGGGCCTGGAACTGCTGCCTGAACTGGGGGACGGAGAGAACATCATTCCGGTCGTGGTCTATTCGGCTCAGGAAATGGACGCCGCCCTGGGCGCGCGGGTCGAGGCCGTGCTGGTGAAGTCCTCGTCTTCCTTGACTCACTTGGCGCGCACCGTGCGCCGTCTGACTTTTGACAGGACCGAGATCTAAGGAGATGCCGTGCCTCTAGCCTTGATGCATGTCGATGATGAGCCGGATATCCGCGAAGTGGCGGCCATGGCGCTGGAACTTGACCCGGACGTTTCGCTGACCAGCCTCGGTTCGGGCCAGGAGGCGCTTGATCGCATCGCCGATGGGGAGACCCCGGACGTGCTTCTGCTCGACTTCATGATGCCTACCCTGGATGGAACGGGCGTGCTGAGGCGCTTGCGGGAAATCCCCGGCCACGCCGCCACGCCGGTGATCTTCATGACCGCCCGCGCCCAGTCCGGCGAGATCGACCATCTGAAGGCGCTGGGAGCGATCGGCGTAATCGTCAAACCCTTTGACCCGATGACCCTGGCTAAGCAGATCCGCGATCTTCTGGCGGAGGCCGCCGCTTGAGCGGCGATCCGCTGGAACCGCTCCGCCTGCGCTTTCGCGAGCGGGCCGGCGCCGACAGCCTCGCCTTGGCCGACGCGCTCGCCCGCGCAGACGCGCCGGAGATAGAGCGCCTTGCGCACGGCCTTGCAGGCGCAGCCGGCCTGTTCGGGTTCGTTGAAGTCGGCGACCTGGCCATGCAGATCGATCAAGGGTTCGCCGCAGGCAAGACGCCGCCAGACGACCAGGTGCGGGCGCTCATCGTCGCCTTAAGGCGTCTGGTCTGATTATTCGTAGGCGATGCTGATCGGCAGGGAAGCCCGACCGGTCCCGGCGGCCGTCAAGCGCCCGGTGACGTACAGGACGTCGCGGCCATTGGCGTCCATGCGTCCGGCGCGGCTGGATGACACCTCCCCCGTATTGGCGCTCCACAGCCGCAGATCATCCAGGACAGTCTCGCCGCGCGCCGTCACCAGCGCTTGAGGCGCTCGAATGCGATAGACGCGGCCCGGGTCGCCGGCGATCTGAATGACGGCCGGCGCGTCGATGGGCATTTCCGCGCTGACGCCCAAGGGCCGATCCAGCGGTCCGTGCGCCAACTGGATCGGGCGGACCGAGGCGATGCTCAAGCTGCGCACGACGGACAAGGTGGAGCGGACCGGCTCCGCCACCGCGCCTTGCGGGACAGACAGGACGACGGCCGCAACGGCCGGAAACGCCAAGCGCATCAGCTTCATCGGACGAGTTCTACAGTGACGAGATAGTCGAAGCCATGGGTTCCGCTTGGAGCATTGGCGGCCAAGGTCACATCCATGCCCAGGCGGAAGGAGGCGGTGCTCAACAGGCCCAAGGGATTGAGGTCGAACGTGACCGAAGGGCCCTCGGCGGGCGCGCCGCCGCTGCGATAGGTGGCGCCGCTCAGGGCGCCGACACGCAGTCTGGTCACGGTGGCGGCGCCGCCGCCAACGGGCGTAATGGTGACCCGGATGTATCTCAGTGCGCACAGGCCGGACATATTCAGCAGGCCGCAGTTCACGCTGAAAGTCGGGGTCGTCACCGTGCCGCTGGTCAGGCGGATGGCGTCGCCAGAGGTGCGCGTCACGACGCCGGACGTGGATATGGTGAAGGTGGTCGCCGTCGACCCGCGGATCGTCGTGCCCAAGGTGGGCGCCGTCGCCGGCGATCGGGTCACGATCGCTTGGGCGTGCGCCAGCCCCGGCGCGCCAAGGCCAATCACCGTGACAAGGCCGATCAGAAACAAACGGATCATTGCAGCCTCTCCCCGGCGATCCTCACGCTGAAACTCCCGCCCTCCACGAAGCCGCCTCCGGCGGGCACGCTCACGCGGACAGGCCGATCCAGTGACAGCGCCAGGGCGCGCGCCTGGTCGGGGTCAAGCCGAAGATCATAGGCGCCCGGCCGCAGACGTTCGAAGAACACGACGCCGGAGTGGTCGCTGCGGCCGGCGACGGCCTCGCCGCCGTTCTCGGGGACAAGCAGGATCGCCAAGGCGGCGATGGCGCGGGCGGCGCCGTCCGGCTGGATCAACATGGCCTGGAGCTGGACCTCGGCGCTGCGCTGCATCGGGTAGTCGATCCGGCTGGCGCGACCGGGTCGCGGCACGATGCGGATGACGTCGGGTCCGCCGATCAGGAAGGGGTCGTCGACCGCTTCGGCGTTCAGACGGATCTGAGCGGTCGGCGCGTCGCCCAGCCCCGTGGCGAAGGCGCGCCCTTCAGCATTGGTGGTCTGCGCCCCGGCCGGCGTGTCCGCGATCAGGCCCGGCACGCCAGGCTCGCCAGGCTGGCGCACGCCGTCGCCGTTTTCATCGACCCAGGCATTGATGGCGACGGAGCCGCCGCCGGCCACGCCGGGGCGCGTCATGCGATACCCTCCGCGACCCGGGTCATAGCCGAAGCCGAAGCCCATCTGCAGGCCGACGCGCCAGTCACGGCGGTCGGTTTCATAGGCCAGATTGAGCGCCAGATCGAACCGCGGGGCCCGCCACAGGTGCGAGGCCTGGAGGAAGGTCGTCCCTTGCGGCCCCAAGGTTCGGACGGCGCCCACGCGCAGGGCGGCGGCCTCGTTGATCTGCCAGTCGGCGGTGATATAGGCGGAGTCCAACTCTGGATCAGGCGAAATCTCATAAGTGAGGCCGGCACGGGTCTGGATACGCGCGGACACCAGCGTCGTCACGTCGAACCCTCCCAGCCAGCGGCGCGTAGAGATGTCGCCGCCGGTCTCCGCCTCATAGGCGATGTTGGTTGATGCATAGAGCCGTCCGAGCGGCGCCGAGGCTCGCACCTCGGCGTTCGTCAGTTCGGCGCCGTCGGCGCGAACGAGATGGCGCGCGTTCAAGGATACGGGAACGCTCAAGCCATTGGGCGCGGACCACTGTCCATCCGCGCGCAGGTCGGTGGCGCGGCGCAGCGGGGCCTGGTCCCTGGCGCCCAGTTGCCGGGTCTCGTCGACAAAGCCGCCTGTATATTCCGAATGACGGCCCAGCAGCGAAATCCCGCCGAAGCGGGTGGCCAGGGTGCCGGTGGCCCCTCGTCCGCCGTTATTGTCGATGGCGGCGTCGAGCTGGGTCGCGAAAACGCCCAGCGACCCGCGAAGACCCAGAGCCGTCAGCGATCGCGCATCGCGCCCCTGGGGCTGATAGCGGGCAGCGCCAGCGCTCAGGGTCAAACCGGGCGTGAGGCCATAATCCGCGGTGACCGCCACCCGCGCGGACCCGCTGCTCGATCCAGAAAGCGGTTCGCCGATATCGAAGACGGTGCGGTCCTGCTCCACTGCGCCGAGCCTCAGGACAAGACGGCCGGGTTGAAGTTGGCCCGTGCCGAAGTTGATCCGGCGGACCGTCTCGCGGATCTGTCCCTGCGAGCCGTAGAAGACCAGCCGGATGGTGTTCAGGCCGAAGGCCAGGGGAACATCCAGAAACTCATAGCGCCCCTGCACGGGAGACGTCTGCGCACGCTGCAGCACTTCGTTGACGTAGAGCTCCACCTCTTCGCCCAGGGCGAGTTCGCCGCGAAGGTTTAGAGGGGTGGCGAGGTCCAGGCTCTCCAGCGGCGCCGAGGTGTAGAAGACGCCCCGACCGGACACGCCGGCCGGGCCGATCGGCATGGAGGGCGAATAGACGTCGCCGACAGCGGCCCGGGTGCCGCCTAGCGGCCCCAGAGCGCGGCCATAAGGGTCCTTGCGGGTCAGCATGACGCGGACCGTGCCGATCTCGCCGTCATCATCCGAGCCGACATAGCCTTCGAACCCCGCGTGTAGCAGGTCGCCTGACGCTCTGAGGTCAAAGCGTGAGGCGTTGTCCACGCCGTCGCGCGTCAGCTGGCCGCCGATGTTCACGTCGAACGACGGAGGGCTGGCCAGGCGATAAGGGGTGTCCACCCGCATGGCGTTTTCCAGGTCCGAGGCGCCGCCAAGCGCCGCCTGCCGCCGCAACCGCTCCGCCCGTTGTTCGAATGGCAGGGGACGGGTCGTGGTCACCGCCAGGGTCTGGGCGCTGGCGTCGGCTTTCAGCCGCACGGGCAGAAGCTGCTCCAGCAGGTCCGCGCGAACATAGAGGTCTTCGCCGTAGATGGCGGCCTGGTCGACGCCGATCGTGATGGCGCGCCCGGCGATGGTCGCCTCGCGACGCGCCAGATCCACGACGAGCCGGTTCGACGGCTCGATGACCCAGCCCTCCGCCCGACGCTGGGCCGGAAAGACCCCGACAGCCACGTCCACCACGCGGGCGAACTCGCCCAGCGGCAGGAAGACGCCGGCGCGCGACACGAAGACATTCATCGAGTCCGCCAGCTCCGTGTCGCCGGCGCGGACTTCCATCCACAGCAGATCATCTGCGCTGAAGGGTTCGGGCTCGGCGGCGATCACCAGATTGCGGACCAGGGCCTCCTGCGCCGAAGCGGGCCAGGACGCCATCGACGCCGCCAGCGCGACCACGGCCGCTCCGGCGGAGCGGACGACCGTCACGGCGCGACCAGGGTCGCCGTGGCCAGAACTTCACCCCGGTCGGCGTCGTCGTCGCGGTAGACGATGGTCATCGACTGACCCGCGACGGGCGGTTGGGGAAGGGCGATGACGACGGTGCGCCGATCGATCTCGGGATAGACGGCGATCCCGCGCACGGCGGTCAGAAGCACCTGGCCGCCGGGCGTTTCGGCAAACACCTCGATGTCGCCGTAGACCGAGTTGGCGCCCGTGCGGACAAGGTCAAGCGAGAGCAGCTCTTGCTGGGCTTCCTGCCGCAGCGCCACGCGGTCGATCGCAGCGCGCGCATCGACGGGACCGTCGCGCACGATGACCGGGATGCTGACGCTGAAAAGGGCCACGACCTGTAGCGACACCTCATCGGCGGCGCCTGCCGCGGCCTGATCCACTGTGAACCCAGCGGTCTCAGGCGGCAGGGCGGTGACCGTCAGATGGGTGCGGTGTTCGCCAGAGCCGCCCGGCCGCGCGCGCACGCGGATGGCCTGGCTGGTGCGCGGCGCCAGGCTGATGCGCCGGGGCGTGTACTGAACCAGGTCGCGCGCGGAATCGACCTGGGCGCCCGGCTCTTCGTCGATGGCGACGATGCGGCCGTCTGAGGTCATCACCCGGTCGACCAGCTCGACGGAATAGGTCGCCGGCTGGTCGCCCTGGTTGAAGACATAGACCGTGGCGCTGCGCTCGCCGGGCCCGAACACCACGCGTTTGGGCGAGATGTTCAGATCGGCGCCGACCTGCGCCAAGACCGGTTCGGCGGCCAGCAGGACGGCCACGGCTGGCAGGAGATAACGCAACATCAATGACCTGACTCCGCTCAAGACAGCTTCAAAACGATGGCGGCCGAACCCTTCCGACTCGTTAAGCCACGTTGTCCGATCATCATCCCGGTGCAGCGGGAACATGGCTCAGTTATAGGCGGCCGACACGGTGAAGGAGCCGGTGTAGGCGCCCGTCGCCGTCGTCGAGGCGACCGGAACCGAACCGCCGACCGTGAAGGCCAGGGAACCGGCCGAGCCCAGGGCGTTCGACAGGGTCTGGCTGGCGGCCGAACCGGTCAGGCTGTTGCTGGTGGTCACGGTCAGGGTGTCCGAACCGTTGGCCATGGAGAAGGTGGCGGGGATGGTGACCGACACCGACTGACCGCCTTCGCCGGCGACCGTGAAGGCTGCGGCGGCGGGCGTGTCGCCCGAGCTCAGGCCGACCACGCCGCCCGCGACCGACCGAGCGCCGGCGGCGCTGACGGCGACGGAGCCGGCGCCCGTGCTGGGGCGAACGACCGTGCCGAACTTCAGGTCTGCGGTCTTGGTGATGGTCAGCGGGCGGATCACGGTGATCGAGCCCGAACCGGTGGTCGAGGCCGACTGGGCCAGCGCCGGGGCGGCGACGGCGGTGAAGGCGACGACGGCGGCGGCGGCGATCAGGGTCTTGTTCATGGTCATCTCCAACTTGCTTGAGCGGCGTCGGTCGCGCCGTTGTTGGGGGACCAAATCATCCCGAAACGCCCCCTCGTCCACAAGCCGGACCCCCAAAAAGGGCGAAATAGAACCAAAGTTATAGGGTTGGGCGTCTTTCGCGGGGGCCTGCCGACGCTCCAGTCCGAAGCCTGGACGATACGTCTGATTAAGGAATGGCCTTCAATCTTGGGTAGGTTTCTCATGGCGAGGTGAGCGCGACAGGTGCGCTGGACAGTTCTGATCGTGGACGATCACCCCCTGGTGGGGCAGGCGCTCGAGCTGTCCATTCGCGCGGCCTATGTCCATCTGGATTTCGCGCGGGTGCTGAGCGCCGCCGAGGCTGAGGAATTCGCCCGCGTGGGCGGGGCCCGGGTCAAGCTGGTCATGCTGGACCTGATGCTGCCCGACGCCACGGGGTTCGATGCGCTCTTGCGGCTGCAGCAGCGTCTGCCGCAGGCCGCTTTCGCCATGGTGTCCTCGCGTGTCGACGCCCATTCGGTCGCCATGGCTCGAGCGTTCGGCGTCAAGGCCTATCTGTCCAAGGCGGCCCCCGTGGAGACCTTGGTCAACGCCGTCGGCGCCGTGTTGCGAGGCGAAGAGGTCTTTCCGATCGAGACCTCGGCCGATCCGGCCGCGATCGACTTTCACCGTCGCGTGGCACGCCTGTCTGCGGCCCAGCTACGCGTCCTGCGCGGCGTCGCCGACGGCAAGCTGAACAAGGAGATCGCTGGCGACATGGACCTCACCGAAGGCACGGTGAAGCAACATGTGTCCGCCATCCTGAAGAAGCTCAAAGTGAATAACCGCAGCCAGGCCGCGCTGGCGGCCGCGCCATTTCTGGGGCGAATAGAGCGATGACCCGGCAACGCTCATGGCCCGGTTTCTAGAGAAGCACCCATGACTCGCGCGCAGCAGCCGAATCTAGAGGCGTGATGGGCGGACGTGCTTGTCCGGCCGCCGGAACGAACTACGGCCGTAAGTCATTGGATAATGGAGCGGGTAGCGAGAATCAAACTCGCGACATTCAGCTTGGGAAGCTCCAAGGGTCTTCGAGAAATCAACGTATTAGGTCCCAACCGGGGCGGTTTTGACCTATTTGTTTGCAATGAGTTACAGCGATTTCCCAACTGAAAGCGGGCGTCTGGCAGTCTACTTGTTCTTATTTTGTTCTCGTGCAGGAGTCCGCCTCGGGTCGGTGCTTGAGGAGGACGAACATGGAAACGAAACCCCTTGGCCCCGATGAGGCCTTCGCTCGCGATCTGGAGAAGCTGGACCGGGATCTGGAACAGCGCGAGCGCGCGGACACCCCTACCCCGCCAGTCGATCTGGTCGCCGGACTGGTCGCGGGGCTGCGCCTGGTCGGGCGCCCGCAATGAGCGAGCGAGACAAGGAACTGGCCGCCCTTATGCTGCAGCTGACCGGCCTCGACCTGACCACGGCGGACGGCCGGGCGGGTGCCGGGTGCATCCTGCGCGAGATCGAGGCGAAGGCTCCCGGGGCTCTGGCGCGGCTGCGCTCAGCGTGCACGACGCGGGGCGCGACGGCGCACTGAGACATGCTTCGCGAGTACGACGACTCGGTCGCGGTGGATGACATCGCGTCCTGCGACCAGTTGGAGCTTTCGTGCGCCTGCGAACACACCGTGGGGCCAGCTTGGGCCCTGTGGCCTGCGGCCGCACGGCGCAAACCGCTCAAAGACCTGCAAGCCTCGCTCAGGTGCGCCGCCTGCGGGAAGACGGGGCCAGGCGCACGGATCAGCGGCCACGCCAGCGGCGGGGGGATGCGCGTGCTCTGGCGCTGGCCGCGTGAATAACCATGGGCATGAACCCGCGCTCCGCCAGCTAAAGCGCGCCGCGCTGCTCCCCGCCGCAAGGCCGGCTAGAAGCCGCCGTCTCACGAACTGCGGTGCTGACGCAGGCCGAAGCTTCCATTTGGGCAGCATGCGTTGCCTGTTTAGAGTAGCCATGGTTTATGGCTCGACAAGCAAATAGCGTTGGTTGGGGCAAGAGTTTTGCGACTAATTGGTATCCTCATCGGCCTTGTTATCCTGTTGGTTGGGCCAGGCGCGCGCGCCCAGACGCTTAACCTGCCAGGAGGGGAAACCCACTTCACCTTAAGCTATCTCACGCCCATTGGTGGTCAGCGCTTCGTGGCGCTGAACAAGCAGGCGGCCTTCACGGTCTTTATGGAAGGCAGCCAGAGCGAGGTGATGGCCAGCATCCACGAGTGGTCGTCCGGCGCACCCGGGCCTTCGCTTTGGGTTGGGCCTCCATTTTCAGTTGGTTATCAAAATGATAACTACGAGCCCGTTACAATCACTCCTGAAGTAAAGCTTGAACCTGGAAAAACATACGCTCTTCTTTTCAACCTGGTTGACGTTGAGAACGGTTTCGTTGCGGTGCTGGGGAGTGACGCGATCTATCCCGACGGGGGAGTTCTTTTTTATGAGGTCCCCGCGGGCCCCGCGTGGGTTACAATGAGTTACAGCTTCGCGATGGATGCTGCCTTCTCATCGGGAGCGGAACCGATCCCGACTCTGTCCGAATGGGCGATGATCCTGCTGGGCGGGGCACTCGCTGGCGGCGCGGCGCTTACGTTGCATCGCCGGCGCGCCCAATCCTAAAACGAAGAAAGCCCCGCCACCCGGTGAAGGGCGACGGGGCATGGCGGAGCCTCGGGGCTCGACGCAGCAGGCATAATGGGAGGTTGGGCCCCTAGCCTGGCCTCAAGCGAGCCCGCCACGGCCGCCCTATTCGCTCGACGGCCGCCGCGTCACGCGCCTCGCAGGCCCGCACGATCCCGATCACGTCCGCCGTCCGCCCAGTGGCCTTGGCCAGCTGGCCCGACTGCTCGACGCCGAACACCTGCCAGTCGCGGACCGAGGCGGCGTCCTGCGGAAAGGCGGCGGACGGAACAGGATCAGCCCACCCGGCCGGGACGAGCTTCGAGCATCCGACAGCGGGGGTCACGATCCGGGTAGAGCTTGCACAGGCTCCTAAGGCCGTGGTCGCCAGCAGCAGCATCGTCAGGCGCATTGCGGATTGCATCGGTCGTCTCCTGTGTGGACTGGTCGATCTGTTGCTCTCGGGCGTCGGCCCGGTCTCGGATGGCGCTGGCGTCCTGCGCGGCGGCTGTCCGGCCCTCGGCCAGGGTCTTGCCTGCGTCGGCCTGTCGAAGCCTGTCAGCGGCCTTCTGACGGCTATCGACGGCGCACATGGTCAGAAGGATCAGGGCAAGCGTCAGGACGGCGACGGCGAGCCATCCGGTGAGCGAGAGGGTGCGGAGGAAGCTCACTTCGCGCTCCACTTCGCGAAGGCCCGGGCGATTTTGACGTGGTACTCGTTCGCCTTGTAGGCGGGCCCGTTGTACCCCCGGGCGAAGGCCTCGGCGCTGGCGTGATAAGTCGTGATCTGTCGCAGCGCGGCTGTCAGGCCGCTGGCCTTCACGAAGGCGACGAAGGCCATCAGGTGCGCACGGGCGCCGGTCTTCATCGCCTCGATGAAGGCCTCAACCGTGTCGAAGCCCGCCAGCTTGTGATTGAAGCCCATGATCTGAGGCGCGCCCCACGAAGCCGAACGCAACGCGGCGCGGGCGTCCAACTGCATAGCGCGGTGCAGGCGTTCGTATTCACCCTGGCCGCCGACGTAGAGCGCCTTGTTCCAGCGCGCGGACGACAGGTTGGGATGCGAGGCCCGGAAACGACCGCCAGTCTCCTTGTCGAAGACGTGGGCTTCGAACAGAATCTTGGGCAGGGATGATCCGTCCAGGAAGCCGCCCGGCCCGTCCAGCGCGAGGATCTCGCCGCGCATGTCGGTGAACCAGCCGGCCCCCGAGGCTTCCACCTCGAACACCGCGCGGATCTGCGCGACCGAACAGCCCAGCGCCGTCGCCGCGTCGGCGAAGTCCTGATCGGTCAGATCGGTCTGCACTCGGCCGTTCGCTACGGATGGAAGGCCGAACGCATCGGCCAGGGCGTTGATCATCGGCACCCAATCGGGCTTCAGCCTTCTGCCTGGCGCAAACGGGCGCACGGCGTGGAAGAGGGCCTTACGGTCCATGTCGGAATCCAGTTCAGAATGTGGGGAACAGAAGCGCGAGGCTCGGCGCTAGTTATGAGCTGAACCGCAGCGCGTAGGAGTATCGGTGATTACGATTGAAGAGCAGATCGTGTCGGAGGCTTGGATGAGCTACTTTGGGGAAGTTCTGCCAGTGAGCGGTTGCCCCGACCTCGCCGCCCAGATTCTTAGAGACTGTGGGGTCGACATCGATCTGCTGAATTCCGGTGCCGCGACGATCATGAAGCAGGCGGCTTGAATCTTCGATCCGGCCGCCACCCTCGACAAAAACCCTCAATCGCGTAAGTATCGCCGCTCATCGAACTGGGGGCGGACATGCCGGGAAGGCATCGCAAGCGCGTCGGTTGGGTCTTGGAGTCGGTCCTGATCGCCCCATGCCTGGCGATCTTCGGCGTTCTCTATTGGATGGCGATGGGCTGAAGGCCGCCGCGCCCGCGGGCAACCATAACTGAGACCGCTGCGTTCTGACTCGCCTGAAAGGGGAGTTCAGGATGCTGCAAACACCAATTATCCTGCGCGCCTTCGAGTTGGCGGACAGCGGTCGTTTTCGCATTCCCTCGGAAGTTCGGCGGGCGTTAATCAGAGAGGGCTATACCCAGTCGGATGTGTTCGGGATCGAGGGGCGAGCCACCTGGCGCCAGCTACGTGAACGATGCGGGCAGGCTGTGGGGCTCTGGCCGGAATAATGCCAGCTTGACCCGTCTCTGCGCGTTCAGTGAACCACGCGATTGATTGACAGGACTTACTGCCGGGGCGCAGCGCACTGAAGATGCAGTGTCCAGCCTCGGATTTAAGAGGGGTGGAGTTCAGCAGAGCAACGACGGTCGATGCGTAGGCCCATTAGATACAAGGCTAACATCCTCTCGTCCCCATTCACTCCGAGCGACTTTGGGGTCACTGCGTCCGGGGTTTCGATGCTCAGTTCGAGATCTGAGGAAGTGGTGAGGTCGAAGACGGCGTCGAACGTTTAGTCTTCCACAGTCACGACCTTCTCGAAAACGATCAGTTCGCCTTGCTTAATCAAAATAGACTGACGTTCCTGTCGGTTGTTCACCAGGGCCCTCAGCGCGAGCGTAACTCGCACAGATGTAGGCTGCGATAGTTCGATGATGCTGAACTGTAGAACGTGGTCTTTTCCGACGCTCCAGGTTCCGGTGGCCTGAGCTCCGCCCCACCCCCGGCCGAGATAGGCTCGCAAATGGTTAGGTCCGATCCGCCTCCCCGTTGAAACCGGAGCATGCGGCCAAAGATGCCGCAAATCCTTCATCGCCTCGGCGCCGCAAGGAAGAATGCGGTGGGAAATGATCTCAGCCAAGCCCGCGGCGTCAATCCCTCTGGGGGCGCGATGGAAGGCGGCAATCGCAGTGATCTCGTCCGTAGAAACAGCCGTGAATCCGAGCTTGCTCCAGGTGCCTGGGGACAGATCGCCCGCTAGAATGGTCCCCATTGTCGAGGAGAGGGTGCCTGAACGCGTCATAGTGACACCAGTATTATGGTCGCCATGATACGCGAGGAACACCGTATTGTTGCCAGCGCTGTTTGCCGCGAAGATTTCGGCATGGAAGACGTCGTTCCGCTCATCGACGGAAAAGACATAGACGTAGGTTGTGCTAGGTTTCTCAAGCCCGGCGACACTCAATCGCGGGCCGGCCGCAATCTTCTGAATCAGCGAGCGATTGCGGCCGTCGAATGCGCCCCTCTCGTCGAGACATGCCCTTGAGGACATCGCAATGACGCGATCGATCGGAAGCACACTAGCAAGCACCAATGCGCCGTACGCGCCCATACTCAAGCCGATGGCGACAGCGTCGGAAATATGCTGATCAAGAATTAGCCGGCGGATAAAATCGACTAACTGTGAGAACCCATCGTCTTCGTTGAACCATGACCGAGCAGTGTCTTTAACGATGACATAAGTTGCGCCTTCCGACTGCCTCCGGATGGTCGCTCGCCACTCAAAGCCCATTTGGTTCGCGGCGACATTGCCCACGCCAGACAGCGAGATAATCAGCCTATCGGTTGTCCCTACTCTGACAAGCGCCTCGTACTTACCAAAGCTATAGATTCTCTCATCGAACTCTAGCGTAAACATCTGCGGATGACTAGCGCAACTATAACCCTGGCGCCAGGGCTTCGTGGCTAGCAACAGGTGAGCAGCATCGCGAGCCGCAAAGGAAACATTCAGAGGTCGGATCTTATTTTACTAAACCTTACTCACAAGGTGATCCGCCCGCTGCCTAGAATAACAAAAGTTCAGGCCGAGAGATGCGGGTCTATCAAGGGTGCAGATTGTTGGCATCCGATTGCTCACTCCCCAACTGATACCGAGCGATTGGTCGCTATCCGCGATCATGCTCCCGTAAGCAGCACGGCCAAAATGACCAGAATGATCGCGACGGCCCCCGCCATCATGCATAGGCGCATGCTGCGGCACGGCTCGCGCTCGCTGGCGGATCGTCCATGCGGTTCGGGCGGCAGGGCGAAGGCCATCTCCGCAACCGCCTGATCCGAGACGCCTCGGCGCACAGCGAAGCCCAGCAGGCGTTCCGTCCACGGCGGCGGTGCCCGGTCCCGCATCACCCATTCGAGCAGGACGAGCGAGAGGCCGAGAACGACAAAGGCCGAGGCCGGGACCAGAGCGCTCATGTGCTGAACCGCGAAGGCCTTGCCCGGAAAGACGAAGGAGAGGCCGCGCGCCACAAGGATGATGGTCGATGCGAAGAAGAAGCCCCGCACCGCCCAATGGGCCGTGATCTTGGTGTGATAGGTCGGCCCAAGCAGGCGGAACACCTGGCTCAGCACCGCCCCGGCCGACAGGAAAACAAGCCCCGTCGCCAGAACCATCCAGTCGTGAGCGGTCATCGCTGTGTCTCCTTCAGAACCGCGTGAAGCGCCCCATAGACCAGGCGCTTGGTGAAGCCGAAGAAGCCGCGAGGGTCGTTCGCCGCGATCCAGCCCAAGGTCATCGCCACCCCACGCATATCGAGCGCAGGAACAACGGAGATTAGGCTGGGCGTGAACGCTTCGGCCAGAATGGGACCGGCCACGACGCCGAGCCCCAGATGCAGCCACGCCTTACGCTGGGCCAGCGGATTGCCGGCCTTGGCGGAATAGGCGGTGACCAGACCGACGGCTCCGAAAAGCAAACCGCCGCACAGGCCCCAGAACGCGGGGAAATCCCTCGGGTCGAGCATCCGCCCCTCCAAGAATGTCGGCCATGAGTGATAGGCAGCCGACGCGTGGGCGTGGCTTCAGGGACGAACCGGGTTCGTCAGCGCCGGGTCAGTCGCCCCGTCGCAAAGCCCGCGGCGAACACCGCCAGCAGGATCAGGCCTGCGATCAGGCCGACTTCTAGGATCAGGCGGTCAAACATCGCCGGGCCATCCCGTCATCCAGTCGACAGACGCCGGATCAGCCGCCGCCCGCACCTGAGACTTCAGCGCCCCGCCGTGGAGCAGCAGGGCCGAGGCGTGAGCGGTCATGGCCGCCAGCACCTGAAGCACCTGCGCCGCCGTGGTCTGGATGTTCCAGTTGTCCTCGGCCCGCATGGGCAGGACGGTTTCAGGCGCGCCCGACACGACAGCCGTCAGCGCCGCGCCCTGCAGGGCCTGCCAGTTGCGCTGATCCTCGGGGCGCATCTGCAACAGGCGTTCGCCCGCTGCGATCTCGCCGCCGCTGTCGTCCACGGCCGGGGTTTCCCCGAAGTCATAGGCGAAATCCAGCGCCGTGCGCCGGTCCCGCTCGGCGTCGATCTGGCGGCAAATGTCATCGGCCGTCAGTGCCGGCGGCTCGGGCTCGACCCATTCCAGCCCCAGCGCGACAAGGTCGTCATGCGGCCAGTCGGGCGGATACTGCACGTCGTCAATGATCAGCCAGCCGGACGAGGGGTCGCGGGGGGCGTGGGCGAGGCGAACCTTGCCGTTGGCCTGATAGCGATACGGGACCGACGTGCGACCGTTGGCTGTGGCCTGAAGGCTGAACTTGGCTGGGACGATGTAGTCGGCGTGGAAGGCGACCGTCCGCCCGCCCGTCGCGTCCTGCACGAAGTCGATCTCGCCCGTCTTGCGCGCAAATCGCCGCTGGGAGGCCCGGCCGTCAGGTTGCCGGTCATCGCGATCTCGGCGTTGATAAAGCCGGAAAAGTCCAGCCCAGCCGTTGCCGTCGCGGGCGTGACCGGCACCGTCGCCAGCGCATCCGCCAACACCTTCGGCGCGATGATCTTGCCATCCGCCGTCCCGTCGCGAACCTCGGCCACCGTGGCGAAGGTCGGGACGGTCGGAGGCGCGGGCAGCGCATCGAACGCCGCGTCCACCTCGTCCTTGGTGTAGGTGTCGGCCCCATCGGCGGGGGTGAATCCGAGCGCGTCCAGCACGGCCTGTTCCGTGACCGCGCCGCCCACGTCGATGGCGTCGGCGATGTTCGCAGATAGCCCCGTCGCGGCGATGTAGCCGAGGGCGATTGGCTTGGCGCCGGCGCCGCCTGTCCAGTCCACCACGCGCAGAACGCGGCGCGCACCGTCGATCTCCCCGGCGATGACCGGAGACCAGCCCTTCTCGCCGCCGCCTATGCCCTCCTCGCGCAGGGCGGCTACCACCTGATCATCAATAACCCAGCCTTGCGACGTGAGCCGCAGCGCAATCCTGACTGCCATTTCTTCTCCGATGCGTGTTTCGATTAGGCAACCAGGCATCAGGCGAGCGGACGGGGCGCTGGCCACCTCGAAGGCTGCGCATGATGTCGCCTCGCGGCCCAACGCGGATGCCGCCGTGGGCGAGCGGCGACCGTCCGCGGCGTATGCAAAAAGCGGGGCCGCGCGGTCTGAATATTCTAGAAGTCAAGCGCGCGCATGGGCAGGATGGCCGCTGACGAGCACGTCACATGGCCGCAGCGCCCTGCCTGGGCTGGCGTCGGGCTGCATCTGCAACAGGCGCCCGTTCACCAGGGCCTACACGCCGCTATCACCGATAGGTGTGAGCGGCCCCGAAGCCGTAACAGAAGTCAATATCTGCACGCAGCCTCGGTCGGGTCGGACTTATTCCGTTAGGCCAAACTTGGCCTTCGTGCTTTCCCACCCTACGCCGATCGAGCTCCTCGTCCAGGAGGTGCCGGATCTCTTCACGACCGCCGGAGATCCGGCAATCAAACTGCAAGGAGGGTAGTCCTTGCCGGCAACGAGGGACACGGCCGCTACGATCGAGCCCTTACCGATGCGCGCATTCTTCAATATCCGCGCTCCAGCTCCGATCCACACATGATCCCCGATCGCCACGTCGTTCCTTCCAGCGTTGATAATCTCGCCGGTTGCTACATCGATCACGCCATGACTGTCGCCAATGTGGATAGAATGGCATCTGCAAACATGCAATCGTCGCCGATTGAGAGGACCCCTCCAGAACCCAAGATGTTAACGCCGTTACTGGTAACGCCATTGCCGATCGAAACATTCGTCGGGAAGAACAGATTCATGCTGAATCGGCCGGCACACTTACGGCGAACCGTTAGGCTTGAGTTGAGAGAGCCAATTGATAGGCCAATACTGGGTATTGATCCCAATACAACAGATACATTCGCGTCGGAAGGATTCTGGCAAGCATGGCCGTGAGCGTTTATTCGGAAGTTGCTCTCTAATGCGGCCTCGTCTTCCGGTCTAAATGTAACGCTCCCGCTCATTTCTCTAGCAAAAGAATTGACGAAGCATCTCTTTGGCAAATCCGCCACCGAGATTGCAATCATATCGTTGCTGGCCATTCGAGCCTGCCGCCCCCCCCCCCGTTGTAGGGCCCGACTTATTCTGCCCGGACACATAAACGTCAAGGACATCTGCGCTGCTCGCGGCCAGCTTGCGCGCTTCGCCGACGTGTCAGATGACGACGCCGGAATGCGCCAGGATGGCCTTGACCGATCCGTACATGGCCCCGTCCTGGTCGGTCGTGGTCACGAACGGGAAGCTGGCGATAAAGGCCAGTTCCGCAGAGTTGTTGGTGCCCAGGTAGTTCGCGCCGATGCGATAGGGGAACGCCGCCTCATCGGGCAGCGCCTGGGCGGTGGCCTCACTGGTTCTTGTCCAGCTTCCTGCAGGAGAGACCCGACCGTCCGTCATGTTGAACAGGCGCCCTTGCGTCTCGGCGTCGACAAGCTGCGTCTTCCCGATCAGGAACCTCGGGGCTTGCTGGATCACCTGCGTCGCGTCGGCATAGGGATTTCCCGATGCAGGCGCGAAGTTCATCCGCAGAATGTCGGCATCGACAGGCCCGCTGCCGAGGGTGTGGCCCGCGCGCCCGCCGGTCACATTCCGCTCGTTGGAGATCACCGAGGCCCAAACCGACCCGGAGCGGACGGGCGCTGCGGATATAGTCGATCTGGTTATGGACGAAGGCGATGAAGACCACGCCGTCCCATCCCAGCACTGGCACCGTCTCGCTGATCACCTGATCGATGCGCGAGTTGGGCATGTGCCCCTTGAACTCGATCAGAGGAACCACGCCGACCGCGCGACACTCCTGCACGAACTCAGCCAGCGTCGGCACCGGGCGCCGCATCGCCGGATCCGTCGCCGCCAACACATAGTTGGCCCGCAGGTCGGCAAACGACGTCTGATCCAGCCGAACCGTGCCGCTCAGAGGCGTATAGTCCGCCGCGTTCCGGCACGTCCGGTTCAGGGTGCTGTCATGCATCAACACCAGCACGCCGTCGGACGTGGCCTGAAGGTCCGTCTCGACCAGGTCGAACCCGGCGCGGGCGGCCAGCCGATAGGCGTCCAGAGAGTTTTCCGGGGCCACGCCGCCCATATGCAGGCCCCGATGCGCCGCGACCTCGACCTTGTGGCAGTGAGCCGCGTTCCGACAGTCCGACGCACCGATCTGGACCGCAGCCTCGCCGCTCTGAAGGCGGCTGGGCATGAGATCGCAGGCGTCACCATCAAGCCGGGCGGCGAGGTCATGATCTTGACGGGTCAGCCCTCGACGGCCCACCAATCCGCTTCTGTGTCCGCTCTGGACGCGTGGCGGGAGCAAAGGCGTGGCCAGGGTGCGGCTTAAGGGCCTGAACCAGATCACCAAGAAGCGCGCGGACGGCACCCGCGTAACCTACTGGTATGCGTGGAAGGGCGGACCTCGCCTCCCCGGCTCTCCGGGCTCGCCTGAGTTCATGGCCGCCTACAACGCGGCAGTGGCCGAGCGCAGGGCGCCGAAGACCGACACGCTGCGACCCCTAGCCATCCTCTACAAGCAGTCGCCGGAGTTCGATGGGCTGGGCGACAGCACGAAGCGCGAATGGACGCGCTGGCTGGACGTCATCATGGACGATAGAAGCAGCCCTCTCGCCATCGGCGGCCTGCCGTTCGATGCGCTGGACGACCGCCGCGTGAAGGCCGAGATATTGGCTTGGCGCGACCAGTGGGCAGACCGGCCCCGCAAGGCCGACTACGGCATCCAGGTGCTGTCGCGTGTGCTGTCGTGGGGAATGGATCGCGGCCTGCTCGCGCCCAATGCCGCAGCCGGGATCAAACAGCTCTACACGAGCAATCGAGCTGATCAGATTTGGACGGCCGACGAAATCGATCGCTACACCGCCGCAGCGAAATCGCCCGAGGTTGGCTTCATTGTCCGCCTCGCCTGCCTGACCGGCCTGCGCCGCCAAGACCTGGCCTCGTTGTGCTGGTCTCACGTCGGAGACCTCGCCATCGTCAAGGCGACGAAGAAGAGCCGGGGGAAGAAGACAGCCGTCATCCCACTGTTGGACGACACGAAGGAACTGCTTGACGAGATCCGCGCCCAGCAGCATCGCCGCCACGCCGATCTGGCGACCGCGGCCGAGCGGAAGAACCGACCGGCGCCAGTCAGATGCCTGACCGTTCTGTCGAACACGCGCGGCAGGCCGTGGAGCCTGGACGGGCTGGAACATCAGGTCGTCGGCGCCAAGGCTGAGGCCGGTATCGACAAGCACCTGCACGACGCGCGCGGCACCTTCGCCACCCGCCTGCGAAGGGCCGGCCTGACCGCCGCCGAGATTGCGGACATCCTTGGATGGGAAGAGGACCGGGTGCAGCGCCTACTGGCCGTTTACGTCGATCGGGACAGCATCGTTATGGAGATCGCGAACCGCATCCGGCGGAACGAAACGGCGACAGATTCTCCCAACTAACTCCCAACTGCGTCTTTCGCAGCGGGTCGGAGAGGCTCTAAGTCGTTGAAATGATTGGAGCGGGTAGCGAGAATCGAACTCGCGACATTCAGCTTGGGAAGCTGACGTTCTACCTCTGAACTATACCCGCGCCGCGCCGAGGCGGACGGCGAAGATATAGGGCGCGGGGCAAAAGAAAAGGCCCGGCGGGCCGGGCCTTACGCTTTTTTTTCAATGCCTGCGCGTCGGTTCAGTCGCGAACTTCCTCGACCGCGACGCCGCGCTTGGCGAGCATGGCCTGCACGCTGTCGGCGCCCGCCAAATGCCCGGCCCCGACCGAGATGAACGCCGTGCCCGAACCTTCCAGCAGGGTTACGATCTGGTTGGTCCAGTCAGCGTTCCGACGCGTCAGCATGACGTCGTACATCTCTGGCGACTGCGCCTTCATCTCCTGGCCGATCAGGGCGTCGAGCCCGTCGACGTCGCCGCTTGCCCAGGCGCTGACCATGCGGCCCAGGAACTCCGGCGCCTGATCGAACTCCTTCAGTCCGGAGCGGAGCATGGCCAGTTGGGCCTCTTCGGACATATCGGCGATGAAGCCGATCTGCTGGGGCATGGTCTCGAAGCCCTTGATCGCCTTGCCGGTCGCCGCCGCGCGGGCGTGCAGCACCTGGTCGCCGCCGTTCTGGGGCAGGTAGCCGGCCTTGGTGATGCTGGCCATGGCCAGTTGCAGGGCCGCGAACCATGGGCGCAGCTGGTCTAGCTGGGCGGCCGTGGCGCCGATGGTGCGGGCGGCGGCGTCGAGGTCGGCCAGCTCTTCGGCGGTCAGCAGGCTGGACAGAGGCCGGTCGGGCGACACGCCCTTGGCCTGGATGAGCGGCACGGCGGCCGCCATGTCGTTCAGATCGGCGATCTCGAACCAGTATTCGTCAGCGCTGGCGAAGGCGCGGTCCAGCCTGGCGCTGCCCCACGGGGTCTCGGGCTTCAGCACATGGACGGTGCCGAACAGATAGAGGGTCGAATCCTCGTCCTTGACCACCCACAGACGCGGGCCCGATCCCGCCGGCGCGGCGACCACGGCGTCCGGATCAGCGGCGGGCGAAGCCTGGGCGAAGGCCGGCGTGGTCGGCGCCAGAAGCACGGCCGCGAGGGCGGCGACGGAGACGGCGGTGCGGCTCAAAAGTCGGCGGATCATGTCAGGCTCCTGAAGGGTCGCGACAAAGGCCGTCAGCCTTCCTCGTCGATGAAGATGGATTCGATCGGCATGGCGAACAGCCGGGCGATCTTGAACGCCAGCGGCAGGGAGGGATCGTAGCGGCCGGTCTCCAGCGCGTTGACCGTCTGGCGCGAGACGCCCAGTTCGTCGGCCAGGTGCGCCTGGCTCCAGTCGCGCTCGGCGCGCAGCACCTTGAGGCGGTTTTTCATGACAGCCCCCTCAACGCCGTCCGAACCACCACCAGGCCCAGGCCAGGCCGTAGCCGATGAGCTGGAATCCCAGGATGGCGATCATGCCGGCGCCCAGCAGGTCAGCCGGCGTCTGACCGAAGCTGGCGGGAATGACGATGTCCGCCGGCCGCGTCGTCAGCACGACCAGCAGGACGACGCCGATCAGCATCCCCATGCTGCCGCCCCAGTACCACGCCCATTTGTGCGCCTCGCGCGCGGCTTCGTCGAGACGACGCCACCACCAGAAAGACACCCCCAGCACCGCCGCCATCATCACCACGGTAAAGGCCACCGTGGTCCAGAACGCCGCCGAACCCGGACGGTCCGCGAGAATCCCGCTGGCCAAACCGCCGACGAAGCCGATCAGCAGGACCCCCGCCAGCATGATGGCCCCATCTCTCAAGCTCAGAGGTTTTTTCGGTTTCATGGCCCCGCCGCGCGTCAGTGAGTTGACAAGCGAGTTTTACAGCCAGGCCGCACACAGTCAAGCGTGTTTGTCACCCTTGGCCGTCGTCACTCCGGGGCGTTCAGCAGCTCCGGTCGGCTGAGGGCGCGCGGCGATTGTTCGACGGCGTTCAGTTCGGGCAGTTCCTTGCCCTCGTGGTCCACCTTCAGGTCCTCGAAGCGGCGAGCTGAGACCATGACCTGGCTCTCCAGCGAGCCGACGAACTGGTTGTAGCGGCCAACCGCGGCGTCCAGCGCCTTGCCGACCGAGGCGGCGTGGCCGCCCATGACCGACAGCCGCTTGTAAAGCTCCTTGCCCAACCGGGCGACGTCCTCGGCGTTCTTGGCCTGCTCCTCGGCGCGCCAGCCGTAGGCGACCGCCTTGCACAGGGCGAACAGGGTGGTGGGCGTCACGATGACCACGCGCGAGGCCATCGCCGTGGTCATCAGGTCGGGCTCATGATCCAGGGCGGCGGCCAGGAAGGCGTCGCCCGGCACGAACATGGCGACGAAGTCGGGGCTGGGCTTGAACTGGTCCTGATAGGCCTTGGACGACAGCTGACGCACGTGGGTCTTCATGCTGGCGGCGGTGCGCAGGGACATGGCGCGGGCCTGGGCCTCCTCGTCGCCGTCCGCCTCGTCCGGGAAGGCCAGGGAGACCTTGGCGTCGATGACGAACATGCCGCCGCCGGGCAGTTTGACGATGAAGTCCGGTCGCTGCTGGCGGCCCTCGTCGGCGGCCGACGAGTTCTGCTCCTCGAAGTCGAAGCGGCCGGCCATGCCCGCCGCCTCCAGCACGTTGCGGCAGGTCTGTTCGCCCCAGCGGCCGCGCCGGCCGGTGTTGCCCTTCAGCGCCTCGGTCAGGCGCCGCGCCTCGTCGCGGGTGGCGGTCGAGGCGGCCATCAGCAGGTTGAGCTGCTCCTTCAGCCCGCCGGTCTCGTCGGCGCGGCTCTTCTCCAGAGCGGTGACGTGCTCCTGAAACTTGGCGAGGGTTTCCGAGACGGGCTTGAGCTGGGCCTCCATCCGCTCACGCGCGACGCGATCCTGGGCCTGGAAGGTCTCGGTGGCGCGGGCGACCAGCTTGGTCGCCACGGCCTCGGCCGACTGCGAGGCCTGGGCCTTGAGGAACTCGGCCATGGAATCGCGGCTCTCCTCCATCAGCTCCAGCCGGGCGTCGGCGGCGTCCAGCGCGCCGCGCGCCTTCTGCCAGCCCATGTAGGCCCAGAGGAAACCGCCGCCCGCCATGAGCGCGACGACCAGCAGGATGAGTTCGAGCGTGTTCATGCTCCGTTCCTAGCGGGAGTCGGGAACGGAAGAAAGTCGCCCGTCGGAGCGGGGTCAGGCGGGACGCCGCGCCCGCAGGGCCTGGATGATGGTGCCGTCGTCCAGCCAGTCCAGCTCGCCGCCGACCGGCACGCCGCGCGCCAGGGACGTGACCTGCACCCCCGCCGCCGACAGGCGTTCGGCCAGGTAGTGGGCCGTGGTCTGGCCATCGACCGTGGCGGGCAGGGCCAGGACGACCTCCCTCGCCTCGCCGCCGCCCATTTCGCCGCCTTTGACCCGGCCGATCAGTTCGGCGATGCGCAGCTGTTCCGGCCCGACGCCGTCCAGAGCGGACAGCAGGCCGCCCAGCACGTGGTATTTGCCGCGGAAGGCGCCCGAGCGCTCCATGGCCCACAGGGCTCCGGCCTCCTCGACCACGCAGATCAGGGCGTTGTCGCGGCTCTGATCCGAGCAGACCGAGCAGGGGTCGCGCGTATCGGGCGAACCGCAGACGGAGCAGTTGACGACCTTGTCCGCCGTCTCGACCAGAGACGCCGCCAGCGGGACGAGCAGCTGCTCGCGCCGCTTCAGCAGGGCCAGGGCCGCGCGCCGGGCCGAGCGCGGGCCCATGCCTGGCAGCTTGGCCAGCAGGCTGATGAGCCGTTCGATTTCCGGCCCGGCGGAGGCGGCCATCAGAAGAGTTTCGGCATTCCCGGGATGTTCATCCCGGCCATCGGCCCGGCGGCGTCGCGCATCAGGGCGTTGTTGATCTCGTCCAGCTTGCGCTTGGCGTCGGCGTGGGCGGCGACGATCAGGTCGGCCAGAATATCCCCCTCGCCGGCGGTCATCAGACTGTCGTCGATCTTCACCGAAGTGATTTCGCCGGGGCCTTTCAGGGCGATGGTGACAAGGCCGCCGCCCGAGGTGCCCTCGGCGGTGGATTCGGCCATTTTCGCCTGGGCGTCCTGCAGCTTCTGCTGCATCGCCTGGGCCTGTTGCATCAGGGCGTTGAGATCTTTCATGCCCCCTAGATAGGACCAAGCGCCGCCCGGCTCCAGACCCCGCCGAAGAAAGCGTGTCGCGGCGCCTTGGCGGTTATTTCGCTGAAATCGCCAGCCGATCCCTTGACGCCTCGGCCACCCCTTCCTAATTAGCCACAACTGAAGTTGCTAATTAGTTTCTGGAGAAGCCCTAATGGCCTTTGACGCAGTTTCCAACCGTGACGTTCCGGTCGCCGACGCCGTTCTGGCCCGACTGTTCACCGAAGCCCGCACGCACAACGGCTGGAGCGACCGGCCGGTGTCCGAAGAGCTGATCCGCAAGCTCTACGACCTGACCAAGTTCGGCCCGACGGCGGTCAACATGACCCCCGCCCGCTTCGTCTTCGTCACCTCGCCGGAAGCCAAGGCGCGCCTGTCGGTGCACATGGCCGAGGGCAACCGGGCCAAGACCCTGGCCGCGCCGGTCAACCTGATCATCGCCCAGGACATCGACTTCCACGACACCCTGCCCAAGCTGTTTCCGCATGCCCAGGGCGTCCGCGACTGGTTCCTGGACGAGGCCGGTCGTCGCGAGGCCGCCTTCCGCAACGCCTCGCTGCAGGGCGGCTATCTGACCATCGCCGCGCGAGCGCTGGGTCTGGATGTCGGTCCGATGTCGGGCTTCGATCCGGCGGGCGTGAAGGCCGAGTTCTTCCCCGACAGCAATGTCGAGCCGAACTTCATCATGAACCTGGGCTACGGCACGGACGAGAACCTGTTCCCCCGTTCGCCCCGCCTCGACTTCGAGGAAGCCGCGCAGATCCTGTAAGCGGAATCCCTCCACTTTGTGGGGAGGGGGACCGCGAAGCGGTGGAGGGGCTTAACGACTGCGAAACCCAGAGGCCCCTCCGTCACGTCGCCTGCGGCTCCGCGCCACCTCCCCATGAAATGGGGAGGAGAAGCTCAGTCGTCGTCGCCCGCCTCGCCGTCCTCGGGGATGGCGGGCATCTCGACCGCCGGCGCCAGGGTGACGATCTCCTTGATCTCGGCCCCGGGGAAGGCCTGCATGATCGACACTACGAAGGGGTCCGCCTCGACCGCCGCGCGGCGGGCGATGCGGGCCTTTTTCTCGACCTCGATCAGGGTCTCGCCGCCGCCCTGGCCGTTGGCGGCGATCAGCCAGGTGCGGCCGGTCCATTCCTTCAGCCGCCCGGCCAGACGCCGCGCCAGATCGTGAGGCGAGCCCTCGGCCGGTTCATAGGTGATGGCGCCGGGGCGGAAGCTGACGACGCGGACGTAGCGCTCCACGTCCATCTGCAGGGTGATCTCGCGCTTCTCGCCGATCAGGGCGACCACGGCCTCAAAGCTCTGCGGGTCAGGCAGGGCGGGCGCCTGCATCGGCCGCGCCGCCAGCATGGCCGAGGCCCCGCCGCCTCCGCCACCGCCAGAACCGCCGCCGCGAGGCCCAGCGCCGCCGCCGGGGACGCCGCCCGACTGGATCGCCTTCAGCGCCTCTTCGGGTCCCGGCAGGTCGGCGGCGTAGGCCAGCCGCACGATGGCCATTTCCACCGCATCGGCCGGATTGGGCGCGCGCCGCACCTCGTCCAGCGCCTTCAGCAGCATCTGCCAGGTGCGCGATAGCGTCCCTGCCGAGATGGCTGCGCCCAGCGCCGCCAGCTTCTGCGCCTGATCGCCGGGCAGGCGGGTGGCGTTCGGCCCCAGCATCTTGGCGACCGACGCCGCGTGGCAATGCTCCAGCAGGTCGTTGGCCACCTGCACCGGATCGGCGCCGTAACCATAAAGGGTGCGGAAGGTCGTCAGCGCCTCGGCCGTCTTGCCCGCCATCGTCTGTTCGAACAGGGCGATGGTCTGGGTGCGGTCGGCCAGACCCAGCATGTCGCGCACCGTGGCCGTCTCGACCACCGCGCCGCGCTCGGCCTGAACCAGCGCCTGATCCAGCAGCGACAGGCCGTCGCGGACCGAGCCCTCGGCGGCGCGCGAGATCAGGGCCAGGGCCTCCTGCTCGATCTTCATGCCTTCGCGATCGGCGACGCGGCCCAGGTGGCCGACCAGAACCTCCGGCTCCACGCGGCGCAGATCAAAACGCTGGCAGCGGCTGAGGATCGTCACCGGCACCTTGCGGATCTCGGTGGTGGCGAAGATGAATTTGGCGTGGGGCGGCGGCTCCTCCAGCGTCTTCAGCAGGGCGTTGAACGCCTGCGTCGACAGCATGTGGACCTCGTCCAGCACATAGACCTTGTAACGGGCCTCGACCGGCGCGTAGCGGACGCTCTCGAGGATGTCGCGGATGTCGTTGACGCCGGTGTGCGACGCCGCGTCCATCTCCATTACGTCCATGTGCTGCCCCGCCATGATGGCGGCGTCGTGCCGCCCGGTGGGCGTCAGGGCCAAAGACGGCTTGTCGATGGTCTCAGTTTCGTTGTTGAGGGCGCGAGCCAGCAGGCGCGCCGTCGTCGTCTTGCCGACGCCCCGCACCCCGGTCAGCATGAAGGCGTGGGCGATCCGGCCGGTGGCGAAGGCGTTGGTCAGGGTGCGGACCATCGCCTCCTGGCCGATCAGATCCTCGAATGCGCGCGGCCGGTATTTGCGGGCCAGGACGGTATAGGCCTCGCCCTGCGCGGGCGGCGCCTCGAAAGCCTTGAGCGCGGGCGCAGGCGCGGGCTCCGCCGTCGGTCCAGGCGCGGGTTCGGCTGCAGCGACGGGCGGCGGCGCGCCGAACATGTCGTCGGTGTTGGGGTCGCGCTCCTCGACTTCGGGCGCGTCTTCCTCCCACGGAGGACCATCGAGACTGTGATCGGCGTCGCTCATGGGCCTGTCTTAGCGCGAAGGGATGCGGTCGCGCACCCCCTCGCGCCTCAGAGAGGCTTAGAGATCGGTGGGCAGTTGGCCGCCATTGTCGCGGATCTTCTGAATCACCTGCTTGTGCAGCCAGATGTTCATGCTGGCGCTGTCCGACTTGTCGCCGGTGTAGCCCAGTTCGTCGGCCAGCTCCTTGCGCTCGGCCAGCGAGGATTCCAGGCCGACCAGCTTCATTAGATCGACGATGGAGGTGCGCCAGTTCAGCTTCTGCGCGCGCTGCTCGTTCATGAAGTCGAGAATGCCGGCGACGTCGACCTCGGGGGCGGGCTGGGGCGCGACGGCCGCTGCAGTCGGAGCAGGGGCCAGGGTCGGGGCCGCCGCTTCGGGGGCGGGGGCGGCAGGCGTCGCTTCCTTCTTCTTGAAGACGCCGCCGAGAATCTTGCCGAGAATGCTCATTCGCCTGCTCCTGAAAGAGATGAAGCCCTTTCAGCGAATGAGGCGCGGCCCGGTTCCGTGAAGCTTGCACGACGGCGGTTCGAGCTGGGCGGGGCCCGCGTGCAAACGCGCTAAGCAGCGAGGCTCCGCGAGCCGAGCGATAGCGCACAAAAAAGCGCTCAAGCAGTCGATCACCGCGTGATCGACGATAGCGCACTAAAAATCAGGAAAGGTGGAGACCGCGACCCGAAGGGGAATTCGTTGTGGCTGCTGCCTTCCGGCCCTGACCAGGTTGGCGAAGCCTTCGCCCGCGATCTCCGAGAGGGGATATGACGGCGGTCGGCGCGGGAATCAAGCCCTCCCCTGCGCACGCGGTCGGGAGTATGAAGCGCCATGCCCTACCGTCACGCCTTCTCCGGCAATCCGCTCGACCGCTCCGGCGACCTTCGCAACGACGCCGCCTGGCTGGCTGAGCAGGAAGCCAACCCCGAAGCCCTGGCCATGATCCTGTGGGAGGGTCGCCCGCTGATCGAACCGCATGACGGCGGCGAGCGGCTGGTGTGGCTGTCGCTGGGCCACGCGCGTGACATGGCGCGCGATCGCGACGTCTTCCTGGGGCTGTGGAAGGGCGCCCCGGTGTTCGCCGCCGAGTTCGAGGGCTCCATCGACCCGACCAGCGGACCGGCCGGGGGTCTGGGCCGCTTCGTCGAGATGCGCGAGGCCGCGCTGGCCCTGCCCGAGGCGGACGCCGCCATCGCCGCCACGGCCAAGAGCCTGTTCGACTGGCGCCGCCGCCACGGCTTCTGCGCCGCCTGCGGCAAGGCGACGGACCAGGCCTCGGGCGGCTGGAAGCGCGTCTGCCCGGCCTGCGGGACCGAGCATTTCCCGCGCGTCGACCCGGTCGTCATCATGCTGCCGGTCTATAAGGGCGGCGCCGAACCGCGCTGCCTACTGGGCCGTCAGGCCGCCTGGCCCGCCGGCCGGATGTCGGCGCTGGCGGGCTTCATGGAGCCGGGCGAGGCCATCGAGGAGGCCTGCGCCCGCGAGGTCATGGAGGAGGCCGGGCTGACGGTGTCGGACGTGCGCTACCACTCCAGCCAGCCCTGGCCCTTCCCGGCCCAGCTGATGATCGGCCTGATCGCCGAGGTCACGACCGATGAGGCCGCCCCCGACCAGACCGAGCTGGAAGCCGTCGCCTGGCTGACCAAGGCGGAGGCGCGCGCCGTGCTGGACCAGACTCACCCGACCATCCACGCCCCGCCGCCCTACGCCATCGCGCGGCGGCTGCTGGAAAGCTGGGCGGCGGACTAAAACCCTTCTCCCCTTGCGGGAGAAGGAAGAGAGTCACCCCAGCGCCCGCGCCGCCTCCAGATCGGCCGGATTGTCGACCGACAACGGCGCTTCATCGATCACCGCCGCCCAGATCTGCAACCCCATCTCCAGGGCGCGCAGCTGCTCCAGCTTCTCGCGCGTCTCCAGCGGCGACGGCGGGGCGGCGCAGAAGCGGGCCAGGGCATCGCGGCGATAGCCGTAGATGCCGACGTGACGCCAGACGGGTCCGTCGCCGTAGAGCGTCGAACGGGTGAAATACAGGGCGCGGCCCGTCGTCGCGCCTTCCGGCAGGGCCAGGACCGCCTTGACCACGTCCGGATTGCTTCGATCCGACGCATCCGCCTCGGCCGCAACCAGGGTGGCGATGTCGCAGGCTGATTCGCGCGCCAGCAGCTCGGCGCAGGCCTGAGCCAGCCCCGGCGAGGCGAAGGGCATGTCGCCCTGAATATTGATGACAATCCCATGCACGCCGTCAGGATCGACCGCCTGAGCCGCCGCCAGAATGCGGTCCGAGCCGCTGGGCAGGTCCGGATCGGTCAGCACCGCCTCCCCGCCCGCCGCCTGAACGGCCGCGACGATCTCGGGGTCGCCCGCCGCCACGGCGACGCGGAATCCGGACAGGCAGGCCTGCTCCCAAGCACGCACGATCATCGGCTTGCCGCCGATGTCGGCCAGGGGCTTGCCCGGCAAACGGGTGGCGGCCATGCGAGCGGGTATCATTATCAGGGGTTTCATGGTCGCCATGCGCCTTGAAAACGCCCGGAAACGTCCGGGCCGGTTGCGAAGGTCGCGCTAGCGTGTAAGAGACGCCCACGCAAGAATACGCCTAAGCGCCGCTGTGCGGTCGCGGGGCTCATCTAGAGACGGGATGCGACGACGCGGAATGAGCGGCGATCTGAAGTGGAACAAGATTATGGGCGCGTGCTTGGGCACCGCCTTTGCGATCCTGGTGGTCCAGCAGGTTTCGGGCATGGTCTACCACACCAAGCAGCCCGAAAAGATGGGCTATTTCGTCGACGCGCCGGATGAATCCGCCGCCGGCCCCGCCGAGGCGGTGCTGCCGATCGACTGGGGCACGGTTCTGCCGACCGCCGACCTGGCCGCCGGCGAGGCCGCCTTCGCGCGCTGCCAGGCCTGCCACACCGTGAACTCGGGCGGCGCCGACGGCATCGGCCCGAACCTGTTCGCCGTGGTCGGCGGCCCCGCCATGCACCGCGCGGGCTTCGCCTATTCGGACGCAATGGCCAAGCACAAGGCTGCGGCTCCGAACTGGAACTACGACGAGCTGGATCACTTCATCAACGCGCCGGGCCGCTATGTGCCGGGCACCAAGATGTCGTTCGCCGGCATTCGCGACGAGCAGACCCGCATCAACCTGATCGCCTGGCTGCGCACGCAAGGCTCGGGCGGTTACGCCATCCCGGCTCCGGACCCCGCGCGCCAACCGGGCGCCGCCGCCCCGGCCGAAGGCGAAGCCCCGGCCGCTGAAGGCGCCGCGGCGACTGAAGCCGGTTCGGCTCCGGCAGAGGCCCCGGCCGTCGACGCCCCCGCGACCCAGGCGACGAACCCGGCGCCGCAAGCCTGAGGCTTGACGACATAACAGACGACGGAAAGGCGGCCCTCGGGTCGCCTTTCTTCGTTTCAGGGATCAGGTTGAGAGTTCAGACCCGGCGGAAGATCGCCGCCGCGAAGCCGTCAGCGATCAGCCGCGCCTCGACCTCGGCGAAGGTCTCGATCACCACGCCGCCGCGCGCGCCGGTCGCATGAATGATGCGCTCAGCGTCGACCATCAGCGCCGAATGGCCGGTCCAGTCGCCCTCGGCCGACGACAGCCAGATCACCAGATCGCCGCGCTGGGCCTCGTTTCGCGGCAGGGCGCGGCCGAGCTCGGCCTGCTCCGCCGCACGGCGCGGGCCGGGCAGGCCGCAGGCGAACAGGGCTTGCTGCACCAGGCCCGAACAGTCGGTCTCGACCGAAGACCGCGCGCCCAGAGCGTGCGGACGTCCCAGCAGGCGCTCGGCCACGGCGACCAGATCGCGCTCGAACGCGCCGACAGATTCAAGATCAGTCTCGGCCAATCCTTGCGCGTCTTCGCCGATCAGGGCGTTCAGCGGCAAGGCGGCGGAAACGGACGTCACGCGCCGGGTCGCCGAGGGCGCGCCGGAGGCCAGAGCCGCCAGCGAGACCCAGCCGACCACGCCGTCGCGTCGGGCGCGGCCCCAGGCGCGGTCCTGACGGCGCTCCAACACGTCGAAGGCCTCGCCGAACAGCAGCTGGTCGATGCGCTGTCCGTCGTCAGCGACGATGTCGGCGATCGGCAAGCGGCAGTGGGCGGGATCGGTCGGGCGATAGGCTTCGGCCCGCATCAGACCTTCCAGCGCCTGTTCAGCCAGCACAACGCGGCCCCCCTCCCGCAGGATCAGGGGCGCGCCAGGCGGCAGCAGGGCCAGGACATCGGTCAAGCGGCGGTCTCTCGACGGCTCGTACAAATCGAACCGCCGACCCTAGGCGCCGATCCCAAAGGGGGCGTTAACAGCCTTGGCTATTTGACGAATTTGTCACTGAGGTAACGGAAGCAGGCGCGGATGGCCTGGGCTTCCCCGCCCTCGGGCCAGCCGGGACGGGCGCGCGGATTCCAGGCGAAGACGTCCATGTGCGCCCAGCTGCCGGTCGTCGGGGCGAACTTCTGCAGGAACAGTGCCGCCGTCACCGACCCGGCCTGGGCCCAGGCGGCGGAATCGTTACGCACGTCGGCGATCTCGCTGTCCAACGAGGCGCGATAGCTGGCCCACAGCGGCATCCGCCACAGGGGGTCGCCCACGGCGCGACCGGCGTTCAGCACGCCCTCGGCCAGGGCGTCGTCGTCGGTGTAGAGCGGCGGCAGCTCCGGCCCTAGCGCAATGCGCGCCGCGCCGGTCAGGGTGGCGAAGTCCAGCGTCAGGTCCGGCTCATGCTCGCCCGCCCGCGTCAGGACGTCGGCCAGGATCAGCCGCCCTTCCGCATCAGTGTTGCCGATCTCGATAGTCAGGCCCTTGCGGCTGTTCAGGATGTCGCCCGGCCGGAAGGCGTCGGCCGACACCGCGTTCTCGACCGCCGCGACCAGCACCACCAGCCGCACGGGCAGACCGGCCTGCATGATCAGGCGCCCCAGAGCCAGGGCGTGGGCGGCGCCGCCCATGTCCTTCTTCATATTGCGCATCCCGGCGGCGGGCTTCAGGTCCAGGCCGCCGGTGTCGAACACCACCCCCTTGCCGACCAGGGCCACCAGCGGCAGGTCCGCCCGGTCCAGATTCCAGCCGATCTCCAGCACGCGCGGCGCGCGGTGCGCGGCGGCGGCGCGGCCGACGGCGTGGACGGCCGGGTAGTTGTCTTCCAGCAGGGCGTCGCCGGTCGTGACGGTCAGGCTGGCGCCCGCGCCCTCGGCGATCTCGCGCGCGATGGTTTCAAGCTGCAACGGCCCCATGTCGGCGGCGGGGGTGTCGACCATCTCGCGCGTCAGGGCGCAGGCGGCGGCGATGTTCAGCGTCGCCGTCAGGTCGAGGCCGTCCGGCGCGACCAGGCGGGCGCGGCCGCGCTCCGGCCGGGCCTTGTAGCGGTCGAACAGATAGCCGCCGAGCGCAAAGGCCAGGGCCGCCGAATGCGCCGCCTCGCCCTCGACGCCCTCAAGCCGCCAATCGCCCGCAGGCAGGCGCGTCGGTAGGCCGCGCGTGCTCATGGGGTCGAACGCCTCGCCGGCGCCGAACAGGGCCTGCTCCGGCGCGCCGTCGGCGCCCGGCACGACCAGCAGCTGGCCCGCCTTGCCGGTGAAGCCGTTGACCTCGGCCCAGACGGCGATGCGCCCCTCCAGCGCCGCGCCCGCTGCGACGATGCGAACAGGGCGCGCGGTCTCGGCGGCGGCGATCAACAGTTCGGACTGAGGGGACATGGGGCGACCTTTCCGACGCTTAACGTCGATTAACCAAACCTTGACCCGTCGGCGCGACCCTATGGGCTGAACCGCCACGGACCCCTTCCATGTCGCGCAACGCCGCCCTCGCCGCAACCGTCAGCCTGACGCTGCTGGCCCTCGCCGCCCCGGCCCTGAGCCAGACCGCGCCCGCGCCTCGCGCGCCTGCCGACGCCGCGACGCGCGCGGGCTATGACCGGGCCGACGCCCTCAGCCGCTCGGTGTTCTGGACCAATGAGCAGCAGATCGATCCGATGGACCCGGTCGCCGGGGTGAAGCTGTCGCAGGCCCTGCGCGAGTTGGGTCAGTTCGACCGCGCCGCCGAGACAGCGCAAGGGGTGCTGGTCGTCCAGCCCGCCAATGTCGAGGCCATGCTGGAGGTCGGTCGCGCCCACATCGCGCGCGGTCAGGCCTTCTACGGCATCGCCGCGCTGGAGCAGGCGAAGGCGGCGGCGCCGCGCGACTGGCGCCCCCTGTCGCTGTTGGGCGTGGCTTATCAGCAGGTGCGCCGTCCCGACGACGCCAAGGCCGCCTGGAACGAGGCCCTGCGCCTGTCGCCCGACAACGCCGATGTCCTGACCAACGCCGCCATCGCCCGCATCGGCGAGGGGGATGCGCCCTCGGCCGAAATCCTGCTGCGCCGCGCCGCGAGCCAGCCGGGCGCCGGGCTGCAGGTGCGCCAGAACCTGGCCCTGGCGCTGGGGCTGCAGGGCAAGACCGCCGAGGCCGAGGCCATCCTGCGTCGCGACCTGCCGCCCGAGGCCGCCGACCAGAACCTGCGCTGGCTGGCCGCGCGGATGCAGCCGGAGCCGAGCCCGGCGGCGACGGTCGTCGAGACCTCCTCCACGTCGCGCACCTGGTCGTCGCTGCAGGGCGGATGACCCTTCTCTAAAGCCGCCGCAGCGCCTATCTTCATCCCGTGATCGACGACCTTTACAGCGCGCGCATCCTGTCGTTGGCGGCCAACCTGCCGCACAGCGGGCGCCTGCCTGCGCCCGAAGGCTCGGCCGAGCGGGTGGCCAAGCTGTGCGGGTCGAAGGCCATCGTCGACGTGGCGCTGGACGCCGATGGCCGCGTCAGCCACTTCGCCCAGACGGTCAAGGCCTGCGCCCTGGGGCAGGCGGCGGCGGGCGTGGTCGGCGAAAACGTCATCGGCGCCTCAGCGGATGAGATCGAAGCCGCGCGCGACGCCATGTCGGCCATGCTGAAATCCGGCGGCGACGGCCCCGAGGGCCGCTTCGAAGCCCTGCGCGTCCTGAAGCAGGTCGCCGACTATCCCGCCCGCCACGCCTCCACCATGGTGGCGCTGGAGGCGACGCTGGACGCCGTCAAGCAGGCCCAAGAGAATCGGGCATTGGAAAAGCACCACAGCGATACGCGAACTCGCCTCGCCGGCGCGGCCTGAACGGCGCGTCGGTTGATCCCCCTGCTGTGAAGAGGGATAAGCGCGACGAACCCGCAACAGAGCCCCCGGCGAAGGGACAGATGTCTCTCTACGAACGCAGCGTCCGCGCAGCCCATCGGGGCTATAAGCTGACGCTGTCCCCCCTGATCGGCCAGCAGTGCCGGTTCATGCCGACCTGTTCGGATTACGGGCGCGACGCCCTGATCCAGCACGGTCCGGTGCGGGGGGGATGGCTCACCGTGCGGCGCCTCTGTAAATGCCATCCCTTCGGCGGTTCGGGCTATGATCCCGTCCCGCCCGCCAAGTCTGAAAAAGAACGACCGTCATGATCGAACTGAAATTCCCCGACGGCGCCGTGCGTCAGTATCCGGCCGGCTCGACGGGCCGCGACGTGGCCGCCGCCATCTCGCCCTCGCTGGCCAAGAAGGCGGCCCTGGTCGTCTGGAACGGCGAGCAGCGCGACCTGGACCGCGTCATCGACGGGAACGGCGACTTCCGCCTGTTGATGCGCGACGATCCCGAGGCGCTGGAGACCATCCGTCACGACGCCGCCCACGTGCTGGCGCAAGCGGTGCAGGAACTGTTCCCCGGCACCCAGGTGACGATCGGCCCGGCCATCGAGGACGGCTTCTATTACGACTTCGCCCGCGACGAGCCCTTCTCGACCGACGACTTCCCGAAGATCGAGAAGAAGATGGCCGAGATCATCGACCGGGGCGCCCCGCTGGAGCGTCAGGTCTGGGACCGCGACACGGCCATCGCCCACTTCGAGGGCGTCGGCGAGGCTTACAAGGCCGAACTGATCCGCGACCTGCCCGAAGGTGAGACGATCACCGTCTACAAGCAGGGCGAATGGGCCGACCTGTGCCGGGGGCCGCACTTCCCGACGACCAAGTTCGTGGGCAAGGCCTTCAAGCTGACCAAGCTGGCCGGCGCCTACTGGCGCGGGGATTCCAGCCGCGCCCAGCTGCAACGCATCTACGGTACGGCCTGGGCGACCAAGGAAGACCTGGACGCCTATCTGCTGCGCATCGAGGAGGCCGAGAAGCGCGACCACCGCAAGCTGGGCCGCGCCATGGAACTCTTCCACATGCAGGAAGAGGGTCGCGGCATGGTCTTCTGGCACCCCAAGGGCTGGGTGCTGTGGCGCGTGCTGGAGGCCTATATGCGCCGCCGTCTGGACGCCTCGGGCTATGTCGAGGTCAAGACGCCGCAGGTGCTGGACCGCAAGTTCTGGGAGGCCTCGGGCCACTGGGACAAGTACCGGCCCAACATGTTCGTCTGCGAAACGGTCGAGGGCGAGACGCTCAGCCTGAAGCCGATGAACTGCCCCGGCCACGTGCAGATCTTCGATCAGGGCCAGCGGTCCTATCGCGAACTGCCGCTGCGCATGGCCGAGTTCGGCGCCTGCCACCGCTATGAGCCGTCGGGCTCGCTGCACGGCCTGATGCGGGTGCGCGGCTTCACCCAGGACGACGCCCACATCTTCTGCCGCGAGGACCAGATCGTCGAGGAGACGGCCGAGTTCATCAAGCTGTGCCGCAGCGTCCACGCCGACCTCGGCATGGAGACCAAATACATCAGCCTGGGCACCCGCCCCGAACAGCGCGCCGGCACGGACGAGTTCTGGGACAAGGCCGAGGCCCAGATGCTGGAAGCCGCCCGCGCCGCCGGGTCCGAGCCGATCATCACCGAGGGCGACGGCGCCTTCTACGCGCCCAAGCTGGACTTCATCGTCAAGGACGCCATCGGCCGCGAATGGACCTGCGGCACGATCCAGTTGGACTACGTGCTGCCGGAACGCCTGGATGCGACCTACATCGCCGAGGACGGCCAGAAGCACCGCCCGGTCATGCTGCACCGCGCGATCCTGGGCTCGTTCGAGCGCTTCATCGGCATCATGATCGAGAACTACGCCGGGGCCTTCCCGCTGTGGCTGGCGCCGACGCAGGCCGTGGTGGCGACTATCACCTCCGACGCCGACGGCTACGCCGAAGAAGTTCTGGCCAAGTTCCGGGCGGCGGGTCTGCGCACCGAGATCGACCTGCGCAACGAGAAGATCAACTACAAGATCCGCGAACACTCGGTCGCCAAGGTGCCCGCCATCGCCGTGGTCGGCCGCAAGGAAGCCGAGGAAGGCAAGGTCGCCATCCGTCGCTTCGGCTCCCAGGCCCAGACCATCGTCACGGTCGAGGAAGCCATCGCCATGCTGACGGACGAGGCCCTGGCGCCGGATCTGAAGCGCATCCGCGACGGCCAAGGCTGACCATGCTTTCTCCTCCCCACGCAGTGGGGAGGGGGACCGCGTAGCGGTGGAGGGGCTTTGCTTCAGCGGAACCAAGCGGCCCCTCCGTCTCCGCGGCTACGCCGCCGATCCACCTCCCCATTGCATGGGGAGGAGAAGCGCGACCTTCTCCCCTCGCCCGTCTCGGGCCATAAGCCTGTCATGGCCACCACCCTCTACATCGACGCCGACGCCTGCCCCGTGAAGGAGGAGGTGTATCGCGTGGCGCGCCGCTGCGGCCTGAAGGTCTTCGTGGTGTCCAACGCCTGGATCAACACGCCGCGCGAAGCGCTGATCGAACAGGTGGTCGTCGACGCCGGGCCGGACGTGGCCGATGACTGGATCGCCGAGCGCGCGGGGCGCGGCGACATCGTCATCACCGCCGACATTCCGCTGGCCGACCGGGTGCTGGAATCGGGCGCCCAGGCGCTGAAGTCGAACGGCCAGCCGTTCACGGCGGACTCCATCGGCTCGGCCCTGGCCGGGCGGATGATCGGCGAGCATCTGCGCTCGATGGGCGTGCCGACCAGCGGACCCCCGCCCTTCTCGGCCGCCGACCGCTCGCGCTTCCTACAGGCGCTGGACGCCGCTGTCGTGCGGGCGCGCCGGGAGGCGTTATGAGCCGCATTCCCGAGGACGAGCTGGAGTTCCGCTTCTTCCGCGCGGGCGGTCCGGGCGGGCAGAACGTCAACAAGGTCTCGACCGCCGTGCAGATGCGGTTCGACGTCAAGAACTCGCCCAGCCTGACCGAGCCGGTGAAGGCGCGGCTGATGAAGCTGGCGGGCAGCCGCCTGACGCTGGACGGGGTGATCGTCATCAGCGCCGTGCGCTTCCGCACCCAGGAACGCAACCGGGCCGACGCCGTCGAACGGCTGAAGGCCATGGTCGCCGAGGCCTCGATCAAGCCGGTCTACCGCGTGCCGACCCGCCCGACCCGGGCGTCGAAGGAGCGCCGGCTGAAGGCCAAGTCCAGCCGGTCCTCGATCAAGAGCGGGCGCGGCAAGCCGTCGCTGGACTGATCAGTCCTCAGCCGGACGGAACAGCAGGGCGGCGATCAGGTCTTCCTCGTTGAAGCCGATGACCCAGGCGGTGGCCTGCTTCTCGAATATGACGCGGAACACGTCGGCGCCGTTCTGCTGATCCAGGTGCGAGATGGACTTCAGCGGGCCGAACTGTTGGAGCAGCGGCGCGACCTGTCCCGACTGGGCGCGAATCTGTTCGGCCATGTCAGGGGTGAACACCGTATAGTCGATCTGACCCGCCTGCATGGCGGCGATGACGGCGCGCAGGGCTTCTTCGGAGCGGGCGATGTCGGGCGCGGTCGCCGTCGTCGGCGCAACCGGAGCAGCCTGCGGGCGAGCCGGAGCGGCGTCGCCCTCGAACGCGTGCGGCAGGGTGGCCGCCGCCGCGCCTGAGCCTGTCGCGGGCTGTGCGGGCGCCTGTTGCGCCAGCGCCGGGACGGCCAGCAGGGTCGCGCCCATCAGGGCGGCGGTCAGCGAAAGGGTCTTCATGGGCAGGCTCCGAAGAAACGTCAGGCGACGATCATCGGCCAAAGCGTCAGCACCAAGGCGGCCGCCGACGCGCATACGGCGACGGTGACGGCGGCGACCACCCAGGGCCGCGTTCCGGCCTTCTCGATCACCAACGCTTGAGATTGAGGCGGGTTCTGCACCAGGCGCGACAGGGCCTTCAGCGTGGCCACGACTTCGTCCATCGCCTCCTTGGCCTGGTTCGCCGGCCCCAGCTCGCGACGGATCCAGCGCTCGACCACCGGCTTGGCCGCCTCCCACAGGTCGTGGTCGGGGTTGAGGCGGCGCGCCACCCCCTCGACCGACACCATGGTCTTCTGCAACAGCACCAGTTCGGGCCGCATATGCATGTCGAACAGGGCGGTGATCTCGAACAGCTGGCCCAGCAGGCGGCCCATCGACACCTGGCTGGCCTGTCGCCCGATGACCGGCTCGCCGACGGCGCGCAGGGCCTGGGCGAAGGTGTCGACCGAATGGTGCGGCGGCACGTAACCGGCCTCGAAATGGACCCGGCTGATGCGGTCGTAGTCGCGGCTGATGAAGCCCCACAGGATCTCGGCCAGGTAGCGGCGCTCGGCCGGCCCCAGCCGCCCGACGATGCCGAAGTCGATGGCCGTCAGCTGCGCGGGGGCGTCGGCGAACAGATTGCCCTCGTGCAGGTCGGCGTGGAAGACGCCGTGGTCCAGCGCCTGAACCAGGAAGGCGCGCACCACCTTGTCGGCCAGGGCGTCCTTGTCGAGGCCGGGCAGGTCGACCAGGGCCGGGTCCGTCATCGGCAGGCCGGGCGCCCATTCCAGCGTCAGCACCCGCTTGCCCACCCCGTCCCAGACGACGGCGGGCGCGGACATATAGCCGTCCTTGGCCATGACCTCGGCCAGTTCGGAGGCGGCCGCCGCCTCCAGCCGCATGTCCAGCTCCAGCTGCAGCGACTGGGCGATGATCTCGACGAAGGCGCGCGGCTCCAGCCGACGGGCGGGCTCGACGAAGCGGTCGACCAGCTTGGCCCCCAGCCGCATGGCGTCCAGCCCTTGGGCCACGCGGCGCTCGACGCCGGGACGCAGCACCTTGACCGCCACCTTGCGCCCGTCGGCCAGCCAGGCCGGGTGCGCCTGGGCCAGCGACGCGGCGCCCATCGGTTCGCTCAGATCGATGAACAGGCTCTCGGCCGGGCGGCCCAGCGACCGTTCGATCTCGCGCTTGGCCTCCTCCAGCGGGAAGGGCGGCAGCTTGTCCTTCAGGCGGCCCAGGTCCTGGGCGAACTGCAGGCCGAAGATGTCGGCGCGGGTGGCCAGCACCTGCCCCAGCTTGATGGCGACGGGACCGAGGTGCTCGAAGGCTTCGCCGACGCGCTGACCAGGTCGCCCGGCGCGATGCCTGCGGCTGGCGAACAGCTGGACCAGGCGGGCGAACGGGCGGCCCCAGGCGGGCAGCAAGGGGTTGGCCTCGCGCGGGATCAGGGCGTCGTGGCGCGCCAGCACCCACCCCCAGCGGATCATGCGCAGAGCGGCGCCGACCGGGTGACGGACCGGCTGGGCCTCAGGCGTCGGCGGCGGGGCGTTGAAGGTCAACCGGCTCAGATCGCCCACCCGTGGTGGATGGCGGCGATCCCGCCCGACAGGTTGGTGACGCTGACGCGGCTGAAGCCCGCCTCCTCGATCATCCGCTTGAAGGTCTGCTGGTCGGGGAAGCGGCGGATGCTCTCGACCAGATACTGGTAGCTGTCGCGGTCCTTGGCGACCAGCTGGCCGATGCGCGGAATGGCGTGGAAGGACCAGGCGTCATAGGCCTTCCTCAGCGCGCCGGTCGTCGGGCGCGAAAACTCCAGACAGATGAAGCGGCCGCCCGGCTTCAGCGCGCGGCGCGCCTCGCGCAACGCCTGCGGAATGTCGGCCACATTGCGGATGCCGAAGCTGATCGAATAGGCGTCCAGGCAGGCGTCCGGCAGCGGCAGGTGCATGGCGTCGCCGACACCCCAGGCCATCTCGGGCTCGCCGCCCTTGGCCACGCCGTTCAGGATCATCTCGGCGTTGTAGTCCATGACGATGACGGTGGCGTCCTCGCCCCCGCGCCGATTCTGAGCCGCGCGGGCCATCCTGGAATAGCGCCGCGCCATGTCGCCGGTGCCCCCTGCCATGTCGAGGATGACCTCGCCGGGGCGGGCGTTTAGCTTGGCCGCCGTGGCGTCCTTCCAGACACGGTGGACGCCCGCGCTCATCAGGTCGTTCATCAGGTCGTAGTTGGAGGCGACGGAGTTGAACACGCCGCGCACCATCTGCACCTTTTCCTTGGCGTCCACGTCGCGGAAGCCGAAGGAGGAGGTCTTGCCGGAAGCGCTGGAGGAGGGATCGGCCTGGGTCATGGATGCGGGTGTAACGCCTCCCGTCGCCGCCGTCATCCGGGGAAGCGCCGCCCCGGACATCGCGTCGCGACTTGTCGCATCCCGGGGCGCGCGATACGCCTGAAGAAAATCCAAGGAGACGCTCATGACCGCCGCCCTCGACGTGACCGAAGTTCTGGCGGGCCTGCCCGACTGGCGCCGCGCCGACGATCCGCGCCCGGCCATCGCGCGGACCCTGCGCTTCGCCGATTTCAACGCCGCCTTCGGCTTCATGACCCGCGTCGCCCTGCTGGCCGACAAGGTCGACCACCATCCGGAGTGGTCGAACGTCTACAACCGCGTCGAGGTGCTGCTGACCACCCATGACGCCGACGGGGTGACCGAGCGCGACGTGGCGATGGCTCGCTTCATCGACGCGGCGGTCAAGGGCCAGGTCGAGTAATGGCCGCCCGTCACGGACGCGTCGCGGGCAAGGCGGCCTTGATCACCGGCGCCGCGGGCGGGCTGGGCCAGGCGATGGCGCGGATGCTGGTCCGCGAGGGCGCGAAGGTAGCCCTCAGCGACGTTGACCTGAACGGCGCGCGCGCCCTGGCCGAGACGATCAACGCCGACCACCCCGGCATGGCCTTCGCCTATGAGCACGACGTCACGCGCGAGGACGACTGGGTCCGCGTCGTCGGCGCAGCGGTTCAGGACATGGGCGGCCTGTCCATCCTGGTGAACAACGCCGGCATCGGCGGCCAGTTGTTGTGGGCCGAGCAGGACACGCTGGAGAATTGGCGCAAGGTGCAGGCGATCAACCTGGAATCCGTCATGCTGGGCTGCAAGCACGCCATGGCGCCGCTGCGGGCCTCGGGCGCCGGCTCGATCGTCAACATCTCGTCCATCGCGGGACTGGCGGCGGCGCCGGGCATGGGCGCTTACAACGCCACCAAGGCGGCGGTCTGGCTCTACACCAAGACGGTGGCGCTGGAGGCGGCCAAGGCCGGCTGGAACGTGCGCGCCAACTCGGTGCACCCGGTCTTCATCAAGACGCCGATCCTCGATCCGTTCGTCGCCATGGCCGGCGGGGACGAGGCGAGCGCCCACGAGAGGCTGGCGCGCGGCATCCCGCTGAAGCGCATCGGCGAACCGGACGACGTGGCCTATTGCGTCCTCTACCTCGCCTCGGACGAGTCCAAGTTCGTGACCGGGGCCGAGTTCAAGATCGACGGCGGACTGACGGCGCAGTAGGCGGCGCGGGCATATAGGCGAAAAGAAAAGGGCGCCGCGGTCTCCCGCAGCGCCCTTTCCGTCTTCAGGCCTTGAAGCCTTAGTTGCCGTAGGCGGGCGGCATGGCGCCCTCGCCGCCGGTGCGGTAGCGGTCGCGCAGCAGCAGGTTGCGCGCCTGCAGCGGCTGCTCCACCCCGTCGATCAGCACGGCCGAGGGCTGGCTCAGCGGCTCCAGCGGGTCGCCCGACCAGACCACGACGTCGCCCGCCGCCCCGGCCTTCAGCTCGCCGAACTGGCCGTCGAACCCGAAAATGCGGGCCGGGTTGACGGTGATCGCCTGGATGGCCGCCGCGAACGGCAGGCCGTGCGAGACAGCGTTGCCGGCGTTGTAGCGGATGTCGCGGGCGCGGTGGGCCGCGCCCTCATTGCCCTTGAGGGCGATGACCACGCCCGCCGCGTTCAAGGCCGCCGCATTCTGCATCCGCGCCGCCCGCATCTCGAAGTTCGAGGGCAGGTTGGTGGTCGGGTGCAGGATGACGGGAACCTTGGCCGCCGCGATCTCATCGGCGACCAGCCAGCCTTCGGCGGCGCCGTCCAGGATGACCTTGATCCCTTCCTCGCGCGCCAGACGCAGCACCTGCTGGATGTCCGAGGCGCGGTTGACGGTGACGATCAGCGGCATACGCCCGTCAGCAACCGGGATGAGCGCCTCCATATCGGCGCGCGACAGCGACAGGGCGCGCATGTCGGCCCGCTCATAAGCGGCCTTGTTGCGGGCGTAGGCCCGCACCTCGCCCAGGGTCTCCTTGAACAGGACGAACTCGGCGCCGCGCGCGCCGCCCGCCACCGCCGCCCCGGCCTCGCCGAACGGAGCGACCATGGCCACGCGCGGCTTCACCAGGATATCCGAGCCGCCCAGCTTGATGACCGCCGCCTGGCCCGCGAACAGGCCCGGCGTTTGGAAGCCGCCCTGACCGGCGCCGGCGAAGTCGCTGTCGTCATGGCTGTGGCCGCCGCCCGACCCGCCGTGCTGCGGCGTGACCACAGCGCGGGTCACCCCGCCAAGCCGTGCGACCGGCAGGGTGAAGGACCACGGGTCCAGCCCATAGGACAGGTCGAAGGCCGCCGTCAGGGTGTTGGCGCGGTTAGCCAGATCGTTGGAGCCGCGCACCGAGCCGACCTCGGTGCCCGCCAGGCCGGAATCCACGGCGACGAAGCCCGGCGTGACGATCTTGCCGCGCGCGTCGATGACGCGCAGGCCGGCCGGGGCCGCGCCGGTTCCGACCGAGACGACCTTGCCGTTACGGATGACCACGGTGCCGTTCTCGATCACCGAGGTTCCGGTCAGCACCTGGCCGCCGGTAATGGCCACGTCCTGGGCCAGGGCGGGGCTGGTCAGTGCGAAGGCTGCGACTGCGCCCGCAAGCAGAGTTTTGATACGCATGGTTCAGCGGGCTCCCTGGGCGACGCCAGCGGCGGACACGCCGAAGCCGGGCTGGCCCAGTTCAAAGTCGGACACGGGCTGGAAGGCGGGGTTGGCGCGGTCATAGGCTAGGCCGCCGTCGATGAACACCTGATCGGCGCGGGCGTAGATCGAGAAGGGATCGGCGCTCCAGATCACCACGTCGGCGCGCTTGCCGCTTTCCAGCGACCCCGTCTCCTTGTCGATGCCGATGGCCTTGGCCGCGTTTAGCGTGATCCAGCTGATGGCGTGTTCTTCGGAGATGTCCATCCCGGCGCGGCGACCGGCCGACAGGGCGGCGGCGGTTTCCTGGTTCAGGCGCTGGATCAGTTCGGCGTCGTCGGAGTGGATGACGGCGCACGAGCCTTCGGGCGCGTCGGTCAGGGCGGCGTTCTCCTCGATGCCGTCCAGGGCCTCCATCTTGAAGCCCCACCAGCCGGTCCACATCGCCGCGCAGACGCCTTCGCGGGCCAGCAACGGGGCGACCTTGTAGGCCTCGACCGCGTGGTGGAAGGTGGTGATCTTGTAGCCGAACTCCTTGGCCACATCGAGCATCACCGCCATCTCGTCGGCGCGGTAGCAGTGGTTCTGGACCAGGATCGACCCGTCCAGAACGCCCGCCAGGGTCTCAAGCTGCAGGTTGCGGGTCGGGGGCGTGCCCTGGCCCGTCTCGCGCCACTTGTCCCACTTCTCTTTGTAGTCCTGCGCCGCGATGAAGGCGGTGCGATAGCCCGCGACATTGCCCATGCCGGTGGCCGGCGACTGGTTGCGCGAGCCATAGACGCGGCTCGGGTTCTCGCCGCAGGCCATCTTCAGGCCGTAGGGGGCGTTCGGGAACTTCATCCCCTGCATGGTGACCGACGGCACGTTGCGCACGGTCACGCCGCGGCCGCCGAACAGGTTAGCCGAGCCGGGCAGGATATGCGCCGTCGTCACACCGCCCGCGCGGGCGGTGTTGAAGCCGGGGTCTTGCGGCCAGATCGAGTGCTCGGCCCAGACCTGGGCCGTGTTGGGATTGGTGGCCTCGTTGCCGTCGCTCATCCCCTGCACGCCCGGCGAAGGATAGACGCCCAAGTGGCTGTGGATGTCGATGATGCCCGGAGTGACGAAGCGGCCGCGCGCGTCCACCACCTGGTGGCCGGCCGGCACCGGGGTGTCCGCCCCGCCCACAGCGGCGATGCGGCCGTCGGTGACGACGACGACGCCGCCCTCGATTTTCTGGCCGGCTCCGGTCAGCACCGTGGCGCCGACGATGGCCATGTTCTGGCGCGGCAGGCCGCGATAGGTCGAGGGATAGGGGTCCTGATTGGTCCAGCCGTCCAGGCCGGCCGCCATCGTCCGGTCCTTGGACGAGGACGAAGCCGAAGCGGTCGGCGTCTGCGACGCGGCGTCGCCGGTCGTGGCGCAGGCCGAAAGGCTGAGCGCGCCGAGCGCGCAGGTGAGGACAGCGAGGCTTGGACCCCGCAGGCGACTGAACAACATGGGCGAGCCCCCTCGCGCCCGCGAACGGCGGGCAAACAATGGGCCGTATACAATCGACTGTTTCCGTCAGGGTAAAGCTTTAAAAGCCCCGGCTCGCGGCAAAATCATCGCCGCCTTCAGCGGGTGTCCAGACGGGTCCGCGCTTCCGCGTCGTCCAGGCCCTCGACCTCGATCATCTTCAGTCGCGACTGGCCGCCGCGCGCCAGCGTCACGTCGCGTTTGGGCACGCCCAGCGCCTTGGCAAGAAAGGCGATCAGGGCGGTGTTGGCTTCGCCCTCGACCGGCTGGGCCCGGACGCGGACCTTCAGCACCGGGCGGTCGTCCGGGTCGACGTCCCAGCCGTCGATGCGGTCGGCCGAGGCGCGCGGGGTCAGCTTGACGGGGATGCGGGCGGTCATGGGAGGTGTTTGGCCCAAGGAGGAGAAAGGTCCAAATTTTCGTCATTCCCCGGCAAGCCGCCCAGCGGCGCAGACCGGGGAACCCAGCGGCGCCCGTCAGGGCGAAAAACTCCACGCGCCACCCTTGCCGTAAATATCGCCTTCGGCGCCGCTGGGTCCCCCGGTCTCGCTTCGCTCGCCGGAGGACGACGAAAGAGAAGGCGTGCAAAAAGAAAACGCGCCGGACGATCCCTCGCCCGGCGCGCTTCCAACTCAGCGTGAAGCTCGCTCTCAGCCCAGAGCGGCCATCAGCTCCGGGACGACGGTCTTGTAGTCGCCCACGATACCGTAGTCGGCGACCTGGAAGATCGGGGCGTCGGCGTCCTTGTTGATGGCGACGATCACCTTGGAGTCCTTCATCCCGGCCAGGTGCTGGATGGCGCCCGAGATGCCGATGGCGATGTAGAGGGCCGGAGCCACGACCTTGCCGGTCTGCCCGACCTGATAGTCGTTGGGGGCGTAGCCCGCGTCGACCGCCGCGCGCGAGGCGCCGACGGCGGCGCCCAGCTTGTCGGCCAAGGGATCCATCACGGCGTGGAACTCTTCGGCCGAACCCAGGGCGCGGCCGCCCGAAACGACGATCTTGGCGGCGCCCAGTTCCGGGCGGTCCGACTTGACCATCTCTTCCGAGACGAAGGCGGTCTTGGGCGCTTCGCCGGCGGCGACGCTCTCGACCGGGGCCGAGCCGCCTTCGGCGGCGGCGGCGAAGGCCGTCGGGCGCACGGTGATGACCTTCTTGGCGTCGGCCGACTGGATCGTCTCCAGCGCGTTGCCGGCGTAGATCGGACGCACGAAGGTATCGCCCGAGACGACCTCGACGATGTCCGAGATCGGCGCGACGTCCAGCTTGGCGGCGATGCGCGGCGCGAAGTTCTTACCGTCGGTGTTGGCCGGGGTCAGGATGGCGTCGTAGTTACCGGCCAGCGGCAGGACGGTGGCCTCGACGGCCTCGGCCAGGCCGTGGGCGACGGCGTCGCCTTCGGCCAGCAGCACCTTGCGCACGCCCGAAATCTTGGCGGCGGCGTCGGCCACGCCCTGAGCGCCCTTGCCCAGGACCAGAACGTCCACGTCGGACGACAGCGCCAGGGCGGCCGTCACCGTCTTGTGGGTGGTGTCGCGAACGGCCGAGCCGTCGTGGTCGGCGATGACGAGAACGGCCATTACAGAACCCCTGCGTCTTTGAGCTTGGAAACCAGTTCGGCCGCATCGGCGACCTTGACGCCCGCCGAACGCTTCGGCGGCTCCGTCACCTTCAGCACCTTGAGGCGGTCGGCCGTATCGACGCCGTAGTCGGCGACCGCCTTCATGGCGATCTCCTTCTTCTTGGCCTTCATGATGTTCGGCAGCGACGCATAGCGCGGCGTGTTCAGGCGCAGGTCGACCGAGACCACGGCGGGCAGGTCGGCCGCAACCGTCTGCAGGCCGCCGTCGACTTCACGGGTGACGACAGCCTTGCCGCCCTCGATGACCAGCTTGCCGGCGAAGGTGGCCTGCGGCCAGTCCAGCAGGGCGGCCAGCATCTGACCGACCGCATTGTTGTCGCCGTCGATCGACTGCTTGCCCAGCAGGACCAGATCCGGCTTCTCCTCGTCGACCACGGCCTTCAGCACCTTGGCGACGGCCAGCGGCTCCAGGTCCGTGTCCGACTGCACCAGGACGCCGCGATCGGCGCCCATGGCCAGGGCGGTGCGGATGGTTTCCTGAGCCTGGGTCACGCCGATGGAGACGACGACGATCTCGGTCGCCGTGCCTGCGGCATGGTGTTCCTTGCCTTCCTTCAGACGCACGGCCTCTTCGACGGCGATTTCGTCGAACGGGTTCATGCTCATCTTGACGTTGGCCAGGTCGACGCCGGTCTGGTCCGCTTTCACGCGAGCCTTGACGTTGGAGTCGATCACCCGTTTCACCGGGACGAGTACCTTCATGAGACTATCCACTTGGTCATCGAAATATCGGCCGAGGGATTGGACCGACGAGACCGACCTGTCAACGTAACGCTACGTGAACTGCGGTCGTGTCGCGGGCGCGTTTTTGATCTATTGAGACCGGCATGAAACGCTTCCTGACGATCCGTCGCCTCAGCTTTATTTTCTTCAGCCTGTTTGCGGTGACGCTGGCGGGGCTGTTTATCCTGCAGCGTTTCTGGGTCGATCCGGGCGAGCGTTGCGCCGCCAAGGGCTATTGGTACGACCTGGAGACGCGCATCTGCGCCCAGCCCATCTATATCCCCGACATCACCAAACGGCCCGAAGGCATGTCCCGCGCCGAAGCCTCGGCTGAGGGCAACCGCGACCTGGTCAAGCTGGAAGACCAGATCGCCGCCGACAAGCGCGCCCGGGGCGCCGCCACCGAGGCCGAACGCAAGCGGGTCAAGGCGCTGCAGTCGCAGTAGGGCCCGCGCCTCAGCGCGTCGCGCCGGGCCGCCACAGGACATCGGCGGCGCCGTTGGCGTTGGCGCGCCGGGCCGCCACGAACAGATGGTCCGACAGGCGGTTCAGATAGCGCACCGCCTCGGGGTTCACCGTCTCGCCCGCTTCGACCAGCCGCACGGCGTCGCGCTCGGCCCGGCGGCAGACGGTCCGCGCCAGATGCAGGTGCGCCGACAGCGGCGAACCGCCTGACAGGATGAAGCTGTCCAGCGGCTTGAGGCTTTCGTTCATCCAGTCGATCTCGCTTTCCAGCCGCTCGACCTGAGAGGCGATGATGCGCAGGGCCTCCCACTTGGGCGCGGGCTCCAGCGGCGTGGCCAGATCGGCGCCCAGATCGAACAGTTCATTCTGAATCCGGCCCAGCATGGCGTCGATGCGGTCGTTCTGGCCGCTGTGCAGCCGGGCCACGCCGATGACGGCGTTCAGTTCATCCACCCCGCCATAGGCCTCGACCCGCAGATCGGTCTTGGACACCGGCGCGCCCGAGGCCAGCCGCGTCTGACCGGCGTCCCCGGTGCGGGTATAGATCTTGTTCAGCGTCACCATGGCGCGCCCTCCCCTGTCTCCGCCGCCGCCGGCCTCAGCCCGCGTGCGTGCGCTTCAGCCACATTCCGATCATCAGCAGCAGCACCGCCACCGCCTGCAGGGCCACGCGCCACCGCATCAGCTTGTTGGACCGCACGTCGGCGCCCTCGCCCCCGCGCTGCAGGTTGTACAGGCCCAGGCCCAGGGTGATCGCGACGGCGGCCACGACGATGAGGATCAGGATGTCGATGATGTCCATGAGCGCTTCTTAGGCCCGGGCGCATTTGCGCGCCAGTCGTGTCGCACCACTGCCGCAAATGCGACCTATTCGCACACCCCTATTGCCAAGCAGTTGCGAGTGCTGTTGAGAAGCGTTCTCATTTCTGAAGGCCTCCTACGCATGTCCTGCTTCCGCGTTTCCCGCCGCTCGTCCCTGCTGGCCGCCAGCGCCATGATGACTCTCGCGGGCGCCGCGCCCGCCCTGGCCGAAGAGGCCGTCGACGTGGTGGACGAGCAGGCGCACAAGGTCGCCGACGTCGTCGTCACCGCCTCTGGCTTCGAACAGAAGATCACCCAGGCGCCCGCCTCGATCAGCGTGCTCCCGCGTGAGGAGATCGAAGAGCTTCGCGCCACGTCGATCGCCGAGATCCTGAACAACATCGAGGGCGTGGACACCGGCTCAGGCGTGGGCAAATCGGGCGGCCAGACCATCAATATCCGCGGCATGGGCCCGGACTACACCCTGATCCTGATCGACGGCCGCCGCCAGAACACGGCCGGCAGCGTGACGCCGAACGGGTTCAACGAAACGGCCAACAGCTTCCTGCCGCCGGTGTCGGCCATCGAGCGGGTCGAGGTGGTGCGCGGACCGGTCGCCACCCTGTACGGCTCGGACGCCATGGGCGGCGTCGTCAACATCATCACCCGCAAGGTCGGCGACGCCTGGACCGGCTCGGCCTCGGCCAACTACACGCTGCAGGGCGACGACGAGTTCGGCGACTTCTGGGGGATCAACGGCTACGCCTCCGGCCCGCTGATCGCCGACCGCCTCGGCCTGGCCCTGCGCGGCTCGTGGTCCGAGCGCGAGCAGTCGGACCTGAAGTATCGCGACGTGAACGGCGACGAGGTCGACGTCACCGGCTTCGGCCGCAGCGCCACCGCCTATGAAATCTGGACCCTCGGCGCCCGCCTCAGCCTGACGCCGAACGCCGACCACGACCTGTGGCTGGACGTCGACGCGGGCAGCCAGTGGTACGACAACGCCAAGGGCCAGATGGGAACCAACACCGTCGCCGGCGGCTACAAGGACTTCCTGGAGTTCAACCGCGAGCAGTACCTGCTGGCCCACAACTGGCGCTTCAGCTTCGGCACGCTGGAATCCACCCTCTCGCACAACAAGACCGAGACTCTGGGCCGCCTGATCCCCCGCGGCGTTCCCGGCGCCGGCGGCGACCGCACCCTTGAGACGACTACCACCCTGTTCGACACCAAGCTGAACAGCCAGTGGCGCGACCACACCTTCACCGTCGGCGGCCAGTATATGGACGCCGAGATGATCGACGGCGTGGCGACCGGCAACTTCACCTTCGAGCAGTGGGCCCTGTTCGCCGAAGACGAATGGCGCCTGCGCGACGACCTGGCCCTGACCCTCGGCCTTCGCTACGACGAGCATTCCAGCTTTGGCGATCACGTCAGCCCCCGCGCCTATCTGGTGTGGAACGCCGACGATCAATGGACGCTGAAGGGCGGCGTCAGCGGCGGTTACAAGACCCCGCGCCTGGAGCAACTGACCCCCGGCATCAACGGCTTCGGCCGCCAGGGCGCCCTGCCGCTGATCGGCAGCCCCGGCCTGACCCCGGAGACGAGCGTCGCCTATGAGTTCGGCGTCTATTTCGACAACGGCTCGACCTTCCGCGCCAACGCCACCGTCTTCCGCAACGATTTCGAGGACAAGATCGCCTCGGGCCAGCCGATCGCCAACTGCACCTTCGGCCTGAGCCAGGCCCAGTATGACGCCGGCGACTACGCCAAGACAGGCTGCGCCGACGTCGGCTTCTGGTCCGCGATTCCCGAATTCGGCCAGAGCGTAAACATCGATGAGGCCACGACCCAGGGGCTTGAGGTCGCCGCGCGCTGGCGCTTCGCCGACGCCTGGAGCCTGCACGGCAACTACACCTACACCGACAGCGAGCAGAAGACCGGCTCGCAGGCCGGCCAGCCCCTGACCGACACGCCCGAGCACATGATCAACGCCCAGCTGCGCTGGCAGCCGACCGACCGCCTGTCGACCTGGGTGCGCGGCGAATACCGCTCCGAGCGCTGGCGCGGCGAAGGCGCCGCCCGCGACGCCCTGGGCGACTTCAAGGCCTATGAGCTGTTCCACATCGGCGGCTCGTATGAGGTCAACGACCGGGTGACGCTCAACGCGGCCATCTACAACCTGTTCGACAAGGACTTCGTGCGCCTGGCTCCCTATGGGACGCCGGTCGCCTATTCGCCGGAGTACGCCAACAACCAGGAGCCCCGCCGGCTTTGGATGTCAGTGACGACGACCTTCTAATACCCTCTTCAGTTTCCTCCCCGACTGACCGGGCCGCCTTCTTCGGGAAGCGGCCCGTTTTTTTGGCCGTCAGCAAACTAAGCCGTTTGGTCACCTTTTGGGGGCATGGTGGTCGCCATGACCGATCGCGCCATTCGAAATCTCGAACATTTGCGCCGCACAGCCTCGACCGCGCGCGTGTTGAATCTGCTCAAGGTCTATGATGAGCACGGCGACACCGATGACTGGGCGGAGCGCCCGATGTTCCGCACCCCCGCGCTGAACCGCTGCCTGATCATCAAGCACCGGCTGCGGCGCAACGAGACCGACGCCTTCCCCGGACGTCGTCAGGTCGCGACCAAGATCGTGGTGCCGATCGACAGCACCGACCTGAAGACCGGCGGCCGCTTCATCTTCGTCAATCAGATCGGCTTCGAGCGGGCCATGCAGGAGGCGTTCGGCGTCGACCCCGAGCACCCGGACCTGAAGACGCTGCGGCTGATGGACCGATTGCCGTCGCTGGATCCCTTCCTGCTGCGCGAGCAGTTGCGGCGCGGCGGCGTGGACGCCGCAGCCTGCTATTTCGCCCTCAGCGAAGCGGACCTGGAGCGAATGCTGGAGTTCGTCCAAGGCGAGATCGAACCCCTGGTCACGCTCAGCCTCGGCGAAGGCGTGGTGGCGGCCGGCTCGACAGCCCGCATGGCGGCGAAAATTCTCTCCAACGCCCCCGGCGACCGGCTTGAGGCGCTGCGCCTCACGCTGAAGCTGGAGCCGGAGCAGTATCAGGAGGGCGTCTTCTGCTGGAAGGGCTTCCTCTATTACAAATGGGCGCTCAGCAGCCTGATGGCCGACATCGTCCACGTCGCCGACGAGGTGATAACCGTGAAGCCCGTCGGCCCCAGCGATCGCGCCGCCGCCGAATACATCCAGCGCGGGCGCGGGGTCCTGCGCGGCCGGATCATGACCACCTGCGACGAAGTCAGCCGCACCTTGCGCTATTACGACGACGCCTATGCGGGGCTGACGCGCGAAGGCAATCCGACGGCGTTTCGCGACTTCCTGCTGGAGGCGCCCGCCATGTTCACCCGCCTGGGCGACCAGTTGGGCGCAGTGCAGCACATCGTCAGCTTCTGGCGCTTCCGCTTCAATCCAAAGTCCCCGCCGGTCGGCGTGGACGAACTGATCGACATCTTCATGGACTTCGAGACCGGCCTGATGGGACGCGGACCGGACGAGTTCGATCCGCGCGATATCGCGGCGTAACGAAAAACCCCGCGCTGTCGCCAGCGCGGGGTTCTGCTTTTCAGACCTGAAGCCGGTCTTAGTAGCGGTAGTGTTCCGGCTTGAACGGGCCCTGGACCGGCACATTGATGTAGTCGGCCTGTTCCGGGTTCAGCGTCGTCAGCTTGGCGCCCAGCTTGGCCAGGTGCAGGAAGGCGACCTTCTCGTCCAGGTGCTTGGGCAGGGTGTAGACCTTGTTCTCGTACTTGGCGGCGTTGGTCCAAAGCTCGATCTGGGCCAGGGTCTGGTTGGTGAAGGACGCCGACATCACGAAGGACGGGTGGCCCGTGGCGTTGCCCAGGTTCACCAGACGGCCTTCCGACAGCAGGATGATCTTCTTGCCGTCCGGGAACTCGACGTGGTGGACCTGATCCTTGATCTTGTCCCACTTGAAGTTCTTCAGGCCGGCGACCTGAATCTCAGAGTCGAAGTGGCCGATGTTGCAGACGATGGCGTTGTTGCGCATGGCGCGCATGTGCTCGACGCGGATGACGTCCTTGTTGCCCGTGGTGGTGACGAAGATGTCGGCCTTGTCGGCGACGTCTTCCAGGGTCTGGACCTCATAGCCTTCCATCGCTGCCTGCAGGGCGCAGATCGGGTCGATTTCCGTCACGATCACGCGGGCTCCGCCGTTGCGAAGCGAAGCGGCCGAGCCCTTGCCCACGTCGCCGTAGCCGCAGACCACCGCCACCTTGCCCGACAGCATGACGTCGGTGCCGCGACGGATGGCGTCGACCAGCGATTCACGGCAGCCGTACAGGTTGTCGAACTTGGACTTGGTAACGCTGTCGTTGACGTTGATGGCGGGGAAGGGCAGCTCGCCGCGCTCGGCCATCTGATACAGGCGGTGGACGCCCGTGGTCGTCTCTTCCGACACGCCGCCAATGGCGTCGCGGATGGCCGAGTAGAAGCCCGGCTTCTCCTGCAGATAGCGCTTCATGACCGAGAAGAGGGCTTCCTCTTCCTCGTTCTGCGGGTTGTCGAGGACGGAAGCGTCCTTCTCGGCCTTCGGACCCAGCACGCACAGCAGGGTGGCGTCGCCGCCGTCATCCAGGATCAGGTTCGGATAGCCGCCGTCCGCCCATTCGAAAATCTTGTGGGCGTATTCCCAATATTCGACCAGGTTCTCGCCCTTGAAGGCGAACACCGGCGTGCCCGACGCGGCGATGGCGGCGGCGGCGTGGTCCTGGGTCGAGAAGATGTTGCACGAGGCCCAGCGCACTTCGGCGCCCAGGGCTTCCAGCGTCTGGATCAGCACGGCCGTCTGGATGGTCATGTGCAGGGAGCCGGCGATGCGCGCGCCCTTCAGCGGCTGGGCGGCGCCGTACTCGTCGCGCAGCGCCATCAGGCCCGGCATTTCGGTTTCGGCGATGGCGATTTCCTTGTTGCCGAAGTCGGCCAGGGAGATGTCGCGGACGATGTAGTCGGTCATGCTGAAATGTCTTTCGGCCACTGTCGGGGTATCGTCGCCGCTATAGCGCGGCGCGGCTGCCGGGGCAATCAAGACATAAGGATGTCTTTATATGACCGCCCAGCCACGCCCCCGGGCGCCGATTAAGGAAATTTACGCAATCGCGCCTTAACCCGACGAATACCCTCTTGGCGACAAGGGGTATTGGGCCCTCCCCCGCCCCGTCGTTGAAACGAGTTTGCGTCATGGCTTCCCACGAGATCGACCGCCGTATGCATTTCATGGGGCTGGGACGGCCGACCGCCGGTTACAGCGTCGTCTCGGGCCTGCTGCGCCGCTCCGTCCCTCTGGCCCTGGCCGCCTTCTACGACCGGGTGCGCGCCGAGCCGGAAACCCGCCGCTTCTTCCGTGACGAAGGCCATATCGCCGCCGCCAGCAACGCCCAGCAGCATCACTGGGACGCCATCATCGAAGGCCGCGCCGACGAGGACTACGCCGTCTCGGTGCGCACCATCGGCCGGGTGCACGCCCGCATCGGCCTTGAGCCGCGCTGGTACATCGGCGGCTACAGCGTCATCCTGGCCCACCTCACCCGCGCCATCGTCGAACGCCCCAGGAAGCTGTTCGCCAACCGACGCGAGCATGACCGGATCACCTCCGAGGCCGTGGCCGAACTGACCCAGCGGGTCATGCTGGACATGGAACTGGCCATCTCCATCTATCTGGACGCCTTGCAGGAAGAGCGCGATCGCGTTCAGGCCGAGCACGCCGCCGCCGAAGCGCGTCAGGCCGAGGTCGTGCGCGCCCTGGGCGCCGCCCTGCATAGCCTGGCCGACAACGACCTGTCGGTGACCATCCCCGAGGTCTTCCCCGAGCAATACCGCTCGCTGCAGAACGACTTCCACGCCGCGACCCGCGCCCTGCGCACGGCTGTGCGCGCCGTTGCCGACAGCGTCGAGAGCCTGAGCGCCGGCTCCAGCCAGTTGGCCGTCGCCTCCGAGGACCTGGCCAGCCGCACCGAGCGTCAGGCCGCCAATCTGGAGCGCACCGTCAGCGAGGCCGACGCCATCGCCCGTCAGGTCGCCTCGACCGCCGACGGCGCGCGCCAGACCGCCGAAGCCCTGGCCGCCGCCCGCGCCGACGTCGAGCACACGACCCAGGTGGTCGGCGATGCGGTCAGCGCCATCCACGCCATCGCCGAATCCTCGACCGAAATCGCCCGCTTCACCAGCCTGATCGACGAGATCGCCTTCCAGACCAACCTACTGGCGCTGAACGCCGGGGTCGAGGCCGCCCGCGCGGGCGACGCCGGCCGCGGCTTCGCCGTGGTGGCGCAGGAAGTGCGCGCCCTGGCCCAGCGCTCGTCCGAAGCGTCCGGCGAGATCCGCGCCCTGATCTCCACCTCCTCGGCCCAGGTCGCCCGCGGGGTCGATCTGGTCGAGCGCACCGGCGCGGCGCTGGAGCGCATCGGCGCCAAGGTCTCGGCCGTCGACGGCCTGGCTGGCGGCATCGCCGGCTCGGCCCAGGAACAGTCGGAGGGCCTGGCCCGCGTTCGCCGCGCCATGGGCGAGATGGACGACATCACCCAGCAGAACGCCGCCATGACCGAGGAAGCCACCGCCGCGGCCCGCCAGTTGGCCAATGAGGCGCTCAGCCTGAACCAGCAGGTCGGCCGCTTCCGCCTGGACCGCCCCGTCGCCGACGCCCGCAAGGCCTCGGGGCCCGCCGGCCCGCGCCTGGTCGCCTAACCGGGTTCGCCTCTTCACCCTTGGTGCGCCCGCGCCGGCTTGTTACAGCAACGCCTCGCCTTGGAGGACCTCATGGCTGACGACGCTTCGTTCCGACCCGCCCGCGATCTCTCGATCCCTCGCCACGACTGGACGCTGGACGAGGTCGAGGGCCTGTTCGCCCGCCCCTTCATGGAGCTGGTGTTCGAGGCGGCGACGGTGCACCGGCGCACCTTCGACCCGAACGAAGTGCAGAAGTCCCAGTTGCTGTCGGTCAAGACCGGCGGCTGCGCCGAGAACTGCGGCTACTGCTCGCAATCGGCCAGCTTCAAGACCGGGCTCAAGGCTGAAAAGCTGATGGAGCCGACCGCCGTCATCGCCGAGGCCATGGCGGCCAAGGCGGGCGGGGCCAGCCGCTTCTGCATGGGCGCCGCCTGGCGCGAGCTGAAGGACCGCGACACGCCCAAGCTGGCGGCCATGATCTCGGGCGTGAAGGCCCTGGGTCTGGAGACCTGCGCGACGCTGGGGATGCTGAACGCCGACCAGGCGAAACAGCTGAAGGAGGCGGGTCTCGACTACTACAACCACAACCTCGACACCGGGCCTGAGTACTACGCCGAGGTGGTGACGACCCGCACCTATCAGGACCGGCTGGAGACGCTGCAACACGTCCGCGACGCAGGCATGTCGACCTGCTGCGGCGGCATCGTCGGCATGGGCGAGAAGCGCCGCGACCGCGCCGGCCTGCTGCACGCCCTGGCCACCCTGCCCGTCCATCCCGACAGCCTGCCGGTCAACGCCCTGGTCCCCGTCGGCGGCACGCCGCTGGGCGAGCGGGTGCTGAAGGAAGGCGAGATCGACCCGATCGAGTTCGTCCGCACCGTCGCCGTCGCCCGCCTGGTCTGCCCCAAGTCGATGGTGCGCCTGTCGGCCGGCCGCGAAGGCATGACGCCGGAAATGCAGGCCCTGTGCTTCCTGGCCGGCGCCAACTCCATCTTCGTCGGCGGCAAGCTCTTGACCACGCCGAACCCGGAAGAGGACGACGACGCCAAGCTGTTCGCCCTGCTGGACCTCAAGCCCATGCCGCTGAAGAGCGAGGCGCGGGCCTAGACACCTTCGGCCCGGCGCCCGCGCCCCACCAGCCAGAGGTGCAGGGCGTGGACGCCGACCCAGGCTAGCCCCATGACAATCAGGACGCCAAAGTAGAGCCGGGCGTCCGAGCCCTCCAGCGGCCCCAGCAGGCTCGCCAGCGCCGTCGGGATCAGGGTCAGTGTCGCCAGAACGGGGGTCAGCGTCAGAGCGACATCGCGCGGCGCCCGCCAGGTCGGCCGCCCGTCGAAACCCCACTGCATCGGCAGCCGGGCCTCACGAGGTAGGCCCCTCGCGGCGCGTCGCGACATCAGCAACAGCACGCCGACGTAGGCGAGAGCCAGAAGAAGAGCGAGCGTCGTCATTAGCGCAGACGACCACAGCTTCCGCAGGCGATCAAGCCGGAAGCCTTGCGCCTACTTGCTCATCCAGGGCCGCGAGGCTCCGCTCTTCACGCGCGCTGCCTGCTCACGCTGGAAGCGGCCGCCGCGCGGCGGCTTGGGGCGCGCGTCGATGCCCGCCTTCTTGATGCGCAGCGCCCGCTGAAGGGGCGTTTCGCCGGGAACGGCGTCCGCCGGTTCGGCGGCGGGGGCGTGATCGTCATCTGTGCTCATGCTCAGTATGTAACACGACAGCGCATGCAGGACTGAGGTTTTGCTTTCCGTCAGGGCTGGCGTCGCGCAATCAGTTCGCCTCGCGTCATCACATCGATGACAGCAGTCGCTTGGGCCGAAGCCGACCGCCTTTGCGCGCGAGGCGCGTAAAGCGCCGCCAGATAGGACCGGTCCCAGTCGCTCAGTCCGGCAGGAACGCTTCCCGAGAACAGGTTCAGGACCGTGTCAAACCCCGTCGTGTCGGCGCTGGCGTCGATCTGCGCCAAGGCGATCATGGAAACGTAGTCGGCAAGCTGCGTCGTATTAACCGAACCGATCAAGTCGATATCGACGATGACAATCACCTTGAAGAGCGTCTCCACCACGGCCGCATTCACGCGCGCTGCGCCTGCTCGACGCCTAACAGTCGGGGCAGCCCCTATCGCGCAGTCGCCGGGGCTGCACCCCAGCATTTCGGCGATGTCCTTGTCGACATAACCACCTGCGATGTCGCCCGGCGCCCGGACCGCGCGCTCCCCCGTGTCCGGGTCCGTTGGTATGCTTAGCGACCACCATCGCACAGGTCGCTGCTCGGATAGGAAGGCATCAAACGCCGCCTGGCCGCGATCCCACCCCGTGATGTTCTGGCGAAAGAGCTTCGGGTTCGCCCGGTTCAAGCTTTGCGCCGTCTCCCGACCGTCTTCGACGAAAACGACGACGAGGTTGCTCGTGCAGCCCGGATCCCCGGTTCGAAGTCCTAGCTCGGCTGCGGTCCTGCTCACGCGATCAAGGATCGCCTGGGCGGCCTGCCGCTCGAGATTGATGACGCCAGGGCAGATAGGCCCTCGCCACTGCGCCAGAGAGCGCCCCGGAGAGGGCGCCGCCACTCGGCCGACGAAGTCACGCACAGCCTCGGGCGTCGCCCTGCCCTGAACGTTGATTTCCGGCAGGATGGTCGCATCGGGAGCCGGCGCCGTCTGGGCGGCGGCCGTCGTCGCCAGTCCGGAGATGGCCAGAGCGAGCAAGAGTTTCCGCATGTCAACGCCCGTCCTAACCTAGCCGCTCAAGCACAAAGAACATCGATAGACTACCTGATGCCCTCGAGTTGTCACCTTCGGCCGCGACGCCGGGTCCGGGCGCGCCCGATTAACGCGATTTCACTGGCGTACGCGTTTGCCTAACGGCAAAGCTTGATCATGACCTCGCCGCTCGCCCCGCCCCCGACGGACTTCCGACGCCCCTTCCGCCGCTGGTTCGCGTTCGACGTTCGGACTGGGCTGATCCTTCTGGCGCTCTTCGGCGTGACGCGCTTCGCCCTGGTCATGATGGCGAACGTCACCCGCGACTATGGCCTGGTGTCGGTCTTCTTCCTGGCCATGGCGTTGACGCCCCTGCTCCTGCTGACCCGGCCGGGGCGAGCGCGGATCGGGCTCAACTGGCGGCCGCGCCTGAAGGGTCTGGGCCTCGGCGTCCTGCTGGGCGCGGGCTGCTGCGCGGCGATGATCGCCACCGCCGCCCTGCTCTTCGGCCAAGGCGAGGACAACGCCTTCGTCTATGTGGCGCGAACCTACTCCGCCCTGCCCGATGGAATGAGCGACAGCCTGCGGCTGATCATGTTCGCGGTGTTCGCCCTGATCGGCATGACCTTCAGCCCCATCGGCGAGGAGCTGTTCTACCGGGGCTTGGTCCACGAATCCTTCGTCGCCCGGCTGGGCGAGAACCGCGCCGCCCTGATCGACGCCGCAGCCTTCGCCCTCGTCCATCTGGCCCATTTCGGCCTGGTGTGGCGTGCAGCCGGCTGGGCGTTGCTGCCGTGGCCGGCCCTGTGGTGGCTGTGCGGCCTGTTCGCCACCGCCCTGGCCTTCACCTGGGCGCGCCGGGCGAGCGGCTCGATCCTGGGCGCGGTCGCCGCTCACGCCGCCTTCAACCTCATGATGACCGCGTGGATCTTCTACGGGCTGAGGGTCTAGGCCACCCCGAAGAAGGCGGCGCTACCGCCCCGGCCGCCGCGTCATCGCCGAGGCGGGGGCCAACTGGAGACCACGGGCTTCGAGGCCGGCGGTCCAGCGGGCGGCGGCCTCGACGGTGACGGGGTAGGAGAAGCCGGTTCCCAGGGCCGAGCCGTGGGTCTTGGCGGCGGCCTCCAGGGCGTTGAACTGGCGCAGGATGGCGGCGGGGGTCTGCTCCTCGTCGACCACACGGTCGGCGCTGGCGCGGGCGAAGGCGCCGGGGCGGCGGCGCATCGAGCCGTCGTCGAGGAAGGCCAGACCCCGCTGGCGCAGATTGGTCATCAGGGCCGTCACGCCTTCATCCGAGGTCGCGAACCGGTCGCCCAGATAGTTGGTCACGCCGAAATAGCCGGTCGCGCGCGCCAGCAGCCAGTCCAGCTTGACCGACACGTCGTCAGCGCCGCCGGACGACAGCAGGGTGTAGGGGCCGGGGTCGTTGTCGGGATAGCCGGTCGGCTCCATCGGCAGTTCGATCATCACCTCATGGCCGTGGGCGCGGGCCAGGTCGATCCAGGTCTGCAACCCTTCGGCGTAGGGCACGAAGGACAGCGTCACCTCGGCCGGCAGCCGCTCGATCGCCGCGCGGGTCGTGGCGCTGTTCAGGCCCAGCCCCCCGACCACCAGCGCCACCATCGGCTTGCCGTTCGAGCGGAAGGGCCGGGCGTAGGCCTGAGCCGGAACGCGGCCGTCGGCGGCGATGCGCGGCAGCGGGCCGTTGGGGCCGGGCTGGAACAGGCCCGCGATCGGCGCCTTGGGCAGAGGATTGGACGGCGCGCGCACCGGGGCGGTGAAGCCCTGCCCCGAGGCCACGCTGGCGCCGTCCGGCAGGGTGATGAGGGCCTCGCCCATCATTCCCGCGCCTTCCTCGCCCAACAGGGCGGGATCGATAGGGCCGAGGTCCTGATAGATATCCAGACCGCTGAAGCCGAAGGCCTCGGCGCCGGTCGGGGCGGTCTCGGCGGCGGCGGGCCGCTCCAGCACCGCGCTGGCCGTCGGCGCGCCCGCGCGCGGGTCGCCCAGCACGGCGACGAACAGGGCCGCCGCGCCGATGACGAAGGCCCCGGCGGCGCCCGCCGCGACCGGCGGCTTCTTCAGGGCGTTCAGGACCGGGTCCATAGCGACGCGCGACCGGGGCTCCGGCGGCGCGCCTGCGGCGGCGGCGAGGGCGGACTGGCGCTTGGCGAACATGGTCAGGGCGACGGCTCAGGCTTGCAGGCGCCGCACAGACGCAGCGCCCCTCAGCCTCAGTTAAGCCCTGCGCCGGTTAAGAAACCCTAACGGCGCGTTCACCACGTTCGAGCTGCGCGCCTCAGTCCGTCTTCGGCTCGTTCCCCGGCGTGATTTCCGGGCCGCGCTGCGGCGCGACGGAGTCTTTCGGCGTAACCGTGACCTTGGGCGTTTCGGCCTGGGCGGTCTCGACCTTGTCCTGGCCCGGCTCGGTAATGACGATGCCCTCGGGCGCGGCGGCCAGCTTGGTCAGGTCGCCGCCGGCGCGCAGCACGTCCAGCGCCCGCTCCAGCTGATAGTCCTTGTCCTTGGCGTAGTCGGCGCCCGGCGCCTCGCGCGGGGTGTGCGGCCCCTTGCGCTCGGCCCCGATGGAGGAGTCCAGCGCCGTCGAATAAGCCGCCTCGGAATAGATGAAGCTGGAGCGCGAGACGATGCGCGCCTCGGCCTCGGAGCGGGCGACTTCCAGGTCCGGTTCGATGCCGATCTTCTGGATCGAGCGACCCGAGGGCGTGTAATAGCGCGCCGTGGTGATCGACAGGGCGCCGTCGCGCCCGCCGCGCAGCGGGATCACCGTCTGCACCGACCCCTTGCCGAAGCTGGTCAGGCCGACGACCGTCGCCCGCTCCTGATCCTTCAGGGCGCCCGCCACGATCTCGGACGCCGAAGCCGAGCCGTAGTTGATCAGCACCACGACCGGCAGGCCGCCGGTCAGGTCGCCCGGCTTGGCGGCGTAGCGTTCGATCTCCTCGGGCTTACGGCCGCGCTGGCTGACGATCTCGCCGCGCTCCAGGAAGGCGTCGGACACCTCGATGGCCGCCGTCAGCAGGCCGCCGCCGTTGTTGCGCAGGTCCAGCACATAGCCCTTCAGGCCCGGCTTCTCGCGCTTCAGCCGCTCGATGGTCTCGGTCAGCTCGCGGCCGGTATTCTCGTTGAAGGTCGAGACGCGCAGGTAGCCGAAGTCGCCTTCCAGACGGCCAGTGACGGATTCGACCTTGATGACCTCGCGGGTCAGCACGACCTCGCGCGGCTCTTCGCCATCGCGCAGGAAGGTGACGGTGACGCTGGTGCCGGTGGCCCCGCGCAGCTTGTCGGAGACCTCGGAGACGCTGAGGCCCGCCGCGTTCTGCCCGTTGACCGCGCTGATGACGTCGCCCGCCTGGACCCCGGCGCGGCCGGCCGGGCTGTCGTCCATCGGCGAGATGACCTTCACCAGGCCGCCCTCGGAGGTGATGGTCAGGCCGACGCCGGAATACTCGCCCGAGGTGCGCTCGCGCAGGTCGTCGAACCCCTTGGCGGGCAGGTAGTTGGAGTGCGGATCGAGCGCCGTCATCATCCCCTGCAGGGCGGCCTCGATCAGCTTCTTGTTGTCGACCGGAACGACATAGGCCTGCTCGACGATGCCCAGCACGTCGCCGAACATCTCGAGCATCCGGAAGGTCTCGTTGCGCGGAGTCTGGCTGGCGACAGCCGCCGCCGATCCGCCCAGCGCCAGGGCGGCGGCGCCCACGAGAAGCAGTTTACGCATTCGGTCTCTTTCCATCGGATCCGCTCTCGGCTCCGGTCGTCCAGGGCGGCGCGGACGCCGCAAGGGGCGCGCGCGACAAGTCCGCCGATACAATCAGCGTCCGCGCCGATTTGAAAGGGATTTCGCGCGGTTGGGCGCTACTGCAGCCACGGCGCGGGATCGATGGGCCGTTCCTGGCGGCGCAGTTCGAAATAGGCCTCGCCGTCCTCGCCGGTGCGGCCCAGGGTCTGGCCGTCGGCCACGCGCTGGCCGGTCTCGACCTCCAGCCGGTCCAGCCCGGCGATCACCGCCCGCCAGCCGGGGCCCAGATCCAGGATCACCACCTCGCCCCACTCCTTCAGCGGCCCGGCATAGGCGACGCGGCCCGCCGCCGGCGCGCCCACCGCCTCATGACTGGAGCGCCAGGCCCAACCGGCCGAGCGACCGCCGAAACGCTGCGACGGCGTGCCGGCGATGGGCGGGGTCAGACGGTTGCGGCCGGCCGGCAGGCGAGCGACGGGGGCCGCTTCGGGCGCCTCCGCCACCTGGGGCGTCTGCCCGCCCAGTTCGCGGATGCGGGCTTCCAGCGCCCGCGTGGCCCGCTCGGCCCGCGCAGCCTCGGCCCGCAGGACCGAACGCAGGGCGGTCTTGCGCGCCGTCAGGCCCTCGATCTCGGCGCGGCGGTCGTTCTGGGCGCTCTCGACGGTGAACAGGCGCTCGCTGGACAGGGCGGCCAGGCGGCGGATGCGGCCGATCTCGGCCTGGCGCTCGACCAGGGTCTCGGCGCGCTTCTGCAGGTCGGGCGTGATGGCGCGGATCAGGATGGAGGCGCGCACCGTATCCACCGCCTGATCAGCCGGGATCAGCAGGGGCGGCGGCGGCTTGCGGCTCATCATCTGCAGCGCGGACAGCAGCCGTCCCTGCGCCGCGCGCTCGCGCGACAGGGCGGCGACCAGATCGGCCTCGCGCTCGGCCAGTTCCTTCAGGCGGGCGCGCTGGGCCTCCATCTGGACATCGTCTTCAGCCTCGGCGCGGCGCAGATCGCGCAACTGGCGGTCCAGGTCGACGATCTCTTCGGCGGCGGCGGCGGCTTCGGCGCGCAGGCGACGGGCGCGGGCCGTCTCGTCGCGATACTCGGCCTGAAGCCGGGTCAGTTCGGCGCTGGCCTGGCCCGCACGCTGGCTGGCCGCCGGCCCGGCCAGGGCCAGCAGCAGGCTGGAGGAAGTCAGAAGAAGAACGGCCCCGGATCGCATCAGTCGCGATGATAGGGCGAACCGGCCAGAATGGTCACGGCCCGATACAGCTGTTCGGCCAGCATGGCGCGGGCCAGGGCGTGGGGCCAGGTCTGCGGCCCGAAGGCGAGGGTCGAACGGGCGGCGCGGCGCACGCTCTCGTCCAGACCGTCGGCGCCGCCGATGACGAAGACCAGCCGCCGCTCCCCCTGATCGCGCAAGGCGGCCACGTGGTCGGCGAAGGCGCGCGACGAATAGGCGCGCCCCCGCTCGTCGCAGGCGATCAGGTGCGCGCCCTCGGCGGCGGCGAGCAGCAGCTCGGCCTCCGGTCCCTTGCCGGGCTTCTTCGGCTCCAGGTCGATGAGTTCGAGCGGGCCCAGGCCCAGCGCCCGCCCCGACAGGGTGGCGCGGCGGGCGTAGTCCTCGGCGAGGGTCGCCTCGGGACCGCGGCCCGGCTTTCCGATGGCCGCGATCGCCAGCTTCATGAGGTCAGCCCGTCGTCAGGTGGATCAGCCGCGGACGGGGCCGCCGCGGTGGGCGCTGTCGACCGCCCAGATCTTCTCGATGTTGTAGAAGGTGCGCACTTCGGGGCGGAACAGGTGGACGATGACGTCGCCTGCATCCAGCAGCACCCAGTCGCAGTGCGGCAGGCCCTCGACCTTCACCTTGCCCAGGCCCCGTTCCTTGAACAGGCGCAGCAGGTGGTCGGCGATGGCGCCGACGTGGCGGTGCGAACGACCCGAAGCCACGATCATGGCGTCGGACATCGGGCTCTTGCCGCGCAGGTCGATCAGGACGATGTCCTGAGCCTTGTCTTCGTCGAGTTTGGCGAGGATGGCCTGTTCCAGCTCGGTCGCGCCGACCGGCAGGGGCTGGCGCTCGTCGCTACTGGGGCCGTCCTCGGCCTGACCGTCTTCGGAATGGACGGAATCCATCAGGTCCATTTCGTGCGCCGCATTCGAAACGGCGTCTTGCGCATCGTGCGCGGTCGAGGGGGTCAGCGGAGGGCTCCAAGGCGATTTACTAAAACTCCAGTCTAGCACGCCCGGCGCGAAAGGTCACCCGATCGGATTCGACTCTTCGCCTCGCGCCGCGCGCGAAGCCCGGATGGCGGTCGACGAGCGATGATTCAGGGGCGCCGAGAGATAGGTCCAGGCCGGCGCCTCAAGGCTGGGCAGCAGCCCCGCCTGGGCCATGGGCACGCGATACCGCGCGAACCGCACGGCCGCCGGCGCGGTGCGGCTGTCCAGCAGGCTGCCCGGCCGGGCGATGACCGCCACGGGGACCAGCCGCATGATATCGGTCCAGCCGCGCCAGCGGTGGAAATCAGCCAGGTTGTCGGATCCCATCAGCCAAACGAACTGCACGCCCGGATGGCGCGCGACGATGGCGCGCAAGGTGTCGACGGTCCAGCGCGTGCCCGCCCGGGTCTCGAAATCCGACACGATCATCGCCGGGCCGACCGTCTCGGCCGCCGCCTGCGCCGAGGCCATGCGCTCGGCCAGCGGCGCGGTCTCATGGGCGGACTTCAGAGGGTTTTGCGGCGACACCAGCCAGACCACGCGATCCAGCCCCAGTCTCTGCATAGCCGTGGCCGCGACATGGGCATGGCCGTCGTGGGCCGGATTGAACGAGCCGCCGAGCAGGCCGACCTTCATCCCCGGCGCCAGGTTCAGCCCGTCGCGCAGGGCGCCTCGGCGAAGACCGGAGCCTTTCGGCGCAGGACCGGCGTGGAAGAAGGACAAGGGCGTCTCTTGCGGCGGGCGGCGAACGAATGAGCGCGGCCAACGCCTTATGCTCACCTGCGCCCTAACACGCTCCGAAGCGGCTGTCTCGCTCCGCGAACGGACTGAGAGACCCGCGCGCGCCTTGGCCGCGCCCTAGAATTCCTTCCAGCTCGACCCCGGATCGCGCTCGCCCGGCTGGGCCAGCTGCTGCCCCCAGGTGATCATCATGAAGGCCTTGTGGGCGCGGATCTTGTACTGGCCGATCATCGGCGTCACCGCCCCCAGCGGCATGCCGGTGCGTGCGTCGTAAAGAAAGCCCGAGAACTCGGCCACGCCCATGCGGTCGCGGTTGGAATAGAGCGACACCTCGGGGATGGAGACGACGTTCAGGCTCTCATTGATCGGCACGCGCATGTCGGGGATGCCCACCACCCGGCGCAGCTGGTCCAGCGACAGGGCCCCGGCCCGCACCTCGAAGATGGCGTCCGCCTCGCCGCGCTCGCGCACGATGGCGTAGCCGGCTTCCGACAGGGCGGCGCGGATGGCGCTCAGCGCATAACGGGCGTTCTCGGCCTGGAAATAGGTCTCGTCGACAAAGACGCGCGCCCCCTGGGGGATCGGCAGCGTCAGCCCCTCGACCGCGCGGTCGGCGGCGCGATTGACCAGCAGCATGTCGGTGGCCGTCCGCGCCGGATTGGTCTCGGTCACCATGGCGCAGGCGCCCAGGATCAAGAGCAGGGCGGCGGGCAGCAGCCTGCGAACAGCCCTCACCAGGCGCCCACGTTGGGCATGGAGGCCCACGGCTCGGCCGGAGCCAGACGCTCGCCCGCCTGGAGCAGTTCGATCGAAATGCCGTCCGGCGAACGGACGAAGGCCATGTGGCCGTCGCGCGGCGGGCGGTTGATGACGACGCCGCCGTCCATCAGGCGCTGGCAGGCGGCGTAGATGTCGTCGACCTGGAACGCCAGGTGGCCGAAATTGCGGCCGCCGTCGTAATCCTGATCGTCCCAATTGTAGGTCAGCTCGACCTCAGGCGACTTCTCGGCCTCGGCTCGCGCCTTGTCCGCAGGGGCGGCCAGGTAGACCAGGGTGAAACGCCCGGCTTCATAGTCGGCGCGGCGCGTCTCCTGCAGACCCAGCAGGTCGCAGTAGAAACGCATCGAGGCGTCCAGGTCCTTCACCCGGACCATGGTGTGCAGATAACGCATGACCGGCCTCAGTGCGCCTCGGGCGGGCGGGCCGCCGGGTCGAGGTATTCGTTCTCCGGCTGCGGATGCGCCGACAGCACGAAGCGGCGGTCGCAATAGCCGCACTCGATGAAGTCGTCCTCGCCCATGTCCATATAGACCAGCGGGTGGCCCAGGGCGCCGCCGCCGCCGTCGCAGGCGACGCGCTTGGTCGAGACGACGATCTCTTCGGGGGGAGGAATGACGGCTTCGAGATGGCGGGGAGGCATGATCCGGTCCGGTCTGGAGAGGCTTTGCGCCGTTCCTAGGCGGACCGGAACCTCAGGTCAAACGTCCGACGCGGCGGGCTTGCGGCCCATCACCTTGTCGAACAGCGCCTTGCGCTTCTTGAACAGGGTCAGGCCCAGGCAGCCGGCGCCGACCCACAGGCCGACCTCGCCGACCACGGCGGCGACAGCGGCGATGATCGCCGCCTGGGTCATCGGCAGATACTCCAGCTTGCCCGCGCCCAGGGCCAGGGCGAAGCCGACGTAGCCGACGGCGCAGAAGCCCATGGCGATGAAGCCGATCAGGCGAGTGCGGGTCAGCGGTTTGCGCGAGGCGATGGCGGTGGTCATGGCGTTTCCTTATCCAAGCGAAGTTGTCTTTCTGACAAGCAAGCTAGACACACCTCTGCACCCCGTCAAGCGACTTTTACATATCGTCTCGCAGACTTGTCTCCGCCCTCGCGACGACGCCTTGGCGAACCGCGCCGCGCCCCCTACCTATGCCGTCCGCCCATACCTGCCCGAGTCGAAGTCCGCGCCATGACCCAAGCCCCCGCCCTGCCCGTCAACGCCATCGAGGTCAGGGGGCTGAAGAAGACCTACAAGGGCTCGCGCAAGTCGCCGCCGAAGACGGCCCTGCGCGGCGTCGATCTGACGGTTCCGCGCGGCTCGATGTTCGGCCTTCTGGGCCCCAACGGCGCGGGCAAGTCGACCCTGATCAACATCATCGCCGGGGTGGTGAACAAGTCCGAGGGCACGGTCCGTATCTGGGACCGCGACATCGACCACGAGGCGCGCGACGCCCGCTCGGCCCTGGGGGTCGTGCCGCAGGAAATCGTCGCCGACGTCTTCTTCACCCCGCGCGAGGCGCTTGAGGTCCAGGCCGGCTTCTACGGCGTGCCGGCGGACGAGCGCCGCTCGGACGAGCTGCTGGCGGCCCTGGGCCTGTCTGACAAGGCCAACGCCTATGTCCGCGCCCTGTCGGGCGGCATGAAGCGGCGCCTGATGGTGGCCAAGGCCCTGGTGCACAATCCGCCCGTGCTGATCCTGGACGAGCCGACCGCGGGCGTGGACGTCGAGCTGCGCCGCCAGCTGTGGGACTACGTCCGCAAGATCAACGAGGAGGGGGTGACGGTGATCCTGACCACCCACTACCTCGAAGAGGCGCAGGAGCTGTGCGACACCATCGCCATCATCAACCGCGGCGAGGTGGTGGCCTGCGAGCCGACCGAACAACTGCTGAAGCGGCTGGACACCCGCAACGTGGTGGTGACGCCCGAGACGGCGCCCGCGACCCTGCCCGTCCTGAACGGCTTCCACGTCGCCCCGCGCGCCAACGGGGCCTTCGTCGTCACCTACCGCACGGGCGAATCCAGTGTCGAGCAGGTGCTGGCCGCCGTGCGCGCGGCGGGGGTGACCATCAAGGACATCGCCACTGAGGATCCGGACCTGGAAGACGTCTTCCTGGCCATGACCTACGGCGACGCCAGCCGCCCGGACCCGACGCAGGACTGAGCGGGCGGGCGTCGCCGCCCTGCCGTCAGGCGACCATCACCGTGCCCAGCAGCAGCTTGGCGCCCGGCTTGCCCAGGATGGCGTCAGTGGCGTGCTGCAGGGCCACGACCAGCCATTCGACATTGGGCGGCGCATCGGGCAGCAGCCGTTCGGCGGCGATGCGGACAATCTCGTTATAGGCGGCGCTGAGGCGCGGCTGCGACAGGCGCGCCCGCTCCATCAAGGCGCCGTCGGCGATGTCCAGCCCTGTCTCGACCGTCATGATCCCGCGCCGGCCGTCGCGACGCAGCACCGTGGCCGTGGCGGTCGGCAGGGACAGATAGCCGCCCTTGCCGCCCCCGCTCTTGTCAGGCGAAGCGTGGGCGACGCCCGCCCATGCGAGGCCGCTCAAAGTCAGGCCGATCAGATGACGTCTGTCCATGCGGCGACCTTAGTCGCGGGGCCTTTCTCGGACGTTGACGCCTAGCCCGCACCGAGACGGCGGCGTATGCGAAGGGCATGAGCATCGATCTGTCCCTCTATCGCCCCAACGTCGGGGTCGTCCTGTTCAACCCGGCCGGCCAGGTCTGGTTCGGCCGCCGAGCCGACACGCCCGAGCCGTGGAACTGGCAGTTCCCGCAAGGCGGCGTCGACGACGGCGAGGACCTGGAGGCCGCCGCCCGTCGTGAGCTTCACGAGGAAACGGGCGTCCGCTCCATCGCCCTTCTGGGCCGCACGAGCGACTGGATCCCCTATGACTTCCCCGAGGGGCTGCCGAGCCCGAAAAGCTGGAAAGGGCTGAAGGGCCAGCGCCAGCAGTGGTTCGCCTTCCGCCTGACCGGCGCCGAGGACGAAATCGACCTGAACGGCCACGGCGAGCCCGAGTTCGACGCCTGGCGCTGGGGCCGGCTGGACGAAGCGCCCAGCCTGATCGTGCCGTTCAAGCGGCCGGTCTATGAGCAGGTGGTGCAGGCGTTCGGAGCCTGGGCCGCCTAAGCGCGCCGCCCGCCCAGCCCTGGCCCACGAAAAAGGCCCCTCGCCGGAGCGAGGGGCCTTTGATCGTTTCAGCCGCACGACGCTTTAGTTCGCGACGAGCTCCGAAGCCTCTTCGGCCAGGATGGTCAGGCCTTCGCCATTGACGTCGGCGAAGCCGCCCTTGACCTCGAAGCGGCGACGCTGGGCGCCGTCATAGACGGTCACCACGCCTTCGCGCAGGGTGGTCATGAAGGGCGCATGCCCCGGCAGGACGCCGAAGTCGCCCTCAACGCCCGGCGCATCGACCTGATCGACCGAACCGGCGAAGACTTCGCGTTCCGGGGCGACGAGGGAGAAGTTCAGCTTACCGGCCATGACTTAGGCTTCCGCAGCCATCTTGGCGGCCTTCTCGACGGCCTCTTCGATGGCGCCGACCATGTAGAAGGCGGCTTCCGGCAGGTGGTCGTATTCACCGTCGCAGATCGCCTTGAACGAGCGGATGGTGTCGGCCAGCTCGACGAACTTGCCAGGCGAGCCGGTGAACTGTTCGGCCACGAAGAAGGGCTGCGACAGGAAGCGCTGGATCTTGCGGGCGCGCGACACGACCAGCTTGTCGTCTTCCGACAGCTCGTCCATGCCCAGGATGGCGATGATGTCCTTCAGCGCCTTGTACTGCTGCAGGATTTCCTGAACGCGGCGGGCGACCTGATAGTGCTCTTCGCCGATCACCAGCGGGTCCATGATCCGCGAGGTGGAGTCCAGCGGGTCCACGGCCGGGAAGATGGCCTGGGCGGCGATGTCGCGGTTCAGAACCGTGGTCGCGTCCAAGTGGGCGAACGAGGCGGCGGGCGCCGGGTCGGTCAGGTCGTCAGCCGGGACGTAGATAGCCTGGATCGAGGTGATCGAGCCCTTCTTGGTCGAGGTGATGCGCTCCTGCAGGTTGCCCATCTCGGTGGCCAGCGTCGGCTGATAGCCCACGGCCGAGGGGATGCGGCCCAGCAGAGCCGACATTTCCGAACCGGCTTGCGTGAAGCGGAAGATGTTGTCGATGAACAGCAGGACGTCCTTGCCCTCTTCATCGCGGAAGTACTCGGCCTGGGCCAGGCCGGTCAGGGCCACGCGGGCGCGGGCGCCGGGGGGCTCGTTCATCTGGCCGTAAACCAGCGCGCACTTAGAGCCTTCGCCGCCGCCGGCGACGTTCACGTTCGACTCGATCATCTCGTGATACAGGTCGTTGCCTTCGCGGGTGCGTTCGCCCACGCCGGCCAGAACCGAATAACCGCCGTAAGCCTTGGCGATGTTGTTGATCAGTTCCTGCATGGTCACGGTCTTGCCGACGCCGGCGCCGCCGAACAGGCCGGTCTTGCCGCCCTTGGTGTAGGGGCAGATCAGGTCGATGACCTTGATGCCGGTGACCAGGATTTCCGACGAGGTCGACTGCTCTTCAAACGAAGGCGCCTCGCGGTGGATCGGGCGGAACTCGGTGGTCTTGATCGGACCGGCTTCGTCGATCGGCTGGCCGACGACGTTCATGATGCGGCCGAGCGTGCCCGGGCCGACCGGCGCCATGATCGACTTGCCGGTGTCGACGACGGCCTGGCCGCGCGTCAGACCTTCGGTCGTGTCCATGGCGATGGTGCGGACCATGTTCTCACCCAGGTGCTGGGCGACTTCCAGGACCAGGGTGAAGGGCTCGCCCGTCTTCTGGTCGACGTTCTGGGTTTCCAGAGCGTTCAGGATGCCCGGCAGGTGGCCGTCGAACTCAACGTCGACGACGGCGCCGATGACCTGGGCGATCTTGCCCTGGCCCGCGACGGCGGCGGGAGCGACGGCCGGAGCGGCCTTCTTGGCGGCCGGCTTCTTGGCGGCGGGTTTCTTGGGAGCGGTGGTGTCGGTCATCGGGGTTTATCCGTGTCGAATGTCAGCTGTGTCGGGATCAGAGCGCTTCAGCGCCGGCGATGATCTCGATCAGCTCGGTGGTGATCTGGGCCTGGCGGGAACGGTTGTACTGCAGCGTCAAGGCGCTGATGAGGTCGCCGGCGTTGCGCGTGGCGTTGTCCATCGCGGCCATCTGGGCGCCGAAGAAGCCGGCCTGGTTTTCCAGAAGGGCGGCCAGGATCTGCGTCGTCAGGTTGCGCGGCAGCAGGGTCTCGAGGATGTCCTCTTCCGACGGCTCGTACTCATAGAGCGCGCCGGCGTCGGCCGAGGCGTCGGCGTCGACTTCGGCCGGAGCCAGCAGACGCGACGACGGGACCTGAGAGATCACCGACTTGAACTGGCTGTAGAAGAGGGTGACCTTGTCGGCCTCGTCCGCCTCGAACTTTTCAGCCAGCAGCTCGGCGATCGGCTGGGCCGAATGCAGGCCCACCGTCTTGTGCTCGCTCAGCTCGAAAGTCTTGACGACCTTGTCGCCGAACAGGCGGGTCAGCTGGTCGCGCGACTTGCGGCCGACAGCGACGATTTCGACGTCCTTGCCGTTGGCGATCAGGCTGTTGATGTGGTCCCGCGCGGCGCGGATGACGTTGGTCGAGAACCCGCCCGCCAGACCCTTGTCGGCCGTGGCGACGACGACCAGGTGCTTCTGGTCGGCGCCGGTTCCGGTCATCAGGCGCGGGCCGTCGTCGCCGACGCCCGCCGCCAGGTTGGCGATGACCGAGGCCATCCGCGACGCATAGGGGCGGGCGTTCTCCGCCTGCTCCTGGGCGCGCTTCAGCTTGGCCGCGGCGACCATCTGCATGGCTTTCGTGATCTTCTGCGTCGCTTTGACGCTTCCGATCCGATCGCGCATTTCCTTGAGGCTAGCCATCCGGCTCTGCTCTTCCTTTGACTACAGGGCCGAACGATCAGGCGAAGGTTTTGGCGAAGGCCGCCAGAATGTCCTTCAGCTCGGCTTCCAGCTCGGGCGTCAGGGCCTTCTTGGTGCGGATGCCTTCCAGCAGCGAGGCGTGGTTGGCGTGGATGCGGGCCAACAGTTCGCTCTCGAAACGGCCGACCTGCGACACTTCGATGGCGTCCAGGTAGCCGCGCGTGCCGGCGTAGATCGACACGACCTGCTCCTCGACGGCCAGCGGCGAATACTGCGGCTGCTTCAGCAGCTCGGTCAGGCGGGCGCCGCGGGCCAGCAGGCGCTGGGTCGAGACGTCCAGGTCCGAGCCGAACTTCGCGAAGGCGGCCATTTCACGATACTGGGCCAGCTCGCCCTTAATCGAACCGGCGACCTGCTTCATGGCCTTGATCTGGGCCGAGGAGCCCACGCGCGACACCGAGATGCCGACGTTCACGGCCGGACGGATGCCCTGATAGAACAGGTCCGATTCCAGGAAGATCTGGCCGTCGGTGATCGAGATCACGTTGGTCGGGATGTAGGCCGACACGTCGTTGGCCTGGGTTTCGATGATCGGCAGGGCCGTCAGCGAGCCCGAGCCGTAGTCCTCGTTCAGCTTGGCCGAACGCTCCAGCAGGCGGCTGTGCAGGTAGAAGACGTCGCCCGGGTAGGCTTCACGGCCCGGCGGACGGCGCAGCAGCAGCGACATCTGGCGGTAGGCCACGGCCTGCTTGGACAGGTCGTCATAGATGATCAGGCCGTGCATGCCGTTGTCGCGGAAATACTCGCCCATGGCGGTGCCGGCGAACGGAGCCAGGAACTGCAGCGGGGCCGGTTCCGACGCCGTGGCGGCCACGACGATGGTGTATTCCAGCGCGCCCGACTCTTCGAGGGTCTTGACGATCTGGGCCACGGTCGAGCGCTTCTGACCGATGGCGACGTAGATGCAGTACAGCTTGGCCGACTCGTCGTCCGACTTGTTGACCGTCTTCTGGTTCAGGATGGTGTCGATGGCGACGGCGGTCTTGCCGACCTGACGGTCGCCAATGATCAGCTCGCGCTGGCCGCGGCCGACCGGGATCAGGGTGTCGATCGCCTTCATGCCCGTCTGCATCGGCTCGTGAACCGACTTGCGCGGGATGATGCCGGGGGCCTTCACGTCGACGCGGCGACGCTCGGTGAACTGGATCGGGCCCTTGCCGTCGATCGGCTCGCCCAGCGGGTTGACGACGCGGCCCAGCAGGCCCTTGCCGACCGGCACGTCCACGATCTCGCCCAGGCGGCGCACGTCGTCGCCCTCGGCGATGTCGGCGTCCGCGCCGAAGATCACGGCGCCGACGTTGTCGCGTTCCAGGTTCAGGGCCATGCCCTTCACGCCGGCCTTGGTGAACTCGACCATTTCACCCGCCTGGACGTTGTCCAGGCCGTGGATGCGCGCGATGCCGTCGCCGACCGACAGCACCTGGCCGACGTCGGAAACATCGGCTTCCACGCCGAAGTTGGCGATCTGCGACTTGAGGATGGCCGAGATTTCGGCGGCGCGGATATCCATGATTGGCTCTTTCGGCTTTCGTCTTCGGTGCGGGCCCGCTGGCCCGGCTTGAACTGAAATTCGGGGTTTAGGCGCGCTTCAGCGCAAAGGTCATCTGGTCGAGCTTGGTCTTCAGCGAGGCGTCGAACAGCTTCGAGCCCACCTTGACCTTCAGGCCGCCCAGGATCGACGGATCGACGCGGGCGGTCAGTTCGGGGTCGCGGCCCAGGGCGGCGCGCAGCTCGCTCTGGATCTTCTTGGTCTGGGCGGCGCTGAGAGCCACGGCCGAGACCACCTCGGCGGCCACAACGCCCGTCTTCTTGGCGTACAGCGCCTCGAAGGCGGCGATCACGCCCGGCAGGTCCGCCGCGCGGCCGTTCTGGCCCACCAGGCCCAGGAAGTTGCGTGTCGTCGCCGTGAACTGCGCCTTGTCGGCGATGGCCGTCAGACCCTTCGCCTGATCATCCGAAGAGATCAGCGGCGACGTCGCCAGGCGACGCAGATCCGCGCTGTCCAGCCAGGCGGCCTTCAGCGCGCGCAGATCAGCGCGCACGGCGTCCAACGCCCCCGTCTCGTCCGCGAGGTCGAACAGCGCCTGTGCATACCGTCCGCCGACTTCCGTCGTCCTGAAATCGTCCGCCACTTATATTTGGTCCGCGTCTGAAGCGATTGTCGCAAGACCGGCGGCAGTCGCCTGCGCCAGTCAAGGGCCTGATATGCTTTAAGAAAGCACGCTGGGGACGCATCTTTCGATACGCCCTTCGCTAAAGCCGCGCGGCTGATACCATGCAAGGCCGCAACCCGCAACCAAGGGGCGCGGAACGATAACGCCGCACCCGCGCTCTCTTTGGTCGAAGACGTACCGGTCTAGCTGGACCCGAGAGCCGTGCCTGCGACGATGACGACGCGTTCGACCGCTTGATGCGTGCTCACGCTCCCGTTACCGGAAAGCCTTAACCTCCATCAGGACCCGCGATGCTTGAAAGCATAACCCCGCTATTGACCGATCCCGCCGCCTGGGCGGCCCTCGTGACGCTGATTGTCATGGAGGTGGTGCTGGGGATCGACAACCTGATCTTCATCTCGATCCTGTCGAACAAGCTGCCGCCCGAGCATCGCCAGCGGACGCGCCGCATCGGCATCGGCCTGGCGCTGATCATGCGCCTGGGCCTGCTGGCCACCATCGGCTGGATCGTCGGCCTGACCCAGCCCGTCTTCGACCTGGGCATCCATGGCGAGACCTTCGACACCGCCTTCTCCTGGCGCGACCTGATCCTGATCGCCGGCGGCCTGTTCCTGCTGTGGAAGGCGACGAAGGAGATCCACCATTCGGTCGACACCACCCCGTCGAACGACCTGCTGGAGAAGGACAAGAAGGACGTCGTCATGAACAATGTCGGCGCGGCCATCTTCCAGATCATCCTTCTGGACCTGGTCTTCTCGGTCGACTCGATCCTGACCGCCGTCGGCATGACCGAACACGTGCCCATCATGATGGTGGCCGTCGTCGTCGCCGTGACCGTCATGCTGTTGGCCGCCGATCCTCTGGCCAACTTCATCGACAAGAACCCGACCGTGGTCATGCTGGCCCTGGGCTTCCTGCTGATGATCGGCGCCGTGCTGATCGCCGACGGCTTCGGCGTCCACGTGCCGAAGGGCTACATCTACGCCGCCATGGCCTTCTCGGCTCTGGTGGAAGGCCTGAACATGTGGTCGCGCAACGCCCAGATCAAAAAGAACCAGGCCGAGGAAGCCGCCAAGGCCGCCCTCAACAAGGCCGAAACCGCCGAGCCTGGCGTCTAAACGTGCGCATCGGGCCGGTCCTGGCGATGCTACTGCTGGCGCTTTCCGCGCCGGCGGCGGCGCAAGCGCCGGGGCCGGCCCCCTCTTCTTCCCCCGCCCAGCCAGCGCCCGCGCGCGTTCCCGTCTACGGCTATGAGGTGGTGCGGCGTTTTCCCCACGATCCGACCGCCTTCACCCAGGGGCTGGTCATCCGCGACGGCGTGCTGATCGAAAGCACCGGCCGCGATCCCTCCGGCGTGCGCCGCGTGCGGCTGGAGGACGGCGTCGTGCTGGAGAAGCGCGAACTGGACCCGGAATACTTCGGCGAGGGCCTGACCGAGGCCGACGGCCGCGTCTTCTCCCTGTCCTGGATCAACGGCGTCGGCTTCATCTGGGACGCCAGGGATCTCAGCCTCCTGTCGCGCTTCGCCTATGACGGCGAAGGCTGGGGGCTGACCCACGACGGGTCGCGCCTGATCCTGTCCGATGGATCGACGGCCCTGCGTTTTCTCGACCTCGACACCCAGGCCGAGACCGGGCGCGTGACGGTCACCCTGAACGGTCGTCCGCTGGGTCGGCTGAACGAGCTGGAATGGATCGACGGCGAGGTCTGGGCCAACGTCTGGCAGACCGACTACATCGTCCGCATCGACCCGGCGTCCGGCCAGGTGGTCGGGGTCATCGACCTCAGCGGCCTGCTCAAGGATCCGGTCCAGGATCCGGCCGACGACGTGCTGAACGGCATCGCCTGGGACGCCAAGAGCCGCCGCCTGTTCGTCACCGGCAAGAACTGGCCCGCCCTGTTCGAGATCAAGCTGACCGGGCCGAGGTAGGCGCGGCCGTCGCCCCTCACCCCTCCCTCCACCGTCATCCTTGGGCTTGACCCGAGGATCAAGCGGCCCGCGCGCTCGCCGTCTCCAAAGTCGCGCCTGCGGATGGACCGATCCTCGGGTCAAGCCCGAGGATGACAGAGAGTGGGTAGGCGCCAGCGCGCCCTACAGGAAACTATAAGGGTCCACGTCCACGGTCAGCCGCACCGAGGCCGGGACCTTCACCCGCGCCAGCCAGGCGCGCAGGAAGGCCTGCAGGTTCACATCGCGATCCGCCCGCACCAGCAGCCGCTTGCGTCGCCGCCCGCGGACCAGGGCCAGGGGCGCGTCGGCGGGACCATAGACCTCCAGCCGCTCGGCGTTGGGGATGGCTTCGGCCAGATCGCGGGCGACCTTCTCGACCGCCATGGCGTTCTCGCTGGACAGGATCAGCGCCGCCAGACGGCCGTGCGGCGGCAAGGCCGCCGCCTCGCGCTCGGCCATCTCGGCCTCGACGAAGGCGTCGCGGTCGCCCGCCGCCAGCGCCTGAAGCACCGGATGCTCGGGCGTCCAGGTCTGCAGCAGGGCGCGTCCCGGCTTGTCCGCCCGCCCGGCCCGGCCCGTGGCCTGAGCCAGCAGCTGATAGGTGCGCTCGGCCGCGCGCAGGTCGCCGCCGCGAAGCCCAAGGTCCGCGTCCACCACGCCCACGAGCGTCAGGCGCGGGAAGTTGTGGCCTTTCGCCGCAGCCTGGGTGGCGACCAGAATGTCGATCTCGCCGTCGGCCATGGATTGGATCAGGGCGCGGGCCGACTTGCCGTCCGGCACGGTGTCCGAGCTGAACACGGCGGTGCGCGCCTCAGGGAAGAGCTGGCGCACCTCCTCCTCGACCCGCTCGACGCCAGGCCCCACCGGGACCAGCGAATCCTCGGCCCCGCACGAGGGGCAGGCCTTGGGCTTGGGCATGGAGAAGCCGGTCAGATGGCAGACCAACCGCCCGGTGTAGCGGTGCTCGACCAGCCATGAATCCGTGTCCGGCGCCGTCAGCCGATGCCCGCACGACCGGCACAGCACCACCGGGGCATAGCCGCGACGGTTGAGGAACAGCAGGCTCTGTTCGCCGCGCGCCAGCGTCTCGCCGATGGTTTCGCGCAAAGGCTGGGACAGCCAGGTCTGCGGATCCGGCGGACATTCGCGCAGGTCGATCAGCCCGATCTCCGGCAGCACCGCTGCGCCGTGCCGCGCCGCCAGCTTCAGCCAGCGATACCGCCCCTGATGGGCGTTCCACAGCGTCTCGAGCGACGGGGTGGCCGAGGCCAGCACCACAGCCGCCCCCTCGATCCGCGCCCGCGCGACGGCCAGGTCGCGGCCGTGGTAGACCAGCCCCTCCTCCTGCTTGAACGAGCCGTCGTGCTCCTCATCCACCACGATCAGCTTGAGGTTGGCGTAGGGCAGGAACAGGGCCGAGCGGGCCCCGACGACGATGTTGCAGCGGCCGGCGACCACCGCCTCCCACGCCTGTCGACGGCGCGGCGGGGCGACGCCGGAATGCCATTCGGCCGGGGCGACGCCGAAGCGGGCGGTGATGCGCTCGATCACCGCCTGGGTCAGGGCGATCTCGGGCAGCAGGATCAGCACCTGCGCCGTCGGATCGGCCCGCAGCGCGCGCGCCGCCGCCTCCAGATAGGCCTCTGTCTTGCCCGAGCCCGTCACCCCGTCCAGCAGGAAGGGCGCGAACCCGCCCGCCGCTACGGCCTCGGCGATGGCCGCCGCCGACGCCGCCTGATCCGGATTCAGGGTCGCCGGCGCATGATCGGGATCAGGCGCATCGAAGGCGGCGACCGCCTCGACCTCGAAGGCCTCCAGCACCCCTTCGTCGACCAGTCCCTTGACCACGCCGGACGAGACGCCCGCCGCCCGCGCCAGATCGGGGCCGGGCATGGACCGCGCGCCCAGCGCCTCCAGCACCGCCGTGCGCGCGGTCGTCGGGCGGGCGGGACTGCGTCCCTCGACGCGCCGCACCCGCCGCTCGGGCCGAGGCCGGGGCGCGCGCAGGCCCTTCAGCGCCGTGGCCGCCATCTCGCCCGGCGGGCTGAGGGTCCAGCGCGCCGCCCATTCGACGAAGTCCAGCGTCCGTTCCGGCAGACGCGGATCGGCCAGCACCTGTTCGACCGCCTTGAGACGCCGATTGGAGCCGGTCGTCTCGAACACCTCGGCGACCACGCCCCGGATCAGGCGCGGGCCCAGCGGCACGGCGACCTGATCGCCGCGCGCGACCGGCAGTGCCTCGGGGACTTCGTAGTCGAAGGCTTCCGGCACCGGCAGGGGGATGAGGACGGAGGCGACTTTCACTGCCCGCCCCCGCACGCCCGCAACGCCGACGTCCGATCCCGACGTAGCGCCATGCCAGGATCGCCGCCCCTCGCCACGCCCGGCGAAGCGATTTCAGACGATTCAGACGAATTGGACTCTGTTTTTTCTGTCACGGAGTCTGAAATATCCCTGGCCGCGAAAGACGGTCGCTTCCGTCACAACTCGGCGCTAAAACTGGTCTCATGAAACTCTTCCTCGACACCGCCGACGTCGCCGTCATCAAGGACCTGCTGCCCACCGGGATGGTGGACGGCGTCACCACCAATCCTAGCCTGATCGCCAAGTCGGGTCGCAACATCGCCGAGGTCATCGCCGAAATCTGCGCCCTGGTCGAGGGGCCGATCTCGGCCGAGGCCGTGGCCACCGACTTCGAGACCATGGTCAAGGAGGGCGACAAGCTGGCCTCCATCGCCCCCAACGTCGTGGTCAAGCTGCCGCTGACGTGGGACGGGCTGCGCGCCACCCGCGCCTTCGCCGACAAGGGGATCAAGACCAACGTCACCCTGTGCTTCTCGGCGGCCCAGGCCATGCTGGCGGCCAAGGCGGGCGCGACCTTCATCTCGCCCTTCGTCGGTCGTCTGGACGATGTCGGCGCCGACGGCGTGGGCCTGCTGGAAGACATCCGCACCCTTTACGACATCCACGACTTCAGCACGGAAATCCTGGCCGCCTCGGTGCGCAATGCGGATCATGTGACCGCCGCCGCCCTGGCCGGCGCCGACGCCTCGACCATCCCGGCCGACGTTTTCAAGGCCTTGGTCAAGCACCCGTTAACCGACAAGGGGTTGGATGCCTTCATGGCGGACTGGGGCAAGACCGGTCAGTCCATTCTGTAGTTTCTGACCCGATGAGAGGTCCCGCTTGAGCACTTCCCTGGACCTCTCAGCCGACCCGGCGAACAGCCTGCACTGGCCGCAGGTGCGCGCCTGGCTGGAACATCACGTCGAACACCTGCTGGACGACCGGGCCCTGCTGGAAGAGCTGGGCCTGGCCGCCACCGGCCGCAACGTCGTCGACTTCGGCCGCGCCGCCCTGGCGCGGCTGGAGGCCGTCGCCCAGCGCGAGGCGGGCGCGCGCAAGCTGATCGAAGAGATCGCCCGCGCCAACTTCGCCGCCCAGACCCAGACCCACGTCGCCGCTCTGGATCTGATGGAAGCCCGCACCCACGCCGAACTGGCGCGCCATCTGGACGCCGTCGCGCAAGGCCGCTTCGGCCTGGCCGGCGCCGCCGTGGCGATCGAGAAGCCGGGCGCCGTCCCCTTCGGCTGGAAGGCGCTGGAGCCGGGCCGCGTCGACGCCCTGCTGGGCGAAGACGGCCTGCACTGGCTCGGCCCCAACTTCACCGGCCTCAGCCTGTTCGGCCCTTCCGAGGGCGAAGTCGCCTCGGTCGCCCTGGTGCGGATGAGCCTGAACGCGCCCGGCGAAAGCCTGCCCCGTCCGGCCCTGTGCGCCTTCGGCTCGGCCGAGGACGACGGCTTCACCCCCGCCATGGGCTGCGAACTTGTGGCCTTCGTCGCCCGCGTCGTCGAACGCATGGCCGAGCGATGGCCGCTGGAAGCCTGACCGCGCAGGACGCTCTGGCCGCCTGGCTGGAGCATCTGGCCCATGAGCGGCGCCTGTCGCCGCGCACGGTGGAGGCCTATGGCCACATCGGGCGGCTGTACCTGGCCTTTCTGGAGCGCCATCGCGGCGGGCCGCAGAGCGCGGCTGATCTTGGCTCGGTCACGGCGGCCGAGGCGCGCGCCCATCTGGCCGAGCGCCGCAGCGGGGATCGCCCGCTGAACGCCCGCTCGCTCAGCCAGACGCTGGCCGCCATCCGGGGCTTTCATGCCTTTCTCGACCGACGCCTGGCCGTGGCGACGCCGCAACTGGCCCTGGTGCGGGGGCCCAAGGTCAAGGCCTCCCTGCCCCGTCCCGTCAGCGAGGATCAGGCCAAGGGCCTGCTGCACGAGCCCGAGGCCGATCCCGACATGGAGCCGTGGGAGGCCGCGCGCGACCGGGCCGTCCTGACCCTGCTCTACGGCTGCGGCCTGCGGATTTCCGAGGCCCTGTCGCTGAAGCGGTCGGACGCCCCCCTGCCCGACAGCCTTCGCATCACCGGCAAGGGCGACAAGACGCGCATGGTCCCCGTCCTGCCCCAGGTGCGCGAGGCGACGGACGCCTATCTGGCCCTGCAGCCCTTCGTCATCGACGCCGAGCAGGCCCTGTTCCGCGCGCGGCGGGGCGGCCCCTTGAGCGCCCGCCATGTGCAGGCGACGGTGCAGCGGCTACGCGGGCGCCTCGGGCTGCCCGCCTCTGCCACGCCCCACGCGCTGCGGCACAGCTTCGCCACCCACCTGCTCGGCGCGGGGGCCGACCTGCGCTCGATCCAGGAGTTGCTCGGCCACGCCAGCCTGTCGACGACGCAGAAATACACCCAGGTCGACGCCGCCCGCCTGCTGGCCGCCTACGCCCAGGCGCACCCGCGCGGCTGACCCTCCGGGCGCGGACTTTTCAGCCGATTAAAAAGGCGCCAGAATTCACCTTGGGGATCGATCGCGGAACGGGAGTTCACGCGTGCGCAGATCGGCCGACACACAATCGCCAGCGCCCGCGAGACGCGATCTCTTGCTGGCGGCGGCCGCCTGGTCCGCGACGCCCTGGTCGCTAACAGCCGCTCAGGTCGAACCGCCAGCGCCCCTCGAAGCGCCACGGCTGCTGACCAATCTGCTGACACGCATCGGGGTTCAGGTCGATCTGGGACGACGCCGCGCTATCTTCGTCATCGACACGGGCGCCGAACGGACCTCGATCTCCGATCAACTGGCCCAGACGCTGGAGTTGCAGCCCGGCCAGCCGGTGCGCGTTCACGGCATCACTGCCGCCGAGTTGGCGCCGACGGTGCGCCTGCCCCTGTTGGCTTTCGCCGGGCGGCGCTTCGCCAACCTGATCGTGCCCGTCTTTCCTCGCGGTCTGCTGGCCGCAGACGGCCTGCTGGGCCTGGACGCCTTGGCCCGTTTCAGGCTGACGCTCGACTATCGCCGACGTCGGGTTTCCCTGGCTCCTTCGGGCCTCGATAGTCCGCGCTTCTACGACACCGGTCGCAACACGCGTATCCCGCAGGTTGAGACGACGGCGCGCACCGACGTGTTCCAGCGCCTGTTCATCACGCGCGCCGCCGTCGACGGCATCAACGTCACGGCTTTCATCGACACCGGAGCGCAGTATTCGATCGGTAATCTCGCGCTGATGCGCGCCCTGGATGCGGTCCAGGGCGCCACCTCGCGGCTGCCGGTGCGGGTGTATGGCGTCATCGGACAGTCAATGCTCGTTCAGGCGGGTAAGGTCGGTAATCTGCGGCTGCATCGGCATAATCTGGGCGAGACCCCGCTCCTGTTCGGCGACCTGCACGCCTTTGGAGTGCTGGACCTGATCGCCCGTCCGGCGCTCCTCCTGGGCGCCGACGCACTGACGCGCTTCAATCGCGTCATTCTCGATTACGGCCTCGCCCGGGTCGTATTCGAAGGTTTGGTTCCCCCGCAGACGTTGGCGCCCTCCAGCGTCAGATCGCCCTGACCGCCCCGCCGTCGACGCGGATCAACGAGCCGGTGACGTATCCGGCCAGCGGACTGGCCAGGAAGGCGGCGACGGCCCCGAATTCCTCGGGCGAGCCGATGCGTCCGGCCGGGATGGTCTTGACCGACTCCGCGCGAGCCTCCGCGGGTTCAACGCCGGTGGCGGCGGCGCGGGCGGCGTCCAGCCGCTCGATGCGCGGCGTGTCGATCCGACCCGGCAACAGGGTGTTGACCGTCACCCCGTTGGCCGCGACCTCGCTGGCCAGAGTCTTGGACCAGGCCGCCACCGAGGCGCGCAGGGTGTTGGACACGCCCAGCGTGCCGATCGGCTCGACCACGCTGGTTGAGGCCACATTCAGCACCCGGCCCCAGCCCATGGAGCGCATCCCCGGCATCACCCGATCGGTCAGACGGAAGACCGACAGCACCATGGCCTCGAACTGCTCGCGCCACAGGGCTGGGTCGAGGCCCGCGACACCCGACGGCGGGGGCCCGCCGGTGTTGTTCAACAGGATCTGGATGGGCCCGCCCAGACCCGCCTCGGCGGAATCCACCGCCTTCAGCAGGGCGTCGTGATCGGCCAAGTCGGCCGGGGCGATGATCGCCCTGCCCGGCCCCATGGCGTTCAGCTCTTCGGCGACGGTCTGAAGCTTGCCTGCATCGCGCGACAGCAGGGCCACGTGCGCCCCTTCGGCGACCAAGGCCGTCGCCACCGCGCGCCCAAGGCCGCTGGAGCCGCCGCAGACCAATGCGCGTTTACCGGTGAGTTGAAGGTCCATAGCGACGTTCCGAGGCAATGATGAATGAGCCTCACATGGTCACGCTCGACAAGAATACGAGAACGGCCGCATCGATTTTTGATTTGATTTGCAATTCAAATCAAAAATCCCATTCTTCTAGGATGATCAAGATATCCCCCGAGCGCGCTCGCTTCGGCGTGACATTCTCCTTGCTGGCCCGTCGCTGGCGGCGGTTGATTGAGGCGCACCTGGCGACAACCGGCCTGACCGACGCCACCTGGCGCCCGCTGGTGCACTTGGACGCCACCGGCGGCGGCCTGGCGCAAAAGGAGTTGGCGGCTCTGGTCGGCGTGGACGGCTCCAGCCTGGTGCGGGTGCTCGATATTCTCGAGCGCGACGGCCTGATCGAGCGACGCCGCGACCCTGCCGACGGGCGCAACAGGCTCATTCATTTGACCCAGGCGGGCGAGAAACGGGTGGGCGAAATCCAAGCCGAATTGAGAGTTGCGGAAACGGCCATGCTGGTCGACCTGTCCGATGCGGATCTCGGCGTCATGCTGGAGAGTTTCGGCGCGATCGAGCGTCGCATGGCGGAACGCGAAAGCCTTGGAGGCGCGACAGCGTGACTCCGACCGATCCCCGGCCCGAGCGACGGACGCGGAGAAGGGAAGCCGCCCGCCTGCTGCTGCACCCCGTCCAACTCAGAGACAGCTTGAGCGTGGCGCCCCAGGCGTCGCTGCGCAATGCGACGCTCGCCGGGCTGCAGGCCGCCTTGGCGGTGCTCATCGCCTTGCCGATCGTCGTGCTGTCGCCGTGGGCGCATCTGATCGGCTTCGCCTCGCTAGGCGCGCTGGTGGCCCTGTTCGGCCGCTTTGCACCCGCCGGCCGCCGCCAGAGCGTGGTGCTGCTCTGCGGCCTGTTCCAGGTCGCAAGTGTCCTGCTGATGTCCATGGCCGTCTGGCTGGGTGCGCCGCAGGGCGTGCAACTGGCCCTGTTGGCGATCTGGTGCGGCGTCTGCCTGTTCGTCACCATCCTCGGCCGGTTCGGCGCGCCCGGCGCCCTGATCTTCGTCTTCGCCGCCAGCGCCGCCATGGCGCCCCAGCTTACGCTGGGCCAGGTCGTCGAACGAACCGCGGCCACAGCCATTGTCGCCGCCCTCGCCTGGCTGGTCTGCCTGGTCACCGAAGCCGGTCGCCATGTTCCCCCGCCCGCAGGCGATAGGCTCGAGGATCCCCTGCCGCCGCTTCGAAGCCGCCTGATCGCGGCCGGGCGCACCGTGGCCGGGGCCGGCCTCGCCATCGTGGTCAGTCTGGCGCTCGACGGCCAGCACCCGGCCTGGGCCGCCATGGGGGCGCTGGCGGTCATGCAGGGGCCCCAGCTCCACATCGTCATGAACCGCGCCCTGCAGCGTATGGGGGGCACGACGATCGGCGCTCTGCTGGCCTGGCTGCTGCTTCTGCAGGACCCGTCCGTCTGGGTGCTGATCGCCGTGCTGGCCGCGCTGCAACTGCTCACCGAGGTGGTGATCGGGTTCAACTACGCCTTCGGCCAAGTCCTGGTGACGCCGATGGCCCTGCTGATGACCTATCTCGGCGCGGCCCGCGCGCTCGGTCCCGAGATGGCGTCCGAGCGCATCGTGGAGACCCTGATCGGCGTGGCGGTCGGGGTCGTCCTGTCGGTGGTGTTTTCGTCTGCGGACGAACGCGCCCATCTCGCGCATCGGATCCGACCCGCGCCAGATCGCTGACCCGCTAAGAAAAACGGCGCGCCCCCTGCGGGACGCGCCGTTCTGATGTCGAACTGACGGTTAGGCTTACGCCTGCATCGTCCAGCCTTCGACGCCCATGGCCGCCTGACGGAAGGCTTCCGAGCGGGTCGGGTGCGGGTGGCAGGTGCGGGCGATGTCCTCGGACGAGCCGCCGAAGGCCATGGTCATGCAGGCCTCGCCGATCAGTTCGCCGGCTTGCGGGCCGTAGATGTGGACGCCCAGGACCTTGTCGGTCGCGGCGTCGGCCAGGACCTTCACGAAGCCGTCGGTCTCGTGGTTGATCTTGGCGCGGCTGTTGGCGGCGAAGGGGAATTTGCCCTTCTTGTAGTTGACGCCGGCGGCCTTCAGCGCCTCTTCGGTCTTGCCGACCCAGGCCACTTCCGGACCGGTGTAGATGACCGACGGCACCAGGTCGTAGTCGACGTGGCCCGGCTTGCCCGCGATCAGCTCGATCACGGCCACGGCGTCTTCTTCGGCCTTGTGGGCCAGCATCGGGCCGTGCGTCACGTCGCCGATGACCCAGACGCCCGGCGCCGAGGTCTTGAAGTGGTCGTTGGCGATGAAGCCGCGCGCGTCCGGCGTGACGCCGACCGTCTCCAGCCCCAGGCCCTGCGTGTAGGGACGGCGGCCGATGGCGACCAGCACCACGTCGCCCTTCAGCGTCTCGGCCGCGCCGCCCTTGGCCGGTTCCAGCGTCAGTTCAACGCCGTCCTTGGAGGTCTGGGCGCCGGTGACCTTGGTGCCCATGCGGAAGGTCATGCCCTGCTTGGTCAGGCCGCGCTGGAAGGCGGTGGCGACTTCGCCGTCCATGCCCGCACCGACCTTGTCGAGGAACTCGACGACCGTGACCTGGGCGCCCAGACGACGCCAGACCGAGCCGAGCTCGAGGCCGATGACGCCCGCGCCGATGACGATCAGATGCTTGGGCACCTTGGGCAGGAACAGGGCGCCGGTCGAGTCGATGACCTTGCCGTCCTCGAAGGCGACGCCCGGCAGCGGGGTCGGCTCGGAGCCGGTGGCGATGATGATGTTCTTGGTTGCGAGCGTGGTCTTGGCGCCGCCCTCGGCTTCGACCTCGACCTTGCCGGCGCCGGCGATGCGGCCGAAGCCCTTCACCACGTCGACCTTGTTCTTCTTCATCAGGAATTCGATGCCCTTGGTCAGGGCTTCGACGCTGTCGTCCTTGGCCTTGTGCATCTGGGTCAGGTTCAGCTTGGGCTTCACCTCGATGCCGATGCCGGCGAATTCGACGTTGGCGGCCTCGTACAGCTCCGAGGCGTGCAGCAGGGCCTTCGACGGCATGCAGCCGACGTTCAGGCAGGTGCCGCCCAGCGTGGCGCGCTTCTCGACCAGGGCGGCCTTCAGGCCCAGCTGGCCGGCGCGGATGGCGGCGTTGTAGCCGCCCGGCCCGCCCCCGATGATCACCACGTCGTAGGTCTGGGAAGCGGCGTCGGCCATGAGGTCCTCTGACTTGTTCGGGCGCCAGGCAGGCGCTGAAAAATGAAGCGGCGCGGACACTAGCGCCGACCCCGGCGGGGTCAACCGCCACGGTCCATATAGGCCCGGATGCTTTCGGGGGCCATGCCGGACCGACGCAAAAGGCCGGGCGTCGCCGCCCGGCCTTCCTTATCAGCCCTAGGGAGCCGATCAGTATTTGAAGCGCACGCCCATGAAGACGTTGTAGCCGAACTTCTCGTACTCATACGTGCGATCGCGCGCGCCGTAGTATTTGACGCCGGCGGAGTCGGTCAGGTTCTTGGCCTCGCCGAACACCTCGATCCCGCTGCCAAAGTCGTAGGAGGCGGTGAAGTCCAGCTGCTCGCGGCCCTCGACGAACAGGTCGAAGTCCGGATCATCGGCGTTGATCTCTTCCAGATAGTCGCTGCGCTTGGTGTAGCTGAGGCGCGCGCTGAAGCCGGCCATCTCGTAGAAGAGGGCGAGGTTGTAGTTGTTCTCCGACTGGCCCGGCAGGGAGAACTTGTTGCGGCCGCCATAAGCCTGGGCCGTTTCGATCTCCGCGTCGGTCCAGGTGTAGTTGGCGAACACGCCGAAGCCCGAGGCCCAGCCCGGCAGGAAGCTGAACTTCTGCTGCCAGTTCAGCTCCAGCCCCATCAGGTGACCGTTCGGCGCGTTGATCGGCGTCTCGAACTCGGCGTCGAACGCGTTGCCGTCGATGGTCACCGTATCCTCGTACTTGAGGATGTAGCGATAGTCGGTGAGGTCCTTGTAGAAGGCGTTAGCCGACACGACGCCCAGCGAGGCGAAATAATACTCCAGGCCGAAGTCGACGTTGTTCGACAGTGTCGGCTGCAGGTCGGGGTTGCCGATCTCATAGGAGATGTCCGTGCCGTCCGTCTCCTCGATGCGGCGCGGGACGATCTGATTGAACTCGGGGCGCGAGATCGAGCGCGTCAGAGCGAAGCGGCCGATCAGATTGTCCGAGAAGCTGTGGCGCACCGTCAGGTTCGGGAAGAACTCGGTGTCGTCGCGGTCGACCCGCGCCATGTCATAGGGCCGGGTGCCGTCGTTATCGATCAGGCTGGCGGCCTCGCCCTCGAACTGGGTGTTCTCGACGCGCAGGCCGAAAACGATGTTGGTCGCGCCGATGTCGAGGCGGCCCTGGGCGTAGGCCGACAGAATGTCTTCCTGCGCCGTATAGTCCGCCGCGATCGAGTCCGCCGGACGGAGCGGCGACAGCGGGCGCATCTGGCCGAAATAGTCGTCCACGAGGCCGTTGTTGAACTTCCTGCCCAGCAGATAGCCGTAGTTGCGCGAGTCCGTGTCCGTCAGCAGGTCGGCGTACGGCTGCGACGGGGCGTGGGCGGCGTCGCGACTGCGGAAGCGATCCTCGTCGGCAGAGATGTCGCGGGTGCGGTATTTGCCGCCGAACTTCCAGGTGACTTCGCGCCCGCCGATGACCGAGGGCAGTTCGAAGTTGGTCTGGAAGGTCAGCTCTTCCTGCTCCGTGGTGCTGGAGCGGAAGGCGTTCTCGCGGAAGCGGTACTGCGCCGCATCCATGTGCTCGCCGGTCGTGAAGATCGAATAGGTCGGCTCGTAGTGGTCGCCGGTGAAGTCGTAGGTGACCGACGGGTTCGCCCGTGAGCGGAACAGCAGCTCGTTGCGGTTCGGATAGGTCTGCTCGCTGCTGGCCCAGGACAGGGCGGCGTCCCAGACGGCGCCGTTGGCGAAGATGCGCTCGGCGCCGGTCGTCAGGGTCAGGATTTCGTTCTTCTGGGTGCGGTGACGCAGCTGACGCTCGACCGTGACGTTGTCGAAGGTCGCCTTGCGATCGGTCGCCCCGGCCTGCAGCTCGTCCTCGTCATAGGTCAGCAGCAGCTGGTTGCGGTATTCGTCGTCCTCGAACTGGGCGAACGAGCCGCGGATCCAGGCGCGATAGGCGTCAGACGGACGGAACTCCAGCGAGCCGTTGATCGACTGGCGCGTGCGCTCGGTGTCGTAATCCTTGAACAGGCTTTCCTCGAGGGCGAACACCTCGCCGCCTTCGGGCGTCTCCATCTTGGTCCAGCCGGACTCGACGTTGTCGGGACGGCGGTTGGTCTTGGAGTAGGAGTAGGACAGCAGGCCGCCGAAGGTCTGATCCGCGCCGAACACGTTCGACGCCGTGGCGCCGGCGCGGATGTCCTCGCCGCCGTAGTCGTTGTAGCTGCCGCCGGCATAGCCGCTGACGGCCAGGCGACGCTGGTCGAAGGGCGAACGGGTCTTGATGTTGACCGCGCCGGCGATGGAGTCGGCATCCTGGCTCGGCAGCAGGGTCTTGGAGATCTCGATGTTGGAGACGATGTCGCTGGGCAGGGTGTCCAGGTCGACCGCGCGCGTGCCCGGATCGACGGCCGGAATCGTCACGCCGTCCACCGATACGGCGGTGAAGGCCGACGGCGCGCCGCGCACGTTGATGTAGCGGCCCTCGCCCTGGTCGCGCTGGATGGCGATGCCGGGAACGCGCTGCAGGGATTCGGCCACGTTCGGGTCGGGGTAGCGGCCGATCGCGTCGGCCGACAGGACGTTGATCACGCCGTCGGCGTTCTTCTGCTGGTTCAGCGAGCGGGCGACGCCCTCGGTGATGACCCCGTTGACGATGACGTCGGCAACGGCCGTCGCCGCGCCCGAGCCCATCATGACGGTGACCGACGTCAGCCGGCCCGGGGCGACAGCGACGCTCTGGGTCGCGCTCGGCAGGCCGATGTAGCGCGCCTCCAGCGTCACCTGACCTGAGACGCCGCCCAGGTTGAACTCGCCCTGGCTGTCGGCGACGGCGCGGCGGCCGCTGACGCGGTCGATGATCTCGGCGCCGGGAAGGGGCGAGCCGTCCGCATTGACGACGCGGCCGATCAGGCCGTCGCCCGCCGGGGCGGACGCGAAAGCCGGCGCCGCGTCAGCCGCGACCGCGACATCGGCAGCCTGGGCGGCCACGGCGAAAACCAGCGGCAGGCTCGCCGCGCTGAGAAGAAGTCCGAGCTTCATGTCCAAATCCCTGAAGGACCGGCGCCGTTTCTGGCGATCCGGGTCTGCGGGGATGGCTAATGCGCCGCGAAGACGCGGCCACGACGGTTTGAAGAAAAGGAATCTGCGGACGGAACACGGAACCGCGACAGTTGGTCCCGACTCGGACCATTCGTCACAAGACGATCGCGCAAAAGGAAACGGGGCCCGACCTTGCGGCCGGACCCCGTTTTCCGTTTTCGACTGGAGCGGGCGAGGCGATTCGAACGCCCGACCCTCACCTTGGCAAGGTGATGCTCTACCCCTGAGCTACGCCCGCACTCCGTTGGGAGCGGTGTGCTGCTCCCCGTCGAGGAAGGGGCGTATAGCGGACCGGCTTCGGATCGCGCAAGCCCCTTTTTCGATTTTCGTCCAATCCGTCGATTTTTTTCGAACGGCCCTGAAACTTCACACGAAAACGGCCCCCGAAACGTCCGCAAGGACGCCAAGGAGGCCGTTTCAAAACAGAGCCGTCAGCCCCTTATGCGCCCTGCCCGCTCAAGCAGCGAGCCGCCGCGCGGCGAGCGTTAGCAGCCTTCAGCGCCTCGCTTAGCGAGGGGCGAGGCGTATAGCCCCGTCCAGACGGATGCACTCGCCGTTGATGTAGGTGTTCTCGGCCAGGTGCAGGGCCAGGGCGGCGTAGTCGGCCGGCGTGCCCAGGCGCTTGGGGAAGGGGATCATGGCCGCCAGGGCGTCCTGCACCTTCTGATCCATGCCGGCCATCATCGGCGTCCACATGATGCCGGGCAGGATGGTGTTGACCCGCACGCCCTCGTTCATCAGGTCACGCGCCACCGGCAGAGTCATGGCGTAGACGCCGCCCTTGGAGGCCGAATAGGCCGCCTGGCCGATCTGGCCGTCCTGCGCCGCGACCGAGGCGGTGTTGACGATCAGGCCGCGCTCGCCGTCTTCCATCGGCTCCGCCGTCACCATGCCCGCCGCCGACTGCGACAGGACGCGGAAGGTCCCGAACAGGTTGATCGAGACGGTGCGCTCGAACTGGGCCATGTCGTGGGCGCGGATCTCGCCGGTGTCCTTCTTGCGGCTGACGGTCTTCTGGCCGGTGGCGATGCCGGCGCAGTTGACGGTCAGGCGCTCCTGGCCGTGGGCGGCGCGGGCCTTGGCGAAGCCGGCGGCGACGCTCTCGTCCGAGGTCACGTCGACCTTGCAGAAGACGCCGCCGATTTCCTGGGCGATGACCTCGCCGCGTTCTTCGTTCAGGTCGAAAAGGGCGACCTTGACGCCCTTGGCGGCCAGGGCGCGCGCCGTGCCCTCGCCGAGGCCCGAGGCCCCGCCGGTCACCACCGCCGCGATCGAAGCGTCGAGTTTCATGGAAGTCGTCCTATATTCGATTGAACCGAGTGCTCGTGCGAGGATTTAGCGGCCATGACCGCAAAGACCAACGGAATGTCGCCTGATGACGCCATCAATCCTGACAAGGCCCTGGTTCCCGCCGTGCAGAAGGTGAACGAGTTGCGCGTGCGCAAAGGCTTCTGGCCCAAAATGCGGCGCACCGCCGCCCGCATCCCCTTCGCCCAGCAGGCGGTCGCCGCCTGGTACGCGGCTCAGGACCCCAAGACCCCGCTGGCGGCCAAAGGGCTGATCCTGGGGGCACTGGCCTATTTCGTCATGCCGGTGGACGCCATTCCCGACATCTTCGCCGGCATCGGCTTCACCGACGACGCGGCGGTGATTGCGGCGGTGCTGGCCACCTTGGGCGCTCACCTTAAGCCGCGCCATCACGATCAGGCGGCGCAGGCGCTGAAGCGGCTACGGGACGAGGAAGACTAGGCCTAGTCTTCCACCTTCACGACGATCTTGCCGACGGCGGTGCGCTCGCTAAGCGTCTGAATGGCTTCGTGGGCGCGTTCCAAAGGGAAGGTTCGGCTGATGCGGGGCCGAATCTTGCCGTCTTTCCACAGTTGCATCAGCTCGGCCATGTTGGCGGCGTTTGCCTTGGGCTCGCGGGCGACGGCGGCGCCCCAAAAGACGCCGACCACCGACACCGACTTCAGCAAAGTTAGGTTCAGCGGCAGGGACGGAATCCCCGCCGGGAATCCGACCACCAGATAGCGGCCGTTCCAGTCCATGGCCCGCAGCGCCGGCTCGGCGTAGTCGCCGCCGACGCCGTCGAAGACCACATCGGCGCCGTCGCGGCCGGTCGACAGCTTGAACTCGCCCGACAGCGCCTTCTGGGCCGCCTTGTCCATCGGGCCGGTGGGATAGATCAGGCCGTTGTCGGCCCCCAGCTCCAGCGCGAACTCCACCTTGTCATTGGTCGAGGCGGCGGCGACCACACGCGCGCCCATCGCCTTGCCCAGCTCGACGGCGGCGGCGCCGACGCCGCCCGCCGCGCCCAGCACCAGCAAGGTCTCGCCCGGCTGCAGGTTCGCCCGGTCCTTCAGCGCGTAATAACTGGTGCCATAGGTCATGATGAAGGCGGCGGCCGTCTCATAGTCCATGCCGTCAGGGATGGGGATCAGGGTCTCGGCCCTGACCTTCAGCCGCTCGACCATGCCGCCCCAGCCGGGCACGGCGACGACGCGGTCGCCCCGGAAGACGCCCTTCACGCCTTCGCCAACCGCATCGACCACGCCTGCGACCTCGGCCCCCGGCGCGAAGGGGCGCTCGGGCCTGAACTGGTATTTGTCGGCGATGATCAGGGCGTCGGGATAGTTGACGCCCACGGCCTTGACCTCGATCACCACCTCGCCCGGTCCGGGCGTGGGGTCCATGACCTCCTCGACGACGAGCGTTTCCGGGCCGCCGGGGGCCTTGGACAGGACTGCGCGCATTAGGAACTCTCTTCAGCCACCCCCGCCGGCCATGGCGCCGACACGCCGGTGACGCTAATCAGCCTGCGGCCCGATGCAAAGAGGCCGAACAGGTTCTGAGGAGACGATCATGGCGAAACCCGCCCTCATCCTTCACGGCGGCGCCGGCGCGCGGCGCGAGCGCAACTACGACGCCGAGGTCGTCAACATGCGCGAAGTCGTCGAGGCGATGAAGGCGCGGCTGGACGCCGGAGCCTCGGCGCTGGACGTGGCGGTCGAGGCGGTGGTCATGCTGGAGGACTCGGGCCTCTATGTCGCCGGGCGCGGCGCCTCGCCCAATCTGGCGGGCGAATTTGAGCTGGACGCCAGCCTGATGGACGGCGCGACCGGCAAGGCCGGGGCCGTCGCCGCCCTGCAGGGCTTCCGCAACCCGGTCGTCGCCGCCCGGGCGGTGATGGACCGCACCCCCCACGTCATGCTGGCCGGAAGCGGCGCCGCCCGCTTCGCCGCCGAACAGGGCCTGACCCGCGTAGAGGACCCCGCCGCCTGGTTCACCGGCGCCGGCAAGGGCGAGGACAACCATCCGCCCAGCATGCTGAGCCACGGCACCGTGGGCTGCTGCGTGCTGGACAGCCAGGGCCGCCTGGCCGCCGCCACCTCGACCGCGGGCGTGTTCGGCAAGGTGCCGGGCCGCGTCGGCGACACCCCCATCCCCGCCGCCGGAACCTGGGCCGACGAGCACGCCGCCGTCTCCTGCACCGGCCAGGGCGAGTATTTCATCCGCGTCGCCGCCGCCGCCCGCACCGCCTTCGGCGTCGCCGCCGGTCAGTCGCTGAGCGAAGCTTCGCAGAGCGTGATCGACCGCATCGGCGCCCTGGGCGGGGACGGCGGCCTGATCGCTTTGGACCGCAACGGAAACATCGCCGCCCCCTACAACAGCCAGGGCATGAAGCGCGCCTGGCTGGCGACCGACGGCCGCGTCGGGGTCGAGGTGTTCGGACCGCAGGGGGCCTGAGCCTTCCACACCCGCCCCCGCGCGCGGGGGCGACTTAACCGGCGCTCGGCGCGACGGGAACAATAAGCTTCGCCGGGCGCTTGGCCCCCATGTTGACCACCAAGATGAACCCGCGAGTCTTCTGGGGCGCCAGCGGTATCGCGGGCGGACTGCTGCTGCTCGCCCTGGTCGCGCCGGCCACGTCCGACCTCTTGTTCGGGCGCGCCCAGGCCTGGGTGATCGACACCTTCGGCTGGTTCTACGTGGCGTCAGTCGCCGGTTTCCTGCTGTTTGTGACGGTGCTGGCCATCGGGCCGACCGGTCGGCTGAAACTGGGCCCTGACGACGCCGATCCGGACTTTCCCTACGTCTCCTGGCTGGCCATGCTTTTCGCGGCGGGAATGGGCATCGGGCTGATGTACTTCGCCGTGGCCGAGCCGGTGCAGCACTACATCGCTCCGCCCGAGGCCGCCCCTGGGACCGTCGAGGCCGCGCGCGAAGCCATGGTCATCACCTACACCCACTGGGGGGTCCACGCCTGGGCCATCTATGCGGTGGTGGGGCTGAGCCTGGCCTATTTCTCGCACCGCAAAGGTCTGCCTCTGACCATGCGCTCCGGCCTCTATCCGCTGCTGGGCAAGCGCATCAACGGGCCGCTCGGCGATGCGGTCGACATCTTCGCCATCTGCGGCACTCTGTTCGGCATCGCCACCTCGCTGGGGTTCGGGGTGGCGCAGATGACGTCAGGGCTGAACTATGTGTTCGGCCTGCCCAACACCGTGGTGGTGCAGGTGATCCTGATCGCCGTGGTCATGAGCGCCGCCACCCTGTCCGTCCTGTCGGGCGTCGAGCGCGGCGTGCGGCGGCTGTCGGAGCTGAACCTGATCCTAGCCGTCTGCCTGATGCTGTTTGTGCTGATCGCCGGGCCGACCCTGTTCCTGCTGCAGGCCTATGTGCAGAATTTCGGGCTCTACCTCGACCACTTCTTCATGCGCACCTTCACCCTTTACGCCTATGAGCCACGCGCGTGGATGGCGGACTGGACGCTGTTCTACTGGGCCTGGTGGATCGCCTGGTCGCCGTTCGTCGGCATGTTCATCGCCCGCATCTCGCGCGGTCGCACGGTCCGCGAGTTCATCATCGGCGTGCTGCTGGTGCCGTCAGGCTTCACCTTCCTGTGGATGACCGTCTTCGGCAATACGGCGATGAACCTGGATCTCGGCCTTGCAGCGGGAGCAATCTCGGACGCCGTGCAGGCCGATCTGTCGACAGCCCTGTTCCGCTTCCTCGAGTATCTTCCGGCCCCGGCGCTCACCTCCACCCTGGCGATCGCCCTGGTGGCGGTCTTCTTCGTCACCTCAGCGGACTCGGGCTCGCTCGTCATCGACACCCTGGCCTCGGGCGGGGCCGAGGATACGCCGCGCTGGCAGCGGCTTTACTGGTGCGGGTTACAGGCGCTGGCGGCGGCGCTTCTGCTGCTGGCCGGCGGGTTGGCGGCCTTGCAGGCCGCCACCCTGGTGGCCGCCCTGCCGTTCGCCATCATCATGCTGCTGCTGTGCTTCGGCCTCAGCCGACAGATGAACGCCGACCTCAAGGGCGAGGCGGTCGAGGTCGAAGGCGCGCCCCTGCGCGAACGGCTCAAGCGCATGTTGGCCCCCGCCAGCCGCGCCGACATCGCCCGCGAGATGGAGCGCCACGGCGCGCCGGCCCTGGCGGAGGTGCGCGACGCTCTCGCCGCCGAGGGCCTGGAGAACTGCGAGGTCCAGACCGACGACAATGGCGTCTGGCTGAGGGTCGAGCACGCCAACGGCCGCGATTTCCTCTATCGGCTGGGCGTGCGCGCGCGGCCGCGTCCGGCCTTGACCGCCCTGGACACGCCGGAAGGCCGCCGTCCGCTGGAATGGCGGATGAGCGCGGTGACCGGCGACGGCGCCCGCCCGCGCGACGTCACCGGCTTCACCCGCGCCCAGATCGTCGCCGACGTGCTGGAGCACCTGCAACGCTGGCGGCTTGCCGCCTAGGTCAGACTCCCCCTTGGCCCCGGAGACGGGCGGCGGTAGCGTCGCCGCTCAGTCTTCGGGAGCGTCCTTGATGTCCATCCGCCTGTCGCGCCGCGCGGCGTTGATTTCCTCCGCCGTCGCCGCCACGGGCGCGGCCCTGCCCGCGACCGGCTGGGCCCAGACCAGCGCCGATACGCGCACCGACGAAGAGGTCGCGGCCGCCGCCGACGTCTGGATCAAACGCTGTATGGAAGCCTGGCCGGACCAGCCCGCCGTGTCGCTGGCGCTGGTGCGCGACGGCAAGACGGTGCTGGCCAAGGGCTATGGCGTGCGGCGTCAGGGCAAGGCCGAGCCCGTCGACGAACACACCCTGTTCGCCATCGCCTCCAACTCCAAGAACGTCACCGCCGCCTGCCTGGCCATCCTGGTCGATGAGGGCAAGGTGAAGTGGGACGAGCCGATCAAGACCTATCTGCCCGGCTTCACCCTGTCGGACCCGATGGTCGGCGAGCGGATCACGGTGCGCGACACGCTGAGCCACCGCGCCGGCTTCGGTCTGGGCGCCGGCGACCTGCTGTTCTGGCCCAACAGCGACCGGACCCGCGCCGAGGTCTTGGCCCAGGCCGCCTTCGTGCCGATCGAGGACGGCTTCCGCGAGGACTACCACTACTGCAACCTGATGTTCGTGGTGGCCGGCGCCGTGATCGAGACCGTGTCGGGCCTCTCGTGGGAGGACTTCGTCCAGACCCGCATCTTCGACAAGGTAGGCATGAGCGAGAGCGTGCCCCTGGCCCGTCTGGCCGATCCGAAGAAGTCCGCCCTGCCCCACGGCCGCGTCGGCCCGCCCCTGCGCTATCAGGGGCCGATGACCCAGATCGCCTACTCCATCGTCGAGGTCTGGAACTGGGATTCGGCGGCGGCCGCGGGCGGCATCTGCGCCAGCGCCCACGACTGGGCGAAATGGATCGCCGTGCGCCTGAACGACGGCAAGCTGGCCGACGGCTCGCGCCTGTTCTCCGAAGCCGCCGCGCGCGAAATGGTCAAGCCGAACATCGTCGTCTCCTCCTCCAACGGGCCGACGGCCGAACTGCCCAACCGGGCGGTGGCCTCGACCTACGCCATGGGGCTGCAGGTGCAGGACTATCGCGGCGAGCGGCTGGTGACGCACGGCGGCGGCTCGCCGGGCGGCATCTCGGCCACGGTGCTGATCCCTGGCCGCAAGATCGGCTTTTCCGTCTTCACCAACGCCGAGGAGAGCTTCCTCTTACGCGCCCTGCGCTCGGGCCTGTCCGACATCGCCATGAACAAGGTCGACGTCGACTGGATCGCCGACTCCAAGAAACGCGAGGCCGAGGGAACCGAGAAGTCGCTGAAGGCCGCCGTCGAAATCGACGCCAAGCAGGCGGCCGGCGCCGCCCCCTCCCTGCCGCTGGAGGCCTACGCCGGGACCTGGCGCGATCCCTGGTACGGCGACATCGTCATCGAGCCGAAGACCGAAGGGCGCGGCCGCAACCGCAAGTCCGGCCTGTGGCTGCGCTTCACCCACACCCCGGCGCTGCAGGGCTGGCTGGAGCCCTATGACGGCGAGACCTTCCGCACCCGCTTCCCCGACAAGCGCGACGAGGACGCCTTCATCACCTTTGCGATCGCCACGGCCAAGCCCGCGACCGCCACGGTCAAGGGCGTGTCGCCCGACATCGACTTCTCGTACGACTATCAGGACCTGCGGCTGACGCGGGTCTGAAGGCAGCAAAAAGGGGCGGTCCGACGGGCCGCCCCTTCTTCATTTCGTCGCTGTGGCTTAGCGCGCCGCGGGACGCTGCCCCGCCTCGAGGATCGGCATGCCCGCCTCGGTCGGGATGTAGATGGTCTGGCGGCCTTCCTTGCCGGCCGTCTCCTGCAGCATGTTGATGTAGGACCAGCGCAGATAGGCCTCGGGGCCGCCCAGCGCCTCGGCCATGATGCGGTTCGCTTCGTTGGCGCCCTTGGCGCGCTCGATCTCGGCGGCGGCGGTCAGCTTGGCCGAGTCCAGGGCGGCCTGGGCTTCCAGCACGCGGATGCGGCGGTTCTGGACCGCCTCTTCATAGGCGGCCTTGCCGGCCATCTGCTTGGAATAGACGTTGTAGGTAGGGAAGCCGATCAGCACGACCGCCAGAACAACGGCGATGGCGATGATGGATCCGAGCGTGAGGCCGACGCCGCGCATGGGCTTGTCCTGAAGTTAAGCAAAGAGAGGGCAAGGTGGCGGCGGGGGCCGCCGCCAGTCAAGCTTTGTGATCTACCGTCTGCGCGTGGACGTCGAGGCCGGCGCCGGGACCAGTTCGAGAATGTCCAAATTGGACTCCAGCGCAGGCCAGGGCGTCACCAGTCTCCAGCGGCGGTCGCCGATCCGTTCCAGCACCGAAACCATGTCGCGCTCAGGCCGCTGGCCATAGGCGCGCGCGGCCGGTTCCGAGGCCAGGGCCATCGAGCCGAGGAAGACCATCTCGCGATCGTTCTCGGGGAACAGCAGACCCGCCTGGCGCTGCGAGCCGCTGAGCTTGGTCAGCTTCAGCCCGAAGGCGGTGTTGTCGATACGACAGGCGAACCAGCCGTAAACGACGTAGCCCAGGCCGCCCTCGCCGCCCTGAGAGCCCAGCTTGATCGTTCGGCAGCGATAGGCCCCCTCGGGCGGGGCTACGCCCGGCAGCGCCGCGCCTGGGTCGATCAAGTCACCGACCGCCATAAGGTCGCCAGACCCGGTCTGACGCTTGGCCTGCTCCAAAGCCAGCGACCAGGCGGCGGCGCGGCGTTGATAGCGATCGCGGTCGGCAGCCGTTATGACGCCGCGCCAATCGGCCAGCACGGCTCCGGTCGGTGCGTCAGGGACGGCCGGGACGGGCGGCGAAGGCGGCGGAGGCGGCGGCGGGGGAGGCGCAAACGGCGTGGCGCACGCGGCGAGCGCCGCCGACAGCGACAGCGCCATCAGACCCGTTTGGATTCGGCTTGGCCGGCGGGAATGGATCGGCGAGCGCGGCATAGCGGGTTTCCCTTAGCAACGGGATCGAAGCCCCTACGCCCTAGGAAGCCGCCGCAGCCCGCCGCGTCAACCCTGAGCCGCGACTTATGACGCCGCGCGCGCCAGGGCCGGTCGGCTGAGAGCGCGCTTCAACGCCTCGGCCAATGCCTTGACGGAGACCGGTCGCTGGAGCAGTTCCGCCACGCCCTCGACGCTGTCGATGTCGGTGTCGGAGCTGACGCCCAGCACGGGAATCCGCTGCATAGCCGGGTCCGAGCGCAGCTCCGCCACGAAGGCCGCTCCGCGGTCATCCGCCAGATCCAGGTCGAACACGACCACGTCCGGCCGCAGGTCGCGCGCCAGCGTCAACCCGTTCGTCGCACAGGCCGCGACGTGAAGCTGCAGGCCGGCGAAGTCCTGCACCAGGCGTCGCATCAGAGCGACTGCCGCCGGGTCCCTGGCGACATACAGGACCACGCCGTGCGGAAAACGCTGCAGTTCCGGCAGCAGGCGGGCCGCATCCGGGGTAACAGCCCCCGCGGCGCCGGCTGCGGGCAGGCTGATGATGAAGGCCACGCCGCGCCCCTCAACGTTCGTCGCTTCGAGCCGCCCCTGCATGGCCTGCAGCAGCCGCTGCGCGGCGGCCAGTCCCGGCCAGAGCGCGCGACCGCCTTCCTCACGAACGGCGGCGATGGCCGGGGCGTCTAGGGGTTGAAACAAGGCTTCAAGCTGCGCGGCCGTCAGGTCGGGACCACTATCGCGGACCGTCACCTGGACGTCGCCGCCGAGACGGCGCGCGTCGAAGGTGACCGCCCCTCCAGCGGGGCAACGCCCGACGGCGAGCGCGATCACGCCGACGAAGACGCGCTGCAAGCGTTCGGAGTCCGCTGCGACGGTCAGGCCCGCCTGCGGCTCTGGCGGCTCGAGGATCACCTGCGCGGCCGCCGCTTCCGCCGCCAGCGACTGGCAGACGCGATGCGCAACCAGCAGAGGATCGACGCTTTGAGGCGGCGCCGTGGCCGGCCGCTCCGCCTCGGCCAGCGCGCTCATCCCCTCGACCAGGGTGAGCAGGCGCGTGGCGGCTTCGCCGATGCGTTCGGCGGCCTGCCGCTGGCGGTGGCTCAGCGGTTCGCCGCCCGCGTTCACGCGGATCAGGTCGGAAAATCCGAGCACGCCTTCCAGCGGGGTCCGCATTTGCCGGCTCACGACGCGGATCAAATCGGCGTGGCGGCGACGCCCCTGAAAGGCGTCTTCGACGGCGCGCAGGCGGGCTGCGTCTGCCTCGGCCAGCGCCGTTTCCAGATCGACGAGACGGCGACGAGCCCCGCCCAGTTCGCCGTCATGGACCCGCTGCACCGCAGCGATGCGGCGATGCGCCCGGAAAGAAAGCCGGATGCCGGCCACCCCCGTCGCCAACGACAGAGCAGCCACGAACAGCAACAGTTCCATCGACCTTCCTCCCGTAGCGAGAAGAATGGCGATGAAAGGTTGTATTTGTCTGTAGGCGCAACCCTAGGGCGTCAACGCGGCCTCAGCCTTCGTCGTCGGGACCCGCCGCTTCGGCCTTACGACGCGTGCGGCGCTTGGGCGCGGGCGCCGCCTCATCCTCGGCGGCGGCCCCCTCCTCGGCCGCGATCGGCCGCGTCAGGAAGCCCGGCAAGCCAGCCGCGTCATCAGTCGGCTGAGCAGTCACGTCGTCGGCCGCGGCACGCGGACGCCGCGGAGCGCGAGGCGCGCGCGGCGCGCGTTCGACCGGCGCCTCTTCGATCACGGCGGGCGCGTCGGCGCTTTCGGAAGGCTGATCGTCGCCCGGAGCCGGCTCCTCGTCAGAACCGCCAGCGTCGCCTTCGTTGTTCTCGAAGCGACGGTTGCGCTCGTCGCGGCGGCGCTCCCAGCGCTCCCGACGGCTTTCGCGGCGCCCGCCCTCACGGCCCTCGGCGTCGGCGCCGTTGTCCGATCCCTCGCGGTCCCGGTCACGATCGCGGTCGCGGTTGGCCTCGCGGTCGGCGCGCTCGGCCTGGCGGCGCGCCTCGTCTTCCAGACGGCGCTCCTCGGCCTGCTGAGCGGCGATGATCGCCGCAGCCTGGGCGCCCGATTCGTCCTCGAAATCGATGTCGAAACCCTGGCCGGCCAGTTCGCGCTGGGCGATCTCGCTGACCGGGCGTTGCGGCTGCAGCGCGCGCAGGACGCGGAAATAGTGTTCGGCGTGCTGGGTGTAGTTCTCGGCCAGAACGCGGTCGCCAGCGGCTGCGGCGTCGCGCGCCAGCTGCATATAGCGCTCATAGACGGTCTGGGCGTTGCCCCGGACCTTAATGTTCTCGGGACCTTGCGAGTCCCACGAGCGGTTCGGATTTGTGGCGTTGGCGTTGTTGCCGCCGCCGGGCTTCCGGTTGCGTCCGCGCTGACGCTTCATGCCCTTGAAATCTCTCATCGGAGCTTACCGTGCTGGTGCGGGCCGCCGTCGAAGAAGACGGGCGGGACCCTGTTCGTCGTTCCGTTCGTTCGGGGCCTATCCCCGGTGCGAGCTTTTCGGAAAACCGTGCGTTCCCCGTGGTCCGCCGCGCCCGTCTGAGGGGCGCGACCGTCACTGGACCCAGACGCGCTTAAGCGAGCAAACCTGCCCGAAAAGGATGCGTTTGGATGGGAACAACACGGACTTAGCGCGCGGCGCGGCGCTTTCCAAGGGTTTTTATTGCAGCGGCGCTTCGACCTCGGGGATAGGACCCACGCGCGGGTCCGGACCGTTCGTCACGACGCGGTCGCGATCCGCCAGATCCTTGACCACCTTGACGTCGGCGAAGCCGGCCGCCTCGAACAGGGCCTTGACCGCCTCGCCCTGGTCCCAGCCGATCTCGACGGCGAAGACGCCTTCGGGGCGCAGGATGCGGGCGATCTCGGGCGCCAGGTCGCGATAGGGCTGCAGCCCGTCCGGCCCGCCGTCCAAAGCCAGATGAGGGTCGTGCTCGCGCACCTCGGGGTCCAGGCCGGCGATGTCGCCGGTCGGAATATAGGGCGGGTTGGACACCACCAGATCGAAGCTGGCGTCGGCGAAACCCGCCGCCCAGTCCGTGCGCATGAAGGTGCAGCGGTTGTTCAGGTCCAGGTTGGCCGCGTTCTCGCGGGCCACGGCGATGGCCTCGGTCGAGATGTCGGTGCCGACGCCGCGCGCGCCGCGCCGCTCGGCCAGCGCCGCTAGCAGGATCGCGCCCGACCCGGTGCCCAGATCAGCCATGTCGAAGGTCGAGTGCGGCGGAAACGCGCGGACGATCACGTCCACCACCGTCTCGGTGTCTGGACGGGGGCTGAGCACGTCGGGGGTGACGTTCAGCATGATCTTCCAGAAGCCCTTGCGGCCCAGGATGCGCGACACCGGCTCGCGGCGCAGGCGGCGATCGACCATGGCGTCGAGCGCGCGGGTTTGCTCTTCGCTGAGGGCGCGATAGGGATCGTTCAGGATGTCGACACGTCCCGCCCCGGTCGCCGCTTCCAGCAGCAGGCGGGCGTCGATGGAGGGGCTGTCGATGCCGGCGGCTTTCAGGCGGGCCTGCGCGCCTTTCCAGGCGGTCAGCAAGGTCGGTTGGGTGTTCTGATCGGACATCACCGGTGATTGGGGTCTGCCGCGCGCGATTTCAAGACGGAACGGCATGGCAGCGTAGCCGTTGAGGGGCGAATGGGGATGAACGACCTGCTCAGATCGAACCGCCGCCGTTCAGGGCGTCGCCCGTCTCGCCCCCCGGCGAGAGGGGCTGGCGGGCTGTTGCGTTATCTGGCGGCTGCGGCCGGCGGACTGGCGACCGGCGCGACCGCGGCCCATCTGCTCTACACTCAAGGCCATCGGTTCGGGGTTGAGTTGCGGCCGTCGCGCCCCGACGTCCTGCCCCCGCGCGATCCGACGCCCGAGGACTATGACGCCAAGGAGCCGGGACGCGGCCGCCTGGCCCATCGGCCGTTGCAAATCCCGCACAAGGGCTGGGTCGATATTCTGTGGCGCACCGTCATGGGCTATTTCGGCGATCGAGTCGGTTTCGTCGCCGGCGGCGTGACCTTCTTCATGCTGCTGGCCCTGTTTCCGACGTTGGGCGCCTTCGTCACCGTCTACGGCCTGTTCGCCGACCCCGCCGACGCCTGGGGCCAGCTCAGCTTCCTCTATGAGATTCTGCCCTCGAACGTAGCGCAGTTCCTGGGGGCTGAGATGACGCGGCTGGCGGGCAATTCGACCGGCCAGCTGACCTTCACCCTGGTGTGGACCCTGCTGCTGACGCTGTTGGCGGCGAACGGGGGCATCAAGACGCTCTTCTACGGCCTGAATCTCGCCTATCACGAGGTCGAGCGGCGCAACATCGTGGTCTACAACCTGATGTGCATGGGCTTCACCCTCTCGGCCATAGCGGCGGTGCTGCTGAGTTCGGCCCTGGTGGTCGGCGTGCCCCTGGTGCTGGCGGTGTTCGGGCTTCAGGACGAGTGGGCCTATCTGGCGCCGCTGCGCTGGCCACTGCTGTTCTTCGGCTATGTGGGCGCGCTGGCTCTGATCTATCGCCTGGGACCGAGCCGGGCGCGGGCGCGGTGGCGCTGGCTGACGCCGGGCGCCCTGTTCGCGGCGGTCATGAGCCTGCTGGTGTCCTTCCTGTTCAGCTGGTTCCTGACCAACTTCGTGCGGACCGATTCCTACGGCCCTCTGGCGGCGGCCATGGGTTTCCTGCTGTGGACCTGGTTCTCGGTGCAGGTGATCCTGATGGGCGCGCGGCTAAACGCCGAGATCGAGCACCAGACGGCCCAGGACACGACCATTGGCGCGCCCCTCCCGATCGGCGAGCGAGGCGCGGTGATGGCCGATTCCGTCGGCGCTCGGCGCGGCAACCCCGCCGCCCTGGCCTATACGCTGAAATACGCCGAGAGCCTGGGCGACCGGGTGCTGAAGCGAAGGGCGCGGCGCAGATAGGGCGATCGCTTCCGCCCGTCGGGGTCCTGTCAGACGAACTCGGCTTCCAGATCGGCCAGACGGGCGGCCTGGTCCTCGGCGATCAGGGCATCCAGCAGGGGCGCCAGGTCGCCTTCCAGAATCTGCGGCAGGCTGTGCAGGGTCAGGCCGATGCGGTGATCGGTCACCCGTCCTTGCGGGAAGTTATAGGTGCGGATGCGCTCGGAGCGGTCGCCCGAGCCGACCTGCGACTTGCGCGCGTCGGAGCGGGCCGCATCCTTGGCCTGACGCTGCATGTCATACAGGCGGATGCGCAGGTTCTTCATCGCCTTGTCGCGGTTCACGTGCTGCGACTTCTCTGACGAGGTGGCGACGATGCCGGTGGGCAGGTGGGTGATGCGCACCGCCGAGTCGGTCTTGTTGACGTGCTGGCCGCCCGCGCCGGACGAGCGGTAGGTGTCGATGCGGATGTCCTTGTCGAGAATCTCGATCTCGACGTCCTCGACCTCGGGCAGGACGGCGACGGTGGCCGCCGAGGTGTGGATGCGCCCGCCTGCCTCGGTCGTCGGCACGCGCTGGACGCGGTGGACGCCGCTTTCGAACTTCAGACGGCCGAACACGCCCTCGCCGCTGACAGTGGCGATGATCTCCTTGAAGCCGCCCGCGTCGCCCTCGGTCGCGCTGTCGATCTCGACGCGCCAGCCGCGCGTGGAGGCGTAGCGCGAATACATGCGGAACAGGTCGCCCGCGAACAGGGCCGCCTCGTCCCCGCCGGTGCCGGCGCGCACTTCCAGCACGGCCGAGGCGTTCTCATCGGCGTCTCGGGGCGCCAGCAGAAGCGCGACGTCGCGCTTCAGCCCCGGCAGGCGCTCGGTCAGGGCGTCCAGTTCATCGGCGGCCAGGGCGGCCATTTCCGGATCGGCGGCCATGGCCTTCAGGTCTTCCACCTCGGCCCGGGCGCGGGCCAGGGCCTGGACCGCATCGGCCACCGGCTTGAGCTCGGCGTGCTCTTTCGACAGGCGCACGATCTCGGCGCCGTCCGTGGCGGCGCCCATGCGGGCCTCCACCTGATGGAAGCGATCGAGCACCTGATCGAGCCGGGCCTGGGGCAGTCGCAACGGCGTGTCCTTGCAGAGAAAATCGAGCGCGGAGCCTTACCCGCGACGCGGCACCGTGTCGATAAAAACGCCTCTACACGCGCATATGGAGCGATTGTGAACGGCCGTCACAAGCCCGTCAGCCCGGTTTCTTCGCACCTGCAAACGCCCTAGCTCCACCTCGACTTTAACGGGCTGAAGCGAAAACGGAGACAGGGCATGAGCCATGAAAATCCCCCCGATGGCGTGTCGGCGGGCATCGCGCCAGCCACGGATGTCGCACGCCTGTGCGCCCTCTACGACGGCCTGCTGGCCCCGGGCGGCGAACCCTTGAGCCGCTCAGCCGAACAAGAGTTGAAGGCCCTGGCCAAGATTTTCGATCTGGACGCCGAGCGTTCGGCTGCCGAACTGTGGCCCTTTGTTCGAGCGGTTCTCGTGCGACAGGCTCCGCCTCAGGCGACCAGCGTCACGCCTCCCGTCGAGCCCCGGACCGTCCTGCTGGTCGAGGACGACGCCGACGCCGCCGCCGATCTGACCGAGACGCTGGACGCCGCCGGGCACCGGGTGGTCGGGCCCTTCCACAGCGCCGAGGCGGCCGAGGCGGCCACCGCTCTTCACCCCATCGACCTGGCCCTGCTCGACATCAATCTGTCAGGCGAAGCGACGGGCGTGGATCTGGCGCGGAAGCTGAAATCGCGCTGGGGCGTGCCGGTCATCTTCCTGTCGGGCGACGTTACGGCGGCGGCCCAGAACGCTGAACTGGCCGCCGCCATGGTGATCAAACCCTATAGCGGGCGTGACGTGCTGGACGCCATCGCGCGGCTGGAAAGCGCCTGACGGCTGGGCGGGTGCGGGCACGCAGGCCATTGCCAGAGCAGCCGCGACCTGCGCCTGATGGCCCGTAATCACCGGCTGAGGCGCTGAATGGAAACCTTCTTCCTGTTCCTGCTGGTCGGCGTCCTGGCCCAGGCGGTCGATGGCGCGCTCGGCATGGCCTACGGCGTCATCTCATCTTCCGTCCTGCTGGCCCTGGGCGTGCCCCCCGCCACGGCCTCCGCCAGCGTTCACGCCGCTGAAGTCTTCACCACCGCCGCCTCCGCGGGCAGCCACACCTTGCATCGGAACGTCGAGTGGCGCCTGCTGCTGCCGCTGGCCGTCGCCGGGGTGGTCGGCGGAGTTGTCGGCGCCTATGTGCTGACGGGCCTCGAAGCGGCGGTGATCAAGCCCTTCATCGTCGCCTATCTGGCCCTGGTCGGCGTGTGGATCCTGTGGCGGGCGGGGCACGACATCCCGACCCGCCACTTGCCTGCCTGGGTCACCGGTCCTCTGGGACTGGTCGGCGGGTTCCTCGACGCGATTGGCGGCGGCGGCTGGGGCCCGACCGTCTCCTCGACCATGGTCGGGGCCGGACATGAGCCGCGCAAGGCCATCGGCACGGTGAATACGGCCGAGTTCTTCCTGACAGTCGCCATCTCCGCCACCTTCGTCTGGGCCCTGGTCACCGGTCACTGGGAAGAAGCCGGAGCCCTGCGCAATCACGCCGCCGCTGTGGCCGGCCTGGTCGTCGGCGGGCTGATCGCCGCCCCCTTCGCGGGCCTGATCGTCAAGAAGGTGCCGCGCAAGGTGCTGACCTATGCCGTCGGCGGCCTCTTGATCGTGCTGGCGGCGTTCCAAGGCTATCAGCTCCTGACCTAACGCGGGTCATTGACACTCCGCTCGCGCGCAGCCGACTGTCGATTGCACAGGTCGGGGGCGACGAATGCGCGAATGGATAATCGGCGTCATAATCGGGGGGCTGGCGTCCGGCTGCGCATCGACACAGACAATCCCGCCGCAGATTGAACAGATCGACCGTCCCGCCCTGGGCGCCGTTGTCGAAATCGAGCTGGGCGAGGCGGCGGTCGAAAGCGGGCGACGTCGCAGCCTGCCCGGCCTGGCGCTCTCGAACGAGCTGACCTGGGGCGACGGCGTGCTGAGAAAGCGCTTCACGGTCGCGCCGGGCCGATTGGCGGCGCGCCAGAGCGACGCGCGACACACCTATTATTTTTCCGATCGGATGACGGCCCGCGATCCTCTGCTGGGAACGGCGCCCTATGCCTCGGGCGGGCTCTGCCGCGCCAACGACGGATCAGGCCCGGTGCGCGGCTTCATCACGCCGGGCCTGTGCGTCCTGAGCTGGAACGCGACGCCCCAGGTGCGCGACATCCGCATCGACGAGGCCGACGAGGGCGCGCGGCGGCGCGAGCTGATCTATCACGGCCGCGCCGACGGCAAAGTACGCTTCCTCTATCGCGAGACGAGCGGCGACGACGCGCCCCAGAGCCAGAGCATCGACTATGATCTGAACCACAGCGCGGTGATCGGCTTTCGCGGGGCGCGGCTGGAGGTTCTGGAGGCCGACAACACCCGTCTGCGCTACCGGCTCCTCGCTCCGTTCGACACGGACGAGTAAGCTTCAGACTGGATAGGTGTCGATGAAGCTGGGCCGCTTCTCCAGCGCCGCCTGCAGGGCGACCAGGTTCGGACGCCCGGTCTTCCAGTCATAGTCCGGGTGTCGGAAGCTGATCCAGGTGACGGCGACGCCCGCCGTCAGCACGCCCATGTCCAGCGCCTCTGCGTCCGGCGCGGCGGCTTCGAGCGCATCCAGGGTGCGGCCCATGTTGACGGTCCAGCGCTCCATCCACGACGCCGAGCGTTCATGCTCCGGCCGGCGCTTCTCCAGCACCAGTTTGACGCCCATCTCCAGCGTCGCGTTGCCGAGCGTCTCCAGCCGCTTGACCCGTAGGCGCTCTGCGCCTTCCGGAGGCAGCAGGCGCGGGCCGGCGCCCAGGGCGTCCAGATATTCGGCGATCACCGGGCTGTCGTTCAGCGGCAGGCCGTCCTCGGCGATCAGGGTCGGCACCTGCACCGCAGGATTGGTCGCCAGCAATTCCGGCGCATTGCCGTAGGGATCGACGGCGATTTCCTCGATCCGCTCGGACAGGCCCTTTTCGCGGGCGACGATGCGCACCTTGCGCGCGAAGGGCGAAGGCGTGGTGATGTAGAGCTTCATGATTACTCGGCGGCGTTGAGGGCGGCGGGGGCCGCACGGGCGGCGTCCAGTTCAACGGCCTTGGCTTCGACCTGGGCGACGATCTCCTCGATCATACCGTCGTTGGCCTGTTTATGGGCGATCTTGCCGTTCAGATAGACCATGCCCGCCCCCTTGCCGCCGCCGGTGAAACCGACGTCGGTATAGAGCGCCTCGCCCGGCCCGTTGACGACGCAGCCGATGATCGACAGAGACATGGCCGTCGAAATGTGCGCCAGCCGGTCTTCCAGAATCCCCACCGTCTCGATGACGTTGAAGCCCTGACGCGCGCAGGACGGGCAGGCGATGATGTTCACCCCCCGGTGGCGCAGGCCCAGCGACTTCAGGATGTCGAAGCCGACCTTGATCTCCTCGACCGGATCGGCGGCCAGGGAGACGCGGATGGTGTCGCCGATGCCCGACCACAGCATATTGCCCATGCCGATGGCCGACTTGATCGTGCCGGTGCGAAGCGGCCCCGCCTCGGTCACGCCCAGGTGCAGGGGGCAGTCGATGGCGTCGGCCAGCTGCTGATAGGCGGCGACCGTCAAGAAGGGGTCGGACGCCTTCACCGAAATCTTGAACTCGTGGAAGTCCAGGTCCTGCAGGATGCGGGCGTGGCTCAGCGCGCTTTCGACCATCGCGTCCGGACAGGGCTCGCCGTATTTCTCCAGCAACTCCTTCTCCAGCGAGCCGGCGTTGACGCCGATGCGCATGGAGCAGCCGTGGTCGCGGGCGGCCTGAACGACCTCCTTGACCCGCTCGATCGAGCCGATGTTGCCGGGATTGATCCGCAGGCAGGCCGCGCCCGCCTGGGCGGCCTCGATGCCGCGGCGATAATGGAAGTGGATGTCGGCCACCAGCGGCACGCGGGCTTCGCGGGCGATGGTCCTGAAGGCCGCCGTCGAATCCTCATCGGGGCAGGAGACGCGGACGATGTCGGCCCCAGCCTCTTCCAGCTGACGGATCTGTTCCAGCGTCGCCGCCGCGTCGGCGGTCGGCGTATTGGTCATCGACTGGACGCTGATCGGCGCGCCCCCGCCGACGGGAACGGAGCCGACCATGATCTGGCGGCTCTTGCGGCGCTCGATGTGGCGCCAGGGACGGACGTGGCCGAGTTCGGAACTATGGTCGCTCATGACGCCGCAAACATAGGACAGGAAGGACGGCAAAACCACGACAGACGACGAAAGATCATCGCCTGGGCCGCGCGATCACGCTGCAAAGCATTCAGACGGCGGGCGGTTGGGCGACCGGCCCAGTCGCTGTCGCAGTCGCAGCCGGAGTCGTCGGCTGATAGGGCTGCGGTCTCGGCGCGGCCGCAGCGGCTGCTGCGGCAGCGGCCTGGGCGGCGCGAGCGCGAGCCTCGGCGGCGGCGGCGACGCGCGCCTCGGATTCACGCGCGGCGGCCTGGGCGCGGTTGTTCAGCGTCCCCAGCGGCGACTGGGGCGCGGGCAGGACGCCGCCGTGCTCGCCGTTCAGATAGATGTCGAACGCCTCCGGATCGGGCGTGTCGATGGTGGCCGACAGGCCGGGCGGCGCACGCCAGGCCTCGCCCGCCGCCAACTGGCGCGCGAACAGGATGCGGCCGTCGCCCTGGCGGATGACCAGAATGGCCGGCTTGCGCGCCTGAAGCGTGACCTGGGACGCCGTGGCCGAGGCGCCGTAGATGGCCCCGCGCGGGTTGAAGGCGGCCTGAACCGGAGGGGCTGGCGGCGGCGCGGCGTTGGGGTCGTCTGGGTCGATGCCGGTCAGCTGCGCCTCCAGCCCCGGCGTGACGTACAAGGCCGGCGTGGTCTGATCCGGCGGGGCCGCCCTGGGCGCCCCGAGGTAAAGCGCGCGGTCGCGCTGGCGGTCGGCCTGCTCGGCCCAGTCCTTGGGCACGGCGACCAGATCCGACGGGTGCGGCGCCTCGATGCGGTTCAGCCGCTGAAACACGTTCCAGCCGACCACCACCGCCAGAAAGGCGCCGATGACGCCCAGGATCTTGGGCGAGTTCTGGCGCATCTGCTGCAGGGCGGCGCCCGTCGGCGGCTGCAACGGCACGGCCGCATCGGGATATTCCTGCTTGAACCGCTCGACCGCGTTCAGCTCGTCCAGCCCCAGGGCGCCCGCATAGGCGCGCACATAGCCCATCGAGAAGATGCGCGACGGCAGGGCGGCGTACTCGGCCTGCTCCAGCGCCGTCAGGAAACGCGGATGCACCCGCGTCATGGTCGACAGGTGGGCCATCGACAGGCCCGAGGCCAGACGCGCGGCGCGCAAAGTCGCGCCCAGGGAATCATCCGAGGGATCTTCCGGCGCCGGCTGGGGCGTCGGCTCAGGGGTCTGATCCAGCGTCGCGTCGGCGTCGAAGTCGAACGCGGCTTGCCGATCCTGGTCCATAGGGTCGGGGTTCCGTCACGCCAGGCGGCCGTGCGCCCGTCATCCCCGCTTAGACGAGGCGAGGAGCGCGGGCAACGCGGGAAAGCGGCGCAGCTTTCCTAGACTTCCACGTTCAGCTTGCGCGCCAGCGACTCGATCTCGCCGCGCACCGACCCGGCCGAGGAGCCGAGCAGGACGTTCATCCCCCGTCGCGCCGCGTTGAGATCCGCCGACAGGATCATGCGCTTGACCGGCCCCACCCCGCCCGCCGGGGCGGACAGGCGGCTGTAGCCCAGGGTGATCAGGGCGAAGGCCTCCAGCGGGCGGCCCGCCAGTTCGCCGCAGACGGAGACCGGCGTGGCGCTGTCGGCGCACTTCTGCTGGATCTCGGCCAGGGCGCGCAGGAAGGGCGGCGACAGGGCGTCATAACGCTCGGACACCCGCGGGTTCGTGCGGTCGGAGGCGAACATATACTGCATCAGGTCGTTGGTGCCGATCGAGACGAAGTCGGTCAGCGGCAGCAGGGCGTCCAGGTGCCACAGCAGGCTGGGGCACTCGATCATGGCCCCGACGCGCAGCAGGGACGGCAGCGGGCGGCCCCGGCGTCGCGCCCAGTCGCATTCGATGTCGACCAGTTCGCGCGCGGCCCTGAACTCGTCCACCGTGGCGATCATCGGGAACATGACGCGCAGTTCGCGCCCGGCGGCGGCGGTCAGCAGGGCGCGCAACTGCATCCTCAGCAGGGCCGGACGATCCAGCCCCAGACGGATGGCGCGCCGCCCCAGCGCCGGGTTCTCCTCGCGCTCATTGTCCAGATAGGGCAGGACCTTGTCGCCGCCGATATCCAGCGTGCGGAAGGTGACCGGCCGATCGCCCGCCGCATCCAGCACCAGCTTGTAGAGCGCCGTCTGCGAGTCCAGGCGCGGCAGTTCGTCCGAGACCATGAACTGGAACTCGGTGCGGAACAGGCCGATGCCCTCAGCCCCGGTGGCGTCCAGATTCTCCAGATCCACCGCCAGACCGGCGTTGGTCAGCAGCACGATGCGCTTGCCGTCCTTGGTGACGGCGGGGGTGTCGCGCAGTTGGTCGAACTCGGCGCGCTGCTGGGCGCGCACGGCCATCCGGCTCTCGACCGCCGCCAGCATGTCCGGACGCGGCCGCAGATAGGCCTCGCCCGTTTCGCCGTCGACGATCACCTGATCGCCCTCGGTCAGGCGGTCGCGCAGGCCCTGAAGGCGGCCGACGCAGGGAATCTGCAGGGCGCGCGCGACAATGGCCGCGTGAGCGGCGGCGGAGCCCTCTTCCAGCAGCAGGCCGCGCAGCTTGTGGCGCGGATATTCCAGCAGGTCCGCCGGACCCAGATTCTTGGCCACCAGGATCGCGTCGTCGGGCAGGTCGCGCTGGCCCGGATGGTCGCCCGCCATCAGCCGCAGCAGGCGGTTGGCCAGGTCCTCGAAGTCGTGCAGCCGCTCGCGGATGTAGGGGTCGCGCGCGTTGGCGAAGCGGGCGCGGTGCTCGTTGCGGACGCGGTCGACGGCGGCCTCGGCCGTCAGGCCAGAGCGCACCGCCTCCTCCAGCGACCGGTTCCAGCCCCGGTCGTCGGCGAACATGCGATAGGTCTCCAGCACCTCATAGGGGGTGCCGCCCAGCTTGCCCTGACTGCCCTCCAGCAGGGCGTCGATGCTGGTGCGCAGACCGTCCAGCGCCGCCTTCAGGCGGACCTCCTCGGCGACCGGGTCGTCGGCCAGAAGCTGTTCGGGCGCGATCGGCGCCTCGTGCAGCACCGCCCGACCGAACGACAGGCCTTCGGCGAACTTCTGTCCCCGCAGCCGTTCGGGCCGATGAGGCGCCACCTCGACGTCGCGCAGCTCCTCCAGCGCCAGCAGCTCGCCCGAGGCCACCGTCTCGGCCAGGACCATGGCGATGGTCTGGATGTCCTCGATCTCTTCCTCGTCATAGCGACGAGCGGCGCGGTTCTGGACGACCAGAACGCCGATGGCCCGGCCGCCGCGCAGCAGGGGCGCGCCGAGGAAGGCGTGATAGGGGTCTTCGCCCGTTTCCGGCCGGTAGGAGAAGCTGGGGTGCGACTGGGCGTCCGACAGGCTGAGCGGCTCGGCCGTGCGGGCCACCTCGCCGACCAGGCCCTCGCCGGGGCGCAGGCGGGTGTTATGGACGGCCTCTGGGTTCAGCCCCTCGGTGGCGAACAGCTCCAACTCGCCCGAGGCGCGCCGCAGATAGATGGAGCAGACCTCGGCCACCATGGAGCGGGCGATGATCCGCACCACCATGTTCAGCCGGGTCTGGGCCGGCGCGCCGCCCCCCGGCCCGGCCAGGGCCTCGCGGATCTGGCGCAACAGGAGGCGTGGCCCCCTCGCCGTCACTGCTGCGCCCTTTACCATGGTCTCTCCCGCCTAACCGTCCGATCCGTTCAGATAGGGCGGCGCGTCCCTTATCCTAGCTTTCCGCGTCCAGTCCGTAGGCCGCGTGCAGCGCACGCACCGCCAGCTCTGCATAATCCGAATCGATCAGAACGCTGATCTTGATTTCAGAGGTCGAGATAGCCTGGAACTTCACGCCCTTGTCGGCCAGGGCGCGGAACATGGTCTGGGCCACGCCCGCGTGGCTTCTCATTCCGACGCCGATCACCGACACCTTGGCCACGTCGTCGTCGACCCGCAGCTCCTCGAAGCCGATCTCGGCCTTGGCCGCCATCATCAGCTCGGCGGCGCGGCGCGCGTCGCGGCGGCCGGTCGTGAAGGTCAGGTTGACCGCGCCTTCGGTGCGGGCCTGGCTCTGCACGATCATGTCGACGTTGACCTCGGCCTCGGCCAGGCGGGTGAAGACGTCGGCCGGGGCGTCCGTCCGGTCCGACAGGCCCAAAAGCGTGATCCGGGCTTCGTCCCGGCTCATGGTCACGCCGGAAACGATGCGCTTTTCCACGATCTCATCCTCGTCGCAAATCAGGGTGCCGGCGTGTTGCGGCAGGTTTCCGTTTTCATCCGGTTCAATGAAGCTGGACAGGACGCGCACCGGCACGCGCTTGTGCATGGCCAGTTCGACCGAACGGGTCTGCAGCACCTTGGCGCCCAGCGACGCCATCTCCAGCATTTCTTCGTAGGACACCTTCTCCAGACGCCGGGCGCGGCTCTGGATGCGCGGGTCGGTCGTATAGACGCCGTCCACGTCGGTGTAGATGTCGCACGGCGCGCCGAGCGCCGCCGCCACCGCCACCGCCGAGGTGTCCGAGCCGCCCCGGCCCAGGGTGGTGATGCGGCCGTCGCGGGTCACGCCCTGAAAGCCCGGCACGATGGCGATCTCGCCCGCGTCGACGGCGGCGCCCAGCACGTCGCCCTGCACGTCCTCGATGCGGGCGCGGCCGTGGGCGTCGTCGGTCAGGATCGGAATCTGCCAGCCCATCCAGCTGCGGGCCTTGAAGCCCATGTTGCGCAGGGTCAGGGCCAGAAGGCCCGAGGTCACCTGTTCGCCCGAGGCGACCACCACGTCATATTCGTCGTCCGACAGAGCGCTGTCGGCGTACAGGCCCGGCGCGGCGGCGCCGACACCATCGGTCCAGGCCACCAGCTCATTGGTCTTGCCCGCCATGGCCGAGACGACCACGGCCACGCCCTTGCCTCTGGAGGCCTCGGCGGCGACGATGCGCGCCGCGCGACGGATGCGTTCGAGGTCGGCCATGGAGGTGCCGCCGAACTTCATCACCAACCGGTTCGTGTCGGCCCGCGTCATCCCTGCGCCTGATCCCCCTGCTTGCATGGCGGGCGAAGGCGGTCCATGCCTGAGCCCATGCCCGCTTCTAACGACAGCCTCGATCCGCGCAAACCCCAAAGCGATGAGGGTTTTTCACCCTTTGCTACCGATCGTGCCGAAGGGCCGAGCATTGATCCTGCCGATGTGGCGCGCTTTTCGGCCCAGGCGGCCGAGTGGTGGGACCCCAAAGGGCCTTTCGCGCCCCTGCATCGCTTCAATCCGGCGCGGCTGAAATTCGTGCGCGACCGGGCGGCCGAGCATTTCCAGCGCGACGTAAAGGCGCGCGCGCCTTTCAACGGACTCAGCCTGATCGACATCGGCTGCGGCGGCGGGCTGATCGCCGAGCCGATGCGGCGCATGGGCTTTGACGTCACCGCCATCGACGCTTCGTCCGAGAACATCGGCACCGCCCGCGCCCACGCCGAGCAGGTCGGCCTCGACATCGCCTATCGCGCCGCCACCGTCGAACAGATGGTCGAAGCGGGCGCAGGTCCGTTCGACGTGGTGCTGACGATGGAGGTGATCGAACACGTCGCCGACCCCGAGGCCTTCATCCGCGCCTGCTCCAAGCTGATCAAGCCGGGCGGGCTGATGATCGTCGCCACCCTGAACCGCACGCTGAAGGGCCTGCTGCTGGGCAAGGTCGCGGCGGAATATGTGCTTCGCTGGGTGCCGGCGGGCACCCACGACTGGCGCCAGTTCCTCAAGCCCGAGGAGCTGCGCGCCATGCTGGACGGCGAGCCGCTGAGCGTAACCGGGCCCTACGGCCTGGCCTACGACCCGCTGAGCGACCGCTGGAGCGAAGGCGACGACGTGGGCATCAACTATATGATGATGGCGACGCGGGACGCCTGACGGCTCAGAGCGGGCGAACCATGTAGCGGGCGTCGTCGCCGTAGCTGGCCAGCTTCTCGGCCATGCCGGGCGGATTCTGGATCTCGAAGCCGTTGCGCGCCCAGAAGCTCGATGCGTCGTTGACCGCCACCAGGGCGAGCGCCGGCCAGCCCGCCGCCGTGGCCTGCTCGGCCAGGCGTTCGACCACCGGTCGGGTGAAGCCGCCGCCGCGCGTGTCTGGGTGCAGGGCCAGATCGTGCAGATAGACCACCTCGGCCTCGGCCGGGATGGCGTCGATCAGCACGTTCAGCGCCGGAGCCGCGTTCAACTTCCATGGATAGGCGACCATATATCCCATGACCGGCCGGCCCTCGGCCGCCAGAACGAAACAGCCCTCAGGATACAGCTCCAGACGGTTGGCGAAGCAGGCGCGTTCTTCCGGGTGATCGGGGAAGGAGAGCTGGGCCACCGCCACCACGCCGTCGAGGTCGTCCGGCGTCATCGCCCGCCAGGTCGGAGGGGGCAGCGGGCGTTCAGTTCCGCCCTGTTGAATCGCCATTGCACGCTCCGGTTCTCGTCGCCGACCGCCCCTTCAATCCGGGCGCTCAGCGTATCCCCGCGCGTTCATAGATGATGCGCTGCGGAAAGTCGTGGTCCGGGTTGGCGAACACAACTCGCTGCGGCCCGCTGTCGACCAGCCGAAAGACCGTCGCCGGCGCCCCGCCCGGCTGCGCGAAATAGGCCAGCGCTCCGTCACTCAGGGGGCCGATGCGCGCGCTCTCGAAGCCGCTGCGGCCATTGCGCACGGTGACCGTGAGGCCGACGATCAGACCCGCGCGCGGATCGCTCCAGGTCTCGGACGCCTCGCGTCCGCCGGAACAGTCCAGCCAGTAACCCGCCAGCCACGACAGGTCGGGGGTCGAGGCAGGCGCCGTCTGCAGCGCGGCCACGGCCAGGGCGATCATCAGGGACATCGCGTCAGTTCGCCTTCTTGGGATCGGGCGGCAGGCTGGGCAGGCGCGCGCAGGGCACGCCGTCGTCCTTCAGCTTCTTGACCTCGGCGGGGGTGGCCTCGCCGTAGATCTCGCGCTTCTCGCTGCGGCCTTCGTGGATGTCGCGGGCCTCGCGGGCGAAGGCGTCGCCGACGTAGTCGAAGTTCTGCTCGACGTGGTCGCGCACCTGCTGCGCCGCTTGCATCATCATCGACTGCATCTGCTTGAGAGCTTCAGGTTTCAGGGCGTCGGGCGAAGGCGCGGTCTTCTTCGTGCCGGAGACGGCCGGGGCCATCACCTGCTTCCGCACCGCCGTCGAGCCGCAGAAGGGGCATTCGACCAGGCCGCGCGCCGCCTGATCGTCATAGTCGGACGAGGAGCCGAACCAGGCCTCGAAGCCGTGGTCGTGGTCGCAGGAGAGGGCGTAACGGATCATAGGGACAGGTCGAAGTCGCGGTCGTGGCGAAGGGCCGGCACGGAGGCCCGCGCTCGCTCCACCGAGGAAAGGTCCAGCCGGGCGTGCAGGACGCCCGGTTCATCGTGGTCGAGCCGGGCGATGACTTCGCCCCACGGGCCAACGACGAGGGAGCGGCCCCAGGTCTGGCGGCCGTCCTCATGCGTGCCGCCCTGGGCCGGGGCCAGGATGAAGGCGCTGGTCTCGATGGCGCGGGCGCGCAGCAGCGTCTCCCAGTGCGCCTCGCCGGTCGGGCGGGTGAAGGCGGCGGGAACGGCGATCAGATTCGCGCCCGCCTTGGCCAGGGCGCGGTGCAGATGCGGGAAACGCAGGTCGTAGCAGATGGTCAGGCCCAGACCGCCCCAGGGCGTGTCAGCCACCGCCGCCGCCTCGCCCGGCCTGATCGAGGCGCTTTCGCGATAGGTCTCGCCGTTCGGCAGGTCGACGTCGAAGACATGCAGCTTGTCATAGCGCGCCGTGATCGCCCCGCCGGGGTCGATCAGGAGCGACCGGTTGGCGGCGCGCGGATCATCCGCCACGCCCGAGCGGACGATGACCGAGCCGACCAGCAGCCAGACGCCCAGTTCGGCGGCCAGGGCCTGCAGCCCCAGCACAGCCGGATCGGCGCCCTCGCCCGACAGGGCGGCGTCGCGCAAAGCTCGGCGCTGTTCGAGGAAGTTGGTCCCCTCGGGCGTCAGGATCAGCTGCGCGCCTCCGGCCGCGGCTTGCCGGATCAGGGGCTCGACATGCGCCAGCCCCGCGGGCGCCGTCGCCGGCGTCCGCGTCTGGATCAGCGCAATGTCGAGCGCGTCAGTCACGTCAGGCCGCCAGCAAGGCGTCCAGCTCGCCCTTGCGGTCCAGGGCGTGGATGTCGTCCGAGCCGCCGACGTGTTTTCCGTCAATGAAGATCTGCGGGAAGGTGGCGGCGCCGCCCGAGCGCTCGACCATCTCGGCCTTCTTCTCGGGGTCGTTGGAGGCGACGATGTTGGTATAGGCCGCGCCCTTGCTGTCCAGCAGGGCCATGGCGCGGATGCAGTAGGGGCAGCCGGGTTTGGTGTAGAGAACGACTTCGGCCAAGGGAGACTCCTAGAGGCTGAGGGGAAGGTTCTCTTTCATTTAGGCGGTTCTCGCGCGTTTTTCACCCTTGCGATGACGGCCAGGTCCACGGCGCGCGCTCCGGCCTCCACCAAAACCCGCGCGCAGGCCTCTGCGGTGGCCCCCGTCGTCAGCACGTCGTCGACCAGAAGCAGGCGCCGTCCCTTGATGCGTCGCCGCCCGGCCTCGGTCACAGCGAAGGCCGCCTTGACGTTCAGCCGCCGCCCGCGCGCGGACTTGCCGCCCTGGCTGGCGGTCGGCAGGGCGCGGATCAGGGCGTCGGGCAGGTACTCAAGGCGCGCCGCGCGGGCCAGCGGCCGGGCGATCTCAGCGGCCTGATTGAAGCGGCGCGACAGCAGGCGGGCGCGATGCAGGGGCACAGGGACCACGGCGTCCGCCGTCTCGATCAGGGGCGCGGCCGAACGGCTGATCCAGCGGGCGAACAGAGGCGCGAACTGCTGCTGGTCGCCATGCTTGAACTTCAGGATGATCCCGCGCGACGCCTCGTCGTAGACGCAGGCCGTCCGCGCCCGGCCGAAGGCGTAAGGACTGGAGAGGCAGGCGGCGCACCGATCCGCCGCGAAGTCGCCGCCGTCGCATTCAAACGCGGCTCCGCAGCCGTCGCAGACCGGCGCCTCCAGAAAGGCGACCCGGCTCCAAGCGTCGGGCGAAAGGCCGGCGGACGCCGCCGCCTCCCGACTGTCGTGAGCGAGGGGCGGCAGCAAAATATCCAGCAGGCCCCGACCCGCATCGCGCGCGCCGGATGCTAAAGGCCCCCCGACGCCTTTCAATCGACCTCGCCAGCCCCCATCCTGAACCGACATGAGCGCCCCCTCTCCCTCCTCCGGTCCCCCGATCATCTTCGACGCCGCCCGCCGCGCCGTGCGCCTGAGCCGCGCCGCCCGCCGCTTCCCGGACGCCGACTTCCTGCACCTGCGCGCCGCCGAAAATGCGGTGAACAGCCTGGAAGTGATCCTGCGCGAGTTTCAGACGCCCGTCGACCTGTCGCCCCATCCCGGCGTCTTCGCCCGCGCCCTGGCCGACAGTCCGGCGCGCGAACGGGTGGCTGAGGTCCGCGCCGTCGGCTCGACCGCCGAACGCGCCGCGCCCGGCGCCGACCCGCTGGGGCTTGAGGACGGATCGGCCGACCTGATCGTCAACCTGCTGGGCCTGCACTGGGCCAACGACCTGCCCGGCGCGCTGAGCCAGATCAGGCGCGCGCTGAAGCCCGACGGCCTGTTCGTCGCCAGCCTGTTCGGCGCCGCGACGCTGAAGGAACTGCGTGGGGTGCTGACCGAGGCGGAGCTGGAGGTCAACGGCGGCGCCCAGGCGCGCGTCTCGCCCTTCGCCGACGGCTTCGACGGGGCGGCCCTGCTGCAACGGGCCGGGTTCGCCCTGCCAGTGACGGACGTGGACCGGGTGACGGTGCGTTATGGCGATCCGTTCGCCCTGATGCGCGACCTGCGGGCGATGGGAGAGACAAACGTGCTGGCCGGGCCGATCCGGCCGCTCAGCCGCGCCGTGCTGGCCCGCGCGGCCCAGCTCTACGCCGAGCGTCACGCCGAGGCCGACGGGCGCATCCCCGCCACCTTCGAGATGGTTCACCTGGCCGGATGGGCGCCGCACGAGAGCCAGCAGAAGCCCGCCAAGCGCGGCTCGGCCAAGACCCGGCTGGCCGATGCCCTGGGCGTCAGAGAGCAGACCGGCGAGGAGGGCTGACCGTCAGCCTCCGGCGACGAGAACGAACTGGCTGACCTTGCCGTAGACCGCCTCCATCCGCCCGGAGAAGGCCCCGAGCGCGGCCAGGACCACCATGCCGATCAAGGCGCAGATCAGGCCGTATTCGATGGCGGTGGCGCCCCCTTCATCGCGGAGCAGCTGGTGGATGAAACCCTTCACGCCCGGCCCTCCCCTGTCGTCGGCCCGTCAGAGCAGATCGCGCAGCCAGGCGATCAGCGGTTCATCGGCCGGCGGCATGGGATAGGCCGACAGCTTGTCGGGCTTCACCCAGGCCAGGCCCGCATGCTCGCGCGCCTCGACCACGCCGGACCAGCGCCGGCACAGATACAGTGGCATCAACAGGTGAAAGGATTCGTAAGCGTGACTGGTAAACACGAAGGGGGCCAGGCAGGCCTCCTTCACGTCGATGCCCAGTTCTTCCTTCAGCTCGCGGATCAGCGCCGTTTCCGGCCGCTCGCCCGGCTCGACCTTGCCACCGGGGAATTCCCACAGGCCCGCCAACTGCTTGCCCTCGGGGCGCTTGGCGATCAGCACCCGGCCGTCTGGGTCGATCAGGGCGACGGCGACGACCAGGACGGTGGGAACGGCAGGCGTCTCGCTCACGAGCGGTAGTCCCCGTTGATCTCGATGTAGCGTTTGGTCAGGTCGCAGGTCCACACCGTGGCCGACGCCCGCCCCGAGCCGACATGGACGGTGATGTCGATCTCGTCGTTCTTCATATAGGCGCTCATGACCGCCTCGTCGTAGTCAGGCGACGGGGCGCCGTCGACGGCGGCGACGTGGGGACCGAAGCGGATGGCCAGGCGGTCGCGGTCCACCGCCTCCTCCGTCTTGCCCACCGCCATGACGATGCGGCCCCAATTGGCGTCCTCGCCCGCGATGGCGGTCTTGACCAGCGGACTGTCGGCGATCGACTTGGCCAGTTTGCGCGCCGAGGCGGGGCTGGCTGCGCCTTCGACGGTCACCTTGACGAACTTGGTCGCGCCCTCGCCGTCCTTGACCAGTTGGTGAGCCAGATCGAGCATGACGGCGTCCAGCGCCGCCGAGAAGTCCTTCAGGCGACGGTCGCCGACGCGGCCGATGCGCGGCGCGCCCGACGCGCCCGTGGCGAACAGCAGGGCCGTGTCGTTGGTCGAGGTGTCGCCGTCCACCGTCACCGAGTTGAAGGTGGTGCGGACGTGCAGGTTCAGCAGGGCCTTCAGCACCGGCGGGGCGATATCGGCGTCGGTGACGATGAAGGCCAGCATGGTCGCCATATCGGGCGCGATCATGCCCGAGCCCTTGGCGATCCCGGCGATCTTCACCTTGACGCCCTCGATCTCGCACTCGGCGTAGGAGCCCTTGGGGAAGGTGTCCGTCGTCATGATGCCCAGACCGGCCTTGGCCCAGTTGTCGGCTTTCAGACCGGCCTGAACCTCGGGGAGGCGGGCGGTGATCTTCTTGTCGTCCAGCACCACGCCGATGACCCCGGTCGAGGCCAGCATGACGTCGCGCTGTCGGCAGCCAAAGCGTTTGGCGAACTCCGAAGCCGTGTGACGCGCCGCATCGGCGCCGGCCTTGCCGGTGAAGGCGTTGGCGCAACCGGCGTTGACGATCAGCGCCCGAACCTCTTCGCCGCCCTTGTCGGCGTCCAGCTGGCGCTTGCACCAGTCGACCGGGGCCGAGCCGACCTTGTGCCGGGTGAAGACGCCCGCGCACGATGCGCCTTCGGGAAAGTGGAAGATCACAAGGTCGTCGCGCTCATGCTTGTAGAAGCCCGCGCGGGCGGTCGCGATCTCGACCCCGCCGATCGGCGCGATGGCCGGGAAGGGCACGGCCAGCGGCGAGATCATCAGGCCCGGCTTGCCGGGCGCCGAAGCCTTCGCCGGCGTCGTTCCAGCCGACTGGGCCGCGCGTTTCAGAGCCGAGGCCAAGGGGTCCAGAGCCTTCTCGATGACGGTTTCGATCTTCTTGCCGGTCGAGGCGGACTTGGGCGGCTGGCTCATGTGGCGTTTCCGGCGGCAGGAGAAAATTTGACTTTATCGGCGAGAGTCGCGTCCGGCGTCGCCGCCTGAGCGTCGGTCAGGGTGATTTCGACGTCAGCCTTGCCGCGCAATTGCTCCAGCAACTGGCGCACGCCTTCATAGGTCAGATAGCGGACGATCTGGGGACGGGCCTGCTCCAACGTCGGCGGCGTCTCGACGCGGCGGTCCTCGACCTTCAGCACGGCCCAGCCGGTCTCGGTCTGGATCGGGCCGACGACCTGGCCCGGCGTCGTGCCTTGCAGCGCGGTCGCATAGGCGCCGGGAAGGACGTCGAGCGTCGAATAGCCCAGGTCGCCGCCGGAGTAGCGGGTGGCGTCGTCGATGGAGCGTTGAGCGGCCACGGCCTCGAAGGCCGCCCCCTGCCCCAGGACGCCCAGAACGGCGTCGGCCTGTTCCCTGGTCGGCGCCAGGATCAGCCGCACGCGGATTTCCTCGGTGGCGCGCGCCAGACGCTGCTGTTCGGCGTAGAGGCGTTCGACCGCCTGTTCGGACACGGCGCCGGACACCACCTTCTCCACCAGCATGTCGCCCAAAATGCGTTCGCGCACGGCCTGCAGGCGACGCTGGGCGGCCGGGCTGGAATCCAGTCCGCGACGCTCGGCCTCGGCGGCCAGAAGCTTCTGATCCACCACCTCGTCCATCACCCGGCGGAACAGTTCGGAGGAGACATCGAGAGGATCGTCCTCGCCAATCAGCCCTTGCGCCACCGCCTCGCGCCGCACGTCCGAGGCCCAGACGGCGCGGTCGTTGACCTTGGCCACCACCCGGTCGTTCTTTTCCGGCGCGGCCTCGTCGCCGCCCCGCCCGCAGGCGGACAGGCCCAGCGCCAGCCCGACGACGGCGACCAAAAACAGGCTTGTGAGGGGACGCCGCGCTCGCATCGGACGCTCCGGGCAAGGGTCTGGGGACAGGTCGCCGGGGCGACCGTTCGCGCCTGCGCGGCGCCGCCTTAAAAAGGCCCTCGCGTTGACAGGGGTAAGGGCGGTGCTTAAGTCCCGCCTGCGCCCAAGTCGAGGGATTTTCGATCGTATGCGCGGCCCTTCGCGCGCCCTGACTGCAGGGAAGGCCTGGGGCTGGCGTGATCGCGGCCTCCCGACCGGGCGAAACCTGTCTTTCTCAGAGCCTTCAGCCGCTCGACCGCCTAACCCGGATCGCCCATGCTCGGCTTCGCCAAGAAACTTCTCGGTTCCTCCAACGACCGCAAGGTCAAGGCCTTCCAGGCCCAGGTCCAGAAGATCAACGCCCTTGAACCCAAGTTCGAGGCCTTCTCTGACGACGAACTGCGCATGATGACGCAGACCTTCCGGGATCGTATCGAAGCCGGCGAGAGCCTGGACAAGCTGCAGAACGAGGCCTTCGCCGTCGTTCGCGAAGCCTCCAAACGCGTGCTGGGCCAGCGTCAATACGACGTGCAGATGGCCGGCGGCATGATCCTGCACGAAGGCGGCATCGCCGAGATGCGGACCGGCGAAGGCAAGACCCTGGTGGCCGTGGCCCCGGTCTATCTGAACGCCCTGGCCGGCAAGGGCGTCCACGTCGTCACCGTCAACGACTACCTGGCCCGCCGCGACGCGGAGCAGATGGGCAAGGTCTACCGTTTCCTGGGCCTTGAGGTCGGCGTCATCGTCAACGGCCTGTCGCAGGGCCAGCGCCAGATGGCCTATCAGGCCGACATCACCTACGGCACCAACAACGAATTCGGCTTCGACTATCTGCGCGACAACCTGGTCTATGACCGGCGCGAGATGGTGCAGCGCGGTCACCACTTCGCCATCGTCGATGAAGTCGACTCCATCCTGATCGACGAGGCGCGCACGCCGCTGATCATCTCGGGCCCGACCGAGGACCGCTCGGACCTCTACAAGATCGTCGACGCCCTGGTGAAGGAACTGGTCAAGGACAAGGACACCTACGACCTCGACGAGAAGCAGCGTCAGGCCCTGCTGACCGAGCTGGGCTCGGAGCGCATGGAGCAGGTGCTGGAAGAGGGCGGCCACTTCGCCGAGGACACCGTCGACCTGTACGACCCGGCCAACGTCAGCCTGGTCCACCACGTCAACCAGGCCCTGCGCGCCAACACCCTTTACCAGCGCGACAAGGACTACATCATCAAGGACGGCGAGATCGTCCTGATCGACGAATTCACCGGCCGCATGATGACCGGCCGTCGCCTATCCGAAGGTCTTCACCAGGCCATCGAGGCCAAGGAAGACGTCAAGATCATGCCCGAGAACCAGACCCTGGCCTCGGTGACGATCCAGAACTACTTCCGCCTCTACGACAAGCTGTCCGGCATGACCGGCACCGCCGCGACCGAGGCCCAGGAGTTCCTCGACATCTACAAGATGGATGTCCTGGAAGTGCCGACCAACCGTCCGATCCTGCGCAAGGACTACGACGACGAGGTCTATCGCACCTTCGCCGAGAAGAACCGCGCCATCGCCGCTGAAATCGCCGACTGCTACGTGCGCGGCCAGCCGATCCTGGTCGGCACGGTGTCGATCGAGAAGTCCGAGGAACTGTCGGACCTGCTGAAGGACTACGACTATCAGGTCGAGGTCTCGCGCAAGCTGAAGCCCGAATACGAAGGCCACGAAAAGGAAGCCCAGAAGGCCGGCGACCTGGCCTATGACATCGAGTACGTCACCGGCCGCGGCATCCCGCACAACGTCCTGAACGCGCGCCAGCACGAACAGGAAGCCTATATCGTCGCCGAGGCGGGCCTGCCGCACGCGGTGACCATCGCCACCAACATGGCCGGTCGCGGCACCGACATTCAGCTGGGCGGCAACCTGGACATGCGGATCCAGCGTTGGGTCCAGGAACAGCGCAACATGGCCATGGAGGTCCCGCCCGAGGCCCTGACCGCCAAGGAAGCCGAGTTCAAGGCCGAGATCGCTGTCGCCAGGGAGAAGGCTCTGGCCGCCGGCGGCCTGTTCGTCCTGGGCACCGAGCGCCACGAAAGCCGGCGGATCGACAACCAGCTGCGCGGCCGGACCGGCCGTCAGGGCGACCCCGGCACGTCGAAGTTCTATCTGTCGTGTGAAGACGACCTGCTGCGCATCTTCGCCGGCGACCGCCTGGACGCCATCATGCGCCAGTTCGGCGTGGCCGAGGGCGAGGCCATCAGCCACCCGTGGCTGAACCGCGCCGTCGAGACCGCTCAGAAGCGCGTCGAAGCCCGCAACTACGACATGCGCAAGAACGTGCTGAAGTACGACGACGTCGTGAACGACCAGCGCAAGGCCGTGTTCGAACAGCGCCAGGAGTTCATGGACTCCACCGACCTGTCGGAACTGGTCAACGACTTCCGCAGCGACGTGATCAACGACCTGGTCGAGCGCTACATGCCGCCCAAGGCCTACGCCGAGCAGTGGGACATCGACGGCCTGGACGAAAAGGTCCGCTCGACCCTGGGCCTGGAGCTGCCGCTGCATGACTGGGCCGCCGAGGAAGGCGTCTCCAACGAGGAAATCGAGGAACGCATCACCGCCGCCGCCGACGCCCGCGCCGCCGAGCGTCTGGAGCTGATCGGCGCCGACCAGACGCGCGGTCTCGAAAAGCAGTTCATGCTGCAGATGATCGACATGCAGTGGCGCGAGCACCTGGTCCATCTGGACCACCTGCGCGGCGTCATCGGCCTGCGCGGCTACGGCCAGCGCGACCCGCTGAACGAATACAAGACCGAAGCCTTCAACCTGTTCGAGACGCTGCTGCACGACCTGCGCCACAACGTCACGCGCTGGCTGATGACGGTCGAGTTCCAGTTCCAGGCGCCGCCCGCGATGGAGATGCCCGAGTTCCAGGAAATCCACCTGAACCCCGGCACCGGCGAGAACGAGATGCTGAACCCAATGGCCCAGAACCCGGAAGGCATGCTGACCGGCGACGACCGTTCGAAACTGCCGGTCGAGGCCCTGCCCGCCGACTGGGAGCGCACCAGCCGCAACGCCGACTGCCCCTGCGGCTCAGGCCGCAAGTTCAAGCACTGCCACGGCAGCTTGATCTAAGAATATGCAGGCGGGCTCGCGAAGGCGGCCCGCCTTTTTCTTTGGCCGGTGACGCCGCCCTTCATGCGGGTTAGCGTACCCTCATGAACTACAAGCCCCTGTTCTCGCGCGCGCTCGGCCTCGACCCCGAACGCCTGCATTTCGCCGCCCACAGCCACCACCTGTGGCCCGACGCCAGCTTCGATGGCCAGGTCCGGGCCTGGGCTGAGGCCAACCGTTTCGCTGATCGCAAATGGGACCTGATCTTCGGCGAGGTCATCCCCGAGGCTCAGGGCCACGTCGCGCGCGAACTAGGCCTGCCCTCGCCCGACAGCCTGATCTTTGCGCCCAACACCCATGACATCCTGCTGCGCATCGTCTCGGCGGTCGACAAGGCTCCGGTGCGCATCCTGGCCACCGACGGCGAGTTTCACTCCTTCCGCCGCCAGTCGGAACGCTGGGAAGAGGCTGGTCAGGCGGCCGTCACGCGTGTGCCCCTGGCTCCGTTCGGGACCTTCGCCGAGCGTTTCGTCGCGGCGGCGCAGGCGGGCGGACATGACCTGATCTTCGTCAGCCAGGTCTTCTTCCGCACTGGCGGCCTGTTCGACCGCATCGCCGAACTGGCGGACCTGGCTGACCCTGCCGGGCCGTGGGTCGTCTTGGACGGTTACCACGGCTTCATGGCGACGCCGACCGACCTGTCGGCCGTGGCGGACAAGATCTTCTATCTGGCGGGCGGCTATAAATACGCCATGGCGGGCGAAGGCGCCTGCTTCCTGCACGCCCCGCCCGGCTTCGGGTCGCGCCCCGTCGTGACCGGCTGGTTCGCCGAGTTCGGCCATCTGGAAGGCCCGCCCGGCGGGGTTCAGTACCGCACCGACGGTGGCCGATTCTGGGGCGCCACCTTCGACGCCAGCGCCCTTTACCGCTTCAACGCCGTTCGCCAGATGCTGGACCAGCGCGGCCTCACCACAGCGGTGATCGCCGACCACGCGCGCAGCCTTCAGGCGCGGTTCCAGGCGGCGATCGAAGGCGGAGAAGCGGGCGGCCTGTCAAAGGCCGGGATCCTGAACCCCGTCGAGGGCGAGGCGCCGCGCGCGCGCTTCCTGGCCCTGCGCCACGACGACGGCCCGCGCTGGAAGGCGGCCCTGCAGGAGATGAACGTCATCGCCGATGTGCGCGACGACGTGATCCGCTTCGGCTTCAGCCTGTATCAGAGCCAGGACGACGTTGAGCGGCTGATCCACGCCTGCGCCCGGCTGGACTAGGCCTTTAGAAGAACAGGCTGTCGGCGTCGCGCCTTGCTTCGGGCGGATCCGAACGGCGCGCCTGACGCTCGCGGCGGGGGGCCGGGGATGTAGCAGCCGGCGTCGCCCTGTCCGTCGGTGCGGAAGCTGCAGGCATCGGGTCGCCCGGCAGTCGAGGCGCAGGGGTCGCCGGCGACGCTGGAGCGGCAGCGGCTGGCGGCGCCCTCGTCTCAGCTTTCGGCGGCGGTCCCAGCGTCGGATATTTTGGTGCAGGCGGCTGGCGCGGTCGGCGCGGCGGCGAAGGCGCGGCCAAGGCGCTGGGCGCGGCTTCAGTCTGAGGCGCCGCGATCTCTAGCGCCTGACGCGCCTGGGTTCGCGCGCGGGGGCTGTCGCAACGGCACAGAACCAGATCCTCGCCCTCGCGCCACAGGATCAGCGGGCGACGCGGCGGCTCGGCCCAGCGTTGGGCCAGGCGGGCCAGATTCTTCTCCAGCGCGGCATCGGCCCCGACAGGAACGGTGCGGACCTCATGCCCCTGCGCCTCCCACAACGGACCCGTCTGCGCCAGCCAGTCCCGCCCCGCGCCGCCCGGGTCATAGACATAGACGGGTGTCAGGCCGAAGGCCGCGGCGCCCGCCGCCTGCTCCAGCCGCGCCTCCAGCTCTTGGGACGCCGTCAGGCGCTGCAGGTCGTGCCGCCCCACGCCCAGCCACCACGCCGCCAGCACCACGCCCAGCAACAACAGGCCAAGCACGGCGCCGATCAGCGCCCCCAGCAGAAGGCGCGGCCAGTCCGTGTCAGAGGATGAGGTCAGGGCGGCGGAGGTCATCGCCGCCAAGGCCTAGCACCGAATGGCTCGGCTGTCAGACCGCCAGGTCCAGCAGGGCGTCGCGCGTGACCTCGGCATGGGTCATGGGGAACAGATGCCCGCCGGCCGCGACGGTCTCGACGTCCACGTGCGGACGCCGCGGCGAGGCCGACACGTAGCACAGGGAGCCGGCCTCGGCCTTGAGGATGCGCACGGCGCCCGGATAACCCACCAGGGCCCGCCAGGGATCGTGCGCCTGGGCCGCATAGTTGGACGCTTCCCACGCCGGCGGGCAGGCCAGTTCCAGCCCGCGATCCGTCTCGACAAGACCGTCAGCCAGATAGTCGGCCAGCATGATGTCCGGCCAGCCCTTGAAGGCGCCGCGTCCGCGATAGGCGCTCATCGCCTGCTCGCGACTGTCGAACAGGGCGCGGCGGCGCAGGGTGCTGGCGACCAAGGGGAAGCGGCGCGAGACCAGCCCGGCGAGCGGCAGGTTCATCGCCCACACCATTTCGCGCCGCCAGACGACGGGATCCAGCAGCAACAGGCGCGAGACCCGGTCCGGCTTCTGCGCGGCGGCCAGCAGGCCGCTGGTCCCGCCGATGGAGTGGCCGGCCAGGGCGACCGGCGGGCCGTCAATCGTCTCCAGCAGGCAGGCCAGGTCGTCGCGATGATCCTTCCAACTGCGGCGGCCGTCCGGGTGGGCGGGCAGGCGCGTGCGGCCGTGACCGCGCAGATCCGGGGCCCAGATGCGCAGCGCCCCTGATAGGGGCTGCAGCAAAGAGTGGTAGGCCCTGGCGTTGAAGCCGTTGGCGTGAACGAAGATCAGGTCGACCGGCCGCTTGGGATCGCCGTAGTCCAGCACGGCCATTTCGCCTGCGCCCCAGCGGTTATCGATCGGCACGCTGACCCGGCGAGGCGCCGACAGGGCCAGGGCGTCCATCCGGATCAGGCCGCGATGCGGCAGGCGCCGCACCGGCCGTGGCCTTCGATGGTGGTGCGCTCGATGGCGTAGCCCGCGTTCGCCGCCGCCTGGGCGATCACATCGGCGCCGGGCACCGCCACCTCTTCGGTCGCGCCGCAGCAGTCGCAGATCAGGAAGGCCGCCGCATGGCCCCCCGGCGCGCAGGCGTCGGCCGTGCAGGCGACATAGGCGCTGATCGAGGCGATGCGGTGGGCCAGGCCCCGCTTTTCAAGGAATTCCAGGGCGCGATAGACGGTCGGCGGCTTGGCGGCCTGGCCATCGACGCCATAACGGGCGATCAGATCATAGGCCTTGACCGGCTCGGCGGCCGACAGCAGCAGCTCCAGCACCCGACGGCGCGGGGCGGTCATGCGGTCGCCGTCAGCCGAAAATCGCGCCTCGACGGCGGCGATCGCCCGTTCGACCTCGGCGGCGCCGGGTCGGCTGTCGATATGATCGTGGTCACAAGCGTCGCCCATGGGCCTAGAGCTAGGGGGTCCGTCGCCGCCCTGCAACCGGGACCGCGCGCCGCAGGTCGGATCCAGGCGCATTATGGCCAAACAGCGGCGTTTGCGGCGGCCCCGGCCATGGGCTAGAAGAGCCGTCCTTTCTGTTCAGAAGACCGAATTCATGACCGACGCCACCCAAGCGAACAGCCCCCTGTCGGGCAATGTCCTGTTCTATTCCCAGCCGGAGCCGCTGTCGGCCGACGTCCACGGCAAGCTGGGCGTGACGGCTGCTGACAAGCCCTACGCCTTCGTGGCCCAGACCCACGTCGTGCCGCTGACGGTGACGGAGTTCGCCCCGGCCGCCCTGTCCTATCCGGTCATCTTCGTCGGCGACGCCAAGCAACCCGTCGCCGCCATGGGTCTGAACCAGGCCGAGAACCTGTTCATCGAGGACGGCGAGTTCCGCCCCGACGCCTATATCCCGGCCTATGTCCGCCGCTACCCCTTCGTCTTCGCCAATGACGAAGAGCAGAAGCGCATGGTGCTGTGCATCGACCGCGCCGCTCCCTTCGTGGTCGAAGGCGGCGAGACGCCCCTGTTCCAGAACGGCCAGCCCAGCGACTACGTCAACTTCGGCATGGAGTTCTGCAACAACTTCGAGCAGGAGCGCATGCGCACCGAATCCTTCGTCAACCTGCTGACGGAGCTGGACCTGTTCGAGGTGCGCGAGGCCAACTTCACCCCGCGCAACGCCGACGGCACCGCCGGCGCCCCGCAGAAGATCGCCGAATACTTCGCCGTTTCGGAAGACAAGCTGAAGGCCCTGCCGGTCGAGAAGCTGGCCGAACTGCGCGACAACGGCGCCCTGGGCCAGATCTACGCCCACCTGGTGTCGCTGCTGGGCTGGGACCGCCTGATCGCCATGGCCCTGACCCGCGCCGCCGCCCAACAGCCGGTCGCGGCCAACGCCTGATCTTCTTGAGAGGGCCTAACGCGCATTCGCGCTGCTTGAGGCCTCTCTGAACCGGGCCTAACGCGCGTTCGCGCTGCTTGGGGCCCGGATGAAGCGATGAAATGAAGACGCCCCGCCAGTCTGCTGGCGGGGCGTCTTGTCTATCGGCGGGCCACGAGGGCGCGGGTCAGGCAGGAGAAGACCAGTCGGCCCGCTTCGTCCAGCAGGTCCTGCTGGGCGATGACCACGCCCTTTTCGTCGCCGACCGGATCCTTGCCCATCACCGTCAGCCGGCCGCGCAGCAGCTCGCCAGCCGGAGGATTGCGCAGGAAACGAAGGCCATCCACCGCCAGGGTCTTGGATCCCGCCCAGCCGCCCATGCGGTCGGCCGACAGGCGGCTCCACAGGGCGTAGACCATGGCCTCGGGCGCGCCATAGGCGACATCCCAGCCAGGCAGGAAGCGCTCGGCGAACAGGTCCAGCGCCGCCGCATCCACGGCGCAGGCGCCCAAGGGAACGACCTGACCGATTTCGAGGTCCTCGAAATGGACGTGTAGCGGTTCGGTCATGCGCGGCTGGTCCTCGCTCAGGCCGCCGGCTCCTCCGACACCCGAACCATCAGCTTGCCGTCATGGTCGCCGGTGAACAAGCGATTCAGCGAGCCGACCGCCCCTTCCAGTCCGTCATCCACGTGGACCTTCCACTGAATCTTTCCGTCGGCCAGCCACGGGCCCATTTCGGCGACCATCTCCTTGGCGCGATGGGCGTAGTCCAGAACCAGGAAGCCCTGCACGTCGAGGCGGTGGGTGATGATGCGGGCGAAGTTCGGCGACGGCGGCATCCGCGTGGCGTTATAGGCCGAGATCAGGCCGCAGACGGCCATGCGGCCGTGCACCTTCAGCCGGTTCCACACGGCGATCATGATGTCGCCGCCGACGTTTTCGAAGTTGAGGTCGATCCCGTCAGGAGCCAGCCGGTCCAGGGCGTCGCCGACGTCCTCGTTCTTGTAGTCGACGGCCGCGTCGAAGCCGAGCTCCTCGGTCAGCCAGCGGCATTTCTCGGCGCCGCCCGCGATGCCGATGACGCGGCAGCCGCGCTGCTTGGCCACCTGGCCGGCGATGGAGCCGACCGCGCCGGCCGCCGCCGAGATCACAAGGGTCTCGCCCGCCTTGGCCTTCAACACGTCGGTGACGCCGAAATAGGCCGTCATTCCGGTCATGCCCAGCACAGACAGATTGGCGGTCAGCGGCAGGCCGGGCGCGCGGTGGACCGGACGCAGGCCGTCTTCGGGCACGACGGCGTAATCGGCCCAGGCGCCGGCCAGAGGCGTCACCAGATCGCCCGCCTTGAAGCGATCGCCCCGCGACTGCTCGACCACGCCCAGCGTCAGGCCCCGCATGACGTCGCCCAGCCCGACCGGCGGCAGATAGCCTTCGGAGTCGTTCATCCAGGTGCGATTCGTCGGGTCGATGGACAGGTAGATCGTGCGGACCAGGACCTCGCCGTCCTGCAGTTCCGGCACGACGCTCTCGACCAGTTCGAGATCGCCGTCCTGGATCAGCCCATGCGGCCGGCGACGCAGGATCCACTGTCGGTTGCGCAAGCTCATCAGTCCGTCTCCGATAGGGTTTTCTTTCAGGACGCATAGTGGCGCCTCTGGCTTGCAGAGCAAGCGGCGCCTTGCGAGGATCAAACATCACGCCAAAAAAGAAGGCGGACCCTTTTTGAGGATCCGCCAGGAGTCGCATCATCGAGAATGAGGCGAGGGCGAAGACCGGCCGCGAAGCCGGGCGGGGGAATAGCCCTCGGCGATCAAGTAACGATGCTGAGCCGAGTGAGTTCCCAGGCGTCGATGGACGTCGGACGAAGCCGCATCGGAACGGCCCGGCGCCCGCGACGTTCGCTTTGGAGATACTCCGCCAATCAGACAAGGACGTGAGCGATGACGCACCAGGATCCGCACTCCCACTCCGCCGATGCGGTCGAGACCCATCACGCCGTCGAGGCCCAGTATGTGCGCCAGGGCCGGGGCGGACGGCGCATCCTGATGGTGCTGATCGTGTCAGCCGGGGCCGCCGCAGTTCTGCTGCTGGGCCTATGGGCGGCCACCAACGCCAGTCTGCATGAGACGCCTGAGGCCACCAGCATGACGCCCGAGCCGCCGCCGGTCACGGATACGGACCCTGCCGCTCGCAGCGTAGGCCCCGAATCAGCGCCACCGGTGAACCCCGCGCCAGCGGCCTGAGCCCCGTACGAGAAGGGCTCCGCCGCAGCGGAGCCCTTGAGCGTTCGAAGCGACCTGATGTCAGGCTCGCTTAGGCCGCCGCCTTCTGACGCGAGGGATGGAAGAACAGCGCCTGACTGATCGCGGCCTTCACCGTTTCCGGCTGGAACGGCTTGGTGATCAAGAAGGTGGGCTCGGGACGTTCGCCCGTCAGAAGCCGCTCGGGGAAGGCGGTGATGAAGATGACGGGAACGTCAAACTGACGCAGGATATCCTTGACGGCGTCGATGCCGGACGACCCGTCCGCCAGCTGAATATCGGCCAGCACGAGACCGGGCGTATGACGCGCTACGGCGTCCACGGCCTCGTCGTGGGTGGTGGCGGTGCCGGTGACGCGGTGGCCCAGCTCCCTCACCAGACTCTCGATGTCGGCCGAGATGATGGCTTCGTCTTCGATGATCAGCACGTCGGTCGCCAGTTCGGCGTCGATGTCGGACTGAGCTTCAGAGATCAGGCGCTCGACCGTGCGCGGGTCGACAGCCAGGATCTGGGCGGCCTCGGACGGGGTGAAGCCCTCAAGCGCCGTCAGCAGAAACGCCTGCCGGGACTGAGGCGCGATGCGCAGAAGGCGACGGGCGGCGTCGTCGCCCTCGGTCGCGGCGCCGCTTTCCAGCTGGGCGCCGGTGCTGGACCAGATGGTGTGGAACACGTGATACAGCGCAACCCGCGGCGTCATGTCCGAGGGCAGTTGGCGCTCGCCTGCCGCCAGCGCTTCAAGCGCGACGCGGACATAGTTGTCGCCGGTGCTCTGATCGCCGGTTAGGGCGCGAGCGTAACGACGAACATAGGGCAGATGCGGCGCAAGTCTGGCCAGAAGGCTCATATATAGATCCCCGACTGCGCCCGTCTCCACGAACGAGACAGGCTTAGAGGCGTTCAACGCGCTAATGACGCCACGGTTCCGACACGGGTGTGTAGCTTGAGCATAAAATAACGGCGGCGTAGGAACCCTATTGGCGAGGCGGCGTTTTGCGTCTCTATGAACGACTTCATTAGGCTTGGGCGGCGGCCGGACACTCCATGATTGAACCTAAGGACAACCCCGCGCGTAACAGCGGGTCCACCTCGAACGAGCGCGATCTCGAAGAGGTCCGTCTGCGTCAGCAAGCCATTGGCGTGAAGCTGCGCCACATGTTCGATGAAGTCGTCAACGAGCCGGTGCCGGATGAATTCCTGGAAATCCTGCGTCGCGCCGATCAAGGCGCCTCCGTCAAGGAGGGGCAGTGAGCACCCCGAAACCCGCCGCCAGGCCCTCATCGTCCGACGATAACGCGTTCAAGGCGGAACTCGTCACCCTGATCCCGCACCTGCGGGCCTTCGCCCGCACCTTGACCGGCGACCCGACGTCCGCCGACGACCTGGCCCAGGAAGCCATGATGAAAGCGTGGGACGCCCGCGCCAGCTATCAGATGGGCACCAACATGAAGGCCTGGACCTTCATGATCCTGCGCAACCAGTTCTATTCGGAGAAGCGCCGTTCGTGGCGCCAGACCCAGCTTGACCAGGAAGCGGCCGAGCGCACCCTGATCGCGGTCGACGACCCCGAGGCGCCGGTGGCGCTGGACGAATTGCGTCAGGCCCTGAAATCCCTGCCCGAGGAACAGCGCGAAGCCCTGATCCTGGTCGGCGCCGGCGGTTTTGCCTATGAAGAAGCGGCGGAAATCTGCCAGTGCGCGGTCGGTACGGTGAAGAGCCGGGTGTCGCGCGCGCGCAAGGCGCTGCAGGCTACTCTTGAACGCGGCGGCTATGCGCGCGACGGCCAATCGGCGGGCGACGCCATGCGCTCGATCCTGGCCGACGCGGACAGACTAAGCGGCGCCGGGCGCAAATAGCTGTGAGGTTTGGCCGGGTCCTGGGCCGAAAGCTCGGGCGCCGCAGCGTCCAGGGCATTCGATTCCGCCTGGGCCTAGCCATGGCCTTGGGCCTGCTTCCCATCCTGCTGCTGGGCGCGATCCAGACCGAGGCCGAGTTCCGCAAACAGGAACAGGAACGACGCGTCGACCTGCAACTGGCGGCTGAACGCAGCGCCTCGGACGCCAAGGCCCGGATCAGCTCGACCGTCGTGCTGTTGCAGGCTTTGACGCCTGAGGGAGTCGGCTTCTTCTGCGAGGCGCGCTTGACCGCCCTGGCCGCGCGGATGGACGAGATTTCCAGCCTCGCACGCTATAGTGCTACCGGCACGCGTGTCTGCGCATCACGAAGCGACGCTCAGGCCCCCGAGGCGAAAACCGCTCTTGGCCAAGCCTGGCATAATCGCCTGCGGCAAGGCGAAGACGTGGTGATGCAGCGCTCGGACGATGGTCGCTCGCTGATCATCGCCGTGCGTTGGGAGCGCCCGCTGGGCGCATTTCAAGGCGCCATGACGGCCACCGTGCCGCTCAGCGAGCTTCAACCGGATATCCGCGACCCCGCTCTGCCCGCCGGCTCTCAGGCGGCGTTGACGGATGCGGCTGGCAATGTCCTGGTCGCCACCGACCCGGCGCCGTTTACACTGAAGCCCGCGCGCCAGGCGGACGACTGGACTGATCGCGCGCGCACCGGCGCCGCCGTCATGTTCGAAGCACGTGACGCCGAGGGACGGCGTCATATCTACGGCGGCGCGCCGCTGGCCGGACGCGACGTCTTCGTCCTCTTGTCGGCGCCGGCCCCGGGGCTGTTGTCGTGGGCGAGGCTGAACCCGTTCGGCACTCTGCTGCTGCCCTTGGCTGCCTGGTTGACCGCCTTCGCGGCCGTCATGCTGCTGTCTGAACGGATCGTGGTGCGCTGGCTCGATTATCTGGAGCGGGTGGCGGCCATCTATGCGCGGGGGCGCTTCTCCATTCGCCCCGCCCAAGCCGAGCACGCCCCGGCCGAGATCCGCACCTTGGCCCGCACCCTGGGCCATCTTGGCGAGACCATCACGCGCCGCGACAAGGATATCCTGGACGCGCTGGAGGAAAAGGACGCCCTGCTGCGGGAGATCCACCACCGGGTGAAGAACAACCTGCAGATCATCTCCTCCTTGTTGTCCATGCAGCAACGAGCGGTGACCGATCCGGCCGCGCGCTCCGCTCTGGGCGACACGCGCCAGCGCATCACCGCCCTGGCCCAGATCTATCGCGTCCTCTACCAGAGCGATGACATCCGCGAGGCTGACGCCGACACCTTCCTGCGTGAGCTCGTGGGCCAGCTGATCGCCGGCGAGTCCGTCCGCGGGCCCTTGGTGACGACATCCATCGAAGCCGATCCGCTGCTCATCGACCCCGACAAGCTGGCGCCCTTGGCTCTGTGGGTGGTCGAGGCCGTATCCAACGCCCAGAAGCACGCCTTCGCCGGACGCGGCGGCGAACTGAAGGTGCGCTTCAAGGTCAATGGCGACACCAGCGTGCTGGAGGTTGAGGATGACGGGCCCGGACTGGATGACGGCATAGAGGCAGGGGTCGGCCGCACACTGATGATGGCCTTTGCCAAACAGCTGCGCGGCGAAGCTCAAATCGTTCCGGCGCCCGGCGGCGGCTCAATCGTGCGGTTGACCTTTGTCACGCCCGAAGCGCGCGACGCCGCCGCCCAGGTGCGAGAGGTCGCGGCCTTCCGCCTGAGCGGAACCGCGTCGCAAGCGTAGCGTTGTATGCGGGACGGGCGCGGAGCCCGAACCAACAGGAGTCTCCTATGCGCAAGATCATCATTCTGGCTGTCGCCGCCGCCGCTCTGACCACCGCCGCCTGCAACACCATTCAGGGCGTCGGCAAGGACACCCAGGCCGCTGGCCAGGCCGTCGAAGGCGCCGCTCGCGACGCCAAGAACTAAGCGCTTCAGCCCTCATAGGGCCGACTTTCTCGCCCCGCGGACATTTCTGTCTGCGGGGTTTTATTTTTCGCTGGCGCCGCATGGCTCGCTTGTTTAGCGTCCCCGCGCCCCACGCTGGGGTGAGGACAGTGAAAGAAAAATGCGCGTCGGCTCCCCCCGAGAAACCAAGACCAATGAACACCGCGTCGGCCTGACGCCGGCCGCCGCCGGCGAATACGTCGCCCACGGCCATACCGTCCTGATCGAGACCGGCGCCGGTCTGGGCGCGGGCTTCACCGACGCCGACTATCAGAAGGCGGGCGCCCGCATCGCCCCCGACGCCGCCGCCGTCTTCGCCGACAGCGACATGATCGTGAAGGTCAAGGAGCTTCAGCCCGCCGAGTTCGCCCTGCTGAAGCCGGACCACATTCTGTTCGCCTATCTGCATCTGGCGCCCGATCCCGAACAGACGAAAGCCCTGCTGGCCTCGGGCTGCGCCGCCATCGCCTATGAGACGGTGACCGACGCCAATGGAGGCCTGCCTCTGCTGGCGCCCATGTCCGAGGTGGCCGGACGCATCGCGGTCTTCTCGGCGGCCGAGACCCTGCTGAAGCACAAGGGCGGCATGGGGCTGCTGTTCTGCGGCGTGCCCGGCGTGGCGCCCGCGCGGGTGCTGGTGCTGGGCGGCGGCGTGGTGGGGCTGAACGCCGCGCGCATGGCCGTCGGTCTGGGCGCCGAGGTGGTGGTGCTGGAGCGCTCCATCCCCCGGATGCGCCACATCGACGAGGTGACCGGCGGGCGCGTCATCACCCGTTACTCCTCGTTGCACGCCATCGAGGAGGAACTGCCGCGCGCCGATGTGGTGATCGGCGCCGTCCTGACGCCGGGCGCCGAGGCCCCGACCCTGGTGCGCCGCGATCAACTGGCGTCGATGAAGAAGGACAGCGTCCTGATCGACGTCGCCATCGACCAGGGCGGCTGTTTCGAGACCTCGCGCCCGACCACCCACGATGATCCGACCTATATGGTCGACGGCGTCAGCCACTACTGCGTCGGCAACATGCCCGGAGCCGTGCCGCGCACCAGTTCCGAGGCCCTGAACAACGCCACCCTGCCCTACGGCCTGGCCCTGGCCGACCGGGGGCTGGACGCCCTGCGCGCCGATCCGCACCTGGCTCACGGTCTGAACGTGCTGAAGGGCGAGATCACCCATCCGGCGGTCGGCAAGGCGCTGGGTCTGTCGTGGCGGGATCCCTTTGGCGTCTGGGCGCGCGGCTAAGATCGCGCCCGCCTGTAATTCGCCGCGCTTCTGGGCCATAAGGCGCCCATGAAGTTCCTCGACCAGGCCAAGATCTATATTCGCTCCGGCAACGGCGGCGCGGGCTCCGTCTCGTTCCGCCGCGAAAAGTTCATTCCCAACGGCGGGCCCGACGGCGGCGACGGCGGCAAGGGCGGCGACGTCTGGGTCGAGGCGGCCGATGGGCTGAACACCCTGATCGACTTCCGCTACCAGCAGCATTTCAAGGCCCAGACCGGCCACCACGGCCAGGGCCGCCAGATGCACGGCGCCAAGGGCGAGGACGTGGTCCTGCGCGTCCCCGTCGGCACCCAGGTTCTGGACGAGGACAAGGAGACGGTGCTCGTCGACCTGGACGAGCCGGGCATGAAGGTGAAGCTGCTGTCCGGCGGCAACGGCGGCTGGGGCAACACCCGCTTTAAGGGGCCGGTCAACCAGGCCCCGCGCCACGCCAACCCCGGTCAGGAAGGCCAGGAGCGCTGGATCTGGCTGCGCCTGAAGCTGATCGCCGACATCGGCCTGGCGGGCCTGCCAAACGCCGGCAAGTCGACCTTCCTGTCGGCCGTCTCGGCGGCGCGGCCCAAGGTGGCGGACTATCCCTTCACCACCCTGACGCCGAACCTGGGCATGGTGGACCTGAGCCCATCGGAACGCTTCGTCATCGCCGACATCCCCGGCCTGATCGAAGGCGCCAGCGAGGGCGCAGGGCTCGGCACCCGCTTCCTGGGCCACGTCGAGCGTTCGGCCAGCCTGATCCACCTGATCGACGGCACCCAGGACGACGTGGTCGAGGCCTATCGCATCATCCGCGGCGAGCTGGAGGCCTATGGCGAGGGTCTGGGCGACAAGACCGAGATTCTGGCCCTGAACAAGATCGACGCCCTGACGCCTGAGGCCCGCGAGGAAAAGGCGGCGGCGCTGGAGGCGGTCGCGGGCCGACGCCCCGTGCTGGTGTCCGGCGTCTCGGGCGAGGGCGTGACCGAGCTGCTGCGCGCCGCCTGGGCCGAGGTCAAACTGACCCGCGGCGAGGTCACCGACGAGGGCGAGGACGTCATTCCCGAAACGCCGGGCGGCTGGCAGCCGTAAGAGGCTGAGGCTCTCCTCCCCATTTCATGGGGAGGTGGCGCGGGCGCGTAGCGTCCGTGACGGAGGGGCCGCTTGGTTCCGCTGGCGTAAAGCCCCTCCACCGCTACGCGGTCCCCCTCCCCATTGCATGGGGAGGAAAGCGAAGGCCGGATGACGCCGCGCCTTCCGCCCCCTATGTTCGCGCCATGACCGACGCGCCCGCCGAAATCCCCGCCCGCCCCCTCACGCAAGACGGGCCGCCGCTGCGGCTGTGGATGATCGACGCCTCGGCCTACATCTTCCGCGCCTACCACGCCCTGCCGCCGCTGACCCGCAAGTCGGACGGCCTGCCCGTGGGCGCGGTGCAGGGCTACTGCAACATGCTGTGGAAGCTGATCCGCGACATGAAGGGCGAGGACGGACCGACGCACCTGATGGCCGTCTTCGACCATTCGGAGAAGACCTTCCGCAACGAGCTCTACGATCAATACAAGGCCCACCGCCCCCCCGCGCCCGAGGACCTGGTGCCGCAGTTCCCGCTGGTGCGCGAGGCGACCAAGGCGTTCGGCGTCCACGGCGTCGAACTGGCCGGTTATGAGGCCGACGACCTGATCGCCGCCTATGCCTGCAAGGTGCGCGACATGGGGGGCGAGGCGGTCATCGTCTCGTCCGACAAGGACCTGATGCAGCTGATCGGCGGCGGCGTGGTCATGTATGACCCGATGAAGGACCGTCGTCTCGAAGAAGACGCCGTGTTCGAGAAATTCGGCGTCACCCCGGACAAGGTCGTCGAGGTCCAGGCCCTGATCGGCGACAGCGTCGACAACGTGCCCGGCGCCCCCGGCATCGGCCCCAAGACGGCGGCCCAGCTGATCGGCGAATACGGCGACCTCGACACGCTCCTGGCCCGCGCTGGCGAGATCAAACAGCCCAAGCGCCGCGAGACCCTGATCAATTTCGCCGACCAGATCCGCCTGTCGCGCCAGTTGGTGCAGCTGGACTGCGACACGCCGATGCCCGAGCCGATCGACGACTTCGTCATCCGCGATCCTGATCCCGCGGTCCTGTCCGACTTCCTTGAGAAGATGGAGTTCCGCTCGCTGGCCCGGCGCGTCGGCGACGGCAAGGCCCCGCAGAAGGAAGGCTCGGCCTTCGCCCGCCAGCCCAGCGCGCCCGTGGCCACGCCGCGCTATGGCCAGACCGAAGTCGCCGCCCCGGTCGAAACCCACGTGATCGACCACGATCGCTATGAGTGCGTGCAGACGCTGGAAGATCTCGACCGCTGGATCGCGCGGGCCAGGGCGGCTGGCGTGGTCGGCTTCGACACCGAGACGGACGCCCTGTCCTCGACGCACGCCGGGCTGTGCGGCGTGTCTCTGGCCGTGGGGCCGAACGAGGCCTGCTACATCCCGCTGACGCACGAGCACGAGCCGAGCGGCGGCGGCGGCCTGGACTTCGGCGACGGCGGCGACGCCCGTCCGGCCCTGCAGCAGATCGACAAGCCGACGGCCCTGGCCCGGCTGAAGGAGCTGCTGGAGGACCCGTCGGTGCTGAAGGTCGGACAGAACATCAAATACGACCTGGCCGTCATGGCCCGGCGCGGCGTGCGCGTCGCCCCGATCGACGACGTGATGCTGATCTCCTACGTGCTGGAAGGCGGCCTGCACGGCCACGGCATGGACGAACTGGCGCGCCTGCACCTCGGCCATGAGCCGATGACCTTCAAGAGCGTGGCCGGGACCGGCAAGTCGCAGAAGAGCTTCAAGCACGTCGAGATGAAGTCGGCCGTCTGCTACGCCGCCGAGGACGCGGACGTGACCCTGCGCCTGCATCGCCTCCTCAAGCCGCGCCTGGCGTCCGAAGGGCTGTCGAGCGTCTATGAGACGCTGGAGCGCGGCATGCCCGCCGTCCTGGCCGACATGGAGCGGGCGGGCGTTCGCGTCGACCCGGACCGGCTGCGCTCCCTGTCCTCGACCTTCGGCCAGCGCATGGCCGAGCTGGAGGAGGAGGCGCACAAGCTGGCCGGCCGCCCGTTCAACGTCGGCAGCCCGCGCCAAATCGGCGAGATCCTGTTCGGCGAGATGAACCTGCCCGGCGGCAAGAAGACCGCCAGCGGCCAATGGGGCACCGACGCCAGCGTGCTGGAGGAGCTGGCCCAGACCCAGACCCTGCCCCGCACCATCCTCGACTGGCGCCAGCTGTCCAAGCTGAAGGGCACCTATACTGACGCCCTGGTGGCGGCGATGGACCCGCAGACCAACCGGGTCCACACCTCATACCAACTGGCGGCGGCGACGACGGGGCGTCTGGCCTCATCCGACCCCAACCTGCAGAATATCCCGATCCGCACCGAGACCGGCCGCCAGATCCGCCAGGCCTTCATCGCCTCGCCGGGCAATGTGCTGATCAGCGCCGATTACAGCCAGATTGAGCTGCGCCTGCTGGCCCACATCGGCGACATCCCCGAGCTGAAGCGCGCCTTCAAGAGCGGCCTGGACATCCACGCGGCGACCGCCTCGGAAATGTTCGGCGTCCCGGTCGAGGGCATGCCCAGCGAGACGCGCCGCCGGGCCAAGGCCATCAACTTCGGCATCATCTACGGCATTTCAGCCTTCGGCCTGGCCGCCCAGCTGGGCATCGACCAGGGCGAGGCCGGGGCCTACATCAAGACCTATTTCGAGCGCTTCCCCGGCATCCGCGATTACATGGATGCGACGAAGGCGCTGGTGAAGGAGCAGGGCTTCGTCACCACCGTCTTCGGGCGGCGCATCCACATTCCGGCCATCCACTCCAAGTCCGGCGCCGAGCGTCAGTTCGGCGAGCGCGCGGCCATCAACGCCCCGATCCAGGGCGCCGCCGCCGACATCATCCGCCGCGCCATGATCCGCATGCCCGGCGCCCTGCTTGATGCGGGCCTCTCCACCCGCATGCTGCTGCAGGTCCACGACGAACTGGTGTTCGAGGCCCCCGAGGCCGAGGCCGAACGCGCCATCGCCGTCATCCGCCGCGTCATGGAAGGCGCCGCCCTGCCTGTCGTCGACCTGAGCGTGCCGCTGGACGTCGAGGCCAAGGCGGCCCCGAACTGGGACGGCGCGCACTGATGTTCTCGTTTTGTGCTAACATGAAGATATGGCCGATTCGCTCCCATATCCGAACTTCATCCTTCCTCCTCGGAGCAAGTTGGGCGGTCTGAGTGATCGCCCACGCCCTTCACCCTACCTTTCGGAGGCAGAGGCCGCGTTCCTGGATCAGAAGCGAGCGGACGGCATTTCAGACGCGCAGATCGCAAAGATGCTGGGATGTTCAATCACAAGAATTAAGCGGCATTGGGTAGAGCGACCCAACGACAAGCCTTACGTCGATCCAGAACTTGAATTCGTCACGCGCCGCGTGTTGACACGTGATGAACGTCGAGCTCTTGATCGTGCCGCGCGGAACGTGGCTGTCTGGAAGTCCGGTTAAGGAAGAAGATCACGACATGAGCCTGGACCCCGAAATCCGCGATAACGAAGACGCCAAGCGCTACGAACTGGACGTCGACGGCGAGACCGCCGTGGTCATCTACAACCCCGTCGCGGGCGGGCGGTTGATCACCGAGACCATCGTGCCCATCCCGCTGGAAGGACGCGGCATCGCCAGCCGCATGGCCAAACACGTCTTGGCCGACCTGAAGGCCAAGGGCCTGCTGATCCTGCCGACCTGTACCTTCTTCTCCGGCTATCTGAAGAAGCACCCGGAGTACGCCGATCAGGTGCATCCGACCTATCGGGCCATGCTGGGCCTGTAGGCCGTCGCTTCGCGCCCTTCCCTGGCGGGGCCCGCTCCTGCTAGGGCGGGGCGATGAAGTCTTCAGACATCGACGTCCTGATCGTCGGCGCCGGCGCGGCCGGCATGATGTGCGCCATCGAGGCGGGCAAGCGCGGCCGCCGCGTGCGCGTGATCGACCACGCCCGCGCGCCCGGCGAGAAGATCCGCATCTCGGGCGGCGGCCGCTGCAATTTCACCAATCTGGGGACGAGCGGCGCCAACTTCCTGGGTGAGAACCCGCGCTTCGCCCTGTCGGCCCTGCGGCGCTTCACCCAGCACGACTTCATCAAGATGGTCGATCGCCACGGCATCGCCTGGCACGAGAAGACCCTCGGCCAGTTGTTCTGCGACGACAGCGCCAAGCTGATCATCCGCATGCTGACGGACGAGATGAAGACGGCGGGCGTGGTCCTGTCGCTGGGCCTGGGCGTCAAAGCGGTCGAGCGCAGCGGCGAGCGGTTCCAGGTCGATCTGGACGACGGGTCGCGGGTGACGGCGGCCTCGCTGGTCGTGGCGACCGGCGGCAAGTCCATTCCCAAGATGGGGGCCACCGGCTGGGGCTATGAGGTGGCGCGCCGCTTCGGCCTGCGGGTCACCGACACCCGCCCCGCCCTGGTTCCCCTGACCTTCGAGCCGGGGCTGCTGGAGCAGTTGAAGCCCCTGGCCGGCGTGTCGGTGGACGCCGTGGTGCGGCACAAGGCGCCCAAGGAGGCCGGCCCGGGCCGTCCGGCCAAGGAGACCGTCTTCCGCGAAGGCCTGCTGTTCACCCATCGCGGCCTGTCGGGGCCGTCGATCCTGCAGATCAGCTCCTACTGGCGCGAGGGCGAGGCGATCACCGTCGATCTGGCCCCCGACCGCGACGCAGCGGCCGAAATTCTGGCCGCCAAGACCGAGAACGGCAAGCAGGCCGTCCACACCGCCGTCGGCCACGTCGTGCCGCGCCGTCTGGCCGAGGCCCTGTGCGCGCGCGAGAACCTGTCAGGCAAACTGGCCGAGGTCGGCGACAAGAAGCTGCGCGCCCTGGCCGAGGCGGTCAACGCCTGGACGGTCAAGCCGGTCGGCTCGGAGGGCTATCGCACCGCCGAGGTCACGCTGGGCGGCGTCGACACCGCCGCCCTGGACCAGCAGACGATGGAGGCCAAGGCGGTCCCCGGCCTGTTCTTCATCGGCGAGGTCGCAGACGTGACCGGCTGGCTGGGCGGCTACAATTTCCAGTGGGCCTGGTCGTCGGGCTGGGCCGCGGGTCAGAGCTGCTGAGCAGGTAAAAACAGGGCCTGCGGCGACGCGGCGCGTTGTCGCGCGCGCGGACGCTCCCTACCTCTCTCGCGTAGCGGGACGGGCCCCTCTGGCGACGCTTCGGCGGCGTGATGTCGGACCGCTTTCAACGACGAAAGAGGATGACGATGCCCCTGTTGATGTGCCCCAACGACAATGCGCCCATGCAGACGCTGGACCGCCATGGCGTCCAGTTCGACATGTGCCCCAGCTGCCGCGGCGTGTGGCTGGATCGCGGCGAACTGGAAAAACTGATGGCCGCCGCCACTGACGAGGGCCGCGCCGCCGCGCCCGCGCCCCAGGCCTATGCGCCGCCGCCTCCTCAAGCTCAGGCCCCGCAACCCTGGGGCGGCCAGCCCACCTACCGCGAGGCGCCGCGCCATCGCGACGACCGCTATGACCACGACCGTCGCCGCGACGACGACTACCACTACCGCAAGAAGAAGAAGCGGCTGGACATCTTCGACATCTTCGACTGAACCGGGGCCTCAGGCCGCCAGCCCGACGGCCTGCATCAAGGGACGCAGGGTCTGCACCGCCTGCGGCTCCGCGCTGAGCGCGACGCGGGCGTCGGGCGCGCGCATCAGGCGCACCGCCTCGGCGCGGGCGCGCTCGGCGACCGGGCCGCTGGGCCCCGTCTCGCCCGCCGCCAGACGCAGCAGCACCGCCAGCTTCTGCGGAAGCGGGGCCGGCGCGCGGGCCAGCTGAGCCGTCAGCCGGGCGTCCGCCTCGATCGCGCCGCCAACGGCGCCGAGGGCCTCGACCACGGCTTGCGTCTCGCGGTCCGACAGCCCGGCCTTGCGCACGCCGCGCTGAAGCTCGGCCAGGGCCATCAGCCGCTGCCCGGGCGGCGTGGCGCCGGGCGTGCGGGCCCTCATCTCGGTCTCGAAGCGCAGGGAGACGACGCAGGCGTCCAGCCAGCGCGCCGCGGCCCGCTTGTTGGCGCCGCCGGTGACGTTTTCGCACAGGCGCGCCAGCCGCTCGGCCTCGGCGAGAACAGTCGTGCAGTCCTTGACATAGGCAGCGACGAAGTCGGCGGCGACCAGCCCCTTGGACCGCTCGATAAAGGCGGTCTGCACCTCTTCCAGCGTCAACAGGCGCCCCGCCGTGGCCGTCAGGGCCATGGCCAGCACGCGCAGAATCTCGATCTCGCCGACCGCGTCGCCAGGCCGCAGGCGGCGTTGACCCATCAGTTCGCGCAGCACCATGCGCGCCAGAGAGGCGGCCAACAGAGGGAACTCGCCCGCCGCCAGCCGCTCGCCCAGACGTCGCACCGGCCCCTCGATCGGCGGGGCCAGCAGGCTGAGGCGCGCATCCTGCGCCAGGACGGCGTCCACCTCGCGCGGGGCCGCCATGCGCACGACCGCCGCCAGGCTGGCGCCCTGGTCCAGCCCTGGTCCCAAGACCTGGGCCAGGCCATGACGCGACCCCAGGATCTCGCAGAGAATCTGCTCCACCGGCACCAGCACGAGAGCGCGCGGGGCGCCTTCGGCGGGCGCCTGATCGCAGATGTCCATCAATCGCTCGAGCCGCGCCCGCGCGCCCGGCAGGCCGCGCAGCGCCCCCGCCACGGCCCCGCCCATGACGAAGGCTCGATCAGCCGCGCCTTGCAGCGCCAGAGCCGTTTCAGCGACGGACCGATCGTCGAAGCTGACCAACTGCTTCGTGCGTCCCGCCGCCAGCAGGCGCTCGATCGTCTGTTCGGCCAGGCGCTGATAATGACGAATCAGGTCATGCACCGACTGACCTGACCCTTGCGCCTCAGGCACCGCGATTTTCTGGATGGCGTGCTGAAGCTCAACCCCAGAGGCCTCCAGCCGCTCGGCCAGGTCGGGCCGGTGCAGCAGTTCAAAGGCGGTCGCGCCCTGACGGTTCAGCCAGTCCTCCAGCACGCGGCCAAGGGTCTCGCGCGCGTGGGGGGCGTACAGGTCGCCGACGCCCCGGCAGGCCGGGCCGCGCTGATCGACGGCCGGCGCGCGCTTGCGCGACAGTTCGGGCGCCCCGCGCGTCAGGATGATGACGCTGGCGAACTCCATCGTGTCAGGGTCCAGCGTCTCCTTGGTGACGCGCACGGCCACCGCCTCACGGTCGCGCAGCAGATCCTCGGCGGCTGCCACGGCCTGACGCCGGTCCTCCATCGCCTGATGCAGGGACCAGTCGGCCGGCGCCGTGCGGCGGATGTAGATCTCGTAGTGAACAGGTCCGGCCATGACGCCCTTCGCAAGCACAGCCTGCCATCGTGAGGCCCCAAGCTTAAGTTCGGGTTTCGCTTTCGCCGCCAGCGGTTGAAAGCCGCGACGACGCGCTCCATTTTGTATGAACGTAAAGTCACCACGATCGAGTAGAACAGTTACGCTTGCCGTGCGTTGTGCAGATGACGACGGACCGGACGTTCCCCCGCCCGCACTAAGGAGAAGCCCTTGGCCAACATCACTCTGGTCGACGACGACGAGAACATCGTCGCCTCCGTCTCCCTGGCTCTGGAAAGCCATGGCCACACGGTGACCGCCTACCACGACGGCGCCTCGGGGCTGGAAGCGCTGGAGACCACCCCGCCGGACCTGGCGATCCTGGATGTGAAGATGCCGCGCATGGACGGCATGGAAGTGCTGCGCCGCCTGCGCCAGACCTCCAGCCTGCCGGTCATCATGCTGACGTCGAAAGACGAGGAGATCGACGAGATTCTCGGCTTCAACCTCGGCGCCGACGACTACATCCACAAGCCCTTCAGCCAGCGTCTGCTGATCGAACGCGTGAAGGCCCTGCTGCGCCGCGCGGGCGTCGAAGGCCTGGATCCCATCGACCCGGCCGCCGCCGAAGCCGGCAAGGCGATCAAGCGCGGCAAGCTGTCGATGGACCCGGCGCGCCACGAATCGACCTGGGACGGCAAGCCGGTGAAGCTGACGGTCACCGAGTTCCTGCTGCTTCAGGCCCTGGCCCAGCGCCCCGGTTTCGTGAAGAGCCGCGACAACCTGATGGACGCCGCCTATGACGATCAAGTCTATGTCGATGACCGCACCATCGACAGCCATGTGAAACGGATGCGAAAGAAGTTCCGCATGGTCGACCCTGAGTTCGACGCTATCGAGACCCTGTATGGCGTCGGATACCGCTACCGCGAGAGCTGAACCTGAAAACGTCCGGGCGCGGCGCCGATTCCGCTTCGGCGGCTCGCGCCTGGGCGGGTTCATCCTGGCCCTCAATCTTCTCAGCCTGCTGATCCTGTTCGGCGGGGCCCTGCTGCTGAACGAATGGAAGCGCGGCCTGATCGAGGCGCGCCAGGAATCGCTGAGCGTCCAGGCCGAGCTTCTGGCGAACGTGTTGGGCGAACTGGGGATCACTCAGGGCGACCCCTATCCCATGCTGGACGACCGCGCCGCCGCCCTGTGGCTGCGCGACAACTTCATTCCGGCCGGCCAGCGGGCGCGTCTATTCGACATCGACGGCATCGAGGTGTCCGACTCCTATCGGGTCAGCGACGCCATCCCGGGCGCGCCCCTGCCGCCGGCTCACCCCGCGGGGACGGCGCTTCCCTCCGCCGAGCCGTCGCCGCGCGAGACCGCGCGCCTGGCCCGCGCCAACGCCGAACTGTCAGCCGAGGTCGAGAGGGCTCTGACCGGCGCGCCGCAGGCTTCCTTGCGCCGCAATGAGGAAGGCGAGCGCGTCGTCTCGGTTTCCCTGCCCGTCCGCCATGTGCAACAGGTGCTGGGCGTGCTGACGCTTGAGGCGGGCGACGTCAACGCCACTCTGGACGCCCAGCGCCGCGCCTTGATGCCCTTCGCCCTGGTCGCCCTGGCGGTGAACCTTCTGGCGTCGCTGGTGCTGCACCTGTTCGTGGCCCGGCCGATGATGCGGCTGTCGGCGGCAGCGGACCAGGTGCGCCTGCAACGCGCCCGCGCCATCTCCCTGCCCGATCTGGAAGACCGCAAGGACGAGATCGGCGACCTGGCTCGCGCCCTGGAGTCGATGACCGACACCCTGTCGACCCGGATGGACGCGATCGAACGCTTCGCCGCCGACGTCAGCCACGAGATCAAGAACCCCCTGACCTCGATCCGCTCGGCCCTGGAGACCCTGCCTCTGGTCAAGACGGACGAGCAGCGCGCCCGCCTGACCAATCTGCTGCAACAGGACGTCCGGCGCCTGGATCGGCTGATCACGGACATCTCCAACGCCTCGCGCCTGGACGCCGAACTGTCGCGCGACCGGCCGCGCGCGATCGACCTGAACGACCTGTTGGGCGACATCATCGGCGTCTATGAAGCCGGCCGAAAGCCCGAAGAGCCGGCCGTTCGCCTCACCACAGCGACCGACAACGCCCGCGTCATGGGCCGCGACGTGCCGCTGGGCCAGGTGTTCCGCAATCTGATCGACAACGCCCGCTCGTTCAGCCCCGCCGGCGGCGAGGTCCGTGTCAGCCTGTATCGCGACGACAGCCAAGCCGACCTGCCCCTGCGTATCCGCATCGACGACGACGGGCCCGGCATCCCGGCTGAGAATCTGGAGACGGTGTTCGAGCGCTTTTACACCTCGCGGCCCAAAGGCACGGCCTTCGGCGCCAACTCAGGGCTGGGCCTGTCGATCGTACGCCAGATCGTCGACGCCCACGGCGGCCAGGTCCGCGCCGAGAACCGCAAGGGCGAGGACGGCGCCGTGCTAGGGGCCCGCTTCGAAGTCAGCCTGCCCGCCGTCGGCAAGCGCGCATGACCCCCGCCCGCCAGCCCGTCCACGCCAGCGTCGTCGCCGCCCGCACGTCGCAAGGCTGGCGCGGCGTGCTGATCCAGGGCCCGTCCGGCGCGGGCAAGAGCGACCTGGCGCTGCGGCTGATGCAGGACGGGTGGCGGCTGGTCGGCGACGACTGGGTGGATGTCTTCGCCTGTCGCAACGCCCTGTACGCGGCGGTACCCGACACCATCGCCGGCCGCATGGAGGTACGCGGCGTGGGCATCGTCGCCCAGCCTTTCCGCCCCTCGACCCGTCTGGCCCTCGCCTTGCGCCTGACGCGCGAGACGGTCGAGCGCCTGCCCCAGCCGATCTGGCGGGACATAGAGGGCGTGCGCCTGCCTCAACTGGATCTGGACCCCCGCCCGGCCTCGGCGGCGGCCGTGGCGGCGGCGGCACTGCACGCCGTTTCAGCGATGCAGGCGCCCGCTCTTTGATCCTTGCCCCGATTGCCCTATGAAATGGGGCTTGTCGCTCGCGAAGGCGAGCAGGGGATGTCTTTGGTGAAGCCTATATGATCGGGCTGGTGATCGTCACCCACGGGGGCCTGGCCTCTGAATTCCTATCGGCGATGGAGCATGTGGTGGGGCCGCAACGCGGCGTCGCCGCCATCTGCATTGGCCCCGACGACGACATGGAGCGGCGCCGCCGCGACATCGTCGACGCGGCCGCCGCCGTCGATGAGGGCGACGGGGTGATCCTGCTGACCGACATGTTCGGCGGCACGCCGTCCAACCTGGCCATCTCGGTCATGGAGCAGACCGGCGCCGAGGTGATCGCCGGGCTGAACCTGCCCATGTTGATCAAATTGGCCAGCGTGCGCGGGCGCGAGAGCCTGGAGGCCTGCGTAGCCCACGCTCAGGACGCCGGGCGCAAATACATTTCGGTCGCTTCCTGGGTGCTGGCGGGCGAAAAATGAGCGACGCCGCCGATCACGCCGCCATCGCCACGGCGACCCTGAACATCTGCAATCAGCGCGGCCTGCATGCTCGCGCTTCGGCCAAGTTCGTCAAATTGGCCTCGGAGTTCGAATCCGAGATTCACGTCACACGCGACGGGGTCAGCGTTGACGCGCGATCGATCATGGGCCTGCTGATGCTGGGCGCCGGGATCGGCTGCGATGTCGAGGTGACGGCGGAGGGGCGCGACGCGCCCCAGGCCGTGGCCGCCCTTACCGACCTTGTGGCGCGTCGCTTCGACGAGGATCAGTGACGACGTCCGGGGGCGTGCGGACCACGCCCTCGCACTCGCCCTCCAGCGGCACGCGCACGCCCTCGCCAGACCGGTCGGTGCGGTCGCGGAACAGGGCCGCGCGGGCCAGGATGATCAGCGTCACCGGCGTCGTCGCCGTGAAGAAGACCGCCGCCAGCAGTTCGATGGGCATGAACCGCCCCTCCGCCCCCGTGAAATAGACCACCGAGCCGCACAAGACCGCGAACATGCCCAGCGTCGCCCCCAGCGTCGGGGCGTGAACCCGCTCGTAGAAGGTCTGCAGCCGCACGAGACCCAACGCGCCGATGAAGGTCAGGCCGGCGCCGAACAGCACCAGTCCGGCCGCCAGCAGGGCCGCCCAGGCGGGGACGTTAGCCGGAAAGCCGCTCATTCGATCACCTCGCCGCGCATCAGGAATTTGGCCAGGGCGACCGAAGAGGTGAAGCCCAGCATGCCGATGATCACGGCCGCATAGAAATACTGCTGGGTTCCCGTCCGCACCCCGAAGGCGACGACCAGCAGCATCCCCGCCTGATAAAGCGTGTCGAGGCCCAGGATACGATCCTGGGCGCGCGGGCCCTTGGCGATGCGCCACACGCCGATCAGGCCGGCGGCCGCCAGGAACAACTGAGCCAGGACCAGCGCCCAGTAGAAGACGGCGCCGCTCATTCGAAGATCTCCATCAGGCGGCGTTCATAACGGTTCTTGATGCGCTCCGCCCAGTCGTCGCCGTCCTGAAGGTCGAGGATATGCAGCAGCAGCACGCCGGTCGCGTCCTCATACTCGACCCAGATGGTGCCCGGCGTGCTGGTGATGACCACCGCCAGGACGGCCAGGCCGTAACGGTCGCGCATCTCCAGCGGAATGTGGACAAAGCCCGAGACGCGTCGGTCGCCAGAGGGATTCAGGCCCAGCACGACCAGCGCCACCTCCCAGTTGGAACGGACGATGTCGCGCGCGACGACCAGGGCGAAGCTCAGCAGGGTCAGAGGCTTTCTCACCCGCACCGGCTCCACGTCGAGGGCGCGCATGATCTGGGGCGCCGCGAGGGCCATCAGCAGAGCCAGGGCCAGGGCGGGGGGCGCCACCGAATCGCTCAGCAACAGGGACGCCCCGAACAGGGCGAACGACAGGAGGGGGTGAGGCAGAACCGCCCGGATCATGAACCGCCTCCCAGCACGGCGCGGATATAGGCGTCGGGCCGCACCAGCCAGTCCGCCGTGTGGTCGGCATAGGCGAAGCCCGCCTCGCCGAAGATCGCGAGAAAGATGCACGCCGCCAGCAGACCGGCGATGGCCACGCCCTCGGCCGCCCCGACGACGACCGCCGGTTCCGCATCGTCGTCACGCGCCCACAAGGCCGCCACGCCGAGACGCGTCAGTCCGATCAAGGCGCCCAGGGACGCCAGCGACAGGGCCACGACGATCGCATATCCCGCCCACCCGCCGAACCGGGCCGACGCCTCCATCATGGCCAGTTTGCCGATGAAGCCGGCCAGCGGCGGCAGGCCCGCGACCATCAGGGTCGCGATCAGGAAGGCGCCGCCCAGGGCCGCCACGGCCGCAGGAATGACCAGGCCGGGCTCATTGCGTTCTTCGTCGTCGAAAGGATCGAAATACTCATCCTCGAACACCGCCCGTCCGGACCGCGCGCCGGGGTCCTGCCCCCGGTTCAGCACCTCGGCCAGCATGAACAGAGCGCCGCACGCCAGGGTCGATCCGACCAGGTAGAACACCGCCCCGCCCAGCACGTCGGCGTTGCCCGTGCCGACGGCCGCCAGCACCGTGCCCGATGAGACGATGACCGCATAGGCGGCGGCGATGGACAAATCCCGGGCGGCGATCAGACCCGCGGTGCCGAAGCCGATGGTCGCCAGCCCGCCCAGCAGAATCCACAACTGGCCGAACCCGGCAGAGGCGCCGCCGTCAGGCCCGAACAGCAGGAAGCTGAGGCGGATGATCACATAGGCGCCGACCTTGGAAAGGATGGCGAAGACGGCCGCCGCCGGGGCGCTGGCGGCCGAATAGGTGGTGGTTAGCCAGAAGCCCAACGGCCACATGGCGCACTTGGTCAGGAAGGCCACGCCCAGGATCGCCGCGCCGACGTGGAACAGCCCGCGGTCGGCCTCGGCGATCTGGGGAATACGCACCGCCAGATCGGCCATGTTGAGGGTGCCCGTCACGCCGTAGATCAGGCTGACCCCGATCAGGAACAGCATGGAGGCCGTCAGGTTGACGGCGATGTAGGCCAGGCCCGCGCGGATCCGCGCCTCGCCCGAACCATGCAGCGCCAGACCGTAGGAGGCCGCCAGCATGATCTCGAAGAAGACGAAAAGGTTGAACAGGTCGCCCGTCAGGAAGGCGCCGTTGACCCCCATGACCAGCAGCAGGAACAGGGCGTGGAAACGCGGCCCCGCCCGGTCCCATCGCGCCAGGGCGAAGATCATGGAGCAGGCGCCCAGCACGCTGGTCAGGGCCACCATCAGCGTCGACAGACGGTCCGCCACCAGAACGATGCCGAACGGCGCCGGCCAGTCGCCCAACTGGTAGACGCGAGCGGTGTCGCCCCCGCCGGTCGCGCCGGTCGCGCTTTCGTGCAGCAGGGCCAGGGCCATGGCCAGAATGGCCGCCATGGCGAACAGGCTGAGGCCGCCCTTCAGCAGGCGGCGACGCTCGTCGAACAGCAGCATGGCCGCCGCGATGACCATGGGCAGAACGATCGGCCCGATGATCAGATGTTCCTGCCAGTCGGTCATTCGGGCGTCTCCTGGCCGTCGACATGGTCGCTGCCGGTCTCGCCGCGCGAAGCAAGCAGGACCACCAGGAACAGCGCCGTCAGGGCGAAGCTGATGACGATGGCCGTCAGCACCAGCGCCTGGGGAGTCGGATCGGCGTAGAGGGCCGGGTCCTCGGCGCCCTTGCTGGTGAAGGCCGCGGCTCCTGACCGCAGCCGCCCCATGGAGAAGATGAACAGATTGACCGCATAGGAGACCAGCGACAGGCCGATGATCACCTGGAAGGTGCGCGGGCGCAGCATCAGCCACACGCCCGAGGCGGTCAGCACGCCGATGGCCAGGGCCAGGACGATCTGGGTCATTGCGCCCCTCCCTTCTGCTCGGCGTCCGCCTCGGCCTCGGCCTCCTCAATGCGCGCGCGGCGCAGCGACTGGTGCGCCAGGGCGACCAGGATCAGCACGGTGGCGCCCACGACCAGGACCACTACGCCCAGGTCGAACAGGACGGCGCTGGCCAAAGGCACGCGGCCCAGCAGCGGCAGGTCGGCGTATTGGAAATAGGAGGTCAGGAAGGGCTGGTCGAATACCCATCCCACGGCGCCGCTGATCGCCGCGATCAGCAGGCCGACGCCGATCCAGATGATCGGGCGGATTTCCAGCCGTTCCTCCACCCAGCGGGCGCCGGACGCCATATACTGCAGGATGAAGGCGATCGACAGCGCCACCCCCGCCGCGAAGCCCCCGCCCGGCAGGTCGTGCCCGCGCAGAAACAGGTGCACGGCCAACAGGATGATGAAGGGGAAGAGCCAGCGCATCACCACGCCGGGGATCAGCATGGTGTCGCTGAGGGTGTCGCCCTCGCTGCGGCCCTCTCGGGCGCGGTCGGACGCGTCCTGAACCCGCTTTTGCATGGGCTGGGACAGGCTGTCGCTGGCCGGTCGGAAGCGGCGCAGCAGGGCCAGCACCGTCAGGCCGACGACGCCCAGGACGGTGATCTCGCCGAAGGTGTCGAAGGCGCGGAAGTCCACGAGGATGACGTTGACGACGTTGCGGCCGCCGGCCTCCTCATAGGCCTTCTCGATAAAGAAGCGCGACACGCCCTCGACCGGCGGGCGCACCATGACGGCCCAGGAGATCAGGGCCACGCCTGCGCCGGCGAAGATGGCGATCCCCCGGTCCAGACGACGACGCCAGCGCGCGCGGCGCTTCTCGGACTCGGGCACATGGATCTCGGCCAGCCGCTTGGGCAGCCAGCGCAGGCCCAGCAGCAGAAGCACCGTGGTCACCACCTCGACGACCAGCTGGGTCAGGGCCAGGTCGGGCGCCGACAGCCAGACGAAGGTCAGGCAACTGGCCAGCCCCGCCCCACCCATCAGGATGACGGCGGCCAGCCGATGGTATTTGGCCTGCCAGGCCGCGGCCAGGGCGCAGGCTCCGCCGGCCAGCCAAAGGGCGGCGAAGGCCAGGTTGTGCGCCTGGGGCACGCGGAACTCCGGCCAGGTCAGCACGAAGCCGCCCGCCGCCGCCACCACTCCCGAGAGCAGCGCCGTCAGCACGATCAGACGCAACTGCGGCTGCAGCCTGTGCGCGCCGAGACGGTGAATGATCCACTGCGCCAGGTCCATCAGCATCACCTGGGACCGCTCGAACAGATAGCCGCCGTTCAGCCGCTTCATGCCCCACGGACCGCCGCGCGGATTGGCGTTCAGCGCCTTGCCGAACACGACATAGAGGCCGATGCCCCCCGCCATGGCGATGACGCTGAGCAGCAGCGGCAGGTTGAACCCGTGCCACAGCGCCAGGCTGTAATAGGGCAGGTCGAAGCCGAGCATGGTTACGGCCGCGCTGCGCAGGAAGGGCCCGACGGTGACCGCCGGGAAGATCCCGACCAGCAGACACAAGGCCACCAGCACCTCGACCGGACGCCGCATCCAGCCGGGCGGCTCGTGCGGGACGCGGTCCAGCTCGGTCGGCGGCGGACCGAAGAAGGTCGTGTGGATGAAGCGCAGCGAATAAAGGACGCTGAAGGCGCTCGCCAGGGTCGCCAGCACCGGCAGGGCCTGGTTCAGCGCCGAGGTCTGGGTGCTGGCCAGGGCCTCGGCCAGGAACATCTCCTTCGACAGGAAACCGTTCAGCAGCGGCACGCCCGCCATGGCTGCGGCCGCGACCATGGCCAGGGTGGCGGTGATCGGCATGAAGCGGATCAGGCCGCTGAGCTTGCGCATGTCGCGCGAGCCCGCCTCGTGGTCGATGATCCCCGCCGCCATGAAGAGCGAGGCCTTGAAGGTGGCGTGGTTGATGGTGTGGAAGATGGCCGCGATGGCGCCCAGGTCCGACCCCAGCCCCAGCAGCAGGCAGATCAGGCCCAGGTGGCTGATGGTCGAATAGGCCAGCAGGCCCTTCAGGTCGTGCTGGAAGATGGCGCACCAGGCGCCGACCAGCAGGGTCGTCAGGCCCAGGCCGCCGACCACGAAATACCACATCTCGGTCTCGCCGAAGACGGGCCAGAACCGCATCAGCAGGAAGACGCCCGCCTTCACCATCGTGGCCGAGTGCAGATAGGCGCTGACCGGCGTCGGCGCCGCCATGGCGCGCGGCAGCCAGATGTGGAAGGGGAACTGGGCGCTCTTGGTCAGGGCCCCGATCAGGATCAGGCCCAGCGCGACCGGGTACATCGGGCTGGCCAGGATGACGTCGCGCGCGGCGATGACGGCGTCCAGCTCATAGCTGCCGACGATGCGGCCGATCAGGATCATGCCGACCAGCAAGGCGACCCCGCCGGTGGCGGTGATGGTCAGGGCCATCCGCGCGCCCTCGCGCGCCGAGGCGTTCTGGTGCCAGTAGCCGATCAGGAGGAAGGAGAAGAGGCTGGTCAGCTCCCAGAAGACCACCAGCTGGATCAGATTGCCAGACAGCACCACGCCCTGCATGGCGCCCATGAAGGCCAGCAGGAAGGAGAAGAAGCGCGGCACCGGGTCCTTGGGCGACATGTAGTAGCGCGCGTACAGGACCACGAGCGCCCCGATCCCCAGGATCAATGCGCTGAAGACCCATGACAGGCCGTCCAGGCGAATGGTCAGGTTCACCCCGAGCGATGGCAGCCACGCCAGCGTCAGCTTCAGCACCTCGCCGTCCTGGAATCTGGGCCACAGCACCGCCAGACAGCCGACGCTGATCAGGGCGACGACCCACGACAGGACGGCCGCAGCGGTCCGCGCGTGACGCGGCAGCCCCGATGCGATCAGGGCCCCGAGGAAGGGCAGGACGAGAATGACTAGCAGAAGGAAGCTGGCGGGCACGGGCGTGTCGATCATCTCCGATAGGTTGTGGGAAGGCTCTGCGCAGGGCGCTGCGCGCGCCTCGCTGTTTTGCCAGAGTTTTTCCTAAGGGAAATGACGTCCCTTAGTCAAAGCGACGAGTTGGCGCGATTGTGACCGCAACGGGAGCCATTCGACGATGAGGCGATGTGAACCGCTGGGGCGAACGCATGTCGTTCCTGTGCATTCCCTCTGCCGATGGAGGATCACATGGCTGCTCGCCCGACCTGGCAAGGACACCTGAAGCTGTCGCTCGTCACCTGCCCGGTGGCGCTCTACACCGCGACCACCAGCGCCAGCGACGTGCGCTTCCACCTGATCAACCCCGACACCCACAACCGCATCCGCATGGTGCCGACCGATCCGGACGCCGGGCCGGTGGAGCGCAGCCACCTGGTGCGCGGTTATGAGGTATCCAAAGACGAATACGTCCTGTTCGACGACGCTGACTTCGACCAGGTGCGGCTAGAGAGCACCAAGACCATCTCCATCGACAAGTTCGTCGACGAGTCCGAAATCGACCGCCTGTATTGGGACGATCCCTTCTTCGTCGTTCCGGAGAAGGGCGCGGGCGTCGAGGCTTTCGCGGTGATCCGCGACGCCATGCAGAAACAGGGCAAGGTGGCGCTGGGACAGCTCGTTTTGCGCGGCAAGGAGCGTCAGTTGGCGCTCGAGGTGCGCGGCAAGGGCCTGTTGGCCTACACCCTTCGCGCCCATGACGAGGTGCGTGACGCCGACGACTATTTCGACGACATCCCCAAGGTGAAGGCCGACGCGGACATGGTCGAGATCGCCGCCCGCATCATCGCCCAGAAGGAAGCCGACTTCGACCCGACGGTTTTCAAGGACCGCTACGACGACGCTCTGCGCGAGATGATCAAGGCCAAGACCAAGGGCGGCAAGGGTCTGGTGGATGTGGCCGAGCCGGACGACACCAACGTGATCGACCTGATGGCGGCGCTGAAGAACAGCCTGAAAGGCTCGGCCGGCGGGGCCCGCAAACCGGCGGCCAAGAAGCCGGCCTCAAAGTCGGCGCCGCGCAAGAAGACTGCCTGACGGTCAGTCCACGCCCATCTTGCGCAGAGCGGGCCTCAGGCTGACGGCGGCGTCGCGGAAGCCCGACCAGGCGTCGGGTCGTTCCAGCAGTTCCGGCCAGACCCACAGATTGTAGTCGGCCGGGTTCAGCCCCGGCTTCACCTGATCCCACGACAGGGGAAAGGCTATCCCTGCTCCCGGACGCGCACGCGGCGACCAGGGCGCCACGGCGGTCGCCATGCGGCCGTTGCGCAGATAGTCGATGAAGACCTTTCCGCCCCGCGCCTTCTTGGCCAAGGTGGTGGTGAAGCGGTCCGGCGCCTCGGCCTTGATCGCCTCGGACACGGCCTTGGCGAAGGCCTTGTTCTGATCCCAGGTGACGCGCGAGCGGCCGTCGGCGCGGATCGGCACGACCAGGTGCAGCCCCTTCCCGCCCGTCGTCTTGACGAAGGGGTTGAGCCCCAGGGCCTCCAGCTTGGCTCTGACCGCCAGAGCGGCGGCGATCACGTCGTCGAAGTCCAGCCCCTCGTCGGGGTCCAGATCGAAAGTGATCTGATCGGGCGTTTCCGGATCGCCCGGCTTGCAGCCCCAGGGATGCAACTCCAGCCCGCCCGACTGGGCCACCGCCGCCAAACCGCCGACATCGACCACCGCGACGTAGGGCGTGCGCGCCTTGACGTCGATCAGCTTCAGGCGCGGGTTAGATCCCGTCATGGCGTGACGCTGGAAGAAGGTCTCGCCCTCGATGCCGTCAGGGGCGCGGATGATCGAGACGGGCCGGTCCGCCACATGGGCCAGCAGCCGCTCGGCCGCCGCCTCGTAGTAGTGCGCGAGGTCGGCCTTGGTAATGGGCGGTCGACCGCCCGAGCCCGGCCACAACACCTTGTCGGGGCTGGAGATGGCCACGCCCGCCACCGAGACCTTGCCGTTCTTTCTCAGGGTTTGCGGCGCGGCCAGCGCTTGGGGCGCGGCCGTGACGTCCTCGGCGGTCTTGTCGTCGCGCAGCCCCTTGAACGCCGCCTGCCGCAAGGCGCCGGATTCGGTGTAGCCGCCGTGTTCGATCTCGGCGACCAGCCTTGGCGTCACCCAGTGAATGTCCTTGCCGCCCCTGGGCACGCCGGGGCCGACGAAGGGGCTCTTGTCCGCCGCCTCGGCCTTCAGCGCCGGCAGGAGCAACCGCGTCGCCGTCTCGCCGAAACCCGTGCCGACCCGGCCGAGATACCTCAGCCCGCCCTTTTCGCGCACCCCGACCAGCAGCGAGCGGAACCGGCTGCCGCCTTCCGACGACCAGCCGCCGATGACGACCTCGTCGCGCCCTCGGCATTTGGACTTCACCCAGCTTGACGACCGGCCCGCATGATAGGGAGCGTCCAGCTTCTTGGAGATGACGCCCTCCAGATGCATCCGGCAGGCGCTTTCCAGCACCGCCCTTCCCGTAGAGGCGAAATGCTCGACGAAGCGGATCCGCACGCCGGCCTTGGCGCCGATCCGGTCGATATAGGCCTGCAATCGCGCCTTGCGGTGCGACAGCGGCAGCTTGCGCAGATCCTCCGCCCCTTCGAACAGCAGGTCGAAGGCGAAGTAGACGAGCCGGTCCGTCTCGCCCTCGGAGATCGCCGCCTGCAGCCCGCTGAAGTCCGGCATGTGGTCGGCATCGAGCGCGCACAGTTCGCCGTCGAGCACGGCGTCGGGCCAGCCGGCCGCATCCGCCGCCAGCTCGGGAAACCGGTCGGACCAGTCCAGACCCTTGCGCGTCCTCAGCACAGCCTGACCCCCGCCGACGCCGATCTGCAGCCGATAGCCGTCGAACTTGATCTCATGCGCCCAGCCGGCGGCCGAGGGGGGATGATCAACCGCCTTGCACAGCTGGATGGGGACAAAGGCGTGCGGCCGCTTCGCTTTGGACGCGGCCTTCGACGGCGCGAGTTTGGGCGGCGCCTTGCGGCGGGTCGGTTTGGACGAGGTCCATTGCGCGTCGCCCTTGGCGATCTGGGCCAGGGAGCGTCCGGTCGTCACGGAGGCGTCGATTTCCGCCAAGGCGTCGCCCTCGCCCGCGACGGCCTGATCGTCCTTTTCCTTCAGCAGCAGCCAGTTGTGGCGCTTGGACGGTTTGCCCCGGTCGCTCTTCAGCCGGATCAGCGCCCATTTCCCTTTCAGCCGCTCGCCATGAAGGATCATCTTGATCTGGCCGCGCGCCCAGGCCGCCTCAAGGTCGGCCTCCTGCGGCTCCCAGGTTCCGACGTCCCAGAGCTGCACCGTCCCCGCGCCGTAGTTGCCCGCCGGGATCGTCCCCTCGAAGTCGCCGTAGTCCAGCGGATGATCCTCGACCTCCACCGCCAGGCGCTTGACCGCGGTATCCCGCGACGGGGCTTTGGTCACGGCCCACGATTTCAGCACCCCGTCCGCCTCGATCCGGAAGTCGTAGTGCAGCCGCGTCGCCGCATGGCGCTGGATCACGAAGCGGCGAGCGCCCTTTCCCCTCGCGCGTTGCGCGCCCTTGGGTTCCGGCGTCTGCTCGAACCGCCGCTTGGCCTGATAGGTCTTCAGTTCGCCGCGCATGGACGCTTAATCCGCCCGCGCAGAAACCGTTGCGATACCAAGCGCCGCGCGCCGAGCGGACTTCAGCCGAAGCGCTCGATCCGCAAGGCGTCGATCCAGTCGGGAGCAGGCCGGCCCAGCGCCATCTGCTCGACGATTTCCGCCGTCCGCGCCGCCGTCGTCAGGCCCAGGTGCTGGTGGCCGAAGGCGTAGTGCACCTGGGGGTGAGCCTGCAGACGTCCGATGGCCGGCAGATAGTCAGGCAGGGTCGGCCGGGGACCGCACCATCGGTCAGGCTGCGCAGAAAAGGCCACCCCCAGATCGCGCAGATGCGCCTCGATACTGCGCCATTTTCGCGGATCGGGCCGGGCCGACGGGGCGCCGAACTCGACGTGGCTGGAGGCGCGCAGACCTCCGTCGAAACGGGCGACCGCCAGGGCCCGGTCCTCGAAGACGGTCAGAGGCAAGTCGTCCGGCCAGTCATGCTGGGCCGACTGCACCGAATAGCCCCGCTCGCCGATCAGAGGCGCGCGCACGCTCAACGGCGTCATCAGACGCTCCGACCACGCCCCGGCCGCCACCACGACGCGGTCGGCCGTGACCGTCGTTCCGTTCGACAGGGCGACCTCGGCGGCGTGGGCCACGGGCCGGATGGCGGTTGCATCAGCATGCATCGTCTGTCCGCCTCTGGCGGCGAAGGCGGCCAGCAGGGCGTCGCGCACCGCCTGCGGCTCGCTGACCTGGCCGGTGCCGGTGAAGCGGATCCCGCCCGCCGGGCGCTGGCTCAGGACGGCACCATAGGCGGCCAGTTCCTCGGTCTCCAGCACGCGGAAACGCGCGGCGCCGATGCGCGCGGCGTTCCAGCCGGCCAGCCCGCGCCGGGCCGCTTCAGGCGTGGACCAGACCACCGTGTGGCCGGTCGCGCGGATCAGGTCCTTCGGCGCCTCGGCCAGGGCGGCCAGGCGCACCCAGGCGCCGACCGGATCGTCCAGGAGATGCGCCAGAACCTCGGCCCCGTGGGCGACGGCCGCCGGGCGGGACGCCGCCAGAAACCGCAGCGCCCACGGCCCCCACAGCGACGCATCGCGCGCACGGAAATCCAGCGGGCCGCCAAAGGCGAACAGCCGCCCCACGGCGCCCTTGAGGGTCGCGGGCGAGGGCATCGGCTCGCATTGCTCGGCCGCGATGTGGCCGATGTTGCCGAAGGAGGCGCCGCGTCGCGGGTCGCCCCGATCGATCAGCACGGTCTCAAAGCCCGCCGCCTGCAGCCGAAGCGCCGTCGCCGCTCCGACCAGCCCCCCGCCGACGACGGCCCAGCGCCGGGCCGTCCTCATGCCGCCGCGTCCTCGCCGAACGGGTCGTCCAGGCTGTGCGACGGCTCGGTGAACCAGACCGGGCCGCCCTCGGTGATGTAGAAATGGTCTTCCAGGCGCACGCCGTACCGGCCGGGAATGACCAGCATCGGCTCGTTCGAGAAGCACATGCCGGGCGCCAGCGGCGTAGCGTCGCCGCGCACCAGATTGGGCGCTTCGTGAATGTCCAGGCCGATACCGTGGCCGGTGCGGTGCGGCAGGCCCGGCAGACGGTAGTCGGGGCCGTAGCCCAGGCCGGTCAGATAGTCGCGCGCGGCGGCGTCGACGCTGGCGCAAGGGGCGCCCACGGCGGCGGCGGCGAAGGCGCGGCCTTGCGCCTCCTTCTCATGCATCCAGACGCGGCGGAAGTCCTCGCTCGGCTGGCCGAAGACATAGGTGCGCGTGATGTCCGAGTGATAGCCGTCGACCAGGGTCCCGGTATCGACAAGCACCACATCATCCGCCGCCAGGGCGCGGTCGCCCTCGCCCCCGTGCGGCAGGCAGGTGTCGTCGCCGAAGGAGACCAGGCAGAACCAGGAGCCGCCCTCGCCGCCCAGAGCGCGGTGCTCGGCGTCGATGAAGGCCTTGACCTCGGAGGTGAGGACGCCCGCTTTCAGCCAGTGGCGGGTGCGACGCTGAACTTCCAGCGTGATGGCCTTGGCGCGGGTCAGAAGCGCGATCTCAGCCGCCGATTTGATGCTGCGCTGGGCGACGATCAGCGGGCCGCCGTCCGTGACGCGATCGGCGCCCAGAACGCGGCTGAGGCCCAGCCAGATGAAGGCCGCCGCCAGGTCGTCGATCGCCAGCACGCCGCCCTCGGCCAGGTTGGCGGCCGCAAGGACATAGGGGCTCTCTTCTTCTTCCCAGGTCAGGATGTCGCCCGCGACAGCATCGGCCGTCAGCCCCGCCACCTTGTCCAGCTCAAACCGGGGACAGATGTACTGGACGCGGCCGTCGGCATGGATCAGCGCGCCCGTCAGTCGTTCGGACGGATGCCAGTCCAGCCCCGTGTAATAGCGCAAAGACGCCGTGGGCCCGACCAGCAGGGCCGCAAGCCCGTCAGCTCTCAGTCTCGCGGCCAGGGCGGCGATGCGCTCCTGCCGTTCGGCGGTGGTGATGGGCGGGGCGCTGGGCGGAATGAATGTCATGGGGCGGATGTATATTGTATCTGATTTCCAGTCATGTTTTCCTTCACCTCTCGGATCGTTCGTCAAGCGCGGGCCGAGAAACCTCGGGGGAGGGAAACAAGATGATTATAGCCGTTTTGTTGACGGCGCTGGCGTCGCTGGCCGTTTTTTATGCGGTCCAACTGCTACGGACCGCCAAGGCGCGCGGCGCGCTGAAGCCCAAGGCCGAAGGCACGGCCATCGGCGCGGTCGCCAACTTCTTCGATGCGCTGGGCATCGGCTCCTTTGCGCCGACCACGGCCTGGCTTCGGTTTCGCAAACTGGTGCCGGACAGCTTTCTTCCGGCGGTGCTGAATGCAGGCCACTGCTTGCCGACGGTCCTGCAGGGGCTGGTCTTCATGAAGCTGATCCAGGTCGATCCCGTGCTGCTGATCGCCTGCATCGGCGCCTCCATCGTCGGAGCCGTGATCGGCGCGCCTATCGTGCTGCGCCTGCCGGTGCGCGCCGTTCAGATGGTGGTGGGCGCAGCCCTGCTGATCGCCGCAGCGCTGTACGCCATGACCAATCTGAACCTGATGCCGACGGGCGGGGAGGCGGTCGCCCTGGACGGCCATCTGTTCGTGATCGCTGTCGTCGCTCACGTGGTGATGGGCGCCCTGATGAGCTTCGGCATAGGGCTTTACGCCCCCTCGCTGATCATGCTCAGCCTCATGGGGATGAACCCGACGGCGGCCTTCCCGATCATGATGGGCGCCTGCGCCTTCCTGATGCCGGTGTCGAGCCTGCGCTTCATCAAGAGCGAGCGCATCGACCTGCGACTGGTGCTGGGCATGGCCATCGGGGGGATACCGGCAGTGCTGCTGGCCGCCTTCGTCATCACCTCCCTGCCGCTGACGATCCTGCGCTGGGGCGTCGTGGTGGTGGTGCTGTACGCCGCCGTCAACCTGTTGATGACCGCCCTGAAGGCCCGTCCGGACCCGGTTCCGGTCGAACAGGGCTAAGGTCGCGGGCGAGGCTGTCCGTCAGCCTTGCCCGTCGCCCTGTGCGAACTCTTCGCGCAGGTCAGCCAGGGTGTGCTGCAGGTGGTCGGCCACCAGTCGCCGCACCGTGGCGGCGTCGCGAGCCAGCCAGGCCTGAAGGATGTCCTGATGCTCGGTCTCGGCCGTCAGATGGCGGCCCTTGTGCTCGAGGTGCTTGCGGACATAGCGGTCGGCCATGACGTGCAGGCGGGCGGTGATTTCGGTTGTCAAGGCGCGCCCGCCGGGCCGCACCATGGCGATATGGAAGGCGCGGTTCAGCGGGCCGACCGTCGGCAGGCCGGCAGCCGCAGCCGCGTTCAGCTGGGCCAGCACCCGCCGAGCTTCATCCTGTCGCGCGTCATCGGCGACGAGGCAGGCTTCGGCCGCCGCGTCCGGCTCAAGCTTGAGGCGCAGTTCAAAGATCTCCTCGACCTCAGCCGAGCTCATGCCGCGCGCGAAGAAGCCGCGGTTGGCGTGCGACACGACCAGCCCATCCTGTTCCAGCCGCACCAGGGCTTCGCGCAGGGGAATCTTGGACACGTTCAGGTCCGCCGCCAGGGCGTCCTGACGGATCGGCACGTTCGGCGCGATCGCCCCCGACAAGATCATGTCGCGGACGACCTCCACCAAGCGGTCGGACAGGGTGCGGACTTCAAGCGGAGATGCGGCCATGCGGTTCATCAAGTCGAAAAGGCTGGGCCGGTCGCCCGTCCCAGCCATAACGCGCACAGATCGCAATTACGACGCGCAACTCGGTCAGACGACCTGGAAGCCCGCCCAGAAGGGGTCCTGACGGTCCACCCAGATGGTGTTGAAGCCGGTGGCGACGGCCGATCCCTCGATCGAGGGCACGATCGCCTTGTGGTCGCCCACGGTCGTCTCGGCTTCGACGCGGCCGATAAAGCGGCTGCAGATGTAGCTTTCGTGCACGAAGGCGTCGCCGACCTGCAGCCGTCCCTTGGCGTGCAGATGGGCCAGCCGCGCCGAGGTGCCGGTGCCGCAGGGGCTGCGGTCGATGGCCTTGTCGCCGTAAAAGACAGCGTTGCGGCCGTCGGCGCCGTCGCCCTTGGGCTTGTCGGCCCACAGCACGTGGCTGACTCCGTTGATCGACGGTTCGTCCGGGTGCACCGGGTGGAAGGCCGCCCGCACCCGTTCGCGCACCAGACCGCTCAGTTCGATGATGCGGCTGGCGCCCAGATCGTCCAGGCCGGTGTAGGCGCCCTGCGGTTCGACGATGGCGTAGTAGTTGCCGCCGTAGGACACGTCGACGCTCAGCGGGCCAAGGCCCGGCACGTCGATATCGATGCCTTCCGCCGCCAGATAGGCGGGGACATTGCGGATGCGCACCGAGGTCACCTTGTCGCCCTCAGTCTCATAGGCGATGTCCAGAACGCCCGCAGGGACCTCGATCTTCAACCGACCCGGCGTGCGTGGCCGGATCAGGCCGTGCTCCAGCCCGAAGGTGATCATGCCGATCGTCCCGTGGCCGCACATGGGCAGGCAGCCGCTGGTCTCGATGAACAGGATGCCCGCGTCCGCATCCGGCAGGGTCGGCGGATAGAGGAAGCCGCCGCTCATCATGTCGTGGCCGCGCGGCTCGAAACACAAGGAGGTGCGGATCCAGTCGTAACGGCTCAGGAAGTCGAGCCGACGCTCGGCCATGCTGGCCCCTGACAACAGGGGCGCGCCGCCGGCGACCAGGCGAACCGGGTTGCCGGCGGTATGACCGTCGATGCAGAAAAAGACGTCGCGCATCTGGGCTCCGGATCAGGTGATCTTGATGGCCTTGCCCGAGCCGATCGGGCGCGTTTCCGCCGCCTTTTCGACCATGGCGATGACCTCGGCCCGACGAGCGCCCGCCAGCGGCCTGCGCGGCATGCGGACCCGCTCGCTCCCGCGCCCCATGATCATCTCGGACAGTTTGATCGACTGCACCAGATCCGCAACCGAATCCAGGTGAAGCAGCGGCATGAACCAGCGATAGATCTCCAGAGCGCGCGCGATGTCGCCCGCCTGCACCGCCTTGACGAGGGCGACCGATTCTTCGGGGAAGGCGTTGGTCAGGCCCGAGACCCAACCCTTGGCCCCCAGGATCATGCCTTCCAGCGCCACGTCGTCGAGGCCGACCATGACCGAGTAGCGGTCGCCCAGCTCGTTGAAGATGTCGGTGATGCGACGCGAATCCGGGGCGCTTTCCTTCAGGGCCACGATGTTCGGAACGTCGGACAGACGGCGCAGGTCGTCGTTGTTCAGGGTCTGACGGTACATCAGCGGGTTGTTGTACAGCATGTTCGGCAGGCCGCTGGCGGCCGCCACAGCGCGGAAGTGCGCCTCCAGCTCCGCCGGGGTCGGCACATAGACCATGGCGGGCAGCACCATCAGGGCGTCGACCCCGATGTCCTCCGCGTCCTTGGCGTAGGCCTCGGCCCGCGCCGTGGTCAGCTCGCTGACCCCGGTGATGATCGGCACGCGGCCGTCCGCGACCTCGACCGCCGCCTTCAGGACGGCGCGTTTTTCTTCCGGCTCCAGCGAGTTGTTCTCGCCCACGGTGCCCATGACGATGATGGCGTCCACGCCATCGCGGATCAGACCGTCCAGCACCTTCTGGGTGGCGTCGAAATCGACCGCCAGCGTCTCATCGAACTGCGTGGTGGCCGCCGGGATCACCCCCGTCCAGTCCAACTTCATCCCCGCCATATGCAGCCCCTCCCGAGCTCGCCATTTTTGTATACGGTATATGATTGTAGCAGGCGTAGGCCGTCAAGCGTCGAACAACCGCCTTTGAGCCGAGGCGCCCGTCTCCATTTGCCTAAAAGCCTAGCGCGACGATCTGGTCGTAGAGAACCTTGGGCGTGCGCACGCCGTCCGCCAGGCTCCGCGCGCGGGCCTCGTAACGGCGGTGCGACGGGAGGCGCGCGTCCTGGTCCGCGAAGGCGGCGAACAGAGCCTCGGCCCGGGCGGCGTTCACCGCCGCGTCGCCGCCGCCCATCAGATCGGGATCGAAGGCCAGGATCAGTTCGCCATGCATGGGCGCCGCCTTGGCGCCGTCATCGAAAGCCATCGACTCGCGACTGGTCAGATCGCCGATCAGCGGCCCCGCCATCAGTTCGATCATGGTCGACAGGGCCGAGCCCTTGTGCCCGCCGAAGGTCAGCATGGCGCCGTCCAGGGCGGCGCGGGCGTTCGTCGTCGGCCGCCCCTCGGCGTCGACCCCCCAGCCCTCGGGGATCGGCTTGCCGGCGATGTCATGCAGCGCCATGTCGCCGCGCGCGATGGCGCTGGTGGCGAAGTCGAAGACATAGGGGTGCGGCCCCGGACGCGGCCATCCGAAGGCGATCGGATTGGTGCCGAGCAGGCCGCGCTTGCCCCCCGCCGGCGCCACCCACGAATGGCTGGGCGTCATGGCCAGGGCCGCTACGCCCATCCCGGTCAGCTGCTCGATCTCGGGCCACAGGGCCGAGAAGTGGAAGCAGTTGTTGATGACCAGCGCCGCGACCCCGACTTCCTTGGCCTTCTGCGCCAACAGTGGCGCAGCGCGTTCAAAGGCCAGCAGGGAATAGGCGTGGCGCGCGTCGGCGCGCACCAGGGCGGGTGAGGCGTCGGTGATGACAGGCTCGGCGTCCAGCGACATCTTGCCCGATCGGATGGTCATGACACAGCCGGGCAGACGATAGAGCCCGTGCGAGGCGCACTCGTCCCGCTCGCCCGCTGTGATGACCCGAGCCACCGCCTCGGCGTGCGGGACGGACAGCCCCGCCCCCGTCAGCACCCGCCGCGACAGGGCGAACACTTCGTCGATCGACAAGGCGACCGTTTCCTGGGCCTCAAACACGCTCATATCGTTCTCCCGCCTCACGATATCGTATACGATATGGGCGCGCGCGAAAACTTCAAGTCCGCTGGCGCTGAGGCCGCTGTTTAGAGCGCGTGGCGAGCCACGGTCAGGTCGGCCAGGAACCGGCTCCGCTCCTCGGCGCGCAACGCCGGGTCGGGCAGGCGCAGCAGGTAGGACGGGTGGACCGTCAACAGCACGCGCGCGCCATCCTCGGTCGTGAGAACGCGACTGCGCTCAGTCTGAACGGCGGGCTTTCGGCCGAGCACCGCCAGCCCAGCCGTCGCGCCCAGAGCCAGGATCAGTCGGGGCTTCACCAGACTTCGCTCATGATCCAGCCACCAGCGGCAGGCCTCGACCTCGCCCGCGTTAGGCGTCTTGTGCAGACGGCGCTTGCCGCGCGGTTCATGCTTGAAGTGCTTGACCGCATTGGTGAGGTAGAGGTCGCGGCGATCCAGCCCCGCCTCTTCGAACGCCGCATCCAGAAGGCGCCCGGCGGGGCCGACGAAGGGCCGACCGGCCAGGTCCTCCTGATCGCCCGGCTGTTCGCCGACCACCATCAGAGCCGCGCGCCTGGGCCCCTCGCCGCAGACGCCCTGAGTGGTGTCGCGCCACAGCGGACAGCGGTGACAGCCCTGAACGCCGCGCGCCAGTTCGTCCAGACTGTCGGCGATCAGATCATCCGTCGCGGCGCGATCCACCACCGGCGCGCGCACGCGCTGGAACCGGTCATTGGGCGTGGGCGCGGGCTGGTTCACCATGGCATCGGTGCGAACCGACGCAGCGGCGGTCAGTTCCGGGATCAGCCCGGCCTCGGGCAGGTTCTTCCAATAGCGCTTGGGCATTTCCGACCGCATCGCCTGAGGCCTCAGCCGCGCCGGATTGAAGGTCGAGGCGTAGTAGGTGCGCCAGAAATCCTCCACCGCGTCTTCGGCGGGAGCCTGCGACTGGTCGGCGGGCGGGCCGAAGGTCAGGAGCGTTCCGTCCCAATGCGCCGCCCCGTCCGGCGTCAGGATCGACCACCGCATGGCGCTGAACCGCCGCGCGAAGAAGGGGGCCGTCGCCTGCAGCACACGATGGGCGGGCTCGAACCACGCCACCCAGCGCTCGCCCGCCTCGTCTTGCGCCTGTCGAAAGCGCACGAAGGCCTTCATCTTGTGGGCGGCGCGGCGCACCGCCTTCACCCGATCCGCCGCCTCGGCCACGTCGCGGTCGGACAGGACCGCCATCAGGTTCGGCTGATCCTTCAGCCGCCACAGCAGGCGATACATCAGCTCGAAGCGATCCTCGGACCGATGCTGGATCAGTTGCGCCGCCATATCCAGAAACGCGCGCGGCGCGGTGAAGGCGCCCTCGACCTCGGGCAGGGCGGCGTCCACGTCGAACAGTCCGCCAAGGGATGCGCCCACGACAAACTTCACGCGGTCCGGCTCAACGCCCGCCAGACGCAGGCGCCGCGCCGCCTTGCGCCAGCCGTCGAAATCCAGCGGATCGGACAGGACCGCCGTGCGCATCAGAACAGGCTCAACTGCTTAGGCTTGCGCTGGGGCGCCAGGCGCGCGCGCAGGTCGACCGCGTCGGTCAGACCGCCCGGCGTCCAGTCCAGCGCCGTGATCCACGGCCGCACCGCCTCGATTGACCGCGTCAGCCGGCCGACATCCTCCAGCCGCAAGGTGCGATGGCGCCGCACGGACAAAATGCGGTCCACCGCCTTCACCCCCAGCCCCGGCACGCGCAGCAGGGTCTCGCGCGCCGCCCGGTTCACGTCGACGGGAAAGGCCTCGCGGCGCCGCAGCGCCCAGGCCAGCTTGGGATCAACGGCCAGATCCAGCATGCCGTCGTCGGTCCCCTCCCCGATCTCAGGCGCGGTGAAGCTGTAGAACCGCATCAGCCAGTCGGCCTGATAGAGCCTGTGTTCGCGCATCAGCGGCGGCTTTGTCGGGGGCAGCAGGCTTGACCCGTCGGGAATGGGGCTGAAGGCCGAGTAATAGACCCGACGCAGGCCATAACCGCCGTACAGGGCGGCGCTGCGGGCCATGATCTCCGTATCCGGCGCGCCGTCGGCGCCGACGATCAGCTGGGTCGACTGCCCCGCCGGGGCGAAGGCGGGCGGGCGCTTGCGGTCCCGCTTTTCCGGCTTGGCCTCTTCCAGCTTCAGCCGCACCTGCCCCATCGCCTTGCGGATGGTTCGCGCGTCTTTTTCGGGGGCCAGGCGGCCCAGGGCTTCGTCACGGGGCAGTTCGATATTGGCGGACAGGCGGTCGGCGTAAAGGCCCGCCAGCTCCACCAGCCGCGGGTCCGCCTCGGGGATCAGCTTCAGGTGGATATAGCCCCGGAAGTCGTGATCCTCGCGCAGGCGCCGCGCGACCTCGACCAGCTGCTCCATCGTATAGTCGCCGTTGCGGATCACGCCGGACGACAGGAACAGGCCCTCGATATAGTTGCGCTTGTAGAAGGCCAGGGTCAGGTCGACGACCTCCTGCACCGTAAAGCGCGCCCGCTCGACATTCGACGACACCCGGTTGATGCAATAGGCGCAGTCGTAGATGCAGAAGTTGGTCAGCAGGATCTTCAGCAAGCTGATGCATCGACCGTCGGGCGTATAGGCGTGGCAGATGCCCATGCCCTCGGTCGAACCGATCCCCCGGCCGCCCAGAGAGTTCCGCTTTGTCGTGCCGGACGAGGCGCAGGAGGCGTCGTATTTCGCTGCGTCCGCCAGAACCGCCAGCTTTCGTCGAAGATCGATCTGAGCCATGCGTTCATGTTATGTTCCAATGAGGAACGGGTCCAGCTTGGCCGCAGAGCTTTTTCGATCCGGGTTGGAAAGACGGCCCTCAGCCAGCTGGCCGGCGCGACCGGCCAGCTGGGCGGAGTTATTTCTCGCCGCTCAGGTGCTGATCGAACAGGCAGGCAGCGGCGTCATAGCGCGGGCGCGCCGCCTCGCACAGGGCGGCGATCGAGCCGGCGTTCGGCTTTGCTCCCTGGTCGATCCAAGCCATCAAGGCCTCGAACACCGCGACGTATTCGGGAGGACTGAGCGCGCTGTGTTCCGCTTCCTCGGTGAAGGTCTGGACCAGCAGATCCGCACGCCCGGCCGCCGCCACGCGGTCGCGATAGGCGTCCTGGTGCCAGACGAAGGCGACGGGGTCGTGCTTGCCGTGGATCGTCACGGTCGGGGCGACGATCAGGCCCGACAGGTCCGCGTCATAGGCCAGACGCGCCACCGCCATCGGATCGGCGGCGAACCGCTCGACCCCGGCGTTCAGCGCCGCGTCGTCGTGCGAGCCCTGATAGACGGTCCGGCTGTTGTCGAACGGATTGAGGCCGTCCAGGCGCTTCTGCACCAGATCCTGAAACAGGAAGGTGCCCCAGGCCAGGTGCGACACCAGCTGGCCCTCGCCGATCCCCACCACATTGAGAATGTCGGCCAGGCGCTGCTCCTGCTCGGGCGTGCGTTCCGCCGCAGGCAGGCCGACGCCGGTGCAGGTCTTGACCCGCTCGGCCAGCTGGGCGCGGGTCAGGCGCACGCCCTCGGGCAGGCCCTGCCACACGGGGTATTGCGCCTCGTCGGGGCCGGGGTGGTTTTGGCAATAGAACTGATAGACCGCGCGCAGGTCCGCTCGGAACCTGTAGGCCTCGGTTCCGCCCGCCAGCACCCCGCTGGTCAGGAGCACGCCGTCCCAGACCACCTGGCCTTCGGCGTCGCGCGCATAGAGTTCGGCCGCCTTGGCCGCGACGTTTCCGCCCCACGACTGACCATGAAGAATGGTGCGGCGAGGCCGCCCGAAGGCGTCCCAGAAAATCTGGCGCAGGTCGTCGGTGTCCTCGGCCGCCATGCGAACGCCGTAGCCCCCCCGGCGATAGGTGGAGCCCGCCCAGGCGAAGCCCTCCTTCACCGTCATGGAGAAGCGTTCCAGATCCTCCAGCGGATCATCGGCCTTGGGCGCGCCGGTGCGGGGCCCGCCGTGAGCGTGGACGATCAGCGATCCGTTCCAGTTCTCCGGCATGGCGATCCAGTAATAGCCGCCCTTGGCCGCCCGCCCCGACCAGCAGTGCGCCTGCTGAGGAAGAAAATCGGGACAGACGGCCGGGGCGGGCGCCGGCGACGGGTTCGCCGGCGCATCCTGGGCGGCGGCGAAGGGCGCGCCGGTCAGCGTGATGGCGGAAGCCGCCGCCAGCATCGAAAACAGACGCATCCCTCGCCTCCTCAGATCAGAACGACTTGGTCGCCGTGACGTACCAGTAACGGCCCCACGGGCTGTGAACCGTGCCGCGATAGCCGTTGTCGGCCAGCGACGGGCCTTCATCGGTCAGGTCGCGCACGCCCAGGCGGACTCGGGTCTCGGCCGGGAATTCATAGTCCACATAGGCGTTGACGGTCTGGCGGGCGTCAACGACCCACGGATCGCCCGAGGCGCCCAGCAGGCCGGGCTGCTGGAAGTCGCTGACGTACTGGCTGGTCATCCCTGCGCGCCACGGACCCTTGCGCCAGGTCAGGCTGGCGTTGAGGCGCCATTCCGGACGGCCGTTCTGCCCCACCAGTTGCGAGGAGTCCGGCAGGGTCGTGCCCGCATTGATCGTTCCGGCTTCGCGGGCGGCGTAAAGCTCATTGACGATGTCGCCCGGATCGCGCGTGAATTCGTCCAGCTTGCTGGCGTTCACATTGACGATGAAGGTGCCGTACTTGGTGCGACGCAGCGACCAGTTCATGGCCAGGTCCAGGCCGCTGACAGTCTGGGGTTGAAGGTTGATGAAGCGGTCGTTGATCGAGACCACCTCGCCCACCGGGGTCAGGCCCGTGCCCTGGAACAGCAGGATGTCCTCAGGCGTCGGCGCGCGACGGTTGACCAGCGGATTGGAGCCGCCCTCGACGCGGTTCAGATAGTCGAGCGCCAGCGCCGTCTGGGCGCCCAGCAGGCCGACGATCTTCTCCTGTTCGATCCGCCACTTGTCGATGGTGAAGGTGAAGGCGCCGAAACGCTCTGGGATGAAGGACGGCTGCAGCACCAGGCCGTAGGAGGTGTTGGTGCTCTCTTCCGGCTCCAGGTCCGGGTTGCCGGCGACCAGCAGCGAAGCGCCCGAGGTGTTCTGCGCGCACTGCGAGAAGTTGCTGATGCGGCCGGCGCGCAGGTCGGCCTCGCAGCGGACATAGTCCGTGCCGCTGGCCAGACGGGCGTATTCGGTGGCGTGGGTCTGCTCCAGATTCGGCGCGCGGAAGCCCTGCGAATAGGAGCCGCGCACGCGCACACCCGGCACGACGTCCCAGGCTGCGGCGATCTTCGGCTTGGCCACCGAGCCGAAGTCGGAATAGTGCTCGTAGCGGCCGGCCAGCTGCACATCCAGCTGATAGACCAGAGGAATGTTCATCTCGGGCGAGACCACCGGCACGGCCAACTCGACATAGGTCGAGAAGACCTCGCGGCTGCCCGAGGTGTCGGGGTTGGGGCTCACGGCCGAGACGTTCGACAGGTTGGTTTCGCCGCTGACCATGTCGGTGAAGGTGAAGGTTCCGTCCAGGTTGGCGTCGCGGTCGTCCTTCTGGGTCTCGCCGCGCGCCTCGACGCCGAAGGCCATGCCGACCGGTCCGCCCGGCAGCTGGAACAGATCGCCGCGCGACAGCTTGAAGTCCGCCATCGTCAGGGTCGTGCGCGACACCCGGCGCAGGTCGAAGATGATGGCGTCGATCGCCGCCTGCGAGCTGGGCGAGCAGTCGCCGTAGCTGGTGGTGGCGACGCAGCCCCCGCTGAAGGGGTTGTAGGCGTCGGGCGTGGACAGAGCCAACTGCTTCTGCAGGGCCGTCATGTTGACGTTGGGCGAGACGTCCTTGGCCTCGGCCTCGGAGTAGACGACCGCCGTCTCCCAGTTGAAGCCGCGCCATTCGCCGCGCAGGCCGCCCAGCAGGCGGGCCTGATAGTTGTCGACCTTCACCACCTGGAAGCCGGTGTCGACGAAGCGGTAGTTGGTCATCAGGACCGGCAGGCCCTCGGCCGGAACCCCGGACAGACCCGGCAGGCGGTTCGGATTGAGCGTTCCGTCGGCGAAGGTCATGGGGCCGAACGGGTTGTAGTAGTTGCTGGCCGGAATCCAGATCTGGTTCAGGTTGACCACCGGCGGCTGCACGGCGCGGCTGTGGGCGCTGTAATAGCCGACCTCGCCAAAGGCCTCGACGCTGTCGGTCAGGTCGTAACGACCCGTGAGGAACAGGTTCAGCCGCTCGACCGACGGGCGGACCGTCGTCTCATGCCGGGTGTCGTACCGCATGTCGCGGTTGGTCGTGTTGAAGTTGTGGTTGCCGCTGGACAGGCAGATGTCGCCGCCCATGTCGACGCCGCAGCCGAAGCTGGACGGCTGGAAGCGGAAGGCCCCCGCAGTGTTGGTCACCGCCACGCCGTTCGAGCGGATCACCGGGCGCGAGCCGACCGACAAGCGCGCCCACGGCGTGTGCGAGGAGCGGCCGTCCAGCGACTGGACGTCGGCGAAATCGGGATAGCCGGCGAACAGCGGACGCAGGTCGTCCGAGCGGGTGAAGTCCTGATCCGAGGCCCACAGGGCGGTGCGCTGCGCGTAGTTGGCGAACAGGGAGACGTTGCCGCGATCGAAATTCTTGCCCGTGAACAGGTTGAACTCGGTGTCGCGCATCTGCGTGCCCTCGGCGCCGCCGTAGCGGGCGCTGACCGTCAGGCCGTCGATGTTGTCGCGCAGGACCGTGTTGACCACGCCCGCCACCGCGTCCGCGCCATAGATGGCGGCGGCGCCGTCCAGCAGGACCTCCAGCCGCTCCAGCCCCGACACGGGGATGGCGTTGGAGTTGTAGCTCAGCACCGGCACCGTGCCGGTGTCCGACGTGCCCTGGCTGGTCGGGTGCTGGACCAGACGACGACCGTTCAGCAGCACCAGGGTGTTGCCCACGCCCAGCGAGCGCAGGTTGACCGAGTTGACATCGCCGCGCGCCGAGTTCGACGTCTGGGGGTTGTTGGCGGAATCGAACAGGACGTCGCCCATCTGCGGGATGGTGCGCATCAGCTCGTCGCCGGTCGTGGCGCCGGTGGCCTCGATCTGCTCGCGGTCGGCCACCACCACCGGCAGGGCCGCCGTGGTGCGCGCGCCGCGGATGTTGGTGCCGACGACGACGATGTCCTCGACCTGGGTGGCTTCGGCCGGAGCTTCCTGCGCGATGGCCGCGCCCGCGAACAGCACCGTCGAGGCGGATGTCGCCATCAGGGCGATCTTGAAGGGGTGTCTCATATCTCTCTCCCAGTCGCCGTGGGCGGCGATCGTGTCGTTGAGGTCGTTTGATTCAGGGTTTGGGTTAGTCGTCGGCGAGGACCAGGTCGTCGCCCGGTCCGGCGGCGGGATCAGGGGCGGCGGCCAGCGGCTGAGGCCCGCCATCCAGCGCGGCCTTCAGCGCATCGCGGTCCAGTTCGCCTTCCCAGCGGGCGACGACGATGGTGGCCACGGCGTTGCCGATGAAGTTGGTCAGGGCCCGGCACTCGCTCATGAAGCGGTCGATGCCCAGGATCAGGGCCATGCCCGCCACCGGCACCGAAGGCACCACCGACAGGGTGGCGGCCAGGGTGATGAAGCCGGCGCCGGTGATGCCCGCCGCCCCCTTGGACGACAGCATGGCCACGAGCAGCAGCAGGATCTGGTCCTGCAGGCTCAGGTCGATGTTCAGCGCCTGGGCGATGAACAGGGCCGCCATCGTCATATAGATGTTGGTGCCGTCCAGGTTGAAGGAATAGCCGGTCGGCACGACCAGGCCGACCACCGACTTGGCGGCGCCCGCGCGCTCCATCTTGGAGATCAGGCTGGGCAGGGCGGCCTCGGAGCTGGAGGTGCCCAGCACCAGCAGCAGCTCTTCCTTCAGATAACGGATCAGCTTCAGGATGTTGAAGCCGTTGGCGATGGCGACCAGACCCAGCACCCCGACCACGAAGATGGCGGACGTCAGATAGAAGGTGGCGATCAGGGCGAACAGGTTGGCGACCGAGGCGATGCCATAGGCGCCGATGGTGAAGGCGAAGGCCCCGAAGGCGCCGACCGGCGCCGCCTTCATCAGAATGGCGACCAGCTTGAAGAACGCCGCGCTGACCGACTCCAGGAAGGTCATCACCGGCTTGCCCAGATCGCCGATCATGGCCAGGGCGATGCCGAACAGGATGGAGACGAACAGCACCTGCAGGATGTTGCCGGTCGAGAAGGCGCTGACCACGGTGTCCGGGATGATGCCCGTCAGAAAACCGACGATGGTGCTTTCGTGCGCCGCTTGCGCGTACTGCGCCACTGCGCCGTTATCGAGGCTGGCGGGATCGATGTTCAGACCGCGGCCGGGCTGGACCACATTGGCGACAATCAGACCGACGATCAACGCCAGGGTCGAGAAGAAAAGGAAGTAACCGAACGCCTTGGCCGCCACCCGACCGACCCGGCCGATATCGCGCATCCCGGCGATGCCGGTGACGATGGTGAGGAAGATCACCGGCGCGATGATCATCTTCACCAGCTTGATGAAGGCGTCGCCCAGCGGCTTCAGGCTTTCGCCGAACGTCGGCCAGAAGTGGCCGATGGCCCCGCCCAGCACGATGGCGACCAGCACCTGCACATAAAGATGCTGATAGAAGGGCCGGCGAACAACCGCCGGCGTCTGGGACGCGATAGGGGACAAGAAGGTCGCTCCTGATGGCGAGCGCACGGCTCGCGGATTTCCTCTCGGCGCGATCTTCGCCACGCTTCGACCTTAGTGTGGCCACGACGTCTGCCGGAGCCAAGGCGCGGCAGGAACGGCAACAAATATTTGTATTTGCTATTAATTTTTTAGAATGAGCATGGACGCAGACGCAGTTTGTGCGATTAATCGCCTTGATCTATGGCGGATTAGTGCGGATTACCGCACATTGTCACGATGAACTCTGCGCGCCCTGCATCCTCTCGCGGCAACGGTCACCGGCGACAGCTGGGCCTGTGGGCGGGCCTCGTGCTCGGCTGGTTGATTGCCGCGACGGCGGGCGCCTACGCCCTTGGCGAAACCGCCCGCAAAGAAGCCGCCGCCGAACTGGCGCGCCAGTCGGAAGCCGCGGCCGCTCTGCACGCGGCGGTCCTGCGCAGCGAACTGGAGAAATACCGCGCGCTGGCCCCCGCCATGGCGACCGACGCCGACGTCGCGCGGCTGCTGACGACGCCGCGTTTCGACGCCAGGCCCCTGAACCAAAGACTGGAAGCCCTGGCAGATCAGACCCGCGCGTCGGCCATCTACGTCATCGGCGCAGACGGCGTCACGCGCGCCGCCAGCAACTGGAACCATCCGGTGACCTTCATTGGGGCTGACTACAGTTTTCGGCCCTATTTCAACAAGGCGATGCGGGACGGGTCGGCGGAGTTTTTCGCCCTGGGCACGGTCAGCGGCAAGCCTGGGCTGTTCCTGGCGCGGCGGGTCGTTGAGGGAGCTCGCGCCATCGGGGTGGTGGTGGTCAAGGTCGAGTTCGACGCCCTGGAGGCGGAGTGGCGCGCCTCGGGCGAGCCCGCCTATGTCGTCGATCCGGGCGGCGTGGTGCTGATCACGAGCATTCCGGACTGGCGCTTCCGCACCCTGCGGCCGATGGACGCCGAAAGCCGTCGTCTGACCCTGGCCGACCAGACCCTGACCGACGGCGCCTTGAAGCCCCTGCCCTTCCACACGCCGCAGGGCGGAAAGACCCAGCGGGTCGAAGCGCCGTTGGAAGGCGTCCCGCGCCCATGGATGCATGCTCGCGTCGACACCATGACGCCCGGCTGGACGCTGCACCTGCTGACCCCCGACCGGGGCGCCATAGAGACGAACGTCGCCAACGCCCGCACCCTCGCCGTCCTGATCGCAACCCTGGCCTTCGGCGTCGCCGCCGTGCTTCTGCGTCGGCGCCAGCAGGCCGCCGCACGGCAACGCACTGCCGAGGCCGCCAGGTTGGAACTGGAACGCCGCATTGAGGAGCGGACGCACGACCTTCGCCAAGCCAATATCGCCCTGAATCGCCAGATTGAAGAACGCGTTCGCGCCGAGGCCAGCCGCGAAGCCCTGCGCGACGAACTGGTGCAGGCCGGCAAGCTGGCGGCTCTGGGCCAGATCGCCGCCGGCGTGGCCCATGAGATCAACCAGCCCGTCGCCGCCATCCGCACCCAGGCTGAAACGGCTTCAGCCTATCTGCAGCGTGACCAGGGCGCCAAAGCCGCCCGCGCCTTAAGCCGCATCGGCGACCTGACCGCCCGCATCGGCGCCATCACGCACGAACTGAGGGTCTTCTCACGCAAGGCCGAGCCGCAGTTGCGCCCGGTCTCGCTCAACGAGGCGATCGACGGCGCCCTGCTGCTGCTGGGCGGACGCCTGCGCCAGGCCGGGGTCCGTCTGACCCGTCCGCGCGGCGAAGACATGATGGTGGTCGCCGACCGCTTTCGTCTCGAGCAGGTGATCGTCAACCTGATGCAGAACGCCGCTGAGGCGCTGGAAGGACGTCCCGACGGCCACATCACGCTGGCGGTGGAGCGGATCGCAGACCAGGTTGAACTGCGGGTTGCGGACAACGGACCTGGCGTGACCGACGAGATTCGCGACCAGCTCTTCACCCCCTTCGTCACCAGCAAGGCCAACGGCCTGGGTCTGGGCCTGGTCATAAGCCGCGACATCGTCGCCGGCTTCGGGGGAGAACTGGACCTGCGCTCAGCTGCCGCCGGCGCCGCCTTTACGATCCGCCTGAAGGCCGCTTGATGGAGGCGCGCGTCATGAATTTCCTTCGCCTTGAGACCGTCGCCCTGATCGAGGATGACGACGACTTCCGCAACGCCCTTGCCGAACGCATGGAGGTCGAAGGCCTGAGCGTGCGCGCGTATCGCTCAGCCGAGGCCGCGCTGGCCGAAATCGACGCCGACTTTCCCGGCGTGGTGGTGACCGACCTGCGAATGCCGGGTCTGGACGGCCGTCAGACGCTCAACCGGCTTCAGGCGCTCGACCCCGCCCTGCCCGTCATCCTGAGCACCGGGCACGGCGACGTGGCCGAAGCGGTCGCCGCCATGCGCGGCGGCGCCTATGACTTCGTCGCCAAGCCCTTCGCCTTTGACCGCCTGTGCGAAAGCCTGACTCGGGCGCTGGAGAAGCGCGCCCTGGTGCTGGACAATCGGCGGCTGACCGCCCTGTCGTCCGAGGCCGGGCTGGAACTGCCGCTGCTGGGCGACAGCCCTGCGATCCGCTCGCTGCGCGCCACCATCGCCCAGATCGCCGACGCACGCATGGACGTCCTGATTGAAGGCGAGACCGGCGTCGGCAAGGAAGCTGTGGCCCGCGCCCTGCACAATGGCGGTCGGCGCCGCCCCCACCCCTTCGTCGCGGTCAACTGCGGCGCCCTGCCCGACGGGTTGATCGAAAGCGAACTGTTCGGTCATGAGCTGGGCGCCTTCGCCGGGGCCCTGCGACGCCGGATCGGCCATGTCGAGCGCGCGCATGGGGGCTCGCTGTTTCTGGACGCCGTGGAAAGCATGCCAACCGCCGCCCAGGTCAAGATGCTCCGCGTCCTCGAAGAGCGCGAGATCCACCCCATCGGCGCGTCGGAGCCGCGCACCGTCGACATTCGCGTCCTCGCCTCGGCGACCGGCGACCTGGATCAGGCCCTCGCCAGCGGCCGCCTTCGCGAGGAGCTCTACTATCGCCTGAACGTCGTACGGCTGCGCGTGCCGCCCTTGCGCGAGCGTCGCGAAGACATCCCCCTGTTGTTCGCCAGCCTGGCGGCGCGCGCGCCGATCGCGGCGGGGGCTGAGCCGCCGGTCATCACCGACACGGTTCGCTCCCACCTGCTGGAGCATAGCTGGCCCGGCAACATCCGCGAGCTGTCCCACTTCGCCCAACGCTTCGCCCTCGGTCTGGAAGGCCGCGAAGACATGGCGAGCAGCGAGACCCGCGGCCTGGTGGAGCGCGTCGCCGATTTCGAGAAACGAATCCTGGAGGACACGTTGGAAGCCGTCGGCGGCAACGTCAGCGAGGCCCTTCTACAGCTGAGGGTTCCCCGCAAAACCCTCTACGACAAGCTGAAGCGCCACAACCTGAAGCCGGCGGACTATCGCAGCGGCTGAGACGCCCGAAGCCGCCGCCCCGCGCCCGCTCACGCCTCGAACGGGGTCCCCCTCAGGCCGCGACGTCACTGCCGCTGATCGCTTCAATAGGTCCAGCGGACGCCCAGGCGCAGGGTGCGCGGCGGGCTGTAGCCCTCGACGCCCGTTCCCGTCTCGGACACCTCCACCGCCTCGTCGAACAGGTTGTCGGCCGCCGCCCAGATCATGGCCGCCGGCGTCATCCGCCATTCGGCGCGGGCGTCCATCACGACAGCCGGGCCCAGAACGCGGCTGTTCAGGTCATCGTCGAACCGCTTGCTCTCATAGCGGGCCTGGGCGGCCAGGGTCAGCCGGTCGCTGGCGCGCCAGTCCAGCCCCGCCGTGGCGCTCCAGATCGGCGCCTGAGCCGGACGCAGACCTGTCAGCTGCGGGGCCGCCGAGCCGCCGTCCATGCGGGCGTCGGTGACGGAAACAGCCCCGTCCAGGGTCACTCCGCCGGCCAGGCTGCGGCGCGCCGTCAGCTCGATACCCGTCGCCTCGATGGTCCCGGCGTTCTGGCGCTGGCGCAGAACGCCGCCGGCCGGAACGAAACCGGCGCGCGGGAAGGTTCCCGGCCCCTCGCCTATGGTCACATTGACGATGGCGTCCTCGATCCGGTTCCAGAACAGGGTGGCGCCGAATGTCGCGATCGGTCCCTCATAGGCCAGACCCGCCTCCGCGCCCTGCAGCGCCTCGGGAACCAGGCCGGCGTTGGCCTCGGTCAGATCGTTGCCGACCCGGAACGGACGGTGCAGCTCGTTCAGTGTGGCGGGACGGAAGCCGGAGTAGGCCGCAGCCCGTGCCGCCCAGCCGCCGCCGATCATACGCCGCGCCGCCAGGCGGGCGCTGACCACCTCGCCGGAACGCTCGGGATCGGCCTCATCGAGGGTCGCCGCGCCGCTGGCTCGATCACGCTCCAGCCGGCGCCCGTTTTCGTTCTTCCAGCCGTCCAGACGCAAGCCCCCGGCGACCAGCCACAGGTCGTCACGCCACGACGCCTCGCCATAGAGGCCCGCCACCGAGGTCTCGCCGCCCGCGAAGCGGTCGCGGGTGAAGGCGCCGTCCATGAAGCGGAAGCGTTCGCGGGTCTCGCCCTCGTTAAAGCGCGCGTCGGCGCCCAACTCCCATTCCAGCCGCCCGCCCGCCACATCGCGCGCGGCGCGGCGCAGGGCGGCGTTGACGCCCCAGCCGGTCGCCGGGGTCGCATATTGATCGTTGGCGGGAGTCGTCGCGCTGCGGTCCGCCGCAACGGCGACCGAGCTGTTGGCGAAGTCGCTCTCGCGTCGCCAGGCCTGCAGCCGCCAGCCATAGGCGCCTTCCTGAGGCCGCCGCGCCGCCGTCGCCGACAGCAGATGGCCGCTGGCGCTGGACCGCGCGCCTGACAGGCCCGAGCCGCGCTCTTCGTCATAGGCCGAGGCGCGCAGGGACAGGCGCGCCCCGCCAAGCGGCGCGTCCAGCCGCAGAGCCGCCGCTCGCGTCTCGAGATCCAGCGGCGTGTCCGCCTGACCCGCCGCCGCGCCGCGCACGGGAACATAGCCGTCGCTGGTCTCGTAGAGGGCGGAACCGGTCAGCCGCATTGGTCCGGCGTCGATCCCGCCCGATCCCGCCAACCGCGCGCCGGCGCGCTCGGCGATTGAGGCGTCCAGCACGCCGCCGCGCTCGCGCTCGCGCAGCTGGATCACCCCGGTCAGGGCGCCCGCGCCGTAGGGACCCGCCCCCGCCCCGCGCACGATATCCAGACTTTCCAATGCTTCCGTCGGCAACTGCGACCACAGAACCCAGCCGCCGAACGGATCATTCAGAGGCACGCCGTCGAGCGTCACCAGCGTGCGCCCGGCCCCGGAAGGCGCGATGGCGCGCAGGGAGATCCCCTGGGTCGTCGGATTGGCCGAGAGGCTGGTGGTGCGCCTGAACAACGAAACCGCCGGCACACTGGCCAGCGCTTCGTCCAGCCGCATCGACCGATCGAGCGCAGATCCATCCAGCCGCACGACCGAAAAGGCGGCTTCCCCCGCTGCAGGCGGCAAGCGCGCCGCCGTCACCACCACCTCGTCCACGGAAACCGGCTGAGATTCGAACACGCTACTTCTCCTGCGACGCTGCCTGGACGGCAAAGCCCTACGTGATGACAGCGCCGATGTCGCCCGCAGAGGCCTGCATGCCGTCGGCCTCCATACAAGAGACGATGGAATCCCACTCTCCTCTTGAGGTTCCGCCCCCGGTTATAAGAAGGGGCTCTTGAACGGAGGGCGCTGAAGCATCGCCGGTGCGGCGCCTTGGGTTCACGCCAGAAATGGTCGACTGAATAGGCGTCGGGTCACATCATGGGGAAAGCGGCATGGTGCGACCGAGCGCCCCTTCTGCGTCCTGCCGCAACGCGTTCTGACGGGCCGGGCGGGATTGTGCGACCTGGGCGCGCTGACGTCGGAGTGAGCCAGAAAGCAGAGAACCCCGCAGCATGGGCTACGGGGTTTGGTAAGGCTTGGGTGCGGGAGTAGGATTTGAACCTACGACCTTCAGGTTATGAGCCTGACGAGCTACCGGGCTGCTCCATC
>NZ_JACSQU010000001.1 GCF_014836405.1 Brevundimonas guildfordensis | reverse complement strand
GCCGCTCGACCGTTTTCCTGAATAATCAGAAAGGTTTAGACCCTGATAGTCGGTCCGATTGTGGAGACGGTTTGTGTAGCCATCGTGCGGAAACGGTTGTGCGGACGGTAAATCCGCAGCGTTTTCAGCGATGTTTGGAAAGATGGCGCACCCGAAGAGATTCGAACTCCTGACCCCCAGATTCGTAGTCTGGTGCTCTATCCAGCTGAGCTACGGGTGCGCACCGCCTTGCGGGCAGGGCCGGGTATCTAGCGGGTCGTTCTGGCGCTGGCAAGCAGCTTTTCTCAGAAAATCTTGAGAAAATGCGGGGTTGGCCTCGGGGGCCTGCGGGCCTAGGCATAAAGCCTCCCTTCAAAAGTCCCGGAGTGCTTGCGTGCGCACCCTTTCCTTCTCCGATATGCGCTCTGTGCGCAGGGTTTCTTCGTTGCTGGCCGGGACGGCCATGGCCGGCCTGTTGCTGGCGGGCTGTGCGACGACGGCCGAGGGGACGGAGGCGGCGACGACCGCTGCGGTTGCGGCGCCGATTTCGACACAGGAAGCCGTCGCGCGCGGACCGTTCGTGTCGGCGGCCAACCCCCTGGCGGTCGAGGCGGGAATGAAGGTGTTGGCGCGCGGCGGCTCGGCTGTGGATGCGGCGGTGGCGGTGCAGGCCGTGTTGGGCTTGGTCGAGCCGCAGTCGTCGGGCCTGGGCGGCGGCGCCTTCATGATGGTTTATGACGCTGAGAGCGGCGCCGTCACCGTCTATGACGGGCGCGAGACGGCGCCGGCCGCCGCCACGCCCGAACTCTTCTACGAGAACGGCAAGCCGTTGGCCTTCAGCGATGCGGTGCTGAGCGGGCGATCGACAGGTGCGCCCGGCGTGGTGCCCATGCTGGCCCTGGCGCAGAAGCAGCACGGCGCCCTGGCCTGGTCGGAGCTGTTCGGAGACGCCGAGACCCTGGCGCAGGACGGCTTTGTCGTCAGCCCGCGTCTGGCGGGGATGATCAACGGCGATGCGCGTCAGGCTCAGACCCGCTGGGCCGCCGAGTATTTCACCAAGCCGGATGGCGGGCGCTATCAGGCGGGCGATGTCCTGAAGAACCCCGCCTATGCCGAGACGGTGCGCCGCATCGCCCGCGAAGGAGCCGCCGCCCTGCAGCAGGGACCGCTGGCCGAGGCGATCGTCGAGGCGGTGTCCGAAGGTCCGCGCCCCGGCGCCCTGACGACTGCGGACATCGCCGGCTACCGCCCGCTGGTGCGTGAGGCCGTGTGCGGTCCCTACAAGATCTACACCATCTGCGTGCCGCCGCCGCCGTCCAGCGGCGCCTCGATCCTGGAGCTGCTGGCCATGGCCGAGCAGACTCCGGACATCGACAAGGGGCCGGACAGCCCCGAGGCCTGGGCCGCCTTCGGCCAGCTTCAGCGCCTGATGTACGCCGACCGCGACCGGTATTTCGGCGATCCGGCCTTCGTCTCCGTGCCTGTGGCGGGTCTGCTGGACCCGGCCTATGTCGCCGAGCGCGCGGCGCTGGCGCCGGGCCTGCGCGGCGCGGCGCCCTATGGCGTGCCGGCGGGGGCGCCGAAGGTCGGCGCCGACGCCACGCGCGAGCCGGCGGGCACGTCGCACCTGGTTATCGTCGACGCCCAGGGCGACGCCGTCAGCATGACCACCACGGTCGAGAGCCTGTTCGGTTCGGGCCGGATGGCCGGCGGCTTCTTCCTGAACAATCAGATGACCGATTTCTCCATGATCCCGACAGCGTCTGATGGCGCGCCGGCGGCCAACGCCGTTGCGGCGGGCAAGCGGCCGCGTTCGTCCATGTCGCCGGTGTTGATTCTGGACCGCGAGGGGCGGCTGCTCGGAGCGCTGGGCTCGCCTGGCGGTTCGTCCATCCTCGCCTACAACGCCAAGGCCCTGATCGGCGCCCTGGCCTGGGGCCTGCCGCTTCAGCAGGCGTTTGACCTGCCCAATCTGGTGGCCAAGGGCGACGGCTTCGGCGCCGACACCGAGGGCTTCCCCGCCGATATCCAGGCGGGCATGGCGGCGCGCGGCGTCGAACTGCGTCCCAACGACACCGAAACGTCAGGACTGCACGGCGGACTGTGGCGCAACGGCCGTTGGGACGGCGCGGCCGACAATCGTCGCGAGGGTGTGGCGCGGACGCAGTAGCCGGCGATCGGCTTCCGCCAGCGGAGCCGGTTTCGCCGGTCAGCGCGGCGGGCGGATCGTCAGTTGGAAGGCCACAAGGCCTTCCGACACGTCGGTGTTGATGCCCTGATAGCCGCGCAGGCCCTTGGCCTCGATCTCGCGGTAGACGACGCCGAACGAGCTCTGCATCGCGCCCCGGCGATAGGCCACGCCGATGGAGGCGTCGCCGAGATAGGTGCCGGCGTCCTGGCTGACGCCGGAGCGGGCGAAGTCGCCGTCGCGCGTGCGGGCGAAGTTGTAGCCGACCGCCCGCTTGGAGCCTGCGGCGTACAGGTACCAGCGCGGGCGTGCCCCGAAAGCCTCGTCGCCGTTGGGGGCCAGGCGGTCCAGGTTCTCGCCGATGCGCAGGGTGGCGCCGGCCTCGGCCGAGGGGCCGTCGCTGCCGACGCCGAAGCCGGCGTGCGGCGTCAGCGACACCTCCAGTCCCGAGGCGGTGCGGCCGCTGGCTGCCGTCCACCCGCGCGTATAGGTGACGTCATAGCTCTCGCCCGAGAAGGCGACGGGGTCGAGGGCGCGCGGCGGGGCCGGCGACCCGTCGGCGTGGCGCAGCTCGCCGGATGTGGTGATGCGCAGGCGGTCGGTGAAGCCGTCGCCCGCGAACCAGGCCTCTTGCCGCAGTTGACCGGCGTCAGCGCTGAAACGAGAGGCGTTATTGATCTGGACCGGGGCGCCGAAGGCCGCCTCAGGCTCGGCCGAGAACGGCAGGCGGCTGTCGACCAGGGAGGCGGCGTCTTCGAACCGGACGGCCTCGCCGCCGCGCGCGACGATGGGGCCCTCGGCCTCAATCTGGGGCAGGGCTAACGCGGGCATGGAGACGACAGTCGCCGCCCCGATCGCCACTCCTGCCCATGCCATGCGCCGCATCAACGGTCCCTCCCGACCCGTTAACGGTTCCACTGTGCACGAACGCCGGGGAACCGCAACGGACTCTTTTGCGCCTTAATCCTTGTCAAACGAACGAAGCCGCCCGGAGAGGGTTCCCCGGGCGGCTCAAAGGCGATGGCGATGACGGCTAAGGCTTGCCTTACTGGCAGGCCAGGCACTCGTCGTAGTCGGTGGGGGCGGCCGAGAAGAGGTCCGGCTGGTTCGGATCGACCTCTTCCTCCTGCTTGTCGTCGGCGCCGGCGAAGGCGGCGCGCTGCACCGATTTGGAACGCAGATAATAGAGCGACTTCAGGCCCCGTTCCCACGCCGACCAGTGCAGCATGTGCAGGTCCCACTTGTTGACGTCGCCCGGGATGAACAGGTTCAACGATTGCGCCTGGCAGATGTCGCCGGTGCGGTCGGCGGCCAGTTCGATGACCCAGCGCTGGTCCAGTTCGAAGGCGGTCTTGTAGACGGCCTTCTCGTCGTCGCTGAGGGCGTCCAGATGCTGGACCGAGCCTTCGTTCTCCAGGATCGAGTTCCAGACGGCCTCGGTGTCGATGCCCTTCTCGCCCAGAAGCTTCTGCAGATAGGGGTTCTTGACCGCAAACGAGCCCGACAGGGTCTTGTGGGTGTAGATGTTGGCCGGAATCGGCTCGATGCCCGCCGAGGTGCCGCCGCAGATGATCGAGATCGAGGCGGTCGGGGCGATGGCCAGCTTGTGGCTGAAGCGCTCCATCACGCCGCGATCGGCGGCGTCGGGGCAGGGCCCCTTCTCTTCGGCCAGTGTGCGGCTGGCCTTATCGGCCTCGCGGCGCAGGTGCTTGAACAGGCGCATGTTCCAGCTCTTGGCCATGGCCGATTCAAAGGCCACGCCCTGCGCCTGCAGGAAGGAGTGGAAGCCCATCAGACCCAGGCCGACCGAACGCTCGCGCTGGGCCGAATAGACGGCGGCGGCCATCGACGACGGGGCACGGGTGATGAAGTCCTCGAGCACATTGTCGAGGAAGCGCATGATGTCCTCGATGAAGCGGGGCTCTTCGCGCCACTCCAGGAAGGTCTCGGCGTTGACCGACGACAGGCAGCAGACGGCGGTGCGCTCGACGCCCTTATGGTCCAGGCCCGTGTGCAGCATGATTTCAGAGCACAGGTTGGACTGTTTGACCGACAGGCCCAGGTCCTTCTGGTGCTGGGGCATCTGCCGGTTCACCGTGTCCGAGAAGATCAGATAGGGCTCGCCCGTCTGCATCCGGATTTCCAGGATCTTGGTCCACAGATTGCGGGCGTCCACGGTTTTGCGGACCTCGCCGTTCTTGGGCGAGATCAGGTCGAACGGCTTGCCGTCGCGGACCGCCTCCATGAAGGCGTCGGTGATGTTGATGCCGTGGTGCAGGTTCAGCGAGCGGCGGTTGAAGTCGCCCGAGGGTTTACGGATTTCGAGGAACTCTTCGATTTCCGGGTGGTGGATGTCCAGATAGACGGCGGCCGAGCCGCGACGCAGGGACCCTTGCGAAATCGCCAGGGTCAGGCTGTCCATCACGCGGATGAAGGGGATGATGCCCGAGGTCTGGCCCGCGCCCTTGACCTTCTCGCCGATGGAGCGGACGCCGCCCCAATAGGTGCCGATGCCGCCGCCGTTCGAGGCCAGGGAGACGTTCTCGTTCCAGACGTTCTGGATGCCGTCCAGGCTGTCGTTGACCGAGTTCAGGAAGCAGGAGATCGGCAGGCCGCGATCGGCGCCGCCGTTCGACAGGACGGGCGTCGCCGGCATGAACCACAGCTTGGACATGTAGTCATAGACGCGCTGGGCGTGATCCGCGTCGTCGGCATAGGCCGTGGCGACGCGGGCGAACATGTCCTGATAGCTTTCGCCCGGCAGCAGGTAGCGGTCTTCGAGCGTCTTCTTGCCGAAATCCGTCAGCAGAGCGTCGCGCGTGCGGTCCAGTTTCAGGCCGCCCACCACCTTCAGCTCCGGCTTCAGCTCGATCGGAGCCGGGGAAACCTGAGAGAATTCCGTCGTCTGCAACGCTTCGCCACCAGCCATTTTCGTCCCTGTCCCGAACAAATGCATTAGAAGGCCGTACCGGTTTGAAACACTAGATATAGTGTTTGTGGGCTCAAGTTCGGCTAGATGTATGGGTGCATATCTTTAATTTTTTATAAAGTCTTGATCTTGTCCCGGCGATGTGGCGGCGCGAGATTCCTCCAGGTTTAGCCCTGTGGAAAAGTCGGAAAAGACAACCGTCAAGCCGCACACTTCCTGTCGTCACGGGCGTGTTCACGAACGCGTGATCGGCCCCGTGACGGAACGTCCCCCCAGCTTCGCCGTTAGCGCCCCATGGCCCCGCATCCCACCGCCTTCCTGACCCGCGCGCTGCGCGTCGCGCGCACTGAAATCGCCGCCGTGGCCGCCATGCTGGTCGTCGCCCTGGGGGTGCTGACCTTCATCGAGGTGGCTGACGACATGCGTGAGGCGGACGGCCAGGCCTTCGATCAGGCGGTGCTGGCGGCGGTGCGTCCTTTCGCCGACGATCCGGGGCGGCCCTGGGGGCCGTGGTGGCTCCATGAGGCGGCGGCGGACCTGACGTCATTGGGGGGCATATCGGTTCTGACCCTGTTCGCCGTCATCGCCATCGGCTTCCTGCTGATCATGGGCAAGCGGCTGTCGGCGCTGATGCTGGTGGTCGGTCTGGCGGGTGGGGTCGCGCTGAGCGAAGGCCTGAAGGCGCTGTTCGAGCGCGAGCGTCCGCCGCAGATCTATCAGGCGGTGGAGACGCTGAACGCCAGCTTCCCCTCCGGCCACGCCCTGCTGTCGACGGTCTTCTATCTGACGCTGGGGGTCATGCTGACGCGCGCCTTTCCGCGCCGGCGGCTGAAGGCCTATGTGCTGGGCTGCGCGGTCGTGATCGCCCTGTTGATCGGGCTGACGCGCATCTACCTGGGCGCGCACTGGGCGTCTGACGTGTTTGCGGGCTGGAGCGTGGGCGCCGCCTGGTCGATGGCCCTGTGGCTGGTCGCCTATGCGGCGGAGCGGCGACAGCGCCTGCACGACGCGCCCCTGCAGGACGCGCCCTAGACCTGATCCTCTCAGGGCAAACCGCTCCTTAGACCAATGTCTAGGCCGCGCCTCCGCATCGGTGACGGATAGTGGCCGTTGACGCCGACAAGCGCCCGCTGGAGTTCGCCATGACCGATTTCGCCGCCCTTTACGCTGAACGCCTGAGCACGCCGGAAGCGGCGGCCGCCCTGATTCCGTCGGGCGCCAAGGTCGCCATGGCCCTGGGCGTCGGCCAGCCGCCCGCGCTGTTGAGGGCCCTGGCCGACCGGGCCGAGGCGAGGCAGGTCGGCGACATCAACCTCTACTACCTGCTGTCCACCGCCATCGCGGGCGAGACGGTGATGCGCTACGAACTGACCGACCGCATCCGCCCGCACAGCCTGTTCCACGGCGCCATCGAACGGAAGCTGGAGGCGCGCGCGATCGAGGAAGGCCGCCGCGCCGTCTGGTTCGTGCCGACCGGCTTTCAGCAGGCGCCTCGGGTGCTGACCCAGGAGATCGGCGTCGACGCCCTGCTGGCGACCGTCTCGCCGATGGACGCCGAGGGCTATTTCAGTTTCGGCACCAACACCGACTACGCCCTGGCTGTCTCGAAGAGCGCGCAGCGGGTGATCCTTGAGGTCAATCCGCACATGCCGCGCGTGTTCGGAGACTGCCGCGTGCACGTGTCGAAAGTCGCGGCCCTGGTCGAGCATGCGGCGCCCCTGCTGGAGGCGGGCAAGGCGCCGCAGCAGCCGCAGGACCTGGCCATCGGCGCCCTGATCGCGGGACTGGTCGAGGACGGGGCGACGCTGCAGATGGGCATCGGCGCCCTGCCCGACGCCGTGTGCGCGGCCCTGCACGATCATCGCGATCTGGGCGTCCACACCGAGATGCTGACGCCGGGTCTGGTCGAACTGATGAAGGCGGGCGTCGTCACCAATGCGCGCAAGACCCTGCATCCGGGCAAGACGGTGTTCACCTTCTCGATGGGCGACCGCTCGACCTATCAGTTCCTGCACGAGAACCCGGCCGTCGAGGCCTATCCGGTCGATTATGTGAACGACCCGGCCGTCATCGCCCGCAACGATCGGATGGTCTCGGTCAACGCCACGCTGCAGATCGACCTGTTCGGGGCCTGCTGTTCCGAACACCTGAACGGGCGGCAGTATACGGCGGCGGGCGGCCAACTGGATTTCGTGCGCGGGGCGACGGCGTCGCAGGGTGGAAAGTCGATCATCGCCTGTCACTCGACGGCGGCGAGGGGGACCGCCTCGCGTATCGTGGCGCGGCTGGACGGCCCAGTGACGACCCCGCGCAACGACGTCCAGTACGTCGTGACCGAGCAGGGGGCCGTCAATCTGAAGGGGCTGACCGACGACGCCCGCGCCCGCGCCCTGATCGGCCTGGCCGCGCCCGAGTTCCGCGAGGGGCTGGAGCGTGAGGCGAGGGCGATGGGTCTGATCTAGGCCCTAACCCTCCCAGCCGTCGTCGAACGGGAAGCGCTCCGCCCAGAAGTCTTGCAGGGCGGGCAGGGCGTCGACGCGGCGAACGACCGGGGCCATGCCCGGCGCTTCGGCGTAGAAGCGGCGGCGGCGCGGCGTCCAGCGGCTGGCGACCGCGACATAGAGGTCCAGCACCGTAATCTCCTCGCCCAGCAGGAAGCGGCCGGGCGTGATCTGGCTGTCCATCATCCGCCAGCAGTCGGCGATGCGGTCGGCGGTGCGCTGCTGGATTTCGGCCTGAGCCTTTGGATCGGCGCCCACGAGGCGGGACGGCTCGTCGCGCACCCAGAACATCGAATAGACGGCGGCGGGGATGAAGCTCATCCAGCGCAGGAACTGCGCCCGACGCCGATCGTCCAGCGTCGGCGCCAGCCGCGCCTGCGGGTGGGAATCGGCCAGCCAGATCAGGATGGCCGCGCTTTCGGTGATGACTTCCCCAGCCGGCGTGATCAGGGCGGGCACCTGCCGCATCGGGTTGACGGCCGCCACCTTGGCGCGTTCGGCCTCGCCTTCCCAGGTAGGGGCCTCGACCACTTGATAGTCCAGCCCGATCAGCCGGAGCGCGGCCTCGACCGGGACCGACCCGGATCCGGCGGCGCCGTAGAGCGTGAAATCCATCCCCATCTTCCTCCCCAGTTTCCTGTCATCGAAACACCACATCTAGCGGTCGATCGAAAAGTGATCGCTAGATGTGCGCATCCTCCCTTGTCCCCGCGCGCAGGGGGACGCATGGTGAAACGCACCTTCTCCGGATTCGCCTCAGGTCCTTTCGATGAACGCTCCCGCTATCATTCGTCCCGGCACGCCCGGCCTGCTGACCCCCTCGGCCGCCTACAAGCCGTTCCGCTACCCGTGGGCCTTCGATATGTGGAAGAAGCAGCAGCAGGTCCACTGGATGCCCGAGGAAGTCCCGATGGGCGAGGACGTCAAGGACTGGGCGGCCAATCTGAACGACGGCGAGCGCAACCTGCTGACCCAGATCTTCCGCTTCTTCACCCAGGCGGACATCGAGGTTCAGGACAACTACATGGAGCGCTACGGCCGGGTGTTCAAACCGACCGAAGTGAAGATGATGCTGGCGGCGTTCGCCAATATGGAGACGATCCATATCGCGGCCTACGCCCTGCTGCTCGAGACCATCGGCATGCCCGAGAGCGAGTTCGGCGCCTTCATGGAATACGAGGCCATGCGCGACAAGCATGACTTCATGGGCCAGTTCGGCGTCGAGACCGACGCCGACGTATGCCGGACGCTGGCTATGTTCGGGGGCTTCTCGGAGGGGCTGCAGCTGTTCGCCAGCTTCGCCATGCTGATGAACTTCCCGCGCCAGTCCAAGATGAAGGGCATGGGTCAGATCGTGTCCTGGTCGGTGCGCGACGAGAGCCTGCACTGCGAGGGCATCATCAAGCTGTACCACGCCTTCAACAAGGAGACGGGCGCCGTCACCAAGGCCGTGGCCGACGACATCGTCGACTGCTGCAAGACGGTGATCGAGATGGAGGACAAGTTCATCGACCTGGCCTTCGAGATGGGTCCGGTGAACGGCATGACGCCGGATGACATCAAGGCCTACATCCGCTTCATCGCCGACTGGCGCCTGCGCCAGCTGCAACTGCCGGAAGTCTATGGGGTGACGGAGAACCCGCTGCCGTGGCTGCAGTCGCTGCTCAGCGGCGTGGAGCACGCCAACTTCTTCGAGGCCCGCGCCACCGAATACTCCAAGGCGGCGACGCAAGGGGCCTGGCATGGCGCCGATGGCGTCTGGGACAGCTTCGACAATATGATGAAGCGCCGCTCGGACAGCGTCGAGGCCTGATCCGGCCCGCTGAGGCTCAGTAAAAAGGGCGCCGCCGACGTAGGGTCGGCGGCGCCCTTTTCTTTATTTACACGGCCTAGTTCGGCGTCTGGCGACCGGCGTTGCACCGGGCGCGGTCGCCGCGCTCGCAGGCCGCTACGGTGGCGCGCCAGTCGGCCATCTGGCGATCATAGCGGGCCTGGGCTTCCGCAGACGCGCGCAGGTCGGCCTCATGCCGTTCGCGCGCGGCTTGAGCCTCGGCCTCGCTCTCCTGCCAACGCTGCTGGGCCTCGGCATGGGCGGCCTGATTGGCGCGGTCCTCGTTCTCGGCCAGGTCGTTCTGGGCGACGATCTCGGCGTTCAGGGCGCGGGTCTGACGCAGCTCTTCGGGCGTTTGCGCCGAATCGGGCGCGCGTCGGTAGCGCTCGCCTTTGGCCAGCATGTCTGCGACGTGATCGCGCGACTGGGTCTCGGCCTGGCTGGGGGTCTGAGCCTGGGCGGCGCCCGGCGTCGTCGTCTGGGCGACCGCCGGTGCGGTCAGGACGGCCAGGGCCAGGGGCAGGACCAGGGCGGCGCTTCGCGGGACGGGAAAGCGAATCATCGAAAATCTCCTTCTGACGCGGCGACGGAACGCCGCAAGCTTGGCGTTTCCAAGACTTCAGGGGAACAACGCTTTATGAGTCGCTTTGGCTGCGTCCTAGGTCGGCAGGCGCAGTTCGAACCGTGCGCCCCGCGCTCCGGTGTCGACCAGCATCAGCGACCCCCCGTGGTTCGCCGCCAGCTCGCGCGAAATGGTCAGGCCCAGGCCCGTGCCGTCCGTCTTGCTGCCGCTGACGAAGGGCTCGAACAGGCGCGCGGCCAGGCGCGGCGGAATGCCCGGGCCGTTGTCGGCAATGGCGATGACGGCCTCGCTCTCCTCGGTCGCCGCGCTCACGGTGATGGCGCCCTTGCCCCCGTTCTCGGGGTTGGCCTCGATGGCCTGTCGGGCGTTGCGCATCAGATTGACGAGGATGCGGTGCAACTGGTCGGGGTCGGCGTTGACGGTGAAGCGGGCGGGCAGGTCGCGCACCAGCTTCACCCCGTCCGGCTCCAGCCCGGCGTCCTCGGCGGCGGCGGCGACGGCGCGGGCCAACAGCATCTTCTGACGCTGGGGCGCCGGCTCCTCGGTCTTGCCATAGGCCAGGACGTTGCGCGCCAGGGTCGAGGCCCGGCCCAGGGCGCGCTCCAGCCGGGGCAGGGCGGTCGCCACCAGCGGGTCGGACGAGGTCGACAGCCGCTCGGACGCCATCTGGGCCGAGGTCAGCATGTTGCGCAGGTCGTGGTTGATCTTGGCCACCGCCTCGCCCAGCGCCGCCAGACGGGCGCGCGAGCGCAGGGATTGGCGCACCTCTTCCTGCATCCGGGCCAGCTCGCGCTCGACCCGGCCGATCTCGTCGCGGCGGTTGGACGGCGGTTCAGGCGGGCTTTCCGGATTGGCGGCGAAGCGCTCGATCGAGCGCGTCACCCGGCCCAGCGGCTGCAGCACCAGATAGGACAGGGCGGCGTACAGCAGGCCGCCCGCCACCGCCGCGATCAGCAGGGCGACCGCCAGATTATTCCGCAGATAGGTCGCCAGCTCCTTCTTCAAGGGCTCGGCGGGCGCCAGGATCTCGATCAGGTCGCCCGAGCGGTAGCGCGGCGCCGCCTGCACCCGCAGCGAGCGGTCCGGGTGGCCGAACAGGGTCTTCCACGGGGCCGTCAGCCGCGCGCCGATATTGGGTTGGCGCAGGTCGATCAGTTCGGGCGCGCGCGGCAGGTTGGGGGCCTGCAGCAGCAGGCGGCGCACGCCCTGTTCGCCGACCACGACCGACTGCACTCCGCCGATGCTGAGCAACTGCTCCGCCGTCGTATCCTCCACCGCCGAATAGGGCAGGGCCTCGACCCCGACCGAAGCCAGCTCGGCCGCCTGCAACCGGTCCATCAACCACCGCTCCTGGAAGGAGGCGGCGCTGGGCACGATGATCAGGCCGACGACCGACAGGGTGAAAACGACCGTCAGCACCAGCAGCCGCACCGACAGGCCGTCCGGCGACGGCAGGGCGAACCGGCGGCGCGGCTCGGGCCGTTCCATCACGGTTGTGATCTCGGGCATGGGGGACTGCAGCTCGCTGGCGGTCATGACGCCTCCCGGGGGGAAGCGCGCAGCTTCTGGGCCAGCTTGAGCAGCAGGGGCAGCAGCATCGACAGGAAGGCCACGCCCATCAGCGGCCAGAAGAACTCCGCGAACAGGCTGCGGATGTCCGGGCTTGGGTTGGTGATCAGCACTTCGTGCAGGCTGTGGCCGATCCAGCAATAGATGACATGGGCGGGCAGCAGGCCGACGAAGGTGGCGACGACATAGGGGCGCAAGGGCGCCGCCATGACGCCCGCCGCCACATTGATCATGTGAAAGGGCACGGTGACCACTAGGCGCGCGACCAGCACATACCAGAAGGTGTTCTTGTCCACCCCAGCGCAGACCTTGTTCAACAGGCCGGTGTCAGCCGCGGCGCGGCGGCGTAAGGAATCGCCCAGGGCTGTGCGTCCAACGTAATACACAGCCAAGGCTCCCACGGTTGCGGCGAAGGCGGTGGCCACGCCCCCGACCCACGGCCCGAACAGATAGCCCGCCGTCACGGTGATGAAGACGACGCCCGGCACCACGCTGGCCGTCAGCAGGGCGAAGATCAGCATCAGGGCGCCCAGCGTCAGCAGGTAGCGCTGGGCGACCAGGGTCTCCAACACCGTCCCGTGTTCACGCAGCGTGTCCAGCGACAGATAGCGATTCCAGCCCATGCCGAAGATCAGGGCGGCGGCGGCCAGCAGCACGGCCAGGGGCAGAAATCTTTTGACCCGGTTCAAACCGCGCTCCGTCCTCTTCCTTCTGCATCCCTAGCGGATTTCCAGCCGCCGTGCGCGTCTGTCGAGCGCACGGAAAAGCGGCTGTGGCGTTGACTCCCGTGCTGTCGCCGCTTATACGCCCGCCTCTCTCGCGGCTGACGCTTGTGTCTGTCGCCAACCCCAGTAACCCGGAGCCGACCGTGAAGCGGACCTATCAGCCGTCGCGACTCGTGCGCAAGCGCCGTCACGGCTTCCGTTCGCGGATGGCCACCACGAACGGTCAAAAGATTGTTGCGCGTCGCCGCGCCAAGGGCCGTAAGCGCCTGACGGCCTGACGTCACGCGCCCACTTGCTTTCAGGGCGGGGCGCATGACCGATCTGATGAAAATCGATCGCCTGTTGAGGCGGCCCCAGTTTCTGGCGGCCGCCAAAGGCGTTTCCCAGGCCCGCGGCGCCGTGGTGGTCCAGCAGTTGGATCGCGCCGACGGCGATCCCCTGGTGCGCCTTGGATTCACCGCCACCCGCAAGATCGGCGGCGCCGTCGTGCGCAACCGCGCCAAGCGCCGTCTGCGCGAAGCCGCGCGTCTGCTGACGCCGCTACACGGGCGGGCGGGATGCGACTATGTGTTCATCGCCCGCATGGGCACCGCGGACCGCGACTGGGACCGCTTGCTTGACGACGTGAAATCGGCCCTTACAAGGCTCGCAACCCCGCGCGCGGCCTCCGATATGGGAGACCGGGCCGTTTCGACCGCCTCGACACCGACCCGCGCCGCCTCCAACCCGCGCCCCGCCGACCCGCGCCCCGCCGACCAGGACCGCTGATCCCGATGCAGACCCAGAATTCGCGCAACACCATCATCTTCTTCGTGTGCGCGGCCCTGATCATGGGCGTCTACTACTTCATGGTGATGCGCCCGCAGGCCGAGAGCCGTCGTCAGGCGCAGATTGTCGCCGCCGAGCAGCAGAAGGCGCGCGAAGCTTCGGCCGACGCCGGCCTGACGCCGACGGGCCCCGCGCCGGGCGTCTTCATCAAGGACCGGGCTCAAGCCCTGGGCGCCGTCGCCCGGGTGCCGATCCAGACGCCGACGCTGAAGGGCTCGCTGTCGCTGCAGGGCGCGCGCATCGATGACCTGTATCTGACCAACTACAAGGAAACGCTCGACAAGAGCTCGCCGCCGGTCGAGCTGTTCCGCCCGCAGGGGATGGAGCACGCCTATTTCGCCCAGTTCGGCTGGAGCGGTCCGAACGTCGCCGGCGGCGTGCCGGGCCCCAATACCGTCTGGCGTCTGACCAAGGGCGAGACCCTGACGCCGGCCACCCCGGTTGAGCTGACCTGGGACAATGGTTCGGGCCTGCGCTTCACCCGCCTCGTCTCGATCGACGAGCAGTATATGTTCACGGTCAAAGACACGGTCGCCAACCTGGGAACCCAGGCCATCGCCATCGCCCCCTATGGCCGCGTGGAGCGCCAGGGCGTCCCGGTCGACCTGGGCAAGCAGATGATCCTGCACGAGGGGGCCATCGGCGCCTTCGGTTCGGACGGCAAATTCACCACCGAACAGGTCAAGTACAAGGACTGGGCCAAGAAGCCGCGCATCCAGAAGGATTCGGTCGGCGGCTGGATGGGCATCACCGACAAATACTGGCTGGCGGCTCTGATCCCGAGCCAGAACGAGGCCATCGAAGGCCGCTTCTCGGTGCGCGACGCCGACGGGATGAACATCCACGAAGCCGCCATGCTGGGCGCCACCCACACCATCCAGCCGGGCCGGCAGATCGAAGAGACTCAGCGGCTGTTCGCCGGCGCCAAGCGCGCCGAGGTGCTGAAGGGCTATGAGGAATCGCTCGGCCTGCCGCGTTTCGTCTACGCCATCGACTGGGGCATGTTCTGGTTCCTGACGCGCCCGATCTTCGCCGTGGTGGAGTTCTTCTACGGCGTTCTGGGCAACTTCGGCCTGGCCATCCTGGCCCTGACGGTCGTGGTCAAGCTGGTCCTCTTCCCGCTGGCCAACAAGTCCTACGAGAGCCTGTCCAAGATGCGGACCCTCCAGCCCAAGATGGAGGAGATCAAGAAGAAGCACGGCTCCGATCCGCAGAAGCAGCAGCAGGAGATGATGGCCCTTTATCAGCGGGAGAAGATCAATCCGCTGGCGGGCTGTCTGCCGATGGTGGTGCAGATCCCGGTCTTCTACGCCCTGTACAAGGTGCTGTTCGTGACCATCGAGATGCGTCACGCGCCGTTCTTCGGCTGGATCCGCGACCTGTCGGCGCGCGACCCGTCGACGGTCTGGAACCTGTTCGGCGCCATTCCCTGGGATCCGGCCACGCTGCCGGTGCTGGGCGGCATCCTGAACGGCCCGCTGCACCTGGGCGTGCTGCCGCTGGTCTACGGCTTCACCATGTGGCTGCAGATGGCGATGAACCCGCCGGCGCAAGACCCGATGCAGCGTCAGATCTTCGCCCTGATGCCGATCGTCTTCACCTTCATCATGGCCCCGTTCGCGGCTGGCCTGTTGATCTACTGGGCCTGGAACAACGTCCTGTCGATCCTCCAGCAGTATGTGATCATGCATCGCTTCGGCGCCGAGAACCCGATCGACAGCTTCATCGCCCGTTTCAAAAAGGCCTGATCGTTTGGACGCTTCTGACGAGCCCAAGGTCGGAGAATATTCCGACGCCGAGATCGAGGCGGCGCGCGTCCTGTTCGCGCGCCCCGCGACCTTCATCATGGGTTGCGCCAAGATCGAGCAGCTGCCGACCCCGGACCTGCCCGAGATCGCCTTCGCCGGTCGCTCCAACGTCGGCAAGTCCAGCCTGATCAACGGCCTGGTCGGTATGCACAAGCTGGCGCGCGCCTCGAACGAGCCGGGCCGCACGCGCGAGGTCAACTTCTTCGACCTGGACGGCCGGATGCGTCTGGTCGACCTGCCCGGCTACGGCTGGGCCAAGGCTTCCAAGACCACGGTGAAGAAGTTTCAGGACCTGGGCCGCGACTATCTGCGCGGCCGGGTGACGCTGAAGCGCGTCTATCTGCTGATCGACAGCCGACATGGCCTGAAGAAGGTCGATGACGAGGCGTTGGACGCGCTCGACCTGTCCGCCGTCTCCTATCAGATCGTCCTGACCAAGGCCGACAAGCTGAAGGCGGGCGAGGCCGCGAAGGTGCAGGCGGCGACGCTGAAGGCCATCGCCAAACGCCCGGCCGCCTACCCCCACGTGGCCGTCACCTCGTCCGAGAAGGGCCTGGGTCTGCCGGAGCTACGCGCCGAGATCATGCGCACCACCGGCGTCGTCCTGGACTGAACCGCTCGCGGCGGTATGAACCGTTAAGCTAGACCGGCGTTATCCCCTCGGTTCTCAACGAGAGGGGAGCGCGCCATGCGTTCAGCGATCATCGGCGGCGTCGCCGTCGTCTGCCTGATGGGTCTGTCGGCCTGCGGAAACAACAACAAGGCCGAAGCCCCGGCTGCTGACGGGGCTGAGACCGCCTCGACGGCCGCCGCTCCGGCGACGCTCGACGCGCCCAAGCCGGGCCTGTGGCGCGTGTCCACCGCCATGGAAGGCATGCCGGGCGGCGCCTCGGTCCCGGCGCAGGACGTCTGCATCAAGGACGCCGAGCTGGAAGCGCCGGCCAGCGCCCAGCAGCCGGGCGCCGACTGTACGACCCAGCCGTTCGCGCGTCAGGGCGACGCCATGGTCGCTACGTCTTCCTGCACCCTGCCGGGCAATATGAAGGCCGACTCCACCATCCGCGTGACCGGCGACTTCAACAGCCGCTACGTGACCGAGGTCACCACCAGGATGGACCCGGCGCCGACGCCGCAGATGGCCCAGACCAAGGTCACCATGACGGCCGAGCGCATCGGCGACTGCCCCGCCGGGCAGTAAGCGGGTCCAATAGACGACCGATCGTCACGGCCGGTATGGCGTCGCTGCGAAGCGGCCCCATATCGGTCGGATGATCCCTTTGTCCGTTCTCGACCTCGCCCCCGTCCCCGAAGGCTCCGATGTGGGCCAGGCGCTCGCCAACACCATTGATCTGGCCCGCCACGCCGAGCGTCTCGGCTACAATCGTTTCTGGCTGGCGGAGCATCACAATATGCCCGGCATCGCCAGCGCCGCGACCTCGGTCGTCATCGGCGCGGTGGCGGCGGCGACGCAGACCATTCGCGTCGGGGCTGGCGGCGTCATGCTGCCCAACCACGCCCCGCTGGTCATCGCCGAGCAGTTCGGCACCCTGAACGCCCTGCACCCCGGCCGCATCGACCTCGGGCTGGGCCGCGCGCCGGGCTCGGACCAGGCGACGGCGCGGGCCTTGCGCCGCACGCTTCAGGGCGACGTCGACGCCTTCCCCCAGGACGTGATGGAGCTGATGCAGTGGTTTGCGCCCGCCCCGGCGGACCAGCGCATCATCGCCAATCCGGGCGAGGGGCAGGACGTGCCGATCTGGATTCTGGGCTCCTCGACCTATGGCGCTCAGCTGGCGGCGCACCTGGGCCTGCCTTACGCCTTCGCCAGCCATTTCGCGCCCGGCGAGATGATGCGGGCCATCGACATCTACCGCCGGACCTTCCGCCCCTCGCAGCACCTCGACAAGCCCTACGTCATGCTGGGCTACAACGCCTTCGTGGCCGAGACGGACGAGGCGGCGCGTCTCTTGTTCACCTCAGTCCAGCAGGCCTTCGTCAACCTGAGGACGGGGCGTCCCGGCAAGCTGCCGCCCCCGGTCGAGGGCTATTACGAGCGTCTGGATGGGGCCGCGCGCGGCATGATCGACGCGGCGCTGGCCTGCTCGGCCGTCGGCGCCCCGGCGACCGCCAGGGCCGCCCTCGACGCCTTCATCACCAAGACCGAGGCGGACGAACTGATGATCACCAGCCAGATCTGGGACCCCGCCGCGCGAGTGCGTTCGCTGGAGCTGATGGCCGAGGCGGCGGGGTTGGCGGCCTAGTCAGCAGGTTCCTGCGACGTCGGCTCGTCTTGACCGTCGAGCCGGCGCGCCGCGGCGCCGAGCTGGATGGCGTCGGCCAAATCCTGGGCGGTGAAGCCGGCCGACTCGGCCAGCCGCTGCCTGAGACCGCGGCAGGCCGCCAGCACAGCGGCCGCCCTGCGCACCTCGGGCACGGGCGATTCGACGCCCAGGTCTACGCTGGAGGCGAAGCGGCGTCCTTGGCCGGCGGGCGATTCCGCCACCAGTGCCCAGCGTTGTTCCGGGGTGAGGGCGTCATCGAGCCTTTCCCACGGTGAATGACTATCGGCGCGCTGATAGTGGCCCATGGCTCCGGGCAGGCCGTGAAGGACGTAAGTTCCGAGCGCCGCCGCCTCAATGGCGTCGATCTCGGCGTCCAGGGCGGCGCGGCCGTCGGCGTCACGCGAGCGCCCGTCGTCCAGCCGCTGGGGAGAAGGCTCTCGCGATCGTCCGAAGCGGCTGAACACGTTGGGCTCAGTCGAGGTTCAGCGTGCTGGTCACAGACACGTCGTAGACAACGCGGGTGACGCTCTGGACGAACTCGAAGAACTTGCGCATCTCGGCCGCACCAGCGCGCGGCGCGTAGATGACGTCATCGGGTTGCATCTGGAAGTTGCTGGCGACGAAAAAGCCCTGACCCTCGTTGAGGTTCAAGCGGTAGACCACAGGAACCCCGCGCGACGTCGCGGGCTGTTGGATGCCCAGGGCCTCCGCCACTTCAGGCCGCTCGAAACGAAACAGCAGCACCGACTGGGCATTGGCCAGGTTGGAGTCGAGCCCGCCGACGCCGCTAAGCGCTTCAGCCAGGGTCAAGGGACCAGAAGGCAGTTCGCTGCGAGCCACGGCGTTGAAGGCGCCGAAAGAGCTGAAGCGGCGAGGCTTGTAGATCAGATTGATCTGGTCCCCGCGCTGCAAACGCACGTTTTCGTTGAACTCAGTCGTCACGATCGACATCGGCGCGGCGTAGGTTTGGCCTTCGCGCTGAACGCGCACTTCGATATCGTAAAGCGACCGTGACGGGCCCCCCGCAGCGGCGATCACGTCCAATATCCGGTTGTTATTGACGGACAAGGGCTGGCGACCAGGGTTGCGGACCTCACCCAGGATCGTGACCGAGTTGGATGCGTTTGAGGCTATGGTGACGATGACCTGGGGATTGGCGACCTTGCCGATCAGGGCCCTTCGTACGGCGGCGGAAGCCTCTGACGGCGTCATCCCCTGAACGTTGACCTCGCCCGCAAACGGAATCGGCACGCCGCCCGAGCGGTTCACAACCAACGGAGGAAGCATCTGGGCGCCCGACGTGGCGGTTGTCGTTCCCATGCCGCTGAACAGGCCGCCGCCGGGTTCGAACACGCTTACCGCCAAGGTGTCCCCGACGCCGATGATGTCGATTGGCTTGTCCGAAGAGGCCAGAGCCAGGGTGGAGAATGACGGCGACGGCACCGCCTTAAGGCGTTCGCTCAGCTCGAAATTGAGCTCAACCAGGGCGTAATCTCCAGCCCTCTCGGGCGAGGAGGCGGCGCGCACGACGCTACGCCCGGACGGCCCGTCGCGCGGCAGGGTGGAGCACCCGGCCAGAAGGGCGACGATGAGCAGGCTGGCGGCGGTTCTGGTCATGGGGCCTCTGTTCGATTTCATCAGATGCTTACCCTTCAGGCGGGCGCGCCGCCAGAGGAAGACAGCACCCGGTCCTGAACGACGTTGAAATGGCGCTCCCAATCCGGCGCCGAATAGGGCGGGGCGACCGGTGGGTTGCGGGTCCAATCCTCCAGCGCGCTCAGCCAGCCCAAGCCGTCCAGCGGGTCGATCAAGCGGGCGTGGGGCACGAGCTCGCGGTGGGCGGCGATGTCCGAGGCGATCAGCGGCACGCCCATGGCGCTGGCCTCGACGGCCGGCAGATCAAAGCCTTCGACCGACGAGGGCGCCACCATGGCCCGGGCGCCGCGCATCAGCGCCGACAGGGCGCAGTCGGGCAGGTTTTCCGCCTGATGCACCAGGCCGCGCAGATTGGGCGAGCGTTGCAGATGGTCCAGCACCGCCTCGTTCTCCCAGCCGTAACGCCCGACCAGGACCAGGCGCGGGGTCTCGGCGCCCATCGTCTCCTGCAGCCGGCGCCAGACGGTCAGCAGGAAGGCCAGGTTCTTGCGAGCCTCGATCGTGCCAACGTGCAGGAAATAGGGATGGGCGGGCCTGATGGCGGTGCGGCTGTCGAAGGTGCGTTCCAGCCCCAGGTGGGCGACGTCGATCGGCGGGGCGGTCAGGTTTGAATGGGCGGCGAACCGCCTCAACTCGCCGGCCGTATAGTGGGAGTTGACGATGACCCTCGAGGCGTGGCGCAGGACATTCTCCATGCGCCGCTTATGCTTGGCCCCGTCGCCGGGGCGGCAGAACTCGGGGTGGGTCACCGGGATCAGGTCATGGACCATGATGATCCGTTCGATGCCGCCATGCGCCAAAGAGGTCAGGATGTCCGGCGTATTCAGGCTGGTATGGCCGACGTTGATATAGGCGCGCGCCGGGGGCGGGGCGGCGATCCTGCGCGAGCGGAAATACTGCTTCCACACCCGCTTTGGCTTCTTGCCCGCCTGCGGGCTTTCCTCGGGGGCGTGGCCGATGACGGAGGTGTTGCTGGCGGGTGAGTTCAGGGCGTCGAACAGGCTGCGGGCTTCGCTGTTCAGTTCCGACACCGCCCCGGGACCGGTCCAGCGCGTCCGAAGCTCGGTCAGGCGCTGGCGGAACCAGTCGTTGTCGACGCGCGCCAGCTGATCCTTGCGCGCCCGCACGGGCGTCATGCGGTAGACCGGATGTTCGATCAGCCATTCGGCATAGGCCAGACACACCCGATCCACGCCGGTCGGCGCGCTGCGTTCAGTCCGGCTGAGCAATCGACTGGCGTCGAAGAGGACGTCCTGAACCATCAGGAAACGTACCCCGCCTGCATCAGTTCGGCGATGTGGATGATGGCGACCGGGCGCCGCTCATCGACGACGAACAGGTTGCTGATCTTGTTGGCGCTCAACAGATCGACCACGTCGCTCATCCGGGCTTCGGGCTCAACCGTGATCGGGCTGCGGCTCATGATGTCGGCGGCGAGCAGGGCGGCGATGTCGTTGGCGAAGGCGCGGCGCACGTCGCCGTCGGTGATCATGCCGGCCAGGGAGCCGTCGGGCGCCAGCACCGCGACCGCGCCCTTGCGCCCTTCGGTGATGGCCGACACTACGGTTCGGAAGTCGGCATCCAGCGGCACGCTGGCGGGAGAGGCGGCGTTGTCGCCCATCCACTCGCGTACGGTCTGAAGGCTCATGCCCAGCGAGCCGCCGGGGTGATGGAGACCGAAATCTTCCCGCGTGAAGCCGCGCCGGTCCATCAGCACCATGGCCAGGGCGTCGCCCATGGCCAGGGACATCAGGGTCGAAGTCGTCGGCGCCAGGCCGTTGGGGCAAGCCTCGGCCACCTTGGGCATGGTCAGGCAGACGTCTGAGTGGCGGCCCAGGAAGCTCTGCGGCCTCTGGGTGAGGCCGATCACCGGAATGTCGTTGCGGGCGCAGAAGATCAGCGGATCGCGCAGTTCGCGGCTCTCGCCCGAGTTGGACAGGGCCAGAAGCGTGGTGTCGGGGCGCAGCATGCCCAGGTCGCCGTGGCTCATCTCGGCCGGATGGACGAAGAAGGAGTTGGTGCCGGTCGAGGCCAGGGTGGCGGCGATCTTGCCGCCGATGTGTCCCGACTTGCCCATGCCGGTCACCACGACATAGCCCGGCCGCGACAGGATGACGTCGGCCGCCCGCGCGATCGAGGAATCCAGCGACCGTTCCAGCGCCTCTAGCGCCTCGATATTCAGCCGCACGACCTCGCGAGCGCGGTCGGACATGGCGGCGAGCTGTTCAGGAGTAGAAGGGGCGGAAATGGCGGTCATCACGGTTCCAGGCGCCGGGGCCGCTTCTGCGGCTCTTCGTACAGCAGCGGGAATTGCCCCAATAAGCTGCTTCGCACAATGGCGCGTTCGGAAAGCGCCGCTCAAAACTTTCCGATCCGCCCGTTTGAGAATCTTTTACAACCTTCGCGGTGTTCGGGCGTTGTGACGATCTCACTAATGGGAAAGTCGAAACCTCAGCCTGATGTCCGATGCTCAGGGGGCCGTGCCCCCGCGCCTGCCTCACCCGCCCGTTTTCTTGCCGGGCCTCGCCCTGTTTCTTGACCTCGACGGCGTGCTTGCGCCGCTTGCGCCGACGCCGGACGCTGTGGGTCCTGACGCGCGCCGCACGGCGGTTTTGGCGCGGCTGACGCAGGTCTTGCAGGGGCGCGCGGCCGTCGTCAGCGGACGCACCTTGGCCGAGATCGACCGGATCAGCGACGGCGCCGCGCGCGCCGCTTCGGGCGTACATGGTCTGGAGCGTCGGCGGGACGATGGAGCCTTGCTGCGGACCACGCCCTCGCCCGCCATCTCGCAGGCCTTGCAGGCTTTTCACGCCTTCGCCGCTGATCGACCCGGCGTTCTAGTCGAGGACAAGGGCTTGTCCGCTGGCCTTCATTTCCGTCAGGCCCCGGCCGAGGGTGTGGCCGCGACGCGCCTGGCGACCGATCTGGCGGCGACGACGGGCCTGACGCTGCAGCCCGGCTCCATGGTGCTGGAGCTGAAGACCCCTGGGGCGGACAAGGGCACGGCGGTGCGCGCCTTCATGAAGGAGCCGCCTTTCCTCGGCGCCATTCCCGTCATGGTCGGCGACGATCTGACCGACGAGGCCGGGTTCGAGGCGGTGCAAGGCCTGGGCGGGTTCGGCGTCTTGGTCGGCCCGTCTCGCCCTACCGCCGCCCGCTATCAACTGCCGGACGTCGCCGCCGTCCTGGACTGGTTGGAAGCCCTCGCCGCCGACGCTCACAAGGAGGCTCCTGATGAAGCCTGACCTCGACCTCGCCCCCATCGGCAACTGCTCTGTCAGCGCCCTGATCGACCGGCGCGGCCGCTTCGTTTGGGCCTGCGCCCCGCGCATCGACGATGATCCGGTCTTCTCGGCCCTGATGGACGGCGAGAGCCCCGAGCACGGCTTCTGGGCCATCGACCTGGAAGGCCTCGCCTCGGTTGAACAGGCCTATGTGCGCAACACCGCCGTTCTGCGCACCGTGATGACGGCCGAGGACGGCGCCGCCGTCGAGATCATCGACTTCTGCCCTCGCCACCTGAAACACTCGCGCATCTATCGGCCGACCGCCTTTGCGCGGGTGGTGCGGCCCCTGTCGGGCTCGCCGCGCGTGACCGTGCGACTGCGCCCCTCGGCGGACTGGGGCGCGCGAGCGGCCGAGCGGACCTCGGGCTCCAATCACATCCGCTATCTGTGCAGCGACGTGATCCTGCGCCTGACCACCAACTGCCCGGTCAGCCATGTTCTGAACGAGCGAACCTTCCGCCTCGAGGAGGAGATGGCCTTCTTCCTCGGCCCGGACGAAGGCTACGATCAGGCCGTGTTGTCGGGCGTCAACGCCGCGCTGGACCTGACCATCACGCACTGGAAACGCTGGACCCGCACCCTCTATCTGCCGCTGGACTGGCAGGAGGCGGTGATCCGCGCCGCCATCACCCTGAAGCTCTGCGTCTATGAAGAGACCGGCGCCATCGTCGCCGCCATGACGACGTCGGTGCCCGAGTTCCCAGAGAGCGGGCGCAACTGGGACTATCGCTACTGCTGGATCCGCGACGCCTACTACACGGTGCGGGCGCTGAACCGGCTGGGCGCGGTCGATATCCTCGAGAACTACCTCGGCTACCTGCGAAACCTGGTCGACGCCTCGGCGGGCGGCCATGTGCAGCCGGTCTACGGCGTGGGGCTGGAGCCCGCCATCGTCGAGCGCATCGTCGACAGCGTCGAAGGCTATCGCGGCATGAAGCCGGTGCGTGTGGGCAATCAGGCGCACGAGCATCTCCAGCACGACGTCTACGGCCAGATCGTCCTGCCGCTGGTTCAGGCCTTCTTCGACCAGCGCCTGCTGCGCCCCGGCACGGTCGAGGACTTCACCGCCCTGGAGAAGGTCGGCGACCGCGCCTTCGCCATGCACGATCAGGTCGACGCCGGCCTGTGGGAGTTCCGCACCATCGCCCGGGTTCACACCTATTCCTCGGTCATGTGCTGGGCCGCCTGCGACCGTCTGGCCCGCGCGGCGCGTCACCTCGGCCTCGAGGACCGCAGCGAGGTCTGGCGCGAGCGGGCGCGCATCATCCGCGAGCGCATCGAGGCCGAGGCTTATCTGCCCGAAGAGGGCCGCTTCGCCGCCAGCTTCGGCGGGACCGAGCTGGACGCCGCCCTACTGCAGATGACCGACCTGGGGTTCCTCGACGCCCGCGACCCGCGGCAGGTGAAGACCTTTGAGGCGATCGAGCGCGACCTCAAGCGCGGCCCCTATCTATTCCGCTACATCCACCCGGACGACTTCGGCGAGCCGGAGACCGCCTTCAACTTCTGCACCTTCTGGTACATCGAGGCCCTGGCCCTGAACGGCCGGGTCGAGGAGGCGCGCGTCATCTTCGAGGAGATGCTGAGCCGTCGCACCCATGCCGGCCTGCTCAGCGAGGACATCTCTATTCAGGACGGCGAACTGTGGGGCAACTACCCCCAGACCTATTCCCTCGTCGGAATCATTAACTGCGCGGTCCTGCTCAGTCGCTCGTGGCAGGACGCGCGATGAGCCGCCTGATCGTCGTTTCCAACCGCGTCTCGGCGCCCAAGGATCCGGCGGCGGGTTCGGCCGGAGGGCTGGCCATGGCCCTGTCGGCGGCGCTGCGCAAATATGACGGTCTGTGGTTCGGCTGGTCCGGCGAGACCGTCGAGCACTTCACCGGCGAGCTGAACATCGAAGATCGCGCTGGCGTCACGGTCGCCACCGTCGATCTGGAGCCCCAGGACGTCGACGAATACTACAACGGCTACGCCAACAAGACCTTGTGGCCGCTGTTTCATCACCGCGTCGACCTGACCGCCTATGAGCGTTCCTATGGCGAGGGCTATGAGCGCACCAACCGCCGTTTCGCCGAAGTGCTCCGGCCGCTGCTCCAGCCCGACGACGTGATCTGGGTCCACGACTACCATATGATTCCGATGGCGCGGGACCTGCGCCGTCTGGGGGTGAAGAACCGCATCGGCTTCTTCCTGCACACGCCCTGGCCGGCGCGTCAGCTCCTGGTGACGCTGCCGCATCACCGTCGGCTGGTGGAATCCATGTTCCACTTCGACCTGCTGGGCTTCCAGACCCGGGAGTGGATGGAGCTGTTCCAGCGCTATGTGGAGGTCGAGGCCAAGGGCGTGGTCGGGGAGGGCGGGCGTGTCGACGCCTTCGGCCGCAGCGTCCAGGTCGGCGTCTTCCCGATCGGCATCGACGTGGAGAGCTTCTTGGCGGCGCGCGATTCCCTGTTGGGCCAGAAGACCTACGACCGCATAGCGGCCAGCGCCGCCTTCCGCTCGATGATCGTCGGCGTGGATCGGCTCGACTATTCCAAGGGGCTGGAACAGCGCCTCTTGGGCTATGAGCAGTTCCTTGAGGACAATCCGTCGATGCGCGGCGGCGTCTTCCTGCTGCAGGTCACGCCGATCTCGCGCGATGACGTGGATACCTATCAAGATATACGGGGGCGGCTGGACGCCCTCGCCGGGCGCATCAACGGGGCCTATGCCGACATGGACTGGCAGCCGATCCGCTACCTGAACCGGACGTTCCGACGCGATCAGCTGGCGGGCATCTACCGCGCCGCCAGGGTCGGTTTGGTCACGCCTTTGCGCGATGGAATGAACCTGGTGGCCAAGGAGTACGTCGCCGCCCAGAATCCGGACGACCCCGGCGTGCTGATCCTGTCCCGGTTCGCGGGCGCCGCCGAGCAGATGGGCGAGGCCCTGCTGGTCAACCCCTTCAGCCGCGAGGAACTGTCCGACGCTATCCGCACGGCTCTGACCATGCCTCTGCAAGAGCGCAGGCGGAAGTGGAAGGCCTTGATGCAGGTCGTGCGCGACACCGACGTGTCCCACTGGCGTGACCAATTCGTAGAGACCATGATTTCAAGCAGTCATTGACGTCAGGCGGATCAATCTGATCCGAGCCTAAAAAGGAGGAAGTCGCCAAAGCTCAAGCTGCATTTGGTTGTGTGTGTGACAACTGATGGGAGGTCGGCTTGATTGACATAAAAAGTTGACATTTGTCGCATTTCGCTACCCATAGGGATTCGAGCGCTTCTCCAAACTCTCAACAGCAAACCGGCAATCCGATGAGAACAGTGATCACTTACGGGACCTTTGATCTCTTCCACGTTGGCCACCTGCGAATTCTAGAGCGCGCCCGTGCTCTCGGAGACCGTTTGGTGGTCGCGATTTCTACCGATGAGTTCAACCTGCTCAAGGGCAAGCGCTCGGTGATTCCCTTTGCATCCCGAGCCGAGATCGTCGCGGGCTTGAGTTGTGTAGATTTGGTTATCGCGGAAGAGAACTGGGACCAGAAAGTCTCCGACATTCTGAATTTTCAGGCCTCTGTCTTCGTCATGGGCGGGGACTGGGAAGGCAAATTTGATGAGCTTAGAGAACACTGCGAGGTGGTCTATCTGTCACGGACAGATGGCGTGTCGTCCAGCATGATCAAAAAAGTTGTTGGGGCTGGTGATTTTCTTCGGGCTGCTTGAGTAGTTATGCCGGATATTGCTAATATCTATCTATTTTCTTCTGAAAGTAAAGATAGGTACTGTTTGAGCCCGCTTGAGAGCGCGCTTGCAAAATTTGGTCGAGTTGGTTCGGTCTCTATTGACCGGATGTGCAGTGGAATGGAGCAATTTGCGACTGATTGCTTTCCTCTGGCTGTATTTTCTTCGTTGTCAGCGTTTTATGCTGCGAAATTTATAAGAGGTGATCGCAGATTCGTGGCTTTGGGTATGGAGCATGGGGCTGCGCCATTCAAGGGGTACACATATGATCCTCATTTTCTGAACTACGATTGCTACGTATCTCCAACTGAGATGTGGGCTGAACGTCTCCGCCTGCTTTATCCGGGAGACGCAGATAAGTTTTTGACATCAGCGTACCCTCGGCTTGATGATCTAAAGGCGCGCATTGACCAGGTGAGCGGAGATCCTCATGGTGCCTGGTCCGGTGCGCCAGCTCTGGCGAGAGACCTCGTCATTTTTTCATGGGGCGCCAATCTGGACGCGCTGACGGCTCTGCCTGATCGGGCGGGGATCGTTTATCTTGTACACCCCTCGATGCGAGCTGCCGCGGAACGGTCTAGGCTAGAGCGAGCTCGGGTTGTTGTTTCAGCGCCGGATTCTGCAGCTAAGCTTATTGCTGAAGCTCATAGCATTTATGGCGATTTTTCCTCCATGACGCTTGAAGCTGCTGTATTAAAACAGCGTACCTTCATGTTTTTGGATAGAGATCTTTATACTTCAGATTGTGATCTGAAGGCGTCTTTCTTTGATCGTTCTTCGTCGGATTTCGGCGTCATTGAGCATGCTGGATTTCGTCTTCCTGCAGATGATGTACTTGATGTTGACGGACTTTTCGCGGCGCTCAATGGTGGGCAGGTTCATGTACAGCCGGTAGTGGCGTGGGCTCCGCTAAAACTGTTGCCAAAGCTTTCCGGACAGGAAAGTGCGCGGGCGGCGAGTGTTGTTGGAAGTTTGCTTGGTGCGATAAAAGAGTCTGGTCCGTCCTTTGCTGCGCCGCATGACAATATGATTGCCTTGAAAGCCGTCGAAAGGGCGTACCGAGATGTTCTGGGGCGGGGGCCGGATTATCCCGCAGCTCTAACGCATGCGCGTGCATTTGCGGCAAGCGCCGCACCCCTGCCGGTAAAGACTTTGAATTTATATAGCTCGTTCGGGAATAGCGCTGAAGCTCAAAGGCGGTGGAATGCGTCGCGTTATCGGATGCCTCGTATCAGTATCGAACTGGATGACGCCTGAGGCATTTGTCCTCCCCCTACGCTCTTTGAACGACTGACCACCTCTATTTGGGTTATGGGTCGACGGTCTCATCCACCGTTCATCCAGGAACATTGAGTGAAGCCTGCGTTCGAGGGCGCGTGGCGTTTACCTGATTTTATGTTGAAACGGCGCCACAGTCGCCACATTCGACGCTAGAAGAGGGAACTGCCGCACTGCAACGTCGTTCGGCTTCCGAGCGCCTTCGCGGAATGACGTGTCGGCTTTCGGATTAACTAAGGAGTGTGAGGACACCATGAAGCTGAAACTTCTGGCCAGTGTCGCTGCGGCGGGGCTTTTCGCAGCCGGCGCAGCATCGGCTGAGCCCGATGGCTGGTACGGCGCGATCGACGCCGGCTACCACATCATCGACGACATCAACACGGAAGCTTCGGCGACCGGTCACAACTGGAACTGGGAAGTGAACGACGGCTGGGCGGCTTTTGCGCGCCTGGGCTACCGTTTCAACCCGAACTGGCGTGTTGAGCTCGAAGGCGGCTACCGCTCGGGCGACATCGGCACCGTTCGCGCCGTCTCGGGCCCGCAAGGCCTGTGCAACCTGACGCCGGCCACCGGTGCGTGCCACTCGCCGGACGGCGACATCACGTCGACCACCCTGATGGCCAACGTCATCTATGACTTCGGTTCGCCGGACTGGACCCTGCGTCCGTTCGTCGGCCTGGGCGTGGGCGCCAACCGCGTCAACACCGACACCATCGGCCGCCTGCGTCAGACCCCGGGCGTGGCCTTCGCCGCGGACGACAGCTCGACCAAGTTCGCCGCTCAGGCGATCGCCGGTCTGGCCTGGGCCGTCACGGATCGCGCCAACATCGACCTGACGTACCGTTACCTGACGGGCGACATGGAGTTCGACACCAGCACCGCTGGCACGGGCGCCATTCCGTTCGGCACCCTGGCGGGCGACTATGACCAGTCGCACACCGTGACGCTGGGCCTGCGCTATGCGTTCGGCGCCGAGCCGGCAGCCCCGCCGCCGCCGCCGCCGCCGCCGCCGCCCCCGCCGCCTCCCCCGCCGCCCCCGCCGCCGCCGCCGCCGCCTCCGGCCAAGCCGGCTGCGCGTCAGTTCGTGGTCTACTTCGACTTCGACCGTTCGGACCTGACGGCGGAAGCCCGCTCGGTGGTGACGCAAGCCGCCAACTACGCCAAGTCGGGCGCCCCGACGCGCGTGCTGGTGGTCGGCCACACCGACACCTCGGGCAACGCGGCCTACAACATGGGCCTGTCCAACCGCCGTGCGCGCACCGTGGCTGACGCCCTGGTCGCTCAAGGCGTCAACGGCGGCGTGATCTCGCTGGACGGCAAGGGCGAGACCGCCCCGGCCAAGGCCACCGGCGACGGCGTGCGTGAGCCGCTGAACCGCCGCGCCACCGTCGACATCAACTTCTAAGGCTCAAGGGGGCTGGATCATCCCAGCCCCCGCGACCAAAGAAGCGTCGATAAGAACCTTCCGCCGAGCTCAGGTTTCTGAGTTCGGCGGTTGCGTTTGAACTTCAGGCGGAGCACAGCCCCATTTGGCTTGTTCGGCTCGGTCGGAAGTTTAATAAGGCTCTGTCGGTAGAGAGATATCAGCGTTTGCTCGCGCCCTTCGATCCAGATCAGCCGGTCGCCGGCCTCCAGGCTACCGCCGACCTGACTGGGCGGCGGTTCCTTGTCGTGTCCGCGCCCTTCGGGCGATTCGGGCGTAGGCTCGCCGACGCGATTCAGAGTCGGGGCGGCGAAGTGCGTCGCATGCTGTTCAACGCGGGCGACGTCGCCAACTGGGGGCGCGCCGACGGCCTTGTGTACCGCAACCCCGCCGCGCACTGGCCGCAAGACGTGGCGCGGTTGGCTGAGCAATTCACCGACATCATCCTTTTTGGAGAGGGCGGCCCTTATAATCAGGGGGTTCTGACCCAGGCCCAGCAGCTTCCCGCCCGCGTGTGGGTGCTGGAGAACGGCTATTTTCGTCCTGACTGGATCACGTTGGAGCGCAATGGCGTCAACGCCTCGAGCAGCCTGCCGCGTTCGGGCGCGGGCTACCCGCCGCCTTCGCCCGAGCTGCCGATCTCAAGACCGGTCGGCAAAATCCTGCCGCACCATGTGCTCAACATCAGTCTCTACCACGCGGTCCAGCCCTTCGGCCGTCTCGCCTTCCCGCACTACCGACACTATTATACCGCTTCGCCTTGGCGACAGTGCGTGGGCCATGTGCGGCGCTACCTCGCTCTTGCCGTGTCGGGGGCGAAGAGCCGGGATGTGGAGCGGATACAGGCCAAGGGCGCCTTCTTCATCGCCTGCCTGCAGCGCGACGGCGACGCCCAGCTGCTGCGCTACTCTGAAATCCACGACAATCTGTCCTTCCTGGATAGGGTGATGGCCAGCTTCGCCGGCTCGGCGCCGGAAGGCGTGCGCCTGCTTGTCAAAAACCACCCCTTGGATCCGGGCGTGATCAATCTGGGCCGCGAGACGCGACGTCTGGCGGCCAAACATGGCCTGACCGGGCGGGTCGACTTCATTGACGGCGGAAATCTGGCGCAGCTGTGTCGCGCCTCCCGAGGCATGGTGGTCAACAACTCCAGCGCCGCCCTTTCGGCCCTGGGGTTCGGCACGCCCGTCAAAGTGCTGGGCCAGGCCTTTTTTGATTTTGAGGGGCTGACGGATCAGAAGCCGCTCGATGATTTCTGGGGCGCCCCTGCGCCTGCGGATCGTAGCCTGTTCACCGCCTTCCGCGCCTATGTGATCAGCCGCACGCAGATCAACGGCAACTACCATGAGCCCCGCGCGCTGGACGCGACCGCCGAGCGCGTCGCCGAAGCGCTGGCGTCACGCCTAGCCTAGGTCGTCGAACAGCCGTCTGAACGGTGTGGCTCTCAGGTCACCCTCGCGCGCTGTCATCGTTCTGTCATCTAGTTGTCGTCCGAGCGTCGGATGGGGGGCCTAAAGCCGCCTCATCAATGACCGCGCTGATTGCCGTTCTGGCAAATGCGTCGAAAAGGATCACAACACTCATGTTGAACCGCAACCTCGCCTATGGGGTTTCCGCCGCAGCTATCCTGTTGGCGACCTCCAGCGCCGCCTTCGCCCAGGAAACCACGGGCGGCATCCGCGGCGTGATCACGGATGCGGCCGGCGCGCCGGTGGCCAATACGGCCGTCGTCGTCACCCACATCCCGTCGGGCACCAGCACCACGACTGTCACCAACAACGACGGCCTGTACACCGCCCGCAACCTGCGCGTCGGCGGCCCGTACTCGGTGACGGTTATGGTCGACGGCCAGACCGAGACGGCTCAACTGGGCAGCGTCGGCATCGGCGCTCCGACCGTTTTCGACGTGACCGTGTCGGCCATGGCCGCCGACGCCGGCGCGACCGAAGTGGCTGAAGTGGTCGTGCGCGGCGTGCGCGCCGTCCGCACCTCGCCCACGGCTCGCCTGAACCTGGAAGACATCGAGACGCTGCCGTCCATCAGCCGCGACATCAAGGACATCGTGCGCACGACCCCGTTCGCCACGGTGGACCCGACGAACAACGACGCCCTGTCGATCGGCGGTCAGAACACCCGCTATAACGCCATGCTGATCGACGGCATCCGTCAGGGCGACGACTTCGGCCTGAACGGCAACGGCTACCCGACCCTGCGCTCGCCGATCTCGCGTTCGGTGCTGCAAGCGGTCAGCGTCGATGTCGCCCCCTACGGCGTGCAATACGGCAGCTTCACCGGCGGCGTGATCAACTCGGTCACCAAGTCGGGCGGCAATGAGTTCAGCGGCGAAGCCTTCTGGGAAGTCACCAACGACAGCCTGCGCGGCGACAGCTTCAGCTACAAGGACTTCGTCACCGGCGAGCGTCAGAACCGCTCGCTGACCGGCGAGTTCGAAGAGACGACCTGGGGCGCGACCCTCAGCGGCCCGATCATCAAGGACCGTCTGTTCTTCCTGGTGAACTACGAAAAGTACGAATCGACCCAGCCGGTCCTGTCGGGCCCCGAAGGCTCGGGCGCCGTCAACCAGGTGCCGGGCATCACCCAGGCTCAGGTCGACCAGGTCCGCGACATCGCCAAGCGCGTCTACGGCTATGACCCGCTCGACTGGTCGGCTGACGCCCTGACCGTTCAGGACGAGAAGTATTTCGCCAAGCTGGACTGGAACATCAACGACCAGCACCGCGCCGTCTTCTCGTACCAGCAGACCGAAGGCAGCGACCTTCGCCTGAACAACACGGTCACCAGCGGCAACTACGTCAGCGTCGGCCTCCTGTCCTCGGCCTATCAGATCGACCAGAACCTGAAGGCCTACAAGGCCCAACTGTTCTCTGACTGGACCGACACCTTCTCGACCGAGTTCGCGGTCAGCCGCAAGGAAACCGAGAACCTGTCGAACGGCCTGGGCGGCAACGACTTCGCCGCCATGCAGGTCTATCTGGACTCGCCGTTCGGCCAGAACACGGGCGTCCGTCGTTCGGTCCGCTTCGGTCCCGAGCGTTCGCGTCACGCCAACATGCTGACGGTCGACACCATGCAGTACCGCCTGGTCGGTAACTGGGACGCCGGCTTCGGTCACCGCCTGACCGGCGGCTATGAGCGTGAAGAGCAGGACATCTTCAACCTGTTCGTCCAGGTGGCGAACGGTGAATACGAGTTCGCTTCGGTCGCTGATTTCGAAGCGCGCCGGGCCTCCTCCGTGGGCTACACCAACGCCGCCAGCAACAACAAGAACGACGGCGCCGCCAGCTTCAGCTACGCCCTGAACACCCTGTTCCTGCAGGACGAATGGTCGGTCAGCCCCAACCTGACGCTGACGGCCGGCCTGCGCTACGACTGGTACACCTCGGACGACAAGCCCAAGTACAACCAGGCGTTTTATGACCGCTTCGGCTTCGGCAACGACACCAACCTGGATGGCATCAGCATCCTGCAGCCGCGCTTCGGCTTCAACTGGCGTCCGGACCCCAGCCTGACCGTCTACGGCGGCTTCGGTCGCTTCCAGGGCGGTTCGCCCAACGTCTGGATCTCGAACTCCTACTCGAACCCGGGCAACCTGACGGGCTCGTTCCAGTGCAAGACGGCGGCCGACTACCAGTCGCAGTTCGCCGGCGGCTTCGGCGTCTGCCCGGATGCTTCGTTCCTGACCAACGTCGATGGTCTGAATGTGAACGAGCAACTCAAGGACAAGGTCACCGAGAGCGCCGAACTGGGCACCGGCAACATCAACCTGATCAACCCGGCCTTTAAGACGCCGTCGATCTGGAAGACCTCGCTGGGCGTCAACAAGATCTTCGACCTGAGCCGCTTCAACATGGGCGCAGGCTGGAGCGTGACGGCCGAGTACGTCCACTCGGAGCTGGAAAACGCCATTGGCTGGGTCGACCTCAGCATGGCCCAGACCCAGAACGGCACGGCTCCGGACGGTCGCCCGGTGTTCGGTCCGAACCCGGTCCGTCGCGGTCAACAGGTCCTGATGCTGACCAACCTGAGCGGGGGCAAGACCGACCAGTTCGCCATCGGCCTGGACAAGGCCTGGTACGACGGCTGGCTGGACGGCGCGGGCTTCAACCTGTCCTACACCTATCTGGACAGCACGGACCGCTCGCCGGCCACCTCGTCGACGGCCAGCTCGAACTTCGGCAACATCGCCCTGTCGGATCCGAACAACCCGACTCTGGCGGACTCGAACTACGAGATCGAGCACGCGCTGAAGCTGAACCTGACCTACTCGCGCGCCTTCTTCGGCGACTACCGCACGCGCTTCAACCTGTACGCCCAGCGTCGTTCGGGCCTGCCCTACAGCTACACCTTCGGCACCAGCCCGGCGAACCTGTACGGCGAGCACATCACGACCCAGCGTCAGCTGCTGTACGTGCCGACCGCCGACTCGGCAGGGAACGTCACGGCGACCAGCGATCCGCGCGTCACCTACGGCCCCAACTTCAACGTTGGCGCTTTCAACGACTTCCTGCACTCGACGGGCCTGATCAAATACGCTGGCGAAATCTCGCCGCGTAACGCCTTCAAGTCGCCCTACGTGACGACGGTCGACCTGCACGTGTCGCAGGAACTGCCGGCCTTCTTCCCGGGCGGCGCCAAGCTGGAAGGCTATGTCGACGTCAAGAACCTCGGCAACCTGATCAACGACGAGTGGGGCACGATCCAACAGATCGGCTTCCCCTACACGTCGAACAACGTCGCCGCCTCGATCGTGGACGGCAAGTACAACTACACGGGCTTCAGCAACCGCAGCCCGAGCACCTTCGGCACCGAGTCGGTGTGGCAGGTGAAGGTCGGCGTCCGCTACCGCTTCTAAGCGACGCTGATAACAACAAGGGAAGGGCGGTCCGGCGACGGGCCGCCCTTTCTTGTTTTGACGACCTGCCGCGCGTTCGCGCTGCTTGAGGTCATCCAAGTGGACCTACCGCGCGTTCGCGCTGCTTGAGGTCATCCCTCTGGACCTACCGCGCGTTCGCGCTGCTTGAGGTCAGGTGGACGGGCCTGCTGCGTTGAGGCGGTTATGGGCCGCCGAGGCCCGTCGCCATTGAACCTGAGGCCTTCAGGGCCTATCTCGCCCCCTTCGTGCTTCATCCCTTTTATGTGGACGTTTTCGGCCCATGACTTCGCCCATGACCCTGCCTATCCCCGCTGAGTGGACGCCGCATCGCGCGATGTGGGTCGGCTGGCCCAGCCACGCCGAGCTGTGGGAGGACAACCTCGAACCGGCCCAGGCCGAGGTCGAGGCTCTTGTGCGCGCCCTGGCCGGCCCGGGCCGCGAGCAGGTCAAGCTGATGGTCGGCAATGACGAGGCCCTGGCCGACGCGAAGGCGCGCTTCGCCGATGTGGCGGGCGTGACCGTGGTGGCCGGGCGCTTCGGCGACATCTGGCTGCGCGACACCGGGCCGATCTTCGGCGCCGGATCGACCTCGGCCCAGGCCTTCGTCTTCAACGGCTGGGGCGGCAAATACGACCTGCCGCACGACGACGAGGTCGCTGACCAGATCGGCGAACAGACGGGTGTCGCCCTGACCCGCCACGACTTCATCCTGGAAGGCGGCGCCGTGGACCACGACGGCGAGGGCACGGTGCTGACCACGCGCCAGTGCGTGCTGAACCGCAACCGCAACACCGGCTGGACCGAGGAAACCGCCGAAGCCGCCTTCGCGCAGGCCTTGGGCGCGAGGAAGGTCCTGTGGCTAGGCGACGGCCTGCTGAACGATCACACCGACGGCCACGTCGACAACCTGGCCCGCTTCGTCGCGCCCGGCGTGGTCGCCTGCCCGATCGCCTTCGGTCCTAAGGATCCCAACGCCGACGTCTATGATGAGACGGCACAGGCCCTGGCCGCCATGCCCGACGCCTCCGGCCGCCCGATCCAGGTGCTGCGCATCCCCTCTCCGGGCCTGATCCTGGACGAGGACGAACGCCCGGTCCCGGCCAGCCACATGAACTTCCTGATCGCCGACGGCGCCGTGATCGTGCCGACCTACGGCAACGAGACCGCCGCTCGCCTGGCCTGCGAGGCTTTGGCGACCGTCTTCACCGATCGCGAGATCATCCCCCTGCCGTCGATCGCCACCCTGTCGGGCGGCGGTTCCTTCCACTGCATCAGCCAGCAGGAGCCCGCGTGATGACCCGTCAAATCACTGTCGCCGCCATCCAGACCTCGTACGGCGAGGACATGCAGGCGAACATCGACAAGACCATCGGCTTCATCCGTGAGGCGGCGGCCAAGGGCGCCCAGGTCATCCTGGCGCCGGAGCTGTTCCAGGGGCCGTATTTCTGCGTCTCGCAGGAAGAAAAGTGGTTCGGCGCCGCCTATCCGTGGCGCGAGCATCCTGCCGTGACGCAGCTCCAGCCGGTGGCCAAGGAACTGGGCGTGGTCCTGCCCGTCTCGATCTTCGAGCGCGAGGGGCCGCACTACTTCAACAGCCTGGTGATGATCGACGCCGACGGCGAGCTTATGGGCGTCTATCGCAAGAGCCACATTCCCGACGGCCCGGGCTATCAGGAGAAGTACTATTTCCGCCCCGGCGACACCGGCTTCAAGGTCTGGGACACGCGCTTCGGCCGCATCGGCGTCGGCGTCTGCTGGGACCAGTGGTACCCGGAGACGGCGCGCGCCATGATGCTGCAGGGCGCCGAGGTGCTGCTGTACCCGACCGCCATCGGCACCGAGCCGCACGATGACAGCCTGGACACCGCCGCCCCGTGGCAGCGCGCCATGCAGGGCCACGCCGTGTCCAACGTCGTGCCGGTCGTGGGCGCCAACCGCATCGGCCACGAGCAGGTGACCGAGGCGGGCCAGACCTACTACGGCCACTCCTTCATCGCCGACCATCGCGGCGATCTGGTCGAGAGCCTGGAGCGCGAAGAGGGCGTGCTGGTCCACACCTTCGACCTGGACTTCCTGGACCGCCACCGTGCGGCCTGGGGCTTCTTCCGCGACCGTCGAACCGACCTGTATGGCGCCTTGGCGACAGGTCGCCCGGCCTGATCCGGCAGTCTTTAAATCTGAGCTCACAAGAAAAGAGGCGGAAGACCGGGGTCTTCCGCCTCTCTCATTTTATGCGTTGAACGCTATCAGAACTTCAGACGCAGGCCGAAGGTGTAGTAGCGGCCGATCGCATCGTAGGTCTGCGGGAAGGTGTTCCCGTTGTTCGACGCCGTGGTGCCGATGTTGGAGCCGACTTCCGGCGGCGACTCGTCGAGCAGGTTGTTCACCGTGGCGGTGAAGCGGACCGACTCGGTGATGTCCCAACGCGCGGTCAGATCGAAGTAGTTGTAGGCGTCGATCTTAGCGTACGGGGCGTACCAGTTGCCCGTGCCCGGCTCGACCACGGTGCCGTCCAGGTGACGCCACTGCAGCGAGGCGGCGTAGTCGCCCAGCGACCAGGTCGCACGGCTGGTCCAACGCTGCTTCAGGCGCGGCTCGCCGCACGAGGTCGAGTAGAAGCCCACGCAGTCGCGCAGGATCGACGACGGGGTGGCCTGGCTCTCGTTCTTGGTGACGATGTTGCCATTGACGCTCAGGTCGATACGACCCACGTCGCCGAAGCCGTAGTCCGACAGTTCGACGCGGTAGTTGGCCGCCAGATCGAAGCCCGACACCCGCTCATTGCCCAGGTTGGACAGCAGCAGGGCCACGCCCGGAGATTCCACGCCGTTCAGCGTGCCGTTGGCCGTGTTGCGGCCGATCAGCTGGCAGAACTCGTTGAACGTCAGGCTGGGGTTCAGAGCCGTGCTGTAGCAGCCTTGGATCACGTCGTTGACGCTGTTGCTGCTGACGGTCTTGTCGATCTTGATGTCGTAGTAGTCGAGGCTCAGACGCAGGCTCGGCACGAAGGCGGGTTGCCAGACGGCGCCGATGGTCCAGGTGTCGGCTTCTTCCGGACCCAGGTTCGGGTTGCCGCCGGTCAGGACGTTGACCTGGCCCGAGTTCGGCGCAGCGACGAAGCCGACGGCGCCGGCGGGAACGCCGGTCTGACGGCACAGGTTGCTGAGCGTGCCGGCCGTGCTGGCCTGAGCCGCGTTGATGTTCGTGCCTTGGCACGGATCGACGGCCAGGTTGTTCAGGCCGGTGACCTGCGGGTTGAACAGCTCACCGATGTTCGGGGCGCGGGTGGCGCGTTGGAACATGGCGCGGACGCGGATGTCCTCGATCGGCGACCAGTCGCCGCCGATCTTGTAGCTGCCGTAGTCGGTCTTGGCGCCCGAGGCTTCGAACTCGGTGTAGCGGTAGCCCGCTTCCAGGTTCAGGCTGCGGACGAACGGCAGGTTTTCGACCAGCGGGATCGACAGCTCGGCGAAAGCCTCGCGCATTTCGAACTCGCCTTCACGATCCGGAACCGGAGCGCCGGTGCCCAGGACTTCGCCGTTGATCTGCGACGGGGCGTCGGCGCGGGTGGCCGCGCCGGAGCGACGCCATTCCAGGCCGAAGGCGGTCGCGATCGGACGCTCGGCCCAGGGGCTGCTCAGCTGTTCCGGCAGAATGCCCGAGATCGAGCCCGAGACCACGTCCTGCTCGATCGAGGTCTTATTGATCGAGGCCAGGTTGATGTAGTCGATCATCGCCTGGGTGATCGAGCCTTCAGCGCCGAAGACGTTGATCGGCACGCAGCCGCTGACCGGGGTGGTGGTGCCCGGAGCGATACACTGGGTGGCCGAGGTCGTGTTCAGCGCGTTGCGCAGCTTGGACAGCGAGCCCCAGTCGCGACGGGTCACCAGCTGCTCGGTCTCGCCGTGCGAGGCGTAGACGTCGTAGTTCCAGTTGGCGCCGATGTCGCCGCGGATGCCGGCCAGCAGCTGAACGGTCTTGTTCTCGTAGTCGACCGGACGGCTGCCCATCTCGGTGAAGCGGCGGTTGATGGTCAGCGGGACGATGGTCGAGCCGGCCGCGCCGGGCACGCAGCTGGCGGCGTCGATGCCGCGGGCCGCGCACAGCTGTTGACGCATGGGCTCGGGAATGAACGGGTTGCCGATCGGCACGCTGTAGGTGTTGCCGAACGTCCCGGTCGGGGCGTTATCCAGCGACACGTCGCTCTTGACGTACGTCAGATGGCTGTAAACCTCGGCCGCCGGGCTGATCTTGTAGGATCCCAGGGCGTTGATCTGATACCGGCTCAGCGGCGTCTGATAGAGATTGAACGGGTTATAGTTGTAACCGGCGGCGTTGTAGGCCGGATCGCCCGGGCCGATCAGGGCGCCGGTCGCCGGGTTGATCTCGGCGGCGGAGGGCAGCGGCGTGCCGCCCGCGACCGGCGTCACGCCGAAGCGGCCGGGGACCGAGGTGCCCGAACCCAGCGGAGCGCCGGTGTTCGAAGAACGCGCGACCAGACCCCACGGACGCTGGTCCTGGTACAGCGGATCGGTCTTGGTGTAGCCGAAGCTGACGACGGCGTTGCCGCGATCGTCGGCGAAGTTGCCGCCGATCGTCAGGTCGACCTTGCGGCGGATGGCGTCGTTCTCTTCCGACATGCCGTAGGACGAGGCGAATTCCACGCCTTCGAAGTTGTCCTTCAGGATGAAGTTGACGACGCCGGCGACGGCGTCAGCGCCGTAGACCGCCGAGGCGCCGCCCGAGACGACGTCGATGCGCTCGACCAGGGCCACCGGGATGGTGTTGGTGTCGACGACGCCGGCCAGGTTGAACGGGACGACGCGGCGCCCGTTGATCAGCACGAGGGTCCGGTTGGTCCCCAGGCCGCGCAGGTTGATGGTCGCGCCGCCGCCCGAGCCGTTGTTCGTGGCCGAACCGACGGCCGGAACTGCAGCCGGCAGGTCCTTGACCAGCTCTTCGACAGCGACCGGTTGCTCAAGGGCGATTTCCTCGGCGCCGACCGACGAGATCGGGCTGGCCGCCTCGTAGCCCGGCTGGCGGATACGTGAGCCGGTCACGACGATCGAGGCGACTTCTGACACCTCTTGATCGGCGCTCTGGGCCATGACCGGCGAAGCGGCCAGAACAGTGAGGGCCGCGCCCCCAATGATGGTTGATGCGAGCAAAGACTCGCGCATGAAGCTCTTCTTCAAGAGACCCCTCCTGATGTGGACATGCAACAGACCGCAGCCAGCGGTCTGGCTGCTCCCCTGTTGCATTCGGATTTATCAGCGGCGCGCAAAGCGCACCGCGATAACTTGACCATAGTAAGGGGATGAAGCGGAGCAAGTCAGAATTGCGCCGCAAATCAGCCAATCATCACATAACCGCCTTAAACTTGACCGTGTTGCCATAATTGCCGCACTCCGCGCGGGCTGTCCGGCCTCAGCGTTCTATGCGGTTGTCGGCTCCGCCATCTCGATCATCTGCGCTGCTGCCCCAGGGGTAGCCTTGGTCGTCGTCGCAATAGGACCGACGTCCCTGGCGGGCGTTCTCAACGACCAGGCGCGGGCGAAGCCGGGCGGCGCCGCTGAACTCGTTCTGCACGATTAGGTTGCCGGAAGGCGTCTGATGGCGGATCACCCCACGCTCGCCGCAGTTGCGGTAGAGGAAGACGCCTGGCCGGCCGTTCAGCCGGAATTGGTTGCCGATGATTCGGTTTCGCGCCGAGCCGTCGATCGCGATCATCTCGCGCCGGGTCCGGGTGAAGATCTGATTGCCCTGGATCGTGTTGTCGGCGCTTTCGGCATCAAGATAGATGGCGGTCGAGACGCTGTCGCCGTCCAGGGTGGACCCAAGCAGGCTCAGGTGGGTGACGCCCGGTCCGATATAGAGGGGAATGGTCCCGGCCGCGCGGATGGTCACGTCTTCAAGGACGATATGGCTCGGCGCTGTCGCCTGAAGGCGAGCCGTATGATCGGCCGTCCGCGACGAGGCGCGCAGGTCGTCATAGCTGCCGTCCGCGCCCATGCCCCAGACCCGCACGGCGCCGTTGATCCGGCAGTTGCGGATGCGGATGTCGGTCGGGCGGCTCCAGATGTCCGCGTCGATGCGGCGCGACCAGACGGCGATCGTCGGCGCCGAGGCCGCCACCGAGACGCCGGGGCGGCCGACCGTCCCGCCGCCGCAATCCAGCCCCGCGCCCGAGGCTTCCGCGCCGATAAGACGGAGCGGTCGGACAACCGTCTGGTCCGCAGCGAGGGTCGCGCGACAGGTCAGCGCATAGGGCGTTTCCGTCTCGGCGGTAAGGGCGGCGACTTCCTGCGGGGAGCAAGGACGCGCGGCGGGCAGGGACCAGGTCTCGCTGGCAAGCAGCAAAAGGATCCCCAGAACGCTCATCGCATCGATGTCCTCAAAGCGGGATCATCAGGGCAGGGGCGTCGCCAGAGCCCGCGCCTCGGCCGCGCAGCCTGGGTTGCGGGCGCCCGTCGCCTGGACGGCGGCCAGTTCCGCGCGGGCGGCGATCAGATCGGCCTGGAAGTCAGGCTGGGCGGCGGCCGCCTGAAACACGGCGCGGCCCAGAGCGTCGCCGGCGGCCACGTCGCGCGGATAATGCATGGCGCAGACCAGGCGACTGCGCCCCAGTTCGTCGCCGATGCGGCGGGCGGCATCGGCGCGGGCGGGATCCAGCGCGGCGAAGGTTTCGCCATAGACGGCGCCGACGGTTGAACTGCCGGACGGATAGGAGGCGCTGGCTCGGCTCGCTTCGGTCAGCCGCTGGCAGGCGTTGCGCTGAGGGTCGTCCCCGACCGGACGCGAGCGATGGGCGCGCGCCTTGACCCGTTCGGCGGCGCTGTCGGCGTCATGAAACAGCCGCTGCATCAGCCGGGTCAGTTGCGGGGTGGCGACCGGATCCAGCCGTGCGTCCAGGGCGCAGTCGAAATGCTGTAGCGCCAGGGGAGGGCGCAACTCGGCGTGGGCCGTGGCCAGAAGCCAGCGGTCGGTGTCCTCCAACGCGACGAAGCGGGCGGATCGGGCCTTGTCGTCCAGATCATCGGCCGATCCGAGAACCGGCGGCGGGGGCACGGCGTCGGCCAGGGCGGCCACGGCCGCTTCGTTCAAATAGCCATCCATGCCCGTCGTGCGCGCCGCCTCGGGACGCAGGGCGGCGGGGGTGCCGGCGCAGGCGCTCAATAGGACAGTCAGGGCCGCCGCCGTCGCCAGGGAGCGCGCGCAGACGGCCGATCGCATCAGGCCCCGGCGCTCCAGGACAACTGGACCGAAGTCTGGCCGTCTTCAGCGGGCGAGGCGACCACCTGAAGACTGGCGCCGCGATCGCCGGGCGCCGCGGCGCCATAGGCGCGGGCCTCGCCCTGGTTCATGGCCATGATCGACGCCAGGCCGGCCTTCTCCGCCCGCTGACGATAGAAGGCGACCACGGATTCGGGATCGGCGTCGGTGCTGAAGGTGATGAGCCCGCCCGGCCCGCTTGGGCCATTGGCGGCGATGGGGGCGCCGTCAGCCTCGGCTCCGGGATAGAGGGCGGCGAAGGTCGGGGCGCCTTCGATCGCAGGGGCGGCGCTTGCTGGGACGCTGGACGCGCCCGTTGCGGCCGTCACCGCGTCGGCTTCGGACAGCGTTGTGGTGCTCGTCTCGACCCCAGCCGCCTCGCCCTGGGAGGCGGCGGGACTGTCGCACGCCGCCAGCCCAATGCTGAACGCCAAGGCTCCGATCGCCACGCAACGCCTCATTCCCACTACATCCTTAATGTCGCTACTCGTCTGCACCGTGGCCCATCCGTGCGGCGGCAGCAAGGCGGTTCAACCCGTAGGGGCGTCGACGTCGTCGCCGGGCTGGCCGGTGGATTTGCGAGCCTGTTCAGGGCCGCCGGCCGGGCGTGTGGCGGCGTCGCGCGTCGCCTGGCCTTCGCGCGCCAGCGCCTCATTGATCACGTCCTGGTCCGGATCGATCTCCGAACCGGACGCAGAGCCGCCGCGCAGGGATCCGGCGCGTGTGTCGGACCCCGAATCGGTGCCTTCCAGCGCCTTGCTCAGGGCGTCGCGGACGTGGCCCAGATCGGTCTTCTCACCCATGGCGGCGGCTTCGCGGGCTTCCTCATTCTCGGTCTTGGGGTCGGTCATGGATCTCTCCCTTGGCTTGAGCCAAGACAAGCGACGGAAGGGCCGCAGGGTTCCGTTCGGCCGGATGCCCCACGAGGCGGCGCCAAGAAAAAAGGGCCGGAAGCGTGCGCTTCCGGCCCTTGATGTATCCGGCGAACCGGAGGCGTCTTCTTACTTGCCGAACAGCTTGGCCCACTGGCGCGGCTCGCGCTTCTTCCACGAGTCGCGGTGATAGGCGTCCGAACCGATCAGCGGCACGACGGTCGTGGCTTCGGCGTAGACCATCTGTTCGTAGGTGGTCGAAACCTTGCCCCACGAAGCGGCCTCCTGAAGCGTCGAGGACGAGCAGGCGCCGTCGCGCACGTCGGCGACGGTGATCTGCACGGCGTATTTGTGCATCTCGGCGTCTTCACCGAGGATTTCGGCGCAGACGACGGTGTCCTGGGCGAAGTTCTTGGGCACGCCGCCGCCGACCATGAACAGGGCCGTGGTGCCGGCCGCGATCTTGATGTCGGTCAGTTCGCGGAAGTCCGCGACGGCGTCGATCATCATGTACGGCTTGCCGGCCTTGGCGCGTTCCTTCTGGTGCTTGACCAGGCCGAAACCGGCCGAAGAGTCGACGAAGGCCGGGCAGAAGATCGGCACGCCCTTCTCATAGGCGGTCTGGATCAGCGAGCCGGGCTTCTTGGCGTTGCCTTCCGACAGCCACTTGCCCATTTCCCAGATGAACTCGCGCGAGGAATAGCCGCGCGGCTCCAGGCGATTGGCGATCTCATAGATCGCGTTGTCGCAGTCCTGCAACTCTTCTTCGTCGATGTAGGTGTCGTAGATGCGGTCGATGTAGTTGTCGCGCAGGATGTTGTCGTCGACCGGGCCCGCCGCCTGATAATGCTTGTAGCCAAGGGCTTCAAAGAAATCCATGTCGACGATGGAGGCGCCGGTGGCGACCACGGCGTCGATCATGTTGAACTGCACCATGTCGCGATAGACGTGCATGCAGCCGCCGGCCGAGGTCGAGCCGGCCAGGATCAGCCACGGCGAGCAGGTCTCGTCTTCCAGGGCCATGTTGAAGATGTCGGCCGCGCGGGCGGTGTCGCGCGAGCTGAACGACATCTTGCGCATGGAATCGATGATCGGGCGGGCGTCGAAGCTGGTGATGTCGACGTGCTCGACGGTGGTGGCCAGCAGTTCGGCTTTTTTGTTCGACTGAACGGGAGCGTTCATTTCAGCGGTTTCCCTCGGATTTGAGCGCCCGTCGTCAATAAGGAACAGCGGCCCGGACGGAGCGACGGGCCGCTGCTTGTACCAAAGCCTTGAGACATTTTTCAGTTCAAGGCGTGATGCGATGGATCAGCGCTTGCGCTTGCGCTGGCCCGCCTTGCCCTTGGGGCGCGACAGGCGGACGACCTTGCGGGCGTTCTCCTCGGCCGTGGTGCGCACGGTCGGGATGGAGCGCGGCGCCAGGCCGTACATCGAGCCCATGGGGGCGTCCTCGACCACGGCGATGTCATGCTCGCCATAGCCGTTGAAGCCCGTGGTCATGGCCACGCCATAGGCGCCCAGCATGCCGATCTCGATGAAGTCGCCTTCCTGCACATCGGCCGGCAGCCAGAACGGGCCGGGCATGTGGTCGATGCTGTCGCAGGTCGGGCCATAGAAGCGGAACGGCTTCAGCTCCGACGACGAGCCCCCGTCCCGGACCAGCTTGGTCGGGAAGGGCCAGCGCGAGTGGGTCGCGTCGAACAGCGAGCCGTACGACCCGTCGTTCAGATAGAGGGCGTCGCCCTTGCGCAGGTCCACGCGGCACAGCACCGACGACGATTCCGCCACCAGCGCCCGGCCGGGTTCGCACCACAGCTCGGTCGTTTCCGACACCGGCATCTCGTTGAAGCCGCGATGGATGGCGTCGGCGTATTCGCTCAGGTCCGGCGGGACCATGCCCGGATAGACCGACGGGAAACCGCCGCCGACGTCGACGATGTCGACGAAGACGCCCGCCTTCTTGATGGCGCGACCAACCTGGGTCATCGCCGCCTCATAGGCCGAGGGGCGCATGCACTGCGAACCGACGTGGAACGACACGCCCATCAGGCCGTCCTGAACCGCCTGGCGCGTGGCCAGCAGCAGTGCGGGGGCCTGATCCGGGGTGACGCCGAACTTGCCCGACAGCGAATAGGCGGCGCCGTCGGCCGACACGCCCATGCGCACGACCAGGTTCAGGTCCTCGGCGTGGCCGGTGGCCTCGAGGATCTTGTTCAGTTCGTCATGGCTGTCGAGCACGAAGGTGCGCACGCCGTGGTCGGCATAGGCCGCACGGATGGCGCCGCGGCTCTTGACCGGGTGCATGAAGGCCAGACGCGCGTCCGGGCTGACCGACCGAACCAGTTCGATCTCGGCCAGGGACGCGACGTCGAAGGCGTTGACGCCCTGTTCGACCAGGGTCTCGATGACCCAGCGCGAAGGGTTCGCCTTCACCGCATAGAAGACGTCGGCTTTCAGATTATCCTGGAACCACTGCGCCGCTACGGCGACGGAGCGCGGACGCACAAGTGCGACCGGACGCTCCGGGGACCGCTGACGGACCAGGTCCAGGGGAAGCTGGTACGTGTGCAATTCACGTAACCCCCTGATGATTGTTAAACCCAGACCCGGCGTTAGCGGCGCAAGTAGGACCTACGGGGTCCGCCGGAACGCGCGATATGGGGGCATTGGCCTGTCATGTAAAGCGGAAAAATTGCGGCGGGGCCTCGATCCGGGGCAGCGCGGAGTCGCACGTTCGGCTGCGGCCCGCCGGGCGCCGCTTCGGTCGTGACGGAGCAGAGCGGTCTGGCGTCCAGCTTGTTGATGGTTCTGGCGAGCCGCGACGGCGCCCTGGGCCAGGCGGCCGCGCAGGCGGCCCTCTGGGGCCGCGAGGCGGCGCTGCGACGGCTGGACGATCCGGTCGAAAGGGCGGCTTTCGGGGCGGAGGCGCCGTGCTGAAAAGGCTCACCCACTGGACGTAATCGACGCAGACATGCCATTAAGACTTGCCCTTGCGCCCATCTCGCGTCATGCGGCGCCCCCTTTGTCGCAACCTCATCCATGGGTTCATGAGTTCTTCAACAGCCGCCGTCGCCTCCGTCCGCGACGTCTCGAAGACCTACGGGGCCAGAAAGGCGCTCGACGGCGTGTCCGTCGAGGTCGGCGCCGGTGAAATGGTCGCCCTGATCGGTCCTTCGGGCTCGGGCAAGTCCACCCTGCTGCGGTCGATCACGGGTCTGCACCCGATCGATTCCGGCGGGACCATCACCGTCTTCGGCGAGGTCGTTCAGCAGAACGGCCGCGTCACGGGCGCCGTGCGCCGCGCACGCGGACGGCTGGGCATGATCTTCCAGCAGTTCAACCTGGTGGGTCGGCTGAGCCTGTTCTCCAACGTCATGCTGGGCGCCCTGGGCCGTCTGCCGTCGTGGCGCGGCCTGTTCGGCGTCTGGCCGGGCGCGGACAAGGACAAGGCCATGGCGGCCCTGCACCGCGTCGGCGTCTCCGAATACGCCGCCCAGCGCGCCAACACCCTGTCCGGCGGTCAGCAGCAGCGCGGCGCCATCGCCCGCGCCCTGGTTCAGGGCGCCAAGGCCATTCTGGCCGACGAACCCGTGGCCTCGCTGGACCCGGTGTCGGCCCGCAAGGTGATGGAGCTGCTGGTCGAGCTGAACAAGCGCGACGGCCTGGGCGTCATCGTCACCCTGCACCAGGTCGACTACGCCATCCGCTACTGCGACCGCGTCGTCGCCCTGCAGAAGGGCAAGGTGGTCTATGACGGGCCGTCGACCGGCCTGGACACCAAGCGCCTGATTGAAATCTACGGTCCCGAGTACGAGGACGCGTTCTGGGAAGCCAAGGCATGACCCATTCCAAATTGACCCGCCGGATGCTGGGCCTGGCCGCCGGCGCGGCCCTGGCCGTCAGCCTCGCCGCCTGCGGCCAGGGCGACAAGGCCGGCGCCGCCAAGGGCGCGCCGTCCGAGATCAGCTTCGCCATCCTTCCGGCCGAGGGCCAGGCGTCCTCCGGTCCGCTGTGGCAGCCGCTGCTGGACGACATGACCAAGGCCGTCGGCGTGCCGGTGAAGCCCTACTTCGCCTCCAACTACACCGTGCTGGTCGAGGCGATGCGCGGCAATCAGATCCAGGCCGCCTGGTTCCCGGCCAAGACCGCCATCGAGGCTATCGAGCGGTCGAACGGCGAGGTCGTGGCCCGCATCGTGGACCCGGAAGGTCGCGATTCCTACCAGTCGACCCTGATCGTGAAGAAGGGCTCGGGCATCACGCTGGACGACGTCCTGGCCTGCGGCAAGAAATACGACTTCGGCATCGGCGACGCCCTGTCGACCTCGGGCACCCTGGCGCCCATGACCTTCCTGTTCAATCCGCACAACGTCGTCCCGAACGAGTGCTTCAAGACCGTGCGCACGGCCAACCATCAGGCCAACTCCTTCGCCGTGGCCAACGGCCTGGTGCAGGTAGCGACGTCGAACACCATCAACACGGTTTTCATCGGTCGCTCCAACCCGCAGATCGCCGCTCAGATTGAGGAAATCTGGCGCTCGCCGCCGATCCCCGAGGCGGGCATCGTCATCCGCGAGGACCTGGATCCGGCGATCAAGGAAAAGATCCGCGGCTTCTTCCTGACCTATGGTCGGGGCGAGGGCACCGAGGCCGAGCGCCAGCGCAAGATTCTGAAGGACCTGAACTACTCGGGCTTCAATCCGGCCGACGAATCCTATCTGAACCCGGTGCGCGAGATGATCGCGGACCAGGCGCTGACCGACGCCAAGGCCAAGGGCGACACGGCCGCCGCTTCGGCCGCCGAGGCCGAACTGCAACGCCTGCGTCGCCTGCGCGAGGTTCAGCCTTGACCCACGCTCCGCTGACCGGCGCCGCCGCCGGCATCCCCAAGGCGCCCGCCAAATCGGCCGGCGCCTGGGCGCTCGACCTGTTGATCTGGGGCGGTCTGGCCGTCCTGCTGCTGATCAGCATGGAAGCTGTTGATCTGGGCAATCTGTCGCGCCTGATCACCAACTCAGCCAACATCCAGAGCTTCGGCGCGGACCTGCTGCGTCCGAACTTCGCCGACTGGCGCCTGTTCGTCGGCAAGATGTGGGAGACGATCCAGATCGCCCTGTGGGGCACCTTCCTGGCCATCTTCCTGGGCGTGCCGATGGGCCTGGCGGCTGCGCGCAACATCGCTCCGGTGTGGGTGGTCCAGCCGGTGCGCTGGATCATGAACATGCTGCGCTCCGTCCCCGACCTGGTGATGGGCCTGCTGTTCGTCGTCGCCGTGGGCCTGGGGCCGCTGGCCGGCGTCCTGGCGATCGCTCTGAACACGGCGGGCGTCCTGGCCAAGCTGTTCTCGGAAGCGGTCGAGTCGATCGACAAGGGCCCGGTCGAGGGCGTGCGCGCCACCGGCGCGTCCAAGCTGCATGAGATCGTCTGGGGCGTCATCCCCCAGGTGGCGCCGCTGTGGACCTCCTTCGCCCTTTACCGCTTTGAATCGAACAGCCGTTCGGCCACCGTCCTGGGCCTGATCGGCGCCGGCGGCATCGGTCAGGTGCTGTTCGACCGCATGAACGGCTTCGCCTTCCGCGACGTTTCGGCCGTGGTCATCGTGGTCATCATCGCCGTGACCCTGATCGACGTCCTGTCGCAGGCCATGCGTCGCCGTTTGCTCTGAACTGTCACAAAAGGTCTGGCCGGACCGTCACACTTCCCTGCTTTAAGCGTTGTGTACTGACGACTTGGAGAAGGTCCGGCCATGATCCGCACACTGAAGTTCACGGCCTGCGCGGCCGCCCTGCTGGCCCTGGCGGCCTGCGGAAACAATGAGGGCGCCGCCCCTGGCTCGCAGAAAGCCCGCACGGGCATCTGGGCCGCTGGCTCCTCGACCGTCTTCCCCTTCTCGACCCGCGTGGCGGAAAACTTCGCCCGCAGCGGCGGCGGCGGCTCCGCGCCCCGCGTGGAATCGCTGGGCACCGGCGGCGGCATTCAGGCGTTCTGCGCCGGCATCGGCCCGTCGACCCCTGACATCGCGAACGCCTCTCGTCCGATGAAGGCCAGCGAGTTCGACCGCTGCGTCGAGAACGGCGTCACCGACATCGTCGAGCTCAAGATCGGCTATGACGGCATCGTCGTCGCCACCGCCCGTACCGGCCAGAGCTTCAACCTGGAGCTGAACGACCTCTATGAAGCCCTGGCCAAGGAAACGCCGGGCGCCGACGGTCAGCTGGGCGCCAACGCCGCCAAGACCTGGAACGACGTCAACAAGGCCCTGCCGGCCACCCGCATCCAGGTCTACGGCCCGCCGCCGACCTCGGGCACGCGCGACGCCTTCCTGGAGCTGGGCATGGCCCCGGGCGCCAAGCTGATCCCGGCCGTCGCCGCCATCGAGAAGCAGGACAAGACCCGCTTCGAGACTATCGCCCACACCCTGCGTGAAGACGGTTCCTGGATCGACTCGGGCGAGAACGACAACGCCATCGTCCAGACCCTGACCCGCACTCCGGGTTCGCTGGGCGTGTTCGGCTTCTCCTTCCTGGAGCAGAACATGGATACGGTGAAGGCCGAAACCATCGACGGCGTGGCCCCCTCGGTCGCCACTATCGCCGACGGCTCCTATCCGCTGGCCCGCAGCCTCTACATCTACGTCAAGAAGGCCCACATCGGCGTGACGCCGGGTCTGGAGCAGTTCGTCCAGGAGTTCATGTCCGAAGGGTCTGCCGGCCGCGGCGGCTATCTGCAGGACCGCGGTCTGGTGCCGCTGCCCGCCGACCAGCTGACGGCCGAGCGCGCCAAGGCCACGGCGATGACCTCGATGTCCCGCCCGAACTAAAGAGCGCTCCATCCAAAAAATAGGCCCGGCGAGGAGACTCGCCGGGCCTTTCATTTGCAGGCGACCGCTTAGAAGTCGGCGGTCAGGCCCACGAAGATGTAACGACCCATCGCGTCGTAGGTTTGCGGATAGGTGTTGTTGTTGCCCGTCGTGCCGACGCTGTAGGACAGCGGCGGATCGCGATCGAGGATGTTATTGACGCCGGCGCGCAGGCGCAGGTTCTCGCGAACCTGCCAGGTGCCGGCCAGGTCGAGGTAGTTCTGGGCGTCGAACGAGCCGTCCAGACGATCGGTCCCGCCCAGATTGTCGACTTCGCCGTAGTAGCGCCAGGTCAGCGAGAGGTCGCTGCTCCAAGGCGTCTGCCAGGTGACGCGAGCGCGGTGACGCCATTCGTTCTTGGGCGTGCCGCATTCATTGCCGAAGAAGCCGACGCAGTCATACGGGGTGACGCCTTCGCCCGGATCGGTCTCCAGCTTCTCCAACCACGAACCGACGAAGTTGAAGGCCAGCTTGCCGTATTCGCTGAGGTTGAACCGCTCCAGCTCCAAGCCGTAGTTGATGTTCACATCGACGCCGGAGGTTTCCAGCCCGCCGATGTTGGTGTTGAACGCTTCGACATAGCCGCCGGTGGTCCACAAGGTGCCGATGTCGCTGCGGACGATGCGGGCGCAAGCGGTCGCGTCGTCGTTCTCATAGCAGCGTTCCAGCGTGACCAGAGGATCGATGATGTCGATCCGGTCCTTCAGCTTGATCGAGTAGTAGTCGACCGAGATGTTCAGCCCGGGGGCGAAGGACGGCGTGAACACCGTGCCGATGGTGAAGGTGTCGGCGGTCTCCGGCGCCAGGTCGGGGTTGCCGGCCTGCAGGAAGTTGTACTGACCGGCCGGGCTTTCCAGCAGGCCGCCGTCGTCCGTGGCCAGACCGTACTGGGCCGCAGGCACGCCGGTGGCGACGCACTGCGCCAGGCTGGCCGTCGGGTTGGGGCCGCAAGGATCGCCGTCGGCGTCGAACAGGTTCAGGCCTTCCGGTCGGAACAGTTCGACCACGTTCGGCGCGCGGGTGGTGCGGGCGAAGCTGGCGCGGAAGCGGATATCCTGCACCGGCGCCCAGTCGAGGCCCAGACCATAGGCGTCCGAGTTGAACTTGTCGTAGGTCGACCGACGATAAGAACCGTTGATGGACACCTGCTCGGCCAGGGGCTGGCCCTCGATCAGCGGCATCCGGAACTCGCCGAACAGGTCGTAGACCTGAACCGAGCCGGAGACGTTCGGGGTCGGCCCGCCCTGACCAGCCAGGTCGCCGGTCTGGAAGGCCACGTCCGAAGCGGCGTCGAGCTTGTCGCGACGGTACTCGGCCCCGAAGGCCACCTGCAGACCCTGTTCGGCCCAGGGACTGGCCCAGCCGTACTTGGTCAGGTCGCCGGTCATGGCGGCCGTCAGAACCTGCTGCTCGGTCTTGCCGCGCTGAAGGCCGGCGACCTGGATGTAGTCCAGGGCTTCCTGCGTCACGCCGCCCGGCGAATAGAGGTTGTAGGGGATGCAGGCGGCGTCGACCGGCGCCAGCGGGCCGGTCGGGCCGTCCGGATCGATGGCCGAGACGCAGGCGGCCTGACCCGTGGCGGGGTCGATGGCGACATCCAGGGCGCGGCCGATGCGGATGTTGGAGAACTCGTTGCGGTAGATACGGCTCAGCTGGACCTTCGAATAGGTCGCCGCGATGTCGTAGCTCCACGCGTCGTCCAGGGCGCCGCGGATGCCCACCACCCCGCGATAGTTCTGCGAGCTGATGTCGTCCTGACGGCCGCCGCCTTCGACGTTGCGTCGGCCCACCAGAACCTCGACGCTTTCAACGCCGGCGGCGCACCCGAGACCGGCCGCCTGAGCGGCGCTGAGCAGGGGGTTGTCGCAGCTGATGTTGTAGCCGCCGTTGGCCGAGGTGCCGCCGCCGAAGAAGATGCCCGACGGGGCGATCTGGGCGACCGTGCTGTAGTCACTGAACGCCAGGCTGGTGAAGGCCTCGATCTTGTCGTTGACCTGATAGTTGCCGAAGGCTCCCAGGGTGTAGCGTTCATCGGGGCGCTGGAAGTGGTTCAGCGGCCCGAAGTTGTAGGCGTCGTTGCCCGTATAGTTGCGGAAGCCGCCGCCGTCGGCCACGGTCAGGTTCGCGCCGTTCTCCAGCGACAGGAAACGGCCCGTGGCGTTGGTCGACGAGCCGCCGCAGGTGAAGTCGTCGCCGGCTTCACCGCCCAGCGAACAGGACGAATAGTCGCGATCGCGGCCCAGAATCTTGTTGTTCTTCCGCCAACCGGCGTAGGCGGTCAGGTTGCCGCGGTCATCCGGGGCGTTGACGCCCATGGCGATGGTGATCTCGCGGCTGAAGCCGTCCATCACATTGTCGTCGGGCAGTCGGAACTGCGACGGGTTGCCGGCGGCGCGGCCCTCGATGACGCGGCGCAGGTTGCCGGGGCCGTCATAGTCGTTGTTGTGCTGATTGAAGCCGTACTGCGCGTCGATCTGTAGACCTTGGAAGTTCTTGCGCATGATGAAGTTCACGACGCCGGCGATGGCGTCTGAACCGTAGACGGCGGCGGCGCCGCCCGTCAGGACTTCGACACGCTCGACCAACTGGCCGGGAATCTGGTTCAGGTCGGCGGCCGTGTCGTTCGGCGAGCCGTAGCCCATACGGCGCCCGTCGATCAGGACCAGCGTCCGGTCAGGCCCGAGGGCGCGCAGATCCACGCTGGCGGTGCCCGAGGCGCCGTTCGCGACGGTCGAGTTCTGCGCCGCGAAGGCTTGAGGCAGCTGATTCACCAGGTCTTCGACCCGAGTGACGCCCTGGACGTCGATGTCCTCGCCGGTGACCTGGGTCACGGGGCTGGTCGTGGTCAGGTTGGGCTGAGGAATGCGCGAACCGGTGACGATGATGTCGCCCACACGGGACGCTTCTTCCTGGGTCGATTGCGCGGCGACCGGGCCCGCGAAGGCCGCGATCGTCATGCCTGTGATGATCGTTGATGCAAGCAAATGCTTGCGATTAATGAAGGTACTCAAAGGAAGCCTCCTTTTGTCTGCCCTGTCCTGTGGGGTTTCCAAGGACTTTATCGGTCAGGTCTTCGACATCGACGTCACGAGCATTGATAACGGATCAATCTCGACCAAATGTTAGGCGCGTTGCGTCAGTCTTCGCTATGTCAAAGGCGATGGCGGATATAACGAGGTCTGCTGTGTCTCTAATTGAGCACAGATCAGCCGCATTAATGTCAGATTTGATTGGGTCGGTTAGGGAGGGTTTCGTGCCAAACTTTTTCAGAAATCTGCGGCCAAGGCGCCAGGAAACGGCTATTTTTTCAGCCGTTGCGATAATGCTGGTCTGGGGGGCGTGGGGGCCCGCTGAGGCTCAGATCCAGCCTGGATCGGACCGGCTGACCCCCCTGCTGGACTGTCGCCGGATCGAGGACCGGCTGGCGCGCGTCGATTGCTATGACGCCGTGACGGATCGGCTGGCGGCGGCGCAGACAGCCGGGGACCTCGTCGTGGTCGATCGCGGCAAGGTCACGGAGTTGAGGCGTCAGCTGTTCGGCTTTGCCGCGCCGGCCATGGGCGCGCTGTTCGGCGCCTCAGACGACGATCGCGTCGAGTCGATCGAAACCACGCTCGATCGGGCCGTTCAGCAGGCCGACGGCAAGTGGCGGTTCCACCTGGGCGACGGCTCCCAATGGGGCCAGGTGGACTTCGATCCCGTCCGTTTTCAGAACAGGCCCGGCCAGGCCGTCAGGGTGCGCCGGGCGGCGCTGGGCAGCTATATGCTGACCACGGGCAACAGCCGCGCGGTCCGCGTCCAGCGTTACTAGCCCGCCTCTACGCCGCCGCGCGCCGTCTCAAGCGCGCCACCCGGCGCAGGCGGCGCCAGAAGCGGCCGCGCGCGGGCTCGGGATAGGGCTGCAGGTTCTCGATGAACTGCTCGGCCGAGGCGCGCCAGCTGAACTTCTCCGCATAGGCGCGCACGTCCTGGCGGTCGAGCTCCAGGCATTTCAGGCAGGCGGTCTTCAGGTCGTCGTCGATGAAGCCTGCGCCCGAACCGGGAATGATGTCGATCGGGCCGTGGGCCGGATAGGCGGCGACCGGCGTGCCCGTGCCCATGGCCTCCAGGATCACCAGGCCGAAGGTGTCGGTCCAACTGGGGAAGACGAAGACATCGGCGTCGGCGAAGCAGCGGGCCAGCTCCTCGCCGAAGCGGGCGCCGAGGAATTTCGCGTCGGGGTATTTCTCTTCCAGCTCGGCGCGGGCCGGGCCGTCGCCGACGATGATCTTGGTGCCCGGCAGATCCAGTTCGAGGAAGGTCTCGATGTTCTTTTCGACCGCCACCCGGCCGACGTTCAGGAAGAAGGGGCGGGGCCAGTTCTCGCCGCCCATCTCCTTGTAGATCGGCTCAAGGTCGGGGCGGAACAGTTCGGTGTCGACGCCGCGCGTCCACGGCGAGACGTTCTTGAAGCCGTGCTCGACCAGTTCGTCGCGCAGGGTCGGGGTGGCCACCATCAGCCGTCCCGACGGCTTGTGGAACCACTTCATATAGGCGTAGCCGACCTGCACCGGGATCGGGAATCGGGCGGAGACGTATTCCGGGAATTTGGTGTGATAGCTGGTCGTGAACGGCAGCTTCCACTCCACGCAGATGCGGCGCGTGGCGATGCCCAGCGGCCCTTCGGTGGCGATGTGGACGGCTTCGGGCTCGAAGGCGCGCAGGCGTTCGCGAATCTCTTCCTCGGCGCCCAGGGCGAGCCGAATCTCAGGATAGGTCGGGCAGGGGATGGTCTTGAACTGGCTGGGTTCGATGACCTCCACCTCATGACCCATGGCGCGGCACTCGGCCACGGTGCGGGTCAAGGTGCGGACGACGCCGTTGACCTGAGGCTCCCAGGCGTCGGTGACCAGAACAATGCGCATGAAGTCGATGGGGCCTTAAGCCGTTCGCGAAGGAGAAACTTCTAGACGCTCCGCATGACGAAGGCGAGACGGCATGATAATGCGCTGGGCGGAGAGAGTTCCTCTCGGCAAGCGATCGCGGGGCGCGGCAACCCTGTTCGATCGCGGCTTTCCCCGACGCGGCGCTGCAAACCCGAAACTTACGCGGAGTTATGGGTGATCATGCGGTGCACATTCGGGCGCACTGAACTTATATCCAGAAATTCACAGGATGGATTTCATGACGCCGACCGATCTTCGCCATTGGGATGAGCTGGACCGGAACAAGTACCGGGACGAACGCGCGGTGGTGGCCGCACTGCTGGCCGCTCAGCCCTTGACGCCTGACGGTCGTGCGGCCGTTCTGGCCGACGCCGTCGGACTGGTCGAAAGCGCCCGCAAGAGCCAGAAGCGCCAGGGCGTGGTCGAAAGCTTCCTGCAGGAATTCAGCCTGGGCACCCGCGAGGGCCTGGCCCTGATGTGTCTGGCCGAGGCCCTGCTGCGCACCCCCGACGCCGACACCCGCGACCGCCTGATCGCCGAGAAGATCGGCTCGGCCGACTGGGCCTCGCACCTGGGCCAGTCGGACAGCCTGTTCGTCAACGCCTCGACCTGGGGCCTGATGCTGACCGGCAAGCTGGTCGACGTCGACGAGGAGGCGCGCAGCGACCTGCCGGGCTTCCTGAAGCGTATCGCCGGGCGGCTGGGCGAACCGGTCATCCGTCAGGCCGTCGCCACGGCCGTCAAGATCATGGGCGAGCAGTTCGTCGTCGGCCGCACCATCGAGGCGGCCCTGAAGCGTTCGGACCGCGAAAACTGGCTGTGCAGCTTCGACATGCTGGGCGAGGGCGCCCGCACCGCCGCCGACGCCGAACGCTATGAGAAGATCTACGCCGACGCCATCGAGGCCGTGGGCAAGACCGCCAAGGGCGACGGCCCCGAGCGCGGCCACGGCGTCTCGGTCAAGCTGTCGGCCCTCTCGCCGCGCTATCAGGCGGTGCAGGAAGACCGGGTATGGGAGGAACTGTATCCCCGCATCCTGCGTCTGGCGCTGATCGCCGCCAAATACGACATCAACTACACCATCGACGCCGAAGAGGCCGACCGTCTGGCCCTGTCGCTGAAGCTGCTGGAGCGGCTGGCGCGCGAACCGGCGCTGGGCGACTGGCAGGGCCTGGGCCTGGCCGTCCAGGCCTATCAGAAGCGCACGACCGAGACGGTGGCCAAGCTGGCCGAACTGGCCAAGTCCTCGGGCCGCCGCCTGATGGTGCGCCTGGTCAAGGGCGCCTATTGGGACACCGAGATCAAGCTGGCCCAGGTCAACGGCCGCACCGACTATCCGGTGTTCACGACCAAGCCCGCGACCGACCTGAACTACCTGGTCTGCGCCAAGGCGCTGATCGAGGCCTCGCCTTATATCTTCTCGCAGTTCGCCACCCACAACGCCCACACCCTGGCCGCCGTGCACCGCATGGCCGCCGATCGCGGCGTGACCATCGAGTTCCAGCGCCTGCACGGCATGGGCGAGGCCCTCTACGACGGCGCCAAGGTCGAGTGGGGCGATGTCGTCGTGCGCGCCTACGCCCCCGTCGGCGGCCACGAAGAACTGCTGCCCTATCTGGTGCGCCGCCTGCTGGAAAACGGCGCCAACTCCTCCTTCGTCCACGCCCTGCTGGACGAGCGCGTGCCTGCGGCCGATGTGGCCGCCGATCCCATCACCTCGGTCGAGGCCCAGCCCGATCGCCATCCGAAGATCCCTGTGCCCATGAACATCTACGGTGACCGCAAGAACTCCCTCGGCCGCGACTATTCGCAGGCTTCCGACCGCGAGCTTCATGCGGCGGCTCTGGAGCGCGTCGACAGCGAGAAGCTGACCGCCGGTCCGATCATCGGCGGCAAGCTGCGCGCCGGCGTGAACCCGCAGGACGTCACCAACCCCTATGACCGCAGCCGCGTGCTGGGCCATGTCTCCGAAGCCTCGACCGAGGACGTCGACGCGGCCGTCAACGCCGCGGCCAATGCTCAGGTCGCCTGGGACCGTCTGGGCGGCGCGGGCCGGGCCCCGGTGCTGCGCGCGATGGCCGACGCCCTGGAAGCTGATCTGGACCGTCTGGTCGCCCTGCTGTCGCGTGAAGCGGGCAAGACGCTGAACGACGGCGTGGCCGAGGTGCGCGAGGCCGCCGACTTCTGCCGCTACTACGCCCTGCTGGCCGAGCGCGACTTCGGCGGTCGCCAGACCCTGAAGGGCCCGACCGGCGAGACGAACGAACTGGTCCTGCACGGCCGCGGCGTCTTCGCCGCCATCAGCCCGTGGAACTTCCCGCTGGCCATCTTCACCGGCCAGATCGCCGCCGCGCTGGCCGCCGGCAACGCCGTGGTGGCCAAGCCCGCCGAGCAGACGCCGCTGATCGCCGCCGAAGCCGTGCGCCTCTATCACAAGGCCGGTCTGAACCCCGACCTGCTGGCCCTGGTCCCCGGTCGCGGCGAGACGGTCGGCGTGGCCCTGACCAACCATCCGGGCATCGACGGCGTGGCCTTCACCGGCGGCACCGACACCGCCAACGCCATCAACCGCGGCCTGGCCGCGCGTCCGGGCGCCATCATCCCCTTCATCGCCGAGACGGGTGGCCTGAACGGCATGTTCGTCGACACCACGGCGCTGAAGGAGCAGATCATCGACGACGTCATCCTGTCGGCCTTCGGCTCGGCCGGTCAGCGTTGTTCGGCCCTCCGCGTCCTCTATGCGCCCAAGGATTCGGCCGACGCCCTGATCGAGGGCCTGAAGGGCGCTCTGGCGGCCCAGGTGCTGGGCGACCCGACCGACGCGAAGACCGACGTCGGCCCGGTGATCGACGCCGAAAGCCGCGCCAATCTGGAAGCCCACGTCGAGCGCCTGTCCAGGGAAGCCAAGATCATCGCCCGCGCCGAACTGCCGGCCGGCGCCGACAAGGGCGACCTGTTCGCCCCGGTCATCGCCGAGATCCCGACCCCGGACTTCCTGGAGCGCGAAGTCTTCGGCCCGATCCTGCACGTCTATCGCTATGACCCGAAGGATCTGGAGACGGTCGCCGGCAAGCTGGCGGCGCGCGGCTTCGGCCTGACGCTGGGCGTCCACAGCCGCATCGACGCCTTCGCCCGTGAGGTGATGGAGCTGGTCCCGGCGGGCAACGTCTACGTCAACCGCTCGATCATCGGCGCGGTGGTCGGCGTCCAGCCCTTCGGCGGCGAAGGCCTGTCCGGCACCGGCCCCAAGGCCGGCGGCCCCAACAGCTTGATCCGCTACGCCGCCGAAAAGGCCATCAGCATCAACATCGCCGCCCAGGGCGGCGACCCGGCGCTGCTCAATCTTTGAGGATGTCGGCGCGTCGCCTCGGCGACGCGCCGTATTTTTATCTTCTTGCCAAAAATCAGTCTAATGAGGTCGGCAAGGAGCTCGAATGTCTGACCTTTTCCGCAGCGACAATGTCGTCGTCCGCAGTGTTCCTGCTTCGGACCTCAGCCGCTGGGTGGTCACGTTCGACAACTACGGGATCGGCCACGGTTTCGATCGCCCTGGCTTCGGCGAGGAGTTCCTTCGCAACGCGGGCGTCTCGGCCATCCATGTGATGGGCGTCCGGGAGGACTGGTATCAGTACCCCGAGATGGCGGCGGCCATGCAGGCAGTGCGGCAGGCGACGGCCGGCGCTGAACGGGTCATGACCTATGGCTCCAGCATGGGCGGCTATGCGGCGCTTCGGTTTGCCGACGCCGCTGGCGCGAACGCCGCGCTGGCCATCTCTCCGCAGTATTCGATTGACCCGAATAAGGTCCCCTTCGAGCAGCGCTGGATCCAAGACAGCCGACGGATCCGGTGGCTGCCGGAAATCGACGGGCAACTGACGTGTTCCGTCAGCCCGGTGGTTGTTTTTGATCCGGTGGGCCACGACGGTCTTCAAGGGGCGCTGATCCAGCGCGACATTGAGATCCGGCCTGTTCGTCTCCCCTATGTTTCCCATCCGGCGACGACCTATCTGGGTGAAGTTGGACTCTTGCAGTCTTTGGTTTTGCAGACGCTGTCTGGAGAGTTGGACGTAGGAGCCTTCAATCGGAAGGCGCGCCAGGCGCGTCGCCGCAGCGGCTTGTACATCGCCAATCTGGCTCAGGCGCAGCCCGATTACCGGCAGTCGCTCGCGGTCTCGCTGGCCCGACTTTCCGTGGAACGCGCACCGGGCAATCCTCTGGCGGGCTCGACCCTGGCGCTGATCCTTTCCAAGGCAGGCGAGCATCGCACCGCCGTCGCCGAGATAGAACGGGTGGTCGCCATGACCCAGAACGACCCGAACTATCTGATCCACTACGTGAATATTCTGGTGGCGGCTGATCAGCCGCACGCCGCCCTGCCCTGGGCGCGGGAGGTGGTGAAGGCGTGGCCCCACATGGCGCACCTGAGGGCTTGGGAAAGCTCTGTGCTGTGGAGCGTTAGCGAACGCGAGGAAGCGATCGCCTCGGTCCAAATGGCGATCGGATTGGACCCCGCAGACCGCAAATATCGCCGCCTCTTGAAGTCTTATCAGCGCCAAATCGCCGGCGCGAGGCGGGTAGAGGTCAAGCGTTCGATCCGGCGTTGGGTGTCGGGGCTGATACGAGGCGAGTCGCCCTCCGCCTCATGATCCACGCTGGATCAGTATGCCGACGGACGTCGCCGAGAATCCCGACAGCGCCATCTTCAAATGCGGCTCGGGACGGTAGGGCGGCAGGTCGATGAAATGGTCGATCGGACCGTCGCCAGCATCGTAGTTGACGACCAAGGCGTTGTGGCCCTTGGCCCGGACGCGTTGAAGCAGCGCCTCGATATCGCGTCGGCGAAACAGCACCGTGGCTTCGTTGTCGACCGTTTCAGAGTCTGAACTCAAATTGTACTCGGTGGTGTGCACCGCCCAGCCGCCCGGCCTGAGGCAATCCAGCGAGCGTTCGATAAAGGCCAGGCCCAGCTCGATAGAGCCCAGGTGCTCCAGGGCGCAGGCCGACCAGCAGAAGTCGAAATCGACGAAGTCTGCCGGCGGGTTATTCATATCGCAGGGCTGGAACTCGACGTTGTGGTCGAACACATCGTCAGGGCAGACGTCGGGCCTTCGCAGTGCGGCCTTGCCGGCGGCGTGCTGGTTGGTTTCGATCCATCCGGACTCGACCGCTTCTTCGGCGGGAAGGTCCGTCGCAAGAATGCGGCATCCCTGCGAGGCGAAAAAAGCCGCCAGCGGCTCGACGCCGACCCCGAAGCCGAGCCCGCGTCGGCCCTCGACGACGACGCCGCGCTCCCAGAGCGCCTGGCAGATGAAGACGAACTCCCAGAGCTTCCGGTGATACCGCAGCGACTCCCCCAGACGTTCGGACCAATAGCCGAAGTACGGCTGGCTGAAGTCGGACTGCCGACAGAGGGCGCCTGTCGGAAACGCCTGAGTCGCCGGGCCTTTGCCGGTGGCCTTCAAGGTTTCGCGCCATAGCTCGCGTTCGGGCGCCGACAGGGCCGCCAGCAGCAGACGGGTTTCGCGCGCGTGAATGGCGAGCGTGGCTTCGATGCGATCGATCTTGGCCTCCATCGCCTTCATGTCGCCGGGCATGCGATAGAGGCGTCGGAAGAAGCGGTCCGCCCGCTCGGCGAACCGGGCCAGAGGGCCGCCGCGGCCTTGGGAGGAGGTCAAACGAGGAGGCTCCGAGTCCGAGATACTAGAACCTATAGGCGGGTTGGGCTTTGCAGAGCAACCAGCCGCCTCAGCGTCCCGCTGGCCATCCGCCCGACCTGCTCAGCGCGCTAGGGTTCGGTTTTCCGATCTGGGCGCCGATCCAGCGGGCCGTTCCGATCAGGGCGTCCAGGTCGTAGCCGGTCGAGTAGCCTCCACGCTCCAGCATGTAGACCAGATCTTCGGTGGCGATGTTGCCGGTCGCGCCCGGTGCAAACGGGCAGCCGCCGATGCCGCCGACCGAGGCGTCCAGCACGTCGACGCCGGCCTCGACGCCGGCATAGGCGTTGGCCAGGCCGGTGTTGCGGGTGTCGTGGAAATGCAGGCGCAGGGTCGCGTCCGGCGCGGCCTTGCGGGCGGCTTCGACCTTCTTCGTCACGCTCCAGGGGTCGCCGACGCCGATGGTGTCGGCCAGGGCGATCTCCTCGACGCCGAGCGCGGCGATGCGGGCGACCAGGTCGCTGACCTGCTGGACCGAAACCTCGCCGTCAAACGGACAGCCCCAGACGCAGGACAGGGTGGCCGACAGCTTCGGCGTCGCGCCCGGCGAACCGTCCGCATTGGCGCGGCCCGCGACGATGGCGGACAGCATCTGCACCTGCTGGTCGACGCTGAGGCCCTGGTTCTTCAGGCCGAAGCCATCGGTGGCGGACATGGCGACATTGACCTCGTCCACCGCCGTGCCGAGAGCGCGGTCGTAGCCCTTGCCGTTCAGAACCAGACCGATGCGGCTGCGGCCCTCAACGCGGGGCAGGGCGGCCATGACCTCTTCGGCGCCCGCCATCTGGGGCACGTATTTAGGGTGGACGAAGCTGACCGCCTCGATGCGTTTCGCCCCGGCCGCTTCCAGCCGCTGGACGAAGTCGGCGCGCACGGCGGGTTCCAGCACCGTCTTCTCGTTCTGAAGGCCGTCGCGCGGGCCGACCTCGACGATCTGGATGAAACGACCCATCAGCGCGCGCTCCTGTCGCCTGATCCAGCCGGCGCGTAGACGGTCAGGCGCACGTCGTCGCCCGAGGAGTAGTTGTGGCCGCTGACCACGCCGACGGCGCGCCCGGCGGCGCCCAGATCGGCCAGGGCGCCGCGGAAGGCTTCGTCGTCGCGGGCCTCGACAATAGCGGGGCGGCCTTCTGCCAGGGCGCGGGCGGCGCCGGCGCCGTCGGTCAGCTGGGTGTCCTTGCCGGTCAGGAAGACGAAGCTGGGCTCATGGAAGGTGGTGATGGCGACCGGCCCAGGATAGCGGCCCTGGGCGGGGTTCAACTCGGCCGAGTCCAGCGTCTGCACCAGACGCGGCGCGATCGACAGCGGGCGCAGCTGGCGGATGGTCCCGGCCAGGCCCGCATGGGCCAGGATGCCGAAGACGACGGCGATCAGCACCCCGGTGATCGCCGCGCGGTTGACCAGCAGGAAGCCTCCGACCGCAGCGGCCATGACGGCGAAGACGATGGTCACGGTGGCCCAGGTCTGGGCCGTCGAGCGGCCGAACTCGGTCAGGCCGTAAACGGTGATCAGGCAGATGACGACCGCTGCGAAAAGACCCAGTAAGGCGCCGGTCACGCGCGAGACCTTGCCGATCGGCTGGGTCAGGGCGGCGGCGGCCAGCAGGGCGATCGCGCCGAAGGTGGGCAGGGTGTAGTGCCACAGCTTGGTCGGGGCCAGTTCGAACATCAGCCAGGCCGGGACCAGCCAGCAGACGGCGAAGCGGATGGCGGGCTCGGCGCGGCGATGCCAGCCGGTCGACAGGGCGGCGGGCAGCATCAGGGTGACGGGGAACAGCAGCAGCGGCGACAGCAGCACATACATGCCGGGGAACCCGCCGTGGCTTTCATGCGCGCCTGCGATCTTGGGCGCCAGATCGCCGCCGATGGCCTCGCGCCAGAAGCCGCCGTCGGTGGCGATCGTGATGGCGATGGCCCACGGCCCGACCAGCAGGGCCGTCAGCGGCAGGCCCCAGCCCCAGCCCAACTGGCCCAGCCATTTGACGTTTCGATCCCAGATCGACAGGGCGATGATGGCCAGCGCCACGACCAGCAGGCCGATCGGTCCCTTGATCAGGATGGACAGACCGATCCCGGCCCAGAACAGCAGCTTGTGCAGCCGGGTCGCCTTCTCGCCCGCCCGCGTCGCCATATAGATGCGCGCCAGCGCCGCCATCGACAGGGTGGTCAGCCCCGCCAGCATGGCGTCGGTCTTGGCGATGCCCGCCTCCGTCGACAACAGGAAGGTCGCGCCGAGCATCACGCCCGCCAGGAAGCCCGCCCTCTGGCCGAACAGCGCCGCGCCCGCCCAGGCCACGGCCCAGGCGGCCAGCATGGCGCCCAGCAGCGACGGCAGGCGATAGGGCTGGATGTTGCGGTCCTCGACGTCCGAGGTCGCGGCGACGGCGGCGGCCTGCATCCAATAGATGCCGATGGGTTTCTTCCAGCGCGGGTCGTCCTGGAAGCGGATGTCGACATAGTCGCCGCCCTCCAGCATCTGGGCCGTCGCCTGGGCGAAGCGGCTCTCGTCCCGGTCCAGCGGCGGCAGCAGCAGCAGGCCGGGCAGGCCGGCGATCAGGGCCAGCAGGGCCGCAAGGACAGGGCCGCGCCAGCCGGCGATGTAATGATCCAGGTTCGGGCGGTTCATGGCGCACTCGTATCACGCCGGACGCGGCGCCCGGAAGCTTCGCCTGCCAAGCGGTTGTGGACGCGCCGTTTCGCTGGCGCGTCGCCTGCGCTAAAGAGCGTCGATGACCGACCGCTCCGCTTCCTCGCCCGACATTTCCGTCGTCGTGCCCGTGCATGATGAATCCGGCGCCGCCGTGCCTCTGGCGCGCGAAATCGCCGAGGCCTTCGCCGGGCGGTCCTATGAGATGATCTTCGTCAATGACGCCAGCCGGGATTCGACCCTGGCCGAACTGCAGGCGGCGATGGCCGAACTGCCCGCCCTGCGGGTGCTGTCGCACGGAACCAACGCCGGACAGAGCCGGGCGGTGCGCACCGGCGTCCTGGCCGCGCGGGCGCCGATCGTGGTGACGCTGGACGGCGACGGCCAGAACCCGCCCGCCGATGCGCCGCGTCTGGCTGACGCCCTGCTCGCCGCCCCGCCCAGCGTCGCCCTGGTCGGCGGCGTGCGCGCCAAGCGTCAGGACAGCAACGCCAAGCGTCAGGCGTCTGTGTGGGCCAACCGCATCCGCAGGAAACTGCTGGGCGACGACGCCGACGACACCGGTTGCGGGCTCAAGGCCTTCCGTCGCGACGTCTTCCTGCGCCTGCCCTACTTTGATCACATCCACCGCTATCTGCCGGCGCTGATGATCCGGGAGGGGTATGAGAACCGCTACCTCGAGGTCGATCACCGCCACCGCGAGACGGGCCGGTCGAAATACACCAACTGGGGCCGGCTGCGGGCGTCCTTCTCGGACCTGTTGGGCGTGATGTGGCTGAAGTCCCGCTCGCGTCGACCGGGCGCGATCAGCGAGTTCTGAGACTTCTAGCTGAACGCCAGAAAGATCACCGCCACCACGGTGGCGTCGAACAGGCGGGCGGCGAGGCTGAGAACGGCGGGCATGGCGCGATCCGAAGACGGTTGAGCCTGCGTCCTCGCAATTCAGGCGCCAGTCGCCGTCAGATTTCGGTCTTGCGCGCCCGACCCGGCGAGGGGCGCCGGTCGTGCCGTCCTGAATATTCCCGGCCCAGATAGGTGGTTCGCGCCGCATCCAGCACCGGAACGCCGCCCTTCAGCCCGCGCTTCTGCCCTGACTGGCCCAGCACCTGGGCGGCGAAGGCGGCGGGCGGCGGGGGCGGGGTGACGGCAGGCTTTGCCGGGGAGGCGGCAGGATCGTCCGCCCCGCCCGACGCCTCGGCCTCGGTCGGGACCAGGGCGCGGGCGCGACGCCGCTCGCGACGGCGACGGTCGTTCTCACCCCGCTCATCGACCACGGGGTCGTTCATCGGACCCGCAGCGCCGATCGGACGGATCTCGTCCGTCATGCCGGTTCAGCCCTTGGACTGGGCGAGGCGGTCGATCTGAGCCCGCATCTCGTCCATCTGGCGGCGCATCTCGTCCAGCGCCGCGTCGTCCTTGGCCGGTTCCGCCTTAGGCTCGGCGGCCGCGGGCGACGCGTCTGCATCGCCTTCGGGGCGAGCGTGGGCGAAGCCGGGGAACATCCGCATGGCGCGTTCGAACATGGCCATGTTCTGGCGCACGGCCTCTTCCATCAGATTGCCGCCGGGCGCGGCGGCGAAGGCCCGGGTGAACTGGCCGCGCAGCTGCTCCTGCTGACGGGTGAAGCTGTCGAGCGACATCTCCAGATAGGACGGCAGCACGCCTTGCATGGAGTTGCCGTAGAAGCCGATCAGCTGACGCAGGAACTGCACCGGCAGCAGGGCCTCGCCCCGGCTCTCTTCCTCGAAGATGATCTGGGTCAGGATCTGGCGCGTCAGATCGTCGTTGGTCTTGGCGTCATAGACGGTGAATTCCACGCCTTCGCGCACCATCCGCGCCAGATCGTCCAGCGTCACATAGGCGCTGGTGGCGGTGTTATAGAGCCGCCGGTTTGCATACTTCTTGATGACGACCATGCCGTCACGGGTTTTTCCGCCCTCGGTTTTCTTGTCGGCCACGCTTATTCTCGCGATGTTGCAACGCCCAAGCATCCCGCATTGCGGCGGCGAAGGCGAGTCCCCTCTTTCCTTGTCGGCTCAGCCGTTGACCAGCACCACGCCGATCAGGATGGCGGCCCAGTGGACGCCCGCGCCGGTGACGACGAAGCCATGCCAGATGGCGCGGCGGAACTTCACCTTCTGGCTGATGAAGACGAAGACGCCGGCGGTATAGATCAGCCCGCCCGCGACCAGCAGGCCCAGCGCCAGCGGATGCACCGTCTCGATCATCGGCTTGAGCGCGAACACCGCCACCCAGCCGAACAGGACATAGATCACGCTCCAGAAGGCGTCGGACAGGCGCGGCGCCAGCATCTTCACCGCTGCGCCGACCAACGCCATCGTCCAGACGGCGGCGGTGAAACCGACGGACCAGCCGCCCTCGAACCGCACCGCCGTGAACGGGGTGTAGCTGCCCGCGATCATCAGGAAGATGGCGGCCTCGTCCAGCCGGCGCAGCACCGGCCGCGCCGCGCACGGATGGGTCAGGTTGTAGACGGTCGAGGCCGTCAGCATGGCCACCAGACACAGGGCGTAGATCGCCGTCGAAACCGCCGCCCCGACGCCTGCATAGACGCTGGCCAAGATCGCCAGCACCACGCCGCCCGCCGCCGCCAGCGCCAGTCCCACCGCGTGCACCCACAGATCGGCCAGCCGCTCGGCCCGCGTTTCATAATGCTCGATCATGTCGAGTTCGTCGGGGGTGCAGATGCGGCGGGCCAGAAGTTTCAGCATGACAGGGCCTTCAGCACAGTGACGTCTCCTTCCTGTCTCAAAGCACGGCGGCGGCCATCGTTCCCGCCTCTTGCTGCGGCGCGGCGATGACGTTTTGCTGATTGCTGCGTCGCAACAGGTGACGGCTGCAGCCGAATGCGGCACAACCCGGCCAAGATTTCTCCCGGGAGTGAATAAAAATGACCGAAGTCGTCATCGTCTCCGCCGCCCGCACGCCGGTCGGCTCCTTCCTCGGCGCCCTGTCGACGCTGCCGGCCTCCAGGCTGGGCGAGGTCGCCATCAAGGCGGCGCTGGAGCGCGCAGGCGTGGCCGCCGCTGATGTGGACGAGGTGATCCTGGGCCAGGTGCTGCAGGCGGGCGCGGGCCAGGGCCCGGCGCGTCAGGCCTCCATCGGCGCCGGCCTGGCCAATGAAACTCCGGCCTGGAGCCTGAACCAGCTGTGCGGCTCCGGCCTGCGGGCCGTGGCCCTGGCCTATCAGCAGATCGTGCAGGGCGACGCCAAGATCGTCGTCGCCGGCGGTCAGGAAAGCATGAGCCAGTCGCCTCACGCCCAGCAGATTCGCACCGGTCAGAAGATGGGCGATCTGGCGCTGAAGGACACGATGATCTTGGACGGCCTGACCGACGCCTTCCACGGCTATCACATGGGCCAGACGGCCGAGAATATCGCCGCCAAATGGTCGATCGACCGCGCGGCTCAGGACGATTTCGCCGTCGCCTCCCAGAACAAGGCCGAGGCCGCGCAGAAGGCGGGCAAGTTCGTCGATGAAATCGCGCCCGTGACCATCTCCACTCGCAAAGGCGACGTGGTGGTCGATCAGGACGAATACATCCGCCACGGCGCCACCCTCGAAGCCATGCAGAAGCTGAAGCCCGCCTTCGTCAAGGACGGCACGGTGACGGCGGCCAACGCCTCGGGCATCAACGACGGCGCCGCCGCCCTGGTGCTGATGAGCGCCGATGAAGCCAAGGCGCGCGGTCTGGAGCCTCTGGCCCGCATCGCGTCGTGGGCCACGGCGGGCGTCGATCCGGCCATCATGGGCACCGGCCCGATCCCGGCCTCGAAGAAGGCGCTGGAGAAGGCGGGCTGGACCGTCGCCGATCTGGACCTGATCGAGTCCAACGAAGCCTTCGCCGCCCAGTCGCTGTGCGTGGTTAAGGAGCTGGGCCTCGACCCGGCCAAGGTCAACGTCAACGGCGGCGCCATCGCCATCGGCCACCCCATCGGCGCGTCCGGCGCGCGCGTCCTGACCACCCTGCTGCACGAGATGAAGCGCTCGGGCGCCAAGAAGGGTCTGGCCACCCTGTGCATCGGCGGCGGCATGGGCGTGGCCCTGTGCGTCGAGCGCTAAGCGCGGAGCCAAAGGCGAAAACAGCAAAGGCCGGCGAGTAATCGCCGGCCTTTTTACTTTCCTCCCCATGTAATGGGGAGGGGTACCACGAAGTGGTGGAGGGGCCCCTACGGCCGCCAGCAGTCCAGAGGCCGCCGCCCCGCCGTCGCTTTAGGCCAGTGGCGCGCGGACAGCCCCTCCACCGCTTTCGCGGTCCCCCTCCCCACCCTGTGGGGAGGAAAATAACGGGCCTCAGAACCCCCGCCGCCAACTGCCCAGCAGGGCGTAGCCGGTCGGGGCGTCGGCGCGGTGCTGCTCCTCGCGGCTGGCCACGGCCTCCAACTGCAGCCAGGAGCCGCCCGGCAGGGCGTGCAGGCTGCGGACGCTGAAGTCGATCTGCCGCCCCGACGGCGCGGCCGAGAAGCGCCGCTCCGAGAAGGTCACCGGGTCGAAATACTCCAGCGGCGCGTCGGCCAGGAAGGCGCTGAATGTCCCGTCCTCGATCCGCAGCGGCTGGGAAATCTCCCAGCTCAGGCTGCTGCAGCCCAGCGCCTTGGCGAACGACCAGGACGGGCAGGCCGATTGCAGGGCGATGCGCCAGGTCGAGCTGAGCGCCGGGGCGGACAAATGCAGGAACCGCCCTTCCAGCTCGGTGCGGCCGAAGCCCGCCTCGCCCGACAGGGTCAGGCCGCGCCCGAGCGCCACATCCGCCCCGACCGCCGCAAAGCGGGTGCGCGACGGCAGGGCGAAGTCCGAGCGGGTCGGCAGATAGGCGCCCAGCGGCCCCATCCGCTCGTCCAGCGACCCGAGGCTGAACGACACGCCGCCGCGATCCTGCTCCTTGTCTGCAAAACGCCAGTCCAGCCCGGCGCGGGCGTAGGTCGAGGCGTCGCGCTCGACCGGGCGCAGCGGCGCGCGACGGTCGCCCGACCCGGTCTCGGCGCTGAAGGTCAGGGCGCCGAGCTTCAGTCCCCCGCGCAGGGCGTGATCCGCCTGGGTGAGGGCGACAAAACCGTCGCCTGACCCGCTGCGGAAGGGCGAGCTGGCCCCGCCCTGACCCTGCCAGGCGGTCAGCGACAGCCGACCCGCCTGTACGTCGAACAGGGCCTCGCTGCGGGTCTCGTCGCCCAGCCAGGGCGCGTCGAACGGGGTGTAGCGGGCGACCACCGGCTCGGGCACGGCCACCGGCGTCGCGGCGGCCAGAGACAGCCGCGTCCCGCCCGGCGCGTCCAGCGTCACTTGCGACTGCTGCATCGGCGTCGGATTTCGGGGCTGATAGCTGCGGCGCGGCGCGGGGCCGTAGGCGGCGCCCAGGTCGACGCGGAACAGCCGCTCATACTCGTCATAGGCGATGGTGCTCAGCGCCCCGGTGCGCCCCAGGGCGTCGCCGAACGGTCCGCCGACATGGGCGCCGGGCTCCAGCGCGATATTGACCGCCGTCCCGGTCGCCATCGGCGCCGAGGTCGCACCCAGGGGTTGGAAGGCGCGGGCGATGTCCAGCAGGCCGCGGCCGTAGACGACGTCGGTTCCCGGATCGCCCGCCTCGCGCCCGGTGCGCAGCAGGATGTCGACGGCATCGCGTCCGGTCAGATTGGGGAAGGCTTCCAGCAGCAGGGCCAGCGCCCCCGCCACGGCGGGCGAGGCGAAGGAGGTGCCGTTCACCCGCCAGCAGCCGTCGTCCTCGCAGTCGACAATGACTTCGACGCCGGGTGCGGACAGGAAGGCGTTCTGCGACACCCCGGCGCGGTTGGAGAAGTCGGCGATCTGCTGGGCCTGATCATGCGCCCCGGTGACGATGATGGCCCCGGCGAAGCGCGAGTCGCTGGCGTAGCGGCCGGGCCATTCGGGGTTGGCGCCCTCCTCATTGCCGGCGGCGATGGCGAAGACCACGCCCGCATTGATCGCGCGGAGCAGGGCCGCTTCGAACTGGGCGCCCAGCGGGCCCTCGCCGCCCAGCGACAGATTGATCACCCGCGCGCCGTTCTGCACCGCATAGTCGAGGGCCCGCGCCAGGTCGCTGCTCTTGAAGCAGACCGTGTCGTCCGGGTCGGTGCAGTCGCTGACGTCGGCCCGGACCGACAGAATGGTCGAGTTGAAGGCCAGCCCGACCGTGCCGTAGTTGTTGAAGGGCGCGGCGATGACGCTCGCCACCCGCGTCCCGTGCCGGTCGTCACCCTCGCGCTCGTTGCGCCCGGCGACGATGTCCGTGGACAGGGGCGAGATATTCGCGCCCAGGTCCTGATGGTTCATGCGGATGCCGGTATCGACCACCCCCACGGTGACGCCGCGCCCGGTCGCGCCCGTGCGCCAAGCGGCGATGGCCTGAGTATCGGCCACGCCCCAGTTGCGTTGGTATTCGCGCGAGGCCTCCGACGGGATCGGCGGCGGAGGAGGCGGTGGCGGCGGAGGCGGAGGAGGGGGCGGAGGAGGAGGGGGCGGAGGGGGCGTCGGGGTGACAATGCCGCCTCCGCCGCCTCCCCCGCCGCCGCAGGCCGCCAGCGGCGTCGCCAGCAGACTCAGGACGCTGATCGAAATTGCAATTCGGCGCAGTCGATGAACAGGCATGGTCCCTCTCCCGAAACCCATCGCGCCATTAGGCCTGTTTCAGCGAGATTGACGAGACTGTTTCTGAGGGCGCAGTTCTGCCAGCCCCCAGCAGCGGTCAGTCGCGCAGCAGTTCGTTCACGCCGGTCTTGGCGCGGGTCTGGGCGTCGACGCGCTTGACGATGACGGCGCAGTACAGGCTCGGCCCGCCGTTCGGATCGGGCAGGGCGCCCGGCACCACGACCGAATAGGCCGGCACCTCGCCGCGGAAGATCTCGCCGGTCGCCCGGTCGACGATCTTGGTCGAGGCCGACAGATAGACGCCCATGGCCAGGACCGCGCCCTCGCGGACGATGACGCCCTCGGCGACCTCGGCGCGGGCGCCGATGAAGCAGCCGTCCTCGATGATGGTCGGGTTGGCCTGCAGCGGCTCCAGCACGCCGCCGATGCCGGCGCCGCCCGACAGGTGGACGTTCTTGCCGATCTGGGCGCACGAGCCGACCGTGGCCCAGGCGTCGACCATCGAGCCTTCGTCGACATAGGCGCCGATGTTCACGAAGGACGGCATCAGCACGACATTCTTGCCGACGTAGGCGCCGCGACGGACGATGGCGCCGGGCACCGAGCGGAAGCCCGCCGCCTGATAGTCGGCCGCGCTCCAGTCGCCGAACTTGTTGGGCACCTTGTCCCAGAAGGGGCCGACCGCGGCCGGATGATCCGCCGACAGCGGCAGGGTCGGGGCGTGGCCGGCGCGCATGATGACGTTGTCGTTCAGGCGGAAGGACAGCAGCACCGCCTTCTTCAGCCACTGATGCGTGCTCCACACGCCGTCTTCGCCGCGCGAGGCGACGCGCGCCTGGCCGGAATCCAGCAAGGCGAGGGCGGTCTCGACGGCGTCGCGCACCTCGCCGCGCGTGGCGGACGACACCTCGGCGCGATCTTCCCAGGCGGCCTCGATCACGGATTCCAGGTGGGTCAGGTCGGTCATAGCGCGTCTCCGTCAAGCACGGCGGTGGTCAGGAATGGGCCCAGGGAGGCGGCCCGGTGTTGGATATGGTCGCCCTCGGCGGTGAAGGCCTTGGTCCCGACCAGCACGGTGGTCATGCCCAGGTCGTGCGCCGGCTCAAGGTTCTTGGGCGTGTCCTCGAAGAAGCAGGCGGTCGCCGGATCGACGCCGAAGCGCTCCAGCATCTTGTGGAAGGTGCGCGGGTCCGGCTTGGGGATCAGGTCGGCGTCCTCAAGCGCGAACACCCCGTCAAAGAAGGGCGTCAGCTCCAGCTTCGCCATCACCCGTTCGGCATGTCCGGCCGAGCCGTTGGTGAAGATCAGACGCGGACCCGTCAGCCGCTCCAGCGCCGCGTGCAGGCCCGGATCGGGCGTCAGCACGTCCAGCGGCACGTCATGCACCTCGGCGAGGAAGTGATGCGGGTCGATCTCATAGTGCATCATCAGACCGGCCAGAGAGGTGCCGTAGTCGTGCAGATAACCCCGCTGCACCGACAGGGCCTCGGCCGATTCCAGACCGGAAGTCCGCACCACGTACTGGTTGATACGCTGCTCCACCTGCCGCAGGAACTGCGTCTCGGGCGGATACAGGGTGTTATCCAGGTCGAAGATCCAGGACCGCACATGGCGCAGGTCCGCGCCGATCTCGGTCGCGGGCGCGGCGGCTTCAGGCGCCGCCTGCGACGCCGGGCCCGTCACTTCCGTTTGACCAGGGTGCCGGCGCCATGCTCGGTGAACAGTTCGACCAGCATGGCGTGCGGACGGCGCCCGTCCAGGATGACCACGGCCTCGACGCCCGCGCGGACGGCGGCCATGGCCGTCTCCAGCTTGGGGATCATGCCGCCGGTGGCGACGCCCGTGTCGATCAGGCCTTGCGCCTCGTCCAGCGTCATCTGGCGGATGATCTCGCCGTCGGCGCCCTTGACCCCCGGCACGTCGGTCAGCAGCAGCATCCGCTTGGCGTGCAGGGCGCCGGCGACGGCTCCGGCGACGGTGTCGGCGTTGACGTTATAGGTCTGGCCGTCCTCGGCCACGCCGATGGGGGCGATGACCGGCACCCAGTCCTCGGTCTCCGAGGCGATCAGCCCCTTGATCAGCTTGGGATCGACCTTGGTCGGTTCGCCGACGAAGCCCAGGTCGACCTCGTGTTCGATCATGCTGTCGGGGTCGCGCTTGGTGCGCTTGGTCTTCTCGACCGTCAGCAGGCCCGCGTCCTTGCCCGACAGGCCGACGCCGCGCACGTCGGCTTCCTTGCCGGCGACGGTGATCCAGTGGGCGATCTCTTTGTTAACGGCGCCGGACAGGACCATCTCGGCCACCGACATCGTGTCCTTGTCCGTGACGCGCAGGCCGTCGACGAAGGCCGACTTCACGCCCGCCTTGTCCAGCATGGCGCTGATCTGCGGCCCGCCGCCGTGGACGACCACGGGGTTCACGCCCATCAGCTTCAGCAGCACCACGTCGGCGGCGAACTGCCGCGCCACGGCGCTCTCGCCCATGGCGTGGCCCCCGTATTTGATGACCACGGTCTCGCGGTCATACACCTGGATATAGGGCAAGGCCTCGGCGAGCGTCTTCGCCGTTTCCCAGCCGCGTTCCTCGGATTGCCGATCAGTCTCTATCATGGTGCGCGCTCGATAGCGGGCACGGGCGCGGGAGTCACGTCAGAAGGCGCCTGGCCTGCTAACGCGGCGCGTCGCTGAACAGATCGCAGGCCTCGTCGAACATCCGGCGCGCGTGATCCATTTCGGCGTGCAGGTCCGGATGATCGCCGTGGCGCGCCAACTGGCAGAGCAGGCCATAGGCGCGGTGGACCAGGGCGGGCGTAGGTGACGCTTCCGTCTGACGGCGGAGGTCGCTGGTCAGAAAATCCTCGATCTTCTGCAGAGCCTCAACCCCAAGATCGAGCGGAGCGCTCGACAGCCGGCTCACCGCAGCCAGATCTTCTCTCCAGTCGCCTAGAAATTCCGGCCAGAGCAGGAAGCGGCGCGGCAGACCACGCGAGCGGCGTTCCGCTTCCAGCACATGGCGCAGCCACAGCCGCAACGCGTGGTCGCGGCCCATGTTGTTGCGCGACACCAGCGAGGCGGCCACCTCTGACGGAGGGCGGACCGGGCTGATTACGACGGTTTCGTATCCGGCGTCGAACAGGGCGCGGCGCCAGAAACGGAACAGCCGACAGATCCTGGGATCCTTCAGCACGACGATTGCGGCGCTGTCGAACTCTTCCGCCAGAAGGCGCACTGCGCTCGCGCGTGCGTCGGGGTCGTCCAGGATCGGCTGATCGGCGAACCGCCGCCAGTCGCGCCAATCGGATCCGCCCGCTTTCAAAAGCCGGTCGTTGAAAGCGGCGACCGCGCTGCTTTCCCAGAACCCTTTAGGGTTGTCTGCGGCGGGCGGCATCAGGCGGCGGGGAGCGGACGCGCCTGCGAGCGCCAGTGCTCCGGCCACGGACGAGGTGCCGCTCCGGTGCATGCCAAGAACGATCAGAGCCGTTTTCGACGACATATTCCCCTCGCGACCATGTTTTAGAAAAGCGTCACTAGCGGTTTGAGTGTTAGCATCCTAGCCTTCGCATGGCGGGCGGCGTGGTCTAATCAGGACGACATGACGATCTATCCAGTGATTATGTGCGGGGGCGCGGGTACGCGCCTATGGCCTTCTTCGCGTCCGGCCCGGCCCAAACAATTCATTCCCCTGGCGGGCAATCGTTCGCTTTTTCAGGAAACGGCTGAACGCGTCGCGCCTCTGGCGGGCAAGGACGGCAAGCTGGTGGTGGTCGCCGGGGTGGCGCACCGAGAATGGCTGCTGGATCAATTGGCGGAAATCGGTCTGAAGGATCGGGCGCAAATCCTGCTGGAGCCGGAAGCGCGCGATTCGGCGGCGGCGATGGCGGCCGCGGCGCTGTGGACCAAGGCGCGCGATCCAGAGGCGGTTAACGTCTTCGTCGCCTCGGATCACCATATCCCCGATCATGAGGCGTTCCGGCAGGCGGTGATCGAGGCGGCGCGCGGCGCGCAGGAAGGCCGTATCGTCACCCTGGGGGTGAGGCCGTCCGAGCCTTCGACGGCCTATGGCTACATCAGTCCGGCCGGTCTGGGCCTGTCGGCCGTCAAGGCGTTCCGCGAGAAGCCGGATGCGGACAGCGCGGCGGAATACATCGCCGCCGGCTATCTGTGGAACAGCGGCAACTTTATCGTGTCGGCGGCGGCTTTCGTGGAGGAGTTGAAAGCGCGCGCTCCCGCGGTCGAGGACGCCGCGCGCCGGGCCCTTCCGGCCGCCTCCTCGGGCCATATCGCTGTGCTGGCCGAGGCCTTCCGCGAGGCGCCGAAGATTTCCATCGACTACGCCGTAATGGAGAAGACGAACCGGGCCTCGGTCCTTGCGGTTGATTTCGACTGGTCGGATCTCGGCGCCTGGGACTCCATCGCCGCGACCGGCGAGGGCGAGTTCGGGCAGCATATCTACGAAGACGCTGACGGCTGTCTGGTGCGGGCGCCCGAAGGCGTCCTGGTCGGGGTCCTGGGCGTCAGCGATCTGGCCATTATCGCTGAACGCGACGCCATTCTGGTCTGCGATCTCAAACGCGCCCAGGACGTCAAACGTCTGGTGGAACGGGTCAAGGCGGGCTTCCCCCAACATCTGGACTTCGAGCGACCCAAGCCGGAGGGGCTGGGGGCCGGCGCACGGCGGTTCAGCGACTGGCTGCGCTGCTCCGCCCTGCCTCTGTGGTCGACCATCGGTCAGGCGGAGGATGGCGGCTTCGCCGAGGCGATCGGCAAGGAATGCCGCGCTGTGCCGTCGCCGCGCCGCGCCCGGGTGCAGGCGCGCCAGATCTGGACCTATGCCGAGGCCGGACGCCTGGGATGGCAAGGGCCGTGGCGGCGCGCCGTGGCGGATGGCGTGAAGCGTCTGCGCGAGGCCTATCTGCGGCCCGACGGCCTGTGCCGCACCCTGCTGGCGGCGGATGGGTCCGCGCTGGATGACACAGCCATGGTCTATGATCAGGCCTTCGTCATGTTCGCTCTTCAGGCCGCCCGCTCGGCGGTTGACGCCCCTCAGGAGCTTGAGGCGCTGGCGGTTGCGATCCGCGATCAGTTGATCGAGCGGCAACTCCCCAACGGCGCCTTTGTCGAGGGCGGGGATCATCCCTATCAGTCCAACGCCCATATGCATCTTCTGGAAGCCTGTCTGGCCTGGGAAGAAGGCGGCGGTGATCCGACGTGGGGGCGTTTGGCCGACCAACTGGCGAGCCTGGCGCAAACGACCTTCATCGACGCGGAGGGCGGCTTCCTGCGGGAGTTCTTCGAAGAGAACTGGAAGCCTGCGGCGGGCGAGGATGGCCGTCTGGTCGAGCCGGGGCATCAGTTCGAGTGGGCCTGGCTGCTTGTACGGTACAGTCGTCTGCGCTCTGATCCGAACGCTCTGGAGGCTGCGCGCCGTCTGTACGCCTTCGGCCAGCTCGGCGTGACGGAACGCAGTCGCGTCGCCCTGGATGCGATGAACGACGACGGCCGCGCACGGGGCGAACGCGCCCGGCTGTGGCCTCAGACAGAATGGCTGAAGGCGGCGCTGATACTGGCCGAGGCATCGACCGATAGTCAGCGGCGACGATATCTGGACGGAGCTGCGGAGGCGCAGCGCGCCCTATGGCAGTATCTGACGCCGCAGGGGACATGGCGTGACAAGCGCCTGCCGTCTGGCGGCTTCATCGATGAGGCGTCTCCGGCGAGCTCCTTCTATCATATCATGGCCGCCTTTTCGCAGCTGGCCGTGGCGGATATTGAAGAACTGGGAGCGTCGGACGACCTGCCGTTGTCCTGACGAAACGGTTGTGCATCAGCAAAAGGGGGGCGAAGCCTTGCGGCTCCGCCCCCCTTTCGTTTGGACGATCAGCGACGCTTGGCCAACTCACCGAGGTCGCGCATGGTCAATGCCTCCAGGAAGTCGGCGCGGGCCTGCATGTTGTCCGCTTCGCACAGCATAAAGCCGATCACGCCGACGCCGGTCACGCGCGTATCCACGCCATTGGTGTAGAGGCCGAAATCCTGGGCCTTGTCGCTGCGCAAAGAAATTTGCAGCACGCCGGAACTCATGTCTTCAGCCGCGATGTCGACCGGCATCCAGCGATGTTCGCCCGGATGAAGCGGCTCCTTGCGCGCAGTCATGCCGCCGATACGAACTTCGGCTGTGCAGTCCTCGCGCTGCAGGCCCAGCAGACCGACATAGAGCCGCATCTTCTGGCCGGTCGGCTTGACGTGGAGTTGCAGGGCGCCGCCCTTGGGCTTGGTCCAGCTGCCCCAGTCGTCCGGCGACCACCAGCCGTCGCCGCTGCGGAAGATTTCCGATGACCGCATGCCGGGATAGACGGCCGTGTCTGCGACGTCCCGCAGCCAGTAATAACGACCCAGTTCGGGGCGGGCTTCGACCGGCGGGGCGTCATGGCGTTCGCCTTCGGGGAACCAGGTCTTGATGGTTTCGGCGATCTCGACGCCCAGGTCGCGCCACGGACGCGGCTGGAAGTCCGCTGCGATCTTGCGTTCGCATTCGGCGCGGAAGGCCTTGTCGAACATCAGGCGTTCGAGCTGGGCGGTCAGTTCGGCCTGGTCGCCCAGCTTGAAGTAGACGGCGAACTCGCCGCCCGCCTCTGGCAGAGACGAGGAGTCGGACAGCAGCGCTGCCTTGCCGTAGCAGAGCGACTCGGTGACCGGCAGGCCCCAACCCTCATAGGAACTGGGGTACAGGGTGAAGGCGCAGGCCTTGTAGAGGTTGGCCAGGTCGGGATCCGATACGCCCGACACCATCATGATGCTCTGGCGCAGTTCGGGGTTGGATTCCAACATGGCGAAGACCTGGTCGTTCAGCCATCCGCGGTTGCCGACGCAGACCAGCTTGGGAACCTTGCCAGCGCCGTGACGACGGATCAGGTCCAGCCAGGCCTTGAAGGCGCTCAGGTGGTTCTTGCGCGACTCCACCGTCGAGACGAACAGCACATAGTCAGACGGCTTGAGGCCGTAGCGCTGCATCGTCTCGGCGACGGGAATCTCGGTGATCGGCTTGCGGAAGTCCGCATTGAGCTGGATGACCTTGACGTTCTCTTCCTTGACCTCATAGCCGAGCGTGGCGCCGACCTTGATCAGGTCGCGCCGCGAGGCTTCCGAGTTGGTCAGGAAGTGGTCGGCGTGGCTGTAGACGCCCAGGGCCCAGCTGATGAAGTCCTGGGTCAGGCGCTCGACGCAGTGTTCGGGCGTCATGACCGGAATCATGTCGTGGACGAAGGGGATATAATGGATCCCGTAGCGTTCCTTGGCCATGCGCACGTGCAGGAAGTAGTTCTGCAGCCACCACGACGTGCCCAGGTTGATCAGATAGGCGCCCTGGCTGAATTTCAGTTGACGGCCGATGTCCAGCGCCAGCTGCATCTCCTCGACGGCTTCGGTCCAGACCAGGTCGGTGCGGTCGCCGCTCTTGAGCGCCAGTTCGCATAGACGCAGGAAAAGAGGCAGGGGCGCGGTGACCCACATGTCGCGGGCCTTGGAGAAGGAGCAGACCTCGACCGCCACGCCCGGCACGGGATCGAACAGCAGGGCCGTGATCACTTCGATCTGCACCCGCTGGATGCCCGTGGGCAGACGCGCATTGTCGAAATAGCTCAGCAGGTCGGAGACGTCGAAGACGACATGGGCCGCCGCTTCGGCCTGGGCCTGGGCGCTGACCTGTTCGGCGTCCGACAGCTTGCGCGCGGCCTTCAGCCCGTCCTGGATAGATTCCAGCAGGCGCTTGTCAGCGTCGCTGGCGGGCGTTTCCGAAAACAGCTGGAAGCTCGACAGGCGGCGTTCCAACTGGTCGGCCAGCTGTTCCAGCGTCATCGGCTGGCTCGCCGCCGCGCCCGGCTTCTCCATGGCGTCGGCCAGACGCTCGGTGTCCCATTCGACGCCCTTGACCGCCAGGTGGCGCAATTCGTCAACGGCGAAGCGCAACTCGGGATCCAGTTCGACGGCGCGCAGGTAGGAGGCCGCCGCATCGTCGGCCCGACCCTGCAGTTTCAGCAGGTGTCCCATCTGCAGATGCGTGTCGGCCGTCATGGGCGCGATGGCGATGGCCTTGGCGTAGGCGGCGCCGGCCTCGTCGAGGTTGCCGCCTTCCTTCAGGGCGTGGCCGTACTGAACCCAAATACCGGCCAGGCCGGGGTTGAGCTTCAGCGCGCGAGCGTAGTTCTTTTCAGCCGTGGCCCAGTCCCGGGCGTCGCGCCCCGCGTCGCCTGCGCGAATAGCGGCAGTGATGGCGGTCTTGCTGGCTGCGCCCGGGCGTTTCAATAGGCTCATGTCGATGTCCGGCTATCTATTATGTCTTGGAGAACGTCTTCGTTCTATCGCCGCTGGACGGAGGGGGAAACATCCGTTCGGACCAATCCTCGACCATTTCGTGCTTTCTGCGCGGAAATTCTGCCTGGCGGCGCCCCAGGGGGGGCCGCCGACGTCGTTTTGCGCTTGAAACCGGTCGAATGCCGGGCGCTCGGTCTGGCGCGGGGCGGCGCCTCAGACGCCTTGATCGGCGGTAGGATCCGGACGGCGCGCAGGGTCTGCTATATGGAGTTGGAGAAGCGCTTTACGTTGTCGCTAGCTTGACGTTACGAACGGCTCTGCAGGCGCCCTGTCTGGTGGAAGGATTCACGGTGGAACACGACGAGAAGACAGCGTCAAAGAGCGATGTCGCCTGGATCTATAAGCTCGTTCTGGGCCGAGCCCACGAAGTTGAGGAACGCCTGATCGAACGCGAGGGCAAGCCGATAGGCTGGCTGCTTTCCGACTTTTTCCAGTCTGGCGAGTTCCGCTCGACCGCTATCGAGAAACTCGAGCGCGGCATACCGCTGGAAGAGCTTCGTGACCCCCTTCCTGAAGGGCTGCTAGACTGGGTGAAAGCGACCTTGCCGCTGGAGCCGTCGGCCGTTCCCCTGCTCGATAGGGCACGCGGATGGTCCGCGCTTTACAGCGTCCTTTTTGATGATGCCGCGTTCCGCGCCTCCTTTGAGGCCTCCGCGCACGTGTTCAGTGATGATGTGCGCGACCGCCTGGCGAAGATGGCGCAGGACCCGGAGCGCTTCATGCGTGTCGGCGCCGTGGACGAAATCACCACGGGCGGCGTGCGAGGCTGGTCGGTGAACCCGAAAACGCCGGACCGCGGCTCGACTGTGGAGCTCTGGGTCGATGGCGATTTCGTCGCCGCCGCGCCGGTAGACCGCTTCCGACGCGATATTCAGGATCGATTCGGGGGCGAGGGAAGGACCGGGTTCTTCATCGAGACGCCGCATGGTCTGCCGGATAACCGGGCGCATCGGCTCGAGATCGTCGATGGACCAAGCGGGCGACTGCTGCAGCGTTTGGAACGACCGGCGAGGACGCCTTCGCCGACCCAAGCGCAGGTGCTCAAGCAAGAACTCGAAGCCGTGCGCGCCGCCCTCGCCAAGATTGAAGCGCGCATCGCGGCCGAGGATCGAAACGACCCGTTCGATCCGCAGGCCTACCCAGCCTATTATGAGGCGGTCTATCGGGCGGGAGGCTCGGGACATGTCGTGGCCGGGCCGGACGATGCGCCCGTCACAGTGGTGGTGGACGTTGAGGGCGTCGATCAGTTTGCGATCGAAGAGGCGTTGCTGGCCTTGGCCGGACAGGTGGGCGGGGTGCGTTGGACGCTTGCCGTCATCGGCGCTGGAGTCGAGTCTCAACCCTTCATCCGCGACGTCGGACAGCGTATCGAGTGGACCACGGGTCGGGCGCTGAAGGCGCGCGGCGCCAGTCTGTTCGTTGACGACATGCGAGGCTTCCTGAACGGCCTCAGCGCGGACGAGACAGTCGTCTTCGCCCCTGCGAGCGGCGTGTGCGCTCCCGACGCCCTGGTGCGTCTGGTTGAAGCCATGCGTCCGGCCGAGGTGCTGGCCGCCTATGGCGATGAGGACTCTTTCGATGACGCCGAAGGCGCGGTCGGAGAGGCGGCCCACCGAGATCCCCTGTTCAAGCCGGGATTTGATCCGGACCTCTTGGCGCAGACACCCTATGTCGGTCGGCTGACGGCTTTGACGGGGGCGGTGCTGCGTAAGGTCGGGCTATCTGCGGCCGCTGCAGGGCTGGCGCCGCAGGACGCACTGCTGCGCGCCGGTTTGTCGCCTGACCAGGTCGGCCATGTGGAGCGCGTGATTTTCAGCCGCAGGGTCAGCGTGGCCTATGATGACGCCGAGCAGGCGCAGGTGTGGCTCAGTTGCGTCAAGCGCGCCTATGAGGGCGTGCCGGGCGTGAAGGTGGAGCCTTTCGACGACATCCTGGGGGCGTCGCTTCCCTGGGCGGTTCGTCTGCGGCGCCAGGCGTCCGGCACGGCTGCGGTCATCATCCCGACCAAGGACAGTCTGGATCTCCTGCGCCCCTGTATCGAGAGCATTGAAAAGAACCGCGACGCGAACCGTACGCGCATCGAGATCATCATCATCGATCATGAGTCTCGCGACCCCGACACGCGGGCTTATCTGGATGAGCTTCAAGCGCGGGGCGCCGTCAAGGTGCTGCCGTACGCGGGAGACTTCAACTGGGCGCTGATGAACAATCTGGCGGCCGGCGAAACTCAGGCCGAGGTGTTGGTCTTCCTTAACAACGACACGGTGGTGATCAGCCCGGACTGGATCGATGTCCTTTGCAGCGAAGCCATGCGTCCTGAGATCGGCGTCGTCGGCGGGCGTCTTCTGTATCGCGATGGCGCCATTCAGCACGCGGGGTTCGTCTGGCGCGAGGGCGTGTCCGGTTTCCTGGTTCACGAAGGCGTCGGCGCCCCCGGCGCGGACGGCGGCTATATGGGACGCCACGCCCTGACGCACGCCAGCATCGCCGTCACCGGCGCCTGTATGGCGATGGAGGCGCGCAAGTTCAAAGAGCTTGGCGGATTCGACCCGGCCAGTTTCCCGGTCGAGGGCAACGACGTCGACCTCTGCCTGCGAGCATGGGACCGCAACTACCGGGTGCTCTACACGCCCGGCGCGACGCTTTATCACCTGGAATCGGTCACTCGCGGCTACAGTCGCGATGGAGAAAAGCGCAAGGTCGCCGCGCGCGCCAACGCCCGGCTTCTGTCTCGCTGGGGCCAGGTGTTTGCGCGCGACCGCTGGTTCAACGGTCATTTCTCGCGCGATAGCCGCCCCTTCCACCGCCTCCGGCCGCCGCGTTGATGGTCAGGGACATTCTGGTGACGGGCGGCGAAGGCCAGCTTGGCCGCGCCCTGAGCCGCGCCGCTCCGCCTGCCGGTCTGCGGGTTCACGTCGTCAGCCGGACAGAGTGCGACGTCTGCAGCCTCGAAAGCGTCGGCCGAATTCTGGACCAGCGGCCCTGGGCGGCCGTGATCAATGCGGCCGCCTTCACCGATGTAGAGGGGGCCGAAGACGTTCCGGCTCAGGCTTTCCGGGTCAACGCCCTGGGGCCGGCCGTGCTGGCGCAGGCGACGCGAGCGGCCGGGGTTCCCCTGATCCATGTCTCGACGGATTTCGTCTTCAGCGGCCCGGGGCCGCATGAGGAGACGGCGCGCACGCAGCCGCTCAACGTGTACGGAGCGTCCAAGCGGGCGGGCGAACTAGCGGTTCTGGCGGCGACGTCCGACGCTGTGGTGGTGCGGACGGCCTGGCTGTTCGATGGGGAGGGGCGCAACTTCGTCACGCGGATTCTGGACCGGGTCGGCGACGATCAACTGGATATCGTCTCCGACGAAGTCGGTTCGCCCACGGCCGCGAATGATCTGGCGGAGGGTTTGTTGCGTCTAATCGCGGTTCGTCTGCAGACAGGCGGCTTCGGCGCCGAGCCCATCCTGCATTTCGTCAATGAGGGCTCGGCTAGCCGTCATGAGTTGGCCCAGGCTGTGTTCGCCGCCTGGGCCGCCAGCGCCGAGACCTCGACGCCCCGCTTGCGCGCGGTCCCCGCCGCCGCTTTCGCCAGCAAGGCGCGTCGCCCGTCCGACAGCCGTATGACGGGCGAGGTCTTCGCTCGGGTTGCGGGCTATCGGCCCCGCCACTGGCGCGAGGCGGTGCAAGAGGTCGTGGATCAGATCAGGGCCGCCCGCAGCGGGCGCATCGTAGGGGCGACGCAATGAAGGGCATCATCCTCGCCGGCGGAGCCGGCTCGCGCCTGCACCCGATGACCACGGCGGTCTCCAAACAGCTGATGCCGGTCTATGACAAGCCGCTGATCTATTACCCCCTGACCACCCTGATGCTGGCCGGCGTTCGTGAGGTCTTGATCATCACCACGCCGCGCGACCAGCCGGCGTTTCGCGCCCTGTTGGGCGACGGCCGACGCTGGGGCCTCGACCTTTCCTTCGCCGTGCAGGATGAGCCGCGCGGTCTGGCGGACGCCTATCGCATCGGCGCGGATTTCGTGGACGGCGGCCCCTCGGCGCTGATCCTGGGCGACAACCTGTTCCATGGTCATGAGGCCGGGCGGGTCTTCGCCCAGGCCGGCCGTTCGCTAGACGCGCGGCGCGGAGCGGTGGTCTTCGCCTATCGGGTGTCCGACCCGCGCCGCTACGGCGTGGTCGAGCTGGACGGGCAGGGGCGCGCCTTGACCATCGAGGAAAAGCCGTCGAACCCACGCTCGCCCTGGGCGGTGACGGGCCTCTACATCTTCGACGGCCAGGCGCCGGCGATCGCCGCCAGCCTGCGCCCCTCGGCGCGCGGCGAGTTGGAGATCACCGACCTGATCAGCGGCTATCTGGAGCAGGGCCGGCTGGGCGTCGAGCGCCTCGGCCGAGGGTTCGCCTGGCTGGACACCGGCACCCCCGACAGTCTGCTGGACGCCGCGACCTTCGTGCGCACGCTTGAGCAGCGCCAAGGGTTCAAGATCGCCTGCCCCGAAGAGGTCGCCTGGCGCATGGGCTGGATCGACGACGCCCAGCTGGCCCGCCTGGCCGACAGCTTCGGGGGCGCCGACTATGGGGCCTATCTGAGGGGGCTGCTGACGGCGGGCTAGAGCGCGCGTCCGCGATAGCGGATCGCCAGGGGCACCGTCAGCGTCATCTCGTGCGAGACGCCGTGCTCCCACAGGCCGTCCTCGCCCCAGCAGTCGCCATGGTCCGCGCACATCAGTATGGTCGCCCCGTGAAACCGCTCGATCAGGCCCGCGACCTGGCGGTCCACATATTCGACGCAGGCGATCTGCCGTCGCCGGCACTCGGCCGATCGGTCTTCGGTCTGGAAGGGCACGCAGGGGTTGTCGTCCCGCGACCAGGGCGCGCCTTCATGGTGATAGGGCACATGGGTCTCGCCGATATTGGCGAAGACGAACACCGGGGCGTCGCCCGCCGCCGCCATCTGCTCCTCGATCCACTGCACCTGCGTGCGCACGCCCCGACCGCCGACGAAGCGGAAGGCGTCGAATCCCTGTCTCAGCGTGGCGGACACCGCCGTCGCAGGATCGAACCACCCCATGGCCGCCGTGCCGATGGTGCGGTGTCCGGCCTTGCGGAACCCGTCCACGATATTGTCGCCGCTCAGCAGGAAGCCCGGCGGCGCCGACCCAGGATGCCCCGCGTAGTTGAGCCTGAACAACCGTGCGAATTTCGGATTGAAGAAGGGGGTCGGCTCTTCGGCCACGCCGGGGGTGAAGCCCACGAACATGGCGGCGTGCGAGCCAAAGGTGAAATGCGACGGGGCTTTGGCTCGTCGCACCCGACCGATTCCGTTCAGAGCCGGCGCATCGGCCGCCGCAAAGGCGTCGTGGCGACACGAGTCGAGGGATAGAAACAGGACGCTGTCAGGATTCATCTGTGCTCAGGCGCGGCCGCGAACGTCGGCGCAGACGTTCTGATGCGGCGGCTTTGACGCCTCTGCCGCCCATGCGCAAGGGCGGGCGTCGCCAGCGCAGCCCGATGGAGCGAGGACAGCGGCCTCTATGCAACGGAAATGTGTCTAAGCTTGACAGTAGGAATGCGCAAACCCATGTTCTCGAACATTGATACCGAATTTCTAAGATTGGTGAAATTGATTCGATGAACCTAGGTCAATTTATAATTTCCCAATAACCACTTAATGACAGTGGAAAAATACCGGCTAGAGAGCCGCGATATCTCTCTTGACCCTTCGCAGAATGCCGAGATACAAACGTCGAGCCATGGACGCAGCCATGTCCTCTCGGGGGGTCTGAACTGTGGCCGAAAGGCGTTCACGCAATGGCGCCGTCCATTCATAAGTCTCTTGGGGAACCAGATCCGACATGACTAAGAAGCTTCTTCTCGCCGCCGCCGCCCTGGGCGCGCTGGCTTTCGCCGGCGCCGGTCAGGCTGCTGACATCACCGCTGGCAAGATCAGCACCGTGAACCTGTTCCCGGTCGCGGACCTCGTGCCCTACGCCGTGGCGACCGAGGCCGACATCGCCGCTGCCGGCATCGTGTCGACCGCAGGCTCCACGGACCTCACGATTGGTCTGGACTCGCCGGTCAACCTGGCTGCTGACGCCGTCGCGCCTTTCGCCGTCACCTTCACCCTGACGGGCCCGGCCGAGTTCGCCGGCCCCTTCACGCAGGCTAATCTGGTCGCCGCCAACGGCGCCATCGCCACGACGGGCCTGGTCGTGATGGCCGCCGACAAGAAGTCGGTGACCTTCCACGTGGAATACAAGGGCGGTCTGAGCGGCTCGAACATCAACGCCCTGACGCTGAACAACATCGCCCTGAAGGTGACCGGCAAGGCCGACGTCTCGATCGCCGCTCAGGCCAACGTCACCATCGCCGGCTTCACGCAGACGGTGACCAACGTCGCCGCCACCAAGATCGTTCAGTTCAAGCCGGTCCTGAAGGCTTCGACGACCGACACCTACAACGCCATGGCCATGCTGCCGGACTTCAAGACCTTCAAGGTCGCCGGCACCGCTGCCGCCCCCGGCAGCGCCACGGGCGACACCGTGATCTCGAACGCTCTGGGCCTGTCCGTGAACGCCGGCATCCGCAAGGATCTGTCTGGCGCCGCTGCCCTGGGTCTCGGCGACGTGCTGGAAGGCGCTGAAGCCACCGTCACGGGCCCGCAGGTCAAGGCGCTGGGCGCGACCCTCGCTGGCGAGACGCCTGTGGCCGCTTCGCTGACCGACACCTCGGCTGTCTATGAGCTGGACGCCACGGATCTGGCCGCGGGCACGCTGGTTCTGTCGAACGTCGGCGCCGGCGCTGTGGCCGTCCACCAGGGCGTCTACTCGGTCGACCTGGAGCCTGAGTTCAAGACGGGCTTCACTGGCTCGGCTACCCAGAGCCTGGACCTGGTCACCATCGGCCTGGACGGCACCAACTTCTACGCTCCGTGGTTCGCCCTGAACAACGCCAGCGCCAACTCGACGCTGCGTCTGGCCAACAACGGCACGGCCGCCATCGGTCCGGTCATCGTCAGCCTGAAGGCCAGCAACGGCACGGCCGCCACGGGTTCCTACACGATCCCGTCGATCGCTCCGGGCACGTTCGTGTCGGTCACCGGCTCGGCTCTGAAGACCGCCTTCGGCACCACCGCCGCCAACGGCGACCTGATGGTCACGGTCCAAAGCCGCGCTGACGGCATGTCGGCCAAGGTCCGCACGACCCAGTCGAACGGCCAGATCTACGAAAACTCGCTGGGCGCTACGCCGCCGGCGAACTAAGTCCAGACCTAAGTCTGAACTGGGAAGGGAGGGCCTCGCGCCCTCCCTTTTCTTTTGCGCAAAGCCCCTGTCAGCGCGCTTTCGATTCCGCTGTCATTCCTGTGCCCGCTCCGGTGGACGGCGTTCGCTTCTGTCGTTACAGCGGACAGGTGACTGTGAACGCTCCTTCCGTGAAATCTGACCGGGTCGCCGCGCCGCCGCCGCCCCGCGCGGATCGTCCGCGCCTGGGCGAACTGCTGGTCGAGCGCGGCCTGGTGCGGCCCGCCGACGTCGCCAACGCCCTGTCGCTTCAGGCCCAGAACGGCGGCCTTCTGGGGCTGAACCTGGTGCGCCTGGGCGCCCTGTCCGAAGCCCAGCTTCTGGACGTCCTGTCCGACCAGCTGGACCTGCCGATCCTCGCGCCCGAGCAGGGCCCGGCGCCTGAACGCGTCCGCGCCTTCATGGACCAGATCGGCTCGCCCCTGGCCTGGTGGGCCGAGCGCGAGGCCGTCGCCTGGCGCGAAGACGCCCCGGCCGACGACCCGGCCGCCCCCGGCCGCATCCTGTGCGCCGCAGTCCAGCCGCTGGACCCCGCCCTGGCTGAACGTCTCGCCCAGGCCGTCGCCGAACCCATCGCCTTCTTCCTGGCCCCCCGCTCCCTGATCGAGGCGCTGACCGACGACCTCAGCCAGGATCAGTCGCCGGGCCTCGACCCCGCTCTGGGCGGCGGCGGCGCCGACGCGGCCCGCCTGCGCGAACTGGCGCAGGAAGCGCCGGTCATCGACTTCGTCAACGCCATCTTCGCCGAAGCCCTGACCCGCCGCGCCTCGGACGTTCACGTCGAGCCCTATGAGGACCGCTTTCTGGTGCGGATGCGCATCGACGGCGTCCTGACCACCGCCCGCAGCGCCCCGCGCTCCAATTTCGACGCCGTCTGCTCGCGCATCAAACTGCTCAGCGGCATGGACATCGGCGAGCGCCGCCTGCCGCAGGACGGCCGCCAGTCGATCCGCGTCTCGGGTCAGGAAGTCGACCTGCGCGTCTCGACCCTGCCGTGCTCCTGGGGCGAATCCATCGTCCTGCGCCTGTTGGGCAAGACCAGCCGCCTGCCGCAGCTGTCCGAACTGGGCGTCAGCGCGCAGCAGGAAGCCGGCTTCCTGCGTCTGGCCGAACACCCCAACGGCGTCTTCCTGATCACTGGCCCGACCGGTTCGGGCAAGACCACCACCATCTATCGCCTGCTGACCCACCTGAACGACGGCGAGCGCAAGATCATCACCGTCGAGGACCCGGTCGAACTGGACCTGCCCGGCGTGATCCAGGTCCGCGTTCGCTCCGAGATCGGCCTGACCTTCGCGGCGGGCCTGCGCTCCATCCTGCGTCAGGACCCCGATGTCATCATGATCGGTGAAATCCGCGACCCCGAGACGGCGCGCATCGCCGTCCAGGCCGCCCTGACCGGCCACATGGTCATCTCCACCGTCCACACCAACACCGCCCTGGCCGCCATTCCGCGTCTGCTGGACCTGGGCATCGAGGACTACCTGCTGGCCGACGTCATGCGCGGCGTGGCCGGCCAGCGCCTGATCCGCCGCCTGTGCGACGACTGCGCCCGCCCCTCGACCCCGGCCGAGGCCGCCGCGCACGAACAGAGCGTTCCGGCCCATCTGCGCGCTGTCGCAGAGGCTGAGCCCGCCCGCTGGATGGAGCCCGTCGGCTGCGCCAAATGCGGCCACAGCGGCTTCCGCGGCCGTCTGGGCGTCTATGAGCTGGCGCCGATGTCGCCGGCCCTGATCGGCGGCCTGCGCGCCTCGGCCGACGAGGACCAGCTGACCGCCGCCGCCCGCAGCGAAGGCTTCCTCAGCTTCGCCGACGACGCCTGGCTGAAGGCCCGCCTCGGCCAGACCGCCTTGTCCGAGGTATATCGCATCGCCGGAGGCGGCCAGTGAGCCGCGCCGCATGACCGACCAGCTGACCTTCCAGTATGAGGCCGCCGGTCGCGACGGGCGGATGGTCAAGGGGCTGGTCGGCGCCGCCGACGAGGCGCTGGCCATGCGCCGCCTGGCCGCCGACGGCCTGACGGTCGTGCGCATCCGCCCCGCCGCCGCGCCCAAGGCCGAAGGGCGCGAGCGCGGGTTGAAGACCGCCGAGCGGGTGCTGGTGCTGCGGCAGATGGCGCTGATGCTGGAGGCGGGCGTCTCCCTGCTGGAGGCGCTGGACACGGTCGCTCAGGGGATGCAGGCGCGTAAAGGCCGCCGCCAGTTCCAGGCCGCTATCGCCGCCCTGCGACGCGGCGAATCGCTGGGCGACGCCCTGGAGGAACACGCGCCGGGCTTTCCCGACTACGTCTACGCCATGGCCCGCGTCGGCGAGGCGTCGGGCCGCATCGCCGAGGTGCTGAAAGAGGCCGCCGAGCAGATGGCCTATGAGGACCGGCTGCAGCGCGACTTCGCCAACGCCATGACCTATCCGGCCTTCCTGTGCTTCGCCGGGGTGGCGGCCGTCGGCTTCATCTTCACCCAGGTTGTGCCGCGCTTCGGCTCCATGATCGGCGACGACCGCGAGAACATCCCCGCCATGTCGCGCTGGGTCCTGCAGGCCGGGGAGTTCGCCAACGCCAATCTGGGCGTGGTGGCGGTGACGGCGGCGCTGATGATCGCGGCCATCGTCCTGATCGTCAAGAACGCCGCCTTCCGCGAGCGCGCCTATACGGCCGCGCACGGCCTGCCGGTCGTCGGCCCGGTGATCCAGTCGCGCGAGATCGCGTCGTGGGCGCGGCTGACGGCCTTCGCCCTGAACAACGGCGTGCCCCTGCTGTCGGCGGCGGCTCTGTCGCGCGCGGCGGTGCCGATCGGGCCGTTCCGTCAGGGGCTCGACCTGCTGGAAAGCGACCTGAAGGCCGGGATGACGCTGGACGCCTCGCTGGGCGCCCACACCCGCCTGGAGGCGATGGACCTCAGCCTGCTGCGCGCGGGCCAGAAGTCGGGCGCGGTCGGCGCCATGTTCGGCTTCATGGCTGACAACTATGAGGCGCGCCTGCGCGACCGCATGAAGCGGATGACCTCCCTGCTGGAGCCGATGGCCATCGCCGTCATCTCCATCGTCGTCGGCTTCGTCGCCCTGTCCCTCGTTCTGGCCCTGTCGAGCGTCTACGAAGGCGTCGTCTGATGCGGGCGCGGGGGCGTGAGGGGTTCAGCCTGATCGAGGCGCTGGTCGCGCTGGCTATCGCCTCGATGACGCTAATGGCGATCTTCGAGCTGCAGATCCAGATGGCGCGCGGTCAACAGCGCGCGGCTCTGGCCATCGAACAGGTGGCGGCCCAGGAGAACGCCCTGGCCCTGACGCGGCACCTGAATCCGATGGCCGAACCCTATGGCCGGATCGCCCTGCCGGGCGGCGACGTCGTCACCTGGTCGGCCGAGGCCAAGAGCGAGCGCCGTCTCAACGCGGGCTTTCCCGCCGGCGACGGCGCCTTTGAGGTGCAACTCTATCAGGTGACGGTGGGCGTCGAGCGCCAGGGCGGCCGGTCGCCCGCGCCTCTGGTGTTTGACCGCCTGGGCTGGCGTCGGCTGGAGATCGAGGGCTGAGCTCAGTCCTCAGCCGGGACCAGCCCCTCTTCGACCATCTCCTCCGGCGCGGCGTCCGTCGTCGCCCGACGTCGCTCCGAGGCGCGATTGGGCCCCGGCAGATCGAAGCCGACGCCCCGCACCCCATAGCCGACCGAGAAGGGCGTCAGCGTATAGGACCAGCCGCGTCCGGTGCGGAAGGCGGCGTTGATGTCGCGCGACAGGCTGTCGGCCATGTCGGCCATGTCCTCGTCGCCCCGGATGACATAGGGGGTGATCAGCATCACCAGTTCTGTCCGGTTGCCGCTGACGCTGTTGGTCTGGAAGGCCGAGCCGATCAGGGGAATGTCCTTGATGAAGGGCACGCCGGTGTTGGTCTTGGAGTAGTTGTTGCTGATCAGGCCGCCCAGCACCCCGGTCCAGCCGTCGGTGATCGAGATCTGGGTGGTCAGGCTGCGGTTCAGGATCGGCGGGCTGGCGATGGCCGAGTTCGTGGATTCGCCGACTTCCGAAATTTCCTGGCTGATCGTGATGTCGACCCGGTCGCCATAGACCACGGGCTGAAGGTCCAGAATTACACCGGTCTGGCGGTACTGCACGCTTTGCAGCACGTCGGTCCCGTCGCCGCCGGTCTGGGTGTCCAGGGCGCGTTGCGAGGTGATGATCGGCACGTCGGTGCCCACCTGGAACCGGGCCGAGCCGCCGCTGCGCGCCACCAGCTGCGGCCGCTGCAGGATGTTGACGCGGTTGTTGGACGCCTCCGCCGCCAGACTGGCGCGGAAGTCGTCGCCCTTGAAGGACAGGACCAGGCCGCCGCCGCCAATTTTCAGACCTTCGGTCGAGCCGGTGAGCAGGCCGTCGCCGCGCATTTCGGAACCGAACAGATTGACGCCGAGCGAAGTCTTATCGGTCAGCGTCACCTCGGCGATCATCACCTCGATCACCACCTGGGGCGCCGGGGTGTCCAGGGTGTTGAGCAGATTGCGCAACTGGGCGAACTCGGTCGCGGTGCCGGTGAAGATGATGCGGTTGCCGATGGGGTCGGTCAGGACGCGGCCGTTCATGAACTGGCCCTGGGAGCCTTGACCCTGCCCCCCGCCGCCGTTCAGGCCGGCGCTCGTCCGGTTGTTTTCCGAGGCGGGCGGAGCGCCCGGCACTCCGACCGGAGCCTGAGCCTGGGCCATTGAAGGGCTCTGGCCCATCGCCAGCTGTCCCAGCGAGGCGGCGTCGGTGTTCTTGACCTGGTAGACGAAGGTCGAGGCCTTGTCCCCGAGCGCGGCGGGCTGATCCAGCGCTTCGACCCAGTAGCGGGCCCGCTCCAGCGTCTCAGGGTCGCGGGCGAAGATCAGGATTTGGTTGGCGGCGGGGAAGGACAGGATGACCAGGGCGCGCCCGGCCAGGGCCTGGCGCGAGACGATATAGCCTTCGGTCGTCAGCGTCTGTTCCAGCGAGGCGGCCAACTGGTCCGTGCCCCAGAACGACGGTTCGACCCGCAGCACCTGGGTTCCGGCGAAGCGCGGCTGATCCAGTTCGCGCAGGGCCCGCACGACCTGTGCGACCTCGCGGCCGGAGCCTGAGATGATCAGGCTGTTGGTCAGGGGATCCGGCGTGATCCGCGCGCCGCGCAGATTGGGATAGACGTCCTGCAACAGGCTTTGCAGCGCGTTGACCTCGATCGTCTGTACGCTGAAGAACTGCACCACGCGCCCGGCGGCGGTGGGCGCGGCGCGGCTGCGATTGATGTCGGCACCGGTCGAGGTTTCGGGCGTGGCGCCGACCGTGACGAAGCCGCCATCGATATAGACCTCGACCCCATACTGGCGCAGCGCCTGCTGGGTCAGGCTGAACAGGGCGCGTTTGCTGATCGCGCCGCCGCTCCCGCCGGCGACGATCTCAGTGCGGTTGGCCACGTCGGGTGAAAGGGTGAAGGGCGTCTTCAGCACGCCGCCGAATACGGTGGCGGCGAACTGCGGGATCGACTGGGGCGACAGGTTGGCGTCAACCGTCTCGTCCGACACCAGGGCCGCGATCTGTTCGGGCGTGGCGGGCTGGCGCGTGGCGGCGGGCGGTGCGGGCGGGGCCGGAATGTTCAGCGTGCTGGCCTGGACGCGGGCGCGGCCGTTGGCGGCGGCGACGTCGCCGCCGATCTGTCCGTCCGTGGCCGAGCGTTCGATCCGGGGGTCTGGGCGCGTGACGACGCTCTTCATGTCGGGGAAGGCGGCGCAGCCGGCCAGGACGATCATCGGCGCCAGCGCGGCCGCCGCGCGAAGGCTTGCGCGGGTCGCGTTCGCGCTCAGGCTGGCGCGCGGGCGAGAGCAGCGGTCCGTGGTCAGCGTCGACATTCCATTATCCTCGATACTCAACCGAACACCCGCACGACGCGCGTTTCGCGTCCCTTGGTCAGGGTGACGGCGTCAGCCGTGATTTCCTTGATGCGCCAGTCCTCGAACACCGCGCCTTCAGCCAGGGGCGCGACGCCGCCTGCGCCGCTCACCAGGGCGTGGCGGGCGCCGGTCGCCGGATCGAGGCCGACCCCGCGCAGGGCGGCGCGGAAGGTTACGGCCACGTCGGGAGGCGGCGGAGGAGGAGGGGGCGGCGGGGGCGGAGGCGGCGGCGGCGGGGGCGGCGGGTCCGACCGCAGCGTCTTCAGGAAGGCCACGGCTGCGATCGCGCCTTCGCCCGGCCGCAGGCTCAATCCCTGCTGGGCGCTCAGGCCGCGCACGACGGAAGGTGGCTCCTCCGGGCGGCCGGGGTAGGCCGCGCCGGTCAGATAGGCCAGGATCAGGATCAGCGGCGGCGCCGCCCATAGCAGCGGCTTCACGACGGCGTCCCCGCATCCGTCAGCCGCACCGGGAATGCCAGGCGCAACCACAGCTTGCCGCTGGTCTGCGGCGGACCGTCCTCGACCATCATCGGCCCGGGCGGCGTCAGCTCATAGCGGAAGCCGACGACCCGGAACCCCTCGGGCCACTCGCCCAGCTTGTCCATAAAGGCGAAGGCCGGGTCCCAGCGCAGGTCCGACTGAACCTCGACGTCCAGCCACTGGGTCGGGCCGATCGCCTCGACCTTGGCGTTGGTGACGATGCGCGCATTGGGCAGGCCGGCGGCGTTCAGCGCTTCGAGCAGGCGCTGCTCAATCAGCACCTGGGCAACGGCGGGATTGGCGGCCTCGAAGCCCCAGGCGTTCATGTCTTCCAGCGCCAGCCGGTCCGCCGCGCCGTCGGCGATGCGGCGCGCCGCCGCCGCCGTCAGCCGCGCCGTGGACTGCTCGCCCAGCGCGTCGATATAGGCGTCGGCTTGGGTGGAGCGGGCTTCAAGAGCGGCGACGGGAGCGTAGAAGGCTAGGCCGAGCATCAGGCCGCCCAGCAGCAGGCGCTCACGCATGGTGGTGCGTTGCAGACGCTCCTTCAGCGTCTCGATCGACGCGCGCGCCGATGCGGCCGTTTCCGCCATGAACCCTTGCAAAATTTCGTCGCCCTCGTGCGCGCCAGAGCCCGCAATTCGCATCGACCCCCTATGCGCGCTCAGCTATAGCAATCGCTAAGCGCCCATAACAGCTTAGAAATCTAAAGTGGTCGATCAATGCTTCGTCGTCTGAACCGACTTTACCGCCGTTTTTCGTGCGTCGTGGCCTCGCCGCATCAGCCCAGCGGCCGTCAGCCGCGCGCCGGCTATTCCATGCTGGAGATTTTGGTCGTGCTGGCGATCATCGCCCTGATCGCCGCGGTGGTCGGACCGCGCCTGTTCGCCCAGCTCGACAAGTCCAAGACCCAGACCGCCCGCTTGCAGATTCGTTCGCTGGAAGCAGCGCTTGAGACCATGCGCATCGACATCGGCCGCCTGCCGACCGAACAGGAAGGCCTGACCCTGCTGATGAAGGCCGACGCCCAGCAGACGCCCGGCTGGTCGGGCCCCTATCTGGACAAGGACCTGCCGCCCGATCCCTGGGGCCGTTCCTACATCTATGTCGCGCCGCCCGCGCCTAGCGCTAGCGAGCCTACGCCCGACGCCCGCGCCCGGGTGATCAGCTACGGCGCCGACGGCCAGGAGGGCGGCGAGGGCGTCAACGCCGATGTCTCGTCCGATTCCGCGCGCTGATTTCCGCCTAAGCACGAGCGTCGCCGCTGATCCGGCGCGCGGGGGCTACAGCCTGATGGAGGTGCTGGTGGTGTTGGCCATCTTCGCTCTCAGCGCCTCCATCATCATGCCCTCGACCTCGCGGATGCTGGATCAGACGGCGGCTCACGCCGTCTTCTTCGAGTTCCAGCGCCAGGTGTCAGACCTGCGGCGCGAAGCCAACCGCACCGGCGAGCCGCTGCGCATCATCGACCCCGCCATGCCGGTCGCCGAGGGCGACCGGCTGATCGAGCTGCGCGCCCCGTGGCGCTACACCCTGTCGCCTGCCCTGTCGGTCGCCGAGGGCGGCGGCTGTTCGACCGCCAGCGCCAATCTGATCCACCAGGACCGGGTGGTCATGACCTTGCGAAGTGAAGACGGAACCTGCCGTTTCATCCGTTATCAAGCGGTGACGCCTTAGGGCGTTCGCTCGGCTCAGGGCTGGGCGGTGGACGTCGGCGCCGCCCCGGCGGTCACCTCGGGCGTCAATGGCGGCGCCGCTTCGCGCACCCGCATCTTCACGGTCAGGTTCATCGCCGAACTGTCGGTTCGCGGCTCCACCGCGTAAAAATAGCCTGAGCCCTCAAGCTCAGCGACCACCGGGGCGATCTTGCCGATGGCCTCGTAGGGCAGGGTGAACTCCAGCGTCTCCGTCTCGGCGTTCAGGGCCGTGGGCGCCAGGTCGTGCAGCGCCAGGATGCCGATGGCCGCCCCGGCGGCGCTCAGCGGGCCGGTCTGCTCCTCCAGGCGGCGATAGGTGACCAGCTTCTGCTGGCTGGCGTTCAGGCGTTGCACGGCCTCGGCCTGGGGCGTGGCGGCGCGGATTTCGGCGGTCTGTTCCTCGACGCGGACGACATCCTTGGCCAGTTCCCGGCTCTGGCCGAACAGGAAGGCGGCGAAGCACAGGGAGGCGAGGGCCGCCCCGCCGCCGACCATCAGCGCTAGCTGTTCGCGCGACAGCTCCACCGGCGCCAGGGCGAAGGCGTCGCGATTGTCGAAGGCGATCGGCAGGTCGCTGGGCGCGGGCGGGGCCTCCGGCGCCGCCTCGGCGTTGCGCTGCAACCGCACGAAGGCGGACCAGGCGGCGGCGTCATAGCGGTCGCGCCGCCAGGCCGAGGCGACCAGCGCCCTGTCGCGCCACAGCTGGGCCTCATAGCCCTGGGTCAGGCGCACGATGCGCCAGCCCTCGCCGCGCGGTTGCGCCAGGGTCTCGGGCGTCACGACAGGCGCGCCCTGCATTTCTTGCTGCGCCGCCAGAAGAGCCTCGACCCGCGCGGCGTCCCACCACCAGACGCCATAGTCGTCGCCCGCCTTGCTGAGCGCCGACCCGGCCCGCAGATAGGGCGCCGCCAGCCGGGCGTGCAGCATCGCCGCCTGCCGCCGTCGCCGGCGCGGCAGGGCCGCCGTGCTGAACAGGCCGAAGGCGCACAGATCGCGCGCCAGCAGCAGCACCGGCCGTCGCAGCACGCGTCCGACCGCGCCGCCCGGATGGACGACGCTGAGGGCGCCGTCGGCGCTCAACCGCTCAACGCGGGGCGTAAGGAAGTCGAATGGCATCGGTTGTGTCGGCCCTGGCCCGCTTCGGGGCCTCTGTCAGTTCGGTCTGGTCGATCCACAGCGGCTGTTCCAGACTAAAGGGGGTCAGGGTCAGTCGCGCGCGATAGACCCAGGCGGATCGCGTGTCGTGAAGCGTCAGGATGGTCGCGCCTGACGGGTAGGTGAAGATCTGTTCCTGATCCAGGTCCAGCACGGCGCCGGTCATGGACGCCACGTCGTACAGGGACGTCAGCGGCCGTTCCTCGCGCACGCGCATCACGGTCTCGATCTGGCTGTCGTTCAGCCCGAACCAGATCGCCAGGGCGGCCGGACCGGCGGTGTTCACATTCTGGGTGGCGGCGGTCGCATCGGCGGACAGGGCGTCGCGTAGAGCGCGCCATTTCCTAGGCTCGACCGCCTGTCGCGCGCCCAGGATCGACAGCCATTCCGTCGGCCGGATCAGACGCCGGTTGGCCGGGCCGCCGTCGGCGTAGTCGGAGCGCTCGGCCCCATTCGGCTGTCTCAGGTCGTCGAAATCGACGTAGTCCGTATAGCGGGCGATCAGTGTCTGTCGCTCGCCCGGCTGAACGCCCGCCGCCTCCAGAAACCGCTCATGCGGCTGGCCGAACAACTGGGCGGTGTTGATCAGGCCCGCCTGATCCTGCAGGCGCAGGACCATCGGTCCGCCCACGTCCACCATATAGCGGCGCCCGTCGGCGACGACCTTTTCGACCGGCACGCCGGAGGCGTTGGACGGCTCCTGTTGACGCCCTTCCATCTCTAGCGGCTGGCGCAGGTCGTTGACGCCGAATCCATAGGCGCGCGTCGGCTCGGTGGCGGCCATGAAGGACAAGGCGGCTTCGGCGCTCATCGCCCTTTGCAGAAACCGGACGCGCGCGCGGGCCGATGCGGCCTCGGCGCTCAGGCTGGCCAGGGCCGTGATCGCCACCAGGAAGATCAGCGTCACCACCCCCGTCACCGCCAGAACGGCGGGCAGGGCGAAGCCTGAGCGGCGCCGGGGGCGGGATTGGGATCTAGAAGTCTGCATCGATCCTCGCCCATCGGCCGGGATTGCCGGACGAGGCACTTTCCACCACGTCCAGGTCCGGGCCGCCGTTCAGCCGGACGAACAGGCGACGGCTGCGCATGCCTTCCTGGTCCAGCGCCCGCTCGTGCGGCGTCTCAAACGAGGGCGTCCAGGTCTGGCCGTCCTGCGAGTAGGACAGGCTCGCCTGTCGGCCGTCAGGCAGGGGCAGCAGCGGCGTCCTGCGGCCCGCGGCCTCGCACATGACGACGCGGCGGCCGTCCTGCACCTCGATGGTCAGCACCAGTCGCCCGGCCCATCCTTGCGGCGCGCAACCGGTGGCGCGCTCCATGACCGCCTCGCCCTCCAGGCGTTCGGGCGCGCCGATGATCGGCAGGTCCACTCCCTCCATGATGGCGGCGGGCGGGCGCACCGACAGGCTGCGGATGATGCTGCGGAGGTCGCTGATCGCCACATCGGCGTCGGCCGCGGACATGGCGCGCCGTCCCAAGGCAAAGCCCGTGTCGCCGGCCTTTATGCCGATCGAAAAGATGACGGCCAGCGCCATGCCCCCGATCGCCAGCACGACCAGGGCTTCAATCAGGGAAAAGCCGGAGCGGCGGGCGGACGTCATGATCGTGCCTTGATAGGGCGTCCCGTCACCTCTGCCAACAATGGCATCACGCTGCTCTGAACAATCAGTTCTGCTTTTCGCCGTTCTTTGAGACTGGTAAGGAAGAAGCTGAGTTCTATGGGGGAAGGGGATGCGCGGCGTCGCCTTGGTCTTGATAGCGGCGAGCCTCGGCGGCGCGGCATGGGCGGGGGTCAGCATCCTGACGCCGCCGGACCGCGCCCAGGCCGGTTCGGCCCGTCTGATCGCCCATTCCGCGCCGTTGCCGCAAGATCTGTCGGAGGTGGTCGCCGCGCCCGAAACCGACGCGGACCGCCGCGCCCGCCTGAACGCCCGGCTGCAGACCATGCTGGACGAAGGCAAGGGCGCACGTCTGACGGACGCCCCGCCGCGCCCGCCCGCGCGTGCGCCGCGCCCGGCGCGCGCCATAGCCAAGGCCGAGCCTTCGGCGACCTTCGCGCCTCCCGCCCATGACGCCGGCGCCGCGCGCCCGGCCGTCCGGCGCGCAGGCGGCTATGTCCCGCCGACGCTGGATCTGAAGACCCCGCCGCGCATGCCGCAGAACGATCTCGAATGTCTGACGCAGGCCGTCTACTATGAGGCCCGAAACGAAAGCGAAGAGGGACAGGCGGCGGTCGCCGAGGTGGTGATCAACCGATCTCGCCACCGGGCCTATCCGAAGTCGATCTGCGAAGTGGTCTATCAGCGCAACAGCCGCACCTGCCAGTTCACCTTCACCTGCGACGGCTCGATCGGCCGCCGTCCGGTCAACGCGGTCGCCTGGGCCCGCGCCGAGCGCATCGCGCGTGAGGTGCATGAAGGCCGCTCGTCCAGCCAGTTGCCCAAGAACTCGGTCAACTATCACGCCAACTATGTGCGACCCTCGTGGGGCGCTCGTCTGGCCCGCGTGCGCCAGATCGGCGCGCACATCTTCTACGGCGCGCCCCTGAACGGCGGCTCGACCCCCGGCGCCGATGAGCGCGAGGCCGCGCCCGCCCGCCTGCTGTTCGTGCGCAATGAGGCGCTGGACCGCGCCTATGCCGTCCTGGCCGGGCAGGCCTCGACTGGCCCGAGCGAAACCCCCGACACGGCTTCGCAATGACGCTGGAAACCTCTGGCCAGCTCGTCCTGCTCAGGACGCCGCGCTACGGCGACGCGCGCGGCTGGTTTTCCGAGACCTGGTCCCGCGCCCGCTTCGCCGCCGCCGGCATCGATTGCGACTTCGTTCAGGACAACCAGTCGCGCTCCGAGCCGCAGGGCGTGGTGCGCGGCCTGCATTTCCAGACGCCGCCCTATGCCCAGGCCAAGCTGGTGCGCTGCCTGCGCGGGGCGATTCTCGACGTGGCGGTGGACCTGCGCGTCGGCGCCGCGACGTTTGGACAGGCTCATGCCGTCGAACTGTCGGCCGACAGCGGCGACCAGTTGTTCATCCCGCCGGGGTTCGCCCACGGCTTCGTCACCCTGACGCCCGGCGCCGAGGTGGCCTATAAGGTCTCCGCCCCTTACGCCCCGGCCCATGAGGCGGGTCTGGCCTGGGACGACCCTGATCTGGACATCCCCTGGCCTGTGAAGGCGGATCAGGCGGTGCTGGCCGAGCGCGACCGCGCCTGGCCTCGCCTGCGGGACCTGACCAGCCCGTTTCGCGGTTCTGAAGCGTCGATGCTGTCGATTGTGGACCTGGCGACCGCTAGCCGCTAGCCGGGGAAGATGCGGCGTCGGCGAAGGAGAGGCTCGTGCGGATATTGCTTACCGGCGGCGCCGGCTTCATCGGCTCGGCCCTGGTCCGCGAGCTTCTGTCGCGCGGCGACGAGGTGCTGGTGGTCGACAAGCTGACCTACGCTGGGGTCGAGGCTTCTTTGAGCGAAGTCGCTGACCATCCCCGCTTTCATTTCCTGAAGGCCGACATCGGCGATGCAGTCGCCATGGCCGGCGCCTTCCGCGACTTCCGTCCCGACCGCGTGGCCCATCTGGCCGCCGAAACCCACGTCGACCGCTCGATCGACGGCCCGGCCGTCTTCATCCAGACCAACGTGGTCGGCGCCCAGGTCCTGCTCGATCAGGCCCTGACCTATTGGCGCGGTCTGTCTGGCTCCGCGCGCGAGGCCTTCCGCTTTCTGCACGTCTCGACCGACGAGGTGTTCGGCTCTCTCGGCGCCGAGGGGCGCTTCAACGAGACGACACCCTATGACCCCCGCTCGCCCTATTCGGCGTCCAAGGCGGCGTCCGACCATCTGGTGCGCGCCTGGGGGCATACGTTCGGGCTGCCGGTGGTGATCAGCAACTGCTCGAACAACTACGGTCCGCGCCAGTTTCCCGAGAAGCTGATCCCGACCCTGATCCTCAAGGCTTTGGCCGGGGAGCCCCTGCCCATCTACGGCGACGGCTCCAACGTGCGCGACTGGCTGCACGTCGACGACCACGCCCGCGCCCTGAGACTGATGCTGGAGCGCGCCGAACCGGGCCGTACCTACTGCGTCGGCGGCGACGCAGAGCGCACCAATTTGCAGGTTGCGGCGGCCGTTTGCGCCGCTCTGGATAAGCTCAAACCTCGCCCGGACGGCCGCCCTCACGCCGAAGCCATCACCTTGGTGGAGGACCGGCCCGGCCATGACCGGCGCTACGCCATCGATGCAGGAAAGATCCGCGCAGAGCTGGGCTGGCGGCCTGAAGCGTCGTTTGAGCAGGGCGTGGCCCGGACAGTCGCCTGGTATCTGGCCAACCGCGACTGGTGGGCGTCGTTGGTCGATAGCGCGGGGCTCAGTCGGCTCGGCTTAGCTGAACGCCCATAAAGATCACCTCGCCGTCGAATGCGCCTTCCAGCACCAGCAACCGCATTTCGCAGGCGCTGGGCTTGGTCCATTCGAACTCCATCTCCAGGTCATAAAGCCCCTCACGTTGGGGGCGGAAGATGTGCGAGCTGTAGGTCTCCTGTTCGCCCCAGTCTGCGCGATACTGATATCGCGCCGCGGCGTCATCGAACCCGAGGCGGATAACCGCCTTCCAGCGTCCCGTGGGCAGGGTCAGATACGGGCCGAAGATCAGAAAGCGCGGCCGCCCCGTCAGATCAATCGTCGTGCGCTCTGCTTCATGGCGCACGGTCTGCGAGGTGTAGTTGAAAATCTCGCCCAGCCAATGCGCTTGGCCGTCCGCATAGACCGCCACCGCCTGGGCCAGAGCGCGGTTGCGAGCGGTGGCCGAGGCCGTCGACGCAGGCCGGGCCAGCTTAAGCCCCGACAGGATCTCCACCGGCCCGGCGTCGAACATCTGGGCGGGGAAGACCCGCCCGGCCGGCAGTTGCCGGGCGCGCCGCCAAAGTTCGGAAGACGAGCGCACGCCGGCGTGCAGCTTGTCTGTGACGAGCGCGCCGTCGACCGCGGGCGTCAGAATACCGATGTCGCTGAGGATGGCGGCCAGGTGTTGGGGCTCGACCTTCGCCTTAAGCGCCTTGGCGGCATCGCTGGCGATGACCAGGTCGCCAGCCTCGCCGCCCGCGTCGATATCGACAACCGACAGTCCCTGTTCGGCGCCCGCTTCCTTGACGGCGGCGATCCAGTCGAGTCGGTCGGGGCAGGGCGGGATGATGATCCAGCGAGGCGGATGCACGGCTGTCATGTCAGGCGGCGCGCAGCCAGGTGTAGACTTCGACGGCTTCCTTGATGTCGTCGAAGATCTTGGCCTTACCGCTCTCGATGATCAGGGCTCGATCGCAGTAGCGGGTGATCAGATTGGTATCGTGCGACGCCATGAGGAAGGCGCAGTGGCCGCGATCCTCGAACAGGCCTTCCTGACATTTGCGTTGGAAGCGGGCGTCGCCAACGGCCACCAGTTCGTCGATCAGATAGCAGTCGAACTCGATCGCCAGCGACAGGCCGAAGGCCAGACGGGCGCGCATCCCGGACGAGAAATGCTTGACCGGCTCGCGCAGGGCCTTGCCCAGTTCGGCGAAGTCGTCGACCCGCGCCAGGGTCTCCTTGTAGTCGCGCTTATACAGGCGCGACAGGAAGCGCACATTGTCCAGCCCGGACAGACTGCCCTGGAAACCGCCGGAGAAGCCGATCGGCCAGGACGTCGTCATGTTCCATTCGATCTTGCCCGTGCTGGGGGGCATGATGCCGCCCAGCATCTGGATGAGCGTCGACTTGCCCTGGCCGTTGCGACCCAGCAGGGCGAGCCGGCCAGAGCGGCCGAGCTCGAAGTTGACGTCCTTGAACACGGGACGTTTGCTCGACTTGAATTTCTTGCTGACGTCGACGACGCGCAAGCCCGGCTCTTCGAGCGCCATCAGCTCTGCCTGTGTTCCCGAATGCCGGCCCAGACCAGCCATCCGATGGCATAGGCCAGAAGCGACGAGGCGAAGATGGTCAAGATCGCCCGCAGGCGGCGCGGCTCGCTGCCCTTGTCCGGCAGGCTGGGCGAGACGATGCGCTCCAGATAGAGCTTTTGGCGGCTTGCGTCCTGCTGAGCCGTCAGCAGGCTGGCTTCGGCCTGGGACACCCGGCGCTCGGCGATCTCGCGTTGAAGGACCAGGTCTTCATACGCGCCCAGCTTGGGCGCCAGGGAGTCGGCGCCGCCTGCGAGGCGGGCGCGGGCGTCCTCCACCTGGCGTTCCAGCCCGGCGATGCGGCGGTTCAGGATCGGCAGTTGCGGGCTGGCCGGCGCCTCGGCGGCCAACTGGTCGCGTTCGGCTTTCAACTGGGCGATTGAGACCAGCAGGGTGACGCTCACCTGAGTGCTTTCAGCCGCTTCGGCGCGCGGATCGAGGAAGCGCGTCGAGGTGCGGAAGGCGGTCAGCGCCTGTTTGGCGGTTTCGGCGGCGGCCAGGGCGGCCTGGCGGTCGCGTTCGGCATCGCGCAGGGCGTTGGCGGCCGCGCGTTCGTTCAACTGGTTGATCAGGGTCTCGCCGCTGTCCAGCATCGCCAGGTTGAGCGCCTGGGCTTCGCGGGCGGAAAAGGCCTGCACGCGGATGGTGCTGATGCCGGTGCCGGAATCATGGCCGACCGTCAGGAAGCGCTGGAAGGCCTTGTAGAGACTCTCTTCGCTGTCGCCTTCCCATGGGCGGGGGTAGCGCGACAGGGCGTCTGCTCCGGGACGGCCCAGAATGGCGCGCAGGTCGAACCGCTTCTGCATTTCCTTCATGCCGTCGCGCGAGGTCAGATACTCGTGCACGGCGAAGGCTTCGTTGACGCTGGTCGAGAAGCCGACGACGTTCAACGCCATGCCGACGGCCGTCGGTTGGGACACATTCGCTGAACGGACGACGAAGTGCGCCTCCGACACGTATCGCGGCGAGGCGATCAGCAGATAATAGATTGCAGCCAACGCGGTGGGAACGCCCACCACGATCAGGAAGGCGATCGGAAGCTTGCGCTTCTTGCCGGTCGCGCTTGGCCCGGGAAGCATCTTGGGCAAGGAGCCTAGGTACTGCAGCTTGGAGTCGGCCATGCGTGCCTTCTACCCTCGGGAGTGGTCATAAATGGTAAATAAAGTCAGTCCGACGCCATGTGCTCGCGAGCGCCTGCGATCAGCAGCAGGCCCGCGATATTAAGACATGCGCCCCAAATGACCGGGTACAACGGATCGTAGTGGGTCACCACAAACTCGCCAAACACCGCCGCGCGTATCATTTCCACGCAGTGAACGAAGGGAATGGTCAAATAGATCTTCTGGGCGGCGGGCGGCATCCACGACACCATGAAGAAGACGCCGGACAGCGGGATCATGGCGTAGCTGATCAGCCCGATCATGCGCTCGAACACCTCGAAGCGCATGGCCAGGCCAGAGAGCACCAGAGCCAGGCCCGAGGCGACCCAGGCCAGGGTGAACCAGCCCTGATAGAGCAGCAGATAGTCGAACGGCAGGCTCACCTGCTCGATGCTGAGCAGCACCAGATAGACGATCAGGAAGGCGCTAGTGCTGCCGGCCAGTTCGAGGCAGATTCGCGCCGAGAGTATGTGCATCGGCGTGATGCGGCGGTGGTAGAGCAGCCCCAGGTTCGATTGCAGCGCGCTCGATAGCAGGCTGATCATGTGCCGGATCATGATCAGGCTCATGTATCCCGTCATCACGAAGGGCGCGAGCCGGATGCCGTGCTCATAGGGCGACTTGGTGAAGCTCCACAGGATCATCACGCCGAAGCAGAAGATCAAAGGTTCGCCCACGATCCAGGCGAAGCCGAGGCCCCGACGACCATAGCGGGTCGCCATTTCACGCAGGATCAAGGCCCCGATGATGCGCAGGTGATGCTCGACGCCGGCGAAGAAGCGGCGCGCAAGCGAGGCTGACCTGTCGGAAATTGAGGTGTCGGAAGCCATCGAACCTACCTGGGCCGCGCGCCTGACGGACGCCCGGATGCGTTCAGGAAAACGTCGAGGATGACGCTTGCCGCTTCTTCTGCCGTATTTTTTTCTGTTTGGACATGGATTTCGGCGTTTTCCGGCGCCTCATAGGGGCTGTCGATGCCGGTGAAGTTGTGCAGCTCGCCGCGCCTTGCCTTGGCGTAGAGGCCTTTCACGTCGCGGGCTTCGACCGTCGCGAGCGGGGCGTCGACGAAGATCTCCAGGAAGGGGACGTCGCCCATCATCTCGCGCGCCATCGCCCGTTCGGCGCGGAAGGGCGAAATCAGCGACACCAGGACGATCAGGCCGGCGTCGGCCATCATCCGGGCGGCTTCGGCGGCGCGGCGGATGTTCTCGACCCGGTCAGCCTCGGTGAAGCCCAGGTCGCGGCTGAGGCCGTGGCGCAGGTTGTCGCCGTCGATCAGATAGGTGTGGCGCCCTTCGGCGGCCAGCTGTTCCTCGACCAGGTTGGCGATGGTCGACTTGCCCGCGCCGGACAGGCCGGTGAACCACAGCACCGCCGGTTGCTGACCCTTCAGGGCGGCGCGGCGGGCGCGGTCGACCTTGATCGGCTGGCGATGGATGTTGTGGGCGCGGCGCAGGGCGAAGCGGATCATCCCGGCCCCGACCGTCGCCTGGCTCATCCGGTCGATCAGGATGAAACCGCCCATCTCGCGGTCTTCCTCATAGGGGGCGAAGGCGATATCGGCGCCCAGCGACAGGTGGCAGACGCCGATGTCGTTCAGCTCCAGCGTCCGCGCGGCCAGCGGTTCCAGGGTGTTGACGTTGACCTTGTGCCGGATGTCGGTGATCGAGGCGGCCACCGTGCGGGCGCCCAGCTTCAGGTCGTACTGACGGCCGGGCAGGAGCGCCGCGTCGGCCATCCAGATGACGGCGGCCTCGAATTGGTCGGCGACCTCCAGCGGTGCGGCGGCGGCGCACAGGACGTCGCCGCGCGACAGGTCGATCTCGTCGGTCAGGGTCAGGACGACCGACTGACCGGCGCTGGCTTGTTCGGCGTCCTCGGTCGGCGCCAGGACGCGCGCGACCGTGGTCGTCACCCCCGAGGGCAGGGCGCGCACGGCGTCGCCGGGCCCCACGCGGCCCGCAGCGATCCGGCCCGTATAGCCGCGAAAGTCCAGATTCGGCCGGATCACGCCCTGCACGGCCATGCGGAACGGCAGGTGACCTTCGGACAGCGGCGGCAGTCCCTCCAGCGTCTTCAGCAGCGTCGGCCCGGCGTACCAGCCGCCGTCCTCGCCGCGCCGCGCCACGTTGGCGCCGGTCGCGCCGGATACGGGGATGGCCGTGACCTCCAGCCCGATCCGGGCGGCATAGGCTGCGAACTCGGCGGCGATGGACTCGAATACCGCCTGGCTCCAGTCGACCAGGTCCATCTTGGTGACGGCCAGAACCACCCGGCGCACCCCCATCAGCGCCAGGATGTGGGCGTGGCGGCGCGTCTGGGTCAGCACCCCCTTGCGGGCGTCGGCCAGGATGATGGCTGCATCGGCGGTCGATGCGCCGGTGGCCATGTTGCGCGTGTACTGCTCATGACCGGGCGTGTCGGCGACGATGAAGCTGCGCCGCTCGGTCGAGAAATAGCGATAGGCCACGTCGATGGTGATGCCCTGTTCGCGCTCGGCCAGCAGGCCGTCCACCAGCAGGGAGAAGTCCAGCGCGCCGTCCGCATCGGTCAGGGCGGCGATCTGGTCGTCGGGCACGGCGCCGACGTCATGCAGCAGTCGGCCGATCAGCGTCGACTTGCCATCGTCCACCGAGCCGCAGGTGATGAAGCGCAGCAGGTCGCGCTGGGGGGAGGGCGCCGACATCAGAAATAGCCCTCCTGCTTCTTGCGCTCCATCGACCCGGCCTGGTCGCGGTCGATCAGGCGGCCCTGACGCTCGGAACTGCGCGAGGCCCGCATCTCGGCGATGACGGCGTCCAGCGTCGTCGCCTCGCTCTCGATGGCGCCGGACAGCGGATAGCAGCCCAGAGTACGGAAGCGCACGGTGCGTGTCTGAGGCGTCTCGCCGGGCTTCAGCCGCATCCGGGCGTCATCGACGACGATCAGGGCGCCCTCGCGCTTCACCACGGGGCGCGGCGCGGCGAAATACAGGTTGACGACCGGGATGTTCTCGGCGGCGATGTAGTCCCACACGTCCAGCTCGGTCCAGTTGGACAGGGGGAAGACCCGCATCGTCTCCCCCGGCGAGACGCGCGGATTGTAGAGGCTCCACAGCTCCGGCCGCTGACGGCGCGGGTCCCAGCGGTGGCCGGGGCCGCGGAAGGAGAAGACGCGCTCCTTGGCCCGGCTGGCCTCCTCGTCGCGGCGCGCCCCGCCGATGGCGGCGTCGAAGCGGTGCAGGTCCAGCGCCTGCTTCAGCCCTTGCGTCTTCCACAGATCCGTATGCACGGCCGAGCCGTGGTCGAACGGATTGACGCCGCGCTCGACCGCTTCGGGGTTCTCGTAGACGATCAACTCCATGCCGCTTTCGGCGGCCATGCGGTCGCGCAGGGCGTACATGGCGCGGAACTTCCACGTCGTATCGACGTGCAGCAGGGGGAAGGGCGGCGGGGCCGGATGGAAGGCCTTGCGCGCCAGGTGAAGCAGGGCCGCCGAATCCTTGCCGATCGAATACAGCAGCACCGGACGCGCGCACTCGGCCGCCACCTCGCGCAGGATGTGGATGCTCTCGCTCTCCAGTCTCTGGAGGTGCGTCAGTCGGTCGGCGGAAAGGGCGGAAGGGGCGTCAGACACGGCATCAGGCCAGCGTCAGGCCGACCTTGCCGTACAGGTCGCGCAGGCGCGCCTGATAGGCGGCGGGCGTGAACTTGCCGGCCTGGATCAGGCCGCGCGCCTGCAGGTCGTGGCGCAGGCCTTCATCCGCGTCCAGCGCCTGGATGCCGCGCGTCATCGCCTGGACGTCATAGGGATCGACGATCACGGCCGCGTCCCCGGCGACTTCGGGCAGGGAGCCGCCGGTCGAGGTCAGCACCGCCGTCGACAGGGCCATCGACTCCAGGACGGGCAGGCCGAAGCCTTCATACAGAGACGGAAACAGCGTGGCCTTGGCCCCTCGGATCAGGCTGATCAGCATGGAGAAGGGCATGTATTCGTACTGGCGGATGCGGTCGGCGCTGGGTCCGCCATCGCGCTTGACCTGGTTCAGCAAGGCGGTCTCGCCTTCGTCCAGCCAGGCGCGGCCGCCGATGATGACCAGCGGCGTCTTGCTGCCGGACGCCAGATAGGCCTCGACAATGCGGCCCAGGTTCTTCTTCGGCTCGATGGCGCCGAAGTGCAGGAAGTAATCCTTCCAGCCCAGATTGAAGACGCCTTCCAGCTCCAGTTCCACCTCGGCCTGAGAGCGCGAGGTCAGGCTCTGCGGCAGGTCGACGGCCTGATAGGTGTTGGTGACCCGGTCCTCGGACACGCCCAGCAGGCGGATGACGTCCTGACGGGTCGTCTCGGACACCACGGCGATGTGGTCGGCCCGCTTCGCCACCGCCTCGCACAGGCGCATGTAAACGGCCTTGTCGTCCATCGTGGTGTGCGGCAGGCGCAGCGGGATGAGGTCGTGGATGGTGTAAAGGTTCGGGACGCCCTTGGCGTAGAGCGGCAGGGTCGCCGTCCAGTGCATGGCGTCGGGCCGCGGAGCGTCAGCCGAGGGTTCGAAGGTGACCGGCGTCTCCTTGCCATAGGCTGCGAAGCTGCGGTTCGCCGTGTGGAACAGGTTCTGAGCGGCCCAAAAGCTGTCCGCCGCCGGCCGCCCGCCGCCTCGGCTGGGCCAGATGACCTCGCCCGAAGGGATAATGGCGTGCGCCTCGCGCCCGAAGCGCGACGTATAGGTATCGCGGAATCGCCGGATCTTCTTCTTTCGGTTCAGCTTTTCGGGCGGTCGCTCGGCGTCGGTCAAGGCCGTCTCGTTGACGACATTGCTGGCCTTGCGGGCCGCTGCTGGACCGTAAAGCACCTGCGTGCCCAGACCGATCTCGCGCGCGTTGATCAGCAGGTTGCGCCCATAGGTGGCGATCCCCGAGCCTTTCGCGAGCGCCAGGTTGAAGCCGTCGATACAGATAGAAGACATTGAGATGAGCTGACCCGATGATGCAGCCGGATGTGGACGACACCCTGATCCTCAGGTCAAGGGGCGCTAAGGGAGGCGATGTTAACCTCCTCTTCACCCCTGTATCTCGCAGGCAACGCTTTCCGCTTAAGCTGTGGCTTTTGATGCCTTTCACGCTCGACCCGTCATAGCAACGCTGCTAGGGAGCCTGAAGGTGACTTTTCTCGTCGCCACACTGACAACAGATCTCGGAGGGCCGCATCACATGCGTGTCAAGAGTTTGATCCTGGCGTCGAGCGCGGCGGCCGCCCTGGCCCTGTCGGCCGGCGCAGCATCGGCTGAGCCCGATGGCTGGTACGGCGCGATCGACGCCGGCTACCACATCATCGACGACATCAACACGGAAGCTTCGGCGACCGGTCACAACTGGAACTGGGAAGTGAACGACGGCTGGGCGGCTTTTGCGCGCCTGGGCTACCGTTTCAACCCGAACTGGCGTGTTGAGCTCGAAGGCGGCTACCGCTCGGGCGACATCGGCACCGTTCGCGCCGTCTCGGGCCCGCAAGGCCTGTGCAACCTGACGCCGGCCACCGGTGCGTGCCACTCGCCGGACGGCGACATCACGTCGACCACCCTGATGGCCAACGTCATCTATGACTTCGGTTCGCCGGACTGGACCCTGCGTCCGTTCGTCGGCCTGGGCGTGGGCGCCAACCGCGTCAACACCGACACCATCGGCCGCCTGCGTCAGACCCCGGGCGTGGCCTTCGCCGCGGACGACAGCTCGACCAAGTTCGCCGCTCAGGCGATCGCCGGTCTGGCCTGGGCCGTCACGGATCGCGCCAACATCGACCTGACGTACCGTTACCTGACGGGCGACATGGAGTTCGACACCAGCACCGCTGGCACGGGCGCCATTCCGTTCGGCACCCTGGCGGGCGACTATGACCAGTCGCACACCGTGACGCTGGGCCTGCGCTATGCGTTCGGCGCCGAGCCGGCAGCCCCGCCGCCGCCGCCGCCGCCGCCGCCGCCCCCGCCGCCTCCCCCGCCGCCCCCGCCGCCGCCGCCGCCGCCTCCGGCCAAGCCGGCTGCGCGTCAGTTCGTGGTCTACTTCGACTTCGACCGTTCGGACCTGACGGCGGAAGCCCGCTCGGTGGTGACGCAAGCCGCCAACTACGCCAAGTCGGGCGCCCCGACGCGCGTGCTGGTGGTCGGCCACACCGACACCTCGGGCAACGCGGCCTACAACATGGGCCTGTCCAACCGCCGTGCGCGCACCGTGGCTGACGCCCTGGTCGCTCAAGGCGTCAACGGCGGCGTGATCTCGCTGGACGGCAAGGGCGAGACCGCCCCGGCCAAGGCCACCGGCGACGGCGTGCGTGAGCCGCTGAACCGCCGCGCCACCGTCGACATCAACTTCTAAGGCTCAAGGGGGCTGGATCATCCCAGCCCCCGCGACCAAAGAAGCGTCGATAAGATCAAGGACGGTCAGCCCGCAGGGGCCGACCGTCCTTTTTCTTTGCCTGAAGGCCGCCCTTGCTGGCGCCTGTCATCATCGGCGGCTATCTGCTGAGGACGACTTCAAGAGGAGTGCATGATGCGCGTCGCCATGATCGGAACGGGCTATGTCGGCCTGGTGTCTGGGGCCTGTTTCGCCGATTTCGGCCACACGGTGACCTGCGTCGACAAGGACGCCTCCAAGATCGACCGCCTGCGCCAGAACATCATGCCCATCTATGAGCCGGGGCTCGACGATCTGGTGGCGACCAACGTCAAGGGCGGGCGCCTGGCGTTCGCCACGGACGGCGCCGAGGCCATCCGCAGCGCCGACGCCGTCTTCATCGCCGTGGGCACTCCTTCGCGGCGCGGCGACGGCCACGCCGACCTGTCCTACGTTTATGCCGCGGCCGAGGAAATCGCCGATCTAATGCAGGGCTTCACCGTCGTGGTGACCAAGTCGACCGTCCCGGTCGGCACCGGCGACGAGATCGAGCGCATCATCCGCGAGCGCCGCCCCGACGCCGAATTCGCCGTCGTCTCCAACCCCGAGTTCCTGCGCGAAGGGGCCGCCATCGGCGACTTCAAGCGCCCTGACCGCGTCGTTGTCGGGACCGATAACGAGCGCGCCCGCGCGGTCATGGCCGAGCTCTATCGCCCGCTGAACCTGAACGAGACGCCGATCATGTTCACCGGCCGTCGCACGTCGGAACTGATCAAATACGCGGCCAACGCCTTCCTGGCGATGAAGATCACTTTCATCAACGAGGTCGCCGACCTGTGCGAGGCGGTCGGCGCCGATGTGCAGCAGGTCGCCCGCGGCATCGGCCTGGACAACCGCATCGGCTCCAAATTCCTGCACGCCGGGCCCGGCTACGGCGGTTCGTGCTTCCCCAAAGACACCCTGGCCCTGGTGCGCACTGCGACCGACGCCGGCGCGCCGGTTCGCCTGATCGAGACCACGGTGGCCATCAACGACGCCCGCAAGCAGGCCATGGCCGACCGCGTGGCCGATGCCCTGGGCGGCGACCTGAAGGGCAAGACGGTCGCTCTGCTGGGCCTGACCTTCAAGCCGAACACCGACGACATGCGCGACGCGCCGTCGCTGGATGTGGCGCCCGCCCTGATCGCGCGCGGCGCGACAGTTCAGGCCTATGACCCGGAAGGCATGGAGGAGGCCGCCAAACTTCTGGACGGCGTGGTTTTCAAGAGCGGTCCCTATGACGCGGTCGAGGGCGCGGATGTCGCGGTCATCCTCACCGAGTGGAACCAGTTCCGCGCCCTGGATCTGGACCGGGTCAAGCTGCTGCTGAGGCAGCCGGTCATGGTCGACCTTCGCAACGTCTATCGTCCGGATGACATGAAGGCGCGCGGTTTCCGCTACACTTCGATCGGCCGCCCCGACCACGCGGCCTGAGGCGGGCAACTCAGAAGAGCAGGGCCCGTCCGGCCGCGATGACGACGGCGGCCGTGACTACGGCGGCGAAGGCCGCTGTGGCGCCTAGCCTCAACGCCGTGCCCAGCCTCCGGCCTGGTGCGTCGTCATCCATGCGTATCTCCCTGACCACGGCCACCAAAGCTGTGGCGGGAGGGAACTGCAAGGCGTGCGGACGCAAAGAAAAAGGGCGGCCCGTTCGGGGCCGCCCTCTATCCTCGATCAGGCCTGCTGATCAGCCGGTGAACGGGCGGATCAGGATTTCGACCCGGCGGTTCTGCGCCTTGCCCTCAACCGTCGCGTTAGAGCCGATCGGATTGCGGGCGCTCATCCCGGCGACGTAGAGACGCTCGCGCATCACGCCGCGATCGATCAGATAGGAGGCGACCGACGAGGCGCGGCGCTCCGACAGGGGCTGGTTGATCGCGTCGCCGCCCGAGGAGTCGGTGTGGCCGATGACGTCGACCATCGACCGGTCGTATTCGTTCAGCACGCGGGCCACGTCGTCCAGCACCGGCAGGAAGCGGGCGTCCAGCGACGACTGGTTGGTGGCGAAGGTCACGTCCGACGGCATGCGCAGGACCAGGTTGTCGCCCTGGCGCGCCACGCCGACGCCGGTGCCCGAAAGCTCGGCTTCCAGCGCGCGTTGCTGGCGGTCCATGTATTGGCCCACGCCGGCCCCGGCCAGGGCGCCGACGCCCGCGCCGATCAAGGCGTTCTTGCGGCCCTGTTCGCCGCTCGAGGTGTTGGTCAGATAGCCCAGCAGGGCGCCGCCCACGGCGCCGGCGATGGCCCCCGTGCCGGTGTTGTTGCGACGCGGTGCGGAGCTGTAGGGGTCAGTGGTGGTGCAGGCGGCGGCGCCCAGCAGGGCGGCGATGCTCAGGCCTGTCACGGCAAGCTTGGCGCGCATAGGTGATCCTTTCGCTAGTGATCCGGTCGCAGAAACGCGGGGTGTATGGTGAAGGTTCCAACCTGTACCGACGCTGAACGGCGCGCACCGGCTTTGTGATGCGGCTGCGACCCCGGCGAGCGTTGACCACGCCGCCCTTGGCCCCCATCTGTAACCGCGGCCGGGCGCTTTGCCGATTGCGGGAGGCGCCGGACGGCCGAGGTCGCTTGCCACGAGGACCCCATGACCACGCGCGCTGTGCTTTTCGACAGTCCTTTCCTGCTCGGTTTTGATCATACCCGAGCGCTGATCGACCGCGCCGCCAAGGCGGCGGGCGAGAGCTATCCGCCCTATAACGTCGAACAGATCGGCGAGGCGGCCGTCCGCATCACCCTGGCGGTGGCCGGGTTCACGCCGGACGACCTGTCCGTCACGGTCGAGGGGCGCCAACTGACCATCACCGGCAAGCGCGAGGATGCAGGCCGCGATCCCCAGGCCTTCCTGCATCGTGGGATCGCCGCGCGCGGTTTCGTGCGCAGCTTCGTCCTGGCCGACGGGCTGGAGATCTCAGGCGCGCAGCTGGAGCACGGCCTGTTGCACGTCGAGCTGATCCGCCCGGAACAGGAAAAGCTGGTGCGGCGCATACCCATCACTACGACGGGCTGAAACGGCCGTCGAACCGCTCGGCTTTCCGGGCGTTCAGTCAAGCGTAAGGAGGCGGTCTTATGACGCCCATCATGACTAAAAAAGACTTTGCCGGGTTCGGCGCCCCCGATCTCGTCTATGTGCGCGCGATCCGCGCTTCGGACGTGATGGCCGACGCCCATGTCGAGCCGGCGGCGGACATCGAGATCGATCCCGATCAAATTCTTTATGCGGTGCACGGCGCTGACGGCGAGCGTCTGGCCGTCATGCTGGACCGCGAAACCGCTTTCGCCGCCGCGGTGGCGCACGAGCTGGAGCCGGTCTCCGTCCACTGATTTCTGCGAGAAGACGAAGGCGCGGGCCGTTCGGCGCCGCGCCTTATCGGCCGATCAGGCGGCCGTTTTGGATACGTCCTTGACGAACAGGGCGCGAATGGCGTCCACGGTGCGCGCCTGACGCAGTTGTTCGCGCAGCTCCGGCGAGCGCAGGGCGCGCGACACCGCCGCCAGGGCGCGCAGGTGCTCGGCCCCGGCGTCCGTCGGCGCAAACAGGGCGAACAGCAGATCGACCGGACGATCGTCCAGCGATTCATAGGCGACCGGCGTGTCCAGCCGGACAAAGACGGCGCAGACCTGCTCTAGACCCTTGATGCGGGCGTGCGGCACGGCGACGCCCGAGCCCAGGCCGGTGGAGCCCAGGGCTTCGCGTTCCAGCAGAGCCTCGAAAGCGCGCTCGGCGTCCATGCCGGTGGCGCTGGCGAAGGCCTCGGCCACGGCGTGCAGCGCCTGACGTTTGGATGACGCGCCGCCGCGCAGGACGATCCCGTCCGACGACAGCAAATCAGCAATGTCCATGACTACCCCGAAAACGGTACCCGACATGTGCGGAAGGGCGAGGGCCTAATAGCGCCTTCGCCCTTCCATAGGAAGTGTTTCAGCCGACGCGCTTGGCCGCGCCGTTCACCGTGCGCTCCGGATCGATCCAGCCCACGTTGCCGTCGGGGCGGCGATAGACCACGGCCAAGCCGCCGTGGGCGGCGTTGCGGAACATCACCAGCGGATAGCCGGTCATGTCCAGTTCGGCCACGGCGCGCCCCACAGTCAGGGTGCGGATCTCGGACTGGGTCTCGGCGATCACCATGCCCACCGGGGGCGGTTCGTCCGGGCGGCCCGCGTCGCCGAATTCTTCATCCTCGACCGAATCGGGATCGCGGAAGATGGTCAGGGCGGCCACTTCGCGCGCCGCGTCCTCGGTCTTTTCGGGCGACAGGCCCTTGGGACCGATGTGGTGGTCTTTCAGGCGGCGCTTGTAGCGACGGACGCGCTTCTCCAGCTTGTCCAGACTGTCGGCGAAAGCGGCCTGGGCGTCGCCGCCGAAGCCGGTCGTCACCAGCGATTGGCCCGAAGCCAGACGCACCCAGCAATCGACACGGAAACCATGGCGGTCTTTGGAGACCACGACCTCGGCGTCCTGAGCGCCGCGGGCGAAATATTTGCCGATGCCCTCTTCGAGTTCCTGGGAGATGCGCGAGCCTAGCGCTTCGCCGACATCCACTTGCTTGCCGCTGACTTGTATCTGCATAGCCATACAACGCGACGGACCGCATTTGGTGTCAACGTCGATCACCGATTTGTGGTGAAGCTTGGCGGGGGCGTGATCAGGCGGTCTTGAGCAGGCGGCGTCGTTGAACGGACGACGGAATTTTCAAGGCTTCCCGATACTTGGCGACCGTGCGCCGGGCGATGTCGATGCCGGCCTCATTGAGGATTTCGACGATCCGATCGTCGCTTAGGACCTCGCCGTCCGCGTCCTCGGCGTCGATCATGGTCTTTATCCGGCGGCGCACCGCTTCGGCCGAATGTGCGGCGCCGCCGTCGCTGGACTGGATGGCGGCGGTGAAGAAGAACTTCAGCTCGAACACCCCGCGCGGGGTAGAGACGTATTTGTTCGAGGTGACGCGGCTGACGGTGGATTCGTGCATCTCGATGGCTTCCGCCACCGTCTTCAGCGTCAGCGGGCGCAGGAACTCGACGCCGAAGGCCAGGAAGGCGTCCTGCTGGCGAACGATCTCCGACGAGACCTTGAGGATGGTCTTGGCGCGCTGGTCCAGCGACTTGACCAGCCAGCTGGCCTGGGCGGCGCAGTCGGCGACGAAGGTCTTCTCGGTGTCGGACCGGGCGCCCGCCGCAATCACCGAATGATAGCGTTTGTCCATCAGCAGCCGGGGCAGGGTGTCGGCGTTCAGCTCGACCCGCCAGCCGCCGGCCGGGTCGGGCCGCACATGAACGTCCGGCACGACCGTCTGGGCGGGCTCGCCGCCGAACCCGGCGCCGGGGCGCGGCGTTAGGCCCTTGAGTTCGGCGATCATCTCGGCCAGATCCTCGGCGTCGACGCCGCAGGCCTTGCGCAGGGCGGTCAGGTCGCGCCGCGCCAGAAGCTCCAGGTTCTCCAGCAGGGCGGCCATCGCCGGATCGAAGCGGTTGCGCTCGACCAGTTGCAGCGTCAGGCATTCGGCGATCGAACGGGCCATCACCCCCGTCGGCTCGAAGCCGTGGCAGACGGTCAGAACCGCTTCCACGCGGGCGATGTCCACGCCCAGCCGGTCGGCGATCTCGGCCAGATCGGCGCGCAGGTAACCGCCTTCGTCCGTGGCGTCGATCAGGGTCAGGGCGATGCCGTGATCGGCCGCCGACAGGCCCGCCGCCGAGGCCTGGGCCTGCAGGTGCTCCCACAGGGTCAGGTCGCGATGATCGGGGCGCTCGCGTTCCTCGCCGTGGGCCATGCCGCCCGCTCCGGCGCGGGACCAGTCGTTCAGGCCCGGCTGGGCGGCGGCGCCGTCCTCCTGACGGTCGCTGACCCGTTCGCCGGGCGCGGCGTCGCCGTACAGATCGTCCGAGCCGGCGTCCATGTTCTGGGCGTGGGCGTCGGACCCCTCGACGAAACTCAGCTCCGCCTCGCCGCCGCCTTCAGCCGAGGCGGCGTCGTTGGCGGCTTCCGGGGCGCTGTCGCCGCCGGCGTCGGCCTCGTCGCGTTGCAGCAGGGGATTGCGTTCCAGCTCGGCCTCGACGAAGGCCTCCAGCTCCAGGTTCGACAGTTGCAGCAGCTTGATCGCCTGCTGCAGCTGGGGCGTGATGACCAGCCCCTGCCCCTGCCTGACCTCAAGCCTCTGACCGATCACGTCTCAACCCCGCCTGCGGGCCGAGTGGCCCGCTTCTTGCTGAGGATGATGGGGCAGAGCCGTTAACGGGCGGTGAGCGGCCGTCGCCGCCGGGCGTGGATCAGGCGTCTTAGCCGTACATCTCGCCCAGATAGACGCGGCGCACCTCGGCGTCGGCGACGGCTTCGTCCGCCGTGCCTTCGAACAGGACCGCGCCGGACGAGATGATCGAAACGCGGTCGATGATGTCCAGCGTCTCGCGCACATTGTGGTCGGTGATCAGCACGCCGATCCCTTGGCCCGACAGATAGCGGATGACCTGGCGGATATCGGCGATGGCCAGCGGATCGATGCCGGCGAACGGCTCGTCCAGCAGCATGAAGCTGGGCCGCGCCGCCAGGGCGCGGGCGATTTCCACGCGCCGCCGCTCGCCGCCCGACAGGCCCGTGGCCGGGGCGTGGCGCAGGTGGTCGATACGCAGCTCTTCCAGCAGGCGAGTGGTCTCGTCGCGCGCGCCGGCGGCGGTCTTTTCGCGCAGTTCGACCACGGCCTTGACGTTCTGCTCGACGGTCATGCCGCGAAAGATGGAGGCTTCCTGGGCCAGATAGCCCAGGCCCATACGGGCGCGCTGGTACATGGGCTGCTGGGTGATGTCCTCATTGTCCAGCCAGATCGAGCCGCTGTCGGCGGGGATCAGGCCGGTGATCATGTAGAAGCAGGTCGTCTTGCCCGCCCCGTTGGGGCCCAGCAGGCCGCAGACCTCGCCGCGCTGGACGTTCAGCGAGACGTCCCGCACCACCTGTCGCTGGCCGAAGCTGCGGGCGATGTGCTCGACGCGCAGACCGGTCGGTCCGGCTGCTTCGACCGTCGGCGCGGCGGTCTCGACGACCGGCGCGTCCAGGTTCAGGGCGGAGAGTTCCTTACGCGCCACGCCGCCTCAGTTCCCTTGCGGGTAGAAGACGCCCTGGACGCGGCCGTTAGCGCCGCCGCCCTCGATGCGCGCCGTCTCGGTGCGGACGTTGTAGACGAGGCGGCTGCCGGTCAGGACGCTCTTGCCCTGGGTCAGGATGACGTCGCCGGTCACCACGACGTTGCCGTCGTTCAGGGTGTAGACGGCGCGGTCGCCCTTCATGCTTTGGTCCGGGGTGACGAAGTAGACTCCGCCGCTGGCCTCAATGCGATTCAGGTCGCCATTGGACGTAAAGCCCCGGATGGCGTCGGCGCGCAGGCGGTTGCCGCCTTGCGTCACCTCGGCCCGGCCGCGCAGCGAGAAGCCGTCGGGCGTGTATTCGCCGCTGTCGGCGCCGTACTGGACCGGCTGACGGCTGGCGTCGCCGCGGCTGTTGGCGTTCTGCGCGCCCGAAACGGCGGGCAGCATCAGGGCGGTCAGCAGGGCCGCGCCCGCGATCGTCAGCTTCGACTTTGACATCTTCATCGGTCGGCTCCGGCGGGATTGATCGTCCCGGTTACCTTGTTTTCGCCCTGGCCGTTGAAGACGACCCTCTGGCCCTGATCATAGATCGCATAAGACGAAGCATCGATGCTTCCAAGGGGGCCGCGACCCTGCACGCCCTTGTCGCCGGTGACCACCCCGGTGTCGGTGTCGACCACAGCTTCCGGCGTGGTCAGCTCCCAGCCGGTGCCGCCGTCGGAGATTTTCACGTTCGGGCCGATGACGACCTTGCGCTGGGTCTCGATATAGGTCCCGCCGTCCGCGCTCAGCTCCGTCGTCTTGCGCGCCCCCAGGTTCAGCCGCAGCAGGGGGCCGACCAGGCGGAAATGGCCGGTGGCCGGGTCGCGCACCGCGCCCTGGGCGCCGATGACGAAGGAGCGCCCTTGCGCGTCCTGGCCATGGAACATCGGATTATCCAGCCGGATTTCGCGGCTCTCGCTGGCCTTGCGCTCGACCCCCGACATGACGGTCCTGAACACGGTCCAGGTCAGGGCGCCGCCCGCCAGCATCACGATGACGATCGGCAGGACGCGCCGATACAGCTTCACCCGTCGCGAGCGCGTGCGCCAGCGTTCGCCGGCGCGGGCGACGCGCGCCTCGTCGGCGCGCTTCTGCTCGTCCTGGACGTCGGGCTCGCTCATCGGCGTCTCGGGTCCGATCCTTTAGGCGTGGGCGAAGATGTCGATCTCGTCCCAACCGGCCAGGTCGAGGCGCGAACGCATGGGCAGGAAGTCGAAGCAGGCCTGGGCCAGCTCCATGCGGCCCTCGCGGACCAGCATCTCGTTCAGCCGGTTCATGATGGCGTGCAGGTGAAGAACGTCCGAGGCGGCGTAGTCCAGCTGCGCCTGGCTCAGTTCGGCCGAGCCCCAGTCAGAGCTTTGCTGCGCCTTGGACATGTCGATCCCGGCCAGTTCCTTGGCCACGTCCTTCAGGCCGTGGCGGTCGGTGTAGGTGCGCGCCAGCTTGGACGCGATCTTGGTGCAGTAGACGGGGCGCGTCTCGACGCCCAGGTGCAGCTCGAACATGCCGATGTCGAAACGGCCGAAGTGGAAGATCTTCAGCACCTTCGGATCGGTCAGCAGCCGTTTCAGGTTGGGGCAGTCATAGGCCGGACGGTTCAGGCGCACGACGTGGGCGTTTCCGTCGCCCGACGACAGTTGCACCACGCACAGCGGATCGCGGCGGAAGCGCAGGCCCATCGTCTCGGAATCGATCGCCACCTCGGGACCCAGGTCCAGGCCGTCGGGCAGGTCGCCTTCGTGGAAATAAACGGTCATGCGCGCAAACTCGTCAGTCGTTCAGGCCGCAACATAGACGAACCTCGCGCCACCGCCAGAACACAGGCGCCAGAACGAAAGGCTCGACTCCGCCGTCGCGGCCGCAGGGGAGGGGAGATCAGGGCCGAAATGACAAACGGCGCCGCATCCTATCGGATACAGCGCCGCTTGAGAAATGGTGCCCAGGAGAAGACTCGAACTTCCACGACCGTTAAGCCACTGGCACCTGAAGCCAGCGCGTCTACCAATTCCGCCACCTGGGCCCGGTGGGTCGCCCCGCCGAGGGCCGGACTAATAGGGGGGACCCTCGGGGCGGTCAACAGGCTTTTTTCGGTTTCGTGAAAAAACTGCGCCGTTGACCAAAAGCTCCGGGAAATCCGCGCATTATCAGGCCAGCCAGACCATCATCCGCGTATCGGCGCTCTCGCCCCGCGCGCGGCTGAAGGCCGGACGGGTCTCGCCGGTGTAGAGGAAGCCCGCCTTTTCCAGCACCCGGCCGGAGGCGGGATTATCCGCGAAGTGGCCGGCCATCAGCGCGCGGCGCCGCCACCGGGTCGAGGCCCAGACCAGGGCGCCTTGCAGCGCCTCGGTCGCATAGCCCCGGCCCCAGAACTCGCGGCCGATCCAGTAGCCGGTCTCAGGCACGGCGTCGGCGTCGTGGAACATGCCGATGACGCCCACGGGGCCGTGGTCCTCGTGTTCGATCAGGAAGGTGTTGGCCTTCTTCGGGTCCTGGGACGCCACCTGAAGGACGAAGTCCTCGGCCTCATCGACCCCGAAGGGGTGGGGCATCCGCATGGTCATGCGAGCGATGTCGTGGTCGTTGGCCAGGGCGGCGATCCGCGACACGTCCTGCGCGCCGGGGGCGCGCAGGAGCAGGCGCCGCGTCTCGACGACGGGGGAGGTTTCGATCACGCACATGGTTCGGCCTCGATGTCTTCAGCGCCGCCTCCTTGGAGGGCTCGGGCGGCTTCGAGGCGGGGAAACGCAAACGGGGAGCCTGGTGATCCAGACTCCCCGCGGAACATTTTCCCTTGGTCCGGATCGGCTGCTGTCGAGAGCAACGCGATCCGGGGAAATACTGTCCTGGCTTCGCGTTACTCGGCGGCCATCGCCTGGGCGTCGTCGTTGGCCGGGAGAATCGACACGTAACAACGGCCGCCACGTTTAGTGGTGAACTGCACCGAGCCGGTCACAGTGGCGAACAGGGTATGGTCGCGACCCAGGCCGACGTTGGTGCCCGGGTGGAACTTGGTGCCGCGCTGACGCACGAGGATGTTGCCGGCCAGCACGCGCTCGCCGCCGAACTTCTTCACGCCAAGGCGTTTCGACTCTGAGTCGCGGCCGTTACGCGACGAACCGCCAGATTTCTTGTGAGCCATCTTGCTGCTCCTCTTCCTTGGTGCGCTACCGCCCGTTCGGGCTGCTTGAGCGCTCCATCTGTCCTGCTAGGCGCTGATCCAGCGCCGGTGAAAATCTTAGGCTTCGGCGCCTTCGGCGGCGTCAGCCTTGGCGGCCTTCTTGGCCGGAGCCTTCTTGGCCTTCGGGGCCTCGGCTTCGACAGCTTCGACGCGCGGGGCCAGGCCGCGAGCGCGGGCGTTGATCTCGGCCTTGGTCATCAGGTCGACCGTGCCGTCCCACTTGGCCTTCTCGCCGGCGCCTTCGATGCCGGTGATGCGCAGGACCGATTCCATCTGGCGATGGCCGTTCGTGCGGCGATAGCCCTGACGACGGATCTTCTTGAAGATCTTGATCTTCTCGCCCTTGCGGGTCTCGATCAGCGTGGCTGCGACAGCGGCGCCGTCGATCAGCGGAGCGCCGACCGTCACACCCTTGTCACCGCCCAGCATGAGGACTTCACCGAAATTGACGGCAGCGCCAGCGTCGCCGTCGATCTTCTCGACAACAATCACATCGCCCGGTTGAACCCGGTACTGCTTTCCGCCGGTCTTGATCACCGCGTACATTAGGAAGCCTCAGCGTGAACGCAAAAATGGATGCGCCCGCCAGGAGACCCTGCGGGCGAAGAGCGGCGACATATACGGATGGTCACGGAAGAGTCAACGTGAAACGGACGCCCAAGGGGGCAAAACCCGCCCGAAACGGGTTCCGAGCCGACTCTGTGGCCTTGATGCACGGGCGATGCAAGCGCGTGGGGGAGACCCGGTCCTTATATAGAAGACGCGGCGCGACGCCGCGGACGAAGATTCTTCGCCGATTCTGCTCGACTGTTATAAGGTAACACTCTAAGGGAGCGGCCATGTCCTCTCCCGATCTCGCCGAGCCGGTTCTGCTGTCGCTTCTGGGCGGCGGCTTCGTCGCGGCCTTCCTGCACGCAGCCCTGCCGACCCACTGGCTGCCGTTCGTCCTGGTCGGGCGGGCGCAGCGCTGGAGCGTGGCGCGGGTGATGACGACCGTAGTGACGGCCGGTCTGGCGCACATCGCGTCGACGGCCCTGGTGGGGTCGCTGATCGTGGCGGCGGGTCTGGCGCTGAACCGCTGGGTCGAGGGGCTTCTGCCGCATCTGTCGGCGGGTCTGCTGTTCCTGTTCGGCGCCTTCTATCTGGCCAAGGCGTCGTTGAAGCGTACGGCGACGGCCGGCGGCCCGGCGGTGGACGCGGGCGATGGGGCCGGACCCGCCGTATCTGATCGGGCGGCTTTCCTGGGGCTGGTGCTGATGATGGCGGTCACCCCGGGCGAGGTGCTTCTGCCCATCTATCTGTCCTCGGCGACCGAAGGCTTCTGGGCGCTAGGCCTTCTGACGCTGGTGTTCGCGGCGGGGACGGTGCTGGGCATGACCCTGTTGGCGGCTCTGGCCACGGCGGGCTACTCCATCCTGCGTCTGGAGCGGTGGGCGCGCTATGAAGGCGCCATTCTGGGCGGGGCGCTGATCCTGATCGGCTTCCTGGTGCTGACGCATCAGCACTGACCCGAGTCTGATAGGTTATATATTTACATTCAATGACTTGCGGTTGGCGAGCATTGACCGGGCCGCGGACGCCGGCCTAGAGGAGGGGACATGGCGCACGATCATGCTCACGACCATGACGGTCCTCCCCACGCCCATACACATGGCCACGGCCACGGCCACGGCCACAGCCACGGCATCGGCGGCCATCATCACGGCCCGACCGACACCGGCGACTGGCGCTACGCCGTCGGCCTGATCGTCAACCTGGTCTTTGTCGCTGTCGAGTTCACGGCGGGCTTCATCGCCGACTCCACCGCCCTGATGGCCGACGCGGGGCACAACCTGTCAGACGTCCTCGGCCTGGCCATGGCGGGCGGCGCGGCCTGGCTGGCCCGGCGCGCCGCAGGGGCCCGGCGCACCTACGGCTACGGCAAGGCGACGGTGCTGGCGGCCCTGGGCAACGCCCTGCTGCTGATCTTCGCCTGCGGGGCCATCGCCTTCGAGGCGGTGCGCCGTCTGGCCGAGCCGGCGCCGGTCGCCTCGGGCGTCATCATCGCCGTGGCGGGGATCGGCTTCATCATCAACCTGGGCACCGCCCTGATGTTCATGAAGGACCAGCACAAGGATCTGAACGTGCGCGGCGCCTATCTGCACATGATGGCCGACGCCGGGGTCTCGCTGGGCGTGGTCGTCGCCGGCGCCGTGATACTGTTCACGGGCTGGTCTCTGATCGACGGCATCGTCAGCCTGATCATCGTCGCCGTCATCATGATCGGCACCTGGGGCCTGCTGAAGGACTCGGTCAATCTGGCGCTGGACGCCGCGCCCAACGGTCTGGACGTGGCCGAGATCCGCAGCGCGCTTCTGGCTCTGCCGGGCGTGACGGCGGTGCACGACCTGCACGTCTGGGGCCTGTCGACCACGGACGCCGCCCTGACCGCCCACCTGGTGCATCAGCGCCCCGATCCCGACGCCCTTCTGGCCGAGGCGCAAGGGCTGGCGCGCGGCCGCTTCGACATCAGCCACACGACGCTGCAGCTGGAAACGGGCGTGCTGCCCGATTGTCCGGCCTGCTGAGCGGTTCGCCTCTTCCCAAGGCGGCCTTCAGCCGCCATCTAGCGCCCATGACCCAGAAGACTCCCGTCACCGTCCTCACCGGCTACCTCGGCGCCGGCAAGACCACCCTGCTGAACCGCATCCTCACCGAGGATCACGGCAAGCGTTACGCCGTCATCGTCAATGAGTTCGGCGAGATCGGCATCGACAACGACCTGGTGGTCGGCGCCGACGAGGACGTGTTCGAGATGAACAACGGCTGCGTCTGCTGCACGGTGCGCGGCGACCTGATCCGCGTGGTCAACGGCCTGATGAAGCGCCAGCGCCCCGGCAAGCCCGCCTTCGACGCCATCATCGTCGAGACGACCGGCCTGGCCGACCCCGGCCCGGTGGCCCAGACCTTCTTCGTCGACGACGAGGTCAAGGCCAAGACCCAGCTGGACAGCGTGACGGCTCTGGTCGACGCCAAACACGTCATGGCGCGTCTGGACGACTCTAAAGAGGCGCGCGAGCAGGTCGCCTTCGCCGACCGCATCATCCTGAACAAGATCGATCTGGTGAACGAGGCCGCTCTGGCCGAGGTCGAGGCCCGCCTGCGCGCGCTGAACCCGCTGGCCCCCATCGTCCGCGCCGAGCGCTCGAACGTGCCGCTGGATCAGGTGCTGGGTCTGCACGCCTTCGATCTGGAGCGCATCCTCGAGGTCAAGCCGGACTTCGTGAATCCGCCCCACGGCGCCGAGGGGCACGTCCACGACGAACACTGCGGCCACGGCCATGACCATGCCGAAGAGCACGTCCACGACGAGCATTGCGGTCACGACCACGACCACGCTCACGACCATGGCCCGCGCGGCCACGCCCATGAGGACGACATCAAGGGCATTTCCCTGACGCTGGACCGTCCGCTGAACGGCCAGAAGTTCACCGCCTGGCTGGACAAGCTGCTGGGCGAGCAGGGCCAGAACATCCTGCGCGCCAAGGGCATCATCGACGTTCAGGGCGAGGATCGCCGCCTGGTCTTCCAGGCCGTGCACATGATCCTTGAGGGCGACTTGCAGCAGCCCTGGGGCGAGAAGGAACGCCGCTGGAGCCGCGCCGTCTTCATCGGACGCGACCTGGACGAAGCCGCCCTGAAGGCCGGGTTCGAGGCCTGCGCGGCATGACGGGACGTGTCGAAGCCAAGCTGATCTACGGCACGCCCGATTTCGAGATCATGCAGGGCGGCGATTTCGTTCGCTGCGCGGTCTCGGGCGCGCCGATCCCGCTGGAGGCCCTCAATTACTGGAGCGTCGAGCTCCAGGAGGCCTATGCGTCCGGCGAACTGATGACGAAGCGCTGGCTGGAGACGCGCAAGTAAAGTCCTCTCCCATCAGGGGAGGGTTTTCAGCCATTCCGTCATCACCCGCGCCAGCGCCTTCGGCTGTTCCAGCGGGATCATGTGGCCGCTGAGCGTCACCGTCGCCAATGTCGAGCCGGTGATCCCGCGGTGCAGTTCCTCGGCCTCGTCCAAACCGCGCAGGCGGTCGGCGTCCGCCGCCACGATCAGGGTCGGCTGACGGATCTCGCCCAGCCGCTCCAGATCGCCCGCCCGCGCCATGGCCGACTGGCGGTGAAACACCTCGCCGCCCAGCCGCAAGCCCATGTCGCGCACCCGCGCGATCATCGCCTCGTCGCCCGCCAGATCGGGGTGCAGGGACGAGACGATGGCCGGACGGCTCAACCCCTTGAAGGCCTTCGGCGGCGCCTTCAGGGCCGAGCGCCGCTGGCGGATCAACTCCTCGGTATCCCCGCGCGCCGAGGTGGCGATCAGGATCAGGGCCTCGACCCGTTCCGGCGCGATCCGCGCCAGTTCGCGCGCCACATAGCCGCCCATGGAGAAGCCCACGGCGACGAACCGGCCAGGCGCGTCGCTCAGGATCGCCGCCGCCATGCGCTCGATATCCTCGCCCCGGCTGAGATCGGTGGCGACCAGCGGGCCGAACGGGGCCAGATCGTCGGTCATGGCGTCCCACAGGGTCGCATCGGCCATGAAGCCGGGAATGAGCAGCAGGGTCATGGGCCCCTCATAGACCCGCCACGCGACAGACGCGACGGGGGAGGTTATGAGGCGCATCCGACTTCTCCTTCGCCCCGCGTGAGCCGACATGACGACCTTCTCCTTCGACGCCCAGGTCACCGCCGCCCTGTTCGACAAGACCGGCGCGATCTTCGCCCTGGGCGACGGCTCGGTGCGCTTCGAGAACGGCGCCCGCAGCGAGGTCCATGACGGCGCCGTCCTGTGCGCCTGCGTCCACCCCTCGGGCGAGGGGATCGTCACTGGCGGCGACGACGGCAAGCTGGTCTGGAGCCGCGAGGGCGAGGCCGTCCTGCTGGCCCAGACCAAGGGCCAATGGATCGACGCCGTGGCCGCCTCGGCCGAGTCGGGCCTGATCGCCTTCTCCTCGGGCCGGACGCTGAGCGTGCTGGACGTCAAGGACCCGCACTTCCGCCGCGAGTTCCAGCACGAGCGCACCGTGTCGGGCGTGGCCTTCGATCCCAAGGGCCGCCGCATCGCCGCCTCGACCTATGGCGGCGCCTGGCTGTGGTACGCCCGCATCGAGCAGCAGCAGCCGACCAAGCTGGCCTGGGCCGGGTCGCATCTGGCGGTCGGCTTCTCGACCGACGGCGCCTTTGTCGTCACCTCCATGCAGGACAACCAGCTGCACGGCTGGCGGCTGAAGGATCAGAAGAACATGCGGATGGGCGGCTATCCGTCCAAGATCAAGAGCTTCGCCTTCATGGCCAAGGGCCAATTGCTGGCCACCTCGGGCGCGCAGGGCGTGGTGCTGTGGCCCTTCGTCGGCGCCAACGGGCCGATGGGCCGCGAGGCGACCGAGATCGGCTATGACGAGACGACCCTGATCGCCCAGGTCGCCGCCGCCTCCGCCCACGGCCGTCTGGCGGCGGGGCTGGAGGACGGGCGCGTCTGGTGGGCCGATCCGGCCGGGCGCGGCCTTCAGTTCGTCAAACAGGACAAGGGCGCCCCCATCACCGCCCTGGCCATGAGTTCGGGCGCCGCCCGCATCGCCTGGGCCGACGAAGACGGTCACGCCGGCGTGGCTTCGCTCTGATCGGCCTTGCGCTGAAGCTTGGCTGAGGCAGGATGACGGCATGACCCGCGCGAAGCACCGGAAGCGTCGCCCGCTTCTGACCCTGCTTGTGATCCTGGCCCTGTTCCCGCTGGCCGGGGTGGCGGTGCATCGTTTTCTGCCGCCTCTCGTCACGATTTTGATGGTCAAGCAGGCGGCCGCCGGGCACGGGATGGATTATCGCTGGCGCTCGCTGGACAAGATCTCGCCGCGGCTGGTCGAGGCGGTGATCGCCGCCGAGGACGCCCGCTTCTGCCAGCACCACGGTTTCGACGTCGAGGCCATCCAGAAGGCGCTGGAGGCCAATGAGCGCGCCGAACAGAATGGCTCGGGCAAGGTGCGCGGCGGCTCCACCATCAGTCAGCAGACCGCCAAGAACGTCTTCCTGTGGCCCGGCCGCGACTGGGTCAGGAAGGGGCTCGAGGTCGGCTACACCGGCCTGATCGAGATCGGCTGGGGCAAGCGCCGGATCATGGAGATGTATCTGAACGTCGCCGAATGGGCGCCGGGCGTCTATGGCGCCGAGGCCGCCTCGCGCCACTGGTTCAACAAGAGCGCGGACAAGCTGACCGCCGCCGAGGCCGCGCGTCTGGCCGCCATCCTGCCCAGCCCGCGCCGCTACAAGGCGGCCAATTCCGGCCCCTATGTCCGCCGCCGCGCCGCCCGCATCCAGGCGGCCATGGGCACGGTGCGCCAGCAAGGCCTGGACGCCTGCGTCGACCGCCGCTGAGGTCTGTCGCGGCAACGCGCTGTTAACCGTGAACTTGGGGCCAAGCCTTAACCGACCGGCGCCATGCTGAAGCCGACTGCGGACCCTGCGTCCGCGCGCGGCACGGCGGGATTTCACGGTGAAACACGGTCTGAAACGAGCAGGACGGGGCCTGCGCCTCTTCGTCCGCCGCCTGGCGCGCCAGACCCAGGGCAACGTCGCCCTGATGTTCGCGGTCGCCTTGCCGATCCTGATGATGATCACCCTGGGCGCCGTCGACCTGCATCAGGCGTCCAAGGTCAAGGCCGAGCTTCAGGATGCGCTGGACGCCGCCGCCCTGGCCGCGGCCCGATCGATCTACAGCGACAACGCCAACATCAACCGGGTCGGCATGGCGGCGCTGAAGGCCAATATGCCGCGCTATTTCCAGACGGACTCTGACGACACCGCGACCTTCGTCCTGGCTGACAACCGCGTCACCGGCGAGGCGCGCGTCAATGTGAAGGTGCTGGTCGCCAACGTCTTCCTGCCGCCCTACGGCAAGCTGCTGGACGACTATCTGCCGGTCGGCAGCCGCTCGGAAGTCCTGCGCGCCTCCCGCAACGTCGAGGTGGCGATGGCGCTGGACATCACCGGGTCGATGGACAACTGCACGCGCAACTGCCCGCCGACGTCCAAGCTTCAGGACCTGCAGGCGGCGGCCAAGGATCTGATCGACATCGTGGTCCAGGATCAGCAGACGCCCTTCTACTCCAAGGTGGCGCTGGTGCCCTATGCGGCGGGGGTGAACGTCGGGTCGCTGGCGGCGCAGGCGCGCGGCCCGCTGGACAGCACGACCCGTTCCGTCACGGCCGCCTCCTGGGTGAGCGGCACGGTACGCACCATTTCGAGCATTTCCCGCAGTTCTACGGCCACCTTCACCTCCAGCGGCCACGGCTTCAGTAGCGGCGATCGGGTGGTGCTGTGGCATGTCGAGGACATCGCAGGCCTGAACGGCGTGCCCTATGAGGTCGTGAGGACTTCCAGCAGTCAGTTCCAGCTCAGGACGCTGTCATCGTCCGGCGCCGCGTCCAGCTATGTCGGGACGTCCTCCAGCACGTCGAAATCGGCCTATATCGCCAAGTGCGTGCGCAACGACTGCGGGCTGACGCTCACGGTCGGAAGTCACGGCCTGTCGGTGAACGACCATGTCCGCCTGACCAGCATGGGCGGCCTGGCCCAGTTGAACGAGGCGGGCTTCCGCGTGGCCAGCGTCAGCGGCTCGCAAATGGTTCTGGACACGTCGCGCAGTCTTGGCCTCGTCAGCACGGTCAAGGGCGGCGCTTCCTATTCCAGCGGCGGCCAGCTCTTGAACGGCCGCGACGGCGCCCAATGGCGCGTGTTCCCGACAGCAGACGGCTACGTCAACGTCCTCCCCTCCAGCACCTGCGTCAGCGAGCGCGTCGGGGCCGAGCGCTATACAGAGGCGCGGCCGTCCACCGCCTATGTCGGCCGCAGCTACCTGGACGCGGGCAACGCCTGCCCAAGCGCCGCGATCACCCCGCTGACGGCCAGCGCCAGCACCCTGAAGGCGAGGATCGACCAGTTGCGCAAAAGCGGCTCCACGGCGGGCCAGATCGGCATCGCCTGGGCCTGGTATATGCTGTCGCCCAACTTCGCCTCGCTGTTCGACGGGGCGGGACAACCCGGCGAATACGCGCCTTCGGATACGCTGAAGGTGGCCATTCTCATGACTGACGGTGAGTTCAACACCCCCTTCCGCGACGGCGTCATCGGTCTGGACGCGGGATCAGGCAGCGGCTCCCTGAGCAGCCACATCAACCTGAACTCGTCCAACGGCGACCCCTTCATTCAGTCGGTCGAGTTGTGCCGGGCCATGCAGGCCAGGGGTGTGGTCGTCTATACCGTCGGCTTCGACCTGGGCAGCGACACCGGCAAGCCGAACGTCGTCGACAGCGCCCTGGACGTGATGCGCCAGTGCGCCACCAGTGAGCGAACCCACTTCTTCGAAGCCAACAGCGGCGCCGATCTGAAGGAAGCCTTCCGCGCCATCGGCCGCGACATCACCCGCCTGCGCATCGCCCGCTAGGGGGCCTCGCAAGGCAGGGGGGGCCAACAAAAAGGGCCGGCGGATCGCTCCGCCGGCCCTTCGTCGTTTCGATGGTTCCGCCCGGTCAGATCAGGCGGATCTCCTTCAACCGCTCGGTCAGGAAGTCTTCGGCCAGGATGGTCTTGCCCGCATAGCGGTCCGGGTTTTCCGCCGTGACCGTCGAGGGCAGGGTTTCGATCGGGAAGTCCGGATTGAAGTGCAGGAAGAAGGGCGTCGAATAGCGGGCGAAGCCGCGACGCTCGGGGGCCGGATTGACCACGCGGTGCGTCGTCGACGGCAGGACGTGGTTGACCAGCCGCTGCAGCATGTCGCCGATGTTGACCACCAGGGCGCCCGGCGGCGGGGCGATGTCCAGCCACTCGCCGTCCGAGTCCTTCAGCTGCAGGCCCGCCTCTTCGGCGCCCAGCAGCAGGGTGATGACGTTGATGTCTTCATGGGCGCCCGCGCGCACGCCCTCGGCGTCGGCCGGGATCGGCGGATAGTGCAGCAGGCGCAGCACGCTGTTGCCCAGCTGGACCTTGTCCTCGAAATAGGCGTCATCCAGCTTCAGATAGCGGGCGATGGCCTTCAGGATGCGGCGACCCAGTTCGTCCAGACCTTCGTACAGGCCATAGACGTGCTGGCGGAAGCCTTCGATCTCGGTCGGCCAGACGTTGTCGCGCATGTATTGGCGATAGGGGTGGTCGTCCGGCAGTTCGCGGCCGGTGTGCCAGAACTCTTTCAGGTCGACCGCCTTGGCGCCCTTGGCCGCCTCGACGCCGAACGGGGTCAGGCCGCGCGCCCCGCCGGTGCCCGGCTGGTGATACTGGCGCTTCACCTCCTCAGGCAGGGCGAAGAAGGCCTTGGCGTCGTTCACCGCGGCGTCGATCAGGCCTTGGTCCAGGCCGTGGTCAGCGATGACCGCGAAGCCGTAGCGGGAAAACGAGGCGCCCAGGGCGTCGGAGAAGGCCTGGAAGTCGGCGTCATAGCCCTTCATCGACACCGGGACGATGGCGCGGGTCTTGGCCTGATCCTCGGCGGAGACGGCGGTGAGGGAAGAGGTCACTGTAAATCAGCCTCTGTGATGGTGAATATGGCCGCCCTCATACGCCCAATGGCGGCGAAAGGGCAGATGGCGAGGTTGGGCCTTTGGTCCCAGGTCAGTCCTGCGGGATCACCGCGCGAATGACGCGGGCCGAGGACGGCCGCCCGGCGATGCCCCGGCGCGGATCGACCACCACGCGCAGGTCGCCGCCGGAATAGGTCACCGACGAGCGCTGCCCTTCGACGATGGTGATGCTGCGCAGCCGGTCCAGGAAGGGGCGGGCGCTGGGCGAGCGGGCGATGCGGACCACCGCGTCGGTGGTGACGATCAGCGCCTCGATGCACAGGGCCTCGGATTCCTGGCCGTCCAGGTTGATCCGCACCAGCCGCCCCATGGCCTCGGAGACCAGTCCGCTGCGGCGCGCCATCAGGTTGAACATCTGCACCGGCCCCAGCGACGGCGGGGCCAGGCTGACCGGCGGCCCGGCCAGCGACACCGGCGAGCCGCCCGGCGTCCGCGTCGTATAGACGGTGATGCCGCCGCCCGCCGTGACGCGCAGCACCTGATCGCCGGCGTCGTTGCGGTAGATGGTGTCGCCGCGCGGCGCCGAGGACGGGCGCAGGGCCCAGGTCTCGGTCGAGCGCTCGAACCGCAGCAGGGTCAGCGACCCGGCCTGGTCCAGGACGAAGCCCTGGCCCGCCTCGGAGACATAGCGGCCTGGCGGCGGCGTGGTGCGGGTGACGGACTGATCGCGGATCGCCCGGCTGTGCTCCGCCTGGGCGTTGGAGCGGATCTGGGCTGCGGCCTCGGGAGCGGCGACGCCGCAGGCCAGAGCCAAGGCCAGGCCCGCCGTCGCGCTGGCGCGGCGCCAGGCGCGCAGGCCCGCAGGCCCCGCGGCGCGATGCGTCGCGAGGATCACGGCAGGCGGTTTCTCCGCCACGGCTTGGACCGCAGACCTCATGCCTTCAGAGGTGGTATGCCCGAACGGCGGATTTTGGGCGAACGCGGCTTAACCAACCAGGTACTGCCCGCCATTGAGCGACAGGGTGCACCCTGTGACATATCCGGCACGCTCGCCCGACAGCCAGGACACCATGTCGGCGATCTCTTCGCCCTTGCCCAGGCGGCCGACCGGAATCTGGGCCACGATGGCGTCCAGCACCTTCTGGTCCATGGCCCCGACCATTTCGGTGTCGATATAGCCCGGCGCGATGCAGTTGACGGTCACGCCCTTGCGGGCGTTTTCGAGCGCCAGCGCCTTGGTGAAGCCGATCATCCCGGCCTTGGCGGCGGAATAGTTGGTCTGGCCGATCTGGCCCTTCTGGCCGTTGATCGAGGAGATGTTGACGATGCGGCCGAAGCCCCGGTCGCGCATGCCGTTGATGACCTGGCGCGTCATGTTGAACACGCTGTCCATGTTGACCCGGATCACGTCGGACCACTGGTCGGCGCTCATCTTGTGGAAGAAGCCGTCGCGGGTGATGCCGGCGTTGTTGACCAGCACGTCGATCGGGCCCAGCTGCGCCTCGACCTCCTTGACCGCCCGTTCGCAGTCCTCGAACGAGCCGACGTTGCCCTTCACCACCATGACGCCCAGCTCGCGGGCGGTGGCCTCTGCGGCCTCGGTGTTGCCGGAATAGCCGGCCGCGACCTGCAGGCCGTCTTCCTTCAGTCGCTGAACGATCGCCTTGCCGATGCCCCGGGTGCCCCCGGTGACGAATGCGGTACGCGTCATGACGTCTCCCTGATCCTGTGCGGCGGCCATCGCGGGCGCGACGCCGTCCGCCTCCCTTGGACGCCAGCCTTAGCGCGGCGCGCGTCGAACGAGAAGACGGGGCTAAGCCGTCGCGGCCAAGCGGCCCATGTCGATGACGAAGCGATAGCGCACGTCCGACCGCTCCATCCGTTCATAAGCCTGGTTGATCTGGTCGGGGGCGATCACTTCAATATCGCACACGATCCCGTGTTCCGCGCAGAAGTCGAGCATCTCCTGCGTCTCGCGGATCCCGCCGATCAGCGAGCCGGCGATGCGTCGGCGCCGCCACAGCAGGGGTCTGGCGAAGACCGGCAGTCCCTCCGTCGACAGCCCCAGCATGACCATGGTCCCGTCGCGCGCCAGCAGATTGACGTGGCTGGCGATCTCGTGCGTGGCCGAGACGGTGTTGATGATCAGGTCGAACTGTTCGGCCGCCGCTTTCATTGCGTCCGCGTCCGAGTTGATCAGGAAGTGGCGGGCGCCCATCCGCTCGGCGTCGGCCTTCTTGCGATCCGAGGTCGACAGCACCGTCACCTCGGCGCCCAGGGCGGCGGCCAGCTTGACCGCCATATGGCCCAGGCCCCCCAGGCCGATCACCGCCACCTTGGACCCCGGCCCCACGCCCCAGGTCTTCAGCGGCGACCAGATGGTCACGCCCGCGCAGAGCAGCGGCGCCGCCGCATCCAGCGGCAGGCTGTCGGGAATGCGCAGCACGAAGGCCTGATCGACCGTGATGCGATCCGAATAGCCGCCCTGGGTGATGGTCTGGCCGACCTCGGCGCCCTTGGGATCGGACGAACCGTAGGTCTGGGTCATGCCCGGCTCGCAATACTGCTCCAGCCCCTCGCGGCAGGCCGAGCAGGTGCGGCAGCTGTCGACCATGCAGCCGACGCCGACGCGGTCGCCGGCCTTGAAGCGCGTGACGTTGGCGCCAACCGCCGTCACCACCCCGGCGATCTCATGACCCGGCACGATGGGATAGCGCGTCCCGCCCAGCTCGTTCTTGGCCACATGCAGGTCCGAGTGGCAGACGCCGCAGTATCTGATCTCGATCGCCACGTCGTCCGGCCCCGGATCGCGCCGCTCGAGGCTATAGGGGCTCAGCGGCTGGTCGGCTGCGGTTGCGGCGAAAGCGCGTGTGGCGATGGGCATGGCGGTCAGTCCTTCAACTTGGCGATCAGCGCCTGGGCCGCCGCCGGGTTCCGCACCTTGGCCCCCGAGATGAAGTAGGCGAAGACGTCGCCGCGCCCGGCCCAGCCGCGCGCCTGTTTCGCCACGGCGTCCAGTTCGCCCGAGGTCATGCCTGTCGGCTCGTCCTCACGGCTGGACATCAGCCGGGCGTAGGTAAAGTCCGCTGTCGCCTCGTCGATCTGCGGCCAGGTCGGCTCCTCGTCGTCGACCGCATAGACGATGGCCGCGCCGTATTTGCGGGCCAGATCATAGAACTGTTCGGTGGCGAAGGTCGGATTGCGCACTTCCAGCGCGTGGCGCAGCCGTACGCCGTCCTTCTCCGGCGGCAGCAGCTTCAGGAAGCCTTCGAAGTCCTCGGGATCGAACTTCTTGGTTCCCATGAACTGCCAGTTGATCGGCCCCAGCTTGTCGCCCAGGACGGTCAGCCCCTGCGATAGAAAGCGCTCAAAGCTCTCGGCGCCGTCCGAGAGCACCTTTCGATTGGTGCAATAGCGGCTGGCCTTGACCGAGAAGACGAAGCCGTCGGGCGTCTCGTCGCGCCACTTCATCCAGCTGTCGGGCTTGAAGGTCGAATAATAGGTGCCGTTGATCTCGATCGAGGTCAGCGCCCGGCTGGCGAACTCCAGCTCTCGCTTCTGCACCAGCCCCTCGGGATAGAAGACCCCCCGCCACGGCTCGAACGTCCAGCCGCCGACTCCGATATGGATGGATCCCGCCATGATCTAGCCTCCTGATGCAGGCCGCTTGATCGCAGAAATCACCGGCGGCCGCTACGGGAGGGCGGCTGTCAGCGGCGCGAAGCGGACCTAAACGTCGAACGACTTCAGGATAGGGCAGGGGCCTTCGTCCCTACCGCGACATTCCACGGCCAGCCGCCTGAGCGCATCTCGAGCCTGCTCCATCTCGGCGATGCGGGCGTCCAGCGCCGTCACTCGCGCCTCGGCCAGTGCGCGGACGCGGCTGCGGTCTTCGCTGGCGTCCAGTTCAAGAAGCTCCGCGATCTCGCCCAGGGTGAAGCCGGCGGTCTGGGCCCTGCGAATAAACAGGAGCCGTCGCAGGTCGTCGGCGCCGTAGTGGCGGAAGCCTCCGGTCCTGTCGGGCGTCCTGAGCAGTCCCTTGCGCTGATAGAAGCGCACGGTCTCCACGCCGACGCCGCCGGCCTCGGCCAGCTTGCCGATCGTCAGCGGACGAGGCTGTTGACTCTGTACCATGGTACGGCACCTATATTCCCGCCGACCTGTTCCGACGGAGCGAAAGAGAGATCGGCAATGACCCAGTCATCGAACGCGGCGAAGACTGCGGTTCTGTACCGCATGGCGACGGCGCAGCACACCTGCCCCTACGGGCTCAAGGCGAAAGACCTGCTGCGGCGGTCAGGTTACAGGGTCGACGACCGTCTCCTGAAAACGCGCGAGGAAACGGACGCCTTCAAGGCTGAGCACGACGTCATGACCACGCCGCAGACCTTCATCGACGGTCAGCGCGTAGGCGGCTACGACGACCTGCGCCGGTTCCTCGGCAAGCCCGTCGCCGATCCCGACGCGACCAGCTATTGGCCGGTGATTGTCCTGTTCAGCCTCACCGCCCTGATGGCGATGGGCGCCAGCCATGCGGTGTTGGGCAGCCCTTTCACCCTGCGCGCCGCCGAGTGGTTCATCGGCTTTTCGATGGTCGTGCTCGCCCTGCTGAAGCTGCAGAACGTCGAGACCTTCTCGACCATGTTCCTGAACTATGACCTGCTGGCGAAACGGTGGGTCCCCTACGGCTATATCTATCCCTTCGCCGAGGCGCTCGCCGGCGTGTTGATGGTGGCGGGCGTTCTCACCTGGCTGTCGGTTCCCATCGCGCTCTTCATCGGCGGGATAGGCGCCGTGTCCGTCTTCAAGGCCGTCTACATCGACAAGCGCGAGCTGAAGTGCGCCTGCGTCGGCGGCGCCAGCAAGGTGCCGTTGGGCTTCGTGTCTCTGCTGGAAAATCTGATGATGATCGCCATGGCCGTCTGGATGGCGGCGGCGGCGCTCGGCTGGGCTCCCGCCGCGCACCAGGGGCCGTCCTCGGCGATGGCTGCCCACCCTGTCGCCGTCGCCAGCGGCGCGCCCTCGACCGAAGCCTATCAGGCGGCCCATCACGCGATGATGGCGGGCATGGACCAGCCCTACACCGGCGACGCCGACGTGGACTTCATGCGCGGCATGATTCCGCACCACGAAGGCGCCGTCGCCATGGCGGAGGTCGCGCTGGAGCACGGCCGCGATCCCGAGGTGCGCCAGCTGGCCGAGGAGGTGGTCACCGCCCAAGAGCGAGAAATCGCCCAGATGCGAGCCTGGCTGGCGAAGCATAGCGCCTCGGCGCACCACTAAGGCGCAGCGCGCCGGCTCAGCCCGACACGCAGTCCTGCGCTCCGCCGAAGACCACTGCGCGCGGGTTGGGCGGGCGCAGGCGGGCCAGCACGTCGCGGCGGCTGGGCGGTCGCCCCCAGCGGGTGAAGCCCAGGCCGTACCGACGCAGCGTCGCCTCATGCGGCAACCACAGCGAATGGCGCGACAGCCAGGCCGCGCGCGGCGTCGTCTCGCCGGGGATGGTCACCTGTGTCTGAATGTCCGACAGCCCGATCTGGGCGGCGGCGCACTCCAGAATGCCGGGGTCGGCGCCCCGCGCGGCGTAAAGGGCCCGCAGCCGCCGGGCGCCTAAAGCGATTTCGTCAGGCACGGCCTCGTTCAGCTTTTGATAGTTGGCCTCGATCACCGGCGAGGAGTGGTGGAAGCTGACGAAGCCCGCCCGCTCTATCGTCCGCGTCGCTCCGGCGGCGAAGATGGCGTTGGCGCAGGCGGACGTGCACTGGCCCCGCACCGTCACCGGCAGGCGCCGCGCCAGGATGACCTCGGCCGCATCCAGCGCCGCATTCTCATCGCCGCCGCCGCTGTCGATCACCAGACCCTCGACGCTCTCGTCCGACAGCGCCTGGGCCAGTGCGGCGCCAGAGGCCGGGTTCAAGGCCCCGCGAAACACGATGGTCGATCCTTCGCGCGACAACAGCCACTGGGGCCGCGCAGGCGCGGCTGACATCTCCGTCGTGGCGGGCGATGCGGGCGAGGCCGCCGCCTGGGGGGCGATCACGGCGATCATGGCGGAGGTCACGGCGGCGATGAACGACACAGGCCCTCCGGAGCCTTCTTGCGAGGCCGCCACCATGCGCCCGCCGAGGCGTCCGTGTCCAAGCCAAAGATGAGGGCCCGGCGCCGCGACCGCCGTGGTCAAGAGGTTGGCCTCCCCGACAACTCGTGCATAGTGATGATCGACAAACGGAGGTCGGTCATGTTGTTGGCGGTTCTGTTCTACGGCGTTACGGCGTTTGGCGGTCAGACGGGGGCCCAGCCCGCGCCGCCATCCAACCATCAGGTCATCCGCCCCAGCGCCGACCGGGCGGACACCACCATGTTGCGCTTTCAGGACATGGATAATCGCCGCATGATCGACGACATGCGCCGCGAGCGCGTCCAACGGAACTATGAGGCCGCCGTGATCAATCAGCGCCGGCTGCTGGCCGACGAACTGGACAAGCTGATCGCCGCCAATGAATGCGGCCAGGCGACCGAACTGGCCCAGCGCGCCGGCTATCGCGACATCCGCGAAGGCGTCGCCAGCGCCTGTCAGGCCCGGGCTGCGCTCCGGTCCTGAGCTGCCTCGCCCATTTCGCGGCCGAGCGTGGCGGTTCGCCGCGCGCGGGGCTATAGCGCCAGCCTGACCGGAGTGCTGCGCGCGTGTTCGACCTGACGCCTGAAATCATCGCCCTGTTGGGCGTCGCGTCGGTGATCGCCGGCTTCATCGACGCCATCGCCGGGGGCGGCGGGCTGATCTCCCTGCCGGCCCTGCTGTCGGTGGGGTTGAACCCGGTCGCCGCCATCGCCACCAACAAGGTGCAGGGCAGCGTCGGCACGGCCAGCGCCCTGTGGAACTTCTGGCGCAAGGGCCGGGTGGATTTCCGCCTGATCCGCTGGCCGCTGGCGCTGGTCGCGGTCGGGTCGGGACTGGGCGCCTTCGCCGTGACCCTGGTGGACACGCGCTGGCTGATGATCCTTCTGCCGGTGCTGCTGATCGGCATCGCGCTCTATTTCCTGCTCGGCCCCAAGGCGGCGGACGAGGACGCCCACGCCCGGCTGACGCCCCTGGCCTACGCCTTCGTGGCGGGCGGGATCGGCTTTTACGACGGCTTCTTCGGGCCGGGGACGGGATCCTTCTTTGCGCTGAGCCTCGTCATGCTGCTGGGCATGGGGCTGACGCGGGCGACGGCGCACACCAAGGCGCTGAACCTGATGAGCAATGTCGTCGGCATCGTCGTTCTGGCGGTCGGCGGCCACATCGTCTGGGTGCTGGCCGGGATCATGGCGGTGGGCCAGTTCATCGGCGGGCGCCTGGGCTCGCACGCCGCCATGCGCTTCGGGCCGCGCCTGATCCGGCCTCTGCTGGTGGTCATCTCCCTGGCGATGACGGCGCGCCTGCTGTCCGATCCGGCCAATCCTCTGCGGGCGCTCATCACGGGCTGGCTTTTCTAGGCGGATTCTGGTGGGGTCCGCCCCGGACGACAAGGCGGGAGGGCCGATGTTCAAGGTGTTCGACGAGCGGCAGCTGGCGCACGCGCCGGCGCTGGAGATGCACAACGGCGGCTGGACTGCGTACAATGAGACGCCATCGCGCGCCGAGCTGCTGCGCGAGCGCCTGGGGCCTTTGGCGCCGGCCCGCGACTTCGGCAAGGAGCCGCTGGCCCGCGTGCATACGGCGGAATACCTCGGCTTCCTCGAACAGGCCTACGCCCGCTGGCTGGCGGCGGGGCGCGAGGGCGACGCCGTCGGCTACACCTGGCCGGTGGTGCGGCGCCGCCCGCTGAACCTGGATCGCATCGACGCCCAGCTGGGCCGCTTCTCCTACGACGCCGGCACGCCGATCACCGCCCAGACCTGGGACGCGGCCTATTGGGCGGCGCAGACGGCCCTGACGGCGCTGCAGCCGCTGCTGGACGGAACCGAGCGCGCGACCTTCGCCCTGTGTCGCCCGCCGGGCCACCACGCGGGGGCCGACTACATGGGCGGCTACTGCTATCTGAACAACGCCGCCATCGCCGCCCGCGCGGCGCGCGACGCCGGGCTTGAGCGGGTCGCCGTCCTCGACGTCGACTACCACCACGGCAACGGCACCCAGGACATCTTCTGGGAGGACGGTTCGGTCTTCTTCGCCTCGATCCATGGCGACCCGAACACCGAATACCCCTTCTACTGGGGTCACGCCGACGAGCGCGGCGAGGGGGCGGGCGAGGGCGCGACGCTGAACCTGCCGCTGCCGCGCGGCACCACGGCGGCGCCCTATCTGGCGGCGCTGGATCAGGCCCTGGCGGCGATCGACGCCTTCGATCCGGGCCTGCTGGTCATCTCCTTCGGCGCCGACACCTGGGAGCAGGACCCCATCTCCCACTTCAAGCTGACCACCGAGGACTATCCGGTCCTGGCGCAGCGCATCGCCGCCCTGGGGCGGCCGACGCTGATCGTCATGGAAGGCGGCTACGCCGTCGGCGCGCTCGGCGACAACGTGGCCGGCTTCCTGTCAGGCTTCGATCAGTAGGCGAAGTCGCGATAGACCCGGCTGATGTCGCCCGCCCATTCGCCGTTGTAGAGCTCCAGCAGGCGATCGGCCGAGGTCACGCCGCTGTCGGCGATGTCTTCCAGCTCGGTGATGTAGCCGCGCTCGTCCACCATGCCGCCTGAGAAGCGGGCGCGGTTCTTCAGGCCCTGTTTGGCGATGTTGACCATGTCGACGGCGATGTCGCGCACGCTGCGGCCGCCCACTTCCGCCTTCAGGCCCAGCCGCGTCACGTCGCGGCGCAGGCGCTCATGGTCGGCGATGTCCCAGTCCTTGCACAGGTCCCAGGCCGCCGCCAGCGACGGCGCGTCGTACAGGATCCCGGCCCACAGGGCGGGCAGGGCGCAGATGCGGCTCCACGGCCCGCCGTCGGCGCCGCGCATCTCCAGATACTGTTTCAGCCGCACTTCCGGGAACAGGGTGGTCAGGTGGTCGGCCCAGTCCTGAACCGTGGCCCGATCGCCGGGCAAGGCGTCCAGCTTGCCGTCGATGAAGGCGCGGAACGACTGGCCCGACAGGTCGACATAGGTCTGGCCGCGCTTGGCGAAATACATCGGCGCGTCCAGCGCATAGTCGGCATAGCGCTCATAGCCGAAGCCGTCCTCGAACACGAAGCCCAGCATCCCGGTGCGGTCCGGGTCCGTGTCGGTCCAGACGTTGGCGCGCGCCGAGACGAAGCCGTTCGGCTTGCCCTCGGTGAAGGGGCTGTTGGCGAACAGGGCGGTGGCGATGGGCTGCAGCGCCAGCGAGGTGCGGAACTTCATGACCATGTCGGCTTCGCTGTCGAAGTCGAGGTTGGCCTGAATGGTGCAGGTGCGCAGCATCATATCCAGGCCCAGCTTGCCCTTCTTGGGCATATAGGCGCGCATGACGTCATAGCGGCCCTTGGGCATGACGGGGATGTCCTCGCGCCGCCACAGGGGGTCGAAGCCCAGCCCCAGGAAGCCCAGGTTCAGCTGGTCCGCGACCTGCTTGACCTCCATCAGGTGCTGGCCGGTCTCGTTGCAGATGTCGTGAATGTCCTTCAGCGGGGCGCCCGACAGTTCGAACTGACCGCCCGGCTCCAGGCTGATCGAGGCGCTGAAGCCCTCGGCGTTCTTGCGCTCCAGGGCGATGACGTGATCGCCCTCCAGCACCGGCGTCCAGCCGAAGCGGGTCAGCCCGTCCAGCATGGCCTTGATGCCGCCGGGGCCTTCATAGGCCGGGCGACGCAGCGTCGACTTGTCGAAGCCGAACTTCTCGTGCTCCGCGCCGATGCGCCATTGGTCCTTGGGCTTCTCGCCCTTCGACATGGCGTGGATCAGCTGGTCTCTGGAAAGGGGCGCCGTGTCGGACATCTGTAACCTCTGCTGTCGCGGCTAGATGGGCCAGCCAGCGGCCGGGCTCAAGGGGGCGGCGGAAACTTCTAACGATCCCAGTCGCCGACCGCCGCCTGCCACAGCGTCATGGCGGCGATGGCGGCGGTGTCGGCCCGCAGGATGCGCGGCCCCAGGGAGACGGCGGTGGTGAAGGGCAGGGAGCGCAGCCGCTCGCCTTCTTCCGGCGAGAACCCGCCCTCCGGCCCGATCAATATGGCCCACCGACCTTCTCCCTCCCCGTCCCGGGGAGGGTGGTCGAGCCCTTCAAGGCGCGACCGGGTGGGGAGGGCCTGGCGATCCAGCACGCCCCCCGTGGCCCCTCCCCACAAGGGGGAGGGAGAAAACGGCGTCAAGGCGGTGATCGCGGGCGCGCCGCCCGTCTCGTCGCAGAACATCAGCCGCCGTCCGTCCTCCCAGCCGTCCAGCAGGGCGTCCAGCTTGACCGGATCATCCACCACCGGCACGTCCAGACGACCCGTCTGCTCGGCGGCCTCCTCGGCGATGGCGTCCAGCCGGTCCAGCCGCAGCCGGTCGGCGTTGGTGCGATGGGTCAGCGCCAGCCGCACCCGCTTGGCGCCCAGTTCGGCGGCCTTCTCGACAATGGTCTCGACGCGGGCCTTCTTCACCACGGCGACGATCAGCTCCAGATCGGGACCATAGGTCTGGGGCCGCATCTGCTCCTCGGCGCGCAGGATGACGCCCTTCTTCAGCACCTCGGCGACGCTGACGCGCCACTCGCCGTCGCGGCCGTTAAAGACCAGCAGCTCGTCGCCCGCCTTCAACCGCATCACCTGCGTCAGATAGCGCGACTGGTCGAGCGTGGGCGCCACGGCGGCGCCGGGGGCGAGGTCGCCCTGAACGTAAAGACGGATCATGGCGCCTGCATATCGCGCTTTCACGGCGACGACCAACCTCGGCGATCGACTGAGCTTGGCGGGAACGCCGGGTGTTCGGCCCGCGTTCGTCTGTCATGTTCACAACCTTGGCCGTTGCGGCGCGCGATCGAAAACGTCTGGCCGAGATTTCCGGCGTCGCCGCCCGCTTTGGCCTTGAGGCCGTGCTGCTGCGCCTCGGCCTCGGTGGCGGCGAGGCCGAGCCGGGCGGGCCGGAGCCCCTGTCCCGCCGCACCCGTCAGGCGCTGGAGGCGCTGGGCCCCACCTTCGTCAAGCTGGGCCAGATCCTGTCCACCCGCTCGGACCTGCTGCCCGCCGACTGGATCGCCGAGTTCGAACAGCTTCAGAGCGCCGGCCCCACCCTCGACTTCGAAACGCTACGGCCCGAGGTGGAGGCCGCCCTGGGCGGGCCGCCGGAGCAGGTCTTCGCCCGCTTCGACGCGGCGCCGCTGGCCGCCGCCTCCATCGCCCAGGTGCACCGCGCCGCGCTGCACGACGGGACCGAGGTGGTGGTCAAGATCCGCCGCCCCGGCGTGCGCCCGCGCGTCGAGGCCGACCTGCGCCTGATCGCCGAACTGGCCCGCCGCGCCGAACAGTCCAGCGCCGAGATCGCCCGCTATCGCCCGCGCGCCCTGATCGCCCAGCTGACCGAGGCCATGCTGGACGAGCTGGACTTCACCGCCGAGGGCCGCAACGTCGACCGCTTCGCCGCCGACTTCGCCAAAAACCGCGACGTGGTCATCCCCGCCGTCTATTGGCAGCACACGACCGACCGCGTGCTGGTGCAGGACTATCTCGACGGCGTGGCGCCCATAGACGCCGCACGGCTGAGGGCGGCGGGCGTCGATCCGCACCGGCTTGCCCGCGTCGGCGCCGAGGCGGTGCTGGACATGGTGCTGGTCAATGGCCGTTTTCACGCCGACCCGCACCCCGGCAACCTGCGCGGCCTGCCGGGCGACCGGGTGGGCCTGCTGGACTTCGGCATGGTCGGGACCGTCACCCCGCGCCGCCGCGCCGAGCTGATCAGCTTCGTCCAGTCGCTGGCCGCCGGCGACGGCGCGCGCATGGCCGAGGTTCTGGCCGACTGGACCGAAGGGACGGACGTCTCGCGCTCCAGCCTGACCGCCGGGGCCGAGCGGCTGATCGCCCGCCACGGTCAGGGCGTGGTCGACCTGCCCGCCATCGTCGCCGATCTGATGGGGCTGATGCGTCAGGAACGGGTGGCCGCCCCGCCCGATCTGGTGCTGATCCTCAAGGCGCTGGTGACGATCGAGGGGGTGCTGTCGCGCGTCGACCCCGATTTCGATCTGGTCCAGACGATGAAGGGCGCCTGGAGCCGCGCCCTCTTCTCCAGCCGCAGCCCGGAAGACCTGCGCAACCGTCTGATCGGCGCCCTTCTGGACCTGTCGGCGGCCAGCGACGACCTGCCCCGCCTGATCCGCGCCGCCTCGCGCCGCCTCACGGCCGAGCCCGCCGCGACGGCGACTGCGGACAAGGAAACCGCCCGGTCGATCCTCTCGGCCGGGCGGTGGATCGCCGCTTCGATTGTGCTCTCCGGCGCCCTGATCGCGGGGGCCTTGCTGCTACGCTGATTACAGCGTCCGCGCGATCAGCAGCTTCATGATCTCGTTGGTCCCGCCGTAGATGCGCTGGACGCGGGCGTCCTTGTACAGCTGGGCGATCGGATATTCGGTCATATAGCCGTAGCCGCCGAAGAGCTGCAGCATCTCGTCGATGGTCTCGCCCTGAATGTCGGTGACCCAGTATTTGGCCATCGAGGCGGTGGCGGCGTCCAGCTGGCCCTTCAGGTGCAGAGCAATGCAGTGGTCGACGAAGACCTTGGCTACGGTCAGCTTGGTCTTGATCTCGGCCAGTTTGAACTGGGTGTTCTGGAAGTCGATGACCCGCTTGCCGAAGGCCTTGCGCTCCTTGACGTAGGCCAGTGTCGCTTCCAGCCCGCGCTCGGCGGCGGCCACGCCCTGAACAGCGATGTTCAGACGCTCCTGCGGCAGCTGCTGCATCAGCTGGACGAAGCCCTGGCCCTCGGTGTCGCCGATGACGTTCTCCAGCGGCACCTTCACATCGTTGAAGAACAGCTCGGAGGTGTCGTTCGCCTCCATGCCGATCTTGTGCAGATTCCGGCCGCGCTCGAAGCCTTCGGCCCCGTCGGTTTCGAGGCAGATCAGGCTGGTGCCCTTGGCGCCTTCGGCCGGGTCGGTCTTGGCGACGACGATGATGAAATTGGCCAGCTGGCCGTTGGTGATGAAGGTCTTGGAGCCGTTCAGGACGTAGTGGTCGCCCTGTTTGACGGCGGTGGTCTTCACCCCTTGCAGGTCGGAGCCCGCGCCCGGCTCGGTCATCGCGATGGCGCCGACCAGTTCGCCCGACTGCAGACGCGGCAGCCAGCGCGCCTTCTGCTCGGCCGTGCCGTAGTGCCAGATGTAGGGCATGACGATGGCGTTATGCAGCGAAATGCCGAAGTGGTCCGCGCCCTTCCAGCCCAGCTGGCGCATCAGCACGACTTCGTGCCGGTAATCGCCGCCGAAGCCGCCGTCCTCTTCCGGCAGCGACAGGCCCAGCAGGCCCGCATCGCCCGCCGCGTTCCACAGTTCGCGCGGCACCGAGGAGGCGGCGATCCACTGCTGGAACTTCTCCTGCGGCGCGTGCTCGTCGATCCATTTGGCGACGGAGTCGGAGAAGAGGACGATCTCTTCTTCCTGCATGAAGTCGGGTTCGGGGCTGCCAAGGACGTTCATGAGTGTTTCCTGCTAACGCGGGCGGTCTGCGCCGCCCTTCTGCAATAGAGAAAAGGCCTCTCCCGCCGTGGCGAGAGAGGCCCGAAAGATCAGAAGCGGATCAGAACGCCTCGGCGGGCATCTGCATCAGCACCTCGGCGCCGGACTTCAGCTTCTTCAGGTGCGCTCCGGCGTCGGGCAGGATGCGCTCGACGAAGTAGCGGCCGGTCATCAGCTTGTTGGCGTAGTAGGGATCGGCGTCCCCGGCGGCGATCCGGCCTTGCGCCGCCTTGGCCATCTGCGCCCACAGGAAGGCGTAGGCCGTCAGGCCGAAGATGTGCAGATAGTCGGTCGAGGCCGCGGCGGCGTTGTCCGGGTTCGCCATGCCGTTCTGCATCAGCCACATGGTGGCCTCCTGCAGCTTCTTCTTGGCGTCGGCCAGGCCCTCGACGAAGGGCTTGATCGCCTCGTCATCGCCGTTCTCGCTGACGAAGGCGTCGATGTCGGCGAACCAGCTCATGATGGCGCGGCCGCCGTTGGCCGGCAGCTTGCGGCCGACCAGATCCAGCGCCTGAATGCCGTTGGTGCCTTCATAGATCATGGTGATCCGCGCATCGCGCAGATACTGCGACGCCGGGAAGTGTTCGGTGTAGCCCGAACCGCCGTGGACCTGCATCGCCAGCGAGGCGACGTGGAAGCCCTTGTCGGTCAGATAGGCCTTCAGCACGGGCGTGATCAGGCCCATGTAGTCCTTGGCCTTGGTGGCGACGGCTTCGTCGGCCGCCTTCTGCAGATCGGCCTGCAGCGCGGTCCACAGGATGAAGGCGCGGCCGCCTTCGACGAAGGCCTTGGCCTCCAGCAGCATGCGGCGCACGTCCGGGTGGACCATGATCGGGTCGGCCGGGCCGTCCGGGTTCTTCGGTCCGGTCAGGCTGCGGCCCTGCAGGCGGTCGTTGGCGAACTCGACGGCGGCCTGATAGGCGGCGTCGCCGATGGCCAGACCCTGCAGGCCGGTGCCCAGACGGGCCTCGTTCATGACCACGAACATGTTGTTCATGCCGCGGCCTTCTTCGCCGATCAGCCAGCCCTTGGCGTTCTCATAGGCCATGACGCAGGTGGCGTTGCCGTGGATGCCCATCTTGTGCTCGAGGCCCGCGCAGGACACGCCGTTGCGCTCGCCCAGCGAGCCGTCCTCGTTGACCAGGAACTTGGGCACCACGAACAGGCTCAGGCCCTTGATGCCCGGAACCGCGCCTTCGACGCGGGCCAGCACCGTGTGGATGATGTTGTCGGCGAAGTCATGCTCGCCCGCCGAGATCCAGATCTTCTGGCCGGTGATCGAATAGGAGCCGTCGCCGTTCGGCACGGCCTTGGTGCGGACCATGCCCAGGTCGGTGCCGCACTGCGGCTCGGTCAGGTTCATGGTGCCGGTCCATTCGCCCGACGCCATCTTCGGCAGATACTTCTGCTTGATCTCGTCCGAGGCGCTGGCCTCGATGCCGTGGAAGGCGCCGCTGGTCAGGCCCGGGTACATGGAGAAGGCGGCGCTGGCGGCGGCGGTGAACTGGCCCACCGCGCTCGACACGACCGAGGGCATGCCCTGGCCGCCGAACTCGGTGCTGAAGCCCAGCGAGGGCCAGCCGGCCTCGACCATCTGATGATAGGCTTCCTTCCAGCCCTTGGGCGTGGTCACCACGTCGCCGTCGATGTGACAGCCTTCCAGATCGCCGGGACGGTTGATCGGGGCGATGACCTCTTCGGCGAACTTGCCGCCTTCCTCGATGATCTGGTCGATCAGGTCGCGCGACAGATCGGCGTCGGGCAGCTGGTTGCCGTAGTTCTCGACCTGCAGCACGTCGTGCAGGACGAAGGACAGGTCGCGTACAGGCGCTTTATAGGCCATGGGATCACGCTCTCGCTTTGAAGGTCTGGAAGTGGTCGTCGGGGTCGTTGAGCCGTTCGCTCAGCAGGCTGGCGTAGGCCTCGGCGCCCGGCAGGAGGTCGGGGCGGTGTTCGCCCAGGGTCTTTTCCATCCAGGCGCAGGCGGCCTCGGCCGTTTCGATGGCGCCTTCGATGTCTTCCAACTGCTGCTTCAGCGCCTCGATGCGGGCGCGATGGCGCGGCAGGGCGATGGCCATCTGATGGACGTTGTGATCTTTCTGATCGTACAGATCCAGCATCTCCTGGATCTCGACCAGGGTGAAGCCGATGCGCCGACCGCGCATGATCAGCTTCAGCCGGGCGCGGTCGCGCGGGCCGTACACCCGCGTCTGCCCCTTGCGCGACGGCGTCAGCAGGCCCTTGTCCTCATAGAAGCGAAGGGCGCGCGCGGTCGCGCCGAACTCACGGCATAGCTGCCGGATGGAATAGGTGCGATGTTCGTCTGCGATCGGCATGACGCCTTGATAACTTGACGCGGACGTAAAGGGAAGCTTTCGGCGCGTCCGGCTACGAAGTTGTGAACGGCGCAAGGAAAAGGCCGCGACCGGGGGACGGGCGCGGCCTCGGGATTCGCAGGCCCTCAGGGGGAGGGGAGAAGCGAGCCTGCGAATTTGGGACGGCCAGGCTCAGCGGCGACGCAGCCACAGCACCGGCGCCGTGATGGCGATCAGGAAGATGTTGGTCAGGCTCAGGCCCAGGTCCAGGCCGACCGCGTGCACGCCCAGAGCGATGACCTGGAGGATCAGCAGGCCCGCCGTCGCCGTCAGCAGAAGCGGACGGCCGAACCGCCACGAGATCAGGGGCGCCAGGACCATGATCGCCAGCACGATCTCGGCGAGGCCCAGGCCGCGCACGAAGGTCGCGCTGACCAGGGCAGGCCACTGCATCAGCACGATCAGGTTCTCCATGGACTCCGACAGCTTGGCGTAGCCGGCGGCGAGGAAGAACATGGCGATCCAGCCCTGGAAGGTCCAAAGCGTGATGTTCAGGTAGTCGGCGCGGGCGCGCGCCTGATGGGGAGTCAAGGTGGTCGTCGTCATGGCCGTAACCGTTTAATTCGCAACAGTCACAACATCAGTTGCTGTGTACTGACTTGCAAGCGGCTGAAACAATCTGTGATCACGGTGATGGCGGGTCGTGGCGACAGCGAGGCTGAAATCACAATTCCCCGTAATCCAGCCGGGATCATCAGCCTCTAAGCCGCGCCCTGCTTAGAGTCAACGCCCGATGACATCAATTGATGACTTAGAGGCTCCAGGCCGACTTCGCGGTCTCCAACCGGGCCAGTTTGGCCTTCAGAGGGGCCCAGTCGTCGCCGGCGTCGATGGCGCTCCACAGAGCCTCGACCTCGTCGATCAGCATCTCCTCGGGCTCGGGCGCGGCGAACATCGGATGCTCCAGCCGCTCGGGCCGGTCCGGCTCATGCTCCATCAGGGCGAAGCGGAAGGCGTCGAAGGCTTCGCCCTGATAGGTCTTGCCGCGCACCCCGCCCAGCGCCCGCGCCGCCGAGCTGAAGCCGCCGAACCAGTCGAAGAAGATCGGCTCCCAGCGCAGCGCCTCCTTCTTCTCGCGCGCGAGGGCCAGGGTCGCGTCCAGCAGCCGCTGGTCCGCCGCCTCGCCGAGACTCTGCACCCCCAGCCGGTTCAGGAAGGCCGCCCGCAGATGGCGGATATAGGCCGGGCCGAAGGCGTTCAGCGCCGCCGCCAAGGGCTCGGGCTCGGCGATCAGCTTCAGGCATCCCGCCAGCTGGGTCAGGTTCCAGAACACCGCCTCGGGCTGGCGCGCGAAGGCGTAAAGGCCGTCCTGGTCGAAATAGGCGGCGGTGAAGCCCGGCTCATAGTGCGGCAGGAAGCGCCACGGGCCGTAGTCGAAGCTCTCGCCCGTGACGTTCAGATTGTCGGTGTTCAGCACCCCGTGGACGAAGCCCGCCGCGATCCATTTCGCCGTCAGCGCCGCCGAAGCCTCGACCACCGCCGCCAGGAAGCCCGCCGCATCGCCCGGCGCGACCGCCGGATGATACAGGGCGCGCGCGTGCTCCATCAGCGCCTCGATCTGGTCCTTGCGCCCGTAATAGGCGGCGCGCTGGAAGGTCCCGAAGCGGATATGGCTGTGCGACAGCCGCACCATGACGGCCGAGCGCGTCGGCGACGGCTCGTCGTGGCGCTCCAGATCCTCGCCCGTCTCGACCAGCGACAGGATGCGGCAGGTCGGAACGCCCAGGCTTTCCAGCATGGCCGCCGCCAGCGCCTCGCGCATCCCCCCCTTCAGCGTCAGCCGCCCGTCCGCATGGCGCGACCACGGCGTCTGGCCCGAGCCTTTGGTGCCCAGGTCGAGAAGGCGGGATTGTTTTGTGTCCCTATCGCTTCCCTCGCGGAGGGAAGCTGCTTGAGGGCGTTTGGAGTCCTTGTCGGCTTGAGGAACCTCCCGCATCTGCGCCGCCAGGAAGCCGCGCCCGTCGCCGATCTCGGGGTTGTAAACGCGGAACTGGTGGCCGTGATAGCGCATGGCCACGGGGCCGGGCTGGCCGGGCAGGGGCTCGAAGCGGCCGAAATGGGCGATCCATTCGGCGTCGTTCAGCGTCTCCAGCCCCACCGTCGCCGCCGCCCGGTCGTTGCGCAGGCGCAAGATCGTCTGCGGGAAGTCGGCCGGCTTCACGGCGTCGCCGTATTCGGCGCCCAGTTGGAAAAAGCGGGGTTCGGGGCGATAGGCGGAGGAGACGGGCATGGGCCGCAGATGCCCCTTCGCCGCCCATTTCGCAACTGCGAGGCCGATCCGGCGCAGCGGGGTTGAACCTTGCGGCCCGATCCGTATTTTCACAGGCAGACATCAGGCCTCGCGCGACATCGTCCCGAGGCCAGGCCGGCGCCGCCTTCGGGCGCGAATCCGGTCCGGCGTCCGTCGATAACCTGACGCCACGACAGACCTCTCATTGTTTCGGAGACCTTCGTGGCCAGAAAATTCACGCTCGCCTTTCTCAAGACCGAGGCCGGATCCGGCGCCGTCCTGGGCCTCGCCGCCCTGGCGGCGCTGATCGTCGCCAACTCGCCCTGGTCGGCCGACTACTTCGCCTGGCTCAAGAGCGTCCACGCCGTCCAACTCGGCCCGCTGCGGCTGGAGGAGACGGTGTCCGACTGGATCAAGGAGGGCCTGATGGCGGTCTTCTTCCTGATCGTCGGGCTGGAGATCAAATACGAGGTCCTCAAGGGCGAGCTCAGCAATCCCAAGAAGCTGGCCCTGCCCATTCTGGCGGCTCTGGGGGGCATGGCGGTTCCGGGTCTGGTCTATCTCGCCGTCGCCGGGGCGCTGGGCGGCCCCACGCAGGGATGGCCCATCCCCCTGGCCACCGACATCGCCTTCGCGCTTGCGGTCTTCGCCGTGGCGGGGCGCAGCCTGCCGGCGTCGCTCAGGGTCTTCCTGCTGACTCTGGCCATTGTCGACGACCTGGGCGCCATCGCCCTGATCGCCATCCTGTTCAGTCAGGGCGTCCAGTGGGCGCCGCTGTTGGCGGCGCTGGGCGTCATCGCCATCTTCGCCGTGCTGGGCCGTCGCCGGATGGCCGCCGCCTTCTGGGTGCTCGGCTTCGCCGCTGTCTGGTATCTGACGGTGCTGTCGGGCCTGTCGACGTCCCTGACGGCCGTGGCCTTCGCCCTGATCGTGCCGGTCGAACCGCGCCGCGAGACGTCGCAGAGCCCGCTCAAGGACGCCATGCACGACCTGCACCCCTATGTGGCCTATCTGGTCCTGCCGCTGTTCGCCTTCGCCAAGGCGGGGGTCTCCTTCGCCGGCCTGTCGCTGGAGCAGGCCTTCGCCCCCCTTGTCGTCGCCATCGCGCTGGGCCTGTTCCTCGGCAAGCAGGCGGGCGTCTTCGGCGTGGCCTGGCTGGCGGTGAAGCTGGGCCTGGGCGACAAGCCGTCGGGCGCGGGCTGGATTCAGCTTTACGGCGTCAGCCTGCTGTGCGGCATCGGCTTCACCATGAGCCTGTTCATCGGCGTGCTGGCCTTCCCCGGCGCCGTGGACTCGGTGGAGCAGGTCGAGGTCAAGCTAGGCGTCATCGGCGGCTCGGTCCTGTCGGCCCTGGCGGGCGTCGCGATTCTCACTGTGGCCGAGGCTCGCCGCAAACAAAGACGCCATTTGAAATCAGTCGCTTCGGCTGACTGATCGCCGATAACATTGACCTAACGTCAGTATATTTGTCGCTTTATCGCCACAGGTAAGGCGAGCCTGAGTGAAATTGTCGTTCTCCAAGGGGCGTCTGCTTGTCGGTGACTCGGCCATGGACTACCCCTTTGGATGAGAACTCGCGCCGTTCAATGAGCGCTAGTCATCAGGGACAGGAATCGCGCGCGGCCGCGAAATGCGGCCGGGCCTACAGAGTCGGGGAGCCGCCTATGCGTTTGAACCACATCCTTCGCTGCACCGCTTCGGTCGCCGTCGTCGGCGTCGCAGCCTTCGGTTTCGCGGGGGCCGCCGCCGCCCAGACGGGGCCGACCACGGTCGACGACATCATCGTCACCGCCCAGAAGCGCGAACAGAGTCTGCAGGACGTGCCGATCGTGGTCACCACCCTGTCGCAGGCGGCGCTGGAAGGCGCCGGCGTCCGCGACATCAAGGATCTGCAGATCCTGACGCCGGGCATGACCGTGACCTCGACCCAGTCGGAAACCGCCACCACCGCCCGTATCCGCGGCGTCGGCACCGTCGGCGACAACCCCGGCCTGGAAAGCTCGGTCGGCGTGGTGATCGACGGCGTTTACCGCTCGCGCAACGGCGTCGGCTTCGGCGACCTGGGCGAACTGGCCCGCATCGAGGTGCTGAAGGGGCCGCAGGGCACCCTGTTCGGCAAGAACACCTCGGCCGGCGTCATCAACATCATCTCCGAGGCGCCGTCCTTCACCCCCGGCTTCGAGGCTGAGGCCACCTACGGCAACTTCGGCGCCTGGGGCCTCGCCGGCTCGGTCACGGGCCCGCTCAGCGACAAGGTCGCCGGCCGCCTCTACATGGCCAAGCGCGAGCGCGACGGCTTCTATGACGTCGTCACCGGCGCCGGCCCGCGTCAGGAGACGGACGACCAGAACCAGAACTTCTGGACCGCGCGCGGTCAGCTGCTGATCCTGCCGTCGGACGACATCTCGATCCGCCTGATCGCCGACTACTCCAAGCGCGACGAATACTGCTGCGTCTCGACCCAGATCCGCACCGGCCCGACCGTGGCCTTCATCAATGCGGTCGGCGGTCAGCAGGCGGCGCCGGCGCCGGGCTTCGGCGAACTGCCCTTCTCGCGCACGGCCTACGCCAACCGCGGCACCGGCCAGACCATGGAAGACATGGGCTTCTCGGCCGAGGCCAACATCGACATTCCGGCCTGGAACGCCACCTTCACCTCGCTCAGCTCCTGGCGGAACTGGTCGGGCGTCAACGGCATGGACCTCGACTACACCACCGCCGACCTGCTCTATCGTCAGGACGACGGCGGCTACGGCTTCGAGCTTGAGAACCTGACCCAGGAGTTCCGCCTGGCGGGCGCGACGGACCGCATCGACTGGCTGGTCGGCGCCTTCATGACGCGCGAAACCATCAACCGCGACGACAGCTACTGGTACGGCGCGGCCTACACGCCCTTCATGTCGCTGCTGATCTCCAGCCAGCTGAACGCCGGCGCGGGCGGGGCGATTCCGATCAGCCCGAACATCGTCGGCTGCCTGACCCGTCCGGGCACCACGGCGCAGTTCCTGGCCGGCTGCCTGGTCACCGGCGGTATGGCGCCGGCGGGTCCGACGGCCGCGACCGGACCGGGCTTCGGCGTCGGCCACGGCGTTCAGGACCACTACCGTCAGACGACGGAGTCCTTCGCCGTCTTCACCAACAACACCCTGCATCTGACCGACAAGTTCGATGTCACCTTGGGCCTGCGCTACACCCTCGACGACAAGAGCCTGACGGGTCTGCAGGACAACCTGGGAACCAACGGCGCGGCCTGCGGCGGCGCCCTGGGCAATGTCGCGGCCATGACCGGGGCTCTGATGGGCGCGGGCCTGCCTCAGGCCGCCGCTCAGGCCACGGCCGGGCGCCTGGCCGCCAACCTGTGCCTGCCCTGGGCCAACCCCCTGTTCGACAACCGCCGCATCGGCGAGGGCCACAGCGACGGCGAGCTCAGCGGCACCGTCAAGGGCAGCTATCGCTTCAACGACAGCGTGATGGCCTACGCCTCCTATGCGCGCGGCTATAAGTCGTTCGGCTACAACATGGACCGCGTGCAGGGGCCGACGGCGACCAATCCGTTGCCGATCAATCCCAGCAGCTCCTTGCTGTTCCCGTCCGAAATGGTCGACAGCTATGAGATCGGGCTGAAGAACACCCTCTTCAACCGCTCGGTGCTGTTCAACATCACCTACTTCAATCAGAAGTTCGAAGACTTCCAGCTCAACACCTTCCTGGGCACGGCGTTCGTGGTCGAATCCATCCCTGAGCTGACGTCCGAGGGCGTCGACGCCGACTTCGTCTGGTTCACCCCGGTCGAAGGTCTGTCGCTGTCGGGCGGCGTGACCTACACGGACACCAAATACGGCGACTTCACCGCTGCTGACCTGGCCAACCCCGGCAACTTCGGCCAGCTGTCGCTGCTGCCGGGCGCCCGCGCCTCCTTCGCGCCGGAGTGGTCGGCCACGGCCGCCGTGGCCTTCGATCGCTCGATCGGGTCGGGGATGAAGGTGGGCCTGAACCTGTCGGCCAAATACTCCACGGAGTTCAACACCGGTTCGGACCTGCTGCCGTACAAGATGCAGGACGCCATGACCCTGCTGAACGGCCGCATCACCCTGGGTTCGGAAGACGAACGCTGGGCGCTGGACCTGTGGGCCCAGAACCTGACCGACGAAGAGTACAAGCAGGTGGCCATCAACGCCCCGCTGCAAGGCTCGGCGTTCCAGACCACGGTCCAGCCGAACGGCACCTACTACAACCCGGCGCTGGACACTCAGACCTACAACGCCTTCATGGGCCAGCCGCGCACCTACGGCGTGACCCTGCGCGTCCGCTACTGATCTAAGCGAGACGCTCGACGACAAGAGGCGGGCCGGAGCGATCCGGCTCGCCTTTTTGTTCTCCCGCTCCCGGAGGGAGAGGGCGCGCGCATGAAAAAGCCCCCGGCCGCATGGACCGGGGGCTTTCCTGTTTTCGGTCTTGAGGCGCGGCTTACTCCGCCGGCGTGTGGCTCTCCCCCGCCATCCGCCGCTGCCCGGCGAACATCCGGCTCAGCATCCGCCGCCCGAAGCCGGCGATGTCGTCGATGATGGTGAACACCGCCGGGATGTAGAGCAGTGACAGGAAGGTCGAGGAGATCAGCCCCCCGACCACCGCCACGGCCATCGGCGAGCGGAACTCCACGTCGGCGCCCCAGCCGATGGCGATGGGCACCATGCCCGCCCCCATGGCGAAGGTGGTCATCAGGATCGGCCGGGCCCGCTTGTGGGCGGCGTCCATGATGGCGTCGAAACGGTTCAGCCCGCTCTTCTCGGCCATGATGATGTAGTCGACCAGCAGGATGGAGTTCTTGGCCGCGATCCCCATCAGCATCAGCACCCCGATCAGGGCAGACATCGAGAAGCTCTTGCCGGCGATCACCAGGGCGATGAAGGCGCCGCCGATGGCCAGGGGCAAGGCCGCCATGATGGTGACCGGATAGGCGAAGCTTTTGAACAGCAGGGTCAGCACCGCGTACATCAGCAGGATGCCCGACAGGAAGGCGATGCCGAAGCCGATCAGCATCTCCTGGATGAACTCGGCGTCCCCGGCCGGCACCTGGCGCACGCCTGCCGGCAGGTTCTTGACCGAGGGCAGACGGTTGACCGCCTGGCCGGCGGCGCCGGTGGTGATGCCGTCCAGCTCGGCCGTGATCGAGGCGATGCGCGACCGATCCTGACGGCTCACGGTGGCCGGACCGGCGCCGAACTCGATGTCGGCCACGGCGCTCAGCGGCACTGCGGCGCCCGAGGCGGTCGGCACGCGCAGGTTCTGCAGCACGTTCAGGTCCTCGCGCGCTGCTTCGGTCAGCTGCAGCCGGATCGGGATCTGGCGGTCGCCCAGATTGTATTTGGGCAGGTTCTGCTCGATGTCGCCGATGGTGGCGACGCGCACCGCCTGCGAGATGGCGCCCGCCGAGACGCCCAGCAGCGCCGCCTCGTCCGGCCGCGGCGTGACCAGGATTTCCGGGCGGGCGATGGCGGCCGTATTGACCACATTGGCCAAGCCCGGCACGCCGCGCATCTCGTCTTCCACCTTGCGCGCTGCGGCTTCAAGCGTCGCCGGGTCGTCGCTCAGGATGGAGAAGGTGTAGCTGGTGCCGTCGCCGGGGCCGCCGCCCTGCTGGGCGATGCCGGCGCGGATGCGGGCGCCGGGGATCTGCTTCAGCTCATCGACCATGACGCGGGCGAAGGCCTGCTGGCTCAGGTCGCGCTTACCCTTGGGCACCATGTCGGCGTAGACGTTGGCCTGATTGACCGACTGTCCGCCGACGGCGGCGTAGACCGAGGTGACCTCGGGCCGGGCGTTCAGCATCTGGGTCACCTGCCGCACCACGGCGTCGGTCTGGCGCAGGGTGGCGCCCGGCGGCAGCTCGATCTGGAAGGCCGCGCGGCCCTCGTCGGCGGGCGACATGAACTCGAACGACATCTTGGCGACCACGGACAGGCCGATCGAGCCGAACAGGAAGGCGCCGCCCATGACGAAGACGATCCAGCGATGGCGCAGGCACCACTTCAGCGAGCGCAGATAGCCCGCCATCCAGAAGGGATCCTTGTCCTCGTGGTGGGTGTGCTTGAGCAGATAGGCCGCCATCAGCGGCGTCAGCAGACGCGCCACCACCAGCGAGAAGAAGACGCTGATGCAGGCGGCCAGCGCAAAGGCCTTGAAGAACTGGCCGATGATGCCGGGCATGAAGCCCACGGGCGCGAACACGGCGATGATGGTGCCGGTCGTCGCCACCACCGCCAGGCCGATCTCGTCGGCGGCCTCAAAGGCGGCGTCATAGGGCGGTTTGCCGTCGCGCATGTGGCGGACGATGTTCTCGATCTCGACGATGGCGTCGTCGACCAGGATGCCGATCGTCAGCGACAGGGCCAGCAGCGTCACCACGTTCAGCGACTGGTCCATCGGCCCCAGGATGGCGAAGGTCGGGATCAGCGACATCGGCATGGCCGTCGCCGCGATCAGGGTCGCGCGCCAGTCGCGCAGGAAGATCCACACCACGATGACCGCCAGCACGGCGCCGAGGATCAGCGCCTCCAGCGAGGCGAGGTAGGATTCCTCGATGTATTTCACGCTCGAGGTGACCTGTTCGATGGTCAGTTCGGGGTGCGCTTCGTCGATCTTCTCGACCTCGGCGCGGACCTTTTCGGAGACCTTGACCTCGCTGGCCTCGCGCGAGCGCAGGAAGTTGAAGGTCACGGCCTCCTGGCCGTTGTAGCGGGCCAGGCGACGCGGCTCGCTCCACTTGTCGACCACCGTGCCCAGGTCGCCCAGACGCACATTCTTGCCGTCGCCGACGGGCACCAGGGTCTCGCGCAGCTGTTCGACCGACCCGGCGGCGCCCAGCGTCCGCACGGCCCGCTCGGAGCCCGCGATGGTGACGCGCCCGCCCGGCAGGTTGTTGTTGACCCCGGTCAGGGCCTGGCTGACCTGCGCCGCCGTGACGCCGTAGGCGCTCAAACGCTGCGGATCCAGCTCGACGCGAATCTCGCGGTCCACCCCGCCCGAGCGGTTGACCTCGCCGACGCCGCCCAGGGCCAGCAGGGCGCGGCTGACCTCATTGTCGATGAACCAGCTGATCTGTTCCGGCGTCATCGTTTCCGAGCGCACCACATAGGTGATCAGGGCGTCGCCGGTGATGTCGATGCGCTGGACCGTCGGCTCCTGCATGTCCTGGGGCAGGCTGGCGCGCACCCCGCTCATGGCGTTGCGCACGTCGTTGGTGGCGCGCTCGGTGTCGGTGCCCAGCTCGAACTCGATGGTGGTCGAGGACACCCCGTCGGAGACGTTGGAATAGATGTGGCGCACGCCCGACAGGCCGGCGATCGAATCCTCGATCACCCGCGTGACCTGCACCTCCATCTCGGTCGGGGCGGCGCCGGGGCGCGCGGCCGTGACCGCAACCAGCGGGAAGTCGATGTCGGGATTGTTGTTGATCCGCATCCCGGCGAAGCCGGTCACCCCGCCCAGCGTCAGCAGCAGGAACAGCAGGATGACGGGGATGGGGTTCTTGATCGCCCAGGCGGAAATCTGGTTCATGGCCGGGCCTTACTTCTTGGCGGGCGCTTGGGCGGCGGCGGGCGCGGCCGCAGCCGGGGCAGGGGCTGGAGCCGGGGCCGCAGCCGCCGGCTTGGGCGCCGCCACCGTCACCTTGTCGCCGTCGTTCAGGAAGCCGGCGCCGGCCACCACGACCCGCACTCCGGCCGCCAGGCCCTCGACCGAGGTCTGGTCGTCATTGCGCGACAGCACCGTCACCGGGGCGAAGCGCACCGAGGAGTCGGCGTTCAGCACGAAGACGCCTGACTTGTTGCTGCGGTACAGGACCGCGTCGGTCGGCACCACCGTGGCCGGACGAGCGCCCGCCTCGATGGCGGCGCGGGCGAACATGCCGGGTTTCAGCGCGCTGCCGGGCGACAGGCTGATGCGCGCCAGCCCCAGGCGGGTCTGAGGATTGACCTCAGGCGTGACGATGCGAACCGTGCCGGTCGTCGAGCCGGCCTGGCTGGAGGTGATGGCCGCGCTCTGCCCGGCCTGGATCAGCGGCAGTTCGGTCTCGGGCACCTGGGCGTCCAGCTCCAGGCGACCGTCGCGCACCATGCGGAACAGTTCGGTCCCGGCGTCAATGATCTGGCCCTTGGTGACGCTGCGGCTGATGATCAGCCCGCTGACCGGCGCGCGGATGGTGGCCTGCGACAGGCGGGTCTGGGTCTCGGACAGCGAGGCGCGCGCCGCAGCCAGATTGGCCGCCGACGCCCGCTGGTTGGCCAGGGCCGTGTCCAGCGCCGCCTGGCTGAGGAAGCCGCGCTCCTTCAGCTCCTGCGCCCTCGCCAGGGCGGCGTCGTCGCGCGCGGCGTTGGCTTCGGCGGTCTGCACCGCCGCCTGCTGCTGGCGCACCTGGGCCCGCAGCAGCACGTCGTTCATCTGCACCAGCGGCTGTCCCTGACGGACGTAAGAGCCTTCATCGACATAGACGGTCGTCGCCGTCAGCCCGCCGGTTTCGGCGCCGACCGGGACCTCTTCCCAAGCGCTGACGGTGCCTGAGGCGACCACGGTGCGGGGCAGGGCGACGGTGGTCGCCGTCGCGGCGCTGACGGTCTGGCGCGAGGCGCCGCCGCCTTCCTTATCCTTGGGAGCGTCGCCGTGGCCGCCGCAGGCGGCCAGGGTCAGGCTCGCGGCCAGCGCCACGGCCATGGCGGAGGTCAGTCGGGCCGAAAAGCGTCGAGAGGTCGCCACGTGCGGATATCCTGGGAGATTGAGCGTTCAGTCGGGCGCGCGCCAACCTTCTGTCTCCGGCGTCGCGGGCATAGCAACGGTGTTTAGCCGTTCGGCGATCCGGGCTCAAACGACTCTATGGCAATTACACAGAAGTAATCTGCGGCGGGCCGGCTCAGGGGCGTTCGCGTTCGGGCAGGGCTGCGACCTCGGCCGCGCTCAACGCTCCGGCCATGCGCACGTCGCAGGGAATGGCCGAGGCCGAGCGTCCGAACACCAGACGCGTCATGTCGCCGGTGCACAGATTGTTGATCCCGCCCCGCGGCGCAAAGCCGATGGCGAGGGGATGGTCCAGCTCCGGGCAGGCGCCGGCCACTTCCAGCCGATAGATGGTCTGGCCGGGGCCGCGCACATAGATGTTCCGCTCGTCGCTTGAGACGCGGAAATTGCGGATGTCCCGCTGGAAGACGCAGGCGCGCGCACCGGCCGCCGCGCTCTGAGCGCTCTGGCCGCTGTGGGCGGCGTCGCCGGAGGACGTGGGCGCACAGGCGGCCAGCCCTGCGGCGGCGCAAAGCAGGACGGCGGATATGAAACGGGCGGACATGGCTTGCTCCATCGCTTGGGGCCGGGGGGCTCCCGATCGATCAGGTAACGCTCGCTGATGAACCTAGGCTGTCAACGTCGCCGTCCGACGTCGGTTGCGGGGTCCAACGGCGCGGGTCCAGCCGCCGCGCCGCCTCGGCCGTCAGGGGCGACGGCCGCGCCGTCAGGATCGCGGCCAGATGCTCGCCCAGCAGCGGCGCGACGCAGAAGCCGCGCGAACCCAGGCCGGTGAGCGCATAGAGGCCTTCCGCCAGGGCGCCGCACAGGGGCAGGCGATCCGGCGTCGTCGCCCGCACCGCCGCGCGTCGCCCGTGCGCCCCGGCGGGCGCGTTCGCCGCCTCGGCCGCGCGCCGGGGCAGGGCGGCGCCCAGCGTCGCACGGTTGCGGGCGCTGGCCTCGTCGGACGCTTCAGGCGTGTCGACGCCTCGGTCGTGGGTGGCGCCAAAGAGCATCCCCCGGCCGGTCGGCGCGGCGTAACCGCCCCAGGCCGCCGGGACGAGCGGGGCGGACGCCGTCTGGCCCTCGATCCAGTCCGCCTGCCCGGCCACGGGCGACAGCGGCAGGTCAGGGGCCAGTTGGGCCGAGCCCCAGCCGGCGGCCAGCACCACCGCATCCGCCTCGGCCAGCACGGTGTCGCCCTCGCCGCACACGCGCCAGCCCTCCGCCATCGGCTCCAGCCGTGTGACGCGCCCCGCGACCCGCTCGGCGCCCGCCAGCCACGGCTCCAGGATCGCGTCGGAGCGCACGGCCAACGCCTGGGCCATCATCAGCCCGCCGCGCGGCGTCGGCTCGCCCAGACGCTCCGTGCAGGCGGCCGCATCCAGCCGCTGCATGGCCCCTTCCGGCCACAGGTCCTGGGCGGCGATCTTGTCGAAGCGGACGGCGTCGCGCGGCGCCTGCTCCAGTTGCAGCACGCCCTCGGCGACCACCGCGCCGGGCAGGGCGCGGTAAAGGTCGCCCGCCCGCTCCAGCGCTTGGGCGTGGAAACCTGCGATCAGGGCGTCGCCTGCGTCCAGCCGGGGCGTGACCAGCGAGGCGGGAAAGCCCGACGCCCCCGCGCCCGCCCGTTCGGCCTCGATGACGGTGACGCGCGCGCCCTCGGCGATCAGGGCGCGCGTAACGGCCGCCCCGGCGATCCCGGCGCCGACGACGGCGACATGGGGCGCTGGCTTCGGCGGCGTCTGGCCCGCCATGCGCGCTTCCAGCCGCTCGCGCTTGCGCCCGTGGCCGGGCTTCTTCTCGACGGTGAAGCCGTGCTCGGACAGGCCCCGCCGCACGGCCCCGGCGACGGTGAAGGTGGCCAGTCGCGCGCCGGGGGCTGAGCGCCCCGCCACCAGAGCCAGAATCTCCGGGGACCACATGCCGGGGTTCAGCGCCGGCGAAAATCCATCCAGGAACCAGGCGTCGGCCGCACCCGACCACTGCTCCAGCGCCCATCGCGCGTCGCCGACGGCCAGATCGATCGTCGCCCCCCACTGCGGCAGGTCGAGGCGGTGAAACCCCGGCGTTCCGGCAGGCCAGACCGCCAGCAGCCCGGCGGCCGTCTCGGCCAACTCGGGCCAGGCCGCCAGCGCCCGCGCCGCCTCTTCGCGGGTCAGGGGGAAGCCTTCGATGGAGAAGACCTTGAGGCGACCCCCGTCGGGCCGCGTCCGCCGCCACAGGTCCAGCAGGGCGACGATGTTCAGCCCGGTGCCGAAGCCCAGCTCGCCCACGGTAAAGGCCGATCGCCCGCTCCAGGCGTCCGGCAGGCCGCAGCCCTGCAGGAAGACCGCGCGCGTCTCGGCCAGGCCGTCGTCCTTGGAGAAGTAGACGTCGCCGAATCGGCCCGAGCGCGGCGAGCCGTCCTCGGCCCACACCAGAAGCGGAGAGGCGTCGTCAGGCGCGATGTCAGCGGGATGGGTCATGGCGGCCGGTCTACCGACCTGTGCGACCGGACGAAAGCGCGCAAGAAAAAAGGGACCGTCCGAGGACGATCCCTTTCTCCATCACGATCCGGAGATCGCGATTTAAGACTGTGAAGTCTTAGGCAGCCGGGGCGGCCGGAGCAGCCGGAGCAGCAGCGGCGTCAGCGGCCGGAGCAGCGGCGTCAGCCTTGGCGGCTTCGCCAGCGGCTTCGCCAGCAGCGGCGGCGGCGTCGGTGGCGGCGGCGTCGGCCGTAGCAGCGGCGTCGGCAGCGGTGTCGGCGGCGGCGGTGGCGTCGGCAGCGGCGTCTTCAGCCTTGTCGGTGGCGGCCGGTTGGCAAGCAGCCAGGGCCAGAGCGGCGGCCGAAGCGGCGATCAGAGCGGTGATGCGCATAGTTTTCTTCCTTCAGAAGGTAAATGCGAGACCATGAACCTCGCTGAGGGAGTGATAACGGCTTCGTGAGGATCAGCGCAAGCGATTTCTCACGGGTTCGTGAAGAGAGCGCGAGCGCGTCTCGATTTTCGATACGCTCAGCGGGGGGCGATCAGCCCGAGTGGGGTGGAATCGGCGGCGTCGTGGGGTCGGTGGGGTCGGTCGGCAAGGGCGTCGGCGAAGCGTCCGGGTCGGGCGGCAGGGTCGGCGGCGTCGGGGCCGGAACGGCGTCGCCGGGCGGGGGATTCGCCGGGTTCATCGTGTCGGGCCCTGCCGTAGACGCCGGCGCGGTCGCAGGCGTGGCGGCCGGGGCCACGCCTTCCGCCCGCTCCGGCGACCGCTCGTTGCAGGCGCTCAGCAGCAGGACGGCGCCAAGCGCGGCTACGCTGGACAGGGTGGCTCTTGAGGACGGTCGCATCGGACGGCTCCTTTCAGAAGCGGCCGCGCACGCGGCCGTGATCTTCAGAGAACCGTCGTGAACGCTCCGTGTTCCGAAAGTCGGATTAAGCGCGCGTCAGGCGTCCATCGGCGCGGCGGCCAGGGCCTCTTCCATCTCGATGAAGGACGGCTGGGCGGTCGTGGGGATGTCGCCGCGGCCGATCTCGACGGAGATCTGGGCCGCATTGCCGTGCAGGTGAGCCACCAGCACGGACTGGATGATCTTGTAGTAGGCGTTTTCCTCTTCGACGATGGCGTTCAGGCGCGAGGCGAACGGCCCCACCAGCCCATAGGCCAGGAACACGCCCAGGAAGGTGCCGACCAGGGCGCCGCCGATCATCCCGCCCAGCACCTCGGGCGGCTCGGTGATCGACCCCATGGTCTTGATGATGCCCAGCACCGCCGCGACGATGCCCAGCGCCGGCAGGCCGTCGGCCAGGGTCTGCAGCGCATGGGCGGGGGCCAGGGCCTCGTGGTGGTGCTTCTCCAGCTGCTTTTCCATGGCGTCCTCGATCTGATGCGGATCTTCGAGGTTCATGGTCATCATCCGCAGGGTGTCGCAGATGAAGTCGGTGGCGAAGTGGTCCTTCAGCACCTTGGGGTACTTCTGGAAGATGGTGCTTTCGGCCGGCTTTTCGATGTGGCTTTCCAGGGCGATCACGCCCTTGGACTTCATCGTCTTGGTCAGCTGGAACAGCAGGCTCAGCAGGTCCTTGTAGTCCTGCTTCTTCCACTTCGGTCCGGCGAAACATTTGCCCAGCCCGCCCAGGGTGGCCTTGATCACCGGCAGGCTGTTGGAAATCAGGAAGGCCGCGATCCCCGCCCCGAAAATCGCCATCAGCTCATAGGGCAGCGAATAGAGGATGGTCGCCATCTTGCCGCCGTGCAGCAGAAAGCTGCCGAACACCATGGCGAACAGCATGATGATGCCGATGATCTGGAACATGAGGCGAGCGGGCGTCCTGCAGCCGAAGGGTCAGACCGCCTTATCGCCGTTAATGCTTAAGGGCGCGTTTCGTGAATCCCGGTTCGGCACAAAAACAACCGAGCCCGTCTTCCGGCGGAAGAGGGGCCAGCGTTCTACAGCCGCGTCTCGCCGCTCAGGATCGCTTCACGCGCCTTGGCGGTCAGCTTCTGATAGCCGGCCTTGCCGCCGCGCACCCAGACCGGACCGTCGACCTTGTCCGGGTCGAAGCCGTCGGCGACCAGGTCGACCTTGCGGTATTTGAAGGTGCCGGTGGTGTCGGCCGACTTCAGCATCCGCACGAACACGGGCCGCGCATAGGACGGCAGTTGCTCGTCGGTCCAGGCGGCGAAGGCGGCGGCGTCGAACTTGTCGTCCAGCACCAGGCCGACCATGCCCGCCTTGCCTTCCTGGCCCGGCACGGTGACGCCATAGGCGATGACTTCCTGCACGCCGGGCGCCTCGGACAGGCGCTGCTCGACCTCGGCGGTCGAGACGTTCTCGCCCTTCCAGCGGTAGGTGTCGCCCAGCCGGTCCATGAAATAGAGGTAGCCCTGCCGGTCCTGACGCATCAGGTCGCCGGTGCGGAACCAGCGGTCGCCCTTCTTGAACACGTCGGTCAGGATCTTCTTCTCGGACGCCTTCTTGTCGGCGTAGCCCGAGAAGTCATGGCGGATATCGCTGCCGATCTGGCCGATGGCCTCGCCCGTCTCGCCGACAGAGGCCGTGACGCACTGGCCGTTCGGGCCGCGCAGAGGCTCGCCCGTCTCCGGGTCCAGGGCGATCAGGCGGATGTTGATCTGCGACTTCAGATAGCCGGGCACCCGGCCGATGGCGCCGGCCTTGCCGTCGAAGTTGAACAGGGAGACATTGCCCTCGGTCGAGCCGTAGAACTCAAGGATGTCCTTGATGCCGAAGCGGCTCTGGAACTCGGGCCAGACGTCGGGGCGCAGGCCGTTGCCGAAGGCCAGCCGCAGCTTGTGGTCCCGCTCGTCGGGGGTCTCGGGGCTGTTGACCAGATAGCGGCACAGCTCGCCGATATAGACGAACATCGTTGCGCCCGTCGCCTTCACGTCGGGCCAGAAATGGGTGGCTGAGAAGCGCCGCCGCGTCACCATCCGCCCGCCGTTCAACAGCACCGAGCCGACCCCGACCAGCCCGCCGGTCGAGTGATACAGCGGCAGGACGTTGAACAGCACGTCCTTGGGCGTCGAGGCCGTGGCCCCCGCAAAGGCGCGCATATAGGTCCGCACCCGCGAATGCGGCATCCGCGCCGCCTTGGGCAGGCCTGTGGTGCCCGAGGTGTAGATGTACAGGGCCGTGTCGCGGTTGGTCATGCCCTGACGCAGCGAGCGGTCGGGTCGCACCGAGGAGGCGCTGCGCACGGCGTTGTCCAGATCGCGGCGGCCGTTGGTCTCGTTCTCCTCGCCCAGGCCGTGGACCCAGATCATCAGATTGCGGTCGACCAGGCTGCGCGCGTCCTCGACCGCCTGCCAGCAGTCCTCGTCCGTCACCACGTTGAAGGCGGTCGAAATGGTCAGGCAGTGGGCCAGAGCCGCGCCGGTCAGATTGTTGTTGATCAGGGCGGTGGCCACCCCGACCTTGGAGAAGCCGAACCAGGCGGCGACGTATTCCACGCGATTGTGCATCACCAGGGCGATGACGTCGCTGCGCTTCAGATTGCGGCTCTTGGCCCAGTTGGCGTAGCGGTTCGCCAGGGCCTCGAACTCGCGATAGGTCAGTTTGCGGGTCTCGTCCTCGACGGCGATGTTGGGGCCGAACCTGTCGACCGCCTCCTCGATGTCGTCACAGGCCAGGACGTCGCCGTCCAGGGTGATGGGCTTGATGCGCTTCAGAAGCCGGAACAGCCCGCTCGCGAACTTGATGTCACGCCGGATGTTTGCCGCCAGTCCCATGGGTGCGCCGCCTCTTCCCGATTTGCCTTTACCAAGGGTGATGAACGGCGCGGGGCGGCGGGTCAACTGGCGGCGGGGACGCAGGCGAGGCCATTCGACAAAAAGGCAAGCTTTCGCGTGGTTTTCAATGACGTAAGGTCAAGTCGAAGGGCGACGTAACGTCAAGCTGATCCATCCATGACGGACCCGTTCACACTGGGTCGTCTACAGAAGAAATCCGCCGCCGTCCGCCATGACTGCCAAGGTCTGTTTCGCATCTCAGCGTGCGGCGGGCGTCACGCGCCAGACGGCGTCGCCCACGTCGTCGGCGACCAGCAGGGCGCCGCGCGGGTCCATAGCGACGCCGACCGGTCGTCCCATCGCCTCGCCCCGCTCATTACGGAAGCCGGTCAGCACGTCCTGCGGCGGCCCGTCGGGCCGCCCGTCGCGGAAGGGCACGAAGATGACCTTGTAGCCGGACGGCGGGTTGCGGTTCCACGAGCCGTGCTGGCCGATGATCGCCCCATTGCGCCACTGCGGCAGCAGGTCGCCCGTATAGAAGGTCAGACCCAGCGAGGCCGTGTGCGGCCCCAGAGCGTAGTCCGGCTTGATCGCCCGGGCGACCATGTCGGGCCGGGCGGGCTGCACCCGTTCATCGACGTTCGCGCCGTAGTAGCTCCACGGCCAGCCGTAGAAGCCCCCTCGCGTCACCGAGGTCATGTAATCGGGGACCAGGTCGTTCCCCAGGGCGTCGCGCTCATTGACCGAGGTCCACAAACGCCCGTCCTGCGGGTTCCAGGCCAGGCCGACCGGATTCCTCAGCCCCGAGGCGAAGACCCGCCGCGCCCCCGTCGCCGCGTCGATCTCCAGGATGGCGGCGCGGTCGACCTCCTCGTCCAGCCCGTTCTCGCCGATGTTGGAGTTGGAGCCGACCCCGACGTACAGCTTCGTCCCGTCGGCCGAGGCGACCAGGCTCTTGGTCCAGTGGTGGTTGCGGCCGGCCGGCAGGTCCGCGACCTTGACCGGCGCCGCATCGATGCGCGTCTGTCCCGTCCGATAGGGGACTTTGACCACGGCGTCGGCGTTGGCGACGTAGAGCGTCTCTCCGACCAGAGCCATGCCGAAGGGCGATGTCAGGCCGCTGAGGAAGACAGTCTTCGTCTCGGCGGTCCCGTCGCCGTCGGCGTCGCGCAACAGGCTGATGCGATCGGCGCTGGGCCGGTCGCCCGACCCGGCGCGCGCCATCACCAGCCCCTCGATCCAGCCGCGCAGGCCGCCCTTCTTCTCCTTGGGCTTGGCCGGTCCCTGCGACTCGGCGACCAGCACGTCGCCGTTGGGCAGGACATAGAGCCAGCGCGGATGGTCCAGACCGGTCGCAAACGCATTGACGGCCAGCCCCGCCGCCGCAACGGGCGCGCGGCCTTGCGCCCAGCCGACGGCAGGCGCGATCTTGACCAGGGGGACCCGCTGCGGCTGCGGCGCGGGCAGGTTGGGCGCGGCGCCGAAGCCGTTGGTTTCCGGCAGTACGCTTTCGGTTTCGCAGGCCGCGAGGCTGAGCAAGGCTGCGAAGGGGAGGGCGAGCAGGAAGGGGCGAGGAGACATGGCGATCGTCCTGTGCGTTTACCCTTCATCATACGCCGTTTTGCACGCAAAAGGGCTCCCCCTTGAGCGACCGCTTTCGGCTCCTTATCTGCCTTCCCCGAAGCCGGGAGGGGCTCCATGCCAGCCGTCATTTCCATCGAAGGTCTGACCAAGACCTACAAGTCCGGCCATCAGGCCCTCAAGCGCGTCGATCTGGAGATCGAGAAGGGCGAAATCTTCGCCCTGCTGGGGCCGAACGGGGCGGGCAAGACGACGATGATCTCCATCGTCTGCGGCATCGTCACCCCGTCCAGCGGAACCATCCTCGCCGACGGCCACGACATCCAGTCCGACTATCGCGCTGCTCGGGCCAAGATCGGCCTGGTGCCGCAGGAACTGACTACCGACGCCTTCGAGACCGTCTGGGCCACCGTGACCTTCAGCCGGGGCCTGTTCGGCAAGGCGCCGAGCCCGGCCCATGTCGAACAGATCCTTCGCGACCTTTCCCTGTGGGACAAGAAGGACGCCAAGATCATGACCCTGTCCGGCGGGATGAAGCGCCGCGTCATGATCGCCAAGGCCCTGAGCCACGAACCGGAAATCCTGTTCCTTGACGAGCCCACGGCGGGCGTGGATGTCGAGCTGCGCCGCGACATGTGGGCGCTGGTTCGCAAGCTGCGCGATCGCGGCGTGACCATCATCCTGACCACCCACTACATCGAGGAAGCCGAGGAGATGGCCGACCGCGTCGGCGTCATCCTCAAGGGCGAGCTGATCCTGGTCGAGAAGACCGCCGCCCTGATGCAGAAGCTGGGCAAGAAGACCCTGACCCTGAACCTGCAGGAGCCGCTGGCCGCCCTGCCGCCCGAGCTAGCCGACTGGCCGCTGGCGCTCAAGAACGACGGCGGCGAGATCGAGTACGTCTTCGATTCCAACGCTGAGAAGACCGGCGTCCCCTCCCTGATGCGCCGCCTGTCGGACCTCGGCATCGGCTTCAAGGATCTCAGCACCCGCCAGAGCTCGCTCGAGGACATCTTCGTCGACCTGGTCCATCAGGATCGGGAGGCCGCGTGATGAGCTTCAACGGTTACGGAGTCTGGGCCATCTACCGCTTCGAGATGGCGCGGGCCCTGCGCACCCTGTGGCAGTCGCTGGTGACGCCGGTCATCACCACGTCGCTCTATTTCGTCGTCTTCGGCGGCGCCATCGGCAGCCGCATGACCGAGGTGGACGGCGTCCCCTACGGCGCCTTCATCGTGCCGGGGCTGATCATGCTCAGCCTGTTCACCCAGTCGATCTTCAATGCGTCATTCGGTATCTACTTCCCCAAGTTCACGGGGACGATCTACGAGATCCTGTCCGCGCCCGTCTCGCCGCTGGAGATCGTGCTGGCCTATGTCGGGGCGGCGGCGACCAAGTCGGCGATCCTGGGCCTGATCATCCTGGCCACGGCGGCCTTCTTCGTGCCGCTGCAGATCCTGCATCCCTTCTGGATGCTGGCCTTCCTCATCCTGATCTCGACCACCTTCGCGTTGTTCGGCTTCATCATCGGGGTTTGGGCGCAGAATTTCGAGCAGCTTCAGTTCATTCCCATGCTGATCGTCACGCCCCTGACCTTCCTGGGCGGCGCCTTCTATTCGATCGAGATGCTGCCTGAGGGCTGGCGCACGCTCGCCCTGTTCAACCCGGTGGTCTATCTGATCTCGGGCTTCCGCTGGGCCTTCTACGGCGTGGGCGACGTCAGCGTTCAGATCAGCCTTGCGGCCACGCTGGGCTTCTTCTTCGCCTGTCTGGCGGTGGTGGGCTGGATCTTCAAGACCGGCTATCGTTTGAAGAACTGAAGGCCACGAAAGCGCCGAACTCGGCGCTCACCGTCCCGGCCCTCAAACGCCTTTTCGACCTGATGCGCGCCCGCCTGGGCGCCGGAGACCGAATGTCCGACGCCGACGACAAGACCCCTTCGACCGACAACCCGGCGCCGGACGCCGCGCCGCGCGCCTCGGACCCCTTCCGCCGGGGCCAGATCACCTGGGGCCGCCCGCCCCAGGCCGCCTTCCACGTCGGCCCCCTGCCGCGCGACGAAGGCCTGGCCCGCCTGACCGCCATGCCGCCGCATCCCAAGCCGGCGGCTCACCGCCCGCCCCAATCCGCCCAGACCCCCTCCGCCCAGGCCCCGTCCGCCCCCCAGAGGCCCGCCCCGGCGGCCCCGCTGGCGGCGGCGCGCCCGTCCGGCGTCTTCAGCGGCTCGCTGGTGCCGCGCCGCCAGCCCGGGCCGCAGGCTCCCCTCCCGCAGGCCCCCGCGGCGCAGAGGCAACCGGCCGCGCCCAGCGCCGACGCTCGTCCGACCCCGCCGCCGGCCCCCCGGCCGCGTCCGGCGGCCGAGACGGCCTCTCCGGCCTCGGCTGTAGCCTCGCCCGCCGTCGCGCCCCTGGCCGCGGCCGCCCAACCCGCCGCGCCCGCGCCTCAGCCGGTCCCGCCGGTCGTCGCGCCGCTGGCGTCGCCGTCCAAGCCTCGCTCGCGCTGGCCGCTCTACGCCGGCGTGTCGGCGGCTGCCGTGCTGGTTCCCGTGGCGGTGTGGGTTCTGGCCCGTTCGGGCGCGCAGGACGCGGCGCCTCCGCCGCCGGCCGCTGTGACCCCGGCTGCGGTCGAGACCCCCGCGATTCCTGTCGAGACGCCGGCGCCGCAACCCGCCCCCGCTGTCGTGGAGACGCCCGCCGCGGCGCCTGTCGCACGCGCGTCCTCGCCCAGACCCGCCGCCGCATCGCCTGCGCCCGCGCGCCCGACGCCTGCGCCCCGGCCGACGCCGACCCCCGCTCCGACGCCCGCGACGCAAGTTCCGGCCGCCCAAGCGCCTGCGGCTCAGCCTCCCGCCGCCGCCACGCCCCCGCCGGTGGTGGTTGTCGCGCCTCCCGCTGCCTCCCAGCCCGACGCCCCGGCCCAGGCCGAGGGCCCGCCGCCGACCCAGGCGCGCCCGTCCCAGACCGACCCCAACGCCCCCATCGTCACCCGACCGCAGAAGCTGGATTGACCTAGCGGTTTGGAGGCGGCGCCGTCTGCTCGGCCAACGGCAGCACGCGGGTGTCGCGGCGCAGGCTGTCGGGCATGAAATCGGAGTCAAAGGCGCCCCGCGTTGTTCCGGCGCCGGTCTGGACGAACTGCGTACCGTAGATCTGCGGCCGTCCCGTCGCCTGCAGATAGCGATCCAGACTCGCCGCCGCGATCCAGGCGGCGTCTGCATGGCCTTGCGATAGGGCGGCGGTCGCCAGGGCGTGGGCCAGAAGGTAGTCGTCCGCCCTCGCGCCATGCTGGAGAATGAAGGCCGCCCGCGCATAATCCGCGCCGCTGCGCACTTGGCCCGCTGCCAGCAGGCGTCGCACGTCGGCTTGTCGTCGGGCGTCCGCCATGCCTTCCGTCAGGCTGACGACCATGTCCTTCCGGGCCGCCTGATCTTCTGCGAACAGGGCCGCGAGACGCGGATTGTCGGCGATGTCCGCGTGGTCGGTGTCCTGAGCCGGACCGCATCCCACAAGCAGGCTCGCAGCGCCGGTCAGGATCAGGGCCAGTCGTTTCATTTCAGCGGCAGATAGCCCCGCTCGACCATCCGGCGCAGGGCGTCATAGGCCTCGGCCAGCTCGTCATAGGCGGTGCGGGCGGCGGTCAGGCGGGCGACCTGATCAGGCGTCGCCGGCGCGCCGGACTCGGCCAGGCGCACGGCCTCGGCGCCCCAGCGCGCCCGCGCCTGGGCCGTCAGCACGGCCAGTTTCTGGAAGGCGCCGACGTCGATCTGGGCCAGGGCGTGGCCTATCAGTTCGCGGTTGGCCACATAGGCGGCGTAGTCGATCTGCTCCAGCAGACCGCGCAGGCGGCGCTGTTCCTGCGGCTCCATGTCCTCTGGCTGGAAATGGTCGCTGGAACGACGGCGGGACTGGGTCAGCATGGTCGACATGACGGCCTCGGGCGAAACAGCAGCCTTCAGCCTGACCCAGCTTTGGTTAACCGGCGGTTTGCGCGCCGCCCGGAACGCCCCCCGCAACCCCCCTGGGCGCCAGCTTCAGCCGCTCGCGGTCCGGCGCGCCCAGGCCGCTGGGGCAGCGCATCGGCCGATAGTCCTTGGAGTAGCAGAGCCGCGCCTCGCGGAACCAGCCGTCGGTGGTGGCGATGAAGACCCCGTCGCGCGGGAAGCCCGGATTGGCTGCGGCAAAGGCGTCGCGGATGGCCCCCGCGGTCAGGCGCTGGGCGGGGATGGCCTCCAGGTCCGGCTTGTTCAGCCCGTCCCACATCCGGGCCGACTGGGCGAAATAGGCCTCGGGGCTGTCCCAGCCGCAGGTGCCGTGCGCCGCCCATTCGTGCTGTTGCAGGCTGGGCGAAGGCATCATGCAGAAATGCTCGCGCACCGTCTCCACCGGGATCGCCGGGCCGGGCGCGGCGCAGTAGCGGGGGTGCTTGTTGTCCGCCCCGTTGGGCCACAGCCCGTGCAGGGTCAGGCCGAACTGGTTGCTCGCGCACTGATAACGCTCGTCCGGATAGTCCTTGCCGCTGCGGCACGCCTGGGGCGACCAGCTGACCGCCAGCATGTTGAAGGCGACCGGCACGTCGGCGGCGACCTCGTCCTGCGGGATGCGATAGGGGCGGGCCGGGCTCAGGTCGTCGGGCGCCTGGCAGACGGCACCGGCGACCTCGGTCCGTTCAGGCGTCGCCTCCGTCGTCGCGGAGCAGGCGGCCGGCAGGAACGTCAGGGCGGCGGGGACGAAAAGAGAGCGCATCCCGCTCTCGTAAACCCTGCGTGATCCGCGGCCAAGGCGGAACCGGCGCGCCGTCCTGCTCATTGATAAGCGTAAGCATAAGAGGATGAGGCCCATGCCCGATCAAGACGCCTTTGAAGCCGCCCTGGAAGAGGCCATCGCCCTGTTCGAGCAGGGCGAGAACATGAACCAGGCCCGGTTCGACGAACTGATCGCCGAGCTGGAGTCGCGCCGGCCCGCTCTTCACGCCGTGCCCCAGGACGACCCCCGCGCCCAGCGGGCGCGCGAGCTGGAGCGTCGTGCGACCGAGCTTGAGAATCGCGCCGCCCAGGGCCACGGCCAGATGGACGAGGTCAACAGCCTGCTGTCGCCCCTGATGGGCAAGAAGTCGGAGGGCTGAGCCCTATCGGCAGGCCGCGACGCAGGCTTGCGCCAGCACCTCGGCGGAATCGATCAGCGGCGCGCTGACGTCGGCCTGATCCAGCAGCAGCGGCACCTCGGTGCAGCCGCCGATCACCGCCTCGGCGCCCGCCGCGATCAGGGCCTGCGCCAGATCGCGCATCGCCGCGCGCTGTGCGGCGCCGACGTCGCCGGCCTTGACCGCGAACACCACCTGCATGAACCGCGCGCTGTCGGCGGGGGAGGGGGCGACCATCTCCAGCCCCTGCGCCTTCAGCGCCTCGGCGTAGAGCAAGGCTCCGCCCGGCGTGGCCAGCACCCCGACCCGCCGCGCCCCGCTCGCGCCTGCCGTTCTCGCGGTCTGCGCCACCATGTCGATGAAGGGCAGGCCCGCCGCGCGAATGGCGTCCGCATGGGCGTGGGCGGTGTTGCACGGCATGGCCAGCACCTGCGCGCCCGCCGTCTTCAGCCCCCGCGCCATCTCGCCCAGGGTCCGGCCCGCCGCCTCGGGCTGGGTGTGACGGTTCGGGACCTGCGGATTGATGTCGGCGATGACGCGGATGTGGTCTTCATCGACGCTGGCCGGCGTCAGCGCCTGCACCCGCGCCAGAAAAGCCACCGTCGCGGCTGGTCCCATCCCGCCCAAAACACCCAGAACCTTGCTCATGAAAGCTTTTGCACCCGCCGCCAGACCCGCTCGTCAGCGCGCCTTCATCCCGCCTTTGTGCATCCGCCGCCAGACAAATTGCGAGCGACCCTAGCGATAGCGCCGGTTTCCAAGCTTGACCTTAACGAACGCTGCGAGGCATGAGCCAGTACAGAGACCAGCAATGGAGGCCGTGGGCCGTGAAGACGATTATGGGATGGGCGTGCGGCGCCCTGCTGTCGCTCATGGCGACGACCGCGGCGCAGTCGCAGTCGTCTGATGTGCACGTCCTCATCACCGGCCCTGCGGGGCCTCTCGCACCGGGCGATGCCGTCGCCTACGGTGCTTCCGTCGAGAATAACGGGCCGGATCCTGCCGTTAACGTGGCCTATGACTTTATCTTACCTGCCGGGCTGACGTTCGTAAGCGCTACCCCGGGCGTCGGCACTTGCAGCGTGCAGGCGGCGAAGGTCGAATGCTTCGCGGGTGTGTTGCCGCCTGGCTCGCCATTTTCAACGACCATCCACCTGCGCGTGGACGCGTCGGCTGCGCCAAATTCCACCATGCTGACCCGGCTAGAGGCGTCCAGCGGCGGGCATGATCCCGATCTGTCGAACAATAGCGATACGACCTTCTTCAAAATCGCGCCGCCCCCTCCGACCCCTGTGCCAACACTGTCGGAGTGGGCCATGATCGCGCTGTCGGTCTTGCTGGCCGGGGGCGCCGCCTTGCATCTGGAGCGCCGTCGCCGCGCCGCCTGACGGCGGCGGATCCAGAAAAATGATTATTGTTCGATAAAGAGCGTTAACGGGCGAAACGACGCGGAACCAACCTCGCGGCCGGGGGTTGAGCAATCGGACACGTCGGACGCCCCCCCAACCCCGACGACGTCTGTGGCGGCCCGGCCTTAACGCCCCCCCGACTGAGAAGCCGGGCCGCCCCCTCTCTCTCATGACAGCGCGTTGCTTGACCTGCCCGGCAAACGGGCTAGGGTCGCCGCGTTCTCCGGGGGGTCGCAATCGAGCGGCTGAGATTGGCGTAGGCGCCTGACCCGTCGAACCTGATCCGGGTCATGCCGGCGAAGGGACGAGTTCACCGCTTTCGACGCCCCAATTCCGGCGCTTGAGGGCTCTCAAACCGCGCCGGCGGTCCCTCTTTCGTTGAAGAGGCCGCCACAATGAATATCCAAGTCACCCCCGCGCCCGAGCGCGAAGAGCCGAACATCGAGCTCGCCCTCGCCGACGCCCGCAAGGAGGTCGCCGCCGAGCACGGCACCATCCCCACCGGCCCCCGCAGGGGCAGCCAGAAGGTCTATGTCGCGGGCGAGCTCTTCCCCGACATCCGCGTCCCCTTCCGCGAGGTCGCCGTCCACCCCAGCGCCAACGAGCCGCCGGTGACGATGTACGACTCCTCCGGCCCCTACACCGACCCGTCCGTCACCATCGACATCAAGAAGGGCCTGCCGCGCGTGAAGTCGTCGTGGCAACTGGACCGCGGCGACATCGCCCCCGTCCTGAACCCGCGCGAGGTCAGGCCCGAGGACAACGGCCACGCCAGCGGCAAGCATCTGGCCCCCCGCTTCGACACCTCCAACCATCAGGTGTTCAAGGGCGTCGAGGGCCGTCCCGTCACCCAGTACGAATACGCCAAGGCGGGCATCATCACGCCCGAGATGGAATACGTCGCCATCCGCGAGAACCTGCGCCGCGAGCAGACCGCCCCGTGCATCCGCGACGGCGAGGACTTCGGCGCCGCCATCCCCGACTTCGTGACGCCCGAGTTCGTGCGTCAGGAGATCGCCCGCGGCCGCGCCATCATCCCGCACAACATCAACCACCCCGAAGTCGAGCCGATGATCATCGGCCGCAACTTCCTGGTGAAGATCAACGCCAACATCGGCAACTCGGCCGTCCTCTCCAGCGTCGATGACGAGGTCGACAAGCTGGTCTGGGCTACCCGCTGGGGCGCCGACAACGTCATGGACCTGTCGACCGGCCGCAACATCCACAACATCCGCGACTGGATCATCCGCAACTCGTCCGTCCCCATCGGCACCGTGCCCATCTATCAGGCGCTGGAGAAGGTGAACGGCATCGCCGAGGACCTGACCTGGGAAGTCTTCCGCGACACCCTGATCGAACAGGCGGAACAGGGCGTCGACTACTTCACCATCCACGCCGGCGTGCGCCTGCCCTTCGTGCCGATGACGGCCAAGCGGGTGACGGGCATCGTCTCGCGCGGCGGCTCCATCATGGCCAAGTGGTGCCTGGCGCACCACAAGGAGAGCTTCCTCTACGAGCATTTCGAGGACATCTGCGACATCATGCGCGCCTATGATGTCAGCTTCTCGCTCGGCGACGGCCTGCGCCCCGGCTCCATCGCCGACGCCAACGACGAGGCCCAGTTCGCCGAGCTGCGCACCCTCGGCGAACTGACCAAGATCGCCTGGGCCAAGGGCTGTCAGGTCATGATCGAAGGCCCCGGCCACGTGCCGATGCACAAGATCAAGGCCAACATGGATGAGCAGCTCAAGCACTGCCACGAGGCGCCCTTCTATACGCTTGGCCCGCTGACCACCGACATCGCCCCCGGCTACGACCACATCACTTCGGCCATCGGTGCGGCCATGATCGGCTGGTTCGGCACGGCCATGCTCTGCTACGTCACGCCCAAGGAGCACCTGGGCCTGCCCGACCGTCAGGACGTCAAGGACGGCGTCATCACCTACAAGATCGCCGCCCACGCCGCCGACCTGGCCAAGGGCCACCCCGGCGCCCGCGCCCACGACGACGCCCTCAGCCGCGCCCGTTTCGAGTTCCGCTGGGAGGACCAGTTCAACCTCTCCCTGGACCCCGAGACCGCCCGCAAATTCCACGACGAGACCCTGCCGAAGGAGGCGCACAAGACCGCCCACTTCTGCTCCATGTGCGGCCCGAAGTTCTGCAGCATGAAGATCAGCCAGGACATCCGCGACGCCGCCAAGGCCCAGAACGACGCGGGCGCCAGCCTGGCGGCCGCCGAGGCGGGCATGGCCGAGATGAGCGCGAAGTTCAGGGCTGGGGGCGGGGTGGTGGAGGTGAAGGTCTAACCGCCCGGCCCATCCCGGCGCGGGCCGGGCTCAGGACTTTGGACGCGAGGCGGCTTCGGTTGGCCTCGCGCCCACTGCTTGATCTCTATTTGTTCTGCTAGAGTCCGATTCGGGTCATCACCCAGCCTTTGCCAGTGGCTTCGGCCATCCCAGCACGCGCGGTTCGCATTTTGTGAACCGGGAGACGGACCTTCCGTCAGCTGCAAAGGAGAATCCGCCATGACGGACGTCATCGAGCGGGCGAAGTTGGTTGCGGTCCGCGCTTACGAGCGTGTCCGCTTCCGTCGGCTGGAAAAGGTGAGAGCGCACACTCGCTCCCATCCACACCAGTACGTCTTCGACTTCATTAAGTGAGGCGTTGCAAACCTCGGGGGTGATGACCCGCTCGTACAAGGCCTGAAAAGGCGCGAGGCGAAAATACCGGCCCAATTCCGCGACGGGAGAAGCTGCGAGCGCCTAGGCAGAGCTTAACGCTCATGCTTATGATGAAAATCTATTGGGGGAATTTGGACATGGTTGAACGGCAGCACACTACCGACGAGGTATTCGGCGTCACCCGCGAAATTCCTCTCAACTACGTGAATCGGGTCGAAGTCGATGACAAATTCGTAGAAAGTCTTGCTCGCGGCCAACACATCGTCATCTATGGAAGCTCCAAGCAAGGAAAGACATCCCTTCGCAAGAAATGTTCTCGACAAAGATTACGTCGTAGTTGCCTGCCAAAATAAGTGGGACATATCTGAACTACACGCCGCCGTACTAAAAGAATGCGGATTCACCGTTAGGCAATCCGTCGAGAAGACAGCATCAGGAGCCCACAAAGTCGTCGCCGGCGTCGAAGGAAAGGGAAAAATTCCATTCGTTGCAGAAGCGACCGCAAAGGCGGAATACGAACACAATAGAGAAAATGGCGAGACAGAAACATTTGTCCCATTGGAACTAGATCCGTTCGACCCTAACGATATAATTCGCGCCTTGAATGATATTGGATTCAAAAAGTACGTCGTACTGGAAGATTTTCACTATCTGCCAGATACCACGCAGAGAGATTTTAGCTTTTCACTGAAAACATTCCACGAAAGCTCTAAACTTTCATTTATCGTGGTTGGCGTGTGGCGTGAAGAAAACCGTCTAATTGGATTTAACGGCGACCTAACCGATAGAGTGCTTTCTGTTGATGTCGACACATGGATATCAAGCAGTCTCGATGAAGTAATGACTGTAGGTGGGGAGCTATTAAATGTACAATTTCACGATGACTTTAAGAAAGATATTCTAAGGCACTGCTTTGATAGCGTTCACATTGTGCAAGAAGCGTGCAGGCGCGTATGCCGAACGAGCGGCATCACAAGGACCTCTGATGATTTCAAAGTTATTGGAGAGAATATAGACGTCACAAACCTAATTGCAGCTGTCGTTTCCGAACAAGCAGCAAGGTACAAAGGGTTTTTGATGGGATTTTCTGACGGATTTCAGGAAACAGATCTTGAAATGCCGAAATGGATAATTTTTTCTATACTGTGCTCTGATGTTGATCAATTAGAAAAAGGCATACGACTTCGTCGAATATCCAAGATAATTAAGTCAAGACACCCAAAGGGTGCGGACCTTAACAACGGCAACATCACTCAAATACTTAACTCGTCGGCGTCGCTGCAAAACAGGAAGGGTACACGACCTCTTGTCGTGGATTACGATAGCGCCAACACGAGCCTCAATGTCGTAGATAAAGGCTTCTTGATCTGGCTATCCAGCCAAAACATTGACGAGATTCTAGAAGACTTAGGAATGCCCAATAAGCTCACTCCCGTGGAGCTTGCAGCGCTTTAACTATGCTGAGCGACCGCGCCGCACCGAATTGGGCGGCGCGGACAGGTTGAGTTTGCGTCCCGTCCGATCCTGACGCACCCGTCCGCCATCCTCCGCCTTTCAGGCAGGAGGCGGCGCGATGGACGATCAGGCTTCGGGCGGGCGGGAGAAGGACTGGCCCGAGAAGGATTGGCCCGAGAAGGATTGGCATGAGGAGGCGCCGCGCATCATCGCCTCCGGCCGGTGGGAGCAGGACGAGTACGGCGACACCACCTACATCCCCGACCATGTGCGGCCCTCGACCGCCGAGCGGGCCGAACCCGCTGACGCCCCGCGCGGCCATTGCTACGAAGACCCGGCGCCGCGGGACGGCTATCGCGTCCGCTCCGAGGCGACCTGGGCGGCGGCGCGGCGCGACTATCTGGCCGGGGATACGGCCGAGGCCGTCTGCGACCGCTATGGGCTGAAGCTGGGGACGCTGCGGTCCCGCGCCGCGCGCGAGGGCTGGCGCCGCTGCGACGCGGGCGACTCGGACCCCTGGCCTGACGAGGACGATGCGGTCGAGGATGCGGCGGCGGACGCCCCCGATCTGGCCGCGATGGCGGCTCAGGCCCTGATGCGGCTGAACCGGGCGGTGCGGCGCGGCCGGGCGGCCGAGGCGGCGTCGTGGCTGCGCACCTGGCGGGCGCTGACCGATCCGGCCCTGCTGGCCGCCGCCGAGCCGGAAAGCCCGCCGCCTGCGCCTGAACCTGACCCGCTCGACACGCTGGAAGCCGACATGAAGGCGGTCGCCGCCGTCGCCCGCGACGCCGCCCGCCTGGCCCCCGACGACCTGCTCGGCCGCCGCGCCGTCGAGGCCCGCCTCGCCGTCCTCAGCGCCCGCCTGACGCCGGAAGGAGAGGGGGCGATTTCAGACGATTCAGACGAATTGGACTCTGTTTTTTCCGCCGAGCCCGCGCCGCCCTGACCCGGCCGCAGCGGGGCCTGCCGCGCCGCCCATATTGCCAAATCCCTTCGCCGGGCGCTTGATGGGTGCATATCGCCGTTCGGCCGGTCGCGGAGGGCCGCCCTATGCTGATGTCGCTGATCGTCCTGGGGGCTTCGCTCGCCGCCGGTCCGCAGGGTCCGGCGCCGCCCGCGCCCGCGCCCTCCGTCGTGATCCGGCGCTCCGGCGAGGCGGTCGGCGCGATCGGCGTGGGCCAGGTCGCCTATCTGAGTCCGCCCGAGGGGCATGCCCTGGGGCAGATGATCCTGATCGAAGGGCCCGGGTATCGGACCCCGATCCACGTCCACCACCATCTGGACGAGAGCTTCTATGTCCTGTCGGGGCGGCTGACCCTGCACGCCGGCGGCCAGACCCAGGTGCTGGGGCCGGGCGACTATGTCTTCATCCCTCGCGGCGTCCCCCATGCCCAGGGCAACCAGGGCTCCGAGGCGACCCACCTGCTGATGAGCGTCTCCTCGGGCGACTTCCTGGGCTTCTTCCGGGCGCGCGAGGACCTGGTGAAGACGTCGCCTCCGGGCCACCCCGACTATGGGCCGCGGATGCATGCGCTCAGCGACATCTATGATGTCGAGAACCTGGGCGACCCGCCCTTCTAGGCTTCGCCCCGCTGGCTCAGGCCTTGCTCGCGATCTCGCGCAGGGCGTTCTCGAACACCTCGGCGGGCTGGCCGCCCGAGATCAGATACTGGCCCTCGACCACCACGGCGGGGACGGAGGTGATGCCCCGCGCGCGCCACAGGGCCTGCGCCGCGCGCACCTCCTGCATGTAGCGGCCCGAGGCCAGCACCTCGGCGGCCTCGGCGCGGTCCAGCCCGGCGGCCTCGGCGGCCTCGGTCAGGACCCCGGCGTCCGAGACGTTGCGGCCCTGCGTGAAGTGGGCGCCGAACAGGGCGTGCTTCAGCGCCGCCTGCTTGTCCGGCGCGGTCTCGCCAGCCCAGTGCAGCAGGCGGTGGGCGTCGAGGGTGTTCCAGATGCGGCTGTCGTCGCGGAAGTTGATCTCGATCCCGGCCTCGGCGCCGCGGGCGGTGATGGCGGCGCGGTTGGCGGCCGACTGTTCGGGGGTGGAGCCGTATTTGCGGGCCAGGTGCTCGCCCATGTTCTCGCCCTCGGGCGCCATGTCGGGGTTCAGCTCGAACGGCTGGAAGGCGATGTTGGCGGCGATGCCTTCGCCTTTCAGCCGCGCCAGCGCCTGCTCCAACCCGCCCAGCCCCACGGCGCACCAGGGGCACATGACGTCGGAGACGAAGTCGATCTTCAGCGGCTTGGGGGCGGGCGCGGTCATGGCGGCGGCTTTCGGAAACAGAAGGTGTTGCCGAGGATATGGGTGCGGCGAAGAAGGAGGCAAGCGCGCTTCTCGCGCCGGGGCAGAAGGATTACACAGCGCGCATGAACGAACTCACGCCCCCCGTCGTCGTCCTCGACAAGTCGCAGATGGCCGACAACATCGGCGCGGTCGCCCGCGTCATGGCCAATTTCGGCCTGTCCGAGCTGCGGCTGGTCAGCCCGCGCGACGGCTGGCCCCAGGAGCGCGCCTGGGCCACGGCGTCCGGCGCCGACTGGGTGCTGGACGGGGTGAAGGTGTTCGACAGCGTGGCCGAGGCCATCGCCGATCTGCACACCGTCTTCGCCACCACCGCCCGCCCGCGCGAGACGCGCCAGCCGGTGCGCACCCCGCGTGAGAGCGCCCGCATCCTGTATGACGACACGGCCTCGGGGCTTAAGACCGGCCTGCTGTTCGGCGGCGAGCGGGCGGGGCTGGAGACGGGCGACATCGCCCTGTGCGCCGGGATCACGACGATTCCGATCGACCCGAAGCATCACTCGCTGAACCTGGCCCAGGCCGTGGCGATCAACGCCTATGAGTGGCGCACCCTGATCCTGGACGCCCCGCCGCCGCGTTTCCGCGAGGGCGAGCCGCCCGCTGCGAATGACCTGCTGCTGGGCATGTACGAGCATCTGGAGGCGGAGCTGGACAACGGCGGCTTCTTCTATCCGCCCGAGAAGAAGCGTTCGATGAGCCAGAACCTGCGCGTCATGCTGGGCCGCGCCGCTTTCACCGAGCAGGAGGTCGCCACCATGCGCGGCGCCATCCACGCCCTGGCCAAAGGCCGGGGCCGGGTGCTGGCCAAGCTGGCGGCGGAGAAGGCTGCGGAAGAAGCGAAGAAGGGCGAGTGAAGCCCGCCCTCATCTATCCCCTGGCCGCCCTGGCCGAGATTGGCGGCTGCTTCGCCTTCTGGGCCTGGCTGAAGCTGGACCGCTCGCCGTGGTGGCTGGTTCCGGGCGTGCTCAGCCTGATCGCCTTCGCCTGGCTGCTGACGCTTGTGCCAGCCGATGCCGCGGGCCGGGCGTTCGCGGCCTATGGCGGGGTCTATATCGTCGCCTCGCTGGCGTGGATGGCGCTGGTCGAGAAGACCACGCCGGACCGCTGGGACGTCATCGGCGGCGCGGTCTGCCTGATCGGCGCGGCGATCATCCTGTTCGGGCCGAGGGGCTAGAGCGCGCCGAAGAAGGCGGGCACGGTCTCGCTGGCGGGGCCGTAGACGCCCTCGTCGAACAGGCCCGCGCCCTGCGTCGGCTCCAGATTGATCTCCACTGTCCGCGCTCCGGCCATGCGGGCAAGCTGGACAAAGCCCGCCGCCGGATAGACCGCGCCCGAGGTGCCGATGGAGACGAACAGGTCGCACCGCGCCAGCGCCCGTTCGATCCGCTCCATCTCCAGCGGAATCTCGCCGAACCAGACGATGTGCGGGCGCAAACGTCCTCGCGGGTGATGCGGCGAGGCGTGGGTCGCCTCGAGGTCGCCGTCCCAGTCGCAGACGACGCCCGAGGCGGTGCAGCGCGCCTTCTTCAGCTCGCCGTGCATATGGATCAGCTCGAAGCCCGGCGCGGTCGGCGTCTCTCGGTGCGCCCGGTCGTGCAGGTCGTCGACGTTCTGCGTCACCAGCAGGAAATCGCCCGTCCACCGCGCCGCCAGATCGGCCAGCGCCCGATGCGCCGAGTTGGGATGGACAGTGGCCAACTGGCGTCGCCGCTGATTGTAGAAGTCCTGCACCAGGGCCGGGTTCGACGCGAAGCCCTCGGGCGTCGCGACGGCCTCGACGCGGTGGCCTTCCCACAGGCCGTCCGAGGCGCGGAAGGTCGGCACGCCGCTCTCCGCCGAGACGCCGGCGCCGGTCAGGATGACGAGGTTCATGCGGGGCTCCTTGGCGCCGACAGGCGGCCGTGCAGCCAGTCGATCATGGCGCGGACCTTGGGCGGGACGTGGCGCGGGTGGGGGTGGACGGCCCAGACGCCTTCGTCGGGCGGGCGGGCCTCGTCCAGCAGGGAGACGAGGGCTCCGCTGGCCAAGGCCTCGGCGACGTAGAAGTCGGGCAGTTGGCACAGGCCGAGGCCTTGCAGGGCGGCGTCCAGCACCGCCGCGCCGGAGTTGCAGCGCCAGCGGCCGGTGGGGCGAAGGCTGACCTCGCGCCCCGCCTCGGTGAAGCGCCAGTGCTCGGCCGAGCCGATCAGGCCGTCGTGGCTGGCGATCTCGGACAGGTCGCGCGGGGCGCCGCGCCGCGCCAGATAGTCGGGACTGGCGCACAGGATCAGCCGCCGCGAGGCCAGCCGCCGCGCCATCAGCCGCGAGTCGGTCAGGTGGCCGAACCGCACCGCCAGATCATAACCGTCGCCGACCAGATCACGCAGCCGATTGTCGAGGTCCAGCTCGATGCGCAGTTCCGGGTTCTGGCGCGCGAAGGCGTTGACGGCCGGGGCGATGAAACGCTCGCCATAGGAGACCGAGCAGGTCATCCGCAGCAGGCCGCGCGGGGCCTGATCGTCGGGCTGGACGGCGGCCAGGGCCTCGTCGCGCTCGTCGATCAGGCGGCGGCAGCGAGCCAGGAAGTCTCGGCCGGCGTCAGTCAGCTCGACCCGGCGGGTGGTGCGATGCAGCAGGCGGGTCTGCAGCCGGTCCTCCAACCGGGCGATCTCGCGGCTGACGGCCGAGGTCGACAGACCCAGGCGACGGGCGGCGGCCGAGAAGCTGGCCTGTTCGGCGACAGCGGTGAATTCGTCGATCCCGTCCCAGCGGCTCATGGGGACGTTGGATCAGGATTATTGCTCAACAGCAATAATGTTTTGCGGTTGTCGCCGTTTCGATGCAGCCGCAACGGGCGTAGTAAGGTCGTCAAATCACCCGCCCACCTCATGTCCATGAAGCCGCGAGCGACCGCGTCGCGAGCGTCAGGGACGTCCGAAGGACTCAACATCATGAAAACCCGCGCCGCCGTCGCCTTCGAAGCCAAACGCCCGCTCGAAATCGTCGAAGTCGATCTGGAAGGTCCGCGTTGGGGCGAGGTGCTGGTCGAGATCAAGGCGACCGGCGTCTGCCACACCGACGCCTATACGCTGGACGGCCTGGACTCCGAGGGCATCTTCCCGTCGATCCTCGGCCACGAGGGCGCGGGCGTGGTGGTGGAAGTCGGGCCGGGCGTGACCTCGGTCGAGGTCGGCGACCACGTGATCCCGCTGTACACGCCGGAATGCCGCCAGTGTAAGTCGTGCCTGAGCCGCAAGACCAACCTGTGCACCTCTATCCGCGCCACGCAAGGCAAGGGCCTGATGCCCGACGGCACCAGCCGCTTCAGCTACAAGGGCCAGGCGATCGCCCACTACATGGGCTGCTCGACCTTCTCGAACTACACGGTGCTGCCGGAAATCGCCCTGGCGAAAATCCGCAAGGACGCGCCGTTCGACAAGGCCTGCTACGTCGGCTGCGGCGTGACCACGGGCGTCGGCGCGGTAACCAACACCGCCAAGGTGACGCCGGGCTCGAACTGCGTGGTCTTTGGTCTGGGCGGCATCGGCCTGAACGTCATCCAGGGTCTGAAGATGGTCGGCGCCGACAAGATCATCGGCGTCGACATCAACAACGACAAGGAAGAGTGGGGCCGTCGCTTCGGCATGACGGACTTCATCAATCCGAAGACTGTCTCGGACGTGGTGGCCGAGGTGGTGCGCCTGACCGATGGCGGCGCCGACTACACCTTCGACTGCACCGGCAACACCGACGTCATGCGCCAAGCGCTGGAATCCTGCCACCGCGGCTGGGGCGAGAGCATCATCATCGGCGTGGCCGAGGCGGGCAAGGAGATCGCCACCCGTCCGTTCCAGCTGGTCACCGGCCGCGTCTGGAAGGGCTCGGCCTTCGGCGGGGCGCGCGGCCGCACCGACACGCCCAAGATCGTCGACTGGTACATGGACGGCAAGATCGAGATCGATCCGATGATCACCCACACCTTCGCCCTGGAAGACATCAACAAGGCCTTCGACCTGATGCACGAAGGCAAGAGCATCCGCTCGGTGATCGTCTTCTAAAAGAGCGTTGCCAAACGAAACTAAGTCCGCCTAGCTTGCGGCTCCCGGCCAGCCGGCCGGGAGCACAATCGGGAGGAAGATCATGTTCACGCACGTCACCCTTGGGGCCAACGATCTCGAGGCTTCGCACAAGTTCTATGACGCCGTGCTGGGCGCCCTGGGCCACCAGCCGGGCACGCTGAGCGAAGCGCCGATGCCGGGCGTCTGGTATATGACGCCGCGCGGAATGCTGGGCGTGGTCAAACCGCGCGACGGCCAGGCGGCCTGTCACGCCAACGGCGGCACCATCGGCTTTTTCGCCAGCAGCCCCGAGGCGGTCGTCGCCTTCGCCGAGGCCGGGGTCGCAGCGGGCGGCACGGCGATCGAGGATCCGGCCGGGCCGCGCAATTCACCCTTCGGTGTCGTGCATCTGGCCTATCTGCGCGATCCGGCGGGCAACAAGATCTGCGCCGTTCACCGGCCGGGCTGAGGGCTGAAGCGATGAAGAACAGGGCGGCTATCGCGGCGATCGTGACTGTTGCGGCGGTCGGGGCGCTGGCCGCCTGCACGCCGGGCGGGGGCGAGACGCCGCCTGCGGCCGAAGGGTCCGCGCAGGCGTGGGTTCGAACGCAGGTGGTGCTCTATCTGCCCGACCGCCTGATGAAGGCGCGGATCGAGGTCTCCGACCTCTCGCCCTATCTTCTGAGGGTCGAGGAGGCGGTCAGCGCCGCCGCCACGGCCCAGCCGACGCAAGCGGGCGCCTCGGGCATGATGCTGCTGATGATCAAGCCGGGCGAGCGATCCAGAGCCTGGATCGTAACCGGCGAGCCGCCGATGAAGGCGGATGTCGTCACCGCTCTGACGGCCGCGGCCGAGGCCGTGCCGGCGCCGAAGGTGCGGCAGGGGCCGATCCTGGTGGGTCTGCAGTTCGACGCCTGGGGCGGCGGCGCTCAGCCCGAGGGCGCGGTCGCGCCGATCCCGCGCGACTGGTACGCGCATTTCTCCGAGGACGGCGGCGTCCTCGACGACGACTTCATGGCCAAGGTCTGGCCGGACTGATCTTCAGGAGTAGAGCTTATGGAAACGGTCAAGAGCCACGTCGTTCACGGCGGCACGCTGCGCTATCTGAAGCACGACAGCGCGACGACGGGCACGCCCATGACGCTGTCGATCTTTGTTCCGGCTGGCGAGGGGCCGTTCCCGCTCCTGATCTGGCTGTCGGGCCTGACCTGCACCGAGGACAACTTCACCACCAAGGCCGGGGCCTATAAGGCCGCCGCGGAACACGGCGTCATCATCGTCGCGCCCGACACTTCGCCGCGCGGGGAAGGCGTGGCGGACGACCCCGCCTATGATCTGGGCCAGGGCGCGGGCTTCTACGTCGACGCGACCCAAGCGCCGTGGGCGCCGCATTTCCGCATGGAGAGCTATGTCACGGGCGAACTGATCGATCTGATCGACGCCCAGTTCCCGACGACGAAGACGCGCTCCATCTTCGGCCATTCGATGGGCGGGCACGGCGCGCTGACCCTAGCCCTGCGTCATCCCGAGCTGTTCAAGTCGGTCTCGGCCTTTGCGCCGATCGCTTCGCCGACGCGCTGTCCCTGGGGCGAGAAGGCCTTCACCGCCTATCTGGGCGAGGACCGGGCGGAATGGGCCAAACATGACGCGGCCCTGCTGATCGAGAGCGGGGCGGCGAAAGGCGTGTTCGACGACATCCTGGTGGATCAGGGCGACGCCGATTCCTTCCTGACCGATCAGCTGAAGCCGGAACTGCTGACGGCGGCGGCGCAAAAGGCCGGCCAGGGGCTGACCCTGCGGATGCAGCCGGGCTATGACCACTCCTACTTCTTCATGGCCAGCTTCGTGGACGACCATGTGGCCTTCCACGCCAAGCGGCTGAAAGCCTGAATGCAATGACCGACGCCGCCCCTGATTTCGACGCCATGTTCGCTGACCTGTGCAACCAGGTCGGATTCTGCCTGCATGAAAAGGGACAGAAGAAGGTGATCGCCGCCCTGTCCAAGGGGCTGGACGCCGCCGTGCGCGCCGTCTTCGCCGCCGAGGGCGTGGACGAGCCGAACGCGCCGGGCGACCTGAAGCGCGCCGTGCGCGACTGCATCAAGGCCCATGTGAAGCGCTGAGGCCTCAAGGCCCGCCCTCGCGACATCGAGGGCGGGAAACTACCCATATGTGACGATCATGGCTTGCGGGCTTCGACTGCTGAGCTAGCATCCCGGCCCATCGCTTTTTGGGAGGAAAGCCATGATGGATCGGCGCCGTCTTCTGGCAGCGGCCGCAGCGGGGGGAGCGCTGGCGGCGATCGGGCCGGTGCGCGCCCTGGCCAGCGCGACAGAGACGCAGGACGCTTCTGCCGCCTTCAACGCCCTGATGGACCGGATCGCCCAGGAGATGCTCCTGAGCAATCCAGAAACCCTCACCATGCTGGGCATGGACCGGGGGCCGATGGCTGACGCCCGCTTCAAACTGGCCGATCGCAGCAAGGCCAAGGTCGAGGCTGACAAGGCGAAATTCATCGCCGGCATGAAGGACATGGCGGCGATCGACCGCGACGCCCTGCCGGCCAAGGAGCAGGTCTATCACGACTCTCTGAGCTTCTTTGGCGAGACGGCGATGCAGGGCTACGCCTTCCCGTACGGCGGCGGCATGTATCCCTCGCCCTATACGATCAGCCAGTTGGGCGGGTCCTACCGGCAGATCCCAGACTTCCTCGACAGCCAGCACCGCATCGAGGCGGCGGACGACGCAGAGGCCTATCTGGCGCGTCTGTCCGACTTCGCCCGCAGCCTGGACGACGAGCGCGAGCGGATGCAGATCGACTACGCCGCCGGGGCCGTGCCGCCGGATTTCGTCATCGACCGCACCCTGACGCAGATGGAGGCCATCACCGGCACGGCGGCCGCTCAGTCGGTCATGACCCAGTCCATCGCCCGGCGAACGGCCGAGAAGAACATTCCCGGCGACTGGGCTACGCGCGCCGAGGCGATCCTGACCGACGCCGTCTATCCGGCGATCCAGCGGCAGGCCGAGGCGCTGAAGGCGGTTCGCGCCGGGGCGACCCATGACGCGGGCGTGTGGCGCCTGCCGGACGGCGAGGCCTATTATCGCTACGGCCTGAAGTACTACACCACCTCCTCGCTCAGTCCGGACGAGGTGCATCAGATGGGGCTGGAGCAGGTGGCCGAGATCTCCGCCCGCGCCGACGCCCTGTTGAAGGCGCAGGGGATGACGCAAGGAAGCGTGGGGGAACGCATCGCCGCCATCGGCGTGGACCCGCGCTTCGTCTATCCGAACACGGACGAGGCGAAGGAAGAGCTGCTGCAGGAACTGAATGTCCAGATGGCCGCCATGCAGGCGCGCCTGCCGGATTATTTCGGCCGCCTGCCCAAGTCGCCGTGCGAGATCAAGCGCGTGCCCAAGGCCATCGAGGCGGGCGCGCCGGGCGGCTACTATCAGGCCCCGGCGCTGGATGGGTCGCGGCCGGGCGCCTACTACATCAACCTGCGCGACACAGCCGAGTGGCCCAAATGGATGCTGCCGACGCTGACCTATCACGAGGCGACGCCGGGCCATCACCATCAGATCGCCCTGCAGATGGAGCAGCCGGACACGCCGCTGTTGATGAAGGTGATGGGCTTCTCGGCCTATTCGGAAGGCTGGGGCCTGTATTCTGAGCAACTGGCGGACGAGATGGGGGTCTATGAGAACGACCCCTTCGGCCAGGTGGGCTATCTGCAGTCGTTGATGTTCCGGGCGGCGCGGCTGGTGGCGGACTCCGGCCTGCATCACAAGCGCTGGAGCCGCGAACAGGCCATCCGCTACATGGTCGATGTTCTGGGCGACAAGGAAAGCACCATCGCCACCGAGATTGAACGCTACTGCGTCTGGCCGGGGCAAGCGTCCAGCTACAAGGTCGGGCACACCACCTGGGTCAAGCTGCGCGAGAACGCCAAGAAGCGTCTGGGCAGTCGCTTCGACATCAAGGGCTTCCATGACACGGGCCTGGCGCTGGGCGGCGTGCCGCTGACGGTGCTGGAGCGGACCATGAACGCCTGGACGCCGGTCTGACGGCGACCTGATCTTCCCGGACGCGCCGGTCCTTCATGAGCGTGAGTGTGGAGCAACGCCCGGCGCGGCGCGGCTCCTTTTGGGGGGAGTACCTGAATGATCAATCGCCGCAATCTCTTGCTGAGCGCCGCCGCGACCGCCGCCGTTGCGCCCATGCTGGCCCAGTGCGCCGCCGCCGCCGCCAGCGACGCCGACGCGCGCTTGAACGCCCTGCTGGACGGCTGGTTCGAGGCCGACATCGACGAGGCGCCCGAGCGCGCCACCAACCTGGGTCTGGACAAGGACGCCCGCGCGGGCCTGTCGTCCAAGCTCAGCGAGGCCGGGCCGGACGCCATCCGCAAGGATCGCGAGAAGGCCATCAAGCGCTGGGACGAGCTGAAGGCCTTCGATCAGAAGGGCCTGTCCGAGGCCGGGGCGCTGAACTACGCCATCGCCGCCTTCGGGCGCGAAACGGCGGCGCAGACGTCGCGCTTCGACTATGGCGCGGGGCCGGGCCGTCCGTCGCCCTATGTGGTGACCCAGCTGTCGGGCGCCTATTTCTCGACGCCTGACTTCATGGACAACCAGCACCGCATCGAGGACGCCGCCGGCGCCGACGCCTTCCTGTCGCGGCTGGAGGCCTTCGCCGGCGTGCTGGACGGCGAGACGGACAAGATCAAGGAAGACGCCGGTCTGGGCGTGATCGCGCCGGACTTCATCATCGACCGGATGCTGCCGCAGATCCGCACGCTGCGCGACACGCCCGCCGCCGACATGGCGATGATCCAGTCGCTGGTCCGCAAGGCCGGGGCGCTGAGCCTGTCGGGCTATGACGCGCGCGCCGCCGCCCTGGTGGACGAGAAGGTCAAGCCGGCCCTGACCCGCCAGATCGAGGCGCTGGAGGCCGTCCGGCCGAAGGCGGTGCACGACGCGGGGGTGTGGCGTCTGCCGGACGGCGAAGCCTTCTACGCCGCCGGGCTGAAGTCGAACACCACGACCACCCTGTCGGCCAAGGAAATCCACGCCATGGGCGTCGAACAGGTGGCCGAGATCACTGCCGAGATCGACACTATCCTGAAGTCGCAGGGCATGACCCAGGGCACCGTCGGCGAACGGGTTCAGGCCCTGAACAAGGACCCGGCGCAGCTGTTCCCCAACACCGACGCGGGCAAGGAAGAGCTGCTGAAGTGGCTGAACGAACAGGTCGCGGCGCTGGAGCCCAAGCTGCCGTCCGTCTTCGGCCGCCTGCCCAAGACCCATGTCGAAGTGCGCCGCGTGCCGGTGTCGATCCAGTCGGGCGCGCCGGGCGGCTACTATCAGGGGCCGCCGCTGGATGGCTCGCGTCCGGGCGCCTACTACATCAACCTGCGCGACAGCGGGAACTGGCCGCGCTTCGCCCTGCCGACCCTGACCTATCACGAGGCCTCGCCGGGCCACCATCTGCAGGTGGCTCTGCAGCGCGAGTCGGGCGAGCTGCCGCAATGGCGCCGCGCTGGCGGCTTCTCGGCCTTCAACGAGGGCTGGGCGTTGTACGCCGAGGCCGTGGCGGCCAACGACCTGGACGCCTATGCGACCGATCCGCTGGGCCGGGTCGGCTTCCTGATGTCCTATCTGTTCCGCGCGGTGCGTCTGGTGGTCGACACCGGCATCCATTCGGAGCGCTGGAGCCGTGAGCGGGCGGTCGAATATATGGCGGCCTCGGGCGCCAAGCCGCTGGACGCCTCGAACAGCGAGATCAACCGCTATTCGGTGTGGCCGGGCCAGGCCTGCGCCTACAAGGTCGGCCATACGGTCATCGCCCGCCTGCGCGAGGAGGCTCAGGCCAAGGACGGCTTCGACCTGCGCGCCTTCCACGACAAGGTGCTGGGCGACGGCTCCATGCCGCTGGCGGTGCTGGAAGGGCGGATGCGCGGCTAATCGCCTGCAGAAACAAGAAGGGCCGGAGGATCATCCTCCGGCCCTTTTTCTTGGCCCTGGGCCGCCCTGTCAGTAGCGGGTCACGCGGGTGGATCGCGAGGTGCAGACGGCGTCATGGGCCATTGCGCAATCGGATCCGCCGTTGGCCTGGCACTGGCTGATCGCGTCGGCGCGGGCCGAGCGGGCGTTGCGCGCAGGCGTTGAGAAATAGCGGGTCACGCCGCCGACCTGACCGGAGGCCACGGCCGAGCAGGCGTTGCGCCAGGAGGCCACAGGCGCACAGTTGGCGTCGGGTTCGGTCGGCGCGCGCATGCTGACGCCCCAGGCGTGATCCGGCTGTTCGCACTTGCGCATGGCGTTGAACATGGCGGCGTCGATGCTGCGGCCCTGCAGGACATAGGCATAGACTGCGCCGGTGTCCGTATTGAACGCAAAGGCCCCCAGGCCCTCGACACGTTCGCGATAGCCCATCGTGCTGGTGTCCACGCCCTGCGGGGCGTCCGGCGCGCAGGTCGCCGAGCCGGCCACAGTGCCTACCGGACATTGGGTCTGGGCCGAGGCTTCATCAGCGGGTAGTCCCGCCATCAGCAGAAGGCCGGCGGTCATGACGCCTGAAAGCATTATGAATTTCATGGTTTAATCCTTGATCGCGCGCCAGGTGGACGGCCACAGGTCCTGCGGCATGGCGGTGCAGGTCGGCATGGTCTTCTCTTCCAGAAGGGCGAAGCGCGCGCCGGTCCAGCCCCAGACACCCATGCGGCCGCAGTCGCCTAGGCCTCGTCCCTTGGCGAAGGCGAACAGGGTTCGGGTCGTGGGGTCGTAGCGGCTGTTGACCAGACCATCCTGACTTTCCGCGGACGTGGGGAAGACGACCGGCTGAGGCGCGTTCCCGTCCGCGGCAGTGATGAAATAGACCTGGGTGAAGTTGTAGGCGCCCGAACCGCACGGCACGCTCCACAGCAGCTTGTCGGAGGCCAGGCGAGCGACCTCAACGTCCGGCTCGAACCGTTCGCCGATGCGGGTCTCAGCCAGGCATTCCTTGACCTTGGGATGAGCCAGCAGCGCCTGCGACAGGTCATCCTGCGGCAGGCCGTTCTGAGCAACGGCGGCCGCCAGCGTCACGCGCGGCGCGGCGGGGGCGGCGGGCACGCTGGAGGCGGGCCGGTCGCCGCGCCGGATCAGGGCGGTGGCGGCGCCCAGGCGGCCCTGGCGCTCGTCGATCCACAGGAAGGCTGCGGCGGCCCCGCCCAGGCTGACCTTCATCTGCTCGTCGCCGCGCCTCAGCGCCATGAAGGAGCCGTTGCCCAGGTCATGCACAAGCTGCGCCGAGGGCGTCGTGAAGGCGATGACGTCGCCTTCCTCGTCCATCTTGAAGTTGTCGCCCGCGTAACGCCGGCCGTCGATGACGGCGTAGATCTCGCCCTGGCCCTCATCCAGGCCCCAACCGCCCATGTGGACGACCGGCCGTGCGTCCGGGCCGGCCCCCAGGGAGATCAGCACGAAGCCCATGTTTTCATGGGCCGCGCCGAAGGCGACGCAGCTATTGGTGTTGTCGCAGGTCGCCGTCCACTCGCGGAACTCGCGCGTCACGCTGGGCGGATTGGCGCCGCCCTGGGCCGGGGGCGCCGCCGAGGCGGCTTCGGCGACAGGCTGAACCGTCGGTCCCTCTGTCGCGGGGGCGGCCTCACGTCCCTTGCAGGCGGCCAGCGCCAGGGGGAGCAGGGCGACAGCGGCGAACCGGAGATGGCGAGGCGTCATCAGGGACTCCATATGCGACGGACCGGCGGGACCAAGCGTAGCCGTGAAAAGCGTAGCGGCCGGGGCGCCATTTCGTTCCGGGGGTGCGGTTCGGGCGCTGCGGCTTTCGTCCCCTTTGCGCCCGCGCGCGGGGGTCGCTATATCCCCTGCACCGAATTCCTTCCCTGATTTGAGAGACAGAGGCGTAAGCATGGCCAAGATCAAGGTCGCCAACCCCATCGTGGACATCGACGGCGACGAAATGACCCGGATCATCTGGCAGATGATCAAGGACAAGCTGGTCTTCCCGTACCTGGACCTCGAACTCGACTATTACGACCTCGGCATGGAAAGCCGTGACGCCACCGACGATCAGATCACGATCGACGCGGCCCACGCCATCCAGAAGCACGGCGTCGGCGTGAAGTGCGCCACCATCACCCCGGACGAGGCGCGCGTCGCCGAATTCGGCCTGAAGAAGATGTGGAAGTCGCCGAACGGCACCATCCGCAACATTCTGGGCGGCGTGGTCTTCCGCGAGCCGATCATCTGCTCGAACGTGCCGCGCCTGGTGCCGGGCTGGACCCAGCCGATCGTCGTCGGCCGTCACGCCTTCGGCGACCAGTACAAGGCCACCGACTTCCTGATGCCGGGCGCCGGCACCCTGTCGATCAAGTTCGTCGGCGACGACGGCGAAGTGATCGAGCACGAGGTCTACAAGTCGCCGGGCGCGGGCGTCGCCATGGGCATGTACAACCTCGACTCGTCGATCCGCGAGTTCGCCCACGCCTCGTTCGCCTATGGCCTGCAGCGCAACTACCCGGTCTATCTGTCGACCAAGAACACCATCCTCAAAGCCTATGACGGCCGCTTCAAGGACATCTTCCAGGAAGTCTTCGACGCCGACTACGCCGAGGAATTCAAGAAGCGCGGCCTGACCTATGAGCACCGCCTGATCGACGACATGGTCGCGGCCGCGATCAAGTGGTCGGGCGGCTTCGTCTGGGCGTGCAAGAACTACGACGGCGACGTGCAGTCGGACATCGTGGCGCAGGGCTTCGGCTCGCTGGGCCTGATGACCTCGGTGCTGATGACGCCGGACGGCAAGGTCATGGAAACCGAGGCCGCCCACGGCACCGTGACCCGTCACTACCGCCAGCACCAGAAGGGCGAGGCCACCTCGACCAACTCGATCGCCTCGATCTTCGCCTGGACGCGCGGCTTCAAGCACCGCGCCAAGCTGGACGACAACGCTCAACTGGCCGAGTTCGCCGACACGCTGGAGCGCGTGGTCGTCGAGACCGTCGAGTCGGGCTTCATGACCAAGGACCTGGCCCTGCTGGTCGGCGATCAGCAGTCCTGGCTGACGACCGAAGGCTTCCTGGACAAGGTGTCCGAGAACCTGAAGAAGGCCCTGCCGGGCATTGGTTAAGTGCGCTACCGCGCTTCGCGCTGCTTGAGCGCGTCGCTGTGAGCATCACGGCCCGCCGGAGCGATCCGGCGGGCCTTTTTGTTGGGCGTGCCCTGGCCGCCATCCGTCGGGCGGGCGGTTCGCCCACTGGTGCCTGTGGGAAGCCTTCAGGCCCGTGAAAACACGCATTGAACCCGCCTGTGATCCATGTCCCTAATCCGCTTGGGGATTTTGGCGCCGTTTCGTCGTCGTCCCGTCGCGTTCGTAAGGCAGGGGAGGGCCGATGAACCGCAAACTGATCATACGTCTGGGATTGGCGGCGGCGGCCGTCTTCGTGGTCGCCTACGGCGTCTCGCCCCTGCTGGCGGCGCGGTCGCTGATCCAGGCGGCCAAGACCGGTGACGAAAAGGCGCTGGAGCGCCAGGTCGACTTTCCCGCCTTTCGCGCCAGCCTGAAAGACGAGCTGAACGCCCGCATGATGGTCGAGATGCGCAAGGACAAACGCCTCGGCGACAGCGGCCTGTCGGGGCTGGGGATGCTGTTTGCGCCGGCCCTCGTGGGCGGGGCGGTCGACGCCTTCGTCACGCCTCAGGCGATCGCCCTGATGGTGCAAGAGGGCCGCGCGCCCAAGGCGGAGATCAAGCGTCAGGAGCCGCAGGAGCCGAAGTCCGACGACAAGCGCGTGCGCCAGTCGTGGGGCTATCGCGACCTGGACACCTTCGCCGTCACCCTGACCCGCGACGACCAGCCGGACGAGCAGGTCTCCCTGCTGATGAAGCGTCGCAACCTGTTCGACTGGAAGCTGGCGGCGATCGATCTGGGGACGCCGGAGTAGGCTTCTCCTCCCCATGCCATGGGGAGGTGGATCGGCGGCGCAGCCGACGAGACGGAGGGGCCGCCTGGTTCCGCAGTCCCAAGGCCCCTCCACCACTTCGCGGTCCCCCTCCCCATTTCATGGGGAGGAAAGAAAAAGGGCGGCGCATCGGATGCGCCGCCCTTTGTCGTTCAGCCTGAAAGGGCGATCAGCCCTTCAGCGCGGCGCGGATGGCGTTCAGGCCGTCCTCGGCCTTCGATCCGTCCGGGGCGCCGCCCTGGGCGAAGTCGGGCTTGCCGCCCGCGCCCTTGCCGCCCATGGCGATGACCGCGTCGCGGGCCAGGTCGGCCGCATCGACCTTGCCGGCCATGTCCGGCGTCGCGGCGACCGTGATGGCCGCCTTGCCGTCGGTGACGCCGACCAGGGCGACTACGCCCGAGCCGATCTGCTTCTTGAAGTCCTCGGCCACGCCGCGCAGGCCCTTGCCGTCGACGCCGTCCAGCACGCGGGCGATCAGCTTGATCCCGCCGATCTCCTCAGGCGCGGCGTTGGCGCCCGCGCCGCCGCCCAGGGCCAGCTGCTTCTTCAGCTCGGCGACCTGCTTCTCCAGCGTCTTGACCGAGGCCTGCAGGCCCTCGACGCGCGCCGGAACTTCCGCGGGCTGAATCTTGAAGCTCTGGGCCAGGTGGCGGGCGACGTTGGCCTGTTCCTGCAGGAAGCGGCGGGCCGCGTCGCCGGTCAGGGCCTCGACACGGCGCACGCCGGCGGCCACGCCGCCTTCCGAGACGATCTTGAACAGGGCGATGTCGCCGGTGCGGAAGACGTGGGTACCGCCGCACAGTTCGACCGAATAGGCGCCCGGACCGTTCAGCGCGTGGCCCAGAGTCAGGACGCGGACCTCGTCGCCGTACTTCTCGCCGAACAGGGCCACGGCGCCGGCCGCGATGGCGGCGTCGGGCGTCATCAGCTCGGTCGTGGCCGGCACGTTCTGGCGGATGACGGCGTTCACCTCGTCCTCGATGCGGGCGATCTCCTCGTCCGTCAGCGGGGCGTTGTGGCTGAAGTCGAAGCGCATGCGCTCGGCGTCGACCATCTGACCCTTCTGGGCGACGTGGGCGCCCAGCACGTTCTTCACGGCGGCGTGGAACAGGTGGGCGGCCGAGTGGTTGGCGCGGGTGGTCGGGCGCGAGCCCTCCTCGACCGTGGCGGTCACGCTCGCGCCGGTCGTCAGCGCGCCTTGCGTCACCTCGACGGTGTGCACGTGCAGGTCGCCAGCGTGCTTCTTGGTGTCCAGCACGCGGCCTTCGCCGCCGCTCCAAACCAAGGCGCCCTTGTCGCCCGCCTGACCGCCGCCTTCGCCGTAGAAGGGGGTCTTGTCCAGCAGCACCTCGACCGTCTCGCCGGTCGCGGCGGAGGGGCTTTCCACGCCGTCCTTGACGATGGCCAGGACCTTGCCTTCGCCGGTCTCGGACTCATAGCCGGTGAACTCGGTCGCGCCGTGCTGGTCGCGCAGAGCCAGCCAGGCGCCGGCCGAGGCGGTCTGGCCCGAACCCTTCCAATGCTCGCGCGAGCGGTCGCGCTGCTCGGTCATGGCCGTCTCGAAGCCGTCGACGTTGACGGTGAAGCCGCGACGGCGGGCCTCGTCCTGCGTCAGGTCCAGCGGGAAGCCGTAGGTGTCGTACAGGGTGAAGGCCGTCTGGCCGTCCAGCATGTCGCCCGCCTTGAAGCCGGTCGTCGCTTGATCGAACAGGTTCATGCCGCGACCCAGCGTGGTGCGGAAGCGGATCTCTTCCTGCTTCAGCGTGTCCTCGATGAAGGCCTGGGCGCGGCCCAGCTCGGGATAGGCCTCGCCCATCTCCTCGACCAGGGTCGGCACCAGACGGTGCATCAGCGGGTCCTGGGCGCCCAGCAGGTGGGCGTGGCGCATGGCGCGGCGCATGATGCGGCGAAGGACATAGCCCCGGCCCTCGTTCGACGGGGTCACGCCGTCGGCGATCAGGAAGGCGGTCGAGCGCAGGTGGTCGGCGATGACCCGGTGCGACGGGGCGCGCTCGCCCTCGGCCTTGGTGCTGGTCAGTTCCTCGGAGGCGTGGATCAGGCTCTTGAACAGATCGACGTCATAGTTGGAGTGGACGCCCTGCAGCACGGCGGCGATGCGCTCCAGACCCATGCCGGTGTCGACCGACTTCTTGGGCAGTTCGCGAACGATCTCGTCGTTCTCCTTTTCGAACTGCATGAAGACGTTGTTCCAGATCTCGACGAAGCGATCGCCGTCCTCGTCCGGCGAGCCGGGAGGGCCGCCGAAGATGTGGTCGCCGTGGTCGTAGAAGATCTCGGTGCAGGGGCCGCACGGACCGGAGTCGCCCATGGCCCAGAAGTTATCGTTGGTGGGGATGCGGATGATCTTCTCGTCCGCAAAGCCGGTGACCTTCTTCCAGATGTCGAAGGCTTCGTCGTCGGTATGATAGACGGTGACCAGCAGGCGGGCGGGGTCCAGGCCGAATTCCTTGGTCAGCAGGGTCCAGGCGCGCTCGATGGCGTGGTCCTTGAAGTAGTCCCCGAACGAGAAATTGCCCAGCATTTCAAAGAAGGTGTGGTGGCGCGCGGTGTAGCCGACGTTGTCCAGGTCGTTGTGCTTGCCGCCGGCGCGCACGCATTTCTGCGAGCTGGTCGCGCGCTTGTAGGGCGGGACGGCGCCGCCAGTGAAATAGTCCTTGAACGGCACCATGCCCGCGTTGACGAACAGCAGGGTCGGGTCGTTCTGCGGCACGAGCGGAGCCGACTGCACCTTCTCGTGGCCGTCGGCGGCGAAGTAGTCGAGGAAGGTGGAACGGATCTGCTTCAGGCTGGTCATGGGCGTATCGCTCTGGAACTCGGGCGCGCGGGAGGAAATATCGGAACCGGCGTCATATAGGGATTTTGCGCCGAACGCATCACTGACGCTTGAGGCGACCGGAGGGGGCGGCGTTTTCTGGCGAGGCGCGGCCTAATCGTGCAGGCGACGGGGCGCGACGATCAGGCCGTCGGCGTCGGCATAGAGCCAGTCGCCGGGCGTGAAGATCACGCCGCCGAAGGCGGTGGGAATGTCGATCTCGCCGATGGCGTCGCGGTCGGCGCGCAGGGGGATCGTCCCCAGAGCTTTGACGCCCACGTCCATGGCATCGATGACGGCGCGGTCGCGGATGGCGCCGTGGACGACGATCCCCGCCCAGCCGTTGGCGATCGCCAGCCTCGCCAGATTGTCGCCGACTAGGGCTCGTTTCAACGAACCGCCGCCGTTAACGACCAGAACCGCGCCCTGGCCGGGCCGCTCCAGCGTCTGGCGGACCAGGGCGTTGTCGTCCAGCACGCTCAACGTGCGGATCGGACCGTGGAAGGCCGCGACCTGGCCGAAGCTGCGGAAGGGCGTCTGGCAGACCTTCACGACGTCAACGTGGGCGTCGCACAGGTCGGCGGTGGCGAAGGTCATGGGCAGGCTCCGTATATTTGCGCGCAGCTTGCCCGTGCGTCGTGATGGGAAACAAGCCGTGGGCTGCGAAAGCCCAAGCGCAGCGAAGACTTAGCCCGCCGAGATGAGCGGAGCAGCTGTGGTCGCCAAAAAAAAGAGGCCCGCCCGAAGCAGGTCGGGCGGGCCGGTCTCCGTCCGACCGGCCCCGCGGGGTCGGTAGGCGGGTCGCGAGGCGGCGAACGGAGAAGCTCTGTTCAGGTCCTGAAGAGGGCGATCAGCCCTCCAGGTCTTGGCCCTCGTCGGGTTCGGGGGCGCCCAGCATGTCGTCGGCGATCTTGGCGGTGGACTGGCGCACCGCCTTTTCGATCGAGGCGGCCATGTCGGGGTTGTTCTTGAGGAACTCCTTGGCGTTCTCGCGGCCCTGACCGATGCGGGTGGAGTCGTAGGAGAACCAGGAGCCGGACTTCTCCACGATGCCCGCCTTGACGCCCAGGTCGATGATCTCGCCGATCTTGGAGATGCCTTCGCCGTACATGATGTCGAAGATGACCTCGCGGAACGGCGGGGCGACCTTGTTCTTGACCACCTTGACCCGGGTGGTGTTGCCGACCACCTCGTCGCGGTTCTTGATCGCGCCGGTGCGGCGGATGTCCAGGCGCACCGAGGCGTAGAACTTCAGCGCATTGCCGCCCGTCGTCGTTTCCGGCGAGCCGTACATCACGCCGATCTTGTGACGGATCTGGTTGATGAACAGGACGATGCACTTCGACTTGGAGATCGAGGCCGTCAGCTTGCGCAGGGCCTGCGACATCAGACGGGCCTGAAGGCCGGGCAGGCTGTCGCCCATCTCGCCTTCGATTTCGGCGCGGGGCGTCAGGGCGGCGACGGAGTCGACCACCACGATGTCCACGGCGCCGGAACGCACCAGGGTGTCGACGATCTCCAGCGCCTGTTCGCCCGTGTCGGGCTGCGACACCAGCAGGTCGTCCAGGTTGACGCCCAACTTCTGGGCGTAGACCGGATCCAGCGCATGTTCGGCGTCGACGAAGGCGGCCACGCCGCCCTTCTTCTGGACCTCGGCTACGGTGTGCAGGGCCAGGGTGGTCTTGCCCGAGGATTCCGGACCGAACACCTCGATCACCCGGCCGACCGGCAAGCCGCCGATGCCGAGCGCCATGTCGAGGCCGAGCGAGCCGGTCGAGACGCTCTCGATCTCGGCCACCTGTCCGGCCTTACCCAGTTTCATGACCGAGCCCTTGCCGAAGGCGCGATCGATCTGCGCGATCGCCGCCTCTAGAGCGCGTTGTTTGTCGCTGTCTTCTTTACCCACGAGCTTCAGTGCCGCCTGTGACATTGGTTTTCTCTCCCTTGCCATGATTCCCATCTGACTTCGGGAGAGACCCGCCACGGACCCGCTCCCTTGGTGAAGCGGACTATGGACACGGTTTGTTCTTGTTCGCAAGATGTTCTCGTGAACTGAACAAGAACATTCATCACCCTGCGACCGATTTTGTCGTGTCTTCCTTAGCCGCGCCAGAAGGGCCGGGCGCGGGACAGGCGGACGAAGGCGCGGCTTGAGGCGGCGTGAAGCGCAGCGGCGCTCTGTTCGCGGCGGGCGCCCGGCGGCGAAGGCGATCTCGGGCGAGGTCAGGCGGGCGTCGGCGGGGATGCGGTCGCGGGCGACGGCCAGGTCGTTGAGGGCGCCGAAGGCGTCCTGCGTCGTCTCGAGCGCGTCAAGGAAGCCTGTTTCGCGGCGGGGACGGTCGAACAGGCCGGCGAAGAACTCGGCCGCATAACGCAGGCGTTTCACCCGGATGCGCAGGCGGTGGCGGCCCGCGGCGTCCAGCCGGTCGAGGCGACGACCGCCTCGTCGCACACGCCGGTTGAGCCGCTCCAAAGCCTCGGCGGCGAAGTCGGCGACGGGCCGCCGCCGCCGCCATGTCCGCACCGGGTCGGGGTCGCTGCGCCAGGCGCCAACCTCGATCCAGGCCAGGGTCTCGAGCATCAGGGCGGCGTAGCGCGGCGAGTCGATCGCCGCCAGGGCCCGGCGATAGGCGCCGCTGCGCGCCGCCAAGAGGCGCAGGCCCAAGGGGGCGAAGCCGGGATCGGGCGTCTCCAGCACGGCCGGGTGGAAGACGTCGCGGATGAAGACGTCCAGATCGCGAGCGGCGTCGGTTTCGTGCGCCAGCCATTTGAGCTCGGCGACGACGGGTTCGGCGTCCTGGCCCAGCAGCGGGGCGAACACCGACAGGGCGGCGCGCAGGCGGCGTAGGCCCACCCTCAGCTGGTGCAGGGCCTCGGGCCGGCGCACCCTTCGCAGCAGCTCGGCGTTGGCCGACGCCTGGCCCAGGGCGGCCAGGGCGGTGCGGCGCAGGGCCGTCTCGGCGCTCAGGGCGCGGGGCAGGGAATCGGCGACCGCGAAGCGGGGCGCGCGCTCAAGCCCCTCGGCCAGGCGCCAGCCGCGTTCGGCCTTGCTCTCGAACAGGGGAACCAGGGCGATGTCGGCCGACAGGCGCCGGGCCAGGGCGAACAGGGCCTCGGGCGGGCCCTCCTTCAACTCCAGCTCCAGTTCGCGCAAGGGCTCGGCGCGGTCGCCCGCCGACAGTTCGCCCTCGTCATAGGCGGCCTCGATCACGGCGCCGTCGTAGGCGACCAGACGGGTGCGGCGCCGCACCGTGCTGGCGAAGCGGGGGGCCAGGTCGCGGCGGCGGCCTTTCAGAATGGCGGCCGCCGGCGTCGGCTTCAACGCCGTCCAATCCAGGGCCTCGCTGGCGACCGGCATGTCCCATTCGGCGCGGTTGAGGACGTCGCCGCCGGCCTGACCCTTCAGCGTCTGGACGAAGCCGCGCCCGGTCGCGCGCACGCGCAGGCCCCAGCCCGCGCGCCGCAACGCCTGGTCAGGCGTGTCGAAATAGACGGAGCGCAGGGTGTGCACGCTCTCCTCGCCCGCCAGGGCCGGGTGGGCGTCCAGGCGCGCGGCGGCTCCGGGACCGAGCCGAAATTTCAGTTCAACTTCCTGCGCCATGCCGGACATGTCGCCATTGTGCGCCTATCCTCATGCCGGTCCAAGACGATGAAATGATCCAACGGCCAAGCTCGAGCGTTAGGTGTTGCATGACTGATCTTCAGACCGCCCAAACCGCCCAGAACGCCGAACCGGCCAAGCCCGCCGTCCTGACCATCCGCAACGCCCGCATGGGCGACGTGGCCGGGATCAACGCCCTGGTGGCGCGGGTCTACAAGGACATGCCGCCCTACACGGCGGGGATGCTGCGGGGCCAGATCGCGACCTATCCCGACGGCCAGTTCGTGGTCGAGTTCGAAGGCGAGATCGTCGGCTACGCGGCCAGCTTCCGCATCGATGAGAAGTCGGCGATGGGACCGCACACCTGGGACCAGATTACCGGCGGCGGCTATGGCGCGCGGCACGATCCGGCGGGCGAGTGGCTGTACGGCATGGAGGTCTGCGTCGACCCCGCCCGGCGCCGCCTGCGCATCGGCCAGCGCCTGTATGACGCGCGCCGCGACCTGTGCGAGGCGCAGAACCTGAAGGGCGTCGTCTTCGGCGGCCGGATGCCCGGGCTGGCGCGGCGCCGCGCCGCCTATCCCGACCCGAACGCCTATGTCGAGGCGGTGCGCGACCGCAAGGTGAAGGACCCGATCATGGCCTTTCACCAGCGTTCGGGCTTCGAGCCGGCGGGGGTGCTGCTGAACTATCTGCCGTCGGACAAGGCGTCGCTGGGTCACGCGGCGCGCTGGGTCTGGCGCAACCCCTACTATGTCGAGGCGACGGGCAAGGGGGCGGCCTTTGCGGTCAAGGAGACGGTGCGGGTGGCGACGGTCCAGCTGCAGATGCGCAAGGTCGAGAGCTTCCAGGAGTTCATGGACAACGTTGAATATTTCGTCGACGTGGTGTCGGACTATCGCGCCGACTTCGTGGTCTTTCCCGAGCTGTTCACGCTTCAGCTGCTGTCGCTGGAGACGAAGAAGCTGACCCCGGCGGAATCCATCGAGGCTCTGACCCGCTACACGCCGCGCTTCGTCGAGGCGATGCGCGAGCTGGCGGTCGGCTACAACGTCAACATCATCGGCGGCTCTCACCCGACGCGGACCGAGGACGGCGAGATCCAGAATGTCGCCTATGTCTTCCTGCGCGACGGCTCGGTGCATGAGCAGGAGAAGATCCACCCGACCCCGAATGAGCGCCACTGGTGGAACATCAAGGGCGGCGATCGGGTCCACGCCATCCCTACCGACTGCGGGCCGATCGGGGTGATGATCTGCTACGATTCCGAGTTCCCCGAACTGGCGCGGCGCTTGGCGGACGAGGGCGCGCGCATTCTGTTCACCCCCTTCTGCACCGACAACCGGCAGGGCTATCTGCGCGTGCGCTACTGCTCGCAGGCGCGGGCCATCGAGAACCAGTGCTACGTCGTGCTGTCGGGCAACGTCGGCAACCTGCCCAACGTCGAGAACATGGACATCCAGTATGCCCAGTCTTGCATCCTGACGCCGTGCGACTTCCCCTTCGCGCGCGACGGGGTGGCGGCCGAGGCGAGCGAGAACGTCGAGACGGTGACGGTGGCGGACCTGGACCTGTCAGACCTGGCCTGGGCCAAGGCGCAGGGGACGGTGCGGAACCTGCGCGACCGCCGGTTCGATCTGTACAAGACGGTGTGGACGGACGGGGGGTGATCCTCCCGCCGTCCGTCCTGGATTTTCAGGCCGCCCGGTTCTTCACCAGATCGTCCACCACCGACGGATCGGCCAGGGTCGAAGTGTCGCCCAGGGCGCCCAGTTCGTTCTCGGCGATCTTGCGCAGGATGCGGCGCATGATCTTACCGGATCGGGTCTTGGGCAGGCCCGGCGCCCACTGGATCACGTCGGGCGCGGCGATGGGGCCGATCTCCTCGCGGACCTGGGCGACCAGGGCTTTGCGCAGGGCGTCGCTCGCCTCGACCCCCTTGTTCAGGGTGACATAGGCGTAGATGCCCTGACCCTTGATGTCGTGGGGGAAGCCGACGACGGCGGCCTCGGCCACGTCGTCGTGCAGGACCAGGGCGCTCTCGACCTCGGCCGTGCCCATGCGGTGGCCCGAGACGTTGATGACGTCATCGACCCGGCCGGTGATCCAGTAGTAGCCGTCCTCGTCGCGGCGGCAGCCGTCGCCGGTGAAATACTTGCCCGGATAGGTCGAGAAATAGGTCTCGAAGAAGCGTTGGTCGTCGCCATAGACGGTGCGCATCTGGCCCGGCCAGCTGTCGGTGATGCACAGATTGCCTTCGGTCGCGCCCTCCAGAACCGCGCCGTCCGCGTCGACGATCTGCAGCTCGACGCCGGGCAGGGGCTTGGTCGCCGAGCCGGGCTTCAGGTCGGTGGCGCCGGGCAGGGGCGAGATCAGGGCGCCGCCCGTTTCGGTCTGCCACCAGGTGTCGACGATGGGCAGGCGGCCCTCGCCGACGACCTCATGATACCAGCGCCAGGCCTCGGGGTTGATCGGCTCGCCGACGGTGCCCAGCAGGCGCAGCGACTTGCGGCTGGACGCCTTAACGGGCGCGTCGCCCTCGCGCATCAGGGCGCGCAGGGCCGTGGGGGCGGTGTAGAAGATGTTGACCTGGTGCTTGTCCACCACCTCCCAGAAGCGGCTGACGGTCGGATAGTTGGGCACGCCCTCGAACATCAGGCTGGTCGCCGCATTGGCCAGGGCGCCGTAGACGACATAGGTGTGGCCCGTGACCCAGCCCACGTCGGCTGTGCACCAGAAGACCTCGCCGGGACGGTAGTCGAACACCAGCTCATGCGTATAGCTGGCCCAAAACAGATAGCCGCCGGTGGTGTGCAGCACGCCCTTGGGCTTTCCGGTCGAGCCGGAGGTGTAGAGGATGAACAGCGGGTCTTCGGCGTTCATCGGCTCGGGCGCGCAGTCGGGCGAGGCCTTGTCCGTCTCGACGCCCCAGTCCAGATCGCGGCCTTCGACGAAGGGCACGTCGGCGCCGGTGTGGCGCAGGACGACGACGGTCTTCACCCCCGCGACCTTCTCCAGCGCCTTGTCGACATTGGCCTTCAGCGGCACGCGCTTGCCGGCTCGGCAGCCCTCGTCGGCGGTGATGACGAAGGTGGATTCGCAGTCCTCGATCCGCCCGGCGATGCTGTCGGGCGAGAAGCCGCCGAAGATGACCGAATGCACCGCGCCGATGCGGGCGCAGGCCAGCATGGCGTAGGCCGCCTCCGGGATCATCGGCAGATAGATGGTGACGCGGTCGCCCTTCTGGACGCCGTTGGCCTTCAACACATTGGCCAGGCGGCACACACGCTCATGAAGCTGCCCGAAGGTGACGGTTTCGCTGTCGGTCGGCTCGTCGCCTTCCCAGATGATGGCGACCTCGTCCTTGCGGGCGGGCAGGTGGCGGTCGATGCAGTTGACCGAGGCGTTCAGCACCCCGTCCTCGAACCAGCGGATGCGGAAGTCGGCCTTGTTGAACGAGACGTCCTTGATCTTGGTCGGGAAGGTCATCCAGTCCAGCCGCTCGGCCTGAGTGGCCCAGAAGGCCTCGGGAGTTTCGCGCGCCTGCATCCGGGCCGCTTCATAGCCGTCGCGGTCCATGTGGGCGCGGGCGGCCAGTTCAGCGGGGACGGGATAGATTTCCGGATCAGACACGCGTTTTTCCTCCAGGTTCTTTTATTTGTTCGGCCTTAGAAGCCGTATTTGGCGAACAGGATCAGACGGGTCATGTCGCCGTCCAGTCCTGACTCGAGTTTGCGGTCAGCGAACATCACCTCGGCGCCGACATCAAACGCCGTGACCGGCGACCAGATCAGATTGGCGTGAAGGCTCTGAGCCGAGCGATTGGCGCCGGTCCCGGTCAACAGCACGTCGTTGTCCACCCTCTGCGCCGACCAGATCAGGCTGGAGCGCCAGCCCGGCGCCCAGACGTGGCGATAGGCGGCGAAGCCCGCGACCACGCCGATGGCTTCCAGATCGCCCGCGGCGTCCAGCACCGCGTCGTTGGAGAAGTTCAGGCCGACATAGCGGCCGATGCCTTCTCCCCCCGTGACCATCAAGCGGACGTCGTCCTGCGCCCCGACCTTGAACCTGGCCGAGGCGGACAGGCCCCAGCCCACAGCGGTGGAATCCACGTTGGTCGCCGGGTTCTGATACTTCAGCTGGCGCACCAGCCCGGACAGCTGCATGTCGCCCCACGGGCGGCTGAGGCCATAGCGGGCGGTCAGGTCAGGCAGGCTGTTGTCGTCGGCGACGATCCGCGCGCCGCCGCCGAAAGGGGTGACGGTGGTCTCGGGGTTCTCCAGCGCGATGGAGAAGGGGCCGCGCGTATAACGGACCTGGGCCTGACGGGCGAAGACCGTGCCCTCGGCCGCGCCGACGAAGTCCGCGGATTCCGGCAGGACGGCGGTGTTCTGGAAGTTGGTCCACTCCTGACCGATCAGCCACTCATCGATGGTGACGAAGGCGCGGCGCAGGGCGGGGTTGGCGCCGCTGGTGGTGCGCTGATCGCCCGAGCCGGGCAGGGTCTGGAAGTCCATCTCCAGCCGCGTGCCGACCTTGCGGCCGCCGACCACGCCGTCGGTGGTCAGCCAGAAGCGGGTCTGGCGGGCGTTGAAGTCGGTCGCCACGTCCTCGCTGTCGCCGCCGACCGGGATGGAGCCGGGCAGGTGATAGTCGCGCAACGGATCGCCGTTGGCCGGGTCGCCGCCGGAATATTTCGACGCCATGAAGTCGGTCTTGATGAAGCCGCCGAACTTCACCGTGTGGTCGCCGATGCGGAAGCCTTCCTCGCGCGGGGCGTCAGAGACGGGCGTCGGCGCAGGTGTCGAAACGGGCGCGGGCCGGGCTTCAAGGCGGACGATGTCCTGCGCCTGCGAGGCCTGCTGCGTTCGGGCAGCGGCGACTTCGGACTTCAGGCTGTTCAGCTCGGCTTCGAGCTGGGCGATACGGGCTTCCAGTGCGGCGCTGGCGTCCTGAGCCAGTGCAGCGCCGGGCGCGAGCAGCAACGCGGCCGCAGCCACGCCGCCGAACAGACGGCAGCTTCCCATGCGAGGTCCTCCCAGACCGTTGTTCCGGGCCCGTCTGTCGCAGGCCTCAGGACGCCAGCATTCCGCTTGGTCAGGGTTTGCGGCCATTAGCCATTCGTCTAGTTTCGACCAAAGTCGAGGCGCGGCATGGTGTCGTCGCGACGCGGCCGAGTGAACAAGAACCGCGCGCGGGAAGGACCTTCATGGATCGCATCGTCGTCGCCGACGACCATCCCCTGTTTCGCGCGGCCTTGAGGTCGGCCGTCGAAAAGGCGTCTGCGGACGCGCAGATCGTCGAATGCGCCAGCCTGGCCGAGGCGCAGGCCGCTCTGGGCGCGGGGCCGGTCGATCTGCTGCTGCTGGACCTGAAGCTTTCGGACGTGGACGGCATGACGGGTCTGACGCTGATCCGCGCCGATCATCCGGCGGTGCCGGTCGCCGTCGTCTCGGCCAGCGAGGAGGCGCCGACCATCCGCCGCGCCCTGTCGCTGGGTGCGGCGGGCTTCATCCCCAAGTCGGCCGCCCTGCCCGAAATGGTCGAGGCCATCCAGGCCATCCTCGAGGGCGAGACCTGGGCGCCCGAGGTCGAGGCGGCAGGCGAGGAAGAGGCCGACCTTCAGGCTCGCATCGCCAGCCTGACGCCGTCGCAGCTGCGAATTCTGGAGGGGCTGAAGGTCGGGCGGCTGAACAAGCAGATCGCCTTCGACCTGGGCGTGACCGAGGCTACCATCAAGGCGCACCTGACCAGCGTTTTCCGCAAGCTGGGCGTGCAGAACCGGACCCAGGCGGTGATCCTGGCGCAGTCGCTGGATATCTGAATCCCTCTCCCACAAGGGGAGAAGGCTAGCTGCGGAGGAAGGCCTTCAACGCCGCCGGCTTGACCGGTTTCGGCAGCAGCACGGCGCCCGCGGCCGCCGCCTTCTCCTTCAGGCCGTCGCGCGTGTCGGCGGTGACCAGCGCGATGCGCCTCACCCCCTGCGCGCGCAGTTCGTCGACGGCGGCCAGCCCGTCTGGTTCGTCGTCGCCCAGATGCAGGTCGACCAGGGCCGCATCGAACGGGCCGACGGCCGCGCGCGCCTCGTCGACCGAACGCGCGGTCACGGCTTGCGCCCCCCAGCGGTCCAGCAAGGCCGTCAGGGCGTCGAGAATGGCGGGTTCGTTGTCCGCGCACAGCACCCGCAGACCGATCAGGGGCAGGCGCAGGTCGTCGGGCGTGATCTCTGGCTCGGGGGCGGCAGAGACGCGGGGAACGGCGACGCGGAAGGTCGTTCCGCGCCCGACGTGGGAGGCCAGCGACAGCGGGTGTCTCAGCAGGTCCGACAGCTTCTGCACGATGGCCAGGCCCAGGCCCGCGCCAGGCTCGTCCACCGGGGCGCCGGGCAGGCGCACGAACTCCCCGAAGACCGCCTGACGGTCGGCCTCGGCGATGCCGCGCCCGGTGTCGCAGACCAGAATTCGCACCCGCTCGCCGTCGCGCCGGGCGCCGATCAGCACACGGCCCCGGTCGGTGTAGCGGATGGCGTTGGCGATCAGGTTCTGCAGCATGGAGCGCAGCAGGTCGCGGTCCGAGGCGATCCACAGGCTGGACGGCGCCGCCGTCAGCGTCAGCCCCTTGGCGCGGGCGACCGGGGCGAACTCGCGCGCCAGTTCGTCGAACAGGCCGCCCAGGGCCAGCGGCGCTACGGCGGGCCGGACCCCGCCCGCCTCCAGCTTGGACAGGTTCAGAAGGGCGGTCAGCAGGCGGTGCGCGCTGTCGATGGCGCGGTCGGCGTTGGTCGCGAGGCCCTGTGCGGACGATCCGGCCAGGTCGGCGTCTTCTCTCAGGGCGGCGATGAACAGGCGGGCGGCGTGCAGGGGCTGAAGCAGGTCGTGGCTGGCGGCGGCCAGGAAGCGGGTCTTGGAGGCGGTGGCGTCCTCGGCCTGACGACGGGCCTCTTCCAGCCGTTCGGTGCGGTCGGCGACGCGGGCCTCCAGCCGCTCGTTGGCCTCTTCCAGCTCGCGCGCGGCGCGGCGCAGGGCGGTGATGTCGGTGTAGCTGGTGGCGTAGCCGCCGCCGGGGATGGGCGCGCCGGAAGACCGTAGAATTCGGCCGTCGGGCTGCTCGCGCTCGTGGTCGTGGGGGATGCGGCGCGCCAGCGCCTCCAGCCGTCGCTCGACCCAACTGTCGATCTCATGATCCGGCACGCCCGCCTCGCCGCGCTCGGCGTTCAGGCGATAGACGGCGGCGATGGGCAGGCCGACGTGGACGAAGCCGGCGGGCAGGTCGAACATCTCGACATAGCGGCGGTTCCAGGCGGTCAGGCGCAGGTCCTCGTCCACCACGCTGACGCCCTGGTCGATGTTGTCCAGCGTGGTCTGCAACAGATCACGGTTGAACTGGACGGCCTGGGACGCCTCGTCGAGCATCCGCACCACGTCCTCGGGCGCGCGGCCTCCGGCGGCCAGCGCCGCAGCCAGGACGCGGCGAGCGGCGGCGGCGCCGACGGCCCCCGCCAGCATCCGCTCGGCCGCGCGGGCCAGGGCGGCGTCGGCGGGGTCGGCGTCCTTCAGCCTGACGTCGGTTTCGCGCGCCCAGGCGGCGAAGGCGCGCTCGGCCCGCTCGTCGCCGATGAAGCGGGCGACCAGGGCGCGCAGGTCGCCGACCGAGGCCCCGGCCGAGCCGCCGCGCCCCTCCATCCAGTCGGGGCCGAGCCGGTCGACGAAGGCGCGGGCCTGGACCCGATCGATCAGGCGCGGCGGCCGCGCTCGCGACACCAGGACGAAGACGCCCAGATTCAGCGACAGACTGAGGAAGACCCCGGCCGCGAACGGGTCTTCCAGCCCCAGCATGGCGGGCACGTTCAGGCCGAAGCCGGGCGCCAGCTGCGGCGCGGCCAGCATGACGGCCCAGACCGCCATGCCCGCCGCCAGCCCGGCCAGCGCCCCGCTGGCCCGCCCGCCGCGCCACAGCACCGCCCCGAACAGCGACGGCGCCAACTGGGCCAGCGCTGCGAACGACACCAGGCCCATGGCCGCCAGTCCGCTGGTCCGGTCCATCGCCAGATAATAGAGCCAGGCGAGCAGCAGCAGGCCGACGATGGCCAGGCGGCGGATGTTCAGCAGGGTTCTGGCCATGTCCGGGGGGGGCATGTCCGGCAGCGCCGCGCCGCGTCGCCGGCCGGCGCCCATCAGCGGCAGGACCAGGTTGTTGGACACCATGGCCGACAGGGCCACGGCCTCGACGATGACCATGGCGGTGGCGGCCGAGAAGCCGCCGACGAAGACCACGGCGGTCAGCAGGCTCTGCCGCGCGCCCAGCGGCAGGGCCAGCACCAGCAGGTCGGGATTGGTCTGTGGGGTGAACAATCCCCCCGCCGCCACCAGCGGGAGGACGGCCAGGGTGGTCAGGATCAGGTACAGGGGGAAGATCCAGCGCGCGCGGCGCACCTGGGCCGGATCGCCGCCCTCGACGAAGGCGACGTGGAACTGACGCGGCAGGCAGAAGATGGCCAGGGTCGCCACCAGGGTGATGGCCATGAAGCGGGCGTCAATGTGGGGCCAGGCGCTCAACTGTCCCAGACTGTCGGTCACGGCCTGCCGCGAGGGCGAGGCGGCCAACAGCAAGACCGCGAAGACGGCCACCGCCAGCAGGGCGGCCAGCTTGACGATGGACTCGATGCCGATCGCCTGGATCAGGCCGCGGTTGTGCTCGGTCAGGTCGGGTCGTCGTGCGCCGAACAGGATGGCGAACCCGGCCAGGACCGCCGCCATGACCAGGACGGTCAGGCTCTCGGACCCGGCGACGGGGGTGCCGGCCGTGATCATCTCGCCCGCCATCGACAGCGACTTGAGTTGAAGGGCGATGTAGGGGACCGAGCCGAGGATGGCGACGCCGGCCACCGCCGCGCCCAGCGCCGGGCTCTTGCCGTAGCGGGATGAGATGAAGTCCGCCATCGAGCCGACGTTCTCGCGCCGGGCCGCCGAGGCGATGCGCCGCCACAGGGGCAGCAGCAGGGTCAGCCCGAGGATCGGCCCGACATAGATGGGCAGATACTCCCACCCGTCCCGCGCCGCCGTGCCGACGGCGCCATAATAGGTCCACGACGTGCAGTAGATGGCCAGCGACAGGGCGTACAGCGACGGTCCCAGCATCCCGCGTCGCGCCTTGATCTGCGGCCGCTCGTACCACCAGGCGATGCCGAACAGAGCGGCCATGTAGAAGGCTGTCAGGGCCAGGGTGGCGAGGCTGAACATGGGCGTCATCTGGGCCGGGCGCGATCGCGCGGGCAAGTGAAAAAGAGGGCGGCCAGGCCGAAGCCGGACCGCCCGCAGGTTTGGCGAAAGTCAGTTGTTATGGAGGTTTCCGATCAGTCGTGGATGTTCACGTCCTTGCCTTCCTTCACGAAGAGGACGCCGATGATCAGGGTCAGCACGGCGATGGCGATGGGGTACCACAGGCCGTAGTAGATGTTGCCCGTGGCCGCGACCATGGCGAAGGCGGTGGTCGGCAGGAAGCCGCCGAACCAGCCGTTGCCGATGTGATAGGGCAGCGACATGGAGGTGTAGCGCACCTTGGTCGGGAACATCTCGACCAGGGCGGCGGCGATCGGGCCGTAGACCATGGTCACATACAGGACCAGCAGGAACAGGATGCCGATCACCAGCGGCTTGTTGACCAGTTCGCTGTCGGCCTTGGCCGGATAGCCGGCGTCCGCGAGGGCGGCGGTCAGGCCGGCGTCCCAGGTCTTCTTCTGGGCGTCGAAGTCGGCCTTGGCCATGGCCTTGCCGTTGAAGCTGTCGACCACGCGGTCGCCGATGCGCACCTGCGCTACGGACCCGGCGGGAGCGGCCTCATTGACGTAGGTGACGCCCGCCTTGGCCAGGTGGGTCTTGGCGACGTCGCACGAGCTGTTGAAGACGGTCTTGCCGACGGGGTCGAACTGGAAGTGGCAGTCGGCCGGATCGGCGACGACGGTCACCGGCGACGAGGCCGCTGCAGCGGCCAGTCGCGGGTTGGCCGCCTCCGTCAGGGCACCGAACAGCGGGAAGTAGGTCACGGCGGCCAGCAGGCAGCCGGCCATGATGATGGGCTTGCGCCCGATCTTGTCCGACAGCCAGCCGAAGATGATGAAGAAGGGCGTCGCCAGCGCCAGGGCGGCGGCGATCAGGATATTGGCCAGGGTCGGATCGACCCTCAGCGTCTTCTCCAGGAAGAACAGGGCGTAGAACTGACCCGTGTACCAGACCACGGCCTGACCGGCCGCCAGGCCGAACAGGGCGATCAGCACCAGCTTCAGGTTCGGCCACTTCATGAAGCTGTCCTTCAGCGGCGTGGTCGAGCCCTTGCCCTCGGCCTTCATGCGCTTGAACGCCGGGCTTTCCGACAGCTTCAGGCGGATCCACAGGGACACGCCCAGCAGCAGGATCGAGACCAGGAAGGGGATGCGCCAGCCCCATGCGACGAAGGCCTCTTCGCCGACGCTGAAACGGACGCCCAGGATCACGGCCAGGCTAAGCAGCAGGCCCACGGTGGCGGTGATCTGGATGAAGGAGGTGTAGAAGCCGCGCTTGCCCTCGGGGGCGTGCTCGGCGACGTAGGTGGCGGCGCCGCCGTATTCCCCGCCCAGCGCCAGGCCCTGGATCAGGCGCATCAGCACCAGGATGATCGGGGCGGCGATGCCGATGGCGGCGTAGGGCGGCAACAGGCCGACCACGAAGGTCGAGACGCCCATCAGCAGCATGGTCACCAGGAAGGTGTTCTTGCGCCCCCACAGATCGCCCATGCGGCCGAAGACGATGGCCCCGAACGGACGGACCGCAAAGCCTGCGGCGAAGGCCATCAGGGCGAAGATGAAGCCGGTGGTCTCGTTCACGCCCGAGAAGAACTGGGCGGAGATGATCGCGGCCAGCGAGCCGTAGAGATAGAAGTCGTACCATTCGATGACGGTGCCGACGGAGGAGGCGAGAATCACCAGCCGGTCGTTCTTGTCGACCGTGTGCTCCGCGCCCTCCGCCGCATCCATGGTGCGGTCGGTCATGGGCAGTTCCCTTCCTGTGCGGCCGCGATGCGCGGCGCGTTTCCCTCGCGCCCGGCGTACTTCGCGCCAGGCGTCGGAAGGGAGAGTGACAGCAGGAACGGCGGTTTGCGCAGACCGACCTTGGTCGAATGATCGCAGTAAGGAACCCTCTCCCGGCGGGAGAGGGCTTGAGCTTCGGAGAGCCGAAGGCGATCCGCAAAGCGAAAGGGTGAGGGGCTTGTCCCGTCAGTCGGCGTGAGCCGTCGCAAAACGTCGAGGCGTCTGTCGGTGGGTTAGGTGGGTGGTTTAAGCGGCGCGCCGAAGCCGTTCACCGCGAACCCTCACCCTTTCGCCTGTTCCAATCGCTGACGCTCTTGGAGGCTCAAGCCCTCTCCCACCTGGAGAGGGACTTAAATCCCCATGCAGAGGTATTTGATCTCCAGATAGTCCTCGATGCCGTGGCTGGAGCCTTCGCGGCCGAGGCCGGATTGCTTGATCCCGCCGAAGGGCGCGACCTCGGTGGAGATCAGGCCGGTGTTGATGCCGATCATGCCGGTCTGCATCGCCTCGGCCACGCGCCAGACGCGGCTCAGGTCGCGGGCGTAGAAATAGCCCGCCAGGCCGAAGATGGTGTCGTTGGCCAGCGCAACGCCTTCCTCTTCGGTCTCGAAGCGGACGACGCCGGAGACGGGACCGAAGGTCTCCTCGCGGCACATCTGCATGTCCTGGGTCACGCCCGATAGGACCGTCGGCTGGTAGAAGGTGCGGCCCAGTTCGTGGCGGGCGCCGCCGGTCAAAAGGGTCGCGCCCTTGGCCAGGGCGTCGGCGACGTGTTCCTCGACCTTCTTCACCGCCTTCTCGTCGATCAGGGGGCCGATCTGGACGCCGTCGTCCAGGCCGTTTCCGATCTTCAGCGCCTGCGTGGCCTGGGTCAGCTTGGCGACGAATTCATCGTAGACGGCGGACTGCACATAGAAGCGGTTGGTGCAGACGCAGGTCTGGCCCGCGTTGCGGTATTTGGAGGCCACGGCGCCCGCCACGGCCGCGCCCACATCGGCGTCGTCGAAGACCAGGAAGGGGGCGTTGCCGCCCAGCTCCAGGCTCATCTTCTTGATGGTCTGCGACGACTGCTGCATCAGCAGGCGGCCGATCTCGGTCGAGCCGGTGAAGCTGATCTTGCGCACGGTCTCATTGGACGTCAGTTCGCCGCCGATGGCCGAGGCCGAGCCGGTGACGACGTTGAACAGGCCGGGCGGCAGGCCCGCCTCTTCCGCCAGTACGGCCAGCGCCAGGGCCGACAGCGGCGTCTGGCTGGCGGGCTTCAGCACGACGGCGCAACCGGCGGCCAGGGCCGGGCCGACCTTGCGGGTGATCATGGCGGCGGGGAAGTTCCACGGCGTGATCGCCCCCACCACCCCGACCGGCTGACGCAGCGTCACCAGCCGCTTGGAGGCGTCATGGCTCGGGATGACCTCACCATAGGTGCGTTTGGCCTCCTCGGCGAACCATTCGATGAAGCTGGCGGCATAGGCGATCTCGCCCTTGGCCTCGGTCAGGCTCTTGCCCTGTTCGCGGGTCAGCAGGCGCCCCAGCGCGTCCTGCTCGCTCATCATCAGGTCGAACCAGCGGCGCAGGATGCGGGCGCGCTCGCCCGCGGTCCTGGCGGCCCAGGGCTTCATCGCGGCTTCGGCGGCGGCGATGGCGCGACGGGTCTCAAGGGCGCCCATGTCGGGCACGGTCGCCAGCACCTCGCCCGTGGCCGGGTTGGTCACGTCGATCGTTCCGCCGCCGTCGGCGTCGATCCAGCGGCCGTCGACATAGGCCTGATGACGCAGCAGGCGGGCGGGATCGGACATCGGGCGGCTCCTTCGGCGGAATCGGGGAGCCGACATAACGCGCCGGGACGGGCGGGGCTGCAATGGTCTAGGTCAGCATCAGCCCCATGCGCACCAGGGCCGACAGGCTGTCGGCTTCCATCTTGGCCATGACCTTGGCGCGGAAGACTTCGACCGTGCGCGGGCTGATCTTCAGCTGCAACGCGATCTCCTTGTTGGACAGGCCGGCGACCAGGGCGTCGAAAACCTGCCGCTCGCGTGGGGTCAGGCGTCCCAGACGCAACTGCGCCGATTGGCGGGCCTGCTGGCGCTGGTCCAGGTCATCCAGCCGGTTCAGGCACCCGCGCACCGCCTCGATCAGACGCTCGGGATCGAACGGCTTCTCGATGAAGTCGACGATGCCGGACTTCATCATCTGCACCGCCATGGTCACGTCGGCGTGGCCGGTGATGACGATGATGGGCCAGGCGTCGCCGCGCAGCTCGATCAAACGGCGAACCAGTTCGGCGCCGTCCATGCCGGGCATGCGAACATCGGTGATGACGCAGGCGGCGGCGTCCTCCGGCAAGGCGGCGAAGAAGTCGGCGCCTCCGGCGAAGCCTCGCGCCCGCACGCCGTCGGCGCGGAGCAGGGCCAGCAGGGAGTCCCGCACGGCGTGATCATCGTCGATGACAAAGACGGACCGGCTCACTGCGCGGCTTCCTCATGACGACGCAGGGCGAAGGCGAAGGCGGCGCCCCCCATCGTCGGACTTCTGCGCGCCGACAATGCGCCGCCGTGACGCTCCACGATGGTGCGCGTGACGGACAGGCCCAGCCCCATCCCGCCCGACTTGGTGGTCGTCAGCGGCTGGAAGATGCGTTCGGCGTCCGCCTCGGCGATGCCGGGGCCGTTGTCCTCGACGGTGATGCGGTAGACGGGGCCTTCCACCCGTCCGGTGACGCTGACCGCGCCGCCGCCAGGTCGCTCCGCCGCCGCCTCGACGGCGTTGCGCACCAGATTGACCAGAGCCTGCTGGAACTGGATCCGGTCGGCGCGGACATGGTCGTTCTCGGCCTCGGCGTCGAGGCGAACCTGCACGTTCCGGTCCTGGCCGATCATCTGCAGGATCGGGGCAAGATCCTCGATCATGGAGGAGACGCGCTCTCGCCCCAGCACGCTGGTTTCGATGGTCAGGAGCTCGCGCATCCGATGAATGAGACTGCCGGCGCGAAGCAGTTGCTCCTTGGCCAGATCGAGCGGACGCCGGGCGGCCTCGCCGGCGGCGCCCGCCTTGAGCATTTCCGCGCGGCTGGCGTGCATATAGGCGGTGGCGGCGCTGAGCGGCTGATTCAGCTCATGGGCCAGGGTGGCCGCCATCTCGCCCAGGGAGTTCAGTCGCCAGACCTTGTTGAGCTGGGCGTGCAGTTCGCGCGCCTGGGCCTCGGCCGCGTGCGAGCGCGTCAGATCGGTCAGGGCCAGCGCCACATGCTCCAACGCGGCGCCGCCCGGCCCGGGCGTGGGCGGGATCAGGCCGAAACGCAGGCTGAGAGGAAAGGTCGAACCGTCCGCTCGGCGCCCGGTCCAGTGGCCGTGACGGGCCTCCAGCTGGCCCGCCTGGGCGCCGGCCCGCAGCACCGCGTCCATGTCGAACTCGGTCGTCAGATCCGCAAAGGCGCGCCCCAGCGCCGCCTCGCGCGGCAGGCCAAACAGGGCGACGGCGGCGCCGTTCATCCGCTGGATCAGGCCGTCCCGGCTCAAGGTGAGGGCAGGGGTGGATAGAAAGGCGGCATGCAGCATGGCGTCGCGCGCCGTCAGCTGTCGCGCCATGTCGCGGTCCTGACGCCAAGCCGCGATCAGGCTCAGCGTCGAAAGCAGGGTCAGCACGGCGCCGGCCAGGATCGGCAGATCGGTCCGTGGCGCCCAAACGCCCGCCTCGGGTTCGGCCGGAGCCGCCATGGCGATCAGCAGGACGACCCCCGTCAGCACCGAAAACGCCAGAGCCGCGGCCCAGGCGTGAGGCGCGCGATACGATGCGACCGGGTGACGATCTAATGCGGAATAAATCGAAAGTCCTCCTCGCGCCGCCCGACCGGGGCCGAGATCTTTCGTTGCGACATCGCGGGAATCTAGCCGCCGGCGCGTTCTAAATATTCGCTGTGAAGGTTGCAATAAGCGCCATTGCGTTTTGAGAGGACAGAAAGCGTCATTTCTGAGTATAACGACGATACTCTTTTTAGCGTTAACGCTGTTGCTTAACTGTACCCGTCCAGTGGGGGCGAGTGGCGCTATCAACAGATGTCCGTCCTGCGGCCGATAGCTCTGCGCCCCGGAGTGCGGGTTTATACGTAGGCGTCAGTTTACGATTCCATACGGAACTGCTCGGCAAGAAGGCCTCACGTACAAGAGGTCCGAATGTCCTTTCATGTTTCAGTCCCCGCCAGAACGGCGCGCGGGCTTTACGCAGCGGCTCTGGACAGAGCCGGTTTTGCTGCAACTCCAGACGGCGCAGTCGGTCGGCGACTGGCGCAACGCCGTCAGCGACGAAGCCGGCTATCGGCCGGGCAAGAGCGCACGCGGCAATACACAACCTGAGCGGGTGGCGGGCGTCCAACGCTCGGCGAGGCGGCGACAGCCATGATGTCGGCGCTGGCCATGAAGGGCGCCGGATGGGGGCGCCCAGCTGCAACTTCTGATCGAAAGCCGGTTCGGCTCTCAAGAGAATCTTCACGGGGGAAGACTTAGATGGACGCCATGTTGAGCGACCTGAAGATCGAAAAGAAACTGATGGCGGCCTTTGCGGTCGTGATCCTCGCCATCGTCGCCATGGGGCTGACGGTGTTTTTGCAGATCAATGCGCTCGATGCGGCGCGCAATGATCGTGCGCGCGCAGGCGTGGTCCAGCGCGAAGCTGAGGCGGCGCAGTTTTATCTGGCGCGCCAGGAAGCCAGCTATCGCGGCTTCCTGGTGTCGCGCGACCCCTACTACCTGCAGCGGGTGGAAGAGCACCGCAAGAGCTTCAATCAGAGCCTGGACCGTCTGGTCCAACTGGACCGTTCGAGCGCCGCTCAGGCGCGCGCGGCCCGCACGGCTGCGGACGAGTGGAATAAACAGGTGGTCCAGCGCGGTCGGGTCATGGTCGCGGACCAGTCCGGCTGGATGCAGGCCATCGCTGCGGTGGGCCGCGACGGTCAGGCCGACAAGTTTATCGATCCGGCGGAGACGGCGCTGAACGGGCTGATCGCGCGCAAGGTCGAGGAAAGCCGCGTTTACGCCGAGAAGCAGGTGTCGGCCGCCAGGACCGCCCGCACCGTCCTGATCGGCGGCTTGGTGCTGGCCTTGGCGCTCGCGGCGGGCATGGCGGTGATGCTGACCAATGTCCTGGCCAAGCCGCTGACGGCGATGACGACGGCCATGCGCCGCCTGGCGTCAGGCGACACCTCCGTTCCGGTGCCGGCCGCCGGCCGCAAGGACGAGGTCGGCCAGATGGCCGCCGCCGTGCAGACCTTCAAGGACGCCGCCATCGCCAAGGACGCTCTCGAAGCCGAGACAGCGGCCCAGCGTCGCGCAGTCGAAGAAGAGCGGGCCCGCGTCGAGGCCGAAAAGGCCAAGGCGGCCGAAGAGGACCGCGTCGCCATCACCGCCCTGGCCCAGGGCCTGAATGCGATGGCCAATGGCGACCTGACGCATCGGATGACGGTCGCCGTCGCGCCCAAGGCTGAACAGTTGAAGAGCGATTTCAACGCGGCCATCTCGCAGTTGGAAGAGGCGGTCGCCGTGGTGGTCGGCAACGTCGCCGCCATCCGCTCGGGCTCCGGCGAAATCAGCCAGGCGTCCGACGACCTGTCGCGGCGCACCGAGCAGCAGGCCGCCAGCCTGGAAGAGACCGCCGCCGCTCTGGATGAAATCACCGCCACGGTGAACCGGACGGCCGACGGCGCCCGTCAGGCTTCGCGCGCCGTACAGACCGCGCGCAATGAGGCCGAGGCCTCGGGCGTGGTGGTCAGCGACGCCGTCGCCGCCATGACGGCCATCGAGCAGTCGTCCAACCAGATCGGCGCCATCATCGGCGTGATCGACGAGATCGCCTTCCAGACCAACCTGCTGGCCCTGAACGCAGGGGTCGAAGCGGCGCGTGCGGGCGACGCCGGTCGCGGCTTCGCCGTGGTGGCCTCGGAAGTCCGGGCCCTGGCCCAGCGCTCGGCCGAGGCGGCCAAGGAGATCAAGACCCTGATCACGGCCTCGGGCCGTCAGGTGGAGCAGGGCGTGAACCTGGTCGGCCAGACCGGCCAGGCCCTGGGCCGCATCGTCGCTGGCGTGGCCGAGATCGACGGGCTGATGTCGGAAATTTCGGCCTCGGCTCAGGAGCAGGCGACCGGCCTGCAACAGGTCAACACGGCCGTGAACCAGATGGATCAGGTCACCCAGCAGAACGCCGCGATGGTCGAGGAATCGACCGCCGCCAGCCATTCGCTGGCTCAGGAAGCCGACGTCCTGGCCGCGTCGGTGGCGCACTTCAAGGTGGACCAGCTCAAGGGAGCGCAGGCGGCGTCCCTGCGCGCGCCCGCGGCCAAGCCGGCCTTGCCTGAGCCGGTCGCTGTCTTCGGCGGCATTGAACCGTCGTCGTCCGTCCAGCGCGCGCCCCAGCCGGTGGCGGAGACGGTGGCGGCCCTGCGCACCATGGGGCGCGGCGGCGCGGCTCTGAAAGCCGATCTCGTCGAAGACGGTTGGGAGGAGTTCTGATGACGGCCACGGTCGTTCTGGCCTCGGTTCTGGACCTGCGCGCGGCCGAGCCGCTGAAGGGCGAGCTGCTGGCGGCGCGGGGGCAGGCCCTGACGCTGGACGGCTCGGGCGTCGAGCGGCTGGGCGGGCTGTGCCTTCAGCTGCTGTTGTCGGCGATCCGCACGTGGCGCGCCGACGGCCAGGCTTTGACCTTCATCAATGCCTCCGAGGCCATGACGACCCAATGGAGCGCCTTCGGCGCTTCGCCATCCGATCTTTGCGCATAGGACGCCCCGCAATGACCAAGACCGTTCTGACCGTCGACGACTCGCGCACCATGCGCGACATGCTGATGCTGGCGCTCAAGGACGCCGGCTATCGGGTGGTCCAGGCCGAGGACGGCGTCCACGGTCTGGAGGTGCTTCAGGCCGAAAGCCCCGACATCGTCATCACCGACATCAACATGCCGCGTATGGACGGCTTCGGCTTCATCGAGGGGATGCGGGCCGACCCGGCCTTCAGCGCCGTTCCCGTGCTGGTCCTGACGACCGAGAGCGACGCCGCCAAGAAGCAGCGCGCCCGCGAGGCCGGCGCCACCGGCTGGATCGTCAAGCCGTTCGATCCCGTGCGCCTGGTTGACGCTGTGCGTCGCGTCGCGGCGTAAGCAAAAGGGGCGTGGGGCGATGAGCGACGATCCGTTCGAGGCGATCAAGGCGACCTTCTTTCAGGAGTGCGAGGAGCTGCTCGCCGATCTGGAAGGCAATCTGCTGACGCTGGAGTCCGGTTCGACGGACATCGAGGTGATCAACGCCGTCTTCCGCGCCGTCCATTCGGTCAAGGGCGGGGCGGGCGCCTTCGGGCTGGAAGATCTGGTCCGTTTCGCCCACGTTTTCGAGACCCTGATGGACGAGCTGCGCTCGGGCCGGAAGCCGTGCGACGATCCGACGGTGAAGACCCTGCTGCGCGCGTCCGACGTGCTGGCCGACCACGTCGCCGCCGCGCGCGGCGCGGGCGCGCCCGTCGATCCCGCGCGTTCGGCGGGACTGGTCGCCGAGCTTGAGGCCCTGACCTATGGCGGCACCGCCCCGGTCGCGGCCGCCGAGCCGGAAGAGGATGACTTCGGCTTCACCCCGGTGGCGATGGATCTGGGGGCGTTCGAGGCTCCGGCGGGCCTGCCGGATCTGCCCGACCTGCCGCCGCTGCCGGATCTGGCCGCTTTGGCGCCCCTGTCCGCTCCAGCGCCTCTGCCTGACCTGTCGGCTTCGGCCGCTGCGGGCGGCTGGAAGATCGTCTTCCGCCCGCATCCGCGCCTCTACGCCAGCGCCAATGAGACCGGGCTGCTGCTGCGCGAACTGGCGCGCCTGGGCCCGACGCGGGTCGAGCTGGACGACAGCGGCCTGCCGCTGCTGGACGCGCTGGAGCCGACCGACAGCCATCTGATCTGGACCATCGAACTGGACGGCGACGCCAGCGAGGCGGAGGTGCGCGAGGTCTTCGACTTCGTGGAGATGGACTGCGACCTGAGCATCACGCCTTTGTCCGGCGACGGCCCCGCCGAAGCTGCGCCTACGGCTGTTGAGGCGGAAAGCGACGCCTCGGCTCTGGCGCGCGCTGCATCGTCGGAACTGGACATCGCCGCCCTGCTGGCCTCGGTCGGCGCTGCGCCGACCGAGGCGCCCGCGCCTGTCGCCGCGACGCCTGTGGTCGCTCCTGTGGTTGACCCTGTCGCGCCGCCGCCGGTCGCCGCCAAGCCTGCGCCCGCCGCTCCGGCGCCTGTGCAGGCGGCGCCCGCCGCCGCGGCGCCGGTGACGATCCGCGTCGATCTGGAGCGGGTCGACCGCCTGATCAATGCGGTCGGGGAACTGGTCATCCAGCAGGCCATGCTGGCCCAGCGCGTGACCGAGAGCGGTCTGGCCCGCTCGTCCGACATCGGCCTGGGTCTCGAAGACCTGGAGCTGCTGACGCGCGAGATTCAGGACAGCGTCATGGCCATCCGCGCCCAGCCGGTGAAGTCGGTGTTCCAGCGGATGCCGCGCCTGGTGCGCGAGGCGGCCGAGGCCACCGGCAAGAAGGTGAAGCTGGTCACTTCCGGCGAGGACACGGAGGTCGACAAGACCGTGGTCGAGCGCCTGTCCGACCCGATCACCCACATGCTGCGCAACGCCATCGACCATGGGCTGGAAGGCCCGGAGGAGCGTCTGGCGGCGGGCAAACCGGCCGAAGGGACCGTCCGCCTGGCGGCGCTGCACCGCTCGGGCCGGATCGTCATTGAGATTTCAGACGACGGCAAGGGCATCAACCGCCCGCGCGTCAGAGGCATCGCCGTCGAGCGCGGCCTGATCGCCGAAGACGCGGTCCTGTCAGACGACGAGATCGACAATCTGATCTTCCTGCCCGGCTTCTCGACCGCAACCGAGGTGTCGGACCTGTCGGGCCGGGGCGTGGGCATGGACGTGGTGCGCCGCTCGATCCAGTCGCTGGGCGGGCGCATCTCGATCAGCTCCGTGCTGGGCAAGGGCTCGACCTTCACCCTCAGCCTGCCGCTGACGCTGGCCGTGCTGGACGGCATGGTGGTCGGCGCTGGCGAACAAACCCTGGTCGCGCCGCTGGCGGCGATCGTTGAAAGCCTGACGCCGAGCGAAGCCGATATCCACTACGTCGGCGGGGTCGATCCAGTGCTGCGCTTCCGCGAGGCCTTCGTGCCGCTGGTGGATGTGGCGCAGGCCATGGGCTTCCGCGACCAGCCGGCGGCCCTGAAGGGCGCGGTGGTGATGATCGTCGAGACCGAGAGCGGCCAGCGCGCCGCCCTGCTGGTCGACGCCATCCACGGCCAGCGCCAGGTCGTCATCAAGAGCCTGGAAACCCATTATCGCCACGTCGAGGGCGTGGCCGCCGCCACCATTCTGGGCGACGGCCGCGTGGCCCTGATCCTCGACATCGACGCCCTGGTCACCGCCAAGCGTTCCCGAACCCCGTCGCGTTCCGACCTGCAGATGGCGAGCTGAGACCATGACCCCGATTGAACAAACCCTGAGCCCGAACGTCGCCGGGACCGACCGCGAACTGATCGCCTTTCGCATTGGCGAGCAGGAATTCTGCGTCGACATCATGAGCGTGCGCGAAATCCGCGGCTGGACCCCGGCCACGCCCCTGCCGCGCTCGCCGGCCTATATGAAGGGCGTGATCAACCTGCGCGGGGTCGTGCTGCCGATCATCGACCTGGGCGCGCGTTTCGGCCTGCAAACCAGCGCGCCGACCGAACGCCACGTCATCATGGTGGCCCATGTCGGTTCGCGTCTGGTCGGCCTGCTGGTCGATGCGGTGTCGGACATCGTGCAGCTGTCGGACGCGGCCATCCAGCCGACCCCGGACGTGGCCAGCGAGCAGGTGAAGTCCTTCGTGAAGGGCATCTTCGCCGTCGAGGGCGGCCGCATGATCAGCCTGATCGACCTGGACCACGTCCTGCCGGAAAGCGAGGCCGAAGCGGCATGACGAGCGTCGCCGGGCGGGAGGCTCTGGTCGAAGGCGAGTTCGTCTTCACGGCCGAGGATTTCCGTCACATCGCCCAGACCCTGCACGCCCACGCGGGCATCGCCCTCAGCGAAGGCAAGGCCGCGCTGGTCTATTCGCGCCTGGCCAAGCGGCTGCGCCTGCTGGGGCTGCGCAGCTTCCGCGACTACTGCGCCCTGATCGACGGGGTCGAGGGCGTGGACGAGCGCCAGGCGATGATGGCGGCCCTGACCACCAACGTCACCCGCTTCTACCGCGAACCGCACCACTTCGATCATCTGCGCGACACGGTGATGCCGGAGCTGGCCGCCAAGGCGCGGGCGGGCGGGCGCGTGCGCCTGTGGTCCGCCGCGTGCTCGAACGGGCAGGAGCCTTACTCAATGGCCCTGACGGTGCTGGACGTCCTGCCCGAAGCGGCCGACCTGGACGTGCGCATCCTGGCCACCGACATCGACCCCAACATGGTCGCGGAGGGCGCGACGGGGGTCTATTCCGAGGACCTGCTGACCCCGGTTCCGGCGGCGGCCCGCAAGCATTTCGAGCCGGTCGCAGGCGCGCCCGGCCGGTTCAGCGCCGATGCGGCGCTGCGGCGTCTGGTGACGTTCAAGGAGCTGAACCTGATCGGCGACTGGCCGATGCGCGGCCGCTTCGACGTCATCTTCTGCCGCAACGTGGTCATCTATTTCGACGACGCGACCCAGCAGCGGGTCTGGGGCCGGTTCACGCCGATCCTGAACCCCGGCGGCGTCCTCTACATCGGCCATTCCGAGCGGGTGACGGGTCCGGCTGCGGCTGCACTGAAACCGGCGGGACTGACCACCTACGTCAAGGGAGCCGGGGCATGAGCGCCGTCTCGGTCCTGGTGGTGGACGACAGCGCCACCATGCGCAGCCTGATCAGCGCCGTCCTGCGTCGCGATCCGGAGATCACCGTGGTCGGCACGGCCGCCGATCCGCTGGAGGCGCGCACCAAGATCAAGGAGCTCAACCCCGACGTCCTCACCCTGGACGTCGAAATGCCCAATATGAACGGGCTGGAGTTCCTGGAGAAGATCATGCGGCTGCGGCCCATGCCGGTGGTCATGGTCTCGACCCTGACCCATGCGGGGACCGACGTGACCCTGGCTGCGCTGGAGGTCGGCGCCGTCGACGCCGTAGCCAAGCCGGCGCCGGGCGTGCCGGTTCAGGAAGCCTTCGGCGACCTGGCCGAGAAGGTGAAGGTGGCCGCCCGCTCGCGCGTCCGGCCTCTGGAGACCCGCGCGGTTCAGGGGCACGAGGGCGTCTATCACGCCGACCCCAACCATGTGCTGGCCATCGGTTCGTCCACGGGCGGGGTCGAGGCCTTGCTGACCATCCTGTCGGCCTTCCCGGCCGACTGTCCGGCGACGCTGGTGACCCAGCACATGCCCGCCAGCTTCACCAAGAACTTCGCCGCCCGCCTGAACAAGGCCTCGGCCGCCACGGTCAGCGAGGCCGAGGACGGCGCGCCGCTGAAGCCGGGTCATGTCTACATCGCGCCGGGCGGGGACGCGCACCTCGTCGCCTCGGGCGGGCGCTGCCGCCTGGTCGCCGCCGATCCGGTCAACGGCCACCGCCCCTCGGTCGACGTGCTGTTCGGTTCGGTCGCCCAGCTGGGCCGCCCGATGACGGGCGTCATCCTGACCGGTATGGGCAAGGACGGAGCCAAGGGGCTGCTGGCCATGCGCCAGGCCGGCGCGCGCACCCTGGGCCAGGACGAGGCGTCCTGCGTCGTCTATGGGATGCCGCGCGCCGCCTTCGATATCGGCGCCGTCGAGCGCCAGTTGCCCCTGTCCCGCATGGCCCCGGCCATCCTCGAATCCTGCGCCGCCCGCACGGCCGCGCCCCAGTCTGTCGCGTAAGGACGTTCATGCCCGCCGCCTCCGCCATCCGCACCCTTGTCGTCGACGATCAGCTGACGATGCGCGCCTTGGTCCGCACCAGCCTGCAGCAGATCGGCATGCGCGACATCGAGGAGGCGCCGGACGGCGAGGTCGCCCTGCGGTCCCTGCTGGTCCAGCCGGTCCACCTGGTCATTTCGGACTTCAACATGCCGAACCTGGACGGGCTCAGCCTGCTGCGCGCCATCCGGGCGCATCCGCCGCTGTCAAAGACGGCCTTCATCATGTTGACCGGCCGGGCTGACCGCGAACTGGTTCAGCGCGCCGTGCAATTCGGCGTGAACAACTATCTGGTGAAGCCCTTCACCACCGCCCAGCTGAAAGAAAAGCTGGAAGCGGTCTTCGGCCCGCTGACGTGATCGGCGCGGCCGCTCAGGAGCCGGTCGAGCGGCGCGTGCACGTGGGGCAGGGCGATCACTATGTGTCGTCCGATCCCGAGGTGGTGCTGACTACGGTCCTGGGCAGCTGCGTGGCCCTTTGCCTGCGCGATCCGGAAGCCGGCGTCGGGGGCATGAATCACTTCCTGTTGCCCGAAGGCGCGGGGGCCGACGCGGGCGCCAGCCGCCGCTACGGCGCCTATCTGATGGAAGTGCTGATCAACGACGTGCTAAAAGCGGGTGGACGGCGCGACCGGCTGGAGGCCAAGCTGTTCGGCGGCGGCCGGATGTTCGACGCCCTGACCGACATCGGGGCGGCCAACGCCGATTTCGCCGAGAAATTCCTGGCGGACGAGGGCATCCCCGTCGTCAGCCGCAGTCTGAGGGGCGCCGGGGGGCGTCGCCTTCACTATTGGCCGGTCAGCGGTCGGGCGCGGCAGCGCGCGGTGACGGACGGCGCCAGTCTGCCGCCCGCCACGCCGTCGCCCACGCCCGTGGCGACCGGGAATCTGGAGCTGTTTTGATGGCCGAGACGGACAATCGCGACCTGCTGGCCGCCATGGCGGCCGAACTGGCGGACATCCGCGCCGAGATCGAGGCGGCCGGCGGCCTGGTGTCCGAGCTGCTGCGCCAGCTGCCGGCCGAGACGCGGCTGAGCTATCTGACGCGCAGCCAGAGTTTCGACGTCCTGTCCCAGCGCATCGAGGCCCTGGCCGGACTGGCTCAGGCCGTGGCCGACGAACAGCCGATGGACACCGCCCTGGCGGCCCTGCCGCTCGCCGAGATGGCCGAGCGGATGCAGGAAACGGCGCACCGCGCGCGCCCGGCAGCGACGCCGGCCGACGATCCGGACGCCGCCGACCCCGACGCCCCGCCTGCGGGCGTGCTGCAACTGTTCTGAGCTAATGGCCGACGACCGCATCAATCTGGAGCAGTCGACGGTCTTGCTGGTCGACGACACGCCGCAGGCGCTGGACATGCTCGGCTCGATTTTTCAGGGCTTCGGTGTCAAGGAGCAGATCAAACGCCCCTCGGCCGTGGAGGCGGTGAAGGTCCTGCAGAAGCGTCCGGTCGATCTGATCGTGATCGACTGCGGCGACCCCGAGATGGACGGCTACGCCTTCACCCGCTGGCTCAGGCGCGAGACGCCGGCGCCGATGCGCTATACGCCGGTCATCCTGGTCACCGGCCACGCTTCCCAGTCCAAGGTGCAGGAAGGCCGCGACTGCGGCGTCAGCTTCGTCATCACCAAGCCCCTGACGCCGGCTGTGCTGTTGAAGCGCATCCTGTGGCTGGCGCGCGATGAGCGCGAATTCGTCGAGTGCGAAACCTACGTGGGTCCGGACCGGCGCGTGCGCAATTTCGGCCCGCCTGTAGGCATGGCGGGACGCCGCAAGGGCGACCTGTCGGCCCATATCGGCCACGCGGTTGAGGAGAATATGGACCAGGCCGATATCGACATGCTGTTGAAGCCGCAGAGGGTGACGCTGTGACCGAGGCCGTGACGACCAAGATCCAGACCTCCCTGGCGCAGCAGATGGCTCAGCCGGGCGGTCGCACGCTCAGCGACGTCGAGCGCCGCGCCAACGAACGCCTGGGCCATCACAGGGCGGAGGTCATGGCTGAGATCGAGGCGGCTGTCGCTGGCTTGGAAGCCCTGTGCGCCGCGCGTCCGGAGGCGTCCGCCGCTGAGGTCTATCGGCTGGCGTCGCGCGTTGTCGATCTGGCGGGCTTCTTCGACACCGGACCGCTGTTCGATGCGGGGTACAGCCTGGCCGACGTCGCGGACCGCATGACGTCTGCGGACGCCTGGGACTGGCCGCCGGTGCAGGTGCACGTGCAGGCGCTGCGGCTGATCCTCAACGCCGGCTGCGAACGCGATGCGGCGACGGACCAGCTGCTGACCGGCCTGAAGGCCGTGGCGATGAAGGCCAGAGCCTGAGCGCCTTCTCCCGCAACGGGAGAAGGGTGGGGTCAGCCGTAACGCGCGATGCCCAGGTCGGCCGTCTCGATGTCGGGCGTCTGGCCGCTGATCAGGTCGGCGATGACGCGGGCCGAGCCGCACGCCATCGTCCAGCCCAGCGTGCCGTGGCCGGTGTTCAGGAACAGATTGTCGATCTTGGTCTTGCCGATGACCGGCGTGCCGTCCGGCGTCATCGGGCGCAGGCCCGACCAGTAGCTCGCCGCCTTCAGGTCGCCCGCGCCGGGGAACAGCGAGCCGACCGAGTGCTCCAGCGTGTTGCGGCGACGCTCGGGCAGGGCGTCGGAGAAGCCGGCGATCTCGGCCATGCCGCCGACGCGGATGCGGTCGCCCAGGCGGGTGATGGCCACCTTGTAGCTCTCGTCCATGATGGTCGAGACCGGCGCGGCCAGCTCATTGATGATCGGGGCGGTGATCGAATAGCCCTTCACCGGATAGACCGGCAGGGTCATGCCCAGCGGCTTGACCATCATCGGCGAATAGGAGCCCAGCGCCAGCACATAGGCGTCGGCCGTGACCACGCCCTTGTCGGTCTGGACCCCGGTGATCCGGCCGCCCTCGCCGATCAGGCCCTGAATGGTCGTGCCGTACTGGAAGGTCACGCCCTGCGTCGCGGCGGCGTGATCGGCCAGGGCGACGGTGAACTTGAAGCAGTCGCCCGTCTCGTCGCGCGGCAGACGCAGGCCGCCGACGAACAGGTCGCGGGTGGCCTTCAGGCCCGGCTCGGCGGCGATGCAGCCGTCCTGATCCAGCACCTCGAAGGGAACGCCGCCTTCGCGCAGGACCTCGGTGTCCTTGTAGATGCCGTCCAGCTGTTTTTGCGTGCGGAACAGTTGCAGCGTGCCCTGGGTCCGGTGGTCGTACTCCAGGCCCAGTTCCTCGTTCAGCGCCGTCTGCACCACCTGGCTGTAATCGGCCAGACGCACCATGCGCGCCTTGTTCAGCGCGTAGCGGGCCGAGGTGCAGTTGCGCAGCAGGGCCAGAAGCCAGCGCACGGTCGGGGCGTTGATCTGGGGGTGCAGGATCAGCGGCGCGTGGCGCATGAACAGCCACTTCACCGCCTTGGCCGGGATGCCCGGCGCCGCCCAGGGCGAGGAATAGCCGGGCGAGATCTCGCCGGCGTTGGCGAAGCTGGTCTCCAGCGCGGGACCGCTCTGGCGGTCGATGACGGTGACCTCGTGCCCCTGGCGGGCCAGGTAGTGGGCGGTGGTCACGCCGATCACGCCGGCGCCGAGGATTGCGATCTTCATGGGTCTTGACCTTGCGCGAACCAGACGCGTGGCTCCCTAGACCAGATTTTGCGCCCATCGTGCAAGTCGCAGTTTGTGTGCGCTGCAATATCGACAGGCTTGATAAGGACTGCCTGTGTTCGGGCGATCACGGTCGATTATTTGCTCAACATATCGAGCAAGCGCGACGGGTCGGTCTCAGGAGGATCGGGTCGGGTCGGTCAGGGGCTCTCCATAGTGGCGGTCGCCGTGCAGATTGGCGGCCAGGGGGACGGTGGTGCGCTCGATCATGCGGTGCACGACGGGCTTGTCCGGTCCCTGGTGCAGGGCGCGGATGCCCTCGTTGATCGCGGCGTCGGCGTGGGTGATGCGCTGATTGTGACGGATGTAGTCCAGCCAGGTCGGCGTCTGATATTTCTCGACCCACACCTGAGGCTCGGCCAGGTCGCGCATCACGCGCCATTGGCGCGCGCCGTCGCGGCGGCGGATGCGGCGCCGCTCGTCCATCAGGGCCAGGAAGGCGTCGATGTCCTCCTCGCGAATACGATAGGCGATGGAGACGATGATCGGCCCGCTGCGGGGCTCTATCGCCAGGGTGGTCTGCGGCTCGGTCCAGCGGCGCAGCAGGTCCATGTTCAGATTGGCGGTCGACGGCAGCGGCACCCTCAGGCCGATCAGCACGCAGAACACCAGCACTCCGGCCGAGACCGCCAGGGCGATCTCGACGCCATAGGACTGGGCCAGCGCCCCCCACAGCCAGCTGCCGCCGGCCATGCCGCCAAAGGCCGCCATCTGGTAGAGCGACAGCGCCCGCGCCACGACCCAGCGCGGCACCGACATCTGCACCGTGACGTTGAAGCTGGACAGCACCAGCACCCAGCCCGCCCCGGCCAGCATCAGCGCCGGCAAGGTGACCGCCAGCCAGGGGATGTAGCCCAGGCCCACTGCAGCCGCCGCAAAGACCAGGGCGGCGACGCGGACGATGGTCTCCGTCTCGTATTTCGCGCGCAGCCGACCGACGAACAGGGCGCCGCCCACCGCGCCCACGCCGAACGAACCCAGCAGCAGGCCGAAAGCCAGCGGCCCGCCGCCGTTCTCGCGCGCCACCACGGGCATCAGGGCCTGGACCGCGCTGGCGCCGACGCCGAACACCACGGCGCGCAGCAGCACCGCCGTCACGCGCGGCGACAGGAAGGCGTAGCGCACGCCCCCCGCCATGGCCGCCAGCAGGCCTTCGCGCGGCAGGGTCTGCTTGGGCCGCTCGGGCTTCCAGCGGAACAGCACGAACAGCAGGCCCAGATAGCTGAAGGCGTTGACCGCAAAGGCCGCCGCCGCGCCAGCCGCCGCCACGATCAGGCCGCCCAGCGCTGGACCCACGCTGCGGGCCATGTTGAAGCCCATGGAGTTGATGGTCACGGCCCCGGCCAGGTCTTCGCGCGGGACCATGTCGCCGACCGACGCCTGCCACGCCGGGCCGTTGAAGGCGACGCCGCAGCCGATCAGGAAGGTGAAGGTCAGCAACACCCAGGGCGTGATCCAACCCATGTAGGTCATCGCCGCCAGTCCGGCCGAGACCAGCAGCATGAAGGTCTGGGCCGCCAGCATGATCCTGCGCCGGTCCACCGTGTCGGCCAGCGCCCCGGCCGCCAGCGACAGCAGCATGATCGGCAGGGTGACCGACGCCTGCACCAGGGCGACCATCTGGGCCGAGGCGATGGAGGTCATCATCCAGGCCGCGCCGACCGACTGGATCAGCCCGCCGAAATTGGTCACCAGACTGGTGATCCACACCGCCCGGAAGATCGGGTGCCGCAGCGGCGCCAGGGCGGATGGGCGCTCGGGCGGGGCGGGCGGCGGGGCGGAAGTCGGAGCGTCGGCGGTTGAACTCATGCCTGACGGCTCCTCGCATCGGCGACCGGGGCATGGGCGATAGGGGGCAGGCAAGAACCAACGACGACCATGAGGTCAATCCACACGGCTTCGGCGGGGGAAGCAAGCCGGTAAGCGGTCACTCTGGGTTCCGGATTATTGGCGTCGCGAGGGGGGCGACGGGACGCTATAGGAAGGCCGTGACCGTCTCAGCCGTTCCCCCGATGTCGCCCTTGTCCCCGTTTACCGTGGCGGCCCTGTATCGTTTCGCAGCCGTGGCCGACCCGGCGGCCCTGCGCCTGCACCTGCTCGACCTGTGCGGGAGCGAGGTGCGCGGCACCCTGCTGGTGGCGCATGAGGGGATCAACGGCACCATCGCGGGGCCGCAGGCCGCCATCGCCCGCGTCATCGACGGCGTGCGGGCCCTGCCGGGGTTCGACCGGCTGGAGCTGAAATATTCGACGGCCTCGGCCATGCCCTTCCACCGCATGAAGGTGCGGGTGAAGGCCGAGATCGTCACCATGGGCCAGCCCGACATCGACCCGGTCGAGGGCGTCGGGACCTATGTCTCGGCCCAGGACTGGAACGCCCTGATCGCCGACCCCGACACCGTCGTCATCGACACCCGCAACGACTACGAAGGCGAGATCGGCGCCTTCGAGGGCGCGGTCCAGCCCAACACCCGCACCTTCCGTGAGTTCGCCGACTGGTTCCGCACCGAGGGCCGCGCCCTGCTGGACCGGCCGACCCCGCCGAAGGTCGCCATGTACTGCACCGGCGGCATCCGCTGCGAAAAGGCCACCGCCTTCCTGAAGGCCGAGGGGGTGCGCGACGTGCACCACCTGGAGGGCGGCATCCTCAAATATCTGGAGACGGTGCCGGAGCCGGAAAGCCTGTGGCGCGGTGAATGCTTCGTCTTCGACGAGCGGGTGGCCGTGGGCCATGGTCTGGTCGAGGGCGAGCACAGCCTGTGCCGGGCTTGCCGCATGCCGGTCAGCCCCGAGGGGCGGAGTTCTGCGCGCTATGTCGAGGGCGTGTCCTGCGACCGCTGTTGGGACGACCGCGACGCGACCCAGCGCGAGGGCTACGCCGAGCGCCACAAGCAGGTGGAGATCGCCCGCGCCAGAGGCGTGACGCACGTGGGGGCGGCGCAGAAAGGTTAGAAGTCGGCTCGGTGCCGGAGATGTATGAGCGGATAGGGCCTTCCCTGACCATCCTGAGCTGATCGCCCTATACGTTCGAAGCCTAGATGCTCGTAAAAGCCGAGGGCTTTGGGATTCTGCTCGTTCACATCGACCGTCAGGCCTGGATGCGCGGCAAGAGCATTGCGGACAAGGGCTTTGCCGATACCCTGGCCATGTTGATCCGGGTCTACGAAAAGCGCCTCCAGATGCCCTTCATGCAAGAACATGAAGCCGAGCGGCGCATCAGAACTATCAACCGCAAGAAGCAGGGACACCTGCGGGAAAAAGCCTAGAACCTCAGCCTCGATGGCATCGTGGTCGCCAGGGGTAAGGAAGTCGTGGGTGGCGTCAACGGCCGCGCGCCAGATGTCCATGACGCGAGGCAGATCGGAAGGGCTCGAAGGGCGAAAATCTAACATGCTCTGCCTTTACCGGTGCTCCCATTCGTCCGCTATGGGTCGATTAAAGTCCCCGACTTAGGCGCCGAAAGCCGATGTCGGCTTGCAGATCGGCTGCGTTCGCCATTCCGCCTCAAAATCCCCTGTTAACCCGTGACGCGCCAGTCTTGGGGCCTTGGCCGGAACTCAGTAGGGCCGGAGGATGCGTGGATGGCGGACCTGTCGGTCGCCCAGCGGGCCGCTCTGGCTCATTTGATCGAACGGTGTCCGGACCGGGTCCTGCCTCAGTTGATGGGGCTGGCGGGGACGATGGCGGGCGATCGGGCGGCCGCCCTGCGCGAAATGGTCGAGGTCGAGCGGCTGGATCGCCGCCGCCGCGAGGTCGCCTTCGGTCCGCTGGCGCCGCTGTTCCGTGCGCGCGAGGATGCGCTGGAGGGCCTGAATTTTCCTGCGGGTCTGCCCGCGCGGCTGTGGCGCGCGGCGACGCGGGGCGAGCCTGAGCTATTGCCGCAACTGGACCGTGACGACGATCTGTCGCGGATGGTCGCCGACCGCCTGTGCCACAGCGCCGCCGTGGTGCTGCGCGATGCGCCCGACGCGGTCTGGGCGGACGCTGCGCCGGAGCAGGTCGAGGCGTTGGCGGCGTGTCTGGACCTGGCGCCGGTGGCGCGCCGGGCGCTGCCGCATCTGCCGGCCTGGACGGGTCGGCCCAGCGGCGCCGAGCTGGCGGAATTGAAGCTGGCCCTGCGCCAGGCCTCGGCGGCCGGTCCGGGCGGGGTCGAGAAGCTGCTGGAGATCCTCTTCGCGCAGATGGCTGATGCGAGGCTGATGCTGCGGGTGCTGGCCCTTATCGGGGCTTCGGGACGCGAGGCGACAGCGGGCCGCGAGGAGGCGGATCTGCTGATCGATCGGATCGTGTCGGCCTTGGCACGTCGCGCCGTCGATGTCGCGGCTGTTGATCTCGAGGATGACGAACAGCGCAAGCGGCTGGCCGCGGGCCTGGACTGGTGCGCCGAAACCCTGGGAGAGATCGACGTGTCCCTGCCGCTTCGGCCCGACAGCGCCTGGGCCAAGGCCGTGCGCCAGGCGCGCCTGAGGATCGCGCTGCGCCTGTCTGAACATTTCGAGGCGGCTGAGAAGGCGGTTGATGCGGTCTTGCCCGTCCAGCGGACGCCGCTGGCCGGACGCATGACGCGCCCGACGCCTCTGTTGAGCCAGCTGCCGGATGCGGCGGCGGCGGCGCGGGCGCGGGTTCTGCTGACGCTGACGGGGGATGTGCGTCCCATCGCCGCCGTCTTCGGCTGCGAGGCCGAGCGCAGGCAGACGGCCGAGGCCCTGACGGGCCGGCTCGCGACCTGGGCCGATGAGGCGATCGAACAGTTGAACGACGGCCAGGCGTCGGACGAAGGCGTGGCCCGCAAGCGGATCGGCCTGACCGCCGAACTTCTGGGTCTCTTGGGAGCCAAGGACGCGTCGCGAACCGTGCGGCGGCGGCTGGCCATCGCAGGGTCAAACACGGGTGCGTCGTCGCGCGCCTCGCCTCCGGCCGCCTGATCCGCTACAGCGGCGGCCATGACGATCTTCTGGATCATGACGGCCCTTGTGACCGCCCTGGCGGGGTTGGCGGTGCTGTCGGCCGCCCGGCGCGGCGCTGAGGCCGAAAGCGTTGCGGACCGCGATGCGGGCGCGCTGGAGCTGGCCGAGCTGGACCGGCTGAAGACGCGCGGCCTGCTGGACGAGGCGGGCTGGACCGCCGCGCGGGCCGAGGCGGGCCGCCGTTTGCTGGCCGCCCGCCGGGCCGACCGCCGCCCCGTTGCGGGCGCGGCCGACCGCTATTGGGTGCTCGGCGGCATCGCGGCGACGGCCGCCGCGTCGCTGGGCGTCTACGCCGTTTTCGGCGCGCCGGGCATGAAGGATCAGGCCTATGAGACGCGCGTGCGCGAATGGGCCTCGGCGCCCGAGGCGCTGGAGCCCGCCCAGGTCGCGGCGGTGCTGGGGCAGGTGGTCAAGGACCGGCCCGACGACCGTCTGGCCCTGACCATGCTGGGCGCCGCCCGCTTCGAGGCCGGCGATCCCATTGGCGCGGCCTCGGCCTTCCGCCGCGCCCTCGCCATCCAGCCCGACGACGCCCAGAGCTGGGCGCGGCTGGGCGAGAGCCTGGTGCGGGCCAACGGCGGGGCGGTCGATGGCGACGCCGAGGCGGCCTTCCGTCAGGCGGTCAGGCTGGACCCTGACCAGTTGGGCGCGCGCTTCTATCTGGGCGACGCGGCTCTGGCGCGCGGCGACCGCGCCGAGGCCGAGGCCATGTGGGGGCCGCTGATCGCCGTGCTGGCCCCGTCCGACCCGCGCCGGGCCGAGTTGCAGACCCGTCTGGCCGAGGCCCCACGATGAGCCGTTGGTTCGCCCTGACGCCCGCCCAATGCGCGGCGGTGTTTTCCGCCGTTTCCGGATTGTTGAGATGAGCTGGTTGCCCAAATCGCCCAAGGCGCGCCGCCGCCTGTGGGTCGTCATCGCTGCGGCGCCGGTGCTGGCGCTGGCCGTCGGCCTGTCGCTATGGGCGATGAAGGACAATGTGACCTTCTTCTACTCTCCCTCGGAAGTGACGCCGCAGAAGGTTCCGGCCGGCCAGATGATCCGCCTGGGCGGTCTGGTCGAGGCCGGCAGCGTGACCAAGGCCGCGGACGGCTCGGTCGTCTTCGTCGTCACTGACAACGGGGCGACGGCGCAGGTGATCTATCACGGCGACCTGCCCGACCTGTTCCGCGAGGGGCAGGGCATCGTGGCGCAGGGGTCGTTCCGCCCCGACCGGGTGTTCGAGGCCAGTCAGGTGCTGGCCAAGCACGACGAGACCTATATGCCGCGCGAAGTCGCCGACCGGCTGAAGGAAAAGGGCGAGTGGCGGCCCGACGAGGCGCCGGCGCCCGCCGTCGCCGCGCAGCAGGGAGCGTAAAGGCTTGATCGTCGAACTGGGCGCCTTCGCCCTGATCCTGGCGCTGGCGCTGTCGGTGCTGAGTCTGGCGCTGACCACGGCGGGGCGGCTGCGGCTCAGCCCCGTGCTGGCGGGCGCCGGCGGCGGCGCCATGCTGGCCTCGGCCGGGGCGATCCTTCTGGCCTTCGCCGCCCTGATCTATGCCTTCGTCGTTTCCGACTTCTCGGTGTCGAACGTGGCCCTGAACAGCCACACCGACAAGCCGATGCTCTACAAGGTCGCCGGGGCCTGGGGCAGCCACGAAGGCTCCCTGTTGCTGTGGTGCCTGGTGATGACGGTCTTCGGCGGGGCCTTGGCCCTGGCGCGCGGCCTGCCGTTCGGGCTGAAGACCTCGGCCGTGGCCGTGCAGGCGGGCCTGTCGAGCCTGTTCCTGGCCTTCGCCGCCTTCACCTCCAACCCCTTCTTCCGGCTGGACCCGGCGCCGGTGCAGGGCGCGTCCCTGAACCCGCTGCTTCAGGACCCGGCGCTGGCGGTGCACCCGCCGCTGCTGTACGGCGGCTATGTCGGCTTCTCGGTCTGTTTCTCCCTGGCGGTCGCCGCCCTGATCGAGAAGCGGGTCGATCCGGCGTGGGGGCGCTGGGTGCGGCCGTGGGCGCTGGCGTCGTGGGCGCTGCTGACGGTCGGCATCGCCCTGGGCTCCTTCTGGGCTTATTACGAGTTGGGCTGGGGCGGCTGGTGGTTCTGGGACCCGGTCGAGAACGCCAGCTTCATGCCCTGGCTGGCGGGCGCGGCCCTGCTTCACTCGGCCATCGTCACCGAGCGGCGCGGGGCGCTGGCCGGTTGGACGGTGTTCCTGGCGATCCTGGCCTTCACCTTCTCCATGCTGGGCGCGTTTCTGGTGCGTTCGGGCGTGCTGACCTCCGTCCACGCCTTCGCCGTCGATCCTCAGCGGGGGATGATGCTGCTGGCCATTTTAGGGCTGGCGGCGGGCGCGGCCTTCATCCTGTTCGCCCTTCGCGCCCCGGCGATCCGGTCCGGCGCGGCCTTTGCGCCGATCAGCCGCGAAGGCGCGCTGGTGCTGAACAATCTGTTCCTGACGGCGGCGGCGGCGACGGTGCTGCTGGGCACCCTCTATCCGCTGATCCTGGAAGCCGCGACCGGCGCAACCATCTCGGTCGGCCCGCCCTATTTCAACGCTGTCTTCAACCCGCTGATGATCATCGCCTGCCTGATCCTGCCCGCCGGGCCGCTGCTGGCATGGAAGCGGGGCGACTTGAAGGGGGCTTTGCAGCGCCTGTGGTGGGCCGCCGCCCTGGCGATCATCGCCGCCTTCGCCGCCTTTGTCCTGTTTGAGCCGAAGAAGGCGCTGGCCGCGGCAGGGCTGGGCGTCGGCGCCTGGCTGATCGGCGGGGCGCTGGCGGAACTGGGCGAGCGGACCAAGGCCTTCCGCGCGCCCTTGGCCGAAACCCTGCGCCGCGCCAAGGGGCTGCCGCTGGGCGCCTGGGGCATGGCGCTGGCCCACGCCGGTCTGGGCGTTTTCATCCTGGGCGCCGTGGTCGAGACCAGCTTCAAGGCCGAGGCCGCCGCCGCCCTGCCGCTGGGCGGGGAAGTCTCCGCCGGGCCGTGGAAGGCGCGCCTGGACGCGGTCCAAGTCATCGAAGGCCCCAACTATCTGGCTGAGCAGGGCCGGCTGACCATCATGCCCGTCGACGGCCGCGCGCCCGCGCGCGTCATCACTGCCGAGCGCCGCTTCTTCCCGGCGGGCGGCCAGACCACGACCGAGGTCGGCCTCGACTTCCGCGGGCTGGACGACGTCTACGCCGTCATGGGCGACCGGGCGGCGACGGACGCCGGCGAGCGGGCCTGGATCGTGCGCATCTATTACAATCCGTGGGCGCGGCTGATCTTCCTGGGGCCGGCGCTGATGGCGCTGGGCGGGCTGATCTCCCTGCTGGACCGGCGCCTGCGCGTCGGGGCGGGTTCGCGCGTCAAGAAGGCCGCCAAGCCGGCCGAGCCCCTGGAGGCGCAGGCATGAGGCGCGCCGCCGCCCTGTTCGCCGCCGCCCTGCTGGCCAGTGCAACTGCGCCGGCTCTGGCCGAGCCGCCCCCCGCGCCCGACCGGCCGCTGACGGACCCGGCGCAGGAGGCCCGCGCCCGCGCCCTGTTCGGCGACATCCGCTGCGTCGTCTGTCAGCATGAATCGATCGCCGACAGCCCGGCAGGCATCGCCGCCGACCTGCGCGGTCTGGTGCGCGAGCAGATCGCGGCGGGAAAGACGGACGCCCAGATCAAGGACGACCTGATCCGGCGCTATGGCGATTACGTGCTGTTCCAGCCGCCGGTTCGGATCGGCACCTGGCTGCTGTGGTTCGGCCCGTTTGCGCTGGCGGCGGGGGCGGGGGTCGTGCTGGTCCTGCGCGCACGCCGTCGCGAGACTGCGGAAGCCGCGCCGCTGACGCCTGAAGAAGAGCGCGCCCTGGCCGCCCTGACGGGCGACGACGAAAAGGCCTAGCTGTCCGTTTGGAAAGCCTTTCGCCGCCTTCCTGACGCAGACGCGCCACACGCGGAACGATGATCAAAGTCAATCATTGCGACGGCGTGCATTGGCTTGAGCCTTGACGCCCTATATCCATGGGCGAACGGAGCTTTCCGTGAACGCCAGTAAAAGACTGCAAGGACGACGATGCTGAAACGCAAGGAGTTCATTCTGGGGGCCGCTGTCGGCCTGACCTTCGCCGCCGCCGCGACGGCGGGCGGGGTCATCACCTGGCCGGGCGCCGAGGCGGCGCCGGCAGCCAAGGTCGGACAGCTGGTTCCCTCGGCCGGGGCCGGAGCGTTGGCGTTCGCCCCGCCGCAGGGCGCGCCGCTCAGCTTCGCCGACATCTTCCAGCAGGTCGCCCCCGCCGTGGTGCAGATCGACGTGAAGACCCGCGTCCAGCGCCCGCGCGGCGTGTTCCAGATTCCCGGCTTCGGCGCCGTGCCGATCCCCGGCGCGCCAGGCGGCTCGGGCGAGGGCGAGGATGACAACACCCAACTGGCCGCGGGCGCCGGCTCGGGCTTCTTCATCTCGGGCGACGGCTTCATCGTCACGAACAACCACGTGGTCGAGAACGCCGAGGAGATCTCGGTCAAGCTCAGCGACGGCCGCGAACTCAAGGCCAAGCTGATCGGTCGCGATGAAGGCACGGACCTGGCCGTCATCAAGGTCGAGGGTTCGGCCTTCCCCTTCGTCAGCTTTGAAGAAGCCGCCGAGCCGCGCGTCGGCGACTGGGTCATCGCCGTGGGCAATCCCTTCGGCCTGGGCGGGACGGCGACGGCGGGCATCGTCTCGGCCAAGTCGCGCGACATCGATCCGATCGGCTACAACGAATATCTGCAGATCGACGCGGCCATCAACCGGGGCAACTCCGGCGGTCCGACCTTCGACATCTACGGCCGCGTCATCGGCGTGAACACGGCGATCTTCTCGCCGTCGGGCGGCTCGGTCGGCATCGGCTTCGCCATTCCCGCGACCACGGCCAAGGCCGTCACCGACAAGCTGATGCGCGGCGAGACGGTCGAGCGCGGCTATCTGGGCGTGCAGATCCAGACCCTGTCCAAGGATGCGGCCGCCGCCCTGGGCCTGAGCGAAGACATCAAGGGCGCCTATGTCGCCGAGGTCACGGCCGGCGCGCCGGGCGACCGCGGCGGGATGCAGATCGGCGACGTGGTCACCAGCGTTAACGGCGAGGCGGTCGACAGCTCCACCGAGCTGACCCGTCGCGTCGCCCGCGCCAAGCCCGGCGATACGCTGCGGCTTGAAGTCCTGCGCGACGGACGGCGCCAGACTCTCAACATCCGCGCGGGCACCCGTCCGTCGGAAGCCGAGCTGAACGGCGATCAGGGTTCAGGCGCCCAGCAACCCGGCGAAGACGGCGCGGCTGTCGGCCAATCGATCGAGGGCATCACGGTGACGCCGATCACCTCGGCCCTGCGTCAGCGCTACTCCATCCCCGACGACATGCAGGGCGTTGTGGTCACCGCCGTCGCTCCGCGTTCGGAAGCGGGCAAGATGCGCATGCCGGTCGGCACGGTCATCCAGCGCGCCAACAACCGCGTCGTGCGTTCAGAGGCCGATCTGAAGGCGGCTGTCGATGAGGCGCGCTCGGCGGGACGGCCGGGAGTCTTCCTGCTCATCCGGGTGCAGGGAACCAACTCCTCGGTGGTTCTGCCCTTCGCCAAGTCTGAATAAGGCGTAACTCCCAGGATCGGCGGCGATGCGCTAACATCGCCGCCGAATCTTTCTTGGGAGGCTGCATGCGTATTCTGGTGGTTGAGGACGACGCCGAGGCCGCGACCGCCATGGTGCGCGGCCTGAGCGAGGCCGGGCACGAGGTCACCCACGCCGTGGACGGCGCCTTCGGCCTGCTGGAATCGCAGAAGGGCGGCTATGACGTCTACGTCGTAGATCGGATGATGCCGCGCCTGGACGGCGTCGGCATGGTCGAGACCATCCGCAAGGGCGGCGATCAGACGCCGGTCCTGTTTCTGTCGGCGCTCGGCGAGGTCGAGGACCGCGTCACGGGTCTGAAGGCCGGCGGCGACGACTATCTGGTCAAGCCCTACGCCCTGGCTGAACTGGTCGCTCGGGTCGAGGCGCTGTCGCGCCGTCGCGAGACCGGCGGGGTCCAGACCGTGCTCAAGGTCGGCGATCTGGAGATGAACCTGATCGCCCGCACGGTCCACCGCGACGGCCAGGAGATCGACCTGCAGCCGCGCGAGTTCCAGCTGCTGGAGTTCCTGATGCGCCACGCGGGTCAGTCGGTGACGCGCACCATGCTGCTGGAGAAGGTCTGGGAATACCATTTCGACCCTCAGACCAACGTCATCGACGTGCACATCAGCCGCCTGCGCTCCAAGATCGACAAGGGTTTCGACAAGGCCATGCTGCAGACCGTGCGCGGCGCGGGGTACCGGCTGGAGGCGTAAGGCTCCGGCATGAAACTCCCCTCGCTCTTTCGGCGCACGCCCTTTCGGCTGACGCTGCTGTTTCTGGCGCTGTTCGTGGCGACGGCGAGCGCGGTGCTGGCCTATGTCTATTTCGCCTCGGCGTCCGAGGCGCGGACGCGGGCTGAGGCGAGCGTGCAGGGAGAGGTCGATAGCCTGACCGCTATCTATCGCACGCGCGGCCGCGACGCCTTGAATCAGGCTTTGGTCGAACGGGCGATCCGCAACGGGCCCTACCTCTATGTCTTCAAGGACGCCGAAGGCCGCATCATCACGGCCAACATCACCGACGTGCCCGACGGGGTGCAGCCGGGTCAGTGGGAAAGCTTCCGTCTGACGGATACGGATGAGGACGGCCGCGTCCGGCGCCGTCAGTCGATCGGCGTCAACACCCCGCTATCGGGCGGCGAACACCTGTTCGTGGGCGAGGACATCGGCGACATCGAGGCCTATCTCGCCCGGCTGACCCAGGCTTTGTGGGGGGCGATGGTCATGGTGCTGGTGCTCGGCGTCGGCGGGGGGCTGTGGATCAGCCGGGGCGTCGAGCGGGCGATGGCCGGCCTGAACCGCGTGGTCACGGCGGTGCAGGAGGGGGACCTGAAGGCCCGCGCCCCGATCCGTCATTCCGGCGACGAACTGGACGAACTGGCCGAGGGCCTGAACGGCATGCTGGACCGGCTGGAAGGCTCCATGGCCTCGATCCGCCATGCCGGCGACGCCATCGCCCACGACCTGCGCACGCCGCTGAACCGGATGAAGGCCAAGATGGAGGTCGCCCTGATCGACGCCGAGGCGGGGCGGACGTCGGGCGTCGAGGCCCTGGGCGTCGCCCTGGACGAGGCGGACGCCTTGCTGAAGACCTTCAACACCGTCCTGGCCATCGCCCGGCTGCAGGCGGGCGGTTCGCCTGAGCCCAAGGTGTTCGACGCCGCCGACCTGGCCGCCGACATGGCCGAGCTTTACGAACCGGCGGGCGAGGACAAGGGGCTGGAGTTCGCCGCCGAGATCGAGAAGGGGCTGATGATCGATGGCAACCAGCCCTTCCTGGCCCAGGCCCTGGCCAATCTGATCGACAACGCGATCAAATACACGCCCGAGGGCGGGGCGGTGATGTTCCGCGCGCGGCGGCGCTCGTCGGGCGACGTGGAGTTCTCGGTCACCGACAACGGGCCGGGCGTGCCCGACGGCGACCGCGAGCGGGTGCTGCAGCGCTTCGTGCGGCTGGACAACAGCCGCACCGAGCCGGGCTCGGGCCTGGGCCTGTCGCTGGTCACGGCGGTGGCCGAGGCGCACGGCGGCCGCATCCAGCTGGACGAGGGGCCGGGGGTCTTCGACGGGCGCGGGCCGGGCCTGCGCGTGGCCCTGATCCTGCCGGCCGCGACGCGCGCGCCCGAGGCCGAGGCGTGAGCCAAGGGCTGGCGACGCGGTTGCAGCCCTGCGGCCCCGTTCGCGATGGCGAGGCCGCCCGACGCCTGTATGAGCGGGTGATCGAGGCGGCGGACGCCGAGGGCTGGCGCGCAACGCTGGATGCGGCGTGGGGCGCCCTGCTGCCGGTCTTCGCCGCCTCGCCCTACCTGGCCGGTCTGGCGCGGCGCTGGCCGGACCATCTGCGGCGAACGCTGGAAAGCGAGCCCGAGCCGCGCCTGGGAGAAATTCTGGCGGCCACGGACGCCCTGAGCGGCTCGCCGGACGAGGCCAAGGCGCCGCTGCGCTGGCTGAAGGCGGAACTGCATCTGCTCACGGCCCTGTGCGATTTGGGCGGCGTCTGGAATCTGGATCAGGTGACCGGCGCCCTGTCGCGCTTCGCCGATGCCGCGGCGCGTGCGGCGCTACGGATCACGGCCGACGACTGGCGCAGGCGCGGGCGGCTGATCTCCGCCCCCGACGATCCGCGCGGGCCGGTTCCCGGCCTGTTCGTCCTGGCCATGGGCAAGGGCGGCGCGTTCGAGCTGAACTACTCCTCGGACATCGATCTGTCGCTCTTCTACGAGCCGGAGGTCCTGGAGACCGCCCTGTCCGAGGGCGTCGAGATGCAGGGCTTCATCAATCGCCTGGCGCAGGGGCTGACGGCTCTGTTGGCTGAACGGACGGCCGACGGTTACGTCTTCAGGGTCGATCTGCGGCTGCGGCCCGACCCGTCCTCGACCCCGCCCGTAGTCGCGGCGCCGATGGCGCTGGCCTACTATGAATCCGTCGGCCAGAACTGGGAGCGGGCAGCCTTCATCAAGGCCCGCGTCTGCGCGGGCGATGCGGCCGAGGGCGCCGACTTCCTGAAGGCGTTGGTCCCTTACATCTGGCGCCGCAGTCTGGATTATCAGGCGGTGCTCGACATTCAGTCGATCAAGAAACAGATCCACGTCCACAAGACCGGCGAGGGCCTGGAGGCGGCGGGCGCCAATCTGAAGCTGGGTCGCGGCGGCATCCGCGAGATCGAATTCTATGTCCAGACCCAGCAACTGATACTGGGCGGTCGCGACCGCGCCTTGCGCTCGCCGCGCACACTGGAGGCGTTGGACGCGCTGACCAAGGCGGGCCATGTGGCGCCCGAGGCGCGCGACGAACTGCGCGCCGCCTATATCGAGCTGCGGGCGCTGGAGCATCGGGCGCAGATGCTGGCGGACGAGCAGACGCACCTCCTGCCCGTTGATCCCGAACGCCGCGCCGATGTGGCGGCCTTGGCGGGGCAGGGTGATCTGGCGACCTTCGACGCCGAGATCGAGCGCCTGCTGGTGCGGGTCAACGCCCGCTATGGCGAACTGTTCGAGGGCGGCGAAGACCTGTCCTCTCCCTATGGCAGCCTCGTCTTCACCGGGGTGGAGAACGACCCCGGCACGCTGGAGACGCTGGCCCGCATGGGCTTTTCCGAGCCCGCCAGCGTGTCCGACACCATCCGCAGCTGGCACCACGGCCGCATTCAGGCGACGCGCACGGCGCGGGGGCGCGAACTGTTCACCCGGCTGGCGCCGCAACTGCTGACGGCGGTGGCCAAGACGGGGGCCCCGGACGCGGCCTTTCGTCGGTTCGCCGTCTTCTTTGCCGGGCTCAGCGCCGGGGTGCAGGTGCAGGCCCTGTTCCTGAACCAGCCCAAGCTGTTCGACCTGGTGGTCGAGGTGATGGCCTTCGCGCCGCGGCTGGCGCGGATGCTGGGGCGGCGGCCGCAGGCGCTGGACGGCGTGCTGGACGCGCGCTTCCTGACGGATCTGGACGCCGACTCGGGCATCGTCAGCCAGCTTCTGGCGGAGGCCGCCGCCGCGACCGATTTCGAGGAGGCGATGAACGTCGTGCGCCGCCAGCATCGCGAGCAGGTCTTCCGCATCGGCATGCACACCATCACGGGCCGCGCGGGTCCGGAAGAGGCTGGGCGCGCTAACACCGATCTGGCCGACGCCTGTATGCGGGCGCTGGCGCCGGCGGCCTTGAAGGAGGCCGAACGCATGGGCGGGGCGCTGGACGGGGCGGTCGCAGTCGTCGCCCTCGGCAAGGCGGGCTCACGCGAGATGTCGGCCAGTTCGGATCTGGACCTGATGACCGTCTATGCGGCGCCGCTTGAGGCCGCATCCGCCGGGCGCGGCTGGAGCGCCGAGACCTTCTACGGCCGCTTCACCCAGCGGTTCATCGCCGCCCTGTCGGCCCACACTGCCGAGGGAGGCCTGTATGAGGTCGACATGCGTCTGCGGCCGACGGGTTCGAAGGGGCCGGTGTCGGTGCGGCTTGAGACCCTGCGCGCCTACTACGCCGACGAAGCCGATACCTGGGAGTTCATGGCGCTGACCCGGGCGCGGGTGGTGTGGGCCAGCGACGACGGCTTCGGCGCCGAGGTCACGGCGGCGCTGGACGAGGCCTTGCGGCGGCCGAGGGATGCGGTGCAAACCGCGCGCGAAGTGCGGGCCATGCGCGATCTGATGGAGCGCGAACGGGCGCCCAAGGGGTTCTGGGATCTGAAGCTGTCGGCGGGGGCTCAGGTGGACGCCGAGTTCGTCGGCCAATACCGCCAGCTGATGGCGGCGGCGGCGGGCCGGCCCCTTACGGTCTCCACGCTGGAGGCGCTGAAGGATGACCGCGTGCTGGCCGACAGCTGGCGCATCCACCAGCAACTGTCGCAACTGACCGCCTGCGCTTTCGAAGATAAAAACGACCCCGATCAGGAGCCGTCAGGCTTTCAGCAGCGCCTCGCCGCAGCGGCCGGCGCGCCTGATTTCGACACGCTGAAGGCGCGTCTGATCGACCTGCGGCTGGACGCGCGGCGGGCGTTTGATGCGGTTCTGCCGCCGATCAGCGACGGAAACTGATCCGACCTCCGTTCTATCTCTCGACAGGGATGCTTTCGGGGCGACTTCGCCCCAGGAGATCATCGAGATGAAGACCATATTCGCCGCCGCCGCCGTATCCGCCCTCATGCTGACCCTGGGCGGCGCCGCTGTGGCCCAGACGACGCCGGAAACAGGACGCCAGACGCGCATGGCCGAGCCGGTCAGTCAGGCCGACTTTGTCCAGCGCCGCGTCGAGCGACTGCGGGCCGCCGACGCCAATGGGGACGGCCAGGTGACGGCCGAAGAAATGCGCGCTCATGCTCAAGCCCGCCGGGCCGAACGTCGCGCCGCGCAGTTCGACCGACTGGACGCCGACAAGAACGGTTCGATCAGCCGCGTCGAGTTCGAGGCACCGCGCCAGCAGGCGCGCGGTGAAGGCCGTATGGGCGCCGGCCGCTGGGGCCATGCGCGTGGCGGCATGAAGCAGGGGCGCATGGGCGACCGCGCCATGCGTGACGGCGCCGACGGCTTCCCCATCGTCATCGCCGAAGTAGAGCGCAAGGCGACGGAAGGCTTCGCCCGCATGGATACGAACAGCGACGGGATGTTGAGCGTCGAAGAGCGCCGCGCCGCCATGGAGGCCGGTCGCGCCGAGATGCGTCAGAAGCGCGAAATGCGCCGGATGCAGCGTCCGGCGGCCATGAGCCCGCAGGGGACGGCGTCGCCTTCGGCGCCCGTTTCGGAGTAAGGTGATGTCGGGGACGACGGCTGGACCGCTCGCCCTTGTTGCAGCCGAGCAAAGAGGCGTGATTGGCGAAGACCGCCGACCCCGACGAGGACCTGGTGAAGCGCGTCGGCGCGGGCGATCCTGCCGCCGTTCAGGCCATGGTCGCGCGCAAGCTGCCGCGCATGTTGTCGCTCGCTCAGCGGATGCTGGGCGACGCGGCGGAGGCTGAGGACGTGGCTCAGGAGGCGATGCTCAGAGCCTGGAAACAGGCGCCGCGCTGGACGCCCGGTCAGGCGCGCTTCGATACCTGGCTGCATCGCGTGGCCCTTAATCTCTGTTACGACCGGCTGCGTCGCCGCCGCGAGATCGCGACGGACGTCATGCCCGATCAGATCGACGACGGGCCGACCCCGGATCGGGGTTTGCTGGCGGCCGAGACGGGCGCCCAGGTCGAGGCGGCCCTGTCGCGCCTGCCGCCGCGCCAGCGCGAGGCCATCGTCCTGTGTCACTATCAGGAGCTGGGCAATATCGAGGCCGCCGCCCTGATGGAGATCAGCGTCGAGGCGCTGGAAAGCCTGTTGTCGCGCGGACGGCGGGCGTTGCGGACGGCGCTGGCGGACATCGCGCCGCAGGGCGTCGTGAAGGTGGCGGGGAGATAGGGGCGGAAGATGATGACGATGGATCTTGAACGCTTTGAGCATCTGGCCGGCGCCTATGGCGCCGACCTGCGGCGCTGGCCTGAGGCGGAGCGCGAAGCCGCGCGGCTGCTGTTGGCCGCCGATCCCCGCGCGGGGCTGGTTCTGGGCGAGGCGGACGTTTTGGACGCCTTACTGGACGCCGCGCCGCGGCCGGCGCCTTCGCACGTGCTGCGCGAGCGCATCATCGCTGACGCGGCGGGCGCGCGACTGGGCCGGACGCGGCGGCTGTGGGGACCAATCGCCTGGGCGTCGGGGGCGGGCTGGGCCGCCGCAGCCTGCGCTGGCGTGGCCTTCGGCATGGTTCTTACCAGCCAGATGACGGCGGAAATCCGCGCTGACACCGTCTTATATCAGGCCAGCCTGACGGCGACGGACGACGCCGAAATCCTGGCTGCGGGCCTTGGGGGATAAGCATGAACAAGGGTCTCAAGATCGCCCTGGCGGCCTCGGTCGCCTTGAACATTTTCGTCGTTGTTGGCGGCGGCACCGCGTGGGTGTTGTCGCGCAAGGCGGAGGAGCAGGCGCTCGAGGCCCGCAAGCCTGGCCGCAGCGAACCCGTCTGGACTGTGGTTGAAGCCTTGCCGGCGGCCGTGCGCGATCAGGTCAAGGGCGAACTGCGGGCCAGCGCCTTGGAAGCGCGGCCGGACTTCGAGGACGCCCGCGCCGCGCGGCGCGAAGCCATCGCTCTGACGGCCTCGGACCGCTTTGACGCGGTGGCGGTCGCCGCTCTTCTGGAACGGTCGCGCGCGTCGGAAATGCGGGGACGGGCTCGCCTGGAGGCCGGGGCGGTCGAGACGCTTGGACGGTTGTCGCCGGAGAACCGCAAGGCCCTGGCGCCCATTCTGTCTCGCCATAAGTCGAAGACCCGCGACAAGGGCGATGCAGCGGCGAAAAAGGTCGTGGAACAGGCGCGAGAGACGTCAGGGGATCAGGCGGCCCGCTGAACCCGCTGAGCGGGCGCGTCCGCCGGCTTCACCGCGCCCTCTGGCGCGCGGACGGGCAGGTCGAACCAGACGGTGGTGCCGCGCCCCGGCTCGCTTTCGATGGTCATTCGGCCGCGATGCAGCTCGATCAGCGACTTGGTCAGCGCCAGGCCGAGGCCCGTGCCCTGCGTCGATTTCGAATGCTGGCCTTCGACCTGTTCGAACGGTTGAGCCAGACGCGCCAGATCTTCCGCCGAAATGCCGATGCCGGTGTCGGCGACGGCGATGCGCACGGCGTCATCGTCCTTTTGAACCACGCTGACACGCACCGCCCCGCCCTCGGGCGTGAATTTCACGGCGTTCGAAATCAGGTTCAGCAGGACCTGTTTCAGTCCGCGCTGATCCGCCTCGACGCGCAGTCCGTCGGGGCAGGACAGGGCCAGCCGCAACTGGGACTCCATCGCCTTGCCGCGCATCAGCCGCACCGCGTCGGCGCACAGCACGTCCAGCGCCAAAGGTTCATAATGGAGGGTCAGCTTGCCCGCCTCGATCTTGGCCATGTCGAGAATGTCGTTGATCAGGCTGAGCAGATGCTGGCCCGAGGCGTGGATGTCGGCGGCATAACCCTTGTAGCGTTGGTCGCCCAGGGGGCCGAACATCTCGCCGGCCATGATCTCCGAGAAGCCGTTGATGGCGTTCAGCGGCGTGCGCAACTCGTGGCTCATATTGGCCAGAAACTCGGACTTTGCGCGGTTGGCGTCCTCGGCGCGGATCATGGCGACCTCGTACTTGCGCGCCAGCAAGGACAGCTTGTCCTGACTGGCCTCAAGCTCCTCGACCATGGCGCTTAGCTCATCGGCAGCGCGGCGCCGCTCGGCTTCCTGGCGGCGGACCACGGTGATGTCGGCGCAGATCACCACCGTCCCGCCATCCCCGGTCAAGCGTTCGGCCATCTGCAGCCATCGGCCGTCCCTCAGCTCGACCTCCCGCACGCCGGGGCGGCCTTCGACGGAGGGACGCTCGGACTTGATGGCGTCGGCCGCGATGCGGTTCAACTCGTCCTTCAGCGCGCCGCGCCGCACTACGTCGGGCGGAAAGGCGAAGGCGTCCTGGAAGCCCTGGTTCCACAGGATCAGCCTGCCGCGTCGGTCGAACAGGACGAAGGCGTCCGACACGCTTTCGATCGCGTCGCGCAGCCGGCTCTCCGCCGCCTGGGCCTGAGCCTTGGTGCGGCGCGCGTCGGTGACGTCAAGCGCCACGCCCATCAGGCTGACGAAGGCGCCGTCTTGGCGCGGCTGGCGCGACTGGCCGCGCGCATCGATCCAACGGACGCCGCCGGACCGCAGCGGGATCGGGAAGGCGGCCTCGAAGGCGCCGCTGACGGCGGCTTCGTCCAGGGCCTGATGCAGGACATCGCGATAGGAGGGATGGACGCGCTCGATCAGCGCCTGTGTGGTCAGCCGCGAACCCTCCTCGACCTCCAGAAGGGCGGCCATATAGTCAGACAGGACCATCTCGCCGCGGCTGGTGTCCCATTCCCAAATGCCGCAACGGGCGGCCTCGACCGCCACGCGGAAGCGTCGCTCGGTCTCGGCCCAGCGACGACCGGCGCGCATCTGGCGGCTGTTCTGCACGGCGATGACGGCCAGCATCAACACCATCAGCAGCAGGGGCCCGGCCAGCATCCAGGCGTCTTCCAGCCACGCGGCTACGCCATGGGCGCGGGGCAGGCCGGCCACAACGGCAAGCCCGGTGTCGCCTATGGGCGCGACCGCCGCTGAGCGCGCCTGACCGTCCGGCCCCTTGACGGCTCGGCCGGGCTCGGCCGGGGTTTGGCCTGCGGGCATGACCGACAAGGCGACGTCCTTCAGGCTGGCCTTGAGCTCAGGCAGGGGCGTGCGCGCCAGCAGGACCGCGCCGTCGCTGGTCGTGAGGCTCTGGGTCATGCCGTCCTCGCCCAGCTGGACGGCGGCGATGGCGGCGACGGGGGCGGCAAGACGCGGGCCGCTGGCGGCCAGGATGCGACCCTGCGGATCCAGGATCATGAAGGCGGCCTCGGGGGCCAGACTGCGCGCGTGATCAAGAGCGGTGGCGGGCTGGCCGGGCGTCTGGGCCAGGGTGCGCGCTCCGGCGCGCAAGGCCAGGGCGGCGCGGTTGGCCTGGGCCTCGACCTGCGAAGCGGCGAGGCGGGCTTCAAGGCTGAGGGCTTCGATGCGGGCGGCTTCGGCTTCGCGGCGCGGTCGGTCCGCCTCGCGGAGCACGAGGAGCGCATAGGCGGCAAGCGCCAAGGCGACCGCGAGCGCCAGGATGCGGGTCCAAGGCGCGGAACGCCGCCCTTGCCCGTCCGTGGCCCTGCGGCCCGGCCCATAGCTGCGCCGCTCTATGCCCTGCAAAAGGCGACCTCCTGTGCCGATTCAGCCAGGAATCTAGGCTGTGTCGCCGACTCCTGTCGAGGGTCGGCGGCTGGGAGGAGGCTGCACGGCGGCGTCCAGCCGCTAAGCTTCGGTTTCCATTGGCGCGGAGGCGTCGGCAGATCCCTGTCGCGCGACCTCAGGCGGCGGCGCCAGGACGTCGGTGATCCGCCGCAGCATCGTCTGGGCGCGGCGCGCCAGGCGAACGGTCTCGGGCGGGGCGTCGTCCGGGGCCTCAGCCACGGACGCCAGCAGTTCGCGAGCGAGATCCATCAGTTCGGGCGCAGCGGCGATCAGGCGGGACTGGAATTCGATGCGCTGGGGATCGCGGTCGTATTCGGCGCCGGGCACGCGCCAGCCGCCCCAATCGGCCTTGTCGGTAACGACGACCGGATAGCTGCCGGGGAAGGGGTGGTGCGCGCAGTCGGCGGCGTCCTGCCACTTGTTGCGCGCGCGCAGGATGCGCCAGTCGCCCAGGGCGCCGGCGGCGGCGTGATCCTCGGCCGGCAGCTGGAGCTCGGCGCCGGCGAATTCACGGCCCAGACCGACGTCGTAGGTGATGCGGACAGGCTCGTCGAAACCCTTGGCCCAGACGGGATTGACCTGCTCGATCTGGGCCCAGACGCCAACGCTCTCGACCCAGACCTTCTGGCCCTTCTGGAACTGAGCGCGCGCCATGCCGATCTCCCCTCGCAAAGAAAGGGACAGCATGGCGGCGCAGCTGTTATCGCGGGGTTCCGCGACATGGTTAGCGAGGTCTTAAGCCGTCAGCCGGGGCGGGAAATCTCTTCCAGTGCTTCACCGGCGTAGCGCTCCTTGACCCGCGTGGACAGGTCGCCCAGCGACACCACCCCGACCAGACGGCCGTCCTTGTCCACCACCGGCAGGCGGCGGATCTGGCGAGAGGACATCAGGTCCAGCGCGACCTTCAGGTCGTCGTCGGCTCGCACCACAAGGGCGTCGCGCGACAGCACGTCCAGCACCCGCGCGTCCGGCCCGGCGCCCGAAGCGACACCGCGCACGACGATGTCACGGTCGGTCAGGGCGCCGATAAGTCGGTCGCCATCGGCCACGGGGATAAAGCCGAAATCACCCGCCGCCATCCGCCCGGCGACGGCCTGCAGGGTGTCTTCGGGGCGGGCGACCTGCACGTCCTTGCTCATCACGTCGCGAATCTTCATGGCGTTCTCCCGGCAAAAAGGGCTCCTGGCGGCCCAGCGGGGGAAACCCGCGTCCCGGGCGGGCAGTTCCGACGGCGGCGCATTTGGCGAGGCGCTCTCGCAATCGACCGCGTTCGCCCCCACTATGAAATGACACGATCCTCACAGGTGAGCGATGGCCGAGGCGGCGACGGGACTGGACCTGGGTCATGTGGCGGCCCTGCTGGCGGCCGGCGTGGTGGCCGTGCCTGTATTCCGCAAGTTAGGGTTGGGCTCAGTGCTCGGCTACTTGGCCGCCGGAGCCGCCATAGGCCCTTTCGGGTTGGCCCTGTTTCGCGAGCCGCAGACCATCCTGCACGTGGCCGAGTTCGGCGTGGTCATCTTCCTGTTCCTGATTGGACTGGAGATGAGGCCCAAGCGCCTGTGGGGGATGCGTAGCGAGATTTTCGGCCTGGGTTCGGCCCAGGTCGGGCTGGCGGGACTGGCCCTGACCGGCGTCGCCATGGCGGCGGGGGTTTCGGCGCCGGTCGCCTTCGTCGGGGCGATGGGCTTCGTCATGTCCTCCACGGCCGTCATCGTGCAGATGCTGGAAGAGCGCGGCGACCTGCCGACCCCCAGCGGCCAGAGGGCGGTCAGCATCCTGCTGTTCGAGGACCTGGCCATTGTGCCGCTGCTGGCCATCGTGGCCTTGCTGGGCGCCTCCCTTGGCCATGCGGCCGAGAGCACGACGCCGCTATGGCGATCGATCGGCCTGGCGCTGGCGGCGCTGGCGGGCGTGCTGGCGGTGGGCGTCTACGCCATCAATCCGGCGTTCCGATCCCTGGCGCGCAACGGCGGGCGTGAGGTGATGACGGCGGCGGCCTTGCTGGTGGTGGCGGGCACGGCCTGGATCATGAACGAGGTCGGCCTGTCGATGGCCATGGGCGCCTTCCTGGCGGGGGTGCTGCTTTCGGACTCGACCTTCCGGCACCAGTTGGAAGCCGACGTGGAGCCGTTCCGCGCCATCCTGCTGGGCCTGTTCTTCCTGTCGGTCGGCATGGCGCTGGATATCGGCGTGGTCGTCAGCGATTGGCGCATCGTCGTCGCCGGTCTGGCCGCCTTCATGGTGGTCAAGGCCCTGGTCATCTACGTCGTCGCCCGCCTGTTCAGGGCGCGCCATCATGAGGCGGTCGAGCGGGCGGCCCTGTTCGCGCAAGGGGGCGAATTCGCCTTCGTCCTGTATGGTGCGGCCGCCGGCGCCGGCGTGATCGACGCCAACGCCGGCGCGGCCCTGACGGCCATCGTCATCCTGTCGATGGCGCTGACGCCCCTGACGACGCTGGCGCTGAAACGGTTCCTGCCAAAGGAGGCGAGCCTATCGCCCGAAGAAGCCGAAGGCGTCGACCGCGCCGACGGTCTGGGCGGCCAAGTGCTGATCATCGGTTTCGGTCGTTTTGGCCAGGTGGTGTCCCAGCCGCTGCTGGCGCGGGCCGTGGACGTGTCGATCATCGAGAATGACGTGGAGATGATCCAGGCGGCGGGAAACTTCGGCTTCAAGGTCTACTATGGCGACGGCACGCGTCTGGACACGCTCAGGGCCTCAGGCGCGGGCAAGGCCGAGGCGGTGCTGGTGTGCGTCGACAAGCCCGACACCGCCGACCGCATCGTCCAATTGGTGAGGTCGGAGTTTCCCGGCGTGAAGCTGCTGGTCCGCGCCTTCGATCGCGGCCACTCGCTGCGCCTGATCCAGGCGGGCGTGAACTATCAGGTGCGCGAGACCTTCGAATCCGCCCTCAAGTTTGGAGGGGCCGTGCTGGAAGCTCTGGGCCTGTCGCAGGACGAAGCGGCCGAGGTCATCGCCGACGTGCGCCGTCGCGACGAGGCGCGGCTGGACCTGGAGGTGACCGGCGGCCTGGGGGCGGGGCGATCCATGATGCGGGGCAATATGCCCACGCCGCAGCCGACTCCCTATATCAAGCCTCACCGCGAGGGGCGCCTCGTCAACGAGGACGAGGCCCCGGCGGAAGCGGTCATCGAACCGGCGGAACGAAAGGCGGACTGATCAGGCATGGCGAACATCGACCTGGCCAAGCGGGCCTATGACCACGGCTGGCGCCTGGACCCCATCGTCCGCAGCCTGTTGGACACCGACTTCTACAAGCTGCTGATGCTGCAGCTGATCTGGCGGCGCTTCCGTGACGTGTCGGTGACCTTCTCGGTCATCAACCGCACCACGTCGGTCCGCCTGGCCGACGAGGTGGACGAGGCCGAACTGCGCGCCCAGTTGGACCACGCCCGGTCCCTGCGTTTCACCAATCGCGAGCTGATCTGGCTGGGCGGCAACACCTTCTATGGGGTGAAGTCGATCTTCAGCCCCGACTTCCTGGCCTGGCTGGCCGACTATCGCCTGCCCGAATATGACCTGTCGCGCAGCGGCGACGGCCAGTATCGACTGGAGTTTTCGGGGAGCTGGGCCGACGTCACCCTTTGGGAAATCCCGGCTCTGTCGATCCTGAACGAGCTGCGCAGCCGCCGCGCCCTGCGCCGCATGGGCCGGTTCGAACTGGACATCCTCTATTCGCGCGCCAAGACCAAGCTGTGGAGCAAGATCGAGCGCCTGAGAAAGCTCGAACCGCTGTCCCTGTCCGACTTCGGCACGCGGCGTCGCCACGGCTTCCTGTGGCAGGGCTGGTGCGTCGAGGCCCTGAAGGAAGGGCTGGGCGCCGCCTTCATCGGCACCTCCAACGTGCTGCTGGCGATGAACAACGATCTGGAGGCCATCGGCACTAACGGTCACGAACTGCCGATGGTGCTGGCGGCGATGGCGGGCGAGGACGAGGCGGCCTTGCGCGCCGCGCCCTATCGCGTGCTGGAGGAATGGCGCGCGGCTTATGACGGCAATCTGCTGATCGCCCTGCCGGACGCCTTCGGCACCCAGGCCTTCCTGGACGACGCGCCGGACTGGCTGGCCGACTGGAAAGGCTTCCGCCCCGACTCCGCTCCGCCGATCGAGGGCGGCGAGACCATCATGAAGTGGTGGGCCTCAAAGGGCCGCGACCCGCGCGAGCGACTGCTGGTTCTGGCCGACGGCCTGGACGTCGACGGCATCGAGGCGGCGCACGCCCACTTCAAGGGCCGGGTGCGGACGAGCTTCGGCTGGGGCACGAACCTGACCAACGACTTCCGCGACTGCGCCCCTGTCGAGGCGCCCGAGCTCTTGCCCCTGTCGCTGGTGTGCAAGGTGACGCAGGCGGCGGGGCGTCCTGCGGTCAAGCTGTCGGACAACGTCGAAAAGGCGACCGGCGAGCGCGGCGAGATCGAGCGCTATCTGCGCGTCTTCGGCGAGGCGGGGCGGGGGCGACATAAGGTGCGTGTCTGACGCGGAACCGCCAAGCTTGGCTGGGCATTGACTCGCCAGCGGCTGCGGACGCCGCCCCTCTGCAGTAGGACGCTCCTCATGACCACCTATAACGTCGGCTATATCATCGGCAGCCTGGCCAAGGGCTCGATCAATCGTAAGCTGGCCAAGGCGCTGGTCCGTCTGGCGCCGGATAAGCTGAACATGACCGAGATCAGCTTCGCCGACCTGCCGCTGTATTCCTACGACTACGACGCCGACTATCCGGCGGTGGCCAACGACTTCAAGGCGGCGATCAAGGGCTCGGACGCCATCCTGATCGTCACGCCGGAATACAACCGCTCCATCCCTGGCGGTCTGAAGAACGCCATCGACTGGGCCAGTCGCCCCTATGGGACCAATGTCTTCAAGAACAAGCCGACGGCCGTCATCGGCGCCTCGCCCGGCGCGATCGGCACGGCGGTGGGCCAGCAGGTCCTTCGACCCATTCTGGGCTTCCTCCAGGCCCCGCAGATGAACTCGGTCGAGGCCTATATCCAGATGACTCCTGACCTGATCGATGACGACGGCAATGTCAGCGTTCCCGGCACGGAGCAGTTCCTGCGCGACTATATGGAAGCCTTCCATCAGCACATGGCGCGGGTGCTGACCGTCCTGCCGCGCGACGCCTGAGGCTTCGTCAGGCGTCCAGCGACCATACCCGCGTGCGCTTGACCTCCTGGTCCTCCAGCTCGCGCGTGGTCGGCACGCGGTATTCCGCCAGCAGGCTGAGGCCCTGCTTCGGGAAATAGCTCCGGCCGGGATCGCCAACCAGTACGGTCGTCCTGGCCGCTCGCGCCTGCGTCAGCCACGCCAGGACGGCCTGCGCCATCGGTCCTTCATAGAAGACGTCCCCGGCGCAGATGACATCGACGGGCGGGGGCGGCGTCTCCAGCAGATTGTCGGCGGTGAAGGCGATCTCGACGCTGTTGGCCTGTGCGTTGGCGGCGACGGCGGCGGCGCAGAAGGGGTCGATGTCGGCGGCCAGAACTGAGGCCGCCCCCGCCTTCATCGCCGCAATCGCCACCAGGCCTGAGCCGGTCGCGAGATCCAGCACCCGGCGCCCCGCCACAGCCTCTGGATGGTCCAGCAGCCAGCGCGCCAACGCCTGTCCGCCCGCCCAGGCGAAGGCCCAGAACGGGGGCGGCAGGCCCATCTCGCCCAGCTCCTCTTCCGTCAGGCGCCAGATCGGCGTGACCTCGTCGGCCAGCCACAGGGCGATTTCGGGCGTGTGCGAGACGGGCTGAAGGCGGGTGTTGTCGCGGATGAAGCGGGCGGGGTCGGCGATGCGCCTAGTCGAGCTCACGGGCGCCCTCGATCACGGCCTGATAGACCAGCGACCGGTCCGGTCCGCGCGTCATATGCAGCAAGACCCAGGTCGAACCCTTGCGCGCCACGATCACTCTGACCTGATCATTGAACACGCCGTCAGCGAAGCCGGCCGGCGCCACCGCGTCGCTCAGAAGGATCAGAGCGCTCATGCCCGAACCGCAGCGGGCGATGCCGGTGCAGGCGAAGACGGTCTCATAGCCGCCCTCGCGCAGAGCTTCTTCATAGTGGCGCGCCATATCGATCGGGGCGACGGCGGGACGGACGACATAGTCCAGATGACTGATCTGACCCTGGATGCGATGGGCGTCTTCGGTGGCGGCGCCTTCCGAGACGGCGGCGGTCGGCAAGGTGATCTCGGCCACCGACAACTGCCGCCAGGCGCGAATGCGCGCGCCCTCGAGCCGCGGCAGGTCCGCGTAGTCGCGCGCGCCGCGGACGTCCTCCGCATGGACTGGCGCGGGGGCGGCGGCCAGCGCTGGAAGCGGCGCGGCTGTCGTCAGGAAAACGGCGACGAGGGCGGATAGACTACGCATGACGGCAAGCTAGGGGGCGTCGAAGCCGCTGGCAACAAAGTCAGCTCAGGCTGATAAAAAGTCAGGTTGACATGACATGGTGTTGGTGTCAGGTTCTCATTACATAAAGTCAGGAGCGCCTGCCATGCTGAGCCTTGCCCCGAAACACACGCCCGCCGGACGCCGCTACGTCCTGCGCACATTCGCTTTTATGATCCCTTACATGCTGATTTGCGTGGCGATGATGACCACGGACGCTTTCGACGGCGTGATGGGCAAGCCTGCAGGATGGATCCTGGCGGCGGCGGTGGCTGCGCCGGTGGTGGGCCAGATCTGGTCGACCCTGGCCTTGATGCGCGAGAGCGACGAGTTTGTGCGCATGGTCACCGCCAAACAGTTCATCATCGCCTCGGGCCTGGCGATGGCGGCGGCGACCTTCTGGGGCTTCGGCGAGAGTTTCGCCGGGGCGCCGCATCTGCCGGCCTGGCTGATCTATCCGCTGTTCTGGGCCGCGTTCGGTCTGGTTTCGCCCTTCGTCCGGTCGTCGAACTGATGAAGAACAAGCTGAAGTTGCTGCGCGCCGAGCGTAACTGGACCCAGGAGCAGCTGGGGCAGGCGCTGGGAGTCTCGCGACAGGCGGTCAATGCCCTCGAAACCGAGAAGCACGACCCGTCGCTGGACCTGGCTTATCGCATCGCCGCGCTGTTCGAGCAGCCGGTCGAGGACATTTTCGAGAATCCGCACGCCTGACGCGAAAGTGAGGAAAACCTTACTCCTTGTCTCGTTTCAACCTCGTCATCCTCGGTCCTGATCCGAGGAGCGAACCTTGCTGAGCGCCGAACAGCGGGCAGGGTCGTCACACAAAGGAAACGCCATGACCAAGATCTCCGCGCCCGCCAAGATCCTGCGCGCCTTCAGTCTGGCCGCCGCCATCGGCTTCAGCGCCGCTAGTCTGACGGCGTCGCCGGCCAAGTCTGAACCGGCCCAAGCCCAGCCGGCCGCTTACGTCTCCGATCGCCTGTCGGTCGAGGTGATCGGGCAGGGGCCGGACGTGATCCTGATCCCCGGTTTCGCTTCATCGCGCGAGGTGTGGCGGCCGCTGGCCCGGCGTCTGTCTGCCTCGCATCGTGTCCATCTGGTGCAACTGGCGGGTTTTGCGGGCGAGCCCTGGACGCACGGCGACGGAGCCTTTGTCGAGCCGGTCGTCGATGAACTGGCCCGTTATGCGGCGATGCTGGAGCGGCCCGTTGTCATCGGCCATTCAATGGGCGGCCTCAGCGGCCTGTTGCTGGCCCAGCAGCATCCCGAGGGGGGCAGTCGGGTGATGAGCGTCGACAGCCTGCCCTTCTTCAGCGCCATGTTCGGCCCGCAGGTCACGCCGCAGACGGCGCAGCCGTTCGCCGATCAGGCGGCGGCGGGCATTGTGAACGCGGACGCGGAGGCGTTCCGCGTCCAGCAGCAGCAGACGGCTGTGGGCATGATGCGTGATGCCGCCGGGCGCGCCGCCATGGTCGAGTGGTCGATGGCCTCGGACCGACAGGCGATGGCCTCGGCCATCCGCGAGGTGATGACCATCGACGCGCGCCCGGGTCTGGCTGCCATGACCACGCCGGTCTGGGCGGTCTACGCCGCAGACGCGAACGGCGGAGCGCCCGCCGCCCTGGCCGACGCTATGTGGAGCCGCGAGTACGCCGCCTTGCCGGGCGTGACGCTGAAGCGCGTCGATGACGCCCGGCACTTCATCATGATCGACCAGCCCGGACGGTTGGACGCCCTGGTCGACGCCTTTTTGAAGAGCGCCGACTGATCGCGGATCAGGCGGCGGGCGCCTTCAGTCGCAGGTCATCGGTCACGTCGCCCGCCTTGGCCGGGGCGCCTTCGAACTCGCCCGCATATTCCGGCGACAGGGCGCTTTGGAAGGCCGCCAGCGGCAGAGTCAGATAGTAGGCGCCCTCGACATAGGGGCCGACCGCATAGGCATCGAGCAGGAAGGTCAGCCCACCCGCCTTGCCGGGCACCGTGCCGGGCGCCAGGGTCACGGCTACGTCTTTCAGCTTGGGGCAGGACCAGGTTTCGCTGGTCGTGGAGACGGGCGAGGCGCCGGGGCGCTTGGTCTTGGCCGCATTCACCGCCTGGCACAGGGCCCGCTCCACAGTGGTCTTGTCGGCCCTATCGGCGAACAGTTCGGCAGCGGCGATGCGGCGGCCCTCGGCCTTGTCCCACAGCAGGCCGGTGGCGACCGTGTTCGGATGGGCCCCGCCCGAATAATCGAAGTCTGTCCGCATCAGGCTGAACAGACGGCCGGTTTCGATCGGGGCGCCGTAGACAATGGTCTTCTCATAAGGCGGCATGCCTTCGGGCGAGCCGGCCTCGGTGCGATCGGCCTGCGCGCCCTCGGCGTACTCTTTCAGCTTGGCCACCTCGTCGCGGTAAAGCGGAGTGTAGAGCGCCGGGTAGGACAGTACGTTCTCCGGCAGGGTCAGGCTGACCTTGGCGTAGGGCGTGGCGCTATCGTACTTCAGCGGGCCTTCGACGGCGTGCGCGGAGGCTGCAGGCGCGGCTGGCGCTTCCTTCTTCTCGTTGCGCTGGCAGGCGGCGAGCGAGGCCGCGACGGCGGCTGTGACGAGAAGGACGCGAAGGGCGCGCGAAGGGATCATGCCGGGCTCCTTGGGAACGGTTCGATCAGAAAGCTAAGCCGTTGAACGCGATGGCGGCCAGAAGGATCAACCCCGCATCGCGATTTGACTTGAAAAGACGCAGACACAAGGTCGTGTCCTCCGGGGCCAATCGGACGACCTGCCAGGCGAGGTGGAATGCGTAGAGCGTCAGGCCGACAAAGAAGATCGGTCCCAGACCAGCCGCCCAACCCGCGGCGCCCGCCAGGGCTACCGCCAGCACGTAGAAGCCCGCCACGCCTTGCTTGACATTGCCGCCCAGCGCCCGCGCCGAGGACTTCACCCCGGCCATGACGTCGTCTTCGATGTCCTGCAGCGCGTAGATGGTGTCGTAGCCAAGCGTCCAGAAAATCCCGCCCGCGTAAAGCAGCCCCGCCGACAGGGCGAGGTCGCCCATCCGATCCAGTCCCTCGGCCATCCAGTAGCTGTCGCCGCGGAGCTTCACCTGCAGCACATAGATCCAGCCGAGCGCGAACAGGCCGCCCGTGGCGGCGGCGAAGCCCAGCAGGGCGCCCCAGTTGAAGGTCAGGCCCAGCCACGCCTGGGGCCACCAGGTGATCCGCTTCATGAAGGGATAGGCCGCCACCAGCCCCAGAGACAGGGCGCCCAGCAGCACCGACATCAGGTTCATCGTCAGCAGGATGCACAGGCTGACCAGGCACAGGCCGATGACGAAGGCCCAGGCCTGTTTGACGCTGATCTGGCCCGCCGGAATGGGCCGCATCGCCGTGCGCGCCACCTGGGCGTCGAAGTCGCGGTCGACGATATCGTTCACGGCGCAGCCGGCGCCGCGCATCAGAGCGGCGCCGATAGCGAAGCCGACCAGCAGCCACAGCTCATAGCCGCCGAAGGGCCGGCCGTACTGGTTCAACGCCAGCATGATCCCCTGCCAGCCAGGCAGCAGCAGCAGCCAGGTGCCGATCGGCCGGTCGAAGCGGCCCAGCTTCAGCCAAGGCTTCAGCCGTTCGGGCGCATGGCGGTCGACCCAGTTCTGGCCGGCGGCGTCGGGAAGCGGGGCTGTGTTCATGTGGTCGGTCATAGACCTTGATGCCGCCGAGGGTGAAGGGGCGGCGTTGAAACGCCGTTCTTCAAGGCGGTTGCATCGGCCTGCCGCCCCGCCTTAACTGGCGCCGAAACAGAAGCGAGCCGCCGATGACCGAAGCGCCGATCCAGGGGCCTGCATCCTACTTTCCTTCCATTGAGAAGAAGTACGGCCGTCCAGTCGCCGAGTGGAAGGCGGAGATCCGCGCCGCCTATCCGGCCAAGCACATGGAGTTGGTCACCATGCTGAAGGACGAGCACGACATGGGACACGGCCACGCCAACGCCCTTGTGGCGCACACCCTGGCGGAAGATGGCTTGAAATAGCGCTTCGTCGCCGGCTGACGCGACCTGGCGCGACAGCTGACGTCGCCCTATTGCGCCAGCCGCCCCGCCGCCTGGTCGGCTGGGAAGACGACGGCCGGGTCCGGCTCGCGACATTCCAGGCCGGGGCGATCCAGCGTCCGCAGGACGTGGCGCAGAATGTTCAGGCGCGCCGTCTTCTTCTTGTCGGTCGCCACCACGGTCCAGGGCGCGTAGTCCAGATGCGTGCGCTTCAGCATCTCGTCGCGAGCGGCCGAATAGGCGCTCCAGCGCGCCTGGGCTTCGGCGTCCAGGGCTGAGACCTTGAAGCGTTTCAGCGGGTGATCGGCGCGCTCTTCCAGGCGGCGGGCCTGTTCATCGCGACTGATGTCCAGCCATAGCTTGATCAATAAGGTCCCGGACTGGGTCAGCATCCGCTCGAAATGCGGGGCGTCGTGCAGGAATCGCTCATGCTGTTCGGGGGTGCAGAAGCCCATGACCGGCTCGACCCCGGCCCGATTGTACCACGACCGGTTGAAGATCACGATTTCGCCCGCTGCAGGCAGGTGGGCCGCGTAGCGCTGAAAATACCACTGCGACGTCTCGCGATCGGTCGGCTTGGGCAGGGCGACGACCCGAGTCTGCCGCGGTGCCATGTATTCGGTCATGCGCTTGATCGCCCCGTCTTTGCCGGCGGCGTCGCGTCCCTCGAAGACGATGACGACCTTCAGCCCCCGTTCGATGGCCCAGGCCTGGGTCTCGACCATCTGGATCTGCAGGGCTTCCAGGATGTCGGCGTAGTCGTCCTTGGCCATCGGCGGCGTCCTCGTGCAGCGATCCATCGACCTTGCGGCCATTTAGCCGACCGCGCCAGAGGCAGGCGGCTTGAAGGATCAAGGCGCGGTTCGATGCATTGGGCCCCTATGGCGACGCGTGCGACCCCTGTTGCGGATCTGTGGAGCGGACTATGGGCGGCGATCCTGGCCGCCTGCGGCTTGTTTGCGCTCGTGGACGCGTTCGCGCCGCCTCAGGACCTGCCTTGGAAGGCGCTCGACCTGCGCCAGCCGGTCGGCGCGGCGACAGCGGCCAAGCTGGCGGCGCTGGAGGTTTCCGATGCGGACTCTGCGCAACGCGCCGAAAAACTGACGGCGCAATGCCTGACGCTGCTGCGGCAAGCCGGCGTGACCGCGTCGCGCGTTCCAGATCAGGATGACGGCGGCTTCTGCGTAGTGCGCGGCGCGGTGAGGATTTCCGGCGGCGAGCAGGCGCCGCTCAGTCCGGCGGGGGTGGTCATGCGCTGCCCCATGGCCGCGCGTCTTCTTCTGTGGGATCGCGAGACAGTGCAGCCGGCGGCGCGCGCCATCCTGGGGGCGCAGGCGACGCGAATTGACAACCTGGGGACCTTCGCCTGCCGGCGGGTCTATGGCTCGCGCGACGCGGCGGCGCGACCCAGCCAGCATGCGCGCGCCAATGCGCTGGATGTCAGCGCGGTAAGACTTTCAGACGGCCGGCGCGTGTCTGTGGCCGATGATTGGGATGGATCAGGCCCTGCCGGACGGGAGGGCGAAATCTTTCTTCGGCGTCTGCGGGACGGCGGATGCAAGGTGTTCGGAAATGTTCTGACCCCCGACTACAATGCGGCGCACCGGGACCACTTTCATCTGGATGCCGCCGCCATAGGTGTGTGCGCAAGGAAGCGAAATTAACTGTAAAGGCCGTTGTTTCAGATTCGCTTTACAGTTGACCGCTGTGGATAGTCGGGTGACAACAATGGTGCAGTCCGGATTTCACGTGGGGTCCAAACCCACGTCTTGCTCCTTCGCCTGAACGAGCTTGTCCAGATGGGCTGACGGGCGCTCCTGCAAGGACGTCCGCCTGGAAAAGCGCGTTTACGGAGACGCAATATGGCGACCGGCACGGTCAAGTGGTTCAACCCCACCAAGGGCTTCGGCTTCATTCAACCCGACACCGGCGGCGCGGACGTTTTCGTCCACATCACCGCCGTTCAGAAGGCGGGTCTGGTCGGCCTCGATGAAAACGCCAAGGTCGAATACGAGCTGGAATCCCAGCGCGGCAAGACCTCGGCTGTGGACCTCAAGGTTCTCTAAGCCCACGAATCCCTAGGATTCCACGAAGAGACGCGGGGGGCGACCTCCGCGTCTTTTTTGTTGGGCGGCTCGTGCGGACTCATTACGCCAGCTCCGCCCCGAGCCGATCCGGCAACAGGCCGCCCGCGCGCAGTTCGGCCAGGGTGACGGATTGGTCGCGCTTGGCGTAGCGGCGGCCGTCCGGCCCGGCCAGCAGGCGGTGGTGGCGATAGACGGGCGCGGGCCAATCCATCAAGGCCTGAAACAACCGCTGGACATGGGTCGCCTCGAACAGGTCCTGGCCGCGAATGACATGGCTGACGCCCTGCAGGGCGTCGTCGTGGGTGACCGCCAGATGATAGGCCGTCCCGGCGTCCTTGCGCGCCAGCACGACGTCGCCCGCCGTCTCCGGCCGCGCCTTGATGCGGCCGGTTTCGCCATTCGGGCCTGAGCCTTCCTCGATGAAGCTCAAGGCGTCCCAGGCCGCCACGCCCAGCGCCTCTTTCGCCCGATCCAGCGACAGCCGCCAGGCGAAGGGACGCCCTTCAGCCAGCAGGCGCGCTTCCTCGTCAGCCGGGTGCGGGCCGGGCCGGGCGGCCTCGGCCGGCCCGTGAGGTGCAGCGCCGATGGCGTCCAGTATCTCCTTGCGGGTGCGGAAGCAGCGGTAGAGCAGGCCGCGATGGTCCAGCGACTCGACCACGGCAGCGTAGTCGGCCAGGTGATCGGACTGGCGCCGCACCGGCGTCTCCCAGTCCAGCCCCAGCCAGGCCAGATCCTCGTAGATCCCGGCTTCGAACTCGGGCCGACAGCGCGTCGGGTCGATGTCCTCGATCCGAAGGATAAAGCGCCCGCCCGCCGCCTTCGCCGCCCGCCAGGCCGTCAGGGCCGAGAAGGCGTGCCCCTTGTGCAGGCGGCCGGTAGGGGAGGGTGCGAAGCGGGTGACGAACATGGCGGGCGAACGGGTCACGCCCGCTTCAGCGCTCCCGCCTTTTCGGCCTGATCCACGGCGGTGCGGATGTCGGCCTCGGACACGAAGTCGAACTGGGCGATCAGGTCTTCAAGGCTGAAGACCTGCTGTGACAGCGCCCAGTGCATGGCGTGGGCTACAGGTCCGGCATAGGCCGGAGCCATTATGGCGGTGCGGCCGTAGCGGGTCAGCGGCTCGCGATGAGGCAGGGCGAAGCGATGGGCGCGCGGCGTCAGCCGTTCCTGCGTCATAGCCACTTCGTCGCGGAAGGCGGGCGACGCGGCCAGTTGCGCCAGCCTCTGCCCCAGGCCCGCCAGGTGCTGCTGCAGGGCGCGACCGGTGTCCTGGCCGGACGGCGGCAGATAGGCCCGGAAGGCGGGGTCCTGCATAGCCGCCTGTTCCAGCAGGTTGAAGATGATGCGGCCATGCAAGGCGGCGATGGAGAAGGTGACGTGCAGGGACGCCGCGTCCTGGGCCAAGGCGTCGTGATAGCAGCCGCGCGGCAGGTAGAGCACGTCGCCCGGCCGCATCATCACCTCGGCCTGGAGACGGCCCTTCGTCTGGTCGAGCCAGCGCCGCATGTCGCCGACGTCAGAGGGCATCTCCACCGGAGCGTTCGCGCGATTTTCGTAGATGCGCCACAGCTTCTCGCCTTCGGTCTGCACGGCGAAGACGTCAGTCAGGTCGAAATGGGCGCCGAAGGCCTGCACACCCTTGAACGAGCAATAGATGTTCGCCCCCGCGTTGGCGGCGAAGGTCCGGCTGAGGACAGACGAAAGCGCGGCGATCGGCCCTGTCAGGTCCTGCACATCGCCGGCGATCAGGCTGGCGCCCTCGGCGACGAAAAGCGCCACCTTGGCCGGATCCGGGCGGAAGGCCGGCCCGGATTGGCTCTGGACGGTGCGGCAATAGCGTTCGGGCGGCACGGGCTGGGTGTTCTGCACCAGCTTCAGGCTCTGCGCCGTCCAGATCGAGGGCTGGTTCAGCAGGCCGTTGAACGTCGACCAGTCCAGCAGGGCCCGCTTGGGCACGCCGGCCGGCGCGGGGATGTGCAGCGGTTTTCGGCCGTGGAACTCGGCGAAGAAGCGATCAGGCGTGATCGGGTAGAGAAGATCGTCCAAGGTACGCATGGCGCGATGCTAAAGCGGCGCCGTTTTTCTGTCGATACGATCCCATGGCCCTTGCTCCGTCTTCTGCCTCCGTCGCCGCCGCCCGCGAGGCTCTAGCCGCCGCCGATCCGGCGCTGGCGCGCGCCCACGCCTCGACGCCGGTCTTTGAATGGCGGCTGCGGCCCGGCGGCTATGAGGGCCTGTTCCGTATGATTGTCGAACAGCAGGTGTCGGTGGCGGCGGCGGCGTCGATCTGGAAACGCGTGGTCGAGGGGCTGGACGGGCAGGTGACGCCGGAGGCGGTGCTGGCGCGCGACGTCGAGACGCTGCGCACCTTCGGCCTGTCGGGGCAGAAGGCGAGATACGGCCATGAGATCGCCCGCGCCCAGACCGAGGGGCATATCGACTTCGACCACCTGGAACGGCTGAACGACGCCGAGGCTATCGCCGCCCTTGTGTCCATCAAGGGGGTGGGGCGGTGGACCGCCGAGACCTTTTTGATGTTCTGCGAGGGGCGACAGGACGTCTTCCCCGGCGGCGACGTGGCGCTTCAGGAGGCCATGCGCTGGGCCGACCGGGCCGAAGCTCGGCCGAGCGAGAAACAGGCCTATGCCCGGGCCGAGATCTGGCGACCGCATCGCGCGGTGGCGGCGCATTTGCTCTGGGGGTGGTATGGTGGCGTTCGGCGCGGCGACATCGCGCTGGACGAGGGCGTCTAACCTTCGTCGTACCGAGGCCGGGGGCGACCCCGAAGGCGGCGCCGGGGCGGCGCCCTGGGGATGATGAGGATGTTGGAGCCGATCGCGGGCGCAGACCTGGTTCGTCCGGCTGCGGTGCTGCCGTTGCTGGATTTTGCGGGCGTGGCCGTCTTCGCCGCCACCGGGGCTCTTGCCGCGTCGCGCGCCAAGCATGACGTGATCACCTTCGCCTTCTTCGCCGCCGTCACCGGCATGGGCGGCGGCACCTTGCGCGACCTGTTGATCGGAGCGCCGGTCTTCTGGGTGCAGGACTGGGTCTATGTGGCCGTTTGTCTGGTGGTGGCGGTCGGCTTCTGGCTGCTGGGCTCGCGCCCATGGCGGTTCCGGGCCTTGCTGTGGCTGGATGCGGTGGGGCTGGCGGCCTATGGCGTCATGGGAGCGGCCAAGGCGGCGTCCTATAATGTCGCGCCCCTGATCTGCATCGTCATGGGGGTGCTGACCGCCTGTTTCGGCGGCATCGTGCGCGACGTGCTGGCGCACCAGCCCTCGATTCTGCTGCGCCGCGAGCTGAACATTACGGCGGCGCTGGCGTCGGCCGGCGTCTTCGTCGGCCTGAAGGCGCTGGCGGTTCCGACGTGGCCGGCGGTGGCCGTGGGGCTGGCGGCGGGCTTCATGCTGCGCGCGGGCGCCTTGAAGTGGGGCTGGAGCCTGCCGGCCTGCCCCAGCTTCATCTCCAGACGCTGATCCGCGGATGTCACGAAAACGCTGCGTACTGGTCATGGCGATGCGGGGGAATCAGGCGTAGGATTTCTGCATCAGACCAAGGAAGGAGACGTGTCTTCAGTCCTGTCGCGTCGATAACCCCCCGTATCGGCGGGAGGGCCTGATGCAGGTCCTGACCCGCCCGCCGTCCGGCTTTCCAGCCTTGGTGCTGAACGCCGATTTCAGGCCGTTGTCCTATTTCCCCCTGTCGCTCTGGCCCTGGGAAGAGGTCGTCAAGGCCGTGTGGCAGGACCGCGTCGACGTGGTCGCCACCTATGACAAGGTGGTCCGCAGCCCGTCGCTGGAGATGCAACTACCCAGCGTGGTCTGCCTGAAGTCCTATGTGGACCAGGACCGCAAGCCGGCCTTCACGCGTTTCAACGTGTTCCTGCGCGACGGCTTCGCCTGCCAGTACTGCGGCGAGCCGGGCACGACCCAGGACCTGACCTTTGACCATGTCATCCCGCGCTCGCGCGGCGGGCGCACGACGTGGCAGAACATCGTCGCCGCCTGCGGCCCCTGCAATCTGCGCAAGGGCGGCCGCACCCCAGGCCAGGCCCACATGCCCCTGCGCCGCACCGCCCACCAGCCCAGCGCCTGGCAGTTGCAGCAGGCGGGCCGGCGCTTTCCGCCCCACTTCCTGCACCAGAGCTGGCTCGACTACCTCTACTGGGACATCGAACTGGAGCCGTAGGGTAGTGTTTTCAGCTGTATCCCAAGCGTCTGCCTAAATTGGCTAACCGCCGTTCACCATCCTGCTTAAAGCGGCCTTGAAACTCACGTCCTAGGTTCGCCTTTCTAGACAGGGATGTTCTGATGACGGCGAACCAAACCAAAGGCGTACTTTCTTCCCTGGCGGCGCTTATGCTGCTTGCGGAGCCGGCCGCCGCTGGTCCGGTGATCGATATTATGGGACGCGTGGCCACTGTCTGCCGAGTGTCTCTGGCCGGCGGCGCAACGCCAGTCGAGCCTGGCGAACAGATGCTCGGCCGCCTGACCGAACTGTGCAACAACGTGGAAGGCTATCGCCTGGTTCTGCTGCATCCAGCTGGTCTTGAGGACGCCTATGTCGTTCTGGACGGCGAGCGGATTGCGATTGCGGCCGATGCGACCCGCACTGTCATCGTGGACAGCAACCGACCCGCCTATCGTGAACGCGATCTAGCCCTGGTGCTGGCGGAAGGGACGGAGGCCGTCGCCGTCAACATCGAGGCGCAGCCCAAAGGCATGATCTTCTAGAGGCGGCCCGAGCAACCATCGGGCGATGACAGCCCGGCGCGCGGCGTGAAGGTCAGGGTGACGGTATCCGTATAGCCGCCGGCCGGAATTCTGGCCGCCTGATCCTGCGCCAGATCGACCTGGAAGGGGTGGGCGCGGCCGGACGGCGCGGGCGTGCGCGTGCAGCTGAGCGCCGAACCCGCCTGAACCGGGATTCCCGACAAGCGCATGGCGTAGTTCAGCCCATAGGAATCGCCATCGCGTCGCTGCAGCCGACCCCATTTAGCGGCCACGCCAATGTCATAAGGCACGGTCGACTGGGTCGTCACGACCAGACTGCGCGACGCAACGCCGCCTGTAGAATCCAGCGGACCGAAGGCGATCTCGCCGCGGCGGACTCCGGCAGCCCCGACATAGGTGGAGATGCGCTCTGGCACGTTCAGATCCACAGCTAGGCCCGCCCCTTGCTGAAAATCGGGCGAGCCCAGCATCTGATCGCCAGAATAGCATACGAAGCGCGCCTCCAGCGCCTCGTAGTAGTCGCCCGCAGCTGCATCCTGACCGGCGGGGAGGCTGAACCTCAGGGTTTCAGTCACGACGTCGCCGGACGGCCCCTCGCCGAAATGGACCAGAGCGCCGTTGGTGGCGTTGGGCTGGACCGCGCCGCCGACGAAGACCTGACGCGAGGTGTCGCGGTTCCAGCGGATGTCGTAACCGGCAGGTCCCGTTCCGATGCGCGGTGCGGCCGCCGGAGAATCGGTGTCGGCCAGGAGAAAGCGCACGGCCGTCGCCATGCTGTCCACTCGACGTACCCGCAAGGTGAAGCTGCGCTCTACAGGCGCGGCCGAAAAGGGATCATAGGACAGCGACAGGTCTGTACCCGTGATCTGAAACTCGGCGCAACCCGCGACGGCGGCTTGGGGCGCAGCCAGGGCGGCGAACGCGGCGGCGGCGAGCAGAAGCTTTTTCATCAGCGGTTCTCCGGACGAAGGACACCGACCCGCACCAGGCCTTCGGCATCGGCGGGCACATCGAGAATATAGACTGTGGACGAGGCGGCTGCGCTTTCGATCCGCCAGCGACCGGGCCGCAATCCCTGAAGTGCGAACCGGCCCGAGGCGTTGGTGAACATCCGCACCGGCGCGCGATCCGGCTGAGACAGTTCTACAGCCTGGCCGACCCAGAGCTTGAGCGGCTGGCCTGCGGCGTCGATCAACTCGCCGACCGCCGACACGAAATAGTCGGAGCCTACGGTGATCAGATACCCGGAACGATAGGGCGGCAGGACCTGTGCGGATCCGGCGCCGAGGTCATAGCCAGGAGGCGCTTCTGGAACGTCGAAGGTCAGGACGCGCGGCGAATAGGCGCTGAGCTCGGGCGAGACAGCTCCCCCGAGAGGTCCGGAACGCGCTGAGAAGAACTGTTCGCGCGGTTCGACATAGACCTCTGCGCCGTTCAGCGACTTGTGCGACCGGACCAGGGCGAAGCTGTCGTAGATGGGGCGCGAGACGCCGAAGGCGCCGTCGGCGAACGCCAGCGAGGCTCCCGCTCTCACCGAGGTGCGCTGGTCGGTGATGTCGCCGCCGTCCGAGTCGAAGAAGGTCTGGTGGCTGCCGCCGATCTCGACGCGGTTCAGAACGTTGGTGATCGAGGCGTTGACCCCGGTCGCCGTTTCCGAGCGATCGATATTGGCGGCTGCGCTCCACGAATGGACGCCGCGTCCGCGCGAGGTCTGATAGCCGACCCGCGCCCGCTCGCGGCGGGTGTCGACCTCGGCTGTCCCGCTGGAAAACTGGCTGAAGCGGTAGGTGAGAGCCAGGCGTATGCCGTACTCTTCCTGGTTGCGGCGGTCTTCATAGACCCCTTCCACGCTCCACATCAGGCGCGGGCTGGCCCGCCAGCCGTAGGTGGCGCGCACGGTGCGCTGGTCGGGCTCGGCGCCGCGGCCGGCGGAATAGAAGGCGTCGGTCGTGATGTACTGGGTGGCGCCGATGGTGTGGGCGTAGGTCAGCCCGGCTTCCCAGGCGTAGCGGTTGTCGGCGCTGAGCGAACCGGGAGTAGCGAAGTCCTCGCTGACCGTCTGGAAGGTGGCGGTGAGGGTTCGCGCGGCGCTGAAGCCGTCGCCGAAGGTGCGCTCGAAACTGGCGTTGATGGCGTAGCCTTCGCCAATGCCGTTGATCGACGAGGCGGCGATGTCGCCGCCAAGGGTGCCGATCGGCGAGGCCCAGATCATCTCGGCGCCTATAACGCCGCCATTGTCGTTGACGCGAAAATTGCCGCCCGCCGTCAGTTCGTCGGTCAGGCCGCGACGGTAGAAGCCCGACGCGCCCAGGGTGTCGGAGTAGTCGATCCCGTCGCCGCCAGGGTTGCTCTCGACCCCGCCGAAAAGGCCGAACTCGGTCAGGCCGCTAGCGAGCAGGCTGCGATCGAAGTTCAGCGAGAAGTTGATGACGTTCTCACGACCTGTGTCGTCGCGGATCACCAGACGCACGTCGTTGGCGCCCTGTGCGAACGGGAAGTCGCGGATGTCGTAGGTGCCCGGGTTCAGCCGCGTCTGCTGCACCGAGCGCCCGTTGATGAAGGTCTCGACGGTGGAGGCGCGTTCCAGAGTGAAGGTGCGCTGGCCGCGCGGCTGGACGTTTCGCTGGGGCTCCAGCTCGGCATAGGATCGGACGATCGACAGGCCCGCCATCGAGGTCGCGCCCGAAAAACCGCGAGACGCCGGTTCCAGATCGCCGGCCGTGTAGCGGGCGGTCCGGGCCAGATCGTCGTAGACGAGGCGTGTGCCGTCTCGGCTGAAGCGCTCGCTGATCGTCGCTTCGTTTTCAAGGACGAAACCTTGGTAACGCACGGCGCTGTCCAGCAGGATGGTCGGCGTTTCAAAGCCGACGTCGTCGCTCAGGCCCTGGTGGACATAGTCGGCGGTGGCGAAGGCGGTGACATAGGCCGACAGCCGCGCCGGCTCGGCCAGGCGGCCCACAACGCCATAGTTCGACCCGGCGATGCTGATCGCCTGACGCGGCCGCATGGCGGGATCCAGCGTCAGCACCAGGCCGAAGCTCGCCGGATCATAGGCCAGCGGCAGGCCGAGGTCGGCCAATTCCTCGGTCGACAGCCGGTCCCGGCCCGCGAGCTCTTGCCTAATGCGCTCGAGCTCCTGCGCAGACACGCGCGGCTCGACCAGCGGCATCAAGGTGTCGAGCTGGACCAGGATCCGGTCATCGGCCGTCAGGATGTAGTCTACTTCGCCCAGGACGAAGGGCCCGTCGCGTAACGGCCCGCCCAGCGGGATGTCGCGGCCGGAGGGATTGAGGCGGTCGGGCAGCAGAGCCGGCGCCGTCTGGATGACGTCGGCATAGCTCGCGGCCCACGCAGGGCTCAATGTGCCGGCCGCCGCAGTGACGACGGCCAGAGGCCAGAACTTCATCGGATCAGCGCCCTTCGACGGGCGCGATGTCCACTTCGATCGAACCGCCAGCGCTTGGCAGGTCCAGATTGATCGGCAGACGGCGCGTCGCGCCCGACGGTATCAAGCCCAGGCCCATGCGACGCTGGATCTCGTCCGGCGCGAAGGCTTGGCGGAAGACTACGGCGCCGGCGTCATCCCGCTGGGTGACGGTCAGGCGGCCCCGCCCGACATAGCCGTAGGTGTCGCCGCTGTTGCTGACGTGGATCACCGGAAAGACGCGACCGTCCTTGTCCGTCTCGATCGCGGCCGAAGCGACCCTCAGAGCGGACTTCGCGCCGTTTGCGCCGACGCTGACCAAGACTTTGAAGTTGTAGAGGACCTGCACGGCGTTCTCGTTTTCCGGCAGCTGGACAGGCAGTTGCGCCACCGACACGTAATAGTGGCTGCTGGCGGAAGGGGCAGGGTCGCCGACCCATTGCACGCGAAACGCTTGCGACTGCCCCGGCTCGACGGTTGCCGTGGCGGGGAAGACCATCAGGTCTTCGCTCTCTTCGTCGGTTTCGCGGAATTCGCCGTCGACCAGTTCCACGGGGCGCGCCACCAGTTCGACCGGCACCGTGGTGGTGAAGGTGTTCTGCAGGGTGACGACCGCGGAACTGCGTCGTCCCGACGACAGCAGATCCAAAACGACCGGCTGCACGTTCAGGGCGGCAGCCGGAATGCCCGAGGCTAGAAGCGCGGCTCCGGCCAGACAAAGGGCTTTAACAGTCCGCAACGCACCGCCGAACATGGCAATCCTTGAATATACTGATTGGAAAAGGGCGCCGGACCGACAGGGCTAGCCGGTCCGGCGATATCCCGGTGATATGAAACCGGGATTAACGGACTTAGATTAAGCGCCCGGCGTCACGATCACTTCGACCGAGCCGGTGTAGGCGCCGGCAGCCAGACGACGGTCCGTGTTCGAACCCCAGTCGGTTGCGGTCAGGCTGGAGCCGCCGGCCGACGCCACTGCAGCGCCGTTGCTGGCAGCTTGAGCAAAGCGGACGTGGGTGTTGCTGTCCGACAGACTGGTGTGGCCGCCGAAGCGAGCAGCGACGATCGAGGCGCCATCCGTGCTGGTCGAATCCAGAGCCACGCCACCCAGCGAGGCGTCAAGATGGTAGTTGATGAACTGGGCGAAGCCCCCGTCAGCCAGGCCAAAGCCGGTCGAGCCAGTGCGCGCCAGCACGCCGCGCCTCACTTCAACGCTGTTGTTCACGCCGTTGCAGAAGGCGACGATTTGGGCGTCGTTCAAGGCGTTGGCGATCTCGGTGGTGACGCCGCTGCGGACCTTGGCGTCGGTGCCGGTCAGGTCACCGGCCACGGTGACTGTGGATTTCTGGGCCGAGACGCCGCACTTGGGAGCGACGGAGGCGTTGATGGCCACCGTTTGCGTGTCCTCGGCGGAGGCGGCACCAGCGACGAGAAGAGCAGCAGCCGTAGCGGCGACGAAAGCGATGCGGTTCATAAGATCAGTTCCTGAACATAAAAGTCGGCCGGGACCGACGGGTTACTCGAGGCAGACATTATGTCCGACCCGAAGGCTTCGACTGGCGCCGGGGCGTCAGTGCGAATAGTTGGGCCGCAGCGCCGTCATGAGCGGGCTGCGATGCTGATTGTGATGGTGTCGCTGTAGTCGCCAGCGGCCAGCCGGCGGCCCAGGGTTGTCTGGGCGGGCCAATCCACCGTCAGGGTGGCGTCGCGGCCGATAGCCACGCCATCGCCGGAGCCGAGCCCGCCGGGCTGAGCGAGGACGCAGTCGCCGCCTTCAACTAGGGCGGAGGAAAGGCACCGTCCGCTGCTGACCCGGCCGGCATCGGTCTCTAGTTCGAGCCGAACGCCGTAGACCTTCGTGAAGGCGTAGCCTGAGAAATCGTCGGAGGCCGAGCGGTTGATCAGGCGGCCATCTTCCGACCTGGCCGATACGTGAAACGGCGTATTACAATCGACGCGCAGGGCCAGACTTTGGGAATTCGCGTCTTCCAGATCGGCGGCGACGTTCACGCTTGCAGGGGCAGTCGTCGCAAAACCGCAACGCTCCGTCACGGTCGCGCTCAGGGCGATCTCGACGCCGTCTGTCGCCTGAGCGCAGGCAACCCCGGCCAGAGTCGATGCGGCCACGCAGATGGCCGCCAACGTGCTGAAGCGTACGAACAAGCCCTGATCCCCAAATCACCCGAACGCCCCCACGGCGAACACCTGAAATGTCGCCTTCAAAAGCTAGGCCATCCCAATTTGGGACAACGTTGATCGGAATTAGGCCGGGCAATCAAGAGAAATTTAAAGTTTTCTTAACCAGATCACCTGCCGGCGGGCGTCGGGCGCCTTCCGTCGTGGGGCGCATAGGCCCAACAACGCTGTGCCATTATGGTGCGTGTCGGAGTAAGCGCCCGTCCTCTCGAAACGGCGCATAAACCCTGGTCCCGCAAGGCTAGGTCGGCTGACCGCGTTCTTGGGTCTACAGGCCCTCGTTGCCGGGACCTGAGCGGGAGCCGCAGGCCTCAGTCGGGCTTGACCTGCGACGCCTTCCACGTTTCCAGATACTCGAGCCGCCTCAGCACTTTGGAGCCGGGGTCGAGGAGGATGTGGGCGCGCTGAGGCGCGGTGAAGGTCGCGCGGCCGTCGCTCATGGGCAGGGAGCGCAGTTCGCCGTCCACCTCGATCTCGACCGGCATGGGGAAGGGGCGGCCGTTCCCGGTCTTCCACTCCAGCGTTACCTGTTCTCCCTGTCGCGACATGACCAGATCTGGCAGGGCGGCCTGATAGAGGTAGGCGTCGAAGAACCAGCCCATATCGCGGCCGGTCACCTCATTAACGATGGCCACATACTCCGGCGTCGTGGCGTAACGGGGCTGGAAGTTCCCTGGCTGCGGATCGGCGCGGCCATAGACCAGACGACGAAGGCTCTCATAGAAGGCGTCGTCGCCGATGTGCAGCCGCAGGGTGTGGGCGATCAGCGCGCCCTTATAGTACAGATCCAGCGCCGGGCCGGTCTTGTCGTCATAGACTGTCCCGGCGTCCTGAGACCGACCGGACACGACCGGGAAGCGGTTCGCCAGGGTCAGCCGCATGGTCTGAAGCTCGGCCTGCATGGCCCGCTCGCCGTTCAGCCAGCGGGCGTAGAGGGGCTGCATGTATGTGCCGAATCCTTCGTGCAGCCACATGTCGTCCCAGTCGGCGTTGGTCAGCTGATTGCCGAACCACTCGTGCGCCAGTTCGTGTTGCAGCAGCCAGTCGTAGCCCTTGCCGTCCAGCTTATAGCCGTTGCCGTAGGCGTTGATGGTCTGGTGCTCCATGCCCAGGTGCGGGGTCTCGACCACGCCCATCTTCTCGTCGCCGAAGGGGAAGGGGCCGATGGTCGCCTCATAGAAGTCGAGCATCTGCGGGAACTCGTCGAACAGACGCTGCGCCTTGATCGGGTCGGCCGAGGCCAGGCGCCAGAACCGTAAAGGAATCACGTTCCCGAATCGGCTCTGATAGTCGGCGGCCATCTCCACATAGGGGCCCACGTTCAGGCTGATGGCGTAGGTGTCGGGCTGGCGCGTGGTCCAGTTCCAGGTGGTCGTGCCGTCGCCGTTGTCGCTCTTGCCGAGAAAACGGCCGTTGGCGGGGGCGCTGAGGCTTGAGGGGGCGGTGATGTGCAGGTCGACGCGCTCCGGCTCGCCCTGCGGATGGTCGATGCAGGGCCAGAACAGGTCGCAGCCCTCGCCCTGGACCGCGCTGGCGATCCACGGCTGGCCGTCGGGCGTGGTCGTCCAGACGAAGCCGCCGTCCCAGGGCGCGCGCTTGGCCTGATGCGGGCGGCCGGAATAGGCGATGCGGACGTTGGTCGTCTCGCCGGTCTCCAGAGGGCGGGGCAGGGGGATGGTCAGCCGCCCCTCAGGGTTCGACCAGTCGCCGACCGCTTGACCGTCCACGGTGATGGCGGCGATGGCGAAGACGGCGTCCAGCTCGACCACGACCGCCGCTGTCGGCGCTGTAGCGGTGAAGTCCAGAACCGCGACGCCTTCCAGCGACTGGCTTTCCGGCAGCAGCGTGAACGACAAGTCGGCCTTGTCGAAGCGCAGGGCCAGTTGCTCCGCCGTGCGCGGCGTCCCGCTGGACAGGGTGAAGGCCGAGGTTTCGCGCGCCGCCTCCTGCGCGAAGGCTGGAGACGACAGCAGGGCCGAGGTCAGGACAAGGGCGGCGAGAGGGCGCAAGGCTGAGACTCCGGCTGGACGAGCCGTGAGGGTAGCGGGAGCGCGCACAAAAGAAAAAGGCCGGCGTTTCCGCCGGCCTCTTCAAAATCCGTCAGTCGACGCCGATCAGGCGGCGGCTTGCTCGGCCAGCTTGGCGCGGACCTGACGCTTGATGCGCAGGGCGGCGATCGACAGCTGCTCGTCGCGAGCCTTGACGATGAAGGCGTCCAGGCCGCCCTTGAAGTCCAGGGTGCGAAGCGCGGCGTTCGAGATGCGCAGCGAGAAGGTTTGGCCCAGAGCGTCCGACTGAACCTTGACCGTCTTCAACGACGGCAGGAAACGACGCTTGGTCTTGATGTTGGAGTGGCTCACGTGATTGCCGACCATGGGGCCGATACCGGTGAGTTCGCAGCGACGCGACATCTGAAGATCCTCAAGGTCACATCCGCAATACCGGCGCGGACGCATGAAACAGGGGCGCGGCAAGCCAAGGAGGCCTACGCGAGAGGGGGCCGTATAGAGGAATGAATCATCGCGCGTCAAGGCCGGAGTCGTGGCGCAGTACGCGTCGAGTCATTGTGAAGGCGAGGGATCACCTTCGTTCAGCAGCCGTTCAAGCCGTGACTATATAGAGAGCCCCATGATGAGTCCCATGAACGGCAAATCCATGAAGACCCTGCCTAACCTGGCCAAGCTGATGGCCATCGCCGCCCCCATGGTCGCGGGCGCTGTGATGTTGGCCGCGCCGGCGTCGGCGCCCCAGGCCCAGTCGGCCGCCCAATCCGAGGTCCTGCCCGGCTATTGGGAATACACCACCAGCGTGATGGGCGCTCGTGACACCGAGCAGAAATGCGTTCGCCCGAGCGAGATCAACCGCTTCTTCGGCGGTCTGTCGACGCGCAAATGGCGCTGCACCTACCCCACGCGCGAGGTCGGCGACGGCAAGGCCCGCTTTGAAGGCAGCTGTCAGGATCGCAAGGGCCGCCGCATCAACGTGCGTCTGAACGGCACCTATGAGGAGCAGGCCTTCCGCTTCAACGGCGGCGCCCAGTTGGCGCGCGGCACGCCCTACATTCCCGCCAGCATCACGGCGCGGCGCCTGGCGGCGCAATGCCCGGCCGGTGCTGAGTATTTCTAAACTCAGCGGTTCGACCAAGACAAAAGGCCCGGCGTCGCCGCCGGGCCTTTTTCATTATCAGTCTGTCGCCTGGGATCAGGCGGCTTCGGCTTCTTCGGCCGCAGGAGTCACCACCTTCTTGGCGCTGAGCGACTTGCCCAGCAGGGCCATGGCGGCGTCCTTGTCGATCTTGTTGGCGGCGGCGACTTCACGGGCCATCCGGTCCAGGGCCGATTCATAGAGCTGGCGCTCCGAATAAGACTGTTCCGGCTGGGTGTCGGCGCGGTGCAGGTCGCGGACCACTTCGGCGATCGAGATCAGGTCGCCCGAGTTGATCTTGGCTTCATATTCCTGAGCGCGACGCGACCACATGGTGCGCTTGACGCGGGCGCGGCCCTTCAGGGTCGTCAGGGCCTTAGACACGGTGTCGTCGGCGGCCAGGGTGCGCAGACCGGCGGTCTTGGCCTTCTTGGTCGGGACGCGCAGGGTCATTTTCTCGTGCTCGAAGGTCACGACGTAGACCTCGAGCGCCATGCCGGCGACTTCCTGAGTCTCGATAGCGGCGACCTTGCCGACGCCGTGCGCGGGATAGACCACCGCATCGCCAACCTTGAATTCCAGACCGGTCTTGCTCGTCATGTCATTCCTTTCCCGAACCGAAGGGCGAGATCTCCGCCGTGTCTTTCAAAGCAAAATCCGCCCGTCCGCCGGGCAAGGAGCCAGGCGGTTGAGCGGAGGTCATATTGTCAGACGCGAAAAAGGATCACCGAACCTCTGGCCGACCCCGTCCTCGCGGCGAGGTTCTGTCGTAAATGCGGGCGGCGCGCAGACTTGCGGAACCGCCCGTTTCGAATAGGGAGGAACCTATCATAAAATTAGGAAATCTCAAAACATCCACAGGGCCGTCGGCGACGACTGGCACATTGTGACTGCAATGTGGCGAGTTCTTAGGAGCCTTTGCCCGGCTTGGGGCTGAAATACTTCTCGAACTTGCCTGTTTCGCGCTCGTACTGCTCGCGGTCCGCCGGGGGGACGCCCTTGACCGTGATGTTGGGCCAGACCTTGGCGTATTCTGCGTTGACCTGCAGCCACTTGCCGTCCGGCTCGTCCTCGGTGTCGGGGACGATGGCGTCGACGGGGCACTCCGGCTCGCACACGCCGCAGTCGATGCACTCGTCAGGCGCGATGACCAGGAAGTTCTCGCCCTCGTAGAAGCAGTCGACAGGACAGACTTCGACGCAGTCCATGAACTTACATTTCACGCAAGCGTCGGTGACGATGTAGGTCATGGCGTTTCGGGCGGGCCTGTGGCAGCGAGGAGGTTGAGGGCGGGCACATGGCCCCGACGGAACCAACTGTCAACCGACGGCGCTGTTGCAACGCTGTTCAGGCCCGACGGCGCCGGGCCGCGCTTCCTTTTCCCAACGCCAAATCATCGTCTTTCTGGAGGCCGGTCCAATGACTTTCAACCAAGGTTTCATCCCTCGATCGGCTCTCGGCCGCATCGGCGCCGCCGGTGTGGCGCTTAGCCTGCTGACAGGCGGCGCGGTCGTCGCTCAGGCCGCCATGACCAAGGTCCCGGCCGAAGTGCAGGCGGGCGACTACAAGCTGGATTCCGCACACGGCAAGATCACCTGGTCGGTCGATCATCTGGGCTTCTCGACCTATGTCGGTCAGTTCGTGAACGTGCAGGCGGAACTGAAGCTGGATTCCGCCAATCCGTCCGCCAGCACCCTGACCGCCACCATTCCGCTGACGGAAGTCGCGTCCAACTCCGACGGCCTGAACAAACACCTGCAGACGGCGGACTTCTTCGACACCGCCAACCATCCCGTCGCCACCTTCCGCTCGACGCGGATCGTGATCGACGCCAACGAGCCCGACGAGGCGACGGTCCATGGCGAACTGACCTTGCGCGGAATCACGCGCCCCGTGGTCATGGAAGTCGAGTTCAATCAGGCCGGTCCGACGCGCGGGGGCTACAAGGCCGGGTTCGACGGCGAGGCGACGATCAAGCGGTCCGACTTCGGCATCAACTTCGGCCTGCCCGCGCTGGGCGACGAGGTGGAGCTGCACATCGAAGGCGAGTTCGTGATGGCGGGCGGCTAACGCTCCGCGTCCAGCGGCTCGTAAAGGGCGCGGGCTTCCTCGGCGGCGCCGCGCGTTTCGCCCATTTGCATCACGCGCACGGCGACCAGCCGCCCGCCCTGGGCGAACATGACCTCGTCGCCCGGGTGGACGCTGCGGCTCGGCTTGTCGAGACGGGTCTGGACGCCGTGGTGCGTCAGCCGGATCGCGCCCTTCTCGACCATGGCGGCGGCCAGGCTGCGGGTCTTGGCGAAACGGGCCCGCCACAGCCAGACGTCGATGCGGCAGCTTTCCACGCTCATTCCGCGGTCTTGCCGGCCGCCGCGCGCCGGGGGCGTCGGCGGGGTCTGCGCGCGGCCTTGGGCTTGGCGGAGGCGACGGGGCGCGCTGGCTGGGTCAGCTGCGCCAGGGCGGCGAAGGGCGAATCCTTGGGCGGCGGCGTCGGCTGGCCGGGGCGCGGCGCCCGTTCGGCGCGCGGCGTGCGCAAGGCCGCCTGGATCGTCTTCGCTTGCTCCGCCGTCCAGCCGAGCGTGGTCAGCGTCTGCTCCGACAGCGGCGCCTTGCCCGCCGCCCGCGCAGCATCGGCGAAAGCCTCCAGCGCCTCGACCGGCGCCGTCCAGCGGTCGACCGCGCGGCGGCCGAAGGCGGACAGGGCGCGCGCCGACGGCGCTGGCTCCGGCAGGGGCAGCAGGCCCTCGCCCGCCAGGCCGTTGGTCGCCTCGCGCGACAGGAAGGCCTGGGCCAGCGCCGCGCCGCGCGGCTTCATCACGCCGGGCAGCCAGACCGAATGGGCGCCGACGCGGATGGCGAACGTCTTCAGCGTGCGCCGCTCGTGCTGGCTCAAGGCCGCCAGGTCGCGCTCGACCTCGCGCCGGGGGATCAGGCCGCCCGCCTCGACCAGCCGGAAGGCCAGCCCGCGCGGCAGGCCGGTCAGGGCGCCGCTCTCGATGGCGTGGCGCAGCCGCTTCAGCGGCTTCAGCGCCCGCCCGGCCTCGCCCGCCAGCCAGGCCTCCATGCGCCGCTCGGCCCGCTCGCGCGCAGGCGTCGGCCCCAGTTCGCCCAGCAGCCGCACGCGCGGCGAGAAGGGGTCTTCGTTGACGATGCGGCCGGTCAGGGCCCCGGTCCACAGCACCCCGCCCTCGGGCGTGACGGAAAAGGCGTCGTCGCCGTCGGCCGCCAGTCGTCCCAGCCGCCGCGCCACCTCCGGCCCTACGGCCCGCGTCGCCGCCTGTCGCAGCGCCCGGTCGGCCAGGGCCGAGCCGCCCGCGTCGACGGTGAAGCGCACCCCGTCCAGATGGCCGACCACCTCGCCCTCGACCGTCACCTCGCCGTCGTCGGCCACGCCCGCCAGCACGTCGGAGCGCACGTGCAGCGCCCGCATCAGGGCCGCCGTGCGCCGGTCGACGAAGCGCGCCGTCAGCCGTTCGTGCAGCACGTCGCTGAGCCGTTCCTCCAGCGCCTTGGTCTTGTCGCGCCACTCCTGCGCGCCCGCCATCCAGTCGGGCCGGTTGGCGATGTAGGACAGGGTCCGCACCCCCGACAGCCGCGCCGACAGCTGGTCGATCTGGCCGTCGTCCCGATCCAGGTCGTTGAACCGCGGCGCGATCCAGTCCTCGGTCAACCGCCCGCGTCGGCTGGTCAGGGCGGTGAAGATGTCCTTCGATAGACGCGCGTGTTCGTCCAGCGTCGTCTTCTGGAAGTCCGGCAGCTGGCACGCCTCCCACAGCCGCATCAGGGCGCCGCGCGAACGGGCGATCTTCCTGACGTCCTCATCGACCGCAAAGCGGCGCAGCAGGGTCTCGTCCAGCGCCTGGGCCGTCAGCCGCAAGCCATGCCGATCCGGCGTGATGGTCAGCGACCGCAGCAGGTCGGGCAGGGTGTCGAAATCCAGCCGCCCGTGGCGCCACTCGGCCGCTTCGACCGGATCGAAGCGATGCTCGACCACCTGTTCGACCAGGTCTTCGTCCAGCTCCTCCGCCTCGCCGGTGACGCCGAAGGTCCCGTCGCGCAGGTGCCGCCCCGCCCGCCCGGCGATCTGGCCGATCTCGGCGGCGTGCAGCCAGCGGGTGCGCCGCCCGTCGAACTTCCTCAGGCCCGCAAAGGCGACATGGTCCACGTCCATGTTCAGCCCCATGCCGATGGCGTCGGTGGCGACCAGAAAATCGACCTCGCCCGACTGGAACAGCTCGACCTGGGCGTTGCGGGTGCGGGGCGAAAGCGAGCCCATGACCACCGCCGCCCCGCCTCTCTGACGCCGCAGCAGTTCGGCGATGGCGTAGACCTGCTCGGTCGAGAAGGCGACCACGGCGCTACGGCGGGGCAGGCGGGTCAGCTTCTTCGATCCGGCGTAGCTGAGCGTCGACAGCCGGTCGCGGGTGACGATCTCCGCGTCGGGAACCAGCGCGCGCATCAGCGGCGCCATCGTCCCGGCGCCCAGGAACATGGTCTCGAACCGCCCGCGCGCATGCAGCAGTCTCTGCGTAAAGACGTGACCGCGCTCGGGATCGGCGACCAGCTGGATCTCGTCCACCGCCAGGAAGTCGACTGACCGCTCCAGCGGCATGGCCTCGACCGTGCAGACGAAGAAGGCGGGGCGCGGCGGGACGATCTTCTCCTCGCCGGTGATCAGGGCGACCGAGGCCGCCCCGCGCCGCTTGACGATCCGCTCATAGATCTCGCGCGCCAAGAGCCGCAACGGCAGGCCGATCATGCCCGAGCCGTGGCCCAGCATGCGCTCGACCGCCAGGTGGGTCTTGCCGGTGTTGGTGGGGCCCAGGATCGCCGTGACGCGCGAAGGGGCCATGCCTGCGGAACGATCACTCATGACCAGCCCAAGGTGGCGAACCGCGCCGGCTTTCACAAGCGGCGCTGGGAGGCGGCAGCGAGGGTGGGGGGAATGGTAAGCGGAACCTTACCAGGCCTGGAACACGGGCGAAACGAATCATGACCGAATCAGCGACCTCGCCCGATTCAGGCTTTGTTCCCTACTAGGGATTGTAGGTTAATGGCGTTTAACCACAAGGCGACATTCGTTGGCCTTGGGACCGCGGGCAGGGCGGACCGATCAGGGCTTCCCTGACGGCCCAACCTCCTTTACGCACACGCCTGCGTGGCCCCGTAGCTCAGCTGCATAGAGCAAGGCTTTCCTAAAGCCGAGGTCCCAGGTTGGAGTCCTGGCGGGGTCGCCAATCGTTTGTCGAGACAACTTAGAACTGGCTCAAACAGGCTAAGGATGATTCAAGATGCGAATCGCTTTTAAGAGTGTGCGGCTCTGTGCGACTCTGTGCGGCTTCGCCAAGCAGGCAATGTCAGCAGCGCGCCAAAAGTGAAAGCTGCGATCGCTCTGAATTCCAGACATTCGCGAACTACTCGTGCCGGCTCTACCGATTAGTCTGGACCCTAAGCTTGCGGGGGCCGCGTCTCGATACTACGGCACGTGTGGCGATCACGGTTATGGCCCATTTTTGACACGCGAGAGGGGACGACATGCGCCTTTTTTCAATGGTGATTGCCGTCCTGACGACGAGTGCGTTGGCCGCCTGTGGCGGCGGAGGCGGAGGCGGAGTGGATCCGATCGTTCCGATCACACCTCCGCCGAGCAACAGCAACATCGCCAATCCAACGGCGAGTCAGACGTTTAACGCCATAGGGAATAATCAGCAGTCTATCTTTGACCTTCGCAGCGGGACCGTGGTGTCTGCAAGCGGCAGTTCGGCCAATCTGCAGGTGGCCTATGATGCCGCCTCGAAGAGCTACACGGTCTCACTGAATAGCGAGAGCGCAACCTTCCGCCCCTCGGACCTGAAGTCCAACAGTCAAGGCGAGGCCCGATACGAGCAGCGCAACGCCGATGGCGTCCAGTTGCTGACTCTCGTGACGACGCCCTATTCGGGCTGGATCAGCAACCGCTATGTCGGCATGGGCTATTGGCAGCGCTACTCAGCGGCGGACGCCCGCCAGAACGACCGCTTCAGCACCTTCGTCTATGGCCTGGACACGCCTGCGTCGGCGATGCCGCGCACCGGGACCGCGCGCTACAATATTGACGTCTTCGGCGTGACGGCCGCCCCCGGCTATGAGCCTGTCGTCTATCAAGGCGACGGCCGTTTTGACGTGGACTTCCTGGGCGGAGAGTTTGCTGCTCATTCCTACCTGCAAGAAACCGCCCTGTTGACGGGCCAGGGCGTAGTCGGGGGCGGCATCGAGATGGCTGCAAGCGGCCGCCTGAGCAGCGGCGACGGCTCGTTTTCCGGCCATGTTACGGTCGGCTCGTTCAACGCCAAGACGTCCGGGACCATCTCAGGGCGATTCTTTGGGCCCGGAAGCGAAGAGGTGGGAGCCAGCTTCAGCACATCCAATACGGATGGGGCGAGCGCCGTGGGCAGCTTCACAGGACAGCGCAGCGGAGCGGCGGGCGTTAACCTGCGGATGACGGATATCGCGACGCCGCAAGTCTTTTACGCCCAAGGGCGCGCCCTGTTGGTCGGTAAGGCTACAGGTTCGAACGACGTCCAGAACGTGTCTCAGATCCCGCTGGTCGGTCAGCTCCATGATCGCACAAACGGCAATTTCAGCTTTGGTCCCGGCCTTTCCTCTATGGCGGGCGGCAACTTCACGGCTTCAGACATCGTGGCGGGCGACGATCCGAGCTTCGTCTACTATGCCAAGACGTTCGGCGATCGCGACGTCAGACTGCAGCTCTACAAGCTGGGATCTGCGAACTCAGAAATCGCATTGACCTATGTCGGCCTGGGGCGGTGGGCCAGTCAGGTCAACAGCCCTGGAAGCGTTGAGTTTCAAAGACACCACTTCGTCTATGGCCTGGCGACGGGCGATAGCATGCTCACCCGCCGCACGGGCAGCGCCCGTTACGAAGGCGTCGTCTATGGAGCCGGGGCCAACAGGACGACCGGAGCGATGTACGATGTAGGAGGGACGTCCAGCTTTGATGTCGACTTCTCCAAACAAGCCTATACCGGTGCCCTGGTTCTGAACGGCAAGTCGTCGGGACAAACCCTGGATTTCGGTCGCTATGAATTCGGCGGTCGCCTCTTCTGGAACGGCAACTCGGCTTTGATCATCGAGGGCGATGCAGAAATCGGCCAGATCAACACGCGCTTCTATGGTCCGACCGGAGAGGAGCTGGCGGGTGATTTCCACGTCTATGCGCCAGAGCGCGTGCAGGCCGGCGGCCTCGTCATCAACGGCGTGACCGCGGCGCGTCGCAGGTGACGCCAAGGCAAGCCAGGCTCGTTCGCTGGAGCCGCAGGCTTTGTTGCGGAGCAGCAGCGGCGCTGATCGCCGGCATGCCGGGAGGGGCCTCAGCCCAGGACGTGGTGGAAGGCGTCAGCCCCGCCCAGCTCTTCGCTCTGGCCGACGCTCGTAGGGCGGCAGACCATGCCGGTGACGCCATCGCCATCTATGAGGCCCTAACGAAGGACGCTGAGGCCGACATTCGGGCCGAAGCGCGCTATCGGCATGGGCTTCTGCTGGCCGATACGGGGCGTTACGCTGAGGCGGCGGTGATCTTCCGCGCCCTGCTGGACGAAAAGCCGGACGTCTTGGCCGCCCGGCTGGAGCTGGCGCGCATGCTGGCCGCCATGGGGCGCGAAAAGGAGGCCCGACGCGAACTGCGTCAGGCGCAAGCCTCGGGCGTTCCCGATGAAGCCGCCGCCATGGTGGACCGCTTCGCGCGCGCCCTGCGCAGTGAGAAACGTCTGGGCGGCGCCTTCGAAATCGCCGTGGCGCCCGACAGTAACATCAACCGCGCCACCGAGGCGCGGACACTGGACACGGTCATCGCGCCCCTGACCCTGTCTGATGATGCGCGGGCGCGTTCGGGCGCAGGGCTTCGCACCATGTCCCAGGTCTTTGGACGGCTTCCCGTGACCGAAGGGTGGTCGCTCCTCCCCCGCGGTGCTGTGCAGGGCAGCGTTTACCGGCAGAGCCAGTTCAATGATGTTTCCGCTTCGGCGCTGCTGGGCATGGAACGACGCAGCCAAGCGAACCGATTCACCGTGTCCGCCGGTCTGACCTGGCGCTGGTTCGGAAATGAGCCCTATGCCCAGACCTCGGCCGTGGCGCTCGACTGGGTGCGGGCGATGGACACGCGTTCGCAACTGATCACCTCATACAGCGCCAGCAAGGCTCAGTACGACGCCAACCCCCTGCAGGATGGGTATATCCACGACCTGTCGGCGGTCTACGAGCGGGCGCTGGACGCGCGCTCGGGCGTTTCGATCTCGGCCTCGGTCACGCGGCAGGACGCGGCAGATCCCGGCTATGCCACCAGGGCAGGCGGAATGACCCTGGGAGGATGGCGCGAAATGCGATGGGGGACGGCCTTCGCTTCGGCAGGCCTGCGCCACACAGAAGGAGACGAGAGATTGTTTCTTTTTCCTGACAAGCGTCGCGAATGGCTTGCTGCTGGCCGTCTCGGTATGACGTTCCGCGCCCTGACCGCCTATGGTTTCGCCCCCACCGTCCGCGTCACGTTAGAACGCAACAACTCGACGGTTGGGATTTACGATTATCGCCGGGTCGCCGCCGATATCGGCGTGTCACGGTCGTTCTGATCACATCCAGGATGCAGCGCGAGCTGGTAGACGGCGTGACAGGGTACGCCCTTAGACATTACTGTTGCTCGCCCCATGGACGCAGCGGTCAGCTTGCGGCGACTGGGACGCTTGCCTGTCTCGACCAGACGCGATCGTGGTCTGGGTGATTGGCTTCGCTGGCCCTGATCGTGCCGGGCGTGATCGTTTCGGCGATGGGGTCAGGCGCCTCGCCTGCCGTGGTGGTATGACGACGCAATCGACCTCTGGTTTAGTTGCTGCCTCTGACCTCGAGCAGCGGGGTGTTGTATCCTTCGTTAGCCTTCGGGTCGGAGCTCAGCGCTGCGGCCATGAGGGCGTCGCCGTCGGCGACGTGCCCGGTGTCCTTGAGTATTCTGCCTAGACCGTAGCGGGCCTGCTGGTTGGAGGGGTCCAATTCCGTCGCCATGCGATAGGCGGCGACGGCCTCACTTTCGCGGTTCAGGGCGTGCAGCAGATATCCGCGCCGCATGTAGAGCTTGGCGTCGTCTCCTTTACGCTCAATCGCCTTGTCGCACATGGTCAGCGCAGCGTCGCGGCTGTGCCGGAAAAGGGTCTGCGACACACAGGCCTGAGCGGGATCGTCGAGGTTGATCCGGGTCAGCTGCTTGAAGCGCGCCATATCGGAGGCGGCGCCCCGGCTGTCGCCCCGCATCTCTCGGATTCCGGCGCGGTCGATCAGCAGGGCGGGGAAGTCGCCTTCTACCGACAGTGCGCCGGTAAGGACCGCCTCGGCCATGGCGGGATCTGAGGGCTTGAGGTTGGACGCCAAAGACTGGGCCATGCCGATGAACAGCTGGACCCTGGCGTCGGGATAGCCGATGGCCTGCGCCACCTGGCCGACCTGTTCATAGGCCTGTTCGGCGCGGCCCATTCTTAGCAACTGGGTCGCCAGTTCGGTCTTGGCGCCGTTGTCCTGTGGTTGCAGCGCGTTGATGCGCTCCAGATCGGCCAGGGCGCGGGCCGACTGGCCCATCCGCTCATAGGCTGCGGCGCGGCGGTAAAGGGCGTGGGTGTTCTCAGGCCACGAGCGAAGAGCGCCGGTGAAGGCCAGAACGGCTTCAAGATCATCGTCTTCGATCTCGGCCAGACGTCCCTTCGCGTGGAACAGGATCATTTCGTCCGGATCGGCGGCGTCGCCCGCCACGATGTCCGCGCGCGCCTTTTTCAGCTCGTTCAGCGCCAGATAGGTCAGGGCGCGATTGGCCAAGGCATTGGCGTGGGGCGAAGCAAAGCCCGCAATGGCGGCGTCGAATTGGGCGATGGCTCCGGCATAATCGCCTCCATTATGCAAGGCATAGCCGCGACGCAGGGCGACCTCCGGATGGCCCTCGGGAGCTGTTGCCAGGGTCTGACGGTCAGCCGCGGTCATTGTGTATCCGCGCCTCACCCGCATGGTGGCCTTCAGCTCCTTGAAGCTGTCCATGTCCGCCTGTTCGGTCTGGATTTCCGCCGCAGTGGCGTAGGGGCGCAATGCGATCGAGCCACGATCCGTTTCCAGCCGGTTGCCGTTGCGCCGGACGGTGCGGAAGTAGCGGTTCGCACCCGCCTGGACCTCATAAGGCTGGACCGAGACGTCAACGACGTCCTCGCCCTCGGGCAGGATGACGGTGGTGCGGAATGAGGACGAACTGGGGAAGCGCACGCCGTGATCGGCGTCCTTGAACCTTTCGTTCTTGTGCGGCTCAGAGCCCTTCCACGTGACGTGCGCCAAAGGGATGTCGACCGGTCCGCCGCTCCAGTCGAAGGCGATGCGAGCCGTCACGCTGGCGACGAATTCGTGCGTATCCTCGCGGTACTCCCACTGACTCTTGAGGTCCGAAATCTGGCCGTAATCCTTTAGGAATGTGGTCCAGCGCTCATCATACCAGCGGCTCAGTTCGGCCGCCGGAGCCTGCGCCAGGGCAGCCTGCATTTCAGTGGCGCTGTGCCCCCGGTCGATATCGGTCAATGTCACGCGCGCGGGGCTGTAGATGCCGTCCGAAAAGTCGATCTCGATATGCATCGTACCGGTCGGGCGCGGCGGCAGTCTGAGCGGGATCGGCTCCAGACGAGCGTGCGCCGCTATGGGCAGAACGTATTCGTGAACCAGCGGAATGTCCGGCGTCAGGCTGCGGTCGCCAATTCGCGCGCCGTCCATGAGATAGGTCTCACCGTCGATGCGCGCCTTAACGATCACATGGTCGAACGCGCTGACCATCGGCAGATACTTGTCGAGCGGCAGGTTCTCCGACGACACCAGCACGGGAATCGCGTCGATCCCCAACTCCCTCAGCAGGGCGACCAGAAGCACTGTCTTGCCCTTGCAGTCGCCCTGACGGCGGGCCCAGACTTCGCGAGCTGAGGTTGGCAACCAGCCGCCCTCGCCGAGCGTCAGGGCCATATAGCGCACCTCGTCCTGAACCAGCCGCAGCGCCGCCAGGGCGCGGGCTTCTGGAGTCGCGTGCTCGGATTTTATCCGCGCCACATGCGCGGCCAGGTCGGCGGCGTCGGGGAAGGCGCTGGCTTGATCATAGGCGGTGCGGATGTGGTCCGCGATGGTCCCCCATTGCGGGATGCTGCTGATCTGCCAGCCATAATCCGGAAGAGAGCGGGTGGCGATGGTGTCTGGATAGATCTCCCCTTCGGCGTCGGTTATGCGATGGGTCAGGATCTTGAAGTCGCCCTGCTGGCTGATCGGGGGAAGGACGGCGTGCCGTCCGGCGCGGGTTTGCACCCTCATCGCTGCCGGCCAGCTGATCGTCGTTACGCCCAGATCTACTGGCGTGGGCGAGTAGGAATAGGCCAGCGTCTCGAGCGGGTTGTCGAACACGTCGAACTGCGTGCGGATGGAATAGGCAAAGTCGATGGTGTCGCCGACGCGGATGTCGGGGTTCACCAGAACGCCGGTCAGGACGCCATTGATCTGCAGAGACTGCTCCAACGCCGCCTCGCGACGGAGGATGGTGAAGTCGGCCTTGTCCAGAATGTCGGCGGTTTCTCCCGCGCGGATGATGCTCGCGTGGTGAACGGTAGGGGTCTGCAAGGCCGGGTTCCATACCAGGCCCAACTGAGAAGCCTGTTGCAGACCCAGGGGCGACAGCACCCGCAGTCGCATGCGGACATAGGTTTCGGTATGGGCGTCGAAGGCGCGCACATGGCTTTCGACCACTTCGTAGCGAACGTGTTGGGACGGGTTGTCCGGCTTGTTGGACAGATGAGGCGCAACTGCCGGAATCCAGTCGGGCGTGGGGGCGCGCAAGATGGTCTCGCCCGCCATGGCGGAAGTGCTCAACAACCAGACCGACGCGGCCAGCACCAGTTTGTTATGCAAAGCGCTTCTCCTGCTCACATATTGTCGTGATCTGCGTAGCAGAGTGGATGCGGCAGAGGACAGAGTTTTTAACTGGCGCGCTCAGATCTGGACCCGGCGTCTATCGGCCTCTGGTGAGCCGCTCTTGAGTTGCCCGGACAGCTATGATGCCTCGGCTGTCGACCGTCCAAAACCGTTCCAGGCCCTTCAGACCACCTTCAGATCCGCCAGCAACGCTCTCCAAACCCGCATCCTCCGTTGACAACGATTAGATATTTAGCTAATTGTCTCATCATGAACGCTGTCTTCAAAGCTCTTTCGGATCCGACCCGCCGTCGCGTGCTGCAGATGTTGCGGGGCGGCCCCATGAGTGCGGGTGAGATCAGTGATCACTTCGAGGTCTCCAAGCCCACGATGTCGGCTCACTTTGCGGTGCTGAAGGAAGCTGATCTCGTCCACGCCGAGAAAGCCGGCAAGGCCGTCATCTACCATCTGAAGCTGTCGGTGCTGGAAGAAGCGCTGCTCGGCTTCGTCAACTCTCTCGAACCAGGCGCCGCATCGCCGGCCATCAAGGATACCGGAAAATGAATAAGGACATCGTCAAAAGCCTGGCTATCGCTGGCGGGCTGATCGCCGTGGCGCTGGCGTCCACCGCCGCAAGGAGCACGGGCCTTATCGATGGGGACGCGGCGACCCGCATCGTCATGGGCGCGACCGGGTTGATGCTCGTGTGGATCGGAAACCGGATGCCCAAGGCCTGGGTCCCCGCCGAGAAGGCGCGCCGCGTGCAACGCGTCGGAGGGTGGTCGATGGTCCTGAGCGGTCTCGTTTACGCGGGGCTCTGGATGCTCGCGCCCGTCCCCGTCGCTGTGGCGGGAGGATGCGCAGCGGTGATCGTCGGCATGATCGTCACGATGGGCTACTGCCTCTCCACGAGGAGGCGAGCGGCCGCCTGATCCTGAGCCGGAGCTTCGTCGCCAGCCGAGGTTCGGCTCTGTTCAGAGCGTCGCGGGCGTCGGCATGGCGTCGTGTCGGCCCATCTGAGCCATCAGGCCGCGGCTGGCTTCGTTCATCCCGGTCACCGCGACCTCGGCGCCTTGCCGCCTATAGCGCGACACGACCTTCTCCAGAGCGGTGACTGCGGTCAGATCCCACAGATGCGCTTCGGCCATGTCGATCTCGACGCGACGCGGCTGGCCGTGATGCTCGAAGCTCGCCGCAAACAGCTCGGCCGAGGCGAAGAACAGCTGGCCGGAAACCCGGTATCGCAGCACGCCGTCCTCGGCCGGGACCTCGGTCACCGCGATGGTCTTGCTGACCTTGCGCATGAAGAAGACGGCGGAAAGGACGACGCCCAGGACGACGCCCTTGGACAGGTCGTGGGTCAGGACGACGGTGACTGTGGTGGCGATCATGACGATCGAGGACTGGAACGGGGTGGAGCGGATGTTCAGCACCGAACGCCAGTCGAAGGTGCCGATCGAGACCATGATCATCACCGCCACCAGGGCGGGCATGGGGATGCGCGCGACCCAGTCCTGCAGCACCAGGATCAGGAACAGCAGGAACAGCCCGGCCCACAGGGTCGAGAGCCGCCCGCGCGCGCCCGAGGTCACATTGATGATCGACTGGCCGATCATGGCGCAGCCCGCCATCCCGCCGAACAGGGGCGACAGGATGTTGGCGATGCCCTGACCGCGCGTCTCGCGATCCTTGTCGGACGGCGTGTCGGTGATGTCGTCCAACAGGTTGGCGGTCAGCAGGCTTTCCAGCAGGCCGACGAAGGCGAGCGTCGCCGACACAGGGGCGGTGATCGCCAGCGTTTCCCAGGTCAGGGGGACGGCGGGCAGGCGGAACACCGGCAGGCTCGACGGCATCTGGCCCATGTCGCCCACGGTGCGCACGTCCAGACCCGTCATCATGGCGAATGCGCTCAGCGCGACGATGGCCACTAGCGGGGCCGGAATGGCACGCGTCAGCCGCGGAAAGCCATAGATGATCGCCAGCCCCGCCGCGACCATGGCGAAGGTCTGCCAGTTGGCGCCGATAAGCTCCGGCATTTGCGCCAGGAAGATCAGGATTGCGAGCGAGTTGACGAAACCGGTCATCACGCTGCGGCTGACGAACTTGATATACCGGCCCAGCCTCAGCAGGCCGATGACGATCTGGATGACGCCGCAGAGAACCGAGGCGGCGAACAGGTATTCGAGGCCGTGGTCCCGCACGAGGGTGACCATGAGCAGGGCCATGGCCCCTGTCGCCGCCGATATCATCGCCGGCCGCCCGCCGACGAAGGCGATAGTCACCGCGATGACGACGCTGGCGTAGAGCCCGACCGCCGGATCAACACCGGCGATAATCGAAAAGGCGATAGCCTCAGGAATGAGGGCCAGGGCGACGACGGCGCCGGCAAGCAGGTCGCGGCGGGGGTTGGCGAGCCACTCCTGACGCGCGGAAGCGATTAGGGACATTCTGAGGTTCATCTGGATGAGCCGCGACGCGGCGGCTCGGTTTCCCTGCGGATCGGCGGCGGGGATAGCCACCCGGCGTCAGTGACGGCCAGGTCCAAGGTGAGGACGCCCTGATGCCGCGTCAGCCGTGGGAAGGCAAGCTATGGTCTGACGCGTCGGTCCCGCAAAACTCCGCGCCCGCCATCTGGCCGCCTAGCGAGCGCAGGTGTCGCGGTCCGACGGTGAACTGCGCTTCCTGCGTACCTGGGTCGACAAGGCGCTGGGCGCCGCGAAGGCCAAAAGAAAACGGCGGCGCCCCTTGCGGGACGCCGCCGTTCCTCGTTTCAGCCGGGGCAGGAGGCTGAAACGAAAGCCGGCTGTCGTTAGGCGAGAACCATGATGGCCACACGTCGGTTCTGGGCGCGGCCTTCACGGGTGTTGTTCGGCGCCACCGGCTTGGCTGCGCCGTAGGAAATGGTCGCCATGCGGTTAAGCGCGATGCCCTGGTCGCTGAGGAAGCGACGCACGGCTTCGGCACGTTCCTGACCGATACGCTCGTTGGTCTGGTCGGAGCCGGTAGCGTCGGTATGGCCCTGGATTTCCAGGTAGACATTGGCGTTCTCGGCGCGCAGGCGCTGGACCAGTTCGGCCAGGCGCTGTTCGGCCTCGGGCGACAGCTCAGTGTGGTTTACCGGGAATTTCACCGAGTCGTCCGACAGAACGACTTCGTACAAGAACTTGCCCTGGGCCAGCTTATGAGCGGCGTTGGCGCGGGCGAGGGCTTCGCCGGCGGTGCCTTCTACCTGGGTGAGGTGGGCGTCGACGCCGTCGACCCGCTCGTTCACCACCTGGACGTTGTCGCGGACGAACCGATGGCTGGCGCAGCCGCTGACGGCGATGCCAAGCATGGCGATGGCGCCGACGATTGCGGTTCTGGGTGCCAATTTGATCAAATCAAGTCTCCTTCGTGCCCGGCCCAACTTCCGGGGGTGTTACGCGCCGCACCGGTGTCGGTTGTAAAACGGCGGAGCAATGAAGCGCGAAGAAGTGAAAAGGTTCAGCTTAACTATAAAATAATTTCAATAATCGGTTCTCGTGTTGACTCCGGGCCTATCAGAGGCTGCCATTTTCCTGACGCTCTCGGGTGATCAGCTTCGCGCGATCTGGAGGCGAGACGCTTTTGTTGCGAGTTTCATTGTTGGTTGTTCGCCGAACCTGTAGCGTAGAGGGCCGCCAGGGGTGAGCCGGGATTCAAGGCGGAAACGTTCAAAGGCCTTGTCGGTTGCCGCCAGCCTGGCGGCGCATGGCTTGGTCGTGGCGGTGATCATGACCGCCCCGGTCAAGCCTGTCGTGGAGCCGGCCTTGGCGCCGCCGGTCGAGGTGATCCTGGTGGAGCCGCCTCCGCCCCCGACGTCCGAGCCTGCGCCCGGCGATGCGCCAGCGGGCGGATCCGAGGCCGCACCTGCGCCTGAGCCGGAACCGGCGCCAGCCGCGGTTGCCGTTGCGGCGGCCGTGCCGGTCCCTGCCAAAACGCCAGAGAAGGCTCGAGCCACGGCGCCGACGCCCCCTACGCCCCGTCCCAGTCGCCCGACGCCCCGCTCGCCGCAGGTCGAGCCGTTGCCGATTTCGGCGCCTGAGCCCAGCGTGTCATTCGTGCTGCTCGGCGAGGGCGCGCTGAGCGGCGCTTTAACGGCGGGGCAGGGGAGCGGCGGCGGCGGCGGCGCCGGCTCCGGCGCAGGCGGCTCTGGAGGGGGATCCGGCTCTGGCGTGGGCGGGGGCTCGGGACAGGGCTGCGATATGGTCAAGCGCATTCAGGACGCCCTGCGCAACGATCCGCGCATCAACGGCGCCATCGGCCAGGCCTATCGCTCCTCCGGCGCGTCGGGCCGGGCCATCCTGATGTGGAACGGCGACTGGCTGCGAAGCCCTGGCGAAGAAGGCAAGGGGCTGGCCGGGGTGCGTCAGGCCATCGCCGTGACGGTCGGCTTCTCGCCGCGCGCCTGTAAGGCTGAGACGGTGAACGGCTATGTGTTGCTGACGCTTAGCGACCAACCGGGCGCGCCGCGCGTCGCGCTGGGCAACGGCGGCCGCTGGCGCTGGTCCGACCTACTCTCGCTCTAGGTCGGCAGGCCCACACCCAGGGGGCCGTAAAGCCAGGTCAGCCAGGCCCCGATCGCCAGGAAGACGCCGAAGGGCAGGCGATCAGTCGCCGCGACGGGACGCCGCAGGACCACCTTGGCCGCGACGACGCTCAAGCCGCTCAGCGACGCCCAAAGGAGTACGCTGGGGAGGCCCATCCAGCCGACCCAGGCGCCGATCGCGCCCAACAGGAACGGATCGCCCCCGCCGAGCCCTTCGCGTCCGCGCAGGCGCCGATAGGCAAAGGCCAGCAGCCAAAGCCCCCCAAAACCGGCGGCTGCGCCGATCAGAGGAGTTTGCAACGGCCCGATCAGCGACCACTGCAGACCGCTCTGCACGTTCGCGGGATCCAGCGCCACCGCTGCGAACAGTCCGCTGAGAAACAGTGGAAGCGTCAGGGCGTCCGGCAACCAGAAATGCTCGGCGTCGATGACGGCGATCAGCAACAGTTGCCAGCCCAACACCGCGCCCGCCAAAGCCCAGGCGGGATCGTCGAAGCGCAGCGCCGCCCACACGCTGATCGCGGCGGCGGCCAGTTCGATCAGGGGGTATCTTAGGGGAATGGCCGCGTTGCAATCGCTGCATTTCCCGCGTGACATCGCCCAACTGACGACGGGGATCATCCGCCAAGGCTTGAGAGGACGCTCGCACGAGCCGCAGCGGGAGCGCTGCACGACGACATCTTCGCCGCGGGGCAAGCGTAGACTGACAAGACCCAGAAAGCTGCCCACGATCAGACCTAGTCCGCCCGCCAGAAGGATCAAGTGCGTCACCTATTCCGCTTTCCTGCTTTGGGAGGACGCCCAGCGGCGCTGTCGTTCATAAGCCCAATCATGGGATGTTCGCTTGCCGGGATTGCAGCCCGGTGTCGAGAGAAAGACATGGCCGGACTGGACGGGCGCCGCTCTTGCCGGCTACTCGATTGCTGTGTCTATAAACTCGAAGGTCAACAAGCTTACGCCCAGAGAACGAGAAATTCTCGGACTTGTGGCGCACCGACTGGGCGATAAGGAAATCGCCCGGCGCCTCGGCCTGTCGCCTCGAACCGTCCAGAACCACCTTCATCGTGCTTATGAGAAGCTAGGCGTCTCTGATCGCCAGCAGGCCGCAAGCGTACTGAGTAATTCCTACTCAGGGGAATTATACGGGCTGTCTTCGGAACCTTCAGCGATGTCAAAAGAGGACGTCCTTGCAGGCTTGAACGAGACGAACGAGGGCAGGAAACCAGTGTGGCCCCGGTCGCTGTATCGACTTTATGCAGGGTTGGGAGAATGGCGGCGTCCGAGGAAAAAGGGCGGGTCAGTTCTTTGGCTGATATTGGGTTGGGCGTTCGCCTGGATCGCGTTCGCGGTGATCGCCGCCAACCTGATCCTTCCTGTTCTCGAGATGATCCGCAGTCTGCGCTGACGTTTCTTTCGGGGCGGAGACGTGAATGACTGTTGGGAATTAGGCGCCGATCTCAAGTCGGTCTGAGCGACTGGAGGGTCTATGAGCGTGCTGCAGTTGGTCCTGCTTTTGCCAGGAGCAGCGGGGCTAGCGTTGCTGTTATGGCGGGGCGATTTTCTCGATCGCGTGGCTGCCGCTGTGATGTCGGCCGCTGTTGCGATGTCCTTCCTTTTGGCGGGACTGGCGTGGAATGGCTTTCACTACGGCCTGGCGCTCGCCGATGCCTTATCCTTCGTCGCCCTGTGGCTGATCGCTGAGCGCGCCGGGCGCTGGTGGATCGTGTTGGCGGCGGCGTTTCAACTGGTCGCTGTGGTGGGTTACGCCACGCCGCTTTTGTCCGAAGCGTCCTTGGCGTGGGCGGCAGTCACCCTGTCTTGGCTGATCTGGGTCTTGATTACACTCACTTTTTTCTTAGGCGTCTGGGAGGTCGAGGCCGACCGGCGCTTCGCCTCTGGGGGGCGACATGGCTCAACACTGGACGATGGAGGCCGCGCGGGCGCTGCTCCGTCAATGGAATGACAAAAGGCTGGAGGCCTCCGTTCGTGCGGCGGGCCTGATGGCTGATCTAGGCGCGCTTGAGGCCTGGCTGCTAGAGCAGCGGCCCGAGACCCTGGCGGAAGCGGAGCGCCTGCTGGACCTGATCACATCGCATGAAAGCGGCGGCGGACGCGGGTTGGAGCAGCTGTGCCGCATCGGCGGCGGGGTCCGCAACGATGTCGCGCCGCATCGCAGCCGGGTTGAGCACAGCTTCGCGCCGCGCGCCTCAGGGCCGCTCGCTGGCCGCGCCTAAGACTGACCCGGGGATGAAGGTCAGCGCCAGGGTTTCGCCTGGCCGACTTGACTGTTACAGCCGCTGACAGTCCGCGACGAAGCCATGCGCCGTCGCTCCGCCAAGCGGTTTTTCCTCCCATGCTTTCTGTCGTTCGCGCCGCGTCTCTGGCGTCCGCCTCCGTATCCGTGCTCGCTTTCGCCGCACCTGTTTTGGCGGAAGCGCCCTTCGATACAGGCCCGACCCAGGTGTCTGAGATCGTGGTGACGGCCGAGCGACGCGAAGCGCCGCTGGCGGCCACGCCCCTGTCGCTGACGGTGGCGAGCCAGCCTTTGCTGGACGATGTGGGCGTGCGCGACATCAAGGATCTGCAGATCCTGGCGCCGGGGCTGATCGTGGCCTCGACCTCGAACCAGACCTTCACCACCGCCCGCATCCGCGGCGTCGGCACCGTAGGCGACAATCCGGGCGTGGAAAGCTCGGTCGGCGTGATGATCGACGGCGTCTATCGCCCGCGCAACGGCGCCGCCCTGGGTGATCTGGGCGAGGTCGAACGCATCGAGGTGCTCAAGGGGCCGCAAGCGACCCTGTTCGGCAAAAACACCTCGGCCGGCGTCATCAACGTCGTCACCGTCGCCCCGTCGTTCGACGCGCGCATGGCGGGCGAGGCGACCTTCGGCGACTATGGAACGCAGGGCGGTTCCGTCTCCCTGACCGGCCCGATCGTGGATGAGGTTCTGGCCGGACGGCTGTATGTCGCCGCCCGTCGCCGCGACGGCCTCTATGACGTCAAGACAGGCGACGGCCCGCGCACCTCTACCGACGATCAGACCCAACACTACGACACCGTGCGCGGCCAGTTGCTGTGGCGCGCGACGCCGGAGCTGACCGCCCGCCTTACCGCTGACTGGACCGAGCGGGACGAGCGCTGCTGCGTCGGCGTGCAGCTTGTCACGGGCGGAACGGCCCCTCTGCTGGCGAGCTTCGCGCCCGACGGAGGCGTGGCCGCGACGCCGAAGCCGTGGGATCGCGTGGCCTACTCGAACCGCGACACCAACACCCGCATCCGCGACAAGGGCCTGGCCCTGCATCTGACCGCCGACCTGGGTTGGGCGACGCTGGAGAGCACCTCGGCGGTGCGCGACTGGCGCGGCGTCATCAGTCAGGACTGGGATTTCACCTCGGCCGATCTGGCCTATCGCCCCGACGACGGCAGCTGGTCGAACCGCTTCCGCACCCTGACGCAGGAGTTCCGTCTGTCGGGCCGGCGCGGAAAGCTGGACTGGTCGGCGGGCGCCTTCTTCGCCGATGAGAAACTAACCCGCCGCGACAGCCTGTTCTACGGCGCCGACTACGAAGGCTACGTCAGCCGGTTGCTGTCACGCTCGGCGTCCAACCCGCTGGGCGACCCGAACTACGTGTCGAGCCTGACCGGTCTGCCTGTCGGGGCGAGCTTCATCGAGGGCGAAGGTCAGTTGGACCGCTACTGGCAGACGGCCCGCAGCGCGGCCCTGTTCGGCCAGGTCTCCTACGCCGTGACCGACCGCCTGACGCTGACGGGGGGGCTGCGCCGCACCCATGAGACCAAGGAGATGACGGCCGCCTATCACAACACCGACGGCGGGCGGGCCTGCGCCGCCGCGCTGGCCAACGGCGTGACCAACGCCACCTTGTGCCTGCCGTGGTCGAACCCGGCGTTCAACGGTCTGAACCAGTCGGAGACCGTCAAGGACGAGGCCTGGACCGGCATGGCCCGCGCTGAGGTCAAGGCGACCGAGGGGACGCGCCTGTACGCCTCCTGGTCGCGAGGGCGCAAGAACGGCGGCTTCAACCTGGACCGCGGACAGACCAACCTGGTCCCTGACGCCTCGCGCGCCTTCCCGGCCGAGAGCGCCGACGCCTTCGAGGCGGGGGTCAAGAGCGTGATGCTGGACCACCGCCTGCTGGTCTCGGCCGCCGCCTTCCGCCAGACCTATGACGACTTCCAGCTGAACACCTTCCTGGGCACGACCTTCCTGGTCCGATCGATTCCCGAGGTGCGGGCCAAGGGCGTGGAGGCGGACTTCATGTTCCTGCCGTTCGAAGGCCTGTCGCTGCAGGGCGGCCTGACCTACGCGCAGACGGAATACGGCGACGATCCGGTCCCGGGTCTGCCGCTGCTGGCGGGCAAGCGAGTCAATTTCGCGCCTCTCTGGAGCGGATCGCTGGCCGGAACCTATGAGCGGCCGGTTGCGGCCGGCTTGACCGGACGGGTGACGTTGGCGGCCAAGTATTCGTCGGAATACAACACCGGGTCGGACCTCGATCCGGCCAAGAGCCAGCCGGGCTTCTGGCTGGTGGACGGCCGCGTCGCCCTGGCGCGGGACGATGCGTGGAGTGTCGAGCTGTGGGGCCGCAACCTGTTCGATCAGGACTATCGCCAGGTGGCCTTCGGCGCGCCGTTCCAGACAGGGACGCTAGGGGCGTTTCTGGGCGCGCCGCGCATGGTGGGCGTGACCTTGCGGGTCATGCGCTGAGGCCATGAAAAAAGGACGCCGGCGATGCTGGCGTCCTTTTGATTGACGGCGCGGACGCTCAGTCCTTGTCGCGGGCCGCGGCCTTGGCCGCGCGCTCGGCCTGGCCGCGCCAGCCGTAGCCTTCGCCATGTTTGCCGACGCTGATGAAGGTCGCTTCCTCAGCCTTGTGGAAATACTGCTCGGACACCATCCAGCCCTTGAAGGGGCGGAGCACCGACAGGCACATCGCCGCCAGCACCGGGAAGGTCACCAGGAAGTGGACCCAGACCGGCGGGTGCACGGTGAACTCGAAAATCATGAAGGCGACCATGCCGACCACGCCGACCGCGCACATGACGAAGAACGCCGGACCGTCTGCGGGGTCGGCAAAGCTGTAGTCCAGGCCGCATTCGGGGCAGGACGAGCGAAGGCTCAGATAGCCCTTGAATACGGGGCCCTTGCCGCAACGAGGGCAGCGAGCGCGGATGCCAGTCTTTACAGGACTGATCGGAGGATAAAGGGGATCGGACACGCAACCTGTTCCTACGGCGAACGATGGCCATGATGTCGGCCGTTCGCTACCGGGAAGCAAGCGGGTGTTTTGTCCTATCTGCCGGCCGAAGCGGCGCTTTGGGCGATTTAGGCCCCGTTAACTGCGATTAAAGCCCTTCGCGCGAGCATGCGCGCGATATGTCCGGGGCCCCCGCCAAGAAGCGCGTTCTGCAGACGACCGTGGCGGCCGCCGCGGCGGGCGTCGTCGTCTTCGCGCCGCTGGCTCCGGCGCCGTCCCAGGCGCAGACGGGCGCACCGGTCGAGATCCGCATCGGAGCGAATGCGGGCTTCACCAAGATCGAGTTCGCCGGGGTGGTCGGATCGCGCGCGCGCGTGCGCCAGGACGACCGCACCGTCGTCGTGCGCATCGGCGCGACCGCCGCGCCAGATGTCAGCCGCCTGCGCGTCGATCCGCCCAAGGGGCTTGAGAAGATCGAGACGCGCGCCGCCCAGGGGGCTACGGAGCTGGTCCTGACCCTCGCCGAAGGGGCAGGCGTCACCAGCGGGACCGCCGACGGCGCCGTCTGGCTGAATCTCTACGCCCCCGGCGCGCGCGCCGACGGCTCGCGACCCTCGCCCGTGCCGATTGGCGGGGCGGTGCCGGTGGCGGCCGAGGTCAAGGGCCAGCAGACGGTGATGCGCTTCGCCTGGAACGGGCCGGTCGGCGCAGCCGTATTCCGGCGCGGGGAGGCGGTATGGGCCATCTTCGACCACGCCGCGCGGATGGAGATGAAGGGCGAGGGGCTGAACGGCGTCCGCTGGGCGGCGGGGCCAGACTTTACCGCGGTGCGCATACCCGTCGAGCCGGGCCAGGCGGTGGCCGCGCGCGCCGATGGCTCGACCTGGGTGGTGACCATCGGGGGCAGCGCGCCTTCGCCAAGCGGTGTGGACATTCAGCGCGACGACGCGGTCAAGGCGTCGTTGACCGCGCGGATGGCGGGGGCGACCCGCACCATCTGGCTGACCGATCCGATGATCGGCGACCGCTTCGCCGCCGTCACCGCCCTGGCCCCCGGCAAGGGGTTGAAGACCGGGCGGCGCACGGTGGATGCGGGCTTCCTGCCCACCGCTCACGGCCTGGCCGTCGAGACGCCGACCGACGACTTGAGCGTCACCGCAGACGGCGATCTGGTGACGGTGACGCGCCCGCGCGGCTTGACCCTGTCTTCGCCGACCGCGGGGCTGGAAACGGCGATGGAGGGCGCGGGCGCGCCCCGCGCCGCGTCGCGACCGGCCCTGATCCCGGCGGACTGGTCCGCCGATGCGGAAGAGGGCGGCTTCATCGCTCGGCACCGTGTCCTGCGAGAGGCTGCCGAGCGCGAGAGCGGCCGCGCTGTCGAAGACCCGCGCGCGCCGATCGAGGCGCGGCTGGCCTATGCCCGCTTCCTGGTCGGGCACGGTCTGGGGTTCGAGGCGGTCGGGGTGTTGAACGCCCTGATCAACCAGACGCCCGCCATGCAGGGCGTGGCCGAGGTGCGCGGCCTGCGCGGCGCCGCACGCGCCTCCATCGGCCGCTTCGCCGAGGCCGAGGCCGACTTCTCGTCCGGCGCGCTGGCGGGCGATCCCTCGACCAAGGTATGGCAAGGCTATCTCGCCGCCCAGCAGGGCGATTGGGGCAATGCGCGGCGCCTGTTCGCGGCCGGTGCGGGCGTGGTCGACGGCTTCGCCCCCGAATGGCGCGCCCGGTTCGGCGCGGCCCACGCCATGGCGGCGGTCGAGACCGGCGACGCCGAGGCCGCGCGCGAGTTGCTGGCCTATGTCTTCAGTCAACCGAACGTCTCGGCTCCCGACCAACTGACGGCCCGTCTGGTGCAGGCCCGCCTGTTCGAGCTGGATCAGACTCCCGACCGCGCGCTTGCCCTGTACAAGGCCGTGGCGCGCGCGCCTCTGGATGGCGTCGCCACCCCCGCGCGTCTGGGCGTCATCAAGCTGGAGCTGGCCAAGGGGACGCTGAAGGCCGATGCCGCCGCCGCCCAGCTGGAGGCGTTGAAATGGCGCTGGCGCGGGGATGCCACCGAGCTGGCGGTTATCCGCACCCTGGGCGAACTCTATCTGTCGCAGGGCCGCTATCGCGAGGCGCTGACCACGCTGAAGACCGCGGGGCCGAAGATCGTCACCCTGCCAGGCGGCGACCGGCTTCAGGCCGATCTCGACAACGCCTTCCGCGCCCTGTTCCTGGACGGCGCGGCCGACGGTCTGCAGCCGGTGCAGGCCCTGGCGCTGTTCTTCGACTTCCGTGAGCTGACGCCCGTGGGCGCCGACGGCGACGAGATGGTGCGGCGTCTGGCGCGACGCCTGATCGATGTCGACTTGCTGGATCAGGCCGCCGAGCTGCTGAAGTATCAGGCCGAGAACCGGTTGGACGGGGTCGCAAAGGCCCAGGTCTCGACCAATCTGGCCGCCGTCTATCTGATGAACCGCCAGCCGGAAGAGGCGCTGAAGGCCCTGTGGTCCTCGCGCACGACGCTCTTGCCGATGGCCATGAACCTGGAGCGCCGCGCGCTGGAGGCTCGCGCTCTGATGGAGCTGGGGCGCTATGACCACGCGCTGGAGGTGCTGGGCAAGGACGCTTCGCCCGCCGCCCGCGACGTGCGCGCCGACATCCTGTGGAAGCAGCAGCAGTGGGGGGCGGCCGCCGCCCTGTATGAGCAGCGCCTCGGCGACCGCTGGAAGGACGCGGCCACGCCGCTCAGCGAGGCCGAGGAGACGCGTCTGATCCGCGCCGGGGCGGGCTATTCCCTGGCGCGCGATGCAAGCGCCTTGAGCCGACTGGCGAAGAACTACGCGCGCTTCGCCGAAGGGGCGCGCTCGCCTGGCGCGATCCGGGTGGCGCTGGCGGGGCTGGACGGCGGCGATGCGGGCCGACCGCAGGACTTCGCGGCCCTCAGCGCCGGGGCTGACGCCTACGCCGGCTGGATCGCCCAGACCAAGGCCGAGTTCCGGGCGAAGACCGGCGCGGGCCAATAAAAAACCCCCCTCCCGACGGGAGAGGGGTCTTTTGCGTCTGTCCCGCCGAAGAGGAACGAACGCGCCTGAAAGGCTTAGCCGTTGACGGCGTCCTTCAGCGGCTTCGACACGCGGAAGCGCACGGCCTTGGAGGCCGGGATCTTGATCGTCGCACCCGTGGCCGGGTTGCGGCCTTCGCGCTCAGCGCGCTCAGCGGTGTCGAACACGCCCAGGTTCGAGATACGGACGTCGTCGCCCGACTTCAGAGCCTTGTGGATGTTCTCGACAATGGCGGTCAGAACCTTGCCGGCGTCAGCTTGCGAAACGCCCGCGTCCTTGGCGACGGCGGCGATCAGTTCAGCTTGAGTGGTCATGAGGGCATTTTCCCGATGGTGGTCGCCCGGAAAGAAGCGCCGGGCGAGGACGGGAGGATCAACGACGGTTTTGGCAGGCTTGGCAAGCCCGCATCGGCGAGAAGGCCTTGCAGGCTGGGGATTTATCCGGCGCCGGAGGCTCTCTGGAAGCTCTCGACCAGGCTTCCGGCCACCAGTCTCCAGCCGTCGACCAGCACAAAGAAGATCAGCTTGAAGGGCAGGCTGACCACCACCGGCGGCAGCATCATCATGCCCATCGACATCAGGACGCTGGCGACCACCAAATCGATCACAAGAAACGGAACAAAAAGAAGAAATCCGATCGTGAAGGCGGTCTTCAACTCGCTGATCATGAAGGCTGGGGTGACCACCCGCAGGGGCAGGTCCTGCACGTCTGCCGGGGGCTCTACGCGCGACAGTCGGGTGAATAGCGACAGGTCGTCAGGCTTCACCTGGGACAGCATGAAGGTTTTTACCGGTTCGGACGCCGCATCGAAGGCCTGAGGCAGCTCCATTTGCTGATCCATCAGGGGGCGGACCCCCGAATCATAGGCGTCCTGCCAGGTCGGAGCCATGACGATGGCGCTCAGGAACAGGGCCAGGGACACCAGGACGGCGTTCGGCGGCGACTGCTGCATCCCCAGCGCCGTGCGCAGCAGGGACAGCACGACGATGATTCGCACGAAGCTGGTGGTCATGATGACGATGGACGGCGCCAGCGACAGCACCGTCATCAGCCCGACCAGCTGCACCACGCGCTGCGTCAGGCCCGCGCCGGTCCCCAAGTCGATGTTGATGGCCGACCCGCTCTGCGCCGCCTCTTGCGCCAGGGCGCCCAGCGGCCAGATCAGGCACAGGGCGGTGGTGATCAGCGACAACAGGGCCGCGCGCTTCAGCTCAGCGCGGGTGGGGATGCCGAACAGGGCGGGGCGGCTCACTTCACGCCTCCCGGTTGACGCGGCTCGATCAGTTCGCGGCCTTCGCCCAGCAGGATCAGCCGTTCTTCGTCATCGACGCGGATCAGGACCAGACGGCGCGACGGGTCCAGCACCAGGGTCTCGACGACCTTCATCCGCCGGACCTGACCCTGCTGCCCCTGAAAGCGGGCCAGGATCTCGGGCGCGTAGCGACGCGCCGCCCAGGCGGCCAGGCCGATAATGCCCAGGGTGATGGCCAGGCCGAAGATCGCCCGGAACAGATCAAGTAAGTTCATGCGGATGCAGCCCCAGACGCGCGACGATCCGGCGTTTGGCCGCCACGCTTCGAGCCATGTTTCAACGGACGTGGTTAACGGCGCGTTTAGGGATACGGGATATTAACCATGCAGGCGGCAAATTCTGCCGATCCGTTCGTCCGAGGGATTCGCATGTCCGTCACCGACCTGCCGCTGCTGAATCAGATCAAGGGCCGTCTGGCGTGGCTGGACGACCGTCAGCGGGTGATCGCCGAGAACGTCGCCAACTCGGACACCGCGGGCTATGTCGCCCGCGACCTGAAGACGCCGACCGACTTTGCCGTCGCGGTGCGCAAGAACGCAGGGCTGCGGATGGTCGCCACCAACGCCCAGCATGTGTCTCCGCCGGCGCGGGCGCCGCAGTTCGAGGGCATGGCGGCGCCGGACTCCGAGACCACCCTGGACGGCAATTCCGTCGTAGTCGAAGAGCAGATGCTCAAGATGGCCGAGAGCCGCATGGCCTATGACGCCGCCATCGGCTTCTACCAGAAGTCCATGCAGATGATCCGCCTGGCGGCCAAGAAGCCCGCGGCCTGAGGGGGAGTGAACCATGCCTGACCCGATCAACAATCGCCCCGTGACCCCTCGCAACACCGCCATGGCCGTCGCTTCGACCGCACTGAAGGCGCAGCAGTCGCGGATGCGCGTCATCGCCGAGAACATCGCCAACGCGGAATCGACGGCCAATGTCGCGGGCGGACAGCCGTATCGTCGCCAGGTGCCGGTGTTCCAGAGCCGCGACGTAGACGGCGCGACCGGCGTCGCCCTGGCCGAGGTTCGGCCAGATCAGCGCGATTTCCGAATGGACTACGATCCCTCGCACCCGGCGGCGAACGCCGAGGGTTATGTGATGAGGCCCAACGTCGACACCCTGGTCGAGGCGATGGACATGCGCGAGGCGCAGCGCGCCTATGAAGCCAACCTGAACGTCATCGAGACGGCGCGGAACATGGATTCGCGCACCCTCGACATCATCAAGAAGTAAGGGGCTAAGGCATGAACCCCATCATGGCCGCCCGCGCCTACGCCGCCGTTCAGGGCGGGGGCGGCGTCAGCGTCACCACCTCGGCCAACGCTGCCGCGAGCGCCGGTCCGAACGCGGCGGGCGGCTTCGCCGACCTGCTGCAGAACGTCATGACGCAGACGACGCAGGCCACCCGCGTCGCCGAGGCCCAGATGGCCCAATCCGTCCAGGGCCAGGGCAACCTGATCGACGTCGTCACGGCGATCTCGTCGGCCGAGGCCTCGCTGGAGACGGTGATGGCCGTCCGCGACCAGGTCATCTCGGCCTATCAGGAGATCATGAGGATGCCGATCTAGCGTCGGCTTCTCCATTTCCTGATGAGCGCGGATCGAACCCGCGCGCCGCACGCTTTCTTTCCCGACAGTGAAAGGAAGACCCATGCTCAAGGACAAGAACTCCTCGGCCATCGTGGCGGTCAAGGATCTGGATCGCGCCCGAGCCTTCTATTCAGACGTGCTGGAGCTGAACCTGGCCGATAGCGGGATGGAGGGGATGCTGGGCTACCGCACCGGCAACACCTGGCTGACCGTCTACAAGTCCGACTTCGCCGGAACGAACCAGGCCAACGCCGTCTCGTGGGACGTCGGGGTCGAGTTGGACGACATCGTCGCCGCTCTGAAGGCCAAGGGCGTGGCGTTTGAGCGCTATGACGGCATGGAGCACGATGGCGACATCCACGTGTGCGGGTCCCTGCGCCTGGCGTGGTTCAAGGACCCGGACGGCAATGTGCTGCATCTGGTCGGCGGCGCCGGCGCTGGCTGACGCCTAGCCTTCCAGCGACACCACCGGCTGGCTGACGGCGGCCCCGCGACCGCGCGCCTTGAGCCAGGCGCGGATGCGGTTCTGGATCGGCTGGTCGATCAGATAGTGCAGGCCGAAGGCGAAGACGAAGGCTGCCGCCACGCCCAGGCCCCACAGGCCCCAACGCCAGGCTTCGCCCAGCGCCAATTTGCCCGCTGCCGCGTCGGCCAGGCCGAACCAGGCGATGCGCACCACCTCGTTCGAGATGAACATGGAGAAGGACACCATCGCCGCCTGCTCGACCAGCTTCGACGGGTTGCGCCCCGGCGAAGCGCCCGCCGCCAGGATGATGATGCTGATGAAGACCAGCGAGATCAGGGCGTGTTTGTCGAAATACTGCACGCCGGCCAGGGCGACGGCGGCCAGCACGCCGGCCCAGCCGGCGACGCGCGGGTTGATCCACACCCCTTGCGCAAACCAGGCCAGCCCCATGCCGAGGATGAACAGGGGCAGGGCGCGCCAGATGCCCAGGTTCAGCGGCATCTGATAGACGGGATAGTTCAGGATCGCCCAGCTCAGCTCATTGGCCGCCAGATAGCCGACAATGACCAGCGCCAACGCGGTCCACGGCCCGATCCGGCTGAGGCCGCGCAGCACGAAGGGAAAGGCCACGTAGCAGCCTAGCAGCGCCGAGATCGACCACGTCGGCGCGTTCCAACCAATGCCGCCGTGCACGCCGAACGACTGCACCAGGGCGGCCTGGGCGGGAAGTTGGTCCCAGGCGAACCACTCGGGATGGTTGGGCGGCATCCCTGCGGCCGTTGCGACGAGCACCAGCGCCACCAGCAGGCCCAGGACGATCAGGTGGGCCGGAAACACCCTCAGCGCTCGCTTCAGGAAGAAGTTCGTCTTGGACATCCGGCCCGAGCCGACGGCGCGGCCATAGACCCGCATCAGCACATAGCCGCTGTCGATCAGGAAGAAGTTGGTCAGCAGGAAACCGCCCCGCTCGAACACGGGATGCAGCCCTTCGGCGAGGGGTACAGGCGCCGACATCTGGAAATGATGCAGGATGATCAAGGCGGCCACGATGAACCGCAGCGCGTCCAGCCAACCGCCGCGCGCGATCGGCGGCGGCTCATTCCGGGACGAAAACACGGCCTGCAGCATGGCGACCTCCTAGGTTCAGTGTGGGGCATGCAGGAAAGGGGCCGCATGGTGGCCTTGAGGGACCCGTGTTCGTCAGCCACTGTTGCGTCGGGTGAGGGGCATGATGATCATTAAATGGGCGAGCTTGGCTCGTGCGTTGGGAGCGGTGACCTTGTCGGCTTTTCTGGCTGCGGCTTGGCGTACGGCGGAACCTATGCCTTGGCGGCAGCCGCGAACGGTTGCCGAACAGAAAGCTTACAATCGCGCCGTGTTCGATCGGGTATGGACGCAGCTGAACCAAAGGCATTTTGAAAGGGCTTCCCGCCGCGCCGCCTGGCGATCTGCTCGGGCGCGTCACCTGCCGTTGGCCCTTCAGGCGTCGGACACTGCGGGGCTCTATTATCAAGTGCTGGCGCCGATGTTGAACGCGACGGGCGAATCCCATGTCGGCGCATCGCCGCCCGTAGGATATGAGCGGAATTGGCCGCAACTTCAGTCGAGCGCCTCTGCTGGGCGCCCGCGTATCTTCATCGCGCCGGGAAATGTCTCGGATGGCGACATGTTGCGTGACATCGGGGTGTCCCTCGCTAGTGGCGAGGTGATTGATTTGATCAAGGGCGGGGCGGCTGAACGCGCGGGAGTCGAGATCGGCTGGCGCGTCGACCAGATAACACCGGGGGCCGGCCGCTACGAGCGCCGCTACTGGTTCCGCCAGGCGTCTGGAGAGCTGCGGAGCTTGACCCTTGACCATCGTCGACCGCCGCCGCCGCGCATGCCCTATGAACGGCGCTTCCTGCCAAGCGGCGCCCTTTCGTTGCGCTTCGACGCCTTTGAGAAGCCGCAGATCGACTGGGTCCTCTCGCAGTTGAAGAAGGCGCCGCCGGAGGGGGTCATTCTTGATCTTCGCAACAACAGCGGCGGCGCCGTAACTGAGAATGAGCGGCTGCTGGGCGCGCTTCTGCCGGCTCGTTCCTTGATTGGGTCGCGTATCGTCAACGGTCGCCGGACCATGCTGTTCACCCAACGTGGGGCCGAAGCCTACACGGGCCCTTTGCTGCTTTTGATCAGTCCTCGTTCTGCGAGCGCGGCTGAGGTTGCGGCCAGCGCCTTACGACATCATGGACGGGCCGTGCTGGTTGGGCGCGGCAGCGCCGGAGCAGCTCTTACGTCGCGTGCTTTTCGGTTGCCCGACGGCGGCAGTCTTCAGGTTCCGGTCTACGACCTGTATGATCCTGCAGGTCGACGCATAGAAGGCGCAGGGGTCGAGCCCGACGTTCACGCCGCGCCGACACTGGCTCTGATCCAGGCGGGGCGGGATCCAGTTTTGGAGGCGGCTGAAGCGGCGTTGGCCTCTGCACGGCGCTGAGCCGATTTTAGCCCCGCACCAGCCGCAGGAATTCTTCCCGCGTGCGCGGGTCTTCACGGACCGCGCCCAGCAGGCAGCTGGTCGACAGGCTGGCGCCCGGGACATCGACGCCGCGCATGGTCATGCAGCTGTGCTCGGCCTCGATGACGACGCCGACGCCGACGGGGCGCAACACTTCCTGGATGGCGTTGGCGATCTCCGACGTCATTTTTTCCTGGATCTGCAGGCGGCGGGCGTAGCCGCGGACGACGCGCGCCAGCTTGGAGATGCCCACGACCCGGTCGGTCGGCAGATAGCCGACGTGCGCCTTGCCCACGACCGGCAGCATATGGTGTTCGCAGAAGCTGACGAAGCGGATGTCTTTCAGGACGATCAGCTCGTCATAACCGCCAACTTCCTCGAAGGTCTTTTCCAGATAGTCGCGCGGCTCGACCTCATAGCCCTGAAACAGCTCGCGATAGGATTTGGCGACGCGCTTGGGCGTTTCGATCAGGCCTTCGCGCGCGGGATTGTCGCCGGCCCAGCGGATCAGGGTGCGGACGGCGGCTTCGGCTTCTTCCTGCGAGACGGGCGGGGTATGGGCGTGATCGGTCATGGGCGCTTCATAGCCCCGAGCCGCCGCCGAAGGCCAGAGGCCAGCGCAACAGCCGTTTTGTCGAAACGGTTAGCGCGACGTTAACCATCCTGTCGGCATTTTCTGCCCACTGTCCCGCCTCTGGTTCGGCGGGCCCTGGGGATTGGCGATGAACGGCGCGGAAGTTTTGGATATCGGGCGCGACGCCCTGTGGCTGACGATCCAGCTGTGCCTGCCGGTTCTGACCGTGGCTCTGGCCGTCGGCGTGTCCATCGGTCTGTTCCAGGCCCTGACGCAGATCCAGGAACAGACCCTGGTCTATGCGCCCAAGATCGTGGCCGTCTTCGTTTCCCTGCTGCTGTTCTTGCCGCTGATGGGCGCGCTTTTGGGCGGGTTCATGAAGGACATCGCCGCCCGCATCGCGGGAATGTAGGGCGAGCGGGCGCGTGGATCCCTATGCGACGGCGGAACAGGTCTGGACCGGGGGGCTGATCTTCGCCCGCATCGGGGCGATCCTGATGCTGCTGCCGGGCTTCGGCGAATCCTACGTTCCACCGCGCGTTCGTCTGTCGCTCGCCCTCGTGCTGTCGCTGGCCCTGTGGCCGATTGTGGCCGGCAGCCTGCCGGCTCTGCCCGCCACTCTGGGCGCGACCGTCGGCTGGGTTATCCGAGAGGTGCTGACCGGCCTGGCCATTGGAGCGATCCTGCGCAGCTTCATGACCGCGATGACTACGGCGGGCGAGATCGTCTCGCTGCAGACCACTCTCGGCTTCTCCCAGACGGCAAACCCGATGCAGGCCCAGCCGGGCACCACCCTGTCGGCCTTTCTGATGCTTTTGGGCGTGACGCTGGTGTTCGCGACGAATACCCACCACCTGTTCATCGGCGGCATGGTCGGATCCTATGAAGCGATCGCGCCGGCGAAGCCTCTGATCGTCGGCGATTTCACCCAGTTGGCGATCCGCACCTTGAGCCAGAGCTTCATGCTGGGGGTGCAGCTGGCGGCGCCGGTCCTGGTGTTCGCCCTGATCTTCAATCTGGCCTCCGGCCTGGTGGCGCGGGTGATGCCCAGCTTTCAGGTCTATTTCGCCGCCGCGCCGTTGAGCGTCATCCTCGGTCTGTCGGTGTTCACGCTCAGCCTGGGCGTGCTGGGGACCGTCTTCATCGACCGCTACCGCTCGGTGGCGGCCTTCTTCACGGGAGGCGCCGTTGGCTGACGGTCCCGATCCCGAGTCGAAAACAGAAGAAGCCACCCCGCGAAAACTCGAACAGGCGCGCAAGAAGGGGGACGTCGCCAAGTCGCCGGACGTTGCGGCGGCGCTGTCTCTGGCGGGGGCAGCGGGCGTGTTGCTGGCGGGCGGCGGCTGGTTCTCCACCCGGATCGCCGAGGCCTTGACCCCTTTCCTTGCTCAGCCGCACGCGATGATCGGCGGATTGGAGGCGGGAGCCGGCGTGGAGATCGCCATGCAGGCCGTGTGGGCCGCGGCGCCCTTTTTGGCGGCCTTGATGTTCGCGGTCATTCTGGGCGGGGCGGGCGGCAATCTGGCCCAGTCCGGCCTCATCTTCACCGTCGAGAAGGTCAAGCCGAAATGGTCGAAGGTGAACCCCCTGGAGGGGTTCAAACGCATCTACGGCCCGGACGGCGTAGTGCAGTTCCTCAAGACCTTCATCAAGCTGGTCGCCATCGGCGCCGTATGCTTCTGGGTGCTGAAGCCGCACGTGCGCGAGCTCGAGCAGCTGGCTGCCATGAGCCCGGCCTACATCCTGCCGTTCGCGCGGGACCTGGCGCTGGCGCTGATGATGTCGGCCCTGGTGTTCCTGGGGCTGACGGCGGGCGCCGACTATCTGTGGCAGCGCATGCGCTTCGCCAAGCGGATGCGGATGACCAAGGAGGAGATGAAGGACGAGTTCAAACAGTCCGACGGCGATCCTCACGTCAAGGCCAAGCTGCGCCAAATCCGCATGCAGCGCGGCCGCCAGCGCATGATGCAGGCCGTGCCGGACGCCACGGTGATCATCACCAACCCGACCCACTATTCGGTGGCCCTGCGCTACGAGCCGGATCAGGGCGACGGCGCGCCTGTCTGCGTCGCCAAGGGCGTCGACGCCCTGGCCTTGCGCATCCGCGAGGTGGCCAAGGAGCACCAGGTGCCGATCGTCGAGAACGTGCCTCTGGCCCGGGCCCTGTATGCCGCGGTGGAGGTGGACGACATCATCCCGCGCGAACATTTCGAGGCGGCGGCCAAGGTCATCGGCTTCGTCATGCAACAGCGGAAACGGCGATGAGCCGCCAGCGCGTTAGGGCCGGCGAAAGAGCTTCGGTATGCTGACGAACCCTGATTCGCGCGGGCGAGACGCCATGATCATTTCCCGACCCCAAGACAGGTTGAAGGCGAAGGCGACGCGCCGTCCGACGTTTGATCCCCTGCTGGTGATCATGGCCGTGGGCTTCACCCTGGCGGTCGCCGCCATCGCCTATCCGGCGTTTCGAACCAACGCCTTCAGCGCGCCGGGTCTGATGCTGATCTTCGCGGCCGGCGCTACGGCCCTGATCTGGCTGTTCGCTTTCGGCCGGGCCGAGGTGCGGCGCGCCAATGGCGATACGGCGGTCGAGATGCTGGACGCCCTGGCCGAGCCCGCCGCCTTGGTTTGGCCGTCGGGACAAGTGCTGGCGTACAACGCCGCCTGGGCCGAGGAGAACGGAACCGTCACCACGCTCCCCAGGTCCGGTAAGGGAGGCGGCAAGTCGGCCCAGGCCCTTTACATGGCCTTCGCACAGGCGCGTGAGGGTCAGCAGGGGCGCGCCATCGTTCAGATCGGCCCGCGAGAGAAAGAGGTGCTGATAGGCCAGGCGGGGCAGGGGCGCTTCCTGGTGCGCGCCGCGCCCGACGCCGTCCTGCCGCTCGCCCCCAGCGCGCCCGTGGCGCCGCAGCCGGCCGCCCCGACCGGCGAGGCCCGCGCCATGGCGGCCGGGGCGCCTTTCGGCTCGGCCGTGATCGGCGGCGAAGACCTGTTTGCCGGCCGGGTCGAGGAGCCGAACGCCGCCTTGGCCCTGCTGACCGGCCCGGCGGCCTCCGGCGACGCCGCCTTCGGCCACCTGTTCGATCCGGCGGGCGTGGCCGAGGCCAAGGCCAAGCTGGAGGCCGGATCGTCCGGCCCGATCGAGCTGATCGCTCGCGCCCACCCGGACCGCCAGCTGCACCTCTATGTCGCTCCTGAAGGCGACAGACGCCGCGTCTGGCTGTTCGACGTGGCGGCGCAGAAGTCGATGGAGCTGCAACTCTCCCAGGCCCAGAAGATGCAGGCTGTCGGCCAGCTGGCGGGCGGGGTGGCGCACGACTTCAACAACCTGCTGACGGCGATCCAGCTGCAACTCAGCGGCCTGCTGGAGCGCCACCCGGTCGGCGATCCCTCCTACGAAGGGCTGAACGAAATCCGCCAGACGGCCATCCGCGCCGCGGATCTGGTGCGCAAGCTCCTGGCCTTCTCGCGCAAGTCGACGGTGCGGCGCGAGCGGCTGGACCTGGGCGAACTGGTCGGCGAGTTCGCCGTGCTGCTGCGCCGCCTGTTGCGCGAGGACGTGCGGCTGGAGACCGACTACGGCCGCGACCTGCCGCTGGTGCTAGCCGACAAGAGCCAGCTGGAGACGGCGGTGATGAACCTGGCCGTCAACGCCCGCGACGCCATGCGCGGCGTGGTCGAGCCGGGCGCGGGGGTCGTCACCATCAAGACGCGGCGCCTGACGGGCGCGCAGGCCCGCGACCTGGGCTGGCGCGAGGCGACGGACGAGGTGGCCTTCATCGAGGTGTCGGACACCGGCCCCGGCGTGCCGCCGACCCTGTTGGACAAGATCTTCGAGCCCTTCTTCACCACCAAGGCGGTGAACGAGGGGACGGGCATGGGCCTGGCCACCGTCTACGGCATCGCCCAGCAGGCGGGGGGCCACATCACTGTCGCCAATCTTGAGAATGCCGGCGCGGCCTTCCGCATCTTCCTGCCCGCCGCCTCGGCCGAGGAGCTGGTCGAGACCCCCGTGGTTGAGAAGGTCGTCAAGGCGCCGCGCGACCTGTCGGGCGCCGGCCGCATTCTGTTTGTCGAGGACGAGGCGGCTGTGCGCGGCATCGCCGCCCGCCTGCTGCGCCAGCGCGGCTATGAGGTGATCGAGGCCGCCGACGGCGAGGAGGCTCTCATCCTGGCCGAGGAATGGGCCGGCCAGATCGACATGCTGATCTCGGACGTCATCATGCCGGGGCTGGACGGGCCGTCGCTGCTGCGGAAGGCGCGGCCGTTCCTTGGCGACGCGCCCGTCATGTTCATCTCCGGCTATGCCGAGAGTGATTTCTCGGACCTGCTTCAGGACGAGGTCGGGGTGTCCTTCCTGCCCAAGCCCCTGGACATCAAGACACTGGCCGAGCGCGTGAAGCAGGAACTACACGCGGCTTAAGAGCGTGCTGTCAGGCTCTTAAGTCGAGGCGCTGTTCCGGCGACCAGCGCCGCTCTCGCGCCGCTTCGTGCAGGGTGTCGGCGAGATCAAGCAATTGGTGACGGCGAAGGCGCGGAATCGCCTCCAGCAACTGCAGGCGCAGGCTTTCCGCTTCAGCGTCCGAAAAGAAGGCGTCGGGAGGACGACGAGGCATGGCGCACCGTCCTGAAAAGCGACCGGAATGGCGGTCTGGGGCTTTCGGCAAACCGCTTTTGCCCGTTTTCGGTTCCGAAAATCGGCTTTGACGTGAAATTATGAACAAAGGCGACGTTCAGTGCTTGGGTATGTCGCGCGCGGCCCTAGATAGGGTCCAGAGGAATCAAACGCCGTAAAGAGGAGTCTCCCATGGCCTTCACCCTGCCCCCGCTGCCCTACGCCTATGACGCGCTGGAGCCGGCCATCGACAAGGAGACGATGACCTTCCACCACGACAAGCACCACCAGACCTATGTCGACAACCTGAACAAGGCGATCGACGCCGACGCCTCGCTGCAAGGCAAGTCGTTGGAAGAGCTGTTCGCCGGAATGTCGAAGCTGCCCAAGGCGGTCCGCAACAACGGCGGCGGCCACTGGAACCACAGCCTGTTCTGGGAACTGCTGGCGCCGCAAGGTCAGACGGGCGAGCCCTCGGCCGAGTTGGCCGCCAAGATCGACGCCGAGCTGGGCGGCATGGACAAGTTCAAGGCGGACTTCGACGCCGCCGGCGCCGGCCAGTTCGGCTCGGGCTGGGCCTGGCTGATCCTGCAGGACGGCAAGCTGAAGGTCACCTCGACCCCTAACCAGGACAACCCGCTGATGGATCTGGCGGATGAGAAGGGCGCCGTCCTGCTGGCCGCCGACGTGTGGGAGCACGCCTACTACCTCAAGTATCAGAACCGCCGGGTCGACTACCTCAAGGCCTTCTGGTCGGTGGTGAACTGGAACAAGGTCAATGAACTGTACGAAGCCGCCAAGGGCTGAGCCGTCGGATAACTTGACTCCGGGGGGGCGGGCCTTCATAAGCCCGCCCTTCTCGCATCGGGCTCGTCCCGAGGCGCGATGTCTATTACGGACGATGCGTGGACCGCCGTTGAGATCGCCGCTCCAATCGGGGAGGGGCCGGGCCGCATCATGATGAAGAGTGACATATGTCCAAGCGCCACAGCGCCAAGTACAAGCTCGACCGGGCCATGGGTGAAAACCTGTGGGGTCGCGCCAAGTCTCCTGTCAACAAGCGCTCCTACGGTCCCGGCCAGCACGGTCAGCGCCGCAAGTCCAAGGTCTCTGACTTTGGTCTGCAGCTGAAGGCCAAGCAGAAGCTGAAGGGCTACTACGGCAACATCACCGAGAAGCAATTCGCGGCGACCTATGCCGAAGCCGCCCGCCGCAAGGGCAACACCTCGGAAAACCTGATCGGTCTGCTGGAATCGCGTCTGGACGCCGTCGTCTACCGCGCCAAGTTCGTGCCGACCGTCTGGGCCGCCCGTCAGTTCGTCTCGCACGGCCACGTCACCGTCAACGGCAAGAAGGTCGACATCGGCTCTTACCGCGTGAAGGTCGGCGACGTGATCGAGGTCAAGGAAAAGTCGCGCAACATGGCTCTGGTGCTGGAAGCCCAGCAGTCGGCCGAGCGTGACCTGCCTGACTATCTGGAACTGGGCGATCGCGGTTTCTCGGTCCGTTACGGCCGCGTGCCGGAACTGTCCGACGTGCCGTACCCGGTGAAGATGGAGCCGAACCTGGTCGTCGAATACTACTCCTCGTAAGTTCGACAGACCTGCCAAGGTTGTTGGAAAGGCCCCGGCGTCGCCGGGGCCTTTCTTTGTCTATATTGCGGCCTTGCCGGTTCACTTTCGGGCCGGTTCGGCGCATAATGGATAATCATCAGCGGCGCGCCGAGGGAGGCCGAACATGAAAAGGTCTTTCTTTGGTCTGGTTCTCGCGGCCGGCCTTGCCGCCTGCGCTCATGCGCCGGGCGAGCTGGTGCGGACCGAAGGCATGCCAGGTCAGTTAGAGCCGATCCACGCTGTCGCCTTCACGCGCGACCTCGCCGTGTTCCGCGTCAGCTCCAACGGCTGCACTGACAAGGCTGACGTACGGCCCTTCATCACGCAGCTGAAGGACGCAGCGGTCATCACTCTGCGCCGCCTGGATGAGGATCGTTGCACCCGCCCGGTCCGAGACGGCGTCCAGTTGCAGTGGACCTTCGAGGAACTGGGCCTGCCGCCGGGCGCCAATGTCGTCGTCAACAACCCTTATCTTTTGAACGACGACGCAGGCGCAGCGCAGTAGGGCTCAAGCGGCCCGATCTTCAGGCTTCGTTAGCCACGCTCGAACAGACGCGTTTAAGACCTCAAATCATAGAACGGGCGACCTTTTCCCTATGTTTGGCGTCTCCCTAGTATGCGCGTGCTTTCGTGTCTGACCGAAGATCACCATTTCGGTTTGGTGGCCCTGGCGGCTTTCATCTGCCTGATCGGTAGCTGGATCACCGCCGGACTGCTGCGTCGCGTTCGCGAAGAGCGCGGCGTTTCGCTTGCATCGTGGGTGTTTCTGGGCGCGCTGGCTGGCGGCGCCACCATCTGGTGCACCCACTTCGTCGCCATGATCGCCTATCGACCCGGCGTCGACGTGGCCTATGAGCCTCTGCTGACGGGCGTCTCCCTGGCCATCGCCATTGTCGGTGCGGGACTGGCGCTGGGGGGCGCGACGATGCGCGGCCGCTTCGCGCCGGCGGCCGGCGGCGCCGTCTTCGGACTGGCGGTCGCGGCGATGCACTTCGTCGGCATGGCCGCCATGGCGGTCGAGGCCGTGGTGCACTGGTCCTACGCCTATGTGGCCGTCGCCCTGATTGGTTCGGTCGTCTTCGGCGCCGCAGCCTTCCAACTGAGCGCCCGCACGCAGGACCGTTTTGCGCGCCTGAAGGGCGCCGCCGCCATGGTCCTGGGCATCGTCTGCCTGCACTTCACGGCGATGGCGGCCATGACGGTCATTCCTTTCGCCGCGAGCGACGGCGTGTTGACCGGCGAGGCCGCCCAGCACGTGCTGGCGCTGGGCGTCGCCGGCGTCGGCTTGCTGGTGCTGGGGGCGGGGGCCGCCAGTCACGTTCTCGACCGCCAATCGCACGCCCTTCACAGCGAACGGCAGCAGTATCTGATCGAGAGCGGCGTCGACGGCATGGCGATCGAACGCGACGGTGTGATCATCGCCGCCAATGAGGTCCTCACTGCCCTGCTCGGCGTCGAGCGCGACGTCTTGATCGGGGCGAGCCTGAGCCAATGGGTCGAGGACGCAGGCCGTCTGGCGGACGGGGCGGTGGCTCAGACCGTTCTGCGCTCGGGCGTAGAAGACATTCCGATCGAGTTGTCCGCCCGGCAGGATCAAACGACCAGCGGGCGCTCTATGATCTATGCGGTGCGCGACCTGCGTGCGCGTCTCGCCCAGGAGCGGCGCATCGCTCACCTGGCCCGCAACGACAGCCTGACGGGTCTGCCGAACCGCGCCTCCTTCCTTGAACGCCTCACCCGACAGCAGCAGACGGCGGCCGCCGGCGAAACCCTGGCGCTGTTCGCGCTGGACCTGGACCGCTTCAAGGAGGTGAACGACCTGTACGGCCACGCCGTAGGCGACCGCCTGCTGTGCGTAATCGCCGAACGCTTGAAGGCGGCCCTGCACGAAGGGGAGTTTGTCGCGCGTCAGGGCGGTGATGAGTTCCTGGCTCTAGCCTCGGTCGCTGGCCGCGATGAAGCGCGCGCGGTCGCCGAGCGCCTGCGGCAGGCGGTGATCGAGACCGTGACCATTGAGCACGCCGATCTTTCCTGTGGAGCCAGCATCGGCGTATCTCTGTGGCCCGAGGATGCCGAGGATGTCTCCGCCCTGATCAACAACGCGGACCTGGCCATGTACCGGGCCAAGGCGTCGCTGACCCAGGACATCTGCTTCTACGAAGCGGACATGGACCAGGCCGTCCGCGCGCGGCGCCGCGTCACCCAGGCCTTGCGCGAAGCTCTGGAGCGCGACCAGTTCGAGCTGCACTATCAGGTGCAGGCCTCGGTCGAGACGGGCAAGGCGACCGGCTATGAAGTCCTGCTTCGCTGGAAGAACGACGAGGGCCGCTATATCTCGCCCGTCGACTTCATACCCGTGGCCGAAGAAACCGGCCTGATCCTGCCGATCGGCGAGTGGGTGCTGCGCCAGGCCTGCCGCCAGGCCGCCGCCTGGACCGAGCCGCATCGCATCGCCGTCAATCTGTCACCGGTCCAACTGAGCCACGTCGATCTGCCCCGCCTCGTGCATCAGATCCTTGTAGAGACGGGTCTGCCGCCGTCGCGCCTGGAGCTCGAAATCACCGAGACGGCGATGATCACCGACATGGAGCGCACCACCCATGTCCTGCGCCAGCTGAAGGCCTTGGGCGTCACCGTCGCCATGGACGATTTCGGGACCGGCTATTCTTCGCTGTCGACGCTGAAGGCCTTCCCCTTCGACAAGATCAAGCTGGATCGCTCGTTCATGCTGGAGCTGGAGGGAACGCCGCAGTCGCGGGCCATCATCCGCGCGGTCCTGACTATCGGTGAAAGCCTTTCCATCCCGGTGCTAGCCGAAGGCGTCGAAACCGCAGAGCAACTGGCCTTCTTGCGCGCTCAAGGGTGCAATGAGGTTCAGGGCTATCTGCTGGGCCGACCTCAGCCCGAAGCGGACGCCCTGTCGAACGGCGCCGCGAGGATCGAAACGCCGCCGCCGGTCGGAGATCAGGCCGACCGCGCCGCGGCATAGCCCGGCCAGTGCTCGGCGCCTGCCCGTTCGTACTGGACAGGCAGGCCCTCGGCGGTCCCCAGGGCGACCGCCGCGTGATGGCCCCAGTTGGGATCATCCAGCACGGCGCGAGCGACGGCGACCAGATCAGCCTTGCCTTCCGCCAATAGGGCCTCGGCCTGGTGCGGGTCGACGATCAGGCCAACGGCCATGACGTTCGCTTCTGGGACCGCCCCCTTCACCGCCTCGGCGAAGGGAACCTGATAGCCCGGCTGGTCGCCCGGGATGCGGGCGCTGGCGACGTTGCCGCCGCTGGTCAGGTGCAGATAGTCATAGCCCATGTCGTGCAAGGCGCGACCGAAGACTGCGGCCTCGTCAGGAGTGATCCCGCCCTCGGTCCAGTCCGAGCCGTTGAAGCGGGCGCCCAGCGCCTTGGCGCGCGGCCAGGCGTCACGCAGGGCCTGTGCGACACGCAGGGGGAAGCGCATCCGGTTCTCGAGTGGGCCGCCGAATTCGTCGGTCCGTTCGTTCGACAGAGGCGAGAGGAACTGGGTCAGCAGATAGCCATGGGCGGCGTGCAGCTCGACCAGGTCGAACCCGGCGCGGTCGGCGCGCGTGGCGGCGTCGACGAACGCGGCGACCACCCGATCCATGCCCGCCTGATCCAGGGCTGTCGGCGTATGCCAGTCGTCGCGGTATGGCTGAGCCGAGGCGGAGAACGTCTCCCACGCCTTGTCGGACGGGGCTGGGCCGCCTCTGTCGATCCACGGAGGATTGGTCGAGGCCTTGCGGCCCGCGTGAGCCAGTTGCACCCCGATCGGCGTGTCCGAGTAGGTCCGAATGTCGCGAATGATCCGGGCGAAGGCGGCTTCCTGTTCATCATTCCACAGGCCGGTGTCGGCCCAGGAGATGCGGCCGGCCGCTTCGACGCCCGTGGCCTCGATGATGACCAGTCCCGCGCCCGACAGCGCCAGGCGACCGATGTGCTGGACATGCCAGGGCTGGGGCACGCCGTCGACGGCGGAGTACTGACACATCGGCGCGATGACGATCCGGTTCCTCAGCGTCAGGGGGCCGACGGCGCGCGGCGTGAACAGCAGGCTCATGCAGGATACTCTCAATGGACCCAGATTAGGGGGTCACAGTAGCTATGACTGTGGCGATTGGTTTCAAGCCCACCCTTTCCGATTATTCACGTGATCCGGAACCGTGACGCTGGCAGTCTCAAGGCCAATCAACACGGGAAAAATCCTATGCGTCGTTTCATCATCGCTCTCGCCGTCGCCGCCGTCGCAGCCCCCATGCTGTCGGGCTGCATCGTCATCGCTGCCGAAAAGCCGACCACGCGCGTCATCCACTCCGCCTCTGCTGAGACGAACTGATGCGTCTGGTTGGTGTTCTCGCGACCGCCGCCCTGCTGCCCTTGCTGGGCGGCTGCGTCATCTATTCGAACGAGGGCGGCGAGAAGATCTCGATCGTCACGGACCAGGGCGCGACCCGTGTCGAGGCGCTGGAAGCCGTCCGTAGGGTGGATTTCGACGGCCAACGGCTGAACGTCGTCGTCGGATCGAACGGCTGTACCGAAACCGCCAGCTTCGAGGTCAAGATCCAGGACGGCGACCCCGCCGAACTGACGCTGGCGCGCCGCGCGCCGGACCTGTGCAAGGCGCTGGCGCCGGAAGGCGTGACGATCAGCTGGACCTACGCCGAACTGGGCCTCGAGCGCGGCCAGCCCGTGCGCGTGTTGAACCCGATCAGCCTTTAGGGACAGGCGGCCGCTAGGCCCGAAACGGTCCCAGCATCTCCGCCGGGATGCGGGCCGGGCGCAGGGTCTTGGCGTCGACCAGGCACCATTCGGACAGACCCTGCGCGCACAGACGACCTTGTGCGTCCTCGATGCGGACATAGCGGTTGAAGCGCGGCCCTTGCGGGTCGCCGACCCAGGTGCGGGCGACTACGCCGGTCGCGCCCGGTTCGATGGCGCGCAGGTAGTCGATCTCATGACGCAGGGCCAGCCAGGCCCATTTGGCGCGCGTTTCCTCGTCGAAACGCGCGTTCCAGTGCGCCGTGCCGACATCCTGCAGCCAGCCGACATAGACGACGTTGTTGACGTGGTTGTTCTCGTCGATGTGTTCCGGCCGCACGTCCAGCGGAACGACGAAGACCTCGCGGTCCTCACGCGGCTGAAGCTGCGGCCGGGCCATGGTCTCAGGCTTCGCCCAACTTACGCTTCACCAAGGGCGACGCCCTTCTCGGCCATCAGGGCCTGAAGCTCGCCCGACTGGAACATCTCGCGCACGATGTCCGAGCCGCCGACGAATTCGCCCTTTACATAGAGCTGAGGAATCGTCGGCCAGTCGGTGAAGGCTTTGATGCCTTCGCGCAGGGCTTCATCCTGCAGCACGTCCACGCCGACGAAGGCGGCGCCGACATGATCCAGGATCTGAACGGCCAGCGAGGAGAAGCCGCAGCGCGGCGAATCCGGCGTGCCCTTCATGAAGAGCACCACGTCATGCTCAGCCACCGCCTGGGCGATGAAGGCGTGGACGGGATCGGCGGCGGCGGTTTGTTCGGTCACTGTGTCGAAACCCTTCTAGAGGAGCCCGTGAGCTAGGCGCCCTTTGGGGCCGGGTCAAGGCCGGGGCGATGCGGGGCGGGGTTGCGGCTCAGGCGGACTGGGTGCTGGCGGTCAGCCGTTCGGCGCGTTCGGCCAGCGTCTGAGCGCCGTACTCGCGCGCCGTCTGGGCTGCTTCGGTCAACATCAGGCCGACGCCGCGCGGCGTTTCGCCGGTCCAACGCGCCCGGGTCAGGGCCACGCGCGCCAGGCCGATCTGCTCGGCCGCCCAGTCCAGCGGCGTGGCCGTGACTGAAGGCCGCGCCAGGCGACGCCTCAGGCTGGTCTCAATATCCATCAACCCGCTCAGGTCGCCGCCAGCGCTGGCGCGAGCGGTGTCCTGGGCCACGCGCTGTTCATGCGCGAGGGCGCCCAGGATCAGGCCGCCGCCCTCGGTCAGGGCCTCGGCCTGGATCAGCACCACGGACGGCAGGGTTTCGCGCTCGGCGCGCATCACCTGGATGGCGGACCAGTCCAGAGGGCTGTGATCGGGGGTGAACAACTGGGCGGCGATGTCGAACATGGCCTGGGCCTGATCGCGGGCGGCCGGCGCGTCGGCCACCGCAGCCAGCGCCGCCATGCCGGTCGCGCAAAGCGCCAGGGCGCGGGCGCGGCTCAGCGGTCTCTGTTCCGGCGCGGCGGCCTCGACCAGGGCGCGCAGGTCGCGCCCGGCCTGATCCAGCATCTTGGGGTCGCGCGCGGTGAGGCCGATCTCCAACACCAGCCCGGCGCGGTCCAGGCGTATTTCATCTTCGAGGGCGCGCGGGCCCTTCAGGTTGGCGATGGCGGATTCCAGCAGGCTGGCGGCCTCGTTCATCTCCGACAGGCGACCGGAAAGGAGCGCCAGCCGCGCGCGCAGGCGGGCGTGCAGCGCTGCAGCGGCGGCCACCGTATCCACCCGCCGCGCCGCGGGCAGCTCGCTCAACAGGTCAAGGGCGGCGGTCAACCGTTCCGGCCCGCCGCGCAGGTCGAAGGCCAGCATGGCGCTCTGGGCCAGGTCGAGGGCGGCGCGCACGGCCTGATCGCCGTTGGCGGCGTGCCTGGCGGCGTCGCGGCCGCTGCTTTCAGCGCGCTCCAGACTGTAGGCCGCGCCGCAGCGACGGGCGTGCTCGCGCCAAAGCGCGGCGGCGCGCAGGGCTGCGTCGAACGGACGCGTGCACGAGACGCGCCCGGCGTCGGTAGCTTGCTGGCGAGCCTCGATCTCGACCAGGCCCACGCCGATCAGCTCAAGCCAGCCGAGGTCGTCGCTGTCGCGCGCCTTCTCGAACAGCCGTCTGAGATCTCTGCCGAATTCGAACATTCGCCCGTATCGCCGCCTGTATCGTCCCGCTTCGGGATCAAGAGGATGATCCCAGCGTCGACCAAGCAAACGCAGCGCCGTTGGAACGGTTCGGCTTGGCTATGAGGACAAAATCTCGGACTGACGTCGGCGAGAGGTTCAATTGCGCGACGTCGCCGTCCGCCTCAGTCCAGGCGCGGCGCCCTTTGGCGGCAGCGCTGCAATGAGGCGCGGGCCTCGGATTCCCCGGCGGAAAGGCGACGCACAGCCTCCAGGCGGGCGCGCGTCTGTTCCGTTTCGGCCACGGTCGGATTGCGTCCGGCGACGGTCGCCGCCTGCATGGCCGCCAGCGACCAGTAGAGGGCGGCGTCATAGAGCGAACGGCCATAGCGGCTCTCTCCGCCCTCCAGTTCGGACGCCGCCTGTGTCAAACCGGCGCAACGCACCGCCTCGTCATAGGAGACGAGCCGGGCGCTGGGCGCTGGGGCCGGAGCCTGGGCCGAGGTCTGAGCCTGCGCCGAGGTCTGGGCCAGCGCCATGGCGGCGGTGACGACAAGGATGAACATCAGAACTCCAAAGGCGCGGGGAGCGCCAATCTGGCCCTAATAGAGAACCACGTCCCCGTGAAGGATGAAAGACGTGTTCAGCTAAGCTTCAGGTTGCATCCGGGGCGTCGGGCATGGCGCGCCCCTGATCGCCCAGCCAGCGCAGGAACTGACGGCGGCCCTTCGACATCTCGCCTGCGCCGGGAATGGCCGCCACGGCGCCGTCGTCGCGGGCGAAGCCGAACGGCGCCAGCAGCCGCCCGTCCGCCACCGCCTCGGCCGTCAGCGCCCACGGCAGGACCGCCGCGCCCCAGCCCGCCAGGGCGCCGTCCAGCGCGAAATGCAGGTGGGCGACAGGGCGCTCGGCCGCATCGGGCAGGCGACGCTCCGTCAGGCGGGCCCAGTCCTTCCAGGCGGACAGATGGGTGCGCGGAGCCAGACGCGGCGCGCTCAGGACATCCGCTCGGGCGTCGTGACGGACCAGGGCGGGCGCGATCACCGGCCCGATCGCATTGGGAATGACGCGAAGGGCGCCCAGACTGTCGATGCGCGAGGCGTCCAGCAGCCGCAACAGCACATCGGCGCCTCGGCGGCTGACGGCGTGGGGCGCCAGTTCGACCAGATGCACCCGCACCTGGGGATGCAGGCGGTTGAAGTCCGCCAGCCGGGGGATCAGCCATTTGACCGCCAGACTGGCGTTGGCGGCGACATGCAGGTCGCGCCCGTCGCCTCGCGCCTCGGCCACGGCGGCGGCGATCTGGTCGAAGGCGGCGGTCAGGCCAGGCAGGAGGCCCCGCCCTGCCTCCGTCAGCGTCAGGGCGTGACGCGGCCCCTCGAACAGGCGCAGGCCCAACTGCCCCTCCAGCGTCTTGACCTGTCGGCTGACGGCGCTGTGGGTGACGTTCAGCTCGGCCGCCGCGCGGGTCGCGCTGCCCGTGCGCGCCATCGCCTCGAAGGCGCGCAGGGCGTTCAACGAGGGCAGGGGTCCTGCGGTTGTGAGGTTTTCGAACATCCCGCGTTCGATAGGTCGCTTTCGCCGCGCGGGCAAATCCGCTGACAGAGCGCGCCATGTCGCACGCCGCCGTTTCCCGTCTGATCATTCCGGTGCTGGGCCTGGGGATGATCGTCTCCTTCGCCTCCAGCTACTATCTGCTCGGCGTGCTGGCCGAGCCCTTGGCGGCGGGCGTGGGGACGACGCCGGGCGCGGTGTTCACGGCCCTGTCGGGCGCCTTTCTGGTGTCGGCGGCGCTCAGCCCCTTCGGCGGTCGCTGGATCGACCGGCGCGGCGGCCGCGAGGTGCTGTCGGCGGCGGCTGTGATCTTCGCTCTGGCCCTGACGCTGCTGGGGCTGGCGCGCGAGCCGGTCGCCATGATCGCGGGCGTGCTGATGCTGGGGGCAGGCATGGGGTTGGGACTGTACGGCCCGGCCTACGCCGTGCTGGTGGCTCTGCATGGCGAGGCGGCGAAGAAGCCGATCACCGCTGTCTCCCTGCTGGGAGCCTTCGGCGGGGCGTTGGGCTGGCCGCTGACCTTGCTGATGATCGAGACCCTGGGCTGGCGCGGCGCCTGCTTCGTATGGGCGGGGGGGCATGTGCTGCTGTGCCTGCCCCTCTATTGGGCAGTGCTGCCCGACGGGCGCGCCGGGGGCAGGCCTCCTGCGTCCGGGCGCGTGCGGTGGGACGGGACCATGATCCGACTGGCCGTCTTGTTCGCCGGAGCCTGGTGGGTGGCGACGGCCATGAGCGCCCATCTGCCGCGGTTGCTGAATCGGCTGGGCCTGAGCGCGGCCGAGGCGGCTCTGGCCGCCGGACTGATGGCGGGCGCGGCCGTCGCCGTGCGCCTGATCGTCCTGGCGGCGCCGGGGAAGGGCTCGCCCGTTGCAGCGGCGCGGACGGCGACCCTGCTGCATCCATTCGGCGCCCTGATCGCCTTCGTCGGCGGCAAGGGGGCGGCGGGCGCCGTGGCTTTGGGGCAGGGGGCGGGAAACGGCCTGCTGGCGGTGGCCTCGGGCGTCCTGCCGCTGCATCTGTTCGGGCGCGAGAACTATGGCGCGCGACAGGCCCTGGTGCTGACGCCCGCCCGGTTCGTCCAGGCGGCGGCTCCGGCGCTTTACGGGGTTGTGCTGGATCGCTCGGCGGGGCTGGCCTTGCTCGTCTCCAGCGGCGTCTGCCTGATCATGTTCGCCATGACCTTCGGGCTCCGACGAAAGCCGGACCTGTAATTCCCGGCCCGATCAGGCAGAAGGGGGCCATGTTCATGCGTCGCTTCATCCAGCTTCAACTGGGCCTGTGCCTCTATGGCGTCGCCGCCGCCGCGATGGTGCGGGCCAACCTGGGCCTGGATCCGTGGAACGTCTTCCATCAGGGCCTGTCGCTGCGCACCGGCATGAGCCTGGGGACCGCCTCCATCCTGATGGGGGTGGTGGTCATGCTGACGTGGATTCCTCTGCGGCAGAAGCCGGGGATCGGCACCCTGTTCAACATCTTCGTCATCGGCCTGTCGATGGACGCGGCCCTGGCGGTCATGCCTGAGATGACGACCCTGCCGCTGCGGCTGGCCTTCATGGCGGGGGGCGTTGTGCTGACCGCCGTGGGCGCCGCGGCCTATATCGGTGCGGGCATGGGGACGGGACCGCGCGACGGCCTGATGGTTGGCCTGAACCAGCGGCTGGGCTGGTCGATCCGCGTGTCGCGGATGCTGATCGAGCTCAGCGTCCTGGCCGGAGGTTGGCTGCTGGGCGGCTCGGTCGGCGTCGGCACCATCGTCTTCGCCGTGGGCATCGGCCCGCTGATCCAGATCTTCCTGCCGTGGTTCCAGGGTCTGGCGCGGGAAGGCTCCCCCGCCCGCGCCAGCGCGTAATCGGTCAGCCGCGTTCCTTGGTCTTCGAGAAGGCGACCTTGGGGAAGCGTTCGGAGACATAGCCCGTCTCCCAGCTCGACTTGGCCAGGAAGACCGGGTTCTGGTCGATGTCGGCGGCCATTTGCGGGCGGTATTTGCCCGCGAAATCCTCAAGGTCGGCCTTGGCGCCGGACACCCAGCGGGCCTCGGCGTAGGGCGACGGCTCGAAGATGACGTCCAAGCCGTACTCCTCGCCCAGGCGGTCGGCCATGACCTCGAACTGCAGCTGGCCCACGGCGCCGACGATGAAGTCCGCGCCCAGTTCCGGACGGAACAGCTGGGTCACGCCTTCCTCGGCCAGACCGACCAGCGCCTTCTGCAGGTGCTTGGCCTTCAGCGGGTCCTTGACGCGGACGCGCTGCAGGATTTCAGGGGCGAAGTTGGGCAGGCCCGCAAACCGCACCAGACCGCTTTCCGACAGGCTGTCGCCGACGCGCAAGACGCCGTGGTTGGGAATGCCGATGACGTCGCCGGCATAGGCCTCCTCGGCCAGTTCGCGGTCCGAGGCGAAGAACATGATCGGGGCGTTCACCGACAGCTGCTTGCCGGTGTTCTGGACCTTCAGCTTCATGCCGCGCTTGAAGCTGCCCGAGGCCATGCGGAACATGGCGATGCGGTCGCGGTGGTTGGGGTCCATGTTCGCCTGAACCTTGAAGACGAAGCCGGTGACCTCGTCCTTGCTCGGCTCGACCGTGATGTCTTCCGGCGCGGGGGCGTTGCGGGTTTCAGGCGGCGCCTCCTTGCGGGCGCTCATCGTCTTGGGCGGCGGCGCCCATTCGCCGATGGCCTTCAGCAGCTCTTCGATGCCGAAGTGGCGCAGGGCCGAGCCCCACAGCACAGGCGTCATATGGCCTTCCAGGAAGGCCTGATGATCGAACGGCTTGTAGCCGGCCTCGACCAGCTCCAGCGCGTCGACCATGTCGGCCTGTTCCGTCCCCTCGAAGAAGGGGGCGGCGTCGTCAAACGGCAGGGGCACCGGGTGTTGGCCGTCGCTGTCCGCGGTCTTGCGGGTATATGGCTGGAACCGGCCCTGACCGCCGACCTCGGCCAGACCGCGCAGGCGGTTGCCGCTCTCGGCAGGCCACCAGATCGGCGAGGGGTCGAGTTGCAGGCGGCTGGCGATCTCGTCCAGCAGGGCCATCGGGTCCTGGGCCTCGCGGTCCAGCTTGTTGATGAAGGTGATGATCGGGATGTCCCGGAGACGACACACCTCGAACAGCTTCAGCGTCTGCGGCTCGATGCCCTTGGCGGCGTCCAGCACCATGATGGCGCAGTCGGCGGCGGTCAGGGTGCGATAGGTGTCTTCCGAGAAGTCCTCGTGCCCCGGCGTGTCCAGCAGGTTGAACATCTTGCCGTCGTGCTCGAACGTCATCACCGAGGCGGTGACCGAAATGCCCCGCTCCTTCTCGATCTTCATCCAGTCCGAGCGCGCCCGGCGGTTCTCGCCGCGCGCCTTGACCGCGCCCGCCGCGCGCACGGCGCCGCCCGCCAGCAGGATATGCTCGGTCAGGGTCGTCTTACCGGCGTCCGGGTGAGCGATGATGGCGAAGGTCCGACGACGGTCGGCCTCCTGGGCGAGGGTCAGTTTGGACATGGAGCTTCCTTTAGGAGGCGCGACCTAGCGCGCCGGGGTCCAATTGTCGACGTTCACGATGCCGTGAGAGACCCCTCGCCTATAAGGGTTATTCGAGGCATGCTCGTTTCTGGGAGACGGCGGGCCATGAGTTCGCCGCACTAGGGAAGGGAAAACGTCATGGCTCTGGTCCACCCAGGCAAGGTCGCGCCCGCGCAGGGCGAGCGCAAGATTCACCCGCTGGTCTGCTTTCTGGCCGGGTTCGGTCTGATCGTCGTCGCCGCGGCCCTCGTGCACACGGTGTTCGGGATTCTGCTCTAGGGCGCGCGAAATCGGGCCGACTCTGTCATTCGCGGGCGGCAGGGTCGGACGGAGCCGGGGTCACCGAGATGTCGTGGTCGTCGACATCATCCTCATCGGCTTCGGAGCGTCCTTCGGCGCGTTGCAAAAGGGCGCGGGCAGTGGAACTAGGAGCGTGAGGGTCGGCGACCAACGGTCGCAACAGCCCCGCCGCCTCGATGTTCCGGTCATGCGCCAGCAAGGCTTGCGCAAGATTGATCCGAACAACGCCGAGTTGCGGCGCGAGGACAAAGGCCTGCTCCAGCACAGCCACGTCGTTCTCGTTTGGATAGCTCGGTGAGTCGGCCCGGTTTTCTGCGATCAGCAACAGGGTGACGTAGTTGGCGTCATCGGCGACATAGGCCCGCGACAGATAGCCTTGGGCTTCGACTTTGAGGCGCAGGGCGGCGTCACGGTCGTCCGAGGCCGCAGCGGCGTCCATCCGCGTGCGGGCGAGATATTGCAAGCCTTCGACGTGGTCGGGGTCGAGTTCTATCAGGCGCTGCAATGGAGCCTCGGCCCCAGCGGCGTCACCGAAATGCAGCTCGGCATGTCCCAGGGCCAATAGAGCCAGCGGATCGTCCGGGTGGCGGGCAGCGGCTCGACGCACATCCTGTGCGGTGGCCGCACGCTGCTCCTCTGGCACGCCCACTTTCAATCGCTGGTTCAGCAGCAGAAGATCATCAGCGGATTTCGGCAGGGTGGTGACGACGATGTTCGTTGCATCGAAGGACGTCTTCATCACCACATAGGTCATGCGTTCGCGGACGTAGCGGCGCAGGGCGCGTTGCAACTCGGTCGTCGTCAGCCCGGTGGCATCACGCATGGCCGCCACGGGGTCGGCGCCGTCGCCCACGGCCGCCAGATAGGTGCCCAGAGTGCGACGGCGTTCGGTGTCGCTCATGAACCAATGCGTCAGCAGCCAGGCTAACGGGTAATAGGTCTCCCGATGGCGGACCGACGCGCCTGGCCGCTCGGCCAAGAGCTCCTCCATTGACACCCAGGCGCCGTTTATCAGCCAGTAGGCGCGGTTCTGGCTGTATTTGCCAACATGGATCTCATCGCGCTTGAAGTCGGCGGTGGCGAAATATTCGGCGAAGCCCTCAATGAACCACGCTGGGTAGGCGTGCGAGAAGTTCTGCATCATGAAATGATGCGCATACTCATGCTTGAGCGTGTGCATTTCCTCGTCGCGGCGCGCTACGCCGAAGATGTCTTCGTCGGTCGCCATGTAAAACCCGGCCAGCCCATCCTGAGCGCCCGGCCTGACCCGCAGCATGGCGGTGCGCGAGCCTAGAAGGTAGACGGGCAGCTTCCGATAGGTCGGCGCCTCGAGGCTTACGCCCAGACGGATCCGCAGCAGGCGGTCAAAGGATTCCAGTTCCTGTGTGAATTGCCGTAACTGGTTAGCGCCGCCGTCGCTGTAGACGACGAAACGCTCACTTTCGGCCCTGAGCCAGTCGGCCCGGGCTGGGCTGGCGCTCATGGTCGCCAAGACGGCGGCCGCCGCAATCGCCAGCGGCCTGGTGGGCCCCCAGCGCCGTGGGAACATTTTTAAACCCGCCATCATCGCCCTCCCATCACCATGCCGAGGGTAGAGGTCGGTCGTGTTCGCCGTAAAGCGTCAATATGCGCTTCGGCTCAGGCGGCCAGACGGCTCCAGACCGTCCGGTCGGCCGTCACCGCGTCCAGGGCGCCGCGCCGCGCGCGTTGATGCAGGTGGCGCACGACGATCTGGGGCAGGGCGCAAAAGCGCGGCTCGACCACCTCGGGGGCGCACCCCGGCGCAGGGGCGGCGAACAGGGCGGCGCTGACGCCTTCGGCCTTGTGGGCGATCAGCCAGGCCAGACGGCGTGCGCGGGCCGGGTCGTTGTGGTGCAGCAGCGGGTCTTCGGCGAACAGTTCGCAACCCATCTCCAGCACATAGTCGAACGAAAGGTTCTCGAACCGCCGCACGTCGTGGCTGGGGGCCGGGCAGGCCTCGTCCAGATCGAAGACGACGTCGTTCAGGAGAAACAGCATGGACCGCGCCCGCTTTCCGGACCGTTCTGGCCCCAGGCGACGAGTTGTAGGCGGCCGGCGCTTGCGGTCCGGTTCACGAACGCGGTGAACGGGCCGGTTACCATTTTTAGCGGCCCTACCGGCCTTCGCCCTGCTTGAGGGCCGGTTCGGGGGCAGCCTACCTATGGACCCTCTCTCCCGGCGGGAGAGGGTCAGTCCTGCGTCTTCTCGGTCAGGAAGTGCCGTCCCTGTCGGTCTTCGATCTCGACGACCCACAGGTCGGGATCATAGCGGCGCTGGCGCTCCAGATAGGCGTCCAGTTCGCTCTCTATTTCGCTGGCGACGGGCTGGATCCACAGGGGCTCGCCGTCCTGGCCGGTCGCCTCGGTCCACAGACGGGCGGTGCGGGTGGCGGTGTCATAGGCCTTGACGATGACGGCCCCGGCGCGGGCGTCGCCCTTCTTCACCACCACGGCGTTGGCGCCTTCCAGTTCGGCGCGGCGGATTAGGGCCCCGACCCAGACGTCAGTGGAAAGAAGCAATTGGTTCACCCTGTTTGGACACGGACCCGGAACCGGCGTCGGCTAGGGTGGAGCCATGAACATAGCGCTGTCGCCTCGCATAGTCAGCAGAACGCTGGCCGTGGTCGTCGCACTGGCCCTCGCGGCCGGGACGGCGACGGCTGCCGGCCAGAACTTTGGCGACGTCTATTATGAGCGCGCCTTCGTGCGGGCCGCGCAGGACAAGTGCCGCCTGTTCGAGCCGCGCCTGACCCAGGCGCTGGAGGCGGCGACCCTGCAGGCGCGCGGGGCGGCCTTGCGTTCAGGTCGCCCGGCGACCGAACTGGCCGCAACAGCCGGGCGGGCCAAGGCGCGGGCCGAGGCCACCCCTTGCAACGACGCCGAACTGAACCGGGTCAAGGCGCGGGTGCGCCACGCCTTCGCCGGTTGGTCGCGCGCGGCGCGGATCAATTTCCCTGGCGACACGGCCGTCTGGAGCGCCGACCGTTTCGAAAGCGCCCGTGATGGATGGCGCCTGTTTCAGGACGGGGCGACCGGGGCCTCGCCCGTGCGGTTCGGTCTGACCGGCAGGGCGCCCCAGGATGCGCGTCCGACGGCCGTCGTCTCCTTCGCCGGCAAGCCCCGGCCCTATGCCGCGCGGATCGTCATGCGCGACGCGGCGCGCTCGCCCCGACCATGGCTCGCCGCAGACGGACTGCCGCCGGACGCCGCGCGCCGGGCCGTGTTCGCAGCCGGGTCCGATCTCGCCCCGCGCGAGCTGCTGGTCTCGGGCGCGCGGACGGGCGAGGTCTGGCGCTTTCCCGACAGCGCCGCCGAGGCGCTTGCTGCGCTGGACCCGCGCGAACCCTTCCTGATCGAGTTCCTGTTCCGCGACGACAGCGTGGCGACGGCGCGTTTCGAGGCGGGCGATTTCGCCGCCGCCCGCGCCTTCCTGGCCATGGGACCGGTCTGACGGCGGCGTCAGGCTTCGGCCAGAACCGGCAGGCGCAGGGCGGCGGCCGTGCCCTCGCCCAGGGTGCTGTCCAGGCTCAACGTCCCGCCGTGCAGTTCGGCCAGGGCGCGGACGAGGGCCAGCCCCAGCCCGCTGCCTTTCGCCTTCTGCTCCGCTTCGCCGGCCTGTTCATAGGGGCGGCCCAGCCGCGCCAGATCGGCCCTGGCGATGCCGACGCCGGTGTCGGCGACGACCAGCTCCAGCATGGAGCCCGTCGACTGGGCCGAGGCCGTGACCGTCCCGCCCGCCGGGGTGAACTTCACCGCATTGGACAACAGGTTCAGCGTCATCTGCTTCAGCGCCCGGCGGTCGGCGCGGATCATCAGCGGCTCCTGCGGCAGGACGGCGGTCAGTTCGACCCCCTTGTCCTCGGCCTGAAGGCGGACCAGCGCCAAGCCGGCCGTCACCGCCTCGCGCGCGTCGAACCGCTCCAGCGCCAGCTCATAGCGGTCGGCCTCGATGCGGCTGACGTCCAGGACATCGTTGATCAGGTCCAGCAGGTGGCCCCCCGCCTCATGGATCGAGCGGGCGTAGTCGGCGTAGCGCGAGGGGACCGGGCCGAACAGCTCCTGCCGCATGGCGTCCGAAAAGCCGATGACGGCGTTCAGCGGGGTGCGCAGTTCGTGGCTCATGTGAGCCAGGAAGCGCGACTTGCCGGCGCTTTGGGCCTCAGCCTCCATACGGGCGGCGTCCAGCTCGGCCTCGCGGGCGTACTGCAAGGTGGCGTCCAGAGCCTGAACGATCAGGCGAGAGCCGTCATCCATGCGCCGCGCCGTCAAAAGGATGCGGCGGTCCAGCGCCAGGCGGGGCGTAAAGCGGACCTGGGCCTCGCCCAGGTTGCGGGCGCGGGCCAGGGCGGCCAGGACGGCGGGGCGGTCGGCCGGGTCGACGGCCGACAGCAGCCCGTCCTTGAACAGCGGCTCGACCGGCAGGGCGGCGGGCGCCGCGCCATAGGCGGCCAGGGCGCGCAGGTCCTGGTTCAGCGCCAGGGTCAGGGCGGGTTGCCCGGCCAGGAGGGTTTCGACCCCGGCCACGTCGGCCTCGGCGACCTCCATCCGGCGAGCCGCGCGTCGGGCGCCGAGGAGCAGGGCCGCCGTGGTCGCCCCCGCTGTCACCAGGGCCGAGACGCCGGCCGTGGCGGCCTCCGCCGCCGGCGCGCCCAACAGCCAGCCGGACAGCAGGCCGGCGGCCGCCGCGCCCGTAGCGGCTACAGCGGCGACCAGCACGCGGCGGCGGCCGCCCAGCGCCAGCCCGGCCGCCAACGGCGCGAAGACGAAGCCCGCCAGCGGGCCGCCCGCCCCGCCGCTGAGCGCCGCGCCAGCCAGCGCCGCCAGCGTCCACAGCGTCAACAGGGCCGAACGGGCCTCGTCATCGTCGCGGCGCAGCAAGGTCAGCCCGGCCAGACCCGGCGCGGCCATGACCGCCAGCGCCAGGAGCAGGGGCGTCGCAGCCGTGGCTGCGTCTGCGCCCGTCGCGAACAGCGCCGTCACGCCGACGGCCGCCGCCCAGCCCGCGTGCCAGGCGGCCACGGCGGCGCCGTCCCGGGCGTCGTGGACCTCGGGGCGGCGGATCGGATCAAGCAGGGCGGTGTGAGGCTTCAAAGGGCCCGCGACGGACAGGAGTGAAAACAACCGTAATCTAGGCTGCGTCGGCAGAAGCCCCTAGGGCGCTCGCCTGTAGGGGGAGCGGGGCGCCGGTTGTGATCGCGGCGGCGGGGGCCTATGTCGCGCCCATGACTTCTCCCGCCCCCGATCGCTCCATTGACAAGACCCTGGCTGAATTGGTCGAAGAGTTCGACCTCTTGGGCGACTGGGAAGGGCGGATCGAATACGTCATCGACCTGGGCAAGGACCTGCCGCCCCTGCCCGAAGCGGCGCGGATCGAGGCGAACAAGGTGCCGGGCTGCGCGGCTCAGGTGTGGTTATCCCTGCGGCCCGAGGGCGGGCGGCTGTTTTTCGACGCCGACAGCGACAGCGCCCTGTCCAAGGGCAATATCGCCTTGCTGCTGCGGCTCTATTCAGGCCGGCTGCCGACCGAGATTCTGGGATTCGACGCCAAGGCCGCTCTTGATCGGCTGGGCCTACCCTCGGCCCTGACCCGCCAGCGCGCCAACGGCTTGAACAGCATGGTCGGCCGCATCCGCGAGGCGGCTCAGGCGTCGATGCTTGCTGCAGGCTGAGGCGGAGTATTTTCTACTCGCTGCAAGTGGCCGGTCGGCGCATGATCGGGCGTCTCAAACGCTGTGGAGCGATCTGATGTCGGTCCTGACGAAACGCACGACTTCCTTCTTGAACCCGATGCGGATGGCGGGTTGGGGCGCTGTCGGCATGGTCCTGCTCACGCCGCTGGTGGCGATGCAGTTCACGCAAGAGGTGGGCTGGGGGCTCGAAGACTTCCTTTTCGCCGGCGTGCTGCTGGTTGGGGCGGGGTTGCTGCTCGAACTCGTCCTGTGGACGGTCCGTGCGCCCTGGGCTCGGCTGGTCCTGGCCGGCCTCATCGGTCTGGCGGTCCTGACGATCTGGGCCGAGGCGGCGGTCGGCATATTCTGAAGCGCCCTCAGCCCAGGCCGTAATGCTCCGCCAAGGCCTGCAGTCCCTGCTTGAGCAAGGTCTTGCCCTGACGGCGGCGTAGGGACAGGGCCTGTTCGGCCAGTTGCAGCGACGTGCCGTGGATGCAGACCTTTTCGACCATGGCCCGCAGGCGCGGCCCGCAAGCCTCCAGCGCGGCCTGAACGCGGGCGGAAGCGGTGAGGGCGCGGTCGCTCGGCTCGACCCGACCCGCGCCGCCGCCGGATACGCTGCGGGGCAGGCCGTCCCAGCGCATGGTCATTGAGGGGCCGGCGGCCGCGATCTCGGCCTCGGCGCGCAACCGCTCTCCGGCCGCGACCTCGGCCGGGGTTAGCCAGGGGCGGCCCGACTGGTCCTTGCGCCGCGCCAGCCACAGAATCGGGCTCTCGCCCAGGTTGGCGCGGCGGGTCGTCATCCGGCCGTCCGCCTCCATCACCGGACGCTCCCCGTCGATGACGCCGGGCCGGCCGGGCGGGGGCGAGGCGGGGGCGTGGTCGTTGGCGGCGCGAGGCAGCCAGCCGCCGCCCTGACGCAGCTTCAGCCCCGGCCGTTCGATCACGGCGAGGAAGGCGGCCTCGTCCAGAGTCAGCACCACGCGGCTGCGCCGGTCGCCGCCGAGCCGCAGCGAATAGGCGCCGCCCGCCTGATCCAGCCAGGCGCCAGGGCGTTGCAGCAGATTGCGGGCGCGTTGCAGTTGACGGCTCATCGGCGGCCTCCCGTTTCGGGCGCCAGGTCGACCAGCGGCAGGCCCATGACCGTCCGCAGCGCCCCTTCCAGCCCATCCATCAGCGCGTCGTAGTCGGGTCGGTCGCGCTCGTCCTCGGCCCAGCGGCAGGCGGCGCCCGCCGTCGCCCGGTTCAGGCCGAAGGCGTGGGCCACCCGCTCCAGCGGCCAGCCGAACGAGACGTGCGCCAGATACATGGCCGACCAGCGCGCGCGGCAGGCCCGGGGCCGCACCCGCTCGCGCCGCGTCATTTCGGCGACCGGCACGCCCAGCGCCAGTCCTGACAGCGACAGGGCCGCGTCCGCCCGGATGCGGTCGCCCTCCGTCACTGGCACGCGATAGGGTTCCATGATCTGCGTTTCCTCCCGCCATTCCTGTGGATGCCGCCATTATGAGTGCGTTTGGCGGCTAAGATAGGAATGTTGTCCTAATCGACGTCAGAAACGGTCGCTTCCCCAGGTGCTTCCCGGCATCGGCGTGGATGGTTGTGCACGTCCCCTGTGGAAGACGCGGCAAAGGTCAACAGGGGAATGCGACGTCGGCCCCAAATAAATTAACGAATCGTTGACTCGGGCCTCTGGACGGCGATTCGCAAATCACCCTACGCGTTCCATATCGGGACCCGTTAACCCTTCTTAAGGTTTTGACCCGTTAACGTTGGAACAAGGTTACCCGGCCGCATCTCACGCGCGGCCATCCCAAGCTTTGCCTGGAGGGGCATGAATGCGCGTCCTGTTGATCGAAGACGACCACGCGACGGCTCAAAGCATCGAGCTGATGCTGAAGTCGGAAGGGTTTAACGTCTACACTACCGACCTGGGTGAAGAAGGCATCGATCTGGGCAAGATCTATGACTACGATCTCATCCTGCTTGACCTGAACCTGCCGGACATGAGCGGGCTTGAGGTTCTGCGCCAACTGCGCAACGGCAAGATCAATACGCCGGTGATGATCCTCTCGGGCAGCCACGAGATCGACACCAAGGTCAAGACCTTCGGCGGCGGCGCTGACGACTATCTGACCAAGCCCTTCCACAAGGACGAGCTGATCGCGCGCACCCACGCTGTGGTCCGCCGCTCCAAGGGTCACGCCCAGGCGATCATCCACACGGGCGAGATCGCCGTGAACCTGGACGCCAAGACGGTCGAGGTGGACGGCCACCGCGTGCACCTGACCGGCAAGGAATATCAGATGCTGGAGCTGCTCTCCCTGCGCAAGGGCACGACCCTGACCAAGGAGATGTTCCTGAACCACCTGTACGGCGGCATGGACGAGCCGGAGCTGAAGATCATCGACGTCTTCATCTGCAAGCTGCGCAAGAAGCTGGCGACGGCCGCCGGCGGCAAGCACTACATCGAAACCGTCTGGGGCCGTGGCTATGTCCTGCGCGACCCGGCCGAAGGCGCGGCCACCGTCGCCGCCTGAACCGCCTCCGCCTGAGCCTCCACTCAGGGACGAAATCTCAGACGCCCGCCGAGCAACCCGGCGGGCGTTTTCGTTTGCTCACCTTCCCTGGCGGACGAACGGGTTACTCCGCGAACGCCTCGCTCAGCACGCCGAACATCGGATTGGGGCCGCCGGCATCGTCGAACAGCAGGGGGCTGTCCTGGCCGTCGTCGTTCTCAGCGCGGCGCAGCCAGGAGTCGCGGTCGCGCACGCCCCAGACGGTGAAGGCGAAGCGCTGGGCCGGAGGCAGGTCCATGAAGGCCTCGGCCAGTTCGGCCACGCGCGCGCTCTGCTGCTCGCGGCGCCGGGCGCGGGAGCGCAGGTCCGGCATCCGTCCGCCGCGCTTCAATGAAGCGTCCAGTTCGGAGACATGGATGGGCAGGCCGAACTGGCGGGCCTCGTTCATGAAGGCGGCGACCTGGCCCTTGGGGATTTCGATGTCGAGGTGGGACTGGATGCCGATGCCCTGCACCGGGGCGCTCGCCTTCAGCAGCCGTTCGACCAGGCGCAGGAAGGCGGCGCCCTTCTTCGGCGTGTTCTCCAGGTTGTAGTCGTTCAGGAACAGGGTCGCCTCGGGCGCGGCGAGGCGGGCCTGTTCGAAGGCGCGGATGATATAGGCGTCGATCCCGCCGAGGCCTTGGCTCCAGACGCAGTCGCGATAGCCGCCGCCGTCATCCTCCACCGGCTCGTTGACCACGTCCCAGCCGACGATCTGGCTGCGCCAGCGCCCGGCGACCTCGGCGATATAGCGGTCGTGCTCGGCGATGAAACGCGCGCGGTCGTCGACGAGGGCGGTGAACCACGGATGCTCCTGCGCGTACCAGATCAGGGCGTGGCCGAAGAGGCGGACTCCGAGGTCGCGCGCGAAATAGGCGATGCGGTCCGGCGCGTGGAAGCGCAGGGAGCCGTCCTTTTGCAGGATGTACTCCATCTTCATCTCCCACTCGGGCGTGAGTTGGGAGAAGTGGGTGGAGACGAGGTTAGACCAGGCCTGATCCGACAGCTGGCCGGCCATGGCGACCGTCCCGACCGGGAACGGGGCGACGGACTTCAGCGGGCGAACGGGGCCGGACGACGCCGTTTCAGGCGCCTCGCCTGCGCCGCAGGACGCGAGCGCGAGGGTCGAGGCCAGCAGGGCGCGGCGGTCGATCACGGCTCAGCCTTCGGCGCGACGACGCAGGCCCATTTCGTCGTAGGCGGCGGCCTCGCGCTTGGCGGCGGCCATCAGCTTGTTCAGCCGGGTGGTCTCGGCGACGTGCTCGAACTTCTTCAGCTCCTCAAAGGCGCCGGTCAGGGCGTCGCGGGCGCCTTCTTCTTCGATCGAGACGGCGGCGATCTCAGCCTCCGCGTCGGCGCGGCGTTGCTTCCAGCCGTTGAGATAGGCCTGCAGCATCATGCCGGAGTTGGCGTCATGGCGGGCGTTCTCGCGCTCGATCTCGGCCTCGGCGTCGAGGACGGCGACGCGCATCTCGGCCTCGGCCTTGCGGGCGCTGATCTCGGCCAGACGCTTCTGCAGCGTCTCGACCTCATAGTTGGAGATGCGGATCAGGGATTGGGCCCAGGCCGTCATGCGTCGTCTCCCGCGATCATTGGTCCACCATGCCCTGGTTCAGGATGGTTTCAAGTCTGTCGAAACTGTCGTTCAGGCGCGTCACGTCGTCCTTGTCCTGGGTCAAGAAGCCTTCCAGGGCCGGGTTCAGGGCGATGGCGCGGTCGACGATGGGGTCCGCGCCGGTGCGATAGGCGCCGATGCGGATCAGCTCTTCCATGTTGGAATAGGCGCTCAGGCACTGGCGCGCGCGGCGGTTCAGTTCGCGCTCGGGCGGGGACTGATTGCCGGGCATGGTGCGGCTGACGGACTTCAGCACGTCGATGGCCGGGAAGCGGCCGCGCTCGGCGATCTTGCGGTCCATGACGATGTGGCCGTCCAGAATGCCGCGCACGGCGTCGGCGATCGGCTCGTCATGGTCGCCGCCGTCGACCAGAACGGTGAACAGGGCCGTGATCGGTCCCGCCTCCGTGCCGTCCGGCCGGATCGGCCCCGGCCCGGCGCGCTCCAGCAGCTTGGGCAATTCGGTGAAGACGGTGGGGGTGTAGCCCTTGGTCGTCGGCGGTTCGCCAGCGGCGAGGCCAATCTCGCGCTGGGCCATGGCGAAGCGGGTGACGCTGTCCATCAGGCACAGCACCTCCATCCCTTGATCGCGGAAGAACTCGGCCACGGCCATGGTCATATAGGCCGCCTGGCGCCGCTTCAGCGCCGGTTCGTCGCTGGTGGCGACCACGACGACGGCGCGTTTCAGCCCTTCTTCGCCCAACGTCTCCTCGATGAACTCGCGGACCTCGCGGCCCCGTTCGCCGATCAGGCCGACGACGACGACGTCGCAGGTCGCCTGCCGCGCCAGCATGGACAGCAGAACCGACTTGCCCACGCCCGAACCGGCGAAAATGCCCAGGCGCTGGCCGCGGCTGGTGGTGGTGAAGACGTCCATCGCCCGCACGCCCAGGTCCAGCCGATCGCCCACCCGGCCGCGCGAATGGGCGGGCGGCGGCGGCGCGCGCAAGGGGTAGGGGACGAGGCCCGGCGTCAGCGGCCCTGCGCCGTCGATCGGCTCGCCGAAGGAATCGATGATGCGCCCCAGCCAGGCCGTCGTCGGGCGCACGCTGGCGGCGGCGCTAATGATCTTGATGTCGGCGCCGGGCGCCACGCCCTCGACCGGGCCGAAGGGCATCAGCAGGGCCTTGGCCTCGCGAAAGCCGACGACCTCGGCGGGCAGGGGGGCTTGGCCGCGCCGCTCGATCTCGGCCCGCGCGCCGACGGCCAGACGCGACAGGCCGCCGCGCGATTCAATCAGCAGGCCGCTGACGCCCGCCACCTTGCCGGTGACGACCAGCGGGTCGATCGCTTCGACGGCGGCGACGAGATTACGCAAGGAGGACCCCCAGGCCGCGAGCCGCGCGACCGTTGCGCCAACCGTGCCGCATCATGGTTAATGGCCGGTGAAGCTGGTGAGGCTTTGAGCCTGCGATTGGGAGCAGGTGGAGCGATCTGTGCGCGCGCTGTGAACGCTCGTGCCGCCAGAGAGCGGGCCCAGCTCTACGTTGCAGGCGATCAGGCCGGGGCGGCTGGATCCTGCAGCGGCTGCTCGTCTGACGGCGAGGTCAGCACGGCGCCCACCGAGGCGGCGATGATGGCGGCGATGGCCAGCCACTGCTGGCTGGTGAGGTGCTCGCCCAGCACGAACAGGCCCGCCAGGGCGCCGATGGCCGGATCGCCGCTGACCGCCACGCCGAAGGTGCGCTTGGGAATGTGGCGCAGGGCGACCATGTCGAGCGTGTAGGGCAGGGCGCTGGACACCAGGGCCACCACCAGACCTAGCGCGAGGATCTTCGGGTCCAGCAGGCTCACGCCGGCGCCAGCGATCCCGAACGGCACGACGGTCATGGCGGCAAAGGTCATGCCGATGGCGACGGTCGCGCCGCTGGGCAAATGGCTGACCCGCTTGCCGAAGACGATATAGCCCGCCCAGAACACCGCCGCCGCCGCCGCATAGGCGCAGCCGACCGGATCAAGCCCCGACACGTTGCCGTTCAGCGGCAGCAGCAGGACCAGACCCAGCACCGCCAGCCCGATCCAGACGAAGTGGATCAGCAGCCGCGAGTTGAACAGGGCGACCGCCAGCGGCCCCATGAATTCGATCGCCAGGGCCACGCCCAGAGGAATGGTGTTCAGCGACATGTAGAAGCTGAGGTTCATCAGCCCCATCACCACGCCATAGATCGCCAGCGCGCGCAGGTCGCTGCGGGTGAAGGCGCCGCGCCACGGACGAAACACCGCCAGCAGCACGATGGCCGACAGTCCGACGCGCAGGCCCGCCGTCCCGGCCGGTCCCACCAACGGATAGAGCGTCTTGGCGAAGGAGGTGCCGGCCGAAAGCGACACCATGCCGCCGATCAGGGCGAGATAGGGCAGGACCGCTGACAGGCGCGGATGGCGAAGGGCGAGGGCCGGGGAGGACATGGCCGGCAACCTATCCAAAACCCGCTCGTTTTTCTTGGCGATTTCGCCTGCGATGATGCAAGAAACACGCGTATGGTTACGTCCTATGCAAGAAAACGCCGACCTCGATTCCTTTGACCGTCGTCTGCTGGCTCTGGTGCGCCGCGACAATCTCCAACCGGCGCGCCTGCTGGCGGAGAAGGTCGGTCTGTCGGAATCGGCGGTGTCGCGGCGTCTGCGGCGGCTGCGCGACGAAGGGGTCATTATCGCCGATGTCGCCGTGGTCGATCCCGCCCGGTTGGCGCGCGTCCTGACCATGCACGTCCTGGTCGAGATGGAGCGCGAAGGCACGGCGGTTCTGGACGCCCTGATCGACAAGCTGACGGCCCGTCCCGAGGTTCAGGCCGCGTGGTACGTGACCGGCGATACCGACCTGATCCTGTATGTCGTGGTGCCGACGATGGAGGCCTATGAGGTCTTCACGCGTGAGATGCTGAACGACGACGCCCGGGTACGTGCATTCAAGACGCTGATTTCTATCAGGGAAGTGCTGCCGTTCGACCCTGCGCGACGGGCGCTGGCGCGATGAAGCCCGGTTTCGGGTCCTGTTTCAGTTTCGCCGCTGAATCGCCTTGAGAATCCGGATAGGCTGACGTCATGCATGGTCGTTTTCCGATCCTCTATATCGCCGAGGCGGACGCCGAAGAGGCGGTCCTGTCGTCCGGGGCGCTGGCCCAACTGGTCGAGGCGATCCCGCAGGCTACCTTCACCGTTGTCGGTTCTCCGGCCAGTGCGCCGCTGTTCGCCGACCTGCCGAGGTTGCAGCGACTGATCACGCTGGACCGTGACGGGCGCTGGGACTGGATCGCCCTGTGGAACCAGGTGCGCGAGACCAACTGGGGCTTGGTGGTCGACATGCGCGGCTCCACCCTGTCGGGCAAGCTGCGGCGCCAGCGCCGCGCGGTGAAGGGCAAGACCGTGGCGGGCGTGCACCTGGTCGAGCAGGCGGCGCGGACGCTGCAACTGGATGAGATTCCGGCCCCCCGCCTGTTTATCGAGCGGGACACTCAGGAAGCCGCCGACGTCCTGATCCCGGCGGGCGACGGGCCGATCCTGGCCATCGGGCCGGGCGCCGACTGGATCGGCAAGCGCTGGCCCGCCGACCGCTACGCCAAGGTCGCCATTTCCCTGCTGGGCGAGGGCGGGCCGCTGGCGGGCGGGCGGCTGATGATCGTGGGCGAGGAGGCGGACCGCGACGCGGCCCAGACCATTCGCTCGGCGGTCAAGCGCGACCGGGTGATCGAGCTTCAGGGGCGGTTGACGCGGTTGCAGACGGCGGCCGCCCTGTCGCACGCGGACCTCTATCTGGGCGGCGACTCGCTATGGACGCAACTGGCGGTGGCGGCTGGCGTGCCGGCGGTGGCGGTCTTTGGTCCTTCTGACGAGATGATGAAACGCCCCTGGACCGGCGTCGCCGTTCGCGGACCTCGCAGCCTGCAGGAGTTCCAGGAACTGGACCCGCGCCTGAACCAGCACATCCAGCACATGATGGACCTGCCCTACGAGCGGGTGCTGAAGGCGGCGAAGAAGCTGCTGGCGGAACGGGCCTCCTGACTGACCCTCGGCTTGCGTCTCCAAGCCTTCGGCGCGCATAAGCCCCGGAGCTTCAGGAGATGCGCGCGATGACCCAGACCTATGACCTGATCGTCCGGGGCGGCGAGGTTGCCAACCACGCCGGACGCGGCAAGGCCGACGTCGGCGTCATCGACGGCCGGATCGCCTTCATCGGGGACCTGTCCCAGGCCTCGGCCGGAGAGGTGTTCGACGCCACGGGCCTGACCGTCCTGCCGGGCGTCATCGACACCCAGGTCCACTTCCGCGAGCCGGGTCTGGAATGGAAGGAAGACCTGGAGACCGGCAGCCGCGCGGCCGCCCTGGGCGGCGTCGTCGCCGTGTTCGAAATGCCGAACACCAATCCCAACACCACTGATCCCGAGACCATGGCCGACAAGGTGGTGCGGGCCAACAACCGGATGTGGACGGACCATGCCTTCTACGTCGGCGGCACGCATGAGAACGCCGAGCATCTGGCCGATCTGGAGCGCCTGCCGGGCTGCTGCGGGGTCAAGGTCTTCATGGGGGCCTCGACCGGCGACCTGCTGATCGCCGACGACGAAGGGGTGAGGAAGGTGCTGTCCAACGTGCGCCGCCGCGCCACCTTTCACTCGGAAGACGAATACCGCCTGGTCGAGCGCCGCAACCTGGCCCGCACCGGCGACTGGACCAGCCATCCTGAAGTCCGCGACGCCGAAAGCGCCATCATGTCTACCCGCCGTCTGGTCGGGTTGGCGAAAGAGACCGGCGCGCGCATCCACGTCCTGCACGTCACGACGCGCGAAGAGATGGAGTTCCTGCGCTTCCACAAGGACGTCGCCACCGTCGAGATCACGCCCCAGCACCTGACCCTGGTCGCGCCCGAGGCGTATCAGCGTCTGGGCGCCTACGCCCAGATGAACCCGCCGATCCGGTCGCAGGAGCACGTCGACGCCCTGTGGCTGTGGGGGATGCAGCAGGGCGTGGCCGATGTGCTGGGCTCGGATCACGCGCCGCACACCAAGGAAGAAAAATCCAAGCCCTATCCGGCCTCGCCGTCGGGCATGCCGGGGGTGCAGACCCTGGTGCCGCTGATGCTGACCCATGTGGCGAACGGGCGGCTGTCGCTGGAGCGCTTCATCGACCTGACTTCGGGCGGGGCGCAGCGGGTGTTCGGCACGGCCAACAAGGGACGGATGGCCGTCAGCTATGACGCCGACCTGACCATCGTCGACCTGAAGGCGAAGAAGACCATCACCCACGACCAGCAGGCCACGCGCTGCGGCTGGACCCCGTTCGACGGCTTCGAGGCGACCGGCTGGCCGGTGGCCACCATCGTGCGCGGCCGCGTGGTGATGAAGGACGGCGAACTGATCGGTCAGGCGCATGGCCGCCCGGTGCGGTTCCAGGAGACGCTGGCGGGGTGAACAACCCCAAACCCCAACTCGGCCTGATCGGCTTCGGCGCCTTCGGGCGGCTGACGGCTAAGCATCTGTCGCCGTGGTTCGACATCCTCGTCCACGATCCGGCGGTCAGCGACGGCGAGGGGCTGGCGCGGTTGACGACGCTGGAGGCGGCGGCGGCCTGTCCGACGGTGGTGCTGGCCGTGCCGGTCGGCGTCCTGGCCGAGACGGTCGCGGCCATCGCGCCGTCCGTGACGCCGGGCGCCCTGATCCTCGACGTCGGCTCGGTGAAGGTGAAGCCCGCCAAGGTCATGCTGGACGGTTTGCCGCCGGGCGTTCAGATCGTCGGCACTCATCCCCTGTTCGGTCCTCAGAGCGGCAAGGACGGCATCGCCGGCCTGCGCATCGCCGTCTGTCCGGTGCGGGGCGACAAGGCGGCGTGGCGCGTCGCCGCCTTCTGCCGCAAGGCGCTGGGGTTGAAGGTCTTCGTCGTCGGTCCCGAGGATCACGACCGCGAGGCGGCGACGGTGCAGGGCCTGACCCACCTGATCGCCAAGGTGCTGCTGGCGATGGAGCCGCTGCCGACGCGCATGACCACGACCAGTTTCGAGCGGGTCATGCAGGGCGTCGACATGGTCCGTCACGACAGCGAAGCGGTGTTCCGCGCCATCGAGCACGACAACCCCTTCGCCGCAGAGGTGCGCCGCCTCTTCTTCGACCTGGCCGAACAGGCGCGGGCGGAACTGGACGACTAAGGGTCTAGCGCGGTTTCAGCATGAACTCCGCCACCGCCTCGACCACGCCAGGCGCCAGCGGCAAGGCCGGGTCCATATAGGTCGCGACATTGGCGGCGCGGTCGGCGGGCGCGACCTTCAGGACGTGGTTCACCCCGTCCCAGATCACCAGCTCGGCGCGCGGCTGGCCGGCCTTCAGCGCCTCGGCGTCGGCCGCCGTCACCTGAATGTCCGTCGCGCCCTGGCCGATGAAGACCGGGCCGTCATAGGCGGCCGCCAGCTTCGCCGGATCCAGCGTCAGCCACGAGATCAGGTAGGGCTGGACCGAAGGCCGGAACAGCGCCGCCAGCGATGCAGGCGGGTTGGCGACCGTGCGGCCCGCCTCGAGTTCCTCAACCACGGCGTAGGCCTCGGCCTTCAGCGGTTCAGGCAGGGCGGCCAGTTGTTCGCGCAGAACCACGCCCGCCGGACGCCCGGCGCCGGACAGCAGCACCAGGCCGCAGACCTTGTCGTCGCCGTCTTTATCGGGATTGGCGGCGACAGCGGCTAGGGCGACCAGCGCGCCCTCGCTATGGCCGATCAGCCAGGCGCAGGGGCGGCCCGCCTTCGCCGCCGCCTCGGCCGCCCAGGCGCGGGCGTCTTCGGCATAGGTCGAGAAGCGCAGGTCGGCTTCGGAGGGACCGGCGGCGGCGCTCTCGCCGATGCCGCGCTTGTCAATGCGGATGCTGGCGACACCCCGCTCGGCCAGGCCTTCAGCCAGCAAGCGATAGGTCGCCGCCTTGATGCCGAACTGCGGGCTGTTGCCGTCGCGATCCGTCGGGCCTGAGCCGGGAATGATGACGGCGGCGGCGTGCGTCTGGCCCTCGGGCGTCAGCAGGACTCCGTGGAGCGGCGCAGGCGTCGAAGGCAGTTCGACCGGCACGGAGATCGGCGAGAGCACGAGGGCGGCGGCGAGGGTCAGCATGGCGGTCTCCTTAGCTGAGGTCGATTAACGTGGAGGCCAGGGGCAAATGCAACCGCTGTTCTTCCATGCCTGTCTGGCCTTCCTCACAGGCGCGGCCTATGGCTGAGCCCGGTTCATTAATTGCGAGTTGTTCTCATGGAAATCCGCGATCAGATCGTTCTCATCACCGGCGGGGCGCGCGGCGTGGGCGCGGCGGCGGCGCGGGCTTTTGCGGGGCAGGGCGCGCGGGTGGCGATCAACTGGCGCAGCAGCGGAGAACGCGCCGAGGCGCTGGCGGCCGAACTTGGCGAGCGCGCCTTCGCCGTTCAGGCTGACGTGACCGACCGCGCGGCGGTCGACGCCATGGTCGCCAGGGTCGAGGCCCATTTCGCCGGGGCGGTGACCACGGTGGTCAACAATGCGCTGGATTACAGCTTCAACGGCGACGCCCGGGCACAGATGGCGGACATCCCGTGGGAAGACATGGAGCGCCAGTTCACGACCGTGATCCGCGGCGCCCTGAACGTCATCCAAGCAACGGCGTCGGGCATGGCGGCTCAGAAGTTCGGCCGGGTCGTCAACATCGGCACCAACCTGTTCCAGAATCCGGTCGTGCCCTATCACGACTATACCGCCGCCAAGGCCGCCCTGCTTAGCCTGACGCGCACGGCGGCGGGCGATCTGGGACCGTCGGGGATCACCGTCAACATGATCTCGGGCGGCCTGCTGCGCACGACCGACGCCAGCGCGGCGACGCCCGAGGCGGTGTTCGACCTGATCGCCAGCATGACGCCGCTGCGCTCTGTCACCACGCCGGAAGAGTTCGCAGACGCCGCCCTGTTCTTCGCCTCGCCATGGAGCCGGGCGGTCACGGGGCAGAATCTGGTGGTCGACGGCGGGCTGGTGCGGGATTAAGTCGGCCCGACAGTAAAGCCTCAGCCAGGACGGACATCATGAGCGGCGTCATTCTGATCACCGGAGCCACCTCGGGCATCGGCCGGGCGGCGGCGCGCCGCTTCGCCGGCGCAGGCTGGAAGGTGATCGCCACGGGCCGCCGCCAGGAACGTCTGGACGCACTGGTCGCCGAACTGGGCGCGGATCGGGTCCACGCTGCGCCCTTCGACATGCGGGACGAAGCCGCCATCGACGCCGCCCTGGACGCGCTTCCCGAGGGCTTCCGCGACATCGACGTGCTGATCAACAACGCCGGCCTGGCGCTGGGGACGGCGACGGCGCAGGAGGCGGACCTGGCCCAGTGGCGCCAGATGATCGACACCAACATCACTGGTCTGGTGACGCTGACGCACCGTCTGTTGCCGCGTCTGATTGCGCGCAAGGGCGCGATCCTGAACATCAGTTCGGTGGCCGCGACCTATCCGTACAAGGGCGGCAACGCCTATGGCGGCACCAAGGCCTTCGTGCGCCAGTTCTCGCTGGGCCTGCGATCTGACCTGCACGGGACGGGGGTGCGCGTCACCTCCATCGAGCCGGGCATTGCCGAGACGGAGTTCACCCTGGTCCGCACCGGGGGCGACCAGGCGGCGTCGGACACGCTCTACGGCGGGGCGGCGCCGATGACCGGCGAGGACATCGCCGAGACCCTGTTCTGGGTCGCGACCCTGCCGCCGCACCTCAACATCAATGCGCTGGAGCTGATGCCGGTCAGCCAATCCTTCGCCGGCTTCCAGGTCGCCCGCGCCTAACCGCGTTTCAGCCTTTCGCCGGTCGGTGGCTACGCGTCAGCCTCGCCGGTTGACCGCTTGATCAGCCGGCAGGGCTTTCGACGATGCCCCCTTCGACGCGAAGCGCCGCGCCGGTCGTGGCGCTGGATAGAGGCGAGGCGACATAGACGCACAGGTTCGCCACCTCTTCCGGCTCGGCGAAGCGGCGGATCAGGGTCGATGGGCGGTTTTCAGCCAGGAAGCGGGCCTCTATCTGGTCCGCCGGGATTCCTCCGTCCCGCGCCAGGTCGGCCAGGAAGGCGCGGGCGCTTTCGGTCCGCGTCGGGCCGGGCAGCACAGCGTTGGCGGTGACCCCTGTGCCGGCCAGGGCCTTGGCGTAACCGCGCGACAGGGCCTGCAGCGCCGCCTTGGACACGCCGTAATGGACCATCTCGACCGGGATGTTCTGCGCCGACTCGCTGGAGACGAAGATCAGTCGGCCCCAACCCTTGGCCTTCATGATCGGCGCATAATGGCGCGACAGTCGGGCGGCGGTGGTGACGTTGACGTTGAAGACGTGCTCCCAGTCCGCGTCCTCCAGATCGAACACCGGCTTGGCGTCGTAGATGCCGAGGTTGTTGACCAGGATGTCCGCTTCCGGAACGGCGGCGATCATGGTCGCCGAGCCTTCGGCCGTCGACAGGTCAGCGGCGACGCCGGTGACCCGCGGCGAGGGCAGGGCGGCGTTGAGCGCGGCGACGACCTTGTCGACCGCCGCCTGGGTGCGGCCGCTGACCGTCACCTGGGCCCCGGCTTCGGCCAAACCCTTGGCGATGGCGAAACCGATGCCGGCGGTCGAGCCGGTGACAACCGCGCGTTTGCCTTCAAGATTGATCTGCATGGTCACGTCTCCTTCAGGCCGCGCTGGCCTGATCGAGCCGGGTGATGTCCCCGGCGGTCAGGGTGATCTGGGTCGAACGGATCAGGCCATCCAGCTGTTCAAGGCTGGTGGCGCTGGCGATCGGGGCGGTGACGCCTTCGCGGGCGATCAACCAGGCCAGGGCGATCTCGGCCGGGGTCGCCTGATGCTCGGCGGCGACCGCGTCCAGAGCGGCGAGAACTCTGAGGCCCCGTTCGTTCAGATATCCGGCCACGCCGCCGCCGCGCGGGCTTTTGCCCAGGTCCGCCTGGCTACGGTATTTGCCGGTCAGGAAGCCGCTGGCCAGGCTGTAATAGGTGATGACGCCCAGGCCTTCGCGCAGCGCCAGATCGCGCAGAGCGCCATCATAACCGTCGCGGTCGTAGAGGTTGTATTGCGGCTGCAGCGCCTCATAGCGGGGCAGGCCGTTGTCAGCGGCCGCCTTCAGCGCCGTCGCCAGTTGTTCGGCCGTATGGTTCGAGGCGCCGATGGCGCGCACCTTGCCGGCCTTGATCAGGCGGTCATAGGCGGACAGCGTTTCCTCGACCGGCGCGACCTCGTCGAAGACGTGCGAGAAATACAGGTCGATGCGATCAGTCTGCAGTCGGCGCAGCGACGCCTCGACCGCTTGCTCGATCCACGCCGCCGACAGGCCCTGGCCGTCGGGCATCTGCATCCCGACCTTGGTGATCAGATTGATCTGGTCGCGATTGCCGCGCGCCTTCATCCATTCGCCGATGATGGCCTCGGATTCGCCGCCGGCGTTGCCCGGGACCCAGGTGGAATAGACATCGGCGGTGTCGATGGTTTCGAAGCCGGCCTCGGCGAACCGGTCAAGAAGGGCGAACGAGCGGGCCTTGTCTGCAGTCCAGCCGAAGACGTTGCCGCCGAACACCAGGGGCGAGAGCGTCAGGCTCGATCCGCCCAAGGCGCGTTTGGTCGTGGTCATCTCGGTGCCTCTCAAAACTGGGGGTCGATGCTCGGATGAAGATGTAATCCGATTGATGTGCGGCTTTAATGGCTGTTTCATTGGATGATTGACAACGCTGGGTATTCAATCATGGATCGCCTGACCAGCATGCAGGTCTTCGTGCGCGTCGCCGAACTCGGCTCCTTCGTTGCAGCGGCGACGGAACTGGGGGTGTCGCCCGCCATGGTGGCGAAACATATCCGCGCCCTGGAGGAGCGGCTTCAGGTCACCCTGATCCGGCGCACCACAAGGCGCCAAAGCCTGACCGACATTGGGGTGGCGTACCTCGATCGCTGCCGCAGCATCCTGTCCGAGGTCGAGGCGGCTGAAAACCTGGCGGCCGAGAGCCAGGGCGCTCCGCGCGGTCTGTTGCGGGTCAATGCGCCGGTGACTTTCGGCAGCACCAGCCTGGCCGAGGCCCTGCCGGACTATCTGCGGGCTCATCCCGAGGTGGCGGTCGAGCTGACCATTTCTGACCGGATGGTGGATCTGGTCGATGAGGGCTACGACGCGGTGATCCGCATCGGCGAGTTGTCGGACACGTCCCTGCGCGCCCGGGCGATCCGGCCCTATGAGATGGCTCTGTGCGCCGCGCCCGCTTATCTGGTCCAGCGAAGGGCGCCGCAGAGGCCGGCCGATCTGGTCAAGCACGACTGTCTTGGTTTCGCCCACTGGATGCCGCGCGACCAGTGGGTGTTCCACGGCCCTGACGGCGAGGTCGAGGCGGTCGAGGTGCACGGCCCCTTGACCGCCGACATGGGCCACGCCCTGCGCATGGCGGCGTTGGGCGGGCTGGGCGTCATCCTGCAGCCGCGCATCCTGCTGGACGCGGACATAGCCGCTGGACGGCTGGTTCCTCTGCTGCCCGATTGGACCCACGCCGCGCGGCCGATGCATGTCCTGACCGCGCCCGACCGTCGCCGCACTCAGAAACTGAGCAGCTTCGTCGACTTCATCGCGCGGCGGTTCCCGGCGGCCTGACAGGATGGGGTCGTGCGGCCCTTTCCCTGGGGGGCGTCTCGGTCCTATCCTCCTGGTCCTCGCCATGGAGACGCGTCATGAAAAGTCCGGCCCTGTTCATCGGTCACGGCAGCCCCATGAACACCCTCGAGGAGAACCGTTACACTCAGGCGTGGCGCGATCTGGGGAGCACGCTGGAGCGTCCAAAAGCCATACTGATGGTGTCCGCCCACTGGTTCTTCGGCGCTACGGCGGTGACCGCCATGGCCCGGCCGCGCACCATCCATGACTTCTACGGCTTTCCGCAGGCGCTCTTCGATTTCGACTATCCCGCGCCAGGCGCGCCTGATCTGGCCGGCGAGATCGTCGAGGCGGTCAAGCCGCAATGGGTCGGCCTGGATCGCGACCAGTGGGGCTTTGATCATGGCGCGTGGAGCGTCCTGGCGCACCTCTATCCCGAAGCCGACATTCCGGTTGTGCAACTGTCGATCAATGCGCTCAAGCCGCTTGATTATCACCTGGAGCTGGCCGCCCGCCTGGGGACGTTGCGCGACCGCGGCGTGATGATCATCGGCAGCGGCAATGTCGTGCACAATCTGCACCAGGTGCGCTGGGATCAGCCCGAGGCCGGCTTCGACTGGGCCCAGCGGTTCGACGAGGCGGCGATCGAGCAGATGGCGCAGGCGCCGGAGGATATCCTGAAGCTGACGGAACATCCCGACTACGACCTGGCCGTGCCGACACCCGATCACTTCATTCCGCTGCTCTATACGGCCGGGGTCGCGGCGGCCGGGGAGGGGCGGGCCCAGACCCTGGTTCACGGCTACAGCATGGGGTCGCTTTCCATGACCTGCTACGGCGTGGGTTGCGGCGTCGCTCCAGACGCACTGACCGATGGCGGAGCTCCGGCGGCCGGCATCCCCGCGACCACGCCTCCTGAGCAGGCCAATATCTGAGGGCGAGGCCAACGTTCAGCAAGGCGGCGTCTGGGGCCTGGTTCAGGTCTCGGACAGCAATCTCCAGGCCTTCCCCAGCGTGCACCTGAACTGGGACCTGAACGACGAGATGAAGCTGCGCCTGTCGGCCAACACCGGCGCCGCGCGGCCTGACTATCGCGACCTGCGCCCTAACTTCTCGATCAGCGACACCAGCGAAAGCATCAGCGGCGGCAACCCCGCCGCCGGTCCTGAAAAGGCGATCGGCCTGGACGCCTATTTCGAATGGTACCGTCCCGATGGCAGCTTCCTGTCGATCGGGGCCTATTACAAGGACCTGAGCGACGTCCTGTTCGACGTGCGGCTGCCGCGCTTTGGTCGGGACATTCTGAACACGCCCGACGTCGACCGGTCTGAGTACGCCTTCTCGACCGTCGACAATGGCGGCGAGGGCTTCATCCGCGGCCTGGAGTTCTCGGTCGCCCAGACAATGGACGCCTATGTCGAACCCCTGAGCCTTCCGGACTGGGTCGGTGGTTTTGGCGCGCGGGCCAATCTGACGCTGAACGAGTCGGAGGCGACGACGCCGGACGGACGCACGGTCGGCCTGCCGGGCGCGTCGGACGTGATCTACAACCTGGCCCTGTCCTATGAACGATACGGGTTCTCGTCGCGGATCAGCTGGCAGCACCGCTCGGAGTGGCTCGAGGCCGTGGGCGGCGGCGACATCCTGGGCGACAGCTTCTGGGACGAGGTCGGCCGGTTGGACTTTAAGGCGAGCTATGCCTTCAACGACAACGCCGAGATCTACTTCAACGCCAACAACCTGCTGAACGAGGCCGGTATCCGCTATCAGGGCGAAGCCGATCGCGTGTCCGAGTACGAGACGTTCGGGTCACGCTACATGATCGGGCTGCGCCTCAACTTCTGAGCCAGCTCCGAGGGCCGCCGCTGTCCAAGGGGACGGCGGCGGTCATGACCAACGCGCTTGCCCCAATCAGAGAACGCACGCTGGAATCAGCCGATCTCTCCAATCGGGCGGGAACGGACGTCAGAGCTGGCGCCGTCCTCACCGAAAACGCGAAGCCGGGCTGACTGAGAGGGGGCAGGCGTCTCAGCGCGATCGATCCGCCCCTCGGCTTCGGTGGCCCATCGGCGCGCGTCATCGCGTTTGACGAAGGTCTGGCTTATATAGCGACCCTTTCGTCTCACCTGGACTGGCCACGTTCCTGACGGGAGTTTCAAGTACGTCGCCATCTCGTGCGCGCCCTGTGCGAACCGAGGTGTCGAAATCTCGGAGAAAACGTCGCAAGTTCGAGTGCGCAGGTCGCCTGCCAAACTTTTGATTTTACTGAAAAAAATGTTTATATATCAAGCTCATAGACTGTCCGTGGCGCCCATGATGGACTGGACCGACCGCAATTGTCGGGCGTTCCACCGTGCCCTGAGCACGCGCGCCCTGCTGTATACGGAGATGGTGACGGCGCCGGCGGTGATCCACGGCGATCGCGACCGCCTGCTGGGGTTCGACCAGGTCGAGCATCCGGTGGCGCTGCAACTGGGCGGGTCTGATCCCGTACAACTGGCCGAGGCTGCGAAGATCGGCGAGGCCTACGGCTACGATGAGATCAATCTGAACGTCGGCTGTCCGTCGGACCGGGTGCAGTCGGGCAAGTTCGGCGCCTGCCTGATGCGCGAGCCGGAGCTGGTGGCCGACTGCATGGCGGCGATCAAGGAGGCGGTCAGCGTGCCCGCCACCGTCAAATGCCGCATCGGCGTCGATGACCAGGACCCGCAGGAAAGCCTGTTCGCCACGGTCGACGCCTCGTCGGCGGCGGGGATCACCCATTTCATCGTCCATGCGCGCAAGGCCTGGCTGAAGGGTCTGTCGCCCAAGGAGAACCGCGACGTGCCGCCGCTGGACTATGCCCTGGTGCGCCGGCTGAAGCGCGAGCGTCCGCATCTGACCATCTGCATCAACGGCGGGATCGGCGACCTGGATCAGGCCGAGGCGCATCTCAAGGCCGACGACGGGGTGCAGTTGGACGGCGTGATGCTGGGCCGCGCCGCCTATCATGAACCGGCCCTGATGGGGCAGGTGGACCGCCGCATCTTCGGCGAGACGACGCCGGACGTTGATGTGTTCGAGGCGCTGGAGCGTTATCGCCCCTATATGGCGGGCCGGCTGGACGAAGGCGCCAATCTGGCCAGCATGACCCGGCACATGCTGGGGCTGATGCACGGCCGTGCGGGCGCGCGCGCCTTTCGCCGCATCCTGACGGTCGAGGGCGTGAAGCCCGGCGCGGGGTTGGAGGTGGTGGATCGCGCGGTCGACGCCGTGCGAGAGGCCGAGGCGCGCAAGGCGGCCTGATCCTCTGCCGCTCATCACGGCCTCAGTCGGCTTAAGCGGACGAAATGGGGCTGACGCTGGCGGGCCGGGCCGCTAAGCGAAGGCGCATGACTCTCCCCCTGTCTGAACTCGCCCTGATGCTCGCCGCGCTCGTTGGAGCCGGGGCCATCGCCGGGGTGATCGGCGGTCTGTTCGGCGTGGGCGGGGGGACGGTGCTGGTGCCGGCCCTTTTCTACGCCTTCTCGGTGCTGGGCGTGGGCGGCGAGAGCAATCTGCATGTCGCCATCGGCACGTCGCTTCTGACCATTGTCGCCACCTCGCTGAGATCGCTGGCGACGCACCGGGCGCATGGGGCGGTGGACGAACAGGTGCTGAAGACCTGGACGCCGTGGGTGGCGTTCGGCGGCCTGGTCGGCGCCGCCGTGGCAGGCGTCACCTCCATGGAGGGGCTGGCGGTCGTCTATGGCGTCTGTCTGTTGCTGGTGTCGGCGCAGATGGGACTGATGCCCGAGCGTTTCACGCTGAGGAAAGACCTGCCGACAGGCTGGGGGCGGCGCGGCGTCGGCACGACGATAGGCCTGCTGTCGGCCATGATGGGCGTAGGCGGCGGCAGCTTCGGCGGTATGACGATGACCCTGTGCGGGCGGCCGATTCATCAGGCCGTGGCGACGGCCTCGGGGTTCGGTCTGGCTATCGGCGCCGCGGCGGCGCTGGGGTTCGCCTTCTTCGGATGGGACGCGCCGGGACGCCCGCCGCTGTCTCTGGGCTATGTCAACGTGCCGGCGGCGGTGATCATGGGGCTGCTGACGGCGCTGACCGCCCCCTATGGCGCGCGGCTGGCGCACCGGTTGGACCGCAAGATTTTGCGCCGGGCCTTCGCAGTCTATCTCCTGTGCACCGCGCTGTCGGTGGTGCTGAAGGCTCTGTGACCGCGACTAAGTAGATGCCCGGAGGGGGGCGCTAACACTTTGTCGAACAAGCGCGGGCTATGGGCGAGGCTGAACCTCCCCCGAGTCTGAAGTCATGTTGCAGAACCTGTCGGTCCCCAAGAAGCTTATCCTGTCCTTCATGGCGGTGATCGCCGCATGCGGCGCGGCGACCCTGATCGTTCTGTGGTGTGTCGCCTCTCTGCAGCGCGCCGACGCGGCGGACATGACCTCGCGCGAGGTGATGAAGGCATCTGACCGCCTGATGGCCGCCGCCGTCGAGCAGCAGAACGCCATGCGAGGCTATGTCGCCAGCCGCGATCCCAGCTTCATCGACCGCTACAATCAGGGCGGCGCAGAGGTGAAGGCGCGCATGGCGGACCTGGCCGCGTCCGACGTCCACGGCGCTTACGCCGCCGAACAACAGGCCCTGCTGGGCGCCTCTGCCGCGTTCGAGAAGAGCGCCGGCGAGGTGATGGCTCTGGCGGGCGAGCCCGCGACCTACACCCTGGCGTTGACGCAGGTCGCCTCGGCGGCGCGTCTTTCGGACATTCGAGCGGCCGTAGCCTCGATCCAGAAGCAGGAAGCCGTGCTGGCCGAAGACCGGGCCAAAGCCAAGGCCTTCGCCTTCACCGAGGCCTATGTCGCCTTCGCGATCGGCGGGGTTCTGGCGCTCGGCATCGCCGTGGGCGCGGCTCTGTGGCTGATCGGCGCCCTCAGCCGCCCGGTCGAAACCATGACCCGCGCCATGACCCGCCTGGCCGGCGGCGACCTGAACGTCGCCGTCCCGGCGGCCGGCCGCCGCGACGAGATCGGTCGCATGGCCGATGCGGTCCTGACCTTCAAGCGCAACGCCGAAGAGAAGGCGCGGCTGGAAGCCGAGGCCGAGACGGCGCGCCTCGCCGCTGATGCTGAACGCGAGGCGCAGGCCGAACGCGATGCGGAGGCCGCTCGACAGCAGGCCCGCGTGGTCGATGGCGTGGCCAAGGGGCTGGACCGACTGTCGCACGGGCAGCTGGCCTTCCGTCTCAACGATCCGTTTGCGCCGGCATACGAAGGTCTGCGCGCCGATTTCAACGCGGCGATGGATAAGCTGCAAGGGGTGATGCGCGTGATCGTGGAGCGCGCCGCCGCCATCGGCGCCAGCGCCCGCGAGATTTCACAGGCGTCTGATGATCTGTCGCGCCGCACCGAACAGCAGGCCGCCAGCCTGGAAGAGACCGCGGCCGCCCTTGAGCAGATCACCGCCACCGTGGCGCGCTCGGCGGAGGGCGCGAACGAGGCGGGCGGCGTCGTGCGCGGCGCGCAGTCCGAGGCGGTCGAAGGACAGGTCGTGGTCGGCCGCGCCATCGCCGCCATGGGCGCCATCGAACAGTCTTCGAGCCAGATCAGCGCCATCATCGGCGTGATCGACGAGATCGCCTTTCAGACCAATCTCCTGGCTCTGAACGCGGCCGTCGAGGCGGCGCGAGCGGGCGACGCCGGGCGCGGCTTCGCGGTCGTCGCTTCGGAGGTGCGGGCCCTGGCGTTGCGTTCGGCCGCTGCGGCCAAGGAGATCAAGACGCTGATTTCGGAATCCGGTCGCCAGGTGGGCGCGGGCGTGGCCCTCGTCGGCGACACCGGTCAGGCCCTGGAGCGCATCGCCGATCAGATCAAACGCCTGACCCTCATCGCCGAAGAGATCGCGGCCTCGTCGCAGGAGCAGTCAACCGGCCTGCAACAGGTCAATATCGCTGTGACACAGATGGATCAGGTGACGCAGCAAAACGCGGCCATGGTCGAGCAATCGACCGCCGCCAGCCACGCGTTGGCGTCCGACGCGGTCGAGCTGGATCGCTTGATGGGGCAGTTCGCCCTGGACGACGCGCGCGACCTCGATGCGCGCGGGCGGCTGGAAGCCTTGGCGCGGGCGGTGGCCTAGAGCGCGGGTTCTCTCCCTCTCCGCCAAGGGGAGGGAGACGCGTCTTTCGATCAGGCGGCCGCCTTCAGCGTCACCGCGTCTAGCGCCCGGGTCAGATCGGCCAGGATGTCGTCCTGATGCTCCAGCCCGACCGACAGGCGCAGCAGGCCGTCGGTGATGCCGGCGGTCACTCGGGCTTCCGGCGTCATGGCGGCGTGGGTCATGGTGGCCGGGTGGGCGATCAGGCTTTCGACGCCGCCCAGAGATTCGGCCAGGGTGAAGATCTCCAACTGCTCGATCACCTGGCGCACGGCCTCGGTCCCGCCGGTCAGCTCGAAGCTGAGCATGGCGCCCGGCCCGGACTGCTGACGCGCGGCCAGGGCGTGGCCGGGGTGGCTGGGCAGGCCCGGATAGTGGACCGCCTTGACTGCGGGGTGCTGTTCCAGCGCTGCGGCCACGGCGCCCGCCGTCGCCTGCTGACGCTCGATGCGGGTGAACAGGGTCCGCAGCCCCCGCAGCGTCTGATAGGCGTCGAACGGCGAGCCGGTGACGCCCAGGCAGTTGGCCCACCAGGCCAGCTGTTCGTGATCGGCCGGATCGGCCGCGATCACCGCCCCGCCGACCACGTCGGAATGGCCGTTGATGTATTTGGTGGTCGAGTGGACCACGATGTCGGCGCCCAGCTCCAACGGCCGTTGCAGGGCCGGCGACAGGAAGGTGTTGTCGCACACGACCTTGGCCCCCACGGCGTGGGCGCGGCGACAGACATCGGCGATGTCGGTGACGCGCAGCAGGGGGTTGGACGGGGTCTCCACCAGCACCAGCCTGCACCCGTCAGCCAGGGCGGCGTCGAGGGCGGCGCTGTCGTTCTGATCGACGAAGGCGACGCGGAAATGGCCCTTCCTGGCCCGGGCGGACAGCAGGCGGTGGGTGCCGCCGTAGCAGTCGTGCGGAGCGATCAGCAGGTCGCCCGGCTCCAGCAGGCTGAGCGGCAGGTCGACCGCCGCCATGCCGGTGGCGGTGACCACGGCCCCGGCGCCGCCTTCCAACTCGGCCAGCGTCTCGGCCAGCACGTCGCGGGTCGGATTGCCCGAGCGCGAATAGTCGTATTTGCGCGGCTGGCCGAAGGCGGCGAAGGAATAGTTGGACGACAGATAAAGGGCCGGCATGACCGCGCCGTGGGCCGTGTCCGTATCGACGCCCGAGCGGGCGGCGATGGTGCGGGGATCGGCGGGACGGGCGCGGCTCATTGTTCGATGTCCTTCAGTACGGAAGTCAGGATGTCGCCGACCAGCACGTCTTCCTTGAGGAAGGCGTCGTGGCCGTAGACGGAAGCGTGTTGTTCGAAGCGCCAGAGGTTAGGCAGGCGGTCGGCCAGTTCCCTCATGTCGTCGATGGGGCACAGGCGGTCGGTGGTGAAGCCGACCAGGGTGACGGGGGCGGTGATCGCCTCCGGCTCGACGCGGTGGCGGTCGATGGAGTCCGACAGCGTCAGCCAGCGTGAAGGGGTGGTGCGGTCGCGATAGGCCCGGCCGCGCGAGGTCAGATAGTCGCACACCGGATAGGCCTGGCCGGCATGGCTGGGGGCCTCGAAATCGAAACGGTCGCCGAACTCTTCCTGGGTGCGATAGGTGGTCATGGCCAGTTCGCGCGCCAGGCTGACGGCCTGATCGATGCGGCCGGTTTCCAGGCCCAGTTGCAGGATGCGGCGTTGAATGCCGCGCCAGGCGGTGGCCAGCGGGTGAGGGCGGTGAGCGGCGGACACCACCACCAACTGCTCGGCCCAGTCGGGGAAAAGCTCGCCGAAGGCCAGGGCGATCATGCCGCCATAGGAACAGCCGATAAAGGCGGCGACCTTGTCGACGCCCAGATGGTCCAGAAGGTGGGCTAGCAGCCGCGCCTGGTCCTGAGTAGTGATGGTCAAAGGAGCTTTGGGTTCCGTCACGCCGTCGCCGAATTCCGGCGCAAAATCAAAGGCCAGAACGCGAAAGCGGGTCAGGTCGATCGGTGCGCGCACGCCCACGGCGCCGGACCACCAGCCCAGGCCCTTGGTCTCGGTGCGGTGCACGTAGCGGTCGGCGGAAATGCCGCCCGCGACCACGATCAGGGGAGCGCCGGGCTTGCCGTGCAGGCGGCCGATGACCCGCCTCTGCGTCAGGCAGCCGCCGAAATCCAGCTCGAAGCCGTCCGGGATCGGAACCACGACGTCATGGGCGCCGTCGCGTTGCAGCAGTTCGGACCGACGGCGCACGGGCGCTTCAGCGGGGACGGCGGGGTTGATCAGGGCCAGGCTCATGGGTCTCGGTCACTCAGCAGATACGGCTCGCCAAGGAACCCATGCAGTGACAGACCTGTGGCGCGTCGCCTCGTCGACGCTCCACCCATCTCTCGCGGTCCATTCAGGCAAGCCCGAAGAACCCCGCAGGAGTTGGCACCGTTTCGGGCGGAACCCGATGGTTGCCCCGGCGTCAAAGGGCCTAATCCCTCAGCCGGTCTTGATGAGTGAGCTTACGGTGCGGTTGCGAACAGCGCCGGTCAAGTGAAAAATTTCACCCCTGAAGGCGCGCAAGGTCGAGCTTGAGTGGTGAAAACGGCGATCTTGCCCGGCGTCCCGAAAAATTATTCCGACATGGGGTTGACGCGGCGCGGCGCCCTGGATCACCCTAAGGCACGATTTCAACCGGACGCCGCCTGTGCCTTACCGCCTCGCCAGCATGAAGATGACCACGATCGCCGCCTCGGCGACGGGCCTCTTCGCGTCCGTCATTACCACCACCGGTACCACCACCATGCCCTCGCGGGCGGGGACCGGATGATGCGCGCCGTCTAGGCGAAATACGCAGAAAACCGATCACCCGCCCGGACCTCCGGGCGGGTTTTTTATTGCCTCAGATCCACTCCAGACCCGCCCTTCCTCCCACGAAATCCTCCCCCGACCCAGCCTCCAGGAAACGCCCAATGTCCGCCTCGCTCGCCCTTGTCGCCGATCAGCCCAAACCGGTCGAAGCGCTCGCTCCCGCCGCCGCTCCCGCTGCCGAAGTGGTGGTGCTGAAGTTCGGCTCGTCCGTTCTGCGAGACGCCTCCCAGGCCCCCGCCGTCGCAAGCGAAATCTACAGCCACGTCCGCGCCGGCCGTAAGGTGGTCGCCGTTGTCTCGGCCCTTGCCGGCCAGACGGACAAGCTGCTGTCCGAGGCGCGCAGCCTGGGTCTGGATCACGAGAACGAACTTCTGCCCGCCTATGTCGTGCTGGGCGAAGAGAAGGCCGCCGCCCTTGTCGCCGTCGCCTGCGATCGGGTCGGGCTGGACGCCATCGGCCTGTCGGTGCGCGAACTGGGCATCGTCGCTGAGGGGCCGAGCCAGCACGCCCGCCCGGTCTGCCTCAAGGGCGACCATCTCCGGCGCGCGCTGGAGGCGCATGAGGTGGTGGTCGTGCCGGGCTTTGGCGCGGTCCGACCCAACGGCCGCGTGGCCCTGCTGGGCCGGGGCGGATCCGACCTGACGGCGGTGGTTCTGGCTGCCGAACTGGGGCTGGACCGCGTGCGCCTGGTCAAGGATGTGGACGGCCTGTACGACCGCGATCCGGCCGTCAGCGCCGGGACGCCGTTGCGCTATCGCCGCGCCAACTGGGACACGGCGCGTCAGGTGGGCGGGGCGCTGGTCCAGCATGACGCTATCGACCTGGCTCAGGCCCGCGCGGTCGAGATCGAAGTGGCCGCCCTGGGCCGCGCCGAGGGCACGGTGGTCGGTGAGCGCGGGGCGCCTCCCGGCCCGGTTCAGGCTGCGGCGCCGCTGAAAGTGGCCGTGGCCGGCTGCGGCGTGGTGGGCGGCGGCCTGCTCAGCCGCCTGCTGCCGGACAGCCGGTTTGAGGTCGTCGGCGTCCTGGTCCGTGACCCTAAGAAGAAGCGCGACGTCGCCGCGCCGGCTGAACTGTTCACCAATGACGTGGACGCCCTGCTGGCCAAGAAACCCGACCTTCTGCTGGAAGCCCTGTCCGAGGGCGAGGCCGGCCATGCCCTGATCCGCCGCGCCCTGGAAGCCGGCTGCGACGTCGTCAGCGCCAACAAACAGGCCGTCGCCCGCGACCCAGCGGGGCTCCAGGCCCTGGCCGACGCCAACGGCTGTCGCGTCGCCTGGTCGGCCTCCGTCGGCGGCGGCTCGCCGATGATCGAGACCCTGCGCGCCGCCCGCGCCGCCGGTCCGGTGGTCGGGTTTGAGGCGGTGTTGAACGGCACGGTCAACTTCATGCTGCAGCGTCTGGGCGAGGGGGCGACCTTCTCCGACGCCCTGGCCGACGCCCGCGCCGCCGGTTTCGCCGAGGAGGACCCGTCGTCGGACCTGGAAGGCTTCGACGCCGAGGCCAAGGTCAAGCTGCTGTCGTTCGAGGCCTTCGGTCGTTCGCCCGACGCCCTGCCGCGCGACGTGTTGGCCGCCGAAACCCCGCTGGGCGAGGCGCCGGTGCGCCAGATCGGCGCCTGCTTCGACCGCGACGGCGCCCTGGACGCCTATGTCCGTCTTGACGGCGCGCTTGAGGACGCGCTCTTCCTGTCGCTGAACGGAGAGCGCAACGCCTTGAAGGTCTATGGTCAGGACGGCCGGGTTTGGACGTGCAAGGGGCGCGGCGCTGGGCGCTGGGCCACGACCGAGAGCGTGCTGGCCGATGTCGCCGACGTCATGCGCGCCCGGCGCGCCGCTGCGGAGCTTGTCTAGTCATGGCTGTCTTCACGCCCGTCACGCCGCAACAGGCCGACGACTATCTCATGCGCTACCCTCTCGGCGGCCTGGTCGAACTGACCCCGATCGCCGAGGGGGTCGAGAACACCAACTACCGTCTGGTGACGAGCAAGGGCGCCTATGTCCTGACCTTGTTCGAGGGGCGGACGGAGGCCTCGGCCCTGCCGTTCTGCCTCGGACTGACGGGACAGCTGGCGGCGCAGGGCTTCCCGACGCCCGCGCCCGTCGCCGACCGTGCAGGGCAGGTTATCGGTCGCCTGAACGACCGCGCCGCCGCCATCGTCGAATGGACGGCAGGCGCCTGGAAGCGTCAGCCGACGGACAAGGACCAGTACCGCGCGGGCCAGGTTCTGGCCCTGCTGCATCTGGATGCGGCTGACTATGAAGGCGTGCGCGACAACCCCGTCGGGCCTCGCGCCTGGGCCGATCTGGCCGCGCGCTGCGATACCGTCGCCAAGGGTGAGGACCGCCGGATGCTGGACCAGATGCAGCTCCTGCTGCCCGATCTGGCCCGGCCGTGGAGCGACCCCGACTTGCCGCGCGGGCCGATCCACGCCGACTACTTCCCCGACAACGTCCTGTTCGCGACGAACGAGCATGGGGCGACCGACGTGGGCGGGGTGATCGACTTCTATTTCGCATGCGTCGACGTGCTGGCCTACGACCTGGCCATCGCCCTCAGCGCCTGGGGGTTCGACGCCGAGGGCCGCCCGCTGCCGTCGGCCCTGCGCGCCTTCCAGAAGGGCTATGAGTCGGTGCGGCCCCTGTCCGACGCCGAGCGCGCGGTCCTGCCCGACCTGGGCGCGGCGGCGGCGGTGCGCTTCACCCTGACGCGCCTGCACGACCGCCTGTTCCACGACCCGGCCAACCTGGTCACCCCCAAGGACCCGACGCCCTTCTTCCGGCGGCTGGACTATTGGAAGGCGGCGGAGGCGGCGTGAAGGGGGGGGCGGCTTCTCGCATTGATGCAAGAGGCCGTTTTCGACCCGTGCCGGGCGCTATCGCTTGTTCGGCTCGCTGGACATCAAGCGCCTGCGAGCTACTTCGCCTTCGGCGGTAACTTGAAAATCGAAAATAGGCCCATACCGAACCAAGTCGATCTGACCCAACCGTTCGGTTTTGACGACAAGGCCTGCCTGCTCTGCCGTCACAAGCGCATAATCCCTCGTCCCGGGCGCGTTTGCAGTTAGCAATGCAGAGGTTCCGCCTTTGGCTACCAGGACGGCGTCCACATGCCTATCAGTTTGCTTCCTGACAAAGCGCTGGACCAGCGAGAGCATCGACATCCAATCTGCTTTCTGGATTTTGCTAACGACCGTTCGCCTCACGATCCCAAGCGACCTTGAAGGACGCGCGCTCGTCCTAGCCGTGAAGAACCTTCATTCGGTTCTGCCGTGGATAGCATCTATTCGACTCTGGGAGTTCCCGTGAAAAAACTGCCCTCGACATTAGCTGCTATTGCTGCGGGCGCGATCCTTCTATCCGGTTGCAGCGATGGTGAAGAAGTCGCTCAGGCTGTCGCCAGCGTCAGCCATTGCGGCGCCAAGGAGGTCGCGCCTGGATTGCTTATGCGATTGAGCGCCTATTCCGCTGGCAATCCATCGGATGACATATGGATCGTGCAACTTTGCCACCCAGAGCGGGGATGTAGCGCCGTAGCGTCTTACCAGAACGGGATGGCTCCGCTCGCGGACTACAATGATCTTGGCCTCAAGATCACGGTCCCCATGGCGACTGAACTCAAAGTGTTCCGTGATGAGGCCTGGGTTCAAGGACAGCGCGTTCCCCTACTTGTCGAAGCCCGAAGGGTCGCGTCCGCTGCGGAGGCGAATGAAGTGCGGCATCTCCTGGGACTGCCGCCAGGCACGACTTCTCATCACAGCTGCCGCAAGGATTTGGAGCAGCGGTCATTCTATCGCTGACAAGGCGTCTATCCGAAGTCCGCTTCCCATCCTTCGTTGCCCTTCATCAAGTTCGCTTCCCGCCGCCGCCATGCAACGATCCCGCCACGCGGGACTTGAGGGAGGGGAGGCGAGGAGGCTTCGCGATGGCGCACGACGCTCAAACATGGCCCGAACTGCAGCCCTCGGCGCTGTGGCCGACGCTGGAGACCTTGCAGCTGTGGACCCAGATCGTGGGCAAGGTGCGGCTGTCGCAGACGCCCTGGCTCAACCACGGCTGGCATGTGACGCTGCGGGTGACGGCGCGGGGATTGTCGACCGGGCTCATCCCGCATGGCGCCGTGGACCTCGAGCTGGAGTTCGACTTCATCGCCGGAACCCTTGTCATCCGCGTCAGCGACGGCGGCGAACGCCGCGTCGCGCTCGGGCCCGGAGCGGTGGCGGACTTCTACGCCGAGACCATGGCCGCGCTGGCGGAACTGGGCGTCGCCTGCCGCATCAATCTGACGCCGGACGAGATGGCGGAGGCGACGCCCTTTCCGGAGGACCGTCGGCATCGTCTTTACGATCCGGAGGTCGCGCGCGACTATTGGCGCACCCTGGTGCAGGCCGATCGCGTCTTCAACCGATTCCGCACCCGCTTCCTGGGCAAGTGCAGCCCCGTTCAGCTGTTCTGGGGCGCGTTCGACCTGGCGGTGACGCGCTTCTCAGGGCGGCGGGCGCCGCTGCATCCGGGCGGGATCCCGAACCTGCCGGACGCCGTCACGCGCGAGGCCTATTCCCACGAGGTGGCCAGCGCAGGCTTCTGGCCCGGCGATCCCGGCCGAGGGCCGGCCTTCTACGCCTACGCCTATCCCGCGCCGGCGGGGTTCGACAAGGCGACGGTCGCGCCGACCGAGGCGCGCTGGGATGCGGCGCTCGGAGAGTTCATCCTGCCCTATGAGGCTGTCCGCACGGCGGCCGATCCCGACGCGGTTCTGGGCGCCTTCCTTGAAACCACCTATGCGGCCGCCGCTGATCTAGGCGGGTGGGATCGCGCCGCGCTGGACTGCGAGGAGGGACGCCTGCGTCATCCGCGACGGGTGGGGTGAGCACGTCGCAGGAGCTTTAGCCCGCGAACCCCTTCACCGCCGCCAGCGCCGCCTCGGGCGTGTTCTCGATCACCGTCAGCCGTTCGGGGCGGTCGCCCAGGGCTCGGATGACGGGGGCCGGTTCCGGCTCGACGCCCAGGACGTCCGAGACGAAGGCGCCGAACTTGGACGGGTGGGCGGTGGACAGGGCGACGATGGGCGCGCCGTTGCGGTCCATGCGGCGCGCGGCGGCCAGGGCGACCGCTGTATGCGGGCAGACGACGCGGCCCCAGGCGGCGTGGGCGTGGGCGATCTCGGCCTTGGTCGTCGCCTCGTCGACCGAGACGGCCGAGACCTCGGCGCGCAGGGCGGCCAGCAGGTCAGGCGACAGGGTGACGGCCCCCTCGCGGGCGAAGGTCTCGAACACGGCGCGGGTCGCCTCGGCGTCGCGGCCCGAGGCTTCATAGACCAGCCGCTCGAAGTTGGAGGGCGCCTGCACGTCCATCGACACGCTGCCGCTCTCGACCGCGGGGCGGCGGGCATAGACGCCCTCGTTGATGGCGCGGGCCAGGGCGTCGTTCTGATTGACGGCGGCGACGAAGCCGGCGGCGGGCAGGCCCATCCTGCGGGCGGCGATGCCGGCGAAGGCGTCGCCGAAATTGCCGGTCGGAACCACGAAGGTCGCCGCCTGGCCCAGCTGGGCCGTGGCCGAGACGTAATAGGGAATCTGGCCCGCCAGGCGGCCCCAGTTGATCGAGTTGACCGAGGACAGGCGCCCCTGTTCGCGCAGGGACTCTTCGGCCAGCAGCCCCTTCACCAGACGCTGGCAGTCGTCGAAGTCGCCGCGCACGGCCAGGTTCAGCACGTTGTCCGCCTCGACTGTCGTCATCTGCTTGCGCTGCACCGGCGAGACGCGGTCCAGCGGGTGCAGCACGATCAGCTTGATGCGCTCGGCCCCGGCGAAGGCGCGCACGGCGGCGGCGCCTGTGTCGCCGCTGGTGGCGGTCAGCAGGGTCAGGGTCTCGCCCGTCGCGGCCAGGGCCTCGTCCGACAGGGCGGCGACCAACTGCATGGCCAGGTCCTTGAACGCCGCCGTCGGGCCGTGGAACAGCTCCAGCACGAACAGGCCGGGCTCCAGCTCGACCAGGGGCGTCACCAGCGGATGGTCAAAGCCCTTGGTCAGACGGTCCAGCGCGCGGTCCAGCGCGCCAGCCGGCAGGGCGTCGCCGATGAAGGGCGCCATCGCCGCCTTGGCGATCTCGGCGTAGCTGCGGCCCGGTCGGGTCGCGTCGACCGGCAGCGCAGGCCAGGCCTGGGGCATGTAGAGGCCGCCGTCGGGGGCGATGCCGCGCAGCAGGGCGTCGGCGAAATTGGTCGGAGCGGCGTCGCCGCGCGTCGAGATGTAGCGGTCAGCTGAATTCGTCATATCGGGGTCGTTTCTAGCCGCCGTTGACGGGACCGTCATGATTATTTTGCGCATGCGAAGGGAAATTTCATGAGATGACGCAACAACCTGGCCGTGATGGGGCGGTGGGGGCGCGGACGGCGCGGCTGAGGGAAAAGGACTGGCGTTAGATCGGCGCGCAGTTCATGTCAGGCCGATGAACCGCCGCTCTCTTTTCATTCGCGCCGGAGCCGCCGCCGCCGCCGTCGGCGGCGGGCTGTGGCTCAAGGATCATGTGCTGTGGCGACGTCCCGGCGTGACCTTCGGCGCGGACGGAAGCAGCGGCTGGCTGGGGTTCGTCGCGCCCCGGACCCTGTTGCCGACCGTGACCGTGACCCTGGCGGGCCGTGAGATGACGGCCTTGATCGACAGCGGCGCCCAGTATTCGGTGATCGACCGCCGTCTGGTGGCCGAGCTGGGGTTGGATCGATTCTTCGACATGCCGCTGATCGCCTATGGCGTGGACGGGCGCGCCCAGATGGGGCGGGGGGTGACGCTGGACCTGACGGTCGGCGAGGCGCGCATCGAGCGCCTGCGCGCCGGGATTCTGGACCTGGGGCCGCTGTCGGAAGAGGAGGGGCTGGGGGCGCCGCTGATCCTGGGGCAAGACCTGTTGATGCAGGCGGTGCTGGAAATGGACCTGCGCCGGCGGCGATTGCGGCTGGCTCGCGCCGGGCAGACTGAGCTGGCTCCGGCCTATCGCGCCCTGCCGGTCCGGCGCGCCGGCACGGCTCTGATCGCCGAAGCGGTTGTCGAGGGCTCTCGGATACGGGCTCTGGTCGACACCGGCTCTTCGGCCCTGCTGGCGCTGAGCGAAGGCGTCGCGCAGTCGGCGGGCCTGCTCGACGGCCGTTCGGAACAGGAAGGGTCAAGCATCGTCCTGGGCGGGGTGGCCAAGGCTCGGCTGATCCAGGCGCGAACGGTGGCTCTGGGCCAGGAGTTGTGGCGCGACGTGACGACGGCCGTTTACGCCGACCGCCCGCTGCCCAACTATCCCGACGCCTTGCTGGGCATGGAGGCGTTTGCGGGGCGCGACGTTATCCTGAACCTTGGCGGCGGACAGCTGCACCTTGCGCCGTTGATGGATGTGACCATTGTTTAGCTTTGACGGAATCTCCCGAGGGGAATCCGTTTCGTGCCTGGCCTGAACGGGGATAAGGGCCCTGAATGATCGCCTCGCCGTCCATGACAGCAGTCGCGCCTGGTCAAAGGCTGGAAAGCCTGGACCTTTTGCGGGGGTTTGCCCTGTGCGGCATCCTGCTGGTCAACATCATGATGATGGGCGGAGTCTGGGACCAATATCACCCGGATCTGCCGCCGACCCTGACCAACCCCGACTGGTCGGCGTGGATCATCCAGCACCTGTTCGTGCAGGGCTCGATGCGCGGGCTGTTCACGCTGTTGTTCGGCGCGGGGATGTTGCTGATCACCCTGCGGGGCGACGACGGACAAGGAACCATCCAGGCGGCGGACGTCTACTTCCGTCGTTGCATGGCGCTGCTGGCGCTGGGCGTGTTCAACGCGACCGCCCTGCTGTTTCCCGGAGACATTCTTTATGTCTACGGCCTGTCGGGATTTCTGCTGTTCGTTTTCCGCACGGCGCGGCCGCGCACGCTGATCGCCATGTCGGCGGCGCTTCTGCTGTTGCTGACGGCGGAGTCGGCCGCAGTGGGGGCTTATCAGGCGGCCGAGGCGCGGCGCGGCGCCGAACTGGCGTTGCAGGTCGAGGCTGGGGCCGTTCTGTCATCCGAAGACGCCGAGGCGTTGAAGGTGCACGGTCGCGCCCAAGCGGCCCAGGCGTTGTCGCCGGACGCCCTCGCCGAAGAAGTCGCCGTGCGTACGGGCGACGCTGCGGGGCTGCTGAAATGGAGCGTGCGGACCTGGCTGGACTACGCCGCCTCCAGCTACACCATCACCCTGGTCATTGAATCAGTCGCCTTCATGCTGCTGGGCATGGCGCTGTTCAAGCTGGGGGTTCTAGGCGGCGGGCGGTCGCTCCGCTTCTATCTGGCGCTGGCGGGCGTCGGCTACGCCCTGGGTCTGGCGGTCAACGGCGGACAGGCCTTGGTCTTGTGGAACAGCCAGTTCTCCTCCGAATCCTGGGCGGCGCAGACAAGTTATGAGCTGGGGCGATGCGCCATGACGCTGGGGCACGTGGGCCTGCTGCTGTCGCTGTGGAAAATGAACCTTCTCGGCTTCGTCGGGCGGGCCTTGCGAGGTCTGGGGCGGATGGCGCTGACCAACTATCTGGGCCAGTCCGCCATCGCCGGCCTGCTGTTTTACGGCCTGAACCTGTGGGGCCGGCTCGACTGGTGGGGCCTTTGGGGCGTCGCGGCGGGCATCTGGGTGTTCCAGATGACGTTCAGCGCGCTGTGGCTGCGCGCCTTCAGCATGGGGCCGCTGGAATGGGCGCTGCGTTGGTTCGCCTATGCGCGGCCCTCGCCCATCAGACGCACGAAGGCCGCCTGATCGGTCACGCCCTCAAAGTTGGGAGAAGGTGTCGCAGGCGGCCGGGTCGCCGGTCTGATAGCCGCGCTGAAGCCACTCGACCCGCTGGGCCGAGGAGCCGTGGGTGAAGCTTTCGGGCGAGACGCGGCCGCCGCCGCGCCGCTGCAGCGTGTCGTCGCCGATGGCCTGCGCCGTCTTCATGCCTTCTTCGAGATCGCCCGGCTCCAGCGCCACCTGGCCGTTCGAGACAGCGGCCGCGTTGCTGGCCCACACCCCGGCGTAGCAGTCGGCCTGAAGCTCCAGCGCCACGGAGTAGCGATTCCCCTCCGCCTGTGAGCGCGCCGCTTGCTGGGCGCGCTGCACCTGCTGGCTGGCGCCGGTCAGGGTCTGGACGTGGTGGCCGAACTCGTGGGCGATGACATAGGCCTTGGCGAAGTCGGCGCCGGACGCGCCCAGCTTGCTTTCCATCTCGCGCCAGAAGCTCAGGTCCAGATAGACCTTCTGATCGGTCGGACAGTAGAACGGCCCCATCGCCGCCTGCCCAAAGCCGCAGCCGGTCTGGGTGCCCTGCTCGTAAAGGACGGTGGTGGGCGCCGTGTAGCCCTTCAGCTTGGTCGCCCAGACGTCGTTGATGTTGGAGCCGATGACTTCGACGAAGTGGCCGTCCTGATCCTCGGGCGAGCCCATCTGGCCCTGCTGTTCCGCCTGGCCGGCGCCGCCGAACTGGCTGGCTAGCTGTTGGGTGGTGTTGGGATCGATGCCGAAGACGAAATAGCCGATCGCCGCCAGCACCAGCACGCCGATGCCGCCGCCTGCGACCGCGCCGCCGCCCATGCCTCGACGATCCTCGACCCCGCCGCCGCGCCGTCCGCCCTGCCAACGCATCTGCCGTTCTCCGCTGTGCTGTCTGTTCCGAAGCTAGGCTGAAACGCAGGGGCAGGTGAAGAGATGCAATACAGGTCGGGGATCAGTGCGGTTGTCGGCTGAGCCAAGCGTCGATCTCGCGCACGCCCGCCGCGTTCTGATCGAGCGGAGGCGCAAGGCGCGCCGGCGGGGGCAAGGGGGCGAGGCGCGGCGCATAGGCCGTCGCGGGCGGCGGGGCGGGGGCGGGAATCCGCGCGCCCTCCAGCAGACGCAGGACGCGGTCCGTCTGAAGCCTCTGGCGCTCAGCTTCGGCCTCGCGCTGGTCGGCCTGGGCGCGCAACTGCTCGATAGCCTGCCGATGCCGCTCGGCGGTGGTCGCAGACGCGCTGTAGCCGGCTGGCGGGGGGCCGGGCCAACCCGGCCAGGGCTGCGCCTGGGCCAGGCCAGCGGCGCCGCACTGGGCGGCGATCAGCAACAGAAGGAAGGGGAGGCGGCGCATAGGATGAAGATGGGCGCCGCGTCCTGTCACGCCAAGCGAAGCCGCAACCTCTGCTCGGACAAGCGGTTCTAGGCGGACAGCCGATCTCATCCCTTCACGCCAAGGAGCACCCCATGCCTGACCATGCCGACAAGACCCTTGATGGAAAGACCATCGCCGTCCTGGCGACCGACGGGGTCGAGCAGATCGAGCTTCAGGAGCCGGTGAAGGCGCTGCGCGCAGAAGGCGCGACGGTCGAGATCGTCTCGCTGGAGCCGGGCTGGATCCAGGGCTTTGATCACCTGACGCCCGATGAGAGGATCGCGGTCGACAAGACGCTGAAAACGACGGACGCCTCTCGCTACGACGGTCTGGTTTTGCCGGGCGGAGTCGCGAATCCGGATCAGCTCCGCACCGAGCAGGCGGCGCTCAAATTCGTCCGCGCCTTTTTCGACGCGGGCAAGCCGGTGGCCGCCATCTGTCACGCGCCGTGGATTTTGATTGAAGCGGGCGTGGCCGAGGGGCGCACCCTGACGGCTTACAAGTCCATCCGCACCGATCTGCGCAACGCCGGCGCCGAGGTGGTGGACAAGGAGGTGGTCGTCGATGACGGCCTGATCACCAGCCGCTGCCCCGACGATCTGCCCGCCTTCAACGCGGCGATGATCCAGGCCTTCGCCGAGGCTCCGCGCGCGGGCCGAGCCAAGACGAAGTCGGAAGAAGCGCGGCCGTCAGCCCATTAGGCCGTCAGATCGAGAAGCTGACGCCGCAGCCGCAGCTTGAGGATGCGTTGGGATTGCGGATCACGAACTGGGCCCCGGCCAGTTCATCGACGAAGGCGATCTCTGAATCCTTCAGGAAGGGTACGGACACCGGGTCGATGACCACGGCCTGACCGTCGCGGCGCACCACCAGATCGTCGGCCTCGGGACCGTCCACCAGCTCGAAGCGGTATTGGAATCCCGAGCAGCCGCCGCCGTCCACGGCGACGCGCAGAAGGACCTGCTTGCCTTCGGTCTCGGACAGTTTGGACAGGCGGCGCGCGCCGCTTTCGGCCAGCGTGATGCCTTCGGGCGACCGGGTTGCGATCGACAGCGACAGGTCGCGGTCTGATTCTGTAGGTTGGACGGTGCTCACAGCCCTCTATATGAGGGTCTGACAGGCGTTCGCAAAGGCCTGTCGCCATCACGAAGTGCTGCCGCCTTGAGCCTGCCCCGCGTTTCCTACGCCGAAAACCCCGCCGCGAGCCGCGGCCGCCATGTTTTCGAGCCCGCCAGCCGCACCCGCACCGCCTTCGCCCGCGACCGGGACCGCATCATCCACGCCACCGCCTTCCGCCGCCTGAAGGAGAAGACGCAGGTCTTCGTGGCGCATGAGGGGGACCACTATCGCACCCGGCTGACGCACAGCCTCGAGGTGGCGCAGATCGCCCGCTCGCTGGCCCACGCCCTGCGGCTGGACGACGATCTGGCCGAGACGGTGGCCCTGGCCCACGACCTGGGCCACCCGCCGTTCAGCCACGCGGGCGAGGACGAGCTGCACGAACAGATGAAGGCCTTCGGCGGCTTCGACCACAACGTCCAGAGCTTCCGCGTCGTGACCGAGCTGGAGACCCGCTATCCCGGCTTCCCCGGCCTTAACCTCAGCTGGGAGACGGTCGAGGGCGTGGTCAAGCACAACGGTCCGGTGGCGCACCTGCTGTCGGACCCGGCGTGGAAGGCGGTCGCCGCCTATGCGCCCTGCGGCGACGCCGACTGGGACCTGCGTCTGGGCACCTTCGCCTCGCTGGAGGCCCAGTGCGCGGCCATCGCCGACGACATCGCCTATAACAACCACGACGTGGACGACGGGGTGCAGGCGGGGCTGTTCAGCCTGGCCGACCTGGCCGACGTGCCCCTGATCGGGCGCTGCATCGCCAGCGCGCGCGCCGACTGGCCGCATATCGATGAGCGGATGCTGCGGCTGGAGGCGGTGCGCCGCATGATCGGGGTCATGGTCGACGACGTTCTCGCCGAGACCTCAGCCCGTCTGGCCAAGCATCGGATCGAGACTGTCGAGGATGTCCGCAACGCGCCCGAGACCCTGGTCCAGTTCTCGGTCGGCATGATGGCCGAGTTGGCGGTGCTGCGGCGCTTCCTGTTCGAGCGGATGTACCGCCATTACCGCGTCAACCGAACCCGCAGTCAGGCGCGCCGGGTGCTGGCCCAGTTGTTCCAGCTGTTCATGGCCGAGCCGGAGGTGATGCCGCCCGAGTGGCAGGCCTCGGCCCTGACCGACGACCAGAACGCGCGGGCGCGGGCCGTGTGCGACTACATCGCCGGGATGACAGATCGTTACGCCATCGAGGTGCATCGCAAGCTGTTCAGTCTCGACCTCGCCCTCGATCTGTGATTCGAGAACGGCTTCGCGGCGCGTTAGACTGAGCGCCGAGGCGCGCCGATTCGCGCGCGTGTCCCACGACCACCAAGGCGCGACCCATGTCCTACGACGACGATCACCGAGGCAACCCCAACGCTGGGCCGAATGGGGGCCGCGACCGGGGCGCCTATACGCCGCCGACCGACGATGATCTGCCCTTTACGCGCGGCGGCTATGACCCGCGCCGGGCGCCGGCCGCCAAGTCGCCGCCGATCACCCTGATCATCAGCGCCATCGTCCTGCTTCTGCTGATCGTGGCCGTGGTGGTCTTCTACCGCTCGGGCGTGCGCTCCTCGACGGATGCGCCGCCGGCCGTCGGCACGCCGGTCGAAAGCATGAAGGTCGAGGCGCCGCTGGACGCGCAGCCGATCGACCCTGAGGCCGACATCCGCGTCTATCGCGACGGCGGCGAGCCGTCCGATGCCGCGCCGACCTTCACTCCGGGCCCGGAAGAGGTGCTGCCGCGCCCCGCGCCGACGACCCCGGCCGCGCCGGTTGAATCCTCGCCCCTGGCCCCCGCCGCGCCTGCGCCGGCGACCAAGGCGCCCGCTGCACCTGCGCCGGCCCCCGCAACGCCGGCTCCGGCGACGAAGGCTCCGACGCCGACCCCGGCGCCCGCGCCGGCCCCGGCCGCGGCCGGTGGATCGTCCGGCGTCCAGATCGGCGCCTTCTCCTCGACCGCCATCGCCGACCGCGAATACGCCGCCGTTGCAGCGCGCTTCGGCCAGTACGCCTCGGGCGCCGAGAAGCGCGTTCAGGAAGTCACCGCCTCCAACGGTTCGACCGTCTACCGCACCACCTTCACCGGCATGAGCCGTGAACGCGCCGTCGCCTTCTGCAATGCGCTGAAGGCTGCGGGCCGCGACTGCATCGTCCGCTAAGGGGCGAGCGCACATGACCTCCGCCGCCATCTACGGCTGCTCCGGCCACAGGCTGACGGCGGAGGAGCGCGCCTTTTACGCCGAGGCCAAGCCGTGGGGCTTCATCCTGTTCCGCCGCAACGTGGACAGCCCCGAACAGGTCAAGGCGCTGGTGTCCGAGCTGCGCGACAGCGTGGGGCGCGACGACGCCCCGGTGCTGATCGATCAGGAGGGCGGCCGGGTGCAGCGCCTCGGACCGCCGCACTGGCCGAAATATCCGCCGGGCGCCGCCTATCTGAAGGCGACTAACGACCCGGCGGCGGCGCGCGAACTGGTGCGGCTAGGCGCGCGCCTGATCGCCCATGACCTGCGCGAGCTGGGCATCAACGTCGACTGCGTCCCGGTGCTGGACGTGCCGGTGCCGGGCGCCCACGACATCATCGGCGACCGCGCCTATGCCCAGGACCCGGCGACCGTGACCCAACTGGGCCGGGCCGCCGCCGAGGGCCTGCTGGCGGGCGGCGTCCTGCCGATCATCAAGCACATCCCCGGCCACGGCCGCGCCTTCTCGGACAGCCACCACGACCTGCCGGTGGTCGAGACGGCGATCGAGGAACTGGACGCCTGGGACTTCGCCCCGTTCAAGGCTCTGTCGGACATGCCGATGGCGATGACGGCCCACGTGGTCTTCACCGCCGTCGACGCCAAGCGCCCCGCCACCACGTCGAAGAAGGCGATCCGCCTGATGCGCGAACGGCTGGGCTTCTCCGGTCTGATCATGTCCGACGACCTGTCGATGCAGGCCCTGTCGGGGACGCTGACCGAGCGGGCGGAGCAGTCGCTGAAGGCGGGTTGCGACGTGGTGCTTCACTGCAACGGCGACCTGACGGAGATGGCCGCCGTCGCCGAGGGAACGAAGAAGCTGAAAGGCGGGGCCAAGCGCCGCGCCGAGGCCGCGCTGAACCGCATCGTGCGTGCGCCCGAGCCGCTGGATGTCGCCGAGGGCCGCGCCCGGCTGGAGGCGGCCCTGAGCGGCCGCTTCGACGCCGCCAAGGGGCCGGACGTGGGCGAGGCGCAAGGGTGATCGCCGGGGAGGGCGCATGAGCGAGGCCTTCCAGCCGAATCTCGACTTCACCGCCGTCGAACAGGTCGAGGCGCAGGAGGCCTTTGTCGTCGACCTGGAGGGCTATGAAGGCCCGCTGCACGTCCTTCTGGCCCTCGCGCGGACGCAGAAGGTGGACCTGCTCAAGCTGTCCATCACCCGCCTGGCCGAACAGTATCTGGCCTTCGTGCATGAGGCGCGGCGGCGGAATTTCGCGCTGGCGGCCGACTATCTGGTGATGGCGTCGTGGCTGGCCTATCTGAAGTCGCGCCTGCTGATCCCGCGCAACGAGAAGGACAAGCCGGAGGAGCCGCCGGCCGAGGAGATCGCCGCCGCCCTGGCCTTCCGCCTGCAGAAGCTGGAGGCCATGCGCACGGCGGTGGAGGCCATCACCAGCCGCCCGCAGCTGAAGCGCGATGTCTTCACGCGCGGCGACCCGCAGGCGACCGTCATCATCCCGTCCGACCGGGTGGACGCCAGCCTTTATGAGCTGATGAGCGCCTATGTCGCCCAACGCCGCCGCGAAGAGCGCCGCAAATACGCCCCCGGCCAGCGGGTCGAGGCCTTCCAGTTGGAGGCAGCGCGCGACTGGCTGCGCGAGATCATGCCGCGCCTGGCCGAATGGACGCCGCTGGAGCGCGTGGCGCCGCAGAAGCCGGACGGGCAGGAAGGTCCCAGCCAGGCCAGCTATACCGCCTCCACCCTGTCGGCCAGTCTGGAGCTGGTGAAGGAAGGCGGCATGGACATCCGCCAGGAGCGGCCATTCGACGCGGTGTGGCTGAAGCGCAGAGGGCTCGGCCAGCCGCTGGAGCTGACGCCGTGAGCCGCCTTCAACCGCTCATCCCGGCGAAGGCCGGGACCCAGATTGTAAGACTCGACACCAGCACCGTCAGGCGCCGCCCGCCTTGCTGGCGGGGTGCCTGCATCTGGGTCCCGGCCTTCGTCGAGATGAGCGGGGAGGGAGGCGTCCATGTCTGACCTCGACTTCACCCCCGATCACCTCGAGATCGAACGCCGCGTCGAGGCCCTGCTGTTCGCCGCCGCCGCGCCGTTGTCGCTGGCCGAGATCGCCCGCCGCCTGCCGCAAGGCGCCGACGTCGGCGGCGCGCTGACCGCGCTTCAGGAGCGTTATCAGGGCAGGGGCGTCGAGCTGGACTGCGTGGCCGAGCGCTGGCGGTTCCGCACCGCGCCCGACCTCGGCTTCCTGATGACCGAGGAGCGCGAGGAGCCGCGCCGCCTGTCCAAGGCCGCGCTCGAGACCCTGGCCATCATCGCCTATCACCAGCCCTGCACGCGCGCCGAGATCGAGAGCGTGCGCGGCGTCTCTCTGTCGAAGGGAACGCTGGACCTGCTGCTGGAGATGGACTTCGTGCGCCTGCGCGGGCGGCGCCGTACGCCCGGACGGCCGGTGACCTACGCCACGACCGACCGCTTCCTGGAGCATTTCAGTCTGGCGAGCCTCTATGACCTGCCGGGCGTGCAGGAGATGAAGGCGGCGGGCCTGCTGGACCTGTCCATGCCGGTCGGTTTTGAGGTGCCGGACCCCTCGCGCGCCGGCGAGGACGAGGGCGAGGATCTGCTGACGGGACTGGACGGCGGGACCCCCGAATTCGCCCAGGATTTCATCAGCGAGGACGAAGAGTCGCAACCTTAGCCGGGACGGATCGTCGCGCTCACAAGAAACCGCGAAAACTCATGGACTTAAGTCCCAAGGAGGCCGCCTTGACCTGAAGGCCTCCCGCCTATAGGTTCCGCGCCGAAATTCAGACCCGATCCGGCCCCGGCCGGGCGCTGACCAAACAGGCCCATGTCCCCGACGAAGGAATCGCGCGAAGAGGCGATCAAACGCCTCCACCAAAGCGCATCCGCGCTGGAGGCGAAGGTTCAGGCGGACAAGTCCGTCGAGGTCGCTGCGCAGAAGGTGGTCGGCCAGGCCTATCGCATCATCGCCGAACTGCTGGGCGGGGTGCTGATCGGTCTTGCACTTGGTTTTGGCGTCGACCGGCTGTTCGGGACGACGCCGATAGGCGTTGTAGGCGGGGTCCTTCTGGGCTTCGCCTTATCGGTTTATATGGCGCGCCGCACAGCCAACCGGCTGATGGCGCAGGCCAAGGCGGCGGGTTTGCCCCAACAGGGCGAACCTATCGTCGAGGCTGACGAAGAAAACAGGGAACGATAGGCTTAATGGCCGGTCCGATTGAACAATTTGAGGTCAAGCCGCTCGTAGAGTTCGGCACGGTCAATGTTCCCGTCCTGGGCGAGCAGGTGATCGCGATCACCAATTCGCACGTGGCCATGACCATCGCCTTCGCCGGCGTGGTGGGCTTCCTGGCCCTGGCGACCTCGGGCGCCAAGGTGGTTCCGGGCCGGATGCAGGCGGCGGGCGAAAGCCTGTTCGGCATGGTCGACAACCTGGCCAACTCCATCATCGGGCACGAAGGCCGCAAATACTTCCCCTTCGCCTTCACCATGTTCCTGATGGTTCTGTCGATGAACCTGCTGGGCATGTTCCTGACCTTCACCGCCACCTCGCAACTGGCCGTGACCGTCACCCTGGGCCTGATCTCCTTCCTGACGGTTGTCGTGGTCGGTCTGGTCAAGAACGGCGTCGGCTTCCTGAAGCTGTTCTGGCCCGCAGGCGCGCCGCTGCTGCTGCGCCCGGTCGTCGGCCTGATCGAGTTCGTCTCCTTCCTGCTGCGCCCGGCCACCCTGGCCCTTCGTCTGTTCGGCAACATGCTGGGCGGTCACGTGGCGCTGAAGATCTTCGCCCAGTTCGTCGTTCAGCTGGGCGCGGTGGCCATCGTCACCGGCGGCCTGGCCTACGCCTTCATCCCGGTGGCGGCCCTGTCGCTGGGCATGGTCGTGGCGATGACGGCGCTTGAGTTCCTGGTGGCCTTCCTTCAGGCCTTCGTTTTCACCGTTCTGACCTGCATCTACCTCAACGATGTGGTCAACCTGGGCGATGGCCACTAAGGCTTGAGTTCAGTTCGTAACCCTACCCTCCAACGCTCCAAGAAATTAGGAAATCATCATGGACGCTGAAGCCGCTAAGTACATCGGCGCTGGTCTGGCCACCCTCGGCATGATCGGCTCGGCCCTGGCCGTCGGCAACATCTTCGGCAACTTCCTGGCCGGCGCTCTGCGCAACCCGGCTGCTGCCGCCTCGCAAGTCGGCAACCTGTTCGTCGGCGCGGCTCTGGCCGAAGCCCTGGGCATCCTGGCCTTCGTGCTGGGCGTCCTGATGATCTTCGGCTGATCCCAGCCCACGATCTCTCAGAATCGGCGGCGCGCGGGCCTGACCTGCGCGCCGCTGTCCTGATCTAGCGAAGACGGTTCATGGCCAGCACACCCACACTTGACGTTCAGACCCCGGCGCCGGGCGACCTCCATGCGGAGACGCAGGCGACGGCCGAGCATGCCTCGGGCGGTCTGCCCCAGTTCGAATTCCAGCACTGGGCGGGCCAGATCGGCTATCTGCTGATCCTGTTCGTCCTTCTGTACGTCCTGGTCGCCAAGGTCTTCGCCCCGCGCCTGCGCAAGGTGATGGACGAACGCGCCGACACGATCGACACCGCGATCGCCGCCGCCCGCTCGGTCCAGACCGAAGCGGCCGCTCAAGCCGAGGCCGCCCGCGCCGAGGTGGACAAGGCCCGCGCCGACGCCCGCGCGACCGCTGTCGCCGCCAAGCAGCGCGTCACCGAAGAATTCAATGCGCGCCTGGCCGCCGATGAAGCCGTGGTCAACGCGCGCATCGCCGAAGCCGAAGGCGCCATCGCCAAGACCCGCGACGCCGCCATGGCGAACGTCTCGACCATCGCCTCAGACGCGGCGGGCGCCATGCTCGAGCGTCTGACCGGCAAGGCCGCGACCGACGCCGAACTGGCCGCCGCCATCAAGGGAGCCGCCTGATATGCCCGCCTTCCTGACCGGCCATTTCTATGATGTCGCCAACCCTGAACTGTGGGTCGCCGTCGGCCTGCTGATCTTCATCGCCATCGTGGTGATGGCGGGCGTGCCCAAGCTGGTCGCCACCAGCCTGGACGCCAAGGCCGCCAAGATCCAGGGCGACCTGGACGAGGCCGCTCGCCTGCGCGCCGAAGCTGAAGCCATGCTGGCCCAGATCCGTCAGGAGAAGGCCGAGGCCGAGGCCCAGGCCGCCGACCTGCTGGCCACCGCCGAAGCGGACGCCAAGCGTCTTGAAGCCGAAGCCAAGGCGCGTATCGAGGAATCGACCGCTCGCCGTCAGGCTCTGGCCGAGCGCCGGATCGCCCAGGCTGAGGCCGAGGCTACGCAAGAGGTCAAGGCTGCGGCCGCCGACCTGGCCGCCAAGGCCGCGCAACAGATCCTGGCCGCCCGCATCGCCGGCGCCAAGACCGACCCGCTGCTGGATCAGGCCATCGGCCAGATTGGCGGCAAGCTGAACTGATCGCGCAGGCGATCGATCAGCCCCAGAAAGCATCAGGCCCCGCCGTCGCCGGCGGGGCCTTTTGCTGTTCAGGATCCGGTTGTCGGGATCGAGGACGGTTTCGATGGCCCCCTAGTGTGCCGGAGCGGCCCCAATCGGAGCGGCGCCCCGCTTCTCGCGTTCGACCAGCCGGGCGTAGACGTTGCCCAGGACGGCGCCGAAGACCATATGCAGCGCCAGCATCCAGCCAATGGTGCCGAAGCCCGACGAGCCGGTGAAGGTCCGGTAGTCACCCACCATGGTGATGACCAACATCATGGCCACCCAGGCGCCCACGGCGAAGACGATGCCCTTGGTGATCGGCGTGGCGGTCGGCAGTCGCGGATAGACGACGCCGAACAATGACCCCAGGACGAAGGTGCCCATGACCAGGTGGATGGCCCACCCGGCCGCCATATTGCCCGGCATGCCGAACATCTGAGCGACGATCCCCGGGAAGGGGTCGAACATGTGATTGAGAAAGAGATTGGCGAGCTCAAGCACGGAAACCGCGACGGTAGCGACGAAGCCGGCGATGATTCCCTTTTTTACGCGTGACATCATGTGAACAGCGCCTCCCAACGCTTTCAACTTCGAGACTACGCGAGGGAGAGCATACGCCGTTCAGGGGCGCTCGGGAGTGAACCTCGTTCACATTCCCGTGTGAGCCTTAGCTTGGCCTTTATTGGCGGAAGGCGCGCCAGGTCCGGCGCAGGCGCCGGCGAAAGCGCGCCAGCGGGCGTCGACGGCGGCGCAACACCATCTTTTCGGCGCGCAGGGTCTGCTGCCAGAAGACCGGGGCGATCTCGGGCTTCTTCCGCATCAGGCGGCGGAAGGGATAGACCCATTTCGGCCGCGCGCGCTGGGCGCGGATGAACTGTCGCTTGGCCCACCAGGAGTTGCGCAGCACGATCACCAGACCCAGGGCGATGACGGGCACGCCGCCGGGGCCGGGCAGAGGGGCTATGATGATGCCCAGCAGGATGACCACGAAACCGACGGCCATGAGACCCAGCCGGCGCAGACGGCGCGCCAGCCCTGGACGGGGCGGCGGAGGCGGGCGCAGCGATGGCAGGACGAGGGTCACGGGGCGGGCGTCTCGGAATAGGGTTCGGTCGGCCAGGGGAGGGCCGATGATCAGTAAACGCACGAGACAAGGCCGAAAGGCGGCGTCGCCATGACGCTTTTGTAAGTCGGCCCATAAATGAAGAACGCCGTGTCCCGAAAGACACGGCGTTCCTTGCATTCAGGCTTGCAGGACCGATCAACCGGCCCGGTTGGAGCCTTCCGGCGCAGACCAGCGCAGGCGCGGCGCGCGGGCGGCGCGGGTCTCGTCCAGGCGCCGCAGGGGCGCATGGAAGGGGGCGCCCTTGAAGCGGTCGACGTCACCGGCCTTGGCGGCGCCCGCCAGCAGGCGCATGGCCTCGATGAAGCGATCCAGCTCGGCCTTGGACTCCGTCTCGGTCGGCTCGATCAGCATGGCGCCATGGACGACCAGCGGGAAATACATGGTCATCGGGTGGAAGCCCTCGTCGATCATCGCCTTGGCGAAGTCGAGCGTGGTGATGTCCGTGCCCTTCAGCCATTCGTCGTCGAACAGGGCCTCGTGCATGCACGGGCCTTCGGGGAAGGCCGGGCTCATCAGGTCCTCAAGGCGGGCCTTGATGTAGTTGGCGTTCAGGACGGCGTCCTCGGCGACCTGACGCAGGCCGTCCGAGCCGTGGCTCATCATGTAGGACAGGGCGCGCACATACATGCCCATCTGGCCCTGGAAGGCGCACAGGCGGCCGAAGGCCTGTTCGGCCTCGTCTTCCTCGCGCTCGACCAGCTTGTAGCCGTCGCCCGTGTTCACGACCCACGGCGCGGGCGCGAACGGGGCCAGGGCTTCCGACAGCACGACCGGACCAGCGCCCGGACCGCCGCCGCCGTGCGGCGTCGAGAAGGTCTTGTGCAGGTTGATGTGCATGGCGTCGACGCCCAGGTCGCCGGGGCGCACCCGGCCGACGATGGCGTTGAAGTTGGCGCCGTCGCAATAGAAGTAGGCGCCCGCCTCGTGGGTCAGGCGGCTGATCTCCAGGATGTCGCGCTCGAACAGGCCGCAGGTGTTCGGGTTGGTGACCATGATGGCCGCCACGTCCGGACCCAGCTTGGCGGCCAGATCGGCCACGTCGACGCGACCGTCGTCAGTCTGGGCCACTTCGACGACCGAATAGCCGACGAAGGCGGCGGTGGCCGGGTTGGTGCCGTGCGCCGAGGTCGGGACCAGCACCTTGCGGCGCTGCTCATGCTCGCCCTTGGCCTGGTGGGCGGCGCGGATGGCCATCAGGCCGCACAGTTCGCCGTGGGCGCCCGCCTTGGGCGACAGGGCCACAGCGGGCATCCCCGTCAGTGTCGTCAGCCAGTGGGCCAACTGGTCCATCAGCTCCAGCGCGCCCTGCACCGTCGACTGCGGCTGCAGCGGGTGGATGTCCGAGAAGCCCGGCAGGCGCGCCATCTTCTCGTTCAGGCGCGGGTTGTGCTTCATCGTGCACGAGCCCAGCGGATAGACGGCCAGGTCGATGGCGTGGTTCTTCTGGCTCAGGCGCACATAGTGGCGCATGGCCTCGGGCTCCGACAGGCCGGGCAGGCCGATCGGATCCTTGCGGACCAGGTCGCCCAGGTCCGAGCCGTCGTTGGCGGGCTTCGGCAGATCGACGCCGGTCTTGCCCCAGCCTTCGCCTTCAAAGATCAGCGGCTCGTCCTGAAGCAGGCCGCGCCCGCCGGTCAGGGTGGCGGGCTTGTAGTTGGCGTCCAGGCCTTCGTTGGGGGCGGTCGGACGGCCGACAGTGTTCATCGTGCTCATGATTCCAATCTCCCCTTAGGCGGCCAGGACCTTGGCGAGCGCACCCGCCAGGATCTTGATGTCGGCGTCCAGCGTCGTCTCGGTGGCGGCGACCAGCAGGACGTCGTCCAGGCCCGCATCCGGGTTCAGGCGGCTGTAGGGCACGCCGCACAGAACGCCGTTGTCGGCCATCGTCTGCACCACATCAGCGGCGTTCTTCGGCAGCTTGACCGCGAACTCGTTGAAGAAGCGCGGGGTCAGGATCTCGACGCCCGGAATGGCGGCGAGGGCGTCGCGGGTGGCGAGCGCCTTCTCGTGGTTGAGCAGAGCCAGCTGGCGCAGGCCCGTCTCGCCCAGCAGGCTCATGTGGATGCTGAACGCCAGGCAGCAGAGCCCAGAGTTGGTGCAGATGTTCGAGGTCGCCTTGTCGCGGCGGATGTGCTGCTCGCGCGTCGACAGGGTCAGGACGAAGCCGCGCTTGCCGTCGGCGTCCACCGTCTCGCCGCAGTAGCGGCCGGGCGTCTGGCGCAGCAGCTTCTCGCGGGTGGCGAACAGGCCGATGTAGGGGCCGCCGAAGTTCAGGGCGTTGCCGATCGACTGGCCCTCGGCCGCGACGATGTCGGCGCCCATTTCGCCCGGCGATTTCAGCAGGCCCATCGACACGGCCTCGGTCACCACGACGATCAGCAGGGCGCCCGCAGCCTGGGCGGCCTCGGCGATCTTGGTCACGTCGGTGGCGGTGCCGAACACGTTCGGGGTCTGGACGACGACGCAGGCCGTGTCCTTGTCGATGGCGGCGATGACGGCGTCTTCGGCGTCGACCGCGGGCGTCAGCGCCTGGGTCTCGACGCCGACGGCGTGGACCACGGTCTCGGTCGCCTTGACGTAGTGCGGGTGGACGCCGCCCGAGATGACGGCCTTGTTGCGGCGGGTCACGCGGGTGGCCATCAGCACGCCCTCGGCCATGGCGGTCGAGCCGTCATAAAGCGAGGCGTTGGCGACTTCCATGCCGGTCAGGTTCGCGACCTGGGTCTGGAACTCGTACAGGTACTGCAGGGTCCCTTGCGCGATTTCCGGCTGATAGGGGGTGTAGCTGGTCAGGAACTCCGACCGCTGGATCACATGGTCCACGGTGGCCGGGACGTGGTGCTTATAGGCGCCGGCGCCGCAGAAGAAGGGCACCGTGCCGGCCGTGGCGTTCTTGCCCGCCATGGCGCCGAGGGCGCGTTCGACCTCCAGTTCGCCCGCCACGCGGGGCAGGTCGACGAAGCCGTCGCGGCGCGCGGCCTGCGGCACGTCGATGAACAGGTCGTCGATGGAGTCGGCGCCGATGGCGGCCAGCATGGCCTCACGGTCGTCGGGCGTCAGGGGGAGGTAGCGCATTACAGGTCCTCGGCGGCATCCCGGAGGTCGCGGGGCGCGACGCTCCGGGAGCGCTTCAAGCGGCGGGAAATCCGGCGACCCCGGACCGGCGCGCCGCGCCGTCCGGGACGACAGCGGAACTTAGAGGGTGGTCAGGTAGGCGTCGTAGGCGGCGCGGTCCATCAGGCCGTCCAGCACCGAGGCGTCGGACACCTTGATCTTGGCGAACCAGCCTTCGCCCTCGGCGTCGGCGTTGACGGTTTCCGGGGCGGTCGCCAGCACGGCGTTGCCCTCGATCACTTCGCCCGCGATGGGGGCGTAGACGTCCGAGGCGGCCTTGACCGATTCCACGACGGCGAAGCTGTCGCCGACGGCGACGGTCTTGCCGGCTTCCGGCGTCTCAACGAACACCACGTCGCCCAGGGCGTCAGCGGCGTGCTTGGAGATGCCGACCGTGGCGACGTCGCCGTCCAGGCGAACCCACTCGTGATCCTTGGTGAACTTCATCTTGGTCTTCCTCATAGAGCCTGTGGCCCAGGCTTTGTTTCAAGGCGTCTACCCCGGCCCTGCGCCGAGGAGCGGAAGGAAAGGCGTTAGGCCTTCGGCTTCCGATAGTAGCGGGTCGCCACGAAGGGGGTGGCGACGACTTCGGCGGCGGCCGGACGGCCGCGCACCAGAGCCTTCAGCTCAGTGCCCAGCTCGGCGAAGGCCGGCGGGACGTAGCCCATGGCGATGTTGCGCCCCAGCGTCGGCGAGGGGCCGCCCGAGGTGATCTTGCCGATCACGGCGCCGTCCATGTCGGCGATCTCGGCGCCTTCGCGGGCCGGGGCGCCTTCCTTGACGTGCAGGCCCACGCGGACGCGGGCCGGCCCGTCGGCCAACTGCTTCAGGATGGTCTCAGCCCCAGCGAAGTCGGCGCGCTCCTTGCGCGACTTGGACAGGGCGAAGGTCAGGCCAGCCTCGACCGGGGTGGTCTCGGCGTCGACGTCGTGGCCATGCAGCGGCAGGCCGGCTTCCAGACGCAAGGAGTCGCGCGCGCCCAGGCCGACCGGCTTCACCCGCGCGTCCGACAGCAGCAGGTTCCACACCCGCTCGGCGGCGGCGTTGGGCAGCGAAATCTCATAGCCGTCCTCGCCGGTGTAGCCCGAGCGCGAGACGATGCAGTCTTCGTCGAACAGGCGAATGGCGCGGCAGTCCATGAAGCCCATGTCGGCCAGTTCGGCTGAGTGTGCGGCCATGACCTCGGCCGCCTCCGGGCCCTGGATGGCCAGCAAGGCGCGGTCCAGCACCTCCAGCTTGGCGTCGCCCGACAGCTCGGCGTTCAGGAAGGCGAAGTCCGCATCCTTGTTGCCCGCGTTGACCACGATGTAGAGACCGTCCTCGAACGGCTTGCCCGCCATCAGGTCGTCCATGACGCCGCCCTGCGAGTTCAGCAGCAGGGTGTATTTCTGCTTGCCGGGCTTCACGATCTCATAGTCGCCGGGCACGAAGCGTTCGAACTGCTTGATGGCGTCGGCGCCGGTGATCTTGGCCTGGCCCATGTGGGAGACGTCGAACAGGCCGGCGTGCTCGCGGGTCCAGCGGTGCTCGGCCAGCACCCCTTCATACTGGACCGGCATGTCATAGCCGCCGAAGCCGACCATGCGGGCGCCCAGCGCGCGATGCGCGGCGTTGAGGGGGGTGGTCTTAAGGGCCTGATCGCTCATGGCGTCGCCTCCGGTCGCGTGTTGCGGCGATAGCTTCGCCGTCGTCGCGCCCCCGCTGTCTCGAAGCCTGAGAGATTCCGACCGTTCCCGAAAAGGCTCGGCCTTGCTCCGTCGGCGCGCGTCGGGACCCTCCGATCCGTCAGCGACTTTCCAGCGTCCGTGCGCTTTCGCGGTCCTTTTGCCTGAGCGTTTCCGGGGCGGTTGCGCCTTCGGCTCCGGGCGCCGCGAACGGTCCCGATCTCTCCCGCGAGAGCGTTCGACCTAAGGCCCCGACTCCGGCGCAGAGTCAAGCGGCGCCGGACTTGCCGCGACCGATCCGAAGGGCCATGAGGGGCGGAACCGCGCTTCGCCCACAGGATTTGAAGGACGTCATGACCGCCCGCACCGATCTCGCCGCCCACCTCGCCTCCCTCGACCTGCCGCAGGGACTGGTCGCGACGCTGATGACGGCGGCCGCCGCCTGCGTCGAGATCCGCCAGGTGGTGGCGGGCGGCGCCCTGGTCGGCGCCCTGGGCGCATCGGGCGCCGTCAATGTGCAGGACGAAGAGCAGAAGAAGCTCGACGTCATCGCCGACGATCTGCTGACCGAGGCCCTGCTGGCCTGCCCGGCCGTGGCGGGCGTGGCGTCCGAGGAAAAGGACACGGTGCAGCCCTCGGCAAATGCGGCGGGCGAGTATCTGGTGCTGTTCGACCCGCTGGACGGCTCCTCCAACATCGACATCAATGCGCCGGTCGGCACCATCGTCTCGGTGCTGAAGGCGCCGTCGGCCCAGCCGAGCGAGGCCGACTTCCTGCAATCCGGCCGTCAGCAGGTCGCGGCGCTCTACGCCGTCTACGCCGGTCAGGCCATGCTGGTGCTGACCACGGGCAAGGGGGTGGCGGGCTTCACCCTGGCGCCCGACGGCCGCTGGCTGATGACGCATGAGGACATCCGCATCCCGGCGGATACGAAAGAGTTCGCCATCAACATGTCGAACCAGCGCCACTGGGCCGAGAGCGTCCAGCGCTACGTCGACGGCTGCCTGAAGGGCGCTGACGGCCCGCGCGGCAAGAATTTCAACATGCGCTGGGTCGCGGCGATGGTCGCCGACGTGCACCGCATCCTGATGCGCGGCGGCGTCTTCCTCTATCCGTGGGACAAGCGCGAGCCGAACAAGCCGGGCAAGCTGCGCCTCATGTACGAAGGCAACCCCATGTCCTTCCTGGTCGAGCAGGCGGGCGGCAAGTCCGCCACGGATGGCAAACAGGCCATCATGGACGTGATCCCGACCGAACTGCACCAGCGGGTGCCGGTCGTCCTCGGCTCGGCCAACGAAGTCGACCAGATCGCGGCGGCCTGACGCCATGGAGATCGCCGCCACCGACGCGCTCCTGGTCATCGACGCCCAGAACGACTTCTGCGAGGGCGGCGCCCTGGCGGTGCAGGGCGGGGCGGCGATCATGCCTTTGATCAACCAACTGGCCGAGCGGTTCGCGACCGTCATCGCCACCCAGGACTGGCATACGCCGGATCAGATCAGCTTCGCCTCCAACCATGCCGGTGCGGCGCCCTTCACGCAGATCGAGGTGGCCTATGGTCCTCAGATGCTGTGGCCGGATCACTGCGTGCAGGGGACGCCGGGGGCGGACTTCCATCCCGACGCAGCGCCTGCCGTGACCAAGGCGCTGGCCGTGGTCCGCAAGGGCTATAATCCGGCGGTCGATTCCTATTCCGGCTTTTATGAGAACGACCACAGGACGGCGACGGGTCTGGCGGGCCTGCTGCGCGATCTGGGCGTGAAGCGCGTCTTCCTGTGCGGCCTGGCCTATGACTACTGCGTCCGCTTCACCGCCGAGGACGCGATGCGGGAAGGGTTCGAGGCCGTGGTCATCGAAGACGCCTGCCGCGCGATCGCGCCGGACACGGCGGCGGCGGCCAAGGCCAGTTTCGCCGCGCTGGAGGTTGCCGAGATCGAAGCCGGATTGCTTCTCGGCTAAAGCGCCTATCTCCCTATATTCTGCGGGCATGCGACCGGTGGGCTATGGGAGTAAGGTGCACCCTTTATCGTTGGCCGTTCAGCTTGAGTGGGTGAAAACAAGCCACACGAAAGCTGAAGAGCATGCCGCGATTGCTGGTATGAGAAGGCGTAGCATCCAGACAGTCGCAGTAATGCTGGGGCTGTTGAAAGCGCGATGGTCGTCGGAATAGACGAAAGCGAAAGCAGGGATGTTCATAGGGCTCCATCCCTTGCCCCACACGCGCTGCCCACGACCTATGCCGCGATGACGAAGGCGGGCTGAACGCACCGTGACGTTGAACCAGCAGAGCTTTGCTGCAGCCAATAGGACGAAGGCGGTCAGGCCGATTATTTTGGTGAGCATGCTCAGTTCGCCGCCGCGTAGGCCTCGACCTCGGCGATCCGCGCGGCCTTGTCGGCATCGCCGAGGAAGCTGCCCTCGAAACTGTTCTTTGCCAGTTGCACCACCTGTTCGCGCGTCAGGCCGACCGCCTCGGCCAACTGGCTGTAGTTCGCGTTCACATAGCCGCCGAAATAGGACGGGTCGTCCGAGTTCAGGGTGACGTGCAGGCCCCGGCGCAGCATCTCGGGGACCGGGTGGTCCTTCAGATCCTTGACCACGCGAAGCTTCAGGTTCGACAGGGGGCAGACCGTCAGGGTCATCTGCTCGGCGGCCAGACGCGTGATCAGGGCCTCGTCCTCCATCGAGCGGTTGCCGTGGTCCATGCGGTCGATGTGCAGCAGATCCAGCGCCTCGCGGACGTATTCGGGCGGGCCTTCCTCGCCGGCGTGGGCGCACAGCTTCAGGCCCAGTTCGCGGGCGGCGGCGAAGACGCGCTGGAACTTCGACGGCGGGTGGCCGACCTCGGACGAATCCAGTCCGACGCCGATGAAGTGGTGCAGGTACGGCTTGCCGGCCTCCAGGGTGGCGAAGGCTTCGTCTTCGCTGAGGTGGCGCAGGAAGCTGAGGATCAGGCCGCTGGTCACGCCCAGCTCGGCCTTGGCCCGGTCCATGCCCGCGATCAGGCCCTCGACCATGACGGCGAAGGGCACGCCCCGGTCGGTGTGGGTCTGGGGATCGAAGAAGATCTCGGCGTGGCGGACGTTATCGGCGGCGGCGCGCTGGAAATAGGCGAAGGCCAGATCCTCGAAATCCTGACGGGTCAGCAGCACGGCCGCGCCCGCGTAATAGATGTCGAGGAAGTCCTGCAGGTTCGAGAAATCATAGGCCGCGCGCACGGCCTCGACGCTGTCATAGGGGATGGCGACGCCGTTCCTCTGCGCCAGCTCGAACATCAGTCCGGGTTCAAGACTGCCTTCGATGTGCAGGTGCAACTCGGCCTTGGGCAGGCCGGCGATGAAGGCGTCGAGGGACATGGGGGAGGCTCCTTGGCGGTCGCTTCCCCCTTATCACATTACATCCGCTCGGGCGTCTCGATGCCCAGCAGGCGCAGCGCCGTCTCCAACTGGTGCAGGGTCGCGGCGGCCAGAGCCAGGCGCGAGCCCTTGGTCGCATCGTCCGGCGCGACCAGGATCGGGCAGGCGGCGTAGAATTTCGAGAAGCTCTGCGCCAGCCGATAGGCGTGCTCGGCGATCAGGTTGGGCGAGCGCTTGTCATAGGCGTCGGCCGTGGCCGCGTCGAAGGCGTCCAGCGTCAGGGCCAGATCGCGTTCGGCGGCTTCCTCGATGACGATGGGGGCCAGCGCCACGCCCTGTTCGGCCGCCTTGCGCAGCAGGGATTTCACCCGCACGGCCTGATACAGCAGATAGGGGCCGGTCTTGCCCTCGAAGCTCATGAAGCGGTCGAGGTCGAAGACGTAGCTGGTGGTGCGGTTGTTCGACAGGTCCGAGAACTTCAGCGCGGCCACCGCCACCTTGTGGGCGATGTCCTCGAACTCTTCGGCGGGCAGGTCGTCGCCCAGCTTGGCCTCATGCAGGCGCTCGCGCGCTTTTTCCGTCGCCTGATCGATCAGGTCGCGCAGCTTCAGGACGCCGCCCGCGCGGGTCTTGAAGGGCTTGCCGTCGGCGCCGTTCATGGTGCCGAAGCCGAGGTGCTCCAGCGACTTCTCAGGCGCATAGCCGGCCAGATAGGCGGCGCGGAAGACCTGTTCGAAATGCTCGGCCTGACGCTCGTCGACGACGTAGAGGATCAGGTCGGGGCCGATCGACTTCTTGCGGTCCAGGATCGTGGCCAGGTCGGTCGTGCCGTACATGGCCGAGCCTTCCGAGCTGATGACCAGCAGCGGCGGGGGCGAGGGGGCCTCGATCACCGAGCCGTCGGCCAGCTTCTTCTTGCGCGTCTCGCCGTCGCGGGCGACGTGAACCACCTGGGCGCCGTCGTCCTCGACCAGCAGGCCCTTGGCCTTCAGGTCGGCGATCATCTCGTCCATCAGGGGATCTGCGTCGCTTTCGCCGTTCCACAAGTCGAAGTCGACCGACAGGTCGTCATACTCGCGCTTCAGCGCCTCGCGGCTGACGGCGACGAAGTGGCGCCACAGGGCGCGATAGCCGGGGCGCCCGCCCTGCAGTTCGGCGGTCGCCTTGCGGGCGCGGTCGCGGAAGGCGGGGTCTTCCTTGGCCTTGCCTGCCGCCAGCGGATAGAGGCGGTCGAGATCGGCCAGCGTCACCGGCGTCTCGGCCGGGAAGGGGCCGTCGCCCTCGGCCATGAAGGCGTCAGCCAGACCCTCGTCGCCGCAGGCCGTGATCAGCAGGCCCATCTGGAATCCCCAGTCGCCGAAGTGGGCGTCGCCAACCACTTCGTCGCCGCGCAGGCGGAACAGCCGCTTCAGGCTCTCGCCGATGATGGCGCTGCGCAGGTGGCCGACGTGCATCGGCTTGGCCACGTTCGGGCCGCCGTAGTCGATGACCACCTTGCGTGGCTCGACGCGCGAAGCGCCGGCAAGTTCTTCGTCAGCCGCGACCTCGGCCGCGCGCTGGGCCAGGGCGGCGTTCGACAGCTTCATGTTGATGAAGCCGGGACCGGCGACCTCGACCGAGGCCAGGCGCGGGTCGGCGGCCAGACGCTCGGCCACCTTGGCGGCCAGTTCGCGCGGATTGGCCTTCAGCGCCTTGGCGGCGGCCAAGGCGCCGTTCGACTGGAAGTCGGCTAGGTCGGGACGGTCGGACGCGGTGACGCGGGCCAGGGCCTTGTCCACGCCTTCGGCGGCGAAGGCGGCCCCGACCGCTTCGCTGAGAGAAGTCTTGAGGTCGGTCATGTCTTAGTTGGTCTGTTGGCCCGCAGTCGGGCGGAAGCGGCTGCCGGAACGGTTGAACTCGGCCATTTCGGGCGTGACCTCAAAGCCGATCAGGACCTCGAAGTGGCCGCCGCTGGTGGTGGCCTCGGCGCGCGGGATGACGATGGTCTGGCTGGCCTCGGCCTGGGTGCGGTCGGCGCCGCCGAAGGTCACCGGCAGATCGAAATATTCCTTGGCCAGAACGGCGGAGTTCCGCTCGGTCACGGCGATCCAGTAGCGATAGGTGCGGGCGTCGCCCTGCGCCTGCGGACCCTTGCCCAGGCTGAACAGCAAATTCATGTCCAGACGGATCGGATCGTCTTCGCGATAGGTGCAGTCCGAGGTCACGCCTTCGATCTCGCCGGTGAAGCCGACGCCGGTGGTCGTGGGACGCTCATAGTCCGACAGTTCGACGTAGCGGGCGGCGTCGTACAGAATCTTCACATAGGGGCAGGGGCCGGCGTTGGCGCGGCGGTTGAGCGGAGCGAAACGCATCGGGCGCGCCGGCGCCTTTTCAGCCTGCTGTCCCTGGCCCCTGCTCTGGGCCTCGGCGGCGTGGGGGATCAGCGCGGCCGTAAGAGAAAGGGCGGCGAGGGCGGTCAGGACGCGACGCATCAGGAGCTTTCCGGCAGTCGATGAAGGCGGGCCGATCAGACGCCCGAACGGGCCACGCTGGGTGGTGATAGCGGCTAAAGCGAGGCGCGGCAAACGGCGCGCGGACTTCCGGTGGCGATCCGGTGCGCAAAGGCCTAAGTTCGCGGTCATGAACGCGCCTGTCCCGCCCTCACAGTTTCAACGACGCTCCCTTACGGTCCGCATGGCGACGCCGCGCGGCTTCTGCGCCGGCGTCGATCGGGCCATCCAGATCGTCGAGCGCGCCATCGAGAAATATGGCGCTCCGGTCTATGTGCGCCATGAGATCGTCCACAACCGCCACGTCGTGGATCGGCTGAAGGGGCTGGGCGCCGTCTTCGTCAAGGAACTGGACGAGTGCCCGGACGACCGGCCAGTCGTTTTCTCGGCGCACGGCGTGCCCAAGTCGGTGCCCGCGACGGCGCGCTCGCGCGAGATGCTGTTCCTCGACGCCACCTGCCCGCTGGTGTCCAAGGTCCACGTCGAGGCCGAGCGCAATTTCGCGGCCGGCCGCCACGTCATCCTGATCGGCCACGCGGGCCACCCCGAGGTCGTCGGCACGATGGGCCAACTTCCCGCCGGGGCCATCAGTCTGGTGGAGACGGTCGAGGATGCGGAAGCCTTCCAGCGTCCCGGCGATCAGCCGCTGGCCTACGCCACCCAGACGACGCTGTCGGTGGACGATACGGCCGAGATCCTGGCGGCGCTGAAACGGCGCTTCCCCGAACTGCCCGACCCGCACAAGGAAGACATCTGTTACGCCACCACCAACCGTCAGGAGGCGGTTAAGCGTCTGGGCGACGGTTGCGGCCTGGTGCTGGTGGTGGGGTCGAAGAACTCGTCCAACTCGGCGCGGCTGGTGGATGTGGCGCTGAAGGCCGGGGCGGGCGACGCGCGTCTGGTCGATGATGCGGGCGATCTGGACTGGAGCTGGTTCCACGGGGTCGAGACGGTCGGCCTGACCGCCGGGGCCTCGGCGCCCGAACCGCTGGTGCAGGGGGTGATCGACGCCCTGAGGACCCGCTTCGACGTGACAGTGACCGAGGACGATGGCGCCCGCGAGACGGTGACCTTCAAACTGCCCCGCGCCCTGACGACCTGAACCGCACAAGAAAAAGGCGCGTCCGTCGAAACGAACGCGCCTCTAAAGTTTCGAACGCTTGGGGCCGCTTACAGGCCCGGCAGCTTGAACCGGGTGTCGCGACGCGGGGCGATGGTGATGCCTTCGCGGCCGCCGGTCAGCGCTTCCAGACGGGCGTGTTCGCTGGAGGGATCGATGGTCTTGGCGCCTTCGGGCGTCTGGGTGACCGTGGCGGCCTGGCTGGCGGGATCGTCCTTGCGCCAGAACATCAGGCGATTGGCCCAGCTTTCTTCCTTGTGCGCCAGATTGCCGAACTCGTCGTCGACGACATAGCGGGCCAGCGGATCGGCGCGGTCGGCGCCGGCCTCGGCGGCCAGGACCTGTTCGCCCGGCGTGCGGGTCACGGCCTGGCGCTGACCCAGCAGGATCTGGCGGGCGGCGCTTTCGGGGGCCAGTTCCTGCGGACGCGGTGCGCCCGGCGAGGGCGGGGTCAGGCCGTACTCAGGCGGCACAACCAGGGGGGCGCTGGCTACGGTGACGAATTCGTCCGGCACGACCTTGGTCAGGCCGATGCTCTGCTTCATCGATCCGCAAGCGCTCAGGCTGAGGGCCGCACCAGCGGCCAGGGTCGCGATCAGGACGGGACGGATACGCATGGGTCGTTCGGCTCCGGGAGGCGCGCCCATCGGGACGCTGGCTCGGGTCGATAAGTTAAGAGGGTGTGATTACGACTTTTCGTGGGCCGCGCCAACTGTCGTGCGACGCTCGGACAGGAAGCTGTCCAGGATCAGCAGTATGACGCCGACCGTGATGCCGCTGTCGGCCACGTTGAAGATCCAGGGGAACAGGCCGGTGCGCGAAAAATCGAGGAAGTCCACCACGCCGCCGAAGCGGATGCGGTCGATCACATTGCCGACGGCGCCGCCCATGACAAGGCCGATCGCGGCGACCAGCAGGCGGCGATCCGCCCGCAACGCCCACCAGGCCAGCAGGCCCGCCACCACGACCGAGAAGATGCTCAGGATCCAGCGCCCGGCGCCGCCGCCGAACAGGCCGAAGCTGACGCCCGTGTTCAGCACATAGGTCAGGTTGAAGACCGGGGGCGCGACCTCGGCGATGCGATAGCCGTCAGGAATGTGTGAGATATGGGCGGCGTCGATGGCCCCCAGCACCCAGGCCTTGGTCAACTGGTCCAGGATGATGACGGCCAGGGCGATGCCGTAGGCGCCCAGCGCGAGACGGGAAATCTTCATGTCCAGCCGGTTAGCAGGAAGACGTGCGGGGGCGAAGAGGGAAAGCGCAGACCACCCGATCATGGTCCCGGCCTTTCCCCCCGGTTTTCACTCGCTATAAGCGGGGCATGACCCAGCCTCATCCGTTGCCCCGCCTGTCCGCCGTCGCCGCAGACTACGATATCCTGCTCTGCGACGTCTGGGGCGTGATCCACAACGGCCGCGAGAGCTGGGCCGCCGCTTGCGACGCCCTGACGAAGTTCAACGAGAAGGGCGGCCATGTCGTCTTGATCTCCAACTCGCCGCGCCCGTCTTCGGACGTGGTGGCTCAACTGGACGGCCTGGGCGTGCCGCGCAGCGCCTGGAAGGCCTTTGTCACTTCGGGCGACGCCACCCGGATGGAGCTGGCGCGCCGCGCGCCCGGCCCGGCCTGGATCATTGGCCCGGAACGGGACTTCGCCCTGTATGAGGGCCTGGACCTGACCGACGCCCACGGCGCCGAAGACGCCGCCTTCATTTCCGTCACCGGGCCTTATGACGACACCACCGAGACGCCCGAGGACTATCGCGAACGTCTGGCGCCGGCGGCTGAACGCGGACTGGAGCTGATCTGCGCCAACCCCGATCGCGTGGTGCAGCGCGGCGACACGATCATCTATTGCGGCGGCGCCATCGCTGATCTGTACGAGTCGATGGGCGGGCGGGTGATCATGGCGGGCAAGCCGTTCGCTCCGATCTACGCCCTGGCGCTGAAGGAAGCCGAGAAGCTGCTGGGCGGTCCGGCGGATCGCTCGCGTGTGCTGTGCATCGGCGACGGGGTGGTGACCGATGTCCTCGGCGCCGCCGAGCAGGCGCTGGACTGCCTGTTCATCGCCCAGGGCATCCACGGCGACGCGGCCAAGGCGGCCGACGGGACCCTGGATCCGGCCCGCGCGGCGGAATTGCTCCGAGCCGAGACGACGTTCGCTCGCTACGCCGCGCTGGAACTGACCTGGTAAGTCTCGCCATTTCGTCGCTCCTGCCTTAAAGGCCGCACATGGTTGATCTGGTCCAAGCGCACCCCTCGGGGGGCTACATCCTCGACGAACTCCACGTCGGCATGGCCGCCGAGAAGACGGTCCACGTCACGGAAGAGCGGATTCGTCTGTTCGCCGAGGCGTCCGACGACTTCAATCCGGTGCATCTGGATGAGGCCTTCGCCGCCAAGACGGCCTATCGCGGCCGCATCGCCCACGGCCTGCTGTCGGCGGCCTTCGGTTCGGCGGTGGTGGGAACGATCCTGCCGGGCGCGGGCTCGATCTACATCTCCCAGACGCTGGCTTTCCACTTCCCGGTGCGCATCGGCGACACGGTGCGGATCGTCATCACCGTCATCGCCCTGGACCATGACAGCGCGCGCGGCGAACTGCGCTGCGAAGGCTTTGTCGAGGACAAGCTGGTCATGGACGGCGTGGCCGTCGTGCGCGTGCCGCGTCGCCGCAAGCCTTCGGCCCGCTGAAAGCCGAGGCGATGGTCTCCAAGGAAGTCGAGGTCATCCGCGGCTGGCGCGGCCTGACGGACGCGCAGAAGGGGGCGGCCGTCGCCGTCGGGGCTTTCGACGGCGTGCATCGCGGCCATCAGGCGGTCATCGCCTCGGCGCGCGAGGCGGCGGAACGCCTGGGCGTGCCCCTGGCCGTGGTCAGCTTCGATCCTCATCCGCGCCGTCTGTTCCAGCCCGAGGCGGCGCCCTTTCGCCTGATGACGCCGGACCAGATGGCCCGCGCTCTGGCGCCGCTGGGCGTCGACCGCCTGTATCTGCTGCCGTTTGACCGCGAGATGGCCGGCATGTCGGACGAGGAGTTCGCCCGCCGCGTCCTGTCCGAAGGTCTGGGGATCGTCCACGCCGCCGTCGGCTTCGACTTCACCTTCGGCAAGGGCCGCTCAGGCTCGCCGGCCCTGCTGCGGACCTACGGCGAGACGCTGGGCTTCACCGTCTCCGTCACCGACCGCATCGACGACGCCTCGGGGCTCAAGCTGTCGTCCAGCGCCGTGCGAGAGGCGTTGAAGGCCGGCGACATGGACCGCGCCGCCGTCATCCTGGGCCGGCCGTTCGCCATTCAGGGCGAGGTGATCCACGGCGACAAGCGCGGGCGCACCATCGGCGTGCCCACCGCCAACATGGCCATGGGCGACTATATGCGCCCCGCCTATGGGGTCTATGCGACGCGCACCCGCCTGCCGGACGGGCGAGTCATCAACGGCGTCGCCAATCTGGGCGTCCGCCCGATGTTCGAGATCGAACAGCCCCTGCTGGAAGTCTGGCTGCTGGACTTCAATGAGAGCCTCTACGGTCAGGTGCTGGAGACCGAACTGATCGCCTTCCTGCGCGGCGAGATGAAGTTCGACGGCCTCGACGCGCTCAAGGTTCAGATCGACGCCGACGCCGCCGCCGCGAGGGCCGTACTGGGCTGACGCCTCAGCCCGGCGCCTTTTCGGCGATGGCCATCAGGTCATCATGCAGCGACTTGCCCTTGTCGTCGATGACGTCGGCGATGCGCCACATCGGGCCTTCCTTCAGCAGCTTGAGCGTCTGGCGGTGGTCTTTGCCGGCGTTGGCGAAAACGACCTCGGCGGTCGCGGCCTGCGGGCCGTCGGGCGTCATCGTCACGCTCTTCAGGGCGAAGGCCTCGGCGTCCTGGCAGGCGCAGATCGGATCGTAGTTGAGGTGAGGCGCGCTTTTCTTGCGTTTGGCTTCGCGGTCGTCGACACCGATCAGGGCGTTCATGGTGCGCGAATAGAGCGGGTCGCGGCCGGGGGTGATGGTCGCTTCGGCCGGGTCGGGCGTGTCCTTCGGCTCGCTGACGCGGGCGTAGAGGGCGCGCACGAAGGCTTCGGCGTCTTTTTCGCCCGCCGCATAGACGGCGGCGCGGCCGGTCAGGGCGGGGGCCGCCGATTCCGCAGGGGCAGGGGCGCTCTTCTGTTCCGAGCAGGCGGCCGCTGTCAGGGCCAACACGGCCGCCGTCGCCAAGGCTTGAACACGCATCGGATCCCTCTCCCATCTGTTCGTCTGGACTATGGCGCAGGGGGCGCGGGGTCTGCTAGAGCTTTCCCATCATGACCGTTCGCGTGATCCGTCCGATTTCGATTAGCCGCCCGGCGTAGCGCTGCAGGGCTGACAGCCCCGCGCACGTCGGGATTTCTCGAAACATTCCGCCGAGACGACGCCGCCTTGAGCCATCAGGGCATGGGCCGTCCGGCGCCTTCACGCTAGACTGACGCCTGACGCCGCTTTTCAAGCGGCCGCGCGCGACAAGACGAAAAGACATCTCATGGCCGACGCCGACACTCAGACCCCTTCCGGCCGCGACTATCGCGACACCGTCTTCCTGCCCGAGACGCCGTTCCCCATGCGCGGGGGGCTGCCCAAGAAGGAGCCGGAAATCCTGGCCCAGTGGGGCGACCTCTACGGTCATCTGCGGAGCGTCCGTCAGGCCCAAAAGGCGCCGCTGTATGTGCTGCACGACGGCCCGCCCTACGCCAACGGCGACATCCACATCGGCCACGCCCTGAACAAGACGCTGAAGGACTTCGTGGTCCGCTCGCGCTTCCTGCTGGGTTACGACGTCGACTACGTCCCCGGCTGGGACTGCCACGGCCTGCCGATCGAGTGGAAGATCGAGGAGCAGTTCCGCGCCAAGGGCCGCCGCAAGGATGAGGTCTCCAAGGAGGAGTTCCGCACCGCCTGCCGCGAGTACGCCGGCAAATACATCGACCTGCAGCGCGACCAGTTCCTGCGTCTGGGCATCACCGGCGACTTCGCCAATCGCTACGCCACCATGGACTTCACGTCCGAGGCGGCCATCGTCGCGGAGTTCCACAAGTTCAAGAACTCGGGCCAGCTGTATCGCGGCTCCAAGCCGGTGATGTGGTCGCCGGTCGAGCGCACGGCGCTGGCCGACGCCGAGGTCGAGTATCATGACCACGTCTCGCCCACCGTCTGGGTGAAGTTCCCGGTGGTCGGCGCGACGGACAGCCACCCGGACGACCTGCTGGCCTTTCGCACGGCGACGCCGTCGATCGTGATCTGGACCACCACGCCGTGGACCATCCCGGCCAACCGCGCGATCAGCTACGGCCCCGAAATCAACTACGGCCTGTATGAGGTCACGGCCCTGGAAGAAGGGCTGGACTATGAGCCCTGGGCCAAGCCGGGCGACCGCTTCATCATCGCCGACAAACTGGCCGAAGAGGTGTTCAAGGCCGCCAAGATCGCCGCCTGGACGCGCGTCTACGACATCGACCCGTCGGGTCTGGAATGCGCCCACCCGCTGGCCGCGCTGGACAGCGGGTACGGCTTCTCCGTGCCGCTGCTGGCGGGCGACCACGTCACGGACGACGCCGGGACCGGCTTCGTCCACACGGCGCCGGGCCACGGCGCGGACGACTTCGCCGTCTGGCTGGCCCACGGTCATCGCGAGGTGCCGGACACGGTCGATCCCGACGGCGCCTATTATGAGCACGTTCCCCTGTTCGCGGGTCTGAAGGTGCTGGAGACCGAAGGCAAGAAGACCGGCAAGTTCGGTCCCGCCAACGGCGCGGTGATGGAGAAGCTGATCGAGGCCGGCAACCTGCTGGCGCGCGGCCGGATGGAGCACTCCTATCCGCATTCGTGGCGCTCGAAGGCCCCCATCATCTTCCGCAATACGCCGCAGTGGTTCATCCGCATGGATGAGGCGCTGGAGGACGGCGACACCCTGCGCGACCGCGCCCTGAACGCCATCGACGCCACCGCCTTCCATCCGGCGGCGGGCAAGAACCGCATCCGCTCGATGGTCGAGGGCCGCCCCGACTGGCTGATCAGCCGTCAGCGCGCCTGGGGCACTCCGCTGGCCATGTTCGTCGACAAGCAGACCGGCCAGCCGCTGCACGATCCCGAGGTCGACGCCCGCATCGTCAAGGCCGTGGCCGAAGGCGGCGCCGACGTCTGGTTCTCGGCCCCCGACGCCGACTTCCTAGGTGCGCACGATCCTGAGCGGTTCGAGAAGGTCACCGACATCCTCGACGTGTGGTTCGACTCAGGCTCGACCCACGCCTTCACGCTGGACCCGCGCACGGCCGAGAGCGGCTACACGGGCGACCGCCCGTCGCACTGGCCCGCCGACCTCTATCTGGAAGGCTCGGACCAGCACCGCGGCTGGTTCCAGTCGTCGCTGCTGGAAGGCTGCGGCACGCGCGGGCGGGCGCCGTTCAAGGCCGTCCTGACCCACGGCTTCACCCTCGACGAGAACGGCGAGAAGCAGTCCAAGTCGCGCGGCAATACGGTCGATCCGCTGACCGTCATCAAGGAGTCGGGCGCCGACATCCTGCGCCTGTGGGTGGCCCTGGTCGACTATTCCGACGATCAGCGCATCGGCAAGCAGATACTGCAGACCACGGTCGACGCCTATCGCAAGCTGCGCAACACCGTCCGCTATCTGCTGGGCGCGCTGAACGGCTTCGACGAGGCCGAGCGCCTGCCTTACGACCAGATGCCCCCGCTGGAGCAGTTCATCCTGCACCGCCTGTGGGAACTGGATGGCCAGGTGCGCGGGGCCTACGAGGAGTATCGCTTCCAGGACGTGGTGCGACCGGTGCTGGAGTTTTGCTCGGGCGACCTGTCGGCCCTCTATTTCGACGTGCGCAAGGACAGCCTTTATTGCGACCGTCCCGACAGCATCAAGCGCCGCGCCGTGCGCACGGTGATGGATGAGGTGTTCGCTCGCCTGACCGCCTGGCTGGCGCCGCTGACGCCCTTCACCATGGACGAGGCGTGGACGACTCGCTTCCCCGACGCCGGCACCAACTGCGCGCGGATGATCCCCGAGACGCCGGACCAGTGGCGCAACACGGCCGAGGCCGAACGCTGGGCCAACGTCGAGACGGTGCTGGAGGTCGTCAACGAGGCGCTGGAAGCGGCGCGACGCGACAAGGCCATCGGCGGGGCGCTGGACGCCTGGCCGGTGGTGACGGCTCCGGCCGAACTGCTGGCCCCGTTCGAAGGGCTGGACGCCGCCGAGGTGTTCCGCACCTCGGGCGCCGAACTGGTCGCTGGGGGCGATGCGGTGACCGTCGAGGTCAAGCTGGCTGATCATCCAAAGTGCGCCCGCTCATGGCGCCGGGTGCCGGATGTCGGCTCGGACGTCGATTATCCCGACCTGTCGGCCCGGGATGCTGACGCGGTCCGCTGGCTGGACGCGCAAAAGGCTTAAAGGATCAGGCCCCTTCGTTTCGACGGAGGGGCCTTTTTCGTCTTTCGCGATCCAGTGGAGAAGAAGCCGGCTCTTAGAGCCGCACCCTCTGCTCGGCCGATTTCAGCGTCGAGAGGACGAAGTCGGCGGGCGGATCGGTTTCAGCCAGGACGGCTTCCTTGATGGCGCGCGGCTCCCCGAACAGGTGTCCCTGGCCCATGGCGACGTCCAGTTCGAGGATGTCGACGACCTGTTTCTCGCTCTCGACCTTTTCGGCGATCAGCTCCAGGCCGTGGCGGCGGGTCAGCGGGGCGAAGTCTCCGGCGCGGATATCGGGCTGGCTGGGCAGGGGGGCGGCGCCGTCGAGATCCAGCAGCTGTTCGATCAGCAGGTCGGCCGCCACCTTGATGAAGCGCACGTCCGAGCGTTGCAGGTCGGCGAAGTCCAGGTCCAGCGTCTGCACCTTGTCGATGGAGAAGCGGAAGCCCAGGTCAGCCAGCTTGGCCATGTTGCGGGCCTCGATGGCGCCGCGCGCGTCGAAAGTGGCCTGACCCAGTTCGAAGATCAGGGCGTCTTTCAGGTCGCGGTTCTGGTTCAGGAAGTCGAGGAACTGCGGGAAGAAGGTCTCGTCGCCTAGCGAGGCGAGCGAGATGTTGCAGAAGACGCCGACCTTGCGGTCCTGCGCGGCCAGGCGGCGCACGATCTGGGCGCAGCGGAACAGCAGCAGATTGTCGATGGCCGGCAGCAGGCCTTCGCCCTCGGCCACCGACAGGTATTCGGCGGGCATCATCACCCGGTTCGACGGATCGCGCAGACGGGTGAAGCTCTCATAATAGACCGTCCGCCGCTGGGGCAGGGTCACGACGGGCTGCAGATACAGGTCGACGCGGTTCTCGCTGAGGGCGTCGTGGACGGTCTTCAGCAGGGTGTTCGACTGGACCTGGCGACGGCCCTCGAAGGTGTCGGCGGTCAGGGTGGAGGCGGCCAGCCGCTCCTCGATCGAGGCGCTCATCTGCTGGACCAGACCTTCAAGCATGCGCACCTCGCCGGTCAGGGCGTCGGTGCGCGACAGGGCGCCGGTCTCGATGGCCTGCGCCAGTTCGGTCAGGGCGCCTTGCGTCGACTCCATCGCGTCGGCCAGCAGGCGGTGGGCCTCGCGCACCTTGCCGATCTCCAGACGCAGGGCGCGGCGGTCGGCCATGCCCGTGACAATGGCGTGGGCGCCAGCCAGTATCCCCAGCGCGCCCAGCACCCCGGCCGCGCCCGCGCCCGCTCCCAGACCGGCGCGCCAAATCATCGCCCCGATGGTCAGGGCGAGGAACAGGTAGCCGAAGAACAGGAAGCCGCCGGTGATCTTTCGCATGAGGCCGGTCAGAACCGCCTTTCCCTATAGAATCGATCAAGTATCACGTTAACGAAGCCTAACGGCTAGGGTCTGCACCGTTAAACGGGCGGTAAAAGGAGGTTAACGCATGGAATTGTTCGATCTGAGCGGCAAGGTCGCCATCATCACCGGCTCCTCCAAGGGCATCGGCAAGGCCATCGCCGAGCGTCTGGCCGAACACGGCGCGCGCGTCGTCATCTCCTCGCGCAAGGCCGGGCCGTGCGAAGAGGTCGCCGTCGCCATCAACGACAAGCACGGCGAGGGCCGCGCCATCGCCATTCCCGCCAACATCGCCTCCAAGGAAGACCTGCAGCGGCTGGTCGACGACACCCGCGCCGCTTTCGGCCGGATCGACATTCTGGTGTGCAATGCGGCGACCAATCCCTATGCCGGGCCGATGGCCGGCATCGCCGACGAGCAGTTCGAAAAGATCCTGCAGAACAACGTCATCTCCAACCACTGGCTGATCCAGATGGTCGCCCCCGAGATGCTGGAGCGGAAGGACGGGGCGATCCTGATCATCTCCTCCATCGGCGGCCTGCGCGGAAACGGCCTGATCGGCGCCTACAATATCTCCAAGGCCGCGGACATGCAGCTGGCGCGCAATCTGGCGGTGGAATACGGGCCGTCGAACGTGCGGGTGAACTGCATTGCTCCGGGCCTGGTCCAGACCGATTTCGCTCGCTACCTGTGGGAGAATCCCGAGCTGCTGAAGACCGTCACCGACCCCGCTCCGCTGAAAAGGATCGGTCAACCGGATGAAATCGCCGGCACGGCGGTCTATCTGTGCAGCCCTGCGTCGGCCTATGTGACCGGCCAGACCCTGGTGGTGGACGGCGGACTGACGATTGCCTGGTGAACAAACGCGCTCAAGCAGCCCAAAGGGCGGTAGCGCACATACAGAGGTCCCGTTTCTGCGGGACCTGAACTGGCGGCTTGAAGCGGCGGCCTTCCAGGGGCTGTTCGGCTTTCTGCGCCTGATGGGCGTCGAGCGCGCCTCGGGCTTCGGCGGCGCGCTGCTGCGGACGCTGGGGCCGCTGACCGGCACCCACAAAACGGTGACGCGCAACCTGCGCATCGCCTTCCCCGACATGGACGCGAGCGAGCGCGACCGTCTGGCCGTGGATCAGTGGGAGCAGACGGGCCGCACCTTCGCCGAACTGGCGGTCATGGACCGGCTGACGCCGGAAAGCGGCCGCATCGACATTGTCGGGCTGGAGCGGCTGCACGCCGTGCGCGATTCTGGCCGCCCGGTGGTGCTGATTTCGGGCCATCTGGCCAATTTCGAGGTCATGGCGGCGGTCATCATGGCGGCGGGGGTGCCGTGCCAGGTGACCTATCGCGCGGCCAACAACCCTTACGTCGACGCCTTGATCCGCCAGAGCCGCGAGCGTTACGGCATCAAGCTGTTCGCGCCCAAGGGCGACGGCACGCGAGAGCTGATGATGGGGATGAAGCGCGGCGAATCCATCGCCCTGCTGGTCGACCAGAAATACAATCAGGGGCCGGAGGTCGAGTTCTTCGGCCAGCCGGTCAACGCGTCGCCCGGGGCGGCGCGCATGGCGCTGAAGTTCGGCACGGTGATGCAGCCCCTGTCAGTAGTGCGCCTGCCCGGCGTGCGCTTCCGCGTAACGGCGCACGAGCCGATCGCCGTGCCCGACACGGGCGACAAGGCGGCTGATGTCCTGGCGGGCGTCCAGGCGGCCAATCGCTTTGTCGAGGACCGGGTGCGCGAGCATCCGGTCGACTGGTTCTGGGTGCACAAGCGCTGGCCGCCTCAGGTCTATGAGGCGCTGCGAGCGTCGGACGCCTAAGCCTGCCCGTCTTCGGCGCGGCGGAACGGCCCGGCGTAGCCCTCGCTTCGGGTGCGACGGCGATCCGGGCCGAAATAACCGGTCGCGCGCACGAAGGGGCGGGGGCGCAGAATCACCGCCTCGATCCGGCTCAGCAGTGTCTGGGCCTTGACGGGTTTGGCGACGAACTCGGTGACCCCGGCGTCGCGGGCTTCGGTCACGCGGCTTTTCTCGGAATGGCCGGTCATCATGATCACCGGCAGATAGGGGTTGGGGCTGTCGGCCTCGTTGCGCACGGCGCGGGTGAAGGCCGCGCCGTCCATCGGCTTCATGCGGAAATCGACGATGGCGATGTCGATGGACTGTTGACGCAGCAGTTCGAGCGCGGCGGCTCCGTCCTCCGCCTCGGTCAGGCGGCCGACGCCGACGGACTTCAGCATGGCGGCGACGATGGCGCGCATGTTCGGATTGTCATCGACCAGCAGAACATGGATCGAACTCAGGGCGGACATCGGAGCACCGGCAGACGGAAAAACCGGACGAGCCGGCGGACAGGAGGGGCAAACCGCCGACGCGTTTTAACTCGTCGACGCAGCGGTCAGATATTCGCGAGGGCCGGCGTAGGCCTCCTGACGCTCCACGGACCAGTAGCGAACGGCTGTCAGCGGGATGGCGGCGCCTGTGACCGCGCAGCGCACAAAGGCGCCCGCGGACAGAACGGCGAACTCGCCGTCGCCGTAATGCAGGCGGGCCGCCTGGCTCGAGTCTTGAGGAATCTGCGTGCTCATGACGCCATCATAACCCGGACAGGGCGCGGGACGAGAGCCGAATGGCGCGCCAGCCCCCGCTTACCCGGTCGCCGCCAGCAGAAAGTCAGCTAGAACAGGTCGCCTTGACCCACTGGTGGCGCTTTCGGGCGCGGGGCGGGTTTGGGCGTAGGCGCCGGACGCGGCGCCGGGCCTTCGCCTTCGATGATCGCTCCTTTCGCGCCATCGCCGAAAACGATGCGCACTTCCTGCCCCGGCGACAAGGCCGCGGCGGAGGCGATCATGGCCCCGTCGGCGTTCTCGATGCGAGCGAAGCCAGGCTTTGGCCGCTTGGGGTCCAGCGTCGTGAGGGCGCGGGACAGGGCGGCGAGGCGGTCCTCGGCGCGCTCCAACCGCCTTGGCATGACGCCATCCAGACGCACGCCAAGGGCCTCCAGCCGCGCCTGCCGCTGATCAAGGCGGCGGTGAAGGGGTGCGGGGCTGAGGCGGCCCGCCGTTTGCAGCAGCCGACGTTCGTTGCGGGCGACCCCGGCCTGAAGCGCGGCGCCCAGACGGTCGGCGGCGCCGCGCAGGCGGTCCTGACCGCGCTCGACGCGGGCGCGCAGCAGGCCCGGCGTCAGCCGACCTGCGGCGACCGCCAGCTGGCGCTCATGCACGGCGACGTTGCGGTGCAGGCCCGAGCCCAGGCGGCTGGCGGCGTGGTCCAGGCGTTGCTGCGGCAGGGCCAGAAGGTCCTCGGGACGGGCGGGCAGGCCGCGCGCGGCGGCGCGCAGGCGGGTGCGGCGGTCCTCCAGCATTCGCGCCCCGGCGCGCGACAGACGGCCCTCCAGATCGCTGAGCGCCCAGCGCAGATCGGCCAGCACCGGGGTGGCGATCTCGGCCGCGCCGGTCGGGGTCGGCGCCCGGCGGTCCGAGACGAAGTCGATCAGGGTGGTGTCAGTCTCGTGCCCCACGGCCGAGATGATGGGGATGCGGGCGGCCGCGACCGTGCGCGCCAGGCCCTCGTCGTTGAAGCACCACAGGTCCTCGACCGAGCCGCCGCCGCGCGCGACGATCAGCAGGTCCGGGCGGGGGATCGGCCCGTCCGGCGTCATCTGGTCGAAGCCGCGGATGGCGTTGGACACCTGGCCGCAGGCGGCGTCGCCCTGGACCACCACCGGCCAGACGATGACGCGGCAGGGCCAGCGCTCGGCGATGCGGTGCAGGATGTCGCGGATGACGGCGCCGGTCGGGCTGGTGATGACGCCGATGGTCGCCGGGAAGGTCGGCAGGGCCTTCTTCTTCGCCGGATCGAACAGGCCCTCGTCGCGCAGTTTCACCTTCAGCCGCTCCAGTTGGGCCAGAAGCGCGCCAGCGCCCGCCGCCTCCATGCTCTCGATGACGATCTGATAGGAGGACCGCGCCGGATAGGAGGTGATCTTGCCGGTGACGATGACTTCCAGTCCCGTCTCGGGCTGGACGCCCAGGCCGCGCACCACGCCCTTCCAGATCACGCCGTCGATCGCCGACTTGTCGTCCTTCAGCGTCAGGTAGACGTGGCCCGAGGCGTGGCGGTTGACCTTGGAGATTTCGCCGCGCAGGCGCACGTGGCCGAAGCGTTCCTCCAGCGTGCGCTTCAGGGCGAAGCTCAGCTCCGAAATCGACAGCGGCGGATTGTTGTCGCGGGCGGGCGCGGGGGCCGCGCCCTCAAAGGCGTAGTCGTCGTCGAAGCTCATGGGGGCACCCTAACCGCCGCCGTCGCGCTCGCAAAGCGGGGGGCCGAAAGCGTGGCGGAACGGGCGGCTCGCCGCGCGCGTTCGCCCCTCATGGCGCAGTCCCCAGATCCGACACCGGAAGAGGCCCCGGACGAACCCGTTCCGGCCGACCAGGCGCGAGAGCGCGACCTGGCCAGACGGAGCAATAATCCGGCCCTCAGTCCGTGGCTGATCCTGGGGGTGATTCTTTTGGCCGCCGCCGGCGTCTATGTGGTCTCGGCCCTGATCTAGGCAGGAGAATGAGATGAAGAGGACTGTGTTCGCCCCAGCGGTCGTTGCGGCCGTCGCCTTAGCGGCTTGCTCCCCGGCGCCGTCCAAGCCGACCAAGACGCCAGAGGCCTCGCCGGACGCCGCCTCGGCGCCGATCATGACGCATACCCCCGCCGCGGCGACCGGGGCGATGGCCCTGGGCCTGACCATCGCCCAGCTGGAAAGCGCCGACCTCGTCAGTCCTTCCGGCGCGGATCTGGGCGACGTCGAGCGAGTCGATGTCGACGCCGCGGGCGCCATCACCGGCCTGATCATCGAGCCGCAAGGCGAGACCGGGCCGCGCCGTGTGCGCATCCCCCTGGATGGCCTTACGACCCGCAAGGACGGCGACGGCTATGATCTCTGGTGTCGAGCACGACACTGGAGCAGTTGAAGGCTATGCCCGCCTGGGGCGCCTGATTTGGCTGGCCTTGCAGGCGGTAACCCTTTCCGGCGCTTGACCGGGGCCACGCGTCCGGCCATTCCGCCTTCATGAACATTCTGCTCGTCGGATCGGGTGGGCGTGAACACGCCCTGGCCTGGAAGATCGCCCAGTCGCCGCTGGTCACGCGGCTCGTCGTCGCGCCCGGCAATCCCGGCATGGCATCGCTCGGCGAGATGCGCCCCGACCTGAAGGCGACGGATGCGGAGGGCCTGACGGCTCTGGCGCGCGAGATGCAGGCGGATCTGGTCGTTGTCGGGCCGGAATCGGCGCTGGCCGAGGGTCTGGCCGACCGTCTGAACGCGGCGGGCATCCCTTGCTTCGGCCCGACCCAGGCGGCGGCGCAGCTGGAGACGTCCAAGGCCTTCTCCAAGGCCTTCCTGCAACGTCACGGCATCCCCACGGCGGGTTATGGCGTGTATGAGGACGTCGCCACGGCCAAGGCGGCTCTGGATATCTATTCGGCCCCCTATGTCATCAAGGCCGACGGCCTGGCGGCGGGCAAGGGCGTGGCCATCAGCCCGGATCGCGCCGACGCCGAGGCCGAGATCGAGCGGATGCTGGGCGGCCGCTTCGGCACGGCCGGATCGCGTGTGGTGATCGAGGAATTCATGGACGGGGAGGAGGGCTCCCTGTTCGTCCTGTCGGACGGGACGCGGTTCGTTCTGTTCGGCGGCGCCCAGGACCACAAGCGCGCCTTTGACGGCGATCTGGGCCCGAACACCGGGGGCATGGGCGCCTATTCGCCCGCGCCGGTCTTCACGGCCGACCTCACCCACGCGGCTAATGAACGTGTCGTCGTTCCCACCATCCAGAAGATGGCCGAGGAAGGCGTTCCCTATCGCGGCGTCCTCTATGTCGGGCTGATGGCGACCAGCGAAGGTCCCAAGGTCGTCGAGTTCAACGCCCGTTTCGGCGACCCCGAATGCCAGGTGCTGATGATGCGGCTGGACAGCGATGTCGTGCCGCTGCTGCTGGCCTGTGCGCGCGGCGACCTGACCCAGGCGCCGGCGCCGGTCTTCAAGCCGGGCGTGGTGATCTGCGTCGTCTTGGCGGCCAAGGGCTATCCCGACAGCCCGCTGGAAGGCTCGGTCATTCGCGGCGCGGATCAGGACTTCGGGCCGCACGTCCAGGTCTTCCACGCAGGGACCAAGCTGCGTGACGACGGCGCCTTGGCGGCGGCGGGCGGTCGGGTGCTGAACGTCTGCGCCTATGGCGACGACGTGGCCCAGGCGCGCGAGCGCGCCTATGAGGCCATCGCCAAGATCGACTGGCCGGGCGGTTTCCACCGCACCGACATCGGCTGGCGGGCGCTGGAGCCGCGCTGAGGCGGCCAACGCGGCTTCAGGTCATCGCAAACAGCAGCCGGCCCTCGCCCATACGTTCGCGCAAGGGGATCAGGTCGGCGTGGGACACGGAGAAGCAGCCGTAGGAGCGGCCCAGCTTGCCCTGGCGCGCCAGGAAGGCCGGGTCGGCGTAGTCGGCGCCGTGGATGATGATGGCCCGTTCGCGCGCCAGATTGTTGGAATACTCCAGCCCGTCCAGAAGGACGTTCGGCCCTTGCTGGCTGCCCCAGCTGGCGCCCGCCGTGGCGTAGGCGCCGATCGAGGACATATGGCTGTCCGGGCGGTTCGAGAACTGCTGCGCATAGCCTGAGTGCGCCGGGTCCGAGCCGCGGCCGTGGCTGGTGCGATAGGCCGTGACCCAGCCGCCTTCGAGATCGACTTCGTAGAAGCGGTCTTCGCCCGAGAACTTCTGGAAATCGACCAGGTACATCCGGTCGCGCTTCGAGATCTTATGACCGTGCACGTCCATCGCGGCGCGAGCGCGCTCGATCAGGTCTTTGCGGACGATGCCGTGCGGATCGATCGCCGTCCCGGTGTCTGCGACCTGGACATGGGTTGCGGCTGTGCGCTCAGGCAGGATCGGCAGGGTTGGAGCCACGGCTCCGGCGAGCTGAAGCTGGGAGGTCGAGGCGGCGGAGGAGCACCCCGCCAACAGGGCCGAACCGCCCAAGATCAAGCCTCGTCTGGAAAGCCGCATGCGACGCCCCTCGCACGGTTAAACAACTGTACCGGCTTGTTTCATAAACCATCCTTGCAACGCAACCTTGGCCTTGGCGGGAAGATTGGAACGGTTATGTTGCGGGCTTCAGTAACGGGAGGGATCTATGAAAAAACTTGCCCTGATTGTGACCGCGGCCGTGCTGGCCGCGACCGGCGCCGAGGCGCGGCAAGCCCTGGCGGCAGCGCCGATTTCGGCGGAACAGGCGACGAAGTTCGTCCAAGTGGGGCGGCTTTTGGCCGATCCGGCCAGCGGCCGCGTGCTGCGCGATAAAACTCTCGTGATCAGAGGGAACCAGGTCGTCGAGATCCGCGACGGCTTCGTCGGCGATGGCGACGTCGTCGATCTGCGCTCGGCCTTCGTGCTGCCCGGCCTGATCGACAGTCACGTGCACCTGGGCAGCGAGCAGAGCCCGACCAGCCGTCTGGACCGCCTGACCATGTCGAACGCCGACCAGGCCATGGTCGGGGCGCGTCACGCCCGTCGCACCTTGAATGCGGGCTTCACCACCGTGGCCGACCTGGGCGGCGCCAATGAGTCGATCTTCGCCCTGCGCGACGCGGTGCGGCGCGGCGACGTGGCCGGCCCGCGCATCATCGCCGCCGGCTCGTCCGTCTCGGTCCACGGCGGCCATGGCGACGCCAACGGCTATCGCGAGGACATCCTGCACGTCCTGTCGAACGAGAGCGTCTGCTCGGGGGCCGAAGACTGCCGCCGCGCCGTGCGAACCCAGGTCCGTGCGGGCGCCGACATCATCAAGATCACGGCCACGGGCGGGGTGCTGTCGAACACCGCCGCGGGTCTGAACCAGCAATTCACCCAGGATGAACTGGCCTCGATCGTCGAGGTCGCGCACCGGATGGGGCGCCAGGTGACCGCCCACGCCCACGGCGCCGACGGCATCAACGCCTTCCTGAAGGCCGGCGGCGATTCTATCGAGCACGGCACCTATCTGGACGACGAATCCATGCGTCTGTTCAAGGCCAACGGAGCCTGGCTGGTGCCGACCCTGCTGGCGGGCGATTTCGTCGCGCGCGTGGCCTCGGGCCCCGATAACTTCTTCACCCCGGCCCAAAGCGCCAAGGCCCTGGAAGCCGGTCCCAAGATGCTGGACATGGCCGCTCGCGCCCATCGCGGCGGGGTCAAGATCGCTTTCGGCACCGACTCGGGCGTCTCGGCCCATGGCGACAACGCCCAGGAGTTCGCCCTGCTGGTGCGCGCAGGTCTGACGCCGCTTCAGGCCATCCAGTCGGCCACGATCGGCGCCGCCGAACACCTGAGGATCTCGGCCGAAGCGGGCCGTATCGCGCCGGGCATGCCGGCCGATCTGATCGCCGTCGCCGGCGACCCGCTGAACGATGTGACCGAGCTTGAGCGCGTCCGCTTCGTCATGAAGGGCGGCCAGGTCTTCCGTCAGGACTGAGGTTTCAGCCGATCCAGCAGGAAGGCGGCGAAAGCCGCCTCATCCTCGAAACGAGCGACGACGGGCCAGGGCGAAACCCTGGCCCTTCTTTCTGGGCTGAGCCGGACCCAGTCCTTTTCCGTCGTCACCAGACCGGCGCCGTAGACCGAGGCCCGGTCGTTCAGGAAGGCGAAGTCGCGGTCCGACAGTTCGGCGTGGTCGGCGAAAGGCACGAAGTCCTTCAGATCGCACCCGGCGGCGACCAGCGACCGCTCCACCTTCCACGGCTTGGCGATGCCCGCGAAGCCGACCTGCGGCCCCGGCGGCGGCGGCCCTTCGGGCGCCAATCGGGCGATGAAGACGGGCAGGCCGTCGAACACTTCGATCAGTTCAGGATCAGCCTCGGCCAGGTCGGTGGGCAGCAGCACCACCACGGCGTCGGCGCGCGCCAGACCCGCCTTCAGGGGCTCGCGCATCGGGCCGGAGGGAAAGACCGAACCGTCCCCGAACGGCCATTCGTCGCCGCGCGTCTCGCCGTCGACCACGATCAGGCTGATTGCCTTCTTCAGAGCAGGATTCTGATGGGCGTCGTCCAACACCAACACGGCGGCGCCGTCGGTCGCAGCGGCGCGGGCGCCTTCGACACGGTCGCGGGCGATCCAGGCGGGCGATCCCTGCGCCAGCATCAACGGCTCGTCGCCGACGTCGGCGGCCGTGTGGACGGCTGGATCGACACGAATCGGGCCTTCGAGCTTGCCGCCATAGCCACGCGACAGGGCGGCCGCCTCGATCCCCCGGTCACGCAGCAGGCGCAGCGTCTCACGCGCGATCGGCGTCTTGCCCGAGCCGCCGACCGTCAGATTGCCGATGGAGATGACCGCCGCGCCCGGATCGACCGGCGTGGCGCGGGCGATCTTGCGCGCCGTCACGCCCGCCCACAGCCATGAGGCGGGCTTCAGCAGCATTCGCGTCACCGGGGCGTGGCGCGCGTCGCGGCTGTACCACCAACGGGGGGTGTTCAGTTTCACGGGCGTCTCCGCGACGGGGCGGCGGGCAGGTGGGCCTGAAGCGCCAGCCACAGGCGGTCCAGACCGGCGGCGGCGGCCTCTGCGGAGCGGCGGGCGCGCTCGCCCATGTCGCGGGCGGCGTCCGGGTCGGCCAGCATGGGGCCGACGACCGAGGGCAGTTCGGCGGGCGACAGGACGGAGACGAGGCCGCCCGCCTGTTTCAGCATCCGGGTCACGGCCTGCCAGTTGCTGGCGTCGGGGCCGGTGACGATGGGCTTGGCCAGACGCGCGGGCTCCAGCGGGTTGTGGCCGCCGACCGCGCCGCCGCCCAGCGCCGGTGCGAAGGAGCCGCCCATGACCACCACATCGGCCAGCCGCAGGAACAGGCCCAGCTCGCCCAGCGTGTCGGCCAGATAGATGTCGGTCTGGTCGCAGATCGGCTGGCCCTGACTGCGCCGCGCAAAGCCGTAGCCGTCGTGGCTCAGGGCCTCGGCGATAGCGTCGGCGCGTTCGGGGTGGCGCGGCACGACGATCAGGAACAGCCGGTCGGCCAGATGATCCAGCGCGCCGACGATGGCCATTTCCTCATGCTCATGGGTGCTGGCGGCGACGACGACAGGGCGGTCGTCGATCAGGGCCGACAGGCGGGCGAACTCGCCTTTGTCATAGGGCAGGGGCTCGCCGGACAGCTTCAGGTTCACCTGACCGTCGACGCGCGCGCCGAGGGCCGTCAGACGATCGGCGCTGTCCTGATCCTGGGGCCAGACGTGCTGAAAGCCGTTCATCAGGGCGCGGGCCATGCCGGGCGCCTTCTTCCACCCTTGCGCCGTCCTGTCGGTGATGCGGGCGCTGACCAGGGCCAGCGGCACGCCGCGCTTGCGGGCCGTAGTCAGCAGGTTGGGCCACAACTCGCTTTCAACAAAGACGCCGACATTGGGCCGCCAGTGGTCGAGGAAGGCGGCGACCGCAGAGGGGGCGTCCACCGGGGCGAACTGATGGATGACGCCGCGCGGCAGGCGGCTGGCCAGCACCTGGGCCGAGGTCAGGGTGCCGGTGGTGACCAGCACGGTCACATCGGGCCGGTCCTTGCGGATGCGCTCGGCCAGCGGAAGGATCGACAGGGCCTCGCCCACGCTGACGCCGTGGATCCACACCAGCGGCCCGTCCGGGCGCGCCAGGCCGGGCAGGCCCAGCCGTTCGTCGACGCGGGCGGAGTCTTCCTTGCCCTTGCGGACGCGGGCGTCCAGCAGGCGCGGGGCCAGCGGCTCCAGCAGGCGCGTCAGCAACTGATAGGCGAGAAGGGCGGGGCTGAAGGCCAAGGTCAGACGCGCTCCAGCCCGGTGATGGCGTCGGCGCGCGCCTCGACGGCGGTCAGGCGGGCGGTCCAGGCCTCCGCGACCTCAGCCAGGTCGGCGCCTTCAGGGTACCACGCCTTGTCCCAGACGATGGCGCCCTTGCCGAAGGGCAGCGGCAGCACGGCCTTGTCCCAGCTGTTCAAGCGGATCGCGGGGCTGCACGACAGGCCGATGAACAGCACGGGCGCGCCCGAAATCTTCGCCATCAAGGGCAGGCCCTCGGCCATCTGCCGCACGGGGCCGCGCGGTCCGTCGGGGGTGACGGCCAGGCCGCCGACCTTCAACTGTCTCAGCCCGTCTCGCAGGGCCTGGGTTCCGCCCTTGGACCGGGCCGCCTTGTCCTTGTTGGCCGACGAGCCGCGCACGGCCGGAATGCCCAGGCGCGCGACCGCCCGGGCGATGAACTCTCCGTCGGCCGACAGGGACACCAATCCCTTGACCGGCTGCGCCCGCTCCATCGGCCAGCAGACGGGCCCCAGGGCGATGCGAGAGTGCCAGAAGGCGCACAGGACGCCGCCGCCGTCGCGCCAGACCTCTTCGGCGACCTGCTCGTTCTCGTGCGTCCAGCGGATGGTGGCGAAACAGAAACGCATCCATTCGGACAGCAGCCAGGCTGCGGCGCCCTGGATCGCGGGATTGCGCAGCGGCCTCATGCGCCAGTCTCGTCAGGGAGCTCGACCAGCGGCGGAAGGCCGACCGGATCGACGTCGAGCGACTGCTGCCGCGCCAGGCGGGCGTAGAGGCCTCCCTGAGCGATCAGGGCGTCGTGCGCGCCCTCTTCGACCACGCGTCCGTTGTCGATGACGTAGATGCGGTCGGCGTTCTTCACGGTCGAAAGGCGGTGGGCGATCATCAAGGTGGCGCGGCCGTCCATCAAGCGATCCAGAGCCGCCTGAACCAGGGCTTCGCTTTCCGTGTCTAGCGCGCTGGTCGCCTCGTCCAGCAGCAGGATCGGCGCGTCCTTCAGGAAGGCGCGGGCGATGGCGATGCGCTGGCGCTGACCCCCGGACAGGCGGGCGCCTCCTTCGCCGACGCGGGTGGCGTAGCCGTCGGGCAAGGCGGCGATGAAGTCGTGGGCGGCGGCGGCGCGTGCGGCCGCAACAATGTCTTGCGCTGTGGCGCCCGGGCGGCCGTAGGCGATGTTTGCGGCGATCGTGTCGTCGAACAGGAAGGGCTCCTGCGTGACCAGGGCGATGTGATCGCGCAGGGATGCAATGCTCAGGTCGCGGATGTCTCGGCCGTTCAACGTCACCCGCCCCGCCGTCACGTCATAGAATCGCGGCAGCAGGCTGAGGATGGTGGACTTGCCCCCGCCGGAGGGCCCGACCAGGGCGATCGTCTCGCCCGGCGCGACGTGCAGGCTGACATCCGCAAGGGTGGGGGCCACGCCGTTCTCGTCCGCGCGATAGGCGAAGCAGACGTGCTCCAGAGCGACGGTGACCGGGCCGGGCGCGACCTCTGCAGCGTCGGCGGCCTCGCGGATCTCAGGCTCGATGTCCAGGGCGGCGAACAGGCGGCGCGCGGCGGTGAAGCCCTCGCTCAGCACCGTGGTCAGGTTGGTCACCTGTCGCAGCGCCTGGCCGGCCAGCAGCAGCATGCCGATGAAGGAGGCGAAGGCGCCGACGGTCATCTGACCCTGGCTGGCGCTCCATCCGGCATAGGCCATGACGGCGGCGACGACCGCATAGGCCACGATGTCGCTGGCCGGGCCGGAGAAGGCGCGGCTGTCGGCGCCCTTGATGACGTGGCGCTGGCGGCGGTCGATGACGGCGGCGACGCGGCTTTCCTCGACCTCCTCCCGGTTCTCGATCTTGATGATGCGGACGCCGTCCAGGTTCTCCATCAGGGCGCTGGACAGGGCCTCGGTCTCGACCATGGCGCCGCGCGCAGCCTTGCGCGATTTCTTGCCGAAGCGGCGGATGATCCAGCTGACGACCGGCACGCCCAGCAGGACGATCAGCGTCAGCGGCAGGTCGATGAAGCCCATGGCGATGATGACGCCCAGCAGCATCAGTGCGTTCTGGGTGTAGTTGACCACGCCCGAGGTGAAGGCCTCGCGCACCAGATTGGCGTCGAACAGGACGGAGGAGACGAAAGTCCCCGAGTGCTGGCTGCGCAGGCGCGACAGGTCCGCCCGGATCATGCCCGAGAACAGCTGCTTCTGGATGTCGCCGACGATGCCGTGACCCAGCCGGTTCACCAGCGCCGCCTGGCCCGCCATGCTCAGCGAACGGATCACCGCCACGACGATGATGAACAGGGGGATGGCGATCAGCACCTTGTCCGCCGGCAAGGTGACGGTGTTCCAGATCGTCACAGGCCCCTGATGCTGGCCGAACAGCAGGTCGATCGCAGGCTCGAGGAACTTCAGCAGAAGGGCTGTCAGGCCGCCCGACACGCCCGCCAGCAGCATGGAGGTGAAGAAGGCCGGCTTGTGCCTCGACAGATACTCGCGCCAGATGCGGGCGAGCAGGGGCCGCAGCGGCTCTCGGGCGTCGGCATGGGGGGCGGGAACGGTCATCGGCCTTCGGTCGAACGGCTGAGGCGGCAAGTCAAGCGGCCGCGCGCGCGAGCGACGGCGCCGGACGGGTGACGCCGGGTGCAAACGGCGCTATCTGGCCGTCATGGGGCGCTACGATCTGACTACGCCGTTCGGCCGTTTCAAGGCGCGCTGGTCCTATTTCTGGAAGGATCACGCCTTCCTGCGCACGGTGTTCACCAACGCCCACTGGCTGGGCCCGGACCTGGTGCGGACCAACCAGCCCTCTCCGGGCCAGTTGGCCTGGTGGAAGCGGCAGGGGATCAAGACCGTCGTCAATCTGCGCGGCCAGCGGGACGAAGCCTATTACTGGCTGGAGAAGGACGCCTGCGAACGGCTGGGGCTGACCCTGATCGACGCGCCTCTGGATTCACGCGACCCGCCGGGCAAGGACAGGGTGCGCCGGGCCAAGGCCCTGTTCCAGACCATGGAGTACCCGGCGTTGATCCACTGCAAGTCCGGTGCGGACCGGGCGGGGATGATGGCGGTCTTCTATCGCCACTTCCATCTGGGCGAGCCGATCTCGGCGGCGATGGCGGAGCTTGGCAAGCGCACTCTGCACAGCCGAGAGGGGCTGACCGGCGTGCTGGACTATACGCTCGAGAAGTATGTCGCCGAGGTTGAGCCGGCCGGCGTCAGCTTTGAGGATTGGGTCGAAAGCGACGCCTATGATCCCAAGGCCATCCGCGCCGAGTTCAAGGCCGGCTGGTGGGGCAAGCTTGTGGTGGATCGCCTGCTGAAACGCGAATAGGGCGCTAAGCGCCCTGAGCGGACGTCAGCCCCAGGGACCGCTATGGCGCGGGTCGCGCGACTGAGCCTGGCGCGGCTCCTGCTCCTTCTTCCAGCGCTTGACCTGACGATCGTGCTCGCGCCGGCGACGCAGGGTGACCATGCACAGGGCAAGCACGGCGAGCATGGAGATCAGGCTGAAGATTTGCTGGCCGTCCAGCGTCTGGCCGAAAAGGGTCAAGGTCGGGGGTCTCGATCAGCCGGCGTGATGGGGTCGTTCCAGGCGGTGTCCTGGTCTTCGCCAGGGCGAGGGACGTGCTTGGGGCCCCTTCGAACCACCCAGACGATCGCCGCGACGGCGACAACGACCAGAAGCAGGACGATGAAGGTCGGCAGCATGGGGAATCCTGTCCAAGAACAAAGGCGGCTGACACGAAAGCGCGTCAGCCGCCTGTGCGGTTCCGGAGCAGCGGCGAGATGACGCCGCGAGTGCTGGATCAGGCGTCGGTGCGCGGGTCGATCAGCTTGTGCGCATGCAGGATGAAGTAGCGCATGTGGGCGTTGTCGACGGTCGCCTGGGCGCGGGCCTTCCACGCCTTCTTGGCTTCGTCGTAGCTGCCGAAGGCGCCGACGAACTCGACCTGGGTCAGGTCGCGGAAGACGGGCTCGGCCGGGTGGCGCATTTCGCCGCCGATGACGAGGTGGAGCAATTGGGGGTCGTGGGGGGCGTCAGCCATGGAGAGGGGGTCCATTGCAGGGAGATCAGATGGCCAGCGGGATAGGCGCTGTGCGCCTTACGATCAACGGGTGAAGGGCTGGTGCGGCGCATATCAGGCTGGTTTGACGCGGATCGGGGCGATTAAAGCGCCAGGGACGGCCCATATGGTCGCTGACTTTGGCCCCAGCCTCCTCGGCGATCAGCGCGCCGGCGCAGACGTCCCAATCCCACTTGGGGCTGATGGCGATGGCCGCATCGAAGGCCCCGGCCGCCACCAGGGCCATGCGATAGGCCAGGGCGTTGCGCTTGGAAAAGCGCATCGGCGGCCACGGCTCGTCCCATTCGCGCGCCTCCATCAGCCGGGCGTCGGCCAGAAGCTCGGCGTCCTCCAGGTCGTCGGTGTCGGAGGCGCTGATCGGCCGTCCCTTCAGGCGCGCGCCGCCTCCCAGCGTCGCTTCAAACAGCTCGTCCATCATCGGGGCGTGGATGACGGCGGCGACGGGACGGCCGTCCTCGACCACGGCGATGGGCACGCACCACCACGGCTTGTTCTTCATGAAGGCGACGGTGCCGTCGATCGGGTCGACGACGAAGATGCGCTTCTTCGACAAGCGTTCCGTGCTGTCGACCGTCTCCTCGGACAGCCAGCCGTAGTCGGGCCGAGCGCTCAGCAGGGCGTCGCGCAGCAGCTGATCCACCGCCAGATCGGCGCTGGTGACGGGCGAACCGCCGTCCTTGGACCAGACCTTCAGCCCGGCCTCGCGGTGTTCAAGCGCCAGCCGACCGGCGGCCAGCGCCGCGTCGCGGATCAGGGCGAGGTCGGCGCTGTAATCGCTCATTTGCCCGCGATCGCCACCTTGTCGAACAGCAGGGAGGGGCTGTTGAACGAGCCGCGGAACTCCAGATCCCCGGCGCGCTGCAGGCGAGCGTAAAGCTCGATCAGATTGCCCGCCACGGTGACTTCGCTGACCGGATAGGCGCGCTGGCCGTTCTCGAACCAGAAGCCAGACACCCCCGCCGACCAGTCGCCGGTGTTGCCGTTCAGCGAGGGGCCGAACATGGAGGTGATCAGCAAGCCTGCCCCGGCCTGGCCCATCAGGGCGTCCAGATCGCCTTCGCCCGGCGCCAGGTGCAGGTTGTGGGTCGAGACGCCCGACGGCCCCGCCAGCCCGCGCGAGGCGTGGCCGGTGGTCTGAAGGCCCAGCTGCGCCGCCGACGCCGTGTTCAGCAGCCAGGTGGTCAGGACGCCGTCCCGAACGATCTCGCGCCGCTCGACCGCCACGCCCTCGTCGTCGAAGGGGGTGGAGCCCAGACCACGCGGGCGGAACGGGTCGTCGATCAGATCGACGCCGGCCGGCAGCACGCTCCGGTTCAGCTTGTCCTTCAGGAAGGAGCTGCCGCGCGCGATGGCGGGGCCAGAGATGGCGCCCAGCAGCGGCGACATCACCTGGGTCGCCACGCGGTTCTCGAAGATGACGGGGGCGGTGGTCGAGGCGATCTTGCGCGGGCCGACGCGGGCGATGGCGCGCTCGCCCGCCTTCAGGCCGATGGATTGCGCATCCGGCAGGTCAGACAGGTGGCGGACGGTGCGGCTTTCGCCGCCGCGCTCCATGGCGCCGTCCTTCTCGGCGATGACGCCGACGCCCAGCGAGAAGGCGCTGCCGCGATGACGGCCGTCGAAGCCGTGCGAGGTGACGAGGCGCCATTCGCTGGATGACCAGGAGGCGTAGCCGCCCTCGGACTTGGACACGCCGGATACGGCCAGGGCGGCGCCTTCCGTCTCGGCGGCGGCCGCTTCGAGCGCCTCGGCCGAGCGTTCGGCGGGATCGTAGAGGTCGAGGTTCGCGTGCGGCGCGGCGGCCAGACGATCCTGCGGTGCGAGGGCTGCATAGGGGTCTTCCGGCGCGAGCCTGGCCATCGCCACGGCGCGCTCGACCAGGCGGGCGCGGGTGGCGTCGGACAGGTCGGAGGCGGACACCGTCGCCTGACGCCGCCCGATGAAGACGCGCAGGCCCAGATCGCGGGCCTCTTCACGCTCAACGTCTTCCAGCGCGCCGTTGCGCACGCCGACGGACAGGGAGGCGCGATGGGCGGACACGGCCTCGGCCGCATCGGCGCCGGCCTTCAGCGCGGCGGAGATCAGATCGTTCAGGATGTCGGGGGAGGGCGTCTTATGGGACATGCCCCGATATGGCGGACGGAACTCGCGCCCGCAACAGCCGGACTAGAGAATGGACCAGGCGATCAGGCTGACCGCCGCCACCAGAAGCGCCAGCCAGGTCAGGATCATGCCGACTGAGCGACCTAGCGACGGCCCCGCCTGAAACAGCAGGCCCAGCGCGTGGACCACCCGCCCGGCGAAAAGCATCCCGCCGACCGCATGAATGAGCAGAGCCGGAGCGCCGAGAAAGGCCAGCAGGATCAGGCCGCACATTCCGGCGGGAATGTATTCCGCTGCGTTGGAGAAGGCGCGGGTGGCGCAGACCAGTTCGCGCACGCCGCCGTCGCCGAACTCGACCAGATGCTTGCGCCGCCGGTTCACCACCACGCCCGACAGGACGAACAGCAGCAGGATCAGCAGCCCGCCCCACAGTGAGGCCGCCTGGATGGTGGGGATCAGGCTCAATTCTCGCGCCCCACCGGATAGAGCCGATAGCGCTGGTCGTAGAAGGGCGTGCGCTCATAGAACCAGGCCAGACGCGCGTCGCCGTCGGCGGCGAAGGCGGGATCGGCCGCCAGCTTGGCTTCGAACTCGGCCTTCAGCGCCGCATCGGCGGCCAGCATCTTCTCGGCCAGGGGCGCGATGGCGTAGGCCTCGATGTATTCGACGCGGTTCAGCACCTCGGGGAACATGCCCCAGGCGAAGAAGCTCTCGTTCGACTGCGGCTCCAGCAGCAGGATGGCGACGTCGCCCATCGGCTGGTCGGTCGGCACGCGGACGGAGCCGACCGGGAAGGTCCAGTCGTGGGCTTCGGGCCGGACTTGGCTGACCGAGATCGGCACATGGCCCTCATTGGTGCGCGCCGACACCTTGGGATCGACGAGGCGCAGCATGTCGACGGCGACGGTGCGCGGGGCGTCCAGCGTCTCCATCTGCACGCCGTGAATGCGCAGCCGTTCGATCACGTCCGTGCGGTAGGACGGGACCCAGTAGGCCGTCGGGCGCTTCAGCGTCAGCGTGGAGTGCGAGCCGTAGAAGGGCGCCTGCCACAGCTCCGGCTCCGGCTGGCCCAGCCAGCGGACCTCGCTGCGGCCCGAGGCGGGGCTGTCGTAGGTCTCGTAGCGGATGGCCTTGAAGGGACGGACACGGCTGGGCTGGTCGTCGCCGTCGAAGTTGGCGGGCAATTCGGCCGGGCGCAGGGCGCGGTCGGCGGCGATGGCCTGGCGCAGGCCGTCGGACGCCTCGGCCAGCCGCTTCAGCGCGGCCTCGAGGAAGACATAGGTCCCCAGCACCCGTTGCTCGTGCGGCTTCAGGCTGTGGTTCTCGATTAGGATGGTCGGAATGTGGGCCGCCGAGCCCCAGCCGTTGGAATAGCGCTCGCCCAGGCCGCCGTCGTTCAGCCCCTTCTTGGGATCGCGGTCGTCCACAGCGAAGACCAGTTCGCCGGGGATATGCCCTTGAGCCTCCAGCGCGTCATAGACGGCGGGCTTGAAGGCGTCGTCCAGCCACTTCGCGATGGCGGGGCTGCGGCTCCAGACGCCGTCCTCGCCGTTGTAGCCGAAGGTGACGTCGTACTGATAGTCGATGCCGTCGGTGACGTGGATGTCGACGTAGAGGTCCGGCTTGTACTTGTGGATCAGGCCCATCACGGCCTGCATCTCGGCCTGATCCAGCTTCATGAAATCGCGGTTCAGGTTCTGGTTGGTCGCGGTGTGGCGCCAGCCCTGGTTGCGCGGCCCGCGCTGGTTGGGGCGGGAATAGGGGCCGGTCCGCTCGTGCCCGTCGACGCTGAGGATCGGGATCAGGATCAGGTTGGCGCGGTCCAGCAGGCCGTCCTTGCCGTAGAAGGCCATGTCGCGAAGCAGCATCATGCCCGCGTCCTTGCCGTCGATCTCGCCCGGGTGGATGCCGGCCTGGGCCAGCAGCAGCGGCTTGTTCGGGTCCAGCGTCGCGCCGTCCTTGGAGGCGATCACGGCGTAGATCGGCCGGCCTTCGGGCGAGGTTCCGAACTGTTCGATGCGGATCAGGTCGCTGGCCGCGTCCAGCCGGTCGAACCAGGCGCGGGTGTCGGCATAGGAGGGCGAGAAGTCATGCGCCGGATCGGCCTCGAAGGCCGTGACCCATGGATCGGCCGCGCCCCGCAGCAAGACGCGGCTGGCGCCATTCCACGTCGGCGCCGGCGGCAGAAAGGCCTGATCCCACGGCGCGACATTGGGCAGGGTCTGGGACATGGCGGGACTCGCGAGCAGAAGGGCGGCGGCGAACACAAAGCTGAAGCGCATGCGCTTTGGTGGGCCGAATGGCTCAACGAGGCAAGTCTTCGCGTCCACGCTTTGGCCCGAACCGGCTACGGCATGGTGCGCCTGGTACGGGCTACGGCTCTCCTGCCGGCCTGCTGAGGGTCATTGGTCGCCGTCTTTCGGCTCATCTCTGGGTGTTTCGCGTCCACCGCTTAATGCGGGATCATACAGGCCCGTGGCGAAGCCGGCGACGAAGCCGGCGACCCGTACGCGCGGGCCGAAGCGTTGACAGGGATCGGGATCGGGGATCGATCGCGCCTTTCGATCGCTGGGCGCCAGGGCCTCGGCCACCATGTCCCCCAAGGGTTCGGCCAACTGATGGGCGTCGCCGATGCGCGACAGCGAGGGCTTGTCCGTGCCTACCACCATGGCGTCGCGACGCCAGACGATGGCGGCGGCCTGACGCCCATCCGGCGCCAGAAGTTCGGCCTCAGCTCCCAGACCGCCGGTTCCGCCGGGCGCGCGCACCTTGATGGGGCCGGGAATGAAGAAGTTGGCGACCGCCGCAGCCGCCGAGCCTGCCTGATTGTTGGGGCGGATATGGGTTACGCCGACCCGCACCGTTCCGGCTTGGGGGCCTGGCTGTTCAGCGATCTCGAACCGCTCGCTCAGTTCATAGCAGACCTGACGATCGACCTCGTACAGCACGGCTCGCCGCTCTTCCTCCGACAGGATCGGATCGGTGACCCCGAAGACCTCGGCGGGCGCCAGCCAGACGCGATCGACAGATGTGGTCAGGACTTCGTCCCGGCGTTGAAGCACCGAAGCCCTGACCACGTCGGTGCGCGGCTCCAATCCGTCATAGGAGGAGAGAAAGCCCGACCCGGGCTTGACCTCGGCTGTGGCGCAAGCGCCCAGCGCCCCCGAAAGACCTGCCGTGACGGCCAGGCGTGTGATTCCGCGAACCATTCGATCCCTCCTGTTTCTAGCATTACGCAGGCGGGAGGGGTCTGGATCGCGACATCGCCCCTTAGTGTTTGGTGTCGCGCACTAGGGAGAGGTCGTAGCCCAGCGACCGCGTCCGCTCCATGATGGCGGCGCGCGTCGCGTCGGATGGCTGGGCGGTTCGGCTCATCAGCCAGAGATATCGGCCCGAGGGCTCGCCGACGATCGACCAGGAATAGTCGTCGGCTCGGTCGAGGACCCAATAGTAACCGACGTAGAAGGGGCCGAAGAAGGAGACCTTCAGCTTGGCGTTATCGGACGCTGGCACGATCTTCGCCTTGCCTTCGGAGGTCTTCACAGGCCCATCGACAGCGCCCTGGCGGCAGGAGTTCAACACGCTGACCAGGCCGTCATCGCGTAGAGCGTACTCCGCCGTCACCGCCTCGCAGCCCCGCTCGAAGCCGTTCTCGTACCGGGCGATTTCATACCAGAGCCCGACATAGCGATTCAGATCGACGGCCTTGGCGGGTTGAGGCACCGCCTGATTGCCAACAGGGCCTCGCTGCAGCGTGGCGCAGGCGGACAGGGTGGCGACAGACGCGGCCGCAATAAGAAGAACAAGCGAAGTTCGTTTCAGGCTCATAGTCGGCTCCACGATCATAGTTGGATTTCAGACGGCGCGGTCCAGGGCGACCTGGATGACGTCCGTTCGACCGGATCGGAACCCGGCCTCGCAGTACGCCAGGTAGAAACGCCAAAGTCGGCGAAACCGCTCATCGAAGGCTTCGCTGGCGCCGCGGATTTCGACCCAGGCAGCGTCGAAGCGGCGCATCCATTCGGCCAGGGTGTCGGCGTAATCGGGACCGAAGCGCTCGATGGCGGTCTGGGTGAGGCCCGCTTTTTCAACCACCGGGGCCATGCGAGCCTCCGAAGGAAGGGATCCGCCGGGGAAGACGTATTTCTGGATGAAATCGGTGCGGGCGTCGTACTCTTCGAACAGGTCGTCTTGGATCGTGATGATCTGCAGGCCCGCGCGTCCGCCGGGCTTGAGGACCTCGTGCACCTTCTGGAAGTAAGTGGACCAGTATTCCCGGCCCACCGCCTCGAACATCTCGATCGACGCGACGTGGTCGAAGCGCCCCTGAACGTCGCGATAATCCGTCAGGCGAATGTCCACGCGCTCGGCAAGGCCCGCCTCGAACATCCGACGACGCGCATAGTCGTGCTGCTCTCGCGAAATCGTCACGCCAGTGACGATGGCCCCGACTTCGCGCGCGGCGAACTCGGCGAAGCCGCCCCACCCGCAACCGATCTCCAGCACGCTGCGGCCTGGCTGCAGATCCATCAGGCGCGCGAGGGCGGCGTATTTGGCCCTCTGGCCCGCTTGCAGCGACTGGCCCGGCCGCTCGAAGCGGGCCGAGGAATAGGTCATCGAAGGATCCAGCCAGGCGCCGTAGAAGGCGTTCCCCAGGTCGTAGTGGGCGTGAATGTTCCGTCGCGACCCCCGGCGGCTGTTCCGGTTCAAGCGATGCCCCAGCCAGTTGATGGCGTTGATCAAGGCATTGCCGTCGAAAAGGCGACGGATGTGGTCGTAATTGTTGACCAGGGTCTCCAGCAGAACCGCCAGGTCGGGCGTATCCCACTCCCCCGCCATATAGCCTTCGGCGAACCCGATATCCCCGCCCTTCAGCACCCGAGCGGCGAAGCGCGCATCGCGGATTGTCAGCACAGCGGCGTGCCCAGGCGTGCGTCCGCTCAGCTGCCGGTTCGTCCCGTCTGGCAGGACGAGAGTCAGGCGCCCCCAGGTCCAGTTCGAGGATAGCAGGCGCAGCAGCACGTCGAGGACGGGCGATGACGCGCGCTGGGCGCGGTCGCCACCGTAGAAGGTGGTGGTCATGACGTCGTGGAACCTTCGCGCGCTAGAATGATCGTGCCAGCGATGACCGGGCGGATGGCGTCATCGGTCAAGACGACTCTCCCGAGCGCAGCGCTGTATCGTGACCGGATCCCAGGCCGGCGGCGGCTGGCGGGTCAGCGGAACGCGTTTGATCCATAGCTTCAGCGCCTCCCAGTGGATGGCGGTCATGACCTTCAGCGTCAGGAACGGCATGGCGGCCACTGCGCCCAGCAGGTTCCAATCGGTGAGTTCGCGACGCTCTGCGGCCACAGAGGCCGTAATCAGAACGCCCTCGGCGTCGATGCCGTCAATGGTCAGATCCAGGCGGGGGCCAGGCGCGTGACCACGAAACTCGTAGTCCATCTCCATCCCCATGAAGGGCGAGACATACAGGGCTTTCGCAGCGCCCTGCCGGATCAGCCCTGTCGTTTGATCCTCGAGCGGGACCGGAATGACGTAGGCGTGGCGGATGCCGAAGGTGCTGGTCACCTCATAGACCATCGCCGCCAGCCGATGGTCGGCATGGTGGCAATAATAGAGGCTGATCGGGTTGAAGACATAACCGAGCACGCGCGGCATGGTCAGCAGGCGGATCGGCCCGCCTTCGAGGTCCAGCCCCGCCCGACGCAGCAAGGCTTCGATGTGACGGCGCAGCCCCGCCCCCGAACCGTCGCCGTGGTCCCGGTCATGGAAGGACAGCAGGTTGAAGCGATTGCGCGAGAACAGGCGCAGCCGCCGATCCAGCCCGTCCACCTCGTCGAGATCCACCAGCAGCCAGAAAACGCGGTAATTCAGGCGATGGACGCGCGGTCGCAGCCGCCTGTGCGAGACGGCTCCGCGATAGAGGGCCGAGCCCGGCGTCACGCCGCCGCCTCCAGGGCGGTCTGCGCCGGCGGCGGCAGGTGAATACGGCCGCTCTCATCATCCACCGACCACGGGCGGCGGGCGCCGCCCAGCTGCTCGGCGACGGCGAGGCCGGACTGCAGGCCGTCCTCGTGGAAGCCCGCGCCGAAATGGGCGCCGCAGAACCAGATCCCGCCGCGCCCCTGCAGGCTCCACAATTGCTTTTGGGCCTGAAGGGCGGCCGGATCGAAGATCGGATGCTCGTAAATCTCGCTGCGCAGCAACGTGTCCGGCCGCGGCGGGCGGGGCGGATTGAGAGTGACGAACAGGTCCTGTCCTGGAAGCCCCTGAAGCCGGTTCATCCAGTAGGTGACGCACAGGCCGCCGTCGGCGCCCATGTAGTTCCAGCTCGCCCAGGCGCGTCGGCGCCGCGGCATCAGGCTCTTGTCCGTGTGCAGCACGGTCAGGTTGCGGCTGTAGCGGAAAGCCCCCAACACTTCTTGTTCGCGCGGCGTGGGCTCGGCCAGCATGGCCAGCGCCTGATCCGCGTGGGCCCCGATGACCACGTGGTCGTACCGCTCGGCGCCGCCCCGGCTGTCATGCACCACGACGCCTTCACCCACGCGCCGCACGGTCGTCACCCCGCAGTCCAGGCGAATGTCCTGGATCGCCTGCGCCAGTTGTTCGACGTAGACGCGGCTACCGCCCTCGACCGTGCGCCACTGGGGGCGGCCGACCAGCTTCAGCAGGCCATGATTGCCGCAGAAGCGGATAAAGGCCTCCGCCGGATAGTCCATCAGCAGATGCGCAGGCGAGGACCAGATGGCCGCCGCCATCGGCAGCAGGTGATCATCGCGGAAGGCCTCGCTGAACCCTTGACGCTTCAGATAGTCGCCGAGGGTCAGCTGGGGATCGGTGAGCTCGGCCAAATCCTTCGGCGCCTGGCGATAGAAGCGCAGGATCTCGCCCAGCATCGTCCAGAAACGCGGCCGTAGCAGGTTGCGGCGCTGAGCGAACAGGCCTGGCGCGGCGTATTCGAACCGCCCCTGGTCCAGAGACACGGCGAACGACATGTCGGTGACGCGCGTCTGTATTCCGAGGTGCTCGAACATAGCGATCAGATTGGGATAGGTGGCGTCGTTGAAGCAGATGAAGCCCGTGTCCACCGGGATCGCGCCGGGCGACGCGCCAGCCATAACCGTATTGGAGTGGCCGCCCAGCCGTTCGGCCTTTTCATAGAGGGTGACGCAATGCTTGCGGGACAGCAGCCAGGCCGCCGATAGCGCGGCAATGCCAGACCCCACGACGGCGACCTTCAGGGGCGCGTTGGATGGGGGGGCGGGGGATGACGACATGGTAGCTCCGGGCAAACCCGCAATTCCAGACGATGCAGGTTCCGCTGATACGACCGGAGCAGGGTGACGGATGACGATTGATCCAGACTTTTGCGCGCAGCGTATTAGGCTCCATGCATGTCGACGCTCCGTCTTTCGCATCTAGTGTTCCGCGCGGCGGCGCCATGAGCGGCGAGTCCGAGGACCCGTGCGCCCACGACCGGCTGATCGAGGCGGTGGCGCTTCGTCGCGACCGCGAAGCCTTCGCTCGACTGTTTGAACATTTCGCGCCGCGCCTGAAGGCCTGGCTGATGAAATCGGGCGCGACCGCTGCTGCGGCCGAGGACTTCGCACAGGACGCGATGCTGACGGTCTGGCGCAAGGCAGACCTGTTCGACGCCCGCAAGGCGCGCGCGGCCACCTGGATCTTCACGATCGCCCGCAACCGCCGGCTGGATATGCTCCGGCGAGACTCCCGGGCCTTGCCGACGCCTGAAATCGAGCCCAGCGAGAACGAAGCCATGCGGCCCGACGCCATACTGGCCATGGCGGACGACGCCCGACGCGTCCGCGCCGCCCTGACCCGGCTGAAGCCCGATCAGGTCGAGGTCCTGCGTCTGGCCTTTTTTATGGACAGCCCCCATTCGGAAATCGCTCAAACACTCAACCTGCCGCTGGGCACTGTGAAGTCCCGCATCCGTAACGCCATGATCAAGCTGCGCACCATCCTCGAACCCTCCGAGGAGGCGCCTCGATGAACCCCGCCCGTAATCCGTCCGAAGAGCGTCTGCTGGCCTACGCCGCCGGCACGCTGAGCCCCCCAGAGGCCGTTGTCGTTGCGGCTCACCTGGCGCTGCGGCCCGCCAACGACGCCTGGGTCCGCCGGCTCCAGAGCGTCGGCGGCGAGTTTCTGGAGACCACCATCCCGCAGACGCTGTCAGACGGCGCCTTGTCTCGCGCCATGGCGCGGATCGAAACCGACGCCGGCGAGGTCAGAGCACAAGCGCCGCTGAATGAGATGCCCGAGTTGCCGGCGCCCTTGCGCCGCTATGCGCTTGGCCCCTGGCGCTGGATCGGACCGGGCATGCGCGTACGCGACGTCCATGCGCCACGCGATGGCGACTGTAGGGTCATCCTTCTGAAAATCGATCCCGGCCGGGAGACGCCGCGCCACACCCATGGCGGCGTCGAGCTGACCTGCGTGCTGAGCGGCGCCTATGCGACCGAGACCGAGCGCTTTGAGGTCGGTGATCTGGAAGAGGCTGACGAGGACGTGCTGCACCGGCCGCGCGTGGTCTCGGATGAGCCCTGCCTCTGCCTCGTCGCTCTAGACGGGCAGATTCAGCTCGACGGCTGGCTGGGCCGGGTGATGCAGCCGTTCGTGCGGCTGTGATCTCGCTGCTGCCGCTGTGGGCTGCGGCGGCGCTCTTTCTTGTCGTCGTCATGAGCGCTGCATGGCTGGTGCAGCGCCGCACCGGCCAGGGCGGCTGGGCGGACGTCTTCTGGTCCTTCGGCCTGGGCGCCGCCGGCGTCGGCGTCGCCCTTGTCCCGGTCGGCGAGACGGCCCCATCCGCGCGTCAGTGGCTGGTCGCCGCGCTGATCGGGCTGTGGGGCTTGCGGCTCGGCTTGCACATCGCCCGGCGAACCGTCTCCGCCACGGCCGAGGACGCTCGCTATGCCCGGCTGCGTCTGGAATGGCGCGAGAACTTTCAGGCCCGAATGTTCGGCTTCCTGATGCTGCAGGCCGGCGCCGCCGCCTTCTTGGCGCTCAGCGTTCTGTTGGCGGCCCGCAATCCCACGCCGGGGCTGACCCTGCAGGATGCTTTCGCGACCCTGATCTTTGCTTGCGCCCTGCTGGGGGAAGGCGTCGCCGACCGCCAGCTTGCAGCGTTCAAGGCGGATCCGGCCAACCGAGGCGGCGTTTGCGACACTGGCTTTTGGGCCTGGTCGCGGCACCCCAACTACTTCTTCCAATGGCTGGGCTGGTGCGCGTGGTCGATTTTCGCGATCGACTTCAGCGGCGAATGGCCTTGGGGCTGGCTGGCCTTGAGCGGTGCGGCCTACATCTATTGGCTGCTGAACGAAGTGTCGGGCGTCCCGCTGCTGGAAGCGCATATGCGGCGTTCGCGCCCCGACGAATTCGCCGCCTACGAAGCGCGAACCAGCCGCTTCTTTCCCCGTCCGCCAAGGCGTTAGAGGATCCGCAGCAGTCGCGCGGCCAGGGCGCAGGCGATGGCTGACGATCCGGCGCTGACGCACACCCCCCAAGCCATGTCGATCAGCGACAGCTTGAGGCTCCAGGTCTTGAGCGTGGCGAGGTTGGTCAGGTCATAGGTCGCATAGGCGAAGAAGCCGAAAAGTCCGCCCCAGAGCAGGGCTTTCTTCCAGCCGCCCTCGGCAAGGCCCGGCATGACGGCGAAGATCGTCAGGCCGGCGGCGTATATTGCGTAGAAGGCCACGGCCGGGGCCAGGCGGAAATTCTCCGCCAGCATCGACCCGATGAACGGGCGATAGAGCCGGTCCCCCATGCTCCCTAGCCAGGCCGTGTCGATCACGGCGAAGACCACCAGGGTCAGAAGGTAGGCGATGGCGATGTTCATGGCGCGATCCCGTGGCGTTTCAGCGCAATACGTTCGTCGCCGCCGAACGGATCGTTCGCCCCTAGGCGTGGAAGGGCGTCTGATCCATCTCCGAGGAAAAGCGGCTCACTTCCAGATCGGCGTCTTGTCGCCTGGCAGGCCCAGGCGATCCCAGATGTCGTTGACCCGCTCGATGACATCCGCGTCCATGCGGATCTCCTCGCCCCATTCGCGCTTGGTCTCGGGCTCCCACTTGTCGGTGGCGTCCAGGCCGATCTTGGAGCCCAGCCCGCTCTCGGGGCTGGCGAAGTCCAGGTAGTCGATCGGGGTGTTCTCGATGACGGTGATGTCGCGCGCCGGGTCCATCTTGGTCGAGACGGCCCACATGACGTCTTTCCAGTCGCGGGCGTTGATGTCGTCGTCCACGACGATGATCCACTTGGTGTACATGAACTGGCGCAGATAGCTCCAGCAGCCCATCATCACGCGCTTGGCGTGGCCGGGGTAGGCCTTCTTCATCGACACCACGGCGATGCGGTAGCTGCACCCCTCGGGCGGCAGCCAGAAGTCGATGATCTCGGGGAACTGCTGGCGGATCAGTGGGATGAAGACCTCGTTCAGCGCCTCGCCCAGCACCGACGGCTCGTCCGGCGGGCGGCCGGTGAAGGTGGTCAGATAGATGGGGTCCTTGCGCATGGTGATGGCGCTGACCTGGAAGACCGGGAACTTCTCGACCGAGTTGTAGTAGCCGGTGTGATCGCCGTAGGGGCCTTCGTCCTCGAACTCGTCCAGCAGGACATGGCCTTCCAGCACGATCTCGGCCTGCGCCGGAACCATCAGCGGCACGGTCTTGCAGGGAACCAGCTCGGCCTTGGAGCCGCGCATCAGGCCGGCGAACTGATACTCCGACAGGGTTTCCGGCACCGGCGTCACGGCGGCCAGGATCGTCCCCGGATCGGCGCCGAGCACGACGGCGCAGGGCAGGGGCTCGCGCTTGCCCGCCTTCTTGTGCCGGGCGTAGTGCTGGGCGCCGCCGCGATGGGCCAGCCAGCGCATGATGGCCTTGTCTTTGCCCAGCACCTGCATCCGATAGATGCCCAGGTTGAAGTCGTCCTCTCGCTCGTCCGACGGCCCTTTGGTCACCACCAGACCCCAGGTGATCAGCGGCGCAGGCTCGCCAGGCCAGCAGCCCTGAATGGGCAGGGCGGTCAGGTCGATCTGATCGCCCTTCAGCACCACTTGCTGAACCGGGGCCTTCTTCACCGTCTTGGGCCGCATGGACATGACGGTCTGGGCCAGCGGCAGCATCTCCATGGCGTCGGAGAACCCGCGCGGCGGCGTCGGGTTGCGCAGGAAGGCCAGCAGTTCGCCGACTTCTCGCAGTTCGCCCGCGGTGGTGCGTGGCTTGCCCTCCAGCGTCACGCCCATGGCGACGCGCTTAACCGTGCCGAACAGGTTGGCGAGGCAGGGGATGGGGCTGATCGAGCCGTCCGGCATGACCGGCTTCTCGAACAGCACCGCCGGGCCGCCGTTGCGCAGCAGCCGGGTCTGGATCTCGGTCATCTCCAGATGGGTGGAGACGGGCTCCGACACGCGGACCAGTTCGCCGTCGGCTTCGAGGGTCGCAAGAAAATCGCGCAGGGACTTGTAGGCCATGCGCTGACGCTTAGGCGGACGCGAGCCGTCTGTCACGCCATGCGCGCTTCAATAGGCCGGGGCGTCGGACACCAGCGCCCACACTGGCAGGCGAAGGGCGCGGGTGGCGGCGTCCAGGCGGGCCGAATCCAGCCGCTGACGCCCGGTCTCGACACGGCGCAGGGCTTCAGGCGTCAGGTCGAGGGCGGCGGCCAGATCCTCGAAAGGCACACCGCGCCGGTCGCGCCAGCGGCGGATGCGGGCGCCGACGACGGCGTCGTTCGGATCGCTCGCCGGGAAATCCAGAACTGAACCCAAAGCCCCCTCCTGTGCGACCGCGAGCCTAGATCGGCGTCGCGTCAGGCATCCTGATCCCACTCAAAGGCCTCGTCCAGCCAGTCGCCGATGCGGCCGTCGGGGCGGGCCAGGGCGGAGATGCGGCCCATCTCGTCCGCCGAAAGCTCGAAGTCGAAGATGCCGAAGTTCTCGGCCGCGCGGCTCTCCTTGGTGGTGCGGGGGATGGCGGCGATACCCTGCTGGATGATCCAGCGCAGGGTGATCTGGCCGTTGGTCTTGCCGTGCGCACGGGCGATCTCGCCGATCACGGCGTCATTGGCGATCTTGCCCTGAGCCAGCGGCGACCAGGCGGTGATGGACGACCCCAGTTCACGGGCCGTCTCGATCAGCGTCCTCTGTGACAGATAGGGGTGGTACTCGACCTGATTGGTGATCAGCGGCGCGCTCGACAGGCTGGCGGCCTCGCGGAACAGGGCCGAGGGGAAGTTGGACAGGCCGATGTTCTTGGTGAAGCCCTCGTCCTTCGCCTCGTTCAGGGCGCCGATGGTTTCCGCCAGCGCCGGCGCAGGCTTGGGCCAGTGCAGCAGCAGAAGGTCCGGCGTCAGCCCCAGGCTGAGCGCCGATTCCTCTGCCTGACGCAGCAGGGCGTCGCGATGGAAATGCTCGACCCAGATCTTGGTGGTGACGAAGATGTCGTCGCGCGTAACGATCCCTTCGGCCACGGCGTCGGCGATGCCGTCGCCGACCGCCTTCTCGTTCTTGTAGATCCAGGCGGTGTCGATGTGGCGGTAGCCGATGCGCAGGGCCTCGCGCACCATGCGGCGGGCGTCGTCCGGCTCAAGCTGCCAGGTGCCGAAGCCGAGCAGCGGAATCTCCACGCCCGAGGCGGTCACGGTCGGCCGGCCCGAGAAGGAATGCGAATAGGGCATGGGGAGGCTCCGCTAGATCAGGAGCTTCGGATATAGGCGCCCGCTCAGGCCTCGCCATTGTCCAGCCAGTGGAAAACCTGATCCCACAACGGCTCCATCCCTTTGCGGAAGGCCCCCTCGTGGCCGATGCGGCGGACGCCGAAGTCGCCGGGCGCATGGACGCTGATCTGGGACGGGGCGTTGGGATAGACGCTCAGCAGGTCGCGCGCCGTGTTCGGCGTGGCGATGGGGTCGTCGGTGAAGATCCACGATCGGATCGGGGCGGTCACGGCCTCATAATGATGCGGCTTGAGCGTCGTCTCCAGCTCGCCTGAGAAGTACTCGCGCTTCAGGCACCAGCGCCGCCAGGTGGTGAAGACCCCGCGCGGCAGGTCGGTGCCGGCCCACAGGCCGCCGCCCTTTATATAGCCGTGCCGCATCAGGCTGAACGGGCCGAAACCGAGCCAGAAGAACAGCTCCAGCGGATTGTAGGCGCGGTGGTGTCCGCCCCACCAGCCGGTGCCGACCGAAAGGAAGGCGTGGCGGTCGATCCGATCCTGGTTGCTCATGATGCCCAGGAAGTGGCCGCCGACGCTGTGGCCGACATGGACGACGCGCAGGCCCGGCGCCGCTGCGATCAGGGCGTCGAGGGCGGCGGGCATGTCCAGCCGGCCCCAGTCGGGATAGTCCATCGCCATGGCTTTCAGGTCGTCGGGCCGCGACCCGGCGATGCCCCGGAAGTCATAGGTCAGAACCGCCGCGCCCTTGTCCGCCAGATGTCGGGCGAAGCGCTCGTAGAATCCCTTGGGAAAGCCGGTGCCGGACGAAACCAGCACGGCGATCCTGGGTTCGGCGGCCGAGACCAGCCGCATCGACAGCGCATAGCCGTCGGCGGCCGGGGCGGTGAAGTCGCGCGTGACGAGATCGGTCATCAGGTCCGTCCTGTTTAGAAACGAACTCTAGGCGATTGACGCTGCGTCAGGTCAAGGCTTCGCCGGTTCAGATGCCGTCGTTGGCCCCAGCGCCAGGACGCCATCGAAGGCGCCGCCACCGTAGGGCTGAAGAACGACGCCTCGCGTTTGCGCGTCGTAGGCTTCGGGCAGCGGATTGGCGCCGCACGTATCGCGCCCGCAACTCCACGTCGTTCCGCCCTGTTGAACCACGTACAGGCTGATGACCTCGGAAGACGGCAGGTGAACGACTGCGGGCGTCAGCTTCCTGCTCTCGATCATTCTCTTCTGGGCATGGATGTTGCCCACCAGGATCATCATCCGACTGTCCGGCGTCCTGCGGGCGGCGCTCGCCAAACGGTGGCCCATATCCAGTTCGTAGTAGGACTGGCTGAAGCCGGCGACGCGCGGACTGTCCGGTGCGAAGGCGATCACCTTCAGGCTCGGCGTTTCGCGTTGCATGGCGCGCAGGCGCAGCAGGAGGTCCAGCATGGCCATGCTGCCACGCCCGTCATGATGCACGAAAGGGCCGTGCGGGTAGGCGGCGAGAAGCGAGCGTGCGGCTTCGTCGCTGTCGGCGGCCATGAAGGCGTCCAGCGTCGGCTGCATGCTCTCCGAAAACTCCAGCGCGACCGTCACCGGCCCCTGCGCCCGCGCCGCGCAGACCAAAGCGGCGAAGGCGGCGGGCGTTTCCGTCGTGCCGTGCATCTCGCCGACGACGACATAACGGGTGTCGTCGTTCCAGAGCGCCTCGGCGCCGGGAACGGGCGCGCAGGTCGAGGAAGAAACGAGGGCGGCGGTTAGCAAGGTCGCGATCATGAAACTTCCTCGACAGCTTGGATCAATACGCCAGGGCGTTGCCGTCCTTGCGCATTTCGGTGGCGGCGCCGTAGGTCCAACGGCCCTGTTCGTTGATCTGCTTCATCACGTTCTGATAGCCGCCGAAGCCGCCGTCGGGCGGGCCGAGGTCCCAGCCCATGGCGGTCAGTTGCTGCTTTGTGGCTTCCGGCACGCCCGATTCGAGGTGCAGCTTGCCGATGCCCTCGGCCGGCTGGCCGGTTGGTTCGGACGAGCCGTAGTGCTGCCAGCGCGGGCTGTCGCCGGCTTCCTGGGGATCGAGGCCGTAGTCGACCATGTTGATGATGATCTGGGCCTGCCCTTGCGGCTGCATCCCGCCGCCCATGACGCCATAAGCCATCCACGGCTCTCCGTCCTTGCAGGCGAAGCCGGGGATGATGGTGTGGAAGGGCCGCTTGCCCGGCGCATAGACGTTGGGGTGGCCGTCGCTCAGGGCGAACAGTTCGCCGCGGTTCTGGAACATGAAGCCGAGGGTGCGGCCGTCGGGGCCGTCGGCGACCAGGCCGCCGCCCATGCCGCGATAGTTGGACTGGATCCAGCTGACCATCATCCCGTCGCTGTCGGCCACGCTGAAATAGGTCGTGTCGCCCTGCGTCGGCGCGTCGCCGGGGAAGACGCGGTCCATGACGCGGTTGGGGTTGATCAGCTTCGCCCGTGCGGCGGCATAGGCCTTGGAGTTCAGCCACTCGGTCGGAGCCTTGGCGAAGCGCTCGTCGGCGAAGTAGCGGGCGCGGTCCTCGAACGCCAGGCGCTTGGCCTCGGCCTGAACGTGGATCGAGGCGGCCGACTGGAAGCCCATGGCCTTCAGGTCGAACTGCTCGCAGATGTTCAGGATCTGGTTGGTCGACAGCCCTTGGGTGTTCGGACCCAGGGAATAGACCTCGACCCCGCGATAGGTGGTCATCAGCGGCTCGACCCATTCGGTGCGGTGGGCGGCCAGGTCGGCGCGGGTCATCCAGCCGCCGATGCGCTTGAAGTAGCGCTCGATGTGGTCGGCGATGGCGCCGTCATAGAAGGCGTCGCGTCCGCCCTCGGCGATCATGCGGTAGGTGCGGCCCAGGTCGGGATTGGCGAAGACCTCGCCCGTCTTGGGCGTGCGGCCGCCGTGGATCCAGACCTTCTTGCGGTTGTCGTTCTCCTCGATCGTCGCGGCGCTGCGGTCGAAGCCGGCCATGTTGCGTTCGAGGTAGTAGGCCACGACCTGCGGCACGGGCACGCCCTGTTCGCACAGTTCGGCGACCGGCAGCAGCACGTCCTTCCACGGCAGCTTGCCGTAGCGCTGGTGCGCGCTCCACCAGGCGTCGACGGTGCCGGGGACGTTGACCGTCACGGCGCCGTAGCGCGGCAGGTAGCCGTCGCGCCCCGCCTTGCCGCGCGCGGCTTCCAGCGACAGGCCGCGCGGACTGGCGCCCGAGCCGTTGAAGCCGACGACCTTCTTCTGGGCCGGGTCCCACATCAGGCCAAAGGCGTCGCCGCCGATGCCGTTGGCGGTCGGCTCCAGAAAGCCCAGGGCGGCGTTGATGGCGATGGCGGCGTCGATGGCCGAGCCGCCGCGCCGCAGGGTATCCAGCCCGATCATCGTGGCGGCGGGGTGGGCCGTGGCGGCGGCGCCGTTGGCCCCCCAGACGGTCGAGCGGCCGACGAAGCGGGGCCCGGTGATGCGGTCGCCGATGCCGACGCCGGCATAGGGGTCCGGCGCAGGGGCGGGCTGAACGGACGCCGGCTTGGCGACCGGCGCGCCAGCGGGCGCCTGTTGGGCGCGGGCGGCGCCCGCCATCAGGGCTCCGGCCGGCAGGGCGGACAGAAAAGTGCGACGACGCATGATGATTTACTCCCCCTCGTTCGAGGCGCGCATTGAGGCCGGAACAGGGGGAGGGCGCAAGCCGCAGACAGGCTTCGGGCAAAAGAAAAAGGGCCGCCCGAGGGCGACCCTTTTCACGTTCAGCTGAAGACCCGATCAGGTGATGTCTTCGTTCAGCAGGCCGACCTTGAAGTAGCCGTTCTCCTGCAGGGTGTTCATGACTTCCATGAACTGATTGTATTTCACTTCCGGCTGAGCGCGGACGAAGACGCGCTCGTCGCGGCAGTCGGCCACGGCGCCCTGGGCGGCGCAGACGTCGGCGGCCAGCTTGGCCAGGGTGGTTTCCTGTTCAGCGATGAACAGCGAGCCGGATTCCTGGATGGTGATGTACACCGGTTCCTTGGGCTCGGCGTTGTCGGCCGGCGGCGTCGCCGGCGGCAGGTCCAGGCGGATCGACACGGTGGCCATCGGGGCGGCGACCATGAAGATGATCAGCAGCACCAGCATGATGTCCACGAACGGCGTCACGTTGATGTCCGCGTTCTGCGCCGCCAGCTTGCCGCTGCCGCCGCGGCCGCCCGAAGAAAGTTTCGCGCCCATTACGCCCTCATCTCCATCAAGGCCCGCACCCTCCGGCGGACCACACTGAAAGTCTTGCTCGTCTCTTGGCGTCCTGAGACGAGCTTGTAAAGCCGTCGAATGCGAGGAAATGACGCCGCCGGGGGAATAAGATTGCGAATTCGGCGCAGGCCCGCCTTGGCCGCGATCAATTCAGCCCCGCTTCCCGCCCCGTTAAGCTCAGCCTCGGGCCAGCTTGAGGAATCGCTCGGCCAGGGCCGGGTCGTTCTTGAAGGCGCCGGTGAAGCGGGTGGTGATGGTCGAGACGTGGCGGTGATGCACGCCGCGCGTCGTCATGCACTGGTGCGCCGCATCGACCAGCACGGCCACGCCCTTGGGCTGCAGGTGCGATTCGATGGCGTCGATGATATCGTTGGTCAGGGTCTCCTGGTTCTGGAGACGGCGGGCGAAGATCTCGACCACCCGCGCCAGCTTGGAGATGCCCACTACCTTCTCGCCCGGCAGATAGGCGACGTAGGCCTTGCCCAGGAAGGGGGCCAGGTGGTGCTCGCAGTGGCTCTCGACCTCGATGTCGCGCAGGATGACCATGTCGTCATAGCCGGTCACATCCTCGAAGGTGCGGCTCAGCTCCTTGCCCGCGTCGGCGTCATAGCCGTCGAACCATTCGCCATAGGCGTCGACCACGCGCTTGGGCGTGTCGAGCAGGCCGGGGCGGTCGGGGTTGTCGCCGGCCCAGGCGATCAGGGTGCGCACGGCCTCCAGAGCCTGTTCGCGGCTGGGACGCTGGGGCGCCTCATTGGCGACGAGGACGGGCTTGGCGGGGGTGCTGCTCATGAAACGATCCGGCGGCGGCGAGAGCGCCTGTTCAGAATACTATTATATATGGACTTGGGCGCGCGGCCCTGACTGTCTATCAGGCCGCTATATGGGACACCTCGTCCGTCCCGCAAGAAAACTCGCAAAAGACCTGACCTATGGCCCTGCACATCCACGACACCCTGCGCCGTGAAAAGCGCCTGTTCACGCCGCGTGATCCGAACCGGGTGAGCCTCTATGTCTGCGGCCCGACGGTCTATGACTACGCCCACATCGGCAACGCCCGCCCGCCGGTCGTGTTCGACGTGCTGGTGCGGCTGCTGCGCCGCACCTATGGCGCCGACAAGGTGGTCTATGCCCGCAACGTCACCGACGTGGACGACAAGATCAACGCCAAGGCGGCCCGTGAGGGCGTCGCCATCGGCGAGATCACGGCCCGCTATGAAGCCGCCTATCTGGCCGACATGGGCCTGTTGAACGTCTCGCCGCCCGACATCGCCCCGCACGTCACCGACTACATCGAGGCGATCACCAAGCAGATCCAGGCCATCATCGACGCCGGCTGCGCCTATGCGGCCGAGGGTCATGTGCTGTTCGACGTGTCTTCCTATCCGTCCTACGGTGCGCTTTCGGGGCGGAACCTGGACGACATGATCGCCGGCGCCCGCGTCGAGGTCGCCCCCTATAAGAAGAACCCGCACGACTTCGTGCTGTGGAAGCCGTCCAAGGCGGACGAGCCGTCCTGGCCGTCGCCGTGGGGCGAGGGGCGTCCCGGCTGGCATATCGAATGCTCGGCCATGATCGAAGAGACGCTGGGCCTGCCCATCGACATCCACGGCGGCGGCATCGACCTGGTCTTCCCGCACCACGAGAATGAGATCGCGCAGGGCGTCTGCGCCCACGGCCATGCGCATGGCGACGACGCGCATGACGAGTACGCCCGCTACTGGATGCACAACGGCTTCCTGACCGTGGACGCCGAGAAGATGTCCAAGTCGATCGGCAACGTCCTGCTGCTGCACGATCTGGTGCAGGCCATGCCGGGCGAGGTGGTGCGCTGGGCCTTGCTGAGCGCGCATTATCGTCAGCCTCTGGACTGGAACCAGACCCTGCTGGAGCAGAGCCGCAAGAACCTGGACCGCCTCTACGGCGCCCTGCATCGGGCCGCATCGGTCGAACATTCGACGCAGGAACCTCCTGCGGAGTTCCTGAAATCCATCGAGGACGACCTGAATACGCCGGGCGCCATGGCGACCCTGTTCGCCCTGTCCAGCGAGATCGAGCGCGGCATGACGGCGGGCGATGAGGCGGCGGTGGCGACGGCCAAGGGGCAGTTGATCGCGGCGGCTTCGATCCTGGGCGTGCTTCAGGCCGATCCGGCGGAATGGTTCTCTGGCGTCGACGAAGGGCTGAAGGCCGAAGTCGAGGGGCTGCTGGAGCAGCGCGCCGCTGCGCGCACGGCCAAGAACTGGGCCGAGGCCGACCGTATCCGCGACCGGCTGAACGAACTGAACGTCGTCGTCATGGACGGGCCGCAGGGCGCGACCTGGCGAATGAAGGGGTGAACTGAAGGAACCCTCTCCCGGCGGGAGAGGGTCAGCGCGCGCGCCTGATCAACTCTTCCGCCAGCACGTCCGTCAGATAGCCGTCCGCCGTGCGCCCGTTCGCCTGTTGCCAGCGGCGCAGGGCGGCGCGGGTGTTGGAGCCGATGACGCCGTCGACGCCTTGCGTGTCGAAGCCCATGCTCGTCAGGGCCTGCTGGGCGCCGATTCTCTGATCCCGCGTCAGGGGGCCGTCGTTCGGCCATGAGGCCTTGAGGGGCGGCTTACCCGCCACCCCGTCGGCGATCATGCCGATGGCCAGCGCATAGCTGACCGAGTTGTTGTAGCGGCGGATCACATAGTGGTTGGGCAGGGCCAGGAAGGCCGGGCCCTTGGCGCCCTGCGGCAGCAGGATGGCGGCGCCCTCCGCCGCCTCGGCGCTGTTGGGCGAGGAGCCGTCGGCCAGCCGCACGCCGCGCGCGACCCAATAGGACCAGGGGTGTTTCGGCCCCTCGGCCTGGCTGTAATCGAAGTTGGAAGGCAGGGTGACCTCATAGGCCCAGCCCTGGCCGCGCTTCCAGCCCGCCTGGGCCAGCAGATTCGCCGCCGATGCCAGGGCGTCGGCGTCCGAGCCCCAGATATCGACCTTGCCGTCGCCGTTCTGGTCGACGCCCAGCTTCAGATAGTTGTCGGGCATGAACTGGGTCTGGCCCATCGCTCCGGCCCAGCTGCCCTTCAGCCCTGCGCGGTCGCGCTTGCCCGACACGACGATGTCGAGGGCGTTCTTCAACTGCTCCTCGGCCCAGGCGCGGCGACGGCCGTCATAGGCCAGGGTCGCCAGCGAGCGGATGACGTCGAAATCGCCCTGAACCTGACCGAAGGCGCTTTCCTGGGCCCAGACGCCCAGCAGGATTTCGGTCGGCACGCCGTATTTCTGGGTCACGTCCCACGGCACGCGGTCGACGCGCTGGCGGGCCATGGCGATTCGCGCCGGGGTGGTGGCGTTCTGGATGTAGACGCCGGCGGGGCGAGAAAATTCAGGTTGGTTGCGGTCCAGGCGCACGACGCTGGGATTGGGCGTCACGCCTTCCAGTTCGCGGGCGTATTCCCATTTATGCGCGCCGCCGTGGCGCTCCAGGAAGCTCTTTTTCCAGGCGTCGAAGCTGGCGTGGTCATAGGCGTCGCTGAGATCGGTCTGAGCGGGCGGCGGCATCGGGGCAGGCGTCGCGGGGGCGGGCTCGACCACGGGCGGCGGCGCCGGCTGAGGCTGCGGCGGCGTCGGGACCATAGGGGTGCAGGCGGCGACCGAACCCAACAACACAAGGCGATAAGCGATACGCATGAGCACAGGCTAACGCCCCCGAATTCCACGACCAATCACAAGCGCGCGAAGGCGAGATCAGTTTCCGTGATAAGGGTGAAAGCGCCGTTAACCCTTTTCGACAGTAGGCGGTTAAGGGGAGAGAATTTACATTGCGCCGTTCCCTGAGCACGGCCTGGTGGCGGAGGGGCGACGCGTCGGACGTGCATGTCCGGAGATCCTCCGTTCGACTCGGAGGCCAGGCCTCCAGCGGATTCCCCGCGCGGAATGTTGACGAAAGGCCAAGGCCTCTCTATACGACCGCCTCCGCCGCAGGTTCGCCCGCGGCTCTTTTGTTTTACCCGCCCTCACGGGCCTCCAAATCCGGGACGTCCGACCATGAAGGTCCGTAGCTCGCTGAAATCGCTGAAGGGTCGCCACCGCGACTGCAAGATCGTTCGTCGCAAGGGCGTTCTGTACGTCATCAACAAGACCGACCCGCGCTTCAAAGCCAAGCAAGGCTGATCAGGCGCGATCCGGCGCGCCCTGCCTGCTGAAGGCGAGGCGCGCGCCGATCGTCGGTGGATGGGATGACTATCCACAGGGCCGCGGGCGTTGTCCGCGGCTTTTTCGCGTCCGGCGTTGAGCCCTGCGCCTGCGCGTGATTAGTGATTCTTTCTCAAGCGGCCCTAACGGCCCTTGGCCTGCTTGAGGACGTGCTTAGTCGCCCTAACGGCTTTCGGCCTGTTTGAGAGCTTTATTTCTTGCCCTAACGGCCCTTGGCCTGTTTGAGGGCGCAGCCTGTTTATGAGTTCTGGAGTTCAGTCATGGACGACGCTTCCTTCGACGCCAGCCCCGACGTCCTGACCGCCACGGCCCAGGGCCGTCTGCGCTCCATCATCGAACGCCTGGAGCGCCTCGAAGAGGACAAGCAGGCCGTCATGGGCGACATGAAGGAGGTCTTCGCCGAAGCCAAGGGCGAAGGCTATGACGTCAAGGTGCTGCGCAAGGTTCTGCGCCTGCGCAAGCAGGACAAGGCCAAGCGTCAGGAAGAAGAAGCGATTCTCGACCTCTACCTCTCGGCCCTCGGCGAGATCTGAGGCGCCCGGGCTTGAAGCGGAAGCCGCCGCTCAGCCCTTATGAAATGCAGCGCGCGGCCGCCAAGCGGTCGGCGCTCAACGCCCTGAAACGCGCCCGCCGCTCGGCCGAGAAGGCGGGCGTTTCCCTGTCCGACTGGGAAGACGAGTTCCTCGATTCGGTCGACGAACGGATTCGAGAGCATGGCCGCGCCTTCGCCGATCCTGAAAAAGGCGCGCCGGGGCAGGCGCTCTCGGCCATGCAGGGCCGCAAGCTGAAAGAGATCACCGCCAAGGCCAAGGGCGAGCCGCCACGACGGCCATGGGCGCGCAAGCCCCAGACCTGAGCCCGGCCACGCCGCGGCGGCTCCGTTGCGGCCTAGCGCGCGGCGCGGGTGCCCAGCAGGCCCATGACCCTGTGAGCCATCTTGAAGCCCAGCGGGCCGATGACCAGGGTGAAGCAGAAGGCGATGGGCCAGGCCATGATAAAGGCGATGGGCCATTCGATCAGCCATTCGCGGGACGGGCCGAGCGTAATCAGGCTCATGACGCCCGACATGGAGAAGGCCATCATCATGGTGATGAAGCCCTGAGCCAGCAGAAGGATTTTTTTCTCGTTCACGTCGTTCTCGCAATTTGCGGACGGCGAACGAGAGCGAATGACCCCGCGCGCCATCCTGATCAGGTGGCGCCGCGGGTTCGCGCAAAGCTACGCGACTAAATCTCGCCTTAGCGAGGGCCGGAATAACCGCACCGGCCTGAAATCTTTTCGACGCCGCGGACGTAGCGGCGGCGACTGAACGCGTCAAGCGGAGCGGCGGGGCGAAGCCAAGAAAACAGGGGCCTGCCCGCCAGCCGGATGCCTTAAGGCAGGGCGTTCAGGCGCATGGCGTCGAAATAGGGCTGATAGGCCGCGCGCGCGGCTTCGGCTCCGGACAACTCATCCTGTTCGATGCCGATGGTCAGCGCGTAACGGCCTTTGAGCGCGCTCATCAACCCGCCGACGCGGCCTTCGGCGTCCTGGGGCTCGACACTGATGACGGCCGGTTCGCCCGTCGGGCCGTCCATCACGACCGACAGATAGTTTTCGCCGCCGATGGAGGCGACGGCGGCAGGTGAGGAGAGGGTGGCCTCGCGCATGCCCTTCGCGAGGATGACGCCGCGAGAAACGCTCTCATAAGCGGTCTTCTGCGCTGCGACGAGCAGCCCGGCCATCGGCCCGACGTCCTCGGGAATCGGCGCCTGGGCGTCGATCAGCGTAATCTTGGCGCTGGTCCCCGGCTCGCCATAGGTCATCGCGACGGAGAAGGCCTGACAGTCGACCTCGGTCAGCGGCTTGCCGGCGAGGGTCTGCGCGGCCGGCATGGCGGGCAGCAGCGGGTGATTCTCGCACTCTGGCGGCAGGGCGACAGCTTTGGCTGAGGCCGAGGTTGACGCGTCCGGCTTGGCCGCGGCGTCAGAGTTGGAGCAGGCGGCGGTCAGGGCGGCGACGGACGCCAGACTCAGGGCGACGGCGGTTTGACGAAACAAGATGGAAAACTCCCCTCCGTGAACAGGACGAAGAGGTGTGGCTTGAAACGCGCGCTGTTGGAACCCTGAACGGAAAGACCTGCGCGGTCAGCCCGCTTCCCTGACCTGTTCTTCCAGACCCTGCTCGCGGACCTTGCGGTAGAGGGTCGAGCGGCCGATGCCCAGGCGGCGGGCGATCTCTGACATGTGGCCGGCATAGACCTCGATGGCGTGCTGGATCAGGTCGCGCTCGATCTCCTCCAGCGTGCGGACATGGCCGCGCTCGTCGGTGATGCGCACCGGGCTGTCGGGCGAGCCCGAGTCGTCATGGGCGGAGGCGTCGGCGCCGCCCGTCGCCGCTCCGGACGGCGTGGCCGGCGAAACGGCGGGCGTTGAGGCCAGCGGCGCCGCGACGCCCGAAATGGCCGGGAAGTCATGCGGCTGCAGCAGCGGCGAATCGGCCAGCACCAGGGCGCGATATACGGCGTTCTCCAGCTGGCGCACGTTGCCGGGCCAGTCAAAGCCTTGCAGCAGGTTCAGGGTTTCGGCCGAGCAGCCGGTGACGCGCTTGCCTTCCTCGACGTTGAAGCGGGCGATGAAGTGGTCGACCAGAGCCGGGATGTCCTCGCGTCGTTCGCGCAGGGCCGGGGCCTCGATCGGGAAGACGTTCAGGCGATAGAAGAGATCTTCGCGGAACGCGCCCTCCTTCACCTGCTGAGCCGGGTCGCGGTTGGTGGCCGAGACGATGCGGACGTCGACCTTGACCGGGCGCTTGCCGCCGACAGGATCGACTTCGCCTTCCTGCAGGGCGCGCAGCAGCTTGACCTGCATGTCTAGCGGCAGCTCGCCGATCTCGTCCAGGAACAGGGTGCCGCCGTTGGCCTCGACGAACTTACCGGCGTGTTTTTCATGGGCGCCGGTGAAGGCGCCCTTCTCGTGGCCGAACAGGATCGACTCGACCAGATTGGCGGGCAGGGCGCCGCAGTTGACCGCGACGAAGGGCTTGCCCGCCCGCTCCGAGGCGCCGTGCAGGGCGCGCGCGATCACCTCTTTACCCACGCCGCTTTCGCCGGTGATCAGCACCGGGATGGACGAGGTGGCTGCGCGCTGGCCCAGCGCCTTGACCATGCGCATGGGCGGACTGCCGCCGACCATGTCGTCGAAGGAGGAGCGGCCTGCAGCGCGCTTTTTCAGGCGGCCGATCTCGGCGGTCAACTGGGTCATCTGCAGGGCGTTGCGCACGCCCACCAGCAGACGTTCGGGGCCGACCGGCTTGACGAAGAAATCCTGGGCGCCGGCCTGCATCGCCTTGACCACGGTCTCGATGCCGCCGTTGGCCGTCAGCACGATGACCGGCGTCGCGACGCCCGCCGTGCGCATCTCGGCCAGGGCTTCAAGGCCCGACAGGCCCGGCATGACCAGGTCCAGCAGAACCACATCGGCGCCGCCGCCCTTGGTCAGACGGTCGATCGCCTCGCCTCCGCTCTCGGCGTGGACGACCGCATAGCCTTCGCGGTCAAGCACCGCCTGGATCAGGCGGCGCTGCGTGGGATCATCGTCGACGACCAGAACGGTCTTGGCCATAGGAACACACCCTTCAACATCACCATCGAACGGCCGTCCTCATTAGGTCGGGACTGGCTCGTTTCGACACAACCCTAAAATGGAGGGAATGAAGATCGGGTTTCGGAGACCTGAGTCAGGGGTTAACGCCGGAGGGTTTTGGCGGGCAGTTGTCTTTGGGCTGGAACCGCCCGGTTTGCCCGCCCACGCCCAGATCCGGCCAAGCCGTGGCGACCGCTTCCAGATCGGGACGCTTCAGCGCCTCGCGCAGGTCGCGGCGGGCCGCGTCCGGGCCAGGGCAGTGCGCGACCTGATAGTCGCCCTGATGGACCCAGCGGTCGTCGTCGCCTTGCGCGAAGAGGGCGATATTATACGAGGACGCCAGCAGGATTTCTTCGCGGCCGTCGCCGTTCAGGTCTCGCTGGACGGCCAGGCAGTCATTTTGTTCGCTGCAGTCGTAGCGAGGGTCGCCGGCGGGCGCCGACGCCACGAAGGCCGCAGGCAGCGGCTGGTTCGCAGGCCAGGCCGCGATGGTTGGCGTGCGCGGGGGCGTCGTCGTTTCCGCCAGATCATAGCGCGAGGTCGACGCCTGGGCCGCTTTCGCGTGGCGGGCGATCTCGGCGTCGGAGGACTTCGCCAGTTCGGCCAGGGCGGCGCGTCCCGCCTTGCCTGCATCATAGCGCAGGAAGACGTAGTCGAACCGGGCCGCGCTGACGACGCCGCGCTTCAGCCGCGCCATCTGGTCGTTGACCGACAGGCGGGCCGGATCGGCCACAGGGCTGAACAGAGCCAGGATGACCAGCACGGTCAGGATGGCGGCCAGGATGTTGGTGCGCTCCAGCGGCTTCATCCACGCGGTCTTGCGCCACAGCGGCGACAGCGCCGCCCAGCCGTAGCCGACGGCGTAGAGCAGGCCGACCAGCGCACAGGCTGAGGCGATGATGCGGTCGGGCGTCAGGCCGTGCTGGCCGATACGCAGCGAAAGACCCCAGATCGCGATCAGGATCAGCGGCGTCAGCAGCACGGCGGCGACGCGCACGGCGATCCGCAGCGCGGCGGGCGGCAGATTATCCTCGCGGCCGTCCTGATAGGCGGTGTTGATCAGCACGATGAGGGCGGCGGCCGCCGACAGCACCAGGGCCGTGGCGCTGCCCGTCTTCCACAGCCCGTCCAGTCCGGTGAAGGGCAGGGCGGCCAGGAAACCCGCGACCAGGACGGTGATGACCAGCAGCAGCCAGGACAGCAGCATCAGCGCCACCGTCCGCACGCCCCGGATCAGCCCGCCGCGCACGTCGGTCAACTGCACCGCCACCGCGAAGACCAGGCAGGAGACGGGGATGGAGAACCACTTCTCATCGATCAGATCGGCCAGGAAGCTGAGGCCGATGACGCGGAACAGGGCAGCGCCCAGGAACAGCAGCAACCAGAATGCGCCGGTGAAGCCCAGCGACAGCGCCAGCTGCACCCCGGCCTTCCACGCCGTGTCGAAATAGTCGTCGAAATCGGCGATCCAGCGATGGCTCTGGATGGCTGGCGTGATCAGGTGGTGGGCGATGAACAGGGCGGCCGCCGCGAAGGCGACGACCGGGAAGCGCAGATAGGGCGGGTGGAAATAGTCGCGCGCCTGTTGGGCCGCGTCGTGCCAGCCCAGCAAGGCCAGGATCATCGCCGCCACCGCCCCCCACAGCGAAAGCGCCTTCCATCCCATCCGCCCCACGCCCGCTAGCAGCATCACCGGCGTGAACAAGGCCGCCAGCACCAGGGCGGCGAACAGCGGCGGCTGGGTAGCGGGCCAGGACAGCCCCTCCGCCTGCGCCGCAGACCGATACAGCAGATACAGGAGCACGCCCTGCGCCAGCCCGATGCCGATACGAATGGCGGCGAGCCCGCGCGCGCCGTCCAGCGAGGCGCGGCCAGTGGGATCGGGAGCGGATTGAGTCATAGGCGCCTCTTGCTGATGCGCGGCGATGTTGGACTGGCGACGGGCGCTGCGTCCACTCTCTCCCGCCGTAAGGCGACCGGCGGCTTGCATCGCGCCCTTGGCCTCCCCACAACCAAACCTATGAACGCCCCCGTCAAACCGACCGAATTCGCCGACGCCCCTTTGTGGGACCTGTCCGACCTTTACGCCTCGCGCGAAGACCCGCGCATCGCCGCCGATCTGGAGCGCGCAAAGGCGTTGGTGGAGCGGATGAACGCCTTCCAGGGGCGGCTGGCCGCCCTGTCGGGCGCCGAGTTGGGCCGCGCGCTGGACGAGACGATCGGGCTTTACGAACAGGCGGCGGACGTGATGGGAGGCTTGGGCGCCTACGCCTTCCTGGCCGCCTCGACCAACCGCGAAGACGCGGCGGCGCAAGGGTTCGAGGCCGATGTGCGCGAGAAGCTGACCGTCATCGCCACGCCGACCGTCTGGCTGACGCTGGAGATCAACGCCCTGGACGAGGCGGCGGTGGAGGCGGCGCTGGCGGCTCATGCGCCGGCGGCGCGCTGGGCGCCGTGGCTGCGCCGGTTGCGGGCGATGAAGCCGCATGAGCTGTCGGCCGAACTGGAGACCTTCATCGCCGAGCGCGGCCCCATCCAGGCCCAATGGCCGCGCCTGTTCGACGAGACCCTGGCCGTACTGCGCGCCTCGGTGGGCGAGGAAGAACTGACTTTGGCCGAGGGGCTGAACCGACTGACCGACGCGGACGCGGCCAAGCGTCAGGCGGCGGGCGAGGGCCTGTCGGCAGCCTTCTCCGGCATCGCCCGGACCATGGCCATGGTGCTGAACACCGTCGCCGCCGAAAAGGCGCTGGAGGATCGCAAGCGCGGCTTCAAACGTCCCGCCGACAGCCGCCACCTGGGCAACGAAGTCGACGGCGAGAGCGTGGACGCCATGGCCGAGGCCGTGGCGCAGGCCTATCCGCGCCTGTCGCACCGCTATTATGCGCTGAAGGCCAAGGCGATGGGCCAGGACAGGCTCGCCCACTGGGATCGCAACGCCCCGATCGAGGCGGCGGCGTCGCGCGCCTATGACTGGGCGGGCGGGCGCGAGGTGGTGCTGTCCAGCTTCGCCGACCTGGGCGGCGACTTCGCCGAGCGGGCGGGCTGGTTCTTCGACCGGCCGTGGATCGACGCGCGGGCGCGAGCGGGCAAGCAGTCCGGCGCCTACGCCCACCCGGTGACGGCGGATCGCCACCCCTATGTCTTTTTGAACTGGATGGGCGAGCGGCGCGACGTGCTGACGCTGGCGCACGAGCTGGGTCACGGCGTGCACCAGACGCTGGCGGCGGGGCAGGGGTCGCTGCTGGCCGACACGCCGCTGACGCTGGCCGAGACGGCGTCGATCTTCGCCGAGGGCCTGACCTTCGACCGCCTGCTGGCCCAGGCGACGCCGGACGAGCAGCGCGCCCTGCTGGCGGGCCGGATCGAGGACGGGCTGAACACGGTGGTGCGCCAGATCGCCTTCCACCGCTTCGAGACGCGCTTCCACGACGAGCGGACGGCGGGCGAGGTCCCGGTCGAGCGCATCCGCGAAATCTGGATGGAGGAGCTGGGCGCCAGCCTCGGCCCGTCCGTCGATCTGAGCGGCTATGAGGACTGGTGGGCCTATGTCAGCCACTTCGTCCACGCGCCCTTCTATGTCTATGCCTACGCCTTCGGCGACCTGCTGGTGGCGGCGCTGATGGAGACCCGGGCCAAGGACCCGGCGGCCTTTACGCCCTTGTATCGCGACCTGCTGTCGGGCGGCGGCGCGCGGACCTATGTCGAGGCGCTGAAGCCGTTCGGCCTGAACCCGCGCGACCCGGCCTTCTGGACCATTGGGACAAAGCGGCTGGAAGGCCTGATCGATCGGTTCGAGGCGCTGGGCTGACGGGAATGCGTTGACAGGCCGGGCGAGGCGTTGAAGCGTGGCCGCATGAAAATCGCGTCCCGCATTCTCTTTGTCGCCGCCGTCCTGTCCCTGCCGGCGACGGCCTTCGCCCAGGCCGAGCCTTCGGCCAATCACCGCGCCCTGGCGGCCGGCTACAAGGCTCTGACGGTGTGCAGCGCCGTGCATACGGCGGGGGCCGCAGGGGCCGAACGGACCGTGGCCAGCGTCGAGGCGAACGAACTGGTCGGGATCTATCCCGAAATCCAGCCGCTGGTCGCCGCCATGACGGCCGAGATGGCCGGGAACACGGTCGCCGTCGCCTGGGATCAGGCCGCCCCGCCGCGCGTGGCGACCTGGACCGACGGGCGCGGCTGCGTCATCGAGCCGATGGGCTATGTGTCGGGCGCTGCGCCTGAACGGGCCCCGCTGGCGCGCCGGGCTTCAGCGCCGGACATGCCGACCGCGCGACCCAAGGGGAACGCCCGTGCGCTGGAGGCCGCCGTCGGCCGCGCCTTCGATCAGGGCTTCGGCGCGGGGACCAACACCACCGGCGTGGTGGTGATGCAGGGCGGCCAGCGGGTGGCGGAACGCTATGCGCCCGACTTTGGCCCGAACACGCCCCAGCGCACCTGGTCGGTGGCCAAGAGCCTGGCCGGAACCGTCATCGGCGCGGCGGTCCAGCGCGGCGAACTGGATGTGAAGGCGCCCGCCTCCATCCCGAACTGGCGCACGTCGGGCGACCCGCGCGCGGCCATCACCGTCGACGCCCTGATGCGGATGTCGTCGGGACTGACCAGCGACACGGCGGGCAACCGCACCGACGCCCTGTATTTCGGGGGCGTGGCCGTGGACGAGCAGGCGCCGGGCTGGCCGCTGCTGGCGCCGGTGGGGACGGTCTATCGCTACGCCAACAACGACACCCTGCTGGCGACTATGGCGGCGGCCCCGGGCTTCGCCGCCCATCCGCCTGCCGAACTGTTCGACGCGCTGGGCATGACGCACACTTGGGCCGAGACCGACTGGCGCGGCAACTACATCCTGTCGAGCCAGGTCTGGACCACGGCGCGCGATCTGGCGCGTCTCGGCCAACTGTATCTGCAGGACGGGGTGTGGGAGGGCGAGCGCATCCTGCCGCAGGGCTGGCGCGACTATGTGACCGCGCCTTCCGGGCCGCAGCCGCCGACGGGCGACTTCGGCTATGGCGCGACCTTCTGGCTGATGAACCGCTCCGAAGGCGTGCCCGCCGACGCCTTCGCCGCCTTCGGCAACCGGGGCCAGTATGTGGTGATCGTGCCCAGTCGCGACGTCGTCATCGTGCGGCGCGGCGAAGACCCGGCGGGCAAGCCGTTCGACGTCGCCGCCTTCGCCCGCGCGGTGCTTGAAAGCCTCGACTGAGGCGCTTGAGGCCCCACGGACTTGAGCCGCGCGCAGGCCTCGCTATAAGAGCCGTCGAAATCCCGACTCTTTTTTGGAAGACCCCATGGCCGACCAGCACGCTGAAGCGACCGCCCCCCACGTCCACGGGGAAATGAACATCTCCGAACAGGCCTGGACCTGGGCTCTGTTCCTGGGCCTGACCAAGTGGGTGTCGCTGGCCACGGCGGTCACGATCCTGTTCCTGACGGTGTGGTTCGGCGTGGGCGCTGGCTTCGTCCCGGCCTTCATCGTCTCGGTGGTGGTGTCGGTCGTCGGCTTCTTCATGCTGAAGACCAAGAAAGCCCACTAAGCCCGGTCTTCCGGACTGAAGTGATTGAAAGGCCCGTCGGCGCGTCCGGCGGGCTTTTTGCTTGCGCGTCATGCGCCTTGGGTGGTCGAAACTTCCTGTGTTGGCCGCGCGGCTAGCCAAGGAGGCAAGAAAATCGCCCCCGTCGCAGACGCGCCTTTGACGCCCGCTTCGGCTTCAGCCTAACGTCGGTTCGACCCTGGGGAGTGGGAGGGATTCGCTTGGCTGTCGCCATCGCCGTGACCCGCGAACGCCGTGAAGGCGAAACGCGCTGCGCTGCAACGCCGGAGACGGTGAAGAAGCTTATCGCCCTGGGGGCCACAGTCAGCGTGGAGGCCGGGACGGGCCTGGGCTCCTCCATTCCCGACGGCGACTACGCCGAGGCTGGCGCCAGCGTGAAGTCCGACCTGTCGGCGGCTCTGGCCGGGGCGGACGTGCTGCTGAAGGTGCGCGGACCCACGGCGTCCGAGATCAGCGCCCTGAAGCCCGGCGCGGTGGTCGTCAGCCTGCTGGACGCCTGGCGCGACAAGGCGACCGTCGAGGCGTTGAGGGGCGCGCAGGCCACCGCCTTCGCCATGGAGTTCGTGCCGCGCATCACCCGCGCCCAGGTCATGGACGTCCTGTCGTCCCAGGCCAACCTGGCTGGATACCGGGCGGTGATCGAGGCGGCCTACGCCTATGGCAAGGGCTTCCCCATGATGATGACGGCCGCCGGGACGGTGGCCGCCGCCAAGACCTTCGTCATGGGCGCGGGGGTCGCGGGGCTGCAGGCCATCGCCACGGCGCGGCGCCTGGGGGCGGTGGTCACGGCGACTGATGTGCGCCCCGCCGCCAAGGAACAGGTCGAGAGCCTGGGCGCCAAATTCGTCGCCGTCGAGGACGAGGAGTTCAAGGCGGCCGAGACGGCGGGCGGCTACGCCAAGGCCATGTCGGCCGAGTATCAGGCCAAGCAGGCGGACCTGACCGCCGCCCATATCGTCAAACAAGACATCGTCATCACAACGGCGCTGATTCCCGGCCGCCCGGCGCCCAAGCTGGTGACGGCGGCGCACGTCGCCTCGATGAAGCCCGGCTCGGTCATCGTCGACCTGGCGGTTGAGGCCGGCGGCAATGTCGAAGGCTCAAAGCCCAATGAGGTGGTGACCACGGCCAATGGGGTGAAGATTGTCGGCTGGAGCAACATGCCCGGCCGCATCGCGGCGGACGCCAGCGCCCTTTACGCCCGCAACCTCGTCGCCTTCCTGGGGTTGATGATCAAGGACGGCGCCCTGTCGGTCGATCTGGAGGAGGAGATCCTCAAGGCCGCCGTCGTCACCCACGGCGGCGCCGTGGTGCATGAAGGAGTGAGAGGCTGATGGAACACGTCGACCCCACCGTCTTCCGTCTGGCGATCTTCGTTCTGTCGATCTTCGTCGGCTACTATGTCGTCTGGAGCGTGACGCCCGCGCTGCACACGCCCCTGATGGCCGTGACCAACGCCATTTCCAGCGTCATCATCGTCGGCGGCCTGATCGCAGCGGCGGCGATGAGCGCCCAGGCGGGCGGGCCGAACGCCTGGATCGCCAAGGGCGCGGGCGTGGCCGCCGTGACGCTGGCCAGCGTCAACATCTTCGGCGGTTTCATGGTCACGCGCCGGATGCTGGCCATGTACAAGAAGAAGGAAAGGCCCAAGGCCTCGTGAGTTTGTCCCCCTATCTGTTGGCCTTTTACGCCTCCTGGATCATCACCGGTCTGGGCGTGGCGCTGTGGATCGTGAGCTGGGTGCGGATCAAGGATCCCATCGGGCGGCTGCGGTTCCAGGACTGCGGCGTGGTGATGGTGTTCGCCGCCGTGCTGACGCGCATCATCATTCAGGATCGTGAGATGACGGTCTTCGACTGGGCGATGATGCTGCTGGGCCCTCTTTTCATCGCGGCCGCGCTGTGGCGCCTGTCGCGCACTCAATCCGTCAAACGCTAACCCAACGAAGAGTATCGCGTGATGAAAGCTTCCCTGATTTCCGCATTGTTCCTGTCGGCCGTCGTTTTCGCCGCTGGCGCCGCCTCGGCTCAGTCGAGCCGCGAGGTGGGCAACAACCCCTATAGCGGCCTGCACTGGTCCGTCGTCGCCCCGCAGGGCGCCAGCTGGGCGCTGGAGTGCGGCTTCACGCCGGTGACGATCCGGGGCGTCCACATGAACCGCATCAACCACACCGGCTCGGGCCGGATGGCCGGTCGCCTGCCCGGCGACAACGGCCGCTGCAAGGTGACCAAGACCGGCGGCGAGGGGCCCGTCGGTCTGGCTGTGGTCAAGAACGGTCAGGCCACCGCGGCGGGCACCAACGGCGGCGCGCCCGCCATCGTCAACGTTTTCTGATTCAGGACTGAAAGAGGGGGAGGGGGATGAACGCATCCATCGCGGCGCTGGCCTATCTGGCGGCGGGGGTTCTGTTCATCCTCTCTCTTAGGGGCCTGTCCAGCCCCGAGACCAGCCGACGGGGCAATACGCTGGGCATGGTCGGCATGGCCCTGGCCGTCGGCGTCACCCTGCTGACGCTGGGCGCCTCGGGGGCGCTGGACCCGCTCACGCTGGCCCTGATCGCGGGCGGGGTCGTGGTCGGCGGCGGCGCGGGCGCGGTGATCGCCAACCGCGTGCCGATGACGGCCATGCCGCAGTTGGTGGCGGCGTTTCACTCCCTCGTCGGGCTGGCCGCCTGTCTGGTCGCGGTGGGGGCGGTCTATGCGCCCGACGCCTTCGGCATCGTCACCGCCAGCGGCGGGATCAAGACCCTGTCCATCGTCGAACTGAGCCTGGGCGTCGCCATCGGGGCCGTCACCTTCACCGGCTCGGTCATCGCCTTCGCCAAGCTGGATGGGCGGATGAGCGGGGCGCCGATCCTGCTGCCCGCGCGGCACCTGATCAACATCGCGCTGGCTCTGGCCCTGGTCTTCCTGATCGGCATCCTGATCGGCACGGGCGGGACGGCGGTCTGGGCCTTCTGGGGCGTGTTCGCCATCGCCCTGATCCTGGGCGCGACCCTGATCATCCCCATCGGCGGGGCCGACATGCCGGTGGTGGTGTCCATGCTGAACTCCTACTCCGGCTGGGCGGCGGCGGCGCTGGGCTTCACGCTGGAGAACATCGCCCTGATCATCACCGGCGCCCTGGTCGGGTCGTCAGGCGCCATCCTCAGCTACATCATGTGCAAGGGGATGAACCGCAGCTTCGTCAGCGTCATCCTGGGCGGCTTCGGCGCCGAGGCGGGCGCGGCGGCGGGCGGCGGGGCGGTCGAGACGCGGCCGGTCAAACAGGGCTCGGCCGAGGACGCCGCCTTCATCATGAAGAACGCGTCGAAGGTCATCATCGTGCCCGGCTACGGCATGGCGGTGGCCCAGGCCCAGCACGCCCTGCGCGAAATGGCCGACACGCTGAAGGAAGAAGGCGTCGAGGTGAAATACGCCATCCACCCCGTCGCGGGCCGAATGCCGGGCCACATGAACGTCCTCTTGGCAGAAGCAAGCGTCCCCTATGACGAGGTGTTCGAGTTGGAGGACATCAACAGCGAGTTCGCCTCGGCCGACGTCGCCTTCGTCATCGGCGCCAACGACGTGACCAACCCGGCCGCCAAGACCGATCCGCAGTCGCCCATCTACGGCATGCCGGTTCTGGATGTGGAGAAGGCGGGCACCGTCCTGTTCATCAAGCGGTCGATGGGCAGCGGCTATGCCGGCGTCGAGAACGAGCTGTTCTTCCGCGACAACACCATGATGCTGTTCGCCGACGCCAAGAAGATGGTCGAGGGGATCGTGAAGGCGCTTTGAGTGCGCGCGCATCGTCGCGAGCGGCGCCGCCTATTGCGGCTGTTCAGGCGGTGATGCAGGCGGCGGTTCGTCGTCGGCCGGGCAGGCGCCGTAGGCCTCGTTGTAGGGGCGATCGAAGCAGGCGATGAACCCGTCCAGAACGCTGAGATTGGCGGGCCACGTCAGCTCGAACCCGTATTGGGCTTTGAACCGCCGGGCGGCGTCATCAAACTCGGGCGGTTTGGGCAGGGCGGCCAGCCGCTCTCGCGCTGCCAGCAGGCCTGATCGGTCCTGATGCAGGAAGGCGATGGTTCCCAACGCATAGTCGGAAAAACCGCTGCGGGACATTTCCGGATTCACCCCGGCCATCATCAGCCGCGTCGCCGCATTCGTTTGACCCAGCCCGGCGCGCAATTGCCCCTCGTGCCAATAGTTGAGGTGGAGCTCGCCCGGCGTCAGCTCGCCCCAGCGCGCCTTGCGGTAGCTGGCCAGCAGATCGGCGGCGACCTCGGCGCACTCCGGCTTTTCGCCTAACGGGCGCCAGCCGCCTTCCAGATCCTGATCAAAGTCCGCAGGCGACAGCGCCAGAAGCGCAGCGCGGTCATGGGCGCATGTGTCGCTGGCGGCGGCAGGGGCCGCCTGAGCGAGCGCCAAGGAAATCAGAACCATCAACATTTCAGACTCCCCGAATGCTCGATCATGAAAACGACGTTCTGCGGCTGAAATGTGTCTGATGCGCGGGGGCATTGGCGAGGGAGGCGAACAGCGGCATTTAGCGCTGCTGGCGAACATCGGGAGCGGGCGAGTAGGCGTGGATTTCACGGTCGAGGAAGTCATCGACAACCTGGGGCTGCGAGCCCTGGGCGATGGCGCTTGGGGGCGTGTGATGGGAGAGGAAGGGGGCGCTGTGCAGAACGGCGTGGTCAGCGCCTATCGCCTGATCACGACCGAGACGCCGTGCGACTGGCGTGTGGTCGAGGCGGAGGAGCTTTGGACCGCCTATATGGGCGCGGCGCTGGAGCTTGAACTGGCGAGCGAAGCAGGCGTGCGGTTGGAAACGCTGACGGCCGGATCGGGCCGCTGGCTCACGGTTCCTGAAGGCGGCTGGATTCGGACGCGGGCGATCGGCGGATGGTGTCTGGCGGGGCGGATCGGACCGGTGCAGGGTGACGGGCTGTCCTGAAGCGGAGGCCGGGAATGAGCGAACCTAAGACCAAGCCCACCGACGCCTCGGTCGATGATTTTCTGGCGGCGCTCGAACCGGCGCGGCGACGCGAAGAAGGACGCACGCTGTGCGCTCTGATGCGAGAAGTGTCAGGCGAGGCGCCGGTGATGTGGGGGCCGTCGATCGTCGGTTTCGGTCGCTACGCCAACGTCACCGGAACCGGAAAAAGCGCCGACTGGCCTCGCATGGGGTTTTCGCCCCGCAAGACGGCCCTCACGCTTTATCTCGCCTCGACGCCCCGGACCGAGGCGATGCTGGCGAAGCTGGGGCCGCACACGACGAGCGTGGCGTGCCTGTACATCAAGCGGCTGGATCGGGCTGACATGGACGTGCTGCGCGAGCTCTGCGCCGCCAGCTGGGACGAGATGAGACGCTGCTATCCCTGATTGGCTTGCCGGCGCGCGCGAAGGGCCTATAGCGGATTCATGCGCACTTTTCTGATCGCCGCCTCCGCCCTCCTGTCCGCCTGCGCCCTGGCGCCGCTGGCCGCTGCTCAGACGCCGGTTCAGCCGGTCGACCTGCTGCTGACCTCTGCCACGGTGGTGGATGTCGAGAAGGGGTCGACCACGCGGGATCAACTGGTGGCCCTGCGCGGTGGCGACATCGTGGCTGTGGGCCCCGAGGGCGAGGCGGGCCGCTATCAGGCCGCGCGGACGCTGGATCTGGGCGACCGCTACGTCATGCCGGGCCTGTGGGACATGCATGTCCACTTCGGCGGCGGCGAGCCTCTGATCGAGGAGAACGCCGAACTGATGCCGCTGTTTGTGATCAACGGCGTGGTCGCGGTGCGCGACGCGGCGGGCGATCTGGCGCAGCAGGTGCTGGACTGGCGTGATGCGCCGCCAAGCCCGGACAGTCCGCGCATCTTCACCTCCGGCCCCAAGATCGAGGGCATCGCCCCCGTCTGGAAGGGCGTGATCGAAACGGGCAGCGAGGCGGACGTGGACGCGGCCCTGGACCGGCTGCAGGCCCTGCGCGTCGACTTCGTCAAGATCACCGATAACACCCTGAAGCCGGAGCTTTTCCTCTACGCCGTGCGCGAGGCGAAGAAGCGGGGCATGAAGACGTCGGCGCACATCCCGGCCAGCATCACCGTGCTGGAGGCCGCCGAGGCGGGCCTGTCGTCGATTGAGCATCTGGACTACGCCATGAAGGCGGGCTCGAAGGATGAGGCGGCCATCGCCGCCGACTATCTGGCGGGCAAATACACCTACGCCCAGACCATGCGGCGTTACGCCGACACCTTCGACACGGAGACGGCGCGGCGGGTCTATGCGCGGCTGAGGGAGCTGGGCACGGCAGTGTCGCCGACCCTCTACGGTTCGACCACGCTGGCGAACCTCGATCTGGACGACCACTCGCACGACGAGGGCCTGGCCTATGTCGGGCCGGGTATCCGGGCGACCTATGACTGGCGCATCCAGCGCGCGGCGCAGGCCACGCCGCAGCAGGTCGCGGACCGCCACTTCGTCAAGGACGTCACCGCGCGCACCCTGCCCATGCTGCGCGACGCGGGCGTGACCATCCTGACCGGGACGGTCGCGGGCTTCTTGAACTCGTTCAACTATCCGGGCTTCTCGCTGCACAACGAGCTGGAGCTCTATGTGGAGTTGGGCCTGACGCCGCGCGAGGCCTTGATGGGCTCGGTCGTGGACGGGCCGCGCTTCCTCAATCAGGGCGAGCGTTACGGCGCCGTGGCGGCGGGCAAGTCGGCGGACCTGCTGGTGCTGGACGCCGATCCCCTGAAGGACGTCAGCGCCACCCGGAGCGCCGAGGCCGTGGTGCTGCGCGGTCGCCTGATCGATGCGGCCGAACTGGAGCGGATGCGGGCCGAAATCCGCGCTCGGGTCGCGGCGCGCAACGCCAGCTTCACGCCTTCGCCGGCGTCCTGATCGAAGCTGGCGCTCAGGCCGCCGCGCGCCAGTCCGAGCGCGCGTTGAAGGGCGGGGTGTGGAACTCATCCCACAGGGCGTCCTCGTTGGTGTAGCGGCTGGTCGATGCGCTGATGACGTCCACCACCTGCTCCTCCTGGCGGTCCCAGATGACGGCCAGATCGCTCTCGGTTTCGCACGGCACGATCATGTAGCGGTCGGCGAAGGTCTTGCGGGCGGGCTTTTGAACCGTCGGGGTGCGGGCGAAGGCCATGTCGTGATCTCCTTGAAGCGATTGCCTCTTGCTGATGATGAGAGGATGCGACAGCATTGCGCCAGTTTCGGACGTATCGCTGTGGAGAAGTTTCTTGCGGCACGACAAGGCGGCCATGGTCATCGACCTGGCGCGGGGCATGGCGGCAAGCGCCGAGGGCCTGACGCTGAACGAGATGGCCGCTCAGCTGAGCGTCGGACGCCGCACGGCCGAACGGATGCGCGACGCCGTCCTGATGCTGTTCCCGCAGGTGGAGGAGGTGTCGGATCCGCCGACCAAGCGCTGGCGCATCCGGGGCGGGCTGTCGGCGTTTGAACAGGCGCCGACGGCGACCGAGATGCTGGAGCTGACCAAGGCGGCGGCCGCCCTGCGCGGCGCAGGCGAACCGGCGCGAGCGGCGGCGCTGGAAAGTCTGGAGCGCAAGGTCAAGGCGGCGATGCGCTCGACCACCCTGAACCGTATGGCGCCGGATCTGGAGGCCCTGGTCCGGGCCGAGACCATCGCTGTGCAGGCCGGGCCGCGTCCCAGCGCCGATGAAACGGTTCTGGCCGAGATTCGCGGGGCGGTGCTGGCCGAGCGGCCTTTGAACTTCATCTACGCCCGGCCGGGCGCCGAGGCGCGGACGCGCACCATGACGCCGTGCGGCCTGATGTTCGGGCGGGCCAACTATCTGGTGGCCGCGGATCGTGAGAGCGGGCGCATCCAGACCTTCCGCCTGGATCGGATGAGCGCGGTCGAGGCGGGCGAGGGCACGGCCCGGCCGCCCGAAGATTTCGATCTGGGCGCCTTCGCCAGCCAGTCTTTCGGCATCTATCAGGACGAGATCGAAGAGGTCGCCCTACGCATCGCGCCTGAAGGTGCGGACGAGGCGCGCGGCTGGCGCTGGCACCCGACCCAGACCATCGAGGATCAGGATGACGGTTCGGTCGTGGTCCGGTTCCGCGCCTCGGGCATGCGAGAACTGGCCTGGCATCTGTTCACCTGGGGCGAGCAGGCGACGATCGTGGGGCCGGATCGGCTGAAGGCGGTGATGGCCGAAGCGCTGGCGGCGGCGGGGCGCGCCCTCGAACGGGCGTAAAGCTGAGCAAACCGTAACATGACGGGCCGCGCTCGGCCCTTCTAAGCTGCGCCGTTCCTTGTGGGAGACTGCTCTTCGTGCGTTTGAACGTCCTGTCTGCAACCGCCCTGTCCGTAGTCGCCCTCCTGACCGCGTGCGCCGCCAGCCCGGCGCCCGGGCCCTGGAACATCGAGGCGGCGCCGCAGGTGACGGTGACGCGGGCCGACGGGCGGCTGACGGTCGATTACGTCTTCAATCGCGACGCTGTTGTCTGGGCCTTCATGGATTCGGCGCTGATCTCCGACGTGCGCGAGCCGTGGCGGCCGCGCCAGTGGACGGTCGAAACGCCCGGCGTGGTGATGGAGCGACGCGGCCACTACGACATCATCCGCAGCGCGACCGGCGGTCCCGTGCCGCGCCATGTCCGCTTCAGCGTGACGCCGAAGGCGGTTGAACTGGAGGCCGAATACAAGACGCTGGTCTTCTCGGATGGCGCCGTGGCCTTGCCTACGCGGCAGATGGATGTCTTCGCCCTGGGCTCGCCCGAGGCGGCGGCGGCGGTGCCGGCGGACCTGAACGGCGTCACCCTGGACGGTGGACCATCGCGCGTGACCTGGCGCGATCTGGACGGTCCCGTGCTGTTCAACGGCGAGCGCCACGCCGAACTGACGACGACGGGCGAGCGGTCCTATGTCCTGCTGGGCCAGGCCCGGGTGACGCCCGGCGAGGGCCTGACCACGGTCATGGATCCCAATCTGCCGCCCTGGATCGGCGAGAAGATCCGCGCTTTCGCCCCCCGCGTGGGGCAGTTTTATATGCAACGGCTGGGCCGGTCAGGCGCGGGCGGCGACGAGCCGGTGGTCATGGTCTCCTGGAATGGCCCGACCGAACGGATGACCAGCATGGGCGGCAGCGTCCTGCCCGGCCTGATCGTCATGTCGTTCGAGGGGACCGGCGTGACTCGTCCGACAGCCGAGATGGAGCGGGTATCCCGCTGGTTCATCGCCCACGAGAGCGCCCACTTCTGGCTGGGCCAGGCGGTGCGTTACGAGTTCGCTCGCGACGCCTGGATCACCGAGGGCGGGGCGGACCTGATGGCGGTGCGGGCGCTGGAGGCGCTGGACCCCGCCTATGACGACCGCCGGGCTTTGCAGGAAGAGGTCGACGACTGCGTCTCATTGAGCCAGGGGCGCGGCGTGGCCGAAGCGGGCGTGCGCGGCGAACACCGCGCCTATTACGCTTGCGGCGCCGTCTTCGCCATGACGGCCGAGGCGGCGCAGGCCAGGCGCGACGGCGGCGACTGGTTCAGCTTCCTGGCGACCTTGCTGGACGCCAACCGCCGGGACGGGGTGCTGACCCGCGCCGAATGGCTGGGCGCCCTGTCGCGCGCCTCGGGCGATCCGACACTGGCGACGGATATCGAGCGGATGCTGGATCAGGGTGCGGCCGACCCTGCCGCCGAGATCGCCAGCCTGTTCCGTCGTGCGGGCGTGCCGCATCGGGTCGAAGGCGGGCGCGTCATCCTGACGACCTGACGGGGCGAATTGATCAGGCTCAATGCGCGGAACGGCGGTTTGTGCGTTGATGGGACGTGTCCTGAAACAGGAGGCCGCCATGCCCTGGACCAGTCTGATCTTTTATGTCGATGACGAAGCCGACAACCCCGCCCGCCTGACAGAGGCCTGCGCCATGGCCAGCGCACATGGAGCGCGCCTGATCGGCGTGTCCGGTTGCGCGCCCGAGACCCCGGTCGCCGACGCCTATGGCGCGGGCATACTGCTCGGCGAGGTGATGGCGGCGCAACAGGCGCGTAATGAAACCACGCTGAAATCCGCCGAGCAGCGCTTTCGCGCCGCCGTCGAGGCGGCTGGGGTCGAAGGCGAATGGCGCGGCGATGTGGGCGATCCTACGACGCTGACGTTGCGACACCTGCGGGCGGCGGATGCGGCCCTTGTCGGGCGCGATGCGGGCGGGGTCAGCGCGTGGCGCGCGCCGCATCCGGCAGACCTGGCCATGCGAGCCGGCCGGCCGGTCGTGGTGCTGCCGCCCAATCCGATCCGGACGATGGTGGATGCTCCGGCGCTGCTGGCCTGGACCGACACGCGCGAAAGCCGTCTCGCGGCGCTGGCGGCTCTGCCTCTGCTGAAGCGCGCTGAAAGCGTGCGGGTGGTCGAGCTATGCGATCCCGAAGATGTCGACGGGGCGCGGGTCAGAACGCAGGACGTCGTCCGGTGGTTGGCGGGACACGGGATCGCCGCCGAGCCCGACGCCCGCGCCCATGATGATCGCTCGGGCGGGCGCCGCCTGATCGATTGCGCCGAAGAGACGGGGGCGGGGCTGATCGTCGCCGGGGCCTGGGGTCATGCGCGGATGCGGCAATGGATCTTCGGCGGAGTGACGCAGACGTTGCTGACCGAGGCGCCCGTGGCGCTGCTGCTGGCGCACTGACCGGCCGCTCCTAGCGGGGGCGGCCAGACTAGGCGAAGGGGTAGGGACTGACCGACTTTGACCAGTCGTCGACCGTCAGCGCTCTCCCGACCGGCGGCGCCGCGCGTTCGGCGCAGGGGTGGCGCTCACACAGGCGGCAGGCGGGGCCGATGGGCGTGACCTCGGGCTTTAGCAGGTCCAGACCGCGCGCATAGATCAGGCGGTGGGCGTGACGCAGTTCGCAGCCCAGGCCGATGGCGAGGTCGTGCCCCTCGGTGAAGGCGTCCTGGCCTTGACGATCGACGGTGCGGGCCAGGGTGAACCAGCGGCCCCCATCCGGCGTCTCGATGATCTGGGTGACGATGCGGCCCGGCGTGCGGAAAGCCGAGTGCAGCCGCCAACGCGGGCAGGCGCCGCCGAAACGCGAGAAGGGAAAGGCGCCGGACGCATAGCGTTTCGACACATTGCCCGCCTGGTCCACCCGCATCAGGAAGAAGGGCACGCCGCGCGCCGTCGGCCGCGACAGGGTGGTCAGCCGGTGCGCCGCCTGTTCAAAGCCGACGCCGAAGCGGGCTTGCAGCCGTGCCAGATCGTAGCCGGTCTCCTCCGCCGCGCGCTGGAAGGCGGCGTAGGGCATCAGCACGGCGGCGGCCAGGGTGTTGGTCATCGACGCCTTCAGCAGATTGCGCGTCGGGGCGTCGGGCGCGTTCGCTGCCTCGGTCAGGGCCTGAAGCTCCGTCCCATGCTCCATCAGGACCAGTTGATTGGCGACGGCGAAGGCGCGCGAGGAGGGGCCGAGCGCATCGGACAGCAGCAGCCGCCCCCGGTGCGGGTCGAAGCGGCGGGTCCATTCGACCATGACCTCGGCGGGCAGGGTGCGGACCGTCAGGCCGTGGCGCGAGAACAGACGTGCGCGGGCCAGGGCCTCGAAACTGTCGTCGGGGCCGGGGGCTTCGGCGCGCAGGGCGTCGTGCAGGGCTTCGCCCAGCGCGTCGAGGTCCGGGAAGTGGTTGTGACGGGCCTGAACGTATTCGCGCACCCATTCTGAGGGGCTGTCCGTCGGGGCCGCGCCGCCGCCCGCCTCGACCTCGGCCCGGTCGCGCACGCGGCGGTCGGTGAAGGCGCAGTAGAGGCGCAGCACGGCGTCAGCGGCGGCGGGCTGATCCTCGGCGAGTTGCATGATCTCGTGGCGCGGCACGGCCAGACCTTGAAAAAGAGGGTCGGCGAAGACCTCGGACAGTTCCGCCTCGGACGCCGGGCCGCCGGACTGGCCGAGATTGCGCAGATCGACGTCATAGGTTTCGGCCAGACGCAGCAGCAGCTGGGCCGAGACGGGGCGCTGGTTGCGCTCGATATGGTTCAGGTAGGAGGGCGAGACGCCCAGGTCCGCCGCCATCGCCGTCTGCGACAGGTCAAGCTCGCGCCGAAGCCGCTTGAGGCGGCCGCCCAGGAACAGTTTGCGATCAGCAGCGGCGCTCATGGTGCGATCATGTCACATCATGACTTCATGGCAAGTGTCATGATGTGACAGTTTGACTTCTTAGGAGCAGCCGCTGCTGTGTCAATCATGACGCGAGCGTGTTCAGGTCTCCGAGACGGCGGCTCCGGCCGCGCCTTTATCGAGACCGAGAGACATGACGACCTTCGCCGATCTGGTTCCTTCGCCCGCCGGCCGTTTCGATGGCATTGAGCGCCCCTATTCGCCAGAAGATGTCCTGCGCCTGCGCGGTTCAGTGCCGGTCACCCACACCCTGGCCGAGCGCGGCGCCAACCGCCTGTGGGAGCTGCTGCATTCGGAGCCCTACATCAACGCCCTGGGCGCCGTGACCGGCAATCAGGCGATGCAGATGGTCCGGGCGGGCCTGAAGGCCATCTATCTGTCGGGCTGGCAGGTCGCGGCCGACGCCAACACGGCCAGCGCCATGTACCCGGACCAGTCGCTGTATCCGGCCAACGCCGCGCCGGAACTGTGCCGCCGCATCAACCGCACCCTGCAGCGCGCCGACCAGATCGAGCACGCCGAAGGCGGGGCCAAGCGCGATTGGTTCGCCCCCATCGTCGCCGACGCCGAGGCCGGTTTCGGCGGGCCGCTGAACAGCTTCGAGATCATGAAGGCCTTCATCGAGGCGGGCGCTGCGGGCGTCCACTTCGAGGACCAACTGGCCAGCGAGAAGAAGTGCGGCCACCTGGGCGGCAAGGTGCTGATCCCGACCCAGGCGCATGAGCGCAACCTGATCGCGGCGCGTCTGGCGGCCGACGTCTGCGGTACGCCGACCCTGACGGTGGCGCGCACCGATGCGGAATCGGCCCAACTGATCACCTCGGACATCGACGAGCGGGATCACCCCTTCATCGACCGCGAGAACCGCACGCCGGAGGGCTTCTATCGTCTGAAGCCGGGCACGGGTCTGGACCACTGCATCGCGCGCGGCCTGTCCTATGCCAAATACGCTGACCTGCTGTGGTGGGAGACCTCGCACCCCGATCTGGACGACGCCAAGAAGTTCGCCGAGGCGATCCAGAAGGCGCATCCGGGCAAGCTGATGGCCTACAACTGCTCGCCCTCGTTCAACTGGGAAGCCAAGCTGGACAAGGAGACCATCGCCAAGTTCCAGCGCGAGCTGGGGGCCATGGGCTACAAGTTCCAGTTCGTGACGCTGGCGGGCTTCCACAGCCTGAACAACGGCATGTTCGAGCTGGCCAGCGGCTATCGCGATCGCGGCATGGCGGCCTACTCCGAGCTGCAGCAGCGCGAGTTCGCCAATGAGGCGACCGGCTACACCGCCACCCGCCACCAGCGCGAGGTCGGCACCGGCTATTTCGACGACGTGGCCACGGTCATCTCTTCGGGCCAGTCCTCGACCACGGCCCTGAAGGACTCGACCGAGACCGCACAGTTCCACGCCGCCTGAGTCCCCACGCTTCACACGAAAGGAAACCTCATGGAACCGCTGAGCAGACCACAGGCCATTATCGACTTCTGTCTGGCGCCGCTGGGGCTCGACGGATCGGGCGAGGGCGAACGTGAGGCGCGCCGCCGTCTGGAGCACGTCATCAAGACGTTCCAGTCAAAGGCCAACCGGCCGCTGAGCGTGGACTTCTCGTCCATGCCCAGTCAGGTCATCAATGAAGCGGCGCATGGCTACGAATAGGCGCTGTCGCCATTGAATGAAGACGATCTCAGGCCGCGGCTTCCGCGGCCTGAGGCGTTTGCGCGGTCAGTTCAGCGACAATGGCCAGCAGGGCCTCGACGCTGAACGGCTTGGCCATATGCCGGTCAGCGCCGGCGACCAGGGCCTGGTCCAGGTGCTCGGCTAGAGCGTTGGCGGTCAGCATGACGACAGGGGTCGGCGGAAGGCCAAGCACCGCCTCATGCAGACGGATTTCGCGCACAGCGGTCAAGCCGTCCATGACCGGCATCTGCATGTCCATGAGCACCAGGTCGAAGGCCTGGGCGCGATAGGCCGCCACAGCCTCGGCGCCGTTCTCGACCGAGACCAGATCGAACAGGGATGGATCGAGGATCAGTTCCACCACCCTGCGGTTGGTGGGGTGATCGTCGGCGGCGAGGATGCGCAGGCGGCGCGGCGCCAGCTCCGGCCCCGCCCGCTCAACCGGCAGCGTCAAGGCGGCCGGCGAAGCGGCTTGGGGGGCGGCGGCCTTTCGCCAGGGCAGGGTCAGGATGAAGGCGGCGCCCGCGCCCGGCTCGCTCTCGCAGTCCAGGTCGCCGTCCATCATGGCCGCCAGATCGCGCGAAATCGCCAGCCCCAGGCCCGACCCGCCGTAATGGCGGGTGATGTCGCCGTCGGCCTGTTCGAAGCGGTTGAACAAGCGGTCGCGGGTCGGCCCGTCGAAGCCGATGCCCGTATCCTGCACGACGAAGCGCAGGGTCTCGGGCGCGTGGGCCGGCGTGGCGTCGACGGTCAGGCTGACAAAGCCGGAAGTCGTGAACTTGACCGCGTTGGAGACCAGATTGGTTAGCACCTGCTTCAGGCGTACGGGGTCTCCCGCAACCCAGGCGCGCGCTTCGGGCGCAACCTCGACAATGAACTGCAGGCCCTTGTCGCGCGCGGCGGCGGCGTAGAGCAGGGCGGCTTCCTCCACGACACGGGCCAGATCGAAGACTTCCTCCTTCAGGTCCAGCCGCCCCGATTCGATGCGGGCCAGATCCAGAATGTCGCTGAGCAGGGTCTGGAGAGTGCGGCTGGACGCCTGAATCAGGTCCAGCATCTCATGCTGACTGGCGTCGAGGTTGGTGCGCGCCAGGGCCTGCGCGACGCCGATGACGCCGTTCAGGGGGGTGCGGATCTCGTGGCTCATATTGGCCAGGAAGCGGCTTTTGGCGCGATTGGCGGTTTCGGCGGCGTCGCGGGCCTCGGCCAGAACGTCGGCGCTGCGCACCATGTCTGTAATGTCGGAGCAGACCGTGACCATACCTCCGCCGCTGGTGCGACGGTCTTGCAGGCGCAGCCAGCGAGAGCCGACCTGCAGTTCTCGCGGACCCTGCGGATTGCGACGCTCGGCTAGGCGCTCGGCGGCCCAATCGCGTTCGCGCCCGACGGCGTCGGGATAGACGCCAGCTTTCAGGCCGATAGTGACGACGTCCTCGAAGGACATTCCGACCTTCAGCGCTCCGGCGAGGTGCGGACTGATGTCAAGGAAGCGCTGGTTCCAGATCTGCAACTGGTCGTCGGCGTCGTAGACGCCCAGGCCGTCCGGCATGGCGTGAATCGCCTCGAGCACCTGGCCCAGGACGCTGCGGCGCGACCACCAGATCATTCCGGTCAGGAAGGCCGCGATCAGCAGCGTCAGGCCGACGCCGATCATGGCCCACAAGCCGATCAGCCGAGCTGACGCGGCCGCTTCCGGCATGAGGACGCCGGGCGAGAGCGTGACCGTACCGGCGCTCATGCCGACAAAATGCAACCAGCAGACGCCCAGCGCGCCGATCACGGTCGCGGCCGCCAGCGCACGCCAGTCTCGCCATGCGGGCATGAAGGCTGCTGAGGCGAAGATGGCGACGCCGCCGGCGACGGCGACGATCGCCAGCGGCAGGTTCCAGAGGATCACCGCTCCGGACAGGCGCACGGCGTCCATGCCGACGAAATGCATGGCCGCGACCCCGAAGCCCGCCGTCACGGCCGGCAAAAGGCCTGCAGGCGCCCTTCGTCCAAGAGTGACGATCGATCTGCGTCGCGGGTCCAGGGCGGCGAAGCCCAGGCTGAGGCTGGCGCCCAGACTCAGGATGATGACAGCCAGGGACAGCAGGGTCTGGGCGGGATCGTAACGCATCGGCGCCCCGGCGTCGTAGGCCTGCATGGCGATAAAGTGGGTGCTCCAGACCCCCAGCCCGCCCACCAGAGCCGCCGCCGCCGTATAGGGCGGGCGCGAGCGCCGGGTCACGCGCCGGGCCTGGTCGGTCAAGACGAAGGCGGTGGCCAGGCTGAACAGGCATACGAGGACCGCGACGATAAGCAGGCGCCAGTCGTGATCATTGACGAGACAACTGATGACGGTCCTCATGAGTGGTGTCTCGCTTGCTCCGAAAACTGTTGAAAAATCCGCCGCAAATCCGTGAACAAACGTCGCTAGAGCTGTCCGGGCGCGTACGACTCGTCGCACTGACTGCAACCGTAACGTCGGTCTGCTAAAGAATGAGATAACATCGATTCCTATGCCTTATGAGCATCCGCCCTCACCCGTAGCCCCTACGGCGACCTCCCGACTATGGACCGCCGGCGCCAGCGGCGTGGCGGTCGTGGTCATGGCCGTGCTGGCCGTGATGAAGCCTGAGCTGGCAGGGTGGCTGGCGGCGGGCGCGGCGGCGGTGATCCTGGCGACCTGGTTGGTCAACCGCACGCCCCCGACGCCGGTGGATATTTCCGATCTGGACGGCGGCGTCGTGGATCTGGGGCCGGATGCGGCGCTGCTGGGCGATGTGTTCGAGGCGCTGGACGACCCTCTGTTCATCATCAGCGGCGGCGAAGCGGACGATATCGCCGGACGCCGCATCGCCCTGGCCAACGCGGCCGCGCGCGACCTGTTTCGACTGGGCGGGACCGGCGCGGGGCTGCTGGTGTCGGTGATCCGGGAGCCGCGGGTTCTGGAAGCGGTGGACGAGGCCCTGTTCGATGGCGTTCCTGCCGCTGTGGATTACCTCGGCGGCGGCGCCCAGGAGCGGCACTGGCGCGCCATGATCCGGCCGTTGCCGGCGCGCCAGGCGCACGACTGGGGCGGCGGGGCCCTGGCTCTGCTGGCGCTGCGCGACGAGACCGACGTGCGGCGCATGGAGAAGATGCGGGTCGACTTCCTGGCCAACGCCAGCCACGAACTGCGGACCCCTCTGGCGTCGCTGTCCGGCTTCATCGAGACGCTGAAAGGCCACGCCAAGGACGACCCCAAGGCGCGCGACAAGTTCCTGGACATCATGGCCGTGCAGGCGGACCGGATGCGGCGGTTGGTGGCCGATCTGCTGTCGCTCAGCCGGATCGAGCTGAACGAACACATCGCGCCCTTGGGCCGGGTCAACCTGGCGCGGGCGACGGCGGACGTGGTCGATGCTGTCAGCGTCATCTCGCGCGAGCGTCAGGTGACGATCCAGGCGGACCTGCCGCACGGAGGCGCGGCCGTGATCGGCGACCGGGACGAGATCGCCCAGGTGGTCCAGAACCTGATCGACAACGCCCTGAAATATTCCAGCGCGGGCGGCGCCATCGAGGTCGGCATCGAGATCGATCGCACTTTGGACGAAGCCATGGCGGCCCGGATGGCCGACGGCAACCGCCTGTCCCTGGCGACCCCCGACCGTGAAGCCGGCCAGCGCTACGCCGTCGTCACGGTGCAAGACCACGGACCAGGCATGGCGCGCGAGCACCTGCCGCGACTGACCGAGCGCTTCTATCGCGTCGAGGGTCAGAAGAGCGGTGATCGCCAGGGCACGGGACTGGGGCTGGCGATCGTCCGGCACATCATTATCCGTCACAGAGGCGGGCTGTCGGTGGACAGCGCGCCGGGACAAGGCGCGATTTTCGCGGCCTGTTTCCCGCTGGCTCCGACATCCGAAGGGTGATGGAAGCGAAGAAAATCCGGACGTTTGCGGATCGACCGTCACGCGACTGCGACATGACGGACGTGCGCCGTAACATAACTGTCATCCAGTCGTCTTAATCCGCTGACGTAACGCGGGCAGTTTCCCGGCCGAAACGCACTGGCCCCCGGCGCGTTTGCTGATTCCTGCGCTGATCGGACCGGATGATCTGGATTTTCCTGCTGCTGCTGATCGCCTTTGTCGTCCTGGCCTATGTGGCGGGGCGAGCCTTGGCCGTGCGTCGAAGCCAAGGCGCGAAGTCGCATTCGCGGCCTAGCCAACACGGGCTTTACGCCCTGATCTGGGTGGGGGCGCCGGCGTTGGCGATGCTGATCGCCGCCTCGCTCTTCTCGACCTCCATCGAACAACAGATGATGCGGGCCGGTGCGCCGGACAGCGTGGCCCAGCTTGAGCCCTTCCGCCGCGAGGCCTTCTTCGCCGACGCTCGTCTGGTCGGAGCCGGGCAGGAGGCGCGCCAGATCTGGCCGGCCCCCTACGCCGAGGAGCTGCCGGCCGAGGGCCGCCGCGCCCACCGCATCGCCTCGACCCTGAGCTGGGGCGGGGGCGTCGCCGCCCTGATCGCCGCCGTGCTGGGCGGGCTGTTTGTCTTGACCCGCATCCGCCCGGACCTGCGCGCGCGCAACAAGGTCGAGGGATGGATCACCGGCGTTCTGTTCGCCTGTTCGGTGGTGGCCGTGTTGACCACCCTGGGCATCATCTTCTCCTTGGTGATCGACTCCTTGCGCTTCTTCAGCATGGTCCCGATCACCGAGTTCCTGTTCGGGACCAAGTGGAGCCCGCAGATCGCCATCCGCGCCGACCAGGTCGGGTCGTCGGGCGCCTTCGGGGCCGTGCCTCTGTTCGCCGGCACCTTCCTAATCATGCTGATCGCCATGGCCGTGGCCGCGCCGATCGGCCTGTTCTCGGCCGTCTATCTGTCGGAATATTCGGGCCGGAAGACCCGCGCCATGGTCAAGCCGGCGCTGGAAGTCCTGGCCGGGGTGCCGACCGTGGTCTACGGCTTCTTCGCCGCTCTGACGGTGGGGCCGGCGCTGCGCGTCTTCTTCAACGGCATCGGCGACATGCTGGTCGGCGGACCGCTGAACGGCCTCGGCGTCTACCTGTCGCTGGTCCAGAACCAGATGGCCCTTGTGGCGGGCGCGGTCATGGGGATCATGCTGATCCCCTTCGTCAGCTCGCTGTCGGATGATATCCTCAACGCCGTGCCGCAGTCGCTGCGCGACGGGTCCTACGCCATGGGCGCGACCAAGTCCGAGACGGTCAAGAAGGTGCTGCTGCCCGCCGCCCTGCCGGGCATCGCCGGCGCCCTGCTGCTGGCCGTGTCGCGCGCCATCGGCGAGACCATGATCGTGACAATGGCCGCCGGCCTGGCCGCCAATCTGACCCTGAACCCGCTGGAGACGGTCACCACCGTCACCGTCCAGATCGTCACCCTGCTGACCGGCGACCAGGAGTTCAACAGTCCCAAGACGCTGGCCGCCTTCGGCCTGGGGCTGACGCTGTTCGTCGTCACCCTGCTGCTGAACATCGTCGCCATGCGTATCGTGCAAGCCTACCGGGAACAGTATGACTGACGCGGCTTCCCCCCTGACCGGCGTCAGCCCGCGCACCCAGCGCCTGAAGGCCCGCCTGCGCGCCCGCTATGCGCGCGAGACCCGCTTCCGCTGGTACGGCCGTGCGGCCATCGGCGTGGCGCTGGCCTTCTTGGTGATCCTGCTCGGCAGCATCATCACCCAGGGCTACACCGCCTTCTACGCCCACACGGTGACCCTGCCGGTCTATATGGACCCGGCGCGGATCGACCGCTCGTATCCTCAGGGCGCCAATTTCGAGCAGATCGTCGCCGAGCAGCAGATCCGCCGACTGGGCGTCCAGGACGACGAACAGGGGACGCAGGCCTCGGCCATGAAGGGGCTGCTGTCCTCGGAGCTGAAGTTCCAGGCCGCCAAGATGATCGCGCGCCAGCCCAGCCTTCTGGGCCAGACCGTGCCGGTCGCCGCCCCGCTGTCCGACGACGCCGAGATGTATCTGAAGGGCAAGATTACCCGCGATCAGCCCGAGGACCAGCGCCGGGTCTCCAATCAACAGATGGACTGGCTGGACCAGATGAAGGCGTCGGGCGCGGTGCGCGCCCACTTCAACGCGGCCCTGTTCACCAAGGGGGACTCGACGCAGCCGGAGCTGGCCGGCCTGCTGGGCGCCGTGGTCGGCTCGGCCCTGATGCTGCTGGTGACGGCCCTGATCGCCATCCCGGTCGGCGTCGGCGCCGCCGTGTGGCTCGAGGAATATTCTCCGCGCAACCGCATCACGGCCATCATCGAGGTCAACATCAACAACCTGGCCGCGGTGCCGTCGATCGTCTACGGCCTGCTGGGTCTGGCGCTGTTCATCAACTTCCTGCACCTGCCGCGCGCCAGTCCGCTGGTCGGGGGTCTGGTGCTGGCGCTGATGGCCCTGCCGACCATCATCATCGCCACCCGCTCCTCGCTGAAGGCGGTGCCGCCCTCGATCCGCGAGGCGGCCCTGGCCATGGGCGCCAGCCGCACCCAGACGGTGTTCGGCCACGTCCTGCCGCTGGCCATGCCCGGCGTGATGACCGGCGCCATCATCTCCATGGCCCACGCCCTGGGCGAGACGGCGCCCCTGCTGCTGATCGGCATGATCAGCTTCGTTCCGGGCGTGCCGCACGCGATCGACGAGCCTGTCGGCGCCCTGCCGTCGCTGATCTACATTTGGGAGAACGCCTCCGAGCGCGCCTTCCACGAACGCACGGCGGCCGCCATCCTTGTCCTTCTCGCCTTCATGATCGTCATGAACGCCGCCGCAGTCCTGCTGCGCCGTCGTTTCGAACGCCGGTGGTAAATCCTATGAAGTCCCGCATCCTCCGCGCTCCCGAAGGCACGTCGAACGGCGGCGCCTCCGAGCCCGCCACCCTGACGACCGTTCCGACTGTCGGCGCCCACGCCTCGGCGCCGATGGGCCCGATCAAGATCGCCGCGCGCGACGTCAGCGTCTTCTATGGCGACAAGCAGGCCCTGTTCGACGTGTCGCTGGACATCCCGGACAAGACGGTGACCGCGCTGATCGGCCCGTCCGGTTGCGGCAAGTCCACCTTCCTGCGGACGATGAACCGCATGAACGACACCATCCCCGGCACCCGCGTGACCGGCCGGATCGAGATGGACGGCGGCGACATCAACGACCGCAAGATCGACCCGGTGCTGCTGCGCGCCCAGGTCGGCATGGTGTTCCAGAAGCCGAACCCGTTCCCCAAGTCGATCTACGAGAACGTGGCCTATGGGCCCAAGATCCACGGCCTGGCCTCGACCAAGGGCGAGATGGACGAGATCGTCCAGAAGTCGCTGAAGCGCGCCGGCCTGTGGGACGAAGTCGCCGACCGCCTGCATTCGCCGGGCACCGGCCTGTCGGGCGGCCAGCAGCAGCGTCTGGTCATCGCCCGCGCCATCGCGGTCGAGCCGGAAGTCATCCTGATGGACGAGCCGTGCTCGGCGCTGGACCCGATCGCCACGGCCAAGATCGAGGAGCTGATCGACGAACTGCGCGAGCGCTACTGCATCGTCATCGTCACCCACTCGATGGCGCAGGCGGCGCGCGTGTCGCAGCGCACGGCCTTCTTCCACATGGGCAAGCTGGTCGAGACCGGCGACACCGAAGAGATCTTCACCAACCCGCGCGAGCGGCGCACGCTCGACTACATCACCGGCCGCTTCGGCTGAGGACGCCACGATGAACCAGCATACGGTCAAGGCTTACGGCGACGAACTGAACCAACTGACGGCCGAGGTGGTCCGCATGGGCGGCCTGGCCGAGGCGCAGGTGGCGGACGCCATTGAATCCGTCGCCCGCCGCGACGTGGCGCTGGCCAAGGCGGTGGTCGAGCGCGACAGCCGCCTGGACGCCCTGCATCGCGATATCGAGAAGAAGGCGATCCGCCTGATCGCCCTGCGCCAGCCGGTCGCCAGCGACCTGCGCCGGACGCTGGGGGCGATGAAGCTGGCCTCGGACCTGGAGCGGACCGGCGACCTGGCCAAGAACATCGCCAAGCGGGCGCTGATCCTGGCCGAGGCCGAGCCGATGCAGCCGCTGACGCGCTCGATCGAGCGTATGGGCCGGCTGGTGTCGAACCGCCTGCGCGACGTGCTGGACGCCTATACGGCCTCGGAGATCGAGCGCGCCCTGTCGGTCTGGCAGACCGACGATGAGGTCGACGAGCACTACAACGCCCTGTTCCGCGAACTGCTCACCTACATGATGGGCGACGCGCGCACGATCACGGCCTGCACCCACCTGCTGTTCATGGCCAAGAACCTGGAGCGGATCGGCGACCACGCGACCAACATCGCCGAAACGGTCCACTATGAGATCACCGGCGAGGAGATGCTGGGCGAGCGGCCGAAGGCCGTGCCCGGTCCCGGCGAAGAGCCGACGCCGACCCCGCATCTCTCCGCGTCTCCCAACGCGGCGGAAGACTGATCCCCCTACATCGCTGACGACTTCGACGGACCGGAGGCCCTGACGTGCAACCCTATATCCTGGTGATGGAAGACGAGGACGCCCTGGCCACCCTGCTCCAGTACAATCTGGAGAAGGAAGGCTATGACGTGGCCGTCGCCGCCGACGGCGAGGAAGGGATGCTGCAGGTCGACGAACGCACGCCTGACCTGATTTTGCTGGACTGGATGCTGCCCAAGCTGTCGGGCATCGAGGTCTGCCGCCGCATCCGCGGCCGGGCCGAGACGCGTAACCTGCCGATCATCATGCTGACCGCGCGCGGCGAGGAGACGGACCGCGTGCGCGGCCTGGACACCGGCGCCGACGACTACATGACCAAGCCGTTCTCGATGTCGGAACTGACCGCGCGCATCCGCGCCGTGCTGCGCCGCATTCGGCCGGGTCTGGCCGACGACCGGGTCAACCACGCCGACATCATCATGGACCGCGTCGCTCACCGCGTCAGCCGCGCGGGCAAGGAGGTCCACCTGGGCCCGACCGAGTTCCGCCTGCTGGATCACTTCCTGAAGCATCCGGGCCGCGTGTTCAGCCGCGAGCAGCTTCTGGACGCGGTCTGGGGCTCGGACGTCTATGTCGAGGCGCGGACCGTCGACGTCCACGTCGGCCGTCTGCGCAAGGCGCTGAACGTCGAAGGCACGGTCAACCCGATCCGCACCGTGCGCTCGGCGGGCTATTCGCTGGATCTGAATAACTGACCTGACCCCTGCTCGGTTCGGGGAGCTTAACTTTTCTTCATCTGCATCCGCAGACCCCGCCGGCCGCATCTGAACGACAACGTCGCATCGGGGGAGGGAAGTCATGCCGGACGCTGTCATCGCCATGTTGGGCTGGGTGGGCGCGGTCGCGCTGGCGGGCGGGGCGGCCGCCGCCCTTTCGCGCGGCAAGGTGCGCTGGGGCTGGCTGTTCGCCGCCCTGCTGCTGATGGCGGTCTATGACGCCGTGCTGACGCGCGGCTACGGTCATATCCCTCTGGATTTCGGACCTTCGCGATGGAATTGGGAGGGCAAGACGCTGGCCGTCCTGCTGTCCTTGGCCGTCGCCAGCCTGCCGGTCGTCGGATGGCGGCGCAGCGGCCTGACCCTGCATCACGACCGGCAGGGGCTGAAGGGCGCGCTGATCCTGTCGGGCTTGCTGGTTCTGCTGTTCCTCGGGCTGGCGATCTGGATGCCGGGCGAAGGGTTCGACGTCGACAGCCTGGCGTTCCAACTGACCATGCCGGGGCTGGACGAGGAGATCTTCTATCGCGGCGTGCTGCTGCTGATGCTGAACGAGGCGTTCGGACGGCCGGTCCGGGTGCTCGGCGCGCACATGGGCTGGGGCGCGCTGCTGGCGTCCCTGGCGTTTGGTCTGACCCACGCCCTGGGCTACCGGGACGGCGGCTTCACCTTCGACTGGATTCCGATGGCGACGACAGGTCTGGCGGGCCTGCTGCTGGTCTGGCTGCGCGAAAAGACCGGCAGCGTGCTGCTGCCGGTCCTGCTGCACAACTACGGCAACGCCGTCTTCATGCTGGTCTGAGGGATCAGGCCTCGGCCGTTTCCAGCTCGGCCGGGTCGATCTCATAGGCGGTCGAGCAGTATTCGCACGTCACGCGGATCTTGCCGTCGTCCTCGACCATCTCGGCGCGTTCTTCCGCCGGGAAGGATTGCAGCACGGTGGCGATGCGGTCCCTCGAACAGCGGCAGACGGCGGCCAGCGACTTGGCGCCTTCCAGCCGCACGCCGTCCTCGTGGAAAAGACGATACAGCAGGGTCTCGGCGCTGATGGTCGGGTCGATCAGTTCGTCGTCGCCCAGGGTGTTGAACAGGGCGCGGGTCCGCTCCCACACCTCCTCGGTCGAGCCGCGCGACTCGTCGCCGGCGATGACCTGGATCATCGCTCCGCCCGCGCGCCAGGTGCGGCCCGCTTCGGTCTCGACCTCGCCAACGGCCAGGCGCACCTTGGTCGGCACCTGCTCGGACTGGGAGAAATAGTGTTCGGCGCACAGCGACAGGCTTTCGCCCTCGATGGGGGTCACGCCCTGGGTCCGTTCGAAGTCGGCGCCGCGATCCACCGTCATGATGAAGACGCCGCCGCCCAACAGGGTCTTGGCGCCCGGACGGGCGAAGCCTTCGGCAGCCTTGGCCACTTCTTCAGGATCGAAGCGGCAGAAGCCCCGCAGATGGCCGTCGGTGCCGTAGTCGGCGACGACATAGCGCACCGGGCCGTCGCCCTGGGCCTGAACGATCAGGCGGCCGTCGAACTTCAGCGCCGAGCCGACGATGGCCGCCAGCACGCAGGCCTCGCCCAACAGGGCGGCGACCGGTTCCGGATAGGCGTGGGCCGACAGCACCTTGTCGATCGCCTCGCCCAGGCGGACCAGGCGGCCGCGCACCGGCCAGCCTTCGATCTGGAAGGCGGCGGCGAAGTCGTCCGTCGGGGCGGCGATGGGGGCGTCAGGCACGTGATCGGTCACGGCGAAAATCCTGCAAACTGTCGGAAGCGGCGCAACATAGGGAGGCAAAGGCCGCTTGGTAAGGGGAGGGCGTGTCGCTCACGCCACGAGCAGGCGCGGTTCGTCAGGCTTGACCGGGACCAGGGAACTCTTTGTGCTGAAGCTCGCTCCCTTAGCTGAAAAAGCCCTTCCTTTCCCATCCGCCTACATGAGGTCTGACATGATGGATCATGAGTTCAACGTCGTGGACGAGGTCCGCAAACACCCCGGGATCGTGGCGGGCGTCGTGGCTGTGCTGGCGGGCGTGGGCCTGGCGACGATCTTGCTGAACCAGCGCAGCGGCCCGACCCGCTATGAGCGGATCAAGACGCGCATCGACCCGCGCGGCTGGTTCGACGCCGAGGCCCTGCGTCACCGGTTCGACGACATCGCGCGCGGCGTGCGCCACGGGGCTGACGATCTGAACCATCGCGCCGCCGACCTGGGCGGCTCCGCCCACGAACGGGCCGGCCGCTTTGGCGCTGAGGCTCGCGACCGGGCCGACCAATGGTATCGCCAGGCCAAGAAGAAGTCGCGCCGCCCGATGCGCCGCTACACCAAGCAGGCCCGTCGCTACGCCGAAGACGCCGGCGACTTCGCCCGCGACCACGCCAAGGAGGGCGGTGCCCTTCTGGCCGTCGCCACCATCGCCGCCGTGATCGGTGCGGCGGCGCTGGAAAGCCGTCGCAAGAGCTAACGCGGGGCGGCTGAGCCGGCCTTCGCCGTCAGGTGGAAGAAACATGCGGAAAGGGGCGCTGCGGCGCCCCTTTTTATTGCTGCGGATGCGAAGAGGGGCTAGAGCCCGCGCATGATCTCGCCCGTCTTCATCTTCGACTTCGATTCCACCCTGGTTCGCATCGAGACGCTGGAGGCTCTGGCCGACCTGGCGCTCAAGGACGCGCCGGACGCCGCCGAGCGCAAAGCCCGGATCGCCGCCCTGACCGACGACGCCATGAACGGCCGCATCGGCTTTGGCGAGGCGCTGAAGCAGCGTCTGGATCTTCTGGCGCTGCGCCGTGAGCACGTCGAGGCCCTGACGGACCGGATTCTGGACGAGGCGACCGTCTCCATCCGCCGCAACGTCGACTTCTTCCAGCGCAACGCCGAGCGCATCTACATCCTGTCCGGCGGTTTCCGCGAGGTGATCGCGCCCCTGGCCGAGCGGCTGGGCGTGGCCGCCGACCATGTGCTGGCCAACGACCTGATCTATGACGACGAAGACCGGGTGACGGGCGTGGGTACGGCCAACCCCCTGTCGCGCGAGAACGGCAAGCCCGAGGTCATCCGTGCGCTGGAACTGGAAGGCCCCGTTGTCATGGTCGGCGACGGCTGGACCGACGCCGAGGTCAAGATTCAGGGCGCGGCCGACCGCTTCTACGCCTTCACCGAGATCGTCAGCCGCGACAAGGTGGTCGAGGCCGCCGATGCCGTCGCGTCCTCGCTGGACGAGGTGCTCTACGCCGAGGGCGTGGCCGGACGCTGGTCCTATCCGCGCAACCGCATCCGCATGCTGCTGCTGGAAAACGTCCACCCCGCCGCCGTCGAGCGGCTGGAGGAGGCGGGCTATACCGTCGAGACGATGAAGGGCGCGCTGGATGAGGACGATCTGATCGAGGCGATCAAGGGCGTGCACGTCCTGGGCATCCGCTCCAAGACCAACGTCAGCCGCAAGGTCCTGGACGCGGCCGACCGGCTGATGGCCGTGGCGGCCTTCTGCATCGGCACCAATCAGGTCGATCTGGATGCGGCGGCGGACAAGGGCGTGGCGGTGTTCAACGCGCCCTATTCCAACACCCGCTCGGTGGTGGAACTGGCCATCGGCATGATGATCGTGCTGATGCGCGACGTGACGGACAAGTCGCGCGAGATGCACAAGGGCAAGTGGAACAAGTCGGCGACCGGCTCGCGCGAAGTGCGCGGCAAGACGCTGGGCATCGTCGGCTACGGCGCCATCGGCAGCCAACTTTCGGTGCTGGCCGAGAACCTGGGCATGCGGGTGCTGTTCTACGACCTGTCCGAGCGGCTGGCCTTGGGCAATGCGCGGCGGATGCGCTCGCTGGACGCTTTGCTGGCCGAGGCGGACGTGGTGACGCTGCACGTCGACGGCCGCAAGGAGAACACCGCCATCATCGGCGCCGATCAGTTCGCCAGGATGAAGCCGGGCGCCCTGTTCCTGAACCTGTCGCGCGGCCATGTGGTCGATGTGGACGCGATGGCGGCGGCGCTGAAGTCGGGCCGTCTGGGCGGGGCGGCGGTCGACGTCTTCCCCGAAGAGCCGCGCACCAACGCCGACCCGTTCGACAGCCCTCTGGTCGGCTTGGACAAGACCATCCTGACCCCGCACATCGGCGGTTCGACCGAGGAGGCGCAGGAAGCCATCGCCGAGTTCGCAGCCGAGCGTCTGCTGGGCTATCTGAACCGGGGCGACACCACCTTCTGCGTCAACCTGCCGAACGTGCAGCTGGCCGAGGTGAGCCGCGCGCACCGTCTGCTGCACATCCACCGGAACCAGCCGGGCGTGCTGGCCGAACTGAACCGGGCGCTGTCGGATGCGGGGCTCAACATTCTGGGCCAGCATCTGAAGACAGACGAGCGTACGGGCTACGTCATCACCGACGTGGACCGCGACTATGACCGCGAGGCGCTGACGGCGCTGAAACAGCTTCCTGGCACCATTCGCTTCCGCCGACTGCACTGATCATCGATCACCTTCCGCAGGGGCATCTTGCGTCCTGAAAAAAGGGGCGCAGAGTGCGGTTCAACGGCCGCATACTGACGGTCGATGGGAGGGATTGCGATGACTCGTCTTCTTCGCGGGGCGGCCCTGGCCGCCCTGAGCCTGGCCGCCGTGTCTGTCGCCGGGGCCGCTTCGGCCCAGAGCTACAGCCGCCTGGTGGTGTTCGGCGACAGCCTTTCGGACAACGGCAACCTCTATCTGGCGACCGGCGGATCGACGCCAGCATCGCCGCCCTATGGCGCGGGGCGATTCTCCAACGGTCCGGTCTTTACCGAACAGCTGGGCTTCAACGCCGCGAACTTCATGGGTCCTGTGACGGGCAGCATCAACTACGCCTTCGGCGGCGCGCGCACGGACAGCCAGGCTCAACCCCTGGGGATGCGGTTGCAACTGGCCCAGTATCAGCAGCGCGGCGGGACGTTCGGGGCCAACGATCTGGTCAGCGTGCTGGGTGGGGCGAACAACATCTTCCAGGGCCTGCCGGCGGCCGGCGCTTCGTCCAATCCGACAGGGTCCATCACGCCCGTGGCCCTGGGCGCCGCGTCGGACATGAACTTCATCGTGGGCGCGATCGCCCAGGCGGGGGCGGGGACCATCCTGGTCACCAACCTGCCCAAGCTGAGCCTGACCCCGCAATTCCGCGGCACGCCCGCCGCGCCCCTGGCGGATTTCGCAGTCAGCACCTTCAACGGGGCCTTGCTGACGGGCCTGAACGCGACGGCGACGGCGCGGCCCGGCACGAACATCATCCTGATGGACCTGTTCAAGGTCGGAGACGTGATCTCGGCCAACCCCAGCGCCTTTGGCGTGTCGAACGTGACCCAGGCCTGCTTCAACGGCGTCACCCTGTGCTCTAACCCTGACGACTACTTCTATTTCGACGGGGTGCACCCGACGGCCAGGGGCCATGCAGTGATCGCGCGTCTGGCGAACGACTACCTCTACTACGGCGACCAGGGCAGTCAGACGGCGGTGCTGGGCGAGACCGCCTGGCGCCACCGCGAGGACGCCCTGGACGGCTCGACGGCGGCCCTGTCGGGGCGCGAGGCGTGGATGGGCGGAACCTCGATCTCCGTCGGCGCCCTGGTTGACAAGACCGAGACGGACGCGCGCGGCGCCATAGGCAAGGCGACGTCCGACGGCTACGGCGTGCGCATCGCCCTTGAGTCGGGCAGCGAGACCTGGCGTTTCGGCATGTCCGGTTCCTATCGCAACGCCGATGTCGATGCAGGCGCCCTGCGCGCGGACATCGACAGCTTCGGGCTGGACGTCTACGGCGGCTGGCGCTCGGGCGACCTGTTCGTCAATGCGGCGGCGGGCGTGGCTCAGGACGACTTCAACGACATCAACCGCCTGACCAGCCTCGCGCCGATCGTACACAGCGGCTCGACGCGCGGCGTCTCGACCGGGGCGCGGCTGCAGGGTGGGATGTGGTTCGACATGGGCGGGTTCGCCCTGTCGCCGCGCGCGGCGGTGGCCTGGATCAACGCCGACGTGGACGGCTTCGGCGAGCAGGGCCCGGCGGCGCAGTACGCCTATGCCGACCGTTCGGTGCAGGCGACGACGGCCGAGATCGCCCTGCGCGCCGAGGGCGGGACCGAGCGGGTCCGCTTCTTTGCCGAAGGCGGCTATCGCGACAGCCTGAGCGACGACAGCGACGCCGTGCGGACCGGCATCGTCGGCAATCCGGCTCGTGTCCTGGGGCGCGACGTGGACCTGCCGTTTGGCGGACAGGTGCTGGCCGCCGCGGGAATCGAGGGTACGGTGATGGAGCGGCTGAAGGTGTCGATCGGCTACAAGGGCCGCTTCGGAGACCATGCCGACAGCCATATGGCGGCGGTGAAGCTCAGTCTGCCGCTCTAGCTCTCGATGTCGAAAGTTGCGGGGTGCGACCTCGTGTCGCCCTCGGGGCGCCCCATTCATGTCCCGGTGAAATTGCAAAAGGCGGTCAAATCCGGCCGTCGGCGAGCCTTGGTTGTTCGCTTTGCGTGCGTGTTCGCGCCTTCCTGACGGCTCCCCCGCGCTGACGAAGCGCTCAGAATGAGTCGTTTGAGTATGCGTCTAGTCCCCCCGGCCGTTCGGCCGCATGTCATCCGTTTTGGTCAAACCGGCGCCCTGGTCGCCATGTCGGTCCTGGCTATGGCCGCTGCGCCCGTCGGCATGATCGCCGCCGCGCCTGAGAAGGTCGTCGAAGTGTCGGCTCCCATCGCCCCGCCCGTAAAGGCGGTGGCGGAGCCCGCAGGCCCGGTGACACGCAAGATCGTCTTCGAAGCCCCGGTGAAGGGATATCGCATCAACTCGTCGTTCGGCCTGCGCAAGCTGGCGATCGAAGCCAAGGCCCGTGCGCACAAGGGCGTGGATATCGCCGCCCCGACCGGCACGGGCGTCTTCGCCACGACCGAGGGCAAGGTGCTGCGCGCCGGCTATCAGGCGGGCGGCTACGGCAACTTCATCGAGGTCCAACACCCCAACGGCATGACTAGCCTGTATGGCCACTTGAGCAGCATCGACGTGCACTCGGGCAAGACGGTCGAGGCCGGCGAGCGCATCGGTCTGGTCGGCTCGACCGGCTATTCGACCGGCCCGCACCTGCACTTCGAGGTTCGCCGCAACGGCGGCCAGGTCGACCCCGCCAAGATCGTCGGCCAGAGCTTCGACATCCGGGTGAAGTCGCCGATCTGACCGCGGCAAACGGCGCGGCGTCATGACCAATCTGTAATGTAAAAGTCGCTTTACGCGAAGCCGCTTGCGCCCTTACCCTCGCCCCTCGAACTATCGCAGGGGAACCGAATGGTCGCGGCGCTGACGCTGGACGGAATCAGTAAGAGATACGGGGGCTTCCAGGCGGTCTCCGACCTGAGCTTCCAGGTCGAGAAGGGCTCGATCTGCGGCTTTCTGGGGCCGAACGGGGCGGGCAAGACCTCGACCCTGCGGATGATCCTGGGCCTGCAGCCCGCCACCAGCGGCCGCATCGACATCCTGGGCGCCGACGACGGGCGCAAGGTGCGCGACCGGATCGGCTTCCTGCCCGAAGAGCGCGGCCTCTATAAGAAGATGACGCCGGTGGACGCCATCGCCTTCTTCGGCGCCCTGAAGGGGCTGCCCCTGCCCGAGGGTCGCCGTCGCGGCCGCGAGATGCTGGAGCAGATGGGCCTGGGCGAGGCCAGCAAGAAGAAGATGAAGGAGCTGTCCAAGGGGATGGCCCAGAAGGTCCAGCTGATCGCCTCGGTGGTGCATCAGCCGGAGTTCGTCATCCTGGACGAGCCGTTCTCGGGTCTGGACCCGATGAACCAGCAGGGGCTGGAGGCGATGATCCGCGCCCTGGCCGCCGATGGGGCGACGGTGCTGTTCTCGACCCACGTGATGCAGCACGCCGAGCGTCTGTGCGACAAGGTCGTGCTGCTGGCGCGCGGGCGCAAGGCGTTCGAGGGCACGGTGGATCAGGCGCGCGCCACCTCGCCGCGCTTTCTGGAGTTGGAAGGGGCGCTGGATCGCAACGCGGTGGCGGCCTTGCCGGGCGTCAGCGCAATCGAGACCTTGGCTGAGGATGGCGCCGTCAGCACCCTGCGCGTCGGCCTGACGCCGGGGGCGGAGGCGCAATCCGCCCTGCGCGCCGCCTTCCTGGGCGGGCTGGACGTGCGGCGCTTCCAGATGAAGGAGCCGACCCTGCATGACGCCTTCATCGCCCTGACCGGCGACCACCCCGACGAGGACCAATCCGTCGGCAAGACCGACACGATGGAGGCCGCGCGATGAGCCGCATTCTTCTGATCGCGCGCCGCGAGTTTCTGGCCTACGCCAAGACGGTCGGCTTCTGGCTGTCGCTGCTGGCCTTTCCGCTGTTCGCCGTGCTGGGCGGCGCGATTCCGGTGCTGATGAAACACGCCGAGCCTCAGCGTGAAGCCGTGATCGTCGACGAGACCCCGGCCGGGTCCGGCCTGGCCGCCGCCGTGCGGCAGGCGCTGGAGACGGAACGCGGGCGCGGCGACATCGCCGCCCTGCGCATGGCCGCCGTGCCCGAGGCGGGGACGGCCGGCGGCGACCGCGTGCGCGAGGCCGCCGAGAAGGGCGGCTTCGACGCCGGGCTTGAGGCGTTGAAGAAGGAGGCGCCGCGCGCCGCCGCTGGCTTCAAGACGCCCAAGCGGTCGTTTGAGCTGGTCGAGGCGCCCGCTGACCTGCTGGCCGCCGCTCCGGGCGAGGCGCGCGACGCCCTGGCCCGTCGCTATGTCGACAAGGACGCGCCCGAGGGCGAGCGTCTGAACGCCGTGGTCTTCCTGACCGAAAAGGACGGCCAGCCCGGCGCGCGCGTCTGGACCGGCCGCGCCACCGACGATGTGGTGGAAGACGCCGTGCGGGACGCCCTGAAGTCCGCCAACCGCAGCCGCGTCTTTGTGTCCAGCGGCATCGATCCTTCGGTGGTGGCGCAGACCGAACGCTTCCGGCCGGAAGTGTCGGTCTTCTCGCCGCGCGCCGCGTCGGGAGGCGAAGTTTCGTTCCGCGACAAGTTGCCGGTCATCGTCGGCCTGGCGGTGGGCTTCCTTCTGTGGTCCCTCGTCATGACCGGCGCCTCCATCCTGCTGAACAGCGTGATGGAGGAGAAGTCGAACAAGATTCTGGAAGTGCTGCTGTCCTCGGCCTCGGCGACCGAGATTCTGACGGGCAAGGTGCTGGGCGTGGCCCTGCTGACCGTGGCCGTGCTGGGCGCCTGGGGCGGTATCGGCGCCATCGGCCTGATGGCGAGCGTGCCGGACGTGGCGCGCGACATCGGATCGGTGCTGCTGACCGACGGCCTGTTCGTCTGGTTCCTGCTGCTGCTGGTCGGCGGCTATCTGATGTATGCGGTGCTGTTCGCCGCCATCGGCGCCTTCTGCGACACGCCGCGCGACGCCCAGACCCTGATGGGGCCGATCATGATGGTGCTGATCGTGCCGATCCTGGTCATGCAGATGGCCATCCGCACCCCCGACGCCATAGTGGTGAAGGTGATCAGCCTGATCCCGCCCTTCACCCCCTTCGTCATGGCCGCGCGCGCGCCCAGCGGACCGCCGCTGATCGAAATGATCGGCGGTCTGCTCGGCATGTTCCTGTTCGCCGCGCTGATGGTCTGGGCGGCGGGCCGCGCCTTCCGCGCCGGCGCCCTGTCGGACGTGAAGCTGAGCTGGAAGAGCTTCATGGGCGCCGTGACGGGGCGGTGAGTTTGCGGGGAGGGAGGCTCGGCCTCTCTCCCGCTCATCCCCGCGGAAAGTACCAGGCAAAGAAAAAGGCCGCCCCGGCGATCCGGGGCGGCCTTTGATCTTTCAGGCGTCAGCGGGTCTTAGCGACCGCGACCCTTCGGGGCCGGCAGCAGGCCTTCGCGCTGGGCGCGCTTGCGGGCCAGCTTGCGGGCGCGACGGACGGCTTCAGCCTTTTGGCGAGCGCGCTTTTCCGACGGCTTTTCAAAGTGCACGTGACGCTTCATTTCGCGGAAGCTGCCTTCGCGCTGCATCTTCTTCTTCAGGGCTTTCAGCGCCTGATCGACATTGTTGTCGCGGACAAAAATCTGAACCAGGGGTCTCTCTCCTTTGGCCGCCCGCCGCGTCCTTTCCAAGGGAGACGGGCAGACAAAACAAAACCACGCTCAAGAGGAAGCCCTCTCGAGTGAAGGCGCGCTGATACATGATCGGGGGGGGCGTGTCCAGATCGTCGCGCCTAATCGTGATGGGTCGAAACGCCCGCCGTATGGGCGTATCGTGCCGCCCATGACCGAGACAGCCGAGACCGCTCCGAAAGGCGATTGGGCCGACCGCACAGAACAGGCCGTTCTGGACGCGGCCATAGAACGCGCGCCCGCGCTGGGCTGGAACGCGCGCCTGACGCGCGCCGCGTGCGAGGCGTGCGGCCTGACGCTAGGCGACCAGGAGCTGCTGCTGCCTAACGGGGCGCGCGATCTGGCGGTCCTGTTGTCGCGCCGCCACGACGCGCGCGCCTTGAAGGCGCTGGAAGCCACGCCCGCATCGACGATGAAGATTCGCGAACGAATCGCCGCCGCCGTCTCGGCGCGTATGGAGGCGGGAGCGCAGGACATCGAAGCGGCCAAGCGTTGCGCGGGCTTCCTCAGCCTGCCGACCAATGTCGACCTTGGCTTCAAGCTGGCGTGGGAGACAGCGGATCATCTCTGGCGCTGGGCCGGGGACACGGCGACGGACCAGAATCACTATTCCAAGCGGGCGATTCTGGGCGGCATCCTGATTCCCGCCCTGACCATGCGCTGGTTCGACGGGCGCGAGGCGGCGGAAGCCTTTGTCGCCCGCCGCATCGAAAACGTCATGGCCTTCGAGAAGTGGAAGGCGGGCAAGGATTTCGACGCCCCCGTCCGCACGATCACCGAGGCGCTGGGGCGGCTGCGCTACGGCGCGAAGGCGTAACCAACCCTCTCCCGATGGGAGAGGGTTCAGAGGATGCGGTTGACGTGCGCCATCTTCCGCCCCGGCCGGGCGTCGTGCTTGCCGTAAAGGTGCAGCCGGGCGTTCGGCTCGGCGGCCAGCGTGCGCCATTGCTCGACTTCGTCGCCCAGCAGATTGGTCATCTCAATGCGGGCGTGGGCGTTGCTCGGGCCCAGCGGCCAGCCGACGACGGCGCGGACGTGCTGCTCGAACTGGTCGCAGACGCAGCCGTCCTGGGTCCAGTGGCCGGTGTTGTGGACGCGAGGGGCGACCTCGTTCACCAGCAACTCTCCGCTGCCCATGTCGAACAGTTCGATGCCCATGACGCCGATGTAGTCGAGGCCGTCCAGCACCGCCGCGGCGATGGCTTCGGCGCGTCCTTGCGTGGCCGGATCGACGGCGGCGGGGGCGGTGGTGGTCTTCAGCACCCCGTTCTGGTGGACATTGTCGCCCAAGGGATAGACGGCGACGGCGCCGTCGCGGCCGCGCGCGGCGATCACGGACAGCTCGCGATTAAAGACGGCGGCGGCTTCCAGCACGGCGGGGCGGCGGCCGATGGCGTCGAAGGCGGCCTGGGCGTCGGCGGCGTCGCGGATCCAGACCTGCCCCTTGCCGTCATAGCCCTCGCGGCGAGTCTTCAGCAGGGCGGGCAGGCCTAGGCGGTCGATGGCGGCGGTCAGGTCGTCCAGCGTCGTCACGGCGGCGAAATCGACGGTCGGGGCGCCGACGGCGTTCAGATAGGTCTTCTCGTCCACCCGGTCCTGAGCCACGGCCAGGGCCGTCGGTCCCGGTGCGACCAGGGCGCCGGCTTCGGCCAGGGTCTCGACCGAGGCGGCGGGGACGTTCTCGAACTCGAAGGTGACGACGTCGCACAGGCGGCCCAGCGCCTGCAGGGCGTCGGGGTCGTCATAGGGGGCGGTGATCTGGGCGCGCGAGACGCGGGCGGCCGGGCAGTCCGGCTGGGGGTCGAGGATCACCACGTCGAAGCCCAGACGTTCGGCGGCCTGCGCCAGCATCCGGCCCAACTGACCCCCGCCGAGAATGCCGAGGGTCGAACCGGGAGGCAGGGGAAGATCGGGCATCAGTCTTCGACGCTTTCGGCGACGGATTCGGTCTGGGCGGCGCGGAAGGCGGATAGACGCTCCGCGAGGGCGACGTCAGACAGGGCCAGGATCTGCGCCGCTAGAATTCCGGCGTTGGCGGCGCCCGCCTCGCCGATAGCCAGGGTCGCGACGGGCACGCCGCCGGGCATCTGGACAATGGAGAGCAGGGAATCGAGGCCCTTCAGCGCCTTGGACTGGACCGGTACGCCCAGCACCGGCAGGTCGGTCATCGAGGCGGCCATGCCCGGCAGGTGGGCCGCGCCCCCAGCGCCCGCGATGATGACCTTGAAGCCCTTGTCCTTGGCCGTCGTGGCGAAGTCATAGAGGCGCTGGGGCGTGCGATGGGCGCTGACGACCTTGGCCTCCCATGCGACGCCCAGCTGGTCCAGGCGGTCGGCGGCCAGCTTCATCGTGGGCCAGTCCGAGCGGCTGCCCATGATGATGGCGACAGGAGGCGTCGTGGCCGGCGGCGTGGAGGCGGTCATGCGCAAAGGCTCCCCATGCGGAAAGCGGCCCGTTACAGCACCCGCGTTGCGCCCGCAACCGAGGACGCTAGACTCAGCTGCGTCGCGGGGCCTTGAGTCGGCCGGAAATGCGGCGTCGGAGCCTGCCTTGAACCACCTGGCCGAACAGACGACCGCTGCGGACGCGAAGGCGGACTTGCAGGCTGAGATCACGCGTCTGCGCGCCGAGATAGCGGCGCTTACCGAGCGGGCTGAACGAGCCGAGGCCTTGGCCGATCACGACGTGCTGACGCCTGCGCTGAACCGGCGCGGCTTCATGACGGTGCTGGCGCGCAATTTGGCCTATTGCCGCCGCCACGGGATCGAGGCGGCGCTGCTGTATCTCGATCTGGACGGGTTCAAGGGAGTCAACGACCGCCTGGGCCATGCGGCGGGCGACGCGGCCCTGATTGCGGTGGCCGAGCTGCTGCTGGCGAATGTGCGCGAGTCCGACGCCGTGGGCCGCATGGGCGGGGATGAGTTCACCGTGGTGCTGATGAACGCGGGCGCCGAGGAAGGTCGCGAGAAGGCCCTGCGGCTGAGCGAGGCGCTGAACAGCGAAGGCTTCGTCTGGGAAGGCGAGCGTCTGCCTCTGGGCGGCTCGTTCGGCGTGCGCGCCTATGCGGACCAGGTTGACGCCGAGGTGTGGCTGTCCGAGGCCGACGCGGCCATGTGGCTGAGGAAGAAGGCGCGGCCTGAAGCGAGCCGCTGACGAATTGAAATGGGCGCCGAGGTCAGCCTCGGCGCCCATTTCTGTTTAGCCGTTCAGCAGGCTGTTGCGCCGGCTGTAGAGCAGATAGACCGCCACCCCGATCGCATTCCAGATGACGAAGTTGATCTGGGTCGAGGCTGGCAGGCTGAAGAACAGATAGACGCAGCCGGCGATGGCGATCGGCCCCACCAGCCACCAGACCGGGGCGCGGAAGACGCGCGGACGGCCCGGCTCGCGGCGCCGGAGCACGATCAGGCACAGGCCGACCGACGCGAACGCGGCTAGGGTCCCCGCATTGGCCAGCGCCGCCAGGTCGCCCAGCGGGAAGAAGCCGGCGATGATCGCCATCAGCACGGCTGTGCCCGCGGTGACGCGCACAGGGCCGCCCGAGCGCTTGGACACATGGGCGAGGCTGCGCGGCAGCAGTCCGTCGCGCGCCATGACGAAGAAGATGCGGCTCTGGCCAAACATGAAGGCCAGGATGACGGTGGGCAGGGCCACGACGGCCGCGCCCGCGATCAGGGTGGCCCACAGGTCCGAGCCGACGGTGCGGATGATGTGCGACAGCGGCTCAGGCGACTTCATGAACTCGGTGAAGGGCATGGCGCCCAGCGCGGCGATGGCCACGGCCATATAAATGGCTACGCACGCGACCATGGAGCCGATGATGCCGATGGTCAGGTCGCGGGCGGGGTTGCGGGTCTCCTCCGCCGCCGTGGCCACGGCGTCGAAGCCGTAGAAGGCGAAGAAGATGATGGCCGCGGCCGCCATCACGCCGGTCTGCGCCCCGACCCCGTGCGAGAAGCCGTAGGGCATGAAGGGCTTGAGGTTGTCTGCATTGAAGTGGGGCAGGGCGATGGCCACGAAGGCGATCAGGGCGGCGATCTTGACCACCACCAGGGCGGCGTTGATCGAGGCGCTTTCCTTCGTGCCGGCGACCAGCAGACCCGCCACGGCGGCGACGATGACGACGGCGGGCAGGTTGACGATGCCGCCCTGGGACGGCGCCGAGGTCAGCACTGCGGGCAGGCCCAGGCCGATGCCCTCCATCATTCCGGAGAAATACCCCGCCCAGCCAACGGCCACCGCCGAACAGACGACGGTGTACTCAAGTATCAGGCTCCACCCGACCATCCAGGCCGCGCCTTCGCCGAGCGTGGTGTAGGAATAGGTGTAGGCCGATCCTGATTCCGGGATCATCGTCGCCAGTTCGGCATAGGCCAGGGCGGCGCAGACACAGACAATCCCGGCGATGAGGAAGGCGAGCATGACAGCTGGCCCGGCTCTTTCCGCCCCTACGCCGATCAGCGTGTAGATCCCTGTGCCGACAATGGCGCCGACGCCCAGGGCGACCAGGTGCGGCCAGGACAGGGTGGGCTTCAGCCCATTTGCCTTGCGTGCTGCGCCCCCCAGCGCAGGCAGGGCCTTGCGGCGTGTCAAGAAACTCATGCGTCTCCCCCAGACGTTGCGAATGTTGTTCGATGGAACAAAATATATTCGGAATACCGTCGATATGACGCAGCATTCTTGGCGCGCAGCGCAATCGGCGGCTGAACGTGGCTAAAAAAAACGACCCCAATCTGCCGCGTTTTGTCGCCTTCAGTGGATCATAAAATCAGAATTGTCGGATAAACAACGCCTCTTTCGCTTTGTAGGTCAGAAATATTGGGTTTCGAAGAACGTATACGACTAGGCGCTTCTTCGTGAATTTTATTCCGCAGGGCGGAGAATATCCGAAGCTCTTGTCTGCCTTGGGGTGGTAGCGAATTGGGGTCGGGCTGAGGGGCCGGACTTGCGCTGGCACGGGTCTGAAAGACCGTCGATCTTGGGAGGGATTGGAGCTTGCGGACGCGTTTAGAGACTAGGTCTATCTTCAGCGGCGCCGGCGCGGCCTGTGCGGCCGCCCTGATGCTGGCGACGGCGCCGAGCGTGGCTTCGGCCCAAGCTCAGGCCCAAGCGCAGGCTCAGGCGGCCCCGGCTCGCGCCAGCCTGAACCCGGCGCCGGCGCGCCGGGCGGGGGAGGGGTACGGCCCCTATCCGCTGATGGTGGTCCGCGGCGCCATGCTGATCGACGGCACGGGCGCGCCGCCCATGGGGCCGGTGGACATCGTCATCGAGAACGACAAGATCACCGACATCATCCAGGCCGGCTGGCCGGGCCTGCCGGAACGCGAGGGGCGCCCGCCGCTGAACGCCGCGCACGAGATCGATGCGCGCGGGATGTACGTCATGCCGGGCTTCGTCGACGCCCACGCCCACGGCGGCAGCCCGCAGAAGGCGCCGGACCTGGAGTATGTCTACAAGCTGTGGCTGGCCCACGGGGTGACGACGGTGCGCGGCGTCAGCCTGGCGCCGCACGACATCGCCGTGTCGGAAAAGGCCCGTTCCGCCCGGGGCGAGATCGTCGCCCCACGCATCTACAACTATCAGACGATCGGCTCGGGCTGGTCGCGCGGCCGCATCCGCAACCCCGAGATGGCGCGTGAATGGGTGCGCTGGGGCGCGGCCAACGGCGTGGACGGGATCAAATTCTTCCTGCGTGGCGACGAGACGCCTGAGGTGGTCCTGGCCGCCCTCGACGAGGCCAAGAAGGTCGGCATGGGCACGGTGGCCCACATCGCCCAACCAGGCGTGGCTCAGCTGAACGCCGAACAGTTGGCGGCGGCGGGCCTGGGGACGATCACCCACTTCTACGGCCACTTCGAGTCGCTGTTGGGCGGGCGGACGATCCAGGACTATCCGGCCGACTACAACTTCTACGATGAGCAGAAACGCTTCGGTGAGGCCGCCGAGATCTGGGACGAGGTCGAGCCCGGCTCGCCGCAGTGGTACGCCTATCTGGAGGCCCAGAAGGAGGCGGGCGTCGTCTTCGATCCGACGATGACCATCTATGCCGCGTCGCGCGATCTGATGAAGGCGCGCAACGCCCCCTGGCACCAGGCCTACACCCTGCCGACGCTGGCGGATTATTTCCAATCCACGCGCGACAACCACGGCAGCTATTTCTTCGACTGGACGACGTCGAACGAGGTGGCGTGGCGCCGCTTCTACGAGCGGTTCATGCGGCTGCTGAACGACTACAAGAAAGTCGGCGGCCGAGTGACGGTGGGGTCCGATTCGGGCTTCATCTGGAAGCTGTACGGCTTCGGCTACGTTGAAGAGCTGGAGCTGCTGCAGGAGGCGGGCTTCCACCCGCTGGAGATCGTCCGCGCGGCGACGATGGACGGCGCCATGACCCTGGCCGAGCCGACCGGCAAGGCGCCGACCTTCGGCATCGTGCGGCCGGGCATGAGCGCGGATCTGGTCATCACGACCGAGAACCCGCTGGCCAACTTCAAGACGCTTTACGGCACCGGGCATGAGCGCCTGAGCCCTGAGAACCGCATCGAGACGGTCGGCGGGGTGCGTTGGACGGTGGCGCGCGGCGTCGCCTACGACGCGCCGGCCCTGCTGGCCGACGTGCGGGCCATGGTCGATCGGCAAAAAGCCGAACGAGGAGAGGCGCCAGCAGAGCGCTGATCCACAACAGACGAGGCGGGCGCTGCCGAGAGGGGACGGCGGCGTCTGCTTCACATCAAAAAAAACGAGGGGTGATCCAATGAGACTGTCTGCGTACCTGAAGACCGGGACGATGATCGCCGGTCTGGCTGTCACGGCCGCCGCCGCCCAACCCGCCTGGGCTCAATCCCAGACCCCGGCTCCTGAGCCGGAAGCCAGCGCCGTCGCTGACATTGTCGTGACCGGCTCGCGCATCCGCCGCCCGAACGTGGAGGCGTCGACGCCCGTCAACGTCGTCGATGCCCAGGAAATCGAGAACATCGGCGTCACCAACCTGATCGACGCCATGGCCCGCCAGCCGCAGGTCGGCCTGGGCGCATCGGCGTCCAGCACCACCAATACGGTGGCCGGCCAGGGCCTGGCGACGCTGAACCTGCGCAACCTCGGGGCCAGCCGGACCCTGGTCCTGGTCAACGGTCGCCGCCATGTGGCGGGGTCGAGCGGCACCAGCGCCGTGGACGTCAACACCATCTCCAAGACCACCATCGCTCGCGTCGACACGGTGACGGGCGGCTCTTCGGCGGTCTATGGCGCCGACGCCGTGGCCGGCGTGGTGAACTTCATCACCAAACAGGACTTCGAGGGCGTCGCGGCCCAGGCCCAGTACGGCTCCGCCGACGGCCCGAACACCTATTATGGCTCCGTGGCGATCGGCCGGAACTTCAACGACGGCCGCACCAACGTCATGGCCGCCGCCACCTATGACAAGACCGAGGGCCTGTACCGGCACGAGCGCGACTACGCGATGAGCGGCCTGGCCTACATCCCGAACCCGAACAAGAAGAGCCCGGACGACGGGCAGCCGTCCTTCATCATGGCCCGGGACGTCTATACGAACATCACCAACGACAGCTTCACCCCGGTGATCGTCACGCCGATCGGCGGCAATGCGGCCTACAGCCTGACCTTCACGCCGGACGGCAAGCTGGTGCCGTTCGACCGCGGACAGGTTGTGGTGGACGGCAACGGCCGCCCGCAAAAGGTCTCCATCGGCGGCGACGGCTTCAAGTTCAGCGAAGACGCCCTGCGCACCCCGGTCGAGCGGTACGGCGGCGAACTGCAGATGCGCCACCAGTTCCAGCCGTCGGGCGACGTGGTCAGCGAACTGAACCTGTTCGCCGAAGCGAAGTATTTCCACACCGAAGCGACCAGCCAGCGCGAGAACGGCACCTTCGCCGGCGACGTGCCCGGCATGGCGACGGGCAACGCCTATCGGATTCAGGCCGACAACGCCTTCCTGCCCAGCGACCTGCGCGCCATGCTGGCCACCGCCGGGGTGACTCAGTTCGACATCACCCGCAACGACCGCGACTTCGGCATCCGCACCTACGAGAGCGTGTACGACACCACCCGCTTCGTCGCCGGGGTGGACGGCGCCTTCAGCAACGGCTGGCGGTTCGAGGCTTACGTCAACTACGGCCAGACCGAGTCGGAGTTCACCAACTTCGATCGCCTGCAGAAGGAATTCTATGAGTCGATCGACGCCATCAACCTGAACGGCCAGATCGTCTGTCGCAGCGCAGACGCTCGGTCGCGCGGGTGTCAGCCGCTGAACCTGTTCGGGGCGGGCATCGCCTCACAGGAAGCGATCGACTACTCCTACATCCACACGGTGCGAAACGACGTCACGCGTCAGTGGAACGCCGTGGCCAGCGTCAATGGCGAGCTGTTCTCGTATCCGTCCCTGTTCAGCGGGACCAGCCTGCCGGTCGCCTTCGCAGCGGGCGTGGAGTGGCGCAAGGAATATGCGCGTTCCGTCCCGGACGAGCGTTCTCAGCAGGGGCTGATCTTCCAGAACGCCCAGCAGATCACCGACGGCCGCTATGAGTCCAAGGAGGTCTTCGGCGAGATCAATCTTCCTCTGATGGCCGATGTCCCGTTCGTGCAGTACCTGGATCTGACGGCGGCCTATCGCTACCAGGACTACACCACCACGGGCGGCGACAGCAGCTACGGCCTGGGTCTGGAATGGACGGTCAACCGCGACATCCGCTTCCGCGGCAACTTCGCCAAGGCTGTACGTTCGCCCAACATCAACGAACTGTTCGGCGGCGGCAGCGAAGGCTACAGCCAGATTGAAGACCCGTGCGACGCCACGCGTCTGAACCTGGGCAGCGCCTCGGCCAACCGCCGGGCAAACTGTGCGGCCCTGGGCCTGTCGCCCGACTTCGTCCAGTCGACGGCGACCCGGCCGGTGGTCAGCGGCGGCAACCCGGATCTGAACCCGGAAGAGGGGGAGACCTTGACCCTGGGCGTGGTCCTGACGCCGTCGTTCCTGCCCGGCCTGGCCGTCACCATCGACCACTACGACATCAAGATGAGCGACGTCATCGCCTCGCTGGGCTGGCGCAACATCATCAACAACTGCGTCGATAGCCCGAACCTGAGCAACCCGTTCTGCGCCAGCGTGTCGCGCGGCTCGGACGGCAACATCACCCGGGTGATGAACCAGGTGCTGAACGTCGCCGAGTACACCAACTCGGGCTGGGACGTGACGGCGTCCTACCGCACCGATCTGGCCAAGCTGGGGCTGCCGGACTACGGCTCGCTGTCGTTCAACGCGGCGGCCGGCTTCCTGGAGGATCTGACCTATGATCCGGTTCCCGGCGACGCCAGCGTGCGCGACGAGCAGGCGGGCGAACTGCCCAATCCCAAGCGCCGGATGAACTTCCGCGTCACCTGGGATTACGACCGGGTCTCGCTGTCCTACGCCAACCAGTATCTGAGCAGCATGGTGCGCAGCAACCAGGATCCGGCGGGCGCCTATGAGCCTTACAAGGCGCCGTCCTGGCTGACGCACGACATCCGGGCGGAATACCGGTTCGACAAGTTCTCGGTCTTCGCCGGGGTGAACAACTTCACCAATGAAGAGCCGCCGCAGACGCCGTTCACCTGGACCGGAACCTCGCTGAACACCGGGTTCAACGCCAGCGTCTACAACAACCTGGGCCGTTACGCCTATATCGGCGTGAACGCGCGCTTCTAATCCGCAAACAAGGAAGGCCGCCCGGCGACGGGCGGCCTTTCACTCTGGGCGGCCTGGAGCAGGCGTCCGACGACTATGGGGGAGAAACCGATGAAGACCCTGACCGCATACAGCGCCATCGCCGCCGCCGTCGGCGCGCTGGCCTTCGCTGCCCTGCCGACATCGGCCTTGGCCTCGGCGCCCGCAAACGCCACGGCGTCGACCGCCAGCGCGCTCGACGCCCAGTTCCGCGCCATCGCCGAAGAGGAATACGCCTGGCGCCGGAAAGAGATTCCTTCGCGCGCTTCCAAACCGTCGAACCTGCCCGACGTCAGCGCCGCGACCCAGCAGCGCCGGCTGGCTTATTGGACCGACGTGCAGCGCCGCCTGAGCGCCATTGCGCCGGGCCAACTCTCGCCGTCCGAGCGCACCAACTACGCGGTCTACAAGCACCAGATCGACAACTTCGTCGATGACGGCCGCCACCGCCTGTACGAGATGCCCTTCAACTCGGACAGCTCGTTCTGGTCCTCGATCTCGGGCATGGCGAACCAGACCTTCACTTCGGTGGAGGACTATGACCGCTACCTGTCCCAACTGCGCGACACGCCGCGCTATTTCGACCAGCAGATCGCCAATATGCGCGCCGGCCTGGCGCGCGGCTTCACCCAGCCGAAAGCCTCTCTGGCTGGGCGGGACGTCTCCATCCTGGCCGTGACCGAGCCAAGCGAACCGCAGGCCAACCCGATCTACAAGCCGTTCATCGACATGCCGTCGACGATCTCGGACGCCGACAAGCAGCGTCTGCGCGCTGAGGCTGTCCAGGTGATCCAGCAGCAGGTCGTGCCCGCCCATCGCACCCTGCTCAGCTTCATCCGCGAGGACTATGTGCCGGGCGCGCGCGACACCCTGGGCGCCAACCGCCTGCCGGACGGCGACGACTTCTATCAGACGCAGATTCGCCAATACACCAGCGTCAACCTGACGCCGGACCAGATCCATGAGATCGGCCGCGCCGAGGTGGCCCGCGTCCGCGCCGAAATGGAAGCGGTGATGCGCAGCACCGGCTGGACCGGCAGCTTCGCCGAGTTCCTGACCTTCCTGAAGACCGACCGTCAATTCCAGTACGACAAGCCCGAGTATCTGCTCTGGCACGGCGCCTGGGTGATCAAGAAGGTCGACGGCAAGATGGGGCAGTATTTCAACCTGAAGCCGCGCGACACCTTCAGCCTGATCCCGGTTCCGCCGGCCATCGCGCCCTTCTATACGGCAGGCCGCGGCGGCAATGGCGCGTGCTTGCTGAACACCTATGACCTGCCCTCGCGGCCGCGCTACAACATCCCCGCCCTGACGGTTCATGAGTGCAACCCTGGCCACGCCTGGCACGGCGTCCTGCGCCGCGAGCACGCCGAACTGCCCGAATGGCGTTCGCAGGCGGGCATCTCCGCCTTCGGGGAGGGCTGGGCGCTCTACACGGAAAAACTGGCCGTCGAGATGGGCATCTATGAAGACGCCTATGAGGATTTCGGACGCCTCAACTACGAGATGTGGCGCGCGGCGCGCCTGGTGATCGACACCGGCCTGCATTCCAAGGGCTGGACGCGCGACCAGGCGATCGCCTTCCTGAGCGGCAACACGGCCCTTTCGGACCATGAGGTCGGCACCGAAATCGACCGTTACATCACCTGGCCGGGTCAGGCCCTGGCCTACAAGCTGGGCGAGATCGAAATCGTGCGCCTGCGCCGTCAGGCCGAGGCCGAACTGGGCGCGAACTTCGATATCAAAGCGTTCCACGATCACCTGCTGGCCTTGGGCGTCGCCACCATTCCGGCCATGACGGCTGAAATGGAAGCCTTCATCGCCGAGAGTAAACAGGCCGCCGGGGCCCGCCGCGCCGAATAGGCGGGCCTTTTCCACATAGGCGATCTTCTGGCCGACGATTTCCTCCCAGATCGCGGTCTGCCCGCCTGCTGGTCCATTGCGGATCAGCAGGCGGTTTGACAAAGTTGGAGTGGGGTAGATGCGTAAGGGGGAGCCGCGCATGAGCACAGCGGATTACAAGTTGGATGACGCGGATCGCCGCATCTTGAGGGTGTTGCAGCAGGATGGCCGCATCACCAACCAGGACCTGGCCTCCGCCTGCAACATGTCGGCGTCATCATGTTTTGAGCGGGTGCGCCGCCTGCGCGAACGGGGCGTGATCGTCGGCTATACGGCCCTGATCGATCCGAAGTTCGCCGAGCGGGAACTGCTGATTTTCATCGAGGTGCTGCTGGACCGCACGACCTCGGACATCTTTGACCAATTCGCCGACCGCATCCGGCGCTCGCCCGAGGTGCTGGAGTGCCACATGGTGGCCGGCGGCTTCGACTATCTGGTCAAGGTGCGGATGAAGGACATGGCCGCCTATCGCGTCTTCCTGGCCGACACCCTGATCACCATGCCCGGCGTGCGCGAGACGCGAACCTACGCCGTGATGGAAGAGGTCAAGGATACCTCGGTCCTGCCGCTCTAGGCGATGATGTCGGGCAGGATTTGATCCTGCAGCTTCACGATGTCGTCGCGCAGGGCCAGCTTCTTGCGCTTGAGCCGGGCGATCATCAGCTGATCGGGCGCAGGCATATGGCCCAGCGCCTCGATCGAGGCGTCGAGGTCGGCGTGCTCCTGCAGCAGGCGGGTCAACTCGGCGCGCAGCGCCTCGTCTTCTTCGGACAGGTAAGGTTCGTCGTCGTTCATCATCGGGCCCCGGACCAGGCGATTATAGCTGAGCCGGGGTCAGCTCGGAAGCAGGTCGGCCAGGGTTGTCAGCCCCGGTCGCGGCACCACGCGGTCCCACAGGCGCGCCGCGTCGGCCATGGCGTCCACGGCCGGACGCGCAGCGCCGGAAGGGGCGGGGGACAGGCCCTGCAGGCTTTCCAGAAGATGGCGCTCGGCCGCTAGTTCAGCGGCCTTCACCTGCTCGCGCACAGCCAGGCGGGCCTCGGTCTCGAGGTCCGGCACCGGCCCTTTCAAGGTGCGTCGCACCGCGCGCAGCGGCGCGATAGTGGTCGTCTGCCAGGCGCGCGCCGTGTCGCAGGCGGCCTCGATCGTCTCTTCGTCCGGGCGCCGGCCGGTGACGGCGGTCCAGGCCGCCCACAGCAGCAGGGGCACGTTCTGCTCGTGATAGTCCTGCAGCGACAGGCAGGCCTCGCTCACCCCCGGCGCGGCGTAGGCGGCGCAGGCCCAGGTCCACAGGTCGTCGCTCATGCCTCGATCCCGCCCTTCAGCCCTTCCCAGCGCCGCACCGGCGCCCAGTCCAGACCAAAGACGTCCAGCGCCCGCCCGACGGACTGGTCGATCATCTGCTCCAGGCTTTCGGGCCGGGCGTAGAAGGCGGGCAGGGGCGGGGCGATGACGGCGCCCATCTCGGCCAGGGCCGTCATGGTGCGCAGATGGCCCAGGTGCAGCGGCGTTTCGCGCACCATCAGCACCAGCGGGCGGCGCTCCTTCAGCGTCACGTCGGCGGCGCGGGTCAGAAGCGTCGAGGTCACGCCGGTGGCGATCTCGCTCATCGTCCGCACCGAGCAAGGCGCCACGATCATTCCCAGGGTGCGGAAGGAGCCGGAGGAAATGGTGGCGCCCACGTCATTGAGCCGATGGACCACGTCGGCCTTGGCCGTCAGTTCGTCGGGGGTGAGATCGGTCTCCTGCGACAATGTGAGCAGGGCGGCGCGGGTGACGACCAGATGGCTCTCGACGCCCAGTTCGCGCAGCGCATCCAGCACGCGCGCGCCATAAACGACTCCGGAAGCGCCAGAGATTCCAACGACTAGCCGAGAGGGCGCTGGCGCCCGAACGGTGGAGTTCACAACATCGGCCAAATTCGCCTCCAATCTCTCCGTGTCCGGAGCGGCAAGGGTCACTGCAATGTGATTCCACACCCCGCCGAACCGGGCGCTCAGTGTAGTGGTCCCTTACACATGGAGGCGCAAGCCATGACCATCGAGGCTCGTATTCGCGAACTGGGTAATCGGCATCGGTCGCTGGATGAGACCATCCAGCAGGAGATGCGCCGCCCCTCCGCGGACCCGACACACCTCAGGGAGATGAAGCAGCGAAAGCTTCGACTTAAGGAAGAGATCAGCAGCCTGGAAGCCCGCGCTCACTGACGCGGCGCCCCATCTGAAAACGACGACGGCCCCGGAAGATCGCTCTTCCGGGGCCGTTTTGAATTCGTCGACGAACCGAAAGGATCAGTCGCGCGAGCCGAACACCGATTCAGCGGTGTGATCGGCGCCCATGCCGTATTCTTCTTCGGTGTCTTCGACGACGACTTCCGGCTCGGGCTCGGCCGCGATGGGTTGCAGGACGCCGTTCTTGGCGTCGTCCTTGGCCTTCTTGTCAGCAGCCTTGCGGACCACATCATCCAGCTGCAGCTGGCCCGTGAGCCCCAGGCTCACCGGGTCGACCGGCTTGATGTTGGCCGAGTTCCAGTGGGTGCGGTTGCGCACGCTCTCGATGGTGGCCTTGGTGGTGCCCAGCAGCTTGGCGATCTGAGCGTCGGTCACTTCGGGGTGGTTGCGGACGAACCACATGATGGCGTCCGGGCGGTCCTGACGGCGCGACACCGGCGTGTACTTCGGACCCGACTTGGCCGGCTTCAGCAGTTCGGCGTGGCGGCTGACCACGGCCTTCATGCGGTAGTTCGCGTCGTTCTGGGCCTTGTCCAGCTCTTCGCGGGTCAGCTGGCCGTTGACGATGGGGTCGGCGCCGCGGATGTCGCGAGCCACGTCGCCGTCGGCGATGCCGCGCACCTCCAGCGGGTGCAGGCCGCAGAAGTCGGCGATCTGCTCAAACGAGAGCGAGGTGTTGTCCACCAGCCAGACCGCGGTGGCCTTGGGCATCAGGATGTCGGTCATGGGCATGGATCCCGGCGGTTGCGGCCCGAAAAACGGGCGTTTGAATCGACGGCGCCCGACCTTTTCGGCCGGGCGCGAGAGACCCGTTATAGGTGATTTCGCTCGAAATGAAAACGTCGTCTGTCGGGACCGTACAGCAAAGGTTCATCTGAACTGATGAACATTCAGGACCAGGGCGCGTTGTGCGCCGGAAGAGACCTCTAGGGAGACCGTGTCATGAAGAAGTTCGTGGTTGCAGCGGCAGGTTTGGTCATGGCGGCGGGCGGCTTCTCCGTCGTCAACGTGGGCACGGCTGAAGCGCAGGCCCAGACGCGCGGCGCGCCGCGCGGCTCCTACACGCAAAGCTGCACCGGCTCCTATGTGAACCGTGGCCGGCTCTATGCGGATTGTCGCGACATGCGCGGCAACGTTCGCGAAACTTCGATCGAGCTGTCGCGCTGCTCCAACGACGAGATCGTCAACCGCGACGGCCGGCTGGCCTGCGGCCGCGTGCAGGGCGATTTCGAGAACAGCGGCCGCCCGGGCCGTCCCGGCGGCGGCTGGAATGACGATCGCCCCGGTCAGGGCAGCGGCTGGAATCAGTCCTCGATCACCGTCTACCGCGACGCCAATTATCGCGGCCAGTCGATGAGCTTCCGCGACGAGATCCCGAACCTGCGCAATGTCGGCATGAACGACGCGATCAGCTCGATCCGCCTGTCGCGCGGCTCGTGGGAAGTTTGCGAAGACGCCAACTACCGCGGGCGCTGCGAGGTCGTGCGCGGCGATGTCCGCGACCTGCGCAATACGGGCATGAACGACAAGATCTCGTCCCTGCGCCCGGCTCGCGCCGGCGGTCGCTGGTAGGCTGTAACAACGGTTCGATGGTGAAGGCGGGAGGCTTCGGTCTCCCGCCTTTTCTTTATCAGGGCAGCAGCACGATCTTGCCGACGTGGGACCCGGCTTCCAGATGGGCGTGCGCGGCGGCGGCTTGGGCCAGAGGGAAGGTCGCCTCCACCTGCGCCTTGACGGCGCCGGCAGCGACCCAAGGCCAGACGGTCGCTTCGATCGCGGCGGCCAGGCGCGCCTTTTCGTCGGCGGGGCGGCTGCGCAGGGTCGAGCCGGTGAGCACGATACGCTTCAGCATGATGCGCATCAGGTCGACCTCGGCCTTGGCTCCGGTCAGGGTGGCGATCACCACCCAGCGCCCGCCTGGCTTCAGGGCGTTAAGGTTCAGTTCGGCATAGGCCGAACCCACCATGTCCAGCACCACGTCGACGCCGCCTGCCTCTTTGATGGCGGCGGCCAGGTCGTCCTGAGTCGCGTCCAGGCTGACGTCGGCGCCCAGGGCGCGCGCGGCCTCGGCCTTGGCGGCACCGCGCGAGGTGGCGATGACGCGGGCGCCGGCCGCCTTGGCCATCTGGATCGCCATCACGCCGATGCCGCTGGTGGCGCCGTGGATCAGCAGGGTCTCGCCCGCCTTTAGCCCGCCGCCCTCAAAGACATTGGCGAAGACGGTGAAGGCGGTCTCAGGCAGGGCTGCGGCCTGCACGAAGTCGAGACCGTCGGGGATCGGCAGGGCATGCCGGGCGTCGACCACGGCGTACTCCGCATAGCCGCCGCCGCCCAGCAAGGCGCAGACCCGGTCGCCGACGGCCCAGCGCGTCACGCCGTCGCCCACGGCCTCGACTTCGCCGGCGACCTCCAATCCCAGGATGTCCGAGGCGCCCGGCGGGGGCGGATAGCGGCCCTCACGCTGGACAATGTCGGGGCGGTTGACCCCGGCAGCCCGCATTCGGATGCGGATCTCGCCGGGAGCCGGAACGGGCAGGGGGCGCGTCGTCAGGCGCAGGGCGTCGGCGGGGCCGCGTCCGTTTTCGATCTCTATGGCCTGCATGGCGGAGCCTCCCTTGCTTGCATTCCTCTTCAATGCGGCGTTCACATAGGGGTTCGCGCCCTCAATGGCCAAGGAGGCGAGGTTGAGTTTCGAAGATCTGGAGCCCCGGCCGCAGCGGGGCGAGGCGATCGCCGCCCTGGGCCGCGAAGACCTGGACCTCTACGCCGTGGACGAACTTCAGGAGCGGATCGCCGCTCTTGAGGCCGAGATCGCCCGTTGCAAGGCGGCCATCGACGGCAAGTCGTCGCAACGCAGCGCCGCCGATGCGCTCTTCAACTTCCGCTGAGAGACGGCGGCTGGGGATGGTTTTTACCGCCCTCTCCCGAAGAGGCGACTTCCGTGGCATGACGATTGCAGCCAGCGGATGCATGAAATTCTTGGATGGACGCCTGTGACCGCCATTGAAGCCAATCTGAGCCCGGCAGGCCTGTCCGGAGCCGAAGTGCTGGATTTCGCCCGCTCCGAGCTGTTCGAGCGGACGTTCCGCGAAGGCATGGAACTGGTCGAGGAGACCGCCGCCTATCTGGACGGGGACGGTCGCCAGGACTCGCGCCTGCTATCGCGGGCGGCGGCCCTGTCCTATGCGGGCGAGAGCATGAAGCTGACCACGCGGCTGATGCAGATCGCTTCGTGGCTGCTGGTCCAGCGCGCCGTGCGCGAACAGGACATGAGCGCCGAGGCGGCGGGCGATCCCCGCTACCGGCTGGCCGATCGCCGCATCGAGACGGAGCCGCGTCGCGGCGACCTGCCGATCGCCCTGATCGAATACGCCGTGCGGGCCGAGAAGCTTTACGACCGCGTCCTGCACCTGGATCGACAGATGTATGTCGAGCCGGCGACGACCTCCGCCAATCCGGTGCAGAGCCAGATGGACCTGCTGCGCGCCGCCTTCGGCTAAGGCTTCTCCTCCCCATGCAATGGGGAGGTGGATCGGCGCTGCAAGCGACGAGACGGAGGGGCTGCTTGGTTCCGCCGCCGTAAGCCCCTCCACCACTTCGTGGTCCCCCTCCCCATGAAATGGGGAGGAAAGCCAAGGGCGGCTTAAGGCGTCACTTCGTCCGGGTCGATCGGGGCGTCGGCCACCACCTGCGGCAGGTTGACGGCGATGCCGAGCGCTTGGGCCAGCTTGGCGTCACGCTTGTAGACATCCTCGCGGAAGGCGACGCGGCCCTGGCCGTCGACGAAGGCGGTCCAGTACAGCAGGCGCACGCCAATGTTGCGGCCGGTGGTCACCCGCTTGGTCTCGCCGCTGGCTTGCGCCTCGTCGAAGGTGGCGAGGCGCGTGGCGTCGGGCGACAGCAGCAGGCGGGCGAAACCAATGGCGTCCTGCACCCGCACGCAGCCGTGGCTGCGCTGGCGCACCGACAGGTTGAAGGCGTGCTTGGCCGGGGTGTCGTGCAGGAAGATGGCGTAGCTGTCCTGCAGCTCGAACTTCACATTGCCCAGCGACGACTTCGGGCCGGCGCGTTGCACGACCCAGCCGTCGGCGTTCACGTACATGTCGTTGGCGGCGAGGTAGCCGGGACCTTTGGGCAGGATTTCGCGACGCGCGATCCCCATCGGCACCGTCCACGGCGGGTTGGCCACGACCGAGGCGAAGGGCTTTTCAAGGCTGGGCGTCTGGTTGGCCGCGGTGCCGACGATGACGCGGTTGGAGTGAACCGGCTTGCCGTCCTTCCAGTAGACCATGATGGCGGCGGCGGTGTTGACCTCGATGCGCTCGGGGTTCAGGTCGCGCTTCAGCCAGCGGCGGCGTTCCAGGTTCAGGGCGATCTGACGCGCGCGATCCTCGGCCGTCGCGGTCAGCGAGCGCTGGGTGGCCGCGCCGATGCGGCCGTCGGCGCCCAGGCCGTGGCGGGTCTGGAAGCTGCGCACCGCCTGCTGCAACTCAGGGCCGTAAGCCAGATTGCCTTTCAGGCGCTGGGCGTTGGCGGCGCTCAGATCGCCCTCGGCGGCCAACCGAGCGACGAGGGCGGGCATGCGCGGATCGCTGGTCCCCGGTTCAATCGTGCCGCTGTCCAGACGGAAGGCGGGCCAGCCGCCCTCGCGGGCGATGCGGCGATAGCGGGCGTACCCGGCCGACAGATTGGTGTAGCCAAGGTCCGTCGGGGGCAGGGCATCGAACCATTGGCTCAGCTTGTTGGCGGCGACGGCGTCGACCAGGCCGCGCGGCAGGTCAACGCTGTTTTTCTGCATCTCCCACAGTTCCTCGACCGTCTCGGGCCGGATGCGGCCCTCGGCCAAGACCCGGGCGTAGGCCAGGGCGGCGGCGGTGGTGCGGATCTCGGCCGTTTCACGGTCGGCGGCCAGGCCGACGAAGTCGAAGAAATCTCCGGCCGGCAGGCCGTGGCGCTCGGCCCCGGCAGCAACTTCCTGCAGCACGCGCAGGCGGTCGGCGGTCCAGATCGGCTTGCCCTGGGTCAGTTCGTAGACGGCGCGGACTTCAGCCTGCTGGGCCGCAGGCAGGCGTCCGGCCTGAGCGTCGAAACCGGCGATGAAAACCTGGGGGTCAGTCGTGCGCGTCTGGGCCATTGCGCCGCCCGCAGCGGCCAGCGTCAGGCTTGTCGTAGCGACGCCAAGGCCCAGTTCCCGTCGATTCATCGTCTGCAACTCTTGTGGTCCGATCTCGGCCCGGACCCAACGCCCACGCCCCGAGGGATCGAACGCGCCCATGCTAACGGCGTTCCAGGCAACAAAAAAGCGCCGGCCCGGGGACCGACGCTTTTGTGGCGAACATGTCGCAGCAAGCGTGGCTTACTTCTTGATGAAGCCGCCGAACTTGTTGTTGAAGCGCGAGACGCGGCCGCCGCGGTCCATCAGGTGCTGGTTGCCGCCGGTCCAGGCCGGGTGAGACGTCGGGTCGATGTCCAGGTTCAGCGTGGCGCCCTCTTTCCCGTAGGTCGAACGGGTCTGGTAGGAGGTGCCGTCGGTCATCACAACAGTGATGAAGTGGTAGTCGGGGTGCGTGTCCGCTTTCATCGATCTTGTCCGTCTCTGCGCGACGACGATGCCGACCGTCACTGCGCGTAATTAGAGAATCCCGCCACGGAGCGCGACGGGAGCGAGGGGCGGCGTTTACACCGGGGTGCGATCCGGGGCAAGAGCGCGGCCATGACCCACGCTGAACCGCAACGTCACGCCCAACCCACAGGACAACCCGAGGGCCGCCCCGGCGCAGGCGCCGTCCTGGCCGAACAGATGGATGAAGCGGGGGGCAAGCGCGCCAAGAGCCGCAACATCCGTCCGCTCGGGCGGTTGCTGCCTTTTCTGGGACGGCACAAGGTGGATGCGGGCATTTCGGCGCTCTGGCTGATCGGCTCGACCATCGCCTCCCTGGCCCTGACGGCGACGGCGCGCGGCGCCATCGATCAGGGATTCGAGAACGGCGGCGCCGACATCGACAAGTGGTTCCTGATCCTGGGCCTGAACGCCGTGATTCTGGGGCTGGCGACGGCGCTGCGGTATTTCTACGTGACCAAGACCGGCGAGCGGATCATCGCCGACCTGCGCACGGCCCTGTTCCAGCGCATCCTGACGCTGGACCCGGTCTTCTTCGCCCATATGCGAACGGGCGAGGTGCTGTCGCGCCTGACCACGGACATCCAGCTGGTCGACACCCTGCTGACCACCTCCATCAGCTATGCGCTGCGCAACTTCCTGACCCTGATCGGCGGGGTGGTCCTGCTGTTCTTCGTCAGCCCCAAACTGACGGCATTCGTCCTGTTGATCGTGCCGGTGCTGATCGTGCCGCTGTTCCTGTTCGGGCGCATCGTGCGCAAGCTGACGGTGAAGTCGCAGGACACCTTCGCCGGGGCCGTAGGCTTCGCCGGGGAAAGCGTCGACGCCATCGAGACGGTCCAGGCTTTCGGCCGCGAAAAGAGCGCCATCGGTCGTTTCGGCGCGGCGGTGGAGGAGGCGTTCGGCGTCTCCCTGAAGCGGATGCGGGCGCGGGCGGTGATGACCGCCATGATCATCGTCGTCATGTTCGGCGGCGTGACCCTGGTGCTGTGGCTGGGCGCGCAGGACGTGATCGCCGGGACCATGACGCCGGGCGCCCTGCTGCAGTTCGTTCTGCTGTCGGTGTTCGCGGCGGGCGCCGTGGGCGCCTTGGGCGAAAGCTGGGGCGATGTTCAGAAGGCCGCCGGGGCCATGGAGCGGATCGACGAGCTGATGCGGGCGACCCCCGCCATCGCGCCGCCCGCCAGCCCGGTGGCCCTGCCTCAGCCGCGCGGCGAGGTGTCGATGTCGGCGGTGGACTTCGCCTATCCGGGCCGCCCCGACCTGCCGGCGTTGAAGGGCTTCAGCCTGACCGTGCGGCCGGGCGAGACCGTGGCCCTGGTCGGGCCGTCCGGGGCGGGCAAGTCGACGGTCTTCCGCCTGCTGCTGCGCTTCTATGACCCGCAGTCCGGTCTCGTGTCGGTGGATGGGGTGGACGTGCGCGCGGCCGATCCGGTCGCGGTGCGCAACCGCTTCGCCTGGGTGTCGCAGGAGGCGCCGCTGTTCTCGGGCTCGGCGCTAGAGAACATCCGCTTCGGCCGCGAGGCCGCCACGCTGGACGAAGCCCGCGCCGTCGCCGCCGAGGCCCAGGCGCTGGGCTTCATCGACGCCCTGCCAGAGGGCTTCGACACCCCGCTGGGCGAGCGCGGCAAGAGCCTGTCGGGCGGCCAGCGCCAGCGTCTGGCCATCGCGCGGGCTCTGGTGCGCGAGGCGCCGATCCTGCTGCTGGACGAGGCGACCAGCGCGCTCGACGCCGAGAACGAACGTCTGGTGCAGGCCGCGCTGGATCAGGCCATGTCCGAGCGCACGACCCTGGTCATCGCTCACCGCCTGGCGACGGTGCTGCGCGCGGACCGCATCGTGGTGATGGACGGCGGCGAGGTGGTCGAGGAAGGCACCCATGCCGAACTGTCGGCCAAGGGCGGGCTTTACGCGCGTCTGGCCAAGCTGCAGTTCCAGGGGACGTGAGCCTTCTCCTCCCCATGACATGGGGAGGTGGCGCGGAGCCTTAGGCGACGTGACGGAGGGGCTACTTGGTTCCGCCGTCGCGAAGCCCCTCCACCGCTTCGCGGTCCCCCTCCCCATTGCATGGGGAGGAAAGGAGTCAGCGGGCCTTCACCGCCGCCGCGGGAAAATCGCTGAATACAGCGTCGACGCCGAGCGCGGAGATCGCCTTCAGCCAGCCCTCAAAATCGCCATGGCCGGCGGGCGCGTCCCCTAAGCGATATTGCGCGGGCAGGAAGATGTTCTCTGCCCGCAGGGTCCAGACCGCGACCTTTAGACCGGCCGCATGGGCGACGGTTGTCAGACCGGATTCGTTCAACGCGCGGCCCGCATCGTCGCGAGGAACGACCATCAGATCCTGTACGCCGATATAGTCGGCGTAGCGGGCGATCTCGGCCAGTCCGGCGGGCGTCGCCATCTCAGTGTAGGTCGCGCCGGGCCGGTCGGCGGGGCCGCCGCTCGATTGCATCAACTGCAGCAGCGGCGCGTCGAGGCGGGCCTTTAGCCGCTGCAGCGTCCCGACCTCGAAGCACTGGATCAGGATGGGGGCGTCCGCACCGGTCAGGCCGTGACGCTGCAGGGCGGCGACGAAGGCGTCCTCCATCGGCAGGCCGAGGGCGGCGAAGTGGCTGGGGTGCTTCAGTTCGGGCGCGACGCCGATGACGCTGCCGGCGCGGGCGCTGGCGTCACGGGCGATCTCGACCACTTCGTCGAAGGTCAGAATCGGCTCCTGGCCGTCGAAGGCGGCCGAGGCGGGGCGCAGGGCCGGCAGGCGTTCGCGGGCGCGCAGCGTCTTAAGTTCCGCCAGGGTGAAGTCTTCGGTGAACCAGCCGGGAATGGCCACGCCGTCCACCTCGCGGATGGTGCGCCGCGCCGCGAACTCGGCATGGTCGGCCACGTCGGTGGTCTCGCCGATCTCGTTCTCGTGGCGGACGACCAGGTGGCCGTCGCGGGTCATGACCAGATCCGGCTCGATGAAGTCCGCGCCCTGGTCGATCGCCAACTCATAGGCGGCGCGGGTGTGCTCTGGCCGCTCGCCCGAGGCGCCCCGGTGGGCGATGACGATCGGCTTGGCTGGGGGAGCGGACATGGCCGGTGGGCTCGACGACAGAAGGGCGGCGGTCAGGATGGCGGCGATCATGGCCGAAGGGTAGGGGGGCTTGGCGACGAAGGCGTGAAAGATCCTCTCGGTCTTATATTTCCGCTGATCCCCGCCTCTGCGGGCTCGAGCGGAAGTCGAACAAGGAAAAGGCGGCGCCTCTTGCGAAGCGCCGCCCCCTTGGCCCTATACGAGCTCGTCCACGCTCCCGGTGAGGAGGAGGAAGAAGCGCCTTACGCCTCGCGCAAGATCTTGCGCAGCTTGGCCTGGATTTCCGGGTTGCCGGCGACGATCTGCTTGCCGTTCATCGGATCGCCGTCCTGGTCGATGGTGGTGACGACGCCGCCGGCCTCGGTGACCAGCAGAATGCCCGCCGCCACGTCCCACGGCTGCAGGTTGCGCTCGAAATAGGCGTCGTAGCGGCCTGCGGCGACCCAGGCGAAGTCCAGCGAGGCCGCGCCCAGGCGACGGATGCCCGCCACGCGCTGGCCGACGGCGTGGATGTCCTTGATGGCCTGGCCGTGGCCCGTCTTGCCGATGAAGGGCAGGCCCGTGGCGATCAGGCACTCGGCCATGTCGGCGCGTCCGGCGATGCGGATGCGCGTGTCGTTCAGGTAGCAGCCCTTGCCCTTTTCGGCCCAGAACATCTCGTTCAGCACCGGGTTGTAGGTGACGCAGGCCACGATCTCGGCCGTGCCGTCGGGATGCTTGCGCTCCAGGCCCACCGTAATGGCGAAGTGGGGCATGGCGTGCATGAAGTTGGTGGTGCCGTCGATGGGGTCGACAATCCAGGTGTGGGTCTTGTCGGTGCCTTCGATCATGCCGCGCTCTTCGCCCAGGAAGCCGTAGCCGGGGCGGGCCTTCAGCAGCAGCTCGAACAGGGTCTGTTCCGCCTTGACGTCGGCGGCGGTGACGAAGTCGCCGGGGCCCTTGCGGGACACCTGGAGCTGGGACACCTCGCCGAAATCCCGGAGCATCGGGCGGGCGGTCTTGCGGACGGCGTCCATCATGACCTGGAGCAGGGCGGAAGCGAGGGCCATAGGCGGTTCTCCTGATCCGTCGATCCTCAAAAGGCCTGCGGCCCGGATGGACGGAGAAGCAAAAGGGGCGCGGACCATCCGCGCCCCTGTAGTCTTAGCTTGCCCGACCTTGGCCGGGAAAGGCGGTGTTTTTTAGTCCGCGCGGCGGACGTATTCGCCGGTCGAGGTGTCGACGACGATCTTCTCGCCCGTCGACATGAAGGGCGGGATCATGACGCGGATGCCGTTCGAGGCCTTGGCGGGCTTGTAGGACGACGAGGCGGTCTGACCCTTCACGGTCGGCTCGGTCTCGACGACTTCCAGAACGACCTGTTCCGGCAGTTCCAGACCGATCGGACGCTCTTCGTGCGACTCGATGATGACCTTCATGCCTTCCTGCAGGTAGGGGATGCGGTCTTCGCCGACCCAGCCCTTTTGCAGTTCGATCTGCTCGTAGGACTCGTCGTCCATGAAGACGAGGGTCTCGCCGTTGTCGAACAGATAGGAGTAGTCGCGCTGTTCCAGCGTGACGCGCTCGACCTTGTCTTCCGAACGGAAGCGTTCGTTCAGCTTGTTGCCGGTTTCGAGGTTCTTGGCCTCGACGTTGGCGAAGGCGCCGCCCTTGCCGGGCTTGACGTGGCTGGCCTTGGTGACGACCCACAGGCCGCCGTTGTGTTGCAGGACCATGCCGGGCTTGATGGTGTTGGCGTTGATTTTCATGAGAACCGTAGGGCTCGTTGCTGGGGGGCGGCTGGCGCCGACCGCCAGAGCGTGGCGCGCCAAATCGCCGCGAGCCCTAGAGGATAAGGCGAAAAAGGGCAATGGCGGCGGCGTCGCCGCGCGTTGTTTCAGGAAGGGCCGTCCAGGCTGCGCTCAGCCCGATTGGCCAGACGCACGCCGATGCCGGTCGGAGCCGCCAGCTTGGCTGCCCCGAGGTCGAGCTTGCGCGCCTCATGGGCGAAGGCGGCGGCCAGGCCGGCCGAGGACATGGCGGCCAGGATTTGGGTCCAGCGCCCGGTCGGACGAGCGGCCAGCCAGACGGCGTTGACGGCCTGGGCGACGGCCCAAAGGCCCATGGCGGCGTTGCGGCCGGGCCGGGCCGGGGCGTTCCATACGCGCAGAGCCGACAGGGTTGTGGCCGAAAAGACGGCGGGCAGGATGAGGCTGAACGGCCCGCGCGGGCGTTCGGTGATCGGGCCTTCGCGCTTTCGGACGCCGGTCAGGCTGCGGGTTTGCGGGGGAACGGCGCGGGTAGCCACCACGGTGGCCGCCAGGGCGAAGCCGACGGTCAGCGCCGCCCCCAGGGCGACGTGCCGCCAGTCGCGGCCTTCAGCATTGAGGAAATCCGCCGCGTGATCGCGGGCGGCGTCGAGGGCGTCGTCCATGCTGCTCATGCAGCCAAAACAACCGGGCGCGGCGGACGTTCCCGCTCTCTGACGCCGCGCCCGGCCTTTGAATCAGTTGCCGGTGGCGGCCCCATCCGTGACGATTTCCTTCATGGCGGACTGCAGATAGTTCTGCGCGCCCATCAGCTGGATCAGGCTGTGCTGGTTCTCGAGGAAGTCCACGTGCTCCTCAGTGTCGGCCAGGATCTTCATCAGCAGGTCGCGGCTGACGTAGTCGCGGGCCTGTTCGCACTGGGTGACGGCGTCGCGCGTCGTTGCGCGGCTGTCGATCTCCAGTTGCAGGTCCGCGCCCAGGCACTCGATCGGGTCTTCGCCGACCTTCAGCTTGTGCAGGTCCTGCAGGTTGGGCAGGCCGTCCAGGAAGAGGATGCGCTTGATCAGCATGTCGGCGTGCTTCATCTCGCCGATCGATTCTTCGTAGATGACGTTGCCGAGGTGGCTGAGGCCCCAGCTTTCGAACATGCGGGCGTGCAGGAAGTACTGGTTCACCGCCGTCAGTTCATTGGTCAGCACCGCGTTGAGGGTGCGGATGATCGCGGGATCGCCCTTCATGGTCGTCGTCCTTTGCAGCAGCGGCGAGTCGGTCTTGACGCAAGACCGAGCCTCGGGACCGCCCGTGACGACTACATACCACGGCTTTGCCGTCGCAGCTTATTTGCGAGTTTTTATCACTGCATTGATAATGCGAGTGAAATCCGCTTTCAAAAACGGATTATTCCGCCGCCATGGCGAAGGCGGACTGCTGCTCCTGGATCATCTGGCGCATTTCGCAGACGCATTTGGCGCATTGCGGCGCGCACTGGTGGCTGGCGAAGATGTCCTTCGGGCGGCTGGCGCCCCCCTCGATGGCGAGAGCGACATCACGCTGGCGGAGACCGTTACAGTTGCAAACGTACAAGGCGAGGCACCCGGAACTTGAGAATGGCTCGCTATAGCATCTATTAAGGCGGGTGCAAATCATTCTCATGCGCTCTGCGACATTGACGCCGTCGGCGTCGGAGGGCAGGGCGGTGTCATGGCTCGTCAACCGCAAATTCCCGCCCGTCCGCCCTGCCGGCTGTATCTGATCACGCCCTCGGCCCTGCCGGACCTGGAAGCCTTCGCCGTCCAGCTGGAGGCCGCCCTGTCCGCCGGCGACTGCGCCGCCCTGCAGATCCGGCTGAAGGAGGCCTCGGACGATGAGATCCGCGCCGCCGTCGCTCGGCTGAAGCCGATCTGTCAGGCGCACGACGTGGCTCTGATCCTGAACGACCGTCCCGATCTGGCCCGCGCCACGGGCTGCGACGGGGTTCACGTCGGCCAGGACGACGCGTCGCTCGCCGATGCGCGCCGAATCATGGGCGAGGACGCCATGATCGGCGTCACCTGCCATGACAGCCGCCATCTGGCGATGGAGGCCGCCGAGGGGGGCGCCGACTACGTGGCCTTCGGCGCCTTCTTCCCGACGCAGACCAAGGACGTCGTGCATCACGCCGAGCCGGACATCCTGACCATCTGGCAGGAAACGATGGAGGTCCCTTGCGTCGCCATCGGCGGGGTGACGGTCGACAACGCGGCCGGACTGGCGGCGGCCGGCGCCGACTTCGTAGCGGTCAGCGGTGGCGTTTGGCTGCATCCCGACGGCCCTGCAGCGGCCGTGCGCGCCTTCGCTGAGGCGCTGAGCGCCAAATCCTGAGGCTCCTCGCGGATTTCAGAGGATGTTTAGGATCATGGATCATGATTAGGCCCTGAAACTCGCGTTTGGGCCGGATTGATGAGCATGAGCCGCGCGCTCCAGAGGAGTGAGGTCGCATTGGAAGCGTCAGCGAAGGGGACGGTCGGCGTCGAAGCCAAGGCCCCCCCTAACGCAGACTTTTTCCGCCAGCCGCTGGCGCCGATCCTGACGGCCCTCGGGGTCGCGGTCCTTGTCGTGCTGGCTATCAGCTTCGCCCGCGCTAATGGACTGATCGCCGGCCTATGGGGCGCCGGGGGGCTGGCGATGGCCGCCTGGCTGCGCAGCGGTCGCGGCCTGCAGTATGATCTGGGCTTCGGCGTCCTGGTGGCGGCGGGCGTGTTTGCTGGCGAAATTCTGGCCGGAAACACTCTGTGGCTTTCGGCCGTGTTCACCCTGAGCAATGTGCTGGAAATCGTGCTGGCGGTCTTGCTGGCGCGCCGACTGTTGACGGGACTGCACGTCGATAGTGTTCACGGGCTGGCGCGGTTTCTGACCATCTGCGCCATCGCTCCCGTGCCGGCGGCGCTGCTTGCCAGCGGGACCGTGGCGAATCTCGCCGGCCAGGACTTCATCGAAGCCTTCCGTATCTGGTGGGGAGGTCACGCCCTGGGCTTCGCCGTCATCGGCGTCGTCGGACTGAGCTTGCGCAAAGCCCACCTGAAGCTGCTCAAACAGCCTGCGCGACTCGCTGAAGGCGTCGGCCTGGGCCTTCTGCTTAGCGGCGCCTGCTACGCGCTTTTTTCGCATCTAAGCATGCCGTTCGGTTTCCTGCTGTTGCCGCTGATCCTGCTTGCGGCGGTGCGATTCCGCGTCATCGGCGCCGCCTGGGCGCTGCTGGTCGTGACGGTGATGGCCATCGGCGGCACCATGGCCGGGCACGGTCCCTACCATCAGTTTGCGATCGAGGATCGCGCTTTGCTGGCGCAGCTGCTGGTGCTGCTGGGCTATATGCCGATCCTGCTCGTCGCGGCCTTGCTGGAGGAGCGCGACCAACTGATGCAGCGCGCCAAGGACGGACGGCTGCGCGCCGAGCGCGCGTCGGCCGCCAAGTCTCGTCTGCTCGCCAATGTGGCGCATGAGATCAAGAGCCCCATCGGCGGGGTTATCGGCATCGGCGAACTGTGGGCGGGCGGTCATCTGGGCAAGGTCTCGGACAGCCAGGTCGAGATGGCCCAGATGCTGGTCAAGACATCGCGCCAGATCGAGGCGCTGACGCACGATCTGCTGGACGTCGCGCGCGCAGAGGCCGGCGCGGTCAAGGTCGACCTGCGGCCTACGGAGGTCAGCGGCGTGCTGGAGGACGTGCGCCGCTCCATGATGCTGTTGCCCGAGGCGAAGGGCTTGCGGATAGACGTGATCGCCGACGGCGACGCTCTGGTGGCGATGGCCGATTCTCAACGACTGACGCAGGTGGTCGGCAATCTGGCCAATAACGCCATGAAGTACGGCGCATCCGGGGGCGTGGTCATCCTGCGCGCTGAGTGGCGTGGAGACCGCATCCGCATCGAGGTGACTGACCGGGGCCCCGGCCTGTCCGAGGAAAAGCAGGCGCAGCTCTTCGAGCCCTTCAACCGCCTGGGGCTGGACCGGTCCAGCGTCGAAGGGCACGGCGTCGGCCTGACGTTAGCCAAGCGGCTGGTGGAACTGCAGGGCGGCGATATCGGCGTGCATTCCGTGGCCGGACAAGGCGCGACCTTCTGGGTGGAGCTGCCCGGCGTCTGAGCCGAACTGCCCCGATATGGCCGCTTGACCCGGCGCGGCGCGCGCCGCCAATGTCGGGACATGAAAGCTGCAATCGTCGCCCTGTCGCTCGTCGCTCCTCTGGCTGTGGCCGCCGCGCCGGTCGCCGCTCAGCAGGATCCGGTGGAACGCGCCCGCATCGAGGAACTGACGCGCCGCCTGAACGGCGCGCCTGCCGCGCCGCAGTCGGCCCCAGCGCAAGCGCCTGTGTCATCCCGACCGACGGCGCCCGCCGCCCCGCCGCCGGCCTCGCGTCCGGACGCGACAGAGCGCGCGCGCATTGAGGAGCTGACCCGCCGCCTGAACGGCGCGCCGTCGGCGCCGGCTTCTGTTTCTGTCCCGGCTCCTGCAGCCTCTTCGGCTCCGGCCCCCGCCGCGGCCGTCGCGCCGCGCCCAAGCCCGGCCCCGTCGCCTGCGCCCCGGCCGGTGCAGGAGGCGCGCCCTCAGCCCGCGCCGGCAAGCCCGACGGCGACGACGCGTCCGGCCGCCGAGGCGCCGGCCAGTCGCCCGGCTGCGCCCGTCCAGACCGCGCCGGCGCCCGATCCTCAGGGCTTGAGCGCCGCAGAGCGCGCCGTTCTGCCGTTCCGCATCGATCTGCCGTCGGGCTTCCAACTGGTCGAGGGGCGCGCTGCGCCGGGCGCGCACGTCTATTCGGCGCGCAAGGCCGGGAAGACCTTTGTGATGATCTACGCCGGACCTTCGTCCCAGTTTCCCATCTATGACGGGGAGCAGGCGACTGTGGGCGGACGCATCTCAGTGGTGACGACCGAAGGGCCGCGCCGCATCGCCATGGAGCACCTGTTCCAGCGCTCGGGCGAACCCGCCGAGATCCACGTCTGGGTGATGGCCCAGGACGGGGCCGACCGCGACGAGGCCGAGCGCATCGCCCAGACGGTGGACCCGAAGTAAGGGCCTATTTCTCGGACCAGACGGCCAGGTCGTTGCCGGACGGATCGCGGAAATGGAAGCGCCGCCCGCCGGGGAAGGCGAAGATGGCGTGGGTGATGGCGCCGCCCGCCGCCTCGACCTTGGCCTGCATCGCCTCCAGATCATGGGCGTACAGGATGGGCAGGGGCTTGGGCGTCATGGCGTCGGGCGTGAAACCGCCGTCCAGGCCCTCGTTAAAGGCCGCATAGTCCGGCCCATAGTCCTGAAAGCTCCAGCCGAACGCCTGGGCGTAGAAGGCCTTGTGCGCCGCCATGTCGGTCGCGGGCAGTTCGAGATAGTCCAGCTTGCCGTCTTCGCGCATCGCGACTCTCCGAAAGGAATGGAGAAGGACGCTTGCACGACGTCCGCTTCTGCGCAAATCTGCAAATGGTTCGCAAATGCAGGAGTCGGCCCATGATTGTCCTGAGCGCCGGATGCGCCTCTCTGGCCTCGCTGATGCAGCGGGATGCGGATGGAAGGTGCGAGCTGGAATCGAAACGGGCGTCGATCGCAACCGACCGACGCCCGTGTCTGATCTCAAAAAATGACGCCGATCAGCGCGCCGTCCGGGTCTCGCCCGCGCGCCAGATCCGATAGCGCACCTCGACATCCGACGGCGCGTAGACCACCACGGGCAGGCGCGAGTTGTAGCGGATCAGCGGCTGTTCCTGCGTCGTCACGAAGGACTGACGCTCCGAGCCGGGCGGGCAGCCCATCAGGGTGCTGGCCGCGTTCCCCAGGGCAGGCAGGACATAGTAGTCGTAGCCCCAGCCCTCGGCCGTGCGCGTTTCAAGACGACCGCCGAAGAACTGACGGTTGCAGTCGACCGTCTGGGTCTTGCCCAGGATCAGTTCGACCTTCAGTCCATCCTCGTCCGACTGGGCCGGCAGATTGATGACGTGGCGCGTCTGGCCCGCCGTCGCGGCCGGGAAGGCCTTGAGGTCGGCCGAAGCGGCCTGGCCGTTCGCTGCGCCAGCCTGGGTCATGGCGCCTTCAGCCTGTGCGGCGGCGCAGGCAGTCAGGCCGAGGGCGGCTACGCCCGCGGCGAGGAGGGTAGGGAGTTTCAAGGCGGAGGTCCCGACAGTTAGCTTGAGCGCCGACAACGCCGCAGGATCAGGCCAGTTCCACCGCCATGGCCACGGCCTCGCCGCCGCCGATGCACAGAGAGGCTACGCCCTTCTTGCCGCCGCGCGCCTGAAGCGCCGCCAGCAGGGTGGACAGGATGCGCGCGCCCGAGGCGCCGATGGGGTGGCCCAGGGCCGTGGCGCCGCCGTTGACGTTCAGCTTGGCGCGGTCGATGCCCAACTCCTGCTGGGCGATCATGGCGACGACGGCGAAGGCTTCGTTGATCTCCCACAGGTCGACGTCCTCGACCGACCAACCGGCCTTCTTCAGCGCCTTTTGCATGGCCGGGACGGGGGCGGTGGTGAACAGGCCCGGCTCATGGGCGTGGGCGGCGTGGCTGACCACGCGGGCAAGGATGGGCAGGCCCAGCGCCTTGGCCGTGCTTTCGCGCGTCATGACCAGGGCGGCGGCGCCGTCCGAGATCGAGGAGGCGTTGGCGGCAGTGATCGCGCCGTCCTTGGTGAAGGCGGGGCGCAGGGTCGGAATCTTGGCGGCGTCGGCCTTGCCCGGCTGCTCGTCCTCGCTGACCGTCACCGGGCCCTTGCGGGTAGAGACCTCGACCGGGACGATCTCGGCCTTGAAGGCGCCCGAGGCGATGGCGGCCTTGGCGCGCGTCAGGCTCTCGATGGCGTATTCGTCCATCTGTTCGCGGGTGAACTGATACTGAGCCGCCGCATCCTCGGCGAAGACGCCCATGGCCTTGCCGGGGGAATAGGCGTCTTCCAGGCCGTCCATCATCATGCTGTCGACGATGACGTCGTGGCCGATGCGGGCGCCGCCGCGGTGCTTGTTCATCAGATAGGGGGCGCCGGTCATGGACTCCATGCCGCCCGCCACGATGACCTCGGCCGTGCCGGCCAGCAGGGCGTCATGCGCCATCATGGCGGCCTGGAGCCCCGAACCGCACATCTTGTTCACCGTCGTCGCCTCGACATGCTGGCCGAGGCCCGCGCCGATGGCGGCCTGACGCGCCGGGGCCTGGCCCAGGCCGGCGGGCAGGACGCAGCCCATGAAGATCTGCTCGACCTTTTCAGGCGCGACGCCGGCGCGCTCGACGGCGGCCTTGACCGCGGCGGCGCCCAGATCGGTCGCCTTCACCGGCGACAGGGCGCCCTGAAAGCCGCCCATCGGCGTGCGGGCGAAGGAGCATATGACGACAGGATCAGCGGCGGCGGTCATGGCGGGCGTTTCCGTTAGTGAATCGTTTCGAGGGGGATTAGGGGAGGCCAAGGCCAGCTGGCAAGCGGCGCCTCACAGCAGTTTGCGGCGCTGGCGAGCCAGGGCCAGCGGCCGTCCGTCCGCGCCCCAGGCGATCGCCTCGTCAACCGACCAGCCCAGACCGTGGTCCAGCAGACGGTATTCGAAGAAGGCCCAGCCCTCGGGCGCATTGTCGGGCGTCGGATCGTTCAGAAAGTCGCAGCGCAGGTCCACCGTCGTCATCATCGGCGGCGCCTTGAACGCCGTCCAGGCGGGCGGATAGAGGGCGTCCAGCAGGTAGCACATCCGCAGTTCGTCCAGCGGCGCGCCGTCCTTCACCCGCATCCAGACCCGCTCGACGATCGGCTTATCCTCGTTGCCGCCCAGAATGTTGGGGCCGCCGTTGAAGCGATATTCCACGTGTTGGGCGAAGCGGGGGGCCATCGGGCCGCTGATGCCCGGCGCGTCCTTCAGGCTGTCCAACGAGGGCGGCGCCGCCGCCAGCGGGGTCAATGGGGTCGGCGTGGGGCCGTCGGCGCCGTAGGTGGCGCTGGCGTGATGGGTCAGGCGGCTGCCTTGCCCGCCCTCGACCACGGCGTAGGCGACGTTGCGTCCGCCGCGCAGCATCCGGGGGCGGAACTGAAGGGGCTGGCCGTAACGGGCGGCGGCCAGATACTGAACCGTCAGGCTGCGCAGCGGCGCCTCGATCTTCAGCCCCTGACGCATGGCGCCGGCGCACAGCGCCGCCAGCAGGCCGCCGAAGGGGAAGCCCGCTTCGGGCGGGGCGCTGACCGGGCCGTTGGAAAAGTCACCTGACAGATGGGCGGCCAAGGCGCCGTGATCCGAGGGGGTCAGGCGGAAGGCGGCTTGGATCAGGTCAGACTCGGTCATGAGGCACTTCGAAAAGCGGAGGCGGAACCTGCGAGGGCGCCGCCCCCGAGTCGAGGGAAGGATACGGCCAGCAATCGGCCGTGTCCGTTGCGAATAGAAACTTACCTACTCCGTCGCGATTGGCAACCCTTGTCAAAAGCCTGACGCGGGGTCACTTTCACGGCATGGGACGCACCGCTGACTATTCGCGACAGAGCTGCTCGGTCGCCGCCACCCTCGAGGTGATCGGCGACCCGTGGACCATGCTGGTCATCCGCGACGCCTTCAACGGCGTCACCCGCTTCGAGCAATGGCAGGACCGGCTGGGCGTGGCGCGCAACGTTCTGGCCGCGCGGCTGAAGTCGCTGGTGCGTCACGGCGTGCTGGAGCCGCGACCCTATTCCGTACGCCCGCCGCGCAACGAATACGTGCTGACGGCCAAGGGCAAGGATCTGTACGGCGTCCTGGTCACGCTGAACGCCTGGGGCGCCAAGCATGTGTACGGCGAGGAGCCGTCGGGCGTCATCTTGCGCCACAAGAGCTGCGGCCACGACCTGCAGCCCCGCATTGCCTGCGGATGCTGCAATGAGATGGTCCGACCGCGCGACGTCGAGGTCCTTTTTGCGAAGAACCGTGCGACCGTCGGCGAGGTCATGCCGACCAAGGACGAGGCGGCATAGGCCTCAGACAGCCGCCGCCTCGGTCGACTGGATGAAGCCTCCACCCAGCACGCGCTCGTCGTCGGCCGGATCGTAGAGCACGCAGGCCTGGCCCGGGGCGACGCCTTCCTCGCCCTGATCGAACACCACCTGAACGGCGTCATCTGCAAAGGCCAGATGGGCCGGGGAGGGCTGGCGCGTCGAGCGGACGCGGGCCAGCACCGGGGCGCCGTCGCGGGCGGCCTCCTCGATGGTGGCCTGGTCGCCCAGCCAGTTGGTTTCCTCCAGCGTCAGGCGCGCAGTCAGCAGGGCTTCGCGCGGGCCGACGATGACGCGGCGATGCTCAGGATCCAGCTTGACCACGAACAGAGGCTCGCCCACGGCGACGTTCAGCCCCCGGCGCTGGCCGATGGTGTAGTCGGTGATGCCCGAATGGCGGCCCAGAACCCGGCCGTCCATGTGGACGATGTCGCCGGCCTCGCGCCCCTGCGGGCGCAGGCGGTCGATCAGAGTGCGGTAGTCGCCGGTGGGAACGAAGCAGATGTCCTGGCTATCCGGCTTGGACGCGATTCGCAGGCCCAGCGACGCGGCGACGCCCCGCACCTGGGGCTTCTCCAGATCGGCCAGGGGGAAGCGCAGATAGTCGAGCTGATCCTGGGTCGTGGCGAACAGGAAGTAGGACTGGTCGCGCGAATGATCGACCGCCTTCCTCATCTGCGAGCGGTTGCCGTGCGTGGCGCGGCGGACGTAGTGGCCGGTCGCCATCGCCTCGGCCCCCAGATCGCGCGCGACGTCCAGCAGGTCGCGGAACTTCACCGTCTGATTGCAGCGGATGCAGGGAACCGGCGTCTGGCCCTTCAGATAGGAGTCGGCGAACTGGTCGATCACCGCGTCCTTGAAGCGGTTTTCATAGTCGAGGACATAGTGCGGAATGCCGATTAGATCGGCGGCCAGACGGGCGTCGTGAATGTCCTGACCGGCGCAGCAGGCGCCCTTCTTCTTCAGCGCCTCGCCGTGGTCGTAGAGTTGCAGGGTCACGCCCACCACGTCATAGCCCGCCTTGTGCAGCAGGGCGGCGACGACGGTGGAGTCCACGCCGCCCGACATGGCGGCGACCACGCGCGCGCCGGCGGGCAGGCCCACGGCCTGACGCACGCTCTCGATCGCGGCGTCCATGTCGGCTTGCGACATGGGGGCGATGTCGGGAACGGGGCAGAGGATGTCGTCGGTCAGGGCGTCCATAGTCATCGCCGCCATTTAGGCCTTAAGGCGCGCGATTTCGAGGCCTGGCTTAAAACGATGACGCGCCAATGAAAAAGACCGCCCCGTTTCTGGAGCGGCCGTGATCATGCGTTCAGGCGAAAAGGCCTAGTCGCGATAGCTCTGGATGCGCGTGGTGCGCAGGCCCTGCATGCCCCATTTGTCGATGGCCTTCTGCCAGGCCAGGAACTCCTCGGCCGTCAGTCGATACTTCTCAAGGGCGTCTTCCAGGCTGATCAGCCCGCCGCGCACCGCGGCCACCACCTCGGCCTTGCGCCGGATAACCCAGCGGTTCGTGTCCGAGGGCGGAAGGTCGCGCAGGGTCAGGGGCGTGCCCGTCGGCCCGACTACGTACTGTTCGCCGTTACTGTTAAGGCGTCGCTCTTGCAGCATGGGCTTAAGCCTCTCTCACCACCACCATAGACGCGCAGGCTAGGCCCCCGCCCGCTAAAGGGCGTTTAAGCGTCGTGGTGAAGGAATGGCTAAGACGCATCCGTCCGGCCGGGCGCCTTCTGCGCCGCCTAAAGGAAGGATTCATCGAGTCTAACGAGACCTTGCTCATGGATTCCTGTTGGCCGATCAGCGCTTGATGTTGATCAGCTCCGCCAGCATCTCGTCGGCGGTGGTGATGATCTTGGACGAGGCCGAATAGGCGCGCTGGGTGGTGATCAGGCCGGTGAACTCCGTCGACAGGTCGACGGTCGAGGCTTCCAGCTGTTGCGCGCCCAACAGGCCTGCGCCGCCCGTGCCGGGGGCCTTCAGGTTGAAGGTGCCTGAGTTCTGGCTGACCCGGAAGGCGTTGCCCGCGACTTCGGTCAGGCTGTCGGCGCTGGGGAAGGTGGCCAGGGCGACCTGGGCGATCTTGCGCATGACGCCGTTGTCGAAGATGGCGGTGACGAAGCCCGCCTCATCGATCTTCACCTCGGTCAGGTTCCCGAAGGCGGTGCCGTTCGTATAGGTGGCCTGGACGATGGAGGTGCTGTCGTACTGCGTCAGGCCGCCAGTGGAAGCGGCCAGGTCGAAAGTGATGGTCTGGGCCGCTAGACCTTCCGAGCCAGACCAGACGCCGTTATCGTCGGGGCCTGGCGCAGCGCCAGAGGCGGCGAGGGTGATGGTAGCCTTGGTCGTATCAGGAAAAAGCGCGTTGGGGCCGGCAAAGCCGGTGTCCAGACGGCCGTCCGGTAAGAACTTCACCAGACCGCTTTTCAGCGGCAAGTCCGCGTTTTCGACTGAGCCGTCCGGGGCATGAATTTCCGCGAACCAAGTATTGGGCTCATCGGCCTTCTTTAGGAAGGAGATCGTCATCATTCGCGCTCCGCCCTTGGAGTCGGACACCGGCACGCTGATCTGAAAGTCCGCCCTGGTTCCCTGATTGGGCGCGGCCGGGTCATAAGAGGCCATGGAGCGAGTGGCTGAGGTTGGATCATAAGCGAGCAGACCCGGAGGGGCGAGCGCGGCCTGCTCGGCAGCCTCTGACGGTCTCTGACTGGATTTCAGGTTGGCGTTCAGGCCGACGCGGGTCGTCGGTTCGGCGGCGCCGCCGACCGAGCCGACGTTGATGGTGCGCAGACGCGTCATGTCGGACGGGTCGACATTGACCGTGCCATCGGCGGCTACTGGCCAGCCCTGCAGATACAGGCCCGAGGTGTTCTGCAGATAGCCCAGATCGTCGATCTTGAAGGCACCCGCGCGAGTGAACAGACGCGTGTCGGACGGGGCCAGGTTTTCGGACTTTTCGGTGACGACGAAGAAGCCCTGACCGGCGATGGCCAGGTCGGTGCCCGAGGTGGTGCGCTGAAGTTGGCCCGCCTGGCTGATGAAGTGACGGGCGGTCGCCTGAACCCCGCCGGCGGAATAGCCGACGCCCTGGGTCTGGGCGTTGACGACGGTGGAGAACTCCGTCGCCGCACGCTTGTAGCCGACCGTGTTCACATTCGCGATGTTCTGCGAGATCGTCGAAAGGGCCGCGGCGTTCGCGGTCAGGCCGGACACGCCGGCCAGCATGGCGCCGTTGATGCTCATGGCTGGGGTTCCTTACGAGAGAAGATTGAAGGGGTTGAGTTTCGAAGCCAGGGCGCTGAGCGCGCCTGCGTCCTCGTTGGAATCGGGTTTGGCGGCGGCCTTGTGTTCTTCCAGCGCGATCAGGCTGGACACGGGCATGATCGACTTGCCGATGACGACGAAGGGGGTGTTGTCGTACATCTCGACCCCGGTGACGCGGCCGCGGATCAGCACCTGGCTGCCGACATCCTTGCCCGCGCCGTCCTTGGCGACGACCTTCAGCGTATAGACGCCGCCATCGTCCACCTGGCCGCCGCCGGTGGTCTTTCCGTCCCACTTAAAGTCATGCAGGCCGTTGGTCTTGTCCGGCGCCGGGCCGCTCCAGACCACCTTGCCCGAGGCGTCCAGCACCTGAAGCGTGGCGTCGGTCGCATCGGCCGCCAGCTCATAGCTCCAGCTGGCTTCGCCGTCTTCGAAGCGTGTGGCGGACCAGACGGCGGTGGCGTCCTTGCCGATATAGGGCGCGGCGCCGGTCAGGCCGTCGCCCTGCTGGGCCTTCAGCAGACCGGTCAGCAGGTCGTTGGTCAGCAGTTGCTGCTCGACGCCCGCCATCTGGGTCAACTGGGCGGTGAACTCATTGGAGTCGACCGGCGACAGCGGGTCCTGGTTCTTCAGCTGGGTGGTGAGCAGCGACAGGAAGGTCTGGAAGTTGGAGGCCAGCATCTGGCCTCCGGCGTTCACCCGGCCTGCGGCGTTGTTGGAGGAGACGGCGTCAACCATCGTCAAACCTTCAGATCGACGCGGTCAGGCGTCAGGGAAAGGGACGTCCAGGCGCTGTGCGGCGGAACGACGGAATCGGCCTCTGCGGCCAGTCGGGCGGCGCCGGTAAAGGCGCGGCGGTCGGGTTGGCGCTCGAAGGCGCCGCCGCCGAAGCCGGACGAGGGATCGCGTTCAGCGAACTCCAGGTCATCGCTCGACAGGTGAAGACCCGCCTCCATCAGCTGGCGGCGCAGTTCATCAGCGCGGGCGCGCAGGTCGGCGGCGGCGGCCGGGGTGTCGAAGGCCAGACGGGCCGTGACCTGACCGTCGGACTCGATCTCAAGGCTGACATCGACCCGGCCCAGACCCTCAGGCGTCAGCGCCATGTCGAAGCGGGTCGAGCGGCCGTCCAGCTTCTTGATGATCTGGGCGGCGATCTGGGCTGTGGTCTCGACCGTGGCGCGCGATAGCTGCGACAGGCCGAGGTCGCGCGACGCGGCAGACGCCTCGGGCCCGACCGTTTCGGCGAAGGCCGGGGGCGGAACCGGCGCGTCCGCGTCAGCCGAAGGCGGAGCGAGCGCGGGCGGGGGCGCGGTTGGCGCGGCGGGCGATGCTGCGGGGGAGGGCCGAGCGGCGGGCGCTGTGGCGGCCGCCGGATTATCGGTTGACGTGAGGCGCTCGGCCGATGACCGCTCCGAGCCGCCCTCCGCCGACGCTGATGCTTGGATGGCTTCGCGCGCTGAGGCCAGTCGCTCTCCGGCGCCCGAGCGGAATCCGGTCACGCCCGGCAGGGTGGGGATCGGGCTGGACGACGCAGGCGAGGCCGGGCGGGCCGGCGCGACAGCCTCGGTCGGCTCCTCGCCTTCGGCAGGCGGGCCATCGGCCGGGGCGTCTGACTCCTCGGCGCCGACGGCAGGCGGCGCCTTGGAGACTGAAACAACGCCGGGAACGGACAGGGCTGCGGGCTCGGTCGCAGCGGGCGTCTCAGGGACTGTCGGACCGGCGGGGGCGGCGAATGCGGACGGAGCGAGAGCAGCCGGAGCGACAGGCGCGGCGACGAGGGACGCGTCTGCGTTCGGCGTCTCCGCTTCGGGAGACGCGTCGGCGATTTGTTCAAGTATGGGCTGTTCGGGCGCGGGGGGCGTGTGCAGCGGCGCGCTGTCGCTCTCACCTGCCAGCGCCAGTCCGCTGGCGGCAAGCTGTTGAGGCCCAGGCGCCGGAGCGAACCAGATCGGAATCATGGCGATGGCCGCGCCCCTGTCCTCGGGCTCAGTTTGCGCGGCGGGCGCCCTGACGGGCGAGGGAGCGGCGGCTGGGGCCTCGGGCGCCTCTTCCTTGAGCATCAGGTCCGCGAACATGGCGCTGTCCGCCGCCGCCTCGATCGAGGCGTCCGGGCCCGCACCGTCGGGGGCGGCGGGCGTCAGGACAGACAGAATGCTGAGGGCGGACATGCGGAGGCAGGCGCTTTCGGTCGGTAGGGCGGCGCCTGCTGCGCCTGGGTCATTCGGCAAAGCCTCCGCAAGCCCCGGGCCAAATCGAGGTGTAGGCGCTAACCATTTGATATAACTGTATCTTCTGTCTTGGCGGCACGCTGCCCGCACTCTCCAGCGCCGGGCGCTTCTTGCCGCGCCTGTCGCTTTTTGCCGGGCGAAGACGGCGCCGCGCGACTTGGCCCGCGCCTTGCCTCCCTCACCTGGGAACGCACAGGGGCCGAATGCCGATGTCGAGGAAAATCAAAGAGATGGTCAGAAGACCCGCTCAATTCGCCGGGCAAGATCTGCACGCTTGCCTGCAAGGCTTGCCGAGCGCGCGCCCGTCGATCCGCCCATCGATCAGCCTGGGCGCAGGAGCCGTCTGATGTCCCTCAACTCGATCATGAACATCGCCACCTCGGGCATGAATGCGGCCCAGACGCAGTTGCGGGTGGTTTCGGACAACGTCTCCAACGTCAACACGCCCGGTTATGTCCGCAAGATCGCCGACCAGCAGTCCTGGGCCAGTCAAGGCGTGGGCGCAGGCGTCGAGATCGCCCGCATCCGCCTGGCGACCGACCGTTTCCTGCAGGCGGCCAGCCTGAACGCCAGCGCCGACGTCGGGCGCCAGACGGTGCGCTATGAACTGTATGACCGTATCCAGTCGATGTTCGGCGACCCCGGCGCCAACAGCGGTTTCTTCTCGCAGATCGACAGCGTCTTCGCCGCCTTCGCCGCCTCGGCCGAGAATTCGACATCCGGTCCCGCGCGTCAGGACGCCATCTGGAAGACCCAAGGGCTGTTCGACGAAGCGGCTCGCATCAACAGTCAGATTCAGTCGGTGCGCGAAGACGCCGACGCCCGCATCAAGAGCGCGGTCGAGACGGCCAACAGCCTGCTGGAGCAGATCGAAAAGCTGAACGTCGAGATCGCCAAGGCCACGGTGGTCAATGCGGACTCATCCGGCGCCCAGACAGCGCAGGCCGCCCTGATCGACCAGTTGTCCGGCCTGATGGACGTTCGCATCACCGGGCGCGCGGTCGGCGGGGTCGAAATCCGCACCGGCGCCGGCATCCTGCTGGCGGGGCAGGGCGCGGCCAAGCTGGACTATGCGCGCGCGGGCGCTGTCGCGGCTGAGACGGTGTTCAACGAGATCACGGTCATAGAGCCGCCTGCCGGAAAGGCCCGCTCCCTGGCCGAAGGGCTGGGTTCGGGCGAGATCAAGGGCCTGCTGGAACTGCGCGACGGAGAGGCCCCGGCCACCGCCGAGCGTCTGGCTGAACTGATGTCGCGGCTGGCCGACGAACTGAACCGGGCGCACAACGCCTCCTCGGCCGCGCCGCCGCCGAACAGCCTGACCGGGCGCAATGTGGGCCAGTCGCTGGAGACCGCGCTGGCGGGCTTTACCGGCCGAACTTCCATCGTCATCACCAATGATCAGGGCGTCGCCCTGCACAAGGCAGACCTGGATCTGGCGACGATGAACCCGGCGACCTTCCTGGCCGATCTGAACGCCCAGTTGGGAACCAACGGCAGCGCCAGCTTTGTCGATGGACGACTGAAAATAGAGGGCGCGCCGGGCACGGGGGTCGTGGTGGTCGATGACCCCGCTGCGCCGTCGACCAAGGGCGGGCGCGGCTTTTCGCACTTTTTCGGCCTGAACGACCTGATCGCCAGCAACCAGCCGGCGGTCTACGAAACCGGCATGATAGGCACGTCGCAGCATGGCTTCCCGGCCGGCGAGACCATCACCTTCCGCTTCAGCGACGCCGCGAGCGCCAAGCTGCGCGATATCCAGGTGGCGGTCCCCGCTGGGGGAGACATGACCAGCCTGCTGGCGGCGCTGAACGATCCGATGACCGGCGCCGGGCGCATGGGAACCTTCAGCCTCAACACGGCGGGCGAGATGGCGTTCACGCCGCGGCCGGGTTCCGGCGCGCAGCTCTCGGTGCTTCAGGACCGCACGACCCAAGTTCCGTCGGGCGTGTCGCTGAGCGCCTTGTTCGGTCTTGGCGGCGCGCGCGCCTCGCGCGCGGACGCCTTCTCGGTGCGGGCGGATATTGTGCGCGATCCGGCCTTGATGGCCTTCGCCAAGGCGGACGCGACAGGCGGTCTTGGCACGGCGGTCGTCGGCAAGAACGACGCGCGCGGCGCTCGGCTTCTCGCCGCCGCGGGCGAGAACGCCACGACCTTCTCGACGGCGGGCGGATCCGCGGGCGGCTCCATGTCTCTGTCGCGCTATGCGTCGGAAATGTCGGGCGAGATCGGTAGTCGGGCCGCTATGGCCAAGAACAACGCCGCCAGCGCTGCAGCCCTGGCCAAGGAGGCGACGGCTCGTCGCGTTTCCGTCGAAGGCGTCAATCTGGACGAGGAACTGGTGCTGATGACCACCTATCAGCAAGCCTTTAACGCTTCGGCGCGCATGGTTCAGGCCGCCAAGGACATGTACGATATCCTGCTGGGGATGGTGCGATGACCCGCGTCTCGACGTATGGAAATTATCAGTCGGCCCTGCTGGACCTGATGTCGGCCCAATCGCGCGCCGAGATGGCCCAGAAGAAGGTCAACACCCAGAAGAACGCCACCGATCTGTCCGGCTTCGGGCGGGGATCAGAGACGGTCAGCGCGCTGAAGTCCAGCCAGACCCGCATCCAGACCTTCATCGAAACCAACAAGTCCGTCGCCGCCAGGCTGGAGACCCAGAACCTGGCGATGGAGCGGGTCGCAGACGCCGCCACCGCCGCGCGCCAGGTCCTTGCCGACGCCATCGCCGCAGGGCGGATGGACGCGATGATGGCTTCCTTGGAAAGCTTGTTCATGGAGGCTCAGGACGGGCTGAACATGAAGCATCAGGGCAAGTATCTGTTCAGCGGAGGGGCCACTGACCGCGCGCCTGTGGACCTGCCTGACATCGTCGGCCAGCCCGGCGCCACCATGATGGCCAAGCTGGCGGCCTTGCCTGATGAGAGCGCGGCCTTCCGCAACGACCAGCTGAATCAGTCGTCCTGGCTGGACGAGAACGTGTCGATGGACACCGGCTTCCTGGCGGACGCCCTGGGGACAGAGCTGTTCGCCATCTTCCGCGAGATCCAGCTGGCCCATGAGGCGGCGCCGCTGGAAGGGCAGATGACCGACGCGCAGAAGGACTTTCTGACGACGCAGATGAGGCTGTTCGAGGGGGCGGCCAAGGGCGTCGTCGAACGGCAGGCTGTCAATGGCGGGATGCAGAACCGGGTCGATCGCCTGCTGGAATCGCAGGAGGCGCGCAAGATCTCGGTCGACACGATCCTGTCTGGCAAGACCGACGCCAACATGGCGGAGGCCGTGGTCGAGCTGGAGATGGCCCAGATGGCCCTGCAGGCGTCGGCCCAGGTGATCAGCCAGCTCCGACAGGTCTCGCTGCTGGACTATCTGCGCTAGCGCCTCGCTTTCCGGTCCTTCTGAACAAAACCGGCTCCGCGACGTTCACAAAGCTGCGCCGTGACGGGGAGGGCTTGGCTTGCGCTCAGCAAGGCCGGAAGAGTTCAAGTGTTGTCATCAGTCGTTGACGCCCGGCGAAAAGCATAGCTTTAAGCCGCGTAGGCGTGCGAACGGGCCTGTGTCAGTGTCGAACTCATGAATCGGGCGGACTTTCAGATTGACGACCAACAGGACGGCCAGGCCCGGTTGCGGCTGGCCGGAGACTGGTCGACGGTGTCGGTCGGCAGTCTGGGCGACCGACTGAAGACCGAGCTTGACGGGCGGCCGGTCACGGCGTTGGACCTGGACGATCTCGGCCGTTTCGATACGGCGGGGGCCCTGGCCGTGGCCCAGGCGATGAGCCGTCCTATCCCCGAATCCGCCTGGTCGGCTCGGCCGGAGGCGGGGCGGCTGTATCGCATGGTGGCCAAGCTGGACTGCATGACAGCCGAGCCGCCGCGCCGGTCGGCGCCGATGACGCGCGGCTTCGCCAAGGTCGGACGCGGCGTCTATGACTTCGGCGCGGAGGCCATGCTGTCGCTGGCGTTCCTGGGCCGGCTGATGGCCGCTATGGTCACGACGCTGAAGCATCCCGGCAAGATCCGCTGGGCCGCCTGGTTCAGCCAGGCTGAGCGCACGGGGCTGGACGCCATTCCGATCGTGGTGGTGACCAACTTCTTTATCGGCGCCGTGGTGGCCTTCATCGGCGTGGACCTGCTGACCCAGTTCGGCGCCGGGGTGTTCTCGGTTCAACTGATCGGCGTGGCCGTCTTCCGCGAGTTCGCGGTGGTGATCACGGCGGTGCTGCTGGCGGGTCGTTCGGCCTCGTCCTTCGCCGCCGAAATCGGCTCGATGCGCATGACGCAGGAAGTGGACGCGATGCGGGTGATGGGCGTCGATCCCTTCCAGGCCCTGGTCATTCCGCGTCTGGCGGCCCTGCTTATCATGCTGCCGCTGCTGACGTTCCTGGCCATGCTGGGCGGGCTGCTTGGCGGCGTGCTGGTGTCGTGGAGCCAACTGAACCTGGGCCCGGCCTTCTTTTTCCAGCGGCTGGTCGAGGACGGTTACATGCCGACCCACATGATGGTGGGTCTGATAAAGGCGCCCGTCTTCGCCCTTGTCGTCGCGGCCATCGGCTGCCGCCAGGGCATGTCGGTGGCGGGCGACGTCGAAAGCCTGGGGCGTCGCGTCACGGCGGCGGTGGTGCAGGCCATCTTCGCCATCATCCTGCTGGACGCTGTCTTCGCCCTGATCTTCATCGAGCTGAAAATATGACGGACGAGACGCGCGCAGCAGTCGGCGACCGCGAGGCGCTCATCCAGGTGCGGGGCCTGCTCAGCCAGTTCGGCGACCGGGTCATCCACCAGGATCTCGACCTGGACGTGATGCGCGGCGAAGTGCTGGGCGTCGTCGGCGGGTCCGGCACCGGCAAGACGGTGCTGCTGAACTCCATCATCGGCCTGAAGGAGCCCGAAGGCGGGGAAGTGCGCCTGTTCGGTCAGGACCGCAGCGCCATGACCAAGGAAGAGGCCGCCGCCGTGGAGCGCCGCACCGGCGTGCTGTTCCAGCAGGGGGCGCTGTTCTCCTCGCTGACGGTGCTGGACAATGTGGCCTCGCCGCTGGTCGAGCATACGAAGCTGCCCAAGAGCACCATCCGCGAACTGGCCGAGATGAAGGTCGCCATGGTGGGTCTCAAGCCCGAGGCGCTTTATCTGAAGCCGGCCGAGCTGTCGGGCGGGATGCGCAAGCGCGTCGGCCTGGCTCGCGCCCTGGCGCTGGACCCCGAACTGGTCTTCCTGGACGAGCCGACGGCGGGGCTGGACCCTATCGGGGCGGCGGCGTTCGACGACCTGATCCGTCAGCTGTCGGACGACCTGGGGCTGACGGTCTTCATGATCACCCACGATCTCGACAGCCTTTACGCCATCTGCGACCAGGTGGCGGTTCTGGCGGACAAACATGTGGTGGCCAAGGCCCCGGTCACAGAGCTGGAACGCTCGGACCACCCTTGGATCAAGGAATACTTCCTGGGGCCGCGCGGACGCGCCGCCCACAAGACGGCGGCCTGAGGAGGACGCGAAACGATGGAAAGAGACGCTCATTACGCTGCCGTCGGCATCGCCACCGTCGCCCTTCTGGTGGCGCTGGCGGTCTTCACGATCTGGTTGGCGCGGCTGCAGTTCAGTAAGGATTTCGATGTCTATGACATCGTGTTCTACGGGCCTGTGCGCGGCCTTTCGGAGGGCGGCGAGGTCCACTTCAACGGCATCCGCGTCGGCGAGGTGACGAACCTGAACCTGGACCCCAAGAAGGGGGACCAGGTCATCGCCCGGGTGCGACTGAACGGGACGACCCCGGTGCGGGTGACCTCTCGCGCCCAGCTGGAGCCGCAGGGGATCACCGGCTTGAACTACATCCAGATCACTGCGGGCACGCCGGAAAGCGCCCTGCTGAAGGAACAGTATCCCGACAACGTGGTGCCGGTGATCCAGAGCCAGCCCAGCCCCATCGCCGAACTGCTGAGCGGGTCCGGCACGGTGCTGGCCCAGACGGTGGACGCCCTGAACCGCATCAATCGCGTCATGTCCGACGACAACATCCGCAGCTTCTCGACCAGCGTGAAGAATGTCGAGGCGCTGACGGCCGAACTCGAAGCGCGCAAGGGGATGTTCCAGCAGCTTGAAGAGACGATCACCAAGGCCAACGCCGCTGTCGGCGAGTATCAGGCCCTGGGCGCCAGCGCCCGCCAGATGATCGACACTGACGGCAAGCAGGCGATCGCAAATATCAACAAGGCGACGCAGGAGGCGCAGGCCGCCATCGCCTCCATCAACCGCTCGGCGACCGGACTGGAAGGGCCGCTCGGCGACTTCGGCACTCAGACGGTGCCGCAACTCAATGACACCATCCGCCAACTGGATCGGGCGACGCGCTCGCTCCAGTCGCTGATCGACAACGTGAGCGAAAGCCCGCGGGCTTTCATCACCAAGCCGGCATCCAAGGAAATCGAGGTGCAGCCGTGATCCGTTCCAGACTGATGATTGCGGCGGCGGCTGTCGCCCTGGCCGGGGGTGTGTCGGGCTGCGCCCTGCTGTCGACGCCCGACCCGGTTCAGCTCTATCGCTTTGGCGGCGCTTCGGCGTTTGCGGGGACGGGAGCGACGTCAGCCTGCCCCGAGGTCCATGTCGCGCTGCGGCGCGTGGATTTCGTCGAGGCCGCGCGCGGCGACCGCGTGCTCGCCGTGACCGGGGCCGAGGCGGCCTACATCAAGGGGGCCCGTTGGGTCTCGCCTTCGGAGATCCTATTCGAGGAGGCCCTGCGCAACGCCTTCCTGGACGGTGCGGCCTGCACCGTGCTGAGCAGCGGCCCGATCGCGCGCGACGGCTTGCTGCTGAACGTGGACGTCCGCCGGTTCGAGGCGACCTACGCCGCGCCGGGCGCTGTGCCGGATGCAAACATCGTGGTGCTGCTGCGTCTGATGCAGCCCGGCGACCGCTCGATCGTCGCCGAGGACCGCATCTCGGTCAGCGACAGCGCGGGCGAGAACCGTCAGTCCGCCATTGTCGCCGCCTTCGACCGCGCCACCGCTGAGGTCAGCCGCCAGATCGTCGTCTGGACCGACCAGCAAGCCAGCCAGGCGGCGCGAGGCTCCTAGTACGCAAGCGCATGAAAAACCCCGGCGGCCGCGCGGCCGCCGGGGTTTCCATTTTCAGAACGGGAGCAGGGCGGTTCAGCCCACGCCCGGCGCCACCGTGTAGTCGGCCTCGGTCTTGGCCGCGACCTCGTCCAGCGAGACGCCGTCGGCCAACTCGATCAGCTCCAGGCCCGAACCGTCCGGCTTGACGTCGAACACCGCCAGATCGGTGATGATGCGGCTGACCACGCCCGTGCCGGTCAGCGGCAGGGTGCAGGCCTTCAGCACCTTGGACTGGCCATGCTTATTGGCGTGATCCATCACCACGACCACGCGCTTGACGCCCGCGACCAGGTCCATCGCCCCGCCCATGCCTTTCACCAGCTTGCCGGGGATCATCCAGTTGGCGATGTCGCCGTTCTGGGCCACTTCCATGGCGCCCAGGATCGACAGGTTGATGTGGCCGCCGCGGATCATGGCGAAGCTTTCCGAGGAGCTGAAATAGCTGCTCTCGGGAATCTCCGTGATCGTCTGCTTGCCGGCGTTGATCAGGTCGGGGTCTTCCTCGCCCTCATAGGGGAAGGGACCCATGCCCAGCATGCCGTTCTCGCTCTGCAGCGTGACGGTCATGCCTTCGGGGATGTAGTTGGCCACCAGGGTCGGGATGCCGATGCCCAGGTTCACATAGAAGCCGTCCTGCAGCTCCTTGGCGGCGCGTTCAGCCAGCTGTTCGCGAGTACGAGCCATTACGCGGACTCCTTCTGACGCACGGTGCGCTGTTCGATGCGCTTTTCGGACACGGTCTGGATCAGGCGGTCGACATAGACCCCCGGCGTGTGGATGTGGTCCGGATCGATCGAGCCGACGGGGACGATCTCCTCGACCTCGACCAGCGTGACCTTGCCGGCAGTGGCCATCATCGGGTTGAAGTTGCGCGCCGTCTTGCGGAACACCAGATTGCCGCGCTCGTCGGCCTTCCACGCCTTGACGATGGACAGGTCGGCGACCAGCCCCGTCTCCATCACGTAGTTGCGGCCGTTGAACTCGCGCACTTCCTTGCCTTCGGCGACCAGGGTGCCGACGCCGGTGGCGGTGAAGAAGGCGGGAATCCCCGCGCCGCCCGCGCGGATGCGCTCGGCTAGGGTGCCTTGGGGATTGAACTCCAGCTGCAGCTCGCCGGCCAGATACTGGCGCTCGAACTCCTTGTTCTCGCCGACGTAGGACGAGATCATCTTGGCGATCTGGCGCGTCTCCAGCAGCTGGCCCAGGCCGAAGCCGTCCACGCCGGCGTTGTTGGAGATCACCGTCAGCCCCTTCACGCCCGAGGCTTTCAGCCCGGCGATCAGGTTCTCGGGGATGCCGCACAGGCCGAAGCCGCCAGACATGACGGTCATGCCGTCGAATGTAAACCCCTCCAGCGCGGACGTCACGTCAGCGTAAATCTTGCTCATCGGGCTCCCTTTTTCACCGTCTGATGAATATCGCGGTCTTCTTCGTCCTTAAAGCGGGCGAGAGGAGGGAGCAAGCGCGTTGCGTCGAAAGGCTTGGCGGTTGACCCCGCGACCTTGGGGCGACACACCTACGGCCACACAAGACTGACTCAGTGGGGAAACTTTATGCGCAATCGACTGCTGGGGGTGGCCTTGCCCGCCCTGGTTCTGGCAGCGGCCGTGCCGGCTCTGATGCTGCCCGTCGTGGCGATGGCCCAGGATGCGGCGCCGACCTATCAGCAACCGCCCGCGCCGATCGCCCAGATTCTGGACGCCAAGCCGAACCCGGGCGTCAGCGTCAGCCCCGATCGCAAGACCCTGCTGCTGACCGACCGCTCCAACCTGCCCAGCATCGCGGAGCTGTCCGAGCCGATGCTGCGGCTGGCGGGATATCGCATCAACCCGCGCAATAACGGCCCGGCCAACAGCCGCGTCTCCTGGCTGACGGGGCTCAGCTTCCAGTCGATCGGCGGCGGCGCCGCGCGGTCCGTGTCGGGCCTGCCCGCCAATGCGCGCCTGACGAACGCCGCTTGGGCGCCGGACGGCAAGACGGTCGCCTTCCTGGTCAACGTCCCCAACGGACTGGAGCTGTGGGTCGCCGATGTCGCCCAGGCCAAGGCGCGCAAGCTGAACGGGCCGATGGTCAACGCCGCCTCCGGTTCGGGATTCTCCTGGCTGCCGGACTCCTCAGGCCTGCTGGTTCTGGCCGTTCCGACCGGGCGCGGCGTGGCCCCGAACGTGGATCATCCGCCCGAGGGGCCGATCATCACCGAGACAGGCGGACAGGCCGCGCCCGTTCGGACCTATCAGGACCTGCTGTCCAATGCGGGCGACGAGGCGCTGTTCAACCACTACTTCACCAGCCAGCCGACGGTGGTGACGCTGAACGGCCGCGCCCGCACCGTGGGACAGCCGGGCGTCATTCTGGGCCTGTCGACCTCGCCGGACGGCCGTTACCTCCTGCAGACGCGGGTGAAGAAGCCCTACAGCTATGTGGTTCCGGCGCGGCTGTTCCCGACGGACGTGGTCGTCACGGATCTGAACGGGCGCGAAGTTCACCGCGTCGCTGATCTGCCGCTGCGGGACAATGTGCCGACGCCGTTCGACGCCGTGGCGCCGGGGCCGCGGTCGGTCCAGTGGCGCGCCGACGCCGACGCCACCCTGGTCTGGGCCGAGGCTCAGGACGGCGGCGATCCGCGCAACGCCGCCGAGGTGCGCGACCGCGTCTTCATGCTGCGCGCGCCGTTCAACGACCGCCCGCAGGTCCTGCTCGACCTGAAGGAGCGGTACGCCGGGACCACCTGGGGCCGCGACGACGTCGCCATCGTGGACAGCCGCTGGTTCAACACCCGCCACGAGACCCGCACCCTGGTCGACCCGTCCAATCCGGGGCAGGGCCGCGTCCTGGTCGATCGCAACTATCAGGACCGCTACAACGATCCGGGCTCGGTGATGACCGAGCCGAACGCGCGCGGCCGCTCGGTCATGCGCTTCAACGCCGACGGCTCCAAGGTCTTCGTCGAGGGCAACGGCGCGACGCGCGAGGGCCAGTATCCCTTCCTCGACCTGATGGACCTGAAGACCGGCCAGAGCGAACGTCTGTGGCGCTCGGCCCAGGGCGAGTACGAGACCGTGGTCGGCGTGCTGGACGAGAACGGCCGCAAGCTGGTCACCTATCGCGAAAGCCGCACCGACCCGGCCAACCTGCGCGTGCGTGATCTGGACGGTGGCGTGACGGCCCTGACCGCCTTCCCGGATCCGGCGCCGCAACTGGCCGGTGTCAGCCGCGAGCTGATCACCTACACCCGCGACGACGGGGTCGAGCTGTCGGGGACGCTGTATCTGCCCGCCGGCTACGATAAGGGCCGCGACGGCCCGCTGCCGCTGCTGATGTGGGCCTATCCGGCCGAGTTCACCGACGCCGCCGTCGCCGGTCAGGTCGTCGACACCGACAACCGCTTCGTGCGGCCGGGCGGCTCCAGCCACCTGTTCCTGCTGACGCAGGGCTACGCCATCCTGGACAACCCGACGATGCCGATCATCGGCCGCGACGGGGCCGAGCCGAACGACACCTACATCGAGCAGCTGTCGGCCAGCGCCAAGGCGGCGGTCGACGCCGTGGTGGCCCTGGGCGTGGCCGACCGGGAGCGCATCGCCGTCGGCGGCCACTCCTACGGCGCCTTCATGACCGCGAACCTGCTGGCCCACACCGACCTGTTCAAGACCGGCATCGCCCGTTCGGGCGCCTATAACCGCACCCTGACGCCGTTCGGCTTCCAGGCCGAGCAGCGGTCCTATTGGGAGGCGACCGACACCTACAACGCCATGTCGCCCTTCACCTACGCCAATAAGGTCAACGAGCCGATCCTGCTGATCCACGGCGAAGAGGACGATAACTCGGGCACCTTCCCGGTGCAGACCGAGCGCTTCTATGCGGCGCTGAAGGGCAACGGCGCCACGGCGCGCTATGTCGTCTTGCCGTTGGAGGCGCACGGCTATCGCGCGCGGGAGTCCGTCGGCCACACCCTGTATGAAATGGGCGCCTGGCTGGATCGCTGGATGAAGCCGGCGGCGACGACCGGACAGGAGTGATCAGCGATCCCACTCCGGCGTCTCTCCATAGAGGCCGGTCAGGAAGTCGATGAAGGCGCGGACGCGGGTTTCGGCCCGCGCCCGCCCTGCCGTCAGGGCGAAGATCGCCACGTCGGACGAGCCGGCATATTGAGGCAGCACTACCTTCAGCCGCCCGTCGCGCAGTTCGTCCCCGACATCCCAGGTCGAACGCAGGGCGACGCCGAGGCCCGCCAGAGCCAACTCGCGGGCCACTTCGCTTGAGTTGGTCCGCACCCGGCTGCGGGCGCGGAAGACGACAGGACCTTCGGGACCCTCCAGCCGCCAGGTCGACTGGTTCTCGGCCGCCAGCTGGGCGTGGCGGCGCAGGTCGTCCAGACTGTCCGGCGCGCCGTGCTCGGCCAGATAGGCGGGCGAGGCGCACAGCACCCGCCGGTTCGGCGCCAGTCGGTGCATCAGCGGGTTTTCCGCTTCATAGCCGCCGATCCGCACCGCCACGTCCACGTCCTCGGCCATCAGGTCCACGAAGGCGTCGGTCAGGTTCAGCTCCAGTGTCAGGCGCGGCTGCGCCTCCAGAAACGGGGCCAGCAGCGGCGCCAGCCGCCGCCGCCCGAACGAGGTCGGCGCCGATACGCGCAGCAGGCCGCGCGCCTGGGTCGTGCGGCGCGACACCACGGCCTCAAGGTCCTCGACCCCTTCCAGAAGCTGCGCCGCCCGATCATAGACCAGCCGCCCGGCCTCGGTTGGGGCCAGACGGCGCGACGTCCGCTCGATCAGCCGCACCCCCAGCCGGTCCTCCAGCCGCGCCAGCCTGCGCGAGGCCACGGCGGGCGACAGGTCCAGCCGACGCGCGGCGGCGGACAGGCTGCCTTCCTCCAGAGCGCGGACGAAGATTTCATACTCTGCCAGCATGACGGGTTCTCACCATTGTGGATTCCGCAAAGATAGGCCGCATTCTGCGCCGTGGATAGCGGCGGCCATTCAGGCGTAGTCTTCAGCCTGAAGGAGACCGCCATGTTCGACGCCCCCACCACCCCCGCCGACGCCTATGTCCGCCACGGCAGCCTGAAGGTCGCCGTCGAGCTGGACGCCTTCGTGCGTGAGCAGGCGGCGCCGGGGTCCGGCGTAAGCGCCGACGCCTTCTGGGCTGGGGTCGAGGGGCTGCTGGCCCGTTTCGGCCGCCGCAACCGCGACCTGCTGGAGCATCGCGACGAACTGCAGCGCAAGCTGGACGACTGGCACCGCGCCTATCCGGGCCGGCCGGATCAGGCGGCCTATCAGGCCTATCTGCGCGAGATCGGCTACATCGAGCCCGAGCGCGACGGCGTGCGGGCCGAGACCGCTGAGGTCGACCCTGAGATCGCCAGCATGGCCGGGCCGCAACTGGTCGTGCCCCTGACCAACGCCCGCTATCTGCTGAACGCGGCCAATGCGCGTTGGGGCAGCCTGTATGACGCGCTTTACGGCACCGACGCCCTGGGCGAGGCGCCGAAGGCGGGTGGCTATGATGTCGAGCGCGGCGCTCGCGTGATCGCCCGCGCTCGCGCGCTCTTGGATCAGGCGGCGCCGTTGGCGGAAGGCGGCCATGCCGAGGCGGTCGGCTATCGCATCGACGGCGGGCGGTTGGTCGTTGTCCTGTCCGGGGGGCGCGAGACGGGGCTGGCCGATCCGGCCGTTTTCGCCGGTCATGCGGGACAGGCGGCGGCGCCGTCCGGCGTCCTGCTGCGTCACAACGGCCTGCATCTGGAGATCGTCATCGACCGCGCGCACCCCATCGGCCGGGACGACCCGGCGGGCGTCGCCGATGTCGTGGTCGAGGCGGCTCTGTCGGCCATCGCCGACGCCGAAGACAGCGTCGCCGCCGTCGACGCGGCGGACAAGCGGCTGGTCTACGCCAACTGGCTGGGCCTGATGCGCGGCGATCTTCAGGCGGATTTCGAGAAAGACGGCCGCACGGTCGAGCGGCGCCTGACCCCGGACCGCCTCTATACGGCGCCGGATGGATCGACGCTGGCCCTGAAGGGGCGCAGCCTGATGCTGGTGCGCAACGTCGGCCTGCACCTGACGACCGACGCCGTGCTGGACGCCCATGGGCGTGAGACGCCCGAGCATCTGCTGGACATCGCCATGACCGGCCTGATCGGCCTGCACGACCTGCGCCGCCCGATTGAGGCGCGCAACAGCCCGGCCGGCTCGGTCTATGTGGTGCGGCCCAAGATGCACGGCTCGGACGAAGTGGCGTTCAGCGACGAGCTGTTCGGCGCGGTCGAGACCATGCTGGGTCTGCCTGCCCTGACGCTGAAGATGGGCATCATGGACGAGGAACGCCGCACCAGCGTCAACCTGATGAACTGCATCGCGGCGGCGAAGAGCAGGGTGGTCTTCATCAACACCGGCTTCCTGGATCGCACCGGCGACGAGATCCACACGGTGATGGAAGGCGGCCCTGTCGTTCGCAAGGAGGCGGTGCGCGAGACCGGCTGGATCAAGGCCTATGAGGACCGCAACGTCGACATCGGCCTGAAGGCGGGCCTGTCGGGGCGGGCGCAGATCGGCAAGGGGATGTGGGCCGCGCCGGACCGCATGGGCGACATGCTGGCGGCCAAGGCGGGCCATCCGCGCGCGGGCGCCTCGACGGCCTGGGTTCCCTCGCCGACGGCGGCGACCCTGCACGCGTTGCACTATCACGAGGTCGACGTCTGGGCGCGTCAGGCCGAGATCGCGACGCGCGCACCGACCGGCCTGACGCCCCTGCTGACGCCGCCGTTCGCGACCGGAACGCCGGGCGCGGATGAAATCCGGCAGGAGCTGGACAACAACGCCCAGGGCATCCTCGGCTACGTCGTGCGCTGGGTGGATCAGGGCGTCGGCTGCTCCAAGGTGCCGGACATCCACGACGTGGGCCTGATGGAGGATCGGGCGACGCTGCGCATCTCCAGCCAGCACCTGGCCAACTGGCTGCGCCATGGCGTCAGGACCGAGGACGCGGTCATGGAGGCGCTGAAGCGCATGGCCGTGGTGGTGGATCGCCAGAACGCGGGTGATCCGGCCTATCGCCCGTTGGCGCCGGGATATGACGGTCCGGCGTGGCAGGCGGCCTGCGATCTGGTGTTCAAGGGCAGGGAACAGCCCAACGGCTACACCGAACACCTGCTGACTCACTGGCGCCGCAAGGCCAAGGCGCGGGGCTGACCACACACGCCACCGCGCTTAAGCAGCGAAGCGCCGCGCGCCGAGCGATAGCGCAAACAGAAGAAGGGGCGCGACCGGCTGGCCGCGCCCCTTTTTTTCCAGGCGGGGGAGAAAGATCTTACGCCTTGGCGCCCGCGCGGCCCTTGGCCAGTTCGCGGTTCAGCCACAGGGCCAGCAGGGTGCAGATTGCGCCCGACAGCAGATAGGCGCCGCCCGCCACCAGGCCGAACTTGCCCGACAGCGCCAGGGCCGCCAGAGGAGCGAAGCCTGCACCGAACAGCCACGCCAGGTCCGAGGTCAGGGCCGAGGCGGTGTAACGGTTGGCCAGGCTGAAGCTGGAGGCCACGGCGCCCGAGGCCTGGCCGAACGACAGGCCCAACAGGATGAAGCCCAGGATCATATAGGTCAGTTCGCCCGTAGGGCCGCCGTCCAGAAGCTGGGGCGCGAAGCCCGAGAAGGCCGCGATGCCCGCCGCCGTGACCGCCAGCAGGGCGCGGCGGCCGTAGCGGTCGGCCAGCCAACCCGAGGCCAGAATGGCGAACAGGCCGAAGACGGCGCCGATCAGTTCGATGATCAGGAAGCGGCTGGGCGCCTCGTCGGTGTAAAGGAAAACCCACGACAGCGGGAACACCGTCACCATGTGGAACATGGCGAAGCTGGCCAGGGGCGCGAAGGCGCCGATGACGATGCTGCCGCCTTCTTCGCGCACCGCCTTGCCGACGGGCGCAGGGTGCAGCTCCAGAGTCTCGAAGGCGGCCTGGAAGGTCGGGGTGACCACGATGCGCAGGCGCGCGAACAGGGCCACCACGTTGATGGCGAAGGCGACGAAGAACGGATAGCGCCAGCCCCAGTCCATGAAATCGGCGGCCGACAGCTTGCTCAGGAAATAGGCGAACAGGGCGCTGGCCACGATCAGGCCGATCGGCGCGCCCAATTGCGGCACCATGGCGTACCAGCCGCGGCGCTTCTCAGGCGCGCTGACCGACAGCAGGGAGGCCATGCCGTCCCAGGCGCCGCCCAGGGCTACCCCTTGGCCGATCCGCAGAGCGATCAGCATGGCGGCCGCCCAGTGACCGACCTGCGCATGGCTAGGCAGGAAGCCCAGGCAGACGGTGGACAAGCCCAGCAGGAACAGGGCGATGGTCAGCTTTGTGCCGCGCCCGAAGCGCCGGTCGATGGCGATGAACAGGGCCGTGCCGAACGGCCGGGCGATGAAGGCCACGGCGAAGACGGCGAAGGACAGCAGCGTCCCGCCCAGCGGCCCTGCATAAGGAAACACCAGCTGCGGAAACACCACGACCGAGGCGATGGCGTAGACGAAGAAGTCGAAAAACTCCGACGTCCGGCCGATGATGACGCCGATAGCGATTTCGCCCGCGTCGATTTTGCCGTCTCGCGCGTTGATCCGGCTGGCGTCCCGTTCAAGGGGCTCTGAAGAAGGCGCGCCGCTGGCTGCGTTCATGACCGATGAGGCTCCGGGAACCGGGGCGCACGCGCGCCCGCGACAATAGAATGTTGCAGACGCCCCTTTGCTCCCGATGGTCGGAGCGCGGGATAGGGCAGATTGTCCAATGTCGTCGGTCCGGTCACGGGTTTACGGGGCCTGCACGATGACCGCGCCCCCGCCTGGAAACGTGCCCATGACCTCGACTGGAGCCGCCGTGCGCCGACTGCGCCCCCTGTTGCTGTTGCCTCTTCTCGCCCTGCTGCCCGGCTGCGAAGCCGTGGTGCTGGCGCCCGCTGGCGACATCGCCGCACAGCAGCGCGACCTGCTGGTCATGTCCGTGGTGCTGATGCTGATCATCATCATCCCGGTGATGTTTCTGACCGTCTTCTTCGCCTGGAAGTATCGGGAATCGAACAAGGAAGCCCGCTACGAGCCGGACTGGGACCACTCGACCCATCTGGAGCTGGTGATCTGGGCGGCGCCGCTGCTGATCATCATCTGCCTGGGCGCCATCACCTGGGCCGGGACGCACCTGCTCGACCCCTACCGCCCGCTGGACCGCATCGCCAAGGGGCAGGCCGTGGCTGAGGAACATCGTCCGCTGCAGGTCGAGGTGGTGGCGATGGACTGGAAGTGGCTGTTCATCTACCCCGAATACGGCATCGCCACTGTGAACGAGCTGGCCGCGCCGGTCGACCGGCCGATCCGTTTCCACATCACCTCCACCGGGGTGATGAACTCCTTCTATATCCCGGCGCTGGCCGGTCAGATCTACGCCATGCCGGGCATGGAGACGAAGCTGCACGCCGTGATCAACCGCCCGGGCGAGTACGTCGGCTTTTCGGCCAACTATTCGGGCGACGGTTTCTCCAACATGCGTTTCGCCTTCCACGGTCTGGATGAAGCGGGCTTTGCTCAGTGGGTCGCGGGCGTTCGCGCCGCCGGTCAGGGTCTGGACCGCGAGACCTATCTGGAGCTGGAGAAGCCCAGCGAGAAAGTCCCGGTCATCCACTACGCCTCGGTCGACGACCGTCTGTTCGACGCCGTCGTCAATATGTGCGTCGAGCCGGGCAAGATGTGCATGGGCGAGATGATGGATATCGACCGCAAGGGCGGTCTGGGTCTGACGGCCGTCAAGAACACCCTGCCGCTGGTCTATGACAAATACGCCCGTCGCGGCGACGCCGTCTTCGGCGCCGGCGAGTCCTATGTGCTGACCATCTGCACCCCGCTGGAGGCCGAGGCCGCCGCCGTCGAGGCCGCCCGTCGCCGCCAGGCCTTCGGCGATGACATCGCCCGCGACACGCCGCTGAACCGCGTCATGGGGCAGGGGCTGGAGCGCCCCGGCCAGTCCCAACCGGGCGAGCGTTTCGCCTCCCTCTTCTCCGCGCCCGCGGCGTCGCAATCCTGAGCGTCTGAACGATCATGACTGTCGAACATTCCACATCGCCGCTTCTGGGCCGGTTGAACTGGGAATCGCTTCCGTTCCACGAGCCCATTCTGGTCGCCACCTTCGCCGTCGTCGTCATCGGCGGGGTGGGGATGCTGGGCCTGATCACCCGCTACAAGCTGTGGGGCTATCTCTGGAAGGAGTGGTTCACGACCGTGGACCACAAGAAGATCGGGATCATGTACATGATCCTGGGGCTGGTCATGTTCCTGCGGGGCTTCGCCGATGCGGTCATGATGCGCCTGCAGCAGGCGATGGCCTTCGGCGGGTCCGAGGGCTACCTCAACGCCCACCACTATGATCAGATCTTCACCGCCCACGGCGTGATCATGATCTTCTTCGTGGCCATGCCCATGATCACCGGCCTGATGAACTATCTGGTGCCGTTGCAGATCGGGGCGCGCGACGTCTCCTTCCCCTTCCTGAACAACTTCAGCTTCTGGATGACGACGATGGGGGCCGTGCTGGTCATGGCCTCCCTCTTCATCGGCGAGTTCGCGCGCACCGGCTGGCTGGCCTATCCGCCGCTGTCGGGCATCGGCTACAGCCCCGGCGTCGGGGTCGATTATTACATCTGGGCGCTGCAGATCGCGGGGGTAGGGACGACCCTATCCGGCATCAACCTGATCGCCACCATCGTGAAGATGCGCGCGCCGGGCATGGGCCTGATGAAGATGCCGGTCTTCACCTGGACCTCCCTGTGCGCCAACGTCCTGATCGTGGCGTCCTTCCCGATCCTGACGGCGACCCTGGTCCTGCTGTCGGCCGACCGCTACATCGGCACCAACTTCTTCACGAACGACTTCGGCGGCAACCCGATGATGTACGTGAACCTGATCTGGATCTGGGGCCACCCCGAGGTCTACATCCTGATCCTGCCGCTGTTCGGCGTGTTTTCCGAAGTCACCTCGACCTTCTCGGGCAAGAAGCTCTTCGGCTACACCTCGATGGTCTATGCGACGGTGGTCATCACCATCCTGTCCTACCTGGTGTGGCTGCACCACTTCTTCACCATGGGCTCGGGCGCGTCGGTGAACTCCTTCTTCGGGATCACGACGATGATCATCTCGATCCCGACAGGGGCCAAGCTGTTCAACTGGCTCTTCACCATGTACCGCGGCCGCATCCGCTTCGAACTGCCGATGATGTGGACGGTCGCCTTCATGCTGACCTTCGTGATCGGCGGGATGACCGGCGTCATGCTGGCGGTGCCGCCGGCGGACTTCGTGCTGCACAACTCCCTGTTCCTGATCGCCCACTTCCACAACGTCATCATCGGCGGGGTGCTGTTCGGCCTGTTCGCCGCCATCAACTACTGGTGGCCCAAGGCCTTCGGCTTCCGGCTGGAGAAGAAGTGGGGCCTGGTCAGCTTCTGGTGCTGGGTGGTCGGCTTCTGGATGGCCTTCATGCCGCTGTACGTCCTGGGCTTCATGGGCGTGACGCGGCGGATGCGGGTCTTCGACGACCCGGCCTATCAGATCTGGTTCGTCATTGCGGGCGTCGGCGTGGCGATCATCGCCGTAGGCATCCTAGCCATGCTCATCCAGTTCGCCGTCAGCATCATCCATCGCGACAAGCTGCGCGATGAGACGGGCGATCCCTGGCATGGCCGCACGCTGGAGTGGGCCACATCGTCTCCGCCGGCGGATTACAACTTCGCCAAGACGCCCATCATCCACGACGGCGACGCCTGGTGGGACATGAAGGCGCGCGGCTATGAGCGGCCGGTCGGGGGCTTCAAGGCGATCCACATGCCCGCCAATACCGGCGCCGGCTTCATTCTGTCGGTCCTGTCGTTGATCGTCGGCTTCGCCCTGATCTGGTACATGTGGTGGCTGGCGGCGGCGGGCTTCGCGGCCCTGATCGGCTACGCCATCTTCCACACCTTCAATTACAAGCGCGACTACTACATCCCGGCCGAGACGGTTCAGGCGACCGAGGACGCGCGCACCCAGGCCCTGGCGGCCGCCGCAGCGACGCAGGGGTGATCCGATGAGCCACGCGCCAACCCTCAACCCCGAGTACGTCGACGAGACCGGGCGGCCGATCTTCCACCCGGCCGAGGAGCCGCATCACCCGGAAGGCCACAGCACCATGCTGGGCTTCTGGATGTATCTGATGAGCGACTGCCTCATCTTTGCGATCCTGTTCGCCGTCTACGCCGTGCTGGGCGGCAACTATGCGGCCGGCCCGTCGCCCAAGGACCTGTTCGACCTACCCCTGGTGGCGGTGAACACGTCGATGCTGCTGTTTTCGTCGATCACCTACGGCTTCGCCATGCTGGCGATGTACCGCAACAGGGTCGCGCAGACGCAGGCCTGGTTGGCGATCACCGGCTTGTTCGGCCTGTGCTTCCTGGGGATCGAGCTCTATGAGTTCGCCCACATGATCCACCTGGGCGCCACGCCCCAGCGCAGCGGCTTCCTGTCGGCCTTCTATATCCTGGTGGGCACCCACGGTCTGCACGTCACCTTCGGCTGCATCTGGCTGGTCACCCTGATGGTGCAGGTGGCACAAAAGGGCCTGATCCCGGCCAACCGGCGCCGCCTCATGTGCCTCAGCCTGTTCTGGCACTTCCTGGACGTCATCTGGATCGGCGTCTTCACCTTCGTCTATCTGTTCGGGATGCTGCGATGAGCGCTGAAGCCCACAACGAGCACGCCGTGACCCACGACGATCACCACGGCGATGATCATGCCGATGGGCATGATCACGGCACCTACAGGAGCTATCTGATCGGCTTCGCCCTGTCGGTCGTACTGACGGCTATTCCCTTCTGGCTGGTCATGGCCGGGGTGCTGGCGCCTCAGCTGACAGGGTTGATCATCACTGGTTTCGCCGTGGTGCAGATCGTGGTCCACATGATCTTCTTTCTGCACATGAACCACAGGTCCGAGGGCGGGTGGAACATGCTGGCGCTGATCTTCACCCTGGTGATCGTGGTCATCGCCGTCGCCGGTTCGGTCTGGGTCATGTATCACCTGAACACCAACATGATGCCCACCCACAACATGCAGGGGATGGGCTGAGCCCTCTCGCACGCGGAGACGCCGCTTGACGTCATCGTCGGCCCCTGATCCAGCCGCGCGTCCGGCGTCGCGCCGCCGCACGGCCGCGGGGCTGGCGGCCTTCGCCGTGCTGATCGCGGGCTTTTGCGCCCTCGGCGTCTGGCAGGTTCAGCGCCTGGCCTGGAAGCAGGAGCTTATCCATCAGGTCGATAGCCGCATCCACGCCGCCCCCGTTCCCGCGCCCGGGCCGGCCAGCTTCGCCGCCGTGACGCGCCAGGCGGACCAGTACCGTCGCGTCACCGCCAGCGGCCGCTTCCTGCAGGACCGCGAGGTCAGGGTGAAGGCGGTGACGGACCTGGGGCCAGGCTTCTGGGTCGTCACGCCGCTGGAGGATGCGCGCGGCTTCACCGTCCTGATCAACCGGGGCTTTGTCCCACCAGAGCGCGCGGCTCCCGAGACCCGCCTCGAAGGACGGGTCGAAGGTCCCGTCTCAGTCACCGGCCTGCTGCGGATCAGCGAGCCCAAGGGCGGCTTCCTGCGCGACAATGATCCGACAAACGACCGCTGGTTCTCGCGCGACGTGGCGGCGATCGCCAAGGCCAAAGGGCTGGAAGGGGCCGTCGCGCCCTATTTCATCGACGCGGACGCTACGCCCAGTCCCGGCGGCTGGCCGCGCGGCGGGCTGACGGTGGTGCGGTTCGCCAACAGCCATCTGGTCTACGCCCTGACCTGGTTCGGCCTGGCCTTCATGTCGGCGGCCGGCGCCGTCCTGTGGCTGCGCGATGAGCGCCGACGCCGGGCTGGGGGGCGTGGATGCAAGCCGAGGCTTTGAACCGCTTCTTCCGAACCATTTTGGGCATGGACGCCAACGCCGAGACGCCGGTGTCGCCGGGCGCGGCCGGGCGGCGCAACATGCTGCTGCTGATCCAGCTGCGGTGGTTGGCGGTGATCGGTCAGGTGGCGACCATCGTCATCGTCCACTGGGGCCTGAAAATCAGCGTCCCTCTGGGGCCGCTGCTGCTTGCGCCGACGGCTCTGGCGGTGATGAATCTGGTCAGTGCGCCGGTCACCCTGCGGCGCAAGATCGTCACCGACCCCGAGATCCTGCTGGCCCTGTGCGTCGATGTGGCGGCGCTCAGCTGGCTGCTCTACTTCAGCGGCGGGGCGACCAATCCCTTCGCGGCGCTTTACCTGATGCAGGTGGTGCTGGCGGCAGTGCTGCTGCGTCCGGTCTACGCCTGGGGCTTCGTGCTGGCGACGGGCGCCTGCCTGGCCTTTCTGGCCGTGTGGCGTCAGCCGCTGAACCTGCCGGCAGGCGCCGATGCGCGGCTGGGGCTGCTCCAGCAGGGCGCCTTGATCAACTTCATCCTGATCGCCGTGCTGCTGGTCGCCTTCGTCACCCGCATCAGCCAGAACGTGCGCGCTCGCGACGCCTATCTGGCCGAGGCGCGCCAGCAGGCGGCGGAGCAGGACCACATCGTGCGCATGGGGCTGCTGGCCTCCGGCGCGGCGCACGAACTGGGCACGCCGCTGGCCTCCCTGTCGGTCATTCTCAGCGACTGGCGGCGCATGCCCGCCCTGACCGGCGACGAGGACCTGCGCCACGACATCGACCAGATGCAGGCCGAGGTCGACCGCTGCAAATCCATCGTCACCAACATCCTGATGTCGGCGGGCGAGGCGCGCGGCGAGGCGCCGACCGTCACCGCCCTCGGCGCCTTCCTGAGCGAGATCATTGATGACTGGTCGGCCAACCGGCCCGCAGAAGCCATGCAGGTCGCCCTCAGCGGCCCGACGCCGCGCGATCCGTCCATCATCGCCGACCCGGCCTTGAAACAGGTGTTCAGCGCCCTGCTGGACAATGCGCAGGAGGCGGGCGCGCGAAATCTTGAGGTCCGGGCCGTCGCCGACGCGGGCGGCCTGTTCATCGCCTTCGAGGACGACGGTCCCGGTTTCGCGCCCGGCATTCTGGAAAAGCTGGGCCAGCCCTATCAATCGACCAAGGCGCGGGCAGGGGCGGGGCTGGGTCTGTTCCTGCTGGTCAATGTGGTTCGCAAGCTGGGCGGCACGGTCATCGCCGCCAACCGACCGGGCGCGGCGGGCGGCGGGGCTGTGGTGCGGCTGACCTTGCCCATAGACGCCCTGGCGCCGAGATAAGCAGTCTGGAAAGAGGGCATGAAATGACGGACGAACCCCGCCAGCTTCTGATCGTAGAGGACGACGAGTCCTTTTCCCGCACCCTGCGGCGCTCGTTCGAGCGACGCGGCTATCAGGTGCTCGCCGCGCACAGCCACGATCAGATGGTCGAGCTGCTGAAGACGCACCATCCCGACTACGCCGTGGTCGACCTGAAGCTGGGGGCGGCGTCGGGCCTGACCTGCGTTCAGACCTTGCACGCCTTCGACCCTGATCTGGTGATCGTGGTCCTGACTGGCTTCGCCAGCATCGCCACGGCGGTCGAGGCCATCAAGCTGGGCGCCCGTCACTATCTGGCCAAGCCTGCCGGCACGGACGACATCGAGGCCGCCTTCGGTCGCGAGGCGGGCGACCCCGACGCCCCCCTGACCGCCCGCCCGACCTCGATCAAGACGCTGGAGTGGGAGCGCATCCACGAGGTGCTGGCCGAGACGGACTTCAATATCTCCGAGGCCGCGCGACGTCTCGGGATGCACCGCCGCACCCTCGCGCGGAAGCTGGAGAAGCGTCAGGTCAGCTAGCTAAACCGCTCACCCGCGCTTTCGCGGGTCCGTGCGGGAGAGCAGGCTCAGTCCTTCGGCGCCAAATCGCCGAGCACCGCTTCCGTGTCCTGGCCCAGTTTCGGCGGGGGCGCATCGTATCGCACCGGCGTCTTCGACAGGCGGATGGGGGAGGCCACGGTGCGGACCGGACCAGCCAGATCGGGCCGGGTCTGCTCAACCGTCAGGCCGCGATGGATCGCCTGAGGCTCGGCGAACACCTGATCGATGGTGTTGACGGGACCGCAGGGCACGCCCGCCGCCTCCAGCGCCTGCATCAGCCCCTGCATGGTGAAACCCGCCGTCTTCGCCGCGATCAGCGAACCCAGCGCCTCGCGCTCAGCGACCCGCAGGGCGTTTGTGGCGAAGCGATCCTCGGCCTCCAGCCCCAGGGCGCCGCACAGGGCGCGGAACTGGCCGTCGTTGCCCACGGCGATGATCACCATGCCGTCGGAACAGCCGAACGGCTGATAGGGGGCCAGGTTGGGATGGGCGTTGCCCATCCGCGTCGGCGCCTTGCCGGACACGTAGTAGTTGGTGGCCTGATTGGCCAGCATGGCGGCCTGAACGTCGAACAGGGCGATGTCGACGTGCTGGCCCTCGCCGGTCGCCCGCGCGTGCCACAGGGCCGCCAGTATGGCGTTGGAGGCGTAAAGTCCGGTGAACAGGTCGACGACCGCCACCCCGACCTTCATCGGCTCTGCGCCCGGCGCGCCGTCAGGCTGGCCGGTGATCGACATCAGCCCGCCCATGGCCTGGATCATGTAGTCGTAGCCCGCGCGGTGCGCGTCCGGTCCGTCCTGCCCGAAGCCGGTGATGGAGCAATAGACCAGCTTCGGATTCACCGCCGCCAGCGCGGCGTAATCCAGGCCGTACTTCTTCAGTCCGCCGGTCTTGAAGTTCTCGACCACCACGTCGCAGGTCGCGGCCAGACGGCGCACGGCCTCGGCGCCTTCCGGGCTGGCGATATCCAGCTCGACCGACTTCTTGCCGCGGTTGGCGCACAGGAAATAGGCGGCGTCGCCGGGCGCGCCGTCGGCCGTGGTGGTGAAGGGCGGGCCCCAATGACGGGTGTCGTCGCCGACGCCGGGCCGCTCGATCTTGATGACCTCGGCGCCCAGGTCCGCCAGCGTCTGCGTCGCCCACGGCCCCGCCAGCACCCGCGACAGGTCCAGAACCCGCACGCCCGTCAGGGGGCCGGAGGGCGAAAGGGCGGAGGCGGGAATCGCGGCGGCGTCGGACATACGCGCCTTCTAGCAGAAACCAACCGCAGTCGGATGGCCTGCCGCCAGGGCGGGGGTCTTCTGCGATGCAGGAAGAGAGAGACGATGGTGGGTGATCACAGGGATGAACTGCGAGCAGAGTAAGTATTGAAAATTCAATAAGTTACGCTGAATTTCGCCGCCAAAATTTGGATAACTTTTGGATATGGTTCTGCCTTCCCAAATTCGTCCATGTTCACAATAACGCAGAATCGTCAAGAGGGAAAAAGCCAAAATCCTTGACAAAATGGTTAATATCGGGTAGGGTTCGAAAGTCGATGAGGGGGCCTCACCGACACGGCCGGGGGCGGCGGCGCCCCCTCGATTCTTCGAGCCTTCGCCCCCGGTTAACAATCATCTAGGTTTCGCCCCAGGGGCGGCGACGCCCTTGAGTCCACTCATTACAATGACCATCACCACCCAGGCCGCCGTGCTGCGCGCAGCCGTGGGCGCGGCCGTGGCCCGCGCCTGTCCGGCTGCGTCCGACAGTCAAGTCGGCGACATCACGCGTCGGATCATCGCCGATGCCGACGATGCACCGGAGATCATCGAAAGCGGCGCCAATATTGGCGCGCTTCGCTGGGCTTCGGGGTCCGACCTTAACACCCTACTGGACGCCTTGCGGGTCCAGGCTCCCCACCTGTTCAACACGGCGGGAGCCCCCGCCCAGGCTGAAGCCGCCGCCGCGTCGCGGGCCAAGCTGAAGGCCATGAACCCCGGCGCCCGCCTGGAGGCCGCCAACGCCCAAGGGGTGACCGGTGCCTGGGTTAGCCAATTTCGGAAGGGGGGTGCGAAGTGAGCGAGCCCATCTCCCTGCTGAGTAGCCGCGAACTGGCGGCTCGCCTCCGTCCGCTTGGACTCACCCCGGCGGCCTTTAGCCGCCTGGAGGGCTCGCCCAAGCCGATTCTGAGGCTGGGGTTCCGTAGCCTTCGGTGGTCCCGCGACGCCGTGGATTTTTGGATCGGCCAGCGCTGGGAAGAGGCGCGGCGCGAGGCGGCTAGGCAGGCGGTGTCGGAGTCCATGTCGTGAGCGCCGAAGTCGAGAAGCTGGCGGCCTATCTTGAGGATGCGGTAGTCAGCTTGCACCACCGCTTCAGCTACGGCTACGGCGGTTTGCAGGGCTCTCAGAACGCCCCGGCTCCGCGCTCCTTTGAGGGCCGCCTTCGCCTGTTGATCGAACGTCATTTTGTCGATGCGCTCCGGATGAATGGGCGCGCCGTTGATGTTTGGCTGGACTATCCGGCCGACGACGACGCCGACTTGGATACGCTGCGTCCGTCCGCCCTGGTGGTGGCGCGGCAGGGCTGTTTGGCGCCGATCACGATTGGCCTGGGCTGGCCCGCGCGCGGCCTGAAGACCTTGCGATTGAATCCTCCGACGGCGGTGGCTTCGCGGCCGGTCACGATCCTGCTGGGCGCCAGTGACGCCGGTGAGGCACTGACCACCGCGCTTTCGCAGATGATCGCGGCGGCGGTGGTGTCGCTGGACGGCGACGCCGCCCTGGAGGAGGCGGCCTAGATGTGCGAGCGCCTCGTCCGCCCCGCGCCGGTCCGCCGGTTCCCGAGCCGTCGCTTTCCTGGCGCCGGCTTGACCATCCCGGCGCCCCGGCCGTTTACGGTTCCGGTGCCGCACCGGGCGCCGCCGACGCTCCTGACGCCGGAATTTGACGGCGAACCCGCCGACCCGTCCCAGATCGCACCCTGACGCGGGGGCGGCTGCCGAGATCAATCCCCAGGGGAATCTTGGCGGCGGCGCGTCGAAAATTCTTCCCCGCCGCCTCAACGCGTGAGAAAAGGTGGGTGTCCTCGCTCGCCCTAGGCCCCGCCCTTTGATGCAGAGCGCCCCAAACTAGTTAAGTCGCGCCTGATCCGCGCCGCCATCATCGGCGGCGAGGCGCGCGTTAGTCTTAGCCCTAGTCTTAGCGATCCAGCCCGCGCGTGTCGGTCCCGCGCGTTCAATCCGTTGCAACTAAACAAGAGACCCGCCACCGGTGAGAACGGCGACGGGCCAAGGACTTCCAATGCCTAAGAATTGTAGCACCCCGGCGGCGGGGAGCAAGGAATCGCGCACGCTCAATAGCGACGACGTTCAAATCAACTTCCATACGTCCAGTGACCCGACCGCAAAGGCCGCGCGCTGGACCGCGCAAGCGTCCAACTGGCCGGGCTTCATCGCCTTCCTGGCGAGCGCCGCCATGACGGAATCCATGACGCCGCCCGGCGGGGCGGTGGTGACGGCGGGACTGGTAGGCGGGGAACCGCGCAAGAGCGCCGTAAGCGAAATCAATGTCGCTCTGATCGAGGTCGAGGGCGTCGGTCTGCACGACGTTTGCGACCGCCTGGATGAGCGGGGCTGGTCCGGCGCTATCGTTTCGACCTGGGCGAATGGCCGCACGGAAACGACGTTGAACCGCGATGCCGTGGTGAAGTGGTTGGTGCGGCATGGCCGCGCCCAGCACGGCGGCGCCGAGATCAACAAGGCCAGCCTCGCCTATTACCTGGGCGAAGTGCGCGGCTGGTTCGACGTCTCCGAGTCGGTGGAGATCGCCGCTGAGAACGTCCAGACGGCGGACGGTGCGGCGGTGGTTATCCACCACGGTCCACTCCCGTCGTACCTGGTCGCGGTGCCCTTGGGCCCAGCCTTCAAGCCTATCGACGCCGCGTCCACCCAGGCGGCGGGCTGGAAGCTGTGGGGCGAGGTGCTGACGATGGTGGAATACAGCGTCAGCGGCCGCATCGCCCTGACTAAGGCGGCGCGCGACCCCGCCGCCATGGTCGCCATGCCCGGCCGCCGCCCCGGCGCGGAGCCGGTGGTCATGGAGTTGGACGGCTCGCCCGTGGACTGGCATGACCTGGGGGTTGCGGAGCCCCCGCCGGTTGCGGCGACGCCGCCCGACCTGACCGAAGTGATTGCCCAAATCGACGCGCTGGATAAGGCGGACTCCAAGGGGCGCGGCGTCGTGGTGAAGCGGATCGCCCTGCTGCCTGTGGGGGATCAGGAAGTGGCGCTGTCCGCCCTCAAGGATCGCACGAAGATCAAGATTTCCACGCTCAAGGGCGAGATCGCGGCGCATATCATGCTGCCGGAGCCGGTGACGTCCGGAGCGGTCATGGGCGATGACGGACACGCCGTCCTGATCTATCAGGGCGACGGCCCCGATCAGGTCGAGGCGCGGACGTTTCTGCTGGCGGTGACGAGGACTGCGAACAAGTCTGATCCCACCTATACGCTTCACCAGGGCGAGTTGATGCATCTGGAGCACGAGACTGGCCGGGCTGAGTTCGTCCCCCTGTCCGCGCCCGAATTCAAGTCGGCGCTGGCGAAGCGGTGTTCGTTCGCCCGCGTCAACGACACCGGCGCGCGGGGGCCGCGTCAGGCCCCCGACCGTCATCTGTGCGATTTGGTGTTCCATGGCCTGGAGGGGGGCGACCTTCCTAAGACACCGGAGGTCCGGCGCGCGCCCACGATGGCGGCGGACGGCTCTCTTTTGGACCGCGACGGCTGGCACGGCGACGTATTCGTGGACCTGGGCGGCCTGGAGGTTCCGCCCATCCCCGACAATCCGACCCGAGAAGACGTGGGCGCCGCGCTTGGGCGGCTGACCGGCGACTTGCTGGTGGATTTCCCCTTCTACGATAAGACCAATTCGGACGGGCGGCCGGACGGTGGGGCGTCCCGCGCCAATGCGCTAGCGATGCTGTTGACGCCTTACATGCGCGACCTGTTCAGCGGCCTTGTGCCGATGTTCGGAATCGACAAGCCGAAGCCGGGCACGGGCGGCACCGAACTGGCAAAGCTTTCCGCGTTGCTGCTGGATGGCGAAGAGGCCACGCCGACCGCCTACACCACCGAGGAAGAGTTGGGGAAGATCGTCGTGACCAAGGTGCGCGCCGGGGACTCGCACTTCCTTTTGGACAACGCTGAAGAACTTACCTCTCCGGCGCTCATCATGGCCCTAACGGCGGGCAAGATTGGCGGGCGGGCGCTGGGTCAGAACAAGACGATTGAGGCCCCTAACACCCTCATGTGGGTCTATACGGGCAACAACGTCTTCCTGCATGAAGACCTGATCCGGCGGGTCGCGCGCATCAACCTCAACACCCTGACGGAGAACCCTAAGGATCGAGTGTTTCGCAAGCGGCAAGATGCCGATGGGCGGGAAATCACCTTCAAAGATTGGGTTCTGAGCAATCGCGGCGAACTGATCGCGGCCTTGCTGACGCTCATTCGCTTTTGGGTCGTGCAAGAGCGGCCGCTGAGCAATGATTTCCTTCCCTCGTTTGAAGGCTGGTCGCGCGCCGTGGGCGGTGTTCTGAAGGCTGCTGGCGTGTCCGGATTCCTGGCAAATCCGCGCGACGCGAAGGTCAGCCGTGACGCCGCTGAAGTGGTGGAAGTGGTTTCCGCCTGGGCGGCGAAGTGGCCGAATGTGCCCGTAACGGAGAGCGCGCTGTTCGATCACGTCAAGCTGCTGGAGTTGGGGGCGTTGAAGGGGTGGCGCGAGGGCGATCAACGGCGCGCGTTCGGCCGCCTGCTGGATCGGCTGGAGGGGCGCACCTTCACCGTTCAGGAGTCCCCGCGCATGGCCGTTCGCGCCGGTGACGGTTGGCTTTTGATCGCGCCGCCCAAGCGGGGGGATGGATGAGCCCCTGCGCGTTCAAGATCGCGGTGGTCGAAAAGGCGCGAGGGTTGCTGAACGACGACCCCCACGGCTTCCGGCGCCGCGACATCGCCGCGCGGCTTGGCGAGGACTCGCCACGCCTGGGGCGGGCGTTGAAGACGCTGCGGTCTTCTGGTGTGCTGGCGTCCGCCGACCGAGGTGTTTTCGTCGCGGGGTGCGGACTGGAGGAGGCGGGGCGGCTCGGACGTGGATGCGGCATGGCTGAAGGCGTCGCGCTGTTCATGAACGACAACGCCGGAATGGCGTCTGTTCATGAACTGAGGGACGCCTTGGGTCTGAACGGTGAAGCTGATCGAAAGGCCTTGGCGAGGGCTTTGCGGCGCGGTCGATACTTGCCGATCGGATGCGGATGGTGGCTGGCTCCGGACCTGACGTGGCGTGATGCTGTTCTGCCGGGCTGGCGTATCGCCATGGCGGTCAGGCTGGAACACGGCACCTATGACCTGGGCACCGACAACGCCATGCGGGCGCGCATCGCCGCTGGGGTCAGGCGGGCGCGCGCTGCTGCGGGCCTGGACATTGAGAAGCTGATGGAGGGCGACGTGGGCGCGCTCTTGGCTGCGGACCTCGCGAGGTCCGACGCCCTGGTGCTAACCACCGCCAAGGGGATGCGCCTGAGTGAGTGGTGGCGCGCACGGCTGGCGCGCATCTGTGAAGCCGACGCCCTCGCGCTCACCTGGGCGGAACTGGAGGAAGGGCGCCGCCTGGGGACGCCCTGGGCGGGTGACGCCTTGTCAGCGGCCTGTTGGCGCGCGTTCGCCCAGGCAGTTAGCGGCGATGCCGTGGCGCTGTCCCGAGGTCGAACCCCCTGAACCCCTCCAAAACGAGGGACAAAAAACGACCAAACCCATACCCCCCCCCTGCATCTTTCCAGGGAGACAGAATCCGTTTCCGTGAAAGAGATACGGGACGTTTGGTCGTTTTTTGTCACTCGTTCTCGCCCCGATTCCCGGCGCTCATCGCCACTTTGACGCGCGATGGTCACGACGCGAGCGTTGAACGTCGTGCTGCTGGATCACGAATTCCAACGACAACTTGCCGATGTGCTCGGGCGACAGGTAGGCTCGCTTTCAAACCATGGGGGTCACCGTGACGACGAACGCCTACAACTTTGCAGCCTTGGACCACGTGATAGCCGAGGCTCGCCGGACCGATCTGTCAGTGGTCGAGCGCGCTTCACTTTTTGCGGCCGCCACGGCCTACGGCGACCGTTTGCAAGAACTGCTCGACGACCACCACGGGAAAGACGGCATGGGGTATGAACGGGGAAAATTGAACTCGGTCGTATCGAACCTGGGAATCGTCCTGGGCTTTGGCGCCTTCGCCGACGACAAGCCCCACGCAGGAAATTGGACAGCCATCGATCAAGATTGGCATGTGTTCACGGGCGCGTTCTGACAGGCTGTCAACGTCAGCTTGACGCCCGCCCGTTTCGACAGCCGGACTTGTCGGGCGGCGGTTTTAACGGCGCGTGATCGGCTTTCGCCCCATGTTGCGTCTGCCCAATTCGCTCAGTCCGGCCGAAGTCAACTTGAATTCGCCCTCTTGATCGCCCCGCGCAAACCATCGCTTGCCCGCCATCGCTTCGAGCGCGTCTAGCCGCAACTGGTGCTTATGTGCATCGACGACCGTGCCGCGTTCGGGCCTGGGCGTCCAGATGACACAAAGCGCCTCAAACACTTCGTCCTCCGCTACCCGTTCCTCTTCGATGCGGTCTTGCGTGTCGTCGGTCATGCTTGCCTCGCTTGGTTGTGCGAAGGGAACCTAAGGGCGAAGAGTTACGGCTTAGTAGTTGGTTTGCTGTTCGGAATTCTCAAGAATTCAGGACAGATTAACCCTCTTTATCCGAGACTCCGTAAGGGCGTCCGGCCTACAGAATAGGGTGAAAGGGAGAGACAAATGACCCGCGCCATCGCCTATTTCAGAACGTCGTCTGCCACGAACACGGACGGCGACTCGGTTCATCGCCAGGCCCGCGCGGTAGAGGCGTTTGCCATCGCCGCCGGATATGAACTCGATTCCTGCTTCTGGGATGCAGCCGTGTCCGGCGCTGATCCAGTGGAATCGCGGCCGGGCTTTGCCGCCCTACTTGACCGTGCGGTCGAGGCGGGCGTGTCGGCGATCTTAATCGAGAACGCCGACCGCTTCGCCCGCGACCTACTCGCGCAAGAACTTGGCCTTCGCCAGCTAGCCGCCCTGGACGTCCGCGTGGTCACGGCCGCTGGGCTCGACCTGTCCGATGACTCTAGTCCTGAACGCCTGCTCATGAGGCAAATCGCGGGCGCGGTGGCGGGCTATGACAAGGCTAAGACTGTTCAGCGGCTACGCGCCGCGCGCGACCGAAAGCGCGCCCTGACAGGCAGATGCGAGGGGCGCAAGGCCCACGTCGAGACTCAGCCCGGCCTTGCGCGAGAGGCACGGCGCCTCGCCCGGCGGAACCCCAAAACCGGCAGGGTCCGGTCCCTTCGCCAGATCGCCGCCGAACTCGCCGCCTTGGGGTTCGTGGGCAAGGGAGGCCGCCCCTACAGCCCCAACGTCGTGTCTGGCATGATCGCGCGATAACCCCCGCCTGGGAGGGACACCCCGGCCGAAATTTCGACCGCCGGGGACCCGTGACGGGTGGTAGGCTTCCGCTTACCTTAAGGGCGCCAGCCGTTCCCGGACTTAATTTCGCTTTCCACCCGCGACACCCGGCGACGTTGCGAGGCTTGGGCGACCGACGTAATATCGGCGCATTGGAAGGCTGCTAGATTGTCTAAGGTGCCACGATCCCAGCTATGAAATGGTGGCGACCGATGACGGTTTGCTGCTGACAGCCCGCGACGGCCAAGCTGACCGCTTCACCGAATTAGCGCGCGACCTGATCGAGAACGCGGGGGAGGATTTTGCCGCCTTCCCCACGGTTGACGGCCGCCACGGCTATGACCGGGTTTTCCTAATCCCGCTCCAGTGATCGGCGGGCCGGTCATGCGGCCGCTGCTGAATTCGGCCGACGTCGCCGCCTGGGCGCGCGGCGAAGGCTTCATCGATTTGCGCCCCTCCGCATGGCACGTCACCGTCGCCGGTGGACTCCCTGAGGGCGTCAGCCTCGATCCGGCCGGGCTCACACTCCCGCCGTCTACAGCCCGCGCGGTGACCCGTATGGGCGGCTTGATAGTTCTGGCGGTGGTGTCGCTCGCCCTGGCGCGGCGCCACCGTCTCCTATTCGCGGCGGGCGCGCATTGGAGATTTCGCCGGTATCTGCCGCACGTGTCTTTTACTGCTGACGACGGGCGCGACCTGGCTGCCGTCCGCCCCTATGGCGGGGCGCTCGACCTGGGGCCGGAACTGGTCGATCACGGCTTTAGTCTATAGGTCGAGCGCCCGCTTCACTACGTCAGCGACCGAAGTGCTGTGAGAGGCGCGCACTTGGCCTGCGTTGGTGATTTTCCAGAGGGAGTAACCTGAACCGCTCAGCTTTTTGATCGGCTCATGGCTCCAGCGCCCCTCGGTAATAAGGCGAACAATAACCCGCTTCGTCCGACGTTCATCTCGGATCGCCAGAAGCTTTTTCCCGGCGTCATCGACGATCAGATGGCTTCCTTTCGGATCGACCGCGTAGATCAGGTCATCCTTCCACACGAGGAAATCTGGGAAGAATCGTCGGCCGCTCCCCTTCTCCAACAACGGAATTGAATAGCCGCCATTGGAAGGGTTGCGAGCCCACCTGAGTCCTGTCGCGTCGATGGTTTCTGCAATCTCGACTTCCAGATCATTGAGATCGCTGTATCCCTCATGCACTGAGTGCTTGAACCGACGAAGTTGATCCGGCTTCGCCAACACACTGCCGACACGATAGGGGTTGCTGGCCTCAAACGCCAAGTCTGCGTTCGTTAGGTAAGCATCGACCATCCGTTCAGCCTCATTTCGGAGGTGGCTCGCCGCGCGGCTGGTGATCTCAACTCGTGCTTCGAACCTGGGATCGGCCCAGTCGATGGTTTTGACCGCTTCGGGATAAAGGCTCTGCATCGTTCGCCGGACCAGCCAGCGTGCGACCACCCGGTTTGAATGCTCGCGCGCAGTCACCGTCACCGTGGCGCTCGATCCGTCCCCAATTGCCTGAACCGCCCTGACCTGCTCACCCGGTCCCTGGCTGTTCACGTTGTCGCCGCCATAATCCGGCAGGGTGGCGACAACAGCAGCCATCGGTTCAACCGCTTCATCTGCGTCGATATGGATTTCTGGAACGTCCATCGGATGCCGTGGATCGAGGCGCGCTCTTGCGCGCTCTCGTCCGTCCACAAAACCCTCCAGCTTCACTTCCGGAAGTTCAGCGGCGATTTTGACCTGGACTGCCCTGAGCGTCTTTTCGAACTCCTGGCGATCATCGACCCTGAGGAAAAAGTTCGCCGTGTTCAGGTCTGGGTCGGGATAGTGGCGAGCGCCCGGCTGCCTAAGCACACGACCGATTACCTGCTCGACTTGGATCGCCGAACCCATCGATTTGTCGATATATGCAAAGCAACAACTGGGGTCGTCCCATCCTTCTTGGAGCGACTGGTTGAAAATGATGTGCCTGAAGTTGCCTGCGGTGAATGCCGCGAAATCATCTTCCCCACCAGAGAAAAGGTTGAAATCTGGGGGCAGCGGATGGTTCTTCCGATCAACTTTAAGGTCGAGGTAGACCGCGATCTCTGCCGGATCGATGCCTGCGACTTCAACCAGGTAGCGCCAGATGACAATGGGCGGTGCCCTACGTTCAACGAACGGGCGTGAAATGACGTCGGCGGTTCCGTCGTCCTGCGTGATGTTTGTGCGGCAAACGTAGATCGCCTTAGGCGCAAACCCGGCTTCCAGAACCTTGGCCTTTTCGTCAGCGACCTGAAACTCGGCCATCATGTCCGACAGGGCCGTTTCCATTTCGGTCGAGTAACCGCCAAGGATGATTTGCCGCTTCACCAGCCCGGCTTCCACTGCGTCAACGCTCCGGATTGCGGTTACCAAGCTCCGTTGAGGATCGGAGAACCCGTCGTCCTCAAGTGGCTGTGCCGTCCATCCACTCTGGGTCAAACGGCTGATAACTTGCCCCAGTCGCGCAGGCGTTCGCATAGTGGCCGAGGCTACCAGGATCGCGTCTGGCTCCAGTTCCAGCAAGATTTCTGTCTGCTGGTCCGAAAGGTTTTGGCCCTCGTCATAGACCACGATAAGCGGTCTGCGGGCTTGGCCGTCCTCGGCACCACGCCGGGTGAGGTTCGCCCAGAGCGACTCATCGCTATGGTCTAGAGCCACTTGGTGGACTTTTAGCGAGCCATCGGCGCGATCTTGCTGGTTGAAACTGCCGACCGTGGCGAGAGCGAGAACAGCCTGGGAAGCGTCGCCAATTGCATCTCTCGGCACCTCGGCTAGGGGAGAGACGACAAAGCCTTCGACAAGACCTTCGTATTTGCCACCGGGCCGGAAGTTGCCCAGAGTTTGATCCACGACCGCTCGGCTTTTCGATACCCATAGCACGACGGGCTCCAGCGACATGTGCGCGCGCATCTGAGCCACCGCATCGGCGAGGATCGGAGTCTTGCCGGCGCCGGTAAGCGCGGAGAGCGCCTGATAGTATGGGGTGGGCCAGTCCGCGTATTCCATCGGGCGACGCCGATCACTCGCCAGTAGGACATACCTCGCCGCTATCTGGCTCGATGCCTTGGACTGAAACGGCAGGAGTTCGAAATTCACGCTCGGGCCTCGTAGTTATCGTCCCCGGCCGAGTAGGTATGCAAAGCTTCGTTGAACCCCAGCTTTTCCAGGATGCGATTTGGAATCTGATAGAACTCAACGTTGGGGCCGCCGTAAGTAGAGATGCGCGCGTAGACGTGGAAGGGTGAAGACAGGCGCTCGGCTTCGGCTTCCTTCACGATAGACCGGAAGGCTTCGCGGTTCAGCACAGACGGATTCTCGGGTCCGCTCCACACCAGGAAGTAACCTTCGCCGCGCGAGTTCTTTGCGAACAGATGATTATGCGTTCCAGCAGGGAGTCGATGAAGGTGAGAAGCTGATCTCTCCGCCTGATCCCAATGACTGGTGAGGAGGAGATCGATCATCTCTTCGCGCTCAAGGGCCAAGACTGCTTTGGCATCCACCTTTGCCATGAGTTTCTGGAATCGGAACCCACTCGCGAGAGGCTTGGCCACGACGCCTAGCTTGCCGTCAACGACGCGCTTACCCTCGATAGCGTGTTGGAGCCGCTTCTGAGTCAGGCTGCGGGCGTAGGCATCGCCTTTTTCTGGTCGTCCCTGTTCGATCAGAACGAATCTTCGGTCAGTGCCCGCCTCGTCGTTCAACTCCATGACTGCGTGACCAGTCGTTCCCGATCCAGCGAACGGGTCGAGCACAATGCCTTTGGGCGGGCACCAAATTTGGATGATCTTCTTGATCAACCGCATCGGTTTGACGGTTTCGAAGCCGTGCCCTTTGCCGACGATGGCCGAGAGTTCGTTTACACCAGCTTGGCTATGACCGGATGCAGCGTGGGGCCAAGATGTAGCACCCATCTCAAACGGCTGATCATAGTCGTCATCGGACCAGTATGTAGTCGGCACGATGCCCTGTTTGACCTCCTTGAGATATTTTTTGAGCCCGAACGTGCCGAGGCCGTCGTCCCGCCAATGGGCGGCTGGCCAGTTCCCCCGGTCCATGACTGATCGGGCTGTCTCGCGCGCCTTCTTCAGCACACGGTTGTCGTCGGCGAATTCGCGTTCGTGGGGCAGCGGTGCGCTCTTGATTACCAACGCCTTGGGGTGACCGTCCCCGAGATCACGTTCGACGTAACTGGAACCCCATTGCTCCAGCCAGCTCTTCATCCGCCGCTTCTCAGAGCCCCAATGCCTGCCCTTTGAAGGGTAGTGAAGTTGGCCGGTGAAGGGAGACTGGATCGCGTAGACCATACCCGGATGGGTGCTGTCGCCGGGCGCAGTTAGGTCGCCCGGCTTCCAAGGCTCGGGATCGCCATCACGCGAGAAGTAGCGAGCATCCATCGCCTCAGTCCTGGCGAGAAGACCGGTTTTCGAACGATCAATGTCCTTTGCGTAGATCAGGACGTATTCAGTTGCCGTAGACAGATGCTTGTGATCATTCCGAGGGGCGTAACTCTTCTGCCAGTTGATGATGCCAATGCGATTGGCTTCACCGAACATCTCGTCCAGCATCATCCCCAGCCGGAACATTTCGCGGTGGTCGATGCATATGGCGATGACCCCTCCCGGTCTCAGCATCTCCTTCATCATCCAGAGACGGGGCGTCATAAACCGAAGCCACTTTGAGTGGCGAGAACCGTCATCGGCTGGCACAAGCCGTCCGAGGTCTGGATCGTTGGGGTCTTCATCCCAGCGATCATTGTAACGGAAGTCTTGGCCCGTGTTGTAGGGCGGATCGGCGATGACCAGATCAACCTGGCCTCTATATTTATACAGGCTGACCAACGCCTGAAGATTTTCGCCCTCCACTAAAAGGTTGCAGGCCTGATCTTCTACCGAACCTACAGAAAGCTTATCCTCGATCTTCTGGGACCGAGGCTGAACTTTTCGGATGATCTGCCAGGGAGGAGTTTGGCCGGGGTAGCGAAGGCGGATGCCGTTTTCGTCGCTCTCGCGCTCCTCGGTCAGAAGCCGGATGAGGTCTTCTCGGCTAAGTTTGTCAAAATCATTCACTGACACAGTCGTCCCCCACGCAGGATCGGAGTCACGCACTCAAGAGCGCGCGACATCATCTCGACCCATGCGTCAAATTTGGTCGCATGCCTCTTTAGAGGCTTGGAATCTTCCTAGCATCACAAGTTGCATTTCGGAACGTCGGCATTCTCTTTGCCAGGGTGCCGGCAGCGAAAACAGGATGCCCAGCGCGGTGATCGCCCTCTTGTTCTGACCGGCGCCCCCCCCCCATGCCAGGGACGAAAATTTATCCGACCGGAGGGACCCAAAGCGGGGTGTCCCTGCCAAATTCCGACCCGGCGCCAAGGAACTCCGGATGAAATTGAGGTAGCGGACTCCGTATCAATGAAGTGCCTGCGACCGCCTTCCCGACCGATGACGATCTGGACTCCAAGACAGTTTCGTTTAAATACTGACTTAGACAATGTCGTAAGCGCGACAGTGGGATGGAGTCCGCTACAGGTGAAGCGCGCCGAAGCTGATCCGCGCATTGTGCGCGTGAAGATCAACGATTTCGTCCAGGCCATATTTCTCGCCCGTCGAACGCTTCGCCCAGCCGCCGATTGCGTCGAGTATTTCCCGAGACAGCCCAGCAGTCCGGCCGCGCTGGCGAAGACCATGGCGGAACGAGTGAAAGACGATAGCCGGGTCATCCGAGACCACGTCATCCAACATTTCGCCGAACCATTTCGAAAAGTAGTGCGACCAGTCCCCTTTGTAAGGTTCGATTTCAGGAAATAGGCGCTCCGACTTATCGTTCCTGCGCTTGGCGACGAAATCCTTAAAGCCAGCCTCGACCAAGAGCGGGTGAACAGGAACGAAACGCTCGCTGTTGAGCGTCTTGAGGCTCTTGCTTTGATCACGCCGACCATCGGCGTCGAATTCGCTTAGGTCCAGATAGACAATATCGCCGTGCATCTTAACGTCGGTGGTCCGAAGCTGGCACAATTCCGACAAGCGACAGCCGTTGAGGGCGAGGGCGGGGACCCAAAACCGGGCCAATCCTTGCGCCTTATACTGAGATAGATGGTCGAACAGCTTGACCAATTCGGCGTCCCGGAAGCCGCGCCGCCTCACGCTGTCTTTCGCTTCCCCAGCGAGTCCTTTGAACGGGTTGAGATCGGCCCAGCCCTCGCGTTCGTCGATAGCCCAATTCCAGACCATGGCCGCGTTGGTCATGTAGTTTTTGACGCTGTTGTGGGTCAGTCGTGGAAGGTCGTCCTTGTCTGCGCGCTCAATGGCTTCCGACAACGTCACGTTCGTCCCAAACCGTTTGACTGCGTTCGTCGGGACCCGCTGGAGCGCTTCGCGCACCCGCCGGGCGTCGTCGCGCTTGACGGCGCGCACCGGCGTTTCCTCGCCCAGGAACTCCTTGATGGCCCGAAAGATCGCCTTGGACTCCTTGACCGCCGCCTCGCCCCGCGCGGCCTTCGCCGCCGCAAGGTAGGCGTCCAACAATTCGCCCACGGTCCTGTCGCCGTGGCGCACCTCATAGGCCCCTGGCGCGGGCGGAACCACCGGTGCCGGGGTCGCGTGGTCCGACATGATCGCGAGGATGCGGGCCGCGAGGCGCCGCTCCACCTCTTCGGCTTCCAGCACCTCGCGCCACGCTTTGGCGAAGGCCGGGCGCACGGCGGCGCGGACTCGGTGGTCTATGGCCCCGACCACCTGCGATAGCGTTTCTTCAAAGCCCTGCACGTCCCGCCACGCTTCGCCCCCGGTCTCAGCAGTCCGGAGGCGCTCGACCCGCCGGAACGTCTCAGGCGGTGGTGTAACGTCCCGCGACGTCTGCGGCCGTTCCGTGAAATACAATCGCGCCCACTCCGGCCCGCCATGATCCAGCCCAGGTGCCGGGGGAGGGCGGTCTGCCGCCCGCTCCATGGTCGCCGTGAAGTCCAAGATGGCGATGTCCACGTCGTAGCCTTGGGCGCGGGCGATGGCGCGTTCGCGCCAGTCCTCGATCCTGGCGAGGACGGCCGCAACGTCCTGCGGGTTGCCGGTCGCGCGGAGCGCCGCGATAGCCCGTTTCCATTCTGCCTTGATCGCCGCGCCGACCCGTTCTGCATCGTCTTGGTCGCGTCGCCGCGTCGTCCGAACCAGTTCGACTTTTGGCTTCCCATCGGCCCGGACAAAGAGAGCCCGGCGGGGATCATCGGAGGGCAGAGCGGCAACGATGGCGCGCACGTCGCCAGGAACCGCCATACGGACGTTAGCGGTACGGCCGTCCAACTCAACCCATTGGTCCCCGACCTTGCGGCGCGGGCGGACAAGCCCCTTCTTGGTCGCCATCAACTACCCCAAATTTGGATAACTTTTGGATAACCCATGCGGCGCGCAAAGCCAATGTCTGCGGGCCTTCTTAGCGATTTCAAGAGGTTAGAGAGACGATGGTGGGTGATCACAGGTTCGAACTGTGGACCCGCTGATTAAGAGTCAGCTGCTCTACCAACTGAGCTAATCACCCGTACCGTCGTCTGCGCCCTTGGTGAGGCGCCGGTCCTTCGCAGCGGCGTGAACACCTCGGCGAAGGGCGCTCCTATTACTCGCAGCGATGAGACGGCGCAAGCGCCAAATGCGTCTTTTATCGTGATTGCAACGCGCGCTAAGGTCGCGGCTTGAATCAGCCGCCGGAAGACGCGGCGAGGGGGAGTAAACATCATGGCGTTCTGGAACCGTCGTCGATCGATCGACGCGATGCTGGCCCCGAGCTCGGGGCCGGAGCTCAAGAAGACCCTAAGCTGGCCGCACCTCATGGCGCTGGGCGTCGGGGCCATCGTCGGCACCGGCATCCTGACCCTGATCGGCGTCGGGGCGGGCCTGGCGGGTCCGGCGGTGCTGATCAGCTTCGCTCTGGCCGGTCTGGTGTGCGCCTGCGCCGCCCTGGCCTATGCCGAGCTGTCGACCATCATGCCCGCCTCAGGCAGCGCCTATACCTACTCCTATGCCGCTCTGGGCGAGATCTTCGCCTGGGTCGTGGGGTGGAGCCTGATCCTCGAGTATTCGCTCGTCGTCTCGGCCGTCGCCGTGGGCTGGTCGGGCTATGCGGCACCCTTCCTGGCGGGGCTGGGGATCGACCTGCCGTTCGCCCTGACCGTCGGGCCGCACGTCGAAGGCGGGCTGATCAATCTCCCGGCGGTCTTCATCATCGCCATCGTCACGGGCCTGCTGCTGATGGGCACGCGCGAGAGCGCGACGCTGAACGCGGTGCTGGTGGTCATCAAGATCGCCGCCCTGGTGGCCTTTGTCGCCATCGCGCTTCCGAACTTCGATGCGGCGAACTTCACCCCCTTCATGCCGCACGGCTTCGGGGCGCCCTTCGTCCAGACCGGCGTCATGGCCGCGGCGGCCATCATCTTCTTCGCCTTCTACGGCTTCGACGCCATCGCCACGGCGGCTGAAGAGACCAAGAAGCCCGAGCGCGATCTGGCCATCGGCATCGTTGGTTCGATGGTGGTCTGCACCGTCCTCTATATCGCCGTCGCCGCCGCTGCGATCGGCGCCGCTCCGGTCGCCAGCTTCGCCGACAGCCCCGAGCCGCTTGCGCACATCATGCGCGGCCTGGGCCAGGGCGTCGCCGCTCAGTGGATCGCCGCCGCCGCCGTTGTCGCCCTTCCGACCGTGCTGCTGGCCTTCCTGTTCGGCCAGAGCCGCATCTTCCTGGGCATGGCCCGGGACGGTCTGCTGCCCAACCGCCTAGCCAAGATTTCCAATCGCGGCGTGCCGACCGTGGTGACGATCTTCACCGCCATCGTCGTCGCCTTCCTGGCGGGCATCATGCGCCTGGACGAACTGGCGTCGCTGGCCAACGCCGGCACCCTGATGGCCTTCATGGCCGTGGGGATCAGCCTGATCGTGCTGCGCGTGCGCGAGCCCAACCGCGAGCGTAAGTTCAAGGCGCCGCTGTGGTGGCTGGTCGGCGGCGTCGCCATCGTCGGCTGTATCGTCTTCTTCTTCAGCCTGAAGACCTCGACGCAGCTGTATTTCCTGCTGTGGAACCTGCTCGGCCTGGCCGTCTACCTGGTCTGGTCGTCGCGCAACTCGCGCCTCGCCAAGGGCGAAGAGGTCGAAGGTTAATGGCCAGGCGCGACCTGTCGGGGGCGGTGGATTTCACCGTCCTCGAAGCCATGACCGGCGGCATGGATGAAGTGACGGAAGAAGTGCTGGGCCTGTTCGCGGAACAGGCCCGCATGTGGTCGGCCATGCTGGACGCCTCCAGCGAAGGCTGGCGCGACGCCGTGCACACCATCCGCGGCGCCGGAGCGGGCATCGGCGCCAAGGCCCTGGCCCAGATCTGCGAAGAGGTCGAGTTCGGCGAGCAGGCGGCTGCGCCCGCCGGGCTGGAGCGGGTGAAGACGGCGCTGGACGCGGCCCTGGCCGACGTCGCCGCCTATCGCCATGAACTGGCGCTCAGAAGCCTGAAGGGCTGAAGCGAAGACTAGGCCCGCGTCTGGTCCCAGGTTCCGAACTCGTGGGCGATGCAGCGGTCGATCAGCAGGCGCCAGACCGGCTCGGCGATGTCGGGCGACAGGCCGGCGGGCTCGGCCGCCTTCAGCACCTTGGCCACCACGTCGTCAATGCGGGCCTGATCAAAGACGGCGTCGCGGTTCGGCTTGATGCGGGCGGCGGCGTCCATATAGCGCTGACGCTCGGCCAGCAGGGTCACCAGCGCGCGGTCCAGCGCATCCACCCCCTGCCGCACATCGACCATGGTGACGCAGTCTTCGGGGGCCTTGCGCTCGTCGATGGCGACGGTGCGGGGAGAGGTCATCAGGTCAGCCGACAAAGGCGCGCTCCAGAACATAGTCGCCGGGTTCGGCGTTCGAGCCTTCTTTCAGGCCGTAGGATTCCAGCAGTTCGCCGGTCTCCTTGATCATAGCCATCGAGCCGCACAGCATGACGCGGTCGCTGTTGGGCGAGAAGCCGATGGGCAGTTGCAGGTCGGCGAACAGGTCGCCGGACTTGATGCGGTCGGTGATCCGGCCCGGCGTCTCGAACCGTTCGCGCGTCACCGTCGGGTAATAGGTCAGCTGGGCCTTGGCCTCATCGCCGATCAGCGGATCGTCGTGGATCTCATGGCTGAAGAAGTCGCGATAGGCCAGGTCGGCGACGTTGCGCACCGTGTGGCAGACGATGACCTGCTTGAAGCGCGAATAGGTGTCCGGATCGCGCGCCACCGACAGCCAGGGCGCCAGGCCCGTGCCGGTGCCGATCAGCCACAGGCGCTCGCCGCCGGTCAGGGCGTCCAGCACCAGGGTCCCGGTCGGCTTCTTGCCCATCAGCACGCTGTCGCCGGCGACGATCTTCTGCAGGCGCGAGGTCAGGGGGCCGTCCTGGACCTTGATGGAGAAGAACTCCAGCTCCTCGGCCCAGAAGGGGCTGGCGATCGAATAGGCGCGCAACACCGGCTTGCCGCCGTCTTCGCCCGGCAGGCCGATCATCACGAACTCGCCCGAACGGAAGCGGAAATCCTCGGGCCGCTTCACGCCAAAGCTGAACAGCTGGTCGTTCCAGTGGCGGACCCACAGGACTTCCAACTCATGGAACGGACTGGCCTTGACGGGCGGCGCGGCGAGAGAGGCGTCAGACATGGGGCCTAACTAGGCGGTCGAGGGCGATTGCGAAAGGGCGCTGCGGCGATCCTTCCGCCCTTGCCGCGCAGGGGGCGCCGGACGGCGATCAGCCAGCCTGCCTCTCGCCCTGTGATAGGCTGCGTCATATCCAGGGGGAGGGTGATCGCGCGTCGCATGGGATTTCAGACGATTCAGACGAATTGGACTCTGTTTTTCTTCCTGGCCTCACAACAGGAAAGGAACAGATTGCGGATGACGACGGAGGATTCCGCCTCTAGCTTCGCCGCCATGCGCACTTTTCTCCTTGCTTCGACGATCCTGATGGCTGCGAGCTCGGCCTTCGCCCAAACCACGCCGCAGCCCGCGACGCCGCCCGCCGCCACGGCGCCCGCGTCCTCGATCCTGACGGTCGAGCGGGTCTTCTCCAATCCGTCGCTGGCCGGGCCGGTGGCGCGCGGCGTCAGCCTGTCGCCGGACGGCGAACTGGTCGCCTTCCTGCGCTCGCGCGACGATGACGTGGACGTGCTGGACCTGTGGGCCGCGCCGGTGAAGGGCGGCGAGCCGTTCAAGCTGATCGACGCCCGCGCCCTTGTCCCCGATGCGGGCGAACTGTCCGAGGCCGAGAAGGCGAGGCGTGAACGGATGCGCATCAGCCAGCGCGGCGTGGTCGAATATTCGTGGGACGAGCAGGGCCGCTACATCCTGGCGCCGCTGGAAGGCGACGTCTTCCTGGCCAACCGCGCCGACGGCTCGGTGCGCCGCCTGACCGAGACCACGGCGGATGAAATCGACGCCAAGGTCTCGCCCAAGGGCGCCTTCGTCAGCTTTGTGCGCGACCAGAACCTGTTTGTGGTCAATCTGGAGACGGGCGCCGAGCAGGCGATCACCAATGACGGCAAGGACCTGATCACCTGGGCCACGGCTGAGTTCATCGCCCAGGAAGAGCTGGACCGCGACACCGGCTACTGGTGGAGCCCGGACGAGCGCTACATCGCCCTGCAACGCACGGACGAGAGCACCGTCGACATCATCCCGCGTCTGGACATCACGGGCGGCGGGGCCTCGGTCATCTCGCAACGCTATCCGCGCGCCGGGCGGCCCAACGCCGTGGTCGAGCTCTATGTGCAGGACGTGCAGAGCGGCCAGCGGGTCAAGGTCGACCTGGGCGCCGACACCGACATCTACCTGGGCCGGGTCAACTGGGCCGCAGACGGTTCGGTCGCCTATGTCCAGCGCCTGTCGCGCGACCAGAAGCGGCTGGACCTGCTCAGCGTCGATCCGGCCACGGGCGCCAGCCGGGTGATCACCAGCCAGACCTCGAAGGCCTGGGTCAACGTCACCCACGATTTCAAAGCGCTGAAGGACGGGAACTTCATCTGGTCCAGCGAGGAGAGCGGCTGGCGTCACCTGTATCTCTACGCCAAGGACGGCCGCCGCCTGCGCGCGATCACGCGCGGCGACTATCCGGTCAAGTCGCTGGCGGGCGTCAATCAGGATACGGGCGAAGTCTTCTTCACCGCCTCCATGCGCGACGGCAAGGAATACCCGATCGAGCAGCAGCTGTTCCGCGCCAGCTACAAGCGCACGCTGGCGCCGACCGAGGTCACGCCGCGCGGCGGCTGGTGGAGCGCCACGGTCAACGGCACGGGCACGGCCTACGTCGGCAACTACAGCGACGTGAACACCCCGTCGCAGTCGGCCCTGTATTCGATCAACGGCCAGCGCGTGCGCTGGATCGAGGAGAACAAGCTCCAGCCCGGCCACCCCTTCTGGCCCTATGCCGAGCGCCAGCAGAAGCCGACCTTCGGCACGCTGCAAAGCCACGGCGAGACGCTGGTCTGGCAGATGACCACGCCGCCGGGCTTTGATCCGTCGAAGCAATATCCGGTGGTGATGCAGGTCTATGGCGGCCCGTCGGGCGGCGGGGTCAAGAACGCCTGGCAGGGCGCGACGACCCAACTGCTGACCGAAGCCGGCTATATCGTCTTCCGCCTCGACAACCGGGGCGAGGGCGACCGTTCGGCCGCCTTCAAGCAGGCCCTCTATCTGAAGATGGGCCAGCCCGAGATCGAGGATCAGGTCATCGGCGCCGACTATCTGCGCTCGCTGCCCTACGTCGATGACAGCCGCATCGCCATGATGGGCTGGTCCTATGGCGGGTTCATGAGCCTGATGGCGCTGACCGAGCCCAAGATGGGCCTGGCCTCGGCCCTGGCCGGCGCCCCGCCGACGGAGTGGAGCCTGTACGATACGGCGTACACCGAGCGGTACATGTCGACCCCGCAGGCGAATGTGGAGGGCTACGCCGCCTCGGACGTGCTGGGCCGTCTGGACAACCTGACGGGCCGCTTGTTGCTGATGCACGGCATGGCCGACGACAACGTCATCTTCGAGAACACCACGCGCGTCCTGAACGCCTTGCAGGAAAAGAGCATCCCGTTCGAGACGATGCTCTATCCGGGCCAGCGCCACGGGATTCGCGGCAACGACCGCCAGCTGCACCAGTGGCGCACCTACCTCGACTTCCTGGATCGCACCATCGGGACTCGGGCGCCCGCCAAGGGCGAGTAAGCCCGTCCTGATCCGGCGGAACCCGGCCTAACGGCCGCCGTTCCGCCGGGATGGAAAAGCTGTTCAATCACCTGGCGAACGCGACGGCCAAGCTCGCCGGGCGGCCCTGGACCTTCATCATCTGCCTGGCGGTGGTGCTGGTCTGGGCCCTGAGCGGGCCGGTGTTCAAATACAGCGAGACCTGGCAGCTGGTGATCAACACCGGCACCACTATCGTCACCTTCCTGATGGTGTTCCTGATCCAGAACACCCAGAACCGCGACGCCGCCGCCATGCACACCAAGATGGACGAGCTGATCTATGCGGTGAGGAAGGCCGATTCCCGCTTCATCGGCATCGAGCATCTGACCGACAAGGAGCTGGCGGTAATCCTTGAGGAGGTGGAGTTGAGGGCGCGCGACATCCACGCCGGCCATCCAGCCCGCGCAATCAAGGGCAAGCCGGGGGTGCGCCTTGAGGAGACCATCACCACCATCTCGGAAACGATTGAAAGGTGAGGGCGCTCGGGGCCGCCTTCTCCCTTGCGGGAAAAGGCGGCGAAGCGGCGACGGATCAGTCGCGGTAGTTCAGCGCCGGGGCGCGGTCGCCCAGCAGGGCGCGGTATTCGAAGTTCGCGCCGCGACGCTGTTCGAACTCGGCCTTGGCGGCGGCGATGGTGTCCGGGCTCTGGAACAGCTCGGCGGTCGTCAGGGCCAGGGTCTTGGCCGCCAGGTGGGCGCCCTTCAGGCCGATGGTCGTGCCCGCAGCCACGACGTTCTGCCAGCTGTGGCCCGCTGAGCCGGGCACGAAGGTCGCCGTCGACAGGCCCACGGTCGGCGTGACCCAGGACACGTCCGACACGTCGGTCGAGCCGCCGAAGTCGCCGCCGATCACCGCCGGCTCGATCTGACCGACCGAGGCCAGGTCCGGCTTGCTGGTCAGGGTCTTCTGGATTTCGGTCGCCAAGGCGATCTCTTCGGGCGTCCAGGTGATGCCGCCAACGCTGCGCAGGTTGCGGTCCATGACAGTCATCAGGGCCTGGTTGGGCAGCATGGAATAAACGCCGCCGATGGCCTCGAACTCGACGCGGGTGCCGGTGCCCAGCGCGGCGCCGTCCGCCGCCAGCTTCACCCGCTCCAGCACGTCGCGGACGATCTCGGGATTGTTGTGGCGGACGTAGTAATAGGCCTCGGCATAGGCCGGGACCACGTTCGGGGCCTTGCCGCCGTCGGTGATGGCGTAGTGGATGCGGGTGCGGTCGGGCACGTGCTCGCGCATCAGGTTGACCATGGCGTTCATGGCCTCGATGCCGTCGAGCGCCGAGCGGCCCTTGTCCGGCGCGGCGGCGGCGTGGGATGAGGTGCCGTAGAAGCGGAACTTGCCCGAGACGTTGGACATGGTGTCGCCCTGGCGGGCCGAGTTCACATTGCCGGGATGCCAGTGCAGTGACACGTCCACGTCGTCGAACAGGCCGTCGCGGACCATGTAGACCTTGCCCGAGCCGCCTTCTTCGGCGGGCGTGCCATAGACGCGCAGCTCGCCCTTGATGTTGTTGGCGACCATCCAGTCCTTGACCGCGATGGCGGCATGGACCGAGGCGGCGCCGAACAGGTTGTGGCCGCAGCCGTGACCGGCGTGGCCGCCCGCGGATTCCTGGACCGGGTTCAGGGTCTGGGACAGGCCGGGCAGGGCGTCGTATTCGGCCAGGACGGCGATCACGGGGCCGGCGCCGTTCTTGAAGCTGGCCAGGAAGGCGGTCGGCTCATTGGCGATGCCGGGCGTGACGGTGAAGCCGGCGTCGCGCAACTGGCCTTGAAGCAGGTTGGAGCTCTGGGTCTCCTGGTAGCCGAGTTCGGCGAACTTCCAGATTTCCAGGGCGGCGTGGTCGAGGGCGGGCTGATTGTGCTCCACCGTCGCAACGATCTGAGCCTTGGCCTGCGGAGACAGTTCAGCAGCGACGGCAGGGACCGCGAGGCCGGTCAGGGCGGCGGCGAGGGCGAGGGCGCGCATCGAGACGGGTTTCATCGGTAACTCCAGAAAGGGACGAAACTCTACACATGGAAAGGGCGGGAGACGTAGACGCCTCCCGCCCCAAAGATCTCAAGACCGGATCAGAAGGTCTTGCGGAAGCTGGCGTACCAGTAGCGCCCGTAGGGCTGGTACACCGTGCCGACATAACCGCCGCTGGCCAGCGGGGGCTGCTCGTCGGTGATGTTGCGTACACCGACACGAACGGCCGAATCCGCCAGCGCCTCGCTGAAGCGCGAGCCGTCGAAGGCATACTCGGCGTACAGGTTGGCGGTGATGGTCGAGTCGACCGTCCAGTAGTCGCCCGCCGAGTTGGTCAGGCTGTCGTCATAGAGCGACGAGATGTACTGGGTGAAGGCGCCGACCGTCCAGTTGTCCTTGCGCCAGGTCGTCGACAGCGACCACTTCCATTCCGGGCGACCGAAGTCGGCGATCATGTCGCCGAACGAACCCGACAGGAAAATGGCTTCGTCCAACTCGCCCGAAGCCTGGGCGTCGGCCAGCATCTTGGTGTCCGGCGCCATGTCCAAATAGTATTTGATCAGGTGCGAGACGTTCAGGTTGACGTTGAAGTCGCCGTACCGGGTGCCGCGCAGACGCCACATCGCGCCCAGGTCCAGGCCCTCGACCGTCTGGGGCTGCTGGTTGGTATAGGCGTCCTTGATGTACAGGACTTCGCCCGCCGCGGTCAGGCCCGAGCCGGCGAAGATGGCGATGTCGGCAGCGGTCGGATCGGCGCGGACGACGTTCTCATTGAACGAGCCCTGCTTGCGCAGCAGGTAGTCCAGGGTCAGGGCGTTTTGACCGCGGAACAGGCCCACCATGCCTTCCTGCTTCACCTGCCACCAGTCAGCGGTGAAGGTGAAGTCGCCGTACTCAGCCGGGATGAAGCGCGGCTGGACGACCAAGCCCAGCGAGACGGTTTCAGACTCTTCCGGCGCCAGGTCCGGATTGCCCGAGCGGCGCTCCTGCGTCGACTTGCGGGCGTGGGTCTGGCTGAAGTTCGCCCGGAACTCCGGCGCGATGCGCGAGCTCATCGAGGCGCCGCAGCCGCGCAGCGTGTTGTCGACCGTGCCGCCTGCCCCCGTCAGCAAGCCGCCCTGAACGCGCAGGGCTTCGCAGTAGATCCAGTCGTTGCTGGTGTTGGAGCGGGTGATGACGGTGGCGTTCATCTGCTCCAGGTTCGGTGCGCGGAAGCCTTGCGCCCACGAGCCGCGGATACGGAAGCCGTCGACGATGTCCCAGGCTGCAGCGAACTTGGGCTTGGCGACCGAACCGAAGTCCGAATACTCCTCGAAGCGGCCAGCGAGCTGGACTTCCAGGTTGTGGACCAGCGGCACGCCCATTTCCGGCGAGATCAGCGGGGCGGCGACTTCGACATAGGCCGAGAAGACGTCGCGCTCGCCGTAGGTGTCCGGGTTCTCCGACTGGTTGATCAGGTCCGAAGACTGGACGCCAGCCAGGTTGGTGAAGCGGATCGTGCCGTCGACGCGGCTGTCGCGGTCGTCCAGCTGGGTTTCCGTGCGCAGCTCGATGCCGGCGGCGACGCCGACGGGGCCGGCGGGCAGCTGATAGACGTCCGGGCGCGAGATGCGGAAGTCCCACATGCCCAATTCGGTCTTGGTCTTGCGGACCATGTCAACGCGGATGCCGTCCAGGGCCGCCTGGTTCGACAGGGTGTCGTCACCGACCTTGGGGTTGGTCAGCGAGCCGCCGTTGAAGAAGTTGTAGGCGTCCGGGGTCGATTTGGCGGCCCACTCCTGCAGCTTGGTGGCGGAGATGTTGTCCGACACGTCTTCGGCCGACGCTTCCGACCAGGTCAGGGCGGTTTCCCAGTTCCAGCCGTTCCAATCGCCGCGCAGGCCGCCCAGGATGCGGTACTGCTTGTTCACCACATTGACGCTGATCGGACCCATGTCCATGAACCGATAGCCGGTCAGGGTCAGGTTCTGATTGCCGTCCAGCGGGTTGTAGTGGTTCGTGCCGGGGATGATGAAGGGCACGGCCGAGGCCGTTGCGATCGGCTCCTGCCAGGCTTGGGATTCAGCGTAGTAGCCGCCCAGTTCGCCGAAGGCCTCGACGGCGTCGTTGATCTGGTATTTGCCGGTCACGAACAGGTTGAAGCGATCAACCTCGGGCATGACCGTCAGGCCGAGCTTCGCCATGTCGGTGTTCAGGTCCGACGGCAGGTTGGCCCCGCTCATGACGCACAGGCCATCGCCGATCGAGGTGACGCAGTCCTTGTGCGTTCCCGGCAGGACGGTGAATGCGCTGTAGGCTCGGCCGTTGATCGTCGCGCCGGAGCCGTTGACCGTGAAGCGGCCCCACGGCGTCAGCGGCGAGGTGCCGATCAGGCTGCTGTTGTTTTCAAAGCCCGTTCCCGCGAACAACGACGTCAGGTCGTTGGAGGCGGTGTATTCCTGGTCGAGCGTGCTCAGCTCGTCTCGGTGGTCGTAGTTGAAGAAGGCCGAGATATTGCCGCGGCCGTCCTGAATGTCCTTGCCGCCGTAGATCGACAGGTTCAGTTCGCGCATGCCGGTGCCTTCGGCGCCGCCGTACTGGGTCGAGACCGTCAGGCCGTTCATGTCGTCGCGCAGGACGGTGTTGACCACGCCGGCCACGGCGTCAGCGCCGTAGATGGCGGCGGCGCCGTCGCGCAGGACTTCCATGCGCTTCAGGCCCGACACCGGAATGGCGTTGGTGTTGTAGGTGAGCACCGGCACCAGGTGCTCGTTGGCCTGCGACGTCGGGTGGCCGACGACGCGGCGGCCGTTCAGCAGCACGAGGGTGTTGCCGATGCCCAGGCTGCGCAGGTTCACCGAGCCGGTGTCGCCGCGCGCCGCGTTTGAGGTGTAGGGCAGGTAGGACGAGTTGAAGGTCACGTCGCCCATCTGCGGGATGGAGCGGAACAGGTCGTCGCCCGAGGCGGGAGCGGCGGCGACGATGTCGTCTTCGCTGACGACGGTCACCGGCAAGGCGGCCGTCACCTTGGAGCCGCGGATCTGCGACCCTACGACGACGATCTCGTCGACCTGAGTGACGTCGTCCTGCGCTTCCTGGGCGAAGGCGGCGGTGGTGCCGAACAAGGCTGTGGTGGCCAGCAGGGCCGTCCGCATGCTGCCGCGCGCGAAGACAGTGCTCATGAATTTGTCATCCCCATTGTGTCGCCGTTCAGCGCCCCCGTTTGAAGCAGGCGTCGCGTCGGTGACTGATTGTGTGTCGAGCGAGACGAGCTCCGCGGTGGCCGTATCGACGAATCGTCAACCTGGCGCCGCGCAGAAAGTTCGCCTCAGTTCGGTCTTCAAGCGGCCACAGTCGCGGCAGTCAACCTTTGCCGAATAAATATTGCCGGTATCCGAGATATTGAGCGCGATAAACCCCCTCGTGCCGCCTTGAACTGCGGTTTTCGGCAATGCTATCGCTATACCCTTTGATAATATTGTCCTGTGGGAAAGCGTGGCGGCGGCTCAGCCTTCTGCGACGAACGGGCTTAAGGCGGGGAATCTGTATGCGTTTGGGTTTGATGAAGTCGGCGACGGCTGTTTCGGCGGCTGCCCTGATGTTGCTGGCTGGGCCGGGGCTGACCCAGGAGACGGCGGTTCAGGTCCGGCCGAGCACGGGCAGCGGCGGCGACATCGTCAACTACGGCCAGATCCACAGCCCCGTGGTGGGCCGCGGCGGCATGGTGGTCAGCCAGAGCGATCCGGCGACCCGGGTCGGCGTCGACATCCTGCGCCAGGGCGGCAACGCCGTGGATTCGGCCATTGCGGTGGCCTTCGCCGAGGCGGTGACCCTGCCGCGCGCGGGCAACATCGGCGGCTCGGGCTATATGGTCGTGCACATGGCGGCCACGCAGGATCGTCCGGCCCAGGACATCGCCATCAACTATTACGGCACGGCCCCGGCGGCGACGACGCCTGACCTGTTGCTGGGACCGGACGGCAAGTTCGACCGTTCCAAGCCGTCGGGCTTCAAGAATGTGGCGGTGCCGGGCACCGTCATGGGCCTGTGGGAGGCGCACCAGCGTTTCGGCTCCATGCCCTGGGCGGATCTGGTGGCCCCGGCCATCGCCCTGGCCGAGGAAGGCTATGTCCTGTCAGACGGCGAGGCGGACGCCACCGGCGGCCGCGCCCGTGTCCTGGCGACCGATCCGGGCGCGCGCGAGGCCTATCTGAAGGCCGACGGGTCGGTCTATCGGGCGGGCGAAGTCTTCCGTCAGCCCCTGCTGGCCGAGAGCCTGCGCAAACTGGCGCGCGGCGGCGCAGATGAGTTCTACAGGGGCGACCTGGCGCGTCAGATCGTGGCGGGCGTTCAAGCGGGCGGCGGCGTCATGACTCTCGAAGACATGGCGGCCTATCGCGCCGATGTGTCAGAGCCGATCTGGGGCAGCTATCGCGGTCACCGCATCTCCTTCATGCCGCCGACGGCCTCGGGCGTCAGCGTCGCCGAGGCGCTGAACCTGCTGGAGCATTTCGACCTGCGCGCGATGGGGTGGGGCAGCGTCGACAGCCTGCATCTGATCTCCGAGGCGATGAAGATCACCTCGTCCGACCGCAACCTGATCGGCGGGGCGCCGCAGTGGACGACTCCGGCCAAGGGCCTCGCCAGCAAGGAATTCGCCGCCGAGCGCGTCAAACTGATCTCGCTGGACAAGACGCTGAAGGCCGAGGACGTGCCGGAGGGCAATCCCTATCCGTTCGAGAGCAAGGACACGACGCACTATTCGGTGGCCGACGCCTACGGCAATGCGGTGTCGAACACCTATACGCTGTCGAACTCCTACGGCGCCCACGTCGCGCCGGTCGGGACGGGCATCCTGCTGAACAACCACCTGGACAACTTCTACTGGGGCACGCAAGGGCGGCCGAACTCGCCGGCGCCGGGCAAGCGTCTGGGCTCGACCATCACGCCGATGATCGTGTTCAAGGACGACAAGCCGTGGCTGGTCACCGGCACGCCGGGCGGCGGCTATATCATCGCGACGATGGTGCAGCTGGTCTCCAACGTCATCGACCACCAGTTGAACGTGGCCGAGGCCGCCATGCGTCCGCGCCTGAATCAGGGCGGCGGCGACAGCCCGCTGGAGCTGGAAGGCGGCTTCTCGCCCGACGTGGAGCGGCTGCTGCGCGAGCGCGGCCACACGGTGCGTCCGTCCATGACGATGGGCAGCACCCAGTCCATCCTGGTCGACGGCGATCGTTTCCTGGGCGCCGCCGACACCCGCCGTCCGGACGCCCTGGCGCTGGGCGTCCGCTAAACCGGCGGCTGATCAGGACCCTCTCCCGGCGGGAGAGGGTCAGGCCATCTCGCGCCAGGTCTTGCCGGTGACGCCTTCATAGTTGGTCGCGTGATAGACGCCGCGCGCCACGGCGCGGGCCAGAACGTCGGCGGCGACGTTGCCCAGCTGCGCGACCACGACCTGACGCAGGGCCGGATTGTCGATGACCTTCTTGCCGGTCGAGAGGCTGAACAGGGTGTCGCCGTCGAACGGGGCGTGGGCCGGGCGGATGGCGCGGGCCATGCCGTCCTGCGCCATGATGGCTACGCGCTGAAGCTCGACGCGGGTCAGGGCCACGTCGGTGGCGATGCAGGCGATGGTGGTGTTCTCGCGCGGCTGGGGCCGGAACTTGGACAGGCCCCAGTCCTCGGCCGAGGCGTGAAGGCCTGAGGCGCCGAGGCCGCCGAACTCCTCGCCGATCTCATAGGGCGCGGCCCAGAAGGTCTTGCCGCCCGGCGCGACGACCGAGCCGACGCTGTTGACCGCCACGATAGCGCCGACAGTCCAGCCCGCCTCCATGACCGCCGAGGCTGAGCCGATGCCGCCCTTCAGCGCCCCGGCTTCTGCGCCATAGCCCGCGCCTGCCGTACCGAGGTCGAAGCGGTCGCCCGCCGCCTCCAGCGCCTGGACCGACAGGCGGCGATAGGGCGGCTCCATCTCCCACGCTTTGTTCCCGCCGTTGGCCAGATCATAGAGGCAGGCGGTCGGGATGATGGGCGAGGGCGGCACGCCCGGCGCCCCGCCCATGCCGTATCCGCGCCCGCGCATGCCCATCCAGGCGGCGACGCTGTCGGCCGAGCCGAGGCCATAGACCGACCCGCCCGACAGGATGATGGCGTCCACCTCCTGCACCAGGTTTTCGGGGCGCAGCACGTCGGTCTCGCGCCCGGCGGGGCCGCCGCCGCGCACGTCCACGGCGGCTGTGGCGGGCTTTTCGGCGAGGATGACGGTGACGCCGGTGCGGACGCCCGCGTCATGCGCCTGACCGACCTTGATGCCCTCGACATCGGTGATCAGGTTCAGCGGCCCGGTGCGGCCGGAAGCGCGGGCGGCGCTCTGGGCGGCGGGTTTGGCGCTGGCCGCGCCGGCGGCGGAGGCTGCGGCGCCGATCAGGGCCGAGCCGAGGACGGTTCTGCGGTTCATCCGGCGGTTTCCTTTTTCAGAGCTCTATTGCGAACCAGGTCCGGCGTCGCCGCCAGAAGTTTCTGCGTATAGGGATGCGAGGGGGCGGCGAAGACGGCGGCCGTCTGGCCCTGTTCGACGATCTGTCCGGCCTGCATGACCAGAAGGCGATCCGTAACCGTGCGCACCACGCTGAGGTCGTGGGTGACGAACAGGTAGGACAGGCCGAGGCGATCCGACAGGTCGGCCAGAAGGTCGAGAATTTGCGCCCGGATCGAGACGTCCAGCGCCGAGACCGCCTCGTCCAGACAAATAACCGACGGCTCGGTGATCAGGGCGCGGGCGATGGCGATGCGCTGGCGCTGGCCGCCCGAGAACTCGTGCGGATAGCGGTCGGCGGCGCTGCTGCTCAGGCCCACGCGCTCCAGCATTTCATCGACGCGGCGGCGGGCCTCGGCGGGGCTGGGGCGGGCGTCCAGCAGGTGGAAGTTCTCGGCCACCAGATCGCTGACCTTCCAGCGCGGATCGAAGCTGCCGTAGGGATCCTGGAACACCACCTGAATGTCGCGGCGGATGGACTTCAGCGCGGCGCCGCGCGCGGCGGTGATGTCGCGGCCCTTGACCCGGACGCGGCCCGCCTGCGGCGTCTCCAGAGCCAGGATGGCGCGCAGCAGGGTGGACTTGCCGCAGCCGCTCTCGCCGACCAGGCCGACGCTCTCGCCCGGCTGGATCGACAGGCTGACCTGATCGACGGCCCGGAAAGCTTTGGACTTGCCGAACAGGGCGGGGGCGCCGCCGTATTCGCGCACCAGACCCTCGACCTGAAGCACGGGGGCGGCGTCGGCTTGCGGGACGCTGCGACGCGTGGGTGCGTGGGTGGCATTGGCTAGCAGGCGTTGGGAATAGGGATGCGCCATGCCGGTGTGGATGAGGTCGACGGGCGCCTCCTCGACCAGTTCGCCGTCCTTCATCACCGCCAGCCGGTCGGCGGTTTCGGCCACGACGGCCAGATCGTGGGTGATGAGGATCAGGCCCATGCCGTCCTCGCGCACCAGCCGCTTCAGCAGGTCCAGCACCTGAGCCTGCGTCGTCACGTCCAGCGCCGTCGTCGCCTCGTCCGCGATCAGCAGTTTCGGCGTCAATGCGATGGCGATGGCGATGGCGACGCGCTGTCTCTGACCGCCTGACAGTTCGTGCGGATAGCGGCTCAGCGGGAAGCGTTCGGCGGGCAGGCCGACGCGATCCAGCACGGCGCGGGCGATGGCGAGGGCTTCCTTGCGCGAGGCCTTTTTGTGCAGGCGCACGGTCTCGGCGACCTGATCGCCGATGGTCATGACGGGGTTCAGGGCCGTCATCGGCTCCTGAAAGATGATGCCCACGTCGCGGCCGCGCACCTGCTGCATCACGGAGTCGGGGGCGTTTGAGACGACCTGGCCGTTCAGGCGGATCTCGCCGGTCATGGTCGCGCGCGGCGGCGTCAGGCCCAGCACGGCCAGCGCGGTCATGGACTTGCCCGAGCCGCTCTCGCCGACAAGGCCGAGGATTTCGCCGGGGGCCACGGACAGGCTGACGGTTTTCAGGATCGGCGTCGAACCGATCGACAGGCTGAGGTCGCGGATGTCGAGGACGGTCATGGTCAACGCTCCCGCCGCACGCGCGGGTCGAACAGGTCGCGCAGGCCGTCGCCAGTCAGGCTGAGGCCCAGCACGGTCACGAAGATGGCCAGCCCCGGCATGATGGCCAGCCACGGCGCGAAGCCGATCATGGTCTGGGCCTCGGCTAGCATCCGGCCCCAGCTGGGCGCGGGCGGCTGGGCGCCCAGGCCGACGTAGGACAGGCCCGCTTCGGCGACGATACCGACGGCGAACTGGATCGCGGCCTGCACGACCAGCAGGCTCATCAGATTGGGTAGGATGTGCTGGAGCGAGATCAGGGCCTTGGACTTGCCCGCCGTGCGGGCGGCCAGGACGTATTCGCGGGTCCACAGGCCCTGCGCCGCGCCGCGCGCCACGCGGGTGAAGACGGGGATGTTGAAGACGCCGATGGCGATGACGGCGTTGATCGCGCCCGGTCCCATGACGGCGGTGATCATCACGGCCAGCAGCAGGGCGGGGAAGGCGAAGATCAGGTCGTTGCCGCGCATGACCAGTTCGTCGACCCAGCCGCCGCGCGCAGCTGCGGTCAGGCCTAGGGGCGTGCCGATTGCGACGCCGATGCCGACGGCGACGAAGGCCACGACGAGGGAGTTCTGCGCCCCCGCCATGATCATCGACAGCACATCGCGGCCGAAGTGGTCCGTGCCCATCCAGTGGGCGGCGGAGGGGGCGGTCAGCTTGGCGGCGATGTCCACCGCCTCCACGTCATAGGGCGTCCAGGCCAACGCCAGCAGGGCGGTCGCCAGCACCACGGCGGTCAGGCCTGCGCCGACGATCAACGACAGAGGCCAGCGCACGCGGGGTTTGGCGGGGGCGGTGATGGCGGGGGCGTCGGTCATGCGCGGCGTCCCCTCAGGCGCGGATCAGCGAACAGATAGGCCAGGTCGATCAGGAAGCTGACCAGGACCACGGCGAAGACCAGCACCACCACCACGCTCTGCACCACGATCAGGTCGCGCTGGGTGATGGCCTGGAAGACCAGTCGGCCGAGACCGGGCAGGGAGAAGACGTTCTCGATGATGATTCCGCCGGCCAGCAGGAAGGGGAATTGCAGGCCGAGGATGGTCAGGACCGGGATCCAGGCGTTCCTCAGGGCGTGTCGCCACAGGGCCTGATTGACCGACAGACCCTTGGCGCGGGCGGTGCGGACATAGTCCTCGTTCATCGTGTCGAGCAGGGCGGTTCTCAGCACGCGCGCCAGAATGGCGGCCTGCGGCGCGGCCAGCGCTACGGCGGGCAGGATCAGGGCCTTGAAGGCGGGCCAGAAACCCGCGCTCCAGCCGGGGAAGCCGCCCGCCGAGAACCAGCCCAGGTTCACCGAGAACAGCAGGATCAGCAGCATGGCGATCCAGAAGTTGGGCAGGGCGACGCCGATCTGAGTGACGCCGATCAGGCCGGTGTCGACGGCGGTTCCCCTGCGGCTGGCGGCGGTGACGCCGATGGGCAGGGCAACCACCAGCGACAGGACGGTGGCCATCAGGGCCAGCGGCGCGGACACCGCCAGACGTTCCGCGATCAGGCCGCCGACCGGCACCTGATAGGTGTAGCTGGTCCCGAACTTTCCGGTCAGCAGGTCGCCGAGCCAGGCGAAGTAGCGCTCAAGGCCCGAGCCTTCGAGGCCCATCTGCTGGCGCAGGGCGGCGATGGATTCCGGGCTGGCGTTCAGGCCCATCATGTAGGCGGCCGGATCTCCCGGCACGACCTGCAGCAGCAGGAAGATGACGACGGTCGCCGCCAGCAGCGTTAGGGCGTGACCGCCCAGCTTCTTCAGCAGCCAGACCGCGCCGAAGCGCCAGGCGACGAAGGCGAGGAGCGCGGCGCCCGCGATCAGGCTGATCCAACCCCAGGGCAGGGCGCCGCCGGTGCGTTCGGCAGTCGCTGCGCCCGCTGCGCCTACGCCGGTCCAGTAGGCGCCGGTTACGTCGTTGGCGGCGATGGGGCCGTTGATCCAAAGGCCGTTGACGTCCGCCTTCCACACGCCGATGCGCGAGGACTGGAACAGGAAGCCGTTGACCGCGTCGTCGGCGATGCGGCGTTGCAGATCGCCCAGCAGGCGGTTGCGCGTGGCTTCGTCCGGGGCGGCGTTCACCTGGGCCAGCAGGGCGTCGAAGGCCGGGCTGTCGTAGCCGAAATAGTAGTCCTTGCGGCCATAGATGTCGTAGTCCATCGGCTCGACGTGCTCGACGATGGTCAGGTCGAACTGGCGGCGCTTGAATACCTGATCCAGCCACTGGGCCCATTCCAGGTTCTCGATCTTCGCGCGGATGCCAGCCTCGGCCAGTTGCGAGATCAGCACCTCGCCGCTGCGCCGGGCGTAGGGGCGGGGCGGCAGGCGCAGCGTCACGTCAATGCCGTTCGGATAGCCCGCCTCGGCCAACAGGGCGCGCGCTTTCGCCGGGTCATGCGGATAGAGGCCGGTCAGGTCGACATAGCCCGGCGCCTGACGCGAATAATGGCTGCCGATCGGCTGGCCGAAGCCGAACATGGCGCCCTGGATCAGGGCCTCGCGGTCGATGGCGTAGGACAGGGCGCGGCGCACCCGCACATCGTTGAACGGCGCCTTGGTGTTGTTGATGCCCAGGACGACCTTGCCTTCGGAGGCGCCGACGACGACGCGGAAGCGCGGGTCGCGCTGGAACTGGGCCACGTTTTCCGGCGCGGGATAGTTGGGGAAGGCGTCCACGTCGCCCGCGCTTACGGCGGCGAAGGCGGCGGTCGGGTCGCTGATGAAGCGGAAGACGACAGTATTCAGGCGCGGCGCCGGTCCCCAGTAGCCGTCGCGGCGGATCAGGGTCAGTTGGCTGCCGCGCTGCCAGCTCTGCAGCTTGAACGGGCCGGTGCCGATCGGGGTGACGGCGTTGGTCGCGGCGCTCTTGGGCGAGAGCATGACCGCGTCGCCCCAGGCCAGGACGTAGGGCAGGGTCGCCATTGGTCGGGACAGGTGGATGCGGATGGTGGCCGGGTCGACGACCTCGACGGTGCGGATCGGTTCGAACAGGGCCTTCTGGGCGTTGGTCGTGCCCTCGGCGGTTATGCGGTCGAGAGAGAATTTGGCGACGGCGGCGTCGAAGGGGGAGCCGTCGGAGAAGGTCACGCCGCGCCGCAGGTGGAAGGTCCAGGTCAGGCCGTCGGGCGCGGGCTCCCACGATTGAGCCAGCGACGGGGCGACGGCGCCGTTCTGGGTCAGCCTGGTCAGGCCCTCGAAGATGTTGGCGTAGACCACCTCGTCCACCGCCGCCGCCGCGCCCGAGGTTGGATCGAGGTTCGGCGGCTCCAGCGGCAGACCCAGCACCAGGCGGTCGCGCGCGGCCGTCGCCTGGGCGTGAGAGGGGGCGGCGACGCCCAGAGCGAGCGAAAGGGTCAGCGTCAGCGCAAGCAGCAGCTGCGCAGCCAGCCCGCGTCGCGCCTGTCTGGCCGCTGGAGTCTTCGCCCCTGTCTTTGTCACCGTCCCTCGATCTCCCCCTTGCGACGCGGCCGATCTTCGTCAGCCTACGTCATCGCTTTCCCCTCACGCCATCGATTAAGCGCGTCTCACCACGGCTGACGCGTCAGAGAGGCGGGGCAGGCGGCCGTCGCTTCGGTCGCCGCGGCGCGGGCGGCCTCGAACTCTTCCTTGGCGCGGGCGAAGTCGGCCTGGAACGCCGGGTCGGCCTTCAGCCGGGTGACGATGGTCGCGCCGACGATCCGGCCCGCCTCGACGTCGCTGGGATAGTGGACGCCGCAGACGGCGCGGCTTTCGCCATAGGCCAGGCCGCGACGCAGGATGGCGTCGGCGCGGTCGGGCGCCAGTTCGGCCAGCACCAGCGACCAGGCCCAGCCCAGCGCCGAGTGACCCGACGGATAGGAGCCGCTGGCCGCCAGCCAGCTTTCCGGCGCGATGCAGGTGGGCAGGGGCTCGACCACGAAGGGGCGCTTGCGGAAGTAACCCTTCTTGGCCGGGGTCTGGATCATCTCCAGATCGCCCAGCATCTTGCCCATCAGCAGGGTGAGCGTCGGCATCTTCTCCGGCTCGAACTTGAAGCCGAGGGCGCAGTCGAAGGCGCGCGGGGCGCCGGGCGTTTCGATCTCATTGTCGGCGCGGGCGATTGCCCAGCGTTCGGTGCCTTCCAGGGCGCGCATCTCGCGATAGGCGGCGATGTCGGCCTGTTCGCGCAGGGAGCCTTCGGCAGGAGGCGGCGGCAGGAAGTTGGCGGCGTTGGGCGTGTTCTCGGCCGTCAGATAGCCGTGCGGGTGGTCGCGGAAGCCTTCCCAGAAGGTCGCGGGCGCAGGCGCGACGACCGCCGCCGTCTGCGTCGAAACCGCGCCGGCGCAACCGCCCAGGGCGAGAGCGAGGCTCATCGCGACGAGAGAGGACGCAAGGCGCGGCGTGGTCATTGGGAAACTCCTGTAGGCAGTGATCATGCGGCGACGGCGCCGGGGCGGCCCGATTCAACGGTCCAGGATTTCAGGGTCGACAGGCTGGCCTTGGGGTCGCGCACGTCGCTGATGACCTGATAGCGCGTATCCATGCGGTCGGGGCGCACGTCGATCGACATATAGCCGCGCGGGCGGCTGTCGAAGAACTTCACCTGCGGATTATTGGGCATGACGGCCATCAGACCGTCGTAGCTGGGGCCGGTCGAGGTGATGGAGGTGCCGACGAACTCGGTCGCCACGGTGGCCGAGGACGGGTCGCGGCTGTCCAGCTTCACGTCATTGGTCCAGAAGGAGTGGTAGTCGCCGCTGAGCACCACAGGGTTGGACGGCTTCAGTTCGGACAGGGCGGAGGTCAGGCGGTCGCGGGCGGCGGGGAAGCCATCCCAGGTGTCGGTCCAGTAGCGGTTTTCCTCGGCCGGGCTGCGGGCCAGACGCAGGCCCGCCATCACCAGATTCTGGCCCAGGATGTTCCAGCGCGCCTCGGCGCGGGCCAGGCCGTCATACAGCCAGCGCTCCTGCTCGAAGCCGAGGAAGGTGCGCGAGGGATCCAGCCGGTCGGTGCAGGTCGCGTCGGTGACGATCTGGCCCTTGCCGCCGTTCTCGCCGTCGCTGCACGGCTGTTTCGAGCGGTACTGGCGGCCGTCCAGCATGAAGAACTCGGCCAGCTTGCCATAGCGAACGCGACGATAAATCGGCATCTGCAGGGCGGCGCTCAGGCGCGTGCGGCGGATCGGCATGGCCTCGTAGAAAGCCTGATAGGCGGCGGCGCGACGTTCCAGGAAGTTGTCGGGCGCGACGCCCCGGATCTTGGACCAGACGCCGGAATAGTCGTCCTGAACCTCATGGTCGTCCCACACGGCGAGGCAGGGGGCAACGGCGTGCAGGCGTTGCAGGTTCGCGTCGGTGCGGTGCAGGGCGTAGCGGTTGCGATAGCCCGCCAGCGTCGTGGCTTCTTCCAGGTTGTAGGGCCGCACCACCTCGTCGGCGCGGTCCGGGCCCAGGCTGTATTCATAAATGTAGTCGCCCAGGAAGAGGGTCAGGTCAGGCGCCTCGTCGGCCATGTGGCCATAGGCGCTGAAATAGCCGCGTTCCCAGTTCGAGCAGGAGGCGACGGCCAGACGCAGGCGGTCGGCGGCGGCGTTTGGCGCGGGCGTGGTCAGGGCGCGGCCGGTCGGGCTCTGCTGGCCCTGGGCGGTGAAGCGGTACCAGTAGGGGCGGTGAGGGGCGAGGCCCGCGACCTCGACATGGACGCTGTGCGCGGCGTCGGTGGCGGCGGTCACGTTTCCGGCGGCGACGATGCGACGGAACTGGGCGTCGGCGGCGACTTCCCAGCGCACCGGAATGTCTGCGGACAGGCCGCCCAGCCCATCGGCGGCCAGGGGATCAGCCGCCAGACGTGTCCAGATGACGAAGCCGTCGTGGGCCGGATCGCCGCTGGCGACGCCGAGCGGGAACAGATAGGCGCCGCCCGCCTGCGCCCGGCCGAAGCTCAGCACGGCGGGCGCGACGACTAGACCCGTCAGCAGGGCGCGGCGATCAAGGCGGGAAGCGGAAAAGGACATCAGCTCATCAGCAAACAGAAAGGTGCGAGGCGGACCGGTCGGAACCGACCCGCCCCGCTTGGGAGGAAGCTCCTTAGAAGTCCATCGACAGGCGCACGCCGTAGGTGCGGCCCTGGCTGGGCGAGGTGGTCGGCCGCGACGAGCTGTTGAAGCCGTTGCGGGTCTCTTCGTAGTAGGTGTTGAACATGTTGCGCACCCACAGGCCCGCCCGCCAGTTGGCGCCGGCCGGGCTGACGCTGAAGTTGGAGTTCCACAGCCAGAAGGGCTCGATGATCGAGGCGGAACTGACCGAATACAGCTCGTCGCGATAGTTGTAGTTGGTCTCGGCGCGAAGCTCCCAGCCCGACATCTCCCAGTCATAGGAGATGGCGCCGCCGTAATTCATCTTCGGGAAGGCCAGGCGTTCGCCGGAGCGGTCGTTGGTGATGATGACGTCCCAGGGGCCGTCGACCGGGTTGGCGGCGTCGGTCTTGGGTCCGTCGATGGCGAAATATTCGTCGTATTCGCCGGTCTTGTAGCCGATGTTTTGGCTGATCATCAGGCCGTCCATCGGCACCCACGTCAGCTCGATCTCGCCGCCCATGATGTGTGACTTGGGCACGTTGGTGATCTTGCCGAGGCGGCCGTTGTCGCGGTCGTACTCCAGACCCTGAACCTGCTGGTCCTTGTAGTCATAGTAGAACAAGGCGCCGTTCAACCGCAGGCGGCGATCGAACAGGTCTGATTTCAGGCCCGCCTCATAGGCGATGACGATTTCCGGCTTGAACGGAGTCGCAGAGGTGGCGTTGTAGGTGGTGAAGCCGCCGGATTTCACGCCGCGCGCTAGGCTGGCGTAGAACAAGGCGTCATCAGTGACCTTATACTCCAGCCCCAGGCGGCCCGAGACTTCGCTGAGGTCGGTGTCGTAGGTGACGGCGGGCGGCGGCGGGTTGGGCGCGACATAGGTGCCGCCGCTTCTGAGCGTTCGTTCTTCCGTTTCCCAGCGCAGGCCGACGATCAGGTTCAGCCGCTCATTCACCTGGTAGGTGTTGTGGGTGAAGATGCCGAAGGCCGACACGCTTTGATCATAGGCGGTGTCGATGAGGTTCGGGTTGCCCCGGAACTCGGTGTAGAAGCCGCCGTCGATGCTTTCGTCGGCATAGTGGGCGCCGACCATCCAGTTGAACGGGCCGTCGCCGTTTGAGCTCAGGCGCAACTCCTGAGCAAAGACGTCGATGTCATTGTAAAAGAGGACGTTCGACTCGTGGAAGCGGGTGCTGTCCCAGTCGTTGAACTCCTTGCGCGAGAAGGTCTGGTAGGCGGTGATCGACGTCAGGTCCGCCCAGCCGAGATCGGCCCGGACGCGGGCGTTGATGTCGAAGCCGTCATTGTCGCGGAAGGGTTTGGCGTTGGTCGAGACGCCGGCCTTGGCGGCCAGTTGCGGGGAAATCCCCCAGCCCGTAATCCGCCAGGCCGTGTCCTTGGGATAGGTCACGCTGCCGTTGGCGACGGTGTACGGTCCCAGCAGGCGGAAGCCGCGACCGTCGGACTTGTCTATGGAATAGGTGGCGGCCAGATCGACGGTGACGGTCTCGCTGGCGTCCCAGGTCAGGCGGCCGCGGATGGCGCTCTTGTCGAGGTCGCCCAGCTTCTCGCCGGTGTCGCGGTGGTATTGCCAGGCACCGCCCTGTTCGGTGACGGCGGCCAGGCGGCCCAGCAGGTTCGGGGCGATCTGGCCCGAGACATAGCCCTCGACCTTATAGCGGTCGAAGGTGCCGTATTCGGCGTTGAAGCCGGCGCGGAAGTCGGCGGTCGGGGCGTTGGTGATGATGTTGACGGCGCCGCCGGTGGTGTTGCGGCCGTACAGGGTGCCCTGCGGACCGCGCAGGACTTCCATGCGAGCGATGTCGAACAGGGCGCCTTGCGTAGTGACCGTATAGGGGTGGGCCACTTCATCGACATAGATGCCGACCGTTGAGGCGTTGTTCGAGGAATATTCGCGCGCGCCGATGCCGCGGATGCGGAACTGGGGCTGGCCGCCGCCGAACTGGCTGTCGACCTCCATGTTGGGGACGGCGTTCTCCAGGTCGTTGACGACCGAGATGCCCTTCTCATCGAGCTGTTCGCCGCCGATGACGCTGAGCGAGACGCCCACGTCCTGGCTGGCCTGCTCGCGGCGCTGGGCGGTGACGATGACCTCGTCGACGCGCGTGGCCTGTTGTTCGTTGCGCGTTCCGCTCTGAGCGTTGGCGACAGTGCACAGAGATATCGTCAGCAGGCTGACCGATGACGCGAGGATATACTTCTTCACTTAGTCCCCCTCAATCCCGTAAGTATCAAGACGTTTGCTTGATGATTGTCGAAAGTCGATCGATCAACTCGTCGATCTGGGCGCGGCTGATAATCAAGGGAGGCGACAGGGCGATGACGTCTGCCGTGACCCGAACTAGAATTCCGTCGTCGAAGGCGCGGTGGAACACCTCTGTTGCGCGGGCGCCGGGCGCGCCAGGGCGAGGTTCGAGCTCGATGCCGGCGACAAGCCCCAGGTCGCGCACGTCGATGACATGGGGCAGGCCCTTCAGGCCATGCACTGCATCCTGCCAATAGGGCGTCAGTTCGGTCGCGCGCTGGAACAGGCCTTCGCTTTCATAGACGTCCAGCGTCGCCAGCCCGGCCGCGGCCGCCAGCGGGTGGCCGGAATAGGTGTAGCCGTGGAAGAACTCGATGCCCGGCCCGGCCGCGCCCTCGACCACGGCCTGATAGACGGCGGCGCTGACGCCGACGGCGCCCATAGGCACGGCGCCGTTGGTCAGCCCCTTGGCGCAGGTCATCAGGTCCGGCGTGACGCCCAGCGCCTCGGCCGCAGTCAGCGCGCCCAGACGGCCGAAGCCGGTGATGACCTCGTCGAAGATCAGCAGGATGCCGTGCTGCGCCGTGATTTCGCGCAGGCGCTCCAGATAGCCAAGCGGCGGCACGATCACCCCGGCCGAGCCGGACAACGGCTCGACGATGACGGCGGCGATGGTCTCGGCGCCGTGGGCCTCGATCAGAACCTCCAGCTCATCGGCCAGGTGCAGGCCCCAGGTCGGCTGGCCGCGCGTGAAGGCGGCCTCGTCAAGGTTCAGCGTGTGCGGCAGGTGGTCGACGCCGGGCAGGGTGAGAAAGCCGAGCCGGTTGTTCTCTAGCCCGCCCACCGAAATGCCGCCGAAGCCGACGCCGTGATAGCCCTTCTGGCGTCCGATCAGGCGGGTGCGGTTCTCGAACCCTCTGGCGCGCTGATAGGCGAGGGCGATCTTCAGGGCGCTGTCCACCGCCTCGGACCCCGAACCGGCGAAGAAGACGTGGTTCAGGTCGCCGGGCAGCAGCATGCCCAGACGCGACGCCAGCTCGAACGCCAGAGGATGGCCCAGCTGAAAGGTCGGGGCGTAGTCGAGAATCTCGGCTTGACGCTGGATGGCCTCGACGATGGGTTTGCGGCCGTGGCCGGCGTTGACGCACCACAGGCCGGCGGTGCCGTCCATCACCGCCCGGCCGTCGGGCGTAAAGTAGTGCATGTCCTTGGCCGAGGCGAACAGGCGCGGCTGGGCCTTGAAGGCGCGGTTCGCCGTGAACGGCATCCAGAACGGATCGAGATCGTTGGCGGCTCTGGCGGCGGTCATGCGTTCATCCTTCGTCGCGGCCTGCGCCGTCTGGGGTCTTCATGGCCGGCAGGAACCCTTTCGGGCATGAGTAGTCGATGGATCGAGATTGGCGGCAAGCCTGTTTCTTGCTTAGCCTATGTCTATGAGATCGATGGGATAAATATTCCAATGATCGTTATAGTGATCGCCCGCAACAATGCGGTCAGAAGGTCGGCGGCGTGCAGGCGCTGATGACCACGCAAGGGGTGTCGCCGACGTTGCGGAAGCGGTGCGGCAGCAGGCTGGGAAACAGATAGCCGTCGCCCGCTTTCAGCACCCGCGACTGGCCGTCGACAGTGACTTCGAGGCGGCCGGAGATGATCAGGCCGCCTTCCTCGCCCTCATGGGAGAGCATGACCCGGCCGCTGTCCGAACCGGGCTGATAGGTCTCGTAGAGGATCTGAAGACTGGAATCCTGGCTGGACCCCAACTGGCGATAGGAGACTTCGCCGCGCGAAATGTCGGTCAGTTCGTCGTGGCGATAGAAGTATTTGGTCGGGCTCTCGAACTCCGAACTGAAGAAATCGCCCAGCGATATCCCCGCCGCGTCCAGAAGGCGTTTCAGCGAGCCGACGGAAGGGCTGGTGCGGCCGCTCTCGACCAGGCTGACGGTGCTGGACGGCACGCCCGCCTTGCGGGCGAGCGCGCGTTGCGACAGGCCGAGGCGGTCCCGCAGCGCCCGCAGCCGCGGGCCGATGATGTTCTCTTCGTCCATATCGCCACGCGCCATCCCCTCAGCCCCGCTTGCGGGTCAGCAGGTCGTAGGCCGCTCTAGCCATGACCTTGGCCGAGTTGCTCATGTCCTCGATGCCCACCCATTCGTCGGGCTGGTGCGCCAGATCGAGCACGCCGGGGCCGTAGGCGATGCAGTCCTTCAGCCGGCCGATGCGATCGATGTGCTTCTGGTCATAGGTGCCGGGCGAGCAGACGAACTGGGCCTTTCTGCCCAGCACCGTCTCGATGGCGGCGGCGGTCGTGCTGGCGACGGGGCCGTCGCGGTCGGCCATGCTGGGCGCCACCTCGAACAGGTCGCGCATCTCGTAGCGGAAGCCGTGGCGTTGCGCCGCCAGCCCGTCGAGGATGGCCTGCACCTCGCCCTTCACCTCCTCCAGAGTCTCCTCGATCAGGAAGCGGCGGTCGATGACCATGCGGCTGGAATCGGCGACGCAGGGGGCAGGCAAGCCGTCGAAGCCTTCGTCCTGACCGCCGTGGACCGAGTTGATGTTCATCGTCGACTGGCGGGCGCCCTCGGGCACCACCGGCATGTCGGACCGGCGGGCGGCCATGGCGGGATAGAGCTTGCTCTCGAACTCCTCCATCACCGCGCCCATGTGACGGATGGCCGAGTCGCCTAGGAAGGGCATGGAGCCGTGGGCTATGCGGCCCTTGGTCTCGATCTCGGCCCACCAGACGCCGCGATGGCCGATGCAGACCCGGTCGACGTTCAGCGGCTCGGGGATGATGACGTGGTTGACGCGCGGCTCGGAGAACCAGCCGCGCTCGGCCAGGTAGGCGACGCCGCCATAGCCGCCCGATTCCTCGTCCACCGTGCCGGAGATTTCCAGCGCGCCCGGCAGGGGCAGGCCGGAATCGATCAGGGCCTCGACCGCGATGATGGAGGCGGCCAGGCCCCCCTTCATGTCGCAGGCGCCCCGGCCATAGACGCGGCCGTCCTTCACTACACCTGCAAAGGGATCGACGGTCCAGCCCGCGCCGACCTCGACCACATCGATATGGCTGTTGAAGTGGACGCAAGGGCCCGGTTCGCTGCCGGTCCAGCGGGCGATGACGTTGGTGCGGGGGTATTGGTCGCTGTCTCCCGGCGAGCCCTCGCCGCGCACATATTCGACGGCGAAGCCGCGCCTCTTCAGCCGCTCGCCGATGTATTCGGCGCAGGGGCGATAGGCCTCGCCCGGCGGGTTGATGGTGGGAAAGCGGATCAGGTCCTGGGTCAGGGCGACCAGTTCGTCGGTGCGGCCGTCGATCAGGTCCATGACGGTCTGCAGGGTCGGGGCGCTCATCGGTGGAACCTCACTCGGCAGCCAAGGCGGCCAGCACCGCGTCGGTCATCTCAATGGTGGAAACGGCGGCGACGCCGGGGTGGGCGATATCGGGGGTGCGCACGCCGCTGGACACGACGCGCCGCACGGCGCGCTCCAGCCGGTCGGCCAGGTCCGCGCGGTCGAACGACCAGCGCAGGCACAGGGCGAAGGACAGGATGGTGGCGATCGGGTTGGCGACGCCTTGGCCCGCGATATCGGGCGCCGAGCCGTGGATCGGCTCGTACAGGCCCCGGCTGTTCCCGCCCTGACCAAGCCCCGAGAGCGAGGCCGAAGGCAAGAGGCCCAGCGAGCCGGTCAGGGCCGCTGCTGCGTCCGAGAGGATGTCGCCGAACAGGTTGTCGGTGACGATGACGTCGAACTGATCCGGTCGCCGGACCAACTGCATGGCGCAGTTGTCGGCGTACATGTGGCTCAGCTCCACATCGGGATAGTCGGCGGCGACCTCGGTCGCGACGGCCCGCCACAGGGCGCCGGTCTCCATGACATTGGCCTTGTCGACCGAGCAGACACGGCGCTGGCGCGTGCGGGCCAGTTCGAACGCCGTGCGGCAGACGCGGGCGATTTCGGCCTCGGTGTAGGCCTGGGTGTCATAGGCGCGGCGCTGGCCGTCGGGGCCGACCTCATTGGCGCGCGGCAGGCTGAAATAGACGCCCGCCGTGGCTTCACGCACGATCAGGATGTCGAGGCCGCGGATCAGTTCGGGCTTCAGCGCCGAGGCGTCCAGCAGTTCGTCGAAACAGACGGCGGGCCGCAGGTTGGCGTAGAGGTCCAGCGCCTGGCGCAGGCGCAGGATGCCCATCTCGGGCCGCTGGGGGCGGGGCAGGTGGTCCCACTTCGGCCCGCCGACGGCGCCGAACAGGACGGCATCCGACGCCAGCGCCTGCTCGACCACATCCTCGGCGATCGGCGCGCCCACGGCGTCGATGCTGGCGCCGCCCGCAAGGGCCTCGCTCAGTTCGATGCGCAGCCCGGCGTTCCGGGCCCAGTCGACGACGCGCAGGGTCTCGCGGACGATCTCGGGCCCGATGCCGTCGCCGGGCAGGACCAGCAGCTTGAACACGCGGTCAGATGCAGCGGCCACCGTCGACCTCCAGCGCCACGCCCGTGATCATCGAGGCGTCGTCCGAACACAGGAAGGCAGCGGCGGCGCCCATGTCCTCGGGCGTCGACAAGCGGCCGATGGGGATGGAGGCCAGGAACTTGGCCCGCACCTCGGGCGTGTCGGCGCCCATGAAGGTCTTCAGCAGGGGGGTGTCGCCCGCGACCGGGTTCAGGGCGTTCACCCGCACCTGGAAGGGCGCCAGCTCGACCGCCATGGCCCGCGTCGCCGTGATGACCCAGCCCTTGGAGGCGTTGTACCAGGTCAGGTTTGGGCGGGGGCTGACGCCGCCTGTCGAGGCGATGTTCAGGATGGCGCCGGACCCTTGGGCTTTCATCGCCGGAACTAAGGCCTTCGACATCAGATAGATGGAGCGCATGTTGACGGCGGCTATGCGGTCGAACATTTCGTCCGACAGTTCGTCCAGCGGCTGGGGCGTGTGTCCGACGCCCGCATTGTTGACCACGATGTCGACGCCGCCCAGCAGGCGGTTCGCCGCCTCGGCCAGAGCGGTCACATCAGCGGCGTTGGATACGTCGACCTTCACGCCCAGATCGGCGTCGCCCAGTTCAACGGCCAGCGTGCGGGCAGCATCAAAGTTCAGGTCGGCGACAATGACGCGGGCGCCTTCATCGGCGAAGCGGCGCGCGATGCCGGCGCCGAAGCCGGAGGCCCCGCCTGTGACGATCGCTCGCTTGCCCTCCAGCCGCTTCGATCTGTTCTCCCCCAAGCCGCTACTCCCTTTCGCTATCCGTGGTGGGCCGCGACGGTCTTGAGGGTGGTGAAGGCGTAGAGCGCCTCGAACCCCTTCTCGCGACCGTGGCCCGATTTTCCGACGCCGCCGAAGGGCAGTTCGACCCCGCCCGCCGCGCCGTAGTTGTTGATGAAGACCTGTCCGGCCCGCAGCCGTTTCGCCAGCCGCATCTGCCGCCCGCCGTCAGCGGTCCAGACGCCCGCGACCAGGAAGTAGTCGGTGCCGTTGGCGATGGTGACGGCGTCGTCCTCGGTCTCGAACGGAATGACGACGACGGCGGGACCGAAGATCTCCTGCTGCGCCAGCGGATGATCGGGCGCGACATTGGCGAACAGGGTCGGGGCGACATAGGCGCCGCCGGGCGGCAGGTCGGCCAGGCTCGCCTGGGCCACGATCAGGCCGTCGGCGCGGCCCTTGTCGATGAAGCTCTCGACCATGGCCTGCTGCTTCTTCGACACCAGCGGGCCAACGTCGCGGTCGTCCATCGCGGGGCCGACGCTCAGGGCGCTGAACCGTTCGGCCATGCGGCGCACGACCTCGTCATAGACGCCGCGCTGGACCAGCACGCGCGACCCGGCCGAGCAGGTCTGGCCTGCGTTCTGGACGCCTGCGTTGACGAGGAAGGGCAGGGCCTTGTCCAGATCGGCGTCGTCGAACACCAACTGGGGCGACTTCCCGCCCAGTTCCAGCGTCACCGGCACGGCGTTGACCGCCGCCGCCTGCTGGATGGCCACGCCCACCCCGGTCGAGCCGGTGAAGGACAGGTGGTTGATCCCCGGATGGGCCGCCAGCGCCGCGCCCGCCTCGGCCCCCGTGCCGGTCACGACGTTGAGCGCGCCGTCGGGCAGGCCGCAGTCGGCGGCGATGTGGGCGAAGGCCAGCGCGGTCAGCGACGCCTGCTCGGCGGGCTTCAGCACCACGGCGTTGCCGACGCACAGGGCGGCCACGACCGAGCGGCCGATGATCTGCATCGGATAGTTCCAGGGAATGATGTGCCCCGTCACGCCATGCGGCTCGCGCAGGGTGTAGACGGTGTAGCCGTCCTGGAAGGGGATGGTTTCGCCGTGCAGCTTGTCCGCCGCGCCTGCATAGAATTCGAGGTAGCGGGCCAGGGCGACCACATCGTTGCGGGCCTGTTTCAGCGGCTTGCCGACGTCCAGCGCCTCAAGCTCGGCGAGCATGTCGATGCGGGCTTCGACCTCGCGGCTCATGCGCGACAGGATGCGGCCGCGCTCCACGGCCGTCATGCGGCCCCAGTCTCCGTTGAAGGCCTCGCGCGCGGCGTTGACGGCGGCATCTACGTCGGCGGCGTGTCCGGCGGCCAGGGCGCCCATGACCTGACCGGTCGAAGGGTTCTCGATCGGCAGGGTCGCGCTGTCGGCGGCGGACCGCCACACGCCGCCAATGAAAATCTTTTCCGTGGAAAATGGCGCCGCCATCCGTTTCCCGCCCATTCGATCCGCGATCTTCTCTGAGGGATCGCTGACCTGAGAGTGGGCCGCATTACGTATTATGCAACAAGCCCTTTTCACATGAGAGGTAAGTTGCTGATTTGGCGTCTTTGCTGCTCAGAATATTGAGCAATATGCGCCTATCTCAACGAATGGGCTCCAGTTGGGTCGCGGCTTCTGTCTGACCTTTCGACGGCTCAATCCGGGTTGGCGATCGGCGCCGGCGGCGGAGGAGTCTTGGCGGCTTCTGCTTCCAGCCTTCGGCGTTGGTCAGGGTCTCCGTCCGGTTGAGGGGTGGTGACGCTGGGATCGGCTTGTCGGTCGCGACGTTCTGCGTCATCGGTCTCGCGGCGGGCCTGCGCCTGGAGGCTGTCTTTGTCAGCGGGGCTGCGAGGGTCTTGATCGTTTGCCGTCATCGTCTTCTCCCTGCGAAGGAGGGGAGAACGAGGTCGTAGCTCTCACCCTCTCCCCTCCACACTGTTCAGGTTCCTGTGCCAAAGCCCTTGGGACCACCGGCGCCAGCAGCGCCAGCGCCGCCGGTTGACGGCGTCGCGCTTCGGTCAGCGGGGTTGCTGGTTTGCTCTGAATCTTGATTGGCGGCCGCCTTCCGGGCGGCTCGGCCAGCTTCGACCTCGTCGCCATCGAGGCCGGTCTCGTCGTCGCGATTGGGGTCGTTCGGTTGGACGTCGGTCATGGCGGTTCTCCCTGTTGATTGAGTGAAGTCAAGCGACAGGGGTGAAGCCGGTTCCTACAGCAGCGCTACACGAAAAGTTTGGAAACGGGGCGGGAACTGACGGGAAATCCAAGTCGCCCCAGTGAGACGCTCGTAACTCCGGCATGAAGATGGCGCGCCTGGCCGTCCAACCACCCAAGCTATCGGGCGGGAGCGCAATTCTACAATTTCAGGAAGGAAAGTGTGTGGCGGAGAGGGGGGGATTCGAACCCCCGGTACGCTTCCACGTACGCCGCATTTCGAGTGCGGTACATTCAACCACTCTGCCACCTCTCCGCGGGTCGATAGTCCCTAATGGGGCTGAGCGAGCGGCCTCTGTAATGAAAGCCGTGCCGGGCTGCAAGCCGTATGTCGAAGAAAATCGACTGTCGCTTCAACGCAGTCCGGGAAGCGCCAGGCCCGAAGGGGCGCCGCCTGCCGGATCGGGGCCGACATAGCGAAAAAGTTCGGCCGGACGGCCTCCGGTGTCGCTGGCGAAAACGCCGGTGGGCTGGACCAGACCAGTGCGCTCGACGCCGCGCCGGAAGTTCTGCTTGTGTAGCGAAAGGCCCGCCACCGCCTCGGCGGCGCTCTGCAGGGCGGACAGGGTGAAGGTCTGCGGCGTCAGGTCGAAAAGCACCGGGCGGTACTTCAGCTTGGAGCGCAGCCGGCCAAGGCCGGTGGCCACGATTCGGCGGTGGTCCGAGGCCATCGACAGGTCACCCAGAGGCGCCGGGATGGGGCGGTCATGATCACGCGCGGATTCGGCGACGAGCCCCGCCTCATAGAGGAGTTCGTAGCGTTCCAGCACGCGCTCCTCGTTCCAGCGCGCGTCGGGCGAGAAGGCGAACAGGGACTCGGCGCGTCCGCGTCGGGCAGCGTCGTTCCCGGCCCAGTCGGACAGGTCTGAACGCAGGCTCGCCAGCATGGCGGGCCGGCCCTGACGCCAATCCTCCCAGGGAAAGATGTCGAACACGGGCGTCCAGGCGGCGTCTCTGCCCGACGCGAAGCCGGGGGCGTCTGGCGCCTCGGCGGTCAGGGCCAGATAGCCGACCGAGACTTCGCGCGCGCGTTCCGGCCCCGGCGTGGCGCGGGGCGAGGCGCGACCGGCGTCCCCGAAGGTGTAGAGCTGCTCGACAAAGCCGAGCGGGAAGCCGGTCTGTTCGGTGACGAAGGCGCGCAGGGCCAGTTCGAACGTGCGGTCGCGTGCGGGGTCGAAGGGGCCGAAGGGCAGGGCGGCGGCGCCGTCCGGAGCATGGGTTGTCAGCAGCACGGCCTGACGGTCGCGCAGGGCGATGACCACGGCCGACAGACCGATCCGCACGCCCTGTTCGCCCCCAAGCTTCATCAAGCGTCCTATTCGGTATGCCAGGCGTCGGCGCCGGGCAGGATGCCGACAGCTTCGGCCAGAACACGGTAGCGGTCCAGATAGCGTTGCTGGGCCACCGCGGCCGGCAGCGGCTCGATCACCAGATCATAGCCCTGGGGCGGGCTGCCGAAGATCTGTAGCGACTCTCGACGGGTGAAGCCGGCCAACTGGGTGGCTTCGTAGAAGGCGCAGGCCTTGTCGGCCTTTTTGATCAGGGTCTTGATCGTCTGCGGCGTCTTGGGCGGCAGCTGGAAACGGACGTGGATGGCCGCCTCCAGACGGGCCTCGAAATCCTTGTAGCTGGCGCCCAGCGCCGATTTGAACGGCGAGATCATGTCGCCGATGACGTATTCCGAGGCGTCGTGCAGCAGGGCGGCCAGGCGCCATTTCGGCTCCAGCCCCGGCCGGATATGGGCAGCGATCTCCTCAACGACGAGCGAGTGCTGCGCGACCGAGAAGGCGTGTTCGCCGATGGTCTGGCCGTTCCAGCGGGCGACGCGGGCCAGGCCGTGGGCGATGTCCTCGATCTCGATGTCGAAGGGCGAGGGATCGAGCAGGTCCAGGCGGCGGCCCGACAGCATCCGCTGCCAGGCGCGGGGCGGCTTGGGCTTGCGGACTCGGGGCGCGGGGCCGGCGTCTTCGATTTCTTCGGCCAAGGTCTTGATGTTGCGCATGCTCAGGCTGGTGACTCAGACCGAACGCGCGATCAAGGGCGACCGTTGCGATAGATGGGGGTTAATCGCCGACGTTAAGCGTCACCAGCGCCTTGGCCGCGTCGAACAGGCGGTCCGGGTCGCGGTCCTTGCTGCGGACAGTGGCGACGACGACCGGCCCGCCCACCGGGCCACGCGCCTCATAGCCTACGGTGCGCCAGCCGCTGGCCGAGGCTTCCTTGCCGGTCATCAGAAAAGTGGCGCGTACGGCCTCGCCGGAGCCGCTTGTGCGGACGCGGGCGGCGCCGTCGGCGGCGTCGATCTTCACCGCGTCGTTTGCGGACGAGACGTTGACGCGGCTGGACTTGTCGTCGGCGCGAATGGTCAGGCCGCCGATGCGGATGTTGGCGCGGTCGCCGTCGGCGTCGATGCGCATGCCGGGCAGGCGAACGGTGGCCTTGTCGCCCTGGGCGTCGACGCGCAGGCCGGGCATCCGGACCTGGGCGGAATCGCCGGCGGCGGCTTCGACCTCGGCCTCGGCGGCGGCGCGGGACGCATCGGCATCGGCGCGGGCGGCGTCCGCATCGGCCTTCGCAGCCTCAGCCTCGACGCGTGCGTTCTCCGCCTCAACCTGGGCCATCGCCTCGGGGAGGTCGGAGGTCAGGCGATTCTCGAAGAGTTTGAGAGCCTCGGCGGACGAGCGGCCGTTCAGTTGGACCAGTTGCAGGATGACTTCCGAACCGCGTGGCCCGCCATAGAGGCAGGAGCCATCGGCGCGAGCCGAACCCTTGCGCGTCAGAACCCCCTGGGTCTGAGGGCATTGCAAGGCGTCAACAACCTTCAAGACGCCGGACGAATCCGAGGTCGAGGAGGTGGTGATGCGCACCGTGCTGGGGTTGTCGCAGGCGGCGGCCATCAGCGTCAGGGCGATCACAGGCCAAGTCATGTGTTGCATAGTCGGCTCCACTTAATGGCCTGATTGTGGGCCCTAAACGCCGCGGGCCTAGTGAAATCGCGGTAACCGAATGACGACTGAAACAGGGCGAAAATCAACCGCCGGGGCGGGCGCCTTCGCGGCGGGTCATGAAGGCCAGGCGCTCGAACAGATGCACGTCCTGCTCGTTCTTCAACAGGGCTCCATGCAACGGCGGGATCAACTTCCCAGGCGTCTTTTCACGTAACGTTTCCGGCGAGACGTCATCGACCAGAAGCAGCTTCAACCAGTCGAGCAGTTCGGATGTCGAAGGCTTCTTCTTCAGGCCCGGCGTGTCGCGGATCTCATAGAAGGTCTTCAGCGCCTCGGAGACCAGGCGCGGCTTGATGCCGGGGAAGTGGACCTCGACGATGTCCTGCATGGTCTGCGCGTCAGGAAAGCGGATGTAGTGGAAGAAACAGCGACGCAGGAATGCGTCCGGCAATTCCTTCTCATTGTTCGAGGTGATGACGACGACGGGGCGGACCTCGGCGCGGATCGTCTCGTCCGTCTCCTGGACGTAGAACTCCATGCGGTCGAGTTCCTGCAGCAGGTCGTTGGGGAACTCGATGTCGGCCTTGTCGATCTCGTCGATCAGCAGGACGGGGCGGACCGGGGCGGTGAAGGCCTCCCACAGCTTGCCCTTCTTCAAATAGTTGCGGACGTCGTGCACGCGCTCGTCGCCCAGTTGGCTGTCGCGCAGGCGGGACACGGCGTCGTATTCGTAAAGGCCGTTGTGCGCCTTGGTCGTGGACTTGACGTGCCAGGTGATCAGTGGCGCGTTCAGCGCGCGCGCCAGTTCATAGGCCAGCACCGTCTTGCCCGTGCCGGGCTCGCCCTTGATCAGCAGCGGCCGTTCCAGCGCCACGGCGGCGTTGACGGCGACCTTCAGGTCGTCGGTGGCGATGTAGTTGGACGTGCCTTCGAACCGGCTCATGCGAAACCTGCTCCATTCCGGGGGAAGGGAGCAGGTAGCTTAAAGAGATGCTCGTGAACGGGCGGCAGGATCAGGTGATGCGCTTAGCCGACACCGGGTCGCTGGCGGGGAAGGTTTCTTCGACGCCTTCGTCAATGAGCGCTTCCTGACGGTTCTCGGCGTCCTTCTCCTTATCTTTGAGCTGGTCGGTCTTCCCTTCCTGATGAGGGGCGCGCTTAGCGGGCGGCGTGTTGGGGTCGGCCTCTTGCTGAGCCTTGGTCGGTTGATGTTCCGTCATGAAATCCCTCATTTGTCAGGGCCGTAGCCCAGGTCCTCTATGTCGTCGTCGGAGAGACGTTTGGCTTCCCAGTGAGCGGCGCTGGCTTGGGCCCCCCGCTGGTTGCGCATCAAGCCGGCGTAGACCAGCTCCACCTCGTCGGCGCTGGAGGCTGTGGCGCCGTCGCCGTCCGCCTGGCTCAGCCGAATGCTGTCGACTCCCAGCAGGGCGTCCGCTTCGGCCTCGATGCCGTCCAGAGCCAGCTCGGCGTCCAGGTCGAGGTGATCTTCGTCGAACCGCTCGGCGTCTGCGTCGCCGTCGAGCTGCGTGACGTCCAGAACGTCCTCGGCCTCGTCAAACGACAGATCGCCGTCGCCGTCGTCGTCCAGATGGGTTTCGTCATAGACCTCGGCCTGATCCTGGGCGTCGGTGTCGAAGTCTGGTCCTGGCATCATCGTCTCCCTTCCGAGAGATCAACGGCCCGGCTCGGCAGGGCGTTCCCGCCTATGCGGTTGTGACGGTGGAAGGACGCGAAGTGAAGGGATGGTTAACCACGTCGGTTTACAGTTCGTCAGCGGCCGGCCGTCACGGTGAAGGCGGCGCCACGGAGACCTTCCCTTGCCTCTGAAACTGTCGCTGAAACCCGGCGAGAAATTCGTCTTGAACGGAGCCGTCGTCCAGAACGGCGACCGTCGCGGCGTCCTGATCCTGCAGAACAAGGCCAGCGTCCTGCGCGAGAAGGACATCATGCAGCCCGAGGACGTCAACAGCCCTGCGCGCCGCATCTATTTCCCCGTCATGATGATGTATCTTGATGAGGCCGACGCGCCGAAATTCTATGATGAGTTCGCCCTGCGCCTGACCGAGTTCATGGGCGCGGTGCGCAATCCGGATATCCTGACGGAATGCGTCGCCTGCTCGAAGCACGTCCTGGCGCGCCAGTATTACAAGGCCCTGATGGGCGCTCGCAAAATCGTTGATTACGAAGATCAAAGGCTCGGTAATGTCGCTTCAGGCGTACAAAACGGCGGCGACGCGGGCTGAATCCCCGCGCGCAATGGAGTACCGGCTGTTCGGCCAGGTGACGCGCGCCCTGATGCACGCCTCGACCCTGGAAAAGTCGGATGTCGTCGGTCGAATGGATGCGTTGGACTGGAACCGGCGCCTATGGTCGACGCTGGCGACGGCCTGTTCAGACCCCGACAACGCCCTCCCGCAGGCGATGCGGGCGCAGTTCATTTCCCTGAGTCTGTTCGTCAGCCGCAACACGTCCGAAGTGATGCGCGGCGAGGACGATTTCTCCACCCTGATCGAGATCAATCGCATGATCATGCAGGGGCTCAGCGGTCAGACGGACGCAGGCTGAGCTGCTTCTAGAACAAGTTCGCCGCCCAGTGCGCGATGCCCGAAACCACAGCCACCACAGTGGTCCACACCACAGCCAGATAGACGCCGCAGGCCGCCGTGCCGAACAAGCCGGCGAGGATGAAGGCTCCGTCCCGCTGTATGATTCCCAGGCCGAATAGGGCGAGCGTCAGGCCGGGCAGGGCGTCGCCGAAGGGCACTGGCAACGCCATCATCAGGGCCAGTAGAATGCAGATTACGCCGATGACGTTGTCGGCGATCTCTCCCGTCAGCGCAGGCCAGCGGGGGCGGGTGAGGCGCTCCACTCTGCGCAGGCGGGGCAGGAGCTTCGCCGTGGCGGTGCGATAGGACTGGCGGTTTACTGACAGGTTCAGCAGCCAGCGGGGCAGCCAAACCTTGTCTCGCTGCAGCGCCAACTCGGCGGCGATCAGGATGATGGGAACTGAAAACACCGCCTTGCCGCCCGGCGGCCAGGGAAACAGCGCCATCAAGGCCAGCATCAGGATGACTGCGCCGAAACCCCGCTCGCCAAACGCCTCGATCATCTCGCGCAGAGACAGTTTCTCCGCCTCGCCCTGGCCCAGTTGCTCCAGCACGTCGGAAAAGGTCCGTCCCTCATCGGGCGGTGGGGCGGAAACGAACGTCATAAAGCGAGACTCAGAACGATGTCATACGCGTAGTTAGGAGGCCGCAGCGCCTTGCGCCATCCCCACTGCTACGGTTGCGGTGCACTAGACGCCTAATGCTTCGAGACGTGTTCGGGTTTGCCCTTGCGCTTGGTGTGGGCGAACTCCTCAAGCTGCTCCTCGCTCATCGATTCCATCATGGATTTCGACGCGCCCTTCAGCTTGGACTTGGGCGTATCGCCGCGCTTGGCCGACAGGGCGGCTCCGGCGGCTTTCTGCTGGGCGGCGGACTTGGCGGGCATGACGAGCTCCTTTCGAGAAGGAGCAAGCGCCCGCCCGCCTCAAGGGTTCCGTCAGCTTCCCAGCAGCTCGCGGCCGATCAGGAAGCGGCGGATTTCATTGGTGCCGGCGCCGATGTCGTAGAGTTTGGCGTCACGGACCAGACGTTCGACCGGCCATTCCTTGGTGTAGCCGGCTCCGCCCAGCGCCTGGACGGCCTCCAGCGAAACCTTCACGGCGTTCTCGGAGGCCAGCAGGATCGCTCCGGCGGCGTCATAGCGGGTGGTCTTGCCCTGGTCGCAGGCGCGGGCCACCGCATAGACATAGGCGCGCGCGCTGTTCAGGGCGACGTACATGTCGGCCACCTTGGCCTGCATCAGCTGGAAGCTGCCGATGGCCTTGCCGAACTGCTTGCGGTCGCGGACGTAGGGCAGGACCACGTCCAGCGCCGCCTGCATGATGCCCAGCGGACCGGCCGACAGCACGGCGCGCTCATAGTCCAGGCCGCTCATCAGCACGGCCGCGCCGCGCCCTTCGCCGCCCATGATGTTCTCTTCGGGGACTTCGCAATCCTCGAACACCAGTTCGGCGGTGTCCGAGCCGCGCATGCCCATCTTGTCCAGCTTCTTGGAGACGCTGAAGCCCTTCATGCCCTTTTCGATCAGGAAGGCGGTGACGCCGCCGTTACCCTCGCCGGTGCGCGCATAGACCACCAGTGTGTCGGCCGACGGGGCGTTGGTGATCCAGAACTTGGTCCCGTTCAGGACGTAGCGGTCGCCCTTCTTCTCGGCGCGGGTGCGCATGGACATGACGTCCGAGCCCGAGCCGGCCTCGGACATGGCCAGGGAGCCGACGTGTTCGCCCGAGATCAGCTTGGGCAGGTATTTCGCCTTCTGCTCGGGCGTGCCCCAGCGACGGATCTGGTTGACGCACAGGTTGGAGTGGGCGCCGTAGCTCAGGCCGATCGAGGCCGAGGCGCGCGACACCTCCTCCATCGCCACCACGTGTTCGAGGTAGCCGAGGCCGAGGCCGCCGAACTCTTCTTCGACCGTGATGCCGTGCAGGCCCAGTTCGCCCATCTCGGGCCACAGGTCGCGGGCGAACTCGTTCTTCTCGTCGATTTCGGCGGCGCGCGGGGCCAGCCGTTCGGCGGCCCAGCGGGCGGTGGTGTCGCGGATGGCGTCAGCGGTCTCGCCGAGGCCGAATTCCATGGATTGGGGCGCGAAGGGAATGCTCATGCCCAATGGCGTAGCATCGCGAGCGGCCTTCGCAAAGACTCCCGTTAGCGCGACTGTTTGTGCTCTGCGGGGCGATCCTTGCCGCGCAGGAAGCTCCAGGCGGCGACCCCGATAAAGACCAGACCCGCGGCCGCCAGGCCGGCGCCGATCAGCACCGCGGCGTCGCCTGAAGCCGGGGCGTTAAGCGCGCGTCGGAAGGCGGCGATCCCGGCAGCGAAGGCCAGGGCGCCGACGCCGCCGATGAACAGGACGGCGCCCTTGTCGCCCAAAGCTGCGTCGCTCGCGGAGTCTTTGGCGGCGCGCTTTTCGTGACGGAGGACGGGCATGCTGGGCGGTGCGGCGTCGGTGGGCGTCGCTTCGGCGCCGGGACCTCGCACGGGGGCGGTCAGCAGGGCGTCCAGCGGGGCGGGCTGGTCGGGCGCAGTGTCGAACAGGGCGCGTTCGGACGAGCGACGGCGATACAGGGCGTCGACCGGCGGCGAGGCGCGCTCGGGCCAAGCGGACAGGGCGTCGGCGGCCTCGGTCAGGGCGTGGGCGTCCAGCTTCTCCAGCACGTCGGAACCCTGAAAGCGCTCCAGTCCGATGGAGAAGATGAAGCTGGCCAGGGCGTCGAACTGATGCTGGTTCAGCGGCAGGCGCACCCGCTCGTTCAACAGGGCCACGATAGGCATCAGGTCGTATTGCAGCAGCAGTTCGGCCTCGGCCTCGCTGACCACGGCGCCGGGGCGGGCGGAGCGCGAGTGGCCATAGCCGATGACGGGGGTCCCGTCGCGGCGCAGCACGGTGCGCGGGCGAAAGCCCTCGAAGCTCTTGATCAGCAGAAGGCCTTCGCGAGAGACCTTGCGGCGTTGCGGCGCGGCTGCGGACACGGACTGACCCAATTCGAAACGGGCGTTCTCGCCCCGACCAGGGCTGAGCAAGCCTTGTTCCGAAACGGGCCGGGCCGTTTCAGGTCAGATTTACAGCAGGACCATGGTCGCCAGCCCGAGGAAGATCAGGAAGCCGAAGAAGTCTGTGGTCGCCGTCACGAACACCGCCGAGGACACGGCCGGGTCGAACTTCAGCTTGGCCAGGGTCAAAGGCGTCAGCACCCCCACGCTGGCGGCGACCAGCAGGTTCAGGATCATGGCTGTTCCGATGACGGCGCCGATGCGCCAATCCTGGAACCAGAAACCTGCCGCCAGGCCGATCAGCGGCGCCAGAATGAAGCCGTTGGCCAGGCCGACGGCCATCTCGCGCCAGAAGGTGCGCAGGGCGTTCGACGCGTTCAGCTCGCGCGTCGCCAGCGCGCGCACGGTGACGGTCAGAGCCTGAGTCCCCGCGTTGCCGCCGATGGCCGAGACGATGGGCATCAGCACGGCCAGGGCGACGATCTCCTGGATCGTGCCCTCGAACAGAGCGATGACACTGGCGCCCAGGACGGCGGTGAACAGGTTGATGCCTAGCCACGGCACCCGACCGCGCACGATCTCCAGCACGCTGGACGAGCGGTCCTCGTCCGAGACGCCGGCCAGACGCAGGATGTCCTCGCGGTTCTCTTCCTGAATGATGTTGACGACGTCATCGACGGTCAGCTGGCCGACCAGCCGCCCGCCCGTATCGACGACGGGGGCCGAGATCAGGTGGTACTTTTCGAAGATATAGGCGACTTCTTCCTGATCGACGTCCACCTCGATGACGTTGACCGGCTCCATCAGATCGACCAGCGGCGTGGAGCGCGGGCTGCGCAGCATCCGGCTGATGGCGACGCCGCCGACCGGGCGGTTCATCGGATCGACGACATAGATGTCGAAGAAGAGCTCAGGCAGGTCGTCGCCCTGGGCGCGGACGTGATCGATGGTGTCGCCGACGTTCCAGAACTGCGGCGCGGCCATGAACTCGCGCTGCATCAGGCGGCCAGCCGAATCCTCTTCATAGCCCAGGGAGGATTCGATGGCGGCGCGTTCAACCTCGGGCATGGCGGCCAGCACGCGTTCGCGCTGATCGTCCTCAAGGTCTTCGACCACCGAGGCGGCGTCGTCCGAATCGAGCTCCTGCAGGGCTTCGGCCAGGGTCGCCGAGGGGACGCGCTCCAGCACCTGCTCGCGGATGCCGTCGTCCATCTCCGGGAGGGATTCAGCCAGCAGGTCGGGCGGCAGCCACTGGACCACGACGGAGCGGTGCTCGGCCGTCAGGAAGCCCATGAGATCGGCGACGTCGGCGGGGTGAAGATTCTCGAGCAGGCTGCGAAGCCGCATGCCGTCGCCGTCGTCCGCCGCGTCCACGACCTTTTCGACGAAGGCCGCCGTCAGGGCGTAGTCTTCACCGAGGGCGGCGTGATCTTCGTCTTGCAGCTGCGGGTCTTCGGGGCGCAGAGGGGCGTAATCCGTGTTGGTCACGTGTCTGCCTCCTCTGCAGTTGGTATCAGCCGTATCTAGCCGAGATTCGCCCTGTCAGATCAGATGGTGCGGTCGAGAAGACTCGAACTTCCACGGGTTGCCCCACAGCGACCTCAACGCTGCGCGTCTACCAATTCCGCCACGACCGCTCGCATCGGAGGGCGGGCAATAGCGGAGAGAGAGCGGAAAGAAAAGAGCGTTTTGCGGAAAATGAGGCGAGGCGAGCAATTCTTCTCCCAATGGGAGTCGGAAGGCTCAGGCCGCGCCCGCCATGAAGTCATAGACGTCAGCCGGCCGGGTCACGGTGATGGCGATGCGGTCGTCGCGAATCTCGATCTCGCCGCGCGCGACAGGGTGGTTGTTGGCCAGGATCCAGACCTCGTCCTTTTCCGAGGCGTCCAGCGGGATCACCGCGCCCCGGCCCATGCGCAGCAGTTGCTGCATCGGCAAGACCGAACGGCCCAGCACGACCGAAATCTCGACATCGACGGCTTCGATCTGGCTCAAAGAGGATACTCGCAAATCAACGGGCGGCCCTTGCGCCGCCGCGTTCGGCCCCACATTGAGGGCATCATGCTTGCCGACCCGTTAAACTCTTCCCAACGCAGCCTGCTCCGCGAGGACGGGCGCCCCGTCCAGTGGGCGCTGTCGTCCGGCTATGTCGACTACGCCGCCGCCGAGGCCGCCATGGAGGCGCGCGTGGCCGCCATCGCGGCTGGAGAGGCCGAGGAGCTGGTCTGGCTGCTGGAGCATCCGCCGCTCTACACCGCAGGCGTCTCGGCCAAGGACGACGACCTGCTGGCGCCGGATCGCTTTCCGGTGCACCGGACGGGCCGGGGCGGACAGTTCACCTATCATGGGCCGGGCCAACGCGTGGTCTATGTGATGCTGGACCTGAACAAGCGCGGCAAGGACGTGCGGGGCTTCGTTCACGGGCTGGAGGACTGGATCATCGGCGCCCTGGACCGCTTCGGCGTCGAGGCCGGAATGCGCGAGGGCCGCGTCGGCGTCTGGGTCGAGCGCAAGGGCGCGGGCTGGAGCCGCGAGGACAAGATCGCCGCCATCGGCGTCAAGGTCCGCAAATGGGTCAGCTTTCACGGGATCAGCCTGAACGTGGAGCCGGACCTCGACCATTTCGGCGGCATCGTGCCGTGCGGCATCACCGAACATGGCGTGACCAGCCTGGTGGATCTGGGCGTACTGGCGACGATGGATGAGGCGGACGACGCGCTGAAGTCATCCTTCCAGCGGGTGTTTGGGCCGGTTCAGCCGGGCGTCGCGCCGCTGTGACGTCGGGCGCCCGGTGCGGCGCCGTAGCGGTTAAAGGCCTTCTGGCCCGGCAGGATCGCAAGGTCGACGGCCGCCAACGCCAGTCCCGCCGTGGCGACCCAGTCCAGCAGCGCGGTCGGCTGGGGCCAGGCCAGCGCGAAGATCAGCAGGATCGGCCCGCTCCACCAGCCCGAGCGTCCCCGGTCATGCAGGCGCTGGGACAGCACGCATAAGCCGCCGTAAAGAAAGGCGGCCGCGATCAAGGCATGAAGCCAAGCGGGCAGGGCGAGCCCTAGCCGTAAATCGACGACAGCCCACAGGCTCAACAGCACGGCGGTCGCCGCAATGAAGCGGGCGCGTCCCACGCGTCCAGTCGAAGTCAGGAAAAGGTCGGTCAAAGCGATCATGAGCGCTGCCTTTTGACCCCATTCGCCTCGGCGGCGCCAGCCATCAAAATAGCATGGGGCGGGGGTGAGCGGCGCAGGGTGAATAAGCTGCGCAATTCGACGCAGGGGTGGCGACGGCGCCGTTAATGAGTTTAAAACCCGGCGACACCGCGTTTTAGACGGACACCGGGAGATTCCCTCATGCAACGCTTGCTTTGCGCATCCGCGGCCGCCCTGGCCCTGACCTTCGCCGCTTCGGCCGCTTCGGCCCAGAACTTCAGCGATCTGGCGCGGCAGGACCTTCAGGCCATGCACGCGGCCCTGCGCGACAACCACCCCGCGGCCGTGGTGCCGGGTGAGGCGAGCGCGAACTTCCGCAGCTGGCTCGACGCCGGTCTGCAAGAAGCACAGTCCAAGGCCGGACAGGTCAACAGCGGCGACAGCCACGCCTATCTGCTGCGCTGGTACGCCAACGGCTTCCGCGATTCCAACATCGCCGCCCGCCCCACCTACGAGGGCCTCGGCCCGTACTTCGCCACCAGCTGGCCCGGCGTGGCCACGGCCTGGCGCAATGGCCAGTACGTCGTTTCCTATGTGCAGGACGGCGTGCGCGGTGCGCCGCCGCTGGGCGCCGTACTCAAGAGCTGCAACGCCGAGCCGATCGAGAACCTGGCCAAGGCCAAGCTGGACCAGTTCGAGGGTGATCTGACGACCGAAGCCGGTCGTGTCCGCAGCGCCCCGTATCTGCTGTGGAACCGCAACAACCCGATGACGACGGGCGTGCCCAGCACCTGCGAATTCCAGGTCGGGCGCCGCGCTCGCAGCTTCACCCTGTCGCCGCAGCCGGCCACGGCTCAGAACCTTGAAGCCGCCTATCGCGCCTCGGTCTACGTGCCGTCTGGCGCGCCGCTGTCGGTTGAGACGGTTGACGGCCGTCCGTGGGTGAATGTTCACTCCTTGGCCGATGACGCCGCCTGGGACGCCTTCTTCGCCCAGGTCGAGGCCCAATCCGCCGCCATTCGCGGCCCGCAGGGCTTTGTACTGGATCTGCGCGGCGCCGTCGGTTCGTCGGTCAACGCCACCTCGCGCGGCTATGGGCTGGCCAACCGCATCTGGTCGCCGGAGTTCACCGTCAGCCGCCAGCCGGAAGCGGGTCAGATCACCTATCGCGCCACGCCCGGCAACCGCCAGTGGTTCGCCGACACCCTGAACCGGATGCAGGCGGACCCGCGCTTCGTTCAGGAATCGGGCGCAGTGATCGAACAGACGCAGGCCATCGTCGCCGCCTTCGACAGCGCCATCGCCGCCGGTCAGCCGACCTTCGTCATGCCGGGCCGTCCGGCGACCCCGGACACCGGCGCCGCCAATCCGGTGCAGGGTCAGGTGATCGTGCTGGTCGATGCCGGCTGCTCGGGCGGTTGCCTGGACACGCTGGACCTGCTGAGCCGCCTGCCGAACGTGCGCATCGCCGGTTCCACGACGGCCGAGGACACCATCTTCATCGAGCCGACCGTCCTGCGCCTGCCGTCCAACTACGCTGACCTGAGCTATGGCCATAAGGCCTGGACGACGCGTCAGCGCGGCAATAACGCGCCGTACGCGCCTGCGGGGGCGCTGGCCTACACGGGCGACGCCACCGATGAGACGGCCGTCCGCGCCTGGGTGAATGGTCTGTTCGGCGCCTGATCCGAACGATCACGAGGCTATTGAGGGCCGGACGGTGGAACGACCGTCCGGCCCTTCCTATTTGAGAGCCATGACCCAGACCGATTCTCACACACCTATGCGCTCCGCCTCCGGCTTTGACCTGACGCCGCCGACCGACAGCCAGCGCGTGGCGCTGGAGGCCGATCTGTCGCCTGAAGAGAAGCGCGTGCTGCTGGCCCACGGCACCGAGGCGCCGTTTTGCGGCACCCTGCTGGGCGAAAAGCGGGCAGGGGTGTTCTGCTGTCGCGAATGCGGCCTGCCGCTGTTTCGGTCGGGGACCAAGTTCGAGAGCGGCACCGGCTGGCCCAGCTTCACCCAGCCGGTTGATCCGGCCCACGTCCGCGCCGTGCGCGACGACAGCCATGGCATGGTGAGGGTCGAGACGCGCTGCGCCCGCTGCGACAGCCACCAGGGCCACGTTTTCCCCGATGGTCCGCCGCCCACGGGCCTGCGCTACTGCATCAACTCGGTCGCGTTGAGCTTCGTGGCTGAAGGGGGCGCGCTGCCGGATCCGTTGGGGCGCGGCGATGGGACCGCCTGACCTTGGCCTCATTTGAGGGTAGGGTGATCATGAACGGGAGTAGATGCGTATGCTGATCGAACTCATGACCGCCTCTCTCTTGCTGGCGAGCTACGATCCCGAAGGCGTGGTTTCGACCGCGCCGCGAGCGGGGCCTGGGGCCGTGCCGACCGCCAGCGCAGACGCCCTGGCCGAGACGGTCGCGGATGCTTCGCCGTCGGTGACGTTGCAGACGGCGGTTCCGCACGGCCTGAGCACCGCAGACCAGATTTCCCGTTGGATCGGCGAAGGCAAGGGCGATGCGCGCCCGGTCGAGCAATGGGCGGATGCGTGGGAAGAGGCTGCGCCGCGCAAGATGCACGGCGAGGTCAGCGCCGGGATCGGCACCGGCGGCTATCGCGACTTTGCGGCCGCCGTCTCCATGCCGCTGGGCGAGAACGGCACCCTCAATCTCAGCGTCAGCCAGACCAAGAATGCGCCATGGGCCTATGGCTACGGGCCCTACGGCTACACGCCCTATGGCTATGAGGCGGGACGGTATGGGCTGAACGGCTACGGCTGGCGCGACGCCTATGGCGCCATGCCAGGGCCTATGGGGGTGCGCAGCCCGCACGACCGCCCCAGCCATATCCGACCCTTTAGCACGGACGAGAGGCAGGCCGAGCCGGCCCGCGACCGTGGCGGCGACGCTCATCGATAGTCAGAGCGCCGATAAAGTGCGTCCCATAGGCCACGCCGACCTTTTTTAGGGCCGGGCGTCGCATCGTCGCATTCCCTTGGTAGCTCCTGATCCCATATGCCCTCGGGCAAAGGATCAGTATGGACAGCTTACTTACTTCGGCCGCCGACTTCATCGCCCGCAACGCCATGTGGGCCGGCGTGATCCTTGGCGCAGTGACCTTTTTCGAGTCGCTGGTCGTCATCGGCGCTTTCGTGCCGGCGACGGGGCTTCTGGTCGCGGCAGGGGGACTGGTGGCCGCAGGCGTGCTGGATCCCTTCACCGTCATCGGCGGCTGCGTCATCGGCGCGGTCATGGGCGACGCCATTTCCTACTGGATCGGCCGGCGGCTGGGCACGCGCGTGCTGCGTCACCACCTGCTGGTCCCGCACCGTCGCAAGCTGGCCTGGACGCGCCTTTACTGCCGTCGCTACGGCGTGGCCTCGATCTTCATCGGCCGCTTCTTCGGCCCCTTGCGGGCCTTCGTTCCGGTGATGGTGGGCGTGCTGCATATGCGGCAGCGGGTGTTTCAGTTCGCCAACGTGACCTCGGCCTTCGTGTGGGTGCTGGCTATGCTGGCGCCGGGCTATTTGGCAGCCAAGGGGCTGGCGCGACTGGAGATGATGAGCGAGGCGCACAATCCGACCTTGTGGCTGCTGGCGTTCGGCGTTGTGGTGGCCGCCCTGGTTGTTGCCATGCGCTGGCTGAAAGGGCGCGCGGCGCGGCGCAACGCTCTGCTGGAAGCCTCGGTGCGCGGCCTGGGGGAGTAGGCTCCCCGGTCTCATGCCGCCCTAGAGGGCATGAGGGTCAGTTCTCAGCGCCCACGAAAAAGGGCCCGGCGGAAGCCGGGCCCTTTCGCGTTCTTGCCCTGCGGCGAGATCAGTCGTGAGTGTGGCCGTGGCTCTCGGCGGCCGTAGCCGTGCCCGAGGCGCTCCAGGCCTGACCGTCTTCGCTCTCGAACCAGAACGGCTTGCGTTCGGCGCCGCCGACCTCGTTCATGCGGTTATCGAACAGGCGGCCGTTGATCATGGTGTGGCTGATCTTGGTCGAGTCCCGCAGGTTTTCCAGCGGGTTGGCGTCCAGCACGACCAGGTCGGCCAGTTTGCCGACTTCCAGCGAGCCAATGTCCTTGTCCATGCCCAGCGCACGGGCGCCGTTGATGGTGCCGACGCGCAAGGCCTCGTGGGCGCTCATCCCGCCCTGCTGGAACATCCACAGCTCCCAGTGGGCGCCGAGGCCTTCACGCTGGCCGTGGGCGCCGATCTGGACCGAGACGCCCTGATCCATCAGCCGCTTGGATTCGCGGGCGATGGAGATGTGGTTCAGCTCTTCCGGCGGGGTCTTCACCGGACGCCGCGAGCGTGCGTCCAGAATGCGGCGCGGCACGTACTGGGTCAGGATCGGATCCTTCCAGACGTCATCCACTTCGTACCAGTGATTCTCGCCCCAGGCGCCGCCGAAGCCCACGATCAGCGTCGGGGTGTAGGCCGTACCCGTCTGCGACCACAGTTGCACCGCGTCGTCGTACATCCGCTCGACCGGCACCGAGTGCTCGATCGTGGTGTGGCCGTCGACCAGCATGCTCATGTTGGCGTGGTACAGGGAGCCGCCCTCGGGCACGACCATCATGCCCAGTTCGCGGGCGGCCTGCATGATCTGCTGGCGCTGGTCGCGGCGGGGCTGGTTGTAGCTCTTGACGCTCCAGGCGCCGATGGCCTGCATCCGGCGCAGGTGCGAGCGGGCGTCGTCCAGGTTGTTGACCACGGCTGTCGTAGGCGTCGCCGCCCCGTACAGGATGGTGCCGGTCGAGAAGATGCGCGGCGACACCACGCGCCCGGCCTTGGCCAGTTCGCTGTGGGCGAAGATCTCGCTGGTGTCGTTGGACGGGTCGTGCAGCGTGGTCACGCCGAAGGCCAGGGCGGCGTAGTTCACCCAGCTCTGCTGCGGGATGATCTCGTCCGAGCCCATGCGGCCGTGCCAGTGAGCGTCGACCAGGCCGGGCATGATCGTCTTACCGGCCATATCCATGACGCGCGCGCCGGCGGGAACCGTGACAGAGGCGCGCGGGCCGATGGCCTCGATGCGGTTGCCGTTGATGACGACGACGCCGTCCTCGATGACTTCCTCGCCGTTCATGGTGATCAGGCGCGCGCCGGACAGGACGGTGACGCCGGTCGGACGGGCGTAGTCGGCGGTGAAGCCGATCTTGATCCCATGCTCAGCCGGCTTGGGCAGGTCGGCCGGCGCGCCGTCCATGAAGGCGAAGCTGTCGCTCAGCGGGCGCGAGAACAGCTCCGGCCCCATCGACCACTGCAACTGGCGAGAGTCGCCCGACCAATGCAGCCACTCGCCGGCGTCATGCGTCACGCGCGTCTGCGGCAGGGCCTTGCTGTCGGCGCTGACCGTGATCGCGCGACCGGTCGAGGCGAAGGGGGCGACATAGGCGTTGAAGCGCTCGGTCCAGGCGATCCAGCGCTCGTCGGGCGAGATGGAGAATTCCGCAGCCCACTCGCTGCTCAGATGCGTGCGCTCGTCCTGGCCCGACAGGTTCATGGACTTCAGGACGCGCTTGTCCCCTTCGCGGGCGCTGAGGAAGATGCGGTCGTTACGGGCGCCGAACTGCGGGTTCGTCCCCGCGTCGGTGATCTTCACAGGCTCGCCCCCGCGCACGGAGACGCGATAGACGCCCGGCTCGCGGCTCCACAGGGCCGAGCGCAGATAGCCGTCGCTGGAGCTGCGATAGACGACCGTCTGGCCGTCCGGCGAGAAGCGCGGCTCCAGATAGTGGCCGGGATTGGTCGTGATGGTCCGGCCTTCGCCGCCTGCGACAGGGACGACGCGGATGGAGCCGAGCTTGTCGTCGCTCCAGGTCGTGTAGACGATCGAGCGGCCGTCGCGCGACCAGGACGGATAGAGTTCGAAATGATCACTCTGGCGCGTCAGTCGGCGGGGCGTTCCAGCCACCCCGTTGCGCAGATCGCGCACCCACAGATTGCCCAGGGCTTCGAACACCACCTTGGAGCCGTCGGGCGAGGTCTGGGCCCAGCGGATCATCTTCACGTCGAACTTTTCGGGCGCCACCTCGACGGGGAAGCGGGCCGTCTCCTGCACCCGGCGGGTGTCGGTGACGCGGAAGGGGATCTCGCTGACGGCCTTGGAGGCCACGTCGATGTGGCGAATCTTGCCGCCGGCCCAGATGACGATGGAGCCGTTGTCCGGCGTCCAGGCGAAGCCCGGATAGACGCCGTGAATGGCCCAGGTCTCCTGCATGTCGCGGTCCAGGGCGTCGTAGATCGGCGTCTCGCGGCCTGATTCCAGATCCATGACGTAGAGGACCGACTGGTAACGGTCCCGGCGCACGAAGGCGAGCGACTTGCCGTCCGGGGAGGGCGTCGGGCGCACCGAGCCGCCGGGGCCGGTGACGAACGGCTTGATCTCTCCGGTTTCGCGATCCAGGCGGCGGATCACATACAGTTGGGTGTTCGGGTCCTTGGAATATTCAAACACGCCGCCCGGCGTGGCGTCGTCGCTGAAGTACATGTAGCGGCCGTCGGGCGAGAAGGCGGGCTCGCCCGTGTCCTTCTGCTGGGTGCGGCGCTCGGTCAGTTGCACGCCGCTGCCGCCGCCTGCGCGGTGGTACATCCACATCTCGCCCGCGCCCAGCGAGCGCGAAGAGGTGAAGTGCTTGCGGCCGACGACGAACTGGCTGTCCGGCGTCCAGGTCGGCGAGTTCAGCAGGCGGAAGGTCTCGTTGGACACCTGGCGCGGGTTGGAGCCGTCGCGATCCATGACCCACAGGTTGTCGCCGCCGCCGCGATCCGAGGTGAAGGCGATGAAGCGGCCGTCCGGCGAATAACGAGGCTGCATGTCCCAGGATACGCCCGAGGCGATCGGACGGGCCTCGCCGCCGCTGATGGGCATCACATAGAGGTCGCCCAGCAGGTCGAAAATGATCTCGCGGCCGTCAGGGCTGACATCGACGGCCATCCACGTGCCTTCGTCGACGTTGATATTGATGTCGCGCTGGGCGCCGATGGGGTTCTGAACGTCCCATTTTGCCGTCGCAGTCGGGTTAGATTCCTGGGCGAAGGCTGGAAAAGCCACGGTCAAAGCCGCAGCCGTAGTCATTAGAACGCGCTTCATGAAAGCCCCCTCGGCTATCAAACGTATACAGATGAGGCGAGGCTAACGGCAGCAGCGGGACCTTGGCTAGTCGGGATAAGGCCAACGGCCCCGAATATTCTTCGGGCTGTCGGCGCAGCGGCCGCACAGTGGCCCAAGGGCTGGGCACACTAGCCTGACGCCTTGCAGAGCCGCAGCTTTTATCGGGGAAGGGGGCCAGAAATGGCCGGAGCCCAAACCTTGCAGGTTTGGGCTCCGATGGTGCCGCCGGGCAGGATTGAACTGCCGACCTCAGCCTTACCAAGGATGCGCTCTACCACTGAGCTACGGCGGCGGGTCACTGAGGAAGCGGCCGTATAGCCAAAGGTTTTCGCCGGGCCAAGCCCAAAATGCATGCTTGATCAAAATCTTTGGGCGCGGTCTGCTGCGGCCATGGATAAGCCGACCAAAGACGACGATGAGGCGGGCCTTGACGCCGCAACGCCTCCTTTCGCCAATACAGGCCCCGGTCCGGCCGCCTCCGCCAAGGCGGAGCGAACGGCGCGTCTGGCGGCCGCGCTGCGTACGAATCTTCGTCGCCGCAAGGCGCCCGGAGCAGGCGGCGCGAGGCCGGCCAAGGAAACCAACTGAAAGTCTCTCGCTTGCGACGTTCCGGCCTTTCGCCTGCGCCGCGAGGCTTGCTAGATAGCCGGTTCGCCGGACCGTAGGGGTCCGGACCTCCCAGGACTTCCCCGACACCCATGGACAGCATCGTCATCCACGGCGGCAACCGCCTCAACGGCTCCATTCCGGTCAGCGGCGCCAAGAATTCGGCGATCAAGCTGATGGCGGCGTCGATTCTGACCGATCAGCCCCTGCTGCTGACGAATATGCCGCGCCTGGCCGACACGCGATTCCTGGGGCAGCTGCTGCGCCAGTTCGGCGTGGAGGTGACCGAGCGCGACGGGGCGGACGGCCAAGAGACGCTGTTCCACGCGCCGGAGCTGACCTCGACCTTCGCTCCCTATGACCTGGTGCGTCAGATGCGGGCCTCGTTCAACGTGCTGGGGCCGCTGCTGGCGCGCACGGGGCACGCCAAGGTCTCCCTGCCCGGGGGCTGCACCATCGGCGCCCGTCCAGTGGATCTGCACCTGCAGGCGCTGACCGCGATGGGCGCGGCGATCGAACTGGAAGAGGGCTATGTCTCCGCCACGGCGCCCAAGGGGCTGCGCGGCGCCGAGATCGAGTTCCCGTTCGTCTCCGTCGGCGCGACCGAGCACGCCCTGCTGGCCGCCGTGCTGGCGAACGGGACGACGGTGCTCAAGCGCGCCGCGCGCGAGCCCGAGATCGGCGACCTGGCGCGCTGCCTGATCGCCATGGGGGCCAAGATCGAAGGCCTGGACACCGACGTGCTGACGATCACCGGGGTTTCGTCCCTGTCGGGCGCGACCTGGTCGGTGATTCCCGATCGGATCGAGATGGGCTCCTATGCCCTGGCGGCGGCGATGGCCGGGGGCGAAGTGCGCCTGACCAAGGGCCGCGCTGACCTGATCACCGCCCTGACCGACAGGATGGTCGAGGCGGGCGTCGAGATCGAGCCCACGGACGACGGCCTGATCGTGCGTCGCGATCCGACACAACGGCTGAAGGCGGTCGACGCCACGACCGAGATCTATCCGGGCTTCGCCACTGACCTGCAGGCGCAGTTCATGGCCCTGATGACCACGGCTGAAGGCGAGAGCGTCATCCAGGAGAACATCTTCGAGAATCGCTTCATGCACGCGCCGGAACTGGCGCGTCTGGGCGCCGACATCACGGTCCACGCCGGTCAGGCCGTGGTGCGCGGCGTAGAGGGTCTGAAGGGGGCGCCGGTCATGGCGACGGATCTTCGCGCCTCCATGTCTCTGGTCATCGCCGGTCTTGTGGCCGAAGGTGAGACGACGGTCGGCCGCGTCTACCACCTGGATCGCGGCTTCGAGCGCATGGAAGAGAAGCTGGGCGCCTGCGGCGCCGACGTTCGTAGGATAAAGGGGGAGGACGATGAGCACTGACGGCGACCCGATCTCGGCCCCCGACCAATCGGCCACGAACGAAGAAGCGGCGAGTGAAAGCCTGACGCCGATCGCGCCGCTGCGCTTGCTGGCCGAGGATGCAGACGACCTGCAGATCATCTCTGCGGCGCTTCAGGACGCGATCATGCGGCCTGTCGACATTCGCTGGGAAAGGGACGCGCGCCGTCTGACGGTCGTCCTGTCGCGCTTCTGCTGGGAATGCGGCGGCACGAGGGTGATGGCGGCCATGCAGTTCGGCGACGTGCAGGCGGTCAAGAGCCGACGCCTGCCGCGTCTGCCGGATCAGGCGCTGGAATTGCTGGCGATGGACTTTTATCCGACCGAGGCGCCGGGCGGACGGGTGATGATGATGTTCGCTGGCGGCGGAGATCTGCGGATCGACGTGGAGTGCTTGGACGCGGTCCTGACCGACCTGTCCGAGCGCTGGCCTGCGCGGGTGGCGCCGACCCATCTGGACGAGGCGGGCTGATGAGCGCGACGCACAAGCTGACGGCGATCGAGATCGACAACGCCTCCCTGCCAGCCGCGACGGCCGAGATCGAGCATGAGCGCCGCGTCGCCATCTTCGACCTGGTGGAGCAGAACAGTTTCGTGCCCGAAGGCGCCGCAGGCGGCCCTTATGCGCTGAAGCTGTCGTCGCAGGACAATCGCCTGGCCTTCGACATCACCGGGCCGGATTTCAGCCGCGCCCACGTTCTGTCGCTGACGCCGATGAAGACCGTGATCCGCGACTACGGCCTGATTTGCGAGAGTTACTATGAGGCTCTGCGCGGCTCTTCGCCCAGCCAGATCGAGTCGGTCGATATGGGGCGCCGCGGCCTGCATAATGAAGGCGCGGCCCTGCTGAAAGCGCGTCTGGAAGGCAAGGTCGAGATCGACCAGGAGACCGCCCGACGGCTCTTTACCTTGGTCTGCGCCCTCTATCGTCGGGGCTGAACTCGACTATCTAAGCGTTTTGGTGCATTAGGCGCCCTCACTTTTACGGCTCGCGCTCACGTCCGGCGCGAGCCTTATGCCGTATTCACAGGGCGAGAGAGGCCGCATGGCTAAGGAAGAACTGCTTGAGTTCCCCGGCGTGGTCAGCGAATTGCTGCCCAACGCGACGTTTCGCGTGACGCTGGAAAACGATCACGAGATCATCGCCCACACTGCGGGCAAGATGCGCAAGAACCGCATCCGGGTGCTGGCCGGCGACAAGGTGCTGGTCGAAATGACGCCCTATGACCTGACCAAGGGTCGCATCACCTATCGCTTCAAGTAAGGACGCGCGTGTCGCGTCCTGACGCCCTGGCTCCGAGGCTGATCCTGGCCTCGTCGAGCCCGCGCCGCATCGAACTGCTGGCGCAGATCGGCATTGCGCCCGATCTGGTAGACCCCGCCGACATCGACGAAACGCCCGAAAAGGCTGAGACGCCGCCGCGTCTGGCCCAGCGGCTGGCCTGTTCCAAGGCCGCCGTCGTGGCCGAACGCCATCCCGACGACGTGGTCCTGGCCGCCGACACGGTGGTGGCTGTGGGGCGCCGTCTGCTGGAAAAGCCTTCTGACGAGGCCGAGGCGATCCGGTTCCTGAAGCTGCTGTCGGGACGCAATCATCGCGTCTTCACCGGCGTGGCCGTGGTTCACGGCGGGCGGACCGCCTGGCGGGTGGTGGAAACCCGCGTCAGCTTCAAGCCGCTGTCGGACGGCGAGATCGCCGCCTATGTCGCCTCGGGCGAATGGCGCGGCAAGGCCGGGGGTTATGGCATCCAGGGCCGGGCGGCGGCCTTCATCACCCGAATCGTCGGCAGCCATCCCGCCGTCATGGGCCTGCCTCTGTATGAGGCGGCGAATCTTCTTCGCGGCGCCGGATGGCGAGGCGAGGGGGCCTGATGGCCGATATCGAGGTCTTCCTGGACGCGGCTCCGGGCGAGACCCGAGGCGTGGCGTTCCGCGACGGTCGCGCCGAGACGCTGATCATTCATAGAGACGACGACCGGCCCGAGCATCGCCTGGGCGCGCGCGTCGTGGGCCGGGTGGCGCGCCTGGCGCCAGGCCTTCGCGGCGCTTTTGTCGATCTGGGCTGCGGCGAACCCTTCGGCTTCCTGCCTCTGGGCAAGGCGGATCGGCTCTCCGAGGGCGCTAAACTGGAACTGGATGTCACCGCCGAACCGCGCGAGCGCAAGGGGCCGGCACTGCGTCGTCTAGGGGAGGCGAGCGGCGAGCCCCGCCTGCTGACGCCCGGGCCGGAAGTTCAAGCGATTCTAGACGCCCTTTATCCTGACAGGCCCGTCGCAAAAGGCGTCGACGCTATTCGCGGGGCGATGGACGCCCAGGACGATGCGCTGCAAGGCGGCGTCATGGTCCCCGAGGTGGGGCTGGATCTGGCGATCCAGCGCACGCGGGCCCTCATCGCGGTCGACATTGATTACGCGCCCGTCGCCGGGAGAGATTCTCGAAAGGGGCGCGACGCGGTGAACCGCGAAGGGCTGCGTCACGCCGCCCGCCTGCTCGGCCTGAACGGTTGGGGCGGCCTGGTCGCAGTCGATCTGGCGGGCGTGGGCCTGCATCCGGAAAGCACATTGAACATGGCGCGCCAGGCTTTCGCCCAGACGGAAGGGGCTGCGGTAGGACCGCTGAGCCGGTTCGGCCTTCTGCAACTATCCCTGCCGTGGGGCCGAACTCCGGCGGATGAACGGCTGGCCGCGCCCGGTTCGCGCGAACGCGCTGCGCTCCATCGGCTGCGCCTGGCGCTGGAGACGGATCGGGCGGCTCCGCGGTTGACGCTGCATTGCAGTCCGGCTTCGGCGGCGATCCTCTCGCCATGGGTGGCTGAACTGGGCCCGCGCGCCCACATGCAGCCTGACGCCGCGCCGGGCGCGTTTCATATCAAGGAGGGCTGAAGCATGGCCCAATGCCCTATCTGCCGTCGCGCCGAGGCCGTGGCGGCCTATAAGCCGTTCTGTTCCAAGCGCTGCGCCGACGTCGATCTGCAGCGCTGGTTCACCGGCGGCTACGCCATTCCAGCTGAAGAAGCGCACGATGATGAAAAAGATCGCGGAATTGAGTGAATTGGCGGCTGGACAGCCCGTCCGGGCTCGCCTATAGAGCCGCCTCTCGCGACGCGAAGCGACGCCTGGATAGCTCAGTTGGTAGAGCAGCGGATTGAAAATCCGCGTGTCGGTGGTTCGAATCCGCCTCCAGGCACCACTTTCCCCCAAACAGTCGAATATTCGCCTCGGCCCTCAAAAAGCCGAAAATTCGTCACGGGCTTAAACTTTTCTTAACGTTCGTCACTTCGGCATATTTGTTGCCGTTTTATATCATGGGTGTGCATTTTCCGTGCGCCTCGCGCCGACGCGCGTCCGATCAAGGGTGAAAAGACATTTTCCGCCCTTGACGCTAAGATAGGGCTTCGCCAAAGGGACAGGACCGCATTCCTGCTTGCAGGCTGTGGGCGGCGAGATATTGTCTCTGTCGCCAAGTCCGCGGCGCTTCGGCGTTTGGGGGATTGCGGCGCCGACCGGCGGGGGAGAAATCCGGCGGGAGGATTAGATTTCACTGTAAAGGCGCGGCCGACTGACGCGGTCGCCGTCTTGGGTTCCACGAGTCAGACCAAAGCAGGAACTGGCGAAACATGCTCGATAAGAAGACGAATATCCTCCTCGCACTGGCCGGCGCCGCCGTCCTGATGGCGAGCTCGCCGGTTCTGGCGCAGGACGCTGCCGCTCCGGCCGCTCCGGCCGCCGCTTCGGCGCCCGCCGCAGCTGACGCCGCCGCCCCGGCCGCCGATGCTGCTGCTCCGGCGGCTGACGCCGCTGCCCCTGAAGAAGCCGCTGCAGAAGGCCATGGCGGCACGAGCCTGACCCCGATCGCCATGTTCATGATGGCGCACCCGGTCGTTAAGGTCGTGATGGCTGGCCTGGTCCTGGCCTCGATTTTCTCCTGGACGCTGCTGCTCATCAAACTGGTCGAGTTCAGCTCGCTGAACAAAAAGACCAACCGCTTCCTGGAAGAGTACCGCGGTGCTCGTACCCTGGCTGACATCCGTCGCCTGGCCACCTCGGAAGAGTTCGACGGCAACCCGCTGGCCGACATGGCCGCCGCCGCTACCGGCGAAGTCGAACTGTCGCGTCAAGCCGGTCTGGACGTCGCTGGCGTTCACCGCGGTTCGACGATCGATCGCGCCAACAACGCTATCGGCGCTGTGCAAGGCGGCCTGGGCATCCGTCTGTCGGGCGGCCAGCAGTTCCTGGCGTCGGTCGGTTCGGGTGGTCCGTTCATCGGTCTGTTCGGCACCGTGTACGGCATCATGAACTCGTTCATCGGCATCGCCGAATCGAACACCACCAACCTGGCCGTCGTTGCTCCGGGTATCGCTGAAGCCCTGCTGGCCACCGGTATCGGCCTGTTCGCGGCTATCCCGGCGGTTATCTTCTACAACTACTTCAACACCCGCATCGCTTCGTACGGCGCTCGCGCCGACGGGTTCAACGCTGAGCTGATCAACTCGATCTCGCGTCAACTCGACAAGGGAGCGTAAGACGAATGGCCGCCAAACTTTCCGGTTCCGGCGGCGGCAAGTACACCGTCGAGGCGAACAGCGATATCAATGTCACACCCTTCGTGGACATTATGCTCGTTCTCCTCATCATCTTCATGGTGGCGGCTCCGCTCGCCACCGTGTCGGTGCCGGTGAAACTTCCTCGTGCCGTCGCTCCGCCGGCTCCGAATCCTCCCAAGCCGATCTTCATCTCCGTTCAGAATGGCGGTGAAGTTTGGATTGGCGACTTCCGGACCTCGGTGGGCACTTTGGGCGATGACCTGAAGTCCCAAATCGGAACGCGTGACCCGGACCAGGAGCGGATCTTCATCCGCGCCGACCAGGACACGCGGTACGGGGACTTCATGCAGGTCATGAACGCCCTGCAGGACAATGGTTTTTACAGTGTCGCCCTGGTTGGCGAAGATCTGTCGTAAGGGGGCGTGACGCAAAGCATGACTGCTGAACATCGCGAGCATCGCGACCCTCTGCTCGACGCCCCGAGAAAGAAAAAACTTTCGACGGGCGCAATGGTCGGAATCGGCATCTCGATCGCCGTTCACGTTCTTGCGGGTCTTTACCTCTACAAGAGCAAGTTCGAACTCCAAGAGTTCAACTATGTGGACGAGGCTGTAGATGTGGAGCTGATGGCGCCTCCGCCGCCGCCGCCTCCGCCTCCGCCGCCGCCGCCTCCGCCGCCGGATACGCCTCCGCCGCCGAAGCTTCAGGTACGCGAGCCGGTCGTCAACACCTCGGCGCCTCCGCCGCCGGTGACCTTGCCGATCGAGCCGACGAAGAAGGAAGACCGCGTCGAATACACGGGCCCGCCCGTGATCGTCCCGGGTCCTCCGCCTCCGCCGGCGCCGCCCGCGCCGCCGCGTCCTTCGGTGATCACCAACCCGCAGTGGGCTCGCCCGCCGCGTCCGACCGAACGGGACTTCCCGCAGCGCGCTCTTGATCGCGGCGTGGGTGGTTCGGCCACGGTCGAATGTACGGTGACCCCGAGCGGTCGTCCGGAAGCCTGTCGTGTCGTCTCGGAAGAGCCGTCGGGCATGGGCTTCGGCGCCGCCGCGGTTCGCATCGTCCAGCGCGGGCAACTTTCGCCCCGCACGGTCGATGGCGCTGCAACGAACGCCAAGTTCGTGGTCCGGGTGCCGTTTAACCTGGACTAAGCGAGCGATCGCATCGAAACAAAAGAAACGCCTCGAGGTTTCGCCTCGGGGCGTTTTTTGTTGCGTGGTTGCAAGAGACCCTGCGGGTCCCGGCTGAGATTTGCCGGGCCCGCGAAATCGTACCGCGCGGGCAGCTGTCAAGCAGACCAAGCGCGGGGGGCGCGCGGCATGGTGACCGCCCTTTGGAGCCGCAGGCCCCTTCCGAGACGGCGGGATAAGATCGCCAGAGATGGAGCCCTTCGGACAGGCTGTGCATTATGGGACCAGAATGCTGTCTGGAGGCCCCATGTCCCACAAACCCATCCTCGTTGCTCTGGCCATTGGTGCGAGCGTTTTCGGCGCCGGCATCGGAGCCTGCGCCTATAATGAGGCGCTGGGCCGAAGCCAGTTCGTGCTGATGGACGACAGCGCCCTTATCCAGCAGTCGCAGGCCGCCTGGGCCGAGACCCTGAAGACCCAGAAGGTGTCGAACAACGCAGCCCAGAACGCGCGCGTTCGTCGCGTTGGGGATCGCATCGTCCAGGCGGCCAACCTGACCAACCGTCACTGGGACTACGCGGTGTTCGACAACGCCACCCCGAACGCTTTCGTGCTGCCGTCCGGCCATATGGGCGTGACGACGGGGCTGCTCGCCATCGCCAAGAACGACGATCAGCTGGCGGCCGTGATCGGCCACGAGGTCGGCCACGTTGTCGCACGCCATGCGGCCGAACGGGCCTCGACGACGCAGACAACGGGTCTGGTGCTGGGCGCCGTGCAGAGCCGGGCAGGGGATTACGGCCAAGCGGTGCAGGCCTTTGGCGGTCTTGGCGCGCAGTTAGGCGTGCTGCTGCCATTCTCGCGCAGCCATGAGCTGGAGGCGGACCGGCTGGGCGTCGATTACATGGCGGCGGCCGGCTACAAGCCGTCCGAGTCGTTGACGCTGTGGCGAACCATGGCGGCTGGGCGTCAGTCCGGGACGCCTGAGTTCGCCTCGACCCACCCGTCTGATGAGACGCGGATCACCCAGTTGCAGCAATATATCGCCAGCCGCGGCTGGAACTGACGGGGATCAAACATAAATTCTTCGCGAGGGCGAAAAGGCCGCTTGCCCCCGGCGGCGAGGCCCGCTAGAGAACCGCCCTCGCGCAGAGATGTGCAGCCTTAGCTCAGCTGGTTAGAGCGCCGGTTTGTGGAGCCGGAGGTCCTCAGTTCAATCCTGAGAGGCTGTACCATTCTCCCTCGAATCGCTTTCGCGATGGTCGAGGGAGAATAACGACGATGACGTCGCCGGCGTGGGACCCCCAGCAATACAACCGTTTCGAGCGCCAGCGCGATCGCGCGGTCATCGACTTGCTAGCGCAGCTGCCGCGCGATCTGGATCCGCATGAGGTCTGGGACATCGGCTGCGGGACAGGGCGACACGCGGCGTTGCTGAAACGACGCTGGCCGGGCGCGCGGGTCCATGGCCTAGATTCCAGCGCGGCTATGCTGGAGCAGGCGCGCAGTCTGCCCGATGCGGTGGACTGGGTCCTGGGCGATCTGCAGATGTGGGAGCCCGAGGCTCCGGTCGATCTGATCCTGGCCAACGCTTCGCTGCAATGGGCGTCTGATCACGCGAATCTTTTTCGACGCCTGGCGGCAGTTTTGGCCCCGGGCGGCGTTCTGGCGGTGCAGATGCCGATGGCTTGGGAGACGCGCCATCACGCTCTGATGCGTCAGACTGCGGCCGACGGCCCGTGGCGCGCGCGACTGAAAGGCGTGGACACTATCCAGCCTCTGCTGGCGGCAGAGGGCTATTACGACGCTGTGGCGGACCTTTGCGAAGACGTGGACATCTGGTCGACCACCTACCTGCACGTGCTTGAAGGCGAGGACGCCGTGCTGGAGTGGATGAAGGGGACCGCGCTGCGGCCCTATCTCACCGCGCTTTGCGAAGACTCAGCCATCCTCGACGCCTTCCTGATGCGCCTGGGCCAGGTGTTGGGCCAGGCGTTTCCAAAACGTCCTGAGGGAAGGACACTTCTGCCATTTCCTCGATTGTTTCTTCTGGCGCGCCGGAGAAGCGACGTCGGTGAAGGGTCTCGACAGGGCCGTTAAGGCTTTCCAGCGCAGCCCGTGCCGCCTCATAGCCGGCGGCCACGCCGGGCTCGAAGGCTTTCCAGTCGCGCATATCGACGCCGTCAGAGGGCGGCAGGATCAGCAGATCCGTCTCGGCGCGGGCCTGCATCCGCTCGGCCTCGCTCGACAGGGTGGCCGAGCGCATCAGGATGGAGACGATCGGCGGGCCGTGCTTCCACGCACCCGACATTATCCAGCGCCACCACGAGGGCGGGTTCTCGAGCGCCTTGGCGTCCACGCCGCGTGACTGGGACACGTCGACGCCGACGACCGGGCCGCTGTTCAGCCGTCGCATCACGTCGCTGGGGAAGTTTCGCAGAACGGCCCCGTCGACCAGCACCTGGCCGTTCATCACCACAGGCGGCATGACGCCGGGGATGGAGATGGAGGCGCGCAGGGCGTGGCGTAGCGTGCCCTCGCGGTGCACCTCCAGCTTGCCCGCCGTCAGATTGGTCGAGACGGCGAAGAAGGGCAGCAGCATGTCTTCCATCTGCACGTCGCCGAAGGCCTCCTTCATCAGCGCCTTGACCTTGCGGGCGTGAGTCATGGCGATGATGGGCGGGGCGATATCCGCCAGAGGGTCGGACAGGACGAAGGCCTGGCGGATGTGATGCTCCAACTCCTCGTCGGACCAGCCGAGAGCGGGGCCGGCGCCGATGACCGCCCCCATGGAGGCGCCGCCGATGAAGTCGATGGGCGTACCCGCCTCGCGCAGGGCCTTGAGCACGCCGATGTGGGCATAGGCGCGCGCGCCGCCGCCCGATAACACCACCCCGACCGAAGAGCCGGTGATCAGCCGCGCGATCCGCGCGGTGTCGTCGAACAGGCCCTCGACCGCGTGAAACCAGCGGCCCGGCTTCAGCACGTCCAGCCAGGCGCGGGTGTTGCTGGGGCGCGGCATCCGAGGGTCGCGCAGCAGGATCAGGTCGGTGCGCTGGCCCGCGTCATCCCACGCATCGGCGACAGGCGGGGCAGGGGGCGGCGGTCGGTCGGCTGCTCCGACCAGGAACAACCGATCGACCTGGCGCGCACACAGGACGGCCCAGTTCGGCTCGTCCGCCTCGGCGACGTAGAGGACGTAATCGTGGGCGTCCTCGACGCGTGAGAACCACTCCGCCGCCGACGTCAGGGCCGAGCTGTCGATAACGTGGCAGGTGCAGCCCTGGGCCTCCACCGCACGGGCGATGCGCTCAACGAAGGCCCTGACGGGCTTGTCGCGGGCCGCGACGAATCCGAAGACGTTGGGCTCGGTCCCGCCGCCGCGCTCGCGCGCGCGGGTCAGCATGATCTGACCCAGTTCGGACATCAGAAGCGGATCATTGCGCGCGGCGTCGAAGAAGGCCTCGCGCGGCAGGGCCAGCACGTCGCTGTCGCGCAGGGCCGTCACGTCGGACATGTGCGAGGTCCCCGCCAGCATCGCCAGTTCGCCGACCGGCTCGCCCGGCTTGATGACGGCGATCATCTGGGGGACGCGGCCGTCGTCGCGACGGAAGACGCCCAGTCGCCCGGCGCGCAGCAGATAGAGGGTGTCGGCCCTATCGGCGGCGGAAAACAATCGCTCGCCCCGCGTCAGAGCGAACCAACTGGCGCGGCTGTCCTGCGCGCCCTCGAAGGCGCGGGTCAGGGCGGCGGCGAGGGTGTCCGGTCGAAGCGGGGCCATGAAGGGGAGATATAGCGGATTTCGTCTTCAGTGAACCGAACGGCTTCCCCCGGAGACGGAAGCCTCCTAAACCTTGGGCATGCCCAAGCTGATTTCCGCTGTCGATCGCAACAGTCCTGCTTTCAAGTCGCTGGACGCGCACAATCGCGCCCTGCGGGACGAGCTTTATGAAAAGGTCGCCAAGGCGGCGCGGGGCGGGTCGGACGCCAGCCGCGAGCGCCACGTAGCGCGGGGCAAGCTGTTGCCGCGTGATCGCGTCGAGCGCCTGCTGGATCCGGGCTCGCCCTTCCTCGAAGTCGGTCAGTTGGCCGCCAACGGCATGTATCGCGATGAGGCCCCTGGCGCGGGTATGATCTGCGGCGTCGGCCGGGTGTCGGGCCGCGAGGTGATGATTGTCGCCAACGACCCGACGGTGAAGGGCGGCGCCTACTTCCCGATCACGGTGAAGAAGCACCTGCGGGCGCAGGAGATCGCCGAGCAGAACAATCTGCCGTGCGTTTATCTGGTCGATTCCGGCGGGGCCAACCTGCCGCACCAGGCCGAGGTCTTCCCGGACCGCGACCATTTCGGCCGCATCTTCTTCAATCAGGCGCGGATGAGCGCCAAGGCCATCCCGCAGATCGCCTGCGTTATGGGCAGTTGCACGGCGGGCGGCGCCTATGTGCCGGCCATGTCCGACGAGACGGTGATCGTGCGCAATCAGGGCACCATCTTCCTGGCCGGCCCGCCTCTGGTGAAGGCCGCGACCGGAGAGGTCATCTCGGCCGAGGAACTGGGCGGCGCCGAGACCCACGGGCGTAGGTCCGGCGTGGTCGACCATGTGGCCGAGAACGACGAGCATGCGCTGGAGATCGTCCGCTCCATCGTCGCCAATCTGAACACCACCAAGCCCCAGCCGCTTGACGTGCGCGAGCCGCGCGCCCCGGCTTACGACCCGGCCGAACTGTACGGCATCATCCCCGAGGACGTCCGCGCCCCCTATGACGTGCGCGAGGTCATCGCCCGCATCGTCGACGGCTCGGAGATGGACGAGTTCAAGGCTCTGTACGGCACGTCGCTGGTGTGCGGCTTCGCCCGCATCTGGGGCCAGCCGGTCGCCATCCTGGCCAACAACGGCGTGCTGTTCTCGGAGAGCGCCCAGAAGGGCGCGCACTTCATCGACCTGGCCTGCAAGCGCAAGATTCCGCTGCTCTTCCTGCAGAACATCTCGGGCTTCATGGTCGGCGGCAAATATGAAGCCGAAGGCATCGCCAAGCACGGCGCCAAGCTGGTGACGGCCGTCGCCTCGGCCGAGGTGCCCAAGTTCACCGTCCTGATCGGCGGCAGCTTCGGCGCCGGCAACTACGGCATGTGCGGCCGGGCCTATTCGCCGCGCTTCCTCTTCACTTGGCCCAACAGCCGCATCAGCGTGATGGGCGGCGAGCAGGCGGCCTCGGTGCTCGCCACCGTCCACCGCGACGCGGACACCTGGACGCCGGACGAAGCCGAGGCCTTCAAGGCGCCGATCCGCCAGAAATACGAGGATGAGGGCAACCCGTATTACGCCACCGCCCGCCTGTGGGACGACGGCGTCATCGACCCGGCCCAGACCCGCGATGTGCTGGGCCTGGCCATCAGCGCCAGCCTGAACGCCCCGATCCCCGAGACGACCTTCGGCGTGTTCCGGATGTAACCGGCGAAAGCCTGCACCAAAGCCGTACTGCCGCGTTTCACTTCGGCAAGGAGCCGACCATGACCGACCAGAAGCCCACCGAAGACGAGCTGAACGCCCTGGACATCACCGACGCCGAGGCGGCGGAGATGAACGCCATCGCCCATCCTTTTGTCGCGGATCCGGCGCCGGATGCGAACGACGACCTGGTGCAGATCGACGCCACGGCCGACGGGGTGGTCTTCATCACCATCAACCGGCCGCAGAAGAAGAACGCCTTCGACGCGGCGACCATCGCCGCCCTGTATGAGGCCTTCGAGACCCTGCACGGCGCCGACCGGGTGCGCGTGGTCTTCATCCGCGGCGCGGGCGGGACGTTCAGCGCGGGCGCTGACCTGACCTGGATGCGCGACGCCGCGGACTGGTCCGAAAGCGATAACCGCGACGACGCCATGGGCCTGGCCAAGATGCTCAAGGCCCTGCACGACGTGCCGGCGCTGACGGTGGCCCTGGTCGAGGGTGCGGCCATGGGCGGCGGAGCGGGCATCGTCGCCGCCTGCGACATGGCCGTGGCCGTCGAGGGGACGCGCTTTGCCTTCTCGGAGGTAAAGCTGGGCCTGATCCCGGCGACCATCGCCCCCTATGTCATCGAGGCGGTCGGCGCGCGCCGCGCGCGCCAGCTGTTCCTGACGGCCAACATCTTCGACGCCGACTACGCCGCCCATGCGGGGTTGATCGACATGGTGCTGCCGGAAGGTTCGGTGGAGGAGTTCATCTCCATGCTGACCGACAGCTTGTCGGCGAATGCGCCGGGCGCGATGGGCGACGCCAAGCGGCTGGTGAACGACGTCGCAGGCGAGGATATCGACAACCGTCTGCTGGAAGAGACCGCCAAGCGCATCGCCCGCGCCCGCGTCTCGGCCGAGGGCCAGGAGGGCGTGCGTGCCTTCCTCGACAAGCGCGCGCCGAACTGGGCGCAATAAGGTAGCCGTATGTTCAAGTCCGTCCTGGTCGCCAATCGCGGCGAGATCGCCTGCCGCGTCTTCCGCACCGCCCGCCGCATGGGCCTGCGCACCATCGCCGTCTATTCCGAAGCCGACGCCGACGCCCTGCATGTGCGCGAGGCGGATGAAGCGGTGCTGATCGGCCCGGCGGCGGCGCGCGAATCCTATCTGGATGCGGCCAAGGTGCTGGCGGCGGCCAAGGCGACGGGGGCGGAAGCCATCCACCCTGGCTATGGCTTCCTGTCCGAGAACGCCGACTTCGCCGAGGCGGTGGCGGCGGCAGGCATCGTCTGGATCGGCCCCAAGCCGTCCTCGATCCGCGCCATGGGCCTGAAGGATGCGGCCAAGAAGCTGATGATCGAGGCGGGAGTGCCCGTCACGCCCGGCTATCAGGGCGAGGACCAGTCGCTGGAGACCCTGACGGCCGAGGCGAACCGCATCGGCTTCCCGGTCCTGATCAAGGCGGTCGCGGGCGGCGGCGGCAAGGGGATGCGCAAGGTCGACCGGGCTGAGGACTTCGCCGAGGGACTGGCTTCGGCGCAGCGCGAGGGCCAGTCGTCCTTCGGCGATCCGCGCGTGCTGATCGAGAGCTACATCACCCGCCCGCGCCACATCGAGGTTCAGGTCTTCGGCGACAGCCACGGGAAAGTCGTCCATCTGCATGAGCGCGATTGCTCGCTGCAACGCCGCCACCAGAAGGTGATCGAAGAGGCGCCCGCGCCGGGCATGGATCAGGCCACGCGCGACGCCGTCACCGCCGCCGCCGTGCGCGCCGCCAAGGCCGTGGACTATCAGGGCGCAGGCACCATCGAGTTCATCGCCGACGCGTCGGATGGGCTGAAGGCCGACCGCATCTGGTTCATGGAGATGAACACCCGGCTGCAGGTCGAACACCCGGTGACCGAGGCCATCACCGGCGTCGATCTGGTCGAATGGCAGTTGCGCGTCGCGGCGGGCCAGCCGATCCCGCTGGCGCAGGAAGACATTCCGATGAAGGGCTGGGCGATGGAGGCCCGCCTCTACGCCGAGGATCCGGCTAACGGCTTCTTGCCGTCGATCGGGCGGCTGGATCACTTCGTCCTGCCGGACGACATCCGCGTCGACACCGGCGTGATGCAGGGCGGCGAGGTCAGCCAGTTCTACGACCCGATGATCGCCAAGCTGATCGTCCACGAAGACAGCCGCGAAGCTGCCGCCGCCCGTCTGGCCGACGCCTGCCGCGAGGTCGAGGTCTGGCCGGTGAAGACCAACGCCGGCTTCATGGCGCGTTGTCTGGATCATCCGCGCTTCGTCGCGGGCGACGTGGACACGGGGTTCATCGCGGCGGAGGAGGGGGCGCTGATCGCCCCGGCTCAGGTTTCCGCTCGCGCTCTGGCTGCTGCGGCCGGGCAGATCGGGCTGGAGGCGGACGCCGCCGCCTTTGACGCGCCGGACAATGTGCTGGCGCCCGCTCGCGCGGGGCTGTTCGGTTTCCGCCTGAACGCGGCGCCCCAGGCGCATACGGCGGTCCATCATGACGGCGCGGCCCATGCCCTGACCCTGTCGGGCGAGCCGGGCTGGTACGCCCGCTCGTCCAGCTTCACGGTGAACGGCGATTTCGGCTCGGCCCAGATCTATGGCGAGCCGGGCGTGGTTGTGGTGGACGGCGAGGTGGTCAGCACCCTGTCGCCCGACGCCGGGCGGGTGCTGGTGTTCGACGGCGGCGACGTGGTCGAGTTCCACCGCCGCAAGTCCAGCGGGCCGGTGGGCGGCTCCGTCTCCGACGGCGGCCTCCGCGCCCCCATGCCGGGCAAGATCGTCGCCGCGCCCGTCAAGGCCGGGGATGCCGTCGCCAAGGGCCAGCCAGTCGTGGTGCTGGAGGCCATGAAGATGGAGCACGCCCTGACCGCGCCTTTCGACGGCGTGGTTGCCGAATTCAACGTTGCGGTCGGCGATCAGGTCACGGACGGCGCGGTGCTGGCTGTGGTGAAGGCGGCGGACGCGGCCTGAAACCAGTTCAGCTCGAAGCGGTGGGGCTCAGCGGGCGAGCCCCACGCCGCCTAGCGGCTCGGTTTCGGTCCGGCTATCAAAGCCGGCGATGAGCGGACGCCCCTTGGCGATGGCGGCCTGAACGGCGGGAAGCTGCAGCGAGGCGGCGTGGCTCTCGCGATCGTCCCACACTTCAGTGATCCACAGCGCGTCAGCGTCTGCGGGATCGCGCGCGACGACATAGCTGAAGCAGCCAGGCATGACGTCGGTCCCTTCCAGCAGAATGGCGGCGAGGGCGTCTCGCTGGCCCGGCTGAGCCTTGATGCGGCCGATCAGTCCATACATGGGCGTTTCTCCAAGCGTTGGCGCCGCCACGGTCGTGGCGGCCAAACCCAGACCAGCAGAGAGGATTTGTCGGCGGTCGAGGGACATGACAACAGCATGGCGCCGTTCATCCAAAATGTCCGCCATGACGTCGCCGGGAATCTGATGTTAGAGGCCACTTATGCCCCTTCACATGATCAAGCTGTGCGTCGGCGTCGCCGAGGTCGAGACCCTGGAGGCGAACGCCAGGCGGTCCGACTGGCGCATCGTCCACACCCGCATGACGCCCAAGCGCGCCGCCGAGATCGAGGACGGCGGCTCGCTGTACTGGGTGATGAAGGGCGTCGTGACCTGCCGTCAGCGGATTCTGGACATCACGACCGTGGGCGAGGGCAAGGCCAGCCGGTGCGAGATCAAGCTGGACAGCCAGGTCATCCGTACTGCGCCCCTGGCCCGGCGGCCGTTTCAGGGGTGGCGTTATTTCGACAAGGACGTGCCGCCGGATCTGTCCGTAGCCGAGCCGACGGACCTGCCGCCCGAGCTGGCGCGGGAGCTGCGCGAACTGGGCGCCTGGTAGGCGCCCGAAACGCACGGAAAATCGATTGACGCGCACATGGGCGCGTGGCTGTTGCAGCCTCCGATGACCCACCTGTTCAGTTTCAAGACCCGCGCGACCCTGTCCGAGCTGCTGAAGCTGGCCTGGCCGGTCGTGCTGGCGCGTCTGGGCATCATGACCATGGGGCTGACGGACGCCATCGTCGTCGGCCATTACGCCAGCCGCGAGCTGGCCTATCACTCTCTGGCGTGGGCGCCGTCTTCGGTCGTGCTGACCACGGCGGTCGGCCTGATGATGGGGGTGCAGGTCATGACCGCCCGCCTGCTGGGCGAGGGCAGGGGCGATGAAGTCGGCGCCGTCCTGCGGCGCGGCATGACCTATTCGCTGCAGATCGGTCTGGTCTCGATGATCGGTCTGCTGCTGCTGGGGCCGTTCGGTCTGGTGCACATGGGGCTGGAGGATGGTCTGGGCGAGGGCGCGACGCCCGCCCTGATGGTCTTCGCCCTGTCGATGCCCGCCTATCTGATTTCGGTCTGCGCCCAGTTCTTCCTTGAGGGACTGCACCGGCCCAAGGCGGGCATGGTCGCCATGTGGGTGGCCAATGCGGTCAATCTGGCGCTGAACCTGCTGCTGGTGCCGGACCTGCTGGGCATCGGCCTGCATGGCGCGGTGGCCTCGGCCTGGGCGACCTTCGGCGCGCGCACGGCGCTGGCGGTCTTTCTGGTGATCTTCATCCTGCGCCTGCCCGAGGCGCGGGCCTGGGGCGTGTTCAAGAAGCCCAAACGCGACAAGGCGGTCGAGAGCCAGCAGATGAAGGTCGGCCTGGGCGCCGGGGCGTCGAACTTCATCGAGGTTGGCGCCTTTGCGGCCATGACCCTGTTCGCCGGTCAGCTGGGCGCCGCGCAGACCGCCAGCTGGGCGGTCGTGATCAACATCTCGGCCATCGTCTTCATGGTGCCGATGGGACTGTCGTCGGCGACGGCGGTGCTGGTCGGTCGCAGCTATGGCGCGGCGGACAAGGCGGGCGTGATGCGTGGGGGTCTGGCCGGGATCGGCGTGGTGACGGTGCTGGCCTTCATCATCGCCCTGATCATCTGGCCGTCGGCGCGGCTGATCGTCGGCGCCTATACGACCGACCCGGCGATCCTGGCTATCGCGGCGCCGGCGCTGGTGCTGGCGACCCTGTTCTTCGTCGCCGACGCCATGCAGGTGGTCGCCGCCCAAGCCAACCGCGCGGCCGGCGACGTGGTGTGGCCGACCCTGATGCACCTGTTGTCCTATGGCGTGATCATGATCCCGTTGGGCTGGTTCCTGGCGCACCGGATCGGGGTGGACGGCCTGGTCTGGTCGGTGATCGTCGCCAGCCTGATCTCGGGCGCGCTGCTGACCGGGCGCTTCGTGCGGATCGCGCGTCGGTTGGCATAGGCGGCGGCGAATAAGGTGACGGCGGGCAAATCGCCCTCTATATCCGACGCCTCCCTGTCAGACGTTGGAAGATCATGTCCCGCATCCTCATCACCTCGGCGCTGCCCTACATCAACGGCATCAAGCACCTGGGGAATCTGGCTGGGTCGATGCTGCCCGCCGATGTGTGGGCGCGTTTCATGCGAAGCCGGGGGCATGACGTCCTCTATGTCTGCGCCACTGACGAGCATGGCACCCCGGCCGAGTTGGCCGCCGCCGCTGCGGGGCAGGACGTCCGCACCTATTGCGACGAGCAGCACGAGGTGCAGCGCCGCGCTGGCGAAGCCTTCAACCTGTCATTCGATATTTTCGGCCGCAGCTCGGGCGAGCCCAACAAGCGGCTAACCCAACATTTCGCCAAGGTGCTGGAGGAACGCGGCCTGATCGAGGAGCGCGTCGACCGGATGATCTATTCGATCGACGACGCCCGCTTCCTGCCCGACCGCTATGTCGAAGGCACGTGCCCGCACTGCGCCTATGAAAAGGCGCGCGGCGATCAGTGCGACAACTGCGGCCGCCTGCTGGACCCGACCGACCTGATCAATCCCTATTCGGCGGTGTCCGGCAGCCGCAACCTGGAAGTGCGCGACACGCGGCATCTCTATCTGCTGCAAACCAAGGTGGCCGACACGGTGCGCGCCTGGGTCGATGAACGCTCGCCGTCATGGCAGCCGCTGGCCCGATCCATCGCCTACAAGCACCTGGACGAGGGGCTGATCGACCGGGGCATCACCCGAGACCTGACTTGGGGCGTCCCCGTCGTCGGGCCGGACGGCGGCCCGCGTCCCGGCATGGAGGGCAAGGTCTTCTACGTCTGGTTCGACGCTCCGATCGAATATATCGCTGCGACAGAGGAATGGGCGCAGAAGACCGGCGGCAACTGGCGCTCGTGGTGGCGGCTGGACGAAGGCGCCGAAGACGTGCGCTACGTGGAGTTCATGGGCAAGGACAACGTCGCCTTCCACACCGTCAGCTTCCCGGCGACCATCCTGGGTTCGGGCGAGCCGTGGAAGACGGTGGACCAGCTGAAGGCCTTCAACTGGCTGAACTGGTACGGCGGCAAGTTCTCGACCAGCCAGAACCGCGGCGTCTTCATGGATCAGGCGCTGGAGCTGCTGCCCGCCGACTACTGGCGCTGGCACCTGACGGCCTATGGGCCGGAGCACTCCGACGCGGCCTTCACCTGGGAGCAGTTCCAGTCGACGACGAACAAGGATCTGGCCGACGTGCTGGGCAACTTCGTCAACCGCATCGTCAAGTTCACCGAGTCCAAGTTCGACGGCGTCGTGCCGGCGGGCGGGGAGGCGGGTGCGCTGGAGGAGAAGCTGGCGGCCGACGTCAAGGCGGCTCTGGCCAGCCTGACTGAAGAGTTCGAGGCGATGGAGTTCCGCAAGGCGGCCCAAGCCGCTCGGGCCTTGTGGGTTCTGGGCAACGAATACCTGCAGGTCGCGGCCCCGTGGACCGCGTTGAAGACGGACCGCGACCGGGCCGCTGTCGTAGTGCGGACGGCTCTGAGCCTGGTGGCCTTGTTCGCTCGCGTGACGGCGCCCTTTATGCCGGAGGCGGCGGGGCGGATCGCGGCCACGGTCGGCGCAACCGATCTGTCATGGCCCGGCGCTGATGGCGACCTGTTGAGCCTGGTTCCTGCCGGTCGGGCGGTGGCGGCCCCCCAGGTTCTGTTTGCCAAGATCGAGGATGCGCAGGTCGCCGAATGGACTGAACGCTTCGGCGGCGCCGAAGGCTGAGTTTGTGATCCCGAATACAGAAAAGGCCCGGAGCGATCCGGGCCTTTTCGTTGTTCGGTCGCCGCCGAACTTCAGACCTTTCGACCGGCAGGCAGCAAGCCCAGACGCCCCGCGCCGAGCAGAGCCAGCAGGCTGGTCAACAGAATCATCGCCCATTCCGTCAGGGTCGGAACCGAAGCGGGCGGCGCGGCGACAACCCGAACGCCGGCCGTGGAAGGGACGCCGTTGAGGGTTAGAACGACGGTGCCCGACCCGGTAGCGATGCGACCGCCGTTAAGACTAAGGGCGGTAGTGCTAAAGGTGATGCCGTCGCTGTCGTTGTCGCCCGGCTGAACCGTGTAGCGGAATGTCAGGCTCGGACCGCCGGAACCGGCTAGGTATGCGGCGTAGCGCGTGGTCGACCCCACGATCAGTTCGAGTCGAGGCGTTCCGCCGACGGTGTCGACCGTGACGGCTTGGTTGAAGTTTACGGTGAAGTCCAGGTTTTGCCCCGCCACATAGGCTCCATCGGCAGGCACGCTGACGCTGGAGACCCCTGCTGCAAGGCTTTCGACTATCGAGAAACTATGCGACTTTTGGCAGCCATTCCTGTCCGTTACGACGACCGTATAGGTTCCTGCCGTCAACCCGGTGGCTGTGGCGGCTGAGCCGACGGACGGCGACCACAAGTAGGTATACGGGGCAATGCCGCCGGATACGCCGACCGTGGCGGAGCCGTCAGATCCGCCGGCGCTGGTGACATTTGACTTGGTGATAGTGCTCGTCGCAAGGGCGGGCGGCTGGGTGACGACGTATGTTCGCGCCTGCCTCAGTGCGTTGCTGTCGGTCACTGTGACGATGTAGTCGAGGGCGGACAGGCCGGTGGCGCTGGCGGTCGTCGCGCCGCCAGGCGACCACGTGTAGGTGTAGGGCGGTGTTCCGCCGCTAGGGATGGCGGTCGCCGAGCCGTTGCTGCCGCCAAAGCACGATACATTGGTAGCGCTGCCGCCGATGGTGATCTGGGCCTCGGCGCCACCGGCGCTGGATAGATAGAGGGTCGCCGCTGCGAGCGACCAAGAGAGAACACGAAGCGACATTTACGACCCTGGACTATCAGTGTTACGGCCAGGAGTATTTCAAGATCTTTGTTCTTGTAAAGACGACGTCGGAGAGGCCGAGCGGGCGAGTAAAAAAAGGCCCGGATCGCTCCGGGCCTTTCGTGTTTCTAGGAGGCGGGCTCTGACGGCGCGACAGTCGGCGGCGGCGGATCTCGTCGCTCGCGACCACCAGGCAGGGCTTCGGGCGTGTGCCGTCCCGGACCTTCGCCGCTGTGGCGCAGGTGCTTGGCCTTTTCCTCGTCGCTGATGCCGAGGAAGGCGGGGGCCGAGGCGTTGAACTGGTCTGTGTGCCCAGTGCGCACGATCACCGAACGTCCGCCGTCCCAGATCATGTGCAAGGCGACGTAGAGGACGATGACCAGGCCCACGTAGGCGATCCAGCGATAGCGGTTCAGCAGCTTGGCGATGAAGCTGGCGGCCAGACCCATCAGGGCGATCGACAGCACCAGGCCGAACACCATGATCCACGGGTGATCATGGCTGGCGCCGGCAACGGCCAGCACATTGTCCAGCGACATGGTGAGATCGGCGATCATGATCTGGATCAGGGCGGCGCCGAAGGTCTTGCGCTTGAGGCCCAACTCCTCAGGCGAGGGGCCGCCGCCATGTTCAATGGCCATGGCCCGTTCGATCTCGGCCTCGGCTTCGGCCTGATCGTGGGTGGCCTGTTCGCGAAGCTCTCGCCACATCTTCCAGCAGACCCACAGCAGCAGGAAGCCGCCCGCCAGCAGCAGGCCGACGATAGCCAGCAACTGCACGGTGATCAGCGCCAGGCCGATGCGCATGACGACGGCGGCGGCCAGCCCGATCAGAATGGCCTTGCGGCGCTGTTCCTGCGGCAAGGCGGCGGCGGCCAGGCCCACGGCGACGGCGTTGTCGCCGGCCAGCACCAGGTCGATCATCAGCACCTTGCCGAGCGCCGAGGCCTGACTGATCAGTTCGGGATTTGAGAGGAAGTCCATGCCGGACTCTTAATGCCCGGCGGGGCCCGCGCCAAGACGTCGCTGGGACGAGTTGACGCGGGCGTTCGCCTTCTTAGCTCGCGCGGCTTTGGGCCCTGGCGACCTCATAGAGGGCGATGGCGGCGGCGTTGGAGACGTTCAGACTCTCGAAGCCGCCGGGCATGGGGATGCGGGCCATGGCCTCGCAGTGCTCGGCCACCAGACGGCGGACGCCGTCGCCCTCGGAGCCCATGACGATGACAGTGGGCCGGGCGTCCAGCGCCTGTTCCAGCGTCAGGTCCGAGCCGCCGTCCATGCCGATGGCGCGCCAGCCGTGATCGGCCAGCTTCTCCAGCGCGCGGCTGAGGTTGGTCACGCGGGCGCAAGGCAGGCGCTCGGTCGCGCCGGCCGAGGCCTTGGCCAGGGCGCCGGCAAGGGCGGGCGAGTGGCGATCCTGCACGACGATGCCGCGCGCGCCGAACGCCAGCGCCGAGCGGAAGATGGCGCCGACGTTCTGAGGGTCGGTCAGCTGATCCAGCATGACGATGACGCCTTCAGCGGGTTCGGCCAGGTCTTCCAGATCCACGCCTTCCAAGGGTTGGACCTTGAAGGCCATGCCCTGGTGCACGGCGCCGGCCGGCAGCATCCGGCCGAGCGCGACCGAATCGACCACCTCGATTCGGTGGCCGTTCGCCAGATTCTCGCGCTGAATCTCTTCGGCGCGGTCTTCGGTGACCATCAGACGGCCCGTTCCGCGACGCGCCGGATTCGCCAAAGCGGCCAGAACCGGGTGGCGTCCCCAAAGAAAATTATCGGCATCTAAGCGCGATCGAGCCGGTTTGCGCTCGCTTTCGCCAGTGCCGCGCCCTTGTGGGGCAGGCGTTTGAGCCCGATTTGGGCGGGTTTCATCCCTCTTGTGGAAAGATTGTTTTCTACCGGTTTTCCGGTCGTTGCGTTCTCGAAATGACGACACTATAAGACGGCCTCCGATTTGGGCCCCAGGGCTTTCGGTTCAGGCGCTTCCTCTACTGCAGGCGTCGCCCGACAGCGAAGGCTTTCGTCGCGAAATGATCGAAAGATTATTTCCGGCGTTTTCCAGACCGGCATTGACATAAGGCGCGCTGGGGGAATGTCCCGAGCGGCAAAGGGGGCGGACTGTAAATCCGCTGCGTAAGCTTCGCAGGTTCGAGTCCTGCTTCCCCCACCACGCGCCTTCAATGCCCGCCGGGCCGGGAGTCCAGAAAGGAATCGGGTGCGGAAACGTCGCTCTTCAACGAAGAGCGGTGCAGCCGCATTCTTCGCGCGGGTATAGCACAATGGTAGTGCAGCAGCCTTCCAAGCTGAATACGCGGGTTCGATTCCCGCTACCCGCTCCAGGTTTTTTGAACTGAGCACAGCGCCCCTCCGTTCCGGACCCGGGCCACAGGAGTTTGGCCATGGCCAAGGAAAAGTTCGAACGTAACAAGCCGCACGTGAACATCGGCACGATCGGCCACGTTGACCACGGCAAGACGACGCTGACGGCGGCGATCTCGATGACGCTGGCGAAGGCCGGCGGCAACAAGGCGATGAACTACGCCGACATCGACAACGCGCCGGAAGAAAAAGCGCGCGGCATCACCATCAACACGTCGCACGTGGAATATGAGACGGCCAACCGTCACTACGCGCACGTGGACTGCCCGGGCCACGCCGACTACGTGAAGAACATGATCACGGGCGCCGCTCAGATGGACGGCGCGATCCTGGTGTGCTCGGCCGCTGACGGCCCGATGCCGCAGACCCGCGAGCACATCCTGCTGTCGCGTCAGGTCGGCGTTCCGGCCCTGGTGGTGTTCCTGAACAAGGTCGACATGGTCGACGACGAGGAACTGCTGGAGCTGGTCGAAATGGAAGTGCGCGAGCTGCTCAGCTCGTACCAGTTCCCGGGCGACGACATCCCGGTCGTCAAGGGCTCGGCCCTGGCCGCCGTCGAAGACCGCGACGCCCACATCGGCGAAGAGCGCATCCTAGAGCTGATGGCGGCGGTCGACGCCTACATCCCGCAACCGGAACGCCCGATCGACATGCCGTTCCTGATGCCGGTCGAAGACGTGTTCTCGATCTCGGGCCGCGGCACCGTGGTGACGGGTCGCGTCGAGCGCGGCATCGTCAAGGTCGGTGAAGAAGTCGAAATCGTCGGCATCCGTCCGGTTCAGAAGACGACCTGCACGGGCGTTGAAATGTTCCGCAAGCTGCTGGACCAGGGTCAAGCCGGCGACAACGTGGGCGTGCTGCTGCGCGGCACCAAGCGTGAAGACGTCGAGCGCGGCCAGGTGCTGTGCAAGCCGGGTTCGATCACCCCGCACACCAAGTTCGTGGCTGAAGCCTACATCCTGAACAAGGAAGAAGGCGGCCGTCACACGCCGTTCTTCACGAACTACCGTCCGCAGTTCTACTTCCGCACGACCGACGTGACCGGCATCGTGCACCTGAAGGAAGGCGTGGAAATGATCATGCCGGGCGACAACGCCGAGCTGGACGTCGAGCTGATCACGCCGATCGCGATGGAAGAGAAGCTGCGCTTCGCCATCCGTGAAGGCGGCCGCACCGTCGGCGCCGGCGTCGTGGCCAAGATCGTCGAGTAATCGACGTCAGAATGGGCGGGGGCTTCGGCCCTCGCTGGTTCGCCAGTAACGAGTAAGCGTAAGCGTACCGGCCTCAAGCAGCCCGCAAGGGCGCTAGGCCAAGCGTAAAGCGTAACAGAGCGGCCCCCGGAGCGATCCGGGGGCCGTTTTGCTGTCAGTCGCTCGGCGGGCGACGCGTTGCAGGGTGCGGGAACTGCGGGCGGTTGATCGACGTTTGTCGCGGGTCGTCGATGTATTGTTAACGCAAATGGCTCGTGCTGCTCGCCTCGGGATGTTGATAGGCCTTGTTATTGGCCTGAGCGCCTGCGCGTCTATGGGCGGGCGAGGCGCTACCGGCGGCTTCTACGGCTCGATCGAGGCGGGACGGAACGGCTGAGCGGCCCAACCAGCACAACAATAACTGGCGCGAAACCCTCATCGGCCCTAGTATCCGCGCGCGGACGCCGTTAGTCGCGCCGCGTCAGGGCTTTTCCCTTTTCGATGTTGACCATCGCTATCGTCGTCGTGCTGCTGCTCGTGGTGCTGAACGGCCTTTTCGCCATGACCGAACTTGCGGTCGTGTCATCCCGCAGATCCAAGCTTCAGAGCCGCGCCGAAAGAGGCGATCGCGGCGCCCGCGCCGCGCTCAAGCTGGCCGAAGAGCCCACCCAGTTTCTGTCTGCGGTCCAGGTGGGAATCACCCTGATCGGCATTCTGGCGGGCGCCTATGGCCAGGCGGCCATCGCTGGTCAGCTGGATGAGATCCTCAAGGCGAACCTGCCCGCCCTGGCGCCTTATTCCCAGATCATCGCCACGGCCGTGGTGGTGGTGCTGATCACCTATGTTTCGCTGATCGTCGGCGAACTGGTGCCCAAACGCCTGGCCCTGATCTTCCCCGAGACGATCGCTTCCAAGATGGCCGTGCCGATCTCGACGCTGGCTTTGGCGATGAAGCCCTTCGTGCTGCTGCTGACGGCGTCGACCTCCGGCATCCTCAAGCTGATGGGCGTCAAGGACCGCGATGGATCGGACGTCACCCAGGAAGAGGTGGAAAGCATTCTGGCGGAAGGCACGTCTGCGGGCCTGATCGAGCCGGAAGAGCAGGAGATGATCGAAGAGATCCTGCGCCTGGGCGACCGGGCCGTGCGCGTGGCCATGACGCCGCGCCACGAGGTCTACTGGATCGCGCTGGACGATTCCGAAGAGACGCTGCGCGAGGAAATCCGCACCTGCCCCTATTCGCGCATCGTGGTGGCGCGCGATAACGATATCGATAATCCGCTGGGCGTGGTCCACAAGAAGGACCTGCTGGACAGCCTGCTCACCAATGGCGAGTTCAACGTCGAGACGCTGGTGGCCGAACCGGCCTTCATCCCGCAGTCGACCTCGGTGCTGAAGGCGCTGGAGATCCTGAAGGGCTCGAAGGTCCACATGGCCTTCGTGGTCGACGAGTACGGCGCCTTTGAAGGCGTGGTCACGGCGACGGATTTGCTGGAAATGATCGCCGGCGACTTCAACGAGAGCCATGACGAGGTCGAGACGGCCGTGCGCAAGCGCGCTGACGGCACCTGGGCTGTCGACGGTCAGATCGATCTGGATGAGCTGGGCGAAGCGCTGGGCGAAGACTTCGGCGAGCATGAAGGCTTCCACACGGTAGCGGGCCTGGTGCTGCACCATCTGTCGCGGGTGCCGGACGAGGGCGATATCCTGCAACTGGGCCGTTTCGAGGTCGAGGTCATCGATATGGACGACCGACGTATCGACAAGCTGTTGTTCCGGCCAGTGATCCACACACATGCAGACGACGCCGCCTGATTTCAGGCGGCGTCGCTAAGGCCTCCTGTTTGGTCGGCCGCTCGCCCTGACCTCGGCGCCAGACCGCCGGGGCAGGCGCCATGAGGCTCAGCCTTTCTCTGGCGTCGGCAGGTTGCTGGCGATGCAGCCGTAGGCCATGCCGATGATGAAGGTCATGAAGAAGGCGCTGATGGCGACGACGGGGGCGATGATGTCTGCGGGCATTGGTGATCTCCTCTGCCGACAGAAAAGCGGTTGACCGCCTGCGCCGCCTTGATTGAGATCAAAGTCGCCGCGCCATCAGGCGGCCGCGGGCACGGGCCTTGCGCTGACCTCGACGCGGCCGGTCGACGCCAGGCCGGTAACCGTCAGAGCCACGCCGCACAGGGCGAGAGGCGCAGGGCGGTGGCTGACGACGATCAATCCCTGGCCGCTGTGGTGCAGCCGTGCGGCGAGCCGCTCAAGAACCAGGGCTTCGGTGGCGGCGTCCAGACCCTCGGTGGGTTCGTCAAGCACCAGCCAGGGCGAGGGGCGCAGATAGGCGCGGGCCAGGCCGAGGCGGCGGCGCTCTCCGCCTGACAGGCGCGCGCCGTTCTCGCCCACCGGCGTGTCCAGCCCGCCGGGCGCGGCGCGGATGCGCTCGGCCAGGGCAGCGTCCTCCAGGGCGGACCACAGATCCTCGTCGGAAGCGGTCGGGGCCGCCAGGCGCAAGTTTTCGCGCACGCTGCCGGTCAGAAGCACGGCCTGTTGCGGAGCATAGGCGAACAGCGGCCTCAACGTCTCGGCGCCAAGGGCGGCGGCGTCGATATCCCCGTGCAGTATTTCTCCCGGGCTGGTCGCGCGCAGGCCCATCAGCCGCTCGATAAGGGTCGTCTTTCCGGCTCCGGACGGGCCCGTGAGCGCGAGGCGCTGCGGCGGGGCCACCGTCAGATCGGCGCCGGACAGCCGCAGGCTCGGCGATACGTCAGCGACCGGCGACGCGGGCGCTTCATCGTCCAGAAGTTCGCCCAAGCGCTGGACGGCCTCCTTGACCGCGCCGTTCTGGCGCAGGGCGTTCAGCAGGGTTCCGGCGCTCTCAACCGTGGCGACGGCGGCCAGCATGGACAGGGCGGTCAGGGCGGGGGCGCCGGCGCCTGCGGCCAAAGCCGCGCCCGCCACCCCAAATGCCATGGCGAGGCTCTGGCTGGCCATGATCAGACCGCCGGCGCGGGCCAGCCGCTCGGCTGCGAGCTCGACCGCGTCGCCGTGCTCGGCCAGCCGGTCGGCGGCCCAGGCCTTCATGCCATAGGCCTGAAGCTCGGGCGCGGCGGCGGCCAGGGCGGCGAACTCGGTCTTCAGGGCGCCGGAGGCCTGCTGAAGGCGGCGGCCAGCAGGTTCGGCGAAGCGGCGTCCGATCACGACGGCCAGGATGACGCCCAAAGCGGCGGCGGACGCGACGACGAGCGCCGGGGCCCATCCGGCCAGGGCCGCCATGCCGACGCCGGCGATCAAACCGGCGCCCGCGCCCCAGGGCGTCGACAGGCGCACGAAACGGTCCTGGATCGCGTCCACGTCCTGAACCAGTCGAGCGGAAGCTTCGCCGCCCGCCAAGGAAAGGGCCTTGGTCGTGGGGGCGCGGGCCAGGCCGATGAACAGCTGCGGACGCAGAGCCGCCAGCGCCTTCAACGCCGCGTCATGGCCGGTGACGCGCTCGCCATACCGCGAGGCGGTGCGCACGATGGCGAAGAAGCGGATCATGGCGCTAGGCACCATGTAGTTGAAGACATGGGCCACGGCCGGCCCGGCGGCGCCGGCGAGGGCGGCGGCGGTGATGAACCAGCCCGACAGGCCGAGCAGCAGGACAGCGCCTGCCGACACCAGGGCGGCGGTGACGGAGGCGGCCAGCAGGCGCGGGCGCTGGGCCTTCTCCTGCGCGCGGATCAGGGCCTTCACGCGGGCGACGCCGGGCGATTCGGAACGGCTCACAGGCGCACCACCTTGTCGGCCAAAGCGGCCACGGCGTCGGAATGGGTGGCGATCAGCACGGTGCGGCCGCGCGCGGCCTCGCGGATGACGGGCAGCAGGGCGGCTTCGGCCTCGGCGTCCAGATTGGCGGTGGGTTCGTCCAGCAGCAGCAGAGGCGCGGGCTTCAGGAAGGCGCGGGCCAGGCCGAGACGGCGGCGTTCGCCCCCCGACAGGCCCCCGCCGCGTTCGTCGATCAGACGATCCAGCGCGCCGTTCAGGCCCGCCTTTCGTGCAGCCTTTTCCACCGCCTCGGGTGTCGCGCTGCGATGGGCCAGGGCGATGTTCTCGGCCAGGGTTCCGCGAATGACGACTGGGGCTTGGCCGGCCCAGGCGATCCAGTCGGTTAGCTCGGCCGCCTGCGAAAGGCGCGCCTCGCCGACCATGACCTCTCCCGCGCTGAGAGGCGACAGGCCCATAAACAGGTGCAGCAGGCTGCTCTTGCCCGAGCCGCTGAGACCCGTCAGGGCCACGATGGACCCGGGGGCGACATCCAGATTGAAATGCTCGACCACCGCCGCGCCGTCATAGGCGATGGCGACATCCTGAAAGGCGATGGCTGGCGCCTGATCAGGCCGGGCGGGGCGCTGGCGGCTCTTCATTTCGACGCTCAGGCGACGCAGGCTGGGGACGGCGGACTCGGCGGCCTGACGGTCGTGGTAGGCGGCGGCGAGGCGGCGCATCGGCTGATAGACTTCCGGCGCCAGCGCCAGAACGAAGAAGGCGCGAGTCAGGCTGAGCTGTTCCGGCGCCGGGAAGGGCAGCAGCTTCAGCAGGTTGAAGCCGCAGTAGACGGCCACCAGGGCCACCGCCAGGGCCGAGAAGAACTCCAATACCGCCGAGGACACGAAGGCGACCTTCAGCACCTTGCCGGTGCGGCGGGCCAGGTCGTCCGAAGCGCGGGCGATGACGCGGGCCTGCTGGTCCTCAGCCTGAAAGGCCAGGATGGCGGGCAGGGCGCGCACCCGGTCCAGGAACAGGCCGGACAGCCGTTCCAACGCCTGGAACTGACGCCGGCTCTCGGCGCCGGCCGCCATGCCGGTAAGCGCCATGCCGATGACGAAAGGCAGCAGGGTGAAGATCAGTATGCCCGCCGTGAAAGGGCTGACCACGGCGGTGACGGCGATCAGGATAAGAGGTGAAGCGGCGGCCGCCGTGCGGGCGGGAGAGAAGCGCGCGACATGGCCGTCAAGCGCCTCGACCCCTTCGACCACAGCGGTCATGGCGGCGGCGTCGGACAGACGGCCGGACAGGGCTTCGGTCAGGATGGAACGGCGAATTCCGTTCTTGGCGGCGCGGGCGGCTCGGGTGTTCACCTTGACCGCCGTGTGGCTGAGCACGCCGCGCGCCAGCAGGGAGACGGCCGCCAGAGCGAGGCCGGGCAGGGCGCGTTCGATGCCCTGAGGCAGGGCGCCGACCGCCAGGGCCAGACCGGCTGCGAATCCGATCGCAGGCACGGTGTCGGCGATCACCAGCGCGCCGCCGAGAGTCATCAGCCGCCGCCACGGGGCCAGAGCGACCTTCAACCAGGCGGCGGGCGGCGTGTCGTCTAGAGCAGGGGCGGTGGGGGCGATCGGCTGGGCCGTCATCTTGTCTCCGGGGTGGACCAGCGGATCAGCCATGATCGCCGACGCAGCGGGATTGGGCAAAAGGACCATGGGACGAAAGGTCCTTGGGCGAAACGCCGACTAGTCCAATCCTGCAACGGCGACTTTGATCAGGATCAAGGCGCGGCGAACCGCGCCGCTTTAGGTTAGAGTAGAACGCCGGTCGATGGGGGCTGGCGGTCAGGAGCCTGGAACGATGATCGACCTGGCGGTCGTAGACCTTTCACGCCTTCAGTTCGCACTGACGGCGTTATACCACTTTCTGTTCGTGCCTCTCACTTTGGGGCTCTCCTTCATGCTGGTCATCATGGAGAGCATCTATGTGATGACCCGCCGGCCGATCTGGCGGACGATCACCCGCTTCTGGGGCACGATCTTCGGCATCAATTTCGTGCTGGGCGTCGCCACCGGCCTGACGATGGAATTCCAGTTCGGCATGAACTGGAGCTACTATTCCCACTACGTCGGGGACATCTTCGGGGCGCCGCTGGCGATCGAGGGCCTGATGGCCTTCTTCCTGGAAGCGACCTTTGTCGGCCTGATGTTCTTTGGCTGGGACAAGCTGAAGCCGCACGCCCACCTGTTCGTCACCTTCATGGTCGCCCTGGGCACCAACCTGTCGGCGCTGTGGATCCTGATCGCCAACGGCTGGATGCAGAATCCGGTCGGCGCGGCCTTCAATCCCGACACCATGCGCATGGAGATCACCGACTTCATGGCGGTGATCTTCAACCCGGTGGCCCAGGCCAAGTTCGTCCACACCGTGTCGGCCGGCTACGTCTGCGCCGCCGTGGTCGTGCTGGGCATTTCGGCCTTCTATCTGCTGAAGGGCAAACACAAGGGCTTCGCCAAGCGGTCGATGACGGTCGCCGCCGCCTTCGGCCTGCTGTCGTCGCTGTCGGTCGTGGTTCTGGGCGATGAGTCGGGCTACGCCCTGACCGACAACCAGAAGATGAAGCTGGCGGCTCTGGAAGCCATGTGGCGCACCGAACCGGCGCCGGCAGGTCTAACCCTGTTCGGGCTGCCCAATCTGGACGACCGCCACACCCATTACGAGATCAAGGTGCCCTATGCGCTGGGCTTGATCTCGACGCGAAGCCTGGACAAGCCGGTCGTAGGCATCCTCGAGCTGGTCGCCGTCGCTGAAGACCGCATCGAGCGCGGCGTCGTCGCCTATGACGCCCTGGAGAAGGTCAAGGCCGATCCGACCGACATGGCCGCCCGCGGCCAGTTCGAGACGGTCCGCAACGACCTGGGCTACGGCCTGCTGTTGAAGCGCTACGTCGAGGACCCGCGCCTGGCGACCCCGGACCAGGTCAAGCTGGCGGCCTGGTCGACGGTGCCGAACGTGCCGCTGATGTTCTGGGTCTTCCGATTCATGGCCGGCATCGGCTTCCTGATGATCGGACTGTTCGCCACCGCCTTCGTGCTGTGCACCCTGCGCAAGCATGAAACGAAGTGGTTCCTGCGCCTGGCCGTCCTGGCCATCCCGCTGCCGTGGATCGCTATCGAGTCGGGTTGGATTCTGGCCGAGGTGGGGCGTCAGCCCTGGGCTGTGGAAGGCGTCTTGCCGACCTTCCTGGGCGCATCCAGCCTGACGACCACGCACCTGTGGACCACGATCGTCTGCTTCACCCTGCTGTACGGCGCTCTCGCCGTGGTCGAGGTCGGACTGATCCTGCGCGCGGTCAAGAAGGGACCGTTCGCTGAACAGGAAGCGCTCGAAGAAGACGCCCGCACGGAAGGCGAGCCCGCGGTCGCCTGACCCGGTCGTTGAAGGAAAAGAGAGATGGAACTTCCCCTCGACTACACCACCCTCCGCCTGATCTGGTGGGGACTGCTGGGCGTGCTGCTGATCGGCTTCGCCCTGACCGACGGGTTCGACATGGGCGTCGGCGCCCTGCTGCCCTTCGTGGCCAAGACGGATGAAGAGCGCCGCATGGTGATCAACACCGTCGGCGCGACCTGGGAAGGCAACCAGGTCTGGTTTATCGTCGGCGGGGCGGCGATCTTCGCCGCCTGGCCCCAGGTTTACGCGGTCAGCTTTTCGGGCTTCTACCTGGCGATGTTCCTGGTGCTGGCCGCGCTGATCTTGCGGCCGGTGTCGTTCAAATACCGCTCCAAGCGGCCCGAGGCGCGCTGGCGCTCGATGTGGGACTGGGGCCTGTTCGTCGGCAGCTTCGTGCCGGCCCTGGTGTTCGGCGTGGCGGTGGGCAACGTCCTGATGGGAGCGCCCTTCCGCCTGACCAGCGACCTGCGCAGCTTCTATGAGGGCAGCCTGCTGGGCCTGTTCACGCCCTTCACCCTGATCTGCGGCCTGCTGTCGGTGTCCATGCTGGTCCTGCACGGCGCCGCCTGGCTGGCCATCAAGGGGGAGCAAGGTCCGGTGCTGAACCGAGCGCGCGCCATCGGGACGGGCGCCGGGGTCCTCAGCCTGGCGCTGTTCGCCATCGGCGGCGCCATGGTCGCGTTCGGCGACATGGGCTTCCGCATTACCGGCGTGCTCGACACCGCCGGCGCTTCGAACCCGCTGCGCACGGCGGTCGAGGCGGCGCCCGGCGCCTGGATGGACAACTACGGCCGCTATCCGTGGATGATCATTGCTCCGGTCTTGGGCTTTGCTGGCGCGGCGGTCGGTTTGCTGGGCATGTGGCGCCGGTCGGCTCTGCTCGCCTTCGGCGGGTCGTCGGCCTCTGCGGTCGGGATCATCTCGACGGTCGGCCTGTCGATGTTCCCCTTCATCCTGCCCAGCTCGATTGACGCCCAGTCCAGCCTGACGGTGTGGAACGCCTCATCCAGCCACACGACCCTGTTCATCATGCTGATCGTGACGGCGGTCTTCATGCCGGTCGTCCTGCTCTACACCGCCTGGGTCTACAAGGTGCTGTGGGGCCGCTCGACGATGGACGCGCTGAAGACCAATCCCGACCTTTACTGATCCCGCGAAAGGAGATCATTCCATGTGGTATTTCGCCTGGATCCTGGGCCTCGGCCTGGCGGTCGCGTTCGGCGTCCTGAACGGCCTGTGGCACGAGTTCCGCCTGTTCGACGAGGGCGATGAGGGGCACTCGGAGCCCTGATCCCGTCCTCTGACAGCCTGAACTGAATTGTCCCCTTCGGCGCCCGCCGGAGGGGATTTTTCTTGGACGAAACCGACGGAATATCCGTTGCTTGCGATGGATCAAGGCGAAGCGGACGGGGCGGGCGCAGGGTGATCAGGACATCGAAGCCGGGCCCTCCGACCCGGCGAATGTCGGGGATTGAACCGATGAAAACCGCCGCCGCCCTTATCGCCTCTGTCAGCCTGTTGGCCATTGCGGGCGCAGCTTCGGCCCAGACGACCACCCTCGAACCGGTTGGCAAGGGCTCGCTGATCGTCACCGCCCGCACGACCGGCGTCCTGCCCCAGGCCGACGACGCCCTCGTCACCGCCGCCGGGGCCGCCAGCGGCCTGAAGGTTGATGTGGGCGACGACTGGATGCCGACGCTGGGCTTCACCTATTTCGTCGCCGATCACTGGGCCGTCGAGGCCATTCTGGGCGCGACCCAGCATGAGGTCCGCGCCAAGGGGGCGGGAACGGATGTAGCGGTGCATGAGACCTGGGTGCTGCCGCCGGTGGTGACGCTGCAATACCGGCCGACGCCGAACGCGACGGTCAGCCCCTATGTCGGCGCGGGCGTCAGCTACATGGCCTTCTTCAGCGGCAAGGACAAAAACGGCTTCGAGGTCGACCTGGACGACGGCTTCGGCGTGGCGCTGCAGGCCGGGGCCGACTGGAATATTTCCGGGCCGTGGACGCTGAACGCGGACGCCAAGAAGGTATGGTTCGACACGGACGCCAAGATCAACGGCGGCGCGCTCAAGAGCAGCGTCAGTCTGGATCCTTGGGTCCTGTCGGTGGGCGTGGGCCGCAAGTTCTAAAGCCGAGGCGGGCAGGGGCGCGGAACGTCAGGCCGCGTCCCCTCAACCCTATTTGCCGGAATGGATCAGGCGGCGCCTTCGCCCAGCGCCTTGAGCGCCGCCGGATCGGGCAGGGCGACCTCGTTGCCCGGCAGCAGCTGGATCAGCCCGGAGGTCTTGAACTGGGTGAAGACCCGGCTGACTGTCTCGATCGTGAGGCCCAGGTAGTCGGCGATGTCGAGCCGCGTCATCGGCAGGTGAAGCTGGCCTTTTCGGCCACCCAACTGCACCTGACGTTCTGCGAGGCGGGTCAGGAAGCTGGCCAGCCGTTCGCGCGCCGTCTTGCGGCCCAGAAGGACGATCTGTTCCTGGGCCGCCATCAGCTCATCCCCGGCAAGGGCCACCAGACGGTGTTCCAGTGCGGGCAGGGCGTTCAGCAGTTGATCGAAGTCGCTGCGTCGGAATCGGCAGGCGCTCAGCGGCGTCAGCGCCTCGGCGGTGAAGCTGGAGGCTCCGCGTCCGCCAAGGCCCAGGAAATCGCCCTGGAAGAGGAAGCCGGTGATCTGGCGACGGCCGTCGGGCAGAAGCCGGTACAGCTTCACCGCCCCGTCCACCACGTTGAAGACGAAAGGATTCGGATCGCCTTCGTGGAACAGAGCCTGTCCGGGCTGTGCGGTAACGGTCTCGCTGGCGCAGGCCATGCTTTGCAGCTCATGGCCCTTGAGGTCGGCGCAGACGCCCAGCGGACGGGCGCCGCAGTTGGCGCACGGATGCACGTCCGCCAGACGCACCTGTTCATTTGGGGGCTGGGCCGCAGCGGTGTTCACGAAGGTCGTCTCCCGGATGACGGGGCAGTCTAGGCGATGCGTCGCGGAATCCGAATAGGTCAGCCTGTCCTAGCCGTCATTAGCCGGCGCTGTCCGGAGTAGGGGCCTCTTCGGCATAGCGCAGCCGAGCGCCCAGTTGGGCGGCGAGAGCGGTCAGCTCGACGGCCAGGCTCTGACGCACCAGCGGCCGCACGCCCATCTCGCGCACCACGAAGGGGCCGGCCCACAGCGTCTCGCCATACTCCAGATCGGGTTGCCGCCACCAGCTGACGAAGCCCAGAACCCCGCCGCGCTGATTGCGGGCGCTGAGGATGCCCCGGCTTTCGGGCGCGGCGCGCCAGGCTGACAGGAAGGCGTCCCACTGAGCGGGCTCCAGATTGGGGCGCCACAACCGCGCCAGCGCAAAGGCGGCGGGCGCCTCGGCTTTGCTGAGGGGGGACACCTCGAGACGAGGCGCTTCAGGCGCGAGGCGGGACTCTGTCATGAGGCGATTGGAACCGAAGCGGGGTCCAGCCGCCTTGATCTGCGTCAAGGCCGGGTCGAAGCTGGCGGCCCAGTCTGCTGTCGCCTTCTTTTGGAGAATCGCCATGAGCTCGACCTCGCGCACGACCCCGATCCATGGCGGGGCGGTCGCCGCTATCCTGAAGCTGCTGGACAGTCAGAAGCTGATGACCCTGGCGGTGAACCGGGCGGATGGGCGGCCTCAGGCTGCCACGCTCGGCTATCTGAACGACGGCCTGAACCTCTACTTCGTCACTGGCCGCGACAGCGAGAAGCTGAAGAACCTGACCGCAGATCCGCGCGTGGGCGTGGCCGTGCGCGGCGTGGGCGAAGAGGGCGAGGCGGTCGGCGTCTCCATCGACGGTCGCGCCGAAGAGGTTACGGACGGCGACGAGGTGAAGCGGGTCAATGATCTGATCATCAAGCGCTCGCCAGAAGTCAGCCCGTGGGCGCCGGGCGGGGACGCCGTGGCGGTGGTCAAGGTTGTTCCCGAAGAGATCGAGGCTGTGGCGGTGATCGATGGCCGCAGTCGCGCCCAGACGTTCTCGATCGGCGACGCTGACGCTCTGGTCAAAGGCCTGAGCTATGAGCCGAGCGCGGTCGCGCGGTTGTTCTGAGGAAAATCCGCGACTTCATGCGTCTGCGGCGCAGATGGCCCTTGAAATGGCCGTGGGGCTCGGGCATACGCCCCCCTCTGGCGAGGGTCGCGCCGCTGGAACGATTTCCACGGCGCGCTGATCTTTGTCCGGGACACTAGGAGTGTAGCTCAGCTGGTAGAGCATCGGTCTCCAAAACCGAGGGCCGGGGGTTCGAGTCCCTCCACTCCTGCCATTCCCCCTGTTGTTATCGCCTGGGACTTCCCATGTGGAGCAGCAGGATCCAGAGGTTGAAGAGACGTCAAATGGCCAAGGCGAAGACCCCCGGCGGCCGCCGCACCACGGGGACCAAGACCGCAGCAGCCGCGCAAGGCGCAGCGACCGTGGCCGTCGACGCGCCCGCGCCGAAGAAAAAGACGTCTATCCCCCAGTTCATCAGCGAAGTTCGCGCTGAGGCCCGCAAGATCACCTGGCCCAGCCGCAAGGAGACCTGGATCACTTCGGTGATGGTCTTCATCATGGTGCTGATCGCCGCAGCCTTCTTCTGGATCGTGGATACGGGCCTTGGCTTCGCGTCCCGCATTATCCTCAGCCTTGGCCAATAAAGGAGACGCGCATATGACCGATGCAGCGCCCAAGCCGGCGGCCAATCCCCGCCACAAGTGGTACATCGTCCACGCCTATTCCAACTTCGAGAAGAAGGTCGCGGAACAGCTGCGCGACCAGGCCAAGCAACAGGGCCTGGAAGACGCCTTCTCTGAAATCCTGGTCCCGACCGAGGATGTCGTCGAGATCCGCCGCGGCAAGAAGGTCAACGCCGAGCGCAAATTCTTCCCCGGCTATGTGCTGGTGAAGATGGAGATGACCGACGAGGCCTATCACCTGGTCAAGAACACGCCGAAGGTCACGGGCTTCCTGGGCGCCGCGGGCGGCACCAAGCCGCTGCCGGTCTCGGAACGTGAAGTCCAGAACATCATCGGCCAGGTGGAAGAGGGCGTCGAGCGTCCGAAGCCCACCATCCGCTTCGACATCGGCGAGAACGTCAAGGTCACCGACGGTCCGTTCGCCAGCTTCGACGGTCAGGTCGAAAGCGTCGACGAAGAGAACGCCCGCCTGCGCGTGGCCGTCTCGATCTTCGGCCGCCCGACCCCGGTCGATCTGGAATACAATCAGGTGGAGAAGGTCAGCGCCTGATCGGCCGCTGACGCCACGCAGAGATCGGGACCGTCTCAGGGCGGTCCCGTTTGCGTTTTCAGGGTCTGCCTGCTAAACGCGCGCCTTCGCTGGACGACCCTCGAGTCGCTCGGCGTCAAATCCGTGGGAGGCAGCCATGCCCGACCACGGCTCACCGGCCCGACGCATCGTCATCGGGTCATTCATAGGAGAGACCAATGGCCAAGAAGATTCTCGGCTATATCAAGCTGCAAGTGCCGGCCGCCTCGGCCACGCCTTCGCCCCCGATCGGCCCGGCTCTGGGTCAGCGCGGCGTGAACATCATGGGCTTCTGCAAGGAGTTCAATGCGCGGACCGAGAAGGAAGCCAAGGGCACCCCGCTTCCGACCGTCATCACCGTCTATCAGGACAAGTCGTTCACCTTCATCACCAAGACGCCGCCGGCGACCTGGTATCTGAAGCAAGCCGCCGGCATCAAGTCGGGCTCCAAGCTCGTCGGCCGCGAGTTCGCTGGCAAGATCACGCAGACGCAACTGCGCGAAATCGCCGAGAAGAAGATGAAGGACCTGAACGCGAACGACCTGGACGCCGCGTCGCGCATCATCGAGGGCTCGGCCCGCGCCATCGGCATTCAAGTGGTGGAGGGCTAATCCATGGCTAAGCAGACCAAAGCCCATAAGGCCCGCACGGGCGTCACCGAAGACCTGCTGGTCTTCTCGGACGCCATCAAGCTGGTGAAAGACAACGCCAAGGCCAAGTTCGACGAATCGATCGAAATCGCCATCAACCTGGGCGTCGACCCGCGTCACGCCGACCAACAGGTCCGCGGCGTGGTGAACCTGCCCTCGGGCACCGGCCGTGACGTCCGCGTCGCCGTCTTCGCCAAGGACGCCAAGGCTGAAGAAGCCAAGGCGGCCGGCGCCGAGCACGTCGGCGCTGAAGACCTGTACGAGAAGATCGCCGGCGGCTTCATGGAGTTCGACCGCGTGATCGCGTCGCCGGACATGATGGCCCTGGTCGGCCGTCTGGGTAAGGTGCTGGGCCCGCGCGGCCTGATGCCGAACCCGAAGGTCGGCACCGTGACCCCGAACGTCGCTCAGGCCGTCAAGGACGCCAAGGGCGGCGCCGTTGAGTTCCGTGTCGAAAAGGCGGGCATCGTCCACGCCGGCATCGGCAAGGCCTCCTTCACCCAGGACGCCCTGGAAGCCAACGTCAAGGCCATCGTGGACGCCCTCGTCCGCGCCAAGCCGTCGGGCGCCAAGGGCACCTATGTGAAGCGCATCGCCCTGTCCTCGACGATGGGCCCGGGCTTCAAGGTCGACCCGGCTTCGCTGGGCGCCTGATAAGGCTTCACGGCTAAGAATGACGACGGCCCCGGAAGAGCGATCTTCCGGGGCCGTTTTCTTTGCTCTGAGCCATGCTCCTAGGCGCGGCTTGGGAGCGAGTTGCTCAATAGCCGACGGTAAAGCGGGCGCGCGGATGGCGGGGGGCTTCAATCTCATCGACCATGGCGATCGCGTAGTCGGGGAAGGAGATGCGGCTGTTCCCCTGATCGTCTGTCAGCAGGGCGTCGCCGCCCAGGCGGAAGGTTCCGGTGCGCTCTGATCCGTCGAAAAGGGCGGAGGGCGACAGGAAGGTCCACGTCAGTTCCGGCTCTGCCCGCAACGCTTCTAGGAAACGGCCGCCGGCCTAGGCTTCGGCCTTGTAGGCCTCGGGAAAGTCGGGGGTGTCGACCAGGGCCTTTCCGGGGGCGACCTCAAGGCTGCCGGCGCCGCCGACGACCAGATAGCGCGAGACGCCAGCATCCTTGACCGCCTTGATCAACAGCTCCGGGTTGCTGTCGACGAACATGATGGCGCTGACGACGGCGTCGGCGCCGCTCAGGGCAGGGGGGAGGGTCTCGGGTTCATTCACATCCCCGGCCACGGCAGTCACGCCCGGCGCTGCTGGAACTCGTTCAGGCCGCCGGGCGACGGCGGTTACCGTATGGCCGCGCCGGGCCAGTTCCTTGACGATCTCCGAACCGGCGCGACCGCTGGCGCCCAAGACAGTCACTTTCATCGATTTGATCCCTTAAGGTTACCAATGGGTACCAGGTGTGATATGGGGATCAATCATGCAAGAAGGCACTGTTTCCTCACCAGGTTCCCCGACGGTGACCGCTCCGCGGGATAAGGGGCGCGGCGACGTCTACGCCGCCGATTGTCCGACGCGGCTGCTGCTGGACCGGATCGCCGATAAATGGACGGTTCTGCTGCTGACGACGCTTGACGACGGCCCGATGCGCTTCAACGCACTGAAGCGCCGGATAGAGGGCGTGTCCCAGAAGATGCTGAGCCAGACCTTGCGTCAGATCGAGCGCGACGGTCTGGTCACCCGCACGGTGGAGGCCAGCGTGCCCGTATCGGTCACCTATGCGATCACGCCGCTGGGACAGGAGTTGGTGCAGTCCCTGCGCCCAATGATCGACTGGGCCGAAACGCGCATGGCGCAGGTCGCAGCGTCGCAATCGGCGTATGATGGAAGGGACGCGGGCGTCTAATCCACTGTTCTGTACCCGGACGACTTGACGGGGAGGGGGGGAATCCGGTCTTGGAGCCCGTGCGCCCTGCGGCGACCGCATCGGAGAGGCTTCATGCTCAACTGGTTTCAGGCGCTGCTGCCTAAGGAAGACAACTTCTTTCGGCTATTCGACGCCCATGCTCTGAGCCTGGTCCACGGCGCCGCCGCGCTGCGCAAGATGATGGACGGCGGCCCGGAGACGGGCGACTGGTGCGCCAAGGTGGTCGCCCATGAGGAAGAAGCCGACGAGGTCGCGCGCGAGGTTCTGTTCGCCGTGCGCCGCAGCTTCATCACGCCGTTCGACCGCGCGGACATCCGCGGCCTGACCAACTCGCTGGACGACACCATCGACCAGATGCAGAAGGCGGCCAAGGTCGTCACCCTGTATGAGATGCGCGCCTTCTCGCCAAAGATGCAGGAGCTCGCCGACATCGCCGTCCAGTGCGCGGCGCTGACGCAGGAGGCGTTCACCCTGCTGCCGGCCATGCGCAAGAATCATGACCGGCTGAACCTTCTGACCGAGCAGATCACGGATCTGGAGGCGCGCAGCGACGACCTTTACGACGCCGGGATGAAGGCCCTGTATGAGGCGCACCGCCATGACAGCACGGGCGGCAACACTCTGGGCTTCATCATCGGCAGCCAACTGCTGGATCACCTGGAGAAGGTGATCGATCGTTTCGAGGACGTGGCCAACCGCATCAATGGCGTGCTGGTCGAGCACCTGTAGGACCGTCATGGACCACGCCCTCCTGATCCTGATCTTCCTGATCGGCGTCGCCCTGCTGTTCGATTTTCTGAACGGCCTGCACGATGCGGCCAACTCCATCGCCACCATCGTGGCGACGCGCGTCCTGCCGCCGATCTATGCGGTGGGGTGGGCGGCCTTCTTCAACTTCATCGCCTTCCTGTTCTTCGGCCTTCACGTCGCGGACACGATCGGCCGGGGCATCATTTCTCCTGACGTGATCTCGGATCAGGTGATCTTCGGCGCCCTGATGGGGGCCATCAGCTGGAACGTCATCACCTGGATGTTCGGGATCCCGTCGTCCAGCTCGCACGCCCTGATCGGCGGCCTGTTGGGGGCCGGGATCGCCAAGGCGGGCGGCGGGGCCGTGGTCGTCAGCGGCGTGCTGAAGACGGTTGGCGCCATCTTCATGTCTCCGGCGATCGGCTTCCTGCTGGCGCTGCTTCTGGTGCTGATCGTGTCCTGGCTGTTCGCCAAGGCCAATCCGAACTTCGCGGACCGGATCTTCCGCGGTTTGCAGTTCGTGTCGGCCTCGGCCTATTCCCTGGGGCACGGGGGCAACGACGCCCAGAAGACGATGGGGATCATCGCCATCCTGCTTTATTCACGCGGCATGCTGGGCGGCGAGTTCCATGTGCCCTTCTGGGTGGTCATCACCTGTCAGGCGGCCATCGCCCTGGGTACCCTGTTCGGCGGCTGGAAGATCGTGCACACCATGGGGTCGCGGATCACACGGCTGAGCCCCCAGCAGGGGTTCTGCGCTGAAACCGGCGGGGCGATCACCTTGTTCGCCGCGACCAGCATGGGCATCCCGGTGTCGACCACCCACACCATCACCGGCGCCATCATCGGCGTCGGGGCGGCCAAGCGCGTTTCGGCCGTGCGCTGGAGCGTCGCGCGCAGCATCGTCACCGCCTGGTTCATCACCATGCCCGCCGCGGCCGCCATCGGCGCCCTGTTCTACGCCCTGGGCGGCCTGTTCCTGACCTGATGTCGAGCAAGCCCCGCACCCTGTCATCGGAAACGCGCCAGGTCGCGGCTTTGCCCTGGCGGCACGGCCCGGACGGCGTCGAGATCATGATGATCACCTCGCGCGAGACGCGCCGCTGGGTCATTCCCAAGGGCAATCGCATGGCCGGCAAGACCGACGCCGAGGCCGCCGTGATCGAAGCCTATGAGGAGGCGGGCGTTCAGGGCGACGTCATGGGCGCCCCCATCGGCTGGTTCCGGTACGGCAAGCGGCTCAAGTCAGGCCGGGTCCAGGCCACCATCGCCAGCGTCTATCCGCTGGAGGTCTTCATCCAACTGGGCGCCTGGCCCGAGGACGCCCAGCGCGAACGTCGCTGGATGTCGGTTGAGGACGCTGCAGCCGTGGTGGACGAGGCGGAACTGGCCGAGCTGATCCTTCATTTCCAGCCAAGCGGCGCGCCCGAGTAGGGCGCTTTGCGTCCCGCCCACGCCCAGCCGTTGATTTTCCCGCAGGGCCGTGTATAGACCCCGCATCTCGTCAGGACCTCGGTTCTGACGATGCCTGTCCGAGAACTTCGGGATGCGGGGGTCGCCCGCGTCATAATCGTCCAGAGAGCCCTCTGGCGCCGTGGGGAGATGGGGATGCAAAGAGCTTTCGTCCTGCCGGTATCCGGCGGGCGGGCCGCGCTTCCTTCGGACAATAAGACCGGCCTGAACGCTGTGCAGCGATGCATGGCGCTTAAGCCAAATCCGTCGTCGGGAATAAGCCCGGCGGCGAATGCCAAAACTGGAGACCACAATGGACCGCGCACAAAAAGCCGAGTCGATCGAACAGCTGAAGAGCGTGTTCGCCGACGCGGGCGCCGTGGTCGTGACCCACAACCTGGGTCTGACCGTTGTGGAGATGGAAGACCTGCGTGGTCGTCTTCGTAAAGAAGGCGCCGCGTTCAAGGTGGTGAAGAACCGTCTGGCGCTCAAGGCGCTGGGCGTTGAGGAAGGCAGCGAGTACCACAGCCTGTTCAAGGGCCCCGTGGGCATCGCCTATGCAGCCGACCCCGTCACCGCCGCCAAGGTCACGGCCGAATTCGCCAAGGGGAACGACAAGTTCAACATCCTTGGCGGTTTCATGGGCGACAAGGTTCTGGACGCCAAGGGCGTCGAGGCCCTGTCCAAGCTGCCGTCGCTGGATCAACTGCGCGGCAAGCTCATCGGCCTGCTGCAAGCCCCGGCGACCAAGGTTGCTGGCGTCCTGCAGGCGCCGGCCGGCCAACTGGCGCGCGTCTTCAACGCGTACGCGACCAAAGACGCCGCCTAAGCCCCGTCATCTCTGCATATCTCTCTGAACCTCATCCTACCGAAGGAAGACTAACATGGCTGATCTCGCCAAAATCGTTGAAGAACTGTCGGCTCTGACCGTCCTGGAAGCCGCTGAACTGTCGAAGCTGCTGGAAGAGAAGTGGGGCGTCTCGGCCGCCGCTCCGGTCGCCGTCGCTGCTGCCGCCGGCGGCGCCGCCGCTCCGGCCGAAGCTGCTGAAGAGCAAACCGAGTTCACCGTTGTCCTGGTGGACGGCGGCGACAAGAAGATCAACGTCATCAAGGAAGTCCGCGGCGTCCGCACCGACCTGGGTCTGAAGGAAGCCAAGGACCTGGTCGAAGGCGCTCCGCAGCCGGTCGTCGAGAACGTCTCGAAGCAAGCCGCTGAAGAGCTGAAGACCAAGCTGGAAGCTGCCGGCGCCAAGGTCGAAATCAAGTAAGATTTCGGAACTGGCCTCTGGTTCGCCAGAGACAAGTCAAAGCGAAGCGGGCCGGAGGGAAACCTCCGGCCCGTTTTTCTTGGCTGCTAGGCGCGCGCATAAGAAAACGGCCCGGGATCGCTCCCGGGCCGTTTCGGCGTCTCGTGTCGATCAGCGCCGGCGGGGGCTGAGGATGTCGCCCAGGCGGTCCGGGGCGCCAGGAATGCGCTCCAGGCGCGGGTAGCGCAGGCCGTCGTGGTAGTCGAAGTCGACCGTGCGATAGCGGTCGCCGTTCTTGAGCAGAAGGCGGATCGGCGCGTCGGTTCCCTTGGCGGCGGTGACGGCGTCGCGCAGTTTCTCGGCCGAGGCGGCGACGTCGTTGACGGCGACCAATTCCCAGCCCGGCCCGATGTCGGCCTCGAAGGCGCGGCCGCCCCAGCGGATGCCGGTCAGCTTGTTGGTCGAGGACAGCGTGAAGCCCAGCGAATACTGGAAGTCGTTAGCCCAGCCCGACTGGATGCGCTTCTCGTCGGCGGACAGGCTGTCGGTGTAGGTCAGGCGATAGCCGCCGCGCGCCAGACCGTCGAGCGGCGCCTTGGCGTCCGGCCCGTTGGCGTCGAGGCGCGTGCGCAGGAAGGTCGCCCAGTCATACGGATGGACCGCGTTCAGGGCGGCGACCACGTCGTCGAAGACATAGCCGCGCGGCGCCCAGGAGCCGTCGTCGCCGCCGAAGAAGCCCTTGGCGAAGTCATCCAGCGACTTCTTCCCACCCGTCGCCTCGCGAATAAGCGTGTCGGCGTCCAGCCAGATCAGCAGGGCCTCGCGATAGTAGTCGCCGGTGCCGCGCATCCACGACGAATAGGGATTGCCGGTGCGGTAGCCGAGCAGGTTGTGGTTGTTGGTGTCCTGCAGCGGACGCCACTCGCGGCCCGGCTGGTTGTCGTAGAAGGCGGCGACCTCGGCAAAGCTGGTCAGGATGTCGGCCTTGGAGGCCAGGCCCGAACGCGCCGTCAGCACGTCGCCCCAGTATTCGGTCTGGCCCTCATAGACCCACAGCAGGGTGTTCTGGGTCGGGATGTTGTGGTTGGCGGTCAGTTCGTCGGCCGGGCGCTGGCGCTTGCCGTTCCAGGCGTGGGTGAACTCGTGCGGCAGCAGGCCGACCGCGCCCAGGCTCTTGCCCCAGTTGGTGAAGAAGTCGGCCGGGACCGAGTTCTCCGACGAGCGGTGATGCTCCAGCCCGATGCCGCCCAGCTTGGACGTCGCCGCCAGCAGAAAGTCGTAGCGGTCATAGGGGCGGGCGCCGAACAGACGGTCGGTCTGGGTCACCAGATTTTCGAACCAGCTCAGTTGCGCGGCCGTGGGGGCGAGATCCTTGGCCGTATCGGCCATGATGTTCAGGTGCACGGCGCCTTCGCCGTTCCCTCGGCGCGGGTCGATGGCGATGCGCTGGAAGTGGGCGCCGCCGAACAGGGGGCTGTCGATCAGGGTGTAGAGGTCGGTCGGTGCGAACGTCGCCAGGCCGTCGACGAAGCTCTCGGTGTCGAGGGCGACGCCGTACTGCCAACCCTGCGGCAGGCGGATCGACGGGGCGAAGGTGATGCCGGTCGAGCGATAACCCGCCGGATAGAGCAGGGCCTTCTCCCACTGCAGATTGACCATCTCGGGCGTCATGACGACGCGCCAGGTCGAGTTGTCCGGCTGGGTCAGCCACTGGAAGTCGACGGTGATCTCCCTGACGCCCTGCGGCACGTCGATGTGGAAGGCGTAGGGGTCGATGGTGTCGCGCAGCCAGTCGATGCGCGCCCCGCCGCCCTGGACTGTGACGCCGGAAACCAGCTGGATCGGGCCGGTGGCGGCGTGGTTGCCGGGCAGGTATTTCGGATAGAGCAGAACCAGGTGGCCGGGCGTGACCGGGATGGTCTGGCGCACGCGGACGATCTTCTTCTCGACGTCCGTCGCGTCGACCTCGTAGCGGATGACGCCGGGATAGGCCTCGGCCGTCGGGGCCGGGATCGGCGGCAGGGCGCGGGGCAGGGCCAGGGGCGTGTTCTGCGGCGTGGGCGCGACCGGCGCCTGCGGGCCGGTCCATTGCTGGGCGAGGGCGGTCGAGGCGGCCGAGGTCAGCAGCAGGGCGAGGGCGGCGGCGGGCAGGCGTCGGGTCATCAGGTATCCAGAACTCGGAAAGCAGTCAGGTCTTGGCTTGGCAGGCGGCGTCAGCGACGGCGAGGCGACAGGATGTCGCCCAGCCGATCCGGCGTGCCTTCGATCCGCTCCAGGTGCGGGTAGCGCAGGCCGTCGTGATAGTCGAAGCGCACCGTCTTGAAGCGCTCGCCGTTCTTCAGGATCAGCTCGATGGGCTCGGAGGATTCCTTGGCGGCTGTGACCGCCTCCTTCAGCACATCGGCCGAGGCCGCGCGGCCGCCGACAGCGACCACTTCCCAGCCCGAGGTGAGGCCCAGCTCGAACGCCGGGCCGCCCCACAGGACGGAGGTGATCTTGTTCGACCCGTTCATCATGAAGCCGAGCGAATAGGTGAAGTCGTTGCGGCCCAGCTCTTTATAGAGGGCGCCCATGTAGCCGGACGGCTGCTCCTTGAAGACCAGGCGGTAGCCGCCGCGCTCGATGCCGTCCAAGGGGCCGCGCGAGTTGGGGCCGACCGCGTCCAGCCGTTCGCGCAGGAAGGCGGCCCAGTCGTTGGCCTGCACCCCGTTCAGGGTCGAGGTCACGTCGGCGAAGGTGTAGGGGGCCGGATCCCAGTTCCCGTCCTCGACGCCAAAGAAGGCCTTGGCGAAGTCGTCCAGCGACTGCTTCCCGCCCGTCCGCTCGCGGATCAGGGTGTCGGCGTCCAGCCAGATCAGCGAGCCTTCGCGGTAATAGTCCTCGCTGCGCTGATAGGAGCCCCACGGCTGCGACCGACGCTGGCTGATTATGGGGTCGTTGGTGGTGTCCTGCATGGCGCGCCACTGGCGGCCGGGGATGTTCTGGAAGCTGGCCGCGCTCATGGCCAGCACGTCCAGCGCCTGCTGCTTGGACATCAGTCCGGCGCGCGCGGTCAGGACCAGGCCCCAATACTGCGTCTGGCCCTCATAGACCCACATCAGCGAGTTCTGCAGCGGCTCGTTCAGATTGGGCGTCAGCTGGTCGGCCGGGCGGCGCCATTTGCCGTTCCAGCTGTGGGTGTATTCGTGGCCCAGCAGGTCGCGGTCGGCCAGGGTCGCCTCGCGGTCGGTGAAATACTTCACATCGACGCTGTTCTCGGACGAGCGGTGATGCTCAAGGCCGATGCCGCCCAGCTTGTCCGTCACTGCCAGCAGGAAGTCGTAGTGGTTGTAGTGGCGCGCCCCGAACAGGCGGTCGGCCTGCTGCACCAGATTGCGGTGCAACTGGATATGCTCGTCGCTCGCTTCCAGCATCTTGGCGGTGTCGGCGACGACGTTCAGGCGCACCGGCGAGCGGCCGCCCGGGTCCAGGTCGATCTGGCGATAGTGGGCGCCGGCGAAGACAGGGCTGTCGGCCAGATGCTCAAGCGTGATGGGGGCGAAGGTCGCCAGGCCGTTCTCGAAGCTGACGGTGTCGAGCCCGGCGCCGTAGTTCCAGCCCTGCGGCAGCTTCAGCGTCGGCTGGAAGGTGATCTGGCGCGAGTAATAGCCGGCCGGATAGAGCAGGGCCTTCTCCCACTGGATGTTCAGCATCTCGGGCGTGACGACGACGCGGCCCTGGGCGCCTTCGATCGGCGTCAGCCACTGGAAGGCGACATCGACCTCGCTCACCCCGGCGGGAACCTCGATCTGATAGGCCCATGGCTGGACGGTGTTGCGCACCCATTCCAGTCGCTGGCCGTTGGCGGTGAAGGTCAGGCCGCCGACGTTGGCGACCGGGCCGACCGGGCCGTGCTGGCCGGGAATCCATTGCGGATAGAACAGCACCAGCGGGCCGGGGCCGCTGACGGGGATGGTCTGGCGCACCTGGATCAGGCGGCGGTCGATGTCGGTGGCGTCGACATCCAGCTTGATGACGCCCGGATAGGCCTCGTCCTTGGCCGCCGGAATCGGCGCCAGGGCGACGGGAAGGGCGGGCGTGCCGACCTGCGCCAGCGCGGGCGCGCCCGTCGCGAACAGGAGAACCGAGGCGCTGGCGGCCAGAAGGAAACGTTGCATGACGGCTATCTCAGGACGGCCGCCCCCACGCGACCTCGACAAGGAGGCGCAGACGACAGCGTGTCGCAGGCGTCGTCAAGACGGATGACGATTCCGTGTCGCGGACGGTCCGTCAGCCCTGCGGATTCACTTCCAGCAGTTCGACCGTGAAGCGCAGCGCCGAGTTGGCGGGGATTTCCGTCCCCATCCAGCGTGAGCCGTAGGCCAGGTCGGCGGGGATGACGAACTCATAGGTCTCGCCCTCGCGCATCAGAGCCACGCCCTCGGTCCAGCCCTTGATGACGCGGTTCAGCGGGAAGGTGGCGGGTTCATTGCGCGAATAGGAACTGTCGAACTCGCGCCCGTCGATGAAGGTGCCGCGATAGTGGACCTTGACCGTGTCTGTCGCGGTCGGCTGCGCGCCCTCGGGGTTGGCCTTGCTGACGAGCCGGTATTGCAGCCCCGACGGCGTCGAGGTCCAGCCGCGACGCTGGCTGTTCCACATCAGATAGGCGGCCTGACCGACTTCCCAGTTCTCCTGGGTCGCCGGGCCGACCGCCTCTCGCAGGCCGGGGTAGCCGACATCGGGCGTCGAGGCGCAGGCGGCGAGCGACACGGCGGCGAGAAGGGGCAGGGCGATGTGCTTCATGAAGCAAGGCTTATCACGCTAATCGAAACTGTCACCTGCCCGCGTGCGGGGGTCTTTATTTCGCCGAAGAAGGGCGTATATATGCGCGCTCCGCAGATTCCATGAATCCCGCGCGAAAGCGCCGAGGCCCGGTTTGTCGCCCTCCGACCGGTGCGAAGGCGTCGCCCCTCCCCAAGGGGGCGGATACATCCAGGCGTCCTGATCCGCGAGCGGATCGAGGGTGGACGCCGAGAGACATTTAACGGTCACGGATCGCCGGTCGGCGCGCCGTGGCTGCTGCATTGAGAGCGGGCCTCGCAAGGGGCCGCGATTGGGAAAACAGAATGGCCAAGTCCACCGACGGTCTCGCCTTGGGTAAGATCGCTGCCGCCACGTCGTTTACCGGCAAGAAGCGCATTCGCTACAGCTTCGGGCGCATCCCCGAAGCCGTGCAGATGCCGAACCTGATCGAGGTTCAGCGCGCTTCGTACGAGCAGTTCCTGCAACGTGAGTCGCGCCCCGGTCTGCGCAACGACGAGGGCATCGAGGCGGTCTTCAAGTCGGTGTTCCCGATCAAGGACTTCAACGAACGCGCCGTTCTGGAATACGTCTCCTACGAGTTCGAGGACCCGAAGTACGACGTTGAGGAATGCATCCAGCGCGACATGACCTATGCCGCGCCGCTGAAGGTCAAGCTGCGCCTGATCGTGTTCGAGACCGAGGAAGAAACGGGCGCTCGTTCGGTCAAGGACATCAAGGAGCAGGACGTCTACATGGGCGACATCCCGCTCATGACGGACAAGGGCACCTTCATCGTCAACGGCACCGAGCGCGTGATCGTCTCGCAGATGCACCGTTCGCCGGGCGTTTTCTTCGACCACGACAAGGGCAAGACCCACTCGTCGGGCAAGCTGCTGTTCGCCGCCCGCGTGATCCCCTATCGCGGCTCGTGGCTGGACTTCGAGTTCGACGCCAAGGACATCGTCTACGTCCGCATCGACCGTCGTCGTAAGCTGCCGGCCTCGACCTTCCTCTATGCCCTGGGCATGGACGGGGAAGAGATCCTCAAGACCTTCTACGAGACGGTTCCGTACGAGAAGCGCGGCGAAGGCTGGGTCACGCCCTACAAGCCGGAACGCTGGCGCGGCGTGAAGCCGGAGTTCGACCTGGTCGACGCCGACACCGGCGAAGTGGTCGCCCCGGCCGGTCAGAAGATCAGCGCCCGCGCCGCCAAGAAGCTGGCCGACGGGGGTCTGAAGTCGCTGTCGCTGGCGGCTGACGCCCTGCTGACCAAGTATCTGGCCTCCGACGCCGTCAACTTCGAAACCGGCGAAATCTACGCCGAGGCGGGCGACGAGCTGGACGCCGCCGCGATCGAGCTGCTGGAAGCCAACGGCTTCACCACCATCGACGTGCTGGACATCGATCACGTGACGGTCGGCGCCTACATGCGCAACACCCTGCGCGTGGATAAGAACACGGGCCGCGAGGACGCGCTGTTCGACGTCTATCGCGTCATGCGCCCGGGCGAGCCGCCGACGCCGGAAGCGGCCGAGGCCATGTTCAACTCGCTGTTCTTCGACGCCGAGCGCTACGACCTGTCGGCCGTGGGCCGGGTGAAGATGAACATGCGTCTGGAAACCCCTGAGGTCTCCGACGAAATCCGCGTCCTGCAGAAGGACGACGTGCTGAAGGTGCTGCAGATCCTGGTCGGCCTGAAGGACGGCCGCGGCGAGATCGACGACATCGACAACCTGGGCAACCGCCGGGTCCGTTCGGTGGGCGAGCTGCTGGAAAACCAGTACCGCGTCGGCCTGCTGCGCATGGAGCGCGCCATCAAGGAGCGCATGAGCTCGGTCGATATCGACACGGTCATGCCGCACGACCTGATCAACGCCAAACCGGCCGCCGCCGCGGTGCGTGAATTCTTCGGCTCGTCGCAGCTGTCGCAGTTCATGGACCAGACGAACCCGCTGTCGGAAATCACCCACAAGCGTCGCCTTTCGGCCCTTGGCCCGGGCGGTCTGACGCGCGAGCGCGCGGGCTTTGAAGTCCGCGACGTTCACCCGACGCACTATGGCCGTATCTGCCCGATTGAAACGCCGGAAGGCCCGAACATCGGTCTGATCAACTCGCTGGCCACCCACGCTCGCGTCAACAAGTACGGCTTCATCGAAAGCCCGTACCGTCGCGTGGTCGAAGGCAAGGCGACCGACGAGGTGGTCTACATCTCGGCGATGGAAGAGGCGAAGCACGTCATCGCCCAGGCCAACATCGAGCTGAACGACGGCGAGATCGTCGAGGAGCTGGTGCCGGGCCGGATCAACGGCGACTCTCAGCTGCTGACCAAGGAAACGGTCGACATGATGGACGTGTCGCCGAAGCAGGTCGTTTCGGTCGCCGCCGCCCTGATCCCGTTCCTGGAAAACGATGACGCCAACCGCGCGCTGATGGGCGCCAACATGCAGCGTCAGGCCGTGCCCCTGGTGAAGTCGGACGCGCCGCTGGTCGGCACCGGCATGGAAGCCGTGGTGGCCGTGGACTCCGGCGCTGTCGTGGTCGCCCGTCGTGAAGGCGTGGTCGAGCAGATCGACGGCACCCGCATCGTGGTTCGCGCCACGGGCGACGTGGAAGCCGGCCGCTCGGGCGTCGATATCTATCGCCTGTCGAAGTTCCAGCGTTCGAACCAGTCGACCTGCATCAACCAGCGCCCGATCGTGCGCGTGGGCGATGCGGTGAAGGCCGGCGACGTCATCGCCGACGGCCCGTCGACGGACCTGGGCGAACTGGCTCTGGGCCGCAACGCCCTGGTCGCCTTCATGCCCTGGAACGGCTACAACTTCGAAGACTCGATCCTGATCTCCGAACGGATCGTGCGCGACGACATCTTCACCTCGATCCACCTGGAAGAGTTCGAGGTCATGGCCCGCGACACCAAGCTGGGCCCGGAAGAAATCACCCGCGACATCCCCAACGTCGGCGAGGAAGCCCTGCGCAACCTCGACGAGGCCGGCATCGTGGCCATCGGCGCCGAAGTCCAGCCGGGCGACATCCTGGTCGGCAAGGTGACGCCGAAGGGCGAAAGCCCGATGACCCCGGAAGAGAAGCTGCTGCGCGCCATCTTCGGCGAGAAGGCTTCGGACGTGCGCGACACCTCGCTGCGCCTGCCGCCCGGCGTCGCCGGCACCATCGTCGATGTGCGCGTGTTCAACCGCCACGGTATCGACAAGGACGAGCGCGCCATGGCCATCGAGCGCGCCGAGATCGAGCGTCTGGGCAAGGACCGCGACGACGAGCTCAAGATCCTTGAGCGCAACGTCTACGGCCGCGTGAAGCCGCTGCTGCTCGGCAAGACCGCCGTGTCCGGCCCGAAGGGCATGGGCCGCGGCGAGGTCACCGAAGAGAAGCTGGCCGAAGTGTCCAAGGGCCTGTGGTGGCAGGTCGCCCTCGACGACGAGAAGGCGATGGGCGAGCTGGAGGCCATGAAGAAGCAGTTCGAGGACGCCCGTAAGGCCCTCGACCGCCGCTTCGAAGACAAGGTCGAGAAGCTGCAGCGCGGCGACGAGATGCCGCCTGGCGTCATGAAGATGGTCAAGGTCTTCGTGGCCGTGAAGCGCAAGCTGCAGCCGGGCGACAAGATGGCCGGCCGTCACGGGAACAAGGGCGTCATCTCCAAGATCCTGCCGATCGAGGACATGCCGTATCTGGAAGACGGCACCCACGTCGACATCGTGCTGAACCCGCTGGGCGTGCCGTCGCGCATGAACATCGGTCAGATCTTCGAGACCCACCTGGGTTGGGCCGCCGCCGGTCTGGGCAAGCAGATCTCCGGTCTGCTGGAAGCCTGGCAGCATGGCGGTCAGAAGCAGGCTCTGATCGAGCGTCTGACCGAGGTCTATGGCGCCGACACCCCGCTGCCGGACGACGAGGAAGACCTGATCGAGCTGGCGAAGAACCTGTCGAAGGGCGTGCCCTTCGCGACTCCGGTCTTCGACGGCGCGCGCATCTCGGACATCGAGGACCTGCTGGAATCGGCGGGCCTGGACCGTTCGGGCCAGTCGATCCTGTACGACGGTCAGACCGGCGAGCAGTTCAAGCGTCCGGTCACGGTCGGCTACATCTACATGCTGAAGCTGCACCACCTGGTCGACGACAAGATCCACGCCCGTTCGATCGGCCCGTACTCGCTCGTTACCCAGCAGCCGCTGGGCGGTAAGGCGCAGTTCGGCGGTCAGCGCTTCGGGGAAATGGAGGTCTGGGCTCTGGAAGCTTACGGCGCCGCCTACACCCTGCAGGAAATGCTGACGGTGAAGTCGGACGACGTGGCTGGCCGGACCAAGGTCTACGAGGCCATCGTCCGCGGCGACGACAGCTTCGAAGCCGGCATCCCCGAGTCGTTCAACGTGCTCGTGAAGGAAATGCGCTCGCTGGGCCTGAACGTGGAGCTGGAAAACAGCTGATCGGATCAAGCGCCCTTCCTCGCCTCGGCGGGGGAGGGCGGTCCGCCTGTTCTCCTCTCTGAATGATTTTCGCGGGGCAGTCCCGCAGAAGGAAAAAAGATGAACCAGGAAGTCCTGAACATCTTCAACCCGGTCCCGGTCACGCCGACCTTCGACCAGATCAAGATCGCCCTGGCCTCGCCGGAAAAGATCCGTTCGTGGTCGTTCGGCGAGATCAAGAAGCCGGAAACCATCAACTACCGCACGTTCAAGCCCGAGCGTGACGGCCTGTTCTGCGCCCGTATCTTTGGCCCGACCAAGGACTACGAATGCCTGTGCGGCAAGTACAAGCGCATGAAGTACAAGGGCATCATCTGCGAGAAGTGCGGCGTTGAGGTCACCCTGGCCCGCGTCCGCCGCGAGCGGATGGGCCACATCGACCTGGCCGCCCCGGTCGCCCACATCTGGTTCCTGAAGTCGCTGCCGAGCCGCATCTCGCTGATGCTGGACATGGCGCTGAAGGACGTCGAGCGCGTCCTGTATTTCGAGAACTACATCGTCACCGAGCCGGGCCTGACCCCGCTGAAGCAGAACCAGCTGCTGACGGAAGACGAGTTCTATCACTACCAGGAAGAGTTCGGCGACGACGGCTTCACCGCCGAGATCGGCGCTGAGGCGGTCCGCAACCTGCTGATGGCGATCGACCTGAACGCCGAGGCCGAGAAGCACCGCGCCGAGCTGGCCGACAACCCGTCGGAGCTGAAGGCCAAGAAGGCGTCCAAGCGCCTGAAGCTGCTGGAGGCCTTCATCGAGTCGGGCAACAAGCCCGAGTGGATGATCCTGACCATCGTGCCGGTCATCCCGCCCGAGCTGCGCCCGCTGGTGCCGCTGGACGGCGGCCGCTTTGCGACGTCGGACCTGAACGACCTGTATCGCCGGGTCATCAACCGGAACAACCGCCTGAAGCGCCTGATCGAGCTGCGCGCGCCGGACATCATCATCCGCAACGAGAAGCGGATGCTGCAGGAATCGGTCGACGCCCTGTTCGACAACGGCCGTCGCGGTCGCGTCATCACCGGCGCGAACAAGCGTCCGCTGAAGTCGCTGGCCGACATGCTGAAGGGCAAGCAAGGCCGCTTCCGTCAGAACCTGCTGGGCAAGCGCGTCGACTATTCGGGCCGTTCGGTCATCACCGTGGGCCCCGAGCTGAAGCTGCACGAGTGCGGCCTGCCCAAGAAGATGGCGCTGGAGCTGTTCAAGCCGTTCATCTACGCGCGTCTGGACGCCAAGGGCCTGTCGGGCACCGTCAAGCAGTCCAAGCGCATGGTCGAGCGCGAACAGCCCGCCGTCTGGGACATCCTGGACGAGGTCATCCGCGAGCACCCGGTGCTGCTGAACCGCGCCCCGACCCTGCACCGTCTGGGCATCCAGGCGTTCGAGCCCAAGCTGATCGAGGGCAAGGCCATCCGCCTGCACCCGCTGGTCTGTACGGCGTTCAACGCTGACTTCGACGGCGACCAGATGGCTGTGCACGTCCCGCTGAGCCTCGAGGCCCAGCTGGAAGCGCGGGTGCTGATGATGTCGACGAACAACATCCTGTCGCCCGCCAACGGCAAGCCGATCATCGTGCCGTCGCAGGACATCGTCCTGGGTCTGTACTACCTGTCGCTGGTCAAGGAAGGTCAGCCGGGCGAGGGCAAGCTGTTCGCCAACATGGGCGAAATCGATGCGGCGCTGGACGCCCGCGTCGTGACCCTGCACACCAAGATCAAGGCGCGCTGGACCGAGATGAACTCGGAAGGCGAAGTCGTGACCAAGGTGATCGACACCACGCCGGGCCGGATGAAGCTGGGCGCTCTGCTGCCGCTGAACCCGAACATCGGTTACAACCTTCTGGACAAGAACCTGACCAAGAAGGAAATCGGCAACCTGATCGATCAGGTCTATCGCCACTGCGGTCAGAAGGCGACGGTCATCTTCGCCGACCAGATGATGCAGATGGGCTTCCGCGAAGCGGCCAAGGCCGGCATCTCGGTGGGCAAGGACGACATCGTCATTCCCGCCAAGAAGGAAGCTCTGGTCAACGAGACCCGCACCCAGGTCGAAGAGTACGAGCAGCAATACGCTGACGGCCTGATCACCAAGGGCGAGAAGTACAACAAGGTCGTCGACGCCTGGGCCAAGGCCACGGACAAGATCGCCGATGAGATGATGGGCGAAATCGCCCAGCCGCGCGTCCTGATCAAGGGTCAGGAGCCGGACATCAACTCGGTCTTCATGATGGCCAACTCGGGCGCCCGTGGTTCGCAGGCCCAGATGAAGCAGCTGGGCGGGATGCGCGGCCTGATGGCCAAGCCCTCGGGCGAGATCATCGAGACGCCGATTATCTCGAACTTCAAGGAAGGCCTGACCGTCCTTGAATACTTCAACTCCACCCACGGCGCCCGTAAGGGTCTGGCCGACACCGCGCTGAAGACCGCCAACTCGGGTTACCTGACCCGTCGTCTCGTGGACGTGGCGCAGGACTCCATCGTCACCGAGGAAGACTGCGGCTCGACGCGCGGCATCACCCTGCGCGCCGTGGTCGAAGGCGGCGACGTGCTCGTCTCGCTGGGCCAGCGCGTGCTGGGCCGTTACGCGGCCGAGGACATCAAGGAGCCGGGCGGCGAAGTCCTGTTCCCTGCCGACACCTATCTGCAGGAAGAGGAAGTCGAGCTGATCGACAAGGTGGGCGTCCAGTCCATCAAGGTTCGTTCGGCCCTGACCTGTGAAGCCGATACCGGCATCTGCGCGACCTGCTACGGCCGCGACCTGGCGCGTGGGACCAACGTCAACATCGGCGAAGCGGTCGGCGTCATCGCCGCCCAGTCGATCGGCGAGCCGGGCACCCAGCTGACGATGCGGACCTTCCACATCGGCGGTACGGCTCAGGTGGCGGAGACCTCGTTCTTCGAGGCGACCAACGCCGGCGTCATCAAGGTCGTCGGTCCGACCGTTATCGCCGCTCACGGCGACCCGGTGGCCATGAGCCGCAACGTCGTGGTCACCGTGACCGTCGACGGCAAGGACCGCGAATCCTACAAGGTGCCGTACGGCGCGCGCCTGCGCGTCAAGGAAGGCTCTGAAGTCGCCAAGAACCAGCGCCTGGCCGAGTGGGATCCCTACACCACCCCGATCCTGACGGAAGTCGGCGGCGTGGTGCGCTTCGAGGACCTGGTCGACGGCCTGTCCGTCAAGGAAGAGACCGACGAAGCCACGGGCATCGCCCAGCGCGTCGTCTCCGACTGGCGCGCCAGCCCGCGCGGTGCGGACCTGCGTCCGGCCATGGGCGTCACCCAGGGCGACAGCTACGCCAAGCTGTCGAGCGGTTCCGACGCGCGCTACCTCCTGCCCGTCGGCGCCATCCTGTCGGTGGCCAACGGCGACGAGACCAAGCCGGGCGACATCATCGCCCGTATCCCGACCGAGGGCGCCAAGACCCGCGACATCACCGGCGGTCTGCCGCGGGTGGCGGAACTGTTCGAAGCTCGTCGTCCGAAGGATTGCGCGGTCATCGCCGAGATGGACGGTCGCGTCGAATTCGGTCGCGACTACAAGAACAAGCGCCGCATCAAGATCACCCCGGAGCCGGATGCCGACGGCAACCAGGGCGAAGCGGTCGAGTTCCTGATCCCGAAGGGCAAGCACATCTCCGTCCACGACGGCGATCTGATCCAGAAGGGCGACTACATCATCGACGGCAACCCGGATCCGCACGACCTGCTGCGCATCCAGGGCGTCGAGGCGCTGGCCGAGTATCTGGTGAACGAAGTGCAGGAGGTCTACCGACTGCAGGGCGTGCCGATCAACGACAAGCACATCGAGGTGATCGTCCGCCAGATGCTGCAGAAGGTCGAGGTCATCGACTCCGGCGAAACCACCCTGATCCGTGGCGACACGGTCGAAGTGGCTGAAGCGGCTGTCGAAAACGCCAAGGTCGAGAAGCGTGGCGGCCGTCTGGCGATCACGCAGCCGGTCCTGCTGGGCATCACCAAGGCGTCGCTGCAGACCCGCAGCTTCATCTCGGCGGCGTCGTTCCAGGAGACCACCCGCGTCCTCACCGAGGCTTCGGTCCACGGCAAGAAGGACATGCTGGAAGGCCTGAAGGAAAACGTCATCGTCGGCCGTCTGATCCCGGCCGGTACGGGCGCCTACCTGCGCAGCCTGCAGAAGATCGCCAACGAGCGGGACGCTGAGCTGACCCAGGCCCGCGAAGAGGCGGTCGAGCCGCTTCCGGCGGACCTGGCCCTGGAACTGGAGCAGTCGGCCGACTGATCCGGGTTCAGATCCTGAAAGACTGAAGAGAGCGGCGTCGAAAGGCGCCGCTCTTTTTCTTTGTCGCTAATCCTTGCCGAGCGCGGGCTACTGTCGCCGTGCAGGGGGCCGCGGCGCAGGCGTCGCGGAAGTCGCCGGGCCGTCGCGGGACGTGCGGATGTTCTGGGTCGAATCCATGCGCATGGACGGGTCCAGAAGGTCGCCGGCGCAGCCGCTGCCCAAATTGGAGCCGGGACAGTCCCGCGGGCGGGTAATGCCGATGCCCCCGCTGGGCGGCCGACGGCTTTCCTCATAGCGCTGCATCTCGCGGGCGCCTTCGCGAGCGAAGCGGGCGTCGCGCCCGGCGTTGCCAGTGCCGGTTATTCGGCCGCGCTCGGCGCCTTCTGCGGCTCGCTCGTTGTAGCGCTCGTCGCAGATAAGCTTTTCGCCGTTTCTCAGCATCTGCGTCGCTGGGCAACCGGCGGGGGAAGTCCGTAACGCGCGGGCATTCGCGTCGGCCTGGCTTTCGGGCGCCACGCGCCACGCGTCAGACACCCCGGCAACCCCGGACGCTGCGGCGGAGGGGGCCCCGGCCGCCGGATTGGCCAGACGCGGCGCCGGCGGGGCGGGCGCGCCTTCCCGTCCTTCGTCCTCGTCCTTCTTGCGGCGAATGATCGGGGCGACGACCGCAGGAGCGGCGGGCGCTCGTTCCGGGGCAGCGGCGGGCGGTGCGAGGGCGGGAGCGGGAACCTGCGCAGGCGCCGCCGGTCGGGGTGTTTCAGCGGCAGCCGGAACCGGCGCTGGCGTTTGGGGCGCAGCCGCGGCCGGCGCCGGCCTGGGAGGCGCCTCGGCCGGAGCGGGGATCTGGCGCTCGCGTTCCGCCGGGCGCGGCGGCGTGGGGATGGGCGTCGGCTGAGGGAGCCGCAGTGGGGGCTCTGGGAGGATTTCCCGGCGTTGGATCTCCACCTGTATGATGGTCGGCGGGGGCGGAGTGGACGGCTGGGCCAGCTTGTCTCTGGCCGCCATATGCGCCATGCCGCCGAAGACGACGACATGCATCAGCACCGATGCGGCGCCGGTCAGTGCGCGTCGAAGGCCAGGGCGTTGCCGCCGGGCCTTCAGTTGGGCCAGAACTGCAACGCTCATTGAGCCTCCCCCCGTGTGGAGCGATCATGCCAAGCCAAGCATGGCCATATATGGGCGCAAATCAGCGTATGGGGAACCGCGCTCGCTCAGCGGCGGACCTTGGCGATCGACGGGCGGGCCGCGTGCGCGAATCCCTTGACCTGTTAACGGATCGCGCGTAGAAGCCGCCCACTTTCGAGAAGTGGGCGGTTCGCCGTTCGCTCAGATCGTGACAATCGAACGGACGGGCTGTGCCCGCCGGAACGCCCGAAGCGCGCGTTCCGGTTTTTCTGTTTGGGCGTCTCGTTCGGCTCGATAACACCCGGGCGGGGCTTCGGCCTCGTCCAAAAGAAGGCTCATGAGGCGCTCCGGTCGAAAGACACACGCCTCCACATCGAAAAGAGACGAATTCGAATGCCCACGATCAACCAGCTGATCCGCAAGCCCCGTAAGCCGAAGCCGGTCCGCAACAAGGTCCCGGCCCTGGAGGGTTCGCCCCAGCGTCGCGGCGTCTGCACCCGCGTGTACACCACGACCCCGAAGAAGCCGAACTCGGCCCTGCGTAAGGTCGCCAAGGTCCGCCTGGCCAAGAACGGCGTCGAAGCCGTGTGCTACATCCCCGGCGAAGGCCACAACCTGCAGGAGCACTCGGTCGTGCTGATCCGCGGCGGCCGCGTGAAGGACTTGCCCGGCGTTCGCTACCACATCCTGCGCGGCGTGCTCGACACCCAGGGCGTCAAGGACCGCAAGCAGCGTCGTTCGCACTACGGCGCCAAGCGTCCGAAGTAATCCGCTCCTTAGCGCCCTACAGATTTAAGAGGATACATCCATGTCCCGTCGTCACCGCGCTCAGAAGCGTGAAGTTCTGCCGGATCCGAAGTTTGGCGACCTGGTGGTCACCAAGTTCATGAACTACGTCATGTACGAAGGTAAGAAGGCCGTCGCCGAAAACATCGTTTACGGCGCCTTCGACATCCTGGCTGACAAGAAGAAGGAGCAGACTGCGGTCGAGACCTTCCACGCTGCGCTGGAAAACGTCGCCCCGGCCGTCGAAGTCCGTTCGCGCCGCGTCGGCGGCGCCACCTATCAGGTGCCGGTCGAGGTCCGTCCGGACCGTCGTCGCGCCCTGGCCATCCGCTGGCTGGTCAACGCTGCGCGCAACCGCGGCGAGAACACCATGACGGAAAAGCTGGCTGCCGAACTGCTGGACGCTTCGAACAACCGCGGCACCGCGGTCAAGAAGCGCGAAGACACCCACAAGATGGCCGAGGCGAACCGCGCCTTCAGCCACTACCGCTGGTAAACGTCTTAAAACCGTCCCTGTTCTTCGGATAATGGGACGGTCGCCAATCAGACGATCCGGCGCGGGCGTTCAGACTGAACCGCCCGCGCCGTCATATCCGACACCCCAGGGCGCTCGCGCGTCCGCGAAGCTCCCGGAAGGCAAATCGAATGCCCCGCACACATAAAATCGAAGACTACCGCAACTTCGGCATCATGGCCCACATCGACGCGGGCAAGACGACGACGTCCGAGCGGATTCTGTTCTACACCGGCAAGAACCACAAGATGGGCGAGACCCACGACGGTTCGGCCACGATGGACTGGATGGACCAGGAGCAGGAACGCGGCATCACCATTACGTCGGCCGCGACGACCGCCTTCTGGAAAGAAAAGCGCCTCAACATCATCGACACCCCCGGCCACGTGGACTTCACCATTGAAGTCGAACGTTCGCTGCGCGTGCTCGACGGCGCCGTGACGGTGCTGGACGGCAACGCCGGCGTCGAGCCGCAGACGGAAACCGTCTGGCGCCAGGCCGACAAATACCGCGTTCCGCGCATCGTCTTCGTCAACAAGATGGACAAGATCGGCGCCGACTTCGAGAAGTCGGTCGAGTCGATCCGCGACCGCCTGGGCGCCAAGGCTGTGCCGATTCAACTGCCGATCGGTTCGGAATCGAACCTGAAGGGCGTGATCGACCTGGTCGAAATGAAGGGTCTGATCTGGGAAACCGATCAGGTCGGCGCCGCCGCCATCGTCGGCGACATCCCGGCTGAGCTGGCCGACGCCGCCGCTGCCGCGCGTCAGTACCTGGTCGACAACGCCGTCGAACTCGACGACGAGGCGATGGAAGCCTACCTGGGCGGCGAAGAGCCGTCGGTCGAAGTCCTGAAGCGCTGCATCCGTAAGGCCGTGATCGAAGGTCACTTCTATCCGGTGCTGTGCGGCTCGGCGTTCAAGAACAAGGGCGTGCAGCCCCTGCTGGACGCGGTTGTCGACTACCTGCCGTCGCCGCTGGACATCCCCGCCATCCCGGGCATCGACTTCAAGACCGAAGAGCCGACCACGCGTAAGGCCTCGGACGACGAAGCCCTGTCGGTTCTGGCGTTCAAGATCATGGACGACCCCTTCGTCGGTTCGATCACCTTCTGCCGCATCTACTCGGGCAAGATGGAAACCGGCCAGTCGCTGCTGAACTCGTCGCGCGACAAGCGCGAGCGTGTCGGCCGCATGCTGCTGATGCACTCGAACAACCGTGAAGACATCAAGGAAGCCTACGCCGGCGACATCGTCGCCCTGGCAGGCCTGAAGGAAACTCGCACCGGCGACACCCTGTGTGATCCGCTGAAGTCGCCGGTCATCCTGGAGAAGATGGAATTCCCGGCGCCGGTGATCGAGATCGCCGTCGAGCCCAAGACCAAGGCCGACCAGGAGAAGCTGGGCGTCGCCCTGGCCAAGCTGGCTTCGGAAGATCCGTCCTTCACCGTCTCGACCGACCACGAGTCGGGCCAGACGATCCTGAAGGGCATGGGCGAGCTGCACCTGGACATCAAGATCGACATCCTGAAGCGCACCTACAAGGTCGAAGCGACCATCGGCGCGCCGCAGGTGGCCTATCGCGAGTCCATCAGCCGCAAGGCCGAGATCGACTACACCCACAAGAAGCAGACCGGCGGTACGGGTCAGTTCGCCCGCGTCAAGCTGGTGTTCGAGCCGGGCGAGCCGGGTTCGGACTTCGTCTTCGAGTCGGCCATCGTCGGCGGCGCCGTGCCCAAGGAATACATCCCGGGCGTGGAAAAGGGCCTGAAGTCGGCCAAGGACAACGGCCTGCTGGCCGGCTTCCCGGTCATCGACGTCAAGGCGACCCTGATCGACGGCGCCTTCCACGACGTCGACTCCTCGGTGCTGGCGTTTGAAATCGCCTCGCGGGCCGCGTTCCGTGAACTGAAGGAAAAGGGCGGACCGAAGCTGCTCGAGCCGATCATGGCCGTCGAGGTCGTGACCCCGGAAGAGTACCTGGGTTCGATCATCGGCGACCTGAACGGCCGTCGCGGCATGATCCAGGGTCAGGACATGCGCGGCAACGCCGTCGTCGTGAACGCCTTCGTGCCGCTGGCCAACATGTTCGGCTATGTGAACACGCTGCGCGGCATGTCGCAGGGCCGCGCCCAGTTCACCATGCAGTACGACCACTATGAATCGGTGCCGCAACACGTCGCCGACGAAGTGATCAAGAAGTACGCCTAAGTCCGTCTTTCTGACGGGCCCACTTGAAAACGGGGCGGTTTGAGCACAAATCGCCCCATCTATCCCCAAACCCATTTGGACCCCCGTTTTGGGGATTCCAGGAGCTAGAGAATGGCCAAGGAAAAGTTCGAACGTAATAAGCCGCACGTGAACATCGGCACGATCGGCCACGTTGACCACGGCAAGACGACGCTGACGGCGGCGATCTCGATGACGCTGGCGAAGGCCGGCGGCAACAAGGCGATGAACTACGCCGACATCGACAACGCGCCGGAAGAAAAAGCGCGCGGCATCACCATCAACACGTCGCACGTGGAATATGAGACGGCCAACCGTCACTACGCGCACGTGGACTGCCCGGGCCACGCCGACTACGTGAAGAACATGATCACGGGCGCCGCTCAGATGGACGGCGCGATCCTGGTGTGCTCGGCCGCTGACGGCCCGATGCCGCAGACCCGCGAGCACATCCTGCTGTCGCGTCAGGTCGGCGTTCCGGCCCTGGTGGTGTTCCTGAACAAGGTCGACATGGTCGACGACGAGGAACTGCTGGAGCTGGTCGAAATGGAAGTGCGCGAGCTGCTCAGCTCGTACCAGTTCCCGGGCGACGACATCCCGGTCGTCAAGGGCTCGGCCCTGGCCGCCGTCGAAGACCGCGACGCCCACATCGGCGAAGAGCGCATCCTAGAGCTGATGGCGGCGGTCGACGCCTACATCCCGCAACCGGAACGCCCGATCGACATGCCGTTCCTGATGCCGGTCGAAGACGTGTTCTCGATCTCGGGCCGCGGCACCGTGGTGACGGGTCGCGTCGAGCGCGGCATCGTCAAGGTCGGTGAAGAAGTCGAAATCGTCGGCATCCGTCCGGTTCAGAAGACGACCTGCACGGGCGTTGAAATGTTCCGCAAGCTGCTGGACCAGGGTCAAGCCGGCGACAACGTGGGCGTGCTGCTGCGCGGCACCAAGCGTGAAGACGTCGAGCGCGGCCAGGTGCTGTGCAAGCCGGGTTCGATCACCCCGCACACCAAGTTCGTGGCTGAAGCCTACATCCTGAACAAGGAAGAAGGCGGCCGTCACACGCCGTTCTTCACGAACTACCGTCCGCAGTTCTACTTCCGCACGACCGACGTGACCGGCATCGTGCACCTGAAGGAAGGCGTGGAAATGATCATGCCGGGCGACAACGCCGAGCTGGACGTCGAGCTGATCACGCCGATCGCGATGGAAGAGAAGCTGCGCTTCGCCATCCGTGAAGGCGGCCGCACCGTCGGCGCCGGCGTCGTGGCCAAGATCGTCGAGTAATCGACGTCAGAATGGGCGGGGGCTTCGGCCCTCGCTGGTTCGCCAGTAACGAGTAAGCGTACCGGCCTCACGCAGCCCGAAAGGGCGGCAGGCCGCAGTAATGGCCTCAAGCAGCCCGCAAGGGCGTTAGGCCAAGCGTAAAGCGTAACAGAGCGGCCCCCGGAGCGATCTGGGGGCCGTTTTGCTGTCAGTCGTTCGGTTCGCCGGTGGCCGGGTCGGTTTCGGTGCGGCCAGAGTTGCTGCTGCCCTCGGCGCCTCGCGGCTCTGTGGCAGGGCGGGGCGGATGGCCGGCCGTGTCGGGTCGCAGGTCTTCGTTCTCGGTTTCTCGGGTCTTGGGGCGGGGCGTTGTCATGGGTACCTCCTGCCCAAGACAATGCGGGGGCGGACAAGAGGCTCCGTTCCTTGATGCTGTCCGCCGGATGCTAACCCGGCCTCAAGAGCTTGGACGTATCAGCCAGGCTTGGAACGGGACTTGCTGTGCTTGTTCCGGAAGGGAGCGTCATGTCGGGACCACTATCAGTCGAAATTCGTAGCGTGGCTGAGCTGTCGGCTGGTGAGGGCGCGCAGTGGAATGACTGGGCGCGCGCGGATCCCGACCTGAGCAGCCCCTATTTTCGCTGGGAGTTCGCCCGGACGGCGGGCCCCATCTGTCCTGGGTCGGCTGTCGCTGTCTTCAAACGGGACGGTCGCGTGGTCGGCTATTATCCGCATCAGCGTCGGGGCGGGACGATCCAGCCGCTGGCCGCGCCAATGAACGACTATCACGGAGTTATCGGCCCTCGCGACCTGAAGCCGTCGATGCAGGAAGCCGCGCGCCTGCTTCGAGCACCGAGGTTCGCGGCGGCGGCCTGGATCGGCGAGGCCCCTGCAGAGATGCCGCGCTACTCCAGCGTGGTGTCGATCGTGCCCGACGACGGCGGCTTTGACGCCTGGTACGCGCGGCGCAGGAAGGCCTTTCCGAAGTACTTCAAGGACAAGGAACGTTCGCGTCGAGGGCTGGACGGGGCCTTCGGGACGGTCGAGATCGAAATCTGCCTGCGGGATCACGCCCTGCTGGAGCGCCTGATCATCGAGAAGAGCGAGCAGTATCGCCGAACCGGCCATCATGACATTTTCTCCTGCGGTTGGACGGGCCAGGTGCTGCACGCTCTGATGGACAGCGAAGGCGAAGACGGCTTCGGCGCCTCGATGGCGGTGCTGCGGGTCGACGGGCGCGTGGTGGCGATGGAGTATTCGATGCACGCGGGGCGTCATTTCCACCTGTGGTTCCCCGTCTATGCGCAGGAGGTGGCGCGCTGGTCTCCGGGCATAGTCCTGACGCAGGAGACCATCCGTTTGGGGGCCGGGCGCGGCTACCGTGTCTTTGACTACGGCGTAGGCGTAGGCGGCAATTACAAGAAGTATTACGATGACGGGGGTCTTGTGACTGTTGAAGGCCTCGTGGCCCGACCTGGCTTAACCAAGGCGCTTTGCGACTCGGCGAGCGCCGTCGTCGGCCTGGTGGGGCGCGAGCGGGCCCGGCGGTTGCGGACAAGCACCCAGCGTCGCTGGTCCGTGATCGAGGCGTGCGAGACGAGTTGGACGGGTCGAACCTCGGGAGCGCTGCGCGCCGCCGTGGACATGGTGCGGAAATAGAAAGGGCGGCCGTCACGGCCGCTGAAGCAGGGAAACGCGATGACGAATGCCATGACGCGCTATGCGGGCCCGATCAGCCAGGCCGAGGTGCATCCTCACAGCCTGGTCGCCAGCGGCTTCGCCGAGGATCAGGCGCTGGCCGAGGTCCTGGACCGCTATCCGGCCGACCTGTTCGACATCAACCTGTATGACTACGACGACGAGGGACAGGTCAGCCTGCGCACCGGCGCGCGCGGGCGGCTGAACGGCGCCGAGCTTCTGGAAGCGATCCAGCAGGGCCGATTGTGGGTCAATATGCGCGATGTCGAGCGCGGCTGGCCCGAGCTGTGGCAGGCGACCATGGCTGAGTTCGACCGGATCATGGGCGACGCCTATCCGGGCCTGAAGGCGGTCAGTCGCAACGGCCAGCTGATCCTGTCGTCGCCGAAGGCGCGGGTGCCCTATCACTTCGACGCGTCCGGGGTGATCCTGTTCCACATGCGCGGCCGCAAGCGGCTGTTCGTCTTTCCCGGCGATGAGGCGCATCTGTCCGAGCACAGCATGGAGCAGGTGATTGCGCGGCAGACGACCGAGGAGATTCCCTATGTCCGCGCGTTTGAGCAGGACGCTCGAGCGATCGACCTGGAGCCTGGTCAGGCTTTGACCTGGCCCTTCTTTGCGCCGCATCGGGTGGAGAATCTGGACCGGTTCTGCGTCTCCCTGTCGGTCGATTTCCAGACCTGGAGCTCGCGCCTGAGACGAGGCGCCCTCTACACCAACGCCGTGCTGCGAAGCCGGGGAGGGGCGCCCCGTTCGACCGATCAGATGGGAACGCCTGAACTGGCCGCGCGCTGGGCGGCGTCGGTGTTGCTGAAGAAGACGGGCGCTCTCAAGAGCCGCCTGGAGGACTTCGAGCGCGACTTCGTGCCAGAGGCGGGCGCCGTGGACGGCGCCGGTCGACTGAACGCCGAGGCGGCGGGAGGCCAAGGTTAAAAGGGGTTCATGACCTCGATTTAAACTGACTTTGCGGTGCGGGGACCTCAGTCTTGTCTGGACACAGAGACAGGGAGAGCTCGCTGATGAAACCCGCCGCTATCGCCGCCGCCTTGGGATCCGCGCTGGCTGTATCCGCCGTGCTTGCGGCGCCCGCATTCGCCGCTGAAGTGACCATCCGCAATGCGGTGGCGCGCGTGATCGTGATTCCTGAAGACCGCGCAGATGTGGGTGTCGAGATCACGCAAGGCTCGGCGGACCTGCCGGAACTGCGCCTCGAGCGCCGAGGGGGCCAGGTGCGCATAGACGGCGGCCTGGGCCGCGGGCGGGGCATGAGCTTCAACGGCGGACCGATAGGCTCATGCAACAGCGGACCGGCTGATGCGCGCCAACCGGGCGAAGGCGCAACGGTCGAGGTTCGGGGCAAGGGGCGGATCCGCATGGAAGATGCGCCGCTGATCGTGCTGCGGACCCCCAGAGACGTTGACGTCAATGGGGGTGGGGCCGTGTTCGGCGCCGTCGGCCGCGGCGCTCGCTCGGTAGACCTCGGTTCTGGCGGCTGCGGTTCTTGGACGGTGGCCAACGTGGATGGAGATGTGGAGCTGTCGGTCGGCGGTTCGGGCAGCATCCGCGCAGGCACGTCGCGCAATCTGGAAGCTGCAGTCGGCGGCTCTGGTTCGGTGTTCGCAGGCGCCACTGGGACGCTGGACGCCAGCGTCGGCGGCTCGGGCAGCGTAGATGTCGCCCGAGTGGATGGCGAGACGGCCATCGCGATCGGCGGCTCTGGCGGCGTGCGCGTCCGCGGCGGCCACGCACCGGTGCTGAGGGTCTCGATCGGCGGGTCCGGCGACGTGCGCTTTGAAGGAGAGGCTGGCGACGTGTCGGCGTCGATCGCCGGGTCGGGCGATGTGCGGGTGGCTGAAGCTACCGGTCGGGTGTCGCGCTCGATCGTCGGATCGGGGGATCTTCGTATCGGCCGCTGACGCCGCACGAAGCCTCTGAAGAAAGGGCCCGGAAGCGTGGAACCCTCCGGGCCTTTTTCACGCCTGCCGTTGCGCGGACGGCGGCAAACAAAAAACCCCGGCGGAGCGATCCGCCGGGGTTTCCTGTTTCCGAGCGGCCCTTGCAGGCCGCACAGACTGCTTAGCGGCCGAACAGGGCGGAGACGCCGTTGTGCGTGCGGCCCAGGTTGGCGCCGGCTTGGTCGCGAGCTTGCAGACCGCCGCCGAAGCTGTAGCGCATGCCGATGGTGAAGACGTTGGCGTCCATGTTCAGGTCCGAGGACTCGACGTAGTCGTAGCCGCCGAAGACCGAGTACGGCGAGTCAGCGAACTGATACTCAGCCGCCACGCCAGCCGACCAGGCGTCCACGTCGCCAGCGCCGACGAAGATGTTGTCGGCGTCGACGTTGGTGTAGGCGGCGCCGCCGCTCAGGCGCAGTTGCGGCGTGGCGTAGAAGGCGGCGTCGCCGGCCACGGTCCAGATGTCGGCGTCAGCAGCCGAGCCGTACGAGACGACGCCGGTCAGGGTGGCGCGGTCCAGGTACTTCTGGGCTTCCAGGCCGAAGGTGTTCAGCGTGGTCGCGCCCAGTTCCGAAGCGCCGTAGAAGCCGCCGAAGCGCATGTCTTCGATCTTCTTCGACAGGTGGACGGCGCCGGCCAGGGTCGTTTCGTCGCCCGCGCCGTCGATGTCCGTGTAGGCGCCTTCAGCGTTGAAGGTGACGGTCCAGTCGCCGAACACCGACGAGGCGACGGTGCCGTCGATGACGCCGCGGTTCACGTCCACGCCTTCAACGTCGGCGTAGTTGTAAGCGACGCCGACCGAGCCGATGGCGTCTTGAGCGAAAGCGGGAGCGGCGATCAGGGTCGCGGCGGCGACCGAAGCGAGAAAGACGGTTTTCATTTTTTTGTCCTTATGTACTGCCGCCGAGCAAGCTGAGCCGCCCGGCGATGCGCAAGACATAGGTCGCACTTTCGCGCTTTGCCGTAACAAACATGTCATGGCGTCGTCACATCAGGGGCAATGTTGCCCAAAAGCGACGCATTGCGGCAGAACTGCGTCAGCATGCAGTAGGCAATGCGGCGGCGCCTTATCGGCGCGTTCATCTGGCCGTTATCCAGCCTCAGTTCCTAACGAAAGGCCTGTGTTATGTCGCTGAACCCCGTCGCAGGGGCGTGCGGGCCCTGCGAGTCGCAAACGCTGACGGGGCGGGGATTTCCACGCTTGACGGAAACGGAATCGGAGGGCATAAGCGCCCCTCTTGTTGGACCGGCTGTGCACTTTCGGGTGCAGACGCGGTCCGCAGGAACGACCTAAGTTACTGTTCTTTGCAGCTTCTTGGGAACTTACGGCCTTCGCGGGGGACTGCGTGGGCCGCTCGTTTTTGCGGATTTGCGTTTCCTGGGGACGAGTTTTCGTCTCGGGGCTTCGGTCTTTGAAATGGTTCACAGGGACGCGGCTCCGGCCGCATGGGAATAACAACCGATATGGATCAAAGCATCCGCATCAGGCTCAAGGCCTTCGATCACCGCGTCCTCGACTTTTCGACGCGCGAAATCGTCAACACCGCCAAGCGCACGGGCGCGACCGTTCGTGGTCCGATCCCGCTGCCGACCCTGATCGAAAAGTTCACCGTGAACCGCTCGCCGCACGTCGACAAGAAGTCGCGCGAGCAGTTTGAAATCCGCACGCACAAACGCGTGCTCGACATCGTCGACCCCACCCCGCAGACCGTGGACGCGCTCATGAAGCTCGACCTGTCCGCCGGCGTGGACGTCGAGATCAAGATCTAAGAAAGAAAGAGGCGGGATCCGACATGCGCACGGGCGTGATCGCCAAGAAGCTGGGGATGACCCGCGTGTTCGCCGATGACGGCGCACACGTTCCGGTCACTGTACTCCAGCTCGACGGCTGCCAAGTCGTCGGCCAACGTACCAAGGAGCGCGACGGTTACGTCGCCCTTCAGCTGGGCGCTGGCGTTAAGAAGGCCAAGAACACGGCCAAGGCTCAACGCGAAGTTTTCGCGAAGGCCGAGGTTGAGCCGAAGGCCTATGTGACCGAGTTCCGCGTGGGCGAAGACGCCCTGCTGGACGTGGGCGCCGAACTGTCGGCCGACCACTTCCTCGCGGGTCAGAAGGTCGACATCCAGGGCCATACCATTGGTAAGGGCTTTGCGGGCGCCATGAAGCGCTGGAACTTCGGCGGTCTGCGTGCTTCGCACGGCGTGTCGATTTCGCACCGCTCGCACGGTTCGACCGGCCAGCGTCAGGATCCGGGTCGCGTCTTCAAGGGTAAGAAGATGGCCGGTCACCTGGGCCAGGAAGTCGTCACCACCCAGAACCTGACCGTCGTCCGCGTCGACGCCGAGCGTGGCCTGATCCTGATCAAGGGCGCTGTCCCGGGTCACGATGGCGCCTACGTCAAGATCAGCGACGCCATCAAGAAGGCCCGCCCGTCGGACGCCCCGTTCCCGGGCGCCGTGAAGTCGGCCGCTGCTCAACCCGCTTCGACGCCGGCTGAAGAAGCTCCGGCCGTGGAAGCGACCGAAGGCGGTGAAGCGTAATGAAACTCTCGGTCATCAAACTCGACGGCAAGGCTGCTGGCGACGTTGAGCTGTCGGACGCCGTCTTCGGCATCTCCGACATCCGCGGCGACCTGCTGGCCCGTTACGTCAACTGGCAGCTGGCCAAGCGCCGCGCTGGCACCCACAAGGTTCAAACCCGCAACGAGAACTCTCGTACGGGCAAGAAGATGTACAAGCAGAAGGGCACGGGCGGCGCCCGTCACGGCTCGCGTCGTGCGCCCCAGTTCGTCGGCGGTTCGCCGGCGTTCGGCCCGGTCGTTCGCGACCACGGCTTCTCGCTGCCCAAGAAGGTCCGCGCTCTGGCCCTGCGTCACGCCCTGTCCTCCAAGGTCAAGGCTGGCGATCTGGTCGTCGTCGACAGCGTTTCGGTCAAGGAAGCCAAGACGGCCGCCCTGCGCGAAACCTTCGGCAAGCTGGGCTGGACCAAGGCTCTGATCATCGCGGGTCCGGAAGTCGACGCCAACTTCGGCCTGGCCGCGCGCAACATCCCGCACATCGACGTGCTGCCGAACGCCGGCCTGAACGTCTATGACATCCTGCGGGCGGACAAACTGGTGCTGACCAAGGCCGCCGTTGAGGCGATCGAGGCCCGCTTCGCTGAGAAGGAAGCCGCATAATGGCCGCCGCTCAACCCACCGCCAAGCACTACGACACCATCCTGGCTCCGGTGATCACCGAGAAGGCCACGATCCTGTCGGAGCAGAACAAGGTCGTCTTCCGCGTCGCCGGCACGGCGACCAAGGATGAGATCGCCGCTGCGGTCGAAAGCCTGTTCAAAGTCAACGTCCTCAAGGTCAACACCCTGGTTCAAAAGGGCAAGACCAAGCGCTTCCGGGGCATCCTCGGTCGCCGCGTGGACATCAAGAAAGCGATCGTGACGCTGGCCGATGGTCAGTCGATCGACGTCACGACGGGGCTCTAAGACCATGGCTCTGAAGCATTACAATCCGACGTCGCCGGGCCGCCGCGCCCTGGTGCTGGTCGACCGCTCCGAGCTGCACAAGGGCCGCCCGGAGAAGTCGCTGACCGAGGGCCTGACCAAGTCGGGCGGCCGTGGTCAGGGCGGTCGCATCGCTGTCCGCTTCCGCGGCGGCGGCGCCAAGAAGCTGTACCGCAAGATCGACTTCAAGCGTCGCAAGTTCGACGTGGTCGGCACGGTCGAGCGTCTGGAGTACGACCCGAACCGTACGGCGTTCATCGCTCTGGTGAACTACGCCGACGGCGAGAAGGCCTACATCATCGCTCCGCAGCGCCTGCACGCCGGCGACACCATCGTCGCGGGTGAAAAGGTCGACGTGAAGCCGGGCAACGCCATGCCCCTGCGTTCGATGCCGGTCGGCACCATCATCCACAACGTGGAGATGAAGCCGGGCAAGGGCGCTCAGCTGGCCCGTTCGGCCGGCGCCTACGCTCAACTGGTCGGTCGCGATCAGGGCTACGCCCAGATCCGTCTGGGCTCGGGCGAGCTGCGCATGGTTCTGGACTCGTGCCTGGCCGTGGTCGGCGCCGTGTCGAACCCCGAGCACATGAACCAGAACCTGGGCAAGGCTGGTCGCAAGCGTCACATGGGCTGGCGTCCGCACGTCCGCGGCGTTGCCATGAACCCGATCGACCACCCGCATGGTGGTGGTGAAGGCCGGACCTCTGGTGGTCGTACCCCGGTTACGCCGTGGGGCAAGGACACCAAGGGCACCCGCACCCGCAAGAACAAGGCTACGGATAAGTTCATCATCCGTACTCGCCACGTGAAGAAGGCTCGCTAAGAATGGCCCGCTCCTCCTGGAAAGGCCCGTTTGTCGACGGGTATCTGCTCAAGAAGGCCGACGCCGCTCAATCGTCGGGCCGCAAGGACGTGATCAAGACCTGGTCGCGCCGCTCCACCATCCTGCCGCAGTTCGTCGGTCTGACGTTCGGCGTCCACAACGGCCAGAAGCATGTGCCGGTGTCGGTCTCCGAAGAAATGGTCGGCATGAAGTTCGGCGAGTTCGCCCCGACCCGGAACTTCCCGGGCCACGCGGCGGACAAGAAGGCCAAGAGGAAGTAATCCATGGCCCAGACCAAGAACCCCCGTCGCGTTGCGACGACCGAGGCCCGCGCCAAGCTGGTCAACGTCCGCATCAGCCCGCAGAAGCTGAACCTGGTGGCCCAATCGATCCGCGGCCTGCCGGTACAGAAGGCTCTCAACGAGCTGGAATTCAGCCGCAAGCGCATCGCCGGCGACGTCCGCAAGGTGCTGTACTCGGCCGTCTCGAACGCCGAGAACAACCACAACCTCGACATCGACAACCTGGTCGTCGCCGAGGCCTTCGTGGGCAAGAACCTGGTGATGAAGCGTTTCGCGAGCCGTGCTCGCGGCCGCTCGTCGCGCATCCTGAAACCGTTCAGCGAAATCACCATCGTGGTTCGCGAAGCAGGTGAGGCCGCCTGATGGGTCAGAAAATCAATCCGATCGGTCTGCGCCTCGGCGTGAACCGCACGTGGGACAGCCGCTGGTTCGCCGGCGGCGCCGACTACGCCAAACTGCTCCACCAGGACCTGAAGCTGCGCACGTGGCTGAAGGAACGCCTGTCGGCCGCCGGCGTGTCGCGCATCATCATCGAGCGTCCGCACAAGAAGTGCCGCGTGACGATCTACGCCGCCCGTCCGGGTGTCGTGATCGGCAAGAAGGGCGCTGACATCGAGAAGCTGCGCAAGGACATCGCCGCTCGCACCGAAGGCGAAGTTCACCTGAACATCGTCGAGGTCCGCAAGCCGGAAACCGACGCTCAGCTGATCGCCGAGAACATCGCTCAGCAGCTGGAACGCCGTATCGCGTTCCGCCGCGCCATGAAGCGTTCGATGCAGTCGGCCATGCGCCTGGGCGCCAAGGGCGTCCGCATCAACGTCTCGGGCCGTCTGGGCGGCGCCGAAATCGCTCGTATGGAGTGGTACCGCGAAGGCCGCGTGCCGCTGCACACCCTGCGCGCCGACATCGACTATGGCTTCTATGAAGCCAAGACGACCTACGGCATCATTGGCGTGAAGGTCTGGGTGTTTAAGGGTGAAGTGCTCGAGCACGACCCGATGGCTCAGGACAAGCGCTGGGCCCAGGAAGCCTCGGGTCCGTCGTCCAACGAAGGCCGTGGCGGCCCCCGCGGTGATCGCGGTCCTCGCCGTGGTCGTGAGGGCTGATAGGCCATGTTGCAACCGAAAAAGACCAAGTACCGCAAGGCCTTCAAAGGCCGCATCCACGGCTCGTCCAAGGGTGGTTTCTCGCTGAACTTCGGCTCCTACGGTCTGAAGGCCGTTGAGCCGGAGCGCATCACGGCGCGTCAGATCGAAGCGGCTCGCCGCGCGATCACCCGTCAGATGAAGCGTCAGGGCCGCGTCTGGATCCGTATCTTCCCCGACGTGCCGGTTTCCGGCAAGCCGGCCGAAGTGCGGATGGGTAAGGGCAAGGGCGCGGTGGACCATTGGGCCGCTCGCGTGGCCCCGGGCCGCATCATGTTCGAAATCGACGGCGTGCCGGACGACGTGGCTCGTGAAGCGCTGCGCCTCGGCGCCGCCAAGCTGCCGATCCGCACCAAGGTGGTCACCCGCCTGGACGCCGGCATCGTTACGGAGCAAGCCGCCTAATGACCAAGATCGCCGATCTCCGGTCGCAAACCGTCGACCAACTGTCCGACGAGCTGCTGAAGCTCAAGAAGGAACAGTTCAACCTGCGCTTCCAGGCCGCTACCGGCCAGATGGAAAAGACCCACCGGGTCTCGGAAGTGCGCAAGGACATCGCTCGCATCTCGACGCTTCTGCGCGAGAAGCGTGCGGCCTCGTAAGGAAACACCGATGCCCAAACGCATTCTTGAAGGCGTGGTCGTCTCCGACAAGGGCGACAAGACCGTCGTCGTGAAGGTCGAGCGCACCCTGCTGCACCCGCTGCTTCGCAAGACGGTTCGTAAGTCCAAGAACTACCACGCTCACGATGAGGCGAACGCTCTCAAAGTCGGCGATATCGCGCGCATTATCGAATGCGCCCCCAAGTCCAAGTTGAAGCGCTGGGAAATCATTTCCCCGTCTTCGGCTTCGTAAGAAGAAGGATCGGATCCCATGATCCAGATGCAAACTAACCTGGAGGTCGCCGATAACTCGGGCGCTCGCCGGGTCATGTGCATCAAGGTGTTGGGCGGCTCCAAGCGCCGCTACGCCTCGATCGGCGACACCATCGTCGCCTCGGTGAAGGAAGCGATTCCGCGCGGCCGCGTGAAGAAGGGCGACGTTGTTCGCGCCATCGTCGTGCGCACCGCCAAGGACATCCAGCGCAAGGACGGCTCTGTCATCCGTTTCGACAAGTCGGCCGCCGTCATCGTCAACAAGCAAAACGAGCCTGTCGGCACCCGTATCTTCGGCCCGGTTCCGCGCGAGCTGCGCGCCAAGAACCACATGAAGATCATCTCGCTGGCTCCGGAGGTCCTGTAACATGGCCGCCAAGATCAAAAAGGGCGACAACGTCGTCGTCCTGACCGGCAAGGACAAGGGCCGCACCGGCCAGGTGCTGCAGGTCCTGCCGACCGAGAACCGCGTCGTCGTGCAAGGCGTCAACATGGTCCAGCGCCACACGCGCCCGACCCAGGCTGACCCGCAAGGCGGCATCAAGCACAAGGAAGCCTCGCTTCACCTGTCGAACGTCGCCATCGTCGACGGCAACGGCAAGGCGACCCGCGTGGGCTTCAAGGTCGAGGGGGACAAGAAGGTCCGCTTCGCCAAGTCGACGGGAGACGTCATCTGATGGCCGACACCAAGTACATGCCGCGTCTCAAGACCGAATATCAGGACCGCATTCGCGGCGCCCTGAAGGAAAAGTTCGGCTACACGAACGAGATGCAGATCCCCAAGCTGGACAAGATCGTCCTGAACATGGGCATCGGTGAAGCCGTCGCTGACTCCAAGAAGGCCACTGCGGCCCTCAAGGACCTGACGGCCATCGCCGGTCAGAAGGCCGTGCCGACCAAGGCTCGTAACTCCATCGCCGGCTTCAAGCTGCGCGAAGGCATGATCATCGGCGGCAAGGTCACCCTGCGTGGCGCCCAGATGTACGAGTTCCTGGACCGGTTCATCACGATCGCCCTTCCGCGCGTGAAGGACTTCCGTGGCCTGAAAGGCACCTCGTTCGACGGTCGCGGCAACTACGCCACGGGTCTGAAGGAGCACATCGTGTTCCCGGAGATCAACTACGACCAGATCGATCAGATGTGGGGCATGGACATCATCGTCTGCACCACGGCCAAGACCGATGAGGAAGCCAAGGCTCTCCTCACCGAGTTCAAGTTCCCGTTCGTGAACTGAGCGGGAAGGGAAGAGAACAATGGCTAAGAAAAGCGCCGTAAACCGCAACGAAGCCGTCAAGGCCCTGGTTGCGAAGTATGCCGCGAAGCGGGACGCCCTGAAGGCTATCGCCAACGACGAGAGCCTGCCGCTGGAGGAGCGTTTCGATGCGCGCCTGAAGCTGGCGGCTCTGCCGCGCAACTCGGCCCCGAGCCGCATTCGCAACCGTTGCGAAGTGACGGGTCGTCCGCGGGCTTATTACCGTAAGCTCAAGATGAGCCGTGTCGCCCTGCGTGAGCTGGGCAACCTGGGTCAGATCCCCGGCCTGACGAAGTCGAGCTGGTAAGGGGAGCGAACAGACATGATGATCAACGATCCCCTGAGCGACATGATCGCTCGCATCAAGAACGCGGCCACCCGCAAGCGTTCGTCGGTGCTCACCCCGGCTTCCCGCCTGCGCCAGCGCGTCCTGGACGTGCTGCAGGACGAGGGCTACATCCGCGGCTATTCGCTGGTTCAAAACCCCGGCGAGTTCCCGCAGTTCGAGATTGAGCTGAAGTACTTCGACGGCCAGCCGGTGATCGCCGAGATCGCCCGCGTGTCGAAGCCCGGCCGTCGCGTCTATTCGGCCATCGGCGATCTGAAGCCGATCAAGAACGGCCTCGGCATCTCGATCCTTTCGACTTCGAAGGGCGTCATGTCCGACGCCGCCGCCCGCGACGCTAACGTCGGCGGCGAAGTCCTGTGCAGGGTCTACTGATATGTCTCGTATCGGCAAGAAAACCATCGCTGTGCCGAAGGGCGTGACTGTCACGCTCAACGGCCAGGACATCACCGTGAAGGGTCCCAAGGGCGAACGCTCCTGGACCGTCGCCGAAGAGATCGAAGTCAAGCAGGAAGGCGACGAACTGTCGCTGACCCCGCGTTCGGACACGCAGCGCGCCAAGGCCATGTGGGGCCTGTCGCGTACCCTGGTCGCCAACATGGTGACCGGCGTGACCGACGGTTTCGAGAAGACCCTGGAACTGGTCGGCGTCGGTTACCGCGCCGCCCTGAAGGGCAAGGATCTCTCGCTGCAGCTCGGCTTCTCGCACGACGTCGACATCGCTCCGCCGGAAGGCGTCACCTTCGCTGTGCCGAAGCAGACCGAGATCAAGATCTCGGGCGCCGACAAGCAAGTCGTTGGTGAAATCGCCGCCGTCATCCGCAAGATGCGTCCGCCGGAGCCGTATAAGGGCAAGGGCGTGCGCTATCAGGGCGAATTCGTCCGGCGCAAGGAAGGCAAGAAGAAGTAAGTCATGGCTCTCTCTCTTCAACAACAAGCCAAGCGCCGCGCCGAGCGCACTCGCCGTCGCCTGAAGGCTGTCGCCAACGGTCGCCTGCGTCTGTCGGTTCACCGTTCGGACAAGAACATCTCGGCCCAGATCATCGACGACGCCCAGGGCGTCACGGTGGCTGCCGCCTCGTCGCTGGAAGGCGGCAAGGGGTCCAAGGGTTCGGACGTCGCAGCCGCTGCCATGATCGGCAAGCTGATCGCCGAGCGCGCCATCGAGAAGGGCGTCACCGACGTCGTCTTCGACCGTGGCGGCTACATCTATCACGGCCGGGTCAAGGCGTTGGCGGAAGCCGCGCGCGAAGCCGGCCTGAACTTCTAAGGGAACGGCAAGCATGGCTCGTGAACCCCAACGCGGCGGCGGCGACCGCAACCGTCGCGACAACCGCAACGCTCCCGTTGATGGTCCGGATTCGGACATCGTCGAGAAGCTGGTGCACATCAACCGCGTCGCCGCCACCGTCAAAGGCGGCCGCCGGTTCTCGTTCGCGGCCCTGATGGTCGTCGGCGACGGCAAGGGCCGCGTCGGCTTCGGTCATGGCAAGGCGCGCGAAGTGCCGGAAGCCATCCGTAAGGCGACCGAAGAAGCCAAGAAGACCATGATCAAGGTTCCGCTGCGCGAGAACCGCACCCTGCACCACGACGGCAATGGCCGTTGGGGCGCCGGCAAGATCATGATGCGTGCGGCGCCTCCGGGCACCGGCGTCATCGCGGGCGGTCCGATGCGTGCAGTCCTCGAAACCCTCGGCGTCCAGGACGTCGTGGGCAAGTCGACCGGCTCGTCGAACCCGTACAACATGATCCGCGCCACCTTCGAAGCTCTGAAGGTCCAGTCGTCGCCGCGCCAGATCGCCTCCAAGCGGGGCAAGAAGGTGTCCGACCTGATGGGCCGCCGCAATGACGGCGCTTCGGCGCCGGAAGCCGTGGAGGGCTGATAGATGGCCAAGACCGAAAACAAGACTGTGACCGTCCGTCAGGTCGGGAGCCCGATCCGCCGCAAGGGCGATCAGCGCGCCACCCTGGTGGGCCTGGGTCTCAACCAGATCGGCCGTGAGTCGACCCTGGAAGACACCCCTTCCGTCCGTGGGATGATCGCCAAGGTCGCCCACATGATCGAAGTGGTCGAGAAGTAAGACGGTTCGCCCTCTCCCGTTCGCGGGGGAGGGCGTTTTCGCTTTATGCAGGAAGCATCTTGCGATGCAGACGCGGGTCGCTTAATCAGCGACCCTTCAATTTTTCCAACGCCGAGTCAGGACCGCCTGGCGGACCTGGCGCTAGAACCCGAAAGGATCAGGCAATGAAACTGAACGAAATCCGCGACAACGAAGGCGCAACCAAGAAGCGCATGCGCGTCGGCCGTGGCCCGGGTTCGGGCAAGGGCAAGACCGCCGGTCGCGGCGTCAAGGGCCAGAACTCGCGTTCGGGCGGCGGCAAGGTCGGCTTCGAAGGCGGCCAGATGCCGCTGTACATGCGTATGCCGAAGCGCGGCTTCAACGTGCCGAACGCGCCCAAGCTGGCTGAAGTCAACCTGTGGCGTCTGCAAGAGGCCATCGACGGCGGCAAGCTGGACGCCAAGGCCGAGATCAACGGCGCGGCCCTGGTCGCCGCCGGCGTGATCCGTCGCGTCAAGGACGGCGTGCGCGTCCTGGGCGAAGGCGAGCTGAAGGCCAAGCTGAACCTGGTGGTCTGGTCGGCCTCGGCCGGCGCCATCAAGGCGGTGGAAGCCGCCGGCGGTTCGGTCAAGCAAGAGCGCATCGAAGCTGAAGCCAAGGCTGCCGCCCGTCTCGAGAAGCGCAATGCGGCTCGCGGCAAGGCCCCGGCGCCGAAGGCTCCGCTGGGCGACGCCAACAAGGTCTCGGCTCGCGCCAAGCGCGCCGCGGCCAAGGCCTAAAATCCGATATCGTCATCCGTCGGGGGCGCGGTTCGCTGCGCCTCCGCCGGGAACGTCCGGACAGGGATGACGATTTTCCGAAAGCGGCCCTCGCAAGAGCGCCGCTTTCCGCCTATCTGAGCACGGGCATGACTATGGTGACCGTGTGGGGAGCGCCTGATGGCTTCGGCCGCTGAACAACTTGCTGCCAATATGAACATGGGCTCGTTCGCCAAGGCGACCGAGCTGCACAAGCGCCTGCTGTTCACGCTGGGCGCGCTGCTGGTCTATCGGATCGGCACCTATGTTCCGATCCCTGGGATCAATGGCGAGGCCTTCCTGGCCTTCTTCCAGAATCCGGATGGCCAACGTGGCATCCTGGACATGTTCAACATGTTCTCGGGCGGCGCTGTCGAGCGCATGGCCGTGTTCGCGCTGAACGTGATGCCCTACATCTCGGCGTCGATCATCGTCCAGCTGATGGGCGCGGTGTATCCGCCGTGGGAGAAGCTGAAGAAGGAAGGCGGCGAGTCGGGCCGCAAGCAGCTGAACCAGTACACCCGCTACCTGACGGTGTTCCTGGCCCTGGCTCAGTCCTTCGGCATCGCGGTGGGCCTGAACGCCCAGCCCGGCCTGATCGACCAGCCCGGCCTGTTCTTCATTATTTCGACGGTCACGGTCCTGACCGGCGGCACCATGTTCCTGATGTGGCTGGGTGAGCAGGTGACGGCGCGCGGCGTCGGCAACGGCATCTCGCTGATCATCTTCGCGGGCATCGTGGCGGTTCTGCCGTCGACGGTGGCGCGGATGCTGGGCCTGGCCCAGCAGGGCCAGATGTCGGCCTTCACCCTGTTCTTCATCGCCATCATGGCGGTGGCGGTCATCGTCTTCATCGTCTTCATGGAACGCGCCCAGCGCCGTCTTCTGATCCAGTATCCGAAGCGCCAGGAAGGCAATCGCATGACGGGCGGCGAGCGCAGCTTCCTGCCGCTGAAGGTCAACACCGCAGGCGTGATCCCGGCCATCTTCGCCTCGTCGCTGCTGATGCTGCCGACGACGGTGGCTCAGTTCACGGCGAACGCGAACCTGCCTGAGTGGATGAGCTGGCTGCCGCTGGTGACGGCGCAGCTGACGCACGGCAAGCCCGTGTTCATGGTGCTGTACGCCGCCCTGATCATCTTCTTCTGCTTCTTCTACACCTCGATCACCTTCAATCCCGAGGACACGGCCGAGAACCTGCGCAAGTACGGCGGCTTCCTGCCGGGGATCCGTCCGGGCAAGCGGACGGCCGAGTATCTGGACTACGTGCTGACCCGCCTGACGGTGATCGGCGCCGGCTATATCACCGCCGTCTGCCTGCTGCCGGAGTTCATGATCAGCAGCCTGGGCAACGCCGTGTATTTTGGCGGCACGTCCATCCTTATCGTGGTCTCGGTGACGATGGACACGGTCGCCCAGATCCAGTCGCACCTGCTGGCTCACCAGTATGAGGGCCTGATCAAGAAGGCCAAGTTGCGCGGCCGTGGCCGGGGCGGTTCCGCTCCTGCCCGTCGCTGATCGGGTAGGGGGCCCGAAGACATAATGAACCTGATCCTGTTCGGGCCGCCTGCGGCCGGCAAGGGCACCCAGGCCAAGCGGCTGGTCGAAGGGCGCGGCATGGTCCAGCTCTCGACCGGCGACATGCTGCGCGCGGCGATCGCTTCCGGCTCCGAGCTGGGCCTTAAGGTCAAGGACGTGCTGGCGCGCGGCGACCTCGTCACCGACGAGATCGTCATCGCACTGATCGAAGCCCGTCTGCCGGAAGCTGAAGCTGCCGGCGGGGCTATCTTCGACGGCTTCCCCCGCACGGTGGCCCAGGCGGAAGCGCTGGACGCCATGCTGGCCAAGCGCGGCGCCAAGATCGATAGCGTCATCCGCCTGAAGGTCGACGACGCCGCCCTGACCGATCGGATCGGCAAGCGGTTCGCCGAGCAGGGCCGCCCTGACGACAACCCCGAGACCTTCAAAGACCGGCTGGCCGTCTACAACCGCCAGACCGCGCCGCTGCTTCCCTACTACGAAGGCCAAGGCAAGCTGACCGAGGTGGACGGCATGGGCGACATCGGCGCCGTGGCCGCCGCCATCGACGCGGCGCTGGACGCTTGATCGTACGGGCGGTCTGATCTCCTCGACTTCTGAAGCGTTAGCTTTCGGAAGCCTGTGCGGGAGAGACGGTTGCGACCGGAACGAATGAAACAATGGCGCTGGGGCGCAGCGGGGCTTGTGGCTCTTCTGCACCTCGGCGCCTTTGTGCTTTTGGGCGTAGGGCGGCCCGCGACGACCTTCGACGCGCCGCCGCCGCTCATCATTGTCGACCTGGTCCCGTTCGACCGTCCTGAGCCGCCACCGCCTCCCCCTGTTGAGCCGGCCGTGACCCAAGGGGGCGGAGCGCCCGCGGCCGCCTCGACCGTGCGTCCCCCGCGTCCGCGGCCCGCGCCGCCTCCGCCCGAAATCGTCGCGCCCCCGCGCCCGGCCCCTGAACAGCCTCTGGTCGTCGGCGCGGCGCCCGAGCCGGGTCCGACGCCGGGCCAAGGTCAGGGCGGGCAGGGGACGGGTAGCGGCGGCGGCAGCGGTTCCGGCTCGGGACCCGGAGTCGGTGACGGGCCGCCGCGTATCATTCGCGGCCCCACCGTAGGCGAACTCAGGACGCTGCATCCTCCTGAAGCCTTCCGCCAGCGGCGGGGAGGGCGGGCGACGCTGGCCTGCCGCGTCCGCCTGGACACCACCCTAAGCGACTGCCGCCTGGTGGACGAAGCGCCCCCTGGGATGGGATTCGGTCAAGCGGCTCTTGCGGCCTCGCGATATTTCCGCTTTCGTCCTCCGACGCAGAACGGAGCGCCGATTGATGGTCGAGAGGTCCGGGTGGGGGTTGAATGGCCCTGAACCATCCTGCTCACGGCGCTTGCCCGTTGACGCATCGGGAATCCCCTGTATAAGGGCGGCCTTCCGCGAAGGGCGTACACGCTCCTGGTCTGTTGACCGGAGCGGTTTCTGCGTCTGATTAACGCGTACTTGGAGAATTTCGTGGCCCGTATCGCAGGCGTCAACATTCCGACCAACAAGCGCGTTGAAATCGCGCTTCAGTACATCCACGGCATTGGCGCGCACAACGCCAAGGAGATCACGGCCAAGATCGGCATCGAGCCGGCTCGCCGCGTGAACCAGCTGACCGACGCGGAGATCCTGCAGATCCGCGAAGCCATCGACCGCGACTACACCGTCGAAGGCGACCTGCGTCGTGAGACCTCGATGAACATCAAGCGTCTGATGGACCTGGCCTGCTATCGCGGCCTGCGTCACCGTAAGGGCCTGCCGGTCCGCGGCCAGCGCACCCACACCAACGCTCGCACCCGCAAGGGTCCGGCCAAGCCGATCGCCGGCAAGAAGAAGTAAGAGAGAGGCCTGACCGATGGCTAAGGAACCGGGTCGCGTTAAGCGCCGCGAACGCAAGAACATCACCTCGGGCGTCGCCCACGTGAATGCTTCGTTCAACAACACCATGGTGACCATCACCGACGCTCAAGGGAACGCGATTTCCTGGTCGTCGGCCGGCCACATGGGCTTCAAGGGCTCGCGCAAGTCGACGCCGTACGCCGCTCAGATGGCTGCGGAAGACGCTGGCAAGAAGGCCGCCGAGCACGGCGTCAAGACGCTGGAAGTGAACGTCTCGGGTCCGGGTTCGGGCCGTGAGTCGGCCCTGCGCGCCCTGCAGGCCGTCGGCATGACGATCACGACCATCCGCGACGTGACGCCGATGCCGCACAACGGCTGCCGTCCGCCGAAGCGCCGTCGCGTCTAAGGTTCACGCCGCCTACCCCTTCTCCCGGCGGCTCCTGTTGTTCTGAACGTGAGAACACGGAGCCGCCGAAACCCGTTCGAGGGACTTTATGATCGAAAGAAACTGGCAAGAGCTGATCCGTCCCGAGAAACCGCAAGTCGAGGGCGGGTCTGACCCGCAGCACAAGGCGCGTCTGATCGCCGAACCTCTCGAGCGCGGTTTCGGTGTGACGCTCGGCAACGCGCTTCGTCGCGTTCTGCTGTCTTCGCTTCAAGGCGCGGCGGTCACGGCCATTCAGATCGACGGCGTTGTTCACGAGTTCTCGTCGCTGGAAGGCGTTCGCGAGGACGTCGTCGACATCGTTCTGAACATCAAGCAACTGGCCCTGCGTATGCACGCAGAAGGTCCGAAGCGGATGACGCTGCGCGCCACGGGCCCCGGCCCGGTGACGGCGGCTCAGATCGAGCTGCCGGCTGACATCGAGGTGCTGAACCCGGATCACGTGATCTGCACCCTGGATGACGGCGCCTCGGTCCGCATGGAACTGACGGTCCAGAACGGCAAGGGCTACGTCGCCGCCGAACTGAACCGCCCGGAAGACGCTCCGATCGGCCTGATCGCCGTCGACGCCCTGTATTCGCCGGTGAAGCGCGTCGCCTATCGCGTCGAGCCGACCCGTCAGGGCCAGTCGCTGGACTACGACAAGCTGATCCTGGAAGTTGAAACCAACGGCGCCGTCTCGCCGGTTGACGCCGTGGCCTACGCCGCGCGCATCCTGCAAGACCAGCTGCAGATCTTCATCACCTTCGATGAGCCGACCAAGGCTGTCGAGCAGTCGGACGGCAAGCCCGAACTGCCCTTCAACCCGGCCCTGCTGAAGAAGGTGGACGAGCTGGAGCTGTCGGTCCGTTCGGCCAACTGCCTGAAGAACGACAACATCGTCTACATCGGCGACCTGATCCAGAAGACCGAGGGCGAAATGCTTCGCACCCCGAACTTCGGCCGCAAGTCGCTGAACGAGATCAAGGAAGTTCTGGCGTCCATGAGCCTGAGCCTCGGCATGGATGTGCCGAACTGGCCGCCGGAAAACATCGAAGATCTGGCCAAGAAGTTCGACGACCAGATCTGATCATTAACCCCTCCGCCCAGGTCCCGCGTGGATCGGTTGGGGCGGTTAGAATGAGAGGCCCCAGGTCTCGTCCGCAAAGTAGGGACGAGAAACCAGGGTCGAGTAGGAGAGACCCCGATGCGCCACGGCGCCGCCTATCGCAAGCTCGGCCGTACGGCCAGCCACCGCCAGGCCATGTTCGCCAACATGGCCGCCTCGCTGATCAAGCACGAGCAGATCACGACGACTCTGCCCAAGGCGAAGGAACTGCGTCCCTTCGTCGAGAAGCTGGTCACCCTGGCCAAGAAGGGCGACCTGCACGCTCGTCGTCAGGCCATCAGCGCCGTTCGCGACGTGCCGCAAGTCGGCAAGCTGTTCGAGACCCTGGCTCCTCGTTACGCCGAGCGTAACGGCGGCTACATCCGCATCATGAAGGCGGGCTTCCGTCACGGCGACAACGCCGCGATGGCCGTCATCGAGTTCGTGGATCGCGACGTCGAGGCCAAGGGCATGGACTCTGGTCCGGTCTTCGCCATCGAGGGCGACGACGAAGCCTGATTTCAGGCTTCATCGCTGGAATGCCGAAAGGGCGGCCGGAGCGATCCGGTCGCCCTTTTTGTTTTCTGGCGCTGGGCAGGGCGCGATCTCGGGCCGGACTGTGGGTAACTGCAACGCGGGGCATTTTAGGTCGGCGGGCAAATTGCGTCCCTGACGCGAAAACGCCAAGCTGCCGCCAAGCCTCGCAGAAGGCTGAGAGTGAACGCATCAGGAGATTCCATGACCCGTCCGCCCGCCGTGCTTGCGGCCAGCCTGGCCATTCTGGCTCTGTCTTCCGTCAGCGCCCTGGCGCTGGAGGCCGGTTCGGCCCCGGCGGCGATAGTCGCCCAGGCAGCGCCCGTGCGCGGGCTGACCACCCCGCTGGAGGCTTTCGGCCATGAGGTGGGGGCGGACTATCATCTGATCACCTACACCCAGTTCGAGCGCTATCTGCACACCCTGGCCGGCCAGTCGGACCGGATGAAGCTGCTGGAGATCGGCAAGTCCTCCGAAGGGCGGACGCAATATCTCTCGGTCGTTTCCTCGCCGCAGAACCTGGCGAACATTGACCGCTACCAGGAGATCGCGCGGCGCCTGGCCAAGGCCGAGGGCGTCAGCGAGGACGAGGCCCGCGCCCTGGCTGCCGAGGGCAAGGCCGTGGTCTGGATCGACGGCGGCCTGCACTCCACCGAAACCGTGCCGCCCCAGGCCCTGATCGCCGCCCTCTATGAATGGCTGACGGCCGAGGACGCCGAGGCAAGGCGGATCCTGGACGACGTGGTCATCCTGTTCGCCCCGCTGAACCCGGACGGATGGGAACTGGTCTCGACCTGGTATATGCGCAACGAGGACCCGCTGAAGCGCGAATACGCCTCTATTCCTCGGCTGTATCAGAAGTACGTCGGGCACGATAACAACCGCGACTACTACCTGTCGGCGATGGCGGAGACGACCAACGTCAACCGGCAGTTCTTCCGCGAGTGGTTCCCGCAGATCATCTATAATCACCACCAGACGGCGCCGGCGGGGACTGTGGTCTTCATGCCGCCGTTCCGCGACCCCTTCAACTACAACTATGACCCCCTGGTCATGAGCACCCTTTCTGAGGTCGGGGCCGCCATGCACAGCCGCCTGATTGAAGAGGGCAAGCCCGGCTCTACCATGCGCAGCGGGGCTAGCTATTCGACGTGGAACAACGGGATGGAGCGCTCCGTCACCTACTTCCACAACGCCGTCGGCCTGCTGACCGAGATCACCGGCCATCCGACGCCCAGCCAGATCAGCCTGATCCCGGACAACCAGCTGCCGCGCAACGACCTGCCCATGCCGGTGGCGCCGCAAACCTGGCATTTCGCCCAGTCGATTGATTACTCGCAGTCGATCAACCGCGCGGTGCTGAACTACGCCTCGCGCAACAAGGACCGGGTGCTGTTCAACATCTGGCGCATGGGCCAGAACGCCATCGATAAGGGCAATGCCGACACCTGGCGGGTCACGCCCTCGGCGATCGACGCCCTGAACGCGGCGGCGGGCGACAACGCTCGCCGAGTCGATCCCGGCCTGTATGACAGCGTCCTGCGCGATCCGGCCCGGCGCGATCCGCGCGCCTATGTCATCCCGGCGGACCAGGCCGACCTGCCCACCGCCGTCGCCTTCCTGAACAGCCTGATCAAGACCGGCGTGGACGTGGAGCGGGCGACGCGCGCCTTCACCATCGGGGCTAAGACCTATCCGGCGGGCTCGTATGTGGTGAAGACCGCCCAGGCCTATCGCCCGCATGTGCTGGACATGTTCGAGCCGCAGGACCACCCGCACGACCTGCAGTATCCGGGCGGCCCGCCCAAACTGCCTTATGACGCGACCGGCTACACCCTGGCGATGCAGATGGGCGTTCAGTTCGACCGCATCCTGGACGGCTTCGAGGCGCCGACCGAGCGCGTCGCCGACGTCATGGCCCCGCCGCCGGGCCGCATCGAGGGGACGGGCCGCGCGGGCTGGCTGATCGATCACGCGCCGATCAACGGCTACATCCTGACCAACCGCCTGCTGGCGGCGGGCGTGCCCGTCTATTGGCAGGAAGGCGAAACCCGCGCGGGCCGCACGACCCTGCCGCCCGGCGCCCTGTGGATCCCGGCCGACGACAAGGCCCGCCCGATCGTCGAGGCGGCCGTGCGCGACCTGGGCCTGAACGCTCACGCCGTGGCCCGGGCCCCAGGCGGTGACCGCGTCGCCCTGAAGCCGGTGCGTGTCGGGCTGGTCGACCGCTACGGGGGCTCGATGGCCTCGGGCTGGACCCAGTGGATGCTGGAGCAGTTCGAATATCCGTTCGAGGTCATCTATCCCCAGCGCCTCGACGCCGGCGACCTGAACAAGGATTTCGACGTTCTGGTCTTCGCCTCGGACATGATCCCGGCCGACCTGGCCGCCTCGGCGCAGCGTGAGCAGCCGGCGCCCGAGAGCATTCCCGCTGAATACCGCGGCTGGCTGGGCCACATCACCGCCGAGAAGACGGTGCCACAGATCGACGCCTTTGCGCGGGCGGGCGGCAGCGTGGTGACCATCGGCTCGGCCCACCGACTGGCCGCCGCCATGGGCGCGCCGGTGCAGGACGTGCTGACGGGAACGGACGGCAAGCCTCTGGCCTCGACGGATTTCTTCATTCCGGGCGCGGTGATGCAAACCGAGGTCGATACCAGCCGTCCGCTGACCTTCGGGGCACCGTCGCGGATGAACGTCTTCTTCAACCGTAATGCGGGCTTCCGTCATGCGGGCGAGGGGGCGTCGATGGTGCGCTATCCGCAGAAGGTCGAGGTTTCCAGCGGCTGGGCGATCGGGGCGGACAGACTGTCGGGCGCCGATGCGGTGCTGGATCTGGAGCACGGCGAGGGCCGGGTGATCGTTCTGGGGCCCGACGTGGTGAACCGGGCTCAGGCGCGGGCTTCCTCGCGCCTGCTGTTCAACGCTCTGTTCTACGGACCGGCCGTGACGGGGGCTGACGACTAAGCCTCCGCACAGATGCAAATGAAAAGGCCGCCCGATTCGCTCGGGCGGCCTTTTTGTTCGGCGAAAGCCGTCGGTTCAGCTTTCCGTGACGTCGCCCTGGGCCGCTTTCGCTGCCCGCTTGCGCCCGTAAACGAAGTAGACGCCCAGGCCGACCACGTTCCAGATCACGAACCAGATCTGCGTACTCTGCGGCAGGCTGGCCAACAGATACAGGCAACCTGCGATGGCGATCGGGCCGACGATCCAGCCCAGGGGCGTGCGGAAGCCGCGCGGCATGTCCGGCGAGCGGCGCCGCAGGATCAGCATGCACAGGGCCACGGCGCTGAACGCCACCAGGGTGCCGGCGTTGGCCAGGGCCACGATCTCTTCCAATGGGAAGAACAAGGCGATCGTCCCGACCACGCAGGCGGTGAAGACGGTGATCCGGACCGGGGCGCCGCCCTTGGACACGCGAGCCAGACCACGCGGCAGCAGTCCGTCGCGCGCCATGACGAAGAAGATGCGGCTTTGGCCGTAGAAGAAGGCCAGGATCACCGTCGGCAGCGTCAGCACCGCCGTAACCGCCAGGAAGTGAGCCGCGCCGGGCTGGTTGATTTCGCGCAGGATCAGGGCCAGCGGCTCGGGGCTGTTGGCGAAGCGGGTGAAGGGCGTCGCGCCCAGGGCTACGGTGGCGATGATGGTGTAGATCGCCGCACAGGCCAGCATGGAGCCGACGATGCCGATGGCCAGGTCGCGCTTGGGATTGCGCGTCTCCTCGGCCGCCGTGGCGATGGCGTCGAAGCCGTAGAAGGCCGAGAAGATGATGGCCGCCGCCGCCATGACGCCGCGCTCGACGCCATCCGGTCCCATTTGGCGAGCGAAGCCGTACGGGCTGAAGGGCTCCAGGTTGGCGGCGTTGAAATGGGGCAGGGCGGCCCAGACGAACAAGGCCAGCGCCGACAGCTTCACCGCCACCAGCAGCAGGTTCAGCGTGGCGCTCTTCTTGGCGCCCGTCAGGAGCAGGGCCCCCACCGCCACAATGATGAACAACGCGGGAATGTTGGCGATCCCGCCAGCATGCGGTCCTTGCATCAGGGCCATCGGCAGGCCCAGCCAGTCGCGCAACAGGGGCGCGGCGTAGCCAGCCCAGCTGACAGCTACGGCGCTGACCACCAGGCTGTATTCCAGGATCAGGCTCCAGCCGATGATCCATCCGGCGGCCTGGCCCAGTACGACGCGGGAGTAGGTATAGGCGCTGCCCGAAGCCGTCACCGTGCTGGCCATTTCGGCGTAGCACATGGCGGCGCAGGCGCAGACGAAGCCGGCGATCAGGAACGACAGCAGGACGGCGGGGCCCGCCTTGTCCGCACCAATGCCGATCAGCGTCAGGATGCCTGTGCCGACGATCGCGCCCACGCCCATGGCCAACAGATGCGGCCAACTGAGGTTTCGCGCGAGGCTCTGGCCGCCTGAGTCTGCGTTGGAGCGCGGTTGCGCGTCGGGGCCGCCCATCGTGGATCCTATCTGGGAGTGCGTAATGGCAGGGGGTTTGCTGTGGATAGGCGGCCATTACAAGGGTCCGTGGCGGCTCTGTCGGACCTGCGGCCCGAATTTCTGATCCGAAGGCGGAATTCTCGTCACGATTTCTGCGCTGAAACGGCACGAAACCGAGGCTGATCCGTCACCGCCTTGCGCAAGCTTCTGCCCCGCTTTTCGCTATCCCTCGCCGCCGGGCAGGAGGGGCGTCGACGTCATCCGTCGGCAAAGACCGTCTCCCGCCGCAGCTATTTGACCCAACCGGTGGAACGATGATGAACAGCAGCTTCAAGACCCTGCTCGTGGTGGCGGCCAGCACCCTGGCCTTGGCGGCCTGCGGCGGCTCCGCCGAGGTGGCCTCGCCGGGCGAAGGCGATTTCGGCAATGGCGGCGGCGGCAACCCCGGCGGTCCGGGCACGCCGGGTACGGGCCAGGCGGCGGCGGATTGCCCGACCGGCTTCGCTAACGTCGGCACCATCGCCAACAACACCCTGCGCAACTGCCAGCTGCCGCAGCAGATCAACGGCTCGCTGACGGTGCCGCTGCGCGCCGGCACCATCTATTCGATCTCGGGCCGCACGGCGGTGGGCACGGACGGGGGCGTCGACGCCTCGGCCAACTCCGGCACGCAAGGCATTCTGACGGTCGAGCCGGGCGTGACCATCTTCGCCTCGGGCGGCGGCGACTATCTGCTGGTCAACCGCGGCTCGCAGATCTACGCCGAGGGCACGGCCGCCCAGCCGATCATCTTCACCAGCCGCCAGAACGTCGAAGGCACGACCAACGAGAACTCGCACGGCCAGTGGGGCGGCATCGTCATCGCCGGCCGCGCGCCGCAAGCCAACTGCCAGCTGACCGCCCCGGTCACCTGCACCGGCCAGGTCGAAGGCACCAACGCCTTCTACGGCGGCGGCAACGCCAACGACAACTCGGGCCGTCTGCGTTACGTCCAGATCCGCTACTCGGGCTTTGAAATCTCGACGGGCAACGAGCTGCAGGCCCTCACCTTGGCGGGCGTCGGCGCCGGCACCACCATCGAATACGTCCAGTCCTTCAATTCGTCGGACGACGGCATCGAAATCTTCGGCGGCAACGTCAACCTGAAGCACATCGTCATCAACGGCGCTGACGACGACGCCTTCGACACCGACACCGGCTGGCGCGGCGGCGCCCAGTTCGGCATCGTGACCCAGCGCGCCCCGAACGCGACCAGCCGCTCGGCGGGCTTCGAGTTTTCGGCCGCTCCGGCCTCGACGCCGCTGGCCCAGCGCTACAACTCGCAGCCGAAGATCGCCAACTGGACGCTGGTGGGCCGCAATTCGCCGACCGACGCCCACACTGTCGCCCACTTCGACACGGGCACGAAGGCGACCGTGGTCAACTCGGTCTTCACCAGCGTGTCCGGCTCGCTGTCCGGGTGCCTGGACATCGCCGACGCCGACACCGCCAGCGTGAACCCGGTGTTCAACTCGGTCTTCATGTCCTGCGGCATCTCCTACCGCGCCAGCGGCGCCGCTCGTTCGGAGCCGATCTTCACGGCCGGTTCGAACAACACGGTCAAGGGGACCTCGACCCTGGCCGCCCCGACCTCGGGCGTCACCATCACCAACCAGACCCTGACCTTCATCAACGGCGCCAACGAGACCGCCGTGACCCCGGTCAAGGCCTCGAGCGTCCACGCCGCCTTCACCGACACCGACTACATCGGCGCCGTGAAGAACGCTTCGGACACCTGGTGGCAGGGCTGGACCTGCGGCCTGACGGCCAACCTGAAGTGCTGATGAACCCTCTGGCGAGGCGGCGGTCCGAAAGGGCCGCCGCCGACCCATTGAGCGTCCAGCCTCTCTCGACCTTCGCAAGGCAGCCGAACATGAAGAACAAGACCCTGACCCGTAACGGGGTGCTGCTGGCCAGCAGCGCCCTCGTCGCCGCATTCGGCGCGCCCAGCCTCGCGCTCGCCCAGGCTGTCGCACAGACGGCCGCCCCCGCCGCCGCCGTGGCGTTGAGCACTGAACTGCCCGCCGATCCGGAGAGCCCGGATCAGGTGTCGCAAACCCCGGCCACCCAGCTGGGCGACATCGTCGTTCTGGGCCGCAACATCCCGCAGGAGAATCGCCAGAGCGCCGAAGTGGCTGCTTTCCTGACCTCCGAGGACCTGCAACGCACCGGCGATTCCACCGCCGCGGCCGCCCTGACCCGCGTGACCGGCCTGTCGATCGTCGATGGCCGCTTCGTCTATGTGCGCGGCCTCGGCGAGCGCTATTCCTCGGCCCTGCTGAACGGCTCGCCGTTGCCCAGCCCCGAGCCCCTGCAGCGCGTGGTGCCGCTGGACCTGTTCCCCTCCAGCATCCTGGCGGGCGTGACGGTTCAGAAGTCCTATTCCCCCAACTATCCCGGCGAGTTCGGCGGCGGGGTCATCGACCTGCGCACCGTAGACGCCCCGGCCGATCCCTTCCTGACCTTCAAGGTCGGCGTCGGCGGCAACACCGAGACCACCGCGCGCGACAATCTGGTCTACTACGGCTCGGACACCGACTGGACCGGCTTCGACGACGAGACGCGCAAGGTTCCGGGCCAGATCGCCCAGGCCTTCCGCCTCGGCAAGCAGATCAACCTGGCCAACTTCTCGGCCTCTGAAGTGCAGGCCATGGGCCGTTCGCTGGTCAATGCGCCGCTGCGCCTGATGCAGCGCCAGCAGACGCCGGTCGACGGAAGCCTGGAACTGGCGGGCGGCTTCCGTACGCCGACCGAGATCGGCGACCTGGGCGTCATCGCCGTCGCCGGCTACGACAACTCCTGGCGCACCCGTCAGGCGATCCAGGAAGAGGGCCAGTTCCAGGGCGACGACCTGGTGCCGGTGTCGACCTTCGACGTCGAGTCGAACCAGAACGACGTGCGCCTGAACTTCCTGGGCGGTCTGTCGCTGACGACCGACGATCATGAGGTGAAGTGGACCAACCTCTACGTTCGCACCACGACCAAGCGCGCGCGCACCTCGGCCGGGCCGGACTTTGACGCCGGCGGCAGCGTGATCCGCAACGATTACACCGAGTGGTTCGTGCGCCAGCTGTTCACCAGCCAGTTGGCCGGCGAGCACTACTTCGGCGCCGACGGCGAGTGGAAGCTGGACTGGCGTGCGGCCTACGCCACGACGTCGCGCGACGCCCCTTATGAATCGCGCTTCCAGTACGGCGTGGACGCTCAGGACCGCTTCATCCACAACGTCCAGGGCAATCAGATCTCGTTCAGTGAACTGGACGACGAAGTCTGGTCCGGCGGCGTGGACCTGGCCTACAAGCTGCCGATGGCGGCGGGCCGCGAGGCGACCATCAGCGTCGGCGCCTCGACCCTGGACAACACCCGCTCGGCCGAGCGTCACGACCTGCAGTTCGAGGCCGTCAACGGCCTGACCGACAGCCAGCGGCACTCGCGGATCGACTATCTGTTCTCGGACTTCAACATCAATCCGTGGACCCTGCAGCTGCGTGAGATCGCCGGCTCGAACGGCGCCAACGCCTACGACGCCGACATGAAGGTCAACGCGGTTTACGCCATGGTCGACGCCGAGTTCGTGCCGACCGTGCGCACCACCTTCGGCGTCCGCTTCGAGGACGGCCAGCAGAGCGTGACCCCGCGCGACCTGTTCGGCGGCACGACGTCCTATGACGCGACGGAGATCGAGGAGCAGTACTGGCTGCCGTCGTTCACGGCGACGTGGAACTTCACCGAAGACCAGCAGCTGCGCTTCGGCGCGTCGAAGACCATCGGCCGTCCGCAGTTCCGCGAGCTGGCGCCCCAGGCCTATACGGACCCGGAAAGCGACCGCGTCTTCATCGGCAACCCGTATCTGACCGACACCGAAATCCTGAACCTGGACGCGCGCTGGGAATGGTATTTCGGCCGCCAGCAGTTCGTGACGGCGGGCGTCTTCTACAAGAAGCTGGACAAGCCGGTCGAGGCGGTGATCGTCGACGTCGGCAACCAGCGGCAGCAGACCTTCCTGAACGCGCCGGAAGCGACGGTCATGGGCGTCGAGGTCGAGGTGAAGAAATACTTCGAGTTCGCCGACCAGCCGTCCTTCATCTCCAACAAGCGCTGGCTGGTGCAGGCCAACTACACCTGGTCAGACTCTGACGTCTCGGTGGGCGAGGGCGACACCGTCATCACCCTGGGCGGCGGCGGACGTCCCGAACAGGCGGCCTTCTTTATTCAGGACGGCAGCCGTCTGCAAGGCCAGTCGGAACACGTCGCCAATCTGCAACTGGGCTGGGAAGACGACACGGCCCGCTCGCAGGCGACCTTCATCCTGAACTACGTCTCGGAGCGGATCACCGCACGCGGCGCAGGCGTCGGCACGGCGCGCGAGCCGGATTACCTGCAGGAGCCGGGGGCCTTCCTCGACTTCGTCTATCGCAAGGACTTCACCGTGAAGGGCCGCGACCTGGGCTTCGCCCTGGAGCTGCGCAACCTGCTCGGGACGGACTTCGAGGAGTATCAGGAGAAGGGCAACCGGATCCGCATCAACCAGTACGACCTGGGCCAGAGCGCCTCGGTCAGCCTGACCGCCCGCTTCTAAGCGGCGGCAACGCCGGACAATCAAGCCGGGAGGTCCTCAGCGGTCTCCCGGCTTTTTTCATTGCCTCCTCTGACGAGAGCGGTGGGTGACGATTACGCGTCATTTCATCCGAACCCGCTTCATATGTCGTGACAAATTCTCGGCGCTGTCATGGTTCGGAGCGGGCCGGGTACGGAGCATCCGCCTAGGGAGGCATGGCGGCCGCGAGAGGCCGTGGGGGATGTCTTCCTTGCTCGCTGGCCTTCGCAAATTGAGCGCCGTTTCGTTGGGCAAGGGCGGCCTGCCCCTTCGCCGTCCGCCGCTGCGGCGCGCGGTCGAGGCGGCGCTGATCCTTGTGCTTCTGGTGCAGGGCGGGCGGGTGATCTGGCTGTTTGCGGCGCCGACCCCGGAAGCGCCGCAGGCGCGGCCCCTGCCGGACATCGACCTGGGCGTGCTGTCGCGCTTCGACGCCTTCTTCCGCAACGGCGGCGGCGGGGCCGAGGCGGCGCCGTCGGATGGCGGCGGCCTGACCCTGTTCGGGGTGCGCGCGGACGGTGCGGGCGGCGGCTCGGCCATCATCGGCCTGGCGGACGGCCGCCAGGTTTCGGTCGGCGCAGGCGAGGAACTGGAGCCGGGGCTTAAGCTGACCTCGGTCGCCGCTGATCACGTCATGCTGTCGCGCGGCGGCGCGCCGTTCCGACTCGATTTTCCCGACATGGCGTCCGGCGTTGCGCCAGCAGCGCCTTCGACAACCGTACAACCGGCAGCCGCGGCGTCCGAACCGACCTCGGCCGAGGGGGCGGTGGTCGATCCTCAGCGCCTGATCGCTCAGGCGGGGCTGCGGCCGCGCATCCAGGGGCTGGGGATCAACGGCCTGACCGTCTCCGCCTCGGGCGACGGGGGCGAGCTTCGCAACGCCGGCCTGCGCTCGGGCGATGTCATCCTGTCGGTCAACGGCACGGCCCTGAACAGCCCGCAGGCGCTCGCCGCCCTGCGCGGCCAGCTCGCCGACGCTCCCTCGGCCCAGATCCAGTTCGAGCGCGACGGCCAAGTCCGCTCCACCACCGTAAGGACGCGTCCATGAAGGCTCGCAGCCGCTCTCTGCTCACCGGCGTTCTGGCCGCCGTCCTGGCGGTTCAGCCGCTGGCCGCCGCACCTGTGATGGCCCAAGTCGGAGCACAGGAGGCGCGTCAGACGCTGAACGTCCAGAACGCCGACATCCGCGCCTTCGTGCAGGATGTGGCGCGCACGACAGGCCGCACCTTCATCGTCGATCCAGCGGTGACCGGCACGGTGACGGTGTCCAGCCCGAGGCCCCTGACCCGCACCCAGCTGTTCGAGGTCTTCCTGTCGACCCTGCGAGCCAACGGCCTGGTGGTGACGCCGACGTCGTCGGGCGCCTATCGCATCAGTCCGGCCCAGGGCGCGGCGCAGGGTCCGGCAACCGTCGGCGCCGAGCGCTTCTCGACCGAGGTCTTCACCCTTCGCCACATCGACGCCGCCTCGGCCGCCGAGACGATCCGGCCGCTGGTCGGGGCGCAGGGGCAGGTGCTGGCCAATCCCGGCGCCAACAGCGTGGTGGTGGCCGACTTCGCCGACAACCTGGCGCGCATCCGGGCGCTGGTGGGGCGCATCGACGTGGACCGTTCCGCCTATGAGGTGGTGGCGCTGGAGAACGCCTCGGCGCGCGAGATCGCGGGCGTGCTGCAACAGGTGACGGGCGGCCCCGGCGGTCCGGGTCTGGTGACGATCACGCCGGTCGAAAGCTCCAACGCCTTGGTGCTGCGCGGCGACGGCCAGGCGCTGGCGCGGGTGCGCGGCCTGATCGCCGATCTGGACGGCCGGGCGCGGGCCAGCCAGGACGTCAACGTCGTGTTCCTGGAGCACGCCGACGCCGAGCAGTTGCTGCCGGTCCTGCAGCAGATCGTGGGCCAGCCTGCCGATGCGGCCACGCCGTCGTCTCCGCGTCTCCGCACCGCCCGCGCCGGGGCGACCAATACGACCAGCGGCATGGGGCAGGGCGGCCTGACCACGACCGGCGAGGGCGACAGCGGGCCGATCGGCTCGACCTCCGTGACCGCCACCGGCCAGCGCGCCACCATCGCCCGCTTCCCCGGCGCGAACGCCTTGGTCATCTCCGGCCCGGCGGACCTGCAACGCACTTTGACCGAGGTGATCCGCCAGCTGGACGTGCGCCGCCAGCAGGTGCTGATCGAGGCCATCGTCGTCGAACTGAGCGACAAGGCCGTGCGCGACCTGGGCGTGCAATGGCTGATGGCCGGGGAACAGGGCGTCGGCCTGACCAACTATTCCGACCGCGCCGCGCCATTGGTCCCCATCGCGGGCGGGGCGGCGGCCGGTCAGCTCGACAAGGACGATCCTCTGCGCGAGCGGCTGCAGAACCTGGCCCTGAACAGCCTGCTGGGCGCCAACGGCTTCGTCGGCGGTGCGGGCGGCAAGTGGGGCGACGGCCTGTTCGGCTTCATCATCAATGCGGCCAAGACCGACGCGGGCTCCAACCTGCTGCAGACCCCGTCGATCATGACGCTGGACAACGAAGAGGCGACCTTCCTGGTCGGGCAGGAGGTGCCGATCACCACCGGCCAGACCATTCTGGACGGCAACTCCAACCCCTTCACCACGACCGAGCGCAAGGACATCGGGGTGCGCCTGACGGTGCGGCCCCAGATCAACGCCGGCGGCTCCATCACCCTGACGCTGCGGCAGGAGGTGTCGAGCATCAACGGCCTGCTGACCAGCGGCGCTAACGACCTGATCCTCGACAAGCGCGAGTTGGAGACGACGCTGGTCGTCGATGACGGCGACATCGCCGTGGCGGGCGGCCTGCTGGACCAGAACGACCGCCTGGAGATCAGCAAAGTGCCCGGTCTGGGCGATCTTCCGGGCGTCGGCGCCCTGTTCCGCTCGACCAGCCGCGAGCGGGGGCGGACCAATCTGATGGTCTTCCTGCGCCCGACCATCCTGCGCACGTCTGCTGACGCACAGGGGCTGGCGGCGGACCGCTGGGGCTATATGCGCGGCGAGCAGCAGCGGGTTCACCCCGATCGCGAGCCCAGCCTCGACGCCCTGCTGCGCGACTATATGCAGGCCCAACCGCCCGCCGCGCCTGCCGCAGGCGAGCCTTTGGTCATCGCTCCCGCAGCGCCGGTCGCGGCCCAGCCGCTGCCGCCCGTGACGGGGGCTGCCCGGTGATCACCGTCGTCGATCCGCGCCTGCCTTACGGTTTCGCCAAAACCCACGGCGTCCTGCTGCTGGCGGCGGGCGAGGTGATGGCGGTCGGGGTGCGCGAGGGCGCCGACCCTCTGGCTCTGGTCGAGGCGCGCCGCGCGCTGGGTCGCCCGCTGGAGGCGACGCCGTTCAGCGCCGCCGCCTACGACCGCAAGCTGTCGGAAGTCTACGCCGGGGAGCAGCTCACGGCCGCCGACGGCGACGACCTGTCCTTGCCGGTGGGCCTCGACAGTCTGGTGGACGACATTCCGGCGGCGGCGGACCTGCTGGACGCCACAGACGACGCGCCGGTCATCCGCCTGATCAACGGCGTCATCGCCGAGGCGGCCCGCATCGGCGCCTCGGACGTGCATCTGGAAAGCTATGAGACGCGGCTGCTGGTGCGGATGCGGGTGGACGGGGTGCTGCGCGAGGCGCTGAGCCTGAACCCGCGCGTGGCGCCGCTGCTGGTGTCGCGCATCAAGGTCATGGCGCGGCTCGACATCGCCGAGAAGCGCAAGCCGCAGGACGGTCGCATCCCCCTGACGCTGGGCGGCAAGTCGCTGGACGTGCGCGTCTCGACCCTGCCGTCGCGGGCGGGCGAGCGGGTGGTGCTGCGGATTCTGGACAAGGATCAGGCCGGGCTGACGCTGGACCGGCTGGGCATGGACCCGGCGGCGCTGGAGGCCTTCCGCCATGCGCTGGCCGAGCCGAACGGCATCATCCTCGTCACCGGGCCGACCGGCTCGGGCAAGACCACCAGCCTCTATGCCGGGCTGTCGCTGCTGAACGACGGCTCGCGCAACATCCTGACGGTCGAGGATCCGGTCGAATACGCCATGGAGGGCGTGGGCCAGACCCAGGTGAACCCCAAGGTCGGCATGACCTTCGCCGCCGGTCTGCGCGCCATCCTGCGCCAGGATCCGGACGTGGTGATGGTCGGCGAAATCCGCGACACGGAGACGGCGTCCATCGCCGTTCAGGCCTCCCTGACCGGTCACCTGGTGCTGTCGACGGTTCACACCAACGACGCGGCCGGGGCGGTGACGCGCCTGCGCGACATGGGGGTCGAGCCCTTCCTGCTGGCCTCGACCCTGCGGCTGGTGGTGGCGCAGCGGCTGGTGCGGCGCCTGTGCCCGCACTGCCGGATCGAGGAGACGGCGGACAAGGCCACAGCGCGGTTGATCGGCGCCGAGGAAGGCGTGCGCGTTTGGCGGCCGCACGGCTGCGCCGACTGCGGCTCGACCGGCTATGTCGGGCGCATCGGCCTTTATGAGACGCTGACGGTGGACGAGAAGGTGCGCCGCCTGATCGCCTCGGGCGCCGACGAAGACGCCGTGTTCGACGCCGCCTTTGCGCGCGGCGGGACGCTGGCCGATCGGGCGCGGGCGCTGGTGCTGGACGGCGTCACCTCGGTCGAGGAGGCCCTGCGCGTGGCGCGTCAGGAGACGGCCGCCGAAGAGGTCGCGGCCTGATGGCGGCCTTCGACTACATCGCCGCCGACGCCATGGGGCGCACGGTCAGCGGCTCCCTGACCGCCACCGACGAAGCCGCCGCGCGCAAGGCGCTGGCGAAGCGTCAGTTGGCCCCGTTGCAACTTTCGCCCGGTCGTTCGGGCGCGGTCGCCGCTCCGTCGAAGGTCGGCAAAGTCGGGCGGCTGTCGCCCAAGACGCTGGCGCTGACCACGCGGCAGCTGGCGACGCTGATTTCCGTCTCTCCGCTGGAAGAGGCGTTGCGCAACCTGATGCTTCAGGCTGACCGGCCGAACGTCCGCCGGGTGCTGGAAGGCGTCCATGCCGGGGTGATCGAGGGGCGGCGCCTGTCCGACGCCATGGGCCAGCAGGGCGCGGCCTTTCCGCCGCTGTATCGCGCGATGACGGCGGCGGGCGAGCAGTCCGGCGCGCTGCAACCCATCCTCGAACGGCTGGCCGATGGGCTGGAGCGCGACGAGCAGGTGCGCGGCAAGGTGCTGACGGCGCTGGTCTATCCGTGCGTGCTGGCGGTGGTGGCGCTGGGCGTCATCGTCGCCATGATGACCTACATCGTGCCCAAGGTGGTCGATCAGTTCGATAGCATGGGCCAGACCCTGCCGCTGCTGACGCGGCTGGTCATCGGCCTGTCGGATCTGATGCGCGACTGGGGCTGGCTGATCCTGTTGACGCTGTCGGCCGTCGCCGCCGCCGGGCTGATCGCGCGGCGGCGCGAGGCGGTGCGGCTGAGGCTGGACGCCTGGGTGCTCAGGCTGCCGCTGGTGGGGCGGCTGACGCGCGACCTGCACGGGGCGCGCATGGCCCGCACCCTGTCGACCATGATCGCGGCGGGCCTGCCGGTCCTGGAGGGGCTGACGATCACCGCCCGCACCGTATCCAACCGCGCCCTGCGCCGCGCCACCGAACAGATGGCCGAGGCCGTGCGCGAGGGCGGGGGCCTGTCGGCCGCCATGCGCCGCGCCGAGGTCTTCCCGCCCATCCTGGTCTACATGACCGCATCCGGCGAAAGCAGCGGTCGGCTGGAGCCCATGCTGGAGCGCGCCGCCGACTATCTCGAGCGCGAGTTCTCCAACTTCACCGCCGTGATGCTCAGCCTGCTGGAGCCGGCGATCATCGTGGTCATGGGCGGGATCGTCGCCGTGATCGTGCTGTCGATCCTGCTCCCCATCCTTCAGATCAACACCCTGGCCTTGGGGTGAGGAGACCTTCCATGCGCAGCGAAGAAACTCAGGACAAGCGTCGGAAACGTCAGGGTTTCACCCTGGTCGAGCTGATGGTCGTCATCGTCATTATCGGCCTGTTGGCGACGGTGGTGGCGATCAACGTCCTGCCTAGTCAGGACAAGGCGATGGTCGGCAAGGCGCGGGCCGACATCTCGGTGCTGGAGCAGGCGGTGGAGACCTATCGCCTCGACAACCTGACCTTCCCGACGGACCAGCAGGGCTTGAAGGCCCTGACAGCGCCGCCCGCTGATCTGGCGCGGCCGGAGCGCTATCGCCAGGGCGGCTATGTCCGCCGCCTGCCGGAAGACCCGTGGGGCAACCCCTACCAGTACCGCCGCCGCAGCGCGCACGGCGGCCAGTTCGACATCTGGTCCTTCGGCGCCGACGGTCAGGAAGGGGGCGAGGGGAATGACGCCGACATCGGCAACTGGCAGGGCTGACCGGGCTCGGTCGGCGCGCGCACAATGCGCTCATGTAGAGAGCCGCCGCGCGGCGAGCGGTAGCCCACGACAACTCGCTCAAGCAGCGCGCGCCCGAGGCGCGCGCGGTAGCGCACCAAGAATGGGCTTCACCCTTGTCGAGTTAATGGTGGTCATCGCCATCATCGGCGTGGCCGCGGGGGCGGTGCTGCTGTCCATGCCGGACCCGCGCCCGACGCTGGCGGTGGAGGCTGAGCGGTTCGCCGCGCGCCTGACGTTGGCGCGCGAAGAGGCGGTGATGACGAACCGCCCGGTCGCGTTGCGGGCTGACACGGGCGGCTATGGCTTCGAGGCCTTTGACGGCGCGGTCTGGACTCCGCTGACCGGCGTGTTGGCGCCCACGGCATGGGGGGAAGGCGCCGCCGTCGCCGCGCCGGCGCGCGCGGTGTTCGACCCGACCGGCGGCGCCGACGCCGCCAGCGTACGGCTGGAGCGCGAGGGCCAGGCCGTGATCGTCGCCATCGACGGCGCGGGCGAGGTGACGATCCATGAGTGAGTGTTCGCCCCGCACGGGCTTCACCCTGATCGAGTGTCTGGTGGCGCTGGCCGTGTTCGGTCTGGCGGCGATGGCGCTGCTGAACCTGTCCGGCGAGAGCACGCGCTCCGCCGCGCGGGTCGAGACGCGGACGCTGGGCGGCATCGTCGCCGATAATGTGGCCGCCGAAGCGATGATCGCGCGCGACCTACCGAGCGGCACGGTGTCGGGGCAGACGGCGTTGGGCGGCCGCGACTGGCGCTGGGTGCGGGTGGTCAGCGCGACGGATATGCCCGGCGTCGGCCGCATCGACGTGCGCGTCTTCGCCGATGAGGAGCAGGCCGCCGAGCGGGTGCTGTTCCGGGCGGCGGGCGCATGAAGGCGTGGCGCAAACCCGCTCAAGCAGCGAGCCGCCGCGCGGCGAGCGATAGCGGAAGAAAGAGAGCCGGATTTACCCTGGTCGAAGTGATGATCGCCCTGCTGATCTTCGCCCTATTGGCGGGGGCGGGCGCGTTGGTGCTGGGGCAGTCGATCGAGACGAGGTTCGCGGTCAAGGCCAACGCTGACCGCACGGCGGCGCTGCAACGCACGCGGGCGATGCTCCGCGCCGATCTGGCCCAGGCGACGGGGCGGCGCGTGCGCGGGCCCACGGGGCGTCCGGCGCCGCAGGCGATCATGGGGCCGCAAATGCCGGGCGATCCCCTGCTGGTGCTGGCCCGCAGCGGGTGGAGCAATCCCGACGGCGCGCCGCGCGCCTCCTTGCAGCGGGTCGAGTACCGGCTGGTCGAGGATCGGCTGGAGCGCCGCGTCGCGCCCTACCTGGACGGGGCGCGAGCCGGGCCGCCGCAGGTGCTGTATCGCGGGGTGAAGGACGCGCGCGTCGCCTTCATTCAGAACGGGTCCGAGGCCCCCGCCTTTTCCGCCAGCAGCGACCGGCCCCTGCCGGACGCGGTGCGGGTGACGTTGACGCTCGACGGCTTCGGCGCGGTCGAGCAGCTGTTTTTGGTCGCGGCTGCATGACGCGGGGCGCGCGCAACCGTCAGGGCATGGCCCTGTTGACCGTCCTTTTGCTGGTGGCGGTGATGGCGGCGCTGTGCGTGGTGCTGCTGGACGACGTGCGCTTTTCCGTGCGCCGCACGACCAACGCCGAGAGCCAGGCGCAGGCGCAAGGCTTTGCGGCGGGGGCGGAGGCATTGGCTCGGCGCCGCCTGTCCGACCTGGTTCGCGCCGATCCCGCCCGCACGCCGCTTCAGCCGCAGTGGAACGGTCGCGTCTTCACCCTGCCGCTGGCAGACGGCGAGGGGCGGGCGGTGATCCGCGACGGCCAGTCCTGCTTCAACCTCAACAGTCTGGTTCTGGGCCAGGGCGAGGACCTGATCGCGCGGCCCGAAGGCGCGGCGCAGTTCATCGCCTTGGGAGCCGCGCTGGGCGTGCCGCGCGGGCGGATGGCGGCGGTCGCGGCGGCCCTGACCGACTGGATGGATGGCGACGCCGAGGTCTCGGCGCAGGGGGCAGAGGATTCGACCTACGCCAGCCGCCCGACGCCCTATCGCACCGGCGGGGTCATGCTGGCCGAAGTCAGCGAGCTGCGCGCCGTGGCCGGGGTGGATGAGGCGCTCTATCGCCGCCTCTGGCCCCATCTGTGCGCCCTGCCGGAGGCGCGGCTGTCGCCGCTGAACCCCAATACGCTGGAGCCGCAGGACGCCGTGCTTCTGGTCGCCATCAGCCGGGGCGTGGTGGGGCTGAACGCGGCCAAGGCGGCCATCGCGGCGCGCCCGGCGACGGGTTGGAGCAGCCCGGACGCCTTCTGGGCTCAGCCCGCCTTGTCGGGCGTGGTCGTCGATGAAGAAGTCAAGGGTCAGGTCACCCTGGCCACCCGTTATTTCGACCTGAGGGTCGAGATCGAGCACGGCGACGCCCGCGCCGTCCGCACCGCCCTGATCCACGTCGCGCCCGATGGCGCGGCGCGCACTGTCATCCGCCGCTGGACTCCAGAAGAATGAGCCCCAGGACATGAGCCACGCCCGCATCCTGTTCATCCCGACCAACGCGACCTTGCCCGCGCGTTTCCTGCTGGTCGACCGCGAGGGCCGGGTCGTCGGGCGCGGCGAGCTGGACCCGCATCAGGCGGATACGCCGCCGACAATCCGCACCATCGCCGTGGCGCCCGGCGCCGACATCATGACGCGCTGGCTGGACCTGCCGCCGGGCAATATGGCGCAGGCCAGAGCCGCCGCACGCTGGGCGCTGCGCGATCAGGCGGCGGGCGAGATCGAGGCGCTGGACGTGGCGTTGGGCGTGGCGCCTGCCGACGGCGGCCCGCGCATGACGGCGGCGGTGTCGGCCAAGCTTCTGCAGGCCTGGCTGCGCTGGATGGAGACCTTCGACATCCGGCCCGAAGCCGTCGTGCCGGACAATCTCAGCCTGCCCGCGCCGCTGGCGCCCGATGCCCTGACCGCCGCGCGGACGGGGGCGGATGTGGCTCTGCGGGGCTCGGCCTTCGGCGTGACGGTGCAGCCTGATCTCGTAGAGGCGATTGCGGCCGGACGAAGCCTGGATTGGCTGGAGGGCGAGGCGTTGGATGCGGCTCTGGCGATGGGTGCGCTGGCGGCGCCGGTGGACCTGCTGCAAGCCCACGACCGGCGCGAACGGGTGAAGTCCGCCAAGGGGTGGCGGCTGGCGGCCGGTCTGGCTGCGGCCCTGCTGGTGTCCCCCCTGATCCTGCTGGCGGCGGAAGGTCTGCGCGACCGGACGGCGGCCGATCAGGCCGAGGCGGCCGCTAGAGTGGGCGCGGTGGCGCTCTATCCCGAGCTGGCGACGGCCGATGATCCGGCGTCCGAGGCCCTTAGCCGCCTTGACGCCGGTCCGCCTGCCGGCGGAACCGCGCGCGCCTTGGCCGCCGTCTTCGCCGCGGTCGAGCGAGTGCCGGGCGCAGAGCTGGACGATGCGACCTTGGGCGGACAAGGACTGCGGGTCACGCTGGCCCATCCCGGATTCAGCGACCTTGACGCGGTCCGCGCCGATCTGGCCGAGGCCGGTCTGGCCGTGGTCGACGAAACCTCCGCCGAGGAGGCGGGTCGTATGGTCAGCACTCTTACGATTGGAGGCGTCCGATGAAGGCTCAGTGGGACTCCGGCGTCGCCTGGTGGGACGGCAGATCCGTGCGCGAGCGGCGAATGCTGGCGGCTATGGGCGCGCTGGTGCTGGGCGTCGTGGTCTGGTTAGCCGTGGTGCGGCCGCTGGACGGCTGGAAGGCGGATCAGGTCCGCGCCCGCGTCGCGGCCGAGCGTCAGTTGCTTCAAGTTCAGACGGCGGCGGCGCAGCGCGGAGCGCGACCGACCGAGGCGGTTGACCTGCAGGCGTTGGTTGCAACGACGGCCTCGGCGGCGGGCGTGCAGCCGACCCTGGGGATGTCGGAGGGCGGGCGGCTCGGCTTCCGACTGGAGCGTGTCACAACGGCCCAGGCCTTCGGCTGGCTGGCGGCGCTAGAGGCAGGCGGGGCGCGGATCGAAGAACTGGGCGTTGTCGAAAACGCCGACGGGACGCTGGGCGTCAGCGGGGCGCTCGCGTCCGGCGTCTAGAGGGTTTTCATCTCGGCCCGTCGTCGGCTGTGGACTTGGGCGTCCGGGCGGGGCAGGTATCGCGATCATGTTCTCACGTCTGGCTCTTCCTTTGATCAGTGTGGCGGTCCTGGCGGGATGCGCCTCGCCGCCTCGTATCGAGACCCGACTATCGGCCGCCGTGCCCGATGCTGTGACGGCCTATCGCCTGTTCGAGGGAGACGCTCCGACCGGGACCGACCGCGCGGCGGCCGACGCGGTGCGACAGGCGCTGGCCGCGCGAGGATGGCGAGAGGTCGATGAGAAGACCGCTTGGCGGGTCGAGACGGCCTACGCCGTGCGGCCTCAGAAGACCGGCGTCTTCACCGATGTCGATGCGCGAGACGGCGAATGGACCGAGGCGCCGCGCCTGCCGCACTTCTGGAGCCGCCGCCGTCAGGTCCATACGTTGAGCGTGATCCTGACAGGGCCGGGTGATGAGGCTGGGGCCTATCGCGTGTCGGCGACTTCGGTCTTGGGGCCAGGTCAGGCCGATGCAGCGCCGGGCCTGCTGGCGGATGCGGCTGTGTCCCAACTGGGCGCTGTCGACTAGCTGACCGGACTGTCCTCTGCGTCCATCACCCGCGGTAAGGTCAAGATGAATGTCGCGCCCGGCGATCCGGCCTGGTGACGGATGGTTCCGCCGTGACGTTCGGCGACCGTTCGGACAAAGGCGAGGCCGAGGCCCGCGCCCCTGTGGTCGGCGCCGCCGTGACCGAAGGCCTGGAACAGGCGCCGGGCGGCGTCTTCGGACAGACCGGGCCCCTGATCGATAACGCTGAGGACGCAGACCGGGCGGCCGTTTTCTTCAGCGCCGCTCAGGCTGACCCGAATGGCGCCGTCCTTGGGGCCGTATTTCAGGGCGTTGTCCAACAGATTGGTGGTCAGGCGGCGCAGCAGGGCGGGATCGCCCTGAACCAGGTATTCGTCTTCGCTATCGGGCGTCAGGATGCGCACGCCCTTCTTCGACGCCTGGGGCCACAGGATGTCGGCGGCGTCCATCGCGACCTGACCCAGGTCCAGGAGCTCTGAGCGATAGGGCTGGCTCTCGGCGCGGGCCAGCTGAACGTAGCCTTCGGCGAGGTCCAGGGTCTGGCGGGCGTAGTCTGCAATACGGCGCTCCGTGGCCGGATCTAGACCCGGCGCGGGGCCGTCCAGCAGGGTGAGGATCGACACCTGAGGCGCACGCATGTCGTGACTGAGCAGTTGCAGGGCCTCGGTTCGCTGGCGCTCGGCGGCGCGGAAACGGGTCATGTCGGCGAAGCGGACGATGTGGCCGACCGGCTCCCCCTCAGCGTCCGTCAGAACCGAAGCGGCCGCCTTCAGGATGCGGCCGTCGGGGGTCGTGATCTCGCCGGGGTCGCCGTCAGGGTCGAGGAAGCGGCGCCAGGCCGGCTCTCCCAGCGACTGAAACAACAGGGGCAGATCGGCGTCCGTCTGCAACCGGCCGCCAAACAGAGCCTCGGCCCGGTCATTGGACAGGATGATGCGGGCGTGAGGATCGGCCACCACCGTGGCGTCGGGCAGGCTGCGCAGGGCGTCCGAGATGAAGCGCTCCAGGTCGCGGACCTGGCGCACGGCGGCGCGCAAGGCGTCAACCTGACGGGCGACCACGTCGCCCCCTCGGGCCGGGCCGGTCAGGCCCACGCCGTCGCGCTCGAAGGCCTCGACCTCGCTCTGCATATAGGCTGAGGCGGCGGCCAGACGGCGCCAGCTCCACAACGGATAGGCCAGAACCAGACCCGCCACCGCCGCCGAGGGCGGGAACCACAGGTCGCCCGCAAGGAAGGCGAACGCCGAGGCGAACAAGGTCAGTGCGATCAGGCCCGCGCCCAGGGCCATGTTCGCGGCGGGGCGGAGAACGAGGAAGCCCGCGATCAGCAAGCTGAGCGGCAGCAGCGATAAAGCCAGCACCCAGCCAGGGGACAGGCTTCGCGGCCCGCCGCCATCAAGCAGCGTCTGCAGCAGGGCGGCCTGTACCTCGACCCCAGGGCGCAGCTCGCCATGCGGGGTGGCAGGCGTAGCGTATCGGTCTCCCAGGCCGGGCGCCGTGGCTCCCACCAGCGTCAGCCTGTCCTTGAGGAAGCCAGCGGGCGTTTCGCCGTTCAGCACGTCTATGAAGGACAGCGTGCGGAAAGCTCCGGGCGGGCCACGGTAGACGACGGCTTCCGACGATCCGGCATATAACGTGTCATCGGTACGCGGCGCCGGCGGCACCGGGACAGCGCGCCGGGTTGCGGCGAGAGGCAGGATCAGATGAGGCCAGGTCCGATCGCCTGACTGTAGATAGAGCGGCAGGCGTCGCACGGCGCCGTCATTATCGACGGTCAGATTGACGTGACCCGTCCCCGCCGCCGCCTCGGCGAGAACAGGCGCGGGGGCGTCTTCGCGAAAGGCGGCGCCGTTCAGGCCCGGGGCGTCCACCACAACCGGCAGGCTGACCTTGCCGTTACGGCTCAGGGCGCCAGCCAAGCCGTCATCCTGGGCTGAGGGTTCGGTGAAGAGGACGTCATAGGCCACCGGCCCGGCGCTGGCCTGGGTCAGGCGGTCGATCAGTCTCGCATGGAGATCGCGCGGCCAGGGCCACTGGCCCAAAGCTTCCAGGCTGCGGTCGTCGATGGCGATGATGACGATGGCGTCGTCGGCCGGTCCGGCCTGGGCCCGCATCAGGGCGTCATAAGCCAGATGGTCGGCGCCGTCGGCCACAGGTGACAGCGCCAGCCAGGCGACCAGGAGGGCTGACGACGCCGCGACAACGGCCCATTCGATCAAAACGCGACGGCCTGAGAGCCTGGCGCCGAACCAGCCTTTCCAACCGCCAGTCGGCGCGGCAGGCGCAGCCAAGTCTAGCGCCCGATGCGCAGTTGCTGAGGCTCGGACCAGGCCTCGAGCAGGCGGCCGAAGCGATGGCGCGCGCTCTGCACCCGCCAGTTGTAGACGCCGGGCGGCAGGTCGCTCAGCGTGAAGGCCTCGTCGGTCAGGCCGGGTTGGTCGATCAGCATGGGGCCGTCGACGCCGCCGTCTTCAGCTTCGCCCCACAGCTGAAAGCGGAAGGCGGCCTGGCCTACGCCCTCGGCCTCCCAACGGAAGCGATAGAACCGCCTGCGCTCCCGTCGTTCCATAGCCGAAGCCAGGCCGCCGACGCCGTTGCGCGCGCGAATGAAGCTATAGGTTGTGGCCTTCCCCTCCAGCCCTTCGGGCGACAGGGCGGTCAGGCGCAGGAAATAGGCGCCTTCTTCCATCTCTCCGAACATCAGGGGGCCGCCGGGCGCGCTGTCGGCCTCGGCGAAGGATTCGACCATGCCGGCGTCCTGAGCGACGCGGCCGCGATAGCGCTCAGCGCCAGCCAGGGGCTCGACCTCAAACACGACCTGGGCCCGCGTCTGAGGCGCGTCAGGGCGGGCGAGGGCAGGGGCGGGCAGCAGGGGCAGCAGGAGGACGGCGCCGACCGCAACGCTGACGCCCTGATCGGCTGCAGCGAGGGTTCCAGCCTCGCCGGCGGCCACCACGACGGCGCCTTCCAAGACTTCTGTGGCGGAGCGCGCGCTCGCCTCGTCGAACGAGACGCGGAAGTCGGTGCCGCGCACGGCCGACACCGAGACTGGCGTACGAATGGCGAAACCGCCGGGGCGAGTCCGGGGCGTGACCTTCGATTCCGCGCGGCCTGCCTCGACCGTCAGGGCGTGGTCTACGGCGCCGTTGATGGCGTAGCGGCGCAGGCGGCTGACACGTACGCGGCTATTGGATGGCACCACCACATGGCTGCCGTCCGATAGCGCCAAGCGGACGAATGCGTTGGGGCCAGTGCTCAGGACGGCGGATTCGCGAACAATCTGACCGGCTGTGGGCGCGGCTGCGACGCCATCCTGATGCAAGGTCACGGCGCCGCGAAAGCCGGCGATGCGCGCCTGATCTGGATCGGCGCGCAGCAGATCCACGGGAAGCGCCAGGGTGCGGCCGATGGCCAGGCGGCGCGGGTTGACGACGCGGTTCTCGCGTTGGACCCGACGATAATCCAGCGGCCTGTTCATATAGGCGGTGGCCAGGTCGAACAGGGTGTCGCCTCGGCGCACCACGTAGTCGAGAGTCTCGGTCGGGCGCGAAGGCGCGGTCGATTGCCCAAGCGCCGGCGAGGCCGACAGGAGAACCGCAGCCGCCAGAACACAGGACCAGTTGGACTTCATGCCTCGCCTCATCCGCGGACCTCAGGCGTCGACGGCGGCTTCAGCCCCCGCGACGCGCTCAAGACGGTAACCGTAGCTGTAAATGGGTGTGAGGCGGAAGCCTTGCTCTGGCCGCAGTTCCAGCTTGTTGCGCACTCGCGAGACGTGCATGTCCAGCGAGCGGCTGTTCAGATTGGGCTCGTTGCCCCAGACCGTCTCCAGGATGTAGGTCCGCGACAACGCCCGGTGCAGATTGCGGAACAGCAGCAGGGCCAAGGCGTACTCCTTGGCCGTCAGGGCGATCGTCTCGCCGCTCCGGGCGACGCTGCCAGCGGCTTCGTGGAAGGCGATGTCGTCGTAGGTCTCTATGCCCGGGGTGACCGGCTGGGCGTAGGCGCGGCGGATCAGGGCGTTGATGCGGGCGGCCAGCACCGGCTTGGACAGAGGTTTAGGCAGATAATCGTCCGCTCCGGCGTCCAGCCCCGCGACGACGTCTTCGTCCTCGGCGCGGCTGGTGACGAGCAGCATCGGCGGCGCCGGCTTCAGATTGGTTCGTGCCCAGGTCAGGATTTCCAGGCCCGACCGGTCCGGCAGGTTCCAGTCGACAATGATCATGTCGAAAGTGTCTTTGCGCAGCGCCGAGATCAACGCTTGGCCGCGCGAAAAAAGAGTGGCGCGATAACCGGCGTCCTCGACCACGTCGGAGATAAACTCCAACTGGACCGGATCGTCATCCAACACCGCGATTTTCATAAGTCTTCACGCTCCAGGAATAGGTGAAGCATAACGGTGGAAGCGGCAGTTTAGGGGTGCCGGTAAATGTAAAATATGGTCACCTCGCGGAAAGGTTGAATTCCTCTTCCGATAAGCTTGGCAGAGGCGTCAAGCGAGGCGCCTCGTCCCGACACAGGGCCTTGATCCAGCGCCGGACGGTTTTCAGTCGCGCGGACCCATGAACCTCGCGGTGAGTGCTGAGCCAGAAGCGCCGCTCGATCTGCACCTGATCGGCCAGGACGCGGGTCAGCCCTTCGGCCATGAAGCAGGGCAGCACGCCGATGCCGCCGCCCGCCGCCACCATGTCCCGCTGGGCGCGGATGGACGAGGACGCCAGGCGCGGCCGCAGGTTCGGCCGGATCTCCTCGAGATAGCGCAGTTCGGGCGCATAGATCAGGTCGTCGACATAGCCGACCATGTCGAAGCGGTTCAGGTCGTCGATGCTTTCCGGCACGCCGTGCCGCTGCATATGCTCGGCCGAGGCGTAGAGCGCGAGCTGGTATGTCGTCAGCGGCTCGACGATCAGACGCGGGCTGTCGGCGGGGCTGAGGGTGATGGCCATGTCCACCTCGCGGCGGCTGGGCGACAGGAAGCCGGAGCTAGCCGCCAGTTCGACGTTGAGCCCCGGATGCGCCGCCAGCAGGCCGGGCAGGGCGGGGGCCAGCACCGCGCCGCCAAAGCCCTCCGAGGCGCTGATCCGCACGGCGCCCGCGATCAGGTCGGGCTGGGTGACGCGCCCGGCGGCCTCCATCGCGCTTTCGGCGTCCAGCGCTCGCTCCAGCAGTTGGGCGCCCGTCGCCGTCAGTTGAAGCCCGGCCGCCGAGCGCACAAGCAGCGTCGACTTCAGCGCCGTCTCCAGCCGCGCGACGCGCCGTCCCACCGTGGCCGCATCCACGCCCAGCCGCTGCGCTGCCGTGGCCAATGAGCCGGCGCGGGCGGCGGCCAGAAACACCCTCAGATCATCCCAGTCGAACATATGCAGATATGCACATCATCACCTGCAAGATTGCAATGGGCCTGACTGCGCCGCTCTGCTAGGGCAGGCTCACGAAGAACGATAATCAGCGGGAGAGACGCCAATGCGCGACATTCGCCACTTCATCGACGGTGCGGCTTTCGAAGGGGCGTCGGGCCGCTTCGGCGACGTCTTCAACCCCAATACCGGCGAGGTTCAGGCCCGCGTCCAGCTGGCGACGCCGTCGGAGCTGGACCGCGCGGTCCGGTCGGCGCAGGCCGCCTTCGAAGGCTGGTCCTCGACCAACCCGCAGCGCCGCGCCCGCGTCATGTTCGAGTTCAAGCGCCTGGTCGAGGCGAACATGAACGAACTGGCCGAAATGCTGTCCAGCGAGCACGGCAAGGTCATCGCCGACTCCAAGGGCGACATCCAGCGCGGTCTGGAAGTGATCGAGTTCGCCTGCGGCATCCCGCACGCGCTGAAGGGCGAATACACTCTGGGCGCGGGTCCGGGCATCGACGTCTATTCCTCGCGTCAGGCGCTGGGCGTGGTGGCGGGCATCACCCCGTTCAACTTCCCGGCCATGATCCCGATGTGGATGTTCGGCGTCGCCATCGCGGTCGGCAACACCTTCATCCTGAAGCCGTCAGAGCGCGACCCGTCCGTGCCGGTCCGCCTGGGCGAACTGATGATGGAGGCGGGCGCGCCCAACGGCGTGCTGAACGTCGTCCACGGCGACAAGACGGCGGTCGACGCCATCCTGGCCCACCCTGACATCCACGCCGTCAGCTTCGTCGGCTCGTCGGACATCGCGCATTACGTCTATCAAACGGGCGCCCAGCACGGGAAACGCGTCCAGGCGATGGGCGGGGCCAAGAACCACGGCATCGTCATGCCCGACGCCGATCTGGACCAGGTGATCAAGGACCTGTCGGGCGCGGCCTATGGCTCGGCCGGCGAACGCTGCATGGCCCTGCCGGTCGTGGTGCCGGTCGGCAAGAAGACCGCCGATGAGCTGCGCGAGCGTCTGGTCGCGGAAATCCCCACCCTGCGCGTCGGCGTCTCGACCGACGATCAGGCCCACTATGGCCCGGTGGTCTCGGCCCAGCACCGCGACCGCGTCGCCGGCTGGATCGCCAAGGGCGTCGAGGAAGGCGCCGAACTGGTCGTCGACGGCCGCGACTTCAGCCTGCAGGGGCATGAGAAGGGCTACTTCATCGGCCCGTCGCTGTTCGACCATGTGACGACGGACATGTCGTCCTATCAGGAAGAGATCTTCGGCCCGGTGCTGCAGATCGTCCGCGCCGCGAACTTTGAAGAGGCGCTGAGCCTGCCCAGCAAGCACCAGTACGGCAACGGCGTCGCCATCTTCACCCAGAACGGCCGCGCGGCCCGCGACTTCGCCGCCCGCGTCAACGTCGGCATGGTCGGCATCAACGTGCCGATCCCGGTGCCGGTGGCCTATCACTCCTTCGGCGGCTGGAAACGCTCGGGCTTCGGCGACACCAACCAGTACGGCATGGAAGGCGTGAAGTTCTGGACCAAGACCAAGACCGTCACCGCCCGCTGGCCCGACAGCGCGCTGGAGCACGAGGACAGCAGCTTCATCATCCCGACGATGAGCTGACGCCGCGCGCTTTCCTCCCCACGCCAGTGGGGAGGGGGACCACGAAGTGGTGGAGGGGCCTCTTAGGGCAGCGGAACCAAGCGGCCCCTCCGTCTCGGCCGCTCCGCGTCCGATTCACCTCCCCCACGAAGTGGGGAGGAGAAAGTCAGCTCAGCGTATAGGGGATCACCCCCCGCTCATTCTCCGGCACGGCCAGCGTCCGGTCGATCGGCGGAAACGCGCGCTGGGTGCAGTCCGTCCGCTCGCAGATGCGGCAGTTGACCCCCATGCGCGTCGGCGGGCCGTTCAGGTCCAGTCCGTCGGCGTAGACCAACTGAGCCGCGTGCTCGATCTCGCATCCCAGACCCAGGGCATAGCGCCGATCCGGCTCCAAAAACGACCCGCCGGGCTTGGACACGCTCTTGGCGATGCAGACGTAGCGGGCGCCGTCGGGCATCTCCGATAGATTGACCAGGATGCGATCCGGGGCGCTGAACGCCTCATGCACGTTCCACAGCGGGCAGGCGCCGCCGAAGCGGGCGAACTGGAAGCGCGTCGCGCTGTGCCGCTTGGTGATGTTCCCGGCCATGTCGACCCGCGCGAAGTAGAAGGGCACGCCGCGCCAGCCGGGGCGCTGTAGCGTGCTCAGCCGGTGGCAGGCCTGTTCGAAGCTGACATGGAAGCGGTTGCGCAGGCGGTCCACGTCGTGCCGCAACTCCCGCGCCGCCTCCAGAAACGCGCGATAGGGCAGCAGCAGCGCCCCCGCCGCATAGTTGGCCAGACCGACCCTGCACACGTCGCGCGCGGCAGGAATGTCGAAGGCGGCCCGATCCAGTTCGTGCTCGATCAGATCCTCGAACCGTAAGCGAACCAGTTGGTGCGCCATCTGGAAGGCGCGGGTGGCGCCCGGCAGGCTGGCGTCGACATAGAGGATGCGCGCGCCGGGATCGAAACGCCGCATGGCGCCGCGTCCCTGACTGGTGGCGACGCGCACGCCGCATAGATCGTTCAGGGCGGCCTCCAGCGCCCGCTCCGGGTGGGCGCCGTCGCCCAGGTTTAGCCGTGCGGCCAGATCCTCGGCCGCCCGGTCCAAAGCGTCGATGTAGTTGTCGCGATAGTGGAAGAAGTCGCGCACCGCCTCATAGGGCAGGGCGGGGGCGGCCGGCGTACCCCGCTCGTCACGGCCCAGGGTCTCGTTCAGCGTCTTCAGCCGCTCGTCCAGACGGCGATAGTCCTGATGCAAGGCCAGGAACTGCCGCGCCAGCCGGGGCGCGTTCATGGCCGCCTGCTTCAGCTCGCCCGCCGTCGGCGCTTCGGCGTGGCCGGCGACATCGGTGGTCGCCTCGCGCAGGTCGGCGATCAGGCGGGCGTCGCCGTCCAGATCGAACAGGCTGGCGTCCACGTCGAAGGCGCGCGTCAGGGCGATCAGCACCCGCGCCGTGGCCGGGCGCTGGTTGGTCTCGATCTGCGACAGGTAGGAGGGCGACAGCGCCAACCGCCCGGCGCACTGCTCCAGCGTCCATCCGCGCGTCTCGCGCAGCTTGCGGACCTTGGTCCCGAGGTAGAGTTTCTGAGCCATGATCCGCGCCGTGTCGCAGGCGTTGCAACTTTGCAAAAACGCTTGTCCGCCTTGGCAGGCTTACGCACTTACGCACCTTTTGCAAAGTTGCGATTGCCTTTCTGCGATGAAACGGCTTGTTGGACCGTGAACGAAGTCAGGGAGTCGCCCAACCATGAGCCAGGCCATCCTCGAGGAGCTCGAGCGCCGTCGCGCCGCCGCCAAGCTGGGCGGAGGCGAGAAGCGCATCGCCAGCCAGCACGCCAAGGGCAAGCTGACCGCCCGCGAACGCATCGGCGTCCTGCTGGACGAAGGCTCCTTCGAAGAGACCGACATGTTCGTGGAGCACCGCAGCCACGACTTCGGGATGCAGGATCAGCGCATCCCCGGCGACGGCGTCGTCACCGGGCGCGGCACGATCAACGGCCGTCTGGTCTATGTCTTCTCGAAGGACTTTACGGTGTTCGGCGGCTCGCTGTCGGGCGCCCACGCGGCCAAGATCGTCAAGATCCAGAAGATGGCCCTGACGGCCGGCGCCCCGATCATCGGCCTGTTCGACGCCGGCGGCGCGCGCATTCAGGAGGGGGTGGAGTCGCTGGCCGGTTACGCCGACATCTTCCTGCAGAACACGCTGGCGAGCGGCGTCATCCCGCAGATTTCGGTCATCATGGGCCCGTGCGCGGGCGGCGACGTCTATTCGCCCGCCATCACCGACTTTATCTTCATGGTGAAGGACACCTCCTACATGTACGTGACCGGCCCCGACGTGGTGAAGACGGTCACCAACGAGGTCGTCAGCCACGAGGATCTGGGCGGCGCCCGCGTCCATGCGGGCAAGTCGGGCGTCGCCGACGGCGCCTTTGAGAACGATCTGGAGGCCCTGTCGGAGGTGCGCCGCCTGATCGGCTTCCTGCCGCTGTCGAACCGCGAGACGCCGCCGGTCCGCGACACCTATGACGAGCCGGATCGCGACGAAGCCTCGCTGGACACCTTGGTCCCGGCTAATCCGAACCAGCCCTATGACATGAAGGAACTGATCCTGAAGACGGTCGACGAGGCCGATTTCTTCGAGATCGGCGCCGACTTTGCCAAGAACATCATCTGCGGCTTCGGCCGCCTGGACGGCCAGCCGGTCGGCATCGTCGGCAACCAGCCTCAGACGCTGGCGGGCGTGCTGGACATCGACAGCAGCCGCAAGGCCGCGCGCTTCGTGCGCTTCTGCGACGCCTTCCACATCCCGCTGGTGACCTTCGTGGACGTGCCGGGCTTCATGCCGGGCACCAAGCAGGAATACGGCGCCCTGATCAAACACGGCGCTAAGCTGCTGTTCGCCTATGCCGAAGCCACCGTGCCCAAGCTGACGGTCATCACGCGCAAGGCCTATGGCGGCGCCTATGACGTCATGAGCTCCAAGCACCTGCGCGGCGACGTCAACTACGCCTGGCCCACCGCCGAGATCGCGGTCATGGGCGCCAAGGGCGCGGTCGAGATCATCTTCCGCAAGGAGGCCGGCGACCCCGAGGCCCTGGCGGCGCGCGAGGCCGAATACAAGGAACGCTTCGCCAACCCCTTCGTGGCGGCCGGGCTCGGCTACATCGATGACGTCATCATGCCCCACGGCACCCGCCGTCGCCTGATCAAGGCCCTGAAGACGCTGAAGAACAAGACCCAGGAAAATCCCTGGAAGAAGCACGACAACATCCCGCTGTAAGGCACAGAAATGTTCGATAAAATTCTGATCGCCAACCGCGGCGAAATTGCTGTTCGCGTCATCAAGACCTGCCGTCGCATGGGCATCAAGACGGTGGTCGTCTACTCCGACGCCGACGCCGGTTCGCTGGCGTGCGAGATGGCGGACGAGACGGTTCACATCGGCCCGTCGCCCGCCGCCCAGTCCTATCTGATCCAGGACAAGATCGTGGACGCCGTGAAGCAGACGGGGGCGCAGGCCGTGCACCCCGGCTTCGGCTTCCTGTCGGAGAACGCTAGCTTTGCGCGGCGTTTGAAGGCCGAGGGCATCGCCTTCATCGGGCCGAACCCCGAGGCGATCGACGCCATGGGCGACAAGATCACCTCCAAGAAGTTCGCCGCCGAGGCGGGCGTCTCGACCGTGCCGGGCCACATGGGCCTGATCGAAACGCCGGACGAGGCGGTGAAGATCGCGCGCGAGATCGGCTATCCAGTGATGATCAAGGCCTCGGCCGGGGGCGGGGGCAAGGGCATCCGCGTCGCCCATTCAGACGACGACATGGCCGAGGGCTTCGCCGCCGTGAAGGCCGAGGCGCTGAACGCCTTCGGCGACGACCGCGTCTTCCTCGAGAAGTTCATCGTCGATCCGCGCCACATCGAGATTCAGGTGCTGGGCGACAAGCACGGCAACGTCATCCACCTGTTCGAGCGCGAATGCTCGATCCAGCGCCGCAATCAGAAGGTCATCGAGGAGGCGCCGTCGCCCCTGCTGGACGAGGCCACCCGCGCCGCCATGGGTGCGCAGGCCGTCGCCCTGGCCAAGGCGGTGAACTATGACTCGGCCGGCACGGTCGAGTTCGTCGCCGGTCAGGACAAGTCGTTCTTCTTCCTGGAGATGAACACCCGTCTGCAGGTCGAGCATCCGGTGACGGAGCTGATCACCGGCGTCGATCTGGTCGAGCAGATGATCCGCTCGGCCTGGGGCGAGCAACTGGCGATCAAGCAGGACGACCTGTCGATCAACGGCTGGGCCATCGAGAGCCGCATCTACGCCGAAGACCCCTATCGCGGCTTCCTGCCGTCGATCGGCCGTCTGGTGCGCTATGAGCAGCCGGAAGAGGGCGATCAGGGCGACTATACAGTCCGCAATGACTCGGGCGTCCGCGAGGGCGACGAGATCAGCATGTTCTACGACCCCATGATCGCCAAGCTGTGCGCCTGGGGCGAGACGCGCGACGACGCCGTGCGCGGCATGGCCCGCGCGCTGGAGGACACCCATCTGGCGGGGCTGGGCCACAATGTGCCCTTCCTGGCGGCGGTCATGGATCAGGAACGCTTCCAGTCCGGCCAGCTGTCGACCAGCTACATCAAGGACGAGTTCCCCGACGGCTTCCACGGTCTGACGCCGTCGGCCGAGCAGGTGAAGATCCTGATCGCCTGCGCCGTCGCCATGAATGAGGTCATCGCCGAACAGGACGGCGACCCCAGCGAGCGCACCGACTGGACCGTGCTGGTCGACAAGACGGCCTATGAGGTCGAGGTCGGCTATGACGAGGCCGAGGACCTGATCGTCGCCATCGACGGCGAGGAGGTCTCCCTGTCCGAGATCGACTGGCGTCCGGGCCTGTCGCTGTTCAAGGCGGTGCTGGACGACGACGCCTTCACCGCCGAGGTGAAGCGCGCCGCCGACGGCTTCGATATCCGCCACCGCGCGGCCAAGGCGCGGGTGCGCATTCTGCGTCCCGACGTGGCGCATCTATACGCCCTGCTGCCCGAGAAGCAGGCGGCGGACACCTCCAAGCTGGTGCTGTCGCCGATGCCGGGTCTGGTGGTCGACATCCCCGTTGTCGAGGGCCAGGAGGTCAAGTCCGGCGAGACCGTGGCCATCATCGAAGCCATGAAGATGCAGAACATCCTCAAGGCCGAGCGCGACGGCAAGGTGAAGGCCGTCAAGGCCAAGGCCGGCGATCCGGTGGCGGCTGACGACGTGCTGGTGGAGTTCGAGTAAATGACCGAGTTCGCCGTCCCGACCCCGCTCGAGTGGCGCGACGCCGCCGTCAAGGCGCTGAAGGAGCGTCCGCTGGAGAGCCTCATCCATCTGGATGCGGACCATCTGGCGACCAAGCCCCTGTATGGGGCGGCGAACGGCGGCGAGCCGGTGTTCGCGCCCCGGCCCTCAGATTCCGAAGGCCGGGCCTGGGACGTGCGGGCGCTGAATGAAGGCGAGGACGCAGACGCTCTTAACCGCGCCATCCTGACCGATCTAGAGAACGGGGCGGCCTCCGTCCTGATCGCCGGGCCGGCAGCGGCGGATGCTGCGAAGCTGGCCCGCGCCCTGGACGGGGTGGCGCTGGAGCTGGCGCCGGTGGCGCTGGATGCCGGGTTCGACGGCGTGAAGGCGGCCGAGGCCCTGTCGGCGGTCGCGAAGGGTTCGCCCCGCGCCAAACTGGCGTTTCACCTCGATCCGATCTCGGCCTATGCCGAGGCGGGCGGGGCGCCGAGCGATTTCGCGGCCGTCATGGCCGAGACGGCAACGGCGGCGGCGGCCCACGCCGCGACCTATCCCGAGGCGACGCTGTTCATGGCCTCGGGCCGTGTGGCGCATGAGGCAGGCGGCTCCATCGCGCAGGAACTGGCCTTCGCCGCGTCGTCTGCCGTGGCCTATGTGAAGGCCGCCGTTGAGGCGGGCCTGTCGGTCGAGGCGGCGCTGAAGGGCGTGGTCCTGAGCGTCGCCGCGGATCAGGCCTATTTCGACTCCCTGGCCAAGATCCGCGCCCTGCGCCTGATCTGGACCAGCGTTTCCAAGGCGTTCGGCGTGGAACTTCCCGCGATCATCGAGGCGCGCTCGTCGCGGCGGATGCTGTCTGCGCGCGATCCATGGCCGAACATGCTGCGTCTGACGGCGGCCGGTTTCGCCGGGGCCGTGGGCGGGGCCGATGCGGTGGTGCTGGACGGCTTCACTCGCGCGGCGGGTCTGCCGGACGACTTCGCCAAGCGTCAGGCGCGCAACACCCAACTGATCCTGATGGAGGAGTCCAACCTGGGCCGCGTCGACGATCCGGCCAGCGGCTCCTGGTATCTTGACGCGCGCACCCGCGAGTTGGCGCAGGCCGCCTGGGCCGAGTTCCAGACCCTCGAAGCTGAGGGCGGCGTGATCGCCTGTCTGGAAGGCGGGCTGATCCAGCCCCGCATCGCCCGTGCCCGCGACACGGCCGAGAAAGCCTTCAAGGACGGCGCCGCCCAGATTATCGGCGTCACCAAATTCGTCGACCCGGACGTGCGCCCCGCGCCGGTGACGCCCGCGCCCGTCGCACCTGCCGTCGCCGAGGCGTTCGAGGCCCTGTCGCCCGTCCGCTTCGCCGCCGCCTTCGAGGAGGCCGCCCAATGAGTTTCCCTGACTTTTCCAAGGTCGCTCTCGACCTCGACGCCACCGACGCCGGGCCGGAGCGCGCGGCCTGGACTACGCCCGAAGGCCTGACGGTCGAGACGGCCTATGGCCCCGAGGCCGTCGAGGGTCTGGACTTCATCCACGGCCTGCCGGGCTTCGCTCCCTTCGTGCGCGGTCCCTATCCGACCATGTATGCCGGCGCGCCGTGGACCATCCGCCAGTATGCGGGCTTCTCGACCGCCGAGGAGTCCAACGCCTTCTATCGCCGCAACCTGGCGGCCGGTCAGAAGGGCCTGTCGGTCGCCTTCGATCTGGCCACCCACCGGGGCTATGACAGCGACCACCCGCGGGTGAAGGGCGACGTCGGCATGGCGGGCGTGGCCATCGATAGCATTCTGGACATGCGGACCCTGTTCGACGGCATTCCGCTGGACCAGATGTCGGTGTCCATGACGATGAACGGCGCGGTGCTGCCGATCCTGGCCCTCTACGTCGTGGCGGGCGAGGAACAGGGCGTCGACCACGCCAAACTGACCGGGACCATTCAGAACGACATTCTGAAGGAGTTCATGGTCCGCAACACCTACATCTATCCGCCTGCGCCCTCGATGCGGATCATCGCCGACATCTTCGAGTGGACGGCGAAGGAAACGCCCAAGTTCAACTCCATCTCCATCTCCGGCTATCACATGCAGGAGGCGGGGGCGTCGGCGGATATCGAGCTGGCCTACACCCTGTCGGACGGGGTCGAATACCTGCGCGCGGGCAAGGCGGCGGGCATGGAGATCGACCGTTTCGCGCCGCGCCTGAGCTTCTTCTGGGCCATCGGCATGAACTACTTCATGGAGGTGGCCAAGATGCGCGCCGGCCGCCTGCTGTGGGCCGAGGCGGTGAAGCGGGAGGGCGGCGTCAATCCCAAGTCGCTGTCCCTGCGGACTCACTGCCAGACCTCGGGCTGGTCGCTGGCGGCGCAGGACGTGTTCAACAATGTGCCCCGCACCATGGTCGAGTGCATGGCGGCGGCGGGCGGCCAGACCCAGTCCCTGCACACCAACGCCCTGGACGAGGCCCTGGCCCTGCCGACCGACTTCTCGGCCCGGATCGCGCGCAACACGCAGATCCTGGCGCAGGCCGAGACCGGCCTGACGCGCGTCATCGACCCGTGGGGCGGCAGCTTCTACGTCGAGCGCCTGACGCAGGAGCTGGCGACCAAGGCCCGCGCCCTGATGGAGGAGGTCGAGGCCTACGGCGGCATGGCCAAGGCCATTGAGGCGGGTATTCCCAAGCTGCGCATCGAGGAATCCGCCGCCAAGACGCAGGCCCGCATCGACACCGGCCAGCAGACGGTCGTGGGGGTGAACAAGTACCTGAACCCCGTGGTCGACGACATTCCGATGCTGAAGGTCGACAACGCCGAGGTGCGCGCCCGCCAGATCGAGAAGCTGCAGCGCCTGAAGGCCGAGCGCGACGAGGCGGCGACTGAGGCCGCTCTCGATGCTCTCACCGAGGGCGCGCGCGGCAATGAGAACCTGATGGAGCTGGCGGTGCGGGCCGCCCGCGCCAAGGCCACCGTCGGTGAAATCTCCGACGCGCTGGAGGCCGCCTTCGGCCGCCACATCGCCACGGTGAAGACGGTCTCGGGCGTCTACGCCAAGGAGGCCGGGAACGATCCCAAGGTCGCCCGCGCCCGCTCGATGGTGGCGGCCTTCGTCGAGAACGACGGCGGCCCGCCGCGCATCCTAATCGCCAAGCTGGGCCAGGACGGCCACGACCGGGGCCAGAAGGTCGTCGCCACCGGCTATGGCGACATCGGCTTCGACGTGATGGCGGGGGCCCTGTTCCAGACGCCGGCCGAGGCCGCGCGCGATGCGGTCGAGAAGAATGTCCACGCGGTCGGCGCCTCGTCGCTGGCGGCCGGGCATCTGACGCTTGTGCCCGAACTGAAGGCCGAACTGGCCAAGCTGGGCCGCGAGGACATTATGATCGTGGTCGGCGGCGTCATCCCGCCGTCGGACGTGCAGCCTCTGATCGATATGGGCGCGGCGGCGGTCTATCCGCCTGGCTCGGTCATCGCCGAGACGGCCGTGGACCTGATCGAAAAGCTGAACCAGCGCCTGGGCTATGCCCAGCCGACGCCTGTGGAGACGAAGAAGTGATCGGCAATCTGAACCACGTCGGCGTCGCCACGCCCTCCATCGCCGAGTCGATCAAACTGTATCGCGACGTGCTGGGCGCGACGAAGATCGGCGAGCCGTTCGACCTGCCCGCGCAGGGGGTGAAGGTCTGCTTCATCGACACGCCGACGGCCCAGATCGAGCTGATCGAGCCGTTTGACGAGACCAGCCCGATCACCGGCTTCCTGGCCAAGAACCCCAAGGGCGGGCAGCACCACGTCTGTTTCGAAGTGGCTGATATTCACGCGGCCATCGCCGATATGCGCGCCAAGGGCGTGACCATCCTCGGCACGGGCGAGCCGCGCATCGGCGCGCATGGCACGCCGGTGGTGTTCCTGCATCCCAAGGAGATGGGCGGGGTGCTGATCGAACTGATGGAGACGCCGAAAGAGGCGCACTGAAGACAAAAGGCCCGGTCGCGAGACTGGGCCTTTTCTATGACGGCGAGTAGCGGGACGCCGATCAGTACAAGATCTTGCGCAGGCTGATCCGGAAGGTCCGGCCCATCGGGTCGAGATAGTCGGGCTGATACGACAGCGGCGTGTTCCCCAGGCCGTCGCGCACGTCCAGCCGCTGGTCGAAGATGTTCTCCACGCCGAGGCTGACGCGCGTCCCCTTCAGCCACGGATAGCGCGAGACCAGGTTTTCGCGCGACGACAAGTCGGCGAACAGGTTCAGGTTCACCGTCGTCAGGTCCGAGAAGCTCAGGTCGTCATCGGGCGACGAGCCGCCGTTGATGCGGGTGGATTCCTTCCAGTTGGCGTTCAGGAAGCCGCCCATGCCGCTCTTGAAGGCGCCCATCTGCAACTGGACTTCGTTGCGGGACTGGCCGCCGCGCGCGCCGATGGCGGCGCCGTCCAGCAGGTCGAGCACCGGCAGGCCGTCGCGGATCGTGATCTCATCCTGGATGCGATAGGTGTGATACAGCGAGATGTTGAACCGGCCCTGGCCGGGCATCATGCCGCCGCCCCGGCCGCGGCCGCCGCCCTGCATCCGCATCCCGCCCGACGATGAGCCGCCGGCGCGCTGACGGCCTCCCGCAGGCGGGCCGCCCTCGACCCGCGTGACCGCTCCTCCGCCGCCCGGACCGCGCTGACCGCCATTGCGAGCGTTCATGCGAGCCATCGCCGCCGGGTCCGGCTTGCCGAAGGCGGTCGAGAAGTTCAGGCCCCAGCGGAGTTCCTGCTGCTCGGCCTTCTGGAAGTTCAGCGGCCGGGCGTCGATCGACAGCAGGTTGCCGTCCAAGTCGCGGGTGAACCGCTCGGGCAGGGCGGCTTCGAGTTCCGGCGTGATGGTCGGGAAGGAGGCGATGGAGCCTTCCGTCTCGGTCCGCGTGTAGTTGGCGGTGAGGCGCAGGTCCTTGTCCTTCAGCGGCGTCAGATTGACGCCGAGCTTGAGGACGCGCTTGGTCTCTTCCGACAGGTTGGGGTTGCCGCCCTCGATGCGGGTGATGGTCACCGACTGGCCGGTGGCGAAGTCGTAGACCGGCACGTTCGGCGTCGACAGGGTCGGGCCGTTCAGCTGCGCCATCGACGGAGCCTTCTGCTCGTCGGCCCAGCTGGCGTTGAAGTTGACCGGCTCCCACGGTGACCAGTTCAGCCCGACCGTATAGGCCGACAGACCGCCGAAGTCCGACAGGTCCTCATAGGCCAGGTTCAGATTGGCCGACAGGTCGCCCAGTGCGCCCAGCACCTCGCGGTCGCGGCTGGCGATGGGCAGGTTGAAGTTGCCCGAGGCGCTGGTGCGGTCGCGCGACAGCGAGCGTTCGGAGAAGACGCTGGCCTGTTCCTGCTCCGAGAAACGCAAGGTCTCGGAATCCAGCGACTGGCTGTCGAAGCCGACCTTGAACGTCGAGGTCAGCGAGCCTGCGGGACCCTCCCAGGCCGTGCCGTTGATGACCCCCTCGATGCTGGACTTGCTGGAAATTGACCGCGCCGTGTCGAACGGATTGGTCGGCAGCTGGCCCAGGTCGCCGAAGGGGTCGATCGTCCCCGCCGTCACGCCCGCCTGCAGCGCGTCATCGTTGAGGCCGCGTCCGGTGCGCGTCTTGGTTTCACTGCGATCGTAGCCGCCGTTCACCGTCCAGCGCCAGTCGCCCAGATAGCCGTCGACAAGGAAGCCGAGCTCGCCTGCCAAAGTGTCGGTCTGTCGACCAAGCGCGCCCGGCGCATCGACGTAGCGGTACAGCAGGACGTCGCTGGCGAACGGCGAGTAGGGACTGGTCGAGGGAAGGGCGAGGCTGAGGCCCGGCAGGCCCAGGTAAGAGAATCTGGACGTGTCTTCCAACTCGCCGCTGAGCGTCAGCGACATCGTCTGGTTCAGGTCGCGCACCAGGGAGCCGGAGATGGAGCTGTTCTCGCGCTTGGGCGACAAGGTGCGATAGGCGGTCAGATCGTCGGTGCGCGGCCCTACGCCGAAGTCGGCCAGGCTGGCGCCGCCTGCTGCGCCGGCGCCCACCGAGGCGGTCGTCACGCTCTGGCCTAGCAGAGCCGACAGGGCAGGATCGATTTCGCCGCCGCCGGGCGACGTGACGTTGCCCATCAGGTCAAAGGGCGTTCCGTCGCGGACGATGTTGCGCTCGGTCTCGAACAGGGGGGTGTCGCGCTCGTACTCCAGATCCAGCGTCCAACGCTGTTTGCCGGCGATGCGAAGGACGTTGCTTTCCAGATCGGTCAAGGTGCGGCCGCCCTGATCCGGCCGACGGGCCGTCGCCTGCATGGTGACCGAACGGAAGTCGGCCTTGAGCACGAAGTTCACCACCCGCTGATCGGCGCTGTAGCCATAGGAGAGGGCGGTCTCCTCGGGCAGGATTTCGGTGCGCTCGATGGCCTCGGGCGGGATGCCGCGAATCTCGCGGAAACCAGAGATGCGCCGCCCGTTGACCAGGAAGACCGGCGAGCCTCCGCGCGAGCTGCGCGTGACCGGCTCAAGCAGGGTCATCAGCTCCTCGATGCTGCTGGCGCCGTAGGCCTTGATCTGCTCCTCGTCGAGGGTCAGCTCGGGTTCGTAGTCGCCCAGGGCCGCACCGCGCCGCGCGGTGGTCACGACCTCAAGCGTGCCGAGATCATAAGTGTCCGCCTCGACCTCCTGCTGCGGCACGGGGGTGGCCGTCTGGGCAGGGGCGGACTGCGGCGGAGTGCTGGAGGCAGTGTCGGCAGGAGACAGGGAGGCGAGAGCGAACAGCAAGGCGACTGGCGACATGTCGAGTCCTAAGGCAACCAAAAAAGCAGGCACGTTTGCGACCGACGCCCTGTCCCGTCCGTCGCATCGATTGGACTAGAGAACGATGCACGCCGAAAAATGGCGCGTTCGCTCTTCTGGATTAAACTCCTGTAACAAGGGGCTTAGTCCCATCCGAACCGACATGGTTCCAACGGGCAAAGGGACGGAATCCGTCGGATCCCGTCCCTGTTATTTTGCAGTCGCGAAAAGCTCTAGAAGCGGGCGCGTACGCCAATCGTCACATTACGCCCGCGCAGAGGGGCGGTATCAGCCAGGAAGGAGGCGTGGTTGAACGCCGTCTCGTCCAGCAGATTGGTCCCGCGCAGGAAGATCTGCGAGCGCACCGGCCCCAGGTCGATGTCGTAGGCCAAGGTGGCATTGACCATGTCATAGCCCGGCGTCTCGGTCTCGAAGGCCGCGATGTCGGTCTGCTTGAAGGTGCGGCTATATTCGACGTCGCCCGACCACGGCCCCTGGAAGGCGGCCAGGCGAACGCCCGCCCGCGCCGCCGGAATGCGTGGCAGGTTGCCGCCGTCGCCCTTGAGTTCGCCCTGGACGTAGTCGCCGAACACCGTGCCCGACAGCCAGGGCGTGAACTGTTGCGTCAGCTCACCCTCGATGCCGGTGAAGGTCGCATCGGCCTGGCTGTAGCGGATCAGGCGGAAGTCCTCGAACTGGTCCAGCGTCCGGGCGAAGATGTAGTCGTCATAGACATAGTGGTAGGCGCTGACCGATCCGGTGAGGGGGCCTTCAGTCTTGCGCAGGGTCAGCTCGATGGAGTTGGCCGTCTCTACGTCGAGTGCAGCGTCGCCGATCTCATAGGTGTTGGTCGCCAGGTGGACGCCGTCGGCGTACAGCTCCTGAGCCGAAGGCGCGCGCTGCGAGCGCGACAGCGACAGGGCGCCCGACCAGCCGGGCGTGAAGTGCCACACGGCAGAGCCGGAGACGGAGAAGGGCTTGTGCTCGACGTCGGGCAGGCCGACAGCCGAGGCCTCCTGCCACTCCTGACGCAGCGCGCCTTCCAGGTGCCACAGGCCGATCTCGTATTCCTCCATCACGAACAGGCCGGTGTTCTTGGTCGTGCTGGGCGCCAGATAGCTCTCCACGCCGACGGCGGCGAAGTCGCTCTTGCTCAGTTGCAGGCCGACTACGCCGCGCAGGCCCGCGATCTCGCGGTGCTGCGCTTCGATGCGGCCGTCGTAGCCCTTGTTGGTGAAGGTGGTGGCGACGACGCCTTCCTCCAGCTCGCTGTGCTCATAGTCGGTGTAGCCGGCGCGCAGGCGCAGGTTCTCGATACCCGGCAGCGGGTCGCGCAGTTCGCCGCGCAGATCGACGCGCCGGCTCTTCAGGCGGACCTCGGGGGCGGCGTGATCGTGGTCGCCTTCATGATCGTGGCCGTGATCATCGTCGCCGTGGCCATGATCGTCGTCATGACCGTGGTCGTGACCGGCGCCGCAGTGAAGGTGGTCGCCGTGCGGGTGGCAGCCCTCATACTCGTGGGTGTGTCCGGACAGGCCATAGCGGCTGGTCTGTTCCGTATAGGCCGCGCCCAGATAGCCGCGCGAGCCGATCCAGGAGGCGCCCAGAGTCGCCGTCGAGGTCTCGTTGTAGGAGCCGTCCAGCCGCGGTTCGTCCCAGCCCGGAACCTTGTAGTCGTCCGACTTGCGCGCCGCCGCCTCGACGCGGAGGGCGAAGTTGCCGGCGCCGACCGTCATGCCGACCACGCCGGCTTCCTCATTGTCGACCGAGCCGCGACGATATTCGGCAACGCCTTCCCCGCCCTCAGCCGGGATGCGGGTCGGGATCTTCTTGTCCAGAAGATTGACCGCGCCGCCGATGGCGCCGCCGCCGTAAAGCAGGGCTGCGGGGCCGCGCAGGATCTCGACGCCTTCCAGCAGCAGCGGCTCGCCGCTGACGGCGTGGTCGGGCGAGACTTCGGAGGCGTCCATCAGCCCAGCGCCCTCGCTCAGCACCTTCACGCGCGGCGAGGTCTGGCCCCGCACCACCGGGCGGCTGGCCCCCCCGCCGAAGGTGTCAGAGTTGACGCCGGGGATGCTGTTCAGCGTCTCGCCCAGCGTTGACTGGCGTCGGTGAACCAGATCGTCGCCGCTCAGCAGGGCGACGTGCGAACCGACGTCGTCGCCTGAGCGGCCCAGGGGCAGGGCGCGCACCACGACTTCGTCCACCTCATAGGCGTCAGCGGCTGTCGGGGCGTGGTTATGCGGATCGGCCTGCGATTGGCGCTGCAGCACGTCCTCGGCGAGCGCGGGCGCAACGCCGCCCAGGCCGGTCAGGGCGGCCGCGCCCACGGCGGTCAGCAGGAAGGTCTGAAAACGCATGATCACGCATCCCCGTTACAACGATGGGAGGCTTGATATGTTATAGTATATCACTTCGCAACCGCTCTTAGTCGATTTCCGCTGGCGGAGCCTTCACAGGCTCTCGACGTTGCAGCAGGGTCGCTGTTTCGAGGGGGCCGCTATGAGCAGATCCGTCACTTTTTCGACCATCGCCCTGACCGCCGGGCTGGCACTTCTGGTCGCGGGTTGTTCGCCCGAGGCGCCGCCCGAGCCGACTTCGCCGATCGAAGCTCCGGCGGCTCAGAACTCGGCGGCCATCGGCTATGCCTGTGAGAGCGGCAAGACGGTGGTGGTCGCCTATCCTGACGCCGAAACCGCGCGTGTCTCTTACGACGGCAAGGACTACGTCCTGACCAGCGTCGTCTCCGCGAGCGGCGCACGCTATGCGGGGCAGGGGCTGGAGTGGTGGACGGCCAGCCGGGGTGAGACGGAAAGCGGCACGCTGAGCCGTCCGGGACAGGGCGATCAGGCGGGCGGCGTCATCATCGAACGCTGCAGCCGCCCGGTCGCCGCCGTGGCGCCGCCGCCCTCGGGCGCGCCCTGCGCCGCCGAGACGCTGCGTCTAGCGGTAGAGGGCGGCGATGCGGGCATGGGCCACCGCGTGACGACGCTGGCGCTCAGGAACACAGGCCCGTCCGCCTGCACGGTCGCGGGCTATCCGTCTGTCAGCCTGTTGGACGGCGAGGGCAAGCTGCTGACGGGCGTTCGGGCGGTTCAGGCGCCGGGTAATTATTTCGCACAGGGGGGGACGCCGACGCCGGTTGAAATCCGCCCCCAGCAGGCTGCTTGGTTTGATCTGGCCTGGAGCGTCATCCCGCACGAGGACAAGGGCGAGACGACCTGTCCTTCGGCCAAGACGGTGCGGGTCACGGCGCCGGGCGCGGCGAGCGCCATCGCCCTGCCGCTGGCCTTCACGCCCTGCGGCGGGCAGGTTGAGGTCAGCCCCCTGCGCCCTGTGGCCGAAGCCTCGACTCAGCCCGCGGTGGCCGCCGCAGGCTAGGGGTTCAAACCGGCCGAGATTCAGCGTAGCGGAGCAAACATGACCCAGAATACGAACCAGGCTTTCTACGATCGCGTCTCCGCCGAACTGGCCGACATCGACGCCCAGGGGCTGACCAAGCCCGAGCGCGTGATCGCCTCGCGCCAGGGGCCGGTGATCTCCGTCAACGGCCGCGACGTGCTGAACTTCTGCGCCAACAACTATCTGGGCCTGGCGGGCGACGAGCGTGTCACCCAGGCCGGGATCAAGGCGCAGGAGAAGTGGGGCGCGGGCACCGCCTCGGTGCGCTTCATCTGCGGCACGCTGGAAATCCACAAGGAGCTGGAGCGCGCCATCGCCGACTACCTCGGCTTTGAGGACGCCATCCTGTTCGCCGCCGCCTTCGACGCCAACGGCGGCATTTTCGAGCCGCTGTTCGGGGCTGAGGACGCCATCGTCTCGGACAGCCTGAACCACGCCTCCATCATCGACGGCGTGCGGTTGTCGAAGGCTCAGCGCTACCGCTTCGCCAACTCGGACATGGCCGATCTGGAGACCAAGCTGAAGGAGGCGCGCGCCGCCGGGGCGCGCAACATCATCATCGCCACCGACGGCGCCTTCTCGATGGACGGCTACATCGGCAAGATCGATCAGATCCGCGGCCTGGCTGACCAGTATGAAGCCCTGATCATGGTCGACGACTGCCATGCGACCGGCTTCCTGGGCGACAAGGGCAAGGGCTCGTTCGCCCACTGCGGCGTCGAGGTCGACTTCGTCACGGGCACCTTCGGCAAGGCGCTGGGCGGCGCCATGGGCGGCTTCATCTGCGCCCGCAAGAACGTGGTCGAGCTGCTGAAGCAGCGCGCGCGGCCCTACCTCTTCTCCAACGCCTTGGCGCCGGCCGTGTGCGGCTCGTCGCTGGAGGCCATCCGCATCGCTTCGGGCGAGGAGGGCGACGCCCTGCGCGCCCAACTGTTCGCCAACGCCGCGCGATTCCGTTCGGCGATGACCGAGGCTGGTTTCGACCTGCTGCCGGGCGAACATCCGATCATCCCGGTGATGCTGGGCGACGCCAAGCTGGCGCAGGACATGGCGGCGCGCCTGCTGGAGCTGGGCGTCTATGTCATCGGTTTCAGCTTCCCCGTGGTGCCGCGCGGCCAGGCCCGCATCCGCACCCAGATGTCGGCGGCCCACACCTTCGAACAGATCGACGCCGCCGTGGCCGCCTTCACTCAGGCGGGCAGGGAGTTGGGGGTCATCTGACCCCCGCAAGCGGGCGGAGCCGGTTCAGTCCTTCAGGCTGTCGTCGGCCATGACAACTGACCGGCCTGTCGGATTGAGCGCTGCCCACAGCAGGATGGCGGCGATCAGCGGCGCTACCGACATGCCGATATAGCGGCCGACGATGGCGACCTGGGCCGCGATCGGATGCAGCGGCGGCTGATCTAGCGAGGACAGCATCCCGGCGCTGCGGGGCGCCAGTTCGGGGTTCAACTGCGCCGCCAGCTCGCCCCAGATCAGGCAGACCAGCGACAGCAGGAAAAGCGTAGTGAGAACCACCGCCGCGATCAGAGCCGCTCTGATCGGGCGGTCGGTTCGCGGGGGCGCCGTCAGGAAGGCGACGGCCAGCGGAACGCCCAGCAGCAGTCGGCGGATGGCGGTGTGCGCCACCTCCTGGATCACCGGCGCGCCGTCCGCGGTCAGATGCGTGCCGACTCCCCAGCCGCCGTCGGCGCGCGTGATGATCTCGCCCGAGAGGCCGAAGATCGGGAAGACCACACTCGCCAGCGGCCGAAGGGCGGTCGTGGCCAGGTCGGCGCCCCACAGCCACCAGGGCGGCAGCAGAAGCAGGAACATGCCCAGCGACCACAGGCCGAACCGGCGACGTGCAGCCTCTTCAGGCGTGCGGGCGCCCAGGGTGTGGAGCCAAGCGGTCATCAGACGGTCTCCTGGGCGGCGGCCTTGGCCGGCTGACGTGCCTGCCAGCGCGTCCAGAAGAAGAAGACCAGCAGACCCTCCAGGCCGATCATCGCGTCCCAGACGTAGTGGTGGAAGAACTCAAACAGCGATTCCGACCCGCGCGAGAGATAGAGCAGGCTGATGATCCGTAGCAGGTTCACCAGTTGCAGCGCCCCGACCCCCACGACGGCGCCGACCACGCCGTCCCGCAGCCGTCCCGGAAAGGCCAGAATGGCGGCGGTCAGCAGGGCGCAGACCTCAACCGCATTGCATCCGGCCAGCACCTGCACAGCGCCAAGTCCGTCGCTGAAGCGCAGGATGTCGCCCTGCGCCTGAACGCGCCCGTCAAACGGCTGCAGCACGGCGGCGCAGATATCCACCAGCAGCTGGGTGAAGGGCTGGACAAAAAGACGCTCGGCCCAGGGGGTCGCCAGGGCGCTGAACAGGGCGACCGCTATAAGGGCGAACAGGGCTAGGTACTGAACGGCGGGCGACTTGAGAAAACGCGGCATTGGCGGCGAACTGATCCCTATGGACGAGACCGCCGGATATGAGGACGGCGTGTTAGGAACACCGTAGCTAACTGATTCATGAGATGCCTGACAGCGGCGATCGACTGCTGTTATTCAGTGTGGTTCCAGGAACTCGCCAACTCTGGTTTTCGCGGTCAACCGCTTGCGGTCGGGCCCAAGGCGGCTTAGCGGCTGAAGCCGAGCAACGGGAGCACCACCATGACCGACACGATGAAGGCCCTGGCCAAGACGAAACCGGCCGAGGGGCTGGAGCTGATCGACGCCCCCATCCCCGTCGCGGGCGACGAAGACGTGCTGATCAAGGTGCACCGCACCGCCGTCTGCGGCACCGACATCCACATCTGGAACTGGGACGAGTGGTCCCAGAAGAACGTGCCCGTGCCGATGATCACCGGCCACGAATTTTCGGGCGAGATCGTCGCCATTGGCAAGGACGTGGATCGCCGCCTGAAGGTGGGCCAGCGCGTCTCGGCCGAGGGGCACGTCATCGACCTGAACTCCGAGGCGGCCCGCGCGGGTCATTTCCACCTGGACCCCGACACGCGCGGGATCGGCGTGAACCGTCAGGGCGCCTTTGCAGAGTACGTGGTCGCCCCGGCCTTCAACGTCATCGAACTGCCGGACGACGTGCCCTATGAGATCGGCTCCATCCTCGACCCGTTCGGCAACGCTGTGCACACGGCGCAGCAGTTCGATCTGTTGGGCGAGGACGTCATCGTCACCGGCGCCGGCCCGATTGGCATGATGGCGGCGGCGGTGGCGCGTCATGCGGGCGCGCGCACCGTGGTTCTGACGGATATCAATGACTTCCGCCTGGAACTTGCTCAGAAAGTCGCGCCGGGCGTGCGCACGGTGAATACCACCAAGGAAGACCTGCGCGATGTCATGCATGAGCTGGGGCTGAAGGTCGGCTTTGACGTGGCGCTGGAGATGTCGGGCTCGCCCGTCGCCTTCAAACAGTGCGTCGACACCCTGATCATGGGCGGCGGCATGGCCATGCTGGGCATTCCCTCCAGGCCGATGGAGACGGACTGGGGCGCGATCATCCTGAAGGCTCTGACCATCAAGGGCGTCTATGGGCGCGAGATGTTCACCACCTGGCGCAAGATGCTGGGCCTGCTGAAGGCGGGGCTGGATCTGCAGCCGTTGATCACCCACCAGATGCCCTATCAGGACTTCGAGGCGGGCTTCGAAGCCATGAAGTCGGGCAAGTCCGGCAAGGTCGTCCTGAACTGGGCCGACTGAGGGCACGCGGCGACCTCTCCCTCTCCCTCTCCCTCTCGTAGGGAGAGGCAGGGGCGCTTCAGACAGCCGCCGTCAGCGGCCTGGTGGCCCGGAACACGATGGCAGCGAACACCGCCATCGACAGCAGGGTCAGGGTCGGCCCCGCGATCAGGCCGATGTGGGCGAACGACGCCCACGCGGGGCCTCCGACCAACTCTGCGGCCAGCGCCGGCATGAAGATCAGGAGGCCGACCAGGGCCGTCCAGAAATGGACCTGGGGCAACCGGCCGTGTGCGGCCTGGGGCAGGATGCGGTAAAATAGGCCGTAGAGCGCCATCGCCACCCAGCCCAGCAAGTTAATGTGGGCATGCACCGGCGCGGCCGTGAAATCCCGGCTGGCCCCCATCCAGTATCCCAGTCCCATGCCGATCAGGGCGAAGATGACGGCGAGTCGCAGGAGGCGGTTCGACAGGCGGTGGTCCATATCCAGCCCTCGGTCATCGTTTGTAGCCGAGGACTATATTGAATAACGCAGGTTCATCAATCGGAACAACCGTGGTTTCTAGGACGCCGCCAGCAGCCTTATGAGGGCGGTCTCAAAAGCCGTCGCGTCCGACTTCGGCAGGCTTTGCGCCAACCGGCCCTGTTCGAACAGGGTGATGACCGCCGGGTGCACGTATGACGAGCGGCAGACCGTCGGCGTATTGCCCAACAGGCCTGCCACCGCCTTGATGCAGATCGTCACCTTGCGTTTGGCGTCGGCGGCCGAGATCGGCGCCTCCGTGTCGCGCAGGGCGCGCGCCGCCGAGACCGTGCCGGCCCAGGTGCGGAAGTCCTTGGCCGAAAACTCGTCTCCGGCCGCCTCGCGGATATAGGTGTTCACCTCATCGGAGGTGACGGGATGAAGGGCTCCGTCGCTGTCGCGGTATTTGAACACCTGCTGGCCTGGCAGGTCGCGCAGCGATCGCACCACCGTAGCGAGGCGCCGGTCCCGAACGCTGACGCTGTGTTCGATGCCGCTCTTGCCGCGAAAGGCGAAGGTCAGGGCGGCGCCGTCCACATCGAGGTGCCGCTTGCTGAGGGTGGTCAGGCCATAGGAGCGGTTCTGGCGGGCATACTGGGCATTGCCGACCCGGATCAGGGTGATCTCAAGCAGGCGCACGGCGGTCGCCAGCACTTTTTCCCGGCAGGGGCCGCGCCGGGACAGGTCGTCCTCGACGCGCTGTCGCAGACGGGGCAGGGCGCGGGCGAAGGCGGGCAGGCGCTCGAACTTGTTCTCGGCCGCATGGGCGGTCCAGCCGGGGTGATAGCGGTACTGCTTGCGGCCGCGCGCATCGCGCCCCGTCGCCTGAATATGGCCCGTGGCGCGCGGACAGATCCACACATCGGTCCAGGCCGGAGGGATGGCCAGGCTGCGGATGCGATCCAGCGTGGCGGCGTCCCGGATCAGACCGCCGTCAGCACCTCGATAGCAGAAGCCGCGACCGGAACGACGGCGCGTCAAGCCGGGGCTGTCGTCGTTGCACCAGGTCAGCCCTTTCGGCGGAGAGGGATGAGGGTGCGTCACACGCCGACCTCTCGCAGGCGGGCGCGCAGGATGTTGATCCAGTCGCGGGCCTCGTCGCCGCCCCACAGGTTCCAGGCGATGTACCCTGCCGAGGGCTTGATCGGATCGGCCCACTGGCGACCGTGCTTGTCCACGGCGTGTCGGGCGAAATAACTGTACATGGATTTGATGTCGCGATCGCTGAGCGGCTTGCGGGACATCAGCTGCTCGGCGCGGCGAACCCCGACCTCGGTCCCGCCGCGCCCATGTTGCTCGCGAAGGGCCAAGCCTTGCCGGGCCGCCTTGGCGATGGCGGCGTTGGGGGTGCGGTCTTCATCGGAAAGGACCGGGTGGTCGATCATCATGGCTCTTCTCAGGCGGCATACGGCAACGGCGGCGGCGTCAGGCGGTTCCTTAGCTGAGTTTGCCGATGGCTTGACCTGAAGGCGCGGGCGAGGGACGGAGCGGGATGAACTATCGTCACAGCTTTCACGCCGGAAACTTCGCCGACCTGGTCAAACACGCCCTGGTGCTGTGGCTGCTGAAGGATCGCCAGGCCAGGGGGCCTGTGACCGTGCTCGACACCCACGCGGGCGCGGGGCTCTATGATCTGTCGGGAGACGCCCAGCGCTCGCGCGAGGCCGAGGCTGGGGTGGCGCGGCTGATGACCGCCGAGGCGCGGCCGCCGCTGATCGAGGCGCTGGCCGCAGAGGTCGCTGCGCTGAATCCTGAGGGCGGCGTGCGGTTCTATCCGGGCTCGCCGGTGCTGACGGCGCGGGCGCTGCGGGCCGAGGATTCCTATCGCGGTTTCGAGTTGAACCCGCCTGTCGAAGCCCTGCTGACCGAGGCGCTCGCCGCATGGCCGAATGCGACGGGCCGGGCGGGCGACGGCTATGAAGAGGCGGTGCGCGCGGCCAGAGGCGTCAAGGCGCCGTTGGTGCTGATCGACCCGCCGTTCGAGCGGCCTGATGATTATGTCCGCTCGGCCGAGACGGCGGCGGCTGTAGTGCGCGCCGACCCGACGGCGTGCGTCGCGATCTGGACGCCTTTGAAGGACCTGGAGACGTTCGACGGCTTCATTCGGCGGCTGGAGCAGGCGGGGTTGTCGCGGGTGCTGGTCGCTGAGGCGCGCCTGCGGCCATTGAACAACCCGATGAAGATGAACGGCTGCGCGATGACGGTGGTCAATGCACCATCGGGGGCCGAAGCTGCGGCGGCTGAAATCTGCGGCTGGACCGTTCAGGCGCTGGGCGACGCCGGGGCGCGAGCCGAGGTCTGGCGCGCGGGCTAGCCGCCGGTCGTTTCGCCCGGTTCGTAGAGGTGAGGCTCGAACGTCGCGATAGCCAGGATCGGGCCCATGGCGGCGACGACCTGAGGATGGCGCGTCATGGCTTTCCAGTCCGTGGCGCTGGCCCAGACGGCGTGATTGGCGGCGACGCGGCCGTTCAGTCCGCGATGCAGGGTCGCCGAGACGAAGCCGGGCAGGCCTGACTGCACCTTCGCCAGCCCCGCAAGGCGCTCGATCAGTTCGTCCAGGTGGCGCTGGTCGCACTTGAAGATGTTGATCAGCACGACCGGATCGTCGGTTGCCGCCATTAAGTTTCGTCCCATTGCCTTCCTGGGTCTTCTACCCCAATCCAAGGGCTGACGCTTCTTTCTCGTGCGTCTGCTGGAGTGAAAAATCGAGCATGACCGTCATCGCCATTCTTGAGACCGGGCGACCGCCTGCAGACTTGGCCGCCCGATACGGCGACTACGTCGAGCAGTTCCGCGCCCTGCTGGGCGAGGGCGTGGTGACGCGGCGTTTTGACGTTCAGGCCGGCGACCTTCCGGATGACGCTGCGGCCTTCGCCGGGGTCATCGTTACGGGCTCGGCGGCGGGCGTCTATGAGGACCTTCCGTGGATCGAGCCGCTGGCGCAGTGGCTGCGCGATGCGCGCGGCAAGACGCGCCTGGTCGGCATCTGCTTTGGCCATCAAATCCTGGCTCAGGCGTTCGGCGGCCGGGTAGAGAAGTCGGGGCGCGGCTGGGGCGTGGGCCTCCACACTTATGAGGTCACCGGCGACGAGGCCTGGATGCAGCCGCCGGCCGCGACCCTGTCGATCCCCGCCTCGCATCAGGACCAGGTGGTCGCCCTGGCGGACGACGCGCGGGTGATCGCGGCCAGCCCGTTCACGCCCCATGCCGGCGTCGCCTGGGGGGATGGCGCCATCAGCTTTCAATGCCACCCGGAGTTCGATCCCGCCTTCGCCGCGGCTCTGACTGAAGGGCGCCGCGGGCGGATCGCCGAGCATCTGGTGGACGAGGCGCAGGCAAGCCTGAAACGACCGGACGACAGGGCGATCTTGGGCGCCTGGCTCCGCAACTTCCTCGACGTATCGAGCGCAAGCGAAAAATAAGGCGTGACGACGGCGGGCTGCTAAGCCTTGTTCAATATCTCGCCCTCACTGTCGCGCTCGGACCAGTCGGGAGGAAGACTTTGAAGCGCCGTGTTTTATTCAGGGGCTTCGTTCTCGCTGGCGTCGCAGCGGTCTCGATCGCCGGCGCTGACCCGATCAGCGCCGAATCGTCGCCTCCCGTGGCGGCGGTTGAGCTGGCTCACGCGGTCGAGCAGCGGGCGATGCGGACCGACTTCAACGCGCTCGAGGCTTTTGGTCGCCAGGCCCTCAATCGTCGCGACCGCGAGGGGCTGAACCGCCTGTATCACGTCGCCTGGACCTTTCTGAATCAGGGTGATTTCGAGCGCGCGGCTCTGTGGAACGGCCACTTGCAGGCTCGAGCCAGGGCGGCGCACGATCAGCGGTACATCGAGATCGCCCGGCTAAATGGGCTTACCGCGCGGTATGATCAGGGCGATATGGCCGTCGCCGACGAAATGGAGCGCATAGCGGCGACAACCGATGACTGGTTCGTCAAGGCGCACGCCGCTCGCCTTGCCGCGCTGGCCCTCATGGACCAGGATCGAGTGGGCGAGGGACTGCGTCTGCTGGCCATGGTCGAGTCCGAAATCCCGGCCGACGATCCGTTCGCAGGCACGGCTCGCGCCGGGGTCTGGGAAATGACCGGCATGGGCCTGATGAAGCTCAATGATGTAGCCGGTGCGGCGACCGCCTTTCATCGGTTTGAAGTGGACTATTCGCACCCGGCCTATCCTCGTCCGGATTTCGACAGCCTCTACAATCTGACGAAGATGTCGGTTCAGGTCGGCGACCTGCCGCGGGCTGAGCATTATTACGCTGCACACCACCGTCTGGCTGAGCGGTCTGGCATTGCCGCCATTCGCGCCTATGACGCGGCCTTGTGCGCGTCGGTCGCCGATATGCAGCAGTTGTCGGCCAAGGTTCTGGAATGCTTGGCTCCTCACTCGGATCTAATCGACCGCAAGGCCTTCCTATCGCTCGACATTCTGCCCATGCGCGGGGTGGCGCGGGCGCGAATGGGAGACTTGACGGGTGCGCGACGTGATCTGGAGCGCCTGCGAGAGCTTGCACCGGACGGCATCGTCGACCCGCGTGAACGGCTGGTCGAAGCGGAGTTGCTGAGGGCCACCGGAAGGATAGCCGAGGCCTTTGACGTGCTGCGCGACTATGAGAAGCGCCGCGCCGTGCAGGCGGCGCAGCGCTTCAGCGCCGGGATCCATCAGGTCACCGGCGACATGCAGGAACAGTTGGCCGAGCGTCGCCGCCAGCTGCAGACCGCCCGGGCCAACACTGATCTGCAACGCGCGGTTATTCGGGGCCAGAACTGGATCCTGGGCATCGGGCTCCTCTTCGTTCTGTCGGTGCTGTTCGTTGTGGTCTGGCAGCGCCGCCAGTCCCGGCGCTTGCGGGCAGCTCAACTGCGCGCTGAAGAGGCCAATCAGGCCAAGAGCGAGTTCCTGGCCAATATGAGCCATGAAATCCGCACCCCTCTGAACGGGGTCGTCGCCATGACGGATGTCCTTTCGCGGCGAGAGCTGGCTCCCAAGGACCGCGAGCTGGTGGATATCATTCGTTCGTCCGGCGTCACTCTTGAACGGCTGCTGTCGGATATTCTCGACACGGTGCAGGTGGAGACGGGCGAGATAAAGCTGGACACGGCGCCCTTCCACCTGGGCGCCATGCTGCGCGAGATCGTCGCGTTGTGGACCCCGCTGGCCATGCAGAAGGGCGTGGATCTTTCGTTGGACGTTGACCCGCGCCTTGACGCCGTCTTCGTCGGCGACGCGGTTCGTTTGCGTCAGGTGCTGACCAATCTCGTCAGCAACGCGGTGAAATTCACAGAAGTAGGCGAGGTGCGGCTTGAGGTCGGACGCGCCGCCGACGGTCGCGCCTTATTTGCAGTTTCAGACACCGGAATCGGTTTCGATCAGGAGTTCAAGCAGCGCATCTTTCACCGTTTTCAGCAGGCCGACGGTTCGATCACCCGGCGTTTCGGCGGCAGCGGACTAGGATTGGCGATTTCAGCTGACCTGGTGCAACTGATGGGCGGGCGTCTGGACTGCGACTCGCCTGCGGAGGGAGGAGCGCGGTTCTGGTTTGAACTCGCCTTGCCGTCAGCGCCCGATTCAGAGGTTCAGCCGGTCGCGCCGACGGTGCTGTCCGCCGCCTCTGAGGGGCGTTTGAAGGTTCTGCTGGCCGATGACCATCCGGCCAACCGTCTGGTCGTTCAGGTCATGCTTGAGACCATGCCCGTGGATCTGGTCAGCGTTGCAAACGGCGCGGAAGCGGTCGAGGCCTTGCGGCGCGACGGGTTCGACCTGGTGCTGATGGACATGCAGATGCCGGTGATGGACGGCCTGACCGCGACCGCCGCCATACGTCAGCACGAGCGCACGACCGGCGCGTCGCGAACCCCTGTCCTGATGCTGACCGCCAATGCGCTAAAAGAACATGTCGAGGCGGGACGTGCGGCCGGCGCTGACGGCCATCTGACCAAGCCCCTGACAGTGGCGGCCCTAACAAAGGCGATCGAGGGGGCGGTAAGAAGCGAGGCGGATCAGGTCCCGGCCTGATCCGCGAACTTCATGGCCACTTCACCACAGGGGGCATGGAGCTGAGGATTGCATCGACGTTGCCGCCGGTCTTCAGTCCGAACATGGTGCCGCGGTCATACAGCAGGTTGAACTCGACGTAGCGGCCGCGACGGACCAACTGCTCTTCGCGCTCTTCGGCGGTCCAGGGCTCTTGCATCCGGCGGGCGACGATCTCCGAATAGACCTTCAGGAAGGCCTCGCCGACCGTCTGGGTGAAGGCGAAGTCCTTCTCCCAGTCGCCGCTATCGTGGTGGTCGTAGAAGATGCCGCCGGTGCCGCGCGGTTCATTCCGGTGTGGCAGGAAGAAATACTCGTCGCACCACTGCTTGTATTTGGCGTGCCACGCCGGATCGAAGGCGTCGCAGGCGCCCTTCATGGCGGCGTGGAAGTCGATGGTGTCGGGATGGTCGTCGCGGCGGTCCGCATCCAGCACGGGCGTCAGGTCGCCGCCGCCGCCGAACCAGGTCTTGGTCGTCGAGATCAGCCGGGTGTTCATGTGCACGGCCGGCACGCGCGGGCTGACCGGGTGGCAGATCAGGCTGATGCCGGTGGCGTAGAAGCGCGGGTCTTCCTCTGCGCCCGGCACCTTCTTGGCGTAGTCGGCGGGGAAGACGCCATGAACGGTCGAGCAGTGGACGCCGACCTTTTCAAACAGGCGGCCTTTCATCATGCCCATAACGCCGCCGCCGCCTTCCGGGCGGTCCCAGGGGGTGCGGACGAAACGACCGGCGTCTCCGGCGAACAGGTCAGCGGGCGCGGCGTCTTCGAGCGCCTCGAAGCCGGCGTGAATCTGGTCGCGCAGGGTCTCGAACCAGACGCGGGCGCGCTCGCGGCGCTCAATCATCAGGGCGGGGTCAGCTTGGATCATGAGGGCTTCAACCATGACGCGGCCTTTCTGAACAGTCCGGCGGGGTGTGCGGATGAGGGCCTGATGCCGCAGGCGAGGCGAGGGGGCCTTGATCCAGATCACAATCGGCCCGCGCCAGGACGGTATACGAACGGTTCCCTCTGCGTCCCGGCTGTGCCAGCCTGCCGCGCCCGTAAGGAGCGGCGCCGTGGGGCGACCGGGCGGGCCTAGTATCTCGAAGAGGGGAAAATCATGATCCGCATCGCCCTGAACGCCAGAATGCGCGCCAGTCTGCTGGCCGCCGCCTCCATCGCCGTTCTGGCGGGACCGGCTTTGGCTCAAAGCCAGCCGCAAGAGGCGCGGGTGATGCAGATTCTGAAACGCACGCCCTTGATCGACGGACACAATGACCTGCCGTGGGCCTTGCGGCAGGGCTTTGGAAATGACCCGCATGGCGTTGACCTAAATGCAGATTTGTCGGCTTCGACGCGCCTGCATACGGACATCCCGCGCCTTCGCGCCGGGGGCGTGGGCGGTCAGTTCTGGTCTGTCTATGTTCCGGCCAGCATGGCGCCGGTCGAGGCCGCCAAGGCCACCTTCGAGCAGATCGACACGGTCAAGCGCATGGCCGCCGCCTATCCCGACACCTTCGAGATCGCCACGACCGCCGATGACCTGGTCCGCATCCACCGCGCGGGCAAGATCGCCAGCCTGATCGGCATGGAAGGCGGCTACTCCATCGATGATTCCCTGGGCCTGCTGCGCGAGTTCTATGATTCGGGCGCGCGCTACATGACGCTGACCCACTCCAAGAGCACCACCTGGGCCGATAGCGGCACTGATGCGCCCAAGTGGAAGGGGCTGAACGCCTTCGGCGAGGACGTGGTCCGGGAGATGAACCGCCTGGGCATGATGGTCGACCTCAGCCACGTGTCCGAGGACACCATGGTCGATGCGATCCGGGTGTCTTCGGCGCCGGTGATCTTCTCCCACTCCTCGGCGCGGGCGGTGACGGCTCATCCGCGCAACGTGCCTGACGCCGTGCTGCGCCAGATGGCGGGCAACGGCGGCATCGTCATGGTGACCTTCGTGCCGGGCTTCATCAGCGAGGCCGTGCGGGCCTCGGGCGCGGCGCGTGCAGCAGAGATGACGCGGCTTACGGCTCTCAACCCCGGCGATCCCGCAGCGGTCAAGGCGGGCATGGACGCATGGAACGCCGCCAACCCGGCGCCCAAGGCGACGATGGAGGACGTCGTCGCCCACATCCAGCACATTCGCGACGTGGCGGGCATCGACCACATTGGTCTGGGCGGTGACTATGATGGGGTGGACAGCCTGCCGGTCGGGCTGGAGGGCGTGGACGGCTACCCGCGCCTGCTGGCCGAGCTGATGCGCCGCGGCTGGAGCGAGGCAGATATCCGCAAGATCTCGGGCGAGAACCTGCTGCGTGTGATGCGGGCGGTCGAGCGCGTGGCCGAGAGTAAGCGCGGCGAGCGGCCGAGCCTGGCCAAGCTGCCGGACGACGGCGCGCCGGAGTAAAGCGAGTCGAATCCTTCTCCCATAAAGGGAGAAGGATCAACGCGTCGGCAGGGCGTTCAGCTGCCTGAGCGCCTCATGCAGGCCGATCCCGGCGCTGACCGACAGGTTCAGCGACCGGGTCTCCGGCCGGATCGGAATATAGATTCGCGCATCGGCCGCCGCGTGGACGTAGTCGGGCGATCCGGCGCTCTCCTTGCCAAACAGCAAGACGTCGTCAGGCTGAAACGCGAAATCCGCCAGCGGCTCGGCCGCGCGCGTGGTGAACAGCACCAGCCGTCCCGGCGCACGGTCACGCTGGAACGCGTCCCAATCGGCATGGCGCGTCATGTGGGACAAGGGCCCGTAATCCAGGGCCGCCCGCTTCATCGCGCGATCGTCGAAATTAAAGCTCGTGGGCTCGATGACGTGCAATTCCACGCCGAAACAGGCGCTCAGACGGATGCAGGCGCCGACATTATGGGGGATGTCAGGTTGAAAAAGGGCGAGACGCATTCTAAGGCCCTCATACGCGCGGGGCGGGGCCTTGTCGCGGCTTTTGTTGCGACTGTTTCGCAAATCGCTTTCGCGACTTGTTTTGGAGCAGGCGAAACTAGGGCCGCACGGACAGGCATTCGTTTTCGCAAAGGGTTCCATTCGGTTGACGCTCCATCTCGGAGCGGACGACCGGCGATGCAGAGGTGAAACGCGTGGCCGAATCGGTCGTGAATGCTGACGGGCCTGACGGCCAACACGGGGGTGGCGACGCCACCCGCCGCGACTTCATCCACATTGCGGCGGGCGCAGCTGCGGCCGGCGCGGGCGTGATGGTGGCGTGGCCGCTGATCAACCAGATGAACCCGGCGGCCGACACCCTGGCCCTGGCGTCGATCGAATTCGATCTGACCAAGGTTCAGGAAGGCCAGCAGGTTGTCATCAAATGGCAGGGCAAGCCGGTCTTCGTGCGCTATCGCACTCCGGCCGAGCTGACCAAGGTCATCGACGAGGGCGCCGTCGGCTCCCCGCCCGAGACCGACGCCGAGCGCACCAAGGCCGGTCACGAGAAGTATCTCGTGGTCATCGGCTCGTGCACCCACCTGGGCTGCGTGCCGACCTTCAACGCCGGCGAGTACGGCGGCTGGTTCTGCCCGTGCCACGGTTCGCACTACGACGCCTCGGGCCGCATTCGTAAGGGTCCGGCGCCGCTGAACCTGATCGTGCCGAACTACGAATACATGTCTGACACCCGCGTGAAGATCGGCTGAGGACGGACAGAGGAACCATGAGCGATCACGAATCCACCTACGTCCCGAAAACCGCTGTTGAGCGGTGGATGGACACCCGCCTGCCGATCATCCGTTTCGGCATGGACTATGCGAACCTGCCGACCCCGAAGAACCTGAACTACTGGTGGACCTTCGGCGGCATCCTGGCGCTCTGCCTGATGACTCAGATCATCACCGGCATCGTCCTGGCCATGCACTACACCCCGCACGTCGACATGGCCTTCGCCTCGGTCGAGCGCATCATGCGCGACGTGAACGGCGGCTGGCTGATCCGCTATGTGCACGCCAACGGCGCGTCGATGTTCTTCATCGCCGTCTATCTGCACATGCTGCGGGGCCTCTACTACGGCTCCTATAAGGCGCCGCGCGAGATGATCTGGATCATCGGCTGCGTGATCTTCTTCCTGATGATCGCCACCGCCTTCCTGGGCTACGTCCTGCCGTGGGGCCAGATGTCCTTCTGGGGCGCCGAGGTCATCACCAACCTGATCGGCGCCATTCCGGTCGTCGGCGAGCCGATCCTGATCTGGCTGCGCGGCGGCCCGGCCATCGACAACGCGACGCTGAACCGCTTCTTCTCGCTGCACTACCTGCTGCCGTTCGTCATCGCCGGCTGCGTGGTGCTGCACCTGTGGGCCCTGCACGCCGCCGGTCAGAACAACCCGGTCGGCATCCTGATCCCGAAGGACCGCGCCAAGAAGGACATGCTGCCCTTCCACCCGTACTTCACGGTCAAGGACGGCTTCGCGATCATCCTGTTCCTGATCCTGTTCGCGGTCTTCGTCTTCTATCAGCCGAACGCCCTGGGCCACGCCGACAACTACATCCCGGCCAACCCGCTGCAGACCCCGGCGCACATCGTGCCTGAGTGGTACATGCTGCCCTTCTACGCGATCCTGCGCGCCATCCCCGACAAGTTCGGCGGCGTGGTGGCCATGTTCGCGGCGATCGGCGTGCTGTTCGTCCTGCCGTGGCTGGACACGTCCAAGGTGCGCTCGATGCGCTACCGTCCGACGATGAAGACCTTCTTCATCATCTTCCTGTTCGTCTGCTTCGGCCTTGGCTGGTGCGGCGCGCAGCTGCCGGACGCGCCGGTCGTGCCGGGCATGCCCAGCTTCAACCTGATCGACGGCCAGCTGAACTCCTACCTGTGGCTGACCCGCCTGTTCACGGCCTACTACTTCGTCTTCTTCCTGGTGCTGATGCCTGTCATCGGCCTGCGGGAGAAGCCGCTGCCGATCCCGGCGACGATCTCGGAGCCCGTGCTCCCGTCGACCGCAGCCGAGAAGGCCTGAGCGCGATGATGAGCAACGAGAAAAAGACCGTGTCCTTCCGCAAGATCCTTGTCTCCGTGACGGCCGCTGTCGGCCTGGTCGCCATCGCCGCTCCGGCGATGGCCGCCGGGGGCGCCAAGCACCCGCGAGACGGCGACTTCAGCTTCGCCGGGCCCTTCGGCACCTTCGATCAGGGCCAGCTGCAGCGCGGCTACAAGGTCTATCGTGAGGTCTGCGCCTCCTGCCACGGCATGGACCTGGTGCACTTCCGCAACCTGGGCGACAAGCACGGGCCGTTCTGGAATCCGAAGTATCCGAATCCGAACGACAACCCGGTCGTGAAGGCTCTGGCCAAGGAAATCCAGGTCGGCGACATCGACTCGGAAACGGGTGAGGCCCTGATGCGCGACGCCACCACGGCCGACCGCTTCCCCAACCCCTATCCGAACGCGACGGCGGCGGCTGCGGCCAACGGCGGCGCCATGCCGCCGGATCTGTCGGTCCTGGCCAAGGCCCGTCACGACGGCGCCAACTACATCTACTCGCTGCTGTCGGGCTATTCGGCTCCGCCGGCGGGGCTGAACATGGCGGCGGGCCAGCACTACAACCCTTACATGCCGGGCGACATGACCCCGTTCTGGGAGGGCAAGGGCCCCGTGCCTAAGGGCGGCTTCATCGCCATGCCCGCGCCGCTGAGCGCCGGTCAGGTCACCTACGACGACGGCACCGAGGCGACCGTGGACCAGATGTCCAAGGACGTCGCCGCCTTCATCGCCTGGACCTCCGAGCCGAAGATGGTCGAGCGCAAGCAGATGGGCTTCGGCGTGCTGATCTTCCTGGTGGCCTTTGCGGGCGTGACCTACGCCAGCTATCGCCGCATCTGGAGGGGCGTCGCTCACTAAGAGCCGCGCTCGTTCGATCGGAATGAATGAACCCGCCGGAGCGATCCGGCGGGTTTTTTCGTGGTCTGTGGGCGCCTGCCGGCAGTCGACACCCGCGATCCGGCTGACTACGGTCCCACCATCGAATTTTCCGAGGGGTGAGCCTGTATGCGTATTTCATCGTCCGTCGCCGTTCTGGCCTTCGCCGCCGCCCTGGGGGTGTCTGGTTACGCTCAGGCCCAGAGCGCGCCTGCGTTCGACGCCGCGCGGATTTCCGAAGACATCCGTGTCCTGTCGGATGACAGCTTCGAGGGGCGCGGCATCGCCACCCCGGCCGAGCAGAAGGTCATCGACTATCTGAGCCGCCAATACGCCGCCGCTGGCTTCGCGCCGGGCGGCGAGAACGGCGGCTGGACCCAGGCAGTGGGTCTGAACCGCTTCGCCGTCGCTAACGTCGCTGGCCAGCTGAAGCTGGGCGACTGGAGCCAGCCGCTGACGCAGGGCCAGGAAGTCACCATGACCACGCGCCTGCCTGGCGCTGCGGTCGACCTGAAGGACGCGCCCCTGGTCTTCGTCGGCTACGGCATCACCGCGCCCGAGCGCGATTGGAACGACTTCAAGACCGACGTGCGCGGCAAGGTCATCGTCGTCCTGGTCAACGATGCCGACTTTGAAGATCCGTCGCTGAACACCTTCGGCGGCGAGGCCATGACCTATTACGGCCGCTGGACCTACAAGTATGAGGAGGCGGCTCGTCAGGGCGCCGCTGGCGTGCTGATCGTCCATGAGACCAAGCCCGCATCCTATGGCTGGACCACGGTCGCCAACTCGTGGGGCGTGCCGCAGTTCGACATCGTCCGCGCCGATCCCTCGGCCGAGCGCGTGGCGATGGAAGGCTGGATCCAGCGCGATCTGGCGGTTGATCTGTTCCGCCGCGCCGGGCTCGATTTCGAGCAGGAGAAGATCAAGGCGCGCAGCCGCGACTTCCAGCCGGTCGAGCTGAAGGGCGCGACCCTCGACGCCAGCTTCGACGTGAAGACGGACCGCATCGTCACCCACAACGTCGTGGCCAAGCTGGAAGGCTCGACTCACCCGGACGAGACCATCCTCTACACCGGCCACTGGGACCACATCGGCATGGGCGAGCCGGACGCCAACGGCGACCGCATCTTCAACGGGGCCATCGACAACGCCTCGGGCACGGCGGGCCTGCTGGAGATGGCGCGCCAATGGTCGGCGGGGCCGCGTCCTGAGCGCACCATCGTGATGATCAGCTTCACCGGCGAGGAAAGCGGCCTGCTGGGCTCTGAGTTCTACGCCGCCAACCCGCTGTATCCGCTGGAGAAGACGGTCGGCGGCTTCAACCTGGACTCGGCCGCCGTGTTCGGCCGCATGAGCAAGCTGGGCGTCACTGGCTACGGTCATTCGGAGCTGGACGAGCCGGTGATCGCGGCGGCGGCGGCGCAGGGGCGCGGCTTCGTGGGCGATGCCGGGGCAGCGGCGGGCATCTACTTCCGCTCGGACCACTTCCCCCTCGCCAAGAAGGGCGTGCCGATGGCCTATCTGTCCTCGACCGGCGAGTTCGTCGACGCGCCGATCGAGCCGCGTCAGGCGCGCGCCGCTGACTATCGCGCCAACCGCTACCACCAGGCGGCGGACGAGTGGGAGGCCGATTGGGACTATTCCGGCATGCTCCAAGACCTGGAGGTCATGTTCAAGGTCGGCCAGGAACTGGCCAACAGCCGCGACTGGCCTGAGTGGAAGGCCGGTTCGGAGTTCGGTCCCGAACGGGCCAAGAGCGCCGCTCAACGTTGATCGGTCTTCCGACACGAACATGACGAAAATGTAAGGGGCGGCCTCGCAAGGGGCCGCCCTATGACTGTGCGCAAGAGCCTCGTGGGGGAGGCCAAGGGAATCGCCATGCATCATCGTTTCATTCGCGGCGTCGCCGCTGCGGCTCTGCTGCTCGTCGCGGGCGCCGTTTCGGCTCAGGACTTCTCGGCCCAACGCCTGTCGGATGAGATCCGCACCATCAGCGCCGATGACTTCCAGGGCCGCTATCCGGGCACTGAAGGCGAGAAGAAGACGCTGGACTGGCTGCAGGCGCAGTATGAGGCGATGGGGTTGGAGCCAGGCGGCCCGGACGGCCAATGGCTGCAGGTGATCGACCTGAAGCGGTTGACGCCCAAGGGCGAGCCGATCCTGAACTGGTCGAGCGCGACGTCGGAGGGCCGAGCCCTGAGCGCCGGTACGGACTTCACCCTGCGCGCCATGAACGACCGGGCGGCCGGGGCGGTGACCAATGCGCCCGTCGTCTTCGCCGGCTACGGGATCCATGCGCCTGAACGGGGCTGGGACGACTATGGCGATCTGGACGTGACGGGGGCGGTCGTGCTGGTCGTTGCGGGCGAGCCTGACGGCGACCTGTTCAACGGCCCCTACGCCACCAACTATCAGTCCGCTGCCTATAAGGCGGACGAAGCCAAGCGCCGGGGGGCTGTGGCGGTCCTGACTGTCATCGAGGGAGACGCCGGCGCGGCGGCCTGGCGGCGCGAAACGGGCGGGGCGGCCCGCACCCGCACCCTGACTCCCGGGTCGGCGGGATTGAGCCTCAGCGGCGCCGTGAATGGCGATGTCGCCGCCGCGATGGGCGTGGATGTGGCGACGTTGAAGCCTCGGCTCCAGACCGGCGATTTCCGCGCCTATCCGCTGGATGTGCGGATTACCGCCTCGGCCGAGGAGGCAGTCGAAATCCTGCGCACCCACAATCTGTTGGCCCGCATCACCGGCAGCGAGCGTCCGAACGAGGTGATCATCTATTCGGCGCACTGGGACCATGTCGGCGTCAATGAGAACACCGCAGGCGACGACAAGATCTTCAACGGCGCCTGGGACAACGCCTCTGGCACCATCGGCGTGGTCGAGATGGCGCGCCAGTTGAAGGCTGCGCCCACGCCGAAGCGCAGCATCGTCTTCGCCCATATGGCGGCCGAGGAAATGGGCCTGCTGGGCGCCTACGCCTATGTCGCCGATCCGGTCTATCCGCTGGAGACGACGGTGGCCGACATCAACATCGACATGCTGCCCCTCAGCGGCCCGACCAAGGACGTGCCGATCTTCGGCAAGGGGCAGAACAGCCTTGAGGACGATCTGCAGGCCCTGGCCGAGAAGGAGGGGCGCTATGTCTCCGACGACGGTCAGCCGCAGCAGAATTTCTATTATCGCTCCGACCACTTCCCCTTCGCCCGCGCGGGCGTGCCGGCGCTGATGCCCTGGCACGGCGTGGATTGGGTCGAGGGCGGACGCGAGGCCGGTCTGGCGGCCTGGACGGCCAAGTTCGCCGCCGACTACCACAAGCCCAGCGACGAATGGTCGCCGGACTGGGACCTGCGCTCGGCGGTCGAAAATCTGACCCTGCTGTATCGCCTGGGTCTGGATCTGGCCAACGGCGACGAGTGGCCGACCTGGAAGCCGGCCTCTGAGTTCGGCCAGGTCCGTGAGCGCACCGAGGCCGCGCGGCGCTAAACGGCAACGCAGCGGCGGTCGGGGCGTTGATGGGGTGATGAGATCGCTTCACGCCCTGGCTGTCATCTGCATGTCGGCGCCGTGTGTGGCGGGCCTGAGCGCCTGCGACCGGCCGGGCGGGGTCAATCCGCCCACAGAACCCGCTCAGCCTGTTCAAGGACCGGCCGCCGCAGCGCCGCCGGCGCAACGGCCGGCTGGCATGGAAAGCATCTTGCCGGGGGCTGGGCCTCCTACCTTCATCGGCCGCTGGGCGGCCAAGGCCGAATGGTGCGCCCAGACGACCGGGGAGGGCGGCCCCATTGAGATCACCACCAGCGAGTTGCGCGGATACGAAAACCGCTGCTCCATCGACAGCATTGATGAGCAGTCAAACGGCTATGAGGCGGCCCTGAGCTGTGAGGGCGAAGGCGTGAAAACGTCTGAACGCGTCCGCTTCGTCGCTACAGCGGAGACGCTGAATCTGACCTGGTTGGATCGGGCAGCGGACCAGCCGGTTCGGCTGACCCGCTGCACCACTCTGGCAGGGTGATCGATCAGACCGCCGCCAGAGCCTGATCCAGGTCGGCGATCAGGTCGTCGATGTGTTCGATGCCGACCGACAGGCGCACGGTGTCCTCGGTCACGCCCGCCTTCTTCAGCTCGTCGGGCGACAGCTGGCGGTGGGTGGTCGAGGCCGGGTGGCAGACCAGCGACTTGGCGTCGCCGATGTTGACCAGGCGGGTGAACAATTTGACCGCGTCCTGGAAGCGGGCGCCCGCCTCGCGGCCGCCCTTGACGCCGAAAGTCAGCAGACCGGACGCCTTGCCGCCGAAATATTTCTGGATCAGTGCGTGATCCTTGTGCTCGGGCAGGCCCGCGTAGTTGACCCAGTCCACCTTGGGGTGGGCCTTCAGCCACTGGGCGATGGCGGTGGCGTTCTCGACGTGGCGGTCCATGCGAAGCGCCAGGGTCTCCAGCCCCTGCAGGATCAGGAAGCTGTTGAACGGCGAAATGGCCGCGCCGGTGTTCCGCAGCAGCACAGTCCTCACTCGTCCGATAAAGGCGGCGGGACCGAAGGCCTCGGTATAGACCACGCCGTGATAGCTGACCTCGGGGGTGTTCAGGCGCGGGAAGCGATCCTTGTGCTCGGCCCAGGGGAAGGTCCCGCCGTCGATGATGGCGCCACCGATGCTGGTCCCGTGGCCGCCGATGTATTTGGTCAGGGCGTGGACGACGATGTCGGCGCCGTGCTCGATCGGGCGGGTCAGGTAGGGGGTCGGCACGGTGTTGTCGACGATCAGCGGCAGGCCTTGCGCGTGGGCGGCGTCAGCCAGGGCGGCGAAGTCCACCACATTGCCCAGCGGATTGCCGATGGATTCGCAGAAGACGGCCTTGGTCCGGGCATCCGTGTTGGCCGCCACCGCCGCGATGTCGTCGGCGTCGATGAAGCGCACCTCGATGCCGTACTGAGGCAGGGTGTGGGCGAACAGGTTGTAGGTGCCGCCGTACAGGGCGCCCGTGGCGATGATGTTGTCGCCCGCCTCAGCGATGGTCAGGATCGCATAGGTGATGGCCGCCATGCCCGAGGCCACGGTCAGGGCCGCGACCCCGCCCTCCAGCGCCGCCAGACGCTGCTCCAGCACGTCGGACGTGGGGTTCATGATGCGGGTGTAGATGTTGCCCGCCACCTTCAGGTCGAACAGGTCGGCCCCGTGCTGGGTGTCGTCAAAGGCGTAGCTTGTCGTCTGATAGATGGGCACGGCGACCGATTTGGTGGTCGGATCGGGCGCGTAGCCCGCGTGCACGGCGAGGGTATCGAACTTCATGGCTTCCCTGGAGAATTTTCAGCGTCAGTCGGGCTGATTCATCCAGGGCTTTGCCGGTGCCCGCAAGGGCATAAGTTTGCAGCAATTCTATCAGGGCGGTCAGATTTTCTAACCGCCCTGAGAAATCGTCCTAGTTGTTGAACAGGAAATGCATCACATCCCCGTCCTTGACGATATAGGCCTTTCCTTCGGCGCGCATCTTGCCCGCTTCCTTGGCGCCCGCTTCGCCCTTCAGCGCGACATAGTCGTCGAAGGCGATGGTTTCGCCGCGGATGAAGCCCTTTTCGAAGTCGGTGTGGATCACGCCCGCCGCTTGCGGCGCGGTGGCGCCGACGGGGATGGTCCAGGCGCGGGCTTCCTTGGGGCCAACGGTGAAGTAGGTCTGCAGGCCCAGCAGCTTGTAAGCCTCGCGGATGAGGCGGTTCAGGCCAGGCTCTTCCAGACCTAGGGTCTCGAGGAACTCCTGCTGCTCCTCGTCGTCCAGGACGGCGATCTCCGACTCGATCTGGGCCGAGATGACCACCGAGTTGGCGTTGTCCTCGGCGGCGCGCTTGGCCACCAGGTCGGACAGTTCATTGCCCTTGTCGGCCGAGCCTTCCTCGACGTTGGCGACGTAGAGGGCGGGCAGGGCGGTCAGCAGTTGAAGCATGTCCCAGGCCTTCTTGTCCTCCTTGGACACCTCGGCCAGACGCGCGGGCTTGCCGTCGCGCAGCTTTTCCAGCGCGGCGTCGATCAGCTTCAGGTTCAGCTGGGATTCCTTGTCGCCGCCCTTGGCGCGCTTTTCGATCTGGACGCGGCGGCGCTCCAGGCTCTCCAGGTCGGCCAGCATCAGCTCGGTCTCGATGATCTCGAGGTCCGAGATGGGGTCGATGCGGTTCTCGACGTGGGTGATGTCGTCATCGACGAAGCAGCGGGCGACGAAGGCGATGGCGTCGCAATCCCGAATGTTGGCCAGGAACTGGTTGCCCAGGCCTTCGCCCTTGGACGCGCCGCGCACCAGACCCGCGATGTCCACGAAGGTGATCCGCGAGGGGATGATCTCCTTGGACCCGGCGATGCCGGCCAGGACGTTCAGGCGCGGTTCCGGCACGGCCACGTCGCCGGTGTTCGGCTCGATGGTGCAGAACGGATAGTTGGCCGCTTGGGCGGCCGCCGTCTTGGTCAGGGCGTTGAACAGGGTGGACTTGCCGACGTTGGGCAAGCCGACGATCGCGACTTTCAGGGCCATGGTATTCCTCGTGAGCGCGAGCCTTTAGCCGGTTCGGGCCGGTTTGTCAGGCTCGCGCCGCCAAGAGAGGCCGTTACTCCTCCGAATCCACCACCGGCGGCTGTTTGATCGCCGCGTGGACGCTGATCGGACCGGCCTTCTCGAAGGTCAGGGTAAAGGAGGCGATGCGGCCGTCGACCAGCGGGTCGCGCAGGCCCATCAGCATGATGTGGTTGCCGCCCGGCTTCAGCTCGATCGGGATTCCGGCGGGCAGGGGCAGGCCATCGTGCAGGTGGCCCATGCTCATGATCCCGTTGTCCATCTTCATCTCATGAACCTCGGCCGACTGCGCCAGGGCGGTCGAGACGCTGACCAGACGGTCGTCGGAACCCGCCGTCAGGGTCAGGTAGCAGCCCCCGGCCTTGGCGCCGTTGGGCGTGGGGCGGCACCAGGCGTCGGCGACCTGCACGGTGCCGGGGGCGACTGTGGAGTCCTTGGCGGCTTCGGCCGACTTTTCGGCGGGCTGGCCGCAGGCGGCGAGGGTCAGGGCGGCGGCCGACAGGGCGGTCAGGGCGAACAGACGTTTCATGTTGAAGCTCCTTATCAAGAGGCTGCGACGGGCTTGGACCCGGTGAACGCACGCACGGCTCGGTCGAGCAGCAGGGCGGCCACGAGGCTCAGTCCCGTCAAGGGATAGAGGATGGACAGGGGGATGACGATGCACAGCACGACAATTCGCGCGTGCGGGCCGGGCGGCGCCGTAGGTGCGCCGGAGCGGCGGCGCGACAGGCTGGGCGGACGGCGCTTCCACCACATGATCAGGCCGCTGATCGCCAGCAGCCAGACGGCGATGCAGCCGATCAGCATGACGATGCGGTTGATCCAGCCGTACTGCATCCCCTGATGGACGGCGATGCCCCATTCAAAGCCCTTGGCCATGACGCCGAACTGGCTCCAGCGCAGGTCGGCGATGACCGCCCCGCTGGCGCCGTCGACATAGAGGCTGCGCGCGCCTTCGGCCCGACGGGTTTCGCGCGCGACGGTCCAGGCCAGATCGGACGACTGGGGGATGCTGACGACGAACGGGCGCGGCAGACCCTGTTCGTGCGCCGTTTGAAGCACGCGCGTCAGGCTGGGGGCTGCGGCGTGGCCATGGCCGTGCTCATGGGCGGGCAGGACGGCGTTCTCCAGCGTCCAGCCCACGCCAGACGGCGCGTCGTGGGGTTTGGCGTGGCTCCAGGGACTGGCGGCGGCGGGCGCGGGCGGACGGCCCAGTCCTGTGCCGCGCATGACGCCCATGAACTGATCGCCCCAGACGGCGGACCACGGCATCCCCGTCAGCGCCAGAAAGATGATCACTCCGCCGACATAGAAGCCCGTCAGGGCGTGAACGTCGCGCCAGAAGGGGCGGCGGCGGGCGTCCGTCTCGCTGGGCTTCAGCACTGCGCCCGTGCGGCGGCGGGGCCACCACAGGTAGAGGCCGGTGGCGCACAGGACGATGGCCCAGCCCGCGACGATCTCGACCAGAATGTTCAACGCTGTGCCGATGGGGCCGCCGAACAGGCTGAGGGAGTGCAGCTTCTTGATCGTCTCGGTCACGCCGCCATAGGCGGTGACGCCGGTGACCGTGGCCGTATGCGGATCGACGAAGACGGTGCGCTGGGCGCCGTCGGGCCGGTCGACGCGGACGCGCACGGCCTGATCGGCGCGGTCAGGGACCAGCACATTCGCCGCCCGGCCTTCGCCTGCAAGCGCGGCGGCGGCCAGCCACTGATCGGGATCGGCCTGCTGCGAACGGGCCGGAACCTCGATCATGGAGCGATAGAGGGCGTGGTCGATCTCGTCCTTGAACAGATAAAGGCCGCCCGTCAGCGTCAGCAGCATCAGGAACGGCATGACCAGACCCCCGGCGTAGAAGTGCCAGCGCCAGACGGCCCGATAGGCGCCGGACATCACGTCCGGCGCCTTGGTCTTGAGAGAGACGGTCATTAGTAGGCCAACCGCAGGCCGACGAAGACCGAACGGCCCTCGCCGGGGAAGAAGACGGCCGTCTGTGTTGTGCTGGCGTCCGTCACAGCCGAGAACTCGCCGACGTAGCGTTTGTCGGTCAGGTTGCGCGCGTCGATATAGACCGTGGCGTTCGGGCCGATGCTGAAGCCGCCGGTCAGGCCCAGCACGGCGTAGTCCGGAGCCTTCATGGTGTTGGCGTAGTCGACATAGGGGCTGGACAGCCGCCACTCGACCGAGGGGGTGACGAAGATGCCCGTCGGATGGCGCCAGGTCAGCTCGGCCCGATATTGGTGCTCAGGCACGACCGGCAGGCGGTTGTCGCCCCAGCGCGCGTCGCCGTCGAAGCGGAAGTCGCTCCAGTTATAGACCTGACGCAGAATCAACGACCCGTCCGCCAGTTCCAGCGGCAGGGTCCAGTCCAGCCCGGCCTCGACGCCTTGGTGGATGGTCTTTCTGGCGTTGAAGGTGGCGGCGGGAATGTCGGGGCCGGTGATGAAGTTCAGCAATTCCCCGTCGATCTCGCTGCGATAGGCGACCAGATCCCAGGCCAGAGGCCCGCGACGGCCGCGCGTGCCGATCTCGCCGGTCCAGGCGTCCTGAACCTCGACCGGGGTGAAGCCGGTCAGCGGCGCCTGCACCAGGGCCCCATAGGTCGGGGGTTCGACCGAGCGGGTGATGTTGGCGAAGACCTGGGCGCCGTCCTCGGCTTCCCACAACAGGCCCAGACGCGGCGAGAACCACTCATAGTCCCGGCCTGCGTCGTTGGCCGGGGTCATCCGGTCCAGATAGTCGCGCGTTGCGCGCCCCCACGAGCCGCCCGCGACCAGCGCCAGTTGGTCGGTGACGAACAGGCGGCCCTCGCCGAAGATGTCCAGCCCGGAGGCGTTCTGACGCGCATCGGCGGTCTTGGCGCCGCGCTGGCCCGCCAGGTTCACATAGCGCAGGGCCTCGACCACTCCGTCCCGCCAGGAGAAGCCGTAGAAGGCGTCGGCGCGCAGGCCGCCGACATTGCCGGTCCAGTCGATGCGGGCGAAGGCGCCGCGCGTGGCGCTGTCCTGATCCATCACCTGGAAGATCGGGTGATAGAGTGACTTCTCCCAGCCCCAGATGGCGCCCTCGAACAGGGTGGATTCATTGAAGCGCCAGCGGGTCTGCAGCGTCAGCCGCTTGACCGTCAGGTCGCGGGCCTGATCGCCGGACAGGGCGCTGGCCGAGGCCATGCGCGGGTTCTCCAGCGCCTGTTTCAGGGTCAGGGAGCCGGGCATGTCCTGTTTGATGTCAGCGGCTTGAACGATCAGGCGCACCTCGCGGTCCTCGCCGAATGAGCGGCCCGCATTGACCGTCAGGCGCCCCTGCGACTGCTGGCTGTGGTCGCGCCAGCCGTCGCCCTGCATGGCGGTGGCGGCGGCGTAGACATCCCAGTCGCCATAGGTCTCGGCGACGGCGCCGTGGGCGCGCACGAAGCCGTAGCTGCCGCCCTCGACCTGCATCAGGGCGCGCTGGTTCGCCGTGCGGCCGGTGGGGGTGATCAGGTTGATCGCCCCGCCCAACTGCGCGCCCCCGAAGCGCAGGGTGTTGGCGCCCTTCCACACCTCGACATAGCGGGCGCTGAGGGAATCGACGCTCTGGAAATCTGAGAAGCCGTCGGCGTCGGCGAAGGGCACCCCGTCCTGAGCGAACAGGACCCCGCGCTGGTGGAAGCCCTGGGCGATGCCCGAGCCGCGGATGGAGAGACGGCTCTCCTCGCCATAGCGCTTCTGCGCCAGGACGCCGGGGACGTTGCGAAGCGTGTCGGAGAAGCCCTGGACGAAGCGGTCGGCATAGCTTTCGGCCGACACCACGGCGACGGCGCCGGGGGTGCGGCTGAGGCGGTCGCGAGCTTCGGCCACGACGGCCGGGTCTTCGACGTTGCGGCGCCCAGTGACGATGATGCTGTCGACAACGGTGGGACTGTCCGGGCCGGGCAGGTCGTAGGCGTGGGCGAGGGATGGCGCCAGGCCGGCGCCGATCACCAGGGCGCACGGCGCCGCAGCGGTCTTGAGAAACATGAAACTGAAGTCCTGAAAACAGAGGTGCAGTCGCAGGCGTCGCTATTGGACGCGGGCGAAGCGGCAGAGGTTTCTGGTTTCAGGCGTGAGGCGGCGCGCGCGACGGCGGGCGCGGCGGAGCGCGGGCCGGGGGCGGGAGGCTGGCGATAAAGGGGGCGTAGACGACGGCCTGCGACAGGCGCACGACCGGCGACGGTTCCGGCGCAGGCGGCGCAGGCAGGGCGCCCAGCAGGGGCATGACGCAGGCGGCGCATTTGGCGCCCATCTCGGCCTTGATCGGGCCGTCGACGCCGCCGGACTGGATGGTCTGGGGACCGTCGGCCGAGCAGATGACGATAGGCTGGCCGGGCGTCGACGCCGCCAGCGCCGCAAACGGCATCAGGCTGCCGATCACGATGGCGAACGTCGCGGCCAGGAAGGCCAGCGAGCGCCAGGTCGACCAGTTTTCAGCCTGGGAGCGGGTCACGATGCTGGCCCCTTAAACCTTCCCATGTCGCGAAGCCAGACCGGGGAGGGCAACCGACGGTCGCGCGGCGCCTCGACAATGCCGCTTTACCCATGCCAGCGTGGCGGTCGAACAGCCATCGAGGATACGCATGATCCGCGCCATCGGACCTTTCGCTCTCGCCCTGCTTCTCGCGGCGCCCGCAAACGCGCAACAGGTGGAGGAGGGGCCGGGCGGTCCCGACCGCGTCTCCCTGACGGTCTATAATCAGAACATCGCCCTGGTTGAGGACGTGCGGAACCTGAACGTGCCCGCCGGACGCTCTCGCCAGGAGTTTCCGGGCGTATCCGCCAGCATCCGGCCCGAGACGGTGGGGCTGTCGGGGCGCGGTTTGTCGGTGGTCGAGCAGAACTTCGACTACGACCTGCTGACGCCCGGCAAGCTGATGGAAAGCGCTGTCGGCAATGAGATCGGCATCGTCCGCACCAACCCCGGCTCGGGGGCGCAAACGACCGAGCGCGCCCGCGTGCTGGCGGCGAATCAGGGCGTGGTGCTGCAGATCGGCGACCGTATCGAGGTGTTGCGCGACGACGGCGTGCCCACGCGGGTCATCTTCGACCGCGTACCCCAGAACCTGCGCCCGCGCCCGACGCTCAGCGTCACCCTGGACGCCGAAGGGGCCGGTCGGCGCGAGACGACGCTGTCCTATCTGACTAGTGGTCTGACGTGGAAGGCGGACTATGTCGCTCGTTTCGATGAGAAGGCGGGCCAGCTGGACCTGACCGGCTGGGTGACGCTGACCAACAACTCGGGCGCGACCTTCAGCAACGCCCAGACGCGGGTGGTGGCGGGCGACGTCAATCTGATCGGCAATCAGGGCGGCTATAATCCGCGCCAGCCGGTTCGCGGCGGCGGCGTGCGCGGCAATGGAACCCAGTCGGGCGGAGAAGGCGCTCTGGCCGACGTCTATGTCTATCCGCTGCCTGAGGCCGTCACCGTGGCCAACAATCAGACCAAGCAGGTCGGACTGATCGACGCGGCCGGCGTGCCCGCGACCAAGCGTTATCTGCGGGTGATCAACGGCTTCTTCACCGCAGAACAGCCGATAGCGGCCGAGGTCGGCGTCATCTTCACCAACGGATCAGGCGCCGCCGCGCGGGCCCTGCCGGCGGGGGTGATCCGCGTCTATGTGAAGGATGAGGCGGGCGAGCCGCGCTTCATCGGCGAAAGCCAGGTCGATCACTCGCCGGCCGGGTCCGAGATCGTGGTGACGACCGGCGACGCCTTCGACGTGACGGTGCAGCCGCGCCTGGTCTCGTCCGAGCGGGTGTCGAAGCGGTTGGTCGACTATTTCCGCACTCGCTACGCGATGGAATACACCGTCCGCAACGCCCGGCCTGAGGCGGTCACGGTCGAGGTGCGCCAGCGCGGTCTGGGCCGCGACACCGAACTGACGGAACAGAGCATCGAGGGCGAGATGCGCGACGCGCGCACCGTCGTCTGGCGTGTGCCGGTGCCCGCCAACGGCGAGACCAAGCTGACCGCGACCATCACGACGGGCGGCTGATCCATGCGCCGCCTTCTGGCGATCACCACGGCGCTGAGCGTTCTGGCGCCCACGGCTTGGGCGCAGACGGAAAGCGTGTCCGCGCGTCCCGATGGGGCGACGGTGGTCATCTATCGCGACCAGCCGGTCGATACGGTCCAACTGATGGCGCAGTCGCGCCAGCCGTGGAACCGGCTGGACCGGCAGGGGCTGGCCCTGATCGTCGAGACCCGCACGGTCGATCTTCCCGCCGGGGAGGGGGTCATCCGCTTCCGAGGGCTGGCCACCGGCGTTGTGCCGCAGAGCGCGGTGCTGGAGGGCCTGCCCGCGCATGTGGTCGAGCGCAACGCCGACTTCGACCTGCTGTCGCCCGCCAGCCTGCTGGAAAAGTCGGTGGGCGAGGTGGTGCGCGTCGTCCGCACCAATCCGGCGACCGGCGAACAGGTCGAAAAGGCCGCCGTCATCCGCGCAGGCGCGCAAGGCGTGGTGTTGGAGATCGACGGCCGGTTCGAGGCGCTGGACTGCTCGGGCCTGACCGAGCGGGTCGTGTTCGACCGTGTGCCCGAGGGGCTGGGCGACCAGCCGACCCTGTCGGTGCGCACGCGCGCCGAGCGGGCGGGGCGACACACGGTGACTCTGGCCTATCTGACGACGGGGCTGCAGTGGTCGGCCGACTATGTCGCGCGGCTGGACCCGAGCGACGGGACGCTGGACCTGACGGGGTGGGTGACGCTGGCCAATTTCGGCGGCACAGGCTTCCCCGACGCGCCGGTGCAAGTGGTGGCGGGCACGCTGCGTAAGGACGCAGGCACCACGCCGGTCGAGCCTCTGATCCGCTATCAGCAGAACGAGTGCTGGCCCCAGGGGACCACGACGCTTGGATCGGGACGGTTCGCAGGCGCTCCGCCGCCGCCCCCTCCGCCCGCGCCTCCGCCTCCGCCGCCCGCAGCGCCCATGATGCGGATGATGGCCAATGAGGCGATGGACCAAATCGTAGTCACTGGCTCCCGCATCGCCCGGCAGGGCGAGCTAGGCGACTACAAGCTCTACTCCCTGCCCGAACCGACGACCGTCGCGGCGCGCCAGACCAAGCAGGTGCGCTTCCTGGAGCGCGACGGAGTGGCCTATGAGCGGGTGTATCGCGCCGGAGTGCTGAACGCAGACGACGAGTCGCGTCCCATGGGCGTCGTCCTGAAGCTGCGCAACGAAGAACGCGCCGGGCTGGGCGTGGCCCTGCCGGGCGGCTCGGTGGCGGTGATGCAGCCGGATGGTGAGGGCGGCGTTCTGCTGGCCGGTCAGGACCGGTTTGAGGACAAGGGCGTCGGCCTGCCGGTGCGGCTGCATTTCGGCCAGTCGGCGGATGTGCGGGTGCAGACGCGGCTGGTGAAGAGCGGCAGTTCTCGACGGGGTGCTGTGACGACCCGGCGTTCCGAAATCGAGACCACGGTCACCAACGCCCGCTCTGAGGCCGTCACTGTGGAACTGGTTGCTGATGCCGCCATGCAGCGCGGCTTCCGCTTCCGCAGCCAGTCGGTGCGCAGTCGGGTGGACGACACCGGCTATCCGGTCTGGACGCTGACCGTGCCTGCCAACGGCGCGGCGACGCTGAAGGCGGCGTGGACGACGACGGATTGAGCCGTCGCGACCCTCTCCGATCGGGCGAGGGTTATTCCCCTCGGGCCGCCTGCCTCGGGCTGAACTTGGGTGCGGGGGCCAGGCGCATGACCTCGCCCTGATAGCGTTCGTCGTCGCCCGCCACAGCAAAGGGCAAGGCGTCGGCGCAGGCCTGAAGCATGGCGTCCAGCCACGGCTTGTCGGCCTTGTGGAAGTCGCCCAGGACGTGGTGCATGACCAACTGCGGCTCGCCGGGGTGGCCGATGCCCATGCGGGCGCGGCGGAAGTCGGCGCCCAGGTGGCTGATCAGGCTGCGCACGCCGTTCTGACCCGCTGCGCCGCCGCCCTTCTTCATGCGAAAACGGCCGGGGGCCAGGTCGATCTCATCGTGGAAGACGATGACGTGCTCGGGCTTCACCTTGTAGAAGCGCGCCGCTTCGCCGACGGCCCGGCCGCTCTCGTTCATATAGGTCTGGGGCTTCATCAGCAGGACCTTGGTCCCCTCGACCTCGCCGTCGGCGACGATCGACTGGAACTTGGCGCGCGCGGGGCCGAAACGCCAGCGGCTGGCGATCTCGTCCACGGCCATGAAGCCGATGTTGTGGCGGTTTTTTTCGTATTTGGCGCCGGGGTTGCCCAGGCCTGCGATGATGATCATGCGGTCCTCATGCCCCGTGCTTCAGGCAAAGAAAAGCCCCGCCGGGCGAACCGGGCGGGGCTGATTTCCTGATCCCCTCAAGCAGCGCTGCGCCGAGCGCAGGGCGTTGGGGGAAGCAACAAAACCGATCAGGCCTCGGCTTCGCCTTCGACGGTGGTGTCGCCAGCGTCCGACTGGCCAGCGGCCGAGTTCTTGATCGCCGCGATCATGAAGTCGCGATCGGTAATGGTCGCTGCGGCGCCTTCCGGCAGTTGGATGTCCGACATGCGGATGTTCTCGCCGATTTCGCGGCCCTTCAGGTCGACGACCAGTTCAGCCGGGATGCGGTCAGCGCGGACCATGATCTCGACCGTGTGGCGCACGACTTCCAGCATGCCGCCCTGACGGGTGTAGGGGGCTTCGTCGGCGTTGATGAAGGCGACCGGGATTTCGATCTTGATCTCTTCCTTGGCGCCGACGCGCATCAGGTCGAAGTGCAGCGGACGGTCGCTGACCGGGTCGAACTGGATGTCCTTGGCGATGACCGGCTGGGTTTCCTTGCCGTACTTCAGGGTCACCAGGTGACCGATCAGCTTGCCGGTGTACAGCGACTTGCGGAACTCGCGTTCGTTCACGGAGATGGCCACCGGGGCCTTGTCGCCGCCGTACAGCACGCCGGGCACAGCGCCGTCGCGACGCGCGGCGCGGGCGCCGCCGGTGCCCACGTTTTCGCGGACATCAACGTTCAGAATGATCTCGGCCATCGGGCTCGCCTTCAATACAAGTAAACGCCTGCGCGGAACCGGGGCCCGCGCGGCGGGGTCATGAACCCTTCGAATTCAAGAGGGCGGGCTATTACACGGAACACGGGGCGGACGCAACCGCCCCGGCTCAGCCCGCAGCGATATTCAGCCTTAACCGTGCGGCGAGACCGCCGGCGCTGACTGGTTTTGCGCCTGGGCCATCGGCGTGGGAGCGCCTGCAGGCGGCACGGCCACTGTGATGGTCGGCATGGGCCCCGTGTATTGGGCCGTGCATTGGGCCAGGTCGCGCACGACGTGGCGGCCGGCGCAGAAGATGTCCTCATAGTTCGGCTTGGCGGCCGCCAGGCACTGGAAAAGCATCAACTTGGACATGTTGAGGCAGAACTCATTGTTCGATTCGGTCGTCAGGGCGTCGGTGTTCGCCTTGGCGTCCTCTCCGGCCGCGCCCAGCGCCGCCAGGGCCGCAATGGCGAGGGAGTTGACGATGGCCGGAGTGAAGGGCGCGCCGCGCTGGGCAGCCGTGAGATTCAGGCCCGTACCGCTGTTGGCGGCGGCGAACAGACGGGCGCTGTCTTCGGCCGACGGCAGGCGCGGGACCGCCGACAAGCTCTTGGCGCCTTCCAGCCGGCCGTCGCGGTCGGCGACAGGCTGGGTGGCCCAGCGGCGACGCGGGTCGGTGCGCTCCTGGATCGTATAGGCGTCGGTCTCGACCGCTTCGGCCAGAGCCGTCATGGCTTCGGCGTCGCGGCCCATGGTGCTGGCGATGAGACCGGCGGCCGATTCGGCGCCGGGCAGCGTTGCGGCATAGGCGGGGTCGGCGACGATTCGCGCCACCATCTGCTGACGCTGGGCGGGATCGGTGGCGTACTGACGCACGCCGGCGACGTACTCCGGCGATTGCAGAGCCAGGATGGCGCCATAGGCGATCATGCCGCGTGACAGCTGGCCCGCCTCGACGGCGGCGCCCCGTCGCAGGGCCCCCTGAATGGATTCGGCGTCCGGGAAGCCGGCCTGGATCGACCCGACCTCGCGCACGAAGGCCACGTAGACCGATGCAGCTTCAGCGACGCTCTGATTCAGCGCCAACGCTGGGGGCGGAGGCGGCGGGGGAGGAGGGGGCGCTTCCGGTTCGGGCGTCGAACAGCTGGCCAGGACGGCGGCGGCTGCGACAGCGGCGACGGAGAGGCCGCGGCGCAAGAAGGCCTGGGGCATCGGCGATCTTCCCTTGTTTAAGCGATACGTACTTGGACGGCGTCCGAGACGCGAGGCCTCGGAACTACAGTCTCTTATATCGCCGAGGGAATGGTTAGCCGAACCTTAATCGAACAGCTTGGAGACCGACTCTTCATTGGCGATGCGCCGGATGGCCTCGCCCATAAGCGGCGCAACGGATACCCGCCGAATTTTCGAGCAGTTCAAAACTTCGTCAGGCTGTTCGATGGAGTCGGTGATCACCAGCTCCTTCAGCGGGCCATTGGTGACGCGATCAACAGCGGGGCCGGACAGGACGCCGTGGCTGATATAGGCCGACACCTCGGTCGCGCCGCGATCGATCAGGGCCTTGGCCGCGTTCACCAGGGTGCCGCCCGAATCGACGATGTCGTCGAACAGGATGCAGCGGCGTCCTTCGACGTCGCCGATGATGTTCATGACTTCGCTCTCGCCCGCCTTGGGGCGGCGCTTGTCGACGATGGCCAAGTCGGCGTTCAGGCGGCTGGCCAGCGAGCGGGCGCGCACCACCCCGCCGACGTCGGGCGACACGATCATCAGGTCGTCGCCTTTCGGATAGTGATCCTTGATGTCCTGCGCCAGCACGGGGGTGGCGACCAGGTTGTCGGTCGGGATGTCGAAGAAGCCCTGAATCTGGCCCGCGTGCAGGTCCATGGTCAGGACGCGGTCGGCGCCCGCGCGGGTGATCAGGTTGGCGACCAGCTTGGCCGAGATCGGGGTGCGGCCCCCGGTCTTACGGTCCTGACGGGCATAGCCGAAGTAGGGCATGACGGCGGTGATGCGACGAGCCGAGGCGCGCACCAGCGCGTCGGTCATGATCAGCATTTCCATCAGGTTGTCGTTGGCCGGATAGGAGGTCGACTGGATGATGAAGACATCCTCGCCGCGCACGTTTTCCTCGACGACGGCGAACACTTCATTGTCGGCGAAGCGCTTCACCTGAGCCTTGGTCAGCGGCATGTCCAGGTGGGTCGCAATGGCCTGAGCCAACGTCCGGTTCGAATTGCCTGCGAGCAGCTTCATTGACCGGTCATCCTTTCGCCGTCATCGCCCCGCCAATAGTCGCGGAGGCGTTTCTGGACGCGCTCTCTAGGCGGCGAACGGAGCGGCGTCCAGCCGTGTTCCGGACGTATCTTCGATTTCAGCCGATTGGCTTGGACGCGGGCGCTGTTATAGAGGACGCATCCTGCTAACGAGGGCGCGTGTCGCGTGTCCGCGTCCCGAAGGCATCTTGATGAGGTCGCACTTGCCTGCTTCGAACACTCGGCTCGCTTCGAAATCCCGGTCCGGCCTGATCCTTTTGGCGGCGGCGACGGCGGCCCTGACGGTCTCCGCCTGCTCGGGCACCAAGCCCCGCCAGCGCCTGGCCTATGAAGAGCGTCCGGTCGAGGCCCTCTACAATGCGGGCTATCAGCGGCTCCAGTCCAAGCGCTGGATGGACGCCGTCGACTACTTCCAGGAAGTCGAGCGTCAGCACCCCTATTCGGAATGGGCGCGCCGGGCGATCCTGATGCAGGTCTACGCCTATTATCAGAACAACGCCTATCAGGACGCGATCGCGGCGGCCGACCGCTTCATCGCCCTGTTCCCCGGCAATCCCTCGGCGGCCTACGCCTTCTACATGAAGGCCGTTTGTAATTTTGAGCAGATCGTCGACGTCGGCCGGGACCAGGGCTACGCCGAGGCCGCTCTGGCGGGGCTGCGCGATGTGGTGCGCCGCTATCCGGGTTCGACCTACGCCACCGACGCGCGGGTCAAGATCGACATGGTCAATGACCAGCTGGCCGGCAAGGAAATGGCCGTGGGCCGCTTCTATCAGCGCGCAAACCAGCCGCTGGGCGCCCTGAACCGCTATAAGGCGGTGATCAACAACGAGGCCTTCCAGCGCACCTCGCATACGCCTGAAGCGTTGTATCGCCTGGTCGAGGTCAATCTGAGCCTGGGCCTGACCGAAGAGGCGACCCGCAACGCCGCCGTCCTGGGCCACAACTATCCGGGCAGCCCCTGGTACGCCGAGGCCTACGCCCTGCTGCGCGAGCGGGGCGAGAACCCGGAAGTCCAGCCGCAGGGCAAGCGCGAATCCTGGCTGCAACGCCTGATTCCCGGCGGCGCCTGATCCGGTCGCAGCAAAACAGGCGCGTGGTGATTAAGTCGCTGCGTTCCTGTTCTGTTTCCGGATAGGATGCGGCGAAACCTAGAATCAGATCGCCCATGCTGACCACGCTCTCGATCCGCGACATCGTTCTTGTCGACGCCCTGGACCTTGAGGTCGAGGACGGCCTGACCGTGCTGACGGGCGAGACCGGGGCGGGTAAGTCCATCATTCTGGATGCGCTTGGCCTCGCGCTGGGCGCCCGCTCCGACGCCGGACTGGTGCGTAATGGGGCCAAGCAGGCCTCCGCTACGGCTGTTTTCACGGCGCCTGATGATGAAGCCCTGATCGCCCTGCTGTCCGAACGCGGCTTCGAGATCGCGCCGGGCGAGGAACTGATCCTGCGCCGGGTGGTGTCTGCCGACGGCCGCAGCCGCGCCTATGTCAACGACCAGCCCGCCGGGGTGACGGCTCTGCGCGAGATCGGCTCTCTGCTGGTCGAGGTGCACGGCCAGCACGAGACGGTCGGCCTGCTGGACTGGAAGACGCACCGAACTCTGCTCGACAACTACGGCGGGTTGCAGCCGCAGCTGGCGGGCGTGGCGGGGGCGGCCGAGCGCCTGAAGACAGCGCAGGCCCATCTGGACGAGCTCGAGGCGTCCGCAGCCGAGGCGGCCGCCAAGGCTGAGGAAATCGCGCTGAATCTGGCGGACCTCGACGCCTTGGACCCCAAGCCGGACGAAGAGACGGAACTGGCGGGCGAACGCGCCATCCTGGGCGCGGCGGAAAAAGCGGTCGCCGATCTGGCCGACGCGCGCAATCTGTTGGGCGGGGACAAGCTAAGCCAGCGCCTGGCGTCGGCCCTGCGCGCGGTGGAGCACGCACGCCAACGGGCGGCGCAGGCGGGCGCCGAGGGCGACAACCCCATCATCGTCAAGCTGGCCCAGGCCGCTGAGGCTGTGGACCGCGCCCTGGTCGAGGCGACCGAGGCCGTGGCCTGCGTCGACGCCGCGGCTGACGCCTTCGACTTCGAGCCGGGTCGTCTGGACAAGGCGGAGGAGCGGTTGTTCGCCCTGCGCGCCACGGCCCGCAAGCTGAACACGACGGTCGACGCCCTGCCGGCGCTGCGGGTGCGCCTGCGCGAGCAACTGCGTCTGATCGAGGACGGGGAGGAGGCCTTGACCAAGGCCCGCCGCGACGTCGCCGCCGCGATCGAGGCCTATGACGTCGCCGCCCTTCTGCTGACCTCGGCGCGCGAGGCGGCGGGGGATCGACTGATGGACGCCGTCATGGACGAACTGGGCCCCCTGAAGTTGGAACGCGCGCGCTTCCGCGTGACGCTCGAACCGATCGAGGGGCGTCGCGGCCCGCTGGGCGTCGAGACGGTGCGGTTCGAGGTCTCAACCAACTCCGGCACCGCCTTTGGCCCGCTGGACACCGTGGCTTCTGGCGGGGAGCTGGCGCGTTTCGCCCTGGCGATGAAGGCGGCGCTGGCCAGCCGTGAAGACCAGCGCCAGCCGGTCATGATCTTCGACGAGGTGGATCAGGGCGTCGGCGGCGCCGTGGCCGAAGCCGTGGGCGGGCGCCTGCAACGCCTGTCGCGCGGGGCGCAGGTCCTGGTCGTGACGCACAGCCCCCAGGTCGCCGCGCGCGGCCACGCCCACTGGAAGGTGCGCAAGGCGGATGTCGAGGGGCGCACCCGAACATCCATCGACGTGCTGGCGGAAGGCCCGCGTCAGGAAGAGATCGCGCGGATGCTGTCCGGCGCCGAGATCACCGATGAGGCGCGCGCGGCGGCGCGGGTGCTGATCGGCTGACCGCCCCCATCTCCCGCAAGGGGAGAAGGCTCAGACCCCCAGAATCCACCCTTCCTCGTTTTCGACCTGGGCGATCAGCGTCTCATCCGCGCCAGCAGGCGGCGCAAAGGCCTTCTGGAGGGCTCCGGTGTCGTCCATGCGGGCGAAGGCTTCGGCGGCGGCGCGGACCTGGGCCTGCGTCTTGTATTCCTTGACGCCTTCGGCGTTCACGCCGCGCTTGGCCTCGAACATCAGCGGCCAGACCTCGACCACGACGGCCGACAGAGGCGCGATGTCGGCCTCGGTCAGCTCGCGCCAGCCGGTGCCGAACGGCCAGACGGCCGCCGAGGCGCCCAGCGTGTCCAGCAGGCGACGCAGCATGGGCACGCCGACCAGGGTCAGTCCGCCGATGGCGCCCGCGCCGTGCATCTGCCAGACGCTCTTGGGCGGCAGCTTGTCCTTGCGGGCGGCCAGTTCCGTGGCGCGGAACTCGGGGATGTCGGCGCCGGCGCCTTCGGGCGGCTTGGTCGTGGTCAGCCAGCGCTGGGCCTGGCTGGCGGGCGCGCCCCAGAAAGGCCAGGGCTCGTCCGTCATCAGGCGGTTCATCTTGGCCGCGACCTGATAGCGGTTGTTCGAATTGTCGGCCTTGTCGACGATGTTGGCGGCCAGGAACTTGCCCATCGCATCCCACGGGCGGCCGTCCAGCTTCAGGCGCGCGGCGGTTCCAGCCGGGAAGCCGAAGTCGAAGTCAAAGCCCACCAGCACGCGGTCGCCGCGCTTGCGGTGTTCGGCCAGCAGGTCGGCGATCAGCTTCTCGCCCTCGGCGCGTGTGGCGACGTTGTGGGTCTCGGCATACAGGCGGAAGCGCACGTCGCGCTTGGCGACGCCGACCCACAGGGTCTGTTCGCCCAGCTTCTTGCCCTCGGCGGCGGTCCAGTTGGCGATGATGTAGGCGTCGAAAAGGCGGGCCACGGGGGCTCCTGAAGAAAGAAGCAAAGGAGGACGAGGGGTTCTAGCCGCCCGGACTCAAGCCGTGAAGGGCGATCAGCGTTGCATCACGGCTTCGACGTGCGACAACCAGCGCCGCCCCAGCCGCAGGCCCTCGCCCGGCGAGCGGGCGCCGCTGGTCTTTTCGGCCTCCGAGGCGGGCGCGTTGTGCGTGCCGTTCCACAGGGCGATCTCGAACTCGGCGTTGTGCGGGTCGCTGAAGATCAGCCGCAGCACGACCAGTTCGGCGTCGGGCGCGTCCAGATCGATCTCCTTGCGCATCTGGCCGCGCAGGACGCGGGCGACCAGATGGCTGTCGACGATGATCTCGGCCCCCAGCACTTCTTCGAAGGCGTAGACCAGCCCCATGGCGCCCCGGTTCCACAGGACGACGAGTTGGCCGCCCTCAAGGTCGAGCCCGGCCGCGCGGCCTTCATAAGGTGAAAGCGCCAGGGTGTCGGCTGGCGCTCCCAGCGCCTTGGTCATCGCGCGTCGCAGCCGCCGCTCGGATTCCATCCACCAGGAGAACAGCAGGACGCTGGTGGTCAGGAAGGCGGCGATCAGGGCGATAAGCAGAATGGCCCTGAACGTGTCGCCCATGGATCAGGCCTCCAGATCCAGGTCGACGACGACGGGCACGTGATCGCTGGGCTTATCCATGTCGCGCGCCTCGCGGTGGGTCTCGATGGCGCGGAAGCGGTCGGCGGCGTGCGGCGACAGCATGGCGAAGTCGATGCGAATGCCGTGGTCGCGGCGCCAGGCGCCCGCCTGGTAGTCCCAGAAAGTGAAGGTCCCCGGCGGCTCGCGACCCAGTTCGTGGGAATCGGCCAGGCCGAGCCACTTCAGGGCGCGGAAAGCTTCGCGGCTCTGCGGCTGGAACAGGGCGTCCTCGGCCCAGGCGGCGGGGTTCTTGGCGTCCTCGGCCTCGGGGATGACGTTGTAGTCGCCGCACAGGGCCAGCGGCTCTTCCAGCGCGAGCAGCTCGCGCGCGTGGTTCTGAAGCCGCTGGAACCAGGCCAGCTTGTAGGCGAACTTCTCGGTCCCGATCGGATTGCCGTTGGGCAGGTAGATGGAAGCGACGCGGACCGGCCGGGGCGCCTCGATCAGGGCCTCGATGTAACGCGCCTGGTCATCCGTATCATCGCCGGGCAGGCCGCGCCGCACGTCCGACAGCGGGTATTTTGATAGCAGGGCGACGCCGTTGTAGCTCTTCTGGCCGTGCGTCTCGACGTTGTAGCCCAGGTCCTCGAAGGCCTCGCGCGGGAACTTCTCGTCCACGCATTTGATCTCCTGGAAGCAGGCGACGTCGGGATTGGCGGCCTGAATCCACTCCAGCACCGTAGGCAGGCGGGCGTTGACCGAATTCACGTTCCAAGTGGCGATGCGCATGGGACGCAAGGCTAAGGTGAGCCGCTGCTTTGGGAAAGAGGGGCGGACAAAACAAAGACGCCGCCGGATCGCTCCGGCGGCGTCTGAAACGTCAGTCTGATGCGAAGATCAGGTGTTCGGCGTCGCGGCCGGCGGCGTGGTCGTCAGCTTGCAGCCGCCGCCGATTTGTTGCGCGGTTGCGCAAGGATACACTTGTTGCACCGCGTTTTCGGTGTTCACGCGGGCGATGAGGCCGTCGGCGCCGTTGCAGGCGGCTTCATAGAAGGCGCCGTTGGCGTTCTTGCCCATGTAGCGGACCTGCGACACGTCGCACGAGGCGGCGTCCGAACCGGCCAGAATGGCCTTGACCGTGGCGGCTTGCTCCTGCGGCGTGGTGAAGGTGCAGGACGCGCCGGCCGAAGCCAGTTCCAGGCAGTTCACGACCTCCCAGCCGGCGCCGGCCTTGTTGATCTGGGCGCCGTCGACGCCGGCGCAGCCGATTTCATAGACCACCGCGCCGCCCGACTTGGCGCCGACGATGCGGCCTTGGTCGACGGTGCAGGCCACGCCCGCTTCCTTGGCGAAGGCGGTGAAGACGGCCATGGCGTTGTCGTTGGCGGGCAGGGTGCATTGCGAGCCGACATCGGCGTTCGGGTCGCGCGCTAGAGCCGCTTCTGCCGACGCCGCGAGGGTCAGGCAGTCCGTCGCCGCTGGAGCGGCTGAGTCCAGCAGTAAATAACCAGGACCACTGGCGCAGGACACCTCATAGAGAGACTCCTTTGCCGCCGACTGGCCCAGAAGCTTGGTTTCGGTGATCTGACAGTTGGTGTTGGTGGCGACCAACAAGCCTTGGGCAGCCGTTTGGATTTCTTCGGGTGTAGGGGCAGCGGGGGCGCGACGCTGACTTTCCCGATTTTGGCGCTGCCGGTCCATGCGGGATGGGGTGACGCGGCTTGACGGGGCGCTAATAGGACTTTGGGAAGACGCTGGACCGTGGCCCGTCCCTGTATTGTCTTGCGCAAGCGCTGGAAGGGCGGTTAGGGCCGTCAGAGCCAGCGCGCTACTGAGCGCGACGACAGTTCTATTTAGCGACTTGTTCAGCACGAGACTCTCCCGATCATGTTTGATCCAGCCATGACGATGCCCCCCTTCTCGGTCAAGTCGTCAGAAGCGCACTTTTAGCGGCTGGACAGACAAATACCCGCTGACTATGCAGTTGCGATTGGAGACGGACTTGTCTGACGGCGAAACCCTTGCAGGAACCCGCACGGAGCGCGGTCTGACCTATCCCGCCCTGGCAATGCCCGCCGCCGGTGAGGCGACCGTGGCGGCGCCCGGCGTACTGTGGCTCAGGTTGCCCCTGCCGATGGCGCTAAACCACATCAATATCTACGCGATCGAGGACGGCGAAGGCTGGGCGGTCGTGGATGCGGGCATGGCGACGGCGGCTTCACGCGAGGGGTGGATGGAGGCGCTGGCGGGCGCGTTGGGCGGCCGGCCGATCACACGCGTTATCTGCACTCACATGCACCCCGATCACATCGGGTTGGCAGGGTGGCTGTGCGGGCAGTTCGATGCGCCGCTGCTGATGTCGCGGACGGAGTATGTGACGGCGCGACTGCTGATCGGCGACGAGACCCTGGGGCCTCCGTCAAGCGCCGAGACCTTCTATCGGGCGGCGGGCTGGTCGGACGAGCAGATCGCGCGCTGGCGCGACGGCTATGGCGGCTTTGGCCGTATGGTTCAGGATTTTCCGCGCGATTATCGCCGGGTGCAAGACGGCGAGGTCCTGATCATCGGCGGAGACGAATGGCGCGTGGTGGTCGGGGAGGGGCACAGCCCCGAACACGTCTGCCTGTGGCGCGAGAAGGACGGCGTCTTCATCGCCGGCGATCAGATCCTGCCGCGAATCTCCTCGAACATTTCGGTCTGGGCGACGGAGCCGCTGGCTGATCCCCTGGGAGATTGGCTGCGCTCGCTGGCGGCGTTGAGAAGCCAGCTTCCCGGCGACCTGCTGGTGCTGCCTTCGCATGGAGAGCCTTTCTACGGCGTGACCCTGCGGCTGGACGCCCTGATCCGCGGACATGAAACCGCGCTGAAGCGGCTGGAGAAGACGCTGCGGACGCCGCGTCGCGTCATCGATGTGTTCGGCGCCCTGTTCGCCCGTCCGGTGGGCGACGGCGTGCTGGGCATGGCGACGGGCGAAGCCCTGGCGCACCTCAATTATCTAGACCGTCAAGGACGTGTCCGCCGCGAGCGGGACGGGGACGGCGTGGACTGGTGGAGCCTCTCGGAGACAGGCCAATGAGCGAACATATTCGAACCCATCTGGAAGGCGGCGTCCTGACGGTCGTCTTCGACCGCGCCGACAAGAAGAACGCCATTACCCAGGCGATGTATACGGCGCTGGCCAATGCGACGGAGAAGGCTAAGGTCGACGACGCCGTGCGCGTCATCCTGTTCCGCAGCGAGGGCGACGCGTTCTCGGCGGGCAACGATATCGCCGACTTCATTTCCCTGGGGCAGACCGAGGGGGATCTGGTCGAGATGGGGGTGTTCCGCTTCCTGAAGGCGCTGGCCGAGCTGGACAAGCCCGCCGTGGCGGCGGTGCGCGGCCGGGCGGTGGGCATCGGCCTGACCCTTCTCCTGCACTGCGACATGGTGGTGGTGGCCGAGGACGCCCTGCTGTCCGTGCCGTTCGTCAACCTGGCCCTGGCGCCGGAAGCGGCGTCGTCGTTGCTGCTGGGCGCCAATATCGGACATCAACGGGCGTTCGAGCTCTTCGCCTTGGGCGAGGCCATCGACGGCAAGACCGCGCTGGCCTGGGGACTGGCCAACCGCGCGGTTCCGGCCGATCAGGTCGAGGCGACGGCGGCGGAACTGGCGGCCAAGCTGGCCGCGCGGGCGCCCAACTCCATCCGCAAGACCAAGGCCCTGATGCGCGACGCCGAGGCGCTGTGGACGGTCATGCAGCGTGAGGCTGAGGCCTTCGGCTCGCAGATGCGCAGCCCCGAGGCGATGGAGGCCTTCATGGCCTTCAGCCAGAAGCGTGCGCCGGACTTCTCCAAACTGGGCTGATTTCTCGCGGTTTCGCCGAAGATCGCGATTGATTCGACGGGCGCGGGGGACTAGGGGCCGCGCATGAACGCCGCGCCCGCCTCCGCTCCTCCAGACGACCCGCAGATCGCGGGGCCGATCACGCGTGAGACGACGGCCGATGCGGCCGCTGTCGACGCCCTGGTCATCGCCGCCTTTGGCCCTGGCCGGTTCGCCAAGACGGCCGAACGTCTGCGTGAGCGCGCGCCGCGGGCGGCCGGGTTTTGTCTGCATGAAGACGGCCGCCTGATTGGTTCGGTGCGGCTGTGGTCGATCCTCACGGGCGAGGCGCGCTCGGTCTTTCTGGGGCCGATCGCCGTGGATCAGGCTAGCCGCAGCACCGGGCTGGGCGGCGAACTGGTGCGGGCGTGCATCGAAGAGGCGAGGGCGCTGGGGCTGGACGGCATCCTGCTGGTCGGCGATCCGCCCTATTTCTCCCGTTTCGGCTTTGTGCCTGCGCCGGACGCCGTGCTGCCGGGGCCGGTGGATCAGCGCCGGGTCATGTGGCTGCCCTTCACTGAAGCGGCGCCGGTCGGCGCGGTTCGCCCCGCCGTCTGAGCCGGGCGCGGCCTTCCTTTGCGAGGCGACGCATCCCATAGTTCAGACATGACGAACCCACCGACATCCTCGGGTCTGACAGGCGTGGCCGATGCTGCTCGTCAGGCGCCGGGCAGGGGTCTGCCTCCCGTTCATCTGTGGCATCCTGAACATTGCGGCGAGATCGACATCCTGATCCGCGCCGACGGCGTGTGGATGCATGAAGGCTCGCCCATCGGCCGGGCCGAACTGGTGCGGCTGTTCTCGACGGTGCTGAGGAAAGACCCGGACGGCTATCACCTGGTCACGCCCGTCGAGAAGCTGAAGATCGCGGTCGAGGACCTGCCATTCCGCGCCGTGGCCGTGCGCGAAGAGGGCGAGGCCCTGGTCTTCACCACGGATCAGGGCGACGAGACCGCCGCCGGACCTGACCACGTCATCGTCGTCGAGACGGATGCGACGACGGGCGAGCCTGCGCCGCGCGTCCATGTGCGAGGCGATCTGTGGGCGCGGATCGCGCGGCCTGTCTTTTATGAACTAGTCGAGCGGGCGCAGGAGGCGGACGGACGGCTGGCGGTGCGCTCGGGCGGGGTGACGTTCCCGCTGGGGCCGGAAGGCGCAGGGCTTTGACCTGTTCCGGCTTGAAGTCGCGGCTGCAACAGCGGCTGGACCCGGTGTCGGCGTGGTCCCCTCAGCGCGGGGCGACGCGGTCCGACTATGACCTGAACCCCGATCTCAGCCGTCCGAAGGTCAAGCTGAAGCCTGCTGCGGTCCTGATCCCCATCATCGCGCGTGAGGATGGCCCCACCGTCCTATTGACGCGGCGGTCTGACAGTCTGGCCAGCCATACGGGACAGATCGCCTTTGCGGGCGGCCGGCTTGATCCAGGCGAGACGGCGCTGGACGCTGCCCTGCGCGAGGCGTGGGAGGAGATTGCCCTCGACCCGGCTGTGGTCGAGCCCTTGGGGCTTGGCGATCCTTATGAGACCGGCACCGGCTTTCTGGTGACGCCAGTGGTGGGCTGGCTGACGATACCGCCGGACGTCACCCCTTCGCCTGCCGAGGTGGCCGAGGTGTTCGAGGCGCCGTGGAACTTCCTGATGGACCCGGTGAACCATCGCCGCGACTACTATGACCAGGAGAACGGGCCGCGCCGCTGGTTCTGGGCCATGCCCTATCGCGAGCGCTACATCTGGGGCGCGACGGCGGGCATTCTGAAGGGCCTGTTCAACCGCCTCTACGGCGAGGAAGCTGCGCCGCACAGGGCCGCCGAGGCTGACGCGAGCGAGCGCGTGGGATGAACCATGTGCTTGAAGGACAGGACTGGCTTACGGCCGGTGCGACGCAGGCGGTGATGGCGGCTCTGGCGGCGGCGGGCGGGGCGGACTGCGCCCGCTTCGTCGGCGGCTGCGTGCGTAACGCCGTGCTGGGTGCGCCGATCGACGACGTGGACATCGCCACCGTCCTCACGCCCGAAGCGGTGGTGAAAGCGCTGAAGGCGGCGGGCCTGAAGAGCGTGCCGACCGGCATGGACCACGGCACGGTCACGGCCATATCAGAGCGTCAGCCGTTCGAGATCACCACCCTGCGCCGAGACGTATCGACCGACGGACGGCGCGCCACCGTCGCCTTCACCGACGACTGGGCCGAGGACGCGGCGCGGAGGGATTTTCGCTTGAACGCCCTCTATGCCGACTCCGACGGTGTGATCCTGGATCCGACGGGCGCGGGGTATGACGACGCTCTGGCCGGACGGATCGTCTTCGTCGGCGAGCCTGAACAGCGCATCGAAGAGGATTATCTGCGCATCCTGCGCTTCTATCGCTTCTTCGCCTGGTATGGGCGAGGCGCGCCGGATGCGGCCGCGGTGGCCGCCTGCGCGGCCCTGGCCGAAGGGGTCGAGCGGCTGTCGGCCGAACGGGTGTCTAAGGAGTTGCTCAAGCTGCTGGCGGCGCCCGATCCGCGCCCGGCGGCGCGGCTGATGCGGGATGCGGGGGTGCTGGGTCGTATTCTGCCGCCGCCCGGAGGCCTGACGCTGTTCGAGGCGATGGTCGGGGTCAGCCCGGACCCGGTGCTGCGGCTGTCGGCCCTGCTGCCGGCAGACGCTGACGCGGTGCGCGCGTCGGCGAACCGGTTGCGGCTATCCAACGCCCAGAAGGACCGGCTGATCGCCGCCGTCCGCGCGCCGCTCGACCCGGATACGAGCGACGCTCAGGCGCGCGCCGTCATCTGGCGCGAGGGGCGGCAAGCGTTCGAGGATCGCGTCAGGCGTGCCTGGGCGGCGGGCGCCGAGGCGGCGAGGATGCAGGCCTTGCTGGCCCTCGCGGCCGACTGGGCGCCGCCGAAGCTGCCGGTCGGCGGGCGCGATCTGGCGCGACTGGGCCTGAAACCGGGGCCCGAGACAGGGCGCGTCCTGAAAGCCTTTGAAGACGGCTGGATCGCCGACGACTTCCCCGACCACGATCATGAGGTCCGGCTGAAGGCGCTTATTGCGCGCGCGTAAGCTTGACGATCACCGGGCGGTGGTCCGAGCCGGTCTTGCCGCCCAGCCGCCGGTCTAAAAGCGCCAGATCGGGCGAGCGCCACACATGATCGATGGTGATGCCCAGCGGCGACGGGGCCATGGCGGGCCAGGTGCCTGGCCAGGCGGGAGCCGGGATCAGGCCTGTCTCAGCCTTGATCTGACGGCCGATGCGACCGCTCGAGACGCTGTTGAAATCGCCCGCCACGACAACCGGGCCCTTCAGTCCGTGGCGCAGTCCGGCCAGCCGCTCGGCCTGACTGATCTGACCGTAGGGATGCTGGAAGGGCCAGGGGCGGGTCATGTGCACGGCGATGAGATTGATCGGACCCAGCGCCGTCTCGGCCTCGGCGACCAGGGCGGCCAGCCCCTGACCGTCGGCGTCGCGCACGCGGTGCAGCGGCCGTTTCGAGGCGATCACCGAGCGCGCCGCGCCGCTGGGCCGATCCTTGCGCGGAGTGGCGACGCGGTGGGGATAGCTCGCCAGGATCTCGTCCAGCCGGGCGTTGGGGCCGTCGCCCAGCTCGATCAGCATGACGATGTCGGCGTCTGCGGCGACTATGGAGCGGGCGACCGCGTCCGCATCATTGTTCCGCGCCCACAGGTTGGCGGAATAGAGGGTGAGCGTTTCGGCGCCGTCGGCCGGCGTCCCGCGCGGCGGCGTCCACTGCGGCCAGACGGCGACCAGCAGCAACCCGGCGATGACCGCGCCCAGCGCCGCCATGTCCCACAGCTTCAGCAACAGGAAGACCACGCACACCGCACCCGTCGCGATCAGGGCCGGGGCGGTGAACTGCGTCAGTAGATCGGGCAGCCTGTGTCCGACGCGGCTGAGCGCTGAGACGGCGACCAGGGCGGGCGGCGCCAGAACGGTCAGGGCGGTCAGACGCGCCAGGGCCTGAAACAGGGTCATGCAGCAATCGCGAACGCGGGGGAGGGGCTGTCCCGGTTAGCCGCCGATCCGGGCGCTGTCGAGGCGGCCGTTCCGCGCGCAGAAACGGCGCGGCTATCGCGACCGAATACGCCGATGCCTGAAAATTCCCGGCTTTGGCGACGCCTTGACCCGATCGACGCGCCTGCATGGGGCGGCTGCACAGACTGACATCTCCTGATCCACGGAGACTGAACATGAGCATCGACGCCAGCGCGCGGCTGGGCCTGCCCTATCTGGCGGCCGGACAACTGCAGAAGCACGTCACTCTGAACGAGGCGCTGACCTTTCTGGACGCCCTGACCCAGACGGCGGTGGTCAGCCGCACCACGGCGACCCAGCCGGCCGAGGCGTCGGACGGCGACCTCTACATTCTGCCGGAAGGCGCGACGGGCGATGACTGGTCGGGCCGGGCGGCGGGGGCGCTGATGCGTCATGAGATGGGCGGCTGGACCGTGGCGCCCACGCTGGATGGACATCTGGCCGTGGTGCTGGACAGTGAAGAGATCGTCGTGCGCCGCAATGGCGACTGGACGCCGCTTCAGACCGCGACGCCGGACGAACTGCAGCAGATCACCCGCCTGGGCGTGAACGCCACGGCGGACGCGACGAACGTAGTGACGGTGCGGGCGAACAAGGCCCTGTGGACCGCGCTGGAAAGCGAGAGCGGCGGCGACGGCGACCTGCGCTTCACCTTCAACAAGCAGACATCGGCGGACGTGCTGTCCCTGCTGTTCCAGAGCGGCTGGGGCGGCCGGGCTGAACTGGGCCTGATCGGCGACGACGACCTGCGGCTGAAGGTCAGCGCGGACGGCGGGACCTGGCGCGAGGTGCTGATGACCGACCGGCACACCGGCCGCGCCTGGTTCGCCCGCGGCGCGACGCGGCGTGAGACCACCACCCTGACGGCGGGCGGCGCCTGGTCCCCGCCGGAGTGGGCGCGCTGGGTCGAAGCGGTCTGCGTCGGCGGCGGCGGAGGAGGCGGGGCCGGGCTGGCCGGTCCGGCCGGGACCAGCCGCCACGGCGGCGGCGGCGGCGGCGCGGGCGGGGTGATGAGCGCCCTTTGGCCTGTCGAGGCGCTAGGCGCCGGATTGAGCATCGTCGTCGGGGCTGGCGGGGGCGGTGGTTCCGGCTCGGCCGCTGCGGGCGCGCCGGGGGCCGATAGCCGCATCACGCTGGGCGGCGTGACGCTGTTGACCGGCGAGGGCGGGCGCGGCGGGGCGGGCGGCGCGTCCGCGGCCGGGCTTGGCGGCGCCGGCGGCGGCGGCCTGATGGCATCCAATGGGGGCGGAGCCTCTTCGGTCACGGCGATGGGCATGGCTGGCCAGTCCGGCGCGCGGCCTGATGGACCGGGCGGCGGCGGCGGAGGAGGGGGCGTCGGCGCGGCCAATATCGTCCAGTCGGGCGGCGCCGGGGGCGATGGCGGCCTGTTGTCGGTCAAGGCGACCGGCGGGGCGGGCGGCGCTGGCGTCGGAAACGCCGGACAGAACGCGCCTCTGAACGATCTGCACTGGGCGGGCGGCGGCGGCGCGGGGGGCGGCGCTCAGGCGTCCGGAGCCGGGCGTGCAGGGGGCGACGGGGGCCTTTACGGCGGCGGCGGCGGCGGGGGCGGCGCGGGCGTGACGGCGGCGGGCGCAGGCGGCGCGGGCGCGCCCGGCGTGGTCCGGCTGACGGCGATCGGGTGACGTCATGACCCAGCGCCTGCATCGCATCATTCAAACTGTGGAGCCGTGGGACGAGGCCGCGCCTCCTTTGCCTGAACTGCCGGACGAGGAGACCTGGTCCGCGCCTGACCGGCTCAGCGCCGACGACTGTTTCGACCATCTGGGCGCCGACTGGCGGGTCTCCGCCGCGCCCTTTGATCCGGAGGACGACCAATGATGACGCCCAAGGAACCGACGCATGATCTCGCTGAGGGCCGCTGGCTGTGGCGGCGGATCTATGTCTATGCGGCCAGCCTGGCCCTGTGGCTGTTGCTGCGGCTGGCGGTGAGCCGGGCTGAGGCCTCGGACCTGCCGCGCATCGCTGAGGGGCTGATGGGACTGATCGCCCTGATGCTGTTGCTCTATCTGGTGGCGCCAAGCGCCCAGCAGATCGTCAATATGATGCGCCTGCGCGCGGGCGGGCGGCCATGAGCTTCCGGCTTTCGCAACGCTCGCGCGCCGCGCTGCAGGGGGTGCATCCCGACCTGGTGGCCGTGGTCGAGGCCGCAATCGAGCTGACGCCGGTGGATTTCATGGTCACCGAGGGCCTGCGCACGGCGGCGCGTCAGGCGGAACTGGTGCGGGCAGGGGCCAGCCGGACGCTGAACTCGCGCCACCTGACCGGGCACGCCATCGATGTGGCCGCCTGGGTCGACGGGCAGGTCCGCTGGGACTGGCCGCTTTATCCGCGTATCGCCGAGGCCTTCAAGGCGGCGGCGAAAGGGCGGGGTGTGCGGTTGATTTGGGGAGGCGACTGGCCGCGTCTGCGCGACGGCCCGCATTTCGAACTGGACCGGGGGGCCTATCCATGAGCGGCGGCCTTCTTCGCACCCTGACGCCGCTGGGCTGGCTGGCGGCGTTCGGCGTCGTCGTAGTTCTGATCCTGATCGTCGGGCGAGGACTCGGGGTGCGGTGGGATCCGCTGCACCTGCAGGCGCGCCGTCTTGAAGCCGTTCAGCGCCGCGCGGATCAGGCCGAGGCCCTGGCGGCCGCCCGCGCTCTGGAGGCCGCCGCGCGCGGTCGCCAGGTCGAGGTTCTGGACGCCTTTCACCATCATGCCGAGGCCGTGGCGCGGGCGACCGCGACGGCCGAAACCCGAGCAAGGACCGCCGATGACGCCGATACGCCTCTGGACCCCGCTCGCGCTCAGCGTCTGCGCGATCATGACCGCGAGCTGTGCCGCCTTGCCCCAGCCGTCGCCGGTTGCGCCGCCGCGTCTGATCCTTTCTGACGCCGTGACGCGGCCCTGTGATCTGGCGGTGCTGCCCGAGGCGGCCACGACGGCGGATCTGGAGGCGGCCTATGTGCGGCGCGGCGGGCAGATCCTGACGTGCGATGCGGCGCGGCGACTGGCGGTTGAGACGCTTCAGGCCGAACGCGCCCTGATCGACGCATGGGTGCATTCCCGTCCGTGAGTTTGTCTTTTCGATAGGACAGCAGGCGGCTTTTTTTGCCGATAAGCCCGGCACTTATTGCCGCCTACGCTCGCTGACGGCAGGAAGTGCCGGGCGTTCTGATATGGTTTCCAGAATCTAACACTGAAAAATCAATGCGCTGGCTTTTGGAACCAGCGACGCTCTGTTGGCCCGCCACTTGCGACCTGACCTTCCGAGCAGAAAGCTCCCGGCAGCCAAAATGGCGTCGGACATCGTCTGAAGACAAAGGACAGCCAAAATGGCTAACAGCATCAACACGAACGTTGGCGCCCTCGTTGCGCTGCAAAACCTGAACGCGACCAACCGTGACCTCAACGTCACGCAAAACCGCGTGAACACGGGCTTCAAGGTCGCCACCGCCAAAGACAACGGCGCGATCTTCGCCATCGCCACCAACCAACGCGCTGACATCGCCTCGCTGGACGCAGTCAAGAACTCTGTCTCGCGCGGTCAGTCGCTGGTGGATGTCGCCCTGGCGGCCGGCGACACCGTCGTCGAAGCCTTCAAGGAATTGAAGAGCATCGCCGTCGCCCTGGAGACCGTCGAGACCGACAGCGCCGCCGAGACGGCCTATCAGGCTGACTATGACGCGCTGGTTGCAGAAATCGACTCGGCCATTGAAGGCGCGAAGTTCGACGGCATCAACCTGTTCGACGGCACGGTTACGACCGTGCGCACCGGCCTGGATTCGACCGCGACCTATGACGTGGGCTTCGAGGACGCTGTCACCTCGGGCGTCACGGCTGGCGACTACGACGACGCTGACGCCATCCAGACGGCGATTGAGGGCTTCACCGCCAATCTGGCGACGCTGGGCACCCAGTCCAAGTCGTTGGGCCGTCAGAACGTCTTCGTCGGCAAGCTGCAAGACGCCCTGGAAGTCGGCGTCGACAACCTGGTGGCGGCCGACCTGGCCAAGGAAAGCGCTCGCCTGACGGCTCTGCAGACCAAGCAGCAGCTGGGCGTGCAGGCGCTGTCGATCGCGAACCAGTCCAGCTCGATCCTGCTGGGCCTGTTCCGCTAATCCGACGCGATTAGGAAGGGGGCGGGCCGTAAGGTTCGCCCCTTTCTCGTGTCGTTCGATACGGGAGGCGCGGCGCGTCCGCGCGAAAGGATATGGCTGACAATGTCGCGGGAGTGTCCAGCGTAACCTACCTCGATCGCGAGCCGCAGGGCGGCGCCATCGAGGCGCAGCAACCTGTGCAGGACGTGCAGAAAGATAGCGACGACGCAGGTCGTTACCGATTGACGATCGAACGCGAGTCGACCGGCTACGTCTACAAGACCCTGGATCGCGTCACCGGGGAGGTGGTTCGCCAGTTCCCTCGTGAAGAGGTCCTGAAGCTGCGTCAGAGCCCGGCCTATGACGTGGGCAAGATCATCAAGACCGAGATCTGAGCGGCGGTCTGGGCGCCGGAAGGCGGCGGCGTTAACAGGCGTTGCGGCGCCGTTAACCATACGCTCAGGAATCAGCGTCATTACTGCTCGTCAGAATCGGATCTGAGGCGAGAATGGCCATGACCAACAGCGTAATCACCAATGCGTCGGCGCTTATCGCGCTTCAGAACCTGAACGCCACCAACTCCAAGTTGGCGGCGACCCAGAGCCGAGTGAACACCGGGCTGAAGGTCCAGGGCGCCAAGGACAACGCCGCCACCTGGGCCATCGCTCAGAACCAGCGCGCCGACATGAATGCGCTGGAATCGGTCAAGACCAGCCTGAACCGCGCCACATCGGTCGCCGATGTGGCCTTGGCGGCCGGTCAGCAGATTTCCGACATCCTGGTGGAGCTTCGCCAGAAGGCCACGGCGGCGGCTGACCCGTCAGCGTCGGACGCGACGCGCAAGGCCTACAACGATGAATTTCAGTCGCTGCTGAAGTCCTTGCAGTCGTTTGCGGACAACGCCTCATTCGATGGCGAGAATATCCTGAACGGCAAGGTGAACGGTTCGCGCCCCGACCCCTCAGCCACGCCGCCGACGACACTGACGCCGCTTAATTTCCTGGCTAATGCGGATGCATCTGAAACCATCACCATGAATCGGCAGGATATGTCTCTGTCGGGACTGGGACTGGCGACTTGGGGCGAAATCTCGGCGGCCATTCCCGAGGATCCGGGTCCGCCGGTTGTTCCCGCGGTTCCTGCTGTCATGGGGCATATAATGACGCTGTCGCTTGAAACAGACCCTGCTATCGCTCTCGCAGCGGTTGAGGCGGCGCTGAACGACGCTAACTCCAAGCTCGCTGAGCTGGGCGCTCAGTCCAAGCAGATCGAAAAGCACACGCTGTTCGTCACCAAGCTGATGGATTCGTTGGAAGTCGGCGTCGGCAATCTGGTGGACGCAGACATGGCGCGTGAAAGCGCGCGCCTGCAGGCGTTGCAGGTTCAACAGCAACTCGGCGCTCAGGCGCTGTCGATCGCCAACCAGGCGCCGCAGATCATCCTGTCGCTGTTCAAGGGCTAAGGACGCTAGCCCATTCGCCGGGTCGGCCCGTATCCCAGGATGACGGGCGGTCGCCGTCGCGGCGGGGCAGGGCGCGGCATCAGGCCGTAAAGGCTCATCAGCCGCATCAGAAGCCAGCGTACGCGCGACATGAAACATCTCCACATCAGGCTGCAGACGAACTGGAACTGCGACTGGCGCGGGGCGGTTGCGCGCGGCGGTTAAACAAATCGTTACCGCATCTGCGGCAGGCTGGTCTGCGGAGGCTTTCGTGGCGGTGATCAACAACAGCTATTTGCTGGGTCTTTACGGTCTCGCTGGCGGAGCGGGCGCGTTCCCGTCCGCGCAGGCCGCGCCCAAGCCGAAGACACAGCCGACCGCCCCCTGGTCCTTGACCGGCAAGGAAAAGCCGAACCAGTCGGACCTTCTGCGCGCCGCTCTGAGCGGTCGAAAGCTCGTCAATGAGGACAATGCGGTCCTTGACTTTAAAGGCGTCTCTTCGAGCGACTACCGCAAGATTTTCGCCCTGTACCAGGGCCTCTCCATGCTTGAGGCGCTGACGACGCGCGCGGGCGAACGCGGGGTTACCCGCATGGAATCTGAGCAGTTGTCGCGGCGATTCGCCTCGGGCATCGCCGAGGTGAAGGATTTTCTCTCCGCAGCCCAGTTCGAGGGCGTGCGCGTGGTTCAGGGCGTGTCCGCCTCGCAGAGCCAGTCGACAGCCGCCGTGCCGCGCGACAATCCGAAATACCTGACCGGTCCGATTCACGACGGCGTCCTGACTGACGAGGTCGCCGTCTTCCAGGGCGATGTGCGCTTCGGCATCACGGTGAAGACCATGACTGGAAGCCAGACGGTCGATATCGACCTGGCCGACATGGGATCGACGCCGCGCACGATGGATGCGGTGGTGCAGCACATCAACGGCAAGCTGGAGGAGGCGGGCGTGCAGACCCGCATCCACCGTCAGACGATCGAAGCCGAGCCACGAACGATCAAGGCTGGCGACAAGACCATCACCCTTCCGGCAGGTCCGGCGCGCTGGGGGCTGACGGTGGCCGGCGTCTCGCTGGAAACGATCAGCTTCACCCCGGCCGAGGCGCGAGATTCGATCCAGGTCGTGCAGGGTGCAGGAAGCAAGGGCGCCCATGAGGTGCTGAAGTTCGACCCGGACGGCAATCCGGTTGCGGGCTCTGGCGGCGGGTTCTGGGTTGAGGGTCGCAGCGGCGTCTCGTCCCTGCCGGACGGCGTCGAGACGGTGCGGGCCAGCGCGGCCGGGCCGGACGGTTCGATGTGGATCGTGGCCGATGTCAGCGCCGGCGCCTCCACCCAGCCGATCAAGGGACAGGGCGACGTCGTTCTGATGAAGCTGGATTCGGCGGGCAATGTGGTCGTCAGCCGCGCTTTGGGCGCGGCGTCCAAGGCCAGCGGTTACGCCATCGCCGTGGATGCGGACGGGCGTGTGGCCGTGGCCGGATCGGTGATCGGCGCCCTTGTCCCTGGCGAGGCGGGCGCCTCCGCCACGACGGCCGACAGCTTCGTCACCGTCTTCGACGCCCAGGGGCGCGAACAGTGGACCCAGAGGCGCGGCGCCAAGGCCGAGGATGAAGCCACTGCCGTTTCCTTCGGCGCCGACGGTCGGGTCTATGTGGCGGGACGAGCCAAGTCCGCCATGCCGGGGACCTTGGCCGTGGGCGGCTGGGACGGCTACGTCCAGGCTTTCAGCGAAAGCCAGGTCCACAGTCTGGCGCCGGTCAAGGCGACCGCGACCGGGACGACCCAGTTCGGGACGGTCGGCGACGACAACGTCCAGGCGATGACCGTCGATGGCGACAATCTGTACACGGCAGGCGTCGAGAACGGCGCCTTCGTGGTGCGCCATTTCCGCGTCGGCGCGACAGGCGAGCCCGAGCTTTTGAGCGTGCGTAATCTGGGCGCTGCTTCTGGAGGCGAGATCGCCGGTCTGGCGGTGGCGGACGGCCGGCTGGTCGTATCGGGCGCCACGCGCAGCGGCGCCCTGGATGCGGGCCAGGTCGCCAATGCTCATGCGGGAGGTCAGGACGCCTTCGTCGCTGTCCTGTCCACGGATCTGGCCGCCTCGGGCGCAGATCGGGTGACCTATTACGGCGGGGCGGGCGACGACACCGCCGCCGACGTTAAGGTGCACGACGGCAAGGTGTGGCTGACGGGGCTGTCGGACCGCGCCATTGGCGCCAAGCCGGAAGACGCCTCTCGCGGCTATCTGGCGCGGCTGGACGTGCAGACCGGGCAGGTGGAATGGAGCCAGACCTGGACGGCGGCGGACGGTCAGGCCAGGCCTCTGGCCCTGACCGTGTCGTCAGGCGGGGCCAGCGTGCTGGATCGGCTGGGCCTGCCGCAAGGCGAGATCAGCCAGAGCCAGTCCAAAACCCTGGTGGACGCCACAGCCGTCCGCGCAGGCGACCGGTTCTATGTGCAGAACCCCGCCACGGGCCGGAAAACGGCGGTGACGATCGACGCCAAGGACACGCTGCAGTCGCTTGCGCGCAAGATCGAAATGGCGTCGGGTCGCCATCTGAAGGTCACGATCAAGAACGACCGCGACTACCTGACCGGCATGGATGGCGATGAGCGGGTGACCAGCGGCGGGGTCCAGCGCCTGTCCATCACCAGCGCCGATGGGCGGGCCGGCGCTGTGCTGACGCCCGGCGAGGCGGGACGCGATGCTTTGGCGGGCCTGGGCCTGACGCCCGGCTTCATCGGCAAGACGGAGGACAAGACCAAGACCTTCGGCATCGACCTGTCGCCGCTGCTGAACCTGGCCGACCCGGACGCCATCGCCAAGTCCACGGATCAGGTGCAACTGGCGATCAAAGCGATGCGCGACGCCTATCGCGCCCTGGCCCCGGAAAGCTCCAAGCCCAAGGTGACGGGTCAGGCCCCAGCCTACCTGCAGGCGCAACTGGCCAACTACCAGGCCGCCCTGGCGAGACTCACAGGCTAAGCCGGGGTTGAGGGCGCTTTCGGTTGACGGCTGTGGGGCGCTCGGGGTTAGTGGGGCCTTCTTTGGCGCGTTGAGAGCTGCATGGCCCTTTCGAAAGACAATCGTACGGTTCTGATCGTCGGCGCGGGTCTGGCCGTCGTCGGCGCCGTGGCCGCCGCCCTGGTCTTCAGCGGCGGGAAGGATGCGCCGTCAGAGCCGCCGCCTGCGTCCAAGGGCGGCTTGACGATCGACGTGGCCGAGGCCCCGACGCTGGAGCCGACGCGCGAACTGCGCTGCTTCGTGGACGGCCAATTTGTGGGCCTGGCGACCCTGGCCGATTGCGCCCAGCGCAACGGCGTGGCCACCAGCGCCCTCGACGTCGGGCTGGACGCCTCGGGCTCGCTGGTCGCTGCGCCGACCGCCTCTTTCGCGCCGCCGCCGGAACTGCCTTCGACGCCGGCGATCGAGCTCGCTCCGGCTGGCCAGCCGGGCGCCGCCGACGATACGCGCGCTGCGCCCTCGAACACGGGCACGGCCTGCCTGCGTCACACGGGATCGGAATGGCGTCAGGTGTCGGGCAATATGAGCCTGGCCGCCTGCGTGCAGGCCCTCTACTCGGGAACCTGCGTCGCGCCGGGCGAGGCGCGTTATGGCCGATGGGGCGATACGACCCTGCGGCTCGTCCCGCGCCGCGTGGAGCAGTCGACCGACAACAACCGCTTCCGCACCCTGGCCCAACAGGACCGCCAATGTCAGTTCCCGGAGCTGTGACCGTGAGCCGCGCTTCAATCAGCCTGCTGGCGGCCATCGCCGCGGCGGCTGGCCTGGCTGCCTGCGCCAACACGGCCGAAGCGCCGGGCGGGGCGGGCGTCTGCTATCACATGGGCCAGGACGCCGAGGGCGCGGCGCGCTTCAACGTCGTCGCGCGCGACCAGCCGCAGATCGAGTTCTGTGCGGCGCGCCTGGAAGAAATGCGTCTGCATTTCCTGCGCATCGGCGGCAACAAGACCGAGATGATCGGCGCCTATCAGGGGCAGTTCATCTTTATCGATCGTGCGGGGGTCAAGTTCGGCAAATCCCTGAACGGGCCCCGGTTCTTCGCCCTGGCGCGCACAGGGGACGGCCGCCTGGCCATTCCGGGCGCGATCCAGCGAGAGATCGACGGACGCCCGGTCGCGGTCGCCCCAAACTGATTCAGCGCTCGAAATCGAGCGTGAACAAAACTGGAACATCTCGTCGAAATCCGCTAGGACTCGACGCAAGAAGATAAAAGGACATTCGTCATGGCGGGCAGCGTCAACAAGGTCATCCTCATCGGCAATCTGGGTCGCGATCCGGAAATCCGTTCGCTGAACAACGGCGACCGCGTCGCCAACCTGCGCATCGCCACCTCTGAGACCTGGCGCGACAAGTCGACGGGCGAGCGCAAGGAAAAGACCGAGTGGCACTCGGTGGTCATCTTCAACGACAACATCGTCAAGGTGGCCGAGAACTATCTGAAGAAGGGCTCGACCGTTTACATCGAAGGCTCGCTGCAGACCCGCAAATGGACCGATCAGCAGGGCGTCGAGAAGTATTCGACCGAGATCGTCATCCAGCGCTTCAACGGCCAGCTGACCATGCTGGGCGGCCGTGGCGACAGCCAGGGCGGCGGTGATCGCGGCGGCTACGGCGGCGGCCGCGACGACGACTACTCCTCGGGCTTCTCGACCGGCGGCGCCAACAAGCCCTCGGGTCCGAAGGAAAGCTACGACCTGAACGACGACATTCCGTTCTAAAGGCTCGCTGGATCGAAAAATGGCCGCGCCTCCGCCTGGGGGCGCGGCCTTTTTCGTTGAGTAGGGAGGGGGAGGGGTAACCTCCGCTCATGCTTCGTGAGAGGCAAAACGTCGCGCCTTGTGGCAAGCATGAGGGCGTGTCCAGCTCCTCCTCTTCCTCCCCGCACGCGCTGACGCCGCTCGAAATCGCGGCCATCGTGGCCGTTCTGGTCATCTGGGGGGTGAACAACGCCGCCGCCAAGCTGGCCACCGAGGTGCTGCCGCCCCTGATGACAGGGGCCTTACGCTTCGCCATCGCCGCCGCGTGCATGGTCTGGTTCGTGCGGCCGCCGTTCCCGAACTGGAAGAGCCTGCTGATCATCGCCGTGGTGGGCGGCCCGATCCATTATGGCTTGATCTATCTTGCGTTCTGGCTCGCCAACGACGTCAGCCCAGTGACCGTGGCGACCCAGCTGTGGATCCCCCTCACGTCCCTGTTCGCCTTCCTGATGCTGGGTGAGCGGATTTCGAGGATGGCCTCCATTGGCCTGGTCATCGCCTTTGCGGGCGTGGCCTGGATGACGTTGGATCCGCATGCGCTGAACGACTGGAAGGCCATTCTGGTCGGGGCGCTGGGGGCCTCGGCCTGGGCGCTGACGACGGTGATCGCGCGTCGGACGACCTCGATTCCGCCGCTGAAGATGCAGGGGCTGCTGGCTCTTATGGCCTTTCCGGTTCTGACCCTGGGGTCTGCGCTGTTCGAAAACGGGCAGTGGGAAGCCGCCAAGGCCGCGACGCCGCTGGTGTGGGGCACGTTGATCTGGGCTGGGGTGATTTCGTCCGTGTTCGCCACCAGCCTGATGTTCTGGCTGGTCCAGCGGCGCGAGGCCGGGCGGGTGACGCCCTATCTGCTGGGCTCGCCCTTGGTGTCGATCATGATCGGCGGCCTGTTCATGGGCGACGTGCTGACGCCGCAGATCCTGACAGGCGTCGCCATTTCCTTGCTGGGCGTAGTGACGGTGGCCCTGGGGGAGCGCGGCCTGCGCGCCGGCGCCCCCGCCAAGGTTTAGGTCTGCTTACTGCGCCTTGATGACGGCGCAGGCCACGCGGTCGCCCGCGCCGCCGATCGGCTGGCTGGAGTGGTCGTCGGCGTTGGCGTGGATCACCAGGGCCGAGCCGTCGTCGTCCAGCAGCCACTGGCCCGGACCGGCGTCCGCCAGACGGGCGCGGGTGGTGAAGACTTCGGCGTTCACGGCGCCCGATGTGTCGGCGAAGACGTTGGGCAGATCGCCGTCGTCAGGCCCGTCGGCGTTCAGCAGGCCGTGCGGCTGTTTCGGGTCGCCGTGATTGATGTGGGCGCCGGCCGAGGTGAAGGTCGCCTCGCATTGGCCCGTGGCGTGGATATGGATGCCGTGCCAGCCCGGCGTCAGCCCCGTGGCCTCGACCTTGATCAGCAGGCCAGTGGCGCCTTGCTTCAACGTCGCCCTGCCTGCTTCGGCGCCTTGGCCATTGATGATGGCCACCTGCGCCGTCTGACCCGGCGTAGTGCGGGCGGCGGCCTCGGTGGAAGCTGCAGGAGCGGCATCGGAAGCCGGCGGCGAGGCCGGGCTCTGGCTGCAAGCGGCCCCGGCGATCAGCGTGATGGCGAGAGCGCTGGGAGCGATCAGTTTCGAAGCGGCTAGACGCATGGCTTTCCTGTCCTTTTCGGCATGGGGATTTCAGCGGCGTTTCTTTGCCACCACGGCCCCCGGATGATAGAAACCGGAACAGCGGATCACGTTCCGATTCCGGCCATTTAAAGCCTGATTTCATTGACCGACGACAGCTACCAAAACGCCGCCCCCTCGGCGCCGGGCGATATCTCGACCATCACCATCGAGGATGAGCTGAAGCGCTCCTATCTCGACTACGCCATGAGCGTGATCGTCAGCCGGGCTCTACCGGATGCGCGCGACGGTCTGAAGCCGGTGCACCGCCGCATCCTGTACTCGATGCACGACCTGAACATGACGCCCGAGCGGTCGTATTCGAAGTGCGCCCGTGTGGTCGGCGACGTGCTGGGCCGGTTCCACCCGCACGGCGACGCCTCGGTCTATATGGCCTTGGTCCGCATGGCCCAGGACTTCTCCATGGGGCTGATGCTGGTCGACGGTCAGGGCAACTTCGGCTCGGTCGACGGCGATATGCCGGCCTCCATGCGTTACACCGAGGCCAAGATGGCCCCGGCCGCCGTGGCCTTGCTGACCGACATCGACAAGGACACGGTCGATTTCCAGCCGAACTACGACGAGAAGGAACTGGAGCCCGTCGTCCTGCCGGCGCGGATACCGAACCTGCTGGTCAACGGCGCGGGCGGCATCGCCGTCGGCATGGCGACCAACATCCCGCCGCACAACCTGCGCGAAGTGATCGACGCTTCTGTCGCCCTGCTGGACGATCCTGAAGTCTCGGACGAAGCACTGCTGGATATCGTTCCGGGACCCGACTTCCCCACGGGCGGCGAGATCATGGGCCGCACGGCCCCGCGCAACGCCCTGCGCGACGGGCGCGGCTCGGTCATCGTGCGCGGCAAGGCCTCGGTCGAAGAGATCCGCAAGGATCGCGACGCCATCATCATCACCGAACTGCCCTATCAGGTGAACAAGCAGACCCTGATCGAGCGCATCGCCGAAATGGTGCGCGAGAAGCGTTTGGAAGGCATCGCCGACGTCCGCGACGAGTCGGACCGCGCGGGCATGCGCATCGTGATCGAACTGAAGCGCGACGCCTCGGGCGACGTGATCCTGAACCAGCTGTATCGCTATACGGCGCTGCAATCCTCGTTCGGCGTCAACATGCTGGCGTTGAACCACGGGCGGCCCGAGCAGATGGGTCTGCGCGCCCTGCTGGAGGCCTTCCTCGAATTCCGCGAAGAGGTGGTAGTCCGCCGCGTCAAGTTCGAGCTGGCCAAGGCTCGCGACCGCGGCCACGTCCTGGTCGGTCTGGCCGTCGCCGTCGCCAACATCGACGAGGTCATCCACATCATCCGCAGCTCGGCCGACCCGGCCGAGGCGCGCGAGCGTCTGCAGGCCAAGGCCTGGCCGGTCGGGGACATGATGGCCCTGGTCGAGCTGATCGCCGACCCGCGCACTGTTTTGGTCGAGGGCGACAAGATCCGCCTGACCGACGAACAGGCCCGCGCCATCCTGGCCCTGACGCTGTCGCGTCTGACGGGTCTGGGCCGCGACGACATCTTCGGCGAGGCGCGCACCCTGGCCGACACCATCCAGGGCCACCTGACCATCCTGTCGGATCGCAAGAACGTCCTGGCCATCATCCGCGAAGACCTGCTCCTGGTGAAGGATCAGTTCGGCGTCGACCGGCGCACCCTCATCGGCGAGGGCGACGCCGAGATGGAAGACGAAGACCTGATCCCGCGCGAGGACATGGTCGTGACCGTCACCCACTCGGGTTACGTCAAGCGCGTGGCGCTGAACGCTTATCGGACACAGCATCGCGGCGGCAAGGGCCGTAGCGGCATGTCGATGAAGGACGAGGACGCCATCACCGGCGTGTTCAGCGCCTCGACCCACACGCCGGTGCTGTTCTTCGCCACCAACGGCAAGGCCTACAAGCTGAAGACCTGGCGCCTGCCGCTGGGCAATCCGCAATCGCGCGGCAAGGCCTTCGTCAACCTGCTGCCGATCGAGCCGGGCGACAGCATCATGAACGTGCTGCCGCTGCCCGAGGACGAAGCGACCTGGGGCGACTACGACATCATGTTCGCCACCAAGTCGGGCGACGTGCGCCGCAACAAGCTCAGCGACTTCGCCACAGTGAACCGCGCGGGCAAGATCGCCATGAAGCTGGAGGACGGCGACGGCATGGTCGGCGTCGGCCTGTGCACGGCTGAAGACGACGTGCTGCTGACGACCGCGCTGGGCCGGGCCATCCGCTTCAAGGCCGACGACGTGCGCGTGTTCAAGGGCCGCGATTCGACCGGCGTGCGCGGCATCCGTCTTCAGGACGGCGACACGGTCATCTCGATGGCTATCCTCGGCCGCGTCGATGCGTCGCCGGAAGAACGCGCCGCCTACGTCAAGCACGCCAACGCCATGCGCAAGGCGCTGGCCGGGGCCGATGCAGAAGACGAGGGCGTCACGGTCGAGGCGGACGACGAGGATGCGGGCGACGCCGCCCTGTCGGTGGAGCGCATCGCTGAGCTGGGCGCGGCCGAGCAGTTCATCCTGACGGTCACGGAAACCGGCTTCGGCAAGCGGTCCTCGGCCTATGAGTATCGCCGCACCGGTCGTGGCGGGCAGGGGTTGACGGCCCACGGCCTGGGCGGTCGCGCGGGCACGCGCCTGGCCGCCGCCTTCCCGGTCGAGGAGTCGGACGATCTGATGCTGGTCACCGACGGCGGCCAGATGATCCGCACCCCGGTCAGCCAGGTCCGCATCGTCGGCCGCTCCAGCCAGGGCGTGACCATCTTCCGCACCGGCAAGGACGAGAAGGTCGTCTCGGTCGAGCGTCTGGCCGATTCTGGCGGCGACGACGAAGATGACGGCGACGCGGGCGATGCCCCGGCGGTTGAGGGCGGCGAGGCCTGATCCTGCATGGCCGTCGCTCCTGAACTCTGGATCGACGGCCGGCCCGCCGGGCTTGAGGATCTCGGCCATCAGGCCCTGTTCAACTACGGCGCCCTGACCTCCTTCGGCGTGGAGGAGGGCGGCGTACGCGGGCTGGACCGGCACATTGAGAGGCTCCACGCCTCGGCGAACGAACTGTTCGGCGAGGCCGTGGCTGAAGACCGCCTGCGAGATCAAATGCGGACGGCTCTGGCCGATCGCACCGAGGCGTGGCTGCGCATCAGTCTGTTCTCGCGGGAGCTATCCCTTCGACAGCCGGACTGGATGGGCGCGCCCCAGGTGATGATCAGCGTATCGCCGCTGCCGTCGCCGCTGCCGCACGGGGTGCGCCTGCAAAGCCAGACCTATGCCCGCGAGGCGCCACATCTGAAGCACGTCGCGACCATGGGCCTTCTGCGGGCGCGGCGTGGGGCGCGGCTGGCGGGATTTGACGACGCTTTGTTCACGGACGGCGAAGGCCGAGTTTCCGAAGGCTCGCTGTGGAATGTCGGTTTCATCCAAGGCGATTCGGTCGTCTGGCCCCAGGCGTCCATGCTGAGCGGCGTGGCGCAGGCCTTGATCCGGGAAGCGCTGGACCGCGCCGGATCGCCGCAGCGCACGGCGGTGGTGCGCCTGGGGGACTTGCCCCGTTTCGACGGCGCTTTCCTGTGCAACAGCGCCACCCCTGCGGCCGAAATCGCGGCCGTCGACGGCCACGTTTTCACTGGCGCGACTGGTGCAGTGCAGCAAATAGGCGCCCTGTGGCGATCACAGCCGTGTCAGAAAATCTAGGCCGTTCATTTCGCACCTGCTAAACGGACCCAAACGATGGGGAGGCTGCGGCCATGCGTATCGGACTTTATCCGGGCACCTTCGATCCGGTCACCAACGGCCACCTGGACATCATCGGGCGGGCGGTGAAGCTGGTCGACCGGCTGGTGATCGGCGTCGCCCAGAACGACGACAAGGGCCCGCTCTTCTCGACCGCCGAGCGGGTCGAGATGTTGAAGTCTGAGGTCGCGCGCTTCAACGCCGACATCGAGGTGCGGCCGTTTTCCAGCCTGCTGATGCACTTCGCCGAGGAACTGGACGCCAGCGTCATCGTGCGCGGCCTGCGCGCGGTCGCCGATTTCGAGTATGAGTTCCAGATGACGGCGATGAATCAGCGCCTCAACAGCGACATAGAGACGGTGTTTCTGATGGCCGATCCGCGGCATCAGGCGATCGCCTCGCGACTGGTGAAGGAAATCGCTCGGCTGGACGGCCGGATCGACAGCTTCGTCAGCCCTGCCGTCGCCGCGAGCGTGTTGGCCAAGGTCCAGAAGGTTTGAGGTCGGGTTTGAAGATCAAGTCTGTGATGGCGCTGGCGGCGACGGCCGCCCTGCTGGCCGGCGGCGTGATGGCTCAGTCGAGCGCTCCGTCGGGTGATTGGCGCACCGTGTCGCCCGAGAACCTGTGGGTCATCGACACCGCCAAGGGCCGAATCCTGGTCGAGTTGGAGCCGCGCGCGGCGCCGAACCACATCGAGCGTATCCGAACCCTGACCAATCAGGGCTTCTACGACGGGCTGAAATTCCACCGCGTCATTCCCGATTTCATGGCGCAGACCGGCGACCCCAAGGGCACCGGCGAGGGCGGCAGCGAACTGCCGGACCTGAAGGGCGAGTTCACCTTCCGCCGCGGGCGCGACAGCGGCTTCGCCCCGGTCGAGAACAGCGGGCCGGGCCTGCGCGGCGTCATGGGCTCTATTCCCATCGTCACCCAACCGGACGCCCAGATGTTCGTCACGGCCGACTTCAAGACCTCGGCGCAGGGGCTGTTCTGCCCCGGCGTGGCGGGCATGGCCCGCGCCGGCTCGCCCGACAGCGCCAATAGCCAGTTCTTCCTGATGACGGGCCAGAACGACAATCTGAACGGCGGCTACACCGTCTTCGGGCGCGTGGTTCAGGGGCTGGACGTCGTGAAATCGCTGAAGAAGGGTGATGAGGCCAGCGACGGCGCTGTCGGCCCCGATGCCGACGCGATGACCCGCGTTCGCCTGGCCTCCGCCATGCCTGACGCCGAGCGGCCGACGATCCGCGTGGCAGTGCCGGGTTCAGCGCCCTTCAACGCCGCCGTCGAGGCGGCTCGCGCCGAAAAGGGCGGGACATTCAACATCTGCGACGTCCAGCCGCCTGTGCAGGGCGGCTGAGGCGCTCGCCACGCTCGGGGAGGGGCGGCGACATGAAGCGGCGGTTTCTTGCGATCGGAGCGGCTTTCACAGCCGCCATTCTGGTGAACTCGGCCGAGGCCCGAGCGGCGGCGGTCCCGGATTCAAAGAGCGAGGCGTCGCCGATCGCCGCCGGCGACTGGCGCGCTGTCGCGCCGGACAATCTGCTGGTCATCGACACCAACAAGGGCCGCATCCTGGTGGAGATGACACCGGAGACGGCGCCGGGCCATGTCGCTCGTATCCGCCTGCTGGCCAAGGCGGGCTTCTATGACGGCATCCCCTGGCATCGGGTCATCGACGGCTTCATGGCCCAGACGGGCGATCCGCTCGGCACGGGCGAGGGGCAGAGCTGGCACCCCGACCTCAAGGCCGAGTTCACCTTCCGCCGCGACGCCCAAACGCCCTTCGCCGCCGTGGCCGCCCCGGCGGGCGCGCTGGTCGGTTTCGTGCAGTCCCTGCCGGTCCAGACCCAGCCTGACGCTGTGATGGCCACGACGGCGGACGGCAAGGTTCACGCCTGGGGACTGTACTGCCCCGGCGTGGCGGGCATGGCGCGCGATGACGCGCCGGACAGCGCCAACAGCCAGTTCTTCCTGATGCGCCAACCCTATCCGGCGTTGGACAAGCGTTACACGGTCTGGGGCCGGGTGGTTTCGGGACTGGACGTGGTGCGGGCCTTGAAGTTCAGCCCCAATCCTGACGGCATCGTCGCGGACCCGGACACGATGACGCGGGTGCGGGTGGCGGGCGACTTGGCGCAGAGCGAGCGGCCTGCCGTGCGCATGCTGAGCACGGACAGCGCCCCGTTCCGAACCCTGGTCGAGGCGACCCGGACGGCCAGAGGGGCAGACTTCTCGGTCTGCGACGTCGATCTGCCCGTCGAGGTCGACTAGCCCCGCCTTATTCTGACGGGGCGGCCTTGGCGCCGCCACCGCGTCGGCGGCGTCGACGGCGGGGCTTTTGCCGCTCCTCGCGCATCTTTTGCAACAGCAGGCCTTCGCGCAGGCCGCGATCGGCGACGCGGACGCGCTCGCACGGCCAGGCGCGCTGGACGGCTTCCAGGATCGCGGCGCCGGCCAGAACCAGGTCGGCGCGGTCCGGACCGATGCAGCTTTCCGCCGCGCGGCCGGCGGGGCCGAGAGCGATGAGGCGGTCGGCCGCCTTCTCGCAGTCCACGCGTGTCATCCAAAGGCCATCGACCAAGTCGCGCTGATAACGCCTCAGCCCGAGGTGAATGCCGGCCAGACTGGTGATGGCGCCCGAGGTGCCGACCATGTGGCCGCGGCCCTCTGCGACGCGGGCGCGGAAGTCGGGGCCGTCGGGACCGCCAGAGGCGATGGCGGCGCCGAAGTCGGCGACCATGGCCTCATACCATTCGCTCGTCCCGCCCTCGGGCTCCGGGTGGCGCTCGGCCAGGCTGACGACGCCCAGCGGCGCCGACATCCATGCGACCGTGTCAAAGCCGCGCGCGCCCTTCATCAGCCAGGACAGCTCCGTCGAGCCCCCGCCCACGTCGATCACCAGCACCGCCTCGGCGCGCGGATCGAACAGGTTCAGACAGCCCGCGACCGACAGGGCGGCTTCTTCGGAAGGGTCGATGATCCGCAGGCGAAGGCCGGTGCCGCGCCGCACGCGCTCGACGAAGGCAGGCCCGTTCTCGGCCATGCGGCAGGCTTGGGTGGCGACGGCGGTCAGGCGCTTGGGATCAACGCCCTTGCGCACCAGACGCTCGGCGCACAGGGCCAGGGCGTCATAGGCCCGATCCATCGCCCGGTCATCCAGGCGGCCGGTGCGCGACAGGCTTTCGCCCAAACGCACGATCCGGCTGAAGGAATCCACCACGCGAAAGCCATCGCGCGACGGGCGCGCGATCAGCAGGCGGCAGTTATTGGTCCCCAGGTCGAGCGCGCCGTACAGAGGGGCGTCTCGATCGATGCTCCCGCCGCTGCGGGAACGCCGAGGCAGGGACCGCGAGTCGCGCCGTTCAGGCGCGCCAGGGGTCTCCGGCATGGGCCGAGCTTTCATGTGGGCGGTCCGAAGCGGCGCCCGTCTCCGACAGGTTAGACCGCGACTCCCTGTCGCGCCAGCCCATCGTCGCCGGCGGTGACGAATGAGGCGGCTCGTCCCAGCGTTGCAATAGTCATGCGTGACGACAACGAACCGCCGCGCTAATCTGCCCCGAAAGGCCATCAGAGCCGTGAGGAGCGTTCCATGTCCGACTTCGAGCACGTTTTCGAGCAGCCGCCGGAAGGCGCCGCCGCCGACTGGACCATTCCCCAGAACTGGTCGGCCTATACCGAGGTCGAGCATCAGACCTGGAACACGCTTTACGAGCGGCAGATGAAGGTCCTGCCGGGTCGCGCCAGCGAGGCCTTCCTGCGCGGGCTGGATGCCCTGGACCTGAACGCGGGCGGCATTCCCGACTTCGACGTCATTAACCCCAAGCTTCAGGCCCTGACCGGCTGGGCCGTGGTGTGCGTGCCGGGACTGGTGCCGGACGAGGTCTTTTTCGACCACCTGGCCAACCGCCGCTTCGTCTCGGGTCAGTTCATCCGCAAGCCGGATCAACTGGATTACCTGCAGGAGCCGGACATCTTCCACGACGTGTTCGGCCATGTGCCGATGCTTACCGACCCCGACTTCGCCGCCTATATGGAGGCCTACGGCAAGGGCGGGCAGCGGGCGGCGTCCCTGGGGATGCTGCCGAATCTGGCGCGTCTGTACTGGTACACCGTCGAGTTCGGCCTGATGCAGGAGGCGGACGGCCTTCGCATCTATGGCGCGGGCATCGTCTCGTCGGCGACCGAGAGCGTCTTCAGCCTGGAAGACCCCTCGCCGAACCGCCTGGGCTTCGACCTGGAGCGGGTGATGAAGACCCTGTACCGCATCGACGACTTCCAGCAGGTCTATTTCGTCATCGACAGCATCGAGGCGCTGAAGACGGTGACGTTGCAGGACTTCGGTCCGGTCTATGAGCGGCTGAAGGGCGCCGAGGCGCTGCCGATCGAGGCCGTTCTGCCGACGGACAAGGTCTTCACGCGCGGCACCCAAGCCTATGCGGCCAAGGGCGGACGCTTCGCGGCCTGACGAAAGCCGACGAAAAAACAGAGTCCAATTCGTCTGAATCGTCTGAATCTCTCCTCTGCGGCGGCGCGGGGGAAAGATCATCGCATGGGCGCGGGCGGCGTTAGGAAAGCGCGGGTCCGCGCGCCCCGACGCCGGGATATTCCTGCGTTTGGAAGGGGAGGATGCGCTGACGTCCTCCCCATCTGCGTCGCGCTCGGGCAAGCCGCACCGTGAGAGCGACGGGAACCTAGGCCCTGAACCCCTCCCAAGGGCCGGTGACGGCCAGGGTCATGCCAGGCGAGTACAGGTTCACGAACATCGTCCGGCCGTCCGGGGCCCAGCAGACGCCGGCGAACTCGGTGTTCGATTCATCCGCGTCGTGGCGCATGGCGTTGCGGGCGATGGCGTAGACGCGGCCGTCGGGCGCGATGCCCTTCACATGCTGGGTGCCGACCTGCTTGTCCTCGCAGCCGATGACGTGGCCGTTCGGGGCGATGGCGATGTTGTCGACATAGTCCAGCACGGCGCGGTCGCCCGCCTCGACGAACAGCTCCAGCATGCCCGGCTGGCTGGCCTCGTCCGACTGGCCCTCGCGCGGGCTGGGGACGTAGCGCATGATCTGGCCGTGGCGGCCGACGCCGCCCGAGGTGCAGGTGAAATAGAGGTGGTCGCCCGCCCAGTGGACGCCTTCGCCGCGCGCGAAGATGGCGGCGCCGGAGGCGTGGCCGCGCAGCGACAGGTCGCCGTCGGGGCTTTCAACGTGGTCCAGATCGACCCAGCGCACGGCCAGGCGCTGGCCCTGACGCCACAGGACGTCGTTCCAGTTGCGGGTGTCGCCGCGCGCCTGATCGACCAGGGCCAGGGCCTGAAGACGGCCGCCCGCCTGCAGGCGGCGCGGGTCGATCGGCAGGTAGCGGTAGAAGAGGCTCTCGTTCGTGTCCTCGGTCATGTAGACGACACCGGTGCGCGGATCGATACAGGCGGCCTCGTGCTTGAAGCGGCCCATGGCGCGGATCGGCGTCGGGTCGACCAGGCCGGTGGCGCGCGACGGCACCTCGAACACCCAGCCGTGATCCTGGGGCAGGCCGTCCTTTGTTCCGGCGACGATCTCCTCGCAGCTGAGCCACGAGCCCCAGGGGGTGACGCCCCCGGCGCAGTTGACCGCCGTGCCGCCCAGGCTGAGGTGCTGGCGCTCGGTGCGGCCGGTCCTGAGATTATAGACGACGGTGGTCGTGCCGCCGCCCAGGGGGTAGACGCCGGACTCGTCAGGATAGACGCCATACACATCGGCGCGATCCAGGTCGCCGACCAGCCGGTGGTTGGCGCCCCAGGCGCTGGCGTTGAACTCCAGCGGATTGACCTCGTGGTTGCGGACCAGGATCACCCGGTCCTCGTCCAGTCCGAAACAGCCCATGCCGTCGAACTTGTCAGGGGTCAGCAGGCCGTCGGCCATGGTCTCGCCCGCCTGGGACACCACGCGGTAGGAGAAGCCCTCGGGCAGGTCCAGCAGGCCGTAGGGATCGGCCTTCATCGGGCCGTAGCCGAACACCTCGTTGCGCGAGGGGCCGTCGACGAAGCCGCCCGGTTCGGCGGCTGCGGCCTGGGCGCGTTTGGCGTAGCCCGACAGGGCGAGGGCGGCGGCGGAGGCCATGAAGGCGCGGCGTGAAGCGATCATGCGTCGTGATTACGAGCGGTGCATTACGGTCCAATGACGGCGGCTTGACCGCGCGGTGACGCGGGCTGCGGCCGATGGTCCCGTCTTAGCCGTGCTGGAACGGGTAGAAGCCGCCGCCGAGGTTCAGGATCCGGGTCAGTTCGTCCAGCGCGCCGCGCGTCTCGTCCAGCAGGGCGGGGTCGGCCAGGTCGTGCGCCGTCAGGCTGTCGCGATACCAGCGGCGGCCCCAGTCGGACAGGCGGGCGTGCAGGGTGTCGGTCAGGCGCATGGCGGGATTGGTCGCCGCCAGTTCGGCCTCGGTCAGGACGACCCTGAGACGGAGACAGGCGGGGCCGCCGCCGTTGCGCATCGACTGGCGCACATCGACGTACTCGACATGGCCGATCGGGCCGTTGGAGGCGGCCAGCCCTTGCGCCACCGCGTGGCTACGCGGGTTGTCGCGCGTCTCGGTCGGGCAGATCAGGGTCAGGCGGTCCTGGCCCGGAACCCGGATCAGCATGGAGTTGAACAGATAGGAGCTGATGGCGTCGGCCAGCGGCAGGTCGGCGGTCGAGACCTCGACGAACTGAGGCTCGAAGCCGTCGGCGGCGGCGCGGATGGCGGCCTTGGTCGCCTCCGTGTCCTCGAACGCCAGCTCGTGGAAGAAGAGGGTGTCCAGCGCGCCGACGCAGACCACGTCGTTGTGGAAGGTGCCGCCGGCGATGGCGGCCTTGCCCTGACGCGCCAGGACGGCGCCGGACGCCGCGTGGCGGCGCATGATCGCCTCGGACGCCTCGCGCGTCTGGCGGGCGGGATAGGGGCCGTCCCAATGCTCCCAGGCCTCGCGGCCCCAGACCATCAGATTGACGCCCGGCTCGCCGTGATCGCGGCACAGGCGGACGTGGTTGGCCGCGCCTTCGTCCGCCAGATGGGCGACCGAGGGCAGGGCGTCGTGGACGGCGAAACGGCTGGCGTGGGGGAAGAGGGCGTCCAGCGCGCGCTTGGTCTGATCGTGCTCAAGGCTGCGGTGCAGGTTGGTGATCAGGTTGGCGGGGGTGAAATGGACGCGGCCGTCATGGGCGTCGGCGCTGGGCGTCACCGTGGCGGCGTTGGCGGCCCACATGGGCGAGGCCGAACAGGCGGCGGCGGCGAAGGAGGGCGCATCCTTCCATGCGCGCTCCAGCACCTGGGCGTCGGAGCCCGAAAAGCCGAGCGAGCGCAGGAAGGGGATGTTCGGCCGCTCATGCGGGGGCAGGACGAACTGGGGCAGGCCCAGGTCGGCCAGGGTCTTCATCTTGTCGAGGCCCTGAAGGACGGCCGCGCGCGGGTTCGACGCCTCGCCCTTGTTCAGGCTGGACGCAAGATTGCCCGGCGACAGGCCCGCATAGGAGTGCGTCGGCCCGATCAGGCCGTCGGCGTTGGCCTCGACTGCTGAGATCATCCCCGCAAGCCCTTGATCTCGCTTTCGATGTTCTTGACCGAATCGGCCTCGAAGCTGGCGACCGGATAGGCGCAGTAGTCGGCGGCGTACCAGGCGCTGGGGCGGTGGTTGCCGCTGGCGCCCAGGCCGCCGAAGGGCATGTCGCCCGCCGCGCCGGTGGTCGGACGGTTGAAGTTCACCACGCCCGCGCGGATGCGGTTGATGAAGCGGTCCCAATGCTTGGCGTCGTCGCTGACCAGACCGGCGGACAGGCCGTACTTGGTGGCGTTGGCGGCCGCGACGGCGGCGTCGAAGGTTGGGACGCGCAGCACCTGCAGGAAGGGGGCGAACATCTCTTCGTCCTCGACCGCGACGCCAGTGACGTCGATGATCGCGGGTTTGACGAAGGCGCCGGGCAGGTTGTCGACCGGATCCGAAGCGCGGATCACGCGCGCGCCCGCGTCGATGCGCTGCTGCAGGGCGGCCAGCGCGTTGCTGGCGGCCTTTTCCGAGATCAGCGGCCCGGCGTAGGGTTCGGGGTCGCTGTCCCACGGAGCGAAGTTCAGGCGGTCGGACATAGCCGCCACGGCCTCGACGATGGCGTCGCCCTGGGCGCCTTCCGGCACGATCAGGCGGCGGGCGCAGGAGCAGCGCTGGCCGGTGGTGACGAAGGCGGACTGGACCACGATGCCCGCGACCGCTTCGGCGTCGGCGGCGTCCCAGACGACTAGCGGATTGTTGCCGCCCAACTCCAGCGCCAGGATGACGTGGGGATCATCGGCGAACTTGCGCCGGAAGTGCGCGCCCGCCGCGCCCGAGCCGGTGAACATCAGGGCGTCGATGGGCTGATCCAGCAGGGCCGCGCCGGTCTCGCGCCCGCCCTGCACCATGTTGAACACGCCCTCGGGCAGGTCGGCGGCCTCTAGGCATTCGGCCATCAGCTGGCCGGTCAGGGGCGTTTCCTCGGACGGTTTGAACACCACGGTGTCGCCTGCCAGCAGGGCCGGGACGATGTGGCCGTTGGGCAGGTGGCCCGGGAAGTTGAACGGGCCGAGCACCGCCGAGACGCCGTGCGGGCGGTGACGCAGGACAGCGCGGCCGAAGGCGGTGTCGTTAGACCGCTCGCCGGTGCGCTCGTCATAGGCGCGGATGGAGATGTCGACCTTGCCCTGCATGGAGGCCAGTTCGGCCTTGGTCTCCCACAGGGCCTTGCCGGTTTCGCGGCTGATGGCCTCGGCCATTTCCGGGGCGCGCTCCTTCAGGACGGCCTGATAGCGCTTCACCGCGTCGATGCGGTCCTGACGCGGACGGTCGGCCCAGTCGGGGAAGGCGGCGCGGGCGGCCTCGACGGCGGCGCCGACCTGTTCGACGGAGGCGGCTTCGCCCTCCCAGACGGTTTCGCCGGTGGCGGGGTTGGTCGAGGTGAAACGGGTCATGGCGGGCACTCGGTTCAGGATTTCACGCGGACGACAGCGCCGTCCTTGATCTTCAGGGCGGCGGCGACGTCGGGGGTCATGCGGGCCAGGTCGCCGTCGACCAGGACGCGGGCGCGCACGGCGCGGAAGGCGGCGACGCTGTCGGTCGAGACGAGGGAGGGCAGGTCGACCTCGACCTCTTTTTCAATGCGGGCGGTCAGGACGCGGGCGTCGCGCACGGTGCGGATGTTGTCGCGGCCGCAGGCGACGGTCGGGCCGGCGTCGAAGATGTCGACCAGGCCATTGGGGCGGAAGCCTTCGCTTTCCAGCAGGGCCATAGCGGGCACGCCCTGCGGGTGAACCTTGCCGATCACGGCGCGGGCCGGTTCGGGCAGCAGGTCGATGTAGATGGGGTGGCGAGGGGCCAGGTCGAGGATGAACTGCTTGTCGGTCGAGCCGGTCATGCGGTCGGCGTCGTCGAAGTCCATCGGGAAGAATTTGTGCGCCACATGGTCCCAGAAGGGGCAGTAGCCGTCGGGCGTGAAGACCCCGCGCAGTTCGGCCAGCACATTGTCGGCGAACAGGTCCGGCTGGGCCCCGATCAGCATATAGCGCGACTGGCTGAGCAGGCGCCCGGCGCCGCCCTTGCGCCGGTCGGCTTTCAGGAACAGGGAACCGACCTCGGTCCAGCCGGTGCATTCGTTGACCAGCACCAGCGTCTGATGGTTCAGCTTCACGTTCAGCGACGGCGACTGGACGGTGTTGTTGACCACGCGGAACGAGAAGAACGGCCGGTTCAGGCCTACGGTGGCCTTGACCGAGCCGACGCCATCGATGTCGCCCGTGTCGCCGTCCTCAAGCATCAGCGTGTACCACGCCGCCTCGGGGCCCAGCCTTCCGGCGAAGCTGGCCGCCGAAACCTCCAGGCGGTCGCTCAGGACATCGGCGTCCTCGGGCAGGCTGGTGAAGCCGGGGCCGGACAGGATGGCCAGTTCGAGCAGGTGGTGAAGGTCGGCGGGACCGGCGGGGCGAACAACGAGCATGCGGTTACATCGTCTCCAGTCGGAGCTGTTTCAGTTTGAGGGCGTCGATCTCGCCCGAGGCGATCTTGCACAGGATCAGGGCTGACAGCTGCGCCCGTTCGACGAAGCTGGCGGGCCAGGCGAACTCCTGATCCGAGTGGATGTCGCCGCCGACGACGCCCAGGGTGTCGACGTTGGGCAGGCCTGCGGCGTGCAGGTTGTTGCCCTCGCAGACGCCGCCCGAGGGCTTCCAGGCGATGGTCTGGCCCAGCAGGTCGCCAGCGTCGCGCACGGCGTGGAACAGGGCGGTCTGCGATGCGTCCATCGGCTTGGGCGCGCGGGTCATGCCGCCGTGCAGGTCCAGCGTCAGGCCGGGGAAGGGCGGTTCGGCGGCGAGGGCGCGCACCGTCTCGTCGATCCATGTCGCGCTTTGGGCGTCGGGCACGCGGACGTTGAAGCGGACCACGGCGTTGTCGGCCACGACGTTCAGGGGGCCGCCGCCCGCGATCTTGGCGACGTTGACGGTGACGCCCTCGCGCTGGCCATTCAGACCGTGCAGGCGGGCGGCGATGATGGCGGCGCCCGCGACGGCGTTGGCGCCCTCGTGGAAGGCGCGGCCCGCGTGGGCGGCCTTGCCGGTGACGATCAGGTGGAAGTTGCCGCTGCCCTTGCGCTCGCCCGCCAGGGTGCCGTCCGACAGAGCCGGTTCATAGGTCAGGCCGACGTGGCCGCGCGCGCCCAGTTGCGCCAGCAGGGGGGCTGAGGCGGGCGAGCCGATCTCTTCGTCGGGGGACAGCAGGACGGTCCAGCCGACGCGGGCCTTGTCCCGGTGGGTCTCGAAGGCTTCGAGCGCGGCCAGCATGACGCTGATCCCGCCCTTCATATCGGCGATGCCGGGGCCGTTCAGGGCGCCGTCGTCGCGCGTGACGACGCGCTGGAAGGCGCTGTCGACGGGGAAGACGGTGTCGTAATGGCCGGTCAGCACGACCTGAAGCGGCGCCTCGGGCCGGGCGGTGATCTTCAGGCAGTCGGCGTAGCTCTCGGCGATCACCGCGCCGCTGTCGGAGACGGTGGTCGAGCCCTGGGTCGGCACGCACTCGACCGTGGCTGTGCCGAAAGCGGCGCGCGCTGTCGCCTCCAGAACGTCGAGAACCCGCGCCAGACCTTCGGCGTTGCGGCTGCCTGAGTTGATGTCGGACCAGTCGATAGCGCGTTGAACGATGGCGTCGCCACGGGTGGCGACGTGGTCCAGCACGGCCTGATCCTGAGGTTCGATCCGCATGGCGGCGAGCCTAGACGGGCGCAGGAAAAAGGTGAAGGCGGGGCTATATCTCTCTCACGCACTTGGGATTCAGGGGCGGCGCGGGATAGTTTCGCCGCCTCAGTCAGGGACTCGCGCATGAACCGTCGGATCGCACCGCCTCAACCCTTCGCCCCGGTCGATTCGGCCGAGACGGCGGCGGCGCTGGCGCGCGGCAGCGCCATCGCCTTCTGGATCTGGGGCGCGGTCGGCCTGATGCAGGCGGCCCTGGTCTGGTTCATGGGCGCGGCGGAGCATGAGGCCATGCGCGGGACGACGGCGGGCTTCGCCGTCTTCTTCGCCGCGATCGCCTTTCTGTTGGGGCGGATGCAGTGGCGGCGACCGAACCGGCTGCTGCCGGGCTTCGGCATGGTGTGGGCCATCTATGAGCTCAGCGCCCTGTCGGTCAGCCTGATGGTCGGGGCGCCGCTGGGCGCGGCGGGCCTGCCGGGCTGGAGCTTCGGCGTGGCGGGGGCGGCCATGATCCTGTGCCTGTTGCTGCACATTGGAGGCCTGCGCGGGGCCACGGGCATGGCGCGGTTCGCGTCAGCAAACAGAGCCTGAGCGCGCGACATGGGGGAGGCGAAGTGAACCAGAAACTGAGACTCTGGCTGCGTGCAGCCAATCCGATGATCCCGCCGCGCGGTATGGCGGAGGCGCAGCGGTCTGCGCGTGTCGGCGCGGCCGCCCTGGTCATCGGCGCCGTTCAGGGCCTGGCGGGTCTGCCGACGTTGTCTGACAAAATGGAGCAGTCCGCCGCGTTGATGATGCAGGGCGGCGCCGTTCCGGCCCAGGATCAGGCGATGTTCGAGGGCGTCATGACCGCCATGACGCCGGTCATGATCGGGGGCGTAGTTGTCCTGTCGGCGGTCTATCTGGTGCTGGCCGTGGTGCAGTGGCGCAAGATGACCTGGCTGATCCCGGCCCTCATGCTGGCGTTTCTGGCCTATAGCCTGCTCAGCATGGTCAACGGTTTCGCCCTGCTGGGCGAAGAGGCCGGTCAGTTGTATGGGCCTCTCGCCGTCGTGCAGTGGATCATCATGCTGGCGACAGGTTTTCTATATGCGGCCGCCGTACGCGGCGGCCTGATGCTGAGCCGGTTGAAACGGAGCTTCTGATCATGAGCGTCACCCTCTATCACAACCCGAAATGCTCGACCTCGCGCAAGGCGCTGGAACTGCTGCGTGAACGCGGGATCGAGCCGACGGTGGTCGAGTATCTGAAGGCCGGCTGGGACGCCGAGACGCTGAACCGTCTGGCGCGCGGGACGGGCGGCGGGCTGAAGGGCCTTCTGCGAAAGAAGGAGGCCAAGGCGGCCGAACTTCTGGCCGCCGACGCGGACGACGCATCGGTCCTGGCCGCCATGATCGAGAGCCCGGTCATCGTCGAGCGCCCCATTGTCGAGACGCCGAAGGGCGCGGCGATCGGGCGGCCGGTGGAGGCTGTGCTGGGCGTGGTTTAAGGCCGCCGCCCCGTCGCCCGGGGTCTTTCTTCGAGGGCTTGCCTGACCCATAGAAGCGTTCCGAGGCGCACCCCTCGTGCATGGCTATATGAGCTAGGTGATGACTGTTACCCAGGACGACGCGAGGGCGCCTCGCCTCACGCTCATCGCTCTGTTCTTGAAATTTCTGCACTTCGGCCTTCTCGCGTTCGGCGGGCCGGTCGCGCAGATCGCCATGATCCGGCGCGAACTGGTCGAGCGGGAGGGCTGGATCTCCAGCGCACGGTTCAACCGGCTGCTGGCGGTGATGCAGGCGTTGCCCGGTCCAGAGGCGCATGAGCTTTGCGTCCACATGGGGATGCTGGCGCGGGGCCGAATCGGCGGCGTTCTGGCGGGCCTTGGCTTCATGCTGCCGGGCTTTGTTCTGATGATGCTGGCGGCGTGGACATACGACATTCTGGTCGCCGGTCGCGCTGTGTGGAGCGGCGCCCTGCTCGGGGTCCAGATCGTCGTGGTGGCGCTGATCATCAGGGCGGTGCAGCGGATCGGGCAGCACGTGCTCGAAGACCGAATACTGTGGCTGCTGGCCGGTCTTGCGTTCGCGGCCAGCCTCATCGGCGCGCCCTTCTGGATCCCCCTTGTCGCGGGCGGCCTGATCTATGGCTTCAGCGCGCGCCCCTGGATCGCCTTGAGCCTCGGTCTGGTCGCGGTGGTGCTGTCGGTCGCCCTGCGCTCGGTCGGAATCGATGCGGCCGTCACAGTGAGCGGCCCCATCACCGAAGCGGGAACGCTTGATCTGTTTGTCGCAGGGCTGAAGGGCGGGCTTCTGACCTTCGGCGGGGCGTACACCGCCATTCCCTACGTTCGCGCCGACACGGTCGGGCGAGGATGGCTGTCCGACGGCGTCTTTCTTGACGGGGTCGCCCTGGCTGGCGTCCTGCCTGCGCCTCTGGTGATCTTCGGGACCTTCGCCGGCTATGTCGCAGGCGGCTGGGCCGGCGCCCTGGCGGTGACAGCCGGCATCTTCCTGCCAGCCTTCGCCTTTTCCCTGATCCTGTTCGAACGGCTGGAAGCTGTGGTGGACAATCCGGGGCTGCACCGCGTGCTTGCCGGGGTCGCAGCGGCTGTGGTGGGGGTGATTGGCGCGACCGGCCTTCAACTGACGTGGTCCACGGCTGAGCGCGCACCGAGTTTCTGGGCGGCAGCCCTCATTTTCATGACGGCGCTGGCAGCGGTCTGGTTGGCGAAAGGCAAGTGGGCGCCACCGCTTATCATTCTGACAGGCGCGCTCGCAGGGAGATTGATCTTCGGCTGACGGCCGGTGTCCGGAGCCCCAAACGGATCGCAAGCCGACCACTCACCACGCGCCTGAAATTGACCCGTTTGCGCTTCGATGCCAGACCCCGGCTGTCTGTCACGCTTGGAGTTCGCCCATGACCCGCACCCTGTATGGCATCAAGGCCTGCGACACGATGAAGAAGGCGCGCGTCTGGCTGGATGAGAACGGCGTGGCCTATGACTTCCATGACTACAAAGCTGCCGGGGCGAACCGCGCCGAGGTGGAGCGCTGGGTGGCCGAGCATGGCTGGGAGAAGGTGCTGAACCGCGCGGGCACGACCTTTCGCAAGCTGTCGGACGCTGACAAGGCCGATATCGACGCCGCCAAGGCGGTGGATCTGATGCTGACCCAGCCGTCGATGATCAAGCGGCCGGTGCTGGATCTGGGCGACGGGCGCACGCTGCTGGGCTTCAAGCCGGACCTCTACGCCGAGGCGCTGGGCGGCTGACGTCTGGGGAGGGCAGAGCCCCATTACGAAGAGTTCATGCGGCGGCTTGCATCCGCGGGCCATCATCGCCGCCTCTTGTGATCAGAAGGCCGCCGCATCAGGATCGGCCGAACAGAGTTTCACGAAGGGGCGACAACCCATGAACGGCCTTGAAATCCTCATCCCACTGGCGCCCTTCATCATGGTGGTCGCCATCGTCGCCATCCCGGCCTGGCTGAAGAGCCGCGACCGGCGCGAGATGCAGGCGACGCTGCGCACCGCCATCGAGAAGGGCCAGCCTCTGCCGCCAGAGGTGATCGAGAGCATCAGCAAGGAGAACGCCAAGCCGCCGGCGACGGCCGCGCGCGACCTGCGCACCGGCGTCATCCTGCTGGCGGTCGCCCTCGGCATCGGCCTCTTCGGTTATGCGGTCAGCTTCGCCGAGATGGACGCCTTCTATCCCATCGCGGGCATCGCCGCGATCCCGGGCATGATCGGTCTGGCCTTCGTTATCCTGAGCGTTTTCAACAAGAACAAAGGCTGAGGCGGGTCGAGCACGGAGACCGTCATGGCCCAACCCTTACGCGATCTGCACGATGTCGAGCTGGCGGGACTGGCCGCCGGCGGCGGCCGCCGCGAGTTCGGCGAGCTGGTCCGCCGGCATGGTCCGGCGGTGCGGGGCCTGCTGCGCCGCATGGGCGCCCAGCCGGCGCTGGCCGACGACGTGGCCCAGGACGCCTTCTTGCTGGCGTTCGAGAAATGCGCCGAGTTCCGGGGCGAGGGCACCTTCGCCGCCTGGATCAAGCGCATCGCCGCGCGCCTGTACCTGAAGCGCATCTCGAAGGAAGCGCGCTATGTGGCTGAAACTGAAGCAGAAGGCCCCGCGCCCGCTGTCGACAGCATCGGCCGCGTCGATCTGGACGAGGCGCTCAAGGGCCTCAGCGAGGCTGAACGCCTGTGCGTCTCCCTGTGTCACGGCGCGGGGCTGTCGCACCCGGAAATCGCCGCGGCCATGAATTTGCCGCTTGGAACGGTGAAATCTCATGTCAAGCGTGGTCTGGATAAACTTCGGGCCCGGCTCCAGCCGGGGCCGGTTGCACTCGGGAGCGCATCCCATGTCGGCTGACGAATTCGATCCGGCGATCGAACGCCTGTTCGCCCAGGCGCCGCAGTTCCCCGATTCGGTCTTCTTTGAAGCCGACGTGGCCGCGCGGCTGAACAAGGCGTCGCGGTTCCGTTCCGCGGCGCTGTCCGTGGCGGGCCTGGCGGGCGGCGTCATCGCCGTGCGCGAGCTGTTGAACGTCAACTTTAGCTTGGGGCCCAACGGGGTCTCGGCCCAAGCCGGATCAGGGGCGGTTGATTCGGTGGGCGCGCAGGGCGGGCTGGCCTTCCAGTCGCTATTGGAGCGGTCTGGACTGGGCGATGCGGCGTTCGGCGCCATGGGCTCCATGGGTGGGATGCAGATGTTCTGGGTCACGGCCGGGGTGCTGGTCGCCCTGCTGGCGGCGGGCGTGGTGAAGCTGTCCCAACAGATCTGAGCGCCGTTTTCCCGCCCTAGTCCCGGCTTAGGGCTGGAAAAAGCCGTTTCGCGCCCAACGCCTGCGTTGCGGCGGTGACGCCGAACCTCTAGGGTCGCGGCGTTTTTAATGACCGGCCTTGGCTGTATTTTTGGGGCGACGCTTCGTGGTTGATGTCTTCGAACAGGTCGAGGAGGAGCTTCGCTCCGAACGCTATCGGCGCCTGGCCCGCACCTGGCTGCCCGTTCTGGGCGGCCTGCTGGCGGTCGCACTGGCCGCAGCCCTGGCCTGGTGGGGCTGGCAGTCCTACGTGACCTCGCAGGCCGACAAGGCCTCCGCCGCCTATCAGAAGGGCATTGAAGCCCTGCAGACGGGCAATGCCGCTGAGGCCGGAACCGCCTTCGCCGAGGCCGCCAACGCCGGCGGCGGTTATAAGGCCCTGGCCCTGATGCAGCAGGGCGGCCTGGCGCTGGCCGACAAGAAGACGACCGAAGCAGTCGCCCTGTTCGACGAAGCCGCCAAGGCCTCGCGCGATCCGATCCTGTCGGACATGGCCGCGCTGAAGGCCGCCTTCCTGGTTATGGACACGGGTTCGCTGGAAGACGTTCAGAAGCGTCTGGAGCCGCTGGCGCGCGACAAGCGCCCGCTGCAGCCCTTCGCCCAGGAAGCCCTGGCGATGGCGCAACTGCAGCACGGCAAGACCGCCGAGGCGCGTCAGGCCTTCGTTCAGCTGCAACTGGGCCAGGACGTGCCGGACCCGGTGCGCCAGCGCGCCCAGGCCGCCGTCCAGGCGATCGACACCGGCACGGCGGCCAGCCTGCCCGCCATCGTCAAGGCCGCTGCGGCCTTGCCGGCGGCGGCTGCTGCCCCGGCCGCTCCGGCTGCTCCGGCTGATGTCGCTGCTGCGGCCGACGCCGCTCCCGCCGCTGCGGCCCCTGCCGCGCGCCCTTGATTTGACGCCTTCGGGACGATTCGCATGAACAAAACGCTGAAAGTCGCTCTGCTCTGCGGTCTGGCGATGACCGTCGCCTCCTGCGGCACTGTGCGCAAAGCCCTGCCGTTCGGCCTGGGCGGCGACAAGGATCCGGTGGCGACCGCCAGCGAAGGCCAGCGCATCTCCATTCTCGAGTTCGAGCAGCAGCTGACGCCGTCGGCGGCGCTGTCGGGCCGCGACTTCTTCCTGCCGGGGCCGCAGGCCGCCACCAGCTGGAGCCAGCCGGGCGGAAGCGCCGACAACGCGATTGAACACGCCATCGCCGCCCAGGACTTCACCGTCGCCTGGAGGCGCGACATCGGCGCCGGCTCGGGCGGCACCAATCAGGTGATGTCCCCGGTGGTCGCCGATGGCGGCAAGGTCTTCGTCCTGGATGGCGAGGCGGGCGTGACGGCTGTTGACGCCGGCACCGGCCAGGTGGCCTGGAAGGCCAGCGTCAAGGTCGACGAGGCGGACCGCGGTCGTCGCATCCTGGGCATCGGCTTCGGCGGCGGCGCTGGCGGCGGCGGTTTCGGCGGCGGTCTCGCCGTCAGCGACGGCAAGGTCTTCGTCTCGTCCGGCTATCGCGTCATGACGGCGTTCGACGCCAATACGGGCGCCGAGCTGTGGCGCACGCCGGTCGATCTGCCGATCCACGGCGCGCCGACGGTGGCGGGGCAGCGGGTCTATGTCGTCGACATCGACAACCAGCTGATGGCCTTCAACGTGGCCAACGGCCAGCAGGACTGGTCCTATCGCGGCATCACCGAGCCGGCCCGCATCATGCGCGCCTCCAGCCCGGCAGTCAGCGGCAGCACTGTCATTGCGCCCTTCTCCTCGGGCCAGATCGTGGCCCTGCAGGCCGCCAACGGCCAGCCGGTGTGGGAACAGGTGCTGTCGCGCACCAGCCGCACCAGCGCCCTGTCGGAACTGCGCGACATCGCCGGACGACCGGTGATCAGCCGCGGCCAGGTCTACGCCGTCAGCCAGTCGGGCGTGCTGCAGTCGATGGATCTGCGCAGCGGCCAACCGAAGTGGTCCCTGCCGGTCGCGGGCGTCAACGCGCCGCTGCCGGTCGGCGACGTGGTCTATGTGGTCTCCAAGTCGGGCGAGCTGACCGTGGTCAATCGCGAGACGGGGCAGGTCTACTGGACCCGCGACCTGAACGAGGGCCGCGTGCGCAAGGAAGGCGGCTTCCTGGGCTTCGGCAAGCGCACCGTGCGCCCGGTCTGGTCGGGTCCGATCCTTGCGTCGAACCGGCTGGTCCTGGTCAATTCGGACGGCGAGGCGGTGGCCTTTGATCCGAAGACCGGCGCGCAGACCGCCAGCCTGAAGCTGGGTTCGGCCGCCTATATCGCCCCGGCCGCCTATAACGGCGCGCTTTACGTCCTGACCGACAAGGGTCAGCTGGTCAGCATCCGCTGATCTTTTCACCGATTTAAGCTAGAAGGCCGACATGGCTCTGAAGGTCGCCATCGTCGGCCGCCCCAATGTGGGCAAGTCGACACTGTTCAACCGCCTCGTCGGCAAGCGCTTGGCGCTGGTCGATGATCGCCCCGGCGTGACCCGCGACCGCCGCTACGCCGATGGCGTGATCGGCGACATGGACCTGACCCTGATCGACACGGCGGGCTATGAGGACGTCACCGACGAAAGCCTGGAAGCCCGGATGCGCGAGCAGACCGAGGCGGCGATCGACGACGCGGATCTGATCCTGTTCATGATGGACGCGCGCGAAGGCGTGACCTCGCTGGACCGCATCTTCGCCGATCGCCTGCGCAAGGTGCACAAGCCGATCATCCTGCTCGCCAACAAGTCCGAAAGCCGCGAGAGCGGCGGCGGCGTGGGCGAGGCGCACGGCCTGGGCTTCGGCGAGCCTGTGCCGATCTCGGCCGAGCACGGCGAGGGCATGGCCGACTTGTATCAGGCCGTCGTCGCGGCGTCGGAAGACATCTTCATCGAGGAAGTCGACGAGCCTGAAAAGCCGATCCGCATCGCCGTCATCGGCCGACCGAACGCGGGCAAGTCGACCCTGATCAACCGCCTGATCGGCGACGACCGCCTGCTGACCGGGCCGGAAGCCGGGATCACGCGCGACTCCATCTCGGTGGACTGGGTCTGGGAAGGCCGCAACATCCGCCTGATCGACACCGCCGGGATGCGCCGCAAGGCCCGCGTCCAGGAGAAGCTGGAAAAGCTCTCGGTCGCCGACACCATCCGCGCCATCACCTTCGCCGAGGTGGTGCTCATGGTGATGGACAAGGACGACGCCTTCGACACCCAGGACCTGCAACTGGCCGATCTGGTCGAGCGGGAAGGGCGGGCGCTGGTCTATGTCGCCGCCAAATGGGACCTGGAAGAAGAGCCCCAGTCGCGTCTGGCCGAGCTGAAGCGTCTGGCCGACGACAAGCTGCCGCAGCTGAAGGGCTCGCCCTTCGTGGCCCTGTCGTCGTTCAACGGCCGGGGCGTCGAGCGCCTGATGCCGGCGGTGCTGGAGGCGTATGACACCTGGTCGGTCAAGGTGAAGACCAAGGACCTGAACGACTGGCTGTCCCTGGCGACGCAGAGGCACCCGCCGCCCGCCGTGGACGGCAAGCGCATCAAGCCCAAATACATCGCCCAGACCAAGGCCCGTCCTCCGACGTTCGTGCTGATGGCCAGCCGGGCCGAGGCGATGCCGGATCACTACAAGCGCTATCTGGTCAACTCGATCCGCGAGAGCTTCGACCTGCAGGGCACGCCCATCCGTCTGAACGTCAAATCGGGCTCGGCCAACCCTTATGCCGCTGGCGGCGCCAAGTCGGGGCCGGAACGGTTCAAGGGCGACGCCAAGACCGCGCCGCGCCGGGTGATCAAGGCCGAAAAGGCCGAGAAGCTGTCGAACCTGCCCGGCAAGGCGCTGGAGCAGAAGGCCAAGGCCGGCATCAAGCCCAAGGTGAAGCCGCTGGGCGGGCTGAAGGCCAGCGCGTCCAAGAAGTCGGGCTCCAATGCCTTCGTCGGCAAGGGCGCGCGCGGCGGGGCGCGTCAGGTGTCGCGGTCGGGCCGCGTCCGCACGGGTCAGAAGGGCGGCGCCAAGCGCTGATCCGCTGACGGGAACCTTTGCCCGTCTCCAGCGTCACTTGAGGCGCAGGAGGCGGATGAGGGCATGAATAGCGTCCGTATCGACTACGTCGCGCTGACCACGGCCGATCTGGTCGGACGGGCGCAGGGCGGCGACCCGGGCGCCTTTCGCGCCATCATGCAGCGCGCCAACCAGCGCCTGTTCCGCGTCGCGCGCTCGGTACTGGACGATGAGAGCGAGGCCGAGGACGCGCTGCAAGAGGCCTATGTGCGCGCCTTCCTGGGCATTGGCCGTTTTCGCGGCGAGGCGGACATCGTCACCTGGCTGACCCGCATCGTGCTGAACGAGGCGCGCAGCCGTCTGCGGCGACGTAGGCCGGTCGTGGGGCTGGAGGCCGTGGAAGCGGCGCAGGCGACGATGGGCGAGATCATCCTCTTTCCCTCACGGTCGGGCGACGGCGGCCCGGAGAGCGACGCGGCCCGCAGCCAGGTGCGCAGTCTGATCGAGCAGGCGGTGGACGAACTGCCGCCTGCGTTTCGCGTGGTCTTCATCATGCGCGACATCGAGGAATGCTCGACCGAGGAGACGGCGGCGAGCCTGAACCTGAAGCCCCAGACCGTGAAGACGCGCCTGCATCGGGCGCGGCGGATGATGCGGCAGACGCTGGATGAGCGTCTGGAGTGCGCGGTGGCGGGCGCCTTCCCCTTCCTTGGGGTGCGATGCGGCCGGATGACCGATCGCGTTCTGGATCGGCTGGCGCAGACGGCGGGAACCTTTCCTGCGGCGTGAAGTCCAATGTCAGGCGGCCATGACGCCGTCAGACAGAGGAAGCGACGCCATGTTCAAGAGCTTTGTCTTCGCCGGCGCCCTGGCGCTGGCCCCGCTGGCCGGCGCCTATGCGCAGTCGACGGCCCCCAGCGACCCGCAGATCGCCCACATCGCCTATACCGCCGGCCAGCTGGACATCGAGGCGGCGGAGCAGGCCTTGGCCAAGTCGATGAACACGGAGGTTCGGGCCTTCGCCGAAACGATGAAACGCGACCATACGGCCGTCAATCAACAGGCCATGGCTCTGTTGCAGCGGCTGAAGGTGACGCCCGAGGCCAATCCCACCTCGACGGCGCTGAGCCAGTCGGCGGCGACCGAGCGGCAGCGGCTGGCGGGTCTGTCGGGCATGGCCTTCGACAGGGCCTATATCGACAATGAGGTCGCCTATCACCGCACGGTCAATGAGGCCCTGCGCGGCACGTTGATCCCCGGCGCCCAGAATCCCGAGCTGAAGGCCTTGCTGGAACGCGGCCTCGCCCTGTTCCAGGAGCATCAGGCCCACGCCGAACAATTGGCGCGCAGCCATGTCCAATGAGACCACAGCTGGGGCCGACCGGCGCGACGTTCTGGTCTATGCGGTGTTTCTGGCGGCCGGCGCGATCTTGCCGGCGCGAGCGCAAGCCGTCGGACGCCGCCATGTGGTCATCGTCGACAAGATGGCTTTCGGCCCCTCGCCGACTGGCGTGAAGGCCGGCGACACCGTCACATGGACCAATCGCGATATCGTCCGGCACACGGCGACGGCCCGCAACGGCACCTTCGATGTGGACCTGCCGCCGGGCGCCTCGGCCTCGGCGGTGATGAGGCGAGCGGGCGTCGTGGCCTACTACTGTCGCTATCACCCCGCCATGCGCAGCGAGATCAGCGTCGGGGCCTGATCTGGGCCGGCTCGTCGCCCAGAACCAGCTTGAGCGCGATGGCGACGACGACAACCCAGCGCAGCTCGTGCCAGTTCATGGCGATGCTCTCGGTCATCATGGTGATGGTGTAGGAGGTCATCATCGGCAGGACCAGCCACCCGGCGGGGCTGGTGTAGGCCGCCCAGAAGGACTGCGCCCAGATCTGCAGCAGGAAGAGGGCGAACAGGATGACGCCGCCCAGGCCCAGGGCGATGTAGAGCTCCAGCCAGCCGCTGTGGGCGTCGGCCGGGATGAAGTGAGCCTGATAGCCGATCCAGGCCTTGGGGCCGGTGTAGCTGGGGTCGTCCCACACCGCGCCATAGCCGAAGCCGCGCCAGGGGTGGTCGGCCATCTGCTGCATGATGCCGGACCAGATCTCGGTCCGCCCGGTCAGGGTGGCGTCCTTGCCCAGCAGGGCGAAGAAGGCGTCGGTTTCTGTCGCGATCAGCAGACCCGCACCGATCACCACCACGACCGCCAACCAGGTGGCGACGACGGCGCGCAGGGGGCCGGCCTTCACGATCGCCACGAAGCCCATGGCGGCCATCGACAGGACCAGCACCACCAGGGCGGTCTTCGATGTCGACAGGATGATGAGCATGAGGGGTATGACCGCCAGGCTGAACCACAGCTTGCGGCGTTCCGGCGCCATCATGCCCGCGGCGATGATGAAGACGGTCGTCTTCACCATGACGTTGCCCAGAGAGTTCTTTTCCAGCCACAGGCCGCGCCAGGCGCCGGGGAATAGCTCCTGCATTCGACCCATGTCCGGTACGAGCAGTCCCAGAAGGAAGGAGACTATGGCCAGCGCGGCCAGCGTGCCGGCGATGATCTCGGTCAGGCTCTTCCAGCTCCAGCGCGACGCCAGGGCGACGCCGCCAAGCGTAGTGAAGACCAGGGCCGGGATACGCCGGGCGGTGAGCTCGGGCATGATCGACCAGAAGTAGGTCGCGGCGGTGAGCAGCAGAAGCGCGACCAGGAGCGGCGAGCGCGCCATCCCCTTCAGCGCCCGGCCCGGACGCATGCACACCAGCACCAGAGCCATCAGATAGGCCGGATAGTAGAAGTTGCGCAGGAAGTCCGCCGACCGCGCGCCGTAGCCGGTCAGCGGCGCGCTCCAGAAGCCGACGTAGGTCAGGATCAGTCCGACCGAGGCGACGAAGGCCACGATGTCGGCCAGAGAGGCGGCGCGTACCAGCGGGAGGGAGGGGGCGGACGCCGGCGGCGGCGCCATCGTCCGCACATCTGCCCCTGATCTCCCCCTCATGCGGATGTCAGACCAAGGCGTCCGCCGACAGACCCTGCTTCCATTCCTTGAAGCTGACGGTCAGGGGCGGCGTGAAATCGGCGCGGGCCAGTTCGACGATCAGGGGGCCGATCTCCGAAGGATGAGGCAGGACTTCGGGATCTTCACCCGGAAAGGCCTGGGCGCGCAACTGGGTCCGCATACGGCCCGGATCGACGATGCAGGCGCGCACAGGCGTGCTCTCGATCTCGTCGGCCCAGCATTTGACCAGAGCCTCGGCCCCCGCCTTGGTCGCGGCGTACATGCCCCAGAAGGCGCGCGGGTGGCTGGCGACGCTGGTGGTCAGGTGGATGGCGCGACCGGCGTCGGAGGCGCGCAGCAGCGGCTCCAGCGAGCGGATCAGGCGGTAGACGCCGGTGAAGTTGATCTTCTCGACCTTGGCGAACTCGCGCGGCTCGGCGTGGGCGACGGGGGTCAGGCCCGACGGGCCCATGGTGGCGGCGGCCTGGACCCAGATGTCCAGCTTGCCGAAGCGTTCGAACAGGGCGCCGCCCAGGCGGTCGATGGCGCCGCCGTCCACCAGGTCGAACGGGACCAGGCTGGCGTGCTGGCCGGTGGCGGCGAAGATCTCGTCGTCCAGTTCCTCAAGCGCGCCCTGGGTGCGGGCGGCGGCGATGACGTGGGCGCCGGCCTTGGCCAGGGCGAGGGCGGCCTCGCGGCCGATGCCGCGCGAGGCGCCGACGACCAGGGCGACGCGATTGGCGAGGGGGAGGGAAGCGTTCTCGGACATGGCCCGCTGATAGCGCGGCCGGCCGTCCGGCGAAAGGCTCAGTAACCCGGCGCGGGCTGCCACAGGCTGAAGCTGACGCCCTGATCGTCGCTGACGACGGCGGACAGGCCCGACGGGCTTTCGGCCGGCACGGCGCATCGGCCGCCCAGTTCGACCACGCGGGCGCAGGCCGCCTCTATGTCATCGACGCGGAAGTAGAGATTGGGAAACGCCTTCTGCTCGCCCTTGGTGATCCCGAACGCAGGCTCCGACTCGCCCACATGGGCGTAGGTCGGGCTGGACGAGGTCTCGTCGAAACGCCAGCCGAACAGGGCGCTGTAGAAGGCGCGCGCCCTGTCGACGTCGGGAGTGTCGAGGGTGAAGTAGCCGAGCTGGATCATCCAGCCTTAAGCGGTCACCAGCAGAGAAAGTTGCCTGCCGCGCTGATCGCGGCCGCCTTCTTCGATTTCACGGTCCAGCAGGCGGGTCGGATAGTCGCCGGTGAAATAGTGGTCGGTGAACTGCGGGCTGGCGGGATCGCGCGGTCCGGCGCCCAGGGCGTCGTACAGGCCGTCGATGGAAAGGAAGCCGAGGGAATCGACCTCAAGCACCGCGCGCATCTCTTCCATGCTGTGGGTGGCGGCCATCAGTTGCGAGCGCTCAGGCATGTCGATGCCGTAGAAGTCGGGATAGAGGATCTGCGGGCTGGCCGAGCGCAGGTGAACCTCCTTGGCGCCCGCCGCGCGCACGGCGCGGACCAGCTTCAGCGAGGTGGTGCCGCGCACGATGGAATCGTCGATCAGCACGACGCGCTTGCCTTCCAGCGCGGCGCGGTTGGGGCTGTGCTTCATGCGCACGCCCTTTTGACGAGCGCCCTGGCTGGGCTGGATGAAGGTGCGGCCCAGATAGTGGCTGCGGATGATGCCCATCTCGTAGGGCAGGCCGCTTTCCTGGGCATAGCCGAGGGCGGCCGGGACGCCGGAGTCGGGCACTGGCACCACCACGTCGGCTTCGACCACGTGTTCGCGGGCCAGGCGACGGCCCATCTCCTTGCGGACCTCATAGACGGCGCGGCCGTTCACGACCGAGTCGGGGCGGGCGAAGTAGACGTATTCGAACAGGCAGGGACGGGCGGCGCGAGCGGCGAAGGGCTTGATCGAGGTCAGGCCGTCATCGTCGATGACCACGACCTCGCCGTGCTCGACGTCGCGCACGAAGGTGGCGCCGATCAGGTCCAGGGCGCAGGTTTCGGACGCCAGCACCCAGGCCTCGCCGACCTTGCCCAGCACCAGCGGGCGGATGCCCAGCGGGTCGCGCGCGCCGATCAGTTTCAGCCGCGTTTGGGCGACCAGGGCGTAGGCGCCCTCGATACGGCTGAGGGCGTCGATGAAGCGATCGACGATCTTGGCCTTACGGCTGCGGGCGATCAGGTGGAGGATGGCCTCGGAGTCCGAGGTCGACTGGAAGATCGCGCCTTCCTGCACAAGTTGCGCGTGCAAGTATTTGAAGTTGGTCAGGTTGCCATTGTGCGCAATGGCGATGCCGCCCTGGTCCAGATCGGCGAACATCGGCTGAATGTTGCGCAGGAAGCTGCCGCCGGCGGTCGAGTATCGGGTGTGGCCGATAGCGGCGCGGCCCGGCAGGCGCTTGCTCAGTTCGGCGTTGCCGAAGGCGTCGCCGACGAGGCCCTGGTGGCGCTCCGTATAGAAGAGTTCGTCGTGGACGCTGGCGATGCCGCAGGCTTCCTGGCCGCGGTGCTGCAGGGCGTGCAGGCCCAGCGCGACGATGGAGGAAGCCTCATTCTCTGGCGCGCCCCAGACCCCGCAGACGCCGCATTCGAGACGAAGCTGGTCGTCCTCCGGCTCACGCCAATGCTCACGGTGAACGACGGGTTCGGCGATATGGTGGCGCATCGTCAGGCTCCGATGTCCGGGGAAAGGTAACTCAATGGGCGGCGACGCGCACGTAGTCTGCGAATGCGTCGGGGGCAAGGCTCATTGAGACGAAAACCCTTCGCGGACGGAAGAACCGACCACGGGGGTGAGGGCGTCGGCGCCCTTTCCAAGCGTCGGCAGCACGATCTGGATGGCGCGGGCGGCGCCTTCGCTGACCGGGGCTGTGGCGGCGTCGGCCAGCCAGCGCGGCGGGTTGTCCTGCATGGCGCCCATGATGACCAGGTGCACCGCCCCGATCAGTCCCAGGGCGCGGATCAGGCCGACGCCGAGGCCAAGCGTCTGATCCAGCACGCCCAGGGCATGGCCGCGCGCGCCCTGCGAAATGGCCGAGCCGAGAAATCTCAGGCCGAAATAGAGGATCACGAAGACCAGACCCACGGCCAGCACAGACCCGGCCCAGTCGGGGTCGACGAGAGAGCGCCCGATCGGCGCCGTCCACGGCAGGGTGATCAGCGCCAGCAGCGCCGCCAGCAGGAAGCTGAACAGGGCCATGATTTCGCGCATGCCGCCCCGGAACCATCCGGCGGCGCCCGAGGCCAGCAGGGCCAGAATCACGAAGACGTCGTAGCCGGTCACGCGTGCTGTGGGCCTCAACGGGTTGGAGAACGCGCCTTAATAGCGGTTCTGGGAGATTCGCTCGACCGCGTCGGCCAGGCGGGTGACGACGGTAAGGGCGACGTCGCCCTTCTTCACCTTGCCGTTGGCTTGTGGCGGGGCAAAGGCGCGTTCGAAGCCGAGCTTCTTGGCTTCGCGCAGGCGGGCCTCGGCGCGGCCGACGGCGCGGACCTCGCCGGACAGGCCGATCTCGCCGAAGACGACGCAGCCCTGCGGCAGGGGCATGTCGAGCGCGGAGGAGATCAGGGCGGCGGCGGCGGCCAGGTCGGCGGCGGGCTCGTTGATCCGCATCCCGCCCGCGACGTTCAGATAAACGTCCTTGTCGCCGAACCCGAGACCGCAGCGCGCCTCCAGCACCGCCAGCAGCATGGCCAGGCGGCCGGAGTCCCAGCCGACGACCGCGCGTCTTGGCGTGCCGTATGCAGAAGGGGCGACAAGGGCTTGAATTTCCACCAGAACCGGGCGCGATCCCTCGATGCCGGCGAAGACGGCGGCGCCCGGCGCCCGGTCCTTGCCTTCGCCCAGGAACAGGGCGGAGGGGTTGGGCACTTCGCGCAGGCCGGCGTCGCCCATTTCGAACACGCCGATCTCGTCGGTGGCGCCGAACCGGTTCTTGCCCGCGCGCAGGATGCGGAACGGATAGCCGCGCTCGCCCTCGAAGCTGAGGACGGCGTCGACCATGTGTTCGACCACGCGCGGTCCGGCGATCTGGCCGTCCTTGGTGACGTGGCCGACCAGGACGATGGCCGGGCCGCCGTTCTTGGCCAGCCGCACCAGTTCGGCGGCGCAGGCGCGCACCTGGGTGATCGAGCCTGGCCCGGCGTCGTGCGCGTCGCTCCAGAGGGTCTGGATGGAGTCGATGATGACGATGTCGAAGGGGTCGCGCTTCAGCGTCGTCAGGATTTCGCGCAGCGCCGTCGCCGAGGCCAGGGCCACGTCCGCGTCGGCCACGCCCATGCGTTTGGCGCGGGCGCGGATCTGCTCGATCGCTTCTTCGCCTGAGATATAGGCGACCTTGGCGCCGTTGCGGGCGGCCTTGGCCGTGACCTCCAGCAGCAAGGTCGACTTGCCGACGCCGGGGTCGCCGCCCAGCAGGATGGCCGAGCCCGGCACCACGCCGCCGCCGCAGACGCGGTCGAACTCGGTCACGCCGGTGACGATGCGTGGCGGCTCGGGCGTGTCGGACTGCAGGGTCTCGAACTGCACCCCGCGCCCGCGCGCGGTCGAGGCGGGCTTCATGGCGCCCGGCGGGGCGGCCTTGGTTTCCTCGACCAGGACGTTCCACTCGCCGCAGGCCGAGCATTGCCCGGCCCATTTGGAATGAACCGCCCCGCAGGATTTGCAGACGAAGAGAAGAGAGTCGCGCGCCATGTGTCAGACGTAGCAGATCAGACGGGCGAGGGCAGGCCGGTTGGAGCGTGCTGCGTCCGAAACTGTCATAGGGTGACTGCGGGGTTGCGCAGCCGTCCACACAGCCGTCATTCTGCCATGATAAGGCCTTGATCCGACTCAACCGCCCAGAAGGCAATCGAATGACCCTGGAAAATCCCCCCGCCGTCGATCCGTCGCTCGTCGCTCGGGTCAAATACATCCTGACCCGGCCCAAGTTCGAGTGGCCGGTGATCGACGCCGAGAGCGCCACCATCAAGGGGCTGTTCACCAACTACGCCGTCATCCTGGCGGCTATTCCGGCGGTGGCGACCGTGGTGGGCCAGATCGCCTTTGGTCATCGCGGCCTGGTCGGACCGGTGCTGGCGGGCGCGCTCAGCTATCTGCTGAGCCTGGTCAGCGTCTACATCCTGGGCATGATCATCGACGCCCTGGCCCCGACCTTCGGCGGGACCAAGAACCCGGTGAAGGCGATGCAGGTCGCCGTCTATTCCATGACCCCGATGTGGGTGGCGGGCGTGCTGAACATCATCCCGACCCTGGGCTGGCTGGCCGGGCTGATCGGCCTGTACGGCTTCTATCTGATATACCTGGGCCTGCCGGTGCTGATGAAGACGACGGCCGAAAAGGCGCTGGGCTACACCATCGTCGTGGTCGTGGCGGCCATCATCCTGTGGGCGATCGTCTGGTCGCTGGTCGCGGCCGTGATCGCCAGCTTCGCCATTGTCGGCCTGGGCGCCGCTGCGTTCGCCCTGAGCTGAGACTGTGGAAGGGCTGGGGCCTTGGAGTCTCAGCCCTTGTAGACGCGCGGCACGCGCGGCGTGATCGAGGTCAGCAGCTCATAGCTGATGGTCCCGGCCGCCGTGGCCGCGTCGTCGATCAGGCGGTTGGCGCCGTAGAGTTCGACCGGATCGCCCGCCTGGACGTCCAGGCCGGTCACGTCGACGGCCAGCACGTCCATCGACACCCGGCCGATGATCGGCCGCATCTCGCCCGCGATGAAGACCTGTCCCCTGGGGCTGTAGGACCGCAGCACGCCGTCGGCGTAGCCGGCGCCCACGGTCGCCACGCGCATTGGCGTTTCCGCCTTGTAGCCTTGCGAATAGCCGACCGTTTCGCCGGCCGGCACGTCGCGCACCTGCACCGCCTGGGCGATCAGGCTGGCGACGGGGGCGATCTTCTCGTGCGGGCGACCTTCCGGCCCGCCGCCGTACAGGCAGATGCCCGGCCGCACCACGTCGAAGGCGAAGTCCGGTCCCAGGAAGCAGCCGCCCGAGTTGGCGAAGGAGTGCGTCACGCCCGGATAGCGGGTCACGGCGGCGGCATAGGCGTCGCGCTGGGCGCGGTTCAGCGGGTTTGACGGTTCGTCAGCGCAGGCCAGGTGGGTCATCACCAGTTCGAGGCCCTCGAACGGTTCAGGCGCGTCCTCGACGCGGAACCCCAGCCGGTTCATGCCGGTGTCCAGTTGCAGGGCGCAGGCGCCGCCGCCCGCCGCCTGCCAGGTCTGAAGCTGGGTTGGGTGGTTGATGACGGGCCGCAGGCTGGAGGCCTTGAGCATGGCGGCCGCGTCGCCGTGACAGCCGTCCAGAATATAGATGACCGGCTCGGGTCCGATCGCTTCGCGCAGACGCACGCCCTCGGCGGCGCGGGCGACGAAGAAGGTGCGTGCGCCCTCGGCCATCAGACGCTTGGTCACAGCGGCGGCGCCCAAGCCGTAGCCATCGGCCTTCACGACCGGATTGACCGGACGGCCCGTCACAGTCTCGAGCGTGCGATAGTTGCGGGCGAGCGCGTCCAGGTCGACGTTGAGGACGGCGGGAGCGAAAGCGGTCGAGGTCATGGGCTCGGTTATAGGCCGCTGCTCGGTCGGCGCCACCGCTTTGACGGCCTACTCGGGGATATCCGCAAAGGCGCCGCCGTAGCGGCCGTCGTGGGCCAGGTTGCCGAAGCGGGTGGTGTTGGAATCGAAGGCCAGCTTGACGATGCCGATGGGGCCGTGACGCTGCTTGCCGATGACCACCTCGGCCTGATGCTGCAGGCGGTCCATGTCTTCCTGCCACTTCAGGTGTTCTTCGGTGCCCTCGCGCGGTTCGGCGCGGCCCAGGTAGTAGCTTTCGCGATAGACGAACATAACGCAGTCGGCGTCCTGCTCGATCGAACCCGATTCACGCAGGTCGGACAGCTGGGGCCGCTTGTCCTCGCGGTTCTCGACCTGACGAGACAGCTGCGACAGGGCGATGATCGGCACGTTCAGTTCCTTGGCCAGGGCCTTGAGGCCGCCGGTGATTTCAGAGACTTCCTGCACCCGGTTCTTCTGGCCGCCGCTGTCGCCGGTGGTGACGAGCTGGAGGTAGTCGACCACGATCAGGTCGAGGCCGTTTTCCATCCGCTTCAGCCGTCGCGCGCGCGCCGCCAGCTTGGAGATGGACAGGCCGCCGGTGGCGTCGATGTACAGCGGACTTTCGCCGATCTCGATGGCGGCGTCGCGGATCTTGCCGAAGTCCGAGGCGTCGATCTCGCCCTTGCGCAGCTTGTCCGAGGACACGCCGGACGCATCGGCCAGGATACGCATTGCCAGCTGTTCGGCGCTCATTTCCAGCGAGTAGAAGGCGACGACGCCGCCATCGACGGTCTTGCGCCCGCCGTCCGGCGTCGGCTCCCAGCGATAGTTGCGCGCGACGTTGAAGGCGATGTTGGTCGCCAGCGCCGTCTTACCCATCGACGGTCGGCCCGCGAGGATCAGAAGGTCGGAGGGGTGCAGGCCGCCCAGCTTCTGGTCCAGGTCGTCCAGGCGGGTGGCCAGACCGGCCAGCTTGCCCTCGCGCTGATAGGCCTCGCCCGCCATCTCCACGGCGCCCGACAGGGCGTGGGAGAAGCTGACGAAGCCTGACGACGGCTTGCCCGTCTCGGCGAGGGAATAGAGGGTCTGCTCGGCCTGTTCGATCTGTTCGTCGGCGGGCGTCTCGGGGTTGGGCGCCTCCTTGATGATCTCGCCGCCGATGCGGATCAGGTCGCGGCGCAGGGCCAGGTCATAGACGACGCGGGCGTAGTCGGGGGCGTTGGCGGCGGGCGGCGCCCGGTCCACCAGGTCGGCGAGATAGCGCAGGCCGCCGAATTCCTGGAAGGCCGGGTCCTGCTTGAACCGCTCCATCAGGATGGTGGGCTCGGCCAGCAGGCCCTGACGGATGTGGTCCTCGATTGCGTCGAACAGCCGCTGGTGGAAGGGCTCGTAGAAATGGCTGCCGCGCAGTCGGTCCGACAGGCGCTCGAACACGGCGTTGTCGAACATCAGCGAGCCCAGCAGCGCCTGCTCCGCCTCCAGGTTGTGAGGCATGGACGACACCTGGACGGCGTCGTGGGGGGAGTCGTAGGGCATCGGGGCGAAGGCGTTCATCGGCATCATCAATAGACATAGGCGCGCCCTGCGTCAGACGCGGGCGCGGTCGTGGTCGTGGACAGTCGCCGACGCCTGTGGACGGGCGTGGAAAACCGCTGTCGGATCAGTGAGAGGCCGTCAGGCGCGGCAGGGGTAGCGTTCGATCATCCAGTCGCGCACGGCCTGGGTCACGGTGACGCGACGGCGGGCCTCGGGCATGGTCTCGAAGCGGGCGACAAGGCCCTCGGGAGTGATGCCGGTGCCCGAGGCGGGGATGCAGTGAGCCGGGCGGCGGCCTGCGGATACAGCCGAGGCCTGCTCGGCCTTGACCGTGCTCACGGCGCCGGTGACTTCGCGAATGAGGCGTCGGGTATCAGGGCGCATCATGGCCACGGCGCGGTTGCGCGGAATGTTCTGGCCGATGTTCAGAAACTGCTGGACGGTCATCTCGGACGACTGGGCCTGAGCCGTCGGAGCGGAGACGAGCAGCGTCACCGAAGCCAGAGGCGCGGCGATGAGGGCAAGAACGAAACGCGACATGCGGGGTAGATGCGCCCGCCGACGCCGCAGTGCAAGTGCGGCGGCGATCAGGCCGGGCAGGGATATCGCTCGGCCATCCATTCGCGAACGGCCTGGTTCACGCTGATGTGGCGGCGCGAGGCCGGGATGGCGTTGAACCGGTCCAGGATCATGTCGGGCGACAGGCTGATCTTGGCGCCTTGAGGAATGCAGGTCGCGGCCTGGCGGCCGGCGGCTGCGGCGGCGGTCTGGTCATCGCGCACGGCTTTGAAGGCGCCGTTCATCTCGCTCATCAAGCGGCGTGCATCGGCGCGCAGCAGGGCGGTCGGATTGCGCGGAATGCGGTTGGCGGAGGTCAGGAACTCCTGAACCGTCATGGCGGCGGCTGCGCCCGGCAGGGCGGACAGGGCGAGGGCGGCGACGACGGCGAACGCAGCGGGCTTCATGGCTTTCCTCTCGAGAGACGCTGAAGCCTAGCTCGCGCCTCATCAGAGAACCATGGCCGATGAACGCTGTCGGACATTAAGTTTTCGTCAGGCGCGGCGGCTGCGGCGCGCCGCGCCTGACGACAGGCGCACGCTCAAAGGCTGGGGAGGAAGCCTCGGGCGCGCGGCCTCACCACCTCACGCTCACGCGGGCGTAGCCGTAGCGGCCGTTGAAGCCGAACGGCGAGTAGTAGGGGAAGCCCAGCACGCCGTTGTTGTTGAGGTTGGCCGGCACGAAGTCGGGGTATTCGTCGAACACGTTCTCGACGCCGATGGCGAGGCCGACCCGGTCGGTGAGCTGGAAGCGGCCTTCCAGGTCGATGGTGGTCTTGTCGCCGGTCGAATAGTCGTTGGCGGGCACCGAACCGGGCTGCAGCACGCTGGCGTAATAGGTCGCCCGCGCCGTGGCGCCCCAGCGGCCCTGGCTCCAGTCGGCCGAGGCGGAGACCTTCGTATCGGGCGTGCCTTCCTCGATGGTGAGGATCCGCTGGCGCGCGAACAGGGTCGGGACCGGGTTCAGCACGGACGATGAGGTCGGCGCCCGGGTCACGCTGACGTCGTTGACGTTGGCGGCGACGGTGAAGTCCCAGTCGCCGGCCGTGTCGGTGCGCAGGCGATAGCGGCCGACGACGTCGATACCCTGCGTCTCGGTCGCCACGCCGTTGAGGAAGAAGCGCGCGGCCTGGACGCCCAGCGGGTCCAGCAGGCCGGCGACCTGCGGCGAGAAGCTGCGATTGATCAGCTCCGACAGGACGATCTGGTCCTCGATCTCGATGCGATAGGCGTCGACGGTGAGGTCGAAGGCGCCCAGACGGATCACGGCGCCGAGCGTGTAGTTGGTCGAGGTCTCAGGCTTCAGCGGGCGGGCGCCCAGGACGGAGGCGACCTCGCTGGTGGCCGGGAAGGTGCCGGTCTCGACGAAGCCGCCGTTCTGGACGACCGAGGAGGTCGAGGTGAAGAAGCTCTGTTGCAGGGACGGCGCGCGGAAGCCGGTCGACACCGAACCGCGCAGGGCGAAGCTCGGGGTGAAGTCGTAGCGCGCGGCCAGCTTGCCCGTCTGGGCGTCGCCGAAGTCGGAATAGTCCTCGACGCGCAGCGCGCCCTCGACCGTCAGCTTCTCGGTCAGCGGGATCTCGACATCGGCGTAGAGGGCGACGGCGTCGCGATCTTCATCCACCGCGTTCGAGGGCTGGAAGCCCACGAAGCCCTGGGCGCCGCCGGCCAGGGCGGTGTTCGAGCCCAGCGGGCCGCGGTTCCAGGATTCCGGCTGACCGGCGTCGATCTGGTAGTTCTCCTTGCGGGCCTCCAGACCCCAAGCGAAGTTCAGCGGGCCGCCATCGAGGCCGACCTCGAACTGGCGCGTGAAGTCGGCGCCGAAGACCAGCTGGTCATAGGTCAGGCCGCCTGAATCGAAGCTGGTCGGAGAGGCGGCACCATAGGTGGCGTTCAGCGAATCCTCGGTGCGGAAGTCCAGGGCGTTGCGGCCATAGACCAGGCTGAAGTCCGCGTCCCATCCGGCCAGGGTCCCACGCAGGCCGCCGGCGGTCGAGACGTCCTGAGAGTTGATGGCGATCTTGGGCAGGAAGCCGTTGGGGTAGATCGCCGGCACGTTGTTGGGGTTGTCCGACAGGCGCGGGAAGGCGGCCGAGGTGCTGTCCCGCTCCTGATAGCCGGCCCAGCCGTAGGCTTCCCAGTCTGCGCTCAACGGCTTGCCCGCGTTGGCGAAGACGGTCCACTGCTCGACCTTGGGGTCGCCGAAGCGGGCGGTGACGGCGCCGTTGGCGGCGGGCCGCGGATCGAAGTCCGAGCGGTTGGTCGGGTCGCGGTCGGAATATTCCGCAGACAGGGTCAGGAAGCCGTCCGAGCCCAGTCCGAAGCCCTGCCAGGCCGAGGCGGTGACGGCGCGGCCGTCTTCTTCATCGCGCTTGCCGCGCGCGGTCTCCACATCCGTGAAATACTGGCCGTAGGTGACGCTGGCGCCGCCGCCCTCGCGGGCTTCCTTCAGGCGCAGGTTGATGACCCCGGCGATGGCGTCCGAGCCGTATTGCGCCGACGCGCCGTCGCGCAGCACCTCGACCCGGTCCAGGGCGGTGCTGGGGATGGCGTTGAGGTCCACGGCGGCCGAGCCGCGCCCGACCGTGCCGTTGACGTTGACCAGGGCGGAGGCGTGGCGGCGCGTGCCGTTGAGCAGCACCAGGGTCTGGTCGGGCGACAGGCCGCGCAGGGTGGCGGGGCGAATGGAGTCGGTGCCGTCGTTGGCGGCCGGCCGCTGGAAGGTCAGGGACGGCACCGTCTGGGCGAGGGCGGCGGCGAACTCGGTCGTGCCGCGGTTCTGCAGGGTCTCGGCCGTCACCACGTCGACGGGCGCCAGGGTGTCGAGGCGCGAGCGCGCCGGGGCGCGGGTGCCTGTCACCACGATGTCGTCGACGGAGGTGATTTCGTCAGGCGCCGGCGCGTCGGGCGCGGTCTGGGCGCTGGCGGCGCCGGCGATCATCAGGGCGGCGCCGGATGCGGCGGCCAGAAGGGCGGGGCGGCGGGGGAAGCGGGAGGTCATCTCGAGAGGTCGTCTTTTCTGATTGGGCGCGGGCCTGTGATCGCCGCCGAGGGAGGACGGGCGTCGGGCGCGTCGGGAAGAGGAATTCCGAAGGCGTGCTGAAACCGCAGACCGGCGGCGGACCGGTCGGGGCGGGTGGTTTCAGGGTCGCGGGCCTGGACATCGCGGCGGTCTGGCGACCGGGCGATGCAGGCGGGCGTAAAAGCCGGGGCGCATCGTCATCTCCTGCCCGTCAACGGCGACGGGCCATGGCGATATTGCGGTGCGAAAGCGGCGACGCCTATCGAGATTGTGTGAGGGACCGTTTAGGTTAGCTAAACCCTCACCCATCGGTCGCGCGCAAGAAAAAGGGGCGCCTCCTTGCGGAAGCGCCCCTGGATCATCTCGCCGAAGCGACAGGATCAGGCTTCGTCGCCGAAGCCTTCCTGTTGGCCGGCGCCGCCTTCCAGCAGCTCCTGAGCGGCCTGATCAGCAGCTTGACGCTCGTCGTCGAACTGGCTGCGGATCACGTCCTCGCCCTTGGCCTGACGCTCGGCTTCGTCGGCCGAACGGGCGATGTTGATCTTGACGGTGGCCGAGACCTCGGGGTGCAGGCGGACCAGCACCTCGTGGACGCCCAGCGTCTTGATCGCCGTGTTCAGCACGACCTGCGAGCGCTCGACCTTGCCGCCTTCGGCGCGAACGGCCTCAGCGACGTCGCGACCGGCGACCGAGCCGTACAGCTGGCCGGTTTCGCCAGCCTGACGGATCATGACGTAGCTCTGACCGTCGATCTTGTCGGCGATCTTCTGAGCGTCGGCCTTGTTCTTCTCGTTGCGCTGCTCGATGGCGGCGCGTTCGATTTCGAAGGCCTTCAGGTTGGCTTCCGTGGCGCGGCGAGCCTTGTCGCGCGGCAGAAGGAAGTTACGGGCGAAACCGTCCTTGACAGTGACGACGTCGCCGATGGCGCCGAGGTTCTCGACGCGTTCCAGCAGAACGACCTTCATCTTACTTCACCACGTACGGCAGCAGGGCCAGGTAGCGGGCGCGCTTGATGGCCTTGGCCAGTTCGCGTTGCTTCTTGGCGGAAACGGCGGTGATGCGCGAAGGCACGATCTTGCCGCGTTCGGAGACGTAACGCTGCAGCAGCTTCACGTCCTTGTAGTCGATCTTCGGCGCGTTGGCGCCCGAGAACGGGCACACCTTGCGGCGACGATAGAAGGGGCGACGGGCCGGGCCGGAGCCGGCCGGAGCGCCCGGGATGGGGGCAGTCGTATCGGTCATGATCCGGTTCCTTATTCCGAAGCCGCGGCGTCTTCGCCGCGCGGGGCGCTGCGGTCACGCTCGCGTTCGCGGCGGGCCAGCAGGGGCGACAGCTCCAGGTCGAGTTCCTCGACGCGGATGGTCAGCCAGCGCAGCACGTCTTCGTTGATCGACAGCTGGCGCTCGACTTCGGCCATGGCGGCCGGCGGGCAGTCGACGGCCATCAGCGAATAGTGAGCCTTGCGGTTCTTCTTGACCCGGTAGGTCAGGTTGCGCAGACCCCAGTACTCGATCTTGGCGACGGAGCCGCCGTTTTCTTCGATCAGAGCCTTGATGGTGTCGTTCAGCGCTTCGGCCTGTTGCGCCGAGATATCCTGGCGCGTCATGACCGTGTGCTCGTAAAGAGCCATGCGGTATTCTCCCTTGGCGGACATCGGCGCAGGCGAACCGGGTAGTTCGTCCACGATGGCTCCTGATGCGGCGGACGGGAGTTTCCCGACCCTTTGACGTTCCGCAGCAGGACCGAAGCCCTGGAAAGGGCGCGCCTATACGGGAAAAACCCCGGCACGGCAAGGCGCGTGGGGAAAAGCCGAGACCCGATACGGCGAGTGCGGCCCATTCCTCGCAGGAGTTTCACAAAAGCCCCGGCGAACCGTCGCATTGGGTGCGTAGGCCTTGGCTTCAACGACGTGAGTTTCGGGGAACCATCATGATGAAGCTGTCCGCCGCCTCCTTGGCCGCCGCCCTCTTGCTGGCCGCGCCTGCGACGGCCCAGATCGTCGCGCCGCCGGACCCTGATCCGCTGCCGCCGCCGCTGCACGCGCCGAACGGGCGTTGGGCCGCCAAGGGCTGGGCCGACCGCATCGTGCTGAGCCCCGCCGCTGACGCCGCGCGCGGCGCCGCCGTCGCCTGGCGCACCGACACGCGTCAGGCCGGCGCCGAGGCGCAGATCGCCGAGGAGATCGACGGCCCGCTGCTGGGCTTCGCCGCCCGCACCGTGGCCGGGACCACGGCCCCGATCGAGAATGAGAACGGTCAGGCCCTGTACCATCAGGCGCGTTTCGACGGGCTGAAGCCGGACACGCGCTATGTCTATCGCGTGCGCGCCGCCGACGGCTGGAGCGAGTGGCTCCCGTTCCGCACAGCCAAGGCCGAGTTCGCGCCCTTCCGCTTTATCTATCTGGGCGACACCCAGAACGACATTCTCGAGGTCGCCTCGCGCGTGATCCGCTCGGCCTTCAAGGAGGCGGGACCGGCGGCTCTGGTCGTCCACGCGGGCGATCTGGTGGCCCAGCGCGAGGTCAAGGTTCACGACGACGAGTGGGGCGAGTGGACCGAGGCCGGCGGCCGCGCCTACGCCATGACGCCGCAACTGCCCGCCACCGGCAACCATGAGTACGTCGACCACATCCTGCCGAACGGCGAGGAGTCGCGTCTCCTGGGCCCGCACTGGCCCCTGCAGTTCGCCTTGCCGGACAACGGCGCCGAGGGCGTGAAGGCGACCAGCTACTACGTCGATTATCAGGGCGTGCGCTTCATCGTCCTGGACGGCACGGCGGCCATCGACCTGGGCGCCGGGGAAAGCCAGACTCGCTGGCTGGATAAGGTGCTGGCCGAAAGCCCGGCGCGCTGGAACGTCGCCCTGGTCCACCAGCCGATCTACACCTGCGCCCGGCCCGAGGACACCGAGGAGCTGAAGGCCGCCTGGAAGCCGATCTTCGACGCCCGCAACATCGACCTGGTGCTGCAGGGGCACGACCACTGCTACGGCCGCGTCTCCAACCCCGCCGGGGCCGAGGCTTCGCGCGCCGACAGCGCGGCGGGCCGTCCCCAGGGACCGGTCTATGTCGTCTCGGTCACCGGCTCCAAGATGTATGGACTGAACGACCGGGCCGACACCCAGCCGGTGCGCGCCGCCGAGAACACCGAGCTGTATCAGTTGATCGACGTCGAGGCCGATCGCCTGTCGTTCCGCGCCTTCACGGCGACGGGCGGCCTGTATGACGCCTTCACGCTGGTGCGGCAGGCCGACGGCACGAAGCGGCTGATCGAGACGGAGGACACCCTGCTGGCCCTGCGTCGCTGCGACGGCGCGGCTGGACCGGACGACCGCCCCTGCACGGCGGAAATCAAGGACTAAGGGCGGGCGCGAGGGCGGATCGCTGACGCGTTCGTCTTGCCGTAGGGGAGGGATTCGCCTACCCCTCGCGGCTTGATTCAACGGATGACGGACGATCCCGGATGAGCCTCGCGCTTCTCTTTCCCGGTCAGGGCAGCCAGTCGGTGGGCATGGGCGTCGCCCTGTCGGACGCCTTCGCCAGCGCGCGCGAGGTCTTCGCCGAGGTGGACGACGCTCTGAACCAGAAGCTGTTCGAGCTGATGCGCGAAGGGCCGGACGATCAGCTGACCCTGACCGAGAACGCTCAGCCGGCCCTGATGGCCGTGTCGGTCGCCACGGCGCGGGTGCTGAAGGTCGAGTTCGGCGTCGACATGGCGCGCGCCGCCTTCGTCGCCGGTCACTCGCTGGGCGAATATTCGGCCCTGGCGGCGGCGGGCGCGATCAGCCTGTCGGACACCGCACGCCTGCTGAAGCTGCGCGGTCAGGCCATGCAGCGCGCCGTGCCGGTGGGCAAGGGTGCGATGGCTTCGCTGATCGGCCCCAAGACCGACCTGGCGCTGGCTGAAGAAGCCGCCAAGGCAGGTTCGGCCGCTGGCGTGTGCGTCGTCGCCAACGACAACAACAAGGGCAATGTCGTCATCTCGGGCGACAAGGCCGCCGTGGATCTGGCCATCGAGAAGGCCAAGGAACTGGGCGCGCGCGCCATTCCGCTGAACGTCTCGGCGCCGTTCCACTGCCCGCTGATGCAGCCTGCAGCGGACGAGATGGCTGCCGCTCTGGCTGAGGCGAAGATCATCGCGCCCGTCGTGCCGGTGGTCGCCAACGTCACCGCCCGCCCGGAAACCGACGCCGAGGTCATCCGCCGCCTGCTGGTCGAGCAGGTGACGGGCCGCGTGCGCTGGCGCGAGAGCATGGAGTGGATGGCGACTGAAGGCGGCGTGACCCGCTTCGTCGAGGTCGGCTCGGGCAAGGTCCTGACCGGCATGGCCAAGCGCATCGCTCCCGACGCCGAGGCCCTGGCGCTGAACACGGCCGAAGAGCTGGAAGCCTTCGCCAAGTCGCTCTGAACAGACAGGAAGAAACCATGTTCAATCTTTCGGGAAAGACCGCCCTCGTGACCGGCGCGACCGGCGGCATCGGCGGGGCCATCGCCCGCGCACTGCACGCACAGGGCGCGACTGTCGTTCTGTCCGGCACGCGCGAAGCCGTGCTGGCTGACCTGGCCAAGGAACTGGGCGAGCGCGCCTTCTTCGCCGCCGCCAACCTGTCGGACGCGGAATCGGTCGACGGTCTGGTCGCCCGCGCTGAGGAAGCCGCCGGCGCGCCGCTGGACATCCTGGTCGCCAACGCGGGGATCACCAAGGACGGCCTGCTGATGCGGATGAAGGACGAGGACTTCCAGGCCGTCATCCAGATCAACCTGGAGAGCTATTTCCGCCTGACCCGCGCGGCGATGAAGGGGATGATGAAGCGCCGTTCGGGCCGCATCATCGGCATCACCTCGGTGGTCGGCGTCACCGGCAACCCCGGCCAGACCAACTATTGCGCCTCCAAGGCCGGGATGATCGGCTTCTCCAAGTCGCTGGCCCAGGAAGTCGGTTCGCGCGGGATCACGGTCAACTGCATCGCGCCGGGCTTCATCGCCTCGCCGATGACCGACGTGCTGAACGACCAGCAGCGCGAGGCCATCCTGACCAAGATCCCGGCCGGGCGTCTGGGCGAGGGCGACGAAATCGCCTCGGCCGCCGTCTATCTGGCGTCGGACGAAGCCGGCTACGTCACCGGGCAGACCCTGCACGTCAACGGCGGCATGGCGATGATTTGATCGAAGCGCGCCCTCACGACGCGCAACAGACTATTTCCACTTCCGCACCCTGTGCTAAAGGGCACGGACGTCTTTCGGGGTTGAGTCTCATTGAGGCTTGTTTCCGGCAGGCAGCCGTGACACGGCGAAACCAACCAAGACCCGCCATCACGGCGATTTCAAACAGGCAAGAGAGACACTCATGTCCGACACCCTCGAACGCGTCCGCAAGATCGTGATCGACCACCTGGACGCCGATCCGGACAAGGTCACCGAGAAGGCTTCCTTCATCGACGACCTGGGCGCTGACTCGCTCGACAACGTCGAACTGGTCATGGCCTTCGAAGAAGAATTCGACGTCGAAATCCCGGATGACGCCGCTGAGCACATCCAGACCGTCGGCGACGCGGTGAAGTTCATCGACGAGAAGCTGGCCGCCTGATCCGGCTGCGATTCGTCGCACTTACCAGCTGATGGCCGCCGTGACGGACCCCTAGCGGGACCGTCCGGCGGCCATTAGTGTTTCTGGTTACGATTCTGACCAAGAAGGAGCGCGAACCATGCGCCGCGTCGTCATCACGGGCCTCGGCCTGGTTACGCCTCTGGGCACGGGCGTCGAGCACGTCTGGAAAGGCATTCTGGAAGGCCGATCGGGCATCCGTCCGATCACCGCCTTCGACACCGAGGGCTACGGCTGCACCATCGCGGGCGAAGTGCCCAGCGTCGACGGGCGCGGCGGCGGCGAGGCCGGTCAGCCCGGCGTCTTCGATCCCGATCAGGTGATGTCGGCCAAGGACCGCAAGCGCGTCGACGACTTCATCCTGTACGCCATCGCGGCGGCGGACGAGGCGCTGGCCGACGCGAACTGGAAGCCGGAATCGGAAGACGACAAGGAAGCGACCGGCGTGATGGTCGGGTCGGGCATCGGCGGCCTGGGCCCCATCGCCGACACAGCCATCGTGCTGAAGGAACAGGGCGTCCGCCGCGTCAGCCCCTTCTTCATCCCCTCGGCCCTGATCAACCTGGCCTCGGGCCAGATCTCGATCCGCCACGGCCTGAAGGGTCCGAACCATTCGGTCGTCACCGCCTGCGCCACCGGCGCCCACGCCATCGGCGACGCGGCCCGGATGATCGCCCTGGGCGATGCTGACGTCATGGTGGCGGGCGGGGCCGAAAGTTCGGTTGTGCCGATCGGCATCGCGGGCTTCCTGGCCTGCAAGGCGCTGTGCACCGCCTATAACGACACGCCCGAGAAGGCGTCGCGTCCCTATGATCGCGGCCATGCGGGCTTCGTCATGGGCGAAGGCGCCGGGATCATGGTGCTGGAGGAGTACGAACACGCCAAGGCGCGCGGCGCCAAGATCTACGCCGAGGTCGTCGGCTACGGCATGAGCGGCGACGCCTATCACATCACCGCCCCGTCGGAAGACGGCGACGGCGGCCTGCGGGCCATGAAGGCGGCGCTGAAGCGCGCCGGCATGCAGCCGTCCGACCTGGACTACGTCAACGCCCACGGCACCTCGACCATGGCCGACTGGATCGAGCTGAAGGCGGTCGAGCGGCTGGTCGGCGACCACGCCAAGGACCTGGCCGTGTCCTCGACCAAGTCGATGACGGGCCACCTGCTGGGCGCCGCCGGGGCGATCGAGAGCATCTTCTCCGTCCTGGCCATCCGCGATCAGATGGCGCCGCCGACCATCAATCTGGACGACCCGGAGATGGAGACGCCGATCGACCTGGTCCCGCACAAGGGCAAGACCAGGAAGATCGATGTCGCCATGTCCAACAGCTTCGGTTTCGGCGGCACAAACGCCTCTGTGATCTTCAAGAAGGTCGACTGACTTGGCCAAGGCTCCGTCCCGCCGCACCCCCAAGGTTCGCATTCCCAAGTCGCGCGTTCCGAAAAAGGGAAGCGGGGGCGGAGGCGCAAAGTCCGGTCTCGGCGTCGGGCTGATCACCGCCGCCGGGACGCTGGGTCTGTTTCTGGTCGCCGCGCTGGTGGCGTTCTGGGCCGTCTACTGGGGGCCGGGACCGAGGGCGGCGGAAGGGGAGGCGACCATCGTCACCCTGCCGTCCGGGGCGGGCGTTCCGGCCATTGCGGCCAATCTGAAATCGGCGGGGGTGATCCGCTCGACCGACCTGTTCCGCGCGGCGATCAGCCTGACCGGCGCCGACCGCAAGATTCGCGCGGGCGAATATGAGGTGCCGTCGGGCGCCTCTCTGGCGACGGTTGTGGGCCTGCTGGTCGAGGGCAAGTCCGTGCGCCATTACGTGACCCTGCCCGAGGGCTGGTCCAGCGCCCAGGCGGTCGACATCCTGATGAAGCAGCCGGTCCTGACCGGCGAGGTCGAGGTTCCCCCCGAGGGGAGCCTGTGGCCCGAGACCTATGAGGTCGCGCGCGGAGAGACCCGTGCCGCCGTCGTGGCCCGGATGCAGCGCGCCGCCAAGACCAAGCTGGAGACCCTGTGGGCCGCCCGCTCGCCCGCCACGGTGGTGACGACGCCGGAAGAGGCGCTCATCCTGGCCTCCATCGTCGAGAAGGAGACGGGCATCGCCTCCGAGCGGCCCGAGGTGGCGGCCGTCTTCACCAACCGCCTGCGTCTGGGGATGCGGCTGGAGAGCGACCCGACCATCGTCTACGGCGTGACCAAGGGGCGGCCGCTGGGGCGGGGAATCCTGCTGTCGGAGCTGCGCAGGCCGACGCCGTGGAACACCTATCTGATCGACGGCCTGCCGCCGACGCCCATCGCCAACCCGGGCGAGGAGGCGCTGAAGGCCGTGCTGAACCCGCCGCGCTCGGAGTACGTCTTCTTCGTCGCCGATGGCACGGGCGGCCACGTCTTCGCCCGCACCTATCAGGAGCATCTGCTGAACGTGGCGCGCTGGCGCGAGATCGAGCGCCGCAAGGCCGGTCTCTCGGGGGGCGGGACGCCGGAGACGTCGCCTGCGCCGATGACGGACGAGGCCGCGCCGGCCATCGCCATCCCGCCCGGCGCCAAGGTCATTCGCGTGCCGACGGAGGCCGGACGATGAGCGGAAGTCATATTTCGGGCATGACCGGCTTCGGCCGGGCCGATGGCGGGCTGGACGGCTGGACCTGGACGGTCGAGGCGCGTTCGGTCAACGGCCGGACGCTGGAGACGCGCTTTCGCGGTCCCGGCGGCTTTGACAATCTGGAGCGGCTGGCCAAGTCGGCGGCTCAGGCGCGGCTGAACCGGGGGCAGGTGACGCTGGGCTTGCAGGCCAAGCGCGCCGAGGGGACTGAGCCCGCGCCGCGCGTCAATGAGGCGGTGCTGGCGACCTATCTGCGGCTGGCCAATCAGCTGGCGGAGGAGGGCGCGACCCCGCCGTCGGCCGACGGCCTGCTGGCCCTGCGCGGCGTCATCGAGGTCGCAGAAGACGACGAGGACGCGGAAGCCCGCGCCGCCTTGGAAGGCGCCATGGCCGCCACGGTCGAGCAGGCGCTGGATGCGCTGAAAGCGTCGCGCCTGCGCGAGGGCGAGCAACTGACGCCGGTCATCCACGACTTCGTCGGAACCATCGAGGCTCTGGTCGCGCGCGCGGAGCTCGAGGCGTCGGCCCAGACCGACGCGATCCGCGACCGCTTCACCCGCCGCATCAGCGAACTGGCGCCCGAAGCGCCCGGTCTGGACGAGCGGGTCTTCCTTGAGGCGGCCGCCCTGGCGACCAAGGCCGATGTGCGTGAGGAGCTGGACCGGCTGACGGCCCACGTCGCCTCGGCCCGCTCACTGTTGCAGCAACCCCCCGCCGGTCGAAAACTCGACTTCCTGATGCAGGAATTCATGCGCGAGGCGAACACCCTCTGTTCGAAATCCGCTACGACCGCGCTTACCGGAATCGGCTTGGAGTTGAAGGCCGTCATCGAGCAGTTGCGCGAGCAGGTCCAGAACGTCGAATAGACCCTAGAGGGCCTTGGCGAACACCTTGGAGATCGGCTGGTAGTCCAGGCGCTCGAAGAAGGCGTGCGCGCGATCATTGCGGATGCCGCTTTCCATGAAGGCCCAGTCGGCGCCCCAGGCGCGGGCCTGATCTTCAACAAAGGACATGACGCGGCGCCCGATGCCGCCTGAGCGCGCGGTCGGCGACACGGCGATGTCTTCGATGACGACGTAGCTGGCGCGTTCATCGGCGCATTTCAAAACGACTCCGACGCAGACGAGGCTGTCGGCCTCGAACGCGACGACGATCCGGCGATCCGGTCCCGGTTCGGAGAAATCCGCGCGCATTTTTTCAGCCAGATCCGGAACCCAGCTGCGACCGTCCGTGCTCAGGCCCGTTTGAATTTCGCCATGAGAAATATAGCCCGGGTCGGGCTGGATAGCGGCTGTCATGAAAGCTGCTGCGGAATCATATTCGTCTGGCTTGGCCCAACGAATGGAGAGGGGAGGAGAACTGTTTTCGATCATACAAACGCTCTTGGGGGCTGGGGAAACGGTTCAGCCCGGATATCGTTCACCCAGCAGAGCGCGCTTTCGCAGCCGAAGTTTTTTCCCACCGCTTGATAGAAGCGATGTCGTATGGGCGCGAGTTCTACTTCGGGAATTGTCAGGTTCGCCCGTGGCGCGGCGGCGTGTTCGGCGTCCCAGGCTGCGATTAGTTCCCGAATCAGAGGATCGAAGACATCGCAACGGAGTTGCGGCGCGTAATTGTCACGAAGGTCATGCCAGACGGCGCGAAAGCCCCATTCGCAGGCAGTGTCGAAGAACCAGGCGATCCAGCTCCCGAATACGTCGTCTTCTATATAGTCCCTTGTGATTATATATTTGTTTGAATTTTGCTCACCGAGCCTGATATCACTGTTGTACTTCTTTCTAAGTCTGACGGCTATCTCAAACAAATTGCACGTCGATTCATAATATTTGCGAGCTGTGAGCTCTGCTTGGCTGCGATCCGTTCCGCGAGGGTGCGGTTCCGGCGGGCACAGGTTAGATTTGTAGAACGGTATTATTGAGCGGTACTCTGCTTCAAATCGGAAAACGGATAGGGATTGCAGTTCGAGGCGCTGGTAGATTTCGACCTGCTTGGCTTCGATCGCCTTGAGCTCCGCCGCGTGGTGATTGCGGTTCGATCGTCTGAACTGAATGTAGGCCAGCAGCAGGGTGAAGCCGGTGAGGGCGCTGCCGAGTAGAGGCCCGTAGTCGCGCACGAACAGGGCCGGCCCATAGCATTGTACGAAGGCTGCGAAGTTATTGGCGGCTGAGAGTATCGCCATTGCATCGATCATGGAGCTTTCCCCCTCTCCCGGAAGACTCCTGATATATCAAACGCTGTTCTTAGTCGCGAACTTGCGACGGGGGGCGACGGGCCTTATGCACCCGGGCTTGCGAGAGACGAAGAAGGCCCGACCATGTCGAATAACCGCACTCCCCGCCGTGGCGTCCTGCTGATCGTGGCCAGTCCGTCGGGGGCCGGGAAGACCTCGCTGTGCCGCCGCCTGATGGCCGATCACAAGGGGCTGGAGCTGTCGGTGTCGATGACCACGCGCGATATTCGGCCGGGCGAGGTGGACGGGCGGGACTACAACTTCGTTTCGGTCGAGGAATTCCAGCGCCTGATCGATGCCGACGCCTTCCTGGAATGGGCCGATGTGCACGGCAACCGCTACGGCAGCCCGGCCGCCCCGGTCGAGCGGGCGCTGGCCGAGGGCCGCGACGTTTTGTTCGACATCGACTGGCAGGGCGCCCGCGACGTGGCCGCCAAATGCCCCGGCGACGCGGTGCGGGTCTTCATCCTGCCGCCCAGCCTTGAGGAACTGCGCCGCCGTCTGGTGACGCGCTCCCAGGACGCCGAGGACGTGATCGAGCGCCGGGTCGCCAACGCCAAGGGCGAGATCGAGCACTGCGACGAGTTCGACTATGTGCTGGTCAACGAGGACTTTGATCGGTCCTACGCCGAGCTGGCCCACATCTACCACGCCGAGCGCAGCTGCCGTCGTCGCAACCTGTGGGTCGACGGCTATAAGGCCGCCCTGCTGAAGGAAGTGGTCTGACGCTCATGAGCGAGGCCGAACACCGCCGCTGGCTGGCTCAGGCGATCGACCTGGCTCTGGGCAACGTCAAGGCGGGCGGTCGGCCGTTCGGGGCGGTGCTGGTCAAGGACGGCGCGTTGGTCGCCAGCGGCGTCAACCGGATGCTGGCGACGAACGATCCCAGCTCTCACGCCGAGATGGAGGCCCTGCGTCAGGCGGGACCGGCCCCGGGCGGCGTCGACCTGTCTGGCGCGGTCCTCTACGCCAGCGGGCACCCGTGCCCGATGTGCCTGGCGGCGGCGGTGATGACGCGTGTCAACGCCGTCTACTACGCCTTCAGCAATGCGGACGCCGAGCCCTACGGCTTCTCCAGTGCGGCGACCTATCAGGCGCTGGGCGTGAAGCTGGACCCGCCGCCGTTGCCGCTGACGCAACTGGACGTGCCGGGGCGGACGGCGGCGGACCTGTACGGCGCCTAGCGGAAGGTCACGCGCACGCCGGGCTTGACCTTGGAGGCCAGCTGTTCGGCGTCCCAGTTGGTCAGCCGGACGCAGCCGCTGGAGAAGGTCTTGCCGACCTTGGACGGGTCCGGCGTGCCGTGGATGCCGTAGGTGTCGCGCGACAGGTCGATCCACACCGAGCCGACCGGATTGTTCGGCCCCGGCGGCACGATGACCTTGCGGTCGCCCCGGTCATAGCTGACCCGGTCCGGATCGTAGGTGTAGTTCGGCTCGGGCGCGACGCCGACGACGGTCAACTCGCCCGAGGGCGCCGGGCGCGCCGAACTGCCGATGGTGGCCGGATAGAAGGCCAGGAGCTTGTCCGAGGCGTCATAGACCCGCACCGAGCGCTCGGCCTTGTCCACGACGATATGGGCCACATCGGCCGCCAGGTCGGTCTGGGCGACGGCGGCCACGACGATGGTCTGACCCGCCTTGCCGAAGTCTACGCCGGGGTTGAGCGCCTGCAGCAGGCCCTCGGTAATGTGGAATTTCTCGGCCAGCATCTCCAGCGGCGTGGCGTAGCCGACCGTCTTCAGCTTGGCCATGTCGGGCAGACTGGCCGGAACCTGGCCGATGAAGGGGCCCTCCAGATCGGCGGCGGTGATCGTGTAGTCGGTCAGGACGCGGCCGTCGTCGCCCGACGTCAGGCGGCGGAAGACCTCGGCGTCCAGCACCCCGTCCTGCGGCAGGCCGGCGGCCTTTTCGAAGGCGGCGATGGCCTGACGGGTATTGTCGCCGCCTAGGCCGTCGATGACGCCGGGCGAGAAGTTGGCGCGGTCCAGCAGGATCTGCGCGCGCGCCGTCGCCGCGTCGGGCCGCGCGGGCTGGCCCTCGACGGGAGCGGGGGCGGTTTCGAACACGGCGCTTTCGACCGCCTCACGCGTCAGGGCGGCGGGCGCGGCGGGCTGGGCGGCGGCCGGGGGCTCTGACTTGGGCGTTTCAGCCGGGGAGCCGCAGGCCGCCAGGGCGGCCGCGATGAAGGGCAGGGCGGAGGCGGCGAGGCGCGATTTCGACATGAAAGCTCCGAAGGTTCCGGGGCTTGTCGAACGCCCTTACGCTGGGTGCTGTTCCTGCGCTTCTTCGGTGCGGGCGGCGAAGAACGGCTTCAGCCGGCTGAGCGCGTCTTCGATCTCGGGCGTCGAGACGGCGAAGCTGAAGCGGATGAAGCGGTGGCCGTTGACCGGGTCGAAGTCGACGCCCGGCGCCGTCGCCACGCCCGTCTCGCGCACCAGTTTCTCGCAGAAGGCCATGCTGTCGTTGGTCAGGTGGCCGATGTCCGCATAGATGTAGAAGGCGCCGTCCGGCGGGGCGATCGAGCGCAGGCCCATGGCGGGTAGCGCCTTCAGCATCAGCTCGCGATTGGCGCGATAGACGTCGATGTTGGCTTCCAGCTCTTCCTCGCAGTCCATGGCGGCCAGGCCGGCGAACTGGCTGAGCGTCGGCGGCGTCAGGAACATGTTGCCCATGCGCGCGCGGGCTTGCTGGACCTCTTCTTCCGGCAGGATCAGCCATCCCAGGCGCCAGCCCGCCATGCTCCAGTATTTGGAGAAGCTGTTCACGATCATGGCCTTGTCGTCGAACTGCAGCATGCAGGGCGTGTCGTGGCCGTAGGTGATGCCGTGATAGATCTCGTCCGAGATGATGCTGATGTTGCGCTCGCGGCAGACCTCGACAATCGCCTTCAGCTCGTCCTCGGCGATGACGGTGCCGGTCGGGTTGGCCGGGCTGGCGATGATGACGCCCTGGGGCGCCGGGTCCAGCTCGCGCAGCGCCTTGGCCGTCAGCTGGAAGCGCACGTCGGCGCCGCAGTCGATCTCCTGCGGGACGATGTGCAGGGCCTTCATCGTGTTGCGATAGGCGACGTAGCCGGGGCGGGCGATGGCCACGCGGTCGCCGGGGGCGAAGCGCATGTTCAGCGCCACCACCAGGGCGGGCGAGGCGCCGGCCGTCATGATGACGCGCTCGGGATCGATCTCGACGCCGTAGCGATCCTTGTACAGCTTGGCCACGCGGGCGCGCAGCAGGGGGCTTTCCCAATAGCCGCCAGCCTCGGCGTCGATCACGCGGTGCGCCTCGGCCAGGGCGGGCGCAGGGGCGCCGGTCGAGGGCTGGCCGAACTCCATGTGGATGACCGACTGGCCTTGCGCCTTCATCTCATGGGCGATGCGGCTGATGGCGATGGCGCGGAAGGGTTCGATTTCTACTGTCATGTCAAAGCGTCGGCCAATCTGAGGAAGCCCGCCACGTCGATGGTCTCGGCGCGGGCGTCGGGTTCGATTCCAGCGGCTTCGCACAGGGCGGCGCCGCCGAGTTGTTTCAGGCTGGAGCGCAGCATCTTGCGACGCTGGCCGAAGGCGGCCGCCGTGACCCGTTCCAGCCGCTTCAGGCGGTCGGGGGCGGGGCGCTCATTCAAGGGTACCAGATGCACCACGGCCGAGGCCACCTTGGGCGGCGGGGTGAAGGCGGCGGCCGGCAGGTGCATGACGATGCGCGCCTCGGCCACGGCCTGGGCGATGACGGCCAGACGGCCATAGGCGTCCTCGCCCGGCTGGGCCACCACGCGCTCGGCGACTTCCTTCTGGAACATCAGGGTCAGGGCGCAAGGGCTCCACGGCCCCGTCAGCCATTTGATCAGCAGCGGAGTGCCGACGTTGTAGGGCAGGTTGGAGACCAGATGCGCCGGTCCCTCGACCAGGTCGGCCTCTTTCACCTTCAGGGCGTCGGCCTCGACGATGGTCAGGCGGCCCGAGCCGTCGTCCAGTCCGGACAGCAGGGGGATGAAGCGCGGGTCCTTCTCGACCAGCACCACCTTGCCCGCATCGCTTTCCAGCAAGGCGCGGGTCAGGCCGCCAGGGCCGGGGCCGACCTCGATGACGGCGCGGCCCTCGAATGGCCCGGCGTAGCGGACGATCTTTCGCGTGACGTTGAGGTCCAGCAGGAAGTGCTGGCCGAAGCTCTTCTTGGCCGACAGGCCGTGGGCGTCGAGCGTTTCACGCAGGGAGGGCAGATGATCGGTCACGAAGCCTGTTAGCGCGCCGCGCGGGCGGACGCCATCTCCGAAGCCAGGCGGACGGCGGCGATGAAGCTGTCGGCGCGGGCGACGCCCTTGCCGGCGATGTCGAAGCCGGTGCCGTGATCGGGCGAGGTGCGGACGATGGGCAGGCCCAGGGTGGCGTTGACGCCGCCCCAGAAGTCCAGCGTCTTCACCGGGATCAAGGCCTGATCGTGATAGAGGCACACGACGGCGTCGTAACGCGCCCGCGCCTCTTCGTGGAACAGGGTGTCGGCGGGCAGGGGGTCGGTGATGTTCAACCCCTCGGCGCGCAGGGCCTCGGCGGCCGGGCGCAGCACCTTCACCTCCTGCAGGCCGATGGCGCCGCCTTCGCCTGCGTGGGGGTTGAGGGCGGCCATGGCCAGGCGCGGGGCGGCGATGCCGAAGTCGCGCTTCATCGATTCGTGGACGACGCGGGCGACGCGGGCGACGCGCTCGCCCGTCACCAGTTCGGGCAGCTGGTCGATCGGCACGTGGATAGTGACGAGGCAGGCGCGCAGGTCCTTCGCCGTCAGCATCATCACCGGGCCGCGCGTGCCGCTGAACGGGACGTCGGCGGTCAGTTCGGCGATGAACTCCGTATGGCCCGGAAAGCGGAAGCCGGAGGCGTACATGGGCGCCTTGGCTATCGGCGCCGTCACCAGGCCGCAGCCTTCGCCCGACAGCACCAGATCGACGCCGCGCTCGATCCAATCGGCCACGGCGACGGCGTTGGCGGGGTCGGGCATGCCGGGCGTTACTTGCGCGGGCGCCGGATGGTGAAGAACAGGGATGGCGCGACCGAAGACGGACGTGGCGTCCGCCGGGCTGAGCACGGCCTCGACCGGCTGGCCGTGGGCTTTCAGCACCTGGGCGTCGCCGACCACGACGAACGGGGCCAGCGAGCCAGCCGAGTCGGACAGCGTCGACCAGGCGCGGGCGATGATCTCCGGCCCGACCCCGGCGGGGTCTCCCATCGTGACGATGAGCGGCCGGAGCGGGGTCATTGCTTGATTTCGATCAGGGCGTCTTCGCGCAGGTCGCGCAGGTAGCGGCGGCCCAGCATGGCGTAGTTCTGATTCTGCAGGCGCGCCTCGACCTGTTGCATCGAGGGCGCTTCCGGGCCGCCCAGACGGCGGTCGCAGACGGCCAGCAGGTGGACGCCCAGCGGCGTGCGGACGGCCGTGCTGATGGAGCCGATCTCGGCCGAACGGGCGACCTGCTGGAACTGCGGCGCCAGGTCGGCGACGTCGCTCTCGCCCAAGTCAGCGCCGAGCAGGCCGGCCTCGGAAGTGGCGCGGGTCAGGATGTTGTCGCACGTCAGTTGGCCGCGCAGCGCTTCCAGGCGTTGGGTGGCGGCGGCGACCTGCGCCTCGTCCGCGTCCTCCGGCACCTCGATCATGATCTGCTTCATCTTGACCATGCTGGTCGAGGCGCCCGAGCGCTTGTCGCGCATATACAGGATGTAGACGCCGCCCTCGACCGGGATGGGGTTCGACAGCTGGCCGACCTCAAGGGTGTCCATCACCGACTGGAGGGCGGGCTGGGTCGTGCCCTGCACGATCCAACCGGCGTCGCCGCCGCGCGCAGCCGAAGGAGCGGCCGAGAACTGGCGCGCCACGGCCATGAAGGGGGCACCCTGGATCATCTGCTGCACCAGCTGGCGCGCGCCGTTCATGGCTTCCTGCATGCCGCCGACGCGGGCGGCTTCCAGGTAGATCTCGCCGACCAGGTACTGAGGCTTGGTGGCCGATTCCGTCAGTTGGCGCATCGTCTGCTCGACCTGGCTGCGGCTGACGCGCGCGCGGTCGCGGAAGCGGCCGCCGACCAGTTCGCGCCAGCCCACCTCGGTGCGAATCTGTTCGCGGAAGGCGGGGATGGCGATGCCGCCCTGCTGCAGGAAGGCCAGGAATGACTCGGGGCTGGCGCCCGCCTGGCGAGCGATGTCGGCGATTTCCCGATCGACCTCTTCGTCAGTGATCCTGAGCGTCTCGAACTTAGCGATTTCCTGCGTCTGCAGGTGCTGTTCGATCAGGTCGTTCAGCGCCTGCTGCTGGATGGCGGCGATGTTCTCTTCAGTCGGCTGCAGTTGGGACATGGCCATGACGACCAACATCCGCTGGCGCAGGTCGAAACCCGTGATGATGCGGTCGTTGACCGTGGCGATGATGCCGTCGGCCATGCGGAACTGAGGCGCGGGCGTCGCGCGCTGCGGCGCTTCCTCCGCCGCCGGGTTCAGCGCGCCCGCGGCCTGCTGCGATCCAGCCGTCTGCGCAGGCGCTGTCTGGGCCCACGAAGGCTCCACGGCCGCGACGACCATCAGGGCGGCCAGGGCGGCTCCCGTAGAGTAACGCTTCAAACGCATCGTCAGTCCTGATTCCTTAAAGCGGTCCCGACCCGGTGAGCGACGCTGTCCGCGCCGCCGCGCAAGGGGCTACATCCCCGTAATCCGCAATCCACGCCATGCCTACCGCATATTGTCGCGATCATAGCCTGAACCTCCAAAAGTGGCGAGGTTAAGACGGATATAGACGCCCTCGGCCGGGCCTGTGGGGCGCACCCGGGTGTTGTCGCGGCGCCAGCCCAGCTCGATGCGGAAACAGTCGTCATCGAACAGCAGGCCCACCTCGGAGCGGGTGATGATGTTGCGTTCCAGATCGGCGATGCCGTTCACCGCAAAGCCCCAGTTGCCGTAGACGAACTGGTGACCCGACAGTTGAACGAACTCGTAGTTGCGGTTTTCGGGACCGTCCAGCGGGTTGGAGCGGTCGACGATGTAGCTGACGCTGGCCAGGTTGCGGCGGCCCCAACGGCCGTCGACCGTGGCTTCGGCGCGGCGAATCTCTCCGTTGCCGTCGACAGTGGCGTGGAACCAGCCGCGCATCCGGTCGGAGGGGTTGAAGGTTCCCTGCACGACCCAGTCCGAGGTCCGGCTGGCCAGACCCGAGGGGTCGTAGAGGCGAGCCGGGTCATCGGGGATCGGCGTCAGATACTCGTCCTGATCATCCGCGCGCATGCTGCGGCCGATGAAGAGGCTGGCCGAACGCACATCGTCCCAGCGCAGGGTGGCGCGGGCGCCCGCCGTGAAGCGCAACCCGCCCTCCAGCAGGTCGTAGCCGGGGAAGCGGTCCATGCGGAACAGCGACAGGTGGTCCAGTTCGGTGATCTGGCTGTCTTCGTTCGGGATGCGCGGGTCCAGGTCAGCCTTGTTCGAGACCGAGAGCTGGGCCATCGGCTCCAGGATCACGTCGGACGAGGCGCTGAGACGGCGATACAGCGGATAGCTGACATCAACGCCGGCGCTGGTTCGCGCGCGGAAATGGGTCTCGTCCTCGACGCCGAGGGCGGGCGGCAGGTCGTCCACCGAATAGACGTCGGCGCGCAGGTCGATGAACGGCTCCCAGCGCACGCCGATAGGCGAGCTCAGCACCCGGCGCCACTCCGCCTGGCCGGTAACGCGGCGGCTGTCGACGCCGGGCAGGCCGTCCGTCGGGCCGACAGGGATCAGCTCAGGCGCCAGGGTCGGGAAGCCGACATAGGCGTCGCGCGTCAGCGCCACGGCTGAGCCGCGCAGGCGCAGGCGCCCGCCCAGGACCGGACCTTCAGGCTCCCACCGCGCCTCGATCAGGGGCGCGACCAGCGGCAGGGTGTTGTCGTCCTCGAAGACGTTCAACGCCGGGGTGACGGGGTTGAACTCGGCCACCCGCAGGCTTTGCAAGGTGAAGGCGGCCACCGAGAGATAGGAGCGTTCCGTCTGGCGCTCGGCGTAGATCTGGCTGATCAGGCGGCGGCTGTCGCCGTAATAGAGGCCGTTGTCCTGATAGGCGTCGCGGATGTCATAGCGGTCGAACAGGGTCTTGTCCGAAACCCGCTCGGCGGTGAAGCCCCAGCGCCAGGGACCGTCGGGATCGAACTTGCCATGGGCCAGCAGATAGCTGCGCGTCGTCGTGTCGCCGAACCGGACGTTGCTTTCCGCCTGGCCGTCGCCGTCCAGATCGAAGTCGCCGAAGCTGCGGCCGTAGGTGGCGCCGCCGCGCGCGACGATCATCCCGTCCGTGAACCGCTTGCGCCATTGCAGGTTCAGCAGCGGCGCGACCTTGGTGTTGAACTGCGGGCTGACCAGCACGTCCTCCGACGGGGAGATGACGTGCAGGTAGGGGATTTCCAGCGAGACCCCGCGCCCGGCCTGATAGTCGCCCCACGGAACCAGGAAGCCCGACGCGCGGTCGACGGTCGGATCGGGGTGGGAGAAGGCCGGGAGGTAGAAGATGGGCACCCCGCCGAGGCGGAACACAACGTCGCGATAAAGGATCGCGCGCAGCTCTTCGTTCTGGACCGCTTTGGACGCCTGGATCGAGACGCTGGGCGTCTTGGCTTCGCCGTCCACGGTGCAGATCGGGCAGGGCGTGAAGATGACCTTGTTCAGCTCGCTGACCGTCTCGGAGCGGCGAACGGCGGTGGCGGCCATCAGGCTGGCGCCGTTCGACAGGCGGGTGGCCAAGTCGACGGCGACGCCCGCCTTGAAATCGGAATCCAGCTCGATCCGTTCGGCGTGGACGACGGATCCGTCCGGCGCGGTTAGTTCGGCGTCGCCCGAGGCCGTGGCGATGCGGCTCTGAAGGTCATAGGTGACGTCCTGAGCCCGCAGGCTGTGGTCCTGGAAGCGGGCCATGACCCGATCCTCGGCCGAGCCCTTGGCCGAAATGACGTCGCCCTGGCGCTGAGCCGAATCGGCGTCGACGAAGACGGCGTCGGGCGTCAGGCCGTCAGCGCCGGGCGCGGCCTGAGCCGCCGGCTGAGACGCGGCTTGCGCAGGCGCTTGGACCTGGGCTGGCGCCGCCTGGGCTTGGGCTGCAGTGGCGGCCGCTAGCGGAGACAGGGGCGCGCCTATGACCAACGCCGCGCCGGTCAACAGCCGAAGGCGCAGGGCTCCCATACGGGGGAGGCGGCGATGGGTCATGCGGTGTCCACTCATTACCGGCGGGCGGAAACGGCCCGATTAGCCGTCTTCGGTATAGATCAGCAAGGTAAAGGCGGCGAGAGCCGTCAAGAGCGGCGGCAGCCAGGCGGCGATCACGGGCGGCACCACCTCGGCCGAGCCCATCGCCGACGAGAACTGGTTCAGGAAGAAGAAGGCGAAGCCCAGCACCACGGCCGCGACGGTCATCCGCGCCAGATCGCCCAGGCGCATCAGGCGCAGGGAGAAGGCCGCCGCCAGGATCGACATCGCGCCGAAGACCAGCGGCGTGGCGAGCAACTGCTGCAACCGCAGGCGATAGGCGGTGGAGGCGAAACCGGCGTCCTCGATCCTGCGAATCTGATTGGGCAGGGACCAGAACGGCGTCGACTGCGGCCGGGCGAAGCGCTGGAAGGCTTCCTTGTCGGCCAGGTTCGACGGCAGGTCGAGGGTTGCGTAGCGCACCGCCCGCTGACCCGTCCGCGCGCCGGAGGCGTCGGTCAGGCGCCACCGCCCGGCGTTCAGGGTGGCCGTGGCCGCATCGACTCGCTCGGTGAAGACCCGGTGGCCGCCCGAGGTCGTGGTGTAGATGAAGAAGGTCGCGTCAAGCAGGCGGCCCGTGGCCTGTTCCTGGCGTCCGCCGCGAATGATCATCTGGCGGTTCTCGTCGCCCTCGCGCAGCCAGACGGCTTCCTGCGACTCTCCACCAGGGATCGAGCCGGAGATGCGGCCGCGCTCGCGCTGCCAGACGCCGTCACCGGCGGCGGCCATGGGGCCCAGCACCGTGACCGTCAGCACGCCCATCAGCACGGCGGCCCCGGCGGCGGGCAGGACGAAGCGCCAGGCCGAGACGCCGGCCGCTCGCATGGCGATCAGTTCGCTGCGACGGTTCAGGCTGACAAAGGCGCCCAGGGTGCCGAACAGGAAGACGAAGGGCAGCAGTTGCACGATCACCGATGGCGACTTGACCATCACCAGGCCAAGAATCCGCGCGCTGGACAACTCGCCCGAGGAGTTGAGCCCGCGCGACACCTCGACGAAGTCGATCAGCATGACCAGGGCGGCGATGACGGCGAAGGCGACGCCCAGCGACTTCAGCTGCTGGAGCAGCACATAGCGCTCGATGCGACCGAGACGGACCTTCATGCGAATTTCGCCTTCACGCGGGCCAACGGCGACGAGGCGCGGCGACGGCGCGGCTTGAGCGCGCGGAACAGGACGCGCAGGGCCAGGGCCGTGGCGGCTAGCGGCACGACGTATTGCAGGATGTTCAAGCCGCCATTCCAGGCGCTGGCGGCGACCAGGCCGTAGCCGATGACACGCAGCAACAGGAAGGCGCCGGCGGCCTTGGCGATGCGGCCGGTGTAGCCGGTCCGGCTGAAGGCGCCGCCCAGAATGGCCGACAGGGCAAAGGCCATGGCCGCCAAGGCGTAGAAGGGCGAGGCGAGGCGCGAATGGCCCTCGGCCGCCAGTTCGCCGCGCGTTCCCGCCGTTTCAAGCAGGGCGGGCGTCGGGTCGAACAGGTCGGTCAGCCACAGGTCCGACGGCTTGAAACGGATGCGTTCGGTGGTCTTGGCGTAGGGCGACAGGTCGAACACCTGCTGGTCGAAAGACAGCTGGTTAAGGACCTCTCGCGAGGAATAGCGCTGCATCGACCCGTTCTGCATGGTCAGCACGGGCAGGCCGTCGACGCGGCCGAATCGGGCGGTCTCGGCGTCCCAGGTCGTGACCGTCTGGCCGTTATCCAGATAGACGAAGAGGTTCTTCATCAAGCCGTTCTGCTCGATCTGCTGGACGTAAACGGTCAGGCCGTCCGGGCCCTGAACGAAGCGGCCTTCCTCGACCAGCAGGGCGGCCAGGTCGGTGCGGATGGCGAAGGCCTGCCTACGGCCCTCGCGCTGGGCCCAGGGCTGGACGAAGACGTTCACCAGCAGAGCGATGACGGTGACGATCAGGGCGATCTGCAGGGCGGGCCGGATCAGGGCCCAACGGCTGACCCCGGCGGCGTAGGCGGCGGTCAGCTCCTGCTCCCGCTGCAGCCGCGTCAGGGCGATCAGGGCGCCGACGAACAGGCCGATGGGCAGGATGACGGCGATCAGCTGCGGCAGGGCCAGCAGGGTCAGCTTGACCATGACCCACACGCTCTGGCCGCGCTCGACGATGACTTCCAGCTGATCCAGGCTCTGGCTTAGCAGGCCGATGCCGGCCAGCGCCGCGACCGCCGCCACGATGGGCAGGCCGATCTGGCGGAAAAGATACCTCTGGATCAGGGTCATAAGGCCGGAAAGGTCGGATAATCAGCTGCCAGCGTGTTGCAGCCCAGGACGATGCGAGCCATGTAATACACATCCGGCCGCCCCGACGAAACCGTCGCCGCGACCATGGCAAATTCAAGCGTGATCGGGGCAGGATTTCCCGGTCTGGAGTCAGTTTAATGAAAATCGAATTCGTCGCTTCGGCCGGCGCCGCCGAGATTCTTGCCGTGTTGGTGCATGAAGGACGAGCCCTCGCAGGCGCCGGTTCGGCGCTGGATCAGGCCGCTTCGGGCGCGCTGGCCAAGGCGATGACGAACAGCCGCTTCAACGGCGCGGCCAACAGCAGCCTTAACGTCGCGGCTCCCGCCGGAATCGACGCCAACGCCGTGCTTCTGGTTGGCGCGGGCGCCGCGGACAAGCAGGACGATCTGGCGATCGAAACCGCGGCCGCCGCCGCCTATCATGCGGCCAAGATGTCCGGCGCCGAAGTCCTGACCATCGAGGCGTCGCACCTGTCGCCGGAACTGGCCGCGCGCGCCGGTTTCGCCGTGCGCCTGGCCGCCTATCGCTTCGCCAAATATCTGACCAAGCAGAAGGCCGACAAGATCCCGTCGGTGACGACGGTGCGCGTCGTGACCTCCGACGTCGCCGCCGCTGAGGCCGCCTTCAAGCCGTTGTCGGCCGTGGCCGACGCCGTGCTGTTCTCCCGCGATCTGGTCTCTGAGCCCGCCAACATCCTGTACCCGGCCGAGTTCGCACGCCGCGTGAAGGAGCTGGAGGCCCTGGGCGCCAAGGTCGAAATCCTGGGCGAGGCCGAGATGGAGAAGCTGGGCATGGGCTCGCTGCTCGGCGTCGGCATGGGCTCGGTGCGGGAAAGCCAGCTGGCCGTCATTCAGTGGAACGGCGGCAACGAGGGCGAGGCCCCCATCGCCTTCGTCGGCAAGGGCGTCTGCTTCGACACCGGCGGCATCAGCCTGAAGCCCGCCGACGGCATGGAAGAGATGAAGTGGGACATGGGCGGCGCCGCCGCCGTGGCCGGCCTGATGCACGCCCTGGCGGGACGTAAGGCCAAGGTGAACGCCGTCGGCGTGCTGGGCCTGGTCGAGAACATGCCGGACGGCGCCGCCCAGCGTCCGGGCGACGTGGTCACCTCCATGTCGGGCCAGACCATCGAAGTGCTCAACACCGACGCCGAAGGCCGCCTCGTGCTGGCTGACGCCCTCTGGTACACGCAGGAGCGTTTCAAGCCTAAGTTCATGATCGACCTGGCCACCCTGACGGGCGCCATCATCATCTCGCTGGGCCTGGAATATGCGGGCGTCTTCACCAACAGCGACGAACTGGCCGCCAACATCGCCGACGCCGGTCCGAAGGTGGGCGAGAAGTCGTGGCGCATGCCGATCCCGGCCGAATACGACCGCCACATCGACAGCCCGATCGCCGATGTGAAGAACATGGGCAACGGCCGCGCCGGCGGCTCGATCACCGCCGCCCTGTTCCTGCAACGCTTCACCAACGGCGTGCCGTGGGCGCACATCGACATCGCCTCGACGGCCTGGGTGAAGGACTCCAAGAACCCGACCGTGCCGGACGGCGCTGTGGGCTATGGCGTGCGTCTGCTCGACCGCATGGTCGCCGACCACTACGAAGGCTGATCCTAGTTCGGGAGGGTAGGGCCGGGTGTCTGACGCCAAGCCGGAAATCTGGTTCTACCACCTGGAGCGGTCGACGCTGGAACAGGTGCTGCCGACCCTGCTGGAGCGCACGCTGCAGCGGGGCTGGCGCGCCCTGATCCGGGGCGCGACCTCGCATCGGCTCGACGATATCGACGAGCTGTTGTGGACCTATCGCGACGACAGCTTCCTGCCTCACGGGCGGGCCGACGGAGACCACGCGGCGCGCCAGCCCGTGCTTCTGTCCGAATCGGGCGAGAACCTGAACGGCGCTCAGGCGCTGTTCATTGTCGATGAGTCAGACCTAGGGGCCACGCAGGAGTTCGCACGTTGCTTCATCATTTTCGACGGTCGGGACGAGCAGGCGCTGAACCATGCGCGCGGGCGCTGGCGGACGCTGAAGGCGGACGGCGCCGACCTGGCCTATTGGAAACAATCGGACGAGGGGCGGTGGGAAAAGGCGGCTTGATCGCGCTCACGGGCGCCTTGGCTTTGTCCGCCTGCGCCTCGCCGCCGCCCGCCGCCCGCCCGGCCACGGCCCCTCAGGCGGTCGCGCAAGCCCAGCAAAGCCAGCCGGTCGGCACGCGCATGCCCCAGTCGGACGCCGATATCTGCAAGGCTGGCGAGTTTCAGTGGCTGGTCGGGAAACCACGCAGCGAAATCCCCGTTCCAGTAGATGTGGTGAACCGGCGCGTCGCCTGCACTACCTGTCCGGTTACTGAAGATTACTCTCCTTACCGGTTGAATATATTCTATAATCAGCAGACGGGCCTGGTCGAGCAGGTGCGCTGCGGCTGATCGAAAGGACGCCGCCATGAAGACGTTTCTAACGCTGAGCGCCGCCGCAGGCTTTTTCGCGTTGGCGGCCTGTGCGCCGACCCACGGGGGCGGGTCGACGACTTCGCCGGGCGGCGAAGCGACGCCTGTGGCCTGCAAGGCCAGCGACTATCAAGAATATGTGGGCCGACACCGCTCGACCATCCCGGCGGACGCGCCGCGCGGCCGCATCTTCCGCGTCCTGTGCAGCAGCTGCGCGGCCACCATGGACTATCGCGCCGAACGCGTGAACTTCACCTATGACGACAAGACCGAGATCGTGACGCGAGTCAGCTGCGGCTAAGGCTCGTCGTGTGTTCGCTCATCCTGGCGTCGCGCCCGGATGGGAGCACGCTTATCGCTCCAGGCCGTAGAGGGCGTCGGCGACGTCCTCGACCTTCTGGCGCACCACGGTTTCGGCGTCGCGCAGGCCGCGGTTGTAGAACAGGCGGCCGATGTCCCGGCCGATGAACTCGACCAGCATCTCGGCGGGCAGGCGGCCGACCTCGACCTCCATCTCGTCGCGCAGATAGGCCTGCAGGCGGGCGGCCGCCTCCTGCATCTCGTCCTTGGTCAGCAGGGGCGGCGCCTTGCTCATCACGACACCTCGGCCAGGGCTTCCTCGGCGGCGATCCAGTCGGCCTCGGCCTGATCCAGATCCGACTGGGTCTTGGCGCGAGAGCGGGTCAGGCCTTCCAGCTTCTTCGGATCACTGACGGCGGCGTTGGCCAGGTCGTCGTCCAGACGAGCCAGATCGGCGGTCAGTTGCGCCATCCGGTCCTCGGCCTTCTTCACGGCGTGACGCAGTGTCGAGGGCGAGGGGCCTTTCTTCTTCTCGGCCTTGGGCGCGGCGACGGGGGCGGGCGCCTCGGCGGCGACCTCCTCATGCTTGACCTGGCTGGGCTTCATGCCCGCCTGTTTGGCGCGGTCGAGGACGAACTTCTGATAGTCGTCCATGTCGCCGTCGAACGGCTTCACCGAGCCGTCGGCGGCCAGCCACAGGCGGTCGGCGACCAGTTCCATCAGCGAGCGGTCGTGGGTGATCAGGATGACCGCGCCGGTATATTCGTTCAGCGCGTCCAGCAGGGCGCGGCGGCTGTCGATGTCCAGGTGGTTGGTCGGTTCGTCCAGGATCAGGATGTGCGGCGCGTCCATCGCCACCAGGTTCAGCAGCAGTCGCGCCCGCTCGCCGCCGGACAGGGCGCCGACGGTGGTTTCCTGCTTCTCGAACGGCAGGCCGAACTGGGCCAGACGGCTGCGGCGGCTGCTCTCCGAGGCGTCCGGCATGGCGCGGCGCATGATCTCCAGCGGCGTATCGGTCGGGTCCATCGCCTCGATCTGGTGCTGGTGGAACCAGCCCACGCGCATCTTGCCGTCGCGATGGAACTCGCCCGTCTCGATAGTCAGGGCCTTGGCGATCAGCTTGGCGAAGGTCGACTTGCCCGCACCGTTGACGCCCAGCAGGCCGATGCGGTCGTCCAGGTCCATCCGCAGGTTCAGGTTCTTCAGGATCGGCTTGCCCGGCTCATAGCCGACGTTGGCCTTCTCCAGCCGGATCAGCGGCGGGGGCAGGGGGCGTTCGGGCGAGGGCAGGGTGAAGGGGGCGACGCGCTCTTCGGGCGGCAGTTCGATGCGCTGCATCTTCTCCAGCCGCTTGACGCGCGACTGGGCCTGGGTGGCCTTGGACGCCTTGGCCTTGAAGCGGTCGATGAACTTCTGCAGGTGGGCGCGTTCGGCGTCCTGCTTGGACTTGTTGGCCTCCATCAGGCGTAGCTTTTCGGCCCGCGTTTTTTCGAAGGTGTCGTAGTTGCCGGTGTAAAGGTCCAGCTTGCGGTTCGACAGCTGCAGGATGTGGGTGCAGACGCCGTTCAGCAGTTCGCGGTCGTGGCTGATGATCAGGGCCGTGTGCGGATAGCGCTTCAGCCGCTGCTCCAGCCACAGGGCGCCTTCCAGGTCGAGGTAGTTGGTCGGTTCGTCCAGCAGCAGCATGTCCGGCTCGGCGAACAGGGCGGCGGCCAGGGCGACGCGCATCCGCCAGCCGCCCGAAAACTCGGCCATCGGGCGGAGCATGTCGTCCTGGCTGAAGCCCAGGCCGACCAGGATTTCAGAGGCGCGCGACGGGGCGCTGTCGGCGTCGATCTCGATCAGCCGGCCCCAGATTTCGCCCATTTCCTCCGGCTCGGCGGTCTCCAGCCGGGTCAGCAGGTCGTGACGCTCGACGTCGGCCTCAAGGATGGTGTCCAGCACGCTGACCGGGGTGGCGGGGTGTTCCTGATCGACCGAACCGATGCGGGCGGTCTTGGGTAGGGAGATTTCGTCGCCGTTGGCGGCCAGCTCGCCCAGGATCAGCTTGAACAGGGTCGACTTGCCGATGCCGTTGCGGCCGACCAGCCCGACCTTGGAGCCCGGCGGCAGGCTGACGGAGGCGTCGTCCAGGAACTCTCGGCCCCAAGCGTTGTAGGTCAGGTTTTTGATCTGCAGCATGGGATCCGGAACGAAAAAGGCTTACTAGCGGGGATATTGGAAAGATGTGCGGCGCTCGCTATAAGCCGCCGACCCTCAAACACCCAAACAAGAAGTCACTCCCATGACCGAACGCACGTTCTCGATCATCAAGCCCGACGCCACGCGCCGCAACCTGACGGGCGCCATCAACGCCGTCATCGAAGGCGCCGGCCTGCGCATCGTCGGCCAGCGCCGCGTCAAGCTGACCGAAGCCCAAGCCAAGAAGTTCTACGAAGTGCACGCTGAGCGTCCCTTCTACGGCGAACTGGTCTCGCAGATGATCGCCGAGCCGGTCGTCGTGCAGGTGCTGGAAGGCGACAACGCTGTCGCCAAGTACCGCGAAGTCATGGGCGCCACCAACCCGAACGACGCCGCTGAAGGCACCATCCGCAAGCTGTTCGCCCTGTCGATCGGCGAGAACTCGGTCCACGGCTCGGACTCGCAAGAGAACGCCAAGATCGAGATCGAGCAGTTCTTCACGGACGCCGACATCGTCGGCTAAGGGGCTTTTCCGAGGGGCCGCGATCGTCGACCGTTCGGGAAGCTCTTTGTAAGCCGCGGTCAAGAGGCTCCGCCTTTTCGACCCGACGCGGCTTGTGACAATTCGGCCCGCCCTCGGAACCGGGGGCGGGTCGTTTCGTTTTCATGGTCACGCTGTCTCTCGAAAAACAACAAGGATGACCGCCATGAAGACGATGCTGAAACTTGCCCCGGTAATCGGCCTGACGGCCCTGCTGGCCGCCTGTGGCACCACTACTGAACAACGCGCTGCCACGGGCGCCCTGGGCGGCGCCGTCGCCGGTCAGGCGATTGGCGGCAATACCGGCGCCACGGTCGCCGGGGGCGTCATCGGCGCGGTCGCCGGCGCGGCCACCACGCCGAAGAAGCCGAACGAGTAAGGCTTTCCTCGCCCCGATACGGGCGAGAAAAAACAGAAAAAGGGCGTCGGCCTTGTGGCCGACGCCCTTTCCATTTGTCCGTCGCCGGACGCGCCGCTTACCAGATGCGGGCGCGCTTCTCGGGGGCGATGTATTCCGCCTGATCCGGGGTGACGCCGAAGGCGGCGTACCAGGCGTCGATGTTGCGCGGCGGGGTGGCGGCGCGCGCCATGCCGGGCGAGTGCGGGTCGGTGGTCAGCTGCTCTTTCAGAGCTTCGTCACGCGACTTCTCGCGCCATACCTGGGCCCAGCCCAGGAAGACGCGCTGTTCGCCGGTCAGGCCGTCGATCACAGGCGCTGGTTGGCCGTTCAGGCTGCGCTTGTAGGCGTCCAGCGCCATCAACAGGCCGCCGAGGTCGGCGATGTTCTCGCCCATGGTCAGGTCGCCGTTGATAGGCGTGCCCGGCACCGGCTCCTGGGCGGCGTAGATGGCGCCCAGGGTCTTGGCGCGCTCCTCGAAGCGGGCCGCGTCCTCCGGGGTCCACCAGTCGCGCAGCACGCCATTGGCGTCGGTCTTGCGGCCTTGGTCGTCGAAGCCGTGGGTGATCTCGTGGCCGATCACGGCGCCGATGCCGCCGTAGTTGATCGCCGGATCAGCGTTCGGATCGAAGAAGGGGGCCTGCAGGATCGCAGCCGGGAAGACGATCTCGTTGCGCGGCGGGTTGTAGTAGGCGTTCACGGTCTGGGGCGTCATGCCCCATTCCAGCGGATCGACCGGCTGGCCGATCTTGCCGCGGTTCCAGGCCCAGTCGAAGGCGGCGGCGCGCTCGACGTTGCCGTAGAGGTCGTCGGCCGTCAGCTCCAGCCCGTCATAGTCCCGCCACTTCTCGGGGTAGCCGATCTTCACGCCGAACTTGGACATCTTCAGCAGGGCCTGCTCGCGCGTGGCGTCGCTCATCCAGTCCAGAGCCTTCAGGCGCTCGGTCATGGCGGCGCTGAGGTTGGCGACCAGCGTCTCCATCTGCGTCTTGGACGACGCGGGGAAGTGCAGACGGACGTATTCCTGGCCAAGAACCTCGCCCAGCTGGCCATCGACCAGGACCACGCCGCGGTTCCAGCGCGGTCGGTTTTCGGGCTGGCCGCGCAGGGTCTTGCCCCGGAACTCGAAGCGCGAGTCGACGAAGGCGTCGGACAGATAGGGGCTGGCCTGATCGACGGTCTGGAAGGCCTGCCAGGCCTTCAGCGTCTCGATCGGGGTGTCCGCGAACACCTGGGCGATGCCGGGGATGGCGGTGTTTTCCATCAGCACCAGGGTCGGCACGCTCTCGATCTTGGAGGCCTGCAGGAAGGCGGCCCAATCGAAGCCCGGCGCGAAGGTCGCCAGTTGTGCGGCAGGGGTCGGGTTGTAGATCTTGTCGATCTGCCGACGCTCGACCGTGGTCCAGTGCTTCTCTGCGACCTTGGTCTCGAAGGCCAGGATGTCGGCGGCGGCCTGCGTCGGGTTATCCCAGCCTGCGGCGGTCAGAGCGCGGGTGATATAGGCGACATAGGCTTCACGCTGGGGGGCGAAGTCCGGCTTCAGGTAGTAGTCGCGGTCCGGAAGGCCGAGCGCGCCCTGGCCCATGTAGGCCGAGTTGATGTTCGGGTCCTGCAGGTCCTCGAACACAGCCACGCCGAACAGGGAGCCGCCGAAGCCTTCGTGGCCGGCGCCCATCAGGCGGGCCATGTCGCTGTGGTTCGCAACGGCGCGGATCGCGGCCAGGTCGGCGGCCAGAGGCTGGGCGCCCAGTTGGTTGACGCGGGCCTCGTCCATGAAGCTGGCGTACAGGGCGCCGACCTTCTGGGCGTTGGCGTTGGCCGGGTTGGCGGCGCTGGCCTCGATGATGCCGCGCAGCTGGGCCTGCGAGTTCTCATACAGGACGTCGAACGGGCCGAAGCGGGCCTTGTCGGCCGGAATCTCGAGGTTCTTCAGATAGGCGCCGTTGGCGTAGGCGTTGAAGTCATCGCCGGGCTTCACCGTCAGGTCGCGGCCGTCGAGGTCGAAGCCCCACGGCTTGATCTCGGGCGCAGCGGCGGCGGAAGAAGCGTGGGCGTGTTGGGCGAGTGTCGGCTGGGCCGTAAAGGCGAGGGCGAGGGCCATGGCGGCGGCGCCCATCAGGCGGGTTTTCATCTTCGGGTCTTCCCAGTGGTGCAGACGTGCGCGATTGCGCCACCAGACCGGCGCATTCGTGCCTGCGGCAACCTGCGCACGCGTGCGACCGGCTGTCGCATTAAAAATCGTTAAGGTTTGAGAGCGCGCAGAAATTCCATCAGAATTCGGGGGTAAAGCTGATGTTCCGCCGCCTTGACGCGCTCGGACAGAATTTCAGCCGTGTCTCCGGGCAGGATGGGCACCCGGGCCTGCCCCAGGGCGGGGCCTTCATCGACGCCTTCGGTGACGATGTGGACGGTGCAGCCCGCCTCCCGGTCGCCGGCTTCAATAGCGCGGGCGTGGGTGTTGAGGCCGGGATAGAGCGGCAGCAGCGACGGGTGGATGTTCAGCATCCGACTCGCCCACTGGCGCACCAGCCACGGCGTCAGCAGGCGCATGTAGCCGGCGAGGGCCACGGCCTGGACGCCATGTTCGCGCAGCAGGGCGTCCACGGCGCGCTCGTGCGCCTCGCGATCCTTGCCGAAGGGCGCATGTTCGAGGGCGACGGCCTCAACGCCCAGCGTCCGGGCCTTCTCCAGGCCAGCCGCGCCCGCGATGTTCGAGACGACCAGCACGACTTCATACGGCGCGTCGGGCGCCTGTCCCGCCTCAATGAGGCTGACCATGTTCGAACCGGTCCCTGAGATCAGGACGGCGACGCGGGTTTTGGCGACGGACATAGGCGGGCTCACGCGTGCAAGAAGGCGCGACTGCCATGCGGCCCTGAAGGCGACTTAGCAAGAGGGCGGGCGTGGCGAAGGGGGAGGGCGCAGCGCCGCCGAACCATTGTCGCTGAACTGACGCAAACTCCGTTGCTTCTTCGGAAACGGCGGCGCTAGCGTTCATCCGCCGGGGGAGACCGGCATCCTAGGGGGAGTAATCTATATGCGTCGTTTGTTGACCGCCGCCTGCGCGGCGGCCCTGTTGGCCGCGCCAGCCGTTTCCATGGCTCAGGAAGCCGCGTCCAGCGGCGGTTCGGGCCCCATCCGGTCGGCCTCCGATCGCCTGCGCAACGTCACCGCCGATCAGATCGAGAAGAACTGGGCCCGCGCGATCGCCGATGAAGCGGCAGTCACCACCAGCCACTCGGTCAACGCCCACGGCCGCACGCTGCGCTACAAGGCGACGGCGGGCACGCTGACGGTCCGCAACGACGCGGGCATGCCGACGGCCAGCCTGTTTTATGTGGCCTATACGCTGGACGGCCAGCCGGTCGGCCGTCGTCCGATCACCTATATGTTCAACGGCGGGCCGGGTTCGCCGACGGTGTGGCTGCACATGGGCGCCTTCGGCCCGATGCGGGTCCAGACCGACGCCCCGGTGGTCGAGCGTCCGGGGCCGTTCAACCTGGCGCCCAACGACATGACCCTGCTGGACAAGACGGACCTGGTCTTCATCGACATGGTCGGCGCCGGCTATTCGCGTCCGCTGGGCGAGACGCCGGGTTCGGCCTTCTGGGGCGTGGATCAGGACGCGGACACCTTCGCCCGCGCCATCATGCGCTACACGACCAAGTTCGACCGCTGGTCCAGCCCGAAATACGTACTGGGCGAAAGCTACGGCACCCTGCGCGCCGGCGCCCTGGTGCATCAGCTGGAAAGCCGCGGCATGTCGTTGAACGGCGTGGTCCTGCTGTCGTCGATCATGAACTACGGCGTGCGCCAGCCGGGCTATCCGCAGAACTTCGTCACCCTGCTGCCGACCTATGCGGCGACGGCCTGGTACCACAACAAGATCCCGAACAAGCCAAGCCTGGAAGAGCACGTGCAGCGGGCTCGCGAGTTCGCCATCGGTCCGTATTCGGCGGCCCTGTCGAAGGGGCACCTGATCTCGGACGCAGAGCGCGCCCAGATCGCCCAGCAGATGAGCGCCCTGATCGGCATTTCGCCGGACGTTCTGGATCAGGCCAATCTGCGCCTCGAGCTGAGCCCGTTCCGCAAGGAGCTGCTGCGCGACCGTCGCCAGACCGTCGGACGTCTGGACACGCGTTACTTGGGCATCGACGCCAGCGCCGTGGGGGCCTCGCCGGAAGAAGACCCGTCGAGCAGCGCGATCACCGGCGCCTATTTCAGCATCTTCCGCGACTATGTGGCCACGACGCTGAACTATCGCACGGACATGGACTATCGCCAGTCGGCGCGCGGCCTGCCGGGCTTCGACTGGGACTGGAGCCACCGTCCGCCGGTCGGCGGTCCGCAGACGACGCCGAACACTGCCGTGGATCTGGCCACCGCCATCCGCCGCAATCCGCACATGAAGGTGCTGGCTCTGAACGGCTATTACGACGCCGCCACGCCCTTCTTCAGCACCGAGTACGACCTGGCCCAGATGATGCTGGAGCCGCACCTGCGCGGGAACCTGGAGTTTACCTACTATGAAGGCGGCCACATGATGTACACGGCCCGCCCGGCGCTTGAGCAGCTCTACACCGACATGGCCAAATTCTACGACGAGACGGTCAACGGCGGCGTTCGCTGATCCAGGCGACAGTCTGAAATGAAGAAGGCCCCGGTCGCATTGACCGGGGCCTTTGTCTTGTCCGAAGCGGCTATCGCCTTACGCCGTCTGAAGCTGCCCGCAGACGAAGGCCGTCTCGCCCGCGTTCAGCAGGGCGGCCAGCACCGGCTCGACGTTCTCGGGGGCGACGATCAGGATGAAGCCGACGCCGCAGTTAAAGGTGCGGCGCATCTCGTGGTCCGAAATCCCGCCGGTTTCGGCTAGCCATTGGAAGACGTCGGGCATGGGCCACGCATCCCAGTCGAAGCTGGCCTCAAGGCCCTCAGCGATGCAGCGCGGCGGGTTCTCGATCAAACCGCCGCCCGTGATGTGGGCCGCGCCCTTGACCAGACCGGCCTTCATGAGCGGCAGGACCGGCTTCACATAGATGCGGGTCGGCTCCATCAGCGCCTGGGCCAGCGACTGGTCCTTGGCGAAGGGGGCGTCATCGCCCCAGGCCAGGCCGGACTTCTCGACCACCTTGCGGATCAGGGAATAGCCGTTCGAGTGCGGACCCGAGGAGGCTAGGCCGATGATGACGTCGCCGGGCTTCTGCTGGTCCAGGTAGGGCAGGACCTTGCCGCGCTCGACCGCGCCGACCGAGAAACCGGCAAGGTCGTAGTCGCCGCCCGAATACATGCCCGGCATTTCGGCCGTTTCGCCGCCGACCAGGGCGCTGCCCGACTGGCGGCAGCCCTCGGCGATGCCCGCAACGACGCGGCGCGCGGCGTCCACGTCCAGCTTGCCCGTCGCGTAGTAGTCCAGGAACATCAGCGGCTCGGCGCCCTGCGCCAGCAGGTCGTTGACGCACATGGCGACCAGATCGACGCCCACGCCGTCGTGACGGCCGGTCTCGATGGCGATCTTCAGCTTGGTGCCGACGCCGTCGGTGGTGGTGACGATCAGCGGGTCTTCAAAGCCGGCGGCCTTCAGATCGAACAGGGCGCCGAAACCGCCCAGAGAGGCCTCCGCGCCGGGGCGGCGGGTGGACTTGGCCAGCGGCTTGATGGCGTCGACCAGCTGTTCGCCGGCGTCGATATCCACGCCTGCGTCGGCGTAGGTCAGACCGCTTTTTTGGGCCTCAGGGGTGTCGCTCATCGGTCACGGCTCGAAATCGGGGGCGAAAATATGTCGCGGCGCTCTTGCCACGACGGCGTCGCGCGGGGCTATAGCATCGGAATGACGCTAATCACCACCAATGACGCGCTGATCGCCTTCTGCGATCGTCTGGCCAAGGCCCCGTACATCACCGTCGATACGGAATTCATGCGGGAAACCACCTACTGGCCCAAGCTGTGCCTGATTCAGGCGGCGGTTTCGCCGTCCGACGCCGCCATCATCGACCCGATGGCCGAGGGGCTGGATCTGGAACCCTTCCTCGACATCCTGCGGGACGAATCGATTCTGAAGGTCTTCCACGCCGCCCGACAGGACGTGGAGATCTTCAACAAGCTGGGCGCCATGCCGCGCCCGCTGTTCGATACCCAGGTCGCCGCCATGGCCGCCGGGTTTGGCGATCAGGTCAGCTATGAGGCCCTGGTCCGCCAGATGCTGCGTCAGGAGCTGGACAAGGGCAGCCGCTTCACCGACTGGGCGCGCCGCCCGCTGTCCGAGGCGCAGCTGACCTATGCGCTGGGCGACGTGACGCACCTGTCGGCGCTGTATCCCAAACTGCGCGACCGGCTGCAGAAGGAAGGCCGTCTGGACTGGGTCATGTCGGAAATGGGCGCGGTCACGGACCCGGCGCTGTACGACACCTCGCCCGAGAACGCCTGGAAGCGGCTGAAGCCCAAGAAGTTCAACGCCAAATACCTGGCCGGTTTCGTCGCCACGGCCGTCTGGCGCGAGCGCGCGGCGCAGGAGCGCGACCAGCCGCGCGGCCGCATCCTGAAGGATGAAGCCATCGACGAGATCGCCGTCCAGACGCCGACCGACCCGGACGCCTTCAATCGTCTGCGTTCGGTGCCCAAGGGCTTCGGCGGCTCGCGTCTGGGGCTGGAGCTGGCGGCCGAGCTGAAGCGCGTGTTGGCCGACCCGGAAGCCCATGCGCCCAAGCTGGAGCGCCCGGCCAACAACCAGCCCGCGCCGCCCTCGGTGGTGGAGCTGCTGAAGGTGCTGCTGAAGGCCAAGAGCGACAATGCGGGCGTAGCCGCCAAGCTGATCGCCACCGTCGCGGACCTCGAAAAGATCGCCCTGAACGACAAGGCCGACGTCGAGGCCATGAAAGGCTGGCGCCGCGAACTGTTCGGCGAAGACGCGCTGAAGCTGAAGAAGGGCGAGATCGCCCTGGTGCTGAACGGCGCCCGCGTCGAAGTGGTCGAGATCGAGGGCTGATCGCCCTCTCCCGGCGGGAGAGGGTTTTAGATCTTCAGCGTCAGGTCCATCGATTCGGCCAGGGCTTTTGCTCGCCGCTTCGTCTGTTCGCCCAGCAGCATGTCGGCGTAGCCGCTGGCGGCGGTGACGCGCAGGGCGCCTTTCTCGACCGTGGCTGTGGCGTTGGCCAGCAGCTGCGGCGAGCGGCCCGACAGGTCGCAGGCCAGTCGCATGGCCAATCCCAGGGCGCGGGCGCGTTTCTGGCCCTTGTCGGACAACAGACGGTCGACCGTTTCCGGCGCGGGCGTGCGCGCCTCGCCGCCATAGCGGGCGTTCATCGCCACGGCCATGAAGGCGCGCTCGGCGTGAGATTGGCCCGGAATGGGCGACCATAGAACCTGATCGAACACCAGGCTGACGCGGTGGTCGGGGTGGAGGCGCGCGCCCAGATCCGCCAAACGGCACACCGAGGAGGTCAGCAGGGCGTCACGCTCCTCGCCGAACACTTCGGGCAGGGCCGAAACCACGGACTGCAGCCAGCCGTCCAGAGCGCGGGGCAGGGCGGGGTCCACGCCCTGACGGCCGCCCCATGCCGAACACCCGGCCAGCAGGGGATCGACCGCGCGCATGGCGGGCTCCATGCCGTGATACAGCAGCCCCTCGCGAACGCCCCAGGCCGAGAAGCTGACCGAGGTCAGCCCCAGCCGGTCGATCAGCCCCTCCAGCACCAGGGCGGCGTAGGGAAGGGTCTCGGCGCGGCGCTTGGACAGGCCGGGCAGTTTCTCCAGCGAGACGCGGGACTGGCGCGCGACCAGACGGGCCATGTCGCGGGCGTCGGCGGCGCTCATGGCGTACTGGTGGACGATGCGGATCGGGTGATCGACCATGGCCATGTGCATCTGGGCCAGGCTGCGCCAGGCGCCGCCGACGGCGTAGAGCGTCGGGGTGGCGTAGTCGTCTTCGATCGGCTCCAGCCGTTTGGCGATGCGGGCGCGCAGGCGGTCGGCGTCGAAACCCCTGGCGTCCAGCAGGGCGAAAGGACCTAGCGGCAGGGTCACGCCCTTGCCGCGCGGACCATCCCCGATCCGCGTCAGCTCCAGACTGGCGCCGCCCATGTCGGCGGCCACGCCGCGCGCGCCGGGATCGCCCGCCAGAACGCCCAGCGCCGAGTACTTCGCCTCTTCCTCGCCGCTGAGCACGCGGATGCGCAAGCCCGTCTCGGCGGCCACGCGCTCGCAGAACTCTGGGCCGTCATCGGCCTGCCGCACGGCGGCGGTGGCGGCGACCAGGACCTGATCCGGCTGGACGCCCTCGATCACGGCGGCGAAGCGGCGCAGCGCCGTCATGGCCATGACGGCGCCCGGTTCGGACAGACGCCCTGTGGCCGCCAGGTCGCGGCCCAGACCGGCCAGCACCTTTTCGTTGAACATGGTCCAGACCGCCCGGCCTTCCAGCCGGTACAACACCAGGCGCACCGAGTTGGAGCCGATGTCGATGACGGCGATCTGTCTCGACTCGTATTCGCGTTCAGGGCTCATGAGCGGTTCTTCCGCACCTTCAGACCTGGATAAGACAAGGCGCCGGGCAAGGTCTTCACCTTGCGGCCGCGTCCGGACAGGCTGGGGTTGGTCATGAAGTATTTGTGCGCCGAGAAGGGGCGTTCGGACCCGCTGGGGATCACCCGTCGGTAGGAGCCGTCGGAGGCCAGAACCCAGCTCTGGGCGTCGTCCTTCAGATTGGCGACCATGATCTGGTCCAGCACCTGGTCGTGGACGGTGGCGTTCAGGATCGGCGTCATCACCTCGACGCGGCGATCCAGGTTGCGCGGCATCCAGTCGGCCGAGGAGATGTAGACCCGCGCCCGGTTGCTGGGCAGGTCGTGGCCGTTGGCGAAGGCGACGATGCGGCTGTGCTCCAGGAAGCGGCCGACGATCGACTTGACCCGGATATTCTCCGACAGGCCCGTCACGCCGGGGCGCAGACAGCAGATGCCGCGGATGACCAGTTCGATGCGCACGCCCCATTGGCTGGCGCGATACAGGGCGTCGATGATCTCTGGATCGACCAAAGCGTTCATCTTGGCCCAGATGGCGGCGGGCTTGCCCTTGGCGGCGGCCGACATCTCCTTGCCGATCATCTCGATCAGACTGGTTTTCATGTTCAGCGGCGAGACGACCAGGGCTTCCAGCTCGTCCGGCGCGGCATAGCCGGTGATGTAGTTGAACACCCGCGTGGCATCGCGGCCCAAGGCCGGATCGCAGGTGAACAGGCTGAGATCGGTGTAAATCTTGGCCGTGACCGGGTGATAGTTGCCGGTGCCGAAGTGGCAGTAGGCGCGAAGGCTGTCGCCCTCGCGCCGCACGACGACGCTCATCTTGGCGTGGGTCTTGTACTCGACGAAGCCGAAGACGACGTGGACGCCGGCCCGCTCCATCTGGCGCGCCCAGCGCAGGTTGGCTTCCTCGTCGAAGCGGGCCTTCAGCTCGACCAGGGCGGTGACGTTCTTGCCGTTCTCGGCCGCCTCGATCAGGGCGGCGACGATGGGGCTGTCCTTGGAGGTGCGATACAGGGTCTGCTTGATGGCGATGACGTGCGGGTCGCGCGCCGCCTGACGCAGGAACTGGACCACCACGTCGAAGCTCTCGAACGGGTGGTGGATCAGCATGTCCTTTTCGCGCACCGCCGCGAAGATGTCGCCGCCGTTGTCGCGTACCCGCTCGGGGTAGCGCGGCTCATAGCCCTTGAACTTCAGGTCCGGGTGGCCGCCAGGGATCAGTTCGGAAAGCTGGGCCAGGCCGAGCATCCCGTCGACCAGCACCACGTCCTGCGGCTGGGCGTGCAACTGGGCGATGATGAAGTCGCGCAGGTCGTCGGGCATGTCCGCCTGAATCTTGATGCGGACGACCGAGCCCATGCGGCGCTGCTTCAGCGCCTCCTCGAACTCCATGACCAGGTCTTCGGCTTCTTCCTCGATCTCGATGTCGGAGTCGCGGATCAGGCGGAACAGGCCCTTCTCCAGGATCTCGCAGCCCGGAAACATGTGGTCGATGAACAGCAGCAGCAGGTTTTCCAGCGAGACGTAGCGCGTACGCCCCGGCGTCGAACGCCCGTCCGTCGCCAGCGCCCAGAAGCGCCGCACCTGGGTCGGCACCGGCACCAAGGCGTACAGCACGCGGTTGTCGCTGTTGCGGCGCAGCTTCAGCGCCAGCGAGAAGCCCAGGTTCGGCAGGAAGGGGAAGGGATGCGCCGGGTCGATGGCCATCGGCGTCAGCACGGCGAAGAGCTGGTTCAGGAACTCCGGTTCCAGCCGCTCGCGCTCGGTCTTGGTGATGCGGGCGCGCTCGACGATCTCGATGCCGGCGGCGGCCATTTCCTTGCGCAGGACGCGCCACTGACGCTGCTGCTCGGCCATCAGGCCGCCCGCCGCCGCATTGACCTGTTCCAACTGCTCGGCCGGCGTCAGGCCGTCAGGGGAGACGACGCGGATGCGCTCGCGCACCTGCCCCTTCAGGCCGGCGACGCGGGTCATGAAGAACTCGTCCAGGTTGTTGGCCGAGATGGACAGGAAGCGCACGCGCTCCAGCAGGGGATGGCCCTCGTTGGCGGCTTCCTCCAGCACCCGGCCGTTGAAGGCCAGCCACGACAGCTCGCGGTTGATGAACCGCTCGGGCGAGGCCATCAGCGCCTCGGACAGCTTGAGTTGCGGCGCGCGCGAGGAGGGGACTTCCTCACCGGTGGTGTCGACGGCGATGGGCGCGATATCGGTCATGATTCCGTTGTCGCGCGCGCCTGTGACGGCTGCAACCGCGATTGTGTCGCGGCGAGGGAATGAGCGGGCGGGTGGGCGTTATTCCCCGTCCAGCACTTGCCGCGCCAGCACTCGCGTCACGGGACGGTGCAGGGCGTCCAGACGGTCGACCACGGTCTCGGCGGCGTCGGCCGAGCGGTCGATGCGGCGGACCAGATACTCGATCAGTTCATCGGCGGGGGTGATGTTCCGGCTGGCGAAGGCGCGGCGCAGCATGGCGGCGAAGACGACGTCGTCGGGCGCCTCGATCCCCACGGTGCGGATGGCGTTCAGGCGCGAGCGCAGGTCGGGCAGGTCCGTCGCCCAGGCTCCCGGCGGATCGCGCGACACCAGCAGCAGGGCGCCGCCGCCCGACTGGGTCAGGTTGATCAGGTGGAACAGGCTCTCGTCGTCGGCGTCCTGCGCGTCGTCCAGCAGGACGGGGAGGCCTTCCAGCTCCAGCGGGTCGACCAGGGCCGCCTCGGCGCCGTGCAGGGCGATGGCGCCGGTGCGCTCGACCCAGGCGGCGGCCAGATGGCTCTTGCCGCAGCCCGCCGGCCCGACCAGGGCCAGCACGGCGCCGGGCGCTTCGGGCCAGACGGCTAGCGTCGCCACGCCCCCGGCGTTGGCCTGCGAGATCGCCAGGTCGGAGGCGCGCTGGGGCGTCTCCTGCTGCAGCGGCAGGCGCAGTTGACGGATTTCGGCGGCCGGAGCGTTCATGACGATGAACCCTAGCCGGGCGGGGATGCGGGCGTCTCTGTTGATAGGGCGGGATCACGGGGACAACCTGCGCGCTGCTGTGGATGGCGTATCATGGGCGTTTGAGCCGTCAGCCTTGACTTTCCGGGGCGATGATGGGCCTTTCGCCCCTCCTAATTCACGCTGTTCTCCAGCCGTTTTCAGACGAAATCCGATCATGCACGCCTATCGCACCCACACCTGCGGCGCCCTCCGTTCGACGGATGCGGGCTCGAATGTTCGTCTGTCGGGCTGGATCCACCGCAAGCGGGACCACGGCGGCCTGCTGTTCATCGACCTGCGCGACCACTACGGCCTGACCCAACTGGTCCTGCACCCCGAAACGCCGGGCTTTGACGTGGTCGAGCGCCTGCGCGCCGAGAGCGTCATCAAGATCGACGGCGAAGTGGTCCTGCGCGAAGGCTCGACCGTTAACGCCAACCTGCCGACCGGCGAGGTCGAGGTGCGCGTCCTGTCGTTGGAAGTCCTGTCGGAAGCGGCCGAACTGCCGATGCCGGTCTTCGGCGAGCAGGAGTACCCGGAAGAGATTCGCCTGAGCAACCGCTTCCTGGACCTGCGTCGCGAGCGTCTGCACAAGAACATCGTCCTGCGGTCGCGCGTGATCCAATCGATCCGCACCCGCATGGTGGCCCAGGGCTTCCTTGAGTATCAGACGCCGATCCTGACGGCCTCGTCGCCGGAAGGCGCGCGCGATTTCCTGGTGCCGAGCCGGATGCATCCCGGCAAGTTCTACGCCCTGCCGCAGGCCCCGCAGCAGTTCAAGCAACTGCTGATGGTCTCGGGGTTCGACCGCTACTTCCAGATCGCGCCCTGCTTCCGCGACGAAGACCTGCGCGCCGACCGCTCGCTGGAGTTCTATCAGCTGGACGTCGAGATGAGCTTCGTCACGCAGGAAGACGTCTTCCAGGCGATCGAGCCGCTGATGCACGGGCTGTTCACCGAGTTCGGCGAGGGCAAGCCGGTCTCGCCGATCGACGACGTGAAAACCTTCACCAACGACTTCGGCCAGACGATGGAGCACAAGGGCTTCGAGCGCCTGACGTTCGCCCAGTCGATGAAGTGGTACGGCAGCGACAAGCCGGACCTGCGCAACCCGATCAAGATGCAGGACGTGTCGGACCATTTCCGCGACGGCGGTTTCGGCCTGTTCGCCAAGATCCTGGGCGCCGACGAGAAGAACGCCGTCTGGGCCATCCCGGCGCCGACCGGCGGCAGCCGCGCCTTCTGCGACCGCATGAACTCCTGGGCGCAGGGCGAGGGCCAGCCGGGCCTGGGCTACATCTTCTGGTCGGACGATCAGCAGTCGTGGGGCGGCCCGATCGCCAAGAACCTGGGGCAGGAGCCGACCGAGGCGCTGATGAGCTCGCTGGGTCTGGGCAAGGGCGACGCCGCCTTCTTCACCGCCGGCGATCCCGCCGTCTTCGCCAAGTTCGCCGGTCTGGCGCGCACCCGCGTCGGCACGGAGCTGAAGCTGGTCGACGAGGACCAGTTCAAGTTCTGCTGGATCGTCGACTTCCCGATGTTCGAATGGTCGGAAGAAGAGAAGAAGGTCGACTTCAGCCACAACCCGTTCTCGATGCCGCAGGGCGGCATGGAGGCGCTGGAGACTCAGGATCCGCTGACCATCCGCGCCTATCAGTACGACATCGTCTGCAACGGCTATGAGCTGTGCTCGGGCGCGATCCGGAACCACAAGGCCGAGATCATGCTGAAGGCCTTCGAGATCGCTGGCTACGACGCCTCGGTGGTCGAGGAGCAGTTCGGCGGCATGCTGAACGCCTTCCGCTACGGCGCGCCGCCGCACGGCGGTCTGGCGCCGGGCATCGACCGCATCGTCATGCTGCTGGCGGGCGAACAGGCCATCCGCGAGGTCATCGCCTTCCCGCTGAACCAGCAGGGCCAGGACCTGATGATGAACGCCCCGGCCGAGGTCGAGGAGCGTCAGCTGAAGGAGCTGTCGATCCGCACCCAGCTGCCCATCAAGGTCTGATCGGCGCCGCAAAGTCGAATTGAGAAAGGGAGGGGGCGACCCCTCCCTTTTTGCATCCGGGCTTCAGTTGCCGGAAACGATCACCAGGTTGCGCTGACGCGGCGGGACGGGCGGCGCGGGCGGAGCTGGAGGGGCCGGCGGAGTGCGGATGACGCGCACGCCGCTGATGCGGCAGTTGCGAGCGGTCATGTCGCCAGGCAGGCGGGTCGCGGCGTCGCCGCAGGCCTCTGAGACCTGGTCGGCGCTGAGGCCGCGCGCCCGGCTGAGATCCAGGCCGCGAATGTCGGTGCGGCGCATGGAGGCGCCGCGAAAATCGGCGCGGGTGAAGTCGCCGCCGGACAGGCGCGCGCCGTCCAGGTCAGCGCCCCTGAATGAGGCGCTATTGAAGTTGCCGCCCGTCAGGTTGGACGCCTTGATATCGGCATTGCTGAAGTCGGCGCCGTTGGCGTTGACGTTGGCCAGGGTGGCGCCGAAAATCTCGGCGTCGTTGAACCGGGCGCGGGTCAGGACGGCGCTGTTCATGTTCACGCCCTGAAGTTCGGCCCCGCTCAGATTGGCGCCGCTCAGATCGACGCGGATCAGAACTGCGCCGGTCGCTTCGGCGCCCATCAGCTGGGCGCCGGTCATCTTGGCGTTGGTGAACATCGATCCGACCATCTCGATGCCGCGCATGTCTGCGCGGCTGAAGTCCGCCCCGGTGAAGTTCGAGCCGACGAGTTCGGCGCCGCGCAGATTGGCGCCGACCAGGGTGGCGTTGGTGAAGTTGGCGCCCGTCAAGGTGGCGCCCGACAGGTCGCGACCGGACAGTTCGCACCGCGTGCAGCTCCCGCCCAGCGACACCATCCGGGCGACGTCGCGGTCCTGAGCCCAGGTCATGTCCGCAGCGCTGGCCAGGGCGGGGGCGGCCGCCATCAGTCCCGCAAGGGCTGAGGCGGCAAGGGCCAGATGGCGCAGGGGCGAAATCGAGCGTTTCATCACCCCTATTGAATGCGCCTTAGTCTGCGAAAACCCTACTTAAATCGCGGTAACGAAGGCGACGCTCAACAGGCGGGAATGCGAAGGCCGGAAGGCAGAACCGTGTTCTGGTCGCCGCAGGCCTGATTGAGCTGAGACTGGGTCAGGCCGCGCGCGCGCGCCATTTCGGCGCCCGAAAGATTGGTGCCGTTCAGCTTGGCCCCGGTGAAGGAGGCCCCTTCCAGGAAGGTCCCCACGAAGCTGGCGTTGGTCAGGTCGGCGCCGTTGAAGTTCGCGCTGGACAAGACGGCGCCATAGGCCTCGACGTCGCGCAGGTCCGAGCGGCTGAAGTTGGTGCGGTTCATCACCGACAGGCTGATGTCCGCCTGGCGGATGCGGGCGCCGGACAGGTTCAGGCCCGAGCGCTCCAGGCCGGAGAAGTCGCCCTGGAACAGATTGCAGCCGGGGCAGGAGGCGCCGCGACGCACCTGGGCGATTTGCGAAGCGTTCTGCGCCGAGGCCGGAAGGGCCGTCAGGGTCAGGCCGACGACGGCGAGAAGGGCGATTGCGGGACGGATCATGCGAATGGCTCCAGGCTTTGCGCCTGTCGCAGCAAGAAGCGGGCCGCCGTTTCGGGACAGCTCGTCCGATCTCGGCCCTATATCCCGTTAGCCGTTAGCCGTTAGCCGTGAGCCTTGGGCGCCGCGCCGCAAGAGCCGCACACGGGCGTCCCGCTCCGATCCGTCAGCATCAGGTCGCCGCACTCAGGGCAGGGGCCGGCCTGAACCTGCGGCGTGGTGCGCGGCGACGGCTCTTTGCGGCCGAAGGGGGCGACGATCAGGTTGTCGGGCGCCGCGCCCCGCGCGAAGCCCTTGGAGATGAAGCGGGCGGCGGGCACGGGCTGGGGCGCTTCGGTCGGCCCCCCGTCCATGCCGTCCAGATTGGCGGCCTCGGGCGTGACTTGCGCCAGCTCGCGTCGGTCCAGATAGGAGACGCCCAGTTCACGGAACACATAGTCGAGGATGGAGGTGGCCGAGCGGATGGAGTCATTGCCCGTGACCCGCCCCGACGGCTCGAACCGGGTGAAGACGAAGGCGTCCACGAACTCGTCCAGCGGCACGCCGTACTGCAGGCCGATCGAGATGGCGATGGCGAAGTTGTTCATCATCGAGCGGAAGGCGGCGCCTTCCTTGTGCATGTCGATGAAGATCTCGCCCAACTCGCCGTCTTCGTACTCGCCGGTGTGGATATAGACCTTGTGGCCGCCGACCGAGGCCTTCTGGATGTAGCCCTTGCGGCGGTCGGGCAGGCGACGGCGGGTGCGGTCGCGCTCGATCACCTTCTCAACCACGCGCTCGACGGTGCGGGGCGCGGCCTCGGGCGCGGGGGCCTGATCAGCGCGACGCGGGGTCTCGATCTCGGGCAGGCGCAGGCGGAAATCGGCGGGGGGCGGCGCGCGGCGCAGCACGGCGGCGCGGCGGCCGTCGAGCGCCGCATCGGCTAAGGCGCGGGCTACGTCCAGTCGGTCGGCCCGCCAGTCCAGCGTGACAGGGCGCAGATCGGGGCCGTCGCTGAAGGGCTCGATGGCGTGACGCAGGTCGGCTTCCACCGCCTCGCCCGACCGGGACAGCAGCGGCCGCAGGGCGTCGGGCGCTTCGGCCCAGTCGGACAGGTCGGGCCGGCCGAAGACATAGTCGGCCGCCGCCCGGATCGCCGCCTCGTCAAAGCCCAGACGCGGCAGCAGGGCCTCGCCCGGCGCCAGACTCAGGCCCAGCACGTCGCCGATGAAACCCTCGTCCAGCACGGGCGGGGCGAAGGCGGGGGCGAAATCCTCGACCGAAGACAGGGCGTGCTCGATCCCTTCGAGTTCCAGGTCGGTGAAACCCAGCTCGCGCAAGCGGGCATGGCTGACGCCCGGCGCCTCGGCCAGGGTGCGGCGCCCGAACAGATGGCGCTCGGCCGCCTCGACGTCAGCGCCCGCGCGAGTCAGGGCGGCGGCAAGCGCGGGACGCAGGCGGCGTTCGACCTCGCCGTCCGCCGTCTGCCAGACGTCCGTCGCTGCGAAGGGCGAGGCGCCGAGGCGCAAGGTGAGTTCAGCGTCGTCGGCGAACAGGCTGATGGCCGCGTGGCGGCGGCCGTGGGCGCGCAGGGCCTCGACCGGCTCGCCGCGTTCGGCCAGGGCGGCGAGGATCTCGTCCTTCACCGTCTCCCATTCGGCGCAGGGGCCAAGGCGGGCGGCCAGATCGGCGGAGACGGCGTTGGCGCAGCGCGCGACCTGAGCGGCCAGGGCGGCGGCGGGCAGGGCGGGCTCAGCGGCGTCCTGCGACACGGCCCAGTCGGCCAGACCGCCCAGAGCAATGGCGATGGGGCGCGCGGCGGCACGGGGATCGTGCGCGTCCAGCGTCAGGTCCAGCGCCGTGACCAGAAGCTCGGTGAGGGCGTCCAAGGCGGAGTCGAACGCTTGCGGGAAGACGGCGGCCAGAGCGGGCAGATTGATCGCTGCGCGCGGGGCCACGGCTGCATCGGCGGCGGCGTCTGCGTCAGCGGGCGTGAACACGGCGGAGACAGGGCCTTCCAGCGCCGCTTCGGCCAAGGCGAGCGCCAGAGGCCCGCCGGCGGCGGCCGTGTCTGGCTGGGCCAGGACGATCAGGGGCGCCTGCGGAGCGTCGGCCAGCGGCGCGGCGGTCGCCGAGAGGCCCTCGCCCTTGATGGCGCGCAGGATGTCCGCATCGGCGGCGCCGCACTGGCGCGCGACATGGGCGGCGCGGGTCAGGGCGGGGTTGGAGGCGGGATCGGCGCAGGCGGCGGCGTCGCCTTCACACCGCGCCACGGCGTCGGCGACGTTGGCCAGCGCCTGAGCCAGCGCCTCGGCGGCCTGCCCGGCCAGCCGTTCGCGACGCCAGGCGGCAGCCTGATCGGCCAGACGGCGTTCGGCCTCGGGCTCGGACAGATCCAGGCGAAGGGGTATTGCGGCGGGCGTATCCGCATCCCTGACAGCGGCCAGTCCCAGCAGGACGGCGCCGGTCAGCTCGTTTTCGAATCGGTTGGCTTCGGCGGTGCTGGCGAAGACGCCGCCTTCTGATCCAGCGGCGGCGAGGCGAGCGGCCCAATCGTGCACGGCGCCGTTTAGCGGCAGGTCGGGCCGGGGCGTCGATGGCGCATCGGCCCAGTCCAGCCACGCCTCGACCTGCACATCGGTCCAGGCGTCGGGCGCCAGCACCCTGTCGACGACATCGGCGCGTTCGATCTCGCGCACGGCGACGGGGACGGCGGCGGCCAGGGGAGCAAACAGGGGCTTGAAGCGCATCAGGCGTCTCCCACGCTGGAGGTGGAGCGTGTCCTGAAGACAACCTATCGGGCGATCGTGAGGGCGTTCAATAGATGTTGCGGCTGGCGAGGTTGTTGCCCACAAGATGTTGAGGCGTTTCCCTTGCGCTCCGCGCTGGACGTAGGGCGTCGCGGTTTCTATGATCGGCCCGCGCCGCCGGACCTCCCCGGGGCGGTGGATTCGAGTGAGTTCGACGACGTGCTGAGCAAGATCTTCACCTGGTGGAACGGCGCCACGATCGGCACCCTGTTCACCGTTGGCAAACGCGGCCAGCAGGTCGGCACGGACGAGTTCGGCAACCGCTATTACGAATCCCGCGACACCGTCAGCTATGATGGCCGCAAGCGCCGCTGGGTCATCTATGACGGCTATGCCGAGGCGACCAAGGTGCCGCCGGAATGGCAGGGCTGGCTGCGCTACACCTATGACGAGACGCCGACTGAGCGTCCGCTGCCGCGTCAGGCGTGGGAGAAGGATCACCTGCCGAACCTGACGGGCACGCCGATGGCGCGCCGCCCGCAAGGTTCGCTGGCCGCCCTGGGCCAACGCCCGGCCGCCACCGGCGACTATCAGGCCTGGAGCCCGGAATGAGCCTTCGCCATGTCCTGCTGGCCGGGGTGGTCGTCGCGGGACTGGCGATATCGGGCGCCGGCGTCGCCAGCGTCCTGATGGACCTGCCGCAAGACGCGACGCCCGCTCCGGCCGATCCGATCGGCGACGTGCTGCGCGACACCAACCGGACGCCGCTGCAGAATCCGCAGGCTCCGGCGTCTCAGCCGCAGCAACCGGCGCCGTCAAACGGCCCGGCCATCGTGCTGCCGACGACCCCCGCTGCGGGGCCGACGATGCCCGCCGTTGTCGTCGAAGGCGAGGAAGTGGCCGTTCAGGAAGAAGCGCCGGACGAAATCCCGGTTGAGGAGGTCGCGCCTGCGCCCACGGAGCCGGCCTCGCCGCCAGGCGTGCGCCAGCGCCGACGCATCGCGGTCATTCAGGCGGTGGACAAGACCACGGCCGAGACCATGCGGTTCGAGGTCGAGGTCGGCGGCCGTCCGGTGCGCTTCGGGAAGACCCTGCTGTTCAAGGCCCGGGCCTGCGAGGTCTCTGCCTCTGACGAAATGACCGAGGACGCCATCGCCTATCTGGAGGTCGGGGTTCAGCCGCGCGGCCTGGCCGCGCCGACCGAGGCGCGTCAGGTGTTCAAGGGCTGGATGTTCGCCTCATCGCCCAGCGTCAGCGGCCTGCAGCACCCGGTCTATGACGCCTGGGTGGTCGGCTGTAAGGCGTAAGCCACGGCCTCGGCCCCGCTGAGGGGCGCGGTGAAGGCGTCCATGTCGGGCGCCGCCTGCATGGCCCAGGGCAGCATACGCAAATAGGCCTCCTGCGGTGTCTCCACGGCGCCGAACTGGCCGAGGTGTTCGGTCAAGAACTGCGTGTCCAGCAGCCGCCAGCCGCCCTTTTTCAGGCGCGCGACCAGATGGACCAGGGCGACCTTTGACGCGTCCGTCGCCCGGCTGAACATGCTCTCGCCGAAGAAGGCGCCGCCCAGCGTCACGCCGTAAAGCCCGCCGACCAGCGCCTCGTCGCGCCAGCATTCGATGCTGTGGGCGAAGCCGCGCTGATGCAGTTCCACATAGAGGCGGCGGATCGGGGCGTTGATCCAGGTGTCTTCGCGGCCCGGCGCAGAGGCGGCGCAGGCGTCCAGCACCGCCACGAAGGCCGTGTTGACCCGAACCTCGAACGGCTCGCCCCGCACGGTGCGGCGCAGGCGCGAGGGGATGTGAAAGCGATCCAGCGGTATCAGGCCGCGCTGGTCCGGCTCGACCAGAAAGACGCGCGGATCGTCGTGCGCCTCGGCCATCGGGAAGACGCCCCGCGCGTAGCAGGCGAGCAGCGCCTCCGGTCCGAAGACGTCAGAGGCGCCGCTCGCGCTGAATCCGGGCTCGTCCAAGGGGGGTTAGGCCTTGGCCTTCTGCGCCGCCGCCCACTTCTCCAGCCAGTGGATGTCGTAGTCGCCCGACAGGATGTCCGGCTCCTGCAACAGCTTCTGGAACAGGGGGATGGTGGTGTCGACGCCGCTGATGACCGTCTCGCCCAGCGAACGCTTCAGGCGCGCCAGCGCCTCTTCGCGGTCGCGGCCGTGCACGATCAACTTGCCGATCAGGCTGTCGTAATAGGGCGGGATCGAATAGCCGGCGTAGATGGCGCTATCCAGACGCACGCCCAGGCCGCCCGGCGCGTGGAACTCGGTGATCGTGCCCGGCGAAGGGGTGAAGGTCTCGGCGTTCTCGGCGTTGATCCGCACTTCGATGGCGTGGCCCTCGAAGGTGATGTCTTCCTGCTTAAACGACAGCGGCAGGCCCGCGGCGATGCGGATCTGTTCGCGCACCAGATCGACGCCCGTGATCATTTCCGTGACCGGGTGTTCGACCTGCAGACGGGTGTTCATCTCGATGAAGAAGAACTCGCCGTCCTCCCACAGGAACTCGATGGTGCCGGCGCCCAGATAGCCGATGGCGGCGATGGCCTTGTTGACCGTCTCGCCGATCTTGACCCGGCCCTCGGCCGACAGGGCGGGAGAGGGGGCCTCTTCCAGCACCTTCTGGTGACGGCGTTGCAGCGAGCAGTCGCGTTCGCCCAGGTGGACGACGTTGCCGTGGCTGTCGGCGATGACCTGGATCTCGATGTGGCGCGGCTTCTGGAGATAGCGCTCCATATAGACGGCGCCGTTGCCGAAGGCGGCCAGGGCTTCGGCCTGGGCCGTCTGCACGGCTTCGACCAGATCGTCGGCCGTCTGGGCCACCTTCATGCCGCGACCGCCGCCGCCGGCGGCCGCCTTGACGATCAGGGGGAAGCCGATGGCCTTGGACGCCTCGATGGCCTGTTCCACCGTCTCGACCTCGCCGTCAGAGCCGGGGACGACGGGAATGCCCGCGTCCTTCACCGCCTGCTTGGCCGTGATCTTGTCGCCCATGATGCGGATGTGTTCCGGCTTGGGCCCGATGAAGGACATGCCGTGGGCTTCGATAATCTCGGCGAAGCGGGCGTTCTCGGCCAGGAAGCCGTAGCCCGGGTGGATCGCCTGAGCGCCGGTGATTTCCGCCGCCGCGATGATCGAGGGGATGTTCAGATAGGACTTGGCCGCCGGCGCGGGGCCGATGCAGACGCTCTCGTCGGCCAGGCGCACCCACATGGCGCCGCGGTCGGCCTCGGAGTGAACGGCGACGGTGGAGATTCCCATCTCCTTGCATGCGCGGTGGATGCGCAGCGCGATCTCGCCCCGGTTGGCGATCAGGACCTTGGTGAACATGAGGCTCAGGCTTCCAGCACGACCAGGGCTTCGCCGAACTCGACCGGCTGGGCGTCGCCCACCAGGATTTCAGCCACGACGCCGTCGCGCGGCGCCTGGATCGGGTTCATCGTCTTCATGGCCTCGACGATCAGCAGGGTCTGGCCCTTCTTGACCTTGTCGCCGGCCTTGATGAACGGGTCCGAACCCGGCGCGGGCTGCAGGTAGGCGGTGCCGACCATCGGCGACTTCACCTCTTCGCCCGAGCGGGCGACGATGGTGGCCGGGTCCGACGGCATGGAGGCCGGGGCGGCGGCGGCCGGCGCGGCGTGCGCGACCGGAGCCGGGGCGGCGGCGTACTGGATCGGGGCGGCGGCGACGGTGACTTCGCGCTTGACCTTGATCTTCAGATCGCCGCGCTCGACCTCGATCTCGGTCAGGTCGGTGTCGTTCAGGATGTCGGCCAGGCTGCGGACCAGATCGGCGTCGATGTTCTTGTTCTTGTCGTCGGACATGAGGGTCTCTTCTACTTGATCTTCAGACGGCGCGCGCCGGTCAGCCCTTGGTCCCGGCGCGACGCGCCAGGTCCAGAGCGGCCCGGACGGCCAATTCATAGCTGCGGGGACCGAAGCCGGCGATCACGCCGGTCGCGGCCAGGGACACATAGGAGTGATGCCGAAACGCCTCGCGCGCGGCGGGGTTCGACAGGTGGCATTCGACCACGGGGATGCTCAGCGTCTTCAGCGCGTCGAGCAGGGCCACCGAGGTGTGCGTGAAGGCGGCCGGGTTGATGACCAGGGCGTCGGCCTCAAGACGGGCTTCCTGGATCCAGTCGACCAGTTGGCCTTCATGGTTCGACTGGCGGAACACCACGCGCGCGCCCTCGGCCGCCGCCTCGCACATCGCCTGAACGTCGGCCAGTGTCTCGCGGCCATAGATGTCCGGCTCCCGAACCCCCAGCAGGTTCAGGTTCGGCCCGTTCAGGACATACAGGGTGAGAGTTTCGGGCATTCGCTCGCAAAACAGGCGCGCCGCCGCGCGGAATCGAGCGCGCGTTGTAGCCCAGGTGGCGCGCGGCGCAAAGCGGGTGGGGAAAAAGGGTGACGTAAGGGGAGGCTGGCGGCGGCGAGCCTAGCCTGAGAAGCCGATTAATACCGCTCAGCGATCGTTCCACGATCCGGCTTGAACGGCGTGGATGATGCTTGCCACTGTCAGGCTGCGATAGGTGCGCTCACCTCGCCATTCGCGAAATTCACGCAGAAAGTTTAGCTTGAAGTTATGGCCCACCTCATTGGGAGCGTAGCGTCGCAAATCCATCAGGCTGAAGTCAGTCCCGAACGGCTGCCTGATTGCGTCAATGGCGTCAGCCAAATCATCGCCCGCGAGATGGAGATCGTAGTAAAGTTCAGCCTCATCGTTGATCGGCTCCTCGATGTAGAATTCCCGTCGCAAGGTGCCCACGATGTGGTCACGTATGGCATTTGCTGATTGAGCGATTTCGTCGGCCATATCGGGAGTGAACGACAGATGGTCGATGCCCGCAATAGGGGCGACAGCTCACTGAAGTCGTGGATTTGATGTCCCGCGCCGGAACGCCCATTATCTGACGTCTCCGAAAGAGGCCTTGCCTCTCCACCCTGCATCCTCTGGAGCGATCAGTTTGCGTATCGAAGTCAACGGCGAGGCGCGGGACACCGCAGCCACGACCATTCTGGGTCTGGTTCAGGAGTTGTCGCTGGACCCCAAGAAGGTGGCGGTCGAGCGCAATCTGGAGATCGTGCCGCGTTCTCTGCACGGCGAGACGGCGCTGGCAGAGGGCGACAGGATTGAACTGGTGCAGTTCGTGGGCGGCGGCTGAGGCCGCACTATGCTCCGCTCATCCCGGCGGACGCCGGGATCCAGTCCTTTGGCGACAGGTTCGCCCTTCAAAGGGTGCGCGTGAGGTTCTCACTGGATCCCGGCGTCCGCCGGGATGAGCGGGAGGAGGATAGCTCATCAATTCCCGCAACGGCGCTTCCCCCCAGCGGCGGGCGGCGCTACTTCCCTAGGCATGACTGACACCGCTCCCCGCACCGACAGCTGGACCGTCGCCGGCCGCACCTTCAACTCGCGCTTGATCGTGGGCACCGGCAAGTATCGCGACTACGCCCAGAACGCGGCGGCGGCCGAGGCTTCGGGCGCCGAGATGGTCACCGTGGCCGTGCGCCGGGTGAACCTGACCGATCCGAACCAGCCGGTGCTGACGGACTTCATCGACCCGAAGAAATACACCTATCTGCCCAATACGGCGGGCTGCTTCACGGGCGAGGACGCCGTGCGGACCCTGCGCCTGGCGCGCGAGGCGGGCGGCTGGACCCTGGTCAAGCTGGAGGTTCTGGCGGACCCCAAGACCCTGTTCCCCGACATGGAGGAGACCCTGCGGTCGCTGAAGCTGCTGACCGCCGAGGGCTTCGAGGTCATGGTCTATTGCACCGACGATCCCGTCTATGCGCGCAAGCTGGAGGACGCGGGCGCCGTGGCCATCATGCCGCTGGGCGCGCCGATCGGCTCGGGGCTGGGGGTGCAGAACCCGATCAACATCCGCCTGATCGTCGAACAGTCCAAGGTGCCGGTGCTGGTCGACGCAGGCGTCGGCACGGCGTCGGACGCGGCCATCGCCATGGAGCTGGGCTGCGACGGGGTGTTGATGAACACAGCCATCGCCGAGGCGCGTGACCCCATCCTGATGGCCAGCGCCATGAAGCACGCCGTCATCGCCGGGCGCGAATCCTACTTGGCTGGGCGGATGAAGAAGCGGTTCTACGCCGACCCGTCCTCGCCGCTGGCGGGGCTGATCTGATCTCCTCCCCACGACGTGGGGAGGTGGCGCGGAGCCGATAGGCGACGTGACGGAGGGGCCGCTTGGTTCCGCCGCAAGCCCCTCCACCACTTGGTGGTCCCCCTCCCCATGAAATGGGGAGGAAAGCACAGACGTCAGCCCTTTTTCTTGGCCGCCTCGATCAGGGCGCCGATCTCGCGCGGGTCGATGCCGGGGCTGGCGACGCCGTTGATGAAGAAGGTCGGCGTGCCCTGCAGGCCCAGGGTGGCGGCGGCCGTGTGGATGTCGGCGACGTGGCGCGTCATCTCGGGGGCCGACATAGCGACATTCGCCTTGGCCATGTCGACGCCGTTTTCAGCCAGGATGCGGTCGATGGCGGCGCGGTCCAGCGCCCGTTCGGCCATCAGGGCGTCATAGACGGCGAGGTACTTGCCTTGCTGATGCGCGGCCAGGGCCGCCCGGGCGGCGTACTGCGAGGTGACGTCCTCGCCCCGGTCCAGGATCGGCCAGTCCTTGAAGACGAAGCGCACCTCGGGGTGGGCGGTCATCAGGGCGCGATATTCGGGCGCCACCGCCTTGCAGCCAGGGCAGCGGAAGTCGAAGAACTCGATCACCGTCACCTTGGCGTTCTCAGGGCCGAAGACCGGATCGCGCGGATCGATCGCCAGCAGGGCGGGGTTGGCGGCGGCGGCGGCGTTGATGCTCTGAACGCGCGACTGGGATTCGGCCGTCTCACGCGCGGCCAGCACCTCGTCCAACACCTGGGGATTCTGGATCAGATAAGCCCGCACGCGCTCGCCAAAACCGCCGGTCAGATAGGGCGCAGCCGACAGCGCCAGGGCGAGGGCCGACATCCCTGCCGCAGCCCATCCCAGCGTCGTGCCCGACAGCCCCAGGCGCGCCTTCTTCGGCGTGACGGTCGGGGTCGGTTCGGGGCGCGCGTCTTCAGTCATCAGCATCTCGTCTTATCAGGCAGTGCAGTAGGGGCGGGAAGGGCTCATTCCCCGCCGGGCGGGATGACGCCGGAGCGGCTGCGCTGTTCATTGCGGCGCTCGGCGTCGGTGATGTCTTTCTCGGTCGCGCCCGAGGCCAGGACGATGTCGGTGGCCCGGCGCCATTCGATAGAACTGCGGTCCAGCATGTCGCGGGCCCGCATGGCGAACTGGGCCGCCTGATCCGGGCGACGCAGGGCGAACCAGTATTCGGCCGAGGCCAGACGCGCCTCGCCCTCCTTGCCCTGGCTGGAATAGGCCTGGGACAGCAGGCGCCATGCCAGGTTGTTGTCCCGCTCCAGCGCCAGGGCTCGCTTCAACTGGTTCTCGGCCTCGGCCAGCTTGGTCGTGTCATTGGTCTCGATCAGGGCGTGGGCCAGGTTGATGCGCAACAATGGCGCGTCCGGCTTCAGCTCGACGGAGCGTTCGTGGGCGCCGATGGCTTCGGCCGGTCGGCCTTCCTCGAACAGGATCTGGCCCTTGAGCTCCCAGAAATAGGGGTTGTCGGGCTGTTCCGTCAGCAGGACGTCGACCGCGTCCAGGGCCTTCTGCGTCTGGCCGTCCCGATACCAGGCGATGGCGCGGGCGTAGCGGGCGGGCAGGGAGGCGTCGCTGGACGGGTAGTCGCGCAAGGTGGCGTTAGGCGCCTCCATGAAGGCGCGGATCTTGGCCACGACCAGGGCGTGCTCAGCCATGCGCTGGGGGCTGTCGCGCTTGTCGTAGTGGGAGGCGGCCTCGACCGCGGGGCGCAGGGCCTCGATCCGCTGCGACGACAGGGGGTGGCTGCGGAAATAGGGATAGCGGCGCTGATCAGAGAAGATTTCCTGCGAGCGGAAGTTCTCGAAGAACTCGACCATGCCGCGCCCGGATTCCCCGGCGCGCTCCAGGGCGCGGGCGCCGGTGATGTCGGCCTCGCCTTCCTGGCTCTGCATGTAGCGCAGGGCGCCCAGCGTGCCGAAATACTGGCTGGAGGCCAGCAGCGCCGCCCCCGCGTCCGGCGCGCCCGCGATGGCGGCCAGGGCGCCCAGGGCCATGGTCATGATCATTGGCTGCATGCCAGCGTTCTGGGCGCCGTCGCGCAGGGTGTGGCGGTTCTTGATGTGCCCGGCTTCGTGGGCGATCACGCCAAGAAGCTGATTGGGGCTCTTGGTGCGCAGGATCAGGCCGGTGTTCAGCCCCATGATCCGCCCGCGCGTCGCGAAGGCGTTCAGGTCATCATCGTTGACCAGAAGGATCTCGACCTCGTTGGGATCCAGTCCCATGGCGTCAAGCACCGGCTCGGACCAGCCGTCGATAATGCCTTCGATCTCGGTATCCCGGATCAGGCTCTGCGCCTGGGCCGAAGCGGCCGAGGCCAGCACCGCGAGGGCGCCGACCCCGGCGATCAGGTGGCGTCGGAAGCGGGGTGCGGCGGGGGGCGTCCTGGTCATCAAGCACTCCAGAGCGATAGTCTCCCCCGCAGCTTCCAGCCTAATCGTGTCCGATCAACGGCGCCACCAGCCGCGCTTGGGCTTCGACGGCGGGGCGACGATCTGGTTCGGATCGTCAGCGATGATCGCGGCGATATCGACTTCGGGCGTCGGCGCAGGGACTGGTTCGGCCAGGACGACGGCTTCCTCGGCCAGAACCTCCTCGATCGCCTGCTCGATGCGGGCGGCCACGGCGGGCGTGACGTCCAGTTCGGCCGGGACCGGGGTCGATTGCTCGGCCTCGGCGGGAGCCTCAGCCTCAGTAGCGATCGCCTCGGGGGCGGCGGCTTCGGCCTGTTGCTCGGCGGCGACCTCGTTCAGCTCTTCGGCGATGGCCGAGGTCACCTTGCGGCGGACGCGGCGGCGCTTGGGAGCTTCAACGGGTTCGAGGGCCGGGGCGGCCTCGGTCGCCGCTTCGAGGGGCGATTCCGCAGAGGCTTCCGACGTTTCGCCTTCGATCACCACGGCGATGGGCGTGTCGGGCGAGCCGACAGGCGGCAGGCCCTCGTTGACGGCGCGATCCTCGACCTTGGCGTCGTGCGACACGTCGCCCCGGCCGCGGCCACGACCGCGACGACGGCGCGAGCGGCCGTTGCGGCCTTCGCCTTCGGTCGCCTGTTCGGCCCGGATGTCGCGCGGCTCGTCGCTGCGCTCGACGTCGTCCTCTGCGAGTGATTCGCCGCGGACCGGCGCCGGGTTGATCGGGTCGAACCAGACGTAGGGATCCTGCAGCGACGGCGTACGGCCGCGCACCCAGGTGAAGACGTCGCGTTCGCCTTCCTCGCGGACCCGGCGACCGCCGCGGCGGCCCCGGCGACGACGGCCGCCGCGACCGTCATCATCGTCCTCGACGGCGACGGTTTCGGCTTCGTCGTCGCGGCGTCCACCACGACGGCGGCGACGGCGGCGGCTGCCCCGGTCGTCCTCGTCCTGTTCCGCGCGCACGCCGCTTTCGTCGTCGGCAGCGTCTTCAGAGTCCAGTTCGGCCTCATCGTGATCCTCGCCGAAGTCCTCGTCCTCGTCGTGATCCTCGTCTTCATCGTCGAAGGCGCTGTCGTCGAAGCCGTCGTCCAGGTCGGCCAGGTCGATGTGGCTTTCCGGCGCGACGAAGTCTTCGTTCGTCTCGGTGCGCTCGATCGAGTGTTCGCCCTGGGCCAGGCTGTCGTCGATCTGAATGACGACGTTCAGGCCGCGCAGTTCCAGCAGGGACTGCAGGTAGGCGCGCTTGTGGTTCAGGATGTACAGCGCCACGGCGGTGGATACGCGCAGGTTCACCGAACCCGCGCCGTTCTTGCCGGCCTCGATGTCGACCGCGCGCAGGGTGGTCAGAGCCGCCGATTCGGCCGAGCGGACGCGCCCGGCGCCCTGGCAGCATTCGCAGACCTCGGTTGCGCCCTCGATCACGCCGAGGCGGCGACGCTGGCGGCTGATCTCCATCAGGCCGAAGCCCGAGATCCGGCCCATCTGGATGCGGGCGCGGTCCTTGGCCAGGGCGTCTTTGAGGGCCTTCTCAACCGCGCGGTTGTTCTTGCCCTCGTCCATGTCGATGAAGTCGATGACGATCAGGCCGGCCAGGTCGCGCAGGCGCAGCTGGCGGGCGGCCTCGACGGCGGCTTCCATGTTCGTCTTGGTCGCCGTGGCCTCGACGTTGCGCTCCTTGGTGGAACGGCCCGAGTTCACGTCGATGGCCACCAGGGCCTCAGTCTGGTTGATGACCAGATAGCCGCCCGACTTCAGCGGCACGACCGGCTGGTGAATCTGGGTCAGCACCTCTTCGATGCCGTTCGAGGCGAACAGCGGACGCGAGCCCTGATAGAGGTGAATCTTCTTGGCCTGGGAGGGCATCAGCACGCGCATGAAGTCGCGCGCCTGCTTGAAGCCCTCAACGCCCTCGACCTGAATGCCGTCGAAGTCCTTGTCGTACATATCGCGCACGGCGCGACGGACCAGGTTTTCTTCTTCGTAGATCATCGCCGGCGCGTTGGAGCTCAGCGTTGTCTCGCGGATCGTCGACCACAGGCGCAGCAGATATTCATAGTCGCGCTTGATCTCAGCGCGGGTGCGCTTGGCGCCCGCCGTCCGGATGATCAGGCCCATGCCCTGCGGCACCTTCAGCGCAGCGGCGGCAGCCTTCAGGCGGCGTCGGTCCGAGGTGTTGGTGATCTTGCGGGAGATGCCGCCGCCTTTGCCGGTGTTCGGCATTAGCACGCAGTAGCGACCGGCCAGCGACAGCCAGGTGGTCAGGGCCGCGCCCTTGGCGCCGCGCTCGTCCTTGACGACCTGCACCAGCAGGATCTGACGGCGCTTGATGACGTCCTGGATCTTGTAGCGGCGCATCAGGCGACGCTTCAGACGCTCCTCGTCGGCCAGGCCGCCGTCCGATTCGCCGTCGTCGCTCTCACGGCCCAGATCGTCATGATCGTCGTCATCTTCCGAGTGCGCTTCGGCCATGATGGCTTCGCGGTCGGCGACCGGGATCTGATAATAGTCCGGGTGAATTTCGTTGAAGGCCAGGAAGCCGTGGCGGTTGCCGCCGTACTCAACGAAGGCGGCCTGCAGGCTTGGCTCTACGCGGGTGACCTTGGCGAGATAGATATTCCCGCGAAGCTGACGGCGCGCGCGGGATTCGAAATCGAATTCCTCAACCTGGCGGCCGTCCACGATCGCGACGCGGGTTTCTTCCGCGTGCGCCGCGTCTATCAACATGGTTTTTGACATTGAAGGTCTCTCTCAGGCGCGCCAGGCCGTGCGCCGCGATCTCAGTCGCGGGAATGGGGGCGGCTCGCCGAATGGAAATGAGGGTCCGGGCGCGCGTCATCCCCTCGCGAAAAGCGAGCGCGGCAAGGTCTTGCCGAAGGGGATCGCAGGCGTAGTGGCCCATACGGTTGTCGGTCCTGGGTTCGAACGCGCCGATCAAGGCTGCATCCCGAACCCGTTCGTCGGATCGGCGGCCAGGCCGGGCGATCCTCGGAATAGGTGAAAGTCAACGCCGCGAGGAGGGCGCGGCCGGTCCCGCAAAACTGCGGGCGGCGCGATCAGTCGCATGCGGAGCTCATAATAGGCACATGCAGCGGAAAATAAAAGAACCGCGACGGTAAGAGGTCTTAACGAAATCCTTAATCTGCGGCGGCATCCTGCAAGGACAAACTACAGGGTAACTTCGGTTCATGGCCGGTCGGTGGCGTGACAATCTGGCCCGTTGGGGCGCGCAGGAATGGACGATGACGGCCATCGCCTTCGTCGTCGTCTGCGCGGTCGTGCTCACGGCCGGGCGCGGGCTGGCGTTCGGGCCGGACGGCGAGGTCATGCGGCTGCGCTTCGGCGGCGACGCACAGCGCACCCGCATCGTGGTCGATCTGGGCCGAAGCACGCGCGGTCAGGTGATCGAGGACGGCTCTTCGGGGCGGGTCATCGTCGCCCTGTCGGGCGTTCAGCCCGGCCGAGGACTGGACGGTTCGGGCGCCGGCCTGGTGCGCGGCTATGAGGTGTCCGCCTCGGGGTCGTCGTCGCGCGTTCGGTTGGACCTGGCGCGCGGCGCCGAGATCGAGCGCCGCTTTCTTCTGCCTCCCGGCGATGGGGTGGATCACTATCGCTATGTCATCGACCTGAAGGCGACGGGCGCGGCGGCCGCGCCGGCGGCCGCGCCACGCCGCGAGCAGGTCCGGACTGAGAAGCCCCTCATCGTCATCGACGCCGGCCACGGCGGTCGCGACCCCGGCGCTCAGGGCCAACAGGTTCAGGAAAAGGTCATCACCCTGGCCGCAGCGCGGGACCTGAAGGCCGCGCTGGAGCGCACCGGCCGCTATCGCGTGCGACTGACGCGCGATGGCGATGTCTATGTCGCCCATGGTCGCCGGGTGCAGATGGCGCGTGACGCAGACGCGGACCTGTTCATCTCCTTGCACGCCGACGCAGGGTCTGACCCGGCCCTGCGCGGCGCCAGCGTCTACACCCTGTCCGAACAGGGCGCCGGGCGGGCGGTGCGCGAGTTCACCAAGGGCGAAGACTGGCAGCGCGACCTGCGCCTGCCGGGCCGCGACCCCTCGGTCGACCGCATCCTGCTGGACATGACCCAGCGCGCTACCCAGAATCGCTCGGCCCAGTTCGCGCGGGTGCTGCTGACCCATATCGAGGGCGACAACCACCCGCTGCTGCGCCGCAGCCACCGCGACGCCGGTCTGGCGGTGCTGCTGGCGCCCGACGTGCCTGCGGTGCTGCTGGAGATGGGCTTCATCACCAACCCGGAAGACGAGCGCGTGCTGAGCGACGAACGCGCCCGGCGCCGCCTGATGCGCTCGGTCGCCGAGGGCATCGATCGCTATTTCCGCGAACCCGCCGCCCCGGTGATGGTCGCGGGCGAGATCGCCGGGGGCTGAGGCCTCAGGCGTCCAGCGCCGCTTTCGCCCGCCTGAAGATGTCCTCGAACATCTCGGCGGTCAGTCGGCCGGTGTTCGTGTTCAGCCGCGAGCAGTGATAGCTGTTGATCAGCGTATAGGTGCCGACCTGGCCCTCGACGCCATGTCCGGCTGGGATGGCCGAGCCGGGGTAGCCCAGTGTCCGCAGGATGCTGCGCCGGGACACGTCGCCCAGCGTCACGATCACCTTCAGCCGGGGCAGGGCGGCCAGTCGATCCACAAGGAAGGGGCGGCAGGTGGTTTCCTCCGTCGCCGTCGGCTTATTCTGCGGCGGAGCGCAGCGCACGGCGTTGGTGATCATGCAGTCGACCAGCCGCAGGTCGTCGTCGCCGTCGGGGTCGTAGCGGCCTTCAGCGAAGCCGGTCTTCTTCAGCGTGTCATACAGCAGCCAGCCTGCGTGATCCCCGGTGAAGGGGCGGCCTGTGCGGTTGGCGCCGGTGCGGCCGGGCGCCAGGCCTGCGATCAGCAGGCGCGCGTCCGGGTCGCCGAACGAGGGCGCGGGCCCGTTCCACCAGTCCGGGTTCTGACGCGCATTCTCGGCCCGATAGGCGACCAGACGCGGGCAAAGGGGACAGTCGCGGGGCGGCTCCGGGTTCAGAAGAGCGCTCACGCGCGGTCGTTCCGATCCAGGGTGCGGGTCACGCCCTGATTCATCGGGGCCTTGGGCTTGCCCACCTCACTGACGATGTCGGCCAGGTCGATGAAGGCGTCGGCCTGACGGCGCAGGTCGTCCGAAATCTGCGGCGGCTGGCTCTTGACCGTCGAGACGACGGTGACGCGCACGCCCTTGGCCTGCATGGCCTGCACCAGGCGGCGGAAGTCGCCGTCGCCGGAGAACAGCACGGCGTGGTCCAGGCGCGGCGCCAGCTCCAGCATGTCGACCGCGATCTCGATGTCCATATTGCCCTTGGTGCGGCTGTGCCCTTGCGCGTCGACATAGCGTTTGACCGGCTTGGTCACGACGGTGAAGCCGTTGTAGTCGAGCCAGTCGACCAGGGGGCGGATCGGAGAGAATTCCTCGCCCTCGATCACCGCTGTGTAATAATAGGCGCGCATCAGCCGGCCCTCGCCGGTGAAGCGCTGAGACAGTTTCTTGAAGTCGAGATCGCAGTTCAGGGCGCGCGCGGCGGAATAGAGGTTGGCGCCGTCGATGAACAGGGCGATGCGGTCGTCGGGATGGTCGGTCATGAAGAAAATGAGTCCGTCGGAATGATCGAGAAAATGAACGCCCGGAACGACACGGCCGAAACGGCGTCTGATCTGGACGACGCAGTCATCGTCGCCCTGGGCTGCAATGACAAGGGCGCATGGTCGTCGTGCGTCGAGGCGCTGGAGGCGGGTCTGGCTCGATTCCGCGCCGAGGGGGTGGATGTGCTGGCGCGGTCGTCCTGGTGGTCGTCGCAGGCCTGGCCCGATCCGACCGATCCGCCGTTCCTGAACGGGGTGGTGATCGTCAGCACTGCGCAGGACGCCCGAACCCTGATGCGGACGCTGGCGCGGATCGAGGATGTCTGCGGGCGGGTGCGCACGGCGCGCAACGCGCCGCGCACCCTGGACCTGGACCTGATCGCCTATGGGCGGCTGAGCGGCGACCTGGATGGGCTGATCCTGCCGCATCCGCGCGCGGCCGAACGGCTGTTCGTCATGGGGCCGTTGGCCGAGCTGGCGCCGGAGTGGAGGCACCCCGTGTGCGGCCGGATGGCGCGCGAACTGGCTGCAGAGGCGCAGGTCGGGCGCGACGCCTTCCCTCTGCGCAGGGCTTGACCGGAGCGGCCTGTCGGGCGAGGGGAGGGGCGACGGACGCCGATCCGCCTCAATGACGCCTTTGCGGCGTTGCACAATCGGCTTTCAACCTATATTTTGTGCGGTTCTCCCTGCCGCCAGAGGATTTTCATGGCCCGCGTCACTGTCGAAGACTGCATCGAGAAGGTGCCGAACCGCTTTGGTCTGGTTCTGCTGGCCGGCCACCGCGCCCGCAACATCGCCAACGGCGCCGCGCTGACGCTGGACCGCGACAACGACAAGAACCCGGTCGTGGCCCTGCGCGAACTGGCCGACGAAACCGTCGTGCCGGAAGAACTGCGCGAGAACATCATCACCACCCTGCAGCGCGTCGATGAGCGCACCGAGGCCGAGGACGAAGCCGAAGTCGTGGCCCTGCTGGCCGAGCCGCAGCACATGAACATGGCCGAAGCCGAACTGATCCGCGCGCTGCAGAGCGACCGCGACGGGGGCCAGGAGGAGCGCTACTGACGACCGACCCGGTCACCAAGGTAGCCAGGCGGACGGCGCGGCCTCAGATGGACACGCCGATGGACCCCGCCGCGAATCTGCAAGACAAGACATCGGCGTCGTCTCTTCCCGAGGCGGCGCCGAAGTCGTCTGAAGGCCCTGCATTGTCTGATACCAAGCGCGCACCGATCATGCGCCAGTTCGAACTGATCGAGGCGGTCAAGGCCTATGACCCGACCGCCGATGAGGCGCTGCTGAACCGCGCCTATGTCTATGCGATGAAGATGCACGGCTCGCAGTTGCGGGCCTCCGGCGATCCCTATTTCGCCCACCCGATCCAGGTCGCGGGCATCCTGACCGACTATCGGCTGGATACGGCGACCATCGTCACCGCCCTGCTGCACGACGTGGTGGAGGACACCTCTGCCACACGCGACGACATCGCCGCCATGTTTGGCGAGGAAATCGCCGTCCTGGTCGAGGGCGTGACCAAGCTGTCGCGGCTGGAGCTTCAGGCCGAGCATACGCGCCAGGCCGAGAACCTGCGCAAATTCATCCTCGCTATTTCGCGCGACGTGCGGGTGCTGCTGGTCAAGCTGGCCGACCGCCTGCACAACATGCGCACCCTCCACTTCGTGAAGCCGGAGAAGCGCGAGCGCATCAGCCGCGAGACGCTGGAAGTCTATGCGCCTTTGGGCCGGTCGATCGGCATCCACTCCATCGCCGCCGAGCTGGAAGAACTGGCGTTCGAGCATTTGAACGCCACGGCCCGCGTCGCCATCCAGCGGCGTCTGGAGGCGCTGAAGCTTGAGAACGGCAGCGCCATCGAGGCCGTCTCGCCTGAAATCGAGCGGGTCCTGGCCGAAGCCGGGGTGCAGGCGCGGGTCAAGGGGCGGGAGAAGACGCCATATTCCATCTGGCGCAAGCTGCAGCGCAAGACGGTCGGCTTTTCGTCCCTGTCGGACATCTACGGCTTCCGCGTCATCGTGGAGAGCGAGGACGACTGTTACCGCGCGCTGGGCGTCATTCACCGCGCCTGGCCGATGGTGCCGGAGCGGTTCAAGGACTTCATCTCCACGCCCAAGTCGAACAACTACCGCTCGCTGCACACCACGGTGGTCGGGCCGGGCGGCCTGCGCATCGAGATGCAGATCCGCACCGAGCTCATGGATCGCGTCGCCGAGGACGGCGTGGCGGCGCACTGGGCCTATAAGAACCAGTCCTATGGCTTCGACCGCGAGGCGATGGAGGCCGACGGCGGCCGCGACCCCCTGCTGAACCTGCGCCATCTGGTTCAGGTGATCGAGCACGGGGAGGGGGGCGAGGACTGGGTCGAGCACGCCAAGCTCGAGATGTACCTGGATCAGGTCTTCGTCTTCACGCCCAAGGGGACGCTGATCACCCTGCCGCGCGGCGGGATGCCGCTGGACTTCGCCTATGCCGTCCATACCGAGGTCGGCGACACGGCCGTGGGCGTCAAGATCAACGGCGAACTGAAGCCCATGCGCACCGCGCTTCAGAACGGCGACGTGGTCGAGATCATTCGCGGGACCAAGCGGGAGGTCCCCACCGACTGGCGCAGCCTGACGGTCACGGGCCGCGCCCGCTCGGCCATCCGCCGCCACATCCGCACCTCCGAGCGTGAAGAGTTCGTGCGTCTGGGCAAGACGACGCTGGAGCAGACGCTGGAGCGGGCGGGCAAGTCGCTGGGCGAGGTCAAGCTGACGGAGGTGCTGAAGACCTTCGCCATGCCGTCCGAAGAGGACATGTTCGACGCCATCGGGCGCGGCCGCCTGACGGCGACGCGGGTGGCCGAGACTTTGTTCCCGGCGCTGAAGGGGCAGTTGAAGGCCGGGCCGGAGCGCAAGCGCATCGGCGAGGAATCGCCGCGTCTGTTCGTGCGCGGCGGCGGGCTGACGCCCGGCGTCAGCATCCATTTCGGCCAGTGTTGCTCGCCGGTGCCGGGCGACCGCATCGTCGGCATCCTCGAGCCGGACAAGGGGCTGACGGTCCACACCATCGACTGCCAGAGCCTTGCAGAGTTCGCCGACGACGACTCCGTCTGGCAGGACCTGCAATGGACGCCGCAGGCCGAGCGCAGCGCGGTCGGGTCGGTCAAGCTGCACGCCACCCTGACCAATGCGCGCGGCGTGCTGGGGCAGGTGGCCTCCATCATCGGCGAGGCGGGCGGCAACATCCTGAACCTGTCGATGGCCCATCGGCAGCACGACTTCTATGACGTCGACATCGACGTGGAGGTCGAGGACGCCCGCCACGCCACCATGATCATTGCGGCGCTGAGGGCCAATCCTTACGTCGATACGGTCGATCGCGCGCGCGGCTGAGCCGCGCCGACGCCATCCATTTTCTCAAAGGTCGAAATGTCTCCCGAACAACAAAGACTCGCCAACGAAGCCCAGGTGGCCTCGCCGTCCTATCGTCTGGCCGCCCTGGATCAGGACTTCCTGTTGGGCGAATCGATGCGCGGCGTGCGCTTCCTTATGGAGTATGAAAAGGCCGAGCAGGCGCTGAAAGCCTGGGGCGTGCGTTCGACCATCGTGGTCTTCGGCAGCGCCAGAGTGGGCGCCAACGGCGACGGCCGCCACGCCTATTGGTACGAACAGGCCCGCCAGTTCGGCCGCATCGCCTCTGAACGCGGCGGCGCCTTCCGGGGCGAGCCGGGCGAAGTGCGCGACAACGTCATCGCCACCGGCGGCGGGCCGGGCATCATGCAGGCTGCGAACCAGGGCGCGCACGAGGCCGGGGCGCCGTCGATCGGCTTCAACGTCACCCTGCCGCACGAGCAGTTCCCGAACCCCTGGTCGACGCCGGAACTGACGTTCCAGTTCCACTACTTCGCCATGCGCAAGATGCACCTGGCCATGCGGGCCAATGCGCTGGTGGTGTTCCCCGGCGGCTTCGGCACCCTGGACGAGCTGTTCGAGATCCTGACCCTGCGTCAGACCGGCAAGGCGCCGCCGATCCCCATCGTCCTGTTCGACGAGGCCTATTGGCGCTCGGTCGTCAACTTCGACACCCTGATCGAGCACGGCATGGTCAAGGCCTCTGACATGGATCTGTTCGCTTTCGCCGACGACGCCGAGACGGTGTGGGCCAAGCTGCTGGAAGGCGGGCTGAAGCCCAACTGCGAGATCAAATAGGGCGCGGGTTGAGGGGCGTCGTCACAGGGTCTAAGGACGGCTTTCATGAACACTGAAGACGTCCTCAACGAATTCCGCGACGCCGGCGCCCTGCGCGAAGGCCATTTCGTCCTCTCGTCCGGCCTGCACAGCCCGGTCTTCCTGCAGAAGAACCTGGTCTTCATGGACGGCGCCCGCTGCGAGCGCCTGTGCAAGGCGCTGGCGGAAAAGATCGTCGCCACGGTCGGGCCTGTCGACGCGGCGATCTCGCCCGCCGTCGGCGGCATCATTCCCGGCTATGAGACGGCCAAGCACCTGAACGTCCGCTCCATGTATGTCGAGCGCGAGGGCGGCGAGTTCAAACTGCGCCGCGGTTTCTCGGTCGAGCCGGGCGAGAAGATCGTCATGGTCGAGGACATCGTCACCACGGGGCTGTCGTCGCGCGAATGCATCGCCGCGATCCAGAAGGCGGGCGGCCATGTCGTCGCCGCCGCCTGCATCGTCGACCGCTCGGGCGGCAAGGTGGATGTGGGCGTGCCACTGATCGCCCTGGCCTCGATGGAGGTGCCCGCCTATCCGGCCGACGCCCTGCCGCCGGAACTGGCCGCCCTGCCGGTCGAGGATCCGGGCAGCCGCCGCCTGTCAAAGTAGAGAAGAGAGAACGGGATGAAGCGTCAGCGGGTTCGTCTGGGCGTCAATATCGATCATGTCGCCACGGTTCGTAACGCGCGCGGCGGCGCTCATCCAGATCCGGCCCGCGCGGCCGAGGCGGCGCTGGCGGCCGGAGCCGACGGCATCACCGCCCACCTGCGTGAGGATCGTCGTCACATCACCGACGCCGACATCGATGTGCTGACGGCCCTGTGCCGCCGCGCGGACAAGCCGCTGAACTTCGAGATGGCGGTGACCGAGGAGATGCTGTCCATCGCCCTGCGCCACCGGCCGCACGCCGCCTGTCTGGTGCCCGAGCGGCGCGAGGAGGTGACGACCGAGGGCGGTCTGGCCGTCGCCGGTCATGAGGCCCGCATCGCCCCGGTGGTGAAGGCCCTCTCGGACGCCGGAATCCGCGTCAGCCTGTTCATCGAACCGTCCGAGGATCAGGTCGAGGCCGCCGCCGCCGTCGGCGCTCACGTGGTCGAGTTCCACACCGGCCGCTATTGCCTGCTGGGCGATCCGGCCGAGCGTGAAGCGGAGTTCGAGCGTCTCGCCGCCGCCGCCGCCCAGGCTGATATTCTGGGGCTGGAGGTCCATGCGGGCCACGGTCTGAACTACGCCACGGCGGGGTCGATCCTGGCCATTCGCGAGATCGTCGAGCTGAACATCGGCCACTTCCTGATCGGCGAGGCGGTCTTCGTCGGCCTGGACGCCGCCATCCGCCGGATGCGGGCGGCGATGGACGAGGCGGTTTCGTGATTATCGGAGTCGGCGCCGACCTGTCGGACATCCGTCGGATACAGGCGTCGTTGGACCGTTTCGGCGACCGTTTCAAACAGCGTGTCTTCACCGAGCTGGAGCGCGCCCGCTCGGACCGGAAGGCCGACCCGGCGTGGAGCTACGCCAAGCGGTTCGCGGCCAAGGAAGCCTGCGCCAAGGCGCTGGGCACGGGGATGCGCTCCGACGTCTACTGGCGCGACATGGGGGTGGTGAACCTGCCGTCCGGGCAGCCGACCCTGGCCCTGACCGGCCACGCGGCCGAGCATCTGGCCCGCTTGACCCCGCCGGGTCATGAGGCGCGCATCCACCTGACGCTCAGCGACGAACATCCCTATGCGCTGGCCTTTGTGGTGATCGAAGCTCTGCCCAAGGCCTGATGCCGCTGCGAAGGTTGCGGTTCCTTCATCATCCAAAGTCTTGCTCGCGGCCGTTTCAGCGACTACGCCTCGACCTTCAAACCCCGCGTTCGGCGGGGGATTCGAGCAGACGATGAGCGACGACCCCAAGGCGAACGGCGGAGCGGCCAACCCAGCTCTTCATCCGGCTGAACAACGGCCGATCTGGAGCGATGACGGCGACGCGCCATTCGACATCGGGGACGACCCCGAGGCGCTCGATAGCGAGACCCCGATCTATGCGCCCCGGCGCTCCAGGAAGGCCAAGCGAGTGAAGAAAGAAAAGTCCGCGAGCAACGAAACGGTCGAAATCATCAAGACCGTCGTTTTCGCCCTACTGATCGCGCTGGTGCTGCGGGTGCTGCTGTTCCAGCCCTTCACCATCCCGTCGGCCTCGATGGAGCCGAACCTGTACGAGGGCGACTACATCGTGGTGTCGAAGTGGTCGTACGGCTATTCCAAGCACTCGATCCCGTTCAGCCCGCCGGTGTTCAACGGCCGCATCCTGGGGCGCGAGCCTGCGCGCGGCGACATCGCCGTGTTTAAGCTGCCGCGCGACAACAAGACCGACTACATCAAGCGCGTGATCGGCCTGCCGGGCGACAAGGTGCAGATGATCGCCAACAAGCTCTACATCAACGGCGCGCCGGTTCAGGACGTGGTGGTCACTCGCGCCGAGATGGCGGACATGTTCGGCCCGCGCGCGGTGACGCAGGTGCGCGAGACCCTGCCGGGCGGCAAGAGCTTCATGACCCAGGACTACGGTCCCGGCAACGAACTGGACGACACGCCGCTGTATGAGGTTCCGGCCGGCCACTACTTCATGATGGGCGACAACCGCGACAACTCGATCGACAGCCGCGTGGAGATGTCGTCGGGCGTGGGCATGGTCCCGGCCGAAAATCTGGTCGGCAAGGCCGAGATCATCATGTTCTCGTGGACGCCGGGCGCCTCGCTGTTCAACCCGGTCAGCTGGTTCGCCAATGTGCGCTTCAGCCGGTTCTTCAAGATCCTCGATTGATGGCCGGCGGACGCACGAACGTGCGCGCCGAGGCCGTGGCGGCCCTGCGTCGCCGTCTGGGGCATGACTTCAGGGACGCCTCCCTGCTGGAGCATGCCCTGACCCACTCCAGCGTGGGCGAGGGCGCGGGGCCGCAGGTTCCGGCAGACAATGAGCGACTGGAGTTCCTGGGCGACCGGGTGCTGGGCCTGCTGGTCGCCGACCGCCTGGTGCGCGAGTTTCCGGCGGCGGACGAGGGGCAGTTGTCAGCCCGCCTGCACGCCCTGGTCGACAAGACCGCCTGCGCCCGCGTGGGCGAGCGACTGGGTGTCGGCGACGCCCTACGCCTGTCGCCCGGCGAGACCAAGACCGGCGGCCGCAGAAAGGCCGGAGTCATCGCCGATGCTGTTGAGGCGATCCTGGCGGCTGTCTATCGCGACGGCGGCCTGATCGCGGCGCAGGCCGTTTTCGAGCGCGCCTGGGCCGAGGAACTGGCTGCGCCCCCGGCGCCGGCCATTACCAATCCCAAGTCCGCCCTGCAGGAGTGGGCGCAAGCCCAGGGCCGCCCGCTGCCGACCTATGACGTGGTCCGGCGCACCGGCTCGGACCATGCCCCGACCTTCACCGTCGAGGCCACGGTGACCGGCTATGAACCCGCCCAAGCTCAGGGGCGTTCGCGACAGGAGGCGGAAAAGGCCGCCGCAGTCGCTCTTTTGAAACGTGAAGGCGTGATTTGACCGAAACTCCCGAAACCACCGACATCAGCAACCAGCACGCGGGCTTCGCCGCCATCATCGGCGCGCCCAACGCGGGCAAGTCGACGCTGGTGAACCGGTTGACGGGCTCCAAGGTCTCGATTGTCACCCAGAAGGTGCAGACCACGCGCTTCCCCGTGCGCGGCATCGCCATCAAGGGCGACGCCCAGATCGTGCTGGTGGACACGCCCGGCATCTTCACCCCGCGCCGCCGTCTGGACCGTGCGATGGTCGCCTCGGCCTGGGGTGGGGCGCAGGACGCCGATGTCGTGGTGCACCTGATCGACGCCCAGTCGCACATCGACGCGGAAGGCCGTGAAGGCACGCCTGCCGACCGTCGCTCGGCTGAGGACACCGAGACCATCATCGCCAACCTGCAGGCGACGGACACCAAGGTCATCCTGGCGCTGAACAAGATCGACGGGATGCGCCGCGACACCCTGCTGGCCCTGTCGCAGCGCCTGTTCGAGACGGGCGTCTATTCCGAGGTCTTCATGATCTCGGCCCTCAGCGGCGACGGCGTCGACGACCTGATGACGCGATTGGCGATGGCCATGCCCGAGGGGCCGTGGCTCTATCCCGAAGACCAGTCGGCGGACGTCCCCCTGCGCGTGCTGGCCGCCGAGATCACGCGCGAGAAGGTCTATCTGCGCGTCCACGAGGAGCTGCCCTATTCGGCGGCGGTCGAGACGACCAGTTTCGAGGATCGCCCCGACGGTTCGGCTCGCATCGAGCAGACCATCTATGTCGAGCGTGAAAGCCAGCGCCCGATCGTCCTGGGCAAGGGCGGGCAGACCCTGAAATGGATCGGGCAGAAGGCGCGCGAGGAGCTGATCGAGATCCTGGATCGGCCCGTTCACCTGTTTTTGACCGTCAAGGTCGATCCCAAATGGCAAGACTCAAAGGCATTGTACGCCCAGTTCGGCTTGGAGTTTGACGTCTAGTCTCGTGTTCATTGTTCCCAAGACTGCGGGCGGCAGGCCCTGGTTGCTCGGTTCGCTCGTCGCTGCTGGGCTGATTTCGGCCGGGGCCGGCGCTTGGTTCCTCAACGCCGTTGCGCCGGAGACCCAGGCGGCTGTCGCCAATCAGCCGCACGTGCCCAAGCGCCCGCCGGTCGAGGTGGTCGAGGCCCTGCCGCAGTTGAAGGAACGACTGGATCGTCTGGCCGCGAACAAGCAGTTCATAGGCGGGGTCCTGGTGGCCAAGGGCGATCAGGTGCTGTTTCGCCAGGTCTACGGCAAGGCGAACTATGAGCAGGACACGCCGTTCGCTCTGGACACCCGTTTCCGCCTAGCCTCGGTGTCAAAGCAGTTCACCGCCGTCGCGGTCCTGAAGCTTCAGGACGAAGGCAAGCTGTCGGTCAACGATCCCGTCTGCAAATGGATCGAGCCGTGCCCCGATGCGTGGGCGCCGCTTCGCATCCATCACCTGCTGTCGCACACCTCGGGCATTCCCGACCTGATGGCCCAGGCCGAGTGGGGGCGTATCCGCGTCACCCCCCGCACGCCGCAGGAGCTGACTGAAACCTCGGCGCAATATCGCCTGCAGTTCGAGCCGGGAACCAAGGTGCGCTACAACAACGCCGCCTTCAATCTTGCGGCCCAGATCGTGTCCAAGGCCAGCGGTCAACCGTTCGAGACCTATCTGGAGCAGTCCATCCTGCGGCCCTTGGGCATGAAGGATACGGGGTCGGACGTGAACGACGACGCCCAGGGTCTGGCCATGGGCTATGGCCTGTTCCCCGCCGGCCTGACGCCGCAGCCGATCGCCAACGTCAGCATCGTGGCCGGCGCCGGGGCGCTGTATTCGACGCTGGACGATATGCTGGCCTGGAACCGTGGCCTGCATCAGGGCCATGTGCTGAGCCGCAAGGCCTACGCCGACCTGATCGCCGACCACGCGCCCGACGACATGCCCAAGCGGCGCGGACCGCACCGCGCCTATGGTTACGGCGTCTATGTCAGCGCCCTGGGCGAGCGGACCTCGGCGCCCTTCAGCGATCGCCAGATCTATCACACCGGCAGCTGGGCGGGTTTCCGCAACCTGGTGTCCTATCAGCCTGATGAGCAGGTGACGGTGGTGGTGCTGTCGAACAACTACCACCTGCGCGACCTGGTGCTGCTGATCAATCAGCAGGCGATGGCCGAGGCCCTGGGCCGCCCGGTCCCGGCCGCGCTGGCGCGCTAGGGCGACGAAGGCCGATCAGGCCTTCATCGACCCCGTTTCGATATAGCGCTGGTGCCACGACAGCGCCTCGGTCAGCAGGTGCGGCGACTGCAGGCCGTACGACCCCTTCATGGCGCGGGCGTAGTAGTCGGCCAGCGCGTCGCGATAGTCGGGGTGGGCGCAGTTGGCGATGATGACCTTCGCGCGCTGCTTGGGCGACAGACCGCGCAGGTCGGCCAGGCCCTGTTCCGTGACGATGACCTGCACGTCCTGGGTGATGTGGTCGACGTGGCTGGCCATGGGGACGATGGCCGAGATCTTGCCGCCCTTGGCCGTCGACGGCGTGACGAAGCAGGAGATGTAGGCGTTGCGCGCAAAGTCGCCCGAACCGCCGATGCCGTTCTGGATGCGCGAGCCCATGACATGGGTCGAGTTGACGTTGCCGTAGATGTCGGCCTCGATCAGGCCGTTCATGGCGATGCAGCCCAGACGGCGGATGATCTCCGGGTGGTTCGAGATTTCCTGCGGGCGCAGGATGATCTTGCCGCGGAACTGCTCCATGCGGCTGTTCAGATCGGCGGCGGCCTCGGGGCTGAGCGAGAAGGCGGTGGCCGAGGCGACGGTCAGCTTGCCTGAATCGAGCAGGTCCAGCATCCCGTCCTGAAGCACCTCGGTATAGGCGGTCAGGTTCTCGAACGGACTGTCGGCCAGCCCCGCCAGCACGGCATTGGCGACATTGCCCACGCCCGATTGCAGCGGCAGCAGATGGGCGGGCAGGCGCCCGACCTTCACCTCATGCTGCAGGAACTCGATCAGGTGGCCGGCGATGGCGTTGGCCGATGCGTCCGGCGCGGCGAAGGGCAGGTTGCGGTCCGGGCTGTCCGTCTCGACGATGGCGGCGATCTTGGACGGATCGACGCGGAAGACCGTCTCGCCGATCAGGTCGGTCGGCTTGGTCAGAGGGATCGGCACCCGGTTCGGCGGCAGGGCGGTGCCGTAGTAGATGTCGTGCATCCCTTCCAGCGCCGCATTCTGCCAGCTGTTGACCTCAAGGATGATGCGGTCGGCGCGATCCAGCCAGGTCTTGTTGTTGCCGATGGAAGACGAGGGGATCAGCGCCCCATCTTCCCGGATGCCAGACACCTCGACCACAGCGGTCTCCAGCGGGCCGAGGAAGCCCTGCCAGGCCACCGGCGCCACCTGCGACAGGTGCATGTCGAGGTATTCCATCTCGCCCTTGTTGATCTTCTCGCGGGCGATGGGGTCGGAGTTGTAGGGCAGGCGGAACTCGATGCCGTCAGCCTTGGCCAGGGCGCCGTCCAGCTCGGGGCCGGTCGAGGCGCCGGTCCAGACCTTGAGGCGGAACGGGTTGCCGGCTTCACGCTCGGCCTCGATACGTTCGGCCAGCGCCACGGGAACGACCTTGGGATACCCCGAGCCGGTAAAGCCGCTCATGCCCACAGTCGAGTTCGCCGGGATCAGCGCGGCGGCGTCCTGGGCGGACATGATCTTCGACTTGAGGGCGGCGTTACGGACGCGGGACATCGCAAACCTGTCGGTTGGAGCCGGGGAGGGCTCGGAAATCACGGAGGACATAGGGGCCGCATCACCCTGATTCCAATACGGCTTTGGTCGTAACGCTGCGGGATCACAAAGGCGTTAGCCGCCCGGCTTCCAAGCCGCTGGCGGGTTGGTGTTGACCATCCAGGGGATGCCGAACCTGTCGGTCAAGCTGCCGAAGCCGGGCGACCAGAAGGTTTCGGCGAAGGACATGCCGACCTTGCCGCCTTCGACCAAGGCGTCGAAGACCTCGCGCGCATTGGCCAAGTCATCGGTGTGATAGGACACGTCGAAACCATTCTTGGGCTTGCCGATGTTCGGCGCGAACTCGGGCGGCATGTCGGCGCCCATGATGGCCTGGTCCCCGACCTCCAGCCAGCCGTGCATCAGCCAGTCCTTGTACTTCGGATCGATCGGCATGTCGGGCGGGCCGTCGCCGAACGGAAAGGCGGCCGTGACCTTGCCGCCCAGCACGCGGGCGTAGAACTCCAGCGCCTCGCGGCACTGGCCCTGAAAGCTGAGGCTGGTGACGATCTTCATGGGATTCTCCATCGGGTGGAGGCGAAACGCGCCAGGCGAGGGTCGTTTCCCGGCGCTTTCCCCGCTGACGGAACAGGACTAGAACAAAGCCATGATCACCGCCGCTCTGATGATGCTCCAACTGTCCGCCGCACCTGCCGAGACCGCCTCGGTGGAGCGCACGCTGGACGCCATGCACGCCGCCGCCTCCGTCGCGGACGGCGAGACCTATTTCGCGACCTTCACGCCGGACGCCCGGTTCATCGGGACCGATGCGGGCGAGCGCTGGACCCTGCCGGAGTTCCGCACCTACGCCATGCCCTACTTCTCGCAAGGCAAGGGCTGGACCTATCGGCCGGTCACCCGAACCGTGACCATCGCGCCGATCGATTGCCGCTGCGTCGCCTGGTTCGACGAGGTGCTGGACAACGACGCTTACGGAACGACGCGCGGCTCGGGCGTGCTGCGCCTGACCGAGGATGGCTGGAAGATCGAACAATACGTCCTCAGCTTCGCCGTGCCGAACGACAAGGCGCGCGCCGTCGTCGACGCCATCAAGGCCGACTGATGGAGGTTCAGGACGACGCCTTCGTGCTGTCGGCGCGGGCGCATGGGGACACGGGGGCGGTGGTCGACCTGCTGACCGAGCGGCATGGCCGCCGCGCCGCCTATGTCGCGGGCGGGGCCTCGCGCAAGATGCGGCCCTTCCTGCAACCCGGAGCCCGCGTGGTCGCGGACCTGCGCGCGCGGACCTCGGATCAGCTCGGCTCGGCGCGGCTGGAGCCGGTGGGCGAGGGGCCGGCCGCCCTGTTCGACGATCCGCTGGCCTTGACCGGCCTCAGCGCCGCAGCGGCGGTGGCTCAGGGCGCCTTGCCGGAGCGAGAGCCGCATCCGGGCGCATTCTACGCCTTCGAGGCGCTGATGGGCGCCTTCGCTATGCCCGAGGTCTGGCCCGCCATCTTCGTGCGGTTCGAGGCCGGGTTGCTGGAGGATCTGGGCTTTGGGCTCGACCTTTCGCGTTGCGCCGCCACCGGCTCGATGGACGATCTGGTCTGGGTCAGCCCTCGCACCGGCCGGGCCGTCAGCCGCGAGGCGGGCGCCCCTTATGCCGACAAGCTGCTGGCCCTGCCGCCCTTCATGCTGGGGGCGCAGGCGGGGCTGGGCGAGGGCGACGTGAAGGCGGGGCTGGAGCTGACCGGACATTTCCTCGAGCAGTTCGTCTTCCACGCCCTGAACCGGCCCCTGCCGCCCGCCCGCGTCTGGATGATCGACAAGCTGGGCGAGGCGGGGCGGCTGTAGCGCCTGCGTTCATCCAGAGCCCCTTCGCGCCTTTCTGCACAGTTAGGCGCGCACAATCCCGGCGTCAGGCCTCGGCTGCGCTAGACTTTCCTCGTCCGATCATTGATTCGAAGCCGTATGACCATCCACACCCCGACGCCCGACGGCGGCCGCATCGTCGAAGAACCGATGGGCGAGGCGCTGTCGCGCCGCTATCTGGCCTACGCCCTGTCGACCATCACCAACCGCGCGCTGCCCGACGTGCGCGACGGCTTCAAGCCGGTGCACCGGCGCATCATGTACGCCATGCACCAGATGCGGCTGAACCCGCAGGCGGCGGCGCGCAAATGCGCCAAGGTCGTCGGCGAGGTCATGGGCGGCTATCACCCGCACGGCGACGCCTCCATCTATGAGGCGCTGGTCCGCCTGGCCCAGGACTTCGCCCAGCGCTATCCGCTGGTCGACGGGCAGGGGAACTTCGGCAACATCGACGGCGATAGCGCAGCGGCCATGCGCTATACCGAGTGCAAGCTGACGCCAGCCGCCGTCCTGCTGCTGGACGGCATCGACCAGGACGCGGTCGATTTTCGACCCACCTATGACGACCAGGACGAAGAGCCGGTGGTGCTGCCGGCGGGCTTCCCCAACCTGCTGGCCAACGGATCGTCGGGCATCGCCGTGGGCATGGCGACCTCGATCCCGCCGCATAACGTGGGCGAGCTGATCGACGCCTGCCATCTGTTGCTGGAGCGGCCAGACGCGACGACCGTCGATCTGATGCAGATCGTGCCGGGACCGGACTTCCCGACCGGCGGCGTGTCGGTCGAGAGCCAGGCCGCCATTCTGGACGCCTATGAGACGGGCCGCGGCGGCGTGCGCCTGCGCGCCAAATGGGTCGAGGAAAAGCTCGATCGCGGCGCCTATCAGATCGTCATCACCGAGATGCCGTACCAGGTGCAGAAGTCGCGCCTGATCGAGGCGCTGGCCGACCTGATCGAAAACAAGAAGGCGCCCTTGCTGGGCGACGTGCGCGACGAGTCGGCGGAAGACATCCGCCTGATCCTTGAGCCCAAGAACCGCACCATCGAGCCTGAAATGCTGATGGAAAGCCTGTTCAAGCTGTCCGATCTGGAGACGCGCTTCCCCATCAACATGAACGTGCTGGACGCCACCGGCACGCCGCGCGTCATGGGATTGAAGGAGTGCCTGCGGGCCTTCCTCGATCACCGCCGGGAGGTGCTGAACCGCCGCAGCCAGTGGCGCATCGCCCGCGTCGAAAAGCGCCTGCACCTGTTGGAAGGCCTGCGCATCGTCTTCCTGAACCTGGACGAGGTCATCCGCATCGTCCGCGAGGAAGAGCAGCCCAAGGCATCCCTGATCGCGACCTTCGGGCTGAGCGAGCTTCAGGCCGACTTCATCCTCGACACCCGCCTGCGTCAGCTGGCCCGTCTCGAAGAGATGACGATCGAGAAGGAATTCAACGAGCTGTCGGAAGAACTTGCTGCGTTGCAGGCGCTGACGTCTTCCGAGGCTAAACAGTGGAAAGCCATCGGCAAGGAGCTGGAGGCGGTGCGCAAGGCCTTGATCTCGCCGCGCCGCACCGTGATCGGCGAGGCGGTCGACGCCTCGGCCTTCGTCGCGCCGGAAGCCTTCATCCCGCGCGAGGCGATCACCGTCATCCTGTCGGATCGCGGCTGGATTCGCGCCGCCAAGGGCAAGGTCGACGATCCCTCCGAGCTGAAGTTCAAGGAAGGCGACAAGCTGGGCTTCCTGGTCCCGGCCTATACGACGGACAAGCTGCTGATCGGGGCGTCGGACGGTCGCATCTTCACCGTCGGCGCTGACAAGCTGGCCTCCGGGCGCGGCCACGGCGAGCCGCTGCGCCTGATGATCGACCTGGACGAGAAGGCCGACATCATCAACGTCGTGGCGCATGAGCCGGACGCCAAGCTGCTGATCGCGTCGAAGGCGGGCTATGGCTTCGTCGCGCCCGAGAACGATCTTCTGGCCCAGAAGCGCGGCGGCAAGCAGGTGCTGAACGGCGAGATGCTGGCCATGCTGCGCGTGCCCTCAAACCCCCAGGCCGACCACGTCGCCGTCATCGGCGAGAACATCAAGACGCTGGTCTTCACCCTCGCCGAACTGCCCGAAATGGGCCGGGGCAAGGGCGTGAAGCTGCAGAACTACAAGCAGGGCGGCCTGGCCGATGTGACGGTGTTCAACGCCGAGCAGGGGCCGGAATGGGTCGATGGCGGCGGCCGCCGCCGCAACTGGCCGGACTGGAAGGACTGGCTCGGCAAGCGCGCCGGCGCCGGACGGCAGGGTCCGAGAGGACTGCGGAAGTTTCGCTGAGCTGAACCCTCGCCCGGCGGGCGAGGGTGACAGCGAATTCATTGGGCGCGGGGGCGAAGGCCCCCCATATTCAGCCTGAAAATCTGGAGGAGGCTCAATGATCACCTTGATCGTCATCGGCGTCATCGTCGCCATTCTGCTGTTCGTCGTGGTCGGCGCCTACAACCGGCTGGTGAAGCTGGATCAGACGGCGAACCAGTCGTTCGCGGATATCGACGTGCAGCTGAAGCAGCGTCAGGACCTGATCCCCAACCTGGTCGAGACGGTGAAGGGCTACGCCACGCACGAGCGGGGCACCCTGGACGCTGTGACCCAGGCGCGCGCCGCCGCTGCGGGGGCTCGCACGGTCGATGAGAAGGTGCAGGCCGAGAACATGCTGACGGCGACGCTGGGCCGCCTGTTCGCCGTGTCCGAGGCCTATCCGGACCTCAAGGCCAACGCCAACTTCCAGCAACTTCAGATGGACCTGTCGGACATCGAGAACAAGCTGGCCGCCGCGCGCCGCTTCTTCAACAATGCGGTCAGCGAGTTCAACGCCGTGCGCCGTCAGTTTCCGACCGTCCTGTTCGCCGGGATGTTCGGCTTCGGCGCGGACAAGCCCTTCTTTGACGTGGGCGAGAGCGAGCGCGCCGGTCTGAACGCCGCGCCGCCGACGGTGCAGTTCTAAGCCCCAATGGCGGTTTTCGGTCAGGCCGTCGGCCTCAAGACCCACATCTGGCAGAACAACGCCCGGTCAGCGATCCTGCTGGCCGGGTTCCCGGTGCTGCTGGTCGGCATATTGTTCGGCGTCCAGGTGCTGATGATGGGGTTCGGCCTTCTGCCCAACTCGGGCGGGGACCTGGGGCAGGACCTGGCGCTGGCGGCGTCCATGCTGGGCTGGACCGTGCCCTTCGCCGCCATCGCCGCGGCGATCTGGTTCGTCATCGCCTATTTCGGCAACCAGATGATGATCGACGTCATGACGGGCGCGCGAAAGGTCGAGCGCCGGGTCGAGCCGGAGCTCTATAATCTGCTGGAGAACCTGGCGATCTCGCGCGGGATGAAGACGCCGACGCTGCGTATTATCGAGAGCCCGTCGCTGAACGCCTATGCGTCAGGCCTGCATGAGGGCAACTACAGCGTCACCGTCACGCGCGGCCTGATGCAGACCCTGAGCCGGGATGAGATGGAATGCGTCCTCGCCCACGAGCTGACCCACGTCATCAACAAGGACGTGCGAACGATGGTGATCGCCTCGATCTTTGCAGGCATCATCAGCGTGATCGCCGAACTGGTGTTCCGCAGCCTGTTCTACATGCGCGGCGGGCGCGGGCGGGACAACAAGAACGCCATGCCGTTGATCCTGATCGGCCTGGCCATCGGGGTGATCGGCTTTGGTCTGGCGGCGGTGATCCGCATGACCCTGTCGCGGACGCGTGAATATGTCGCCGACGCCGGGGCGGTTGAGCTGACCAAGAATCCCGACGCAATGATCTCGGCGCTGAGGAAGGTGTCGGGCCAGTCCAAGATCGAGGCGCCGGACGAACTGCGCGGCATGTTCCTGGACAATACGGCCGAGAAGACGGGGTTCTCGGGCCTGTTCGCCACGCACCCGCCGATTGAGAAACGTATCGCGGCGTTGGTGCAGTTCGCCGGCGGACGAGACGACGGGCCGTGGGGCGGGGCGTCCCCGACGACGGGCACGGCGGTGCCGACGACGTAATTCAGGGAGATCGGCTCTAGAGCCGCTCCCAGCCCCAGGGGCGCAGCGCCTCCAGCGGGCGGAACTCGGCCTTGTAGTCCATCTTGGGCGAGCCCTGGACCCAGTAGCCGAGATAGACGTAGGGCAGACCCACCGTCTCGGCCTGCTGCAGGTGGTCCAGGATGGCGAAGCGGCCCAGACTGCGGCGCTCCAGATCCGGCTCGAAGAAGCTGTAAACCATCGACAGGCCGTCATGCAGCAGGTCGGTCAGGCAGACGCCGACCAGACGACCGGGGCCGTCGTCGTGACTGGGCAGGCGATACTCGATCAGATGGGTGCGAACGGCGGTGTCCTCGACCATGGAGACATAGTCGGACCAGCCCATGTCGCTCATCCCGCCGCCGGGGTGGCGCGCGTTCAGATAGCGTTGCAGCAGGTCGAACTGCTCCATTGTCGCCTCGGCCTCGACCAGGTCGCGCGACAGGTCGGCGTTGCGGGCCAGGATGCGGCGGCGCGAGCGCGAGGGTTCGAAGTCCGCCACGGGAATGCGCACCGACACGCAGGCCGCGCAGGCCTCGCAGGCGGGGCGATAGGCGATGTTCTGGCTGCGGCGGAACCCGGCCTGGGTCAGGGCGTCGTTGACGTCCGCCCCGTCGCTGAACGGCAGATTGGCGAAGACTTTGCGCTCGAACTTGCCCGGCAGGTACGGGCAGGGGGCGCTGGCCGTCATGAAGAAGCGGAGCTGGCGCGAGAAGAAGTGCTGAGTCACGGCTGTCGCTCCGTGACGGTGTCAGCGCCCGCACAGGGGCTGGATGGGTACGCGCGGCTCATGTCCTGATTTGGCGCGCAACCAGCCGTTTTCGCAAGCCTTCTTCGCGCGGCGGGCGTATCGCCGCGCTTTCTCACAGGCTGGTGTCCGTGGGCAGGACCGGCGCTTCGCGCAGCAGGACGATGGCGATGCGACGGTTGCCCGCCAGGGACGGATCGTCCGGATACAGCGGATCGGACCCGGCCTTGCCCGCCACGGAGTAGACCCGGTCGGTGTTCACGCCCGCCCCCTGCAGCGTCAGGCGCGAAGCGTCGGCGCGGGCGGAAGACAGGGGCCAGTCCCCCGGGCTGCTGGCGCGGTTCGAGCCCGCGACGGCGTTGGTGTGGCCCGTGATCGAGATGCGGTTGGGCAGTTGGTTGATGACCTTGGCCACCGCGCGCAGCAGCAGCTGGGCGCGCGGATTGGGGCGAGCCGAGCCGTTCTCGAACATCGAGCGGCCTTCCTGATCCACCAGCTGGATGCGCAGGCCCTCGGGCGTCTGGTCGATGATCAGCTGTTTCGACAGTTCGGCCAGTTCCGGCATGGACTGCATCGCCTGACGCAGGGATTCGGCGGCGCTGGCGAAGTCGGCGGCCTCGCGCCGGGCGATCTCGGCGCGCAGGGCGGCCTCGCTGGCCGAGGCGAGGTTGGAGTTTTGCCCCGCTTCCTGCGGCGCGTCGGGTGCCTCTGGCGCCAGTTGTTCGATGACGGCGTTGGAGCCAGCGCCCTTGGCCCCTTCAGAATCGCCCAGAGAGGTACCGCCCAGGATACCGCCGGACCCCGAGGTCGAGGCCGAGACGTTGGCCGGGGCGAAATATTCGGCGATGCCGCGTTTCTGCTCCGGATCGGTCGTGTTGATCAGCCACATCAACAGGAAGAAGGCCATCATCGCGGTGACGAAGTCAGCGTAGGCCACCTTCCACGCGCCACCGTGGTGTCCGCCGCCGGAAACCTTCTTCACCTTCTTGATCAGGATCGGGCGATCGTTCAGCGCCATGGGGCGGGGTCCGTCTTAACCGTGTTCGTTCGCCCTAAATCCCACGCGGGGCTTAAGAAGCGGTTGCGGTGGTATGAGACGCATGCCGCACCCTTGCCGATGGCCGCAGCACGGCCTAGCTGAGGGCCATGTCCGACGCGTCCGCCTCATCCGCCGCCGAATTCGACCCTCGCGCCTATCGCCGGGCGCTGGGCGGGTTTGCGACGGGGGTGTGCGTGGTGACGGCCCATACGGTCGACGGCCCGCTGGGGATCACGGTGAACAGCTTCACCTCGGTGTCGCTGGATCCGCCGCTGGTGCTGTGGTGCATGGACATCAAGTCCGACCGACATGACGCCTTCGCCGGGGCCGAGCGCTTCGCCGTTCATATGCTGCCGGTCGAGGACAAGGCCATGTCCGACCGTTTCGCCTGGGGCGTGTGCCGTCTGTCGGACGATGAGTTCGCGGTTGATGATCCCGAGCCGCCGCGCCTGCTGAACGCGGTGACGCGCCTGACCTGTCAGACCCATGACCGCATCGTCATGGGCGATCACCTGGTCATTGTCGGCCGGGTCGAGGCGTTCGATACGCGGCCGGGCGACGCCCTGACCTATTTCCGAGGCAAGTACGGCAAGGCGGTCGATCCGACCGCCTGATTCTGGATAAAGGCTTAGCCCATCATCCGCGCGGCTTGAGGCGCGAAATAGCTGATGACGCCGGACGCCCCCGCGCGCTTGAAAGCGTGCAGGCTTTCCAGGATGGCGCGGTCCGGGTCCAGCCAGCCGTTGGCGAAGGCGGCCTGCATCATCGCGTACTCGCCCGACACCTGATAGGCGAAGGTCGGAACCTTGAACGTCTGCGACACCAGCCGGACGATATCCAGATAGGGCAGGCCCGGCTTGACGATCAGGGCGTCGGCGCCTTCCGACAGGTCCATCGCCACTTCGCGCAGGGCCTCTTCGGCGTTGGCGAAGTCCATCTGATAGGTCTTCTTGTCGCCGGTCAGGGATTTCGACGAGCCGACCGCGTCGCGATAGGGGCCGTAGAAGGCCGAGGCGTATTTGGCCGCATAGCTGATGATCAGGGTGTCGCTCAGGCCGTTGGCCTCCAGCGCCTCGCGGATGGCCTGGACGCGGCCGTCCATCATGTCGGACGGCGCCACGGCGTCGGCGCCCGCGTGGGCGTGGATGAAGGCCTGTTCGGCCAGTCGCTCCAGCGTCGGATCGTTGACGATGCGGCCGTCTTCCAGAACCCCGTCGTGGCCGTGGTCGGTGTAGCAGTCCAGCGCTACGTCGGTCATGACGCCGATCTCGGGCGCGGCGTCCTTGATGGCGCGGATGCAGTCGGGAATCAGGCCGTCCGGGTCGGTGGCGGCAGTGGCGACATTATCCTTCAGCCCGTCGTTCACATTGGGGAAGAGGGCGACCATCGGAATGCCCAGATCGCGCGCCTCGATGGCGGCCTTGGCGGCCTCCTTGGGCGACAGGCGGAAGACGCCCGGCATGGAGGCGACCGGCTGGCGGTCTTCCGGGCCGTCATGAACGATCAGCGGCCAGATCAGATCGGCGGGCGTCAGCGTCGTCTCGGCGACCAGACGGCGCACCCAGGGCTGCGAACGCAGGCGACGCGGGCGGGCGTAGGGGAAGGCGGCAGGCTGGAAGGGCATGGTCATGATGCGCGGCTTAAAACAAAGCGCGGGGAGAGGCAAAGATGTCCCCTTTCTCTCGTCATCCTCCGGCAAGCCGCGAAGCGGCGCGACCGGGGGACCCAGCGGCGCCCGTCAGGGCGAAAGATCCACACGCCGCATTTGCCGCAAGATCGCCTTCGGCGCCGCTGGGTCCTCCGATCTTCGCTGCGCTACGTCGGAGGATGACGAAAGGAGGGGAGGGCAGCGCGGGGTGACGCGCGCGCCGCCAGCCGTTAGAAGCGCCCCGAACGCCCCGTCAGAGGGCAGGCTGTAATGCGGGAGCTTTCATGGACTTCGCCCTCACCGACGATCAACGCGCCATTCAGGACGCGGCCCGCGCCTTCGCCGAGGCCGAACTGGCCCCGCATTCGGCCCGCTGGGACGAGGACAAGCATTTCCCCGTCGACGTGCTGAAGGCCGCCGCCGAGATGGGCTTCGCCGGCATCTATACGAGCGAGGAACACGGCGGCATGGGTCTGGGCCGGGTCGAGGCGGCGGTGATTTTTGAAGAACTGTCGCGCGGCGACGTGGCGACGGCGGCCTTCATCTCGATCCACAACATGGCGACGTGGATGATCGACAGCTTCGGCTCGGACGAGCTGCGGGCGCGCTTCGTGCCGTCGCTGGTCGGGATGGAGAAGATCGCCAGCTACTGCCTGACTGAGCCCGGCTCGGGCTCGGACGCGGCGGCGCTGCGGACGACCGCGGTGCGCAATGGCGACCACTATGTGCTGAACGGCGCCAAGGCGTTCATTTCCGGCGCCGGGACGTCGGACGTCTATGTCGTCATGGTCCGCACGGGCGGCGAGGGGCCCAAGGGCATCTCGACCCTCGTGGTCGAGGCGGGCACGCCGGGCCTGTCTTTCGGCGCCAATGAGAAGAAGATGGGCTGGAACGCCCAGCCGACCGCCGTGGTCAGCTTCGACGACTGCCGGGTGCCGGTCGCCAATCTGGTGGGCGAGGAAGGCGCGGGCTTCAAATACGCCATGGCCGGTCTGGACGGCGGGCGCCTGAACATCGCCGCCTGCTCGCTGGGCGGGGCGCGTCTGGCGCTGGAGACGGCGCAAGAATACGTCGCCGGCCGCAAGCAGTTCGGTCAGGCCATCGGCCAGTTCCAGAACACCCAGTTCGAGCTGGCGGACATGGCGACGGACCTTGAGGCCGCCCGTCTGATGGTGCTGCGCGGCGCCTGGGCCATCGACACCGGCCACGCCGAAAAGACCAAGTGGTGCGCCATGGCCAAGCGCCTGACGACCGACGCCTGCTTCCAGATCGCCGATCAGGCGCTGCAGCTGCACGGCGGCTACGGCTATCTGAAGGACTATCCGCTGGAGCGGATCGTGCGCGACCTGCGCGTTCACCGCATTCTGGAAGGCACGAACGAGATCATGCGGGTGATCATCGCGCGGGAGCTGGCGAAATGAGCGAACTCGAAGTCATCACCCGCATCGAGAACGGTGTCGGCCGCATCACCCTGAACCGGCCCAAGGCGATCCACGCCCTGAACCGGGCGATGTGCGAGGCGATGATCGAGGCGTTGTCGGCCTGGCGCGCGGACGACGCGGTTCAGTCGGTGCTGATCGACCACGCGGGCGAGCGCGGCTTCTGCGCCGGGGGCGACATCCGCATGATCGCCGAGAGCGGGGCGGGGGACGCGTCAGAAGCCAAGGCCTTCTTCAAGGCCGAGTATCAACTCAACCATCTGATGTTCGTCTATCCCAAGCCGATCACGGCGGTGGTGGACGGCATCGTCATGGGCGGCGGCGTGGGCATCAGCGAACCCGCCGACGTCCGCATCGCCACCGAGCGCACCACCTACGCCATGCCTGAAACCGGCATCGGCCTGTTCCCCGACGTGGGCGGCGGCTGGTTCCTGCCGCGTCTGCCGGGCCAGACCGGCGTCTGGCTGGCGCTGACCGGCGCGCGGCTGAAGGCGGCCGATACCGTGGCGCTGGGCATCCATACGCACTTCGTGCCCAGTGAGGCTGTCGAGGGCCTGAAAGCCGACCTGCTGGCCGCGCCCGCCGATCCGCAAGCAGTCGCCGATCGCGCAGCCGGGGACGCTGGGCCGTCGCCGCTGGACGCGCACCGCGAGGCCATCGACCGCCTGTTCGCCTTTGATACGGTCGAGGAGATCGTCGCCGCGCTTCAGGCCGACGGTTCGGACTGGGCGCAGAAGCAACTCGACATCCTGAAGACCAAGTCGCCGCAGTCGCTGAAGGTGTCGTTGCGCCAGATTCGCACCGGCGCGACGCTGACCGACTTCGCCGACAACATGGCGATGGAATACGCCCTGGGCGGCCGCGTGGTTCAGACCCATGACTTCCAGGAGGGCGTGCGGGCCGTCATCATCGATAAGGATAATGCGCCGAAGTGGTCGCCGGCCGAGCTTTCTTCGGTTTCCGACGCCCGGATCGAGGCCTTGTTCGAGCCGCTGTCAGCGGCTGAGGCATGGAAACCGCTGATCGACTGATTTCGCGCAAGCTTTGTTGTCCGGGTCGGGGGAAAAGCCTATCTTGAAGAAATGAGTAAGCGCTGGACCCCCGAATCCTGGAGAAACAAGCCCGTCCTGCATATGCCGACGGACTATCCGGACGCCGCCGAACTGGTGCGCGTCGAAGACGAGCTGCGCGCGATGCCGCCCCTTGTCTTTGCGGGCGAGGCGCGCAAGCTCACCAGCCACCTGGCCCAGGTGGAGGCGGGCGACGCCTTCCTGCTGCAGGGCGGCGACTGCGCCGAGAGCTTCAAGGAGTTCTCGACCGACAACATCCGCGACACCTTCCGTCTGATCCTGCAGATGGCGGTCGTCCTGACCTTCGCCGGGCGCAAGCCGGTGGTGAAGGTCGGCCGCATCGCCGGTCAGTTCGCCAAGCCGCGCTCGTCGCCGGTCGAAGAGATCGGCGGGGTCGAGCTGCCGTCCTATCGCGGCGACATCATCAACGGCATGGGCTTCACGCCGGAAGAGCGCACGCCCGATCCGCAGCGCCTGATCCGCGCCTATAACCAGTCGGCCTCGACGCTGAACCTGCTGCGCGCCTTTGCGGGCGGGGGGTATGCCGACCTCTACAACATCCACCGCTGGACGCTGGGCTTCGCCGATGACGGCGCGGGCGCCGCTTATCGCGAGCTGGCCGACAAGATCACCGAGGCCCTGGCCTTCATGGAGGCGGTCGGCGTCACGCCCGAAACGCATCCCGACCTGTCGCGCGTCGAGGTCTTCACCAGCCACGAAGCCCTGCTGCTGAACGTCGAGAGCGCCCTGACGCGCCTGGACGGATCGTCTGGCGAATGGTTCGACACCTCGGCGCACATGCTGTGGATTGGCGAGCGCACGCGCCAGCTGGACGGCGCCCACATTGAGTTCATGCGCGGCATCTCCAACCCCATCGGGGTCAAGTGCGGGCCGACCATGACGGCGGACGACCTGCTGCCGCTGATCGACGCCCTGAACCCGAACAACATTCCGGGCCGCCTGACGCTGATCGGCCGTTTCGGCCACGACAAGGCGGGCGACCGCCTGCCGGGCCTGATGCGAGCGGTGAAGGCGGCGGGCAAGCGCGTCATCTGGTCGATCGACCCTATGCACGGCAATACGCTGAAGGCCGGCAACGGCTACAAGACCCGGCCCTTCGACCGCGTCATGGGCGAGGTTCGCACATTTATTGATGTTGCGGAGGCCGAGGGCGTTCATCCCGGCGGCGTCCACCTGGAGATGACCGGCCAGAACGTCACCGAATGCATCGGCGGCGCCCAGGCGGTGACAGAGGACGACCTGTCGAGCCGCTATCACACCCACTGCGACCCGCGCCTGAACGCGGATCAGGCGCTGGAGCTGGCCTTCCTGGTCGCCGAGCGCCTCAAGGCCGGGCGGCAGGCCCGGTCCGAGGCCGCATGACGGCAGATGACGAAACGCCCGGCCGCGTCGCCTATCAGGGCGCGCCGGGCGCCTTCAGCCATGAGGCTTGTCTGGACCTGCGTCCGTGGGACGAGGCGGTCGGTTTTGAAACCTTTCAGGAGGCGATCGACGCCGTCCTGAGCGGCGACTGCCATTGCGCCCTGATCCCGGTCGAGAACTCGACCGTGGGCGTCGTCGAGCCCGCCGCCACTCTGGTGCGGGAGGCGGGATTGGTGGCGGTCAGCGACGCCTGGCGGCCGATCCGGTTGGCCTTGATGGGCGTACCTGACGCGCGCCTGTCTGACATCAAGACGGCCGAAAGCCACCCCGTCGCCCTGCAGCAATGCTCCAAGGCTCTGACCGAGATGAAGATCTCGGCGATTGAAGTGTTCGACACCGGGGGCGCGGCCGCCGCCGTCGCCGAGGCGGGAGACGTCTCGCGCGCCGCCGTGGCGCCAGCGCGCGCGGCCGAGGTTTATGGGCTGATCGTTCTGCGCAACGATTTGCAGGATTTCAGCGACAACCGGACGCGTTTTGTCCTGTTCACGGCCCCTGAGGCTTGACCGCGCATAGAATGTGCGCTTGTAAGGTTGGGTCGGATCAACCCTGATCCAGAAACTGGACCGGATTCATGTCCTCGCTGCGCGCACAAATGACCCTTGAAACCACCTCGCGCGCGGTGGCCGGCTTCTATTTTGGCTACGGCTATTACGGCTTTCGATACGCCGGCTGAGGCGTCGGGCTTCTAACCAAACCCTGACTGTCTCGCTGGCGACCGCTTCTCCCCGAGCGGCCTCTACGCGCGTCTCTGCCTGATCATTGGGCGGGACGCGGCCTCCCCATCGAAATCCCATGCCGAAAGCCATCTCCCATGTCGCAATCCGCCATCCAGCAAGTCTGGCCCGCTGAAACTGTTGAACTGAGCGCCGAACAGAAGGCGCTGGCCGCCCTGCGCGCCGAAATCGACAGCCTGGACGATCAGATCCTCGAGCTGTTCGAGCGCCGGCTGGCCGTCGCCGCCCAAGTGGGCCAGGCCAAGGACGCCCCGACGGGTCCGCACACCAAGCTGCGTCCTGATCGCGAACAGGCCGTCCAGGCCCGCATCCTGAAACAGTGCGAGCCTGAGAACCGCGAAGCCGTCGAACACCTGTGGCGCGAGATCGTCGGCTGGGGCCTGGCGCGTCAGGGGCGCCTGCAGGTGCAGGTCTGGGCCCCTATCGACCCGGCCAAGGCGGTGGACGGCGCGCGCCTACGCTTCGGCGCCGCCGCCGACATCAAGCTGGTCCTCGACCCGCAGGCCGCCCTGGCCCATGCGGCCGAGGGCAAGGGCGTGGCTGTCCTGTCGATCAGCGGCGATGACCCCTGGTGGATCGGCCTGCGCCGCGAATGGTCTATGCTCAGCGTGTTCGACGGCTACGGGGGCGAGACGCCGACGTCTCTGGCCGTGGGCAGGATAGACCCGCCGGCCCTGCCCAAAGGACGTCGCGTGGTGGTCACGGCGGGCGGCGATGCGGGTGATGGTTCGGGCGCGCGCCGCTGGGGCCTGAACACACACCACGGCTGGACCCTGGCCCTCACCGACGCCGATGTGGCACCGGGCGAGGTTGAGGGCGGCGTCGGCGCCATCGGCTGACGCAGGGCGTTAACTTCGTCTCAAAGCAGGGCGGGCGAGGGTGGCGGCATGGCCCAGCCCGTCCTGTATCGACTGCCGCATGTCGTCGCCCTCTCGGCGGCCGCTCTGGCGCTCGCGGGGTGCGGCGTGAACGAAGCCGACCCGCATCGCTTCGAGACCCTGGCGCAGTCTGTCGCCGCCATTCCGGTATCGGCAGATGAGGGCGGGGGCGACGCGGCGCGGCCGGCTATGCCCGGCAGATCACATCAGCGCGCTGCCCCTCTGAAGGTTGAGCTGATGACCCCTCACGAGCTGTGGGACGCCCGCGACGGGCTGGGCGCCAAGGTCCGTCGGACATCGGCTCCCGCGCCTGCTCCGGCCGGCTATCATGATTTCGAGGCCCCTCCGCCCGTCGCCGCAGCGCCAGTCGTTCCTCTGCCCGGCGCGCAGGCCCCGACGGCCCGCCATGTGCAGCTGGGCGCCTTCTCCAGCGAGGACAGCGCCCGGGCGGCATGGCGACGGATGAGCCAGGGGGCCGGCGCTGCGGCCTTGTCGGGCCTTCAGCCCGCCTATGAGGCGGTCGAGGTCGGCGGGCGCCGGCTGGTCCGCCTGAAGGTCGCCGCCACGGCTGAACAAGCGCAGGTTCTATGCCGAGATCTGGCTGCGTCGGACCCCTGGTGCGCGCGCGCCGGCGGCGCGGCGGCCTGATCGTCCACAGGCTCAGCTTAAGGTTTCGTTGACGATTGGCGCTCGCGGCCCGATCTTGCGCGCCATGGGCGGGCTGCGGACAGAGATGAGTCGCGCCTGCTGATCACAGTAGGATTTCACATGGCGCAGCCTCAGGTCATCGTCATCGGCAATGAAAAGGGCGGGGCGGGCAAGTCCACCCTGGCCATTCATATCGTCACCGGCCTTCTGCACGCCGGGCGCAAGGTCGCGATCATCGACCTGGACCTGCGCCAGCGTTCGCTGGAGCGCTTCTTCGCCAACCGCATCGCTTGGACCAAGGCGAACGGCCATGAGCTGCCGCTGCCCATCGTTCCCGACATGGGGGACGGCAAGCTGCTGCATAAGGCGGATGAGGCCGAGCAAATGTCGCGCTTCGAAGCGGCGTTCAGCTACGCCAAGTCTTCAGCGGACGTCATCGTCATCGACACGCCGGGCGGGGACACCCCTCTGTCGCGCGCCGCGCACGGTCGGGCCGATCAGATCGTTACCCCGATGAACGACAGCTTCGTCGACTTCGATCTGCTGGGCGAGGTGGACCCGGTGACGCTGGATCTGATCCGTCCGTCCATCTATTCGGAAAGCGTCTGGGAGGCGCGCAAGCTCCGCGCTGTCACCGAAGGCCGTCAGGTGACCATCGACTGGATCGTCGTCACCAACCGTCTGGCCGTGGCCGAGGCCCGCAACCGTCGCCGCCTGGCCTCGCGGATGGCCAAGCTGGCCAAACGGGTCGGTTTCCGGGTCGGGCCGGGCCTGCGCGACCGGGTCATCTATCGCGAACTCTTCCCCTTCGGCCTGACGGTGGCGGACCTGTCGAACGACATCCGCCCGGTGTCGGTGTCCCTGGCCCACGTCGCTGCGCGTCAGGAGATGCGCAACCTGATGCAGGCCCTGGGTCTGGACGACGCCATCGCAGCCATGGACGCGGCGGCCTGATCGCTTCATGGGCCGATAGCGCTTCATGGGATTGATCTGGCTGGGTCTGGCTGCGGTGGCCCTTTGGGCTCTGGTGCGGCTGGGCCGTCAGACCGAGCGCGCCCGGCGCGGCCACTGGCGCATCTCGGCGACCATATTGAGCGCGGCCCTGTTGGCCGGGGCGGTGCTGGCGGCGGCGCGCGGGGCGTGGCTGATCGGCGGCGGAATGGCCCTGGCGGGCGTCTGGTTGGCGGTGCAGTCGCGCATCCGGCCCGCCGCGCCGAAGGTTCACCCCTCAGAGCGGATGAGCGAAGCCGAGGCGCGGGCGATCCTGGGCGTGCCCCTCGGCGCTGACACCCAGACGGTGCAGGCCGCCTGGCGACGTTTGATGGCCCGTGCTCATCCGGATCAGGGCGGTACGGAAGGGCTGGCGGCCCGCGTCAACGCCGCGCGCGATCGCCTGCTGAAGGGGTAGGGGACCCGTCGGTCAGAAGCCGAGCGCGGCCTCGCCACGCAGGATGGCCTCGGCCTCCAGCGTGTGCTTGGGCCCCGCTCGATCATGCACGATTAGCGGCGGCAGGAGCCGCAGCGGCGCCTTGCCTGTTTTTATGGCCTGAACCAGCACCCGCTTGGCGGGCTGATCGGCGTAGGGCTGGATCGGGCGAATGGCGAATGAGCCGGCCTTGGGCGCCAGCAGCGACAGGATGTCGGCCAGTCGGTCGGCGCGGTGGATGATGATGATGCGTCCGCCCTCGCGCACCGCCTTCAACAGAAACCCGGTCCATGCGGCCAGGCCGTCGTCGGCCATCCAGGCGCCGCGCTTGCCCTCTGCCGGAGCGCGCAGTGCGCCGGGGTCGTCGAAGAAGGGCGGATTGCTGACAGCCCAGTCGAACGGCGGCAGGTCCAGGGCGCGGAAGGCGCGGGCCACGTCGCCGTCCAGGATGGTCGTGCGCGAGGCGGCCTGATTCAACTCGGCGTTCTGGCGGGCCAGGGCGGCGGCGACAGGGTCGCGCTCCAGCCCGGTCAGCAGGGCCTCGGGCTGCCGCGCCGCGATCTGCATCAACACCGCCCCGGCGCCGCAACCGGCCTCGATCACCCTTTCGCCCGGCCGAGCGCTGACCGCAGCGGCCAGCAGAGCCGCATCCAGACCGGCGCGATAGCCGCGCGCCGGCTGGCGCAGCCGGACGCGTCCGCCCAGCAGGGCGGATTCCGCAACTTCGGCAGCGGTTGTAAGGGATGACTCGGCTTGACCCATCATGACGCCGCCACCATTGTGCGCCGCGTCGCGTCCGGGCAAGCGGATGCGTGTGAATTTCGGGCGAATCTCCCCCTTCGCCCCTGTGCTGAAAGAGATTTTCGTGGACGCAGCTCTCGCCGTCGCCTCCCGGCCCAAGGGCGATGTGGACGCCCTGGTTCGTCTGGCCAAGGACGACATGGCGGCGGTCGACGCCCTGATCATCGCGCGGATGCAGTCCGATGTGCCGGTGATCCCCCTGCTGGCCGAGCATCTGGTGTCGGCGGGCGGCAAGCGTCTGCGCCCTCTGCTGACCGTCGCTGCGGCCCGCGCGACGGGACAGACGGGCGATATCGAAGGCCCCAAGAAGCTGGCCGCTTCGGTCGAGTTCATCCACACCGCCACCCTGCTGCATGACGATATCGTCGACGGCTCGGAGATGCGCCGGGGCAAGGTCGCAGCGCATCTGATCTGGGGCTCGGCCTCGTCGGTGCTGGTCGGCGACTTCCTGTTCGCGCGCGCGTTCGAACTGATGGTCGAGACGGATTCGCTGCGGGCGCTGGGCATCCTGGCCACGGCGTCCAGCGTCATCGCTGAGGGCGAGGTGCTGCAACTGACGCGCGCCCACGACCTGAATCTCGATCTCGACACCTATCTGCAGATCATCCGCGCCAAGACGGCCGAACTGTTCGCCGCCGCAGCCGAATCCGGCGCGGTCGGGGCGGGCGCAACGGATGAACAGGTCGCGGCTCTGCGTGACTACGGCATGGGTCTGGGCATCGCCTTCCAGTTGGCGGACGACGCGCTGGACTACGGCGGCGCGAGCGAGACGCTGGGCAAGAACGCCGGCGACGACTTCAACGAAGGCAAGGCGACCCTGCCGCTGCTGCTGGCCGTTCAACGCACCAAGGGGACCGAGGACCTGTTCTGGGACCGCGTGATCACCAAGGGCGACCGCAAGCCCGAGGACTTCGAGCGGGCGCGGCAGTTGATCGTCAGCAGCGGCGCAGTGGAAGCCACGCTGGACACCGCTGGCGAATACGCTGAGCGGGCCAAGGCGGCCTTGCAGGTTCTCCCCACCGGGCCGTGGCGTTCGGCGCTGGAGTCCCTGGCGGACTTCGCCGTCAGCCGGGCGACCTGATGCTGTTGGGCGTCGTTCTGGCCTGGGCCATAGCCGCCATGCAGGACGCGCCGCGTTTCACCCTCACGCCCGAGTTCGGCGACGCCCTGGCCGCCGAGGTGTTCCGCCTCGACCCAGACAGAGCCGAAGAGCAGGTGCGGGCTTTGCTGGGCGACGCCAGCGACGATGCTGCCGGCGACGGCGGCAAGGCGGCCCCTGAGGTACAGGGCGCGGTGCTGATCCAGTCGGCGGGCTTGCTGAGCGTGGCCTACCGCGACGGTTCCTTGCCGGATGGTCCGCTCATTCTCTTTGCCGGCCCCGACGCCGAACATGCGCCCGACGCCGCGTGCCGCCTGACGCGACGGCCCGAGGGAATGGTCGACAACTCCGAGCGCGCGACCGAGTGGTGCCTTGGATTCGTGTTGAAGGTGGCCCCGACCCTGGTCATCCCGCCAGCGCCGGTTTCCTAGCGTCTGAGCCCGCGAGGCGCAAAGGCGGCTTAGAATTTCATCTCCGCGTGCAAACATTCTGCCGACCCTCCCGGAATCGGGAGGATCGGCAAAACTGCGCTTATTTCAGGCTGGCGCAGAAGCGCTGAATGCGGGTGCAGCCTTCTGCCAGCACGTCTTCCGAGGTGGCGTAGCTGATGCGGAAATAGGGGCTCAGGCCGAAGGCCGCGCCCTGCACCACGGCCACGCCTTCGGCGTTCAGCAGTTCGGCGGTGAAGGTCTCGTCATTGTCGATGACCACGCCCGAGGGCGTCGTCTTGCCGATCAGTTGCTCGATCGAGGGATAGACGTAGAAGGCGCCTTCCGGCTTCGGACAACGAATGCCCTCGGCCTGGTTCAGCATGGAGACCACCAGGTCGCGGCGCTTCTCGAAGGCGGCGGCGCGCTCGGCCAGGAAGTCCTGCGGACCGTTCAGGGCCTCGACGGCGGCCCACTGGCTGATGGAGGAGGGGTTGGAGGTCGTCTGGCTGGCGACCTTGCGCATCAGGTCGACAAGCGGCTTGGGGCCGCCCGCATAGCCGATCCGCCAGCCGGTCATGGCGTAGGCCTTGGACACGCCGTTGCAGGTCAGGGTGCGGTCGTAGAGGTCCGGCGCGACCTGGGCGATGGTGACGTAGTCGAAGTCGCCGTAGACGAGGTGCTCATACATGTCGTCCGTCAGGATCCAGACCTGCGGGTGCTTGCGCAGCACCACGGCCAGGGCTTCCAGCTCGGCGCGGGTATAGGCGGCGCCGGTCGGGTTCGACGGCGAGTTGAGGATCAGCCACTTGGTCTTCGGCGTGATGGCGGCGTCCAGCACCTCGGGGCGCAGCTTGAAGCCGTCGGCTTCCTGCCCGATCACGGTGACCGGCTCACCGCCCGCCAGCAGCACCATGTCCGGATAGGACACCCAGTAGGGCGCGGGGACGATCACCTCGTCGCCGGGATTCAGGGTGGCGACGAAGGCGTTGTAGATCACCGGCTTGCCGCCCGAGGCGACGTGGATCTGGTTGGTCTCGTAGGTCAGGCCGTTTTCACGGGCGAATTTGGCGACAATCGCCGCTTTCAGCTCGGGCATGCCGTCGGCGTCGGTGTATTTCGTCTCGCCGCGGCGGATCGCCTCGACGGCCGCCGCCTTGATGTTGTCAGGGGTGTCGAAGTCCGGCTCGCCGGCGCCCAGGCCGATCACGTCGCGACCCTGGCGTTTCAGCTCGCGCGCCTGTGCGGTCACGGCCAGGGTGGCCGAAGGCTTGACGCGGGCGAGGGAGGCGGACTGAAGGCTGGACATGGCTATCCTGTCTGGAGGATGTGGAGAGAGCCGGGGAGGCTGAGGCTTGATACGCAACCCCGCAGGGCCGCACAATGTTTGTGCGCGTCCCGGACGATCAAAAGGCGATTTGGGCGAAATCTATGCGGCGAGTCGTCGATTTTCTGCTGAACATGGAGGCCAGGCGGTGGCGAACCCTGGCCGTGACCCTGCTGCTGCTGGCGGGAATCGTCGCCCTGTTCGCTCTCGGCAAGACGCAACTGGCGCTGGGGGCTGAAGGCCGGCTGGAGCACTGGCTGGCGGGATATCGCGTGGGGCCATGGGGCTTGGTCGCGGCTGTGGTGATCTTCACCCTGTCGGCCTTCGTGGGCGTGCCGCAGTTCCTGCTGATCGCCGCCTGCGTGGTGGCGTTCGGGCCCTGGGTCGGTTTTTTATATAGCTGGATCGCAACGGTGGTTTCGGCGGCCGTGACCTATTGGCTGGGGCGCGGGCCGACCGCGCGCACGCTGGAGCGGTACGGCGGCGGGATGGTCGAGCGTATCCGCCGCTTTGTCGGTCGCAACGCCTTTTCGGCGAGCTTCATCATCCGCAATGTCCCCTCGGCCCCCTTCATCGTCGTGAACATGGCCTTCGGCGCCGTGCGCGCCTCGTTCCCGGCCTATCTGGCGGGTTGCGCGCTGGGCGTCCTGCCCAAGACGGCGCTGGTCGCCTTCTTCGGCGGATCCTTCATGGCTGCGGTCAGCGGCGACGGCGTCTGGACCTCGGTGATCCTGGCGGCGGTCGCGGGCGTCTGGCTTGTATTGATGCTGGCGGTGCGCGAGTGGGTGAAACGTCGCGAAGCTGCGCGCGGCCTGTCAGTCGATTGATCGGAGAACGACCATGCTGAAGCTTTATTACTCCCCCGGCGCCTGCGCCATCGCCTCGCACATCGGTCTGGAAGAGGCGGGCGCGGATTATGAGATCGAGAAGATCGACCTGCGCGCCGGTCAGCAGCGGACGCCGGAATATCTGGCGATCAATCCGGCGGGCGTGACCCCGGCGCTTCAGACCTCCGAGGGCGTGATCACCCAGAACGCAGCCATCCTGACCTATGTGGCGCAGACGCATCCGCAGGCCGGACTCGCCAACCTGAACGACCCGTTCCAGTTCGCGCGGCTGCAAGCCGTCAACGGCTGGCTGGCGTCGTCGCTGCACCCGGCCATCGGCAAGGCGCTGTTCTCACGACCGGCGCTGGAGGGCGAGGCCAAGGATGACGCCGTGAAGGTCGCGCTGGAGAAGTACGACCTGGCCGAGAATCACATGCTGGCGGGCCCGTGGGTCCTGGGTGAAGATTATTCGATGGCGGACGGTTATCTGATGGTCTTCACGCGCTGGGCGCGTCAGGCGGCCCTGCTGGACACGACGCGTTTCGCCAAGCTCAACGACCACCTGGACCGGGTGCAGGCGCGCCCGGCCGTGCAGCGCGTTCTTGCGGCCGAGGGCATTCAGGCGGTCTGACCCGCGCGCCCTTCAAGCGGGGCTGGAAAGCTTGACCGGCAAGGCTTTCAAGCCTTGCCGTGACAAGCCTGTGATCGGGAAGCCATAGGCGCTTGCAATCCCTGCGGCATGAGGGCAAACGGGCCTGTAGTCGGCTCGGCGAAGACGGTCAGGACGGCTTTGCGGTCACGCGAAGCGGGGGTAGGGCGTCGCCATAGCGGACGAATGAAATTCACGCCCTTGCAGGCCCGAACTTAAGCGGTAACCGACGCCCATGCTTTCACCCCTCTTCGGCATGATTTCCAATGACATCGCGATGGATCTGGGGACGGCCAACACCCTGATTTACATGCGCGGCAAGGGGATCGTCCTGAACGAGCCTTCGGTCGTCGCCCTGCGCAACGTCGGCGGCCGCAAGATCGTCCACGCTGTCGGCCTCGAGGCCAAGCAGATGCTGGGCCGTACCCCGGGCCACATGGAAGCCATCCGCCCGATGCGCGATGGCGTCATCGCCGACTTCGAAGTCGCCGAAGAGATGATCAAGCACTTCATCCGCAAGGTTCACAACCGCAAGGGCTTCGTGAATCCCAAGATGATCGTCTGCGTCCCCTCGGGCGCCACGGCGGTTGAGCGCCGCGCCATTCACGACAGCTGCCTGAATGCCTCGGCGCGCCGGGTGGGCCTGCTGCCCGAGCCGATGGCCGCCGCGATCGGCGCTGGCCTGCCGATCCACGAGCCGACCGGCTCGATGGTCGTCGACATCGGCGGCGGCACGACCGAGGTGGCGGTGCTGTCGCTGTCGGGCGTGGTCTATTCGCGCTCGGTCCGCGTCGGCGGCGACATGATGGACGACGCCATCATCGCCTATATGCGCCGCAACCATAACCTGCTGATCGGCGAGACGACCGCCGAGCGCATCAAGAAGGACATCGGCACCGCTCGCGTCCCGGCCGACGGCGAAGGCCTGTCGATCGAGGTCAAGGGCCGCGACCTGATGCAGGGCGTGCCGCGCGAAGTGAAGATGAGCGAGCGCCAGGCGGCGGAAGCGCTGGCTGAGCCGGTGGCCCAGATCGTTGAGGCCGTTAAGGTCGCCCTGGAGGCCACGCCTCCTGAACTTGCCGCCGACATCGCCGACAAGGGGATCATGCTGACGGGTGGCGGCGCGCTGCTGCGCGGTCTGGACACCGAAATCCGCGACCACACGGGCCTGCCGGTCCAGGTGGCGGACGATCCGCTGTCGTGCGTCGCCATCGGCTGCGGCAAGGTGCTGGAGCACCCGTCGTGGATGAAGGGCGTGCTTGAGGCGTCGCTCTAACAACAGACTGTCTGGCCCCGGGGGCGCCGCAGACCTGCAATGGGGCGGATCCCAACGGTCATTTCACACGCATAAGCGGGCCCTCGGCCCGCTTATTCCTAAGCTCTAGCAGGAAGGGCTGGCCGTGGCGTTTCGCGACGGACCATTCGAGAATCTGAAGGTGCCGCTGGCCTGGACGGCGGCGGTCATGGTTGTCGGCGGCATCGTCGCGGCGATCATGCTTCTGCTCGCCGATCGCCCGCCGGCCGTTGCGGATGACCTTCAGCCTGCCCAAGCGGCGTTCGACGCTGCAGCCGGCGCGCCGACCGGGGTCCTGGCGGCGCCTGTGCGGTGGAGCGGCGACGCTGTCGACTTCGTCAAAGGCTACTTCTTCGCCGTTTCGGAGAACCGTCGCCTGCGCCGCGAACTCAGGGAGATGAGCGCATGGCGCGACGACGCCCTGGCCCTGAAGAACCTCAACGAGCGGTACGAGCGCCTGCTGGGCTTGCAGACTGAGCCGCCGATCGAGATGACGACCGGGCGGGCGATCATGGACGCGCGCGGCCCGTTCGCGCGCTCCCGCCTGCTCAACGTCGGCGCCGCCAAGGGCGTGCGCGTGGGCAACCCGGTGTTGAGCGAACACGGCCTGGTCGGCCGCATCGCGGGCGCCTCAGGCGGTTACAGCCGCATGGTGCTTTTGACTGACGTCGCCTCGCGCATTCCAGTGATGGTCGAGCGCACCGACGCCCGGGCGATGCTGACCGGCGACGGCAGCCGCAGCCCGCGCCTGGACTATGTCCGGGGCCAGGACGCTGTTCAGGACGGCGACCGCATCCTGACCTCGGGCGACGGTGGCGGCTTCCCGCGCGGGTTGCCGGTCGGCGTCGTGGCCAAGGGGATCGACGGCGCCTGGCGGGTCAAGCTGTACAGCGATCGTACGGCGATCGACTATGTTCGCGTCCTTCTGTTCCAGGACTTCGGTCAGTTGGCGGATCAAGGCGCGCTGAACGCACCGCCGCTATCCGGCCTGAAGACCGCGCCGCCGCCTACCGCCGCTCAGGCCACGGTCATTCAGGATGTGGCGACCCGCCGCGCCGCCGCCGCCCAGGCCGCCGCGGACCGGGTTCGCGCCGCCAACGCTGCCCCGCCGCCGGCTCCGGCCAGCGGGACGCAGCCTCAAACCGCACCTCAGCCCGCTCCCCAGCCGGCGGTCGCGCCTGATGGAGGCCGCGAGTGAGACGGACGATCACCGTACGGATGGTCGGTCCGATGCAGTGGATCGGCTACCCGGCGTTGATCGCCGCAGCCGCGACCATTCTGTTCGCGATTCCGCTGCGCCTTTTCGGTTTTACCTTGCCCGAGCCCGTCTGGCCGATGGTGCTGGCCTTCGCCTGGCCGTTGATCCGGCCGTCGATGCTGGCGCCGGTCGTGCTGTTCGTCCTGGGCCTGTTTCTGGATCTCTTCTGGGGCGGCAAGGCAGGGATGTGGGCGCTCAGCCTGCTGCTGATCTATGGGGCCATCCTGCTGGCTTCGAAATATCTGGCGGGGCAGGCGACGATCGTTCTGTTCGCCCTCTATGTCGCCTCGACGGGTCTGGCGTTCACGGTCGCCTATTTCGTGACGCGCGGCAGCCTTGGGAATGCGCCCAATCTGCTGGCTATCATGGGCCAAATGGTCCCGACGCTGCTGCTCTTCCCCCTGGCCGGTTGGCTGATCGAACGGTTCGACGACGCGGACGTGCGATTCCGATGAGCAGCGAACCGCATATCTTCTTTTCCGACGTGAACGAGCGGCAGGGCTCGTTCCTGCGGCGCACCATGCTGATGGGCGGGGCGACGGCGCTGGGCGGTCTGGCCCTGGTCGGCCGGTTGGCGCACCTGCAGCTGTTCAAGTCCGAAGAGTTCGCCACCCTGGCGACGCGCAACCAGTTCAACTTTCGTCAGGTGCCGCCGCCGCGCGGCCTGATCAAGGATCGCAACGGCGTCGTCATCGCCGGCAACCGGCCGAGCTTCCGAGTTCTGGTCGTGCGTGACGAGACCAAGGATCTGGACCAGACGCTGGATCTGCTGGGTCAGCTGCTGCCGGACACGCTAGAGCGGCGCCGCACCATCATTCGCGAGGTGAACGCCGCGCCGCGCTTCTCGCCGGTTCCGGTCAAGAGCGACCTGACCTGGGAAGAGTTCTCGAAGGTCAATCTGCACGCGGCCGAGCTGCCGGGCGTCATGGCCGACATGAACGAGGCTCGCTATTACCCTCATGGCGGGGCCTACGCCCATGTGGTCGGCTATGTGGCGAAGGTGTCCGACCGCGACGTGCAGGCGATCCGCGACAAAGGCGAACAGCCGCCGTCCATCCTGTTCAACCCGGGCTTCCGCATCGGGCGTCAGGGCATCGAGCGTTCGCTGGACCTGGACCTGCGCGGCGTCGAGGGCGGCAGGAAGGTCGAGGTCAATGCGCGCGGGCGCGTCGTGGCCGAGGACATCGCGGGGTCGCGCCCAGCGGTGCAGGGGTCCGAGGTCGTTCTAACGCTGGACAATGACATCCAGCAGCGTGCGCTGGAGGTCTTCGGCGAGGAAGCCGGCAGCATCGTCGTCATGGACGTGCGCAACGGCGACATCCTGGCCATGGTCTCGGCGCCGTCGTTCGATCCCAACCTGTTCGTGTCTGGCGTCCCGGGGCCGATCTATCGCGCCTGGGCCGACTATGAGCGGCGTCCTCTGCTGGACAAGGCGCTCACAGGCGTCTTTGCGCCCGGGTCGACGTTCAAGCCGGTCACGGGATTGGCGGCCCTGGCCAAGGGCATCGACCCCAACCGCCGCATCACCTGCACGGGCGGATTCTATCTGGGGCGCCGGTTCGCCTGCCACGCGACGCACGGTCCGCAGGACATGCGCGACGCGATCAAGAACTCTTGCAACGTCTACTTCATGACGGTGGCGACCGAGATCGGCCCCGACGCCATCGCCGACGTGGCCCGCAACATGGGCTTCGGCCAGACGTTCGACATCGGCATCGGCGGCCAGAAGCCCGGCCTGGTGCCGGACCGCGAGTGGCGACGGCGCAACCCGGTTCGGGGCGACGCGAACTGGTATCCTGGCGAAACGCCCAGCTATGCGATCGGCCAAGGGGCTCTGACGGTGAACGCCCTGCAGCTCGCCGTCTACACGTCGCGGCTGGCCAACGGCCGTCAGGCGGTGATGCCCCGTCTCATCAAGTCGGTGGGCGGCGTGGAGCAACCGCCCTCAGGGGACCTGCGCGAGCTGCCTTATCCGCCGGAGCTGCTGGCGGTGCTGCGTGACGGCATGAACCGAGTGACCGACGTTGGGGGCACGGGCTTCCGCAACAGTCAGCTTGGGCTCGGCGCCGTGCGGATGGCAGGCAAGACCGGCACAGCCCAGGCGCGCAACTACGGTTCGGGCTCGCGCAAGAGCGCAGGCCGGCCCTGGGCCGAGAAGGACCACAACCTGTTTATCGCCTATGCGCCGATCGACGACCCGCGCTACGCCGTCGCCGTCATCGTGCAGCACGGCGGCATGGGCGGCGGGACCGCCGGCGCCCCGCGCGCCCGCGAAGTAATGAAGGTCGCTCTGCTGAAGGACCCGGAGATCCGCCGCCGCATCGAGCAGGCCGGGTTCGCCGAAACCGAGGACCCGGGGGCGCACGAAGCCGGGGTTCTCGAAGACGCGGCGTCCGACACGACGCCGGCTGCGGCCGCTGAGGCGCCCTTGATCACACCGGCCGAGGCCCCCGGAACGCCCGAGGCTCCGCAATGACCGCATCCGCCCTCACCCGTCCCGGCGAGCGCGATCGCCTGTCCACCAAGTTCGCCGAGCTCGACTGGCGCATCATCGGCCTGCTGTGCATCCTGGCCGGGATCGGCACGGCCATGCTGTATTCCATTGCGGGCGGTCACTGGCAGCCGTGGGCGGCCAAGCATCTGATCCGGTTCGGCGTCCTGCTGGCCGGCATGATCGCCTTGGCCATGGTCCACCCGAAATGGTGGTTCCACGCCGCCTATCCCGTTTACGGCGTGCTGCTGTTCATGGTGCTGCTGGTGGAGTTCACCCCCCTGGGCTATGTGGCGGGCGGGGCCAAGAACTGGCTGCATCTGGGTTTCATCCGGATCCAGCCCGCAGAGTTCGTCAAGATCGGCCTCGTGCTGGCCCTGGCCCGCTGGTACCACGGCCACTCGGCGCAGGACGCGCGCTGGTCGTGGAAACTGCTGTTTCCGGTCGGCATCATCGGCGTTCCGTTCATCCTGGTGGCCAAACAGCCTGACCTGGGGTCGGCCATGATCATCGGCCTGACCGGGGCGATGATGATGTTCATGGCGGGCTTGAGCTGGCGCGTGATCGGCGCGGCCGTGGCCGCCGCCGTGGCTGTGATCCCGCCCTTCGTGATGTTCGGCATGCACGACTATCAGCGCAACCGGGTCCTGACCTTCCTGAACCCGGAAGCCGACCCGTCGGGCACGGGCTACAACATCATCCAGTCCAAGATCGCGCTGGGGTCGGGCGGGCTGATGGGCAAGGGCTACGGTCTGGGCAGTCAAAGCCAACTGGAGTTCCTGCCCGAACGCCATACCGACTTCATCTTCTCGACCGTATCAGAGGAATTCGGGTTTATCGGCTCTTTCACCGTGCTTGCCTGCTATGTGGCCCTGATCCTGATTTCGCTGCGGATCGCGGCGCTGTCGCATAGCCACTTCGGTCGTCTGAGCGCGGCGGGCATGACGGCCTTCGTGGCGCTGTTCATGCTGATCAACGGGGCGATGGTGATGGGCCTGGCGCCGGTCGTCGGCGTGCCCATGCCGATGCTGTCCTATGGCGGTTCGTCTATGATGACCGTCATGATCGGTTTCGGCCTGGTTCTGTCGACGCGGGTGCACCGCTATGCCGAACTGCCGAAGGGGCAGGGGCTGTTCTGATCGCCCAGGCGCGTTAGGCTGGGCGGATGACTGAAAAGACGCCCGAGACCCCAGCCGCCGCCGAGACACCGGAGGCCGATCCCGCCATGTTCTCGGATTGCGGCGATACGCCCTGTCCGCAGCCCGTCCTGGCGGACCCGAACAACGAGGCGGCGGCGCTCGCCGAGGGCGTTCGGATGCGCAGCAACCCGGCGGAATGGGCCTTCGTCCGCCTGTCCAAACTGATCGAGGAATTCGAGGCCAATCTCGACAAAGACGAAGAGATCGGCGCGCGCGTTGTCGGCCTGCCGGGCGACGGCACGATGCAGATCGTGGACGTCGGCTTCTGGGGGCCGGACCTGATCATGTTCTTCGGCCGCAACGCCGACGGCAAGCCGGTGCGCCTGATCCAGCACTATAGCCAGATCAATGTGGTGCTGAGCGCGGTGAAGAAGCCGGAGGAGCGCGAGGCGCGCCGCATCGGCTTCCAACTCAACGAGATGGTGCAGAAGACCAGCCCGAAACCGGCGGGCTGATCGTGTCGCGCGCCGCAGCCGGCCTGCGGGATTAAAGGGCCGCCGCCCAGTCGGTGGCGCGGATCAGACTGTCGATGATGCCGGGCTCGGACGAGGCGTGGCCGGCGTCGACGACGATGTCCAGCTTGGCCTCGGGCCAGGCGCGGTGCAGGGACCAGGCGCCCGAGATCGGCGTCACCACATCGAAGCGCCCTTGCGCGATCCAGCAGGGGATGTGGCGGATGGTCCCGATGTTCTCGAGAATCCAGTTCTCGCTGTCCATGAAGCCGCCATTGGTGAAGTACCAGTTCTCGATCCGGGCGAAGGCGACTGCGAACTCGGGATCGGCGAACTTGTCCGGCTTGCCCGAGGGGCCCTGGATGCTGACAGTCTCGCCCTCCCAGGTGGCCCAGGCCACGGCGCAGCGGTTGCGCTCCGCCACGTCGTCGCCGGTCAGGCGCTTATAATAGGCGGCCATCAGGTCGCCGCGCTCGGCTTCAGGGATCGGGGCCAGGAACCGTTCCCAGGCGTCCGGGAAGATCATCGAGGCGCCGTCCTGATAGAACCAGTGCAGTTCCTTCTTCGTCAGCAGGAAGATGCCGCGCAGGACCAGCGCCAGGCACCGTTGCGGGTGCTTGATGGCGTAGGTCATGGACAGGGTCGAACCCCACGATCCGCCGAAGACGACCCATTTGTCGATGCCCAGCTTTTCGCGCAGTCGCTCGATATCGGCGACCAGGTTCCAGGTCGTGTTGTTTTCCAGCGAGGCGTTGGGTCGCGACAGGCCGCAGCCGCGCTGGTCGAACATGACGATGCGGTATTTGGCCGGGTCGAAGTAGCGACGCATTCCGGGATTGACCGCCCCGCCGGGACCGCCGTGCAGGACAATGACCGGCACGCCGTGCGGATTGCCGCTTTCCTCATAGTAGATCTCGTGGACGCTGTCGGTCGACATCCAGCCGGAGGCGTAGGCCTCGATCTCGGGGTAGAGGTCACGGCGGGACGTGTCGTTCACGGAAAACATGCTGGGACCCTGTTCTGCTGGAGATTAGGCGTGGTTGGGTGCGGACTTGAGGGCGGCGGCGACCACCAGGCACCAGCCCGCGATCATCATGACGCCGCCGATCGGGGCGACGGCGCCCATGACCGGAAGGCTGAGCAGTCCGATCATCGCCAAGGCCAGGCAGAAGATCAGCCCGCCGGCGCTCGCCAGCCATCCGGCGATGCGCGCCAAGCGTCCGCCGCCGCTCCATAACGCCAGCGCCACAGCCAGGACCGCATGGACCATCTGATACTGGCCCCCCGTGGTCAGCAGGGTTTTCACAGCGGGCGCCGCGCCATGGGCTGCGAAGGCGCCCAGCGCCACAGCCATGGCGCCGTTGAACCCAGCGAAGACAAAGAGGTTGCGGTCGGGACTCATCACTTATGTCTAGACCACAAATCGGGGGAAGTCTGCTATGGCGCGCCATGACGTCCGCCCCGCGCATGGCCTTGCAATACATCCTTCTGTTCGGCGCCAGCGGCGTGACGCTGCCGTTCGCCGGGCTGTGGTTCCGTAGCCAGGGACTGAGCGGAGCGCAGATCGGCGTCCTGCTGGCCATTCCCATGCTGGCGCGCGCGCTGACGGGGCCGTTGATCGCCGTCTGGGCCGACGGCTTTAGGCACCGGCGCACCCCGATCGCCCTGCTGGGCCTGGCGATGGCGGTCGGTTACGGCGGCGCTGGACTGGTGCAGGGCGTCGTCCCCTGGGCCGTCTTCTGGCTGATCGGGGCAACGGCTGCGGCGGCGCTGATCCCGCTCAGCGACGTGCTGACGCTGAAGGTCGCGGGACGAGAAGGCTTTCCATTCTCCCTGCCGCGCGGGTGCGGCTCGGCCGCCTTTGTGGTCGCCAACGTCGCGATGGGCTGGCTGCTGACCAGGACCTCGGCGGACGTCGTGATCATCTGGGCGGTGACGGCGTCGCTGCTGATCGCTGTAACGGCTTGGCGCATCCTGCCGGAAGAGCGGGTGGGCGAGGACGGGCCGCAGTCGGGCTTCGATCGGTTCCGAGGGCTCGGGCGTCTGGCGGCGGACCAAGTCTTCATGACCGCCATTTTCGCCGTCGGAGCGGTCCAGGCGGCGCATGCCTTCTACTACGGCTTCTCCGCCATCCTGTGGCGGGCGCAAGGCGTGGCCGAGAGCATGACGGGCCTGCTGTGGGCCTTTTCCGTCCTGGTCGAGATCGGCTTCATGTGGGTGGTCGAGCCCTGGCGGCGCAAAAGGGGGATTGGCCCCTGGTTCATTCTGGCGTTGGGCGCGGGAGCGGCGGTGCTGCGCTGGTCTGTCATGGCCTTTGCGCCCCCGCTATGGCTGCTGTGGCCGCTCCAGACTCTGCACGCCCTGACCTTTGCGGCGACCTATCTGGCGGGCGTGCAGATCGTCGAGCGCCTGTGTCCGCCGGATAGCCACACAGCGGCGCAGACGCTCGGTTCAGCACTGTCGGCTGGGGTGCTGATCGGTCTGGCGACCTTGGCCAGCGGGCCGCTGTACGACGCCTTTGGTTCTTTCGCCTATCTGGCCATGGCTGGGCTGGCGTTGGTCGGCGGGGTGACGGGCGTGCTGTTGGCGCGACGGTTGAGCGCGTCAGGCCGCGCTTGAGCGGGGCAGGGGCGTCAAGTGGCGCGCCATCGCCGAGGCGGCGGCCTTGATGGCTGTGCGCATGGCCTCTTCGGTCGCGCCATCGGGCGCGCGCAGCAGGCCGATGGAGGGCGAGTTCAAGCTGTCCGGCAGGTCGGCGAGCGCCCGGTACAGAATGTAGCTGCCCGCGTCATCTTCCGCATCAGAGGCCGCAATCACCGGCAGGCCCGCAGCCGTTAGGTCGCGCAGCATTTCGGCGACGGGAGCGGTGACGCGCATCACGCCGGGACCGGTCTCGTCCAGCCGGCCGGATCCCTCCAGACGCCGGTTCTCGGCCCGCATCTGAAGACGGAAATGTCCGGGGTGGCTGGTGCGCCCGATCAGCAGCAGGGCGGCGCAGTCCTGATCGTTCAGCGCGGCGATCAGGCGGTCGGCCAGAGCTTGCGCGTCCCTGTCGCCCGTAATCGGCTGGGTGCGGGCGCCCGGCGGGCTCCAGGGTTCGCCGGACAGGTCCTCGACCAGATCCCAGGTCGGGTAATCCGGATTCCACACGCAGATGGCGAGGGCGGGGCGTCGATCAGGACGGGCGCGGGAATCCGTGTCCACCAAGGGGCGTGGCTCCTGTACGTCGGGATGGCGGCGCTAGGTCGAGCAAGCGTGCCGGTAAACAGGTCGTGAGGTCAAGCCTGAGCCGATTTCTCAGCCCAGGTCGCCGACGGCGGCGTCCAGCAACATGAAGGCGCGGCCTTCATCCGTGGCGAGACGGGCCTGAATGTCATGGGCGTCGCCCCGCTCGGCCTGAAGTCTCAGGCCGTGGGCGAAGGCGCGGACGTAGGCCTCGGCGTCGGCGCGCAGGGCGTCATCGCTCAAGACGCGGCGCGAGACGCTGCGGACGGCGGCGGGCGCCACCCGGCGGACGATCTGCCGGGCGCGCGACGGATCGCGGGCGGCGAACGCCTGGGCGGTCTCCTCGATGCGGGGGCGCGGCAACAGGGCGTTGGGGTCCACGCCCATGCGCCGGATGGCGTCGGTGATGCGCGAAGCCAGGGCGTCGATTTCATCGGGCGAGCCGATCGGCGCCGCCGGGCTGGCGGCGGCCGGCGCCGGGTCGTTGGACGCGGTCAGGTCGCTCCAGTCCAGATCGGCGGCGGGCGCCTCTCGGTGGGGCGGAGCAGGCGGCATCGTATCCCGCTGCGGCTGGGCCGCTGGGGCCTGCGGCGCGGCAGGGATGGCTTCGATGTCTCCTTCCGGCGCGTTCTGGGGGCGCAGTCGTCCGCGCAGGCCGTCCTGCGGCCGTTCAACGCGACGCTCGGGCGCGGCGGGCTGACTCAAGGGACGGCGACGGCCGCCTTCGCCGGACACGGCGCCCATCAAGCGCACGGCTTCGGTCAGCATGTCGTAGTTGCGGCGGACGCGCTCCTGGAAGCCGCTTTCCAACGCCTCCGTGTCCTCGGCCGCTTTGCGCGAAGCGGCGCTCAGAGCGGTCAGGCCGTTTTCGACGGCGGCCCGAACCGAGTCCACGCGGTTCTGGGCTTCCTGCGGCAGGCGGCTGGCGCGCTCGTCCATCTCGGACACAGCCTGTTCGACCTGGGTCAAGGCCTCGGTGACGCGGGTCAGGGTGGCGTGAAGGCTGTCGATCAAGCGCTCGCCCGTCTGGTCCACCATTTCGGCGGTCTGGCCGATGATGCGGCGGGCGCCCTCGATGCGGGCCTCGGCGGCGGCGTCGGCTTGCTGGGCGGCGTCGAACAGAGATTCGCCCAGACGGTCGGCGCGGATCTGCGCCTGCTCAATGGCCTGGTCTGCGGCCTGACGCTGGGCGTCGGCCGTGGCCTGAAGGGCTGCAAGCGAGCGACGCGTTTCCTCGACCAGCAGGTCGCGGGATTCGGCGGACAGGGCCTCGAACCGGTCCAGCGCCAGCTTGGTGGCGTGGTCGAAGCCGTCGGCCTCGCGCTGGGACATCTGCACCAGGGCCTGGAACTGATCGACCACGGCCTCGACCTGGGCCTTGATGGCGTTGGCCGCCTCTTCACCCTTCAGGTTCAGGTCATCGGCGGCGGTGCGGCTCTGGGAGAGGTGATCCAGAAGCTGCGCGCGCTGGCTCTCCACCTGGGCCGAGAAGTCTTCCTGATCGGTGCGCAGGGCATAGGCTGCGGTGACCAGGGCGGCGCGCTGCTGTCCCAGGCCTTCCTCGACCGACTGAATCTGTTCGGCGACGCCCGTACCGGCGGTTTCGAGGCGAAGGGTCTGGCGGGCCAGATCGTCGGCGGCGGCGCGAGCGGCGTCCTGAGCCTCATTGGCGGCGGCGGCCAGGTCGGCGGCGCGGGCGGCCAGGGCGGCTTCGGCTTCGCGCAACTGCGTCTGGGCCAAATCAGAAGCGTCGGCCACCATGCGCGATTGACGTTCGACCGTTTCAACCACGCTGGAAGCCTGGGTTTCCAGGCGGCCGCTGAGGTTGTGCATCTGCTCCCGCTCGCCCGACATCTTTTCGGTCAGTTGGCGGGCCGTGCCGCCAGCGCGTTCGGCCGCCTCGTTCAGCAGGGCGGTTTCCTTGGCCAGGGCCTCACGCAACAGGGCCATGTCGTTGCGCGCGCGTTCGGCCGCCTGGGCGGCCAGATCGATATCGCCGCGCAGACCGGTCAGGACCTGGCCCGCTTCGTTGGCGGCCAGGGCCGTGGGGGCGACCAGGGCGTTCGCCATCTCGCGGGCGCGCTGGGTCTCCTGCGCCAGACCGGCGCCCTGACGCACAGCATGGGCCAGCAGGATCGCCAGGCCGACGGGCGCCAACAGGATCAGCGCGTAGACGGCCAGACGCAGCGGATCCAACTCCATCATGCCTGAACCGAGTTCGTAGGCGAACCAGGACGCCAGTCCGCCGACCCACAGCGCCGACGCCAGGCCGGCGATCAGATAGGCGTGGTTGCCGCCGGTTTTGGCCGGCTTGCTGCGAGGGGCCGCCGGGACGGTCAGGGGCGTCGATTCGACGGTGGCGGGCGGCGCGTCGGCGGACTCGCCGAGGATGGCCAGGGTCCGCGCCGCTTTTTCCGCCTCAGCGGCGCGCTGTTCGGCGATCGCCTGCTGTTCGGCCAGGCGGCGACGCTGACGCTCGGACATCGGGCGTTGAGGGGCCGCCGGATGCTCAGGCGTCGCCTCGGGCGTGACCGCATCGGCCGGCGAGTCGGGCGCGACTGCTGAAGCCTCGTCGTCGAGGGCGGGCTCGGGGTCGGTCAGGTTGAGCGGCGGCCGAGGGCGGGATTTCATGGGCGTCGATCTCGATTACTGGTCGCCTGGAGACGCGGGCGAGGTCGTGTGCGGAGCGACCCTAACGACTGTAACGAGAAGCGAAAAGGCTGGAGGGCGTATTATCCGGCCCGAAGCGGCGGCTTCACCGAGCCTAAGCTGTGGATCAGCAGGAGGCCGGGGCTTTGACCTGAATGTGCGTGGACGGAGCGTCACCGCACTTCTTTTCGACCCGGTGGATCTCGCCATCCGACTTTTTTGTCGGGCTGAGATCGACGCCGAACTGCGACAGCGCAACTGCGGCGAGCAGTGCGATGAGGCCGATCACCATTTCGATCAGAGCTTGCATGGCGGCCATAATGCCAGATCACGGGTCTGGCGACAATGAGGCGAAGTAAAGAAGCGTCGCCATTGACCGGCTTGATGCGAAAATGGAACGATCTGCGGCCGGTCGACCTCTGCTGTAGAGGCCGCGCACCGAGTTGTCACGCGAATCGGCCATCGGAGGATTATGGGCCCAGATCATTCTTACGAAGGCAGTTTGATCGAGCCCGGCCCGGGCGTCTGGCGGTCTGCGACCGCTCATCGCTTTGCGCCGCTGATGGAGAACAAGGCTTACTTCGAGGCCCTGTCGGCAGCGCTGCACAAGGCGAAAAGGTCGATCCTGATTCTGGGCTGGCAGTTCGATCCCCGCACGCGGCTCGATCCGGAAGGGCCATTGACCGACCGCCGGGCCGAGATCGGTCATCAGTTAAAGGCCCTGGTGCGGCAGAAACCGGACCTGGACGTGCGGTTGCTGATCTGGCGCTCGCCCCTGTTGATCGCAGCGTCTCAGGGTTTCTATCCGCACAAGGCCCAGAGGTGGTTCCGGCGTCGGATCGTGGAGTTTCGGCTGGACGGTCCCGGCATCCTGGGCGCCTGTCACCATCAGAAGGTGGTGGTGATCGACAATCAGATTGCCTTCTGCGGGGGCGGCGACATCTCGACCGATCGGTGGGACACCGAAGAGCATTTTTCTGGCGATCCGCGCCGGTGCGAGCCGACGGGGGTTATCCCGGCCCCAAGACATGAGGTGATGTGCGTGCTGGATGGACCGGCGGCCCAGAACCTCGGCGATCTGGCGCGCGAACGCTGGCGGCGCGCGACAGGGGAGGTGCTCGAGGTTTCCCACCCGAGAGAGGGCGACGCCTGGCCCGAAGGGGTGGAGCCGACGCTGCATGATGTTCCGGTCGCCATATCCCGCACGGAACCGCAGGTGCGAGGCCGACCTGAGGTGCGCGAGAACGAGGCCCTGCATCTGGAGGCCATCCGGCAGGCGCGTTCGCTGATCTATATGGAGAACCAGTATTTCACCTCGCCCCTGCTGGCGGCGGCTCTGGCCGAACGTCTGGCCGAGCCGGACGGCCCTGAGGTGGTGCTGGTCTCGACCGGGCGCAGCCCCAGCTGGTTCGACGGCATGACGATGGATACGGCGCGGGCCGAGGTGCTGTATCGCCTGGAGCAAGCGGACCGCCACGATCGGTTCACCGCCTTCTATCCGGTGACCGACGAGGGCGAGCGGATCATCGTCCACGCCAAGATGACCATCATCGACGACAAGCTGCTGCGGATCGGCTCCAGCAATCTGAACAACCGCTCAATGGGCCTGGACACGGAATGCGACGTCGCTGTCGAAGCCGGGACGGAACAAGAGCGCGATGAGATCCGTCGTTTCCGTCGGCATTCCCTGGGCCACTTCATCGGCGTGTCCGGCGAGGCCTTTGCAGAGGCGGAAACCCTATTGGGATCGGTCGGCCAAGCGATCCAGACCTTTGGCCAGGAGCGGATGAAGCCGCTGGGCGCCGCAGAGCCGACGCGCATCGAGAGGATGTTCGCCGAGTGGCAGTTCGGCGATCCGGTATCGTCCACCGATGCCTGGCGGCCGTGGAAGCGGCTCAACCGCTCGCATCGCACGCGCCCGCAGTCCGAAGGCGGTCAGGCGCCGGGCTGAGGCTCGATCTCGAAGTCGATGACCAGAGGCAGGTGGTCTGACGCCGCTCGCGCCAGAGGCGAGGTCGGGGTGCTGGCGCCTGTCACTCGAATCTCTCGGCTGACGAAGCAGTGGTCGATGCGAATGGCCGGAAAGCTGGACGGGAAGGTTTTGATCGAAGGCCTCAGCCCCAGGCGTCGCTGAGCGTCGTCCAGTCGGCGCGCCAAGGCTTGATAGGGACGGGTGATGGAGGTGGCGTTGAAGTCGCCGGTCAGGATAGTCGGCCCCTGACACATCGGATCGCCCAACCAGTCGCGGCCGATCAGGGCGGCGGTTTGAAGTCTCTGCTCCCGGGGAACGAGCCCCAGGTGGGTGTTCAGGATGTTGACGATCACCCCGTCGAAATCGACTGCAGACCAGAGGGCGCCGCGCGGCTCCAGCCCCTTGATGCCGCGTAGGGTGGGCAGGGCGGCGGCGCGCACCAGACGCTCGGGCCTATGGGTCAGGATAGCGTCGCCATAAAGCTCGGCCTCTACCTTCATGGCTGGGTGGAATTGCACGCTCATGGCCAGACGCTGGGCGATGGCGTCAGCCTGATCGACCCAGCCCGTGCGGGCGCGGCCGACGTCCAACTCCTGCAGGCAGACCACGTCGGGCTCATGCTCCGCGATGACGTCCGCGATGCGGTTCACGTCCAGCTTGCGATCGACGCCGACGCAGCGATGGACGTTGTAGGTCAGAAGTCTCGGCATGGATTCCTTGCCCGCAAACGCAGCGACTGTCGCGCCTGAATGCGGCGGCCGCGAGGTCCTGTAACCTGACTAGATGACAACCAGTCGGTCGGGGATCTCGTTCTGATCAGCGGGCTTGGGCGGAAAGCGTTCCGCCAGCACGCCGCCACACAGGCTGATAGCCTGCTCGAAACCTTCGACGGGGCGATCGTGCCGCAGCGCGCTGGTCAGGGCGGCGACGGCGTCGGCCCAGACCTCGGGACTGACGCACGAATGAATGCCCTCGTCAGCTACCACCTCAACCTGATGATCGGCCAGGGCGGCGAAGATCAGGACGCCGGTGCGCGCCTCGGTGACATGCAGGCCGTGGGCCAGGAACTGCTGCATGGCGGCGCGGCGAACGCGCGTGCGGCGCAGGGCGGCTGGCGTCAGCAGCCTGCGCACCACAGGGATCAGCGACAGGAGGAAAACGGCCAGGAACACTCCGGCTTGAACCAATCCATACGCCGCCAGAGCGCGCCCGATCTCTACCGAGGCGGCAGGCGCATGGGCGATCTCCCAGCCTCCGCCGAATGACAGCCAGTCGCCGTTGAAACCAAGCGGGATCAGCCCCAGCGGCAGAAGCAGCGCCGCCGCCGCCGCCCAGCCCAGGCTGATGTCTCGATAGGACGACACCTGCCGCGCCACGACGCAGAAGATCTCGCCAGAGGTGCGCGCTTCGGCCTCGGCGATGGCCTGGCTCACCCGCGCGTGGTCGTCTGTCGTGAACTGCATCACCATCCCCCCGAGGCGCCGCCGCCGCCGAAGCCGCCGCCGCCTCCACCGAACCCACCGCCGCCAAATCCGCCTCCGCCGCCCCAGCCGCCGCGTCCGCCGCGATCGCGGTCTTTCAGCGCCTCGCTGGCGGCCCAGATGAGAATGGGCGTCAGGCCGTCGCCGCGCCCGCCGCGCCGTTTGCGGCCGCCAGCCGCGGCGCCGATCATGCTGAAGAAGATGAAAGCGAACACCATCAAGATGACGACGGCGGGAATAACGGGCTTGGCGGTCGCCGTCGCCGCGCTCTTTGCCTCTTCCGCTCGCGCCTGAGCCTCGGCCGGGTCGGCGGTCAGCTGAGTAATGATCGCGTCGGTCCCGGCGATGATGCCCGTTGCATAATCGCCCTCACGGAAGGGGGGCAGGATGTCGTTTCGGATGATGAGCGAGGAATAGGCGTCGGTCAGCACGCCCTCCAATCCATAGCCGACCTCGATCCGCACCTTGCGCTCGTTCGGCGCGACGATCAGCAGAGCGCCGCCGTCGTTCTCCTTCTGACCGATGCCCCAGTGACGGCCCAGCTGATAGCCGAAGTCCTCGATCTCCTGATCCTGCAGCGAGGGCAGGGTGACGACGACCAGTTGGTCGCCGGTCTGCTGTTCCAGCGCCTCCAGTTTTCCTGTCAGGGCCTGTTCCTGCTGGGGCGTCAGCAGCTGGGCGTCGTCAACTACCCGCCCAGTCAACGTCGGGAACTTGATTTCGGCGGCCAGACTGGCGCCGGGCAGGGCCGCCAGCCACACGACGAGGACCAGCATCACCGCAGCGAGCAGGCCGCGCGCGACGTCGGCCCATCGGGCGAGGACGGAAGAAGTCATCTCCAGGCTTACTGCGCCGCCGGGGCGGGGGCGGGCGGCGTCGATCCGGGCGTGGTCGCAGGCGCGCCGCCGCCGGGTTGAGCGCCGAGGTCGAAGTTCACGGTGGGTGCGGACTGGGCCTCGGACGTAGCGGTGAACAGCTGCATCGGCTTGGAGCCGCCGTGCAGGGTCTTGGCCCAGATCACGTTCGGGAAGGTCCGCAAGGTGGTGTTGTAGTCGCGCACCGCCTCATTGTAGTCGCGGCGGGCGACGGAGATGCGGTTCTCGGTGCCTTCCAACTGGGATTGCAGGGTCAGGAAATTTTGATTGGCCTGAAGCTGCGGATAGGCCTCGACCGTCACCAGCAGCCGAGACAGGGCGCTGGAAAGCTCGCCCTGAGCCTGTTGGTACTGCTGGAAGGCGGCGGCGTTATCGAGGTTGGAGGCGTCGATGTTGACGCTGGTGGCCTTGGCGCGCGCCTCGATCACCTGGGTCAGGGTGGTGCGTTCCTGAATGGCCGCGCCCTGCACGGTGGCGACCAAGTTCGGCACCAGGTCGGCGCGACGCTGATACTGGCTCTGAACGTCGGCCCAGGCGGCCTCCGCGCGCTCCTGCTTGGTCGGAATGGTGTTGTAGCCGCAGGCGCCCACGGCGGGGGCCAGGACGACGACAGCGGCGACGGCGGCGATGCGAGGCGAAAATCCAGCCATGAAGAAGCTCCTGCGGGCGGTCCTCATGACCGCTGACCGCTAAAGACTATCGGGGCCGAAAGGCTCCGCTTCAAGGCTGGATTTTTGACGCAGATCTCAGCCGTTCAGGTCTTCCGGCTCCACGCCCGCCGCGCGACAGGCGGCGGTGTAGGTGTTGGCCAGCAGGCAGGCGATGGTCATGGGGCCGACCCCGCCGGGGACGGGGGTGATGCGCCCTGCGACTTGGACAGCCTCGTTAAAGTCCACGTCGCCGACCACGCGGGTCTTGCCCTCGGCGGCCTTGGCCGGGTCGCGCGAGGGGACGCGGTTGATGCCGACGTCGATGACGGCGGCGCCCGGCTTGATCCAGTCGCCCTTGATCATCTCGGGGCGGCCGACGGCGGCGACCAGAATGTCGGCGGTGCGGCACAGGGCGGGCAGGTCGCGCGTGCGCGAGTGGGCGATGGTGACGGTGCAGCTCTCGCCCAGCAGCAGTTGCGCCATCGGCTTGCCGACGATGTTGGAGCGACCGACGATGACGGCGTTCAGGCCCGACAGGTCGCCGAGTTGATCCTTCAGCAGCATCAGGCTGCCCAGCGGGGTGCAGGGGATCATGCCGGGCAGGCCGACGGCCAGGCGCCCGGCGTTGACGACGTGGAAGCCGTCCACGTCCTTGTCCGGCGAGATGGCGTCGAGCACGGCGGATGAGTCAATGTGTTTGGGCAGCGGCAGTTGCACCAGGATGCCGTGGATGCCCGCATCGGCGTTCAGCGACGCGATCAGGGCCAGCAGTTCGTCCTGGGTCGTTTCGACCGGCAGGCGGTGGGTGTCGGACCGCATCCCGGCTTTCAGCGTCGTCTCCCCCTTGTTGCGGACGTAGAGCTGACTGGCGGGGTCTTCGCCGACGATGACAACGGCCAGTCCGGGTTTGACGCCGTGGGCCGATTCCAGCCGAGCGGCGGCCGCGGCGACGCGCTCCACCAAGGTCTGTGAGAAGGCCTTGCCGTCGATCAACGAGGCGCGGGCGGGTTCGACAGCCATATTTGGCTCCATCTGCCGGGAACTGGAAAGCGTGGCCGCGATTTACAGGCGCTGCGGTTCGGCGTCTATGATGACGCCAGCAAAGAGGTTTTTATGCGTTATTCCCTGTTCGCCGCGGCCAGTGCTGTCTCTCTTCTGGCTGCCGGTGCAGCCTGGGCCCAAACTGCGTCTGACGTCCGGCTGGGAGACGACATTCGGGGGCGACTGGAAGACGGGGACGCCAGCACGCGCGGAGCCGAAGCCTATCGCTATGACGACTATCGACTGAACCTGCGCGCCGGGCAGCGGCTGGAAGCCGAGATGACCTCGGACGATTTCGACGCCTATCTGGAAGTCTACGCCGATGGCGCCCTGAGGCAGTCGCTGGCCAGCGACGACGACGGCGCAGGAGACCTGAACCCCCGCCTTCTGTTCACCGCACCCGAAGCCGGCGCCTATATCGTGCGGGCTCGCCCCTTCTCAGGGATGGAGACTGGCGATTATCGGCTGACGCTGAAGGAACGCGCCGCGCCGCGCCTGCCGCGGCCCAGCCGTGTCGCCATCGGCCGTAACGCCTCGGGTCGCCTGGGAGCCAACAGCGCCGAGGATGACGACGGCAATCGCTATGACGCCTACGCATTCCGCGCCTCTGCGGGCGAGCGGGTGAAGATCGACCTGGAATCAGATGACTTCGACGCCTTGCTGCGCGTCGGCCGCATCGTGAACGGCGCCTTCGTGCAAATGGCCGAAAACGACGATGGCGGCTCCAGCCTGAATGCGCGACTGGTGTTCACGGCGCCTCAGGACGGAGAGTATCTGGTCCGCGCCACCTCTTATGACGGCTCGGCGCAGGGGACGTACCGCCTGGCGCTTGAGCAGGGGCCGCCCGCGCCGCCCGCCACGCCGACGGCGATCGGCGATGAAACGCGCGGCCGGCTGACGGCCGACACCGCCACAAGCGATTCCGGCGCTCCGGCGGATCTGTATCGCTTCAGCGGCCGGGCCGGGCAACGAATCGCCGCGACCCTGACGGCGGACGGGTTCGACACCTTCCTTGAGCTCTTCGACGCCAACCATAACAGTCTGGCCAGCGACGACGACGGCGCGGGGGACTTGAACTCGCGCCTGACGCACACCCTGGCCGAGGACGGAGACTATCTTATCGAAGCGCGCGCCTTCTCCAGCGGCGAGGGGCCCTACACGCTCAAGATAGAGGAGATCGCGCCGCCGCCGCCGCCCTCCGCCATCGCCTTTGGCCAGACGGTAGAGGGCGAACTGACGAGCAGCGACGCCACCGACGACGACGGCCGCCTGTATGACGCCTTCGTTTTCAGCGGGACCGAAGGCCAGCGCATTCAGGCTGTCATGCGGTCGGGCGACTTCGACGCCTACCTGCAACTGGGCCAGGACGATCAAGACTTCAACGAGCTCGCCAGCGACGACGACGGCCTTGGCCAGGGAACGGACGCGCGCCTGATCTTCACCCTGCCGGAGACTGGCGACTATGTGCTGCGCGCGCGCTCGTGGTCGCGCGACGCCAAGGGGCTCTACTCGCTGGAGCTCACGGACCTGGGCGGCGAGCCTGCGCCGGGCAGTCTGCTGATTGGCTCGACCGTCCGCGGGAGGCTGACGGAACGGGCCAGCATCACCGAAGAAGGCGTTTATTTCGACGCCTATCATTTCAAGGCCAAGGCCGACGAAAAGCTGCGCTTTACGCTTATCGCCAGCAGCTTCGACGCGGTGGTCGAGGTCGGTGAAGAGAAAGATGGCGACTACTTCCAACTGGACACGGATGACGACAGCCTGTCCGACACCCATGCCCGCCTGAGCTGGACCGCGCCGCGCGACGGGACCTATGTGCTGCGCGCCCGCAGCTTCAGCGCCAACTCGACCGGCGACTATGTGCTGATCACGGAGCGGCAGCCCTGAGCGACCCCAGCGACACCGCCGCCTCGGCCCTGATCCTGGGCCGAAAGGATCAGCATCTGGACGTGGTGCTGGCAGGCGGCGGGCGTCATGCTGTGTCGGCGGGGTTCGACGACTGGCGTTTCGTGCACGAGGCCCTGCCGGATGTGGACCATGCCCGGATCGACCTGGGCGTCGACTTTCTGGGGCGGCGGCTGAAGGCGCCTCTGCTGATCAGCGCCATGACCGGCGGGCCTGCCAGGGCCGAGGCGATCAATGCCCGCCTGGCCGAAGCGGCCCAGCATCTGGGCATCGCCCTGGCCGTCGGCTCTCAACGGGCGGCGCTGGAAGGCGGCGCGGCGGGCGGGCTGGACTTCGCGCTCAGGCTGAAAGCGCCGGACACGCCGATCCTGGCCAATATCGGCGCGGCCCAGTTAACGCGCGGCTTCGGTCGGGACGAGGCGCGCCGGGCGCTGGACATGATCGGCGCCGACGCCCTGGTCGTTCACCTGAACCCCCTTCAGGAGGCCTGCCAGCCGGAGGGAGACCGCGACTGGTGGGGCGTAGGCGCAGCGCTTCAGGCCCTGATCCGCGATCTGGACGCGCCGGTGATCGTCAAGGAGACAGGGGCGGGAATCTCGGCCGTCACGGCCCAGCGGCTGATCGCCATGGGCGCCGCGGGGGTGGATGTCGCCGGGGCGGGAGGCGCCAACTGGGGCCTGATCGAAGGCGAACGGGCGACCGATCCCGCGGATAAGGCTCACGCTTCGGCCTTCGCTGACTGGGGCATACCGACGGCGCGCGCGCTGGCCGAGGCGCGCAACGCCCTGCCTGACGCCCTGCTGATCGGGTCGGGCGGGGTGCGCGACGGGGTCGATGCGGCCAAGGCGATCCGGCTGGGCGCCGACATGGTGGGCATGGCCTCAGGCGTGATCCAGGCGGCCACCGTCTCGACCGAGGCTGTCATTGAACAGTTCCAGCTGGTCATTCGACAGCTGCGCACAGTGTGTTTCTGCGTAAACGCTGCAAATTTAGCCGCGTTGAAACGAGTTCCGTTGCTTCCTGTCGCCTGAGCGGGGCATTTCCGCCTCGAAGATTCGCGTCGCACCCAAGGAGATTCCCATGCGCGCTGTGTTGATGACGACGGTTCTGGCGTCCTCGCTGATTCTGGCCGGTGCTGCGGCTGCCCAGAGCTCCATTCGGCCGGGGCAGACCGTGAACGGAAACTTCAGCGCCAAGGACGCGCGGATGGACGACGGTTCGCACTACCGTTGCTACGTGATCCAGACCGAAGCCGGTCAGGCCTATACGGTGACCATGCGCTCGTCTGATTTCGACACCTACCTGATGGCCGGCGCGGGGACCGACTGCGACGAGACCTCGGTGACGAATGACGACGGACCGGACATGGGCACAGATTCGCAACTGCGCTTCATCTCGAACGGCGGAAACTGGATCATCCGCGCCAACACCCTGAGCGAAGGCGAGACCGGGTCGTTCCGCCTCACCGTTTCGGAAGGCCAGCGCCTGCGTCCGACCACTCAGATCGTGCCGATCTCGGTCGGTGAAAGCCGTCAGGGCCGTCTGGAGTTCAGCGACCGTCAGGCCGACGACGGTTCCTTCTACGACTGCTATGCCCTGAACATCGGCACCCGAGGCAATGTGTCTGTTCGCATGGATTCAGCGCAGTTCGACGCCTACCTGTCGCTGCATGAAGGGCCGCAGTGCGATGGAGAGAGCCTGGCCGCCGACGACGACAGCGGCGGCGGGACCAGCGCCATGATCACCGAGACCCTGCGCCCGGGTTCCTATTCTTTCCGCGCCAACAGCCTTAGCTCAGCGCAGGAAGGCGACTACACCGTCTCCGTCACCACCATGCGGTGATGCACAAAGGCCCCGGTGAGACCGGGGCCTTTTTCAATAGAACATCTCTTCGGCCGCCGGGCTGTTCTGGGGCTGGGGCCGCTCCTGCAGCGCCGACTGACGCGCGGCGCGTTCGGCCGCATAATCCGGCTGGGGCGTATCGAAGCCGAAGCCGTAATCGTCGCGCGCCAGCTCCGGCGCCGGCCGAGACGCCATATCCACAGAGCCTGACAGTGCGCCGTATGAAGCTGGCGGAAGCGTGGGCTCCGGCATCAGTTCCAGCCACGCGCTCTCAAAATAGGGTTCCGCGTCGCCGGTCATGGGGACTAGCCGCTCTGGATCGTGCTCATATCCATCGCGCAACTCTCCTACGGTCATGATGGAGCCGGGCGGCAGGTCCGGCTCGACGGGCGGCACGACGGCGATGGCTACCGACGCGCCCGAGATTAGCTCCCCGTGGGCGGCCGAGGTCGAGTTCCAAGCGGCCCAGCTCGCCGCGCCAAGGCTCGTCAGTGCCAGGGCGGCGGCGGTTAGAATGACGGCGCTTCTAGTCATGATCGGCGGCATCCTGCGTTCGTGCTGGTTACGAAAGCGCTCAGCCGCCGTCTGGTTCAAGCCGAAGGCAGAAGATCGCCTGCGAAGGCGCGATAGCGGCCGGCACGCACCCCCTCGGTCGCACGGGCGATATCCGGCGCGAAGTACCGGTCTTCGGTATAGGCGCCGCAGGCCTCGCGCACGATGGCGTAGGTCTGCTCCAGTTCCGGCGACGAGGTCAGCGGGCGACGGAACTCGATCCCTTGCGCCGCAGCCAGCAGCTCGATGCCGACCACGGTCGCGGTGTTGGCGGCCATATCCAGCAGGCGGCGCGCGCCGTGCGTGGCCATCGACACGTGGTCTTCCTGATTGGCGCTGGTCGGCACGGTGTCGATGACGCAGGGGTGGGCGACCATGCGGTTCTCGGCCACCAGGGCAGCCGCCGTCACCTGGGCGATCATGAAGCCCGAGTTCACGCCGCTGTCCTTGACCAGGAAGGCGGGCAGGTCGGTCATCTTGGGGTCGACCAGGATGGAGGTACGGCGTTCGCTGATATTGCCGATCTCGCACAGCACCATGGCGATCTGATCGGCTGCGTAAGCAACAGGTTCTGCGTGGAAGTTGCCGCCCGAGATGACGTCGCCGTCCTCGATGAAGACCAGCGGATTGTCGGTCACGGCGTTGGCCTCGCGCTCCAGCATGGCGGCGGCGTTGCGCAGGACGTCCAGGGTCGCGCCCATCACCTGCGGCTGGCAGCGCAGGGAGTAGGGGTCCTGCACCTTGGCGCAGTCGTGGCGGTGGCTGTCGCGGATGGCGCTGCCGGTCAGCAGTTCTCGCAGACGACGGGCCACGTCGATCTGACCGGGCTGGCCGCGCAGGGCGTGGATGCGGTGGTCGAACGGCGCGTCCGAGCCCAGCAGCGCATCGACGGACAGGCCGCCCGCGGCGATGGCGGCGGCGAACACGTCCTCGGCTGCGAACAGACCGTTCAGGGCCAAAGCGGTCGAGCACTGGGTGCCGTTCAGCAGGGCCAGACCTTCCTTGGGGCCCAGAACGACGGGCTTCAGTCCGGCCTTTGCCAGAGCCGAAACGGCGTCCAGCACCTGACCCTGATAGCGGGCCTCGCTGACGCCGATCAGGACGCACGACATATGGGCCAGCGGGGCCAGATCGCCCGAGGCGCCGACCGAACCCTTGGACGGGATCAGCGGCAATACGCCCGCATTGACCATACCGATCAGGGTCTCGAGCGTATGGCGACGCACGCCCGAGGCGCCCTTCGACAGGCTAGCGATCTTCAGTACCATCAACAGGCGGGTCGTATCCTCGCTCAGCGGCTCCCCGACGCCGCAGGCGTGGCTGAGCACCAGGTTCTTCTGAAGGGTTTCAAGGTCTTCCGCTGCGATGCTGGTGTTGGCCAGCAGGCCGAAGCCGGTGTTGATGCCATAGACCGTGCGGCCCTCGTCCAGGATGGCGGCGACGGTCGCTGCGCCCTTTTCGACATTGGCCCAGGCGGCGTCGGTCAGGCTGACCGTGACCGGGCCGTTCAGGACCGAGCGAAGCTGAGCGAGGGTGAGCGGCGCGGCGCCGATTTCAATGGTGGTGGTCATAGGCTTACAGGTCCAGCGAGGGCAGGTTCAGGCCATGTTCGCGCGCGGCGTCCTTGGCGATCTCATATCCGGCGTCGGCGTGGCGCATGACGCCGGTGGCCGGGTCGTTCCACAGGACACGTTCCAGGCGCTTGGCGGCTTCCGGCGTGCCGTCGGCGACGATGACGACGCCCGAATGCTGGCTATAGCCCATGCCGACCCCGCCGCCGTGATGCAGCGACACCCACGACGCGCCCGACGCCGTGTTCAGAAGGGCGTTCAGCAGCGGCCAGTCGCTGACGGCGTCCGAGCCGTCCATCATGGCTTCGGTCTCGCGGTTCGGGCTGGCGACGGAGCCGCTGTCCAAGTGGTCGCGGCCGATGACGACGGGGGCGCTCAGCTCGCCCGAGGCCACCATCTCGTTGAACATCAGACCCGCGCGGTGACGGTCGCCCAGACCGATCCAGCAGATGCGCGCCGGCAGGCCCTGGAAGGCGATGCGCTCGCCCGCCATGTCCAGCCAGCGGTGCAGGCCGGCGTTGTCGGGGAAGAGCTTCTTCATCGCCTCATCCGTCTTGCGGATGTCCTCGGGATCGCCCGACAGGGCGGCCCAGCGGAACGGGCCGATGCCGCGACAGAACAGCGGACGGATATAGGCGGGCACGAAGCCGGGGAAGTCGAAGGCGTTCTTCACGCCCTCATCGAAGGCGACCTGACGGATGTTGTTGCCGTAGTCGGTCGTGGGGACGCCCATGGCGTGGAAGTCCAGCATGGCCTTGACGTGGACGGCCATGGATTTCCGCGCGGCGGTCTCGACTTCAGCTGGGGCGGTGACGCGCTTTTCTTCCCACTCGGCGACGGTCCAGCCGGAGGGCAGGTAGCCGTTGACCGGGTCGTGGGCGCTGGTCTGATCGGTCACCAGATCGGGACGGACGCCGCGCTTGACCATCTCAGGCAGAAGATCAGCCGCATTGCCCAACAGCCCGATCGACAAGGGCTTCTTGTCCTTGAACGATTGCTCCAGCAGGGCCAGCGCCTCGTCCAGCGTCTCGGCCATGACGTCGACATAGCGGGTGCGCAGGCGGAACTCGATGCGGCTGCGCTGGCATTCGATGGTGATGCAGGACGCGCCGGCCATGGTCGCGGCCAGCGGCTGGGCGCCGCCCATGCCGCCCAGACCTGCCGTCAGGATCCATTTGCCCGACCAGTCGCCGCCATAGTGCTGGCGACCGGCCTCCATGAAGGTCTCATAGGTGCCCTGAACGATGCCCTGGGTGCCGATGTAGATCCACGATCCGGCGGTCATCTGGCCGTACATGGCCAGGCCCTTCTTATCGAGCTCGTTGAAGTGGTCCCAGGTCGCCCATTTGGGTACCAGATTGGAGTTGGCGATCAGCACGCGCGGGGCGTCGGCATGGGTGCGGAAGACGCCGACCGGCTTGCCCGACTGGACCAGCAGGGTCTCGTCGGCTTCCAGCTTCTGCAGCTGGTCCACGATGGTGTCGAAGGCCTGCCAGTTGCGGGCTGCCTTGCCGATGCCGCCATAGACGACCAGGTCCTCGGGGCGCTCGGCCACCTCGGGGTCGAGGTTGTTCATGAGCATGCGCATGGCGGCTTCGGCCGCCCAGGTCTTGGCGGTCTTTTCAGACCCGCGCGGGCTGCGGATGATGCGGGTGTTGGGCGTGGCGCTCATCGATTCCTCCATGCGGCCCAGAGTGCGGGATGGGCCGTCGTTGGGGAAGTGTTATGTCTAGACATTAACGCGCGCAAGGGGCAGTTTCGCATCATGGACCAGGAACCGCTTCATCGCCGCATCGCAGGCGACATCGAGCGCCGCATCGCCTCGGGCGAATGGCGGCCCGGTTTCCGCATCCCGACCGAGGCCGAGCTGACGGCGGAATACGGCTGCGCCCGCATGACCGTGTCGCGCGCCATGTCGGACCTGTCGGCCCGGGGGCTGGTGGTGCGCCGTCGCCGTGCCGGAACCGTGGTCGCCCACCCGCCGGTCCATTCCTCGGCTCTGGTCGCCATTCCCGACATCCAGTCCGAGGTCGAGGGCAGGGGGCTGGCCTATACTCACCGCCTTCTGGGCCGCATCGTCCGCCCGGCGCTGCCGGACGAGGGGCTTGGCGAGAGGGTGATCGAACTGGAGACCCTGCATCTGGCCGACGATCTGCCCTTTGTCTTCGAGCGCCGCCTGATTTCGCTGGATGCGGCGCCCGAGGCCGAGGCCGCCGACTTCACCGCCCAGCCCCCCGGCGGCTGGCTGCTGGCCCACATGCCCTGGACCGAGGCCGAACATCGTATCTCTGCCGTCGGCGCCGACCGCGAGACGGCGGCGGGGCTGGGGCTGGCCGACGGCGCGCCCTGCCTGCGGCTGGAGCGCCGCACCTGGCGCGACGGGCAGGGCGTGACGTGGGCCTCTCAGATTTTCCCCGGCGCAGCCTATGATCTGGTCGCGCGCTTTTCTCCGACCAAAGGATGACCCCGATGAGCCAACCGTCTGAAGCCCTGGGGTGGCGCTCCGTCGGCGATCTGGTCGGCCAGCATCCCGACGCCCCGGTCGCCCTGATCGGCGCGCCGTTGAACGAGCGGTCGCTGACGCCGGGCCGTTGCGACCTGGGGCCCAAGGCCCTGCGCGCCGTCCTGCCGCGCCTGTCGACCTATGACGTCGAGACGGGGCTGGAGCTGGAGATCAAGGTCCATGACGCTGGCGACGTGGCGCTGAAGGCCGTCTCGCCGTTCGACGCCTTCGCGCCGGTGCGCGACGCGGTCGCCGCTCATGCCCATCGCGCCCTGACCATTCTCGTCGGCGGCAACAACGCCATTACCCGACCAGGCGTTCATGCGCTGGGTCTTGAGCGCGTCGGCGTGCTGACGCTGGACGCCCATTTCGACCTGCGCGACACGGATCAGGGCCTGACCAACGGCAATCCGATCCAGGCGCTGTTGGACGACGGCATGGACGGCCGCCGCATCAGTCAGGTGGGCCTGGCGCCCTTCGCCAACACCCGCAGGGCCCACGAAAAGGCCGAGGCGGCGGGCATCAGCGTCCGGACCGCCCGCGAGTGCCGCCAGCGTGGTCTGGAAAGCGTCGTGGTCGAGGAACTGGAGCGCCTGTCGTCCCTGTGCGAGGTGATCTACGTCGACTTCGACATCGACGTGATTGATCGCAGCCAGTGGCCCGCCAGCCCCGGCGCGCGGCCGGGCGGCGTGTCTGTGCACGACTTCTTCGACGCCGCCCGCGCCATCGGCGCCTGCCCCAAGGTCCGCGCGGTCGACCTGACCGAATACGACCCGTCGCTGGAAATCGGCGACCTCGGCTCGCTCACGGCCGGGCGCTGGTTCTGTGAAATCCTCAGCGGGGTGGCCGCGCGATGATCCTCGCTGACCGCCTCATCACCGACTGCCACGTCGCGACCATGACCGAGGGTGCCGCCCCCTACGGTGCGATCGAGGACGCCGCGATCCTGATCAAGGATGGGGGCATCGTGTGGGTCGGGCCGCGCGCGGACCTGCCTGTGCACAAGGCTGTGGAAATCGACAGTCTGGGCGGCCGCTGGGTCACGCCTGGGCTGATCGACTGCCACACCCATCTGGTCTTCGGCGGCGACCGCTCGGGCGAGTTCGAGCGGCGGCTGGAAGGCGCGACCTATGAAGAGATCGCTCGCGCCGGGGGCGGCATCGTCTCGTCCGTGCGCGCCACGCGCGAAGAGAGCGAGGATCAACTCTACGCCTCGGCCCTGGCGCGTCTGGCGGGGCTGAAAGCCACCGGCGTCACCACGGTCGAGATCAAGTCCGGCTATGGTCTGGATCACGACAGCGAACTGAAGATGCTGCGCGTCGCCCGCCGTATCGGACGCGAGGCCGGGGTGCGGGTGCGCACCTCCTACCTGGGCCTGCATGCGGTGCCGCCAGAGCATAAGGCCGACCGCGCCGTCTATGTGGATAAGGCTGTGGATGAGATCCTGCCCGCCGCCCACGCCGAAGGGCTGGTCGACGCGGTCGACGCCTATTGCGAGCCCATCGCCTTCTCGGTCGAGGAGGTCAGCCGTCTGTTCGAGAAGGCTGAGGAACTGGGCCTGCCGGTCAAGCTGCACGCCGATCAGTTGTCGGATGGCGGCGGCGCGGCCCTGGCCGCCCGCTATCACGCCCTGTCCGCCGACCACATCGAGCACACCACCGAGGCCGGCGTGAAGGCGATGGCTGAGGCGGGTGTGGTGGCGGTGTTGCTGCCCGGCGCCTTCCTGATGCTGCGCGAGACGCAGGCTCCGCCGATCGCCCTGCTGCGCCAGCACGGAGTGCGGATGGCGGTGGCGACTGATTGCAACCCCGGCACTTCGCCGGTCGCGTCGATGACGGCGGCGATCAACCTGGCCTGCGTCCAGTTCCGCCTGACGCCGGAAGAGGCGCTGGCCGGGGTCACGCGTCATGCGGCCCGCGCGCTAGGGTTGCACGAAGAGATCGGCACGGTCGAGGCGGGCAAGGCCGCCGACCTATCCGTCTGGGACATCAGCCGCCCGGCCGAGCTGGCCTATTGGCTGGGCAAGCCGGTGCTGCACGGCCGCTATGTGGCGGGTCGCGCAGCCGGAATCTGACGCCAGTGCTCAGCGGAAGCTCGGCCTGCGCGCCGGTGATCGAACTATTTTCCTCTCTCTCTGCTGGGCCGCCGCTATCGGAGGTCCAGTATAAGCGTTGCCCAAGATGCGCGAATAGGTTGTGGACAATTATATATTCGCGTTAGGGTTAGGTTCTTCGGGGGAGGAACCAACTTATGCACGTCGAACAATTCATCGCGCGCTGGAGTGAGGCGACGATTAGCGAAAGGTCGAACTGCCAGAGTTTCATTATCCAGCTATGCCGCGTGCTGGGCGTCGCGGCGCCGGGGGAGGAGGCGGTTGGGGACCGTGACTACTGCTTCGAGCGCGCAGTGAAACTCCCTCTCCCCAAGAGGGGAACAAGCAACGGATCCATCGACTGCTTCAAGCTCGGCTCTTTCGTGATGGAGATCAAACAGTCGCCCAAACGCGCGCCGGGCGGTGATCTGGATATGCGTCAGCTGGCGGCGCTGTTGAACGGCCGAGGGAGAAAGGCGCCGAAGGACGGCGCGGAAGCGTTGGATCGCCTGATGGGCAGGGCTCACATCCAGGCTGAAAACTATGCTTCGGCTCTGCCGGAGTATCCGCCGTTTATGATGCTGGTCGATGTCGGCGTCGCCATCCATTTATGGGCCGACTTCGAGCGGGCGGGGAAGGGCTATGCGCCGTTTCCAGATCCTCAGAGCAGCCGCATAGACCTGACGGATCTGCGCGATCCGAAGATCAGGGACCGTCTGCGCCGGGTGTGGGACAACCCAAACAGCCTTGATCCGCGGCGCCCGACCAATGAGGCGACTCATGAGATCTCAGGCCTGCTTGGGCGACTAGTTCGTTCGATGCGGGATCGGGCTTTGCAGGATTCATCGCAGGCGTTTCAGCCGATCACGGATCGCCGCATCTTCATGTTCGTGATGCAGTGCATTCTGGCGATGTACGCCGACAGCGTCGGTCTGATCCGTCACAAGGGCTTTCTGACGCTGCTGGAAAGCTATCGCGGCCATGCGGCTCGCTTTCACCTGAGCGCGGCGACCGTATTCCGCAGTTTGGCCCGCGGAGGCCACTGCGCCGCCCTTCGTCAGGATGTGCCCGCGATCGGCAGCGGTCTGTTTCGCGAGGAGGTGGCGCTGCCGCTCAGCGAGGCTGATCTGGAGGTGTTGATACGCGCCGCCGGCTGCGACTGGTCGGCCGTCGAGCCCGCTGTTTTCGGAACCTTTCTGGAGCGCGCTCTGGAACCCGGCGATCGCATCGAACTCGGCGCGCACTACACGCCGAGAGCCTACGTGCAGCGGCTGGTGGACGCGACGATCATAGACCCGCTGCGCACGGACTGGGAAGCGTTGCGAGCCTGTGCATTCGGCGCTTTCGCCGGGGGCGACGCTGTGGCCGCGCGGACGGCGGTGCAGCGTTTCCAACGGCAGCTGTGCGCGATCCGGGTGCTGGACCCCGCCTGCGGAACGGGCAACTTCCTTTATGTCGCCATGACCATGATGAAGGACCTGGAGAGGGAGGTCCTCAGCGCCTTGCAGCAACTGGGAGGCGAGGTGTCGGACGCGGCTGTGCGCCGCAAGATCAGTCCGGCTCAGTTCTGGGGCATTGAGAAATCCGATCACGCGGCCTCGATCGCCGAGGTCGTCATGTGGATCGGGTACCTGCAATGGCGCATCCGTAACGGAGAGGCGCCGTCCCAGCTGGCCGCCGCCGGCCAACTGGCCCCAAGACGGGGGCGCGACCGCATCATCCGGGCCGACGCCCTGCTCGTGTCGGCGGGTGAAGATCTGCATCGCGATGCGCGCGGCCGCCCGATCAGTCTGTGGCGGTTCAATCAGGAGACGGAGGTTGTCCGATATCGTGAGCCTCAGCCGACCCAATGGCCCGTGGCGCACTTCATCATTGGCAACCCGCCCTTCATTGCGGGCAAGAACCTTCGTCGCGAGCTGGGCGACGGCTATGTCGACGCCCTGTGGCATGTGCGGCAGGGGCGTTTCCGCTCGGCCGATCTGGTCATGGCGTGGTGGGATCGCGCCGCTGAAATCCTGACGGCCCCCAAGAGCCAGCTAAGGCGGTTCGGCTTCATCACCACCAACTCCATCACTCAAAATTTCTCGCGCCGCGTGCTGGAGCATCATCTGACGGGAGAGCCGCCCATGCGGCTGACCTTCGCCATTCCCGACCACCCCTGGAGCAAGGGCAAGGAACGCGGCGCTGAGGTGCGTATCGCCATGACTGTAGCCGAGCGCGGCGCCCCGAACGGACAGGGACGCCTGCTGACGTTATGCGAGGAGCGCCCCAATGCAGGCGGCGAGATGGTTCCTCAGTTCGATGAACAGGGCGGCGATATCGACGCCGACCTGACCATAGGGGGTGGGATGTCCTTCGCGCAGCCGTTGATGGCGAACGCACTTCTATGTTCGCCGGGCGTCAAGCTGCACGGCGCGGGCTTTATCGTTTCGGAAGGCGAGGCCGACCAACTGGCGCTCGATTGCGCTGATGCGCCGCCGATCCGGGCCTATCGGAGCGGGCGCGATCTGGCAGCTCGCCCTCGCGGCGTGAAGGTGATCGATCTGTACGGCCTGGAGGAGGACGATGTCCGGCGCTTTTGGCCGCAGGTCTTTCGGCGCCTGACGGACACGGTGAAGGTCGAGCGTGACCGGAACAGTCGGGCCGCCTATCGCGACAAATGGTGGGTGTTCGGCGAGCCGCGAGGCGCCTTCCGCGACGCCTTGCGCGGGCTGCCCCGCTACATCGCCACGGTCGAGAAATCCAAGCACCGCTGGTTCCGCTTCCTGGATGCGGATGTTCTGCCTGACAACACGGTGGTGGCGGTCGCGTCTGATGATCCACGCGTTCTGGGCGTGCTGTCGTCGCGTGCGCATGGGTTGTGGGCGTTGGCGCAGGGCGGGCGCCTCGAGGACCGGCCCGTCTATAACAAGACTGCCTGTTTCGACACCTTCCCGTTCCCGTCTCTCGATGGAATGGCGGGCCTGGAGATCGGCGTCGCTGCCGAAGCCATTGATGCCCAGCGTCAGAAGTTGATGCTTTTGGACGACGCCCTGACGATGACGGTGCTCTATAATGAGCGATGCTCAGGTCGATTTGACGAGCTGGATCGGCTGCACCGGAAGTTGGATGCGGCGGTTCATCGAGCCTATGGCTGGCCCTCGGCTATGACTGATGAGGCTGTTCTGGCGGCCCTGCTGGCGTTGAACCAGGAGCGTGCGGATCAGGAGGCGAGAGGCGATGTCCGTTTCTTGCGACCCGCTTATCAGCAGGACCGGGTTAAACCGGTGCGCCCGCGTCGGGCGGTCGAGACATTGCGCCCCCAGCTAAGGGATGTCCGTCCCTTGCCGGCGGCTCCGGAAGAGCTGGCCGCAGAAGTCCTGGATGTTTTGCGGCTCGAGAGCGGGCCGCTGTCGCTTGGTGAACTGTCGAGCCGTTTCGCCGGGCCGAACGGTCGTCGCAAGATAGATCGCTTTGAGCAGATGCTGGCGATCCTGGCCGCGGTGGGGTCGGTTCAGCGCGCGGGACAAGGCTGGTTCTCGCCGCGGCGTCACTGATTTGACCTAGCCGCAGGGCGCGGCGATCATTAAGTCACTTAAGGGCGGTTCCGGCGGGACCGCCCTTTGCTTTACCGAAGAATTCCAGCCCCGATCAGCGGCGCATTCGCGCGACGCCGCGGGGAAACGAGATGACCATGCTTGAGAAGACGTTCGAACCCAAGGCCGCCGAGCCGCGCATCTACGCCCAGTGGGAGGCCAGCGGCCTGTTCGCTCCGCGCGTGGCCAAGCCCACTGACGGCGCCGCCGACGCGTATTCGATCGTCATTCCGCCGCCGAACGTAACCGGCAGCCTGCACATCGGCCACGCCCTGAACAACACGCTTCAGGACATTCTGGCCCGCTATCACCGCATGAAGGGCAAGGCCGTCCTGTGGCTGCCCGGCACTGACCACGCGGGCATCGCCACCCAGATGGTTGTCGAGCGCAAGCTGGCGGCAGAGGGCAATATCGGCCGCCGCGACATGGGCCGCGACGCCTTTATCGAGAAGGTCTGGGACTGGAAGGCGGAGTCCGGCGGGACCATCGTGCGCCAGTTGCGCCGTCTGGGCTCGTCCTGCGACTGGTCGCGCGAACGCTTTACGTTGGACGAGGGGCTGAACGCCGCCGTCCGCAAGGTCTTCGTCCAACTGCACAAGGACGGCCTGATCTATCGCGACAAGCGGCTGGTGAACTGGGACCCGCATTTCCAGACCGCCATCTCGGACCTTGAGGTCGAGCAGAAGGAGGTCGACGGCGCCTATTGGCACTTCGTCTATAGGCTGTCGGACGGCGTGACCTATCAGCACCCGGTCGCCTTCGACGAAGACGGCAAGGCCACGGAGTTCGAGACGCGCGACTTCATCGTCGTCGCCACGACCCGGCCGGAGACCATGCTGGGCGATACTGGCGTGGCCGTTCATCCCGAGGACGAGCGCTACAAGGGCCTGGTCGGCAAGTTCGTGACCCTGCCGATTACCGGCCGCCGCATCCCGATCGTCGCCGACGACTACGCCGATCCGACCAAGGGTTCGGGTGCGGTGAAGATCACGCCTGCCCACGATTTCAACGACTTCGGCGTCGGAAAGCGTGCAGGACTTGAAGCGCTGAACGTGATGGACGCTTTCGGCCGCATCACCGCCGCTGACACGTCCGACGTGCCCGCCGAATACGAAGGCATGGACCGCTTCGCTGCACGCAAGGCCATCGTCGCCCGCGCCGAGGAAGAAGGTTGGCTGCGCGAGATCGAGAAGACCAGGCACATGGTCCCGCACGGCGACCGCTCGGGCGTCGTCATTGAGCCGTGGATGACGGACCAGTGGTACGTCGACGCCAAGGTCATGGCCCAGCCCGCCCTGAAGGCGGTCGAGGACGGCGCCACCGTCTTCGAGCCGAAATCCTACGAGAAGATCTACTTCGAATGGCTGCGCAACATCGAGCCGTGGTGCATCTCGCGCCAGCTGTGGTGGGGTCACCGCATCCCCGCCTGGTACGGCCCCAACGGCGAGATCTACGTCGCCGAAACGGAAGAGGACGCTCGCGAACAGGCGCTGTCCGACTATGATTCCGAGGTCGTGCTGACCCAGGACGAGGACGTTCTGGACACCTGGTTCTCGTCCGCCCTGTGGCCCTTCTCGACCATGGGCTGGCCGGAAAAGACCGAGGACCTGGAGCGCTTCTATCCGACCAGCGACCTGGTCACGGCGGCGGACATTATCTTCTTCTGGGTCGCCCGGATGATGATGATGGGGATGCACTTCATGGACGGCGAAGTTCCGTTCAAGCGCGTCATCATCAACGGTCTGGTCCGCGACGAGAAGGGCCAGAAGATGTCGAAGTCCAAGGGCAACGTCATCGACCCGCTGAACATCATCGACGAACTGGGCGCCGACCCCCTGCGCTTCACCATGGCGATCCTGTCGGGCACGCGCGACATCAAGTTGTCGAAGCAGCGCATTGAAGGCTATCGCAATTTCGGCACCAAGCTGTGGAACGCCGCCCGCTTCAGCCAGATGAACGAGGCGCGCCGGGTGGAGGGCTTCGACCCCGCAGGCGTGCAGCAGACGATCAACCGCTGGATTCGCGGCGAACTGACCAAGGCCGAGCGTCAGGTGTCCGAGGCCATCGAAGGCGGCCGTTTCGACGATGCGGCGGGCGCCCTGTACCGCTTCATCTGGAACGTCTTCTGCGACTGGTATCTGGAACTGGCCAAGCCGGTGTTCAACGGTTCGGACGAAGCCGCCAAGGCCGAGACGCGCGCCATGACCGCCTGGACCATCGACCAGACGCTGAAGCTGCTGCACCCGGTCATGCCCTACATCACCGAGGAGCTGTGGGCCGAACTGGGCAAGGAAGGCCCGGCTCGCGACGGCCTGCTGATGGGCGAGACGTGGCCGGTGCTGCCGGACGCCTTCGTCGACGCAGACGCCGAGGCCGAGATCGGCTGGCTGGTCGATCTGATCGGTGAAATCCGCGCCCTGCGGGCCGAAATGAACGTGCCGCCGTCGGCCAAGCCGCCGCTGGCCTTCGTCGCCCCGGACGCCGCCACGGCCGAGCGCATCGCGCGTCACCGCGACCTGATCCTGACCCTGGGCCGCGTGTCCGAGGTCGCCGTGGCCGAGGCCGCGCCCGCCGGGGCCGTGACCTTCGTCTCGGGCGGGGCGACGGTCGCGCTCTCGCTGGCCGGGATCATCGACCTGGCTGCCGAGCGCGCGCGGCTGGAGAAGGAAATCGCCGCCTTCGACAGCGACATCGGCCATGTGAACAAGAAGCTGGGCAATCCCAACTTCGTCGCCCGCGCCGCCGCCGAAGTGGTCGAGGAGCAGCGCGCCAAGCTGGCTGAAGCGGAGGAGGGCAAGGCCCGCCTTCAGGCCGCGTTGAAGCGGTTGGAAGCCCTATAAGGACCTTCGGAGCGTGAGGATCGATCAGCTTCTTGTCGCGCGCGGAGTCTTCGACAGCCGCGCCCGCGCCCGCGCCGCCATCGAAGCGGGGCGGGTGAAAGCGGACGGCCGCACGGTCGCCAAACCTTCGGAAAAGGTCGCGGAGGACGCCTTCATCGAGGCCGAGGCCGCGCATCGCTGGGTCGGGCGCGGCGCTCTGAAGCTGGAGCGGGCGCTGAATCTGTGGCCGGTCGCCGTCGAGGGGCGTGTTGTTCTGGACGTCGGCGCCTCGACCGGCGGCTTCGCCGAGGTCTGTCTGGATCGCGGAGCGGCGCGGGTGTTCGCCGTGGACGTCGGCACTGGCCAGCTTCACCCGACCATCGTCGCCGATCCGCGCGTTGTGAACCTGGAAAAGACGGACGCCCGCGATCTGACGCCTGAGGTCATCACCGAGGCGCCGTCCCTGATCGTCTGCGACGCCAGCTTCATCAGCCTGTTGAAGGTCTTGCCTGCCGCGCTTGATCTGGCGCCGTCGGGCGCGGATCTGATCACTCTGGTGAAGCCTCAGTTCGAGGCCGAGGGCCCCAAGGCGGTCGGCAAGAAGGGCGTGGTCAAGGACCCGGAGGCACACGCCGCCGCCGTGGCGCGGGTGCGCGACTGGCTGGAGCAAAGCGGTTGGATCGTGCGCGAGGTCGCCGACAGCCCGATCACCGGCGGCGACGGCAACGTCGAGTTCCTGCTCTGGGCGCAGAAGGCCTGAGCTGAAACGATTTGAGGGCCGCCGGATCGCCGGCGGCCCTCTTCACATCGTCGATTGACAGGGGGGCTGAAACTTAATCGACGACGCGATAACGGCCCGATTGGTCCATGCAGGTGCGCACATAGCGCGTCTCCATGCGACCGTCGGGAAGACGGATGTTGCTCTCGGCCAAGCGGCACTGATCGGCGTCGCGGGGCGCAGAGGCGTAGGTGTCGGGGTAGTCCCGGTAATAGTCGTAGCTGTCGCGGCGATCGTCATAACGACGGTCATAGGCGCGATTGTCATAGCTGCGGCTGTCGTAGCCCCGGTTGTCGTAACCGTAGGCCGGCGGGACATAGGGCCCCTGATAGCCGTAGTCGGCGTCGCGGCGATAGCGGCTGTCGCAGGCCGCCGAGCTGTTGCCCACGCCCGCGCCGATCGCGGCGCCCAGAACCCCGCCCAGGGCGCTGCCCTCGGTACGGCGGCCGCGCGCGGCCATTTGCGAACCGGCGATGGCGCCGATGGCGGCGCCCAGAACGCCGCCAGTCGTGGCGCGCTGACGCTGATCGCGAACGCAAGGATCGTAATAGGTCCCCTGGCTGTATCCGCCGGCGCCGTAACCATAGGCGGGCGGATAGTCATAGCCGTAGCTCTGGGCCGAGGCGACGCCGGGCAGGGCGACGGCCGAGGCGCAGGCCAGAGCGGCGATGGCGGCGGCCGAGGCTTTCTTCGAGATGAGAGCGATCATCGTTCTTTTCCTTGGACGGATGCCGCACCTGAACGGATCAGGTCGCCGTCTGTTGCAGCCATTGATAGGGCGGCGAAGCTGAACGGCTTTTGAGCGCGTCGTTCATCTTCGTTCATGTTTCGATTTTTGCGCGGATGCCGCTAGAAGCCGGGCATGACGCAGACGCTGACCATCGCCCGCATGGGCCATCAGGGCGACGGGATCGCCGACACTGCCGATGGCCCGGTCTTCGTGCCGGGCGCCTTGCCGGGCGAGGTGGTGGCCGCCGAGGTTAAGGACGGCCGGGCCGAGCGCTTCGACCTGATCGAGGCCAGCCCCGACCGACGGCCTATCCACTCGCAGATCTATGCCGAATGCGGCGTCGCCCCCCTGCAGCATTGGGCCGAGGAACCCTATCTGGCATGGAAGCGCGAGGTGGTCATCCAGACGCTGGCGCGTGAGGGATTGGAGACTGAAGTCGAGGCGGCCGTGGCCACGCCGCTGGCCAGTCGTCGCCGCCTGGCGTTGCACGCGCGCAAGGCACCGGACGGGCGGGTCATCCTCGGGTTTAAGGCGCGCAAGTCGTGGCGCGTGGTGGAACTGACCGACTGCCCATTGTCGGACCCGCAGCTGACGGCGGCTCTGCCTGCGCTCGCCAGGATCGCCGCGCCCTTGCTGGGGCATCCCAAATCGGCGCCGACCCTGCACGTCACCCTGACCGACAGCGGTCTGGACGTTGATGTGACCGGCGTCGAGAAGCGGTCAGGCGGCTTGAACGGCGATCAACTGGCGCTGGCCATCGCCGCGGCGGCAGAGGCCGATCTGGCGCGGCTCAGCCTGGATGGCGACACGCTGGTTATGGCGCGCCAACCGCGCGTGCGGTTCGGGCGCGCCTCCGTGCCCCTGCCGCCAGGCGCCTTCCTGCAGGCGTCGCCCGCTGCGGAAGCTGCGATGGTCCAGCGCGCGGTCGCGGCGGTGAAGGGAGCGAAAAAGGTCGCCGATCTGTTCTGTGGAGCCGGTACATTCACCTTCCCCCTGGCCGAGGTCGCCAGCGTTACTGCGGCCGACTCCGCAGCTTCTTCCATCGCTGCCCTGAAGGCAGGCGCGAGCACGGCTCAGGGTCTGAAGGGAATCGAAGCGCAGGCGCGCGACCTGTTCCGTCGTCCGTTGTCGCCCTATGACCTCAAGGGTTGCGAGGCCATTGTGCTGGATCCGCCGCGCGCAGGGGCGCTGGAGCAGACGCAGCAACTGCCCGGCACGAAGGCGTCGGTTATCGTCGGCGTGTCGTGCAATCCGCAGACCTTCGCCCGCGACGCGCGGGTGTTGGTCGACTCCGGTTTCCGGCTGGAGAAGGTCACGCCGATCGACCAGTTCATCTGGTCGACCCACATCGAACTGGTCGGCGTCTTCCGGCGCTGATCAGGACGCCAGGTCGAACAGGTCCAGTTGAGGTCTGGCGTCGGCCGGGACGCGGAACTGGGTCATGTCGAGCACATGACGGGGCCCATCCAGCCCATAGCGTTTGACCGCGGCCTTGAAGCGCGTAGCGATCAGTTCGGCTACCGGACCGGTTCCCTTCATCCGCTGCGACCAGTCAGGATCATAGTCCTTGCCGCCACGCGTCTGGCGGATCAGCGACATGACGCGCGCCGCGCGATCGGGACGGGCGTCGGCCAGCCATTCCCGGAACAGGTCCTTGATTTCGAGCGGCAGGCGCAGGGTGACGTACATGGCCGAGGTCGCCCCGGCCTTTTGAGCCGCCTCAAGCACCGCTTCCAACTCATGGTCGTTCAGGCCGGGGATCACGGGGGCGAAGCCGACGCCGACCGGGCAGCCCGCGTCGGCCAGACGGCTGATTGCCTCCAGCCGCTTGGCGGGGGTGGAGGCGCGCGGCTCCATCGCCCGCGCCAGCTTGCGGTCCAATGTGGTGATGGAGACGAAGGCCGAGGCCAGGCCCCGCCGTCCCATATCGCCCAGGATGTCGGCGTCGCGCGCGATCAGCACCGACTTGGTGATGATGCTGAAAGGATGGTTGAACCGTTGCATCACCTCAAGGATCGAGCGCGTGGAACCTGTCTCGCGCTCGACCGGCTGATAGGGATCGGTATTGCCCCCTATGTGGATACGCCGACAGACGTACCGGGGCTTTGAGAGTTCCTGTTCCAACAGACGCGCGGCGTCGGGCTTGAAGAAGATCCGGCTCTCGAAATCCAGGCCCGGGGATAGGCCCATCCAGGCATGGGACGGACGGGCGTAACAGTAGATGCAGCCATGTTCGCAGCCCTTGTAGGGGTTGATGGAGCGATCGAAGCCGATATCGGGACTCGTGTTCTTGGCGATGATGGTGCGAGCGCGTTCCGGGGAGAGGGTGGTGCGAAGCGGGGCCGCCGCCTCGTCCTGATCCGTCCAGCCGTCGTCATAGGCCTCGCGTCGGTCGGCTTCGTACCGACCCGAGGCGTTGGAGCGTGCGCCGCGTCCGTTAATCGCCTTACTCATGGCGGCAGGATGCAGGACGAGAAAGAACAAAGCAAGAACAAATAGCGCGACGGGCGACAGACGAGCGGATCTGCCTCCGGGTCAGCGTCGAGCGGAGGCGTTAGGCCTGCGGTCGCGTCGGTCGCCACCGGGACGGGGCCCTTCGCGCCGCCAGCGGACGGACAGGGACGTGTCGCCTTCACCACCGAACTTCGAGGTCACGGCAAGGTTGCGACGCACCTGCCACTCGACGCTGACCGCAGCTCCGCGTTCTCCGCCGCCGATGACTTCCAGGTAGACGTCGTCGGTGATGTACCGGCCGCCCGCGACAGTGAGGCTGGAGGCTTCGCCGCTGAAAGACAAGCGGTCCAGACCGGCCAGTTCGCGCAGGTTGCCGATGACGTCGAAGCCGCCGCCGCCCGCAAGTGACGCCACGGCAGAGGCAAGCTGGGCCGCCTCGAACGGCGACAACTGCGCCGCCGATCGGCCGAAAAGCACCTGGGACAGGATTTCGTCCTGAGGCAGGGCAGGGGTGGAGGTCAGCTCGATCTTGGGTTCGGCCGCCGTCCCGGTGACCTTGATCACGGCGGTGAGGGCCGGGTCTTCGCGGACAGCCTCCAGGTTCAGACGAATCCGCGCCGGGTCGGTGGACAAGGTGACGGAGCCGCGATCATCGAAGACGAAGCGCTTGCCTGCGAACTCATAGTCGCCGCGCACGACGTTGGCCGTGCCGGACAACTGGGGATCGGCGATGGTACCGCGCACGCGCGCATTGGCGGACAGTTCGACGTTCAATCCGCGTCCGCGCACGTGGATTTCCCGACCGGTCAGGTTCAGGTTGAGGCCGATCCTGGGACCGCCTCGCGCCTTCTCCTCGGTTTCGACTGGATCGCCGCCGGGGCGGTTGATCTCGACCACGTCCATTTTGACGATGCCGTTGGAGCCGGGCAGGTTCGGCGAGATCTCGGCTTCGTCGATGTTCAGGTCGCCGGTCAGCTGGATGTTGCCGTCGGCGCCGCGTACGGCGGTCAAGCGACCGTTGGCGCGGGCCTGGGCGATGTCGTTGTCTATGATGCGGAAGCGCGTCAGCTCCAACCGCAAGGTAGAGGGCGATCCTTGACGCAGGCCAAGATCGCCATTGCCGGACACCTCGCCTTTCAGCCCATCGGTAGCCTGGAACCGCTCGATGACGGCCTGGCTGTCGTTGAAGCGGCTGGCGAGGGTCACGTTCTCCAGGCGCAGGCCCGAGGCGCTGTCGCGGAAGGCGCCTTGGGTCATATCCAGCCGGCCGTTCAGGCGCGGCGCGTTCAGCGTGCCCGCCAGCGTGGCCTGACCGTTCACCTGACCGGACAGCGATTGGGCGCCGCCCAGGAACAGGTCCCAGATTGGCTGGATCTGACCGCGAATAGCCACCTGACCCGACATGTCCCGGGTCCGGGCGATGGCCAGACGCAGCGGCGCGGCCGAGGTTTCGACCGGCAGGCTGACATCGGCTGTCGCCTGAACAGCGGTACCGTCATGGGCTTGGGCGCGCAGGCGCAGGACGTCGCCATTGAGGTCGGCGTTCAGCGTGCCGTCGACCGCAAGACCGCGCGGCGCGTCGATGCTGCGCAGCTCTCTCAGGTCTACATTGGCCGAGCCGCGCAGTGTGTCGCCCTGGCCCTGCATGGAAATGCGGCCGGTAACCTGGCCCCGCAGATCAGGAAGGAGCGAGCCCATCTCGACATTGGTCATGTCGGCCTGAATGGCCGCGCCCTGCTTGTCCTGCTTCAGCTCGCCTGTCAGGACGCCGCCGCCGACGCCCAGGTCCAGGCGCGCCACGCGGCCGTCCCCGTTGATGGCGAAGATGGCGGGCGCGCGGGTGGTGAAGGCGATGTCGCGGACACGGCCGCCGCCGCGCAGGGTCAGGCTCTGCGCCGGGCCCTGGCGGGAGTATTCGCCGGAACCATTGAACTGGACAGGATTGGCGCCGCCCACGTCGGCGGCCACGGTGAAGGGCAGGCGGTCGAGCGTGCCCTGGCCCTTCAGCGACAGGTTGCGCAGGGTCCAGTCCTGGCCCGCGAGACGCACGTTGCGGCCGGTCACGTCCAGCACGGCGGTCTGATCGCCCGCGCCTTCGGTCAGGCGCACGCGGCCGTTGGCCTCGCCCGAGGCCAGGAAGGCGCCCTGGCGGGCGGTGAAGGTCAGATCGGCGCTGGAGGGGAAGTTGTTCGACAGGGCCACGTCGCCCTGGGCCGTCACGCCGCCGGCGTTCACGTCGACATCCGATAGGCGCAGACGCGGCCCGCCCAGATAGAAGTTTCCTGAGGCGCGCGCCGGTCCGTAGTTCGAGCCGGAGGTTAGGACAATGCGGCCGTCCGAGGCGTCGGCGCCCTTGCGGAAGCTGAGGATCAAGTCGGCGTTGTTTAGGACCAGTCCGCCCGCCGCTACCTTGTCAAAGGCGGCGCGCAGGTCGGCGCGCGGCTCGGCCAGCGTACCGGTCAGAGCGCCGTCGCCCGACATGGCGCCGTCGATGGCGACCGGGCCGACGCCGAACGGGCCACGCGCGTCCCAGTCCAGGGCGAGGCGCAGTTTAGAGCCCTCGATACGCCCCTTGGCGCCCGCGCGTCCGGCGGCGCCGGTCAGTTCGCCGGTGTTGATGGAGACGACGCCGTCGTTCAGCGACCCGGCCAGTTGCAGGCGCGGCGTCGCGCCCAGAAGACGATCCAGCTCTTCCATGCCGATGGCCATGCGAGAGCCGCGCCCGTCGAAGCTGAGGACCCAGGGCGCGCCGGTCCGGGCGGAGGAGGCGCGGATCGGGCCCCCGAAGGCGCCGCTAGCGCCGTTGCGGATGCGCGACAGGTCGGTCAGGTCAGCGCGACCCGAGAAGTTCAGGCCGCCGTTCAGGCTGCGCCCGCCCGAGCCGGTGAGGGTCAGGCCCTGACCGCGCGCATCAACCTTCTTCAGCAGCATGGCGCCGTCGGCCATGCGGGCGCCTTCCATCTGGATACGCGGCGTCGCGCCCAGCAGAGCGCCGATGATGCCGGCAGACGACCCGCCGACAGCGCGGACGTCTGTGGTCACGTCGATGCGGCCGTTGTTGGCGGCGATATCGACCGGGCCGGAGATGCGCGTGGCGCGATAGGAGGCGATGTCAGCGTTGAGCAGGCTGGCGGAGCCGTGCAGGCTCCATGTTTGCGCGTCGCCCTTGAACACGCCGGTATAGGCGGCCGGCCCGGCGACGGGGCTGCCGACCAGACGGCTGAGCGACGGCGTCGTCACTTCCAGGTTGATCCCGTCGGGAGCTGTGTTGTCCGTCGTGCGGATCAGGCCGCGCGCGCTGGATTCGATGTTGTCGGCGTACAGGCGCCAGGCCACGCCCTGATAGCCTTCGCGTTGCGCGTCGGGCGTCATGGCGAAGCCGAAGCGGGCGGTGCGGCCGATACGTTCGACAAACGGCTGCAGCAGATCGGAGCCCGAAAAGTCGGCATAGCCCGAGATTCTGGCGCCGTTGTCGCCATAGGTCCCCTTGACCAGCAGGGGGCGGAATTGACCGGTCTGTACAGCCACATCGATAACCTCGCCATTCACGACGGCGACGGCCGAGAAGGGCTGGTCTGGCGAATAGCCCAGCGAACCGGCGATGGGTCCACCCTGGGCCTCATTGGCGCGCAGGTTGACGCGCAGATCCTCGGCCTTGTCGCCGAAGGCGGCCGCCAGGCGCAGGTAGTCACCCTTGCGGTTCAGGCTGTAGGCGTTGACGTTGGCGGTCTTGACGCCCTTGCGCGGAATGGCGGCGTCGCCGCTCAGCGTCCAGCGGCCGTATTCCTTGGAGAAGCCTTCCAGCAGCTCGACGTTCGCGCTGAAGCGGTCGATGTCGATGGAAAGGGCTTGCGGGCCGCCCGGCTCGGTGGGCGCCTCCAACTCCGGGCGGCGCAGCAGACGGATTTGACTTGCGCTGATTTCGGTCGCGTGAAAGCGCCGCGCCAGAAGGGGCCAATAGGACCAGTCGACGCGGACATCGGTCGCTTCGAGCCAAACGCCCTTTTCGTCCGTCACCGTGACGCGCTTCAGGCGGAAGTCGTTGAACAGGTCGCCCTGCAGACCTTCGACGTTGATGCGTCCGTAGCGGCTGATCTTCTTGCCGGCGACGAAGCCGGTGATCAGCTCACGGCCAGGATCGGAAACGAGATACATCCGCCCGCCGACCAGGGCGACGATGACCAGCGCCAGAACGCCTGCCGAGACGATCCCGGCGATGAAGGCGGCCAACTGAAGCCGGGTGCGCTTCCGCTTCGCCTTTTCGGCGGGCGTATCGGCGACCTCTGCGCCCGTTTCGTGAGGCGGAGGAGTGTCGGTCAAAACGCTTGGCCGATGCTGATGTAGAGCTGGAAGCCGGAATCGCCTTCGCGCTTGTTCAGCGGGAAGGCGACGTCGGCGCGGACGGGACCGAACGGCAGCTTGTAGCGCACACCCACGCCTGCGCCGTAACGCATGTTGCTGAGGTTCGGCGTCTCCTGGAAGCCGACGGCGCCGCCATCGACAAAGGCCACAGCCTGGAACTTCTCGCCGATGTCGCGCCGCACCTCTACCGAGGTTTCGAACAGCGACAGGCCGCCGCGCGGACGGTTGTCCGGCAGGCGCGGGTTGATGCTCTGATAGGAATAGCCGCGCACCGAGCCGCCGCCGCCGGAGTAAAACAGGCGATCGGAAGGAACTGTCAGCTCCTCGCCGCCGATGATGGAGCCGATACGGGCGCGTCCGGCCAGAACCGTCTTGGCGCCATCCTGCAGCGGCAGATAGGCGCTGGCCTGTCCCTCGGTGCGCAGGAACATGACCGTATCCTCGCCCGTCACGGCGGTCGGCTGGGCCGAGAAGGACAGGCGATAGCCGGTCGTCGGGTTCAGCGGATCGTTGGAGCGGTCCATAAAGGCGCCGCCCCGCAAGGTGACGATCGCCAGATCGCGATCCAGGGTGATGGGCGTCTGCGTCAGAGGATCGAAGCGGTACTCCGTATATTGACCGGCATCGACGCCCAGGCCGTAGCTGAACCAGGACGTCTTGCCGAGCCTCTGTGACAGGTCAGCCGCCACGGTCAGGGCGCTGCGGTCATAGGCGTCGGTCTGTTCGTTGACGATGAAGGACGACAGTTTCAGCGTCCGTCCGGGCCGCCGCCAGTGGGGCTGCGACCACTCACCGCCGATGCGGCTGTCGATACTGGCGATTCGCGCCCCATACCGAAGCGTGTCGGCGCGGCCGAAGCGGTTGTAGCGGGTGCGGAAGACATCGACGCCGACCCCTTCGTAGGTTGAATAACTGGCGCCCGCCTCAAGCAGACTGACCGGGCGATCCGCCAGGGTTACGACTACCGGCCGCAACCCGTCAGGGCGGGTGTCGTCCAGCGAGGACAGGGCGACGCCGACGCCGTCGTAAACGCCGGTGTCCAGAAGGCGGCGCTCCAGTTCGGCGACGTCTTCAGGATCGTAACGGTCGCCTTCCTGCCAGGGGACAAGACTTTGAACCCAGTCCGGCTTGGTGGGGCCGCGTGTTCGCAACTGAATGCCGTCCAGCCGCACCAACTCTCCGGACGCCACGTTGAAGCCGGGCTCCACCAGAAAAGTCGCATGATCCACAACGACGCGGCGAGGCTGGGCGACGGCGTCGGCATAGCCGCGACGGGTCAAATCGGCGATCAAGCGCCCCTCAGCCGCTAGAATGTCAGCCGCCCGGCCAGGTTCTCCGGGTTTCAACTTGATGCTCTCGATCGCGGCGGCGCCTGTTTCCGCGTCGGGCTCAGGTGCGGCCCACGTTACCTTGGCGTCGCCCAGCACAAATCGGCGGCCAGGCGTGACCTCAACGATGGCGACAGGCGTCTCCTCGCCTTCGACCTGGTCCTGGACTGTCGCCTGATAATAGCCTTCCGACCGCAACAGGGCCTGCGCCGATTCCAGCGCCGATCGTGCGCGACGACGGGCTTCGAATCGGTTGGCGGGAGCCCCGTCGACCTGGCCCACGGCCTGTTCTAGTTGTCGCTTCAGGACGGCGTCGATCTCGCCTCGGATCTGCGCCCTCGGCTCTGCTGTCGCCTGCGTGGCGAAGGCGCACACGGCCGCTGTGGCGAGAAGAAGGGGGAGCCTCGACGTCAAATCCAAACCCTGTGTGTGGTTAGCACGCCGCTCTTAGCCGCCAGCACCGCTGGAATCAGTAAAAGAGCGTATCGCTTTCGGGCTGCACCGTCTCTTCAGACGTCCGTTCGTCCGGCGGCAGGGTTTCGACCGGGGCGGTCTGCGTCGGCTCGGGGGCCTCGGCCACGACGGGAGCGGCGGCGTCCTCAGCGGCGGGGGCTTCGGCCTCAACGACCGGCGCCGGCGCGGGAGCCGGTTCGTGGCGGGGTTCGTCGCAGGCGCCCAGCGCCGCCAAAGCGCTCAAGGCCACCGCACCGAGCAGCAGGCGGTTAGAAATGGAATGGTTCATCGAAATCCCCCTTCAGGGGCTGAAAACGTGAAAAAGGGGGCGAGGTTCCCGCCCGCGAAGGTGTCGCTGGGAGGCCATGAATGCAATCTGAACATGTGCGAACGCTCGCTCGGGCGTCGCAGGGAGCTGACATATCGGGGGTGTTGGTTTTTCAACAAATTTTCCGAATTATCAGCTTGCCGGATCAGAAACTCGACCGTATGTTCCGCGCCTCTTCGCAGACGCGATGTGCGCCCCTAGCTCAGTTGGTTAGAGCATCTGACTTTTAATCAGAGGGTCCCCGGTTCGAGCCCGGGGGGGCGTACCACTTCCCTCCTCAAAATCAGCGCATTTTAGCGGTCGTCAGGCGCCAGTCTGGCTAGGCGAGTGGGCGCGGCGCGCCTGTGCGCGCCGGCCTCAATGTCATGCGCTTACGGGTAGACGAACCGTGAAGCAGCTGCCGAGTCCCGGTCCGTCGCTGGCGAGCTCGATAGTGCCGTCGTGCAGTTCGACCAGTTGTTTGACCAACGCCAAGCCGATGCCCAGCCCGTCGCGTGAGCGGTCGTCAGGGCCCTTGGACTGAGCGAACAGATCAAAGATGCGGCTTTGGAGTTCCGGGGAGACGCCAATTCCATTGTCGGCGACATCGATTCGGATCTGACTATGTTCAATATCGACGGACAGGTGGATACGCCCTTCGCACGGGGTATATTTGGCGGCGTTGGCGAGCAGGTTGCTGATCACTTGCGACAGGCGAGTGAAGTCGCCCTCAAGCCACAGCGGTTCGGGCGGCAGTGATGTGGTCAATTCATGCGACGCAGCCTCGATCCTCGGACGGCTGGTGTCGATGGCGGAGTCGATGATGCTCTGCAGACTGACGCGCTCGCGTTTGAGAGAAATCTTGCCCTGGTCGATCCGGGCGGCGTCAAGAAGGTCTTCTATCAGCCGCGACAAGTGGTGGGCCTGGATCTCCATCCGAGAGTGAATGATCGCTTTGCGCTCTTCGTCACCCGGGCGTTGCAGCAGCTGAAGTCCGGCCTGGAGCGCCATGATGGGATTGCGCAGTTCATGGCCCAACATGGCGATGAAATCGTTCTTACGCCGATCTGCCTCGCGCAGGGCGTTGGCATAGGCTTCGAGTTCGTTCCGTTGGGCGATGCTTTCCCTGCGCTGACGATAGAGCTCGATGAAGACGTTCGCCTTACTGCGCAGGATATCGGCTTCGATCGGCTTGTGGATGAAGTCCACGGCGCCGGCTTCATAGCCCCGGAAGCGACGCTGAAGATCGGCGCTTCCGGCGGTGACGAAAATGATGGGGATGTGGCGAGCGTTCACATTCCCGCGCATGAATTCAGCCAGTTGGAATCCGTCCATGCCGGGCATCTGCACGTCGAGCAGGGCCAGGGCGACATCGTGAACCAGCAGCAATTCCAGCGCTTCGTCGCCCGAACGAGCCTTCAAGCACACCACGCCCTCGCGCTTCAGCAGGGCTTCCAGCGCCAGCAGGTTCTCTTCGAGGTCATCAACCAGCAGGAGGTGGATCGGCTGTTCCGAGCTGGTCATTCTGCTTTGAGACCTTTCAGGTAGTCTGCGATGCGTTCGAGCGAGAGCACGAGCGCGGCGTTGCAAGCCTGGCGAGCGGCTTGGGGCATAGTCCGCGCATAGGCCGCGGCGGGATCCTGCACCAGGGCGACGCCGCCAGCAGCTGCCACCGCCGCTAGGCCAGCAGCGCCGTCATTGTTGGCGCCGGTGAGGATGATCCCGACCAGTCGCTCGCCATAGGCGTCCGCGGCGCTTTCGAAAAGAACGTCGATGGAGGGGCGGGAATAGTTGATCGCTTCGTCGGATGACAGCGCCAGGTCGCCGTTCTCCTCGATAAGAAGGTGATAGTCCGACGGGGCGAAATAAACCACGCCGGGACGCACCGTCTCCTTGTCCTCTGCTTCCTTTACCTCGAGGCTGCATTTGGCCTCAAACAGCCCCGCCAGGACATTGCTCCGGTCGGCCGGGACGTGAAGGACGACCAAGACCGGCCAAGGAAAATCGGCAGGCAGCGAGGGGAGGAGGGCGAGCAGGGCCTGGACGCCCCCGGCCGAGGCGCCAATCACTACAGCCCGGTCGGGCGGCGCGCTCATGGTTCGCGCTTCCGGTAGATTTTTTCCTCCGGAACAAACTCCGAAAAGGCCGACGCGTGGCGTGAGAATCGCAGGCTCTCCTTGGAGCCCACCCCGAGAAACCCGTGGCGCGTGAGAGAGTCCTTGAACAGCCCCACGGCTCGGTCCTGAAGACCCCGGTCGAAATAGATCATGACGTTTCGGCAAGAGATCAGCTGCATTTCAGCAAAGACGGCGTCTGTGACCAGGCTGTGATCCGAAAAGACGACGTTGTTGCGCAGCGACTTGTCGAAAACGGCGCGCCCGTAGTCGGCGGTGTAGTAGTCGGACAGTGAGGACTTTCCGCCCGACTTCTGGTGGTTTTCCGTGAATTTGCGGAGGCGATCCATAGGGTAGATCCCCGCTTCGGCCGCTTTGAGCGCTTCTGGGTTGATGTCCGTGGCGTAGAAGAGGGTGCGGTCGAGCAGTCCTTCTTCGCGAAACAGGATAGCCATGGAATAGAGTTCTTCCCCGGCGCTGCAGCCCGCGATCCAGACCTTCAGCGACGGATATGTGCGCAGATGGGGCAGAACCTGTTCGCGCAGGGCGCGGAAATAGCTGGGGTCCCGGAACATCTCGCTAACCTGAACAGTCAGGAATCCGAGCAGCCGCGGCAGCATTTCGGGGTCGTGCAGGACCCGCTCCTGAAGAGCTGTCACGCTGGACATGTTGAAATGGCTGCGCGCCTGAAGCAGGCGGCGCTTGATCGACGCTCGCGCATAGTGGCGGAAGTCATAGTGGTAGCGCTGATAGAGCGCTTCCAGCAGCAGGCCGATCTCGATGTCCTCAGTGCGGTGGGGCACGGCCGGGCTCAGCGGGGCATCCAGACGCGCACAAGCGATAGCAGCTTGTCCACGTCCAGCGGCTTGGCCATGTAATCATTGGCCCCGGCCGCCATGCACCGCTCCTGGTCGTCCGGCATGGCCTTTGCGGTCAGCATCACCACGGGCAGGGACTTCCAGCGCGCATCTTTCCTGATTTCGCGCGTCGCCGCCAGACCGTCCATAACCGGCATCATCACGTCCATCAGCACCAGGTCGACCGCCTTGGCCGGGTCGCTTGACGAACGTTCCAGGGCGTCGAGGGCTTCCTTGCCGTTGCGGGCGATCTCAATGACAGCACCGCGCGGCTCGAGCACGTTGGTCAGGGAGTAGACGTTGCGCACGTCATCCTCGACGATCAGGATTCGTCGGCCTTCCAGCACGGCGTCACGGTTGCGGGCCTTGCGGATCATCTTCTGCTGTTCGGGCGGCAGTTCAGAAACAACCTGGTGCAGGAACAGGGAAACCTCGTCCAGCAGTCGTTCGGGCGATTTCGCGCCCTTGATGATGATGGAGCTGGAATAGCGGCGCAGCTGCTGCTCGTGATCAGGCGACAGGTCCCGACCGGTATAGACGATGACTGGCGGGAAGCTGTGGTTGGTGTCGCGGCTGAGGGTCTCCAGAAGAGAGAAGCCCGAGGCGTCCGGCAGCGTCAGGTCCAGCACCATGCAGTCGAAGGTCTGGTTCTTAAGTTGCTCCAGACACTCTGCGGCGGTGCCGACGCCCACGGTTTCTACATCTCCCGACGCCAGCAGGCGGCTGACAGCGTCGCGTTGGACAAGGTCGTCTTCGACAATGAGCACGCGTCGCACTGTGCGGGTCAGCTTCTCTTCCAGCGCGCGCAAGACGTCGGCGAGGTCCTCACGCTTCACCGGTTTGACGAGATAGCCAATGGCGCCCAGCGACAGTGCGGTTTGGCTGTGATCCTCGCCGGAGACGACGTGGATAGGGATGTGGCGGGTGTCGTCGTCACGCTTCAACTCGTCCAGAACGGTCAGGCCGGACTGGTCGGGCAGGCCGATATCCAGCACGACGGCGCTCGGACGATGGCGTTTGGCCAGCTTCAGGGCTTCTTCGGCCGTACCGGCGACGATGCACTGGAATCCAAGCTCGCGCGACAGGTCGCGCACGATAGCAGCGAACCGGCCGTCGTCTTCGACCACGAGCAGAAGGCGACGGTTCCCGGCAAGGTTGTCCCGGTCGTCCTCGATGCTTGCAGCCAGCGGGCGCGGTTCGAGCGGAGCCGGGTGCGGCGCGACGGCAGGCGCAAGGCGTTGGGGGGCGGCCGCAGGCTCGCGCGACGCCACCCGTTCCGCTTCGTAGGCCAGCGGGAGGACCAGCGTGAAGATACTGCCTTCCCCGACGCGGCTTTCCAGCTCGATGCGTCCGCCGAGCAGACGAGCCAGCTCGCGGGAGATAGACAGGCCCAGGCCTGTTCCGCCGTATTTGCGGCTGATGGTCCCGTCAGCCTGCTGAAAGGCTGCGAAAACGCCTTTCTGCTGTTCAGGGGAAATGCCGATGCCGGTGTCGGAAACGGCGAAGGCGATCTCGTCGTCAGGCAGAGTGGATATGGTCAGCTTGACCAGCCCGCTTTCGGTGAATTTGAACGCATTGGACAGCAGGTTCTTGAGGATTTGCTCGAGCCGCTGACGGTCCGTTTCCATCAGTTCGAGTCCGCCTTCCACGTCGATCTCGAACGGCAGATTGCGATCGTCGGCGATAGGCTGGAACGTTTGCCGGATGTCGCCGGCCAACCGCTGCATCGAGACGGCTTCTGGTCGCGCCTGGATGTGGCCAGCCTCGATTTTGGACAGGTCCAGAATGTCGTTGATCAGGGCCAGAAGGTCGTTGCCTGATGACTGGATGGTGCGCGCGTAGTTGACCTGGTCGTCAGTCAGGCTGCCCTCTGGGTTGTCGGCCAGGAGCTTGGACAGGATCAGCAGGGAGTTCAACGGCGTCCGCAGCTCATGCGACATGTTGGCCAGGAAGTCGGACTTGTACTGGCTGGCTTGCTCCAGTTCTCGGGCTTTCAGCGTGAGCGCGGCGGAGCCCCGTTCAAGGTCGTCACGCTGGGCTTCCAGAAGCTGAGCCTGCTCTTCCAGCTGGGTGTTGGTCTGTTCCAGCTCAGCCTGCTGCTGTTCGAGACGCACTTGGGATTCCTTAAGCGCGCGGCCTTGTTCCTCCAGCTCTTCGTTGGATACGCGCAGCTCCTCGCTCTGCACCTGCAGTTCTTCAGACTGGCGTTGGGTTTCCTCGAGCATGTTCTGCAGCTGTGCACGATAGCGCGCCGAGCGCAGGGCCATGCCGATGGCGCGTCCGGCTTCGTCGAGCAGTGTCATCAACCGCTCGTCAGGCGCATGCAGGAAACCTAGCTCCAGGACCGCGTTAACGGCGCCGTCCGCCTGAGCCGAAGAGATGACCAAGTGTCGGGGCTTATCGCGACCCAGGGCCGAACCTATGGTCAGATAGCCGTCCGGCACGTCGGACACGGTCAAGGTTTTCCCGTCAGCGGCGACCTGGCCTAGCAGGCCTTCGCGCACCCCGAAGCGTTCCGGGATCGCGGCGTCCGCTGGAACGCCCAAAGCAGCGATGCGACGATAAAATCCGCCCTCGCCTTTAAACAGCGCGGCCGCCTGCACGCCAGCGTACCGGGCGAAATAGTCGAGAATGCTGTCGCCCAGTTGCTCGAGAGACTGATCGCCCATCATCGCCGACGCCAGGCCGACCTGTCCTTCGTGCAGCCACTGCTGCCGCGACCGCGCGCGGGCGGTGCGCCGAATGAGCGTGAACACCACGAACGTCAGGGCGGCGCCCAGCAGCCCCGACAGAACTCCGCTTACCAAAGCCGTCTGATAGGAGGCGTTCATTTCGGCGATGCGCTGTTCGCGCACGCGCTGTTCCTCTTGCCGCATCTGGGCGATCCGAGCGCGCACGGCGTCCATTACGCGCCGGCCCTCGTCCGTGCCGATCCGCGCCAGGGCGGCCTGCATGCCCTCAGTTCGGCGCGCCTGAAGGGAGGCGTCCAGCTCCGTCAGCTTGGCGGCGAGCAAACGGCGCAACTCGCTCATGTGCGCCTGCTGGTTCGGGTTGTCGCGCGTAAGGTCCGCGAGATCGCCCAGCCGTCGGTTCAGGTCGCTGGTCGCAGCTTCATACGGCTGGAGATACTTGACGTCGCCCGTCAGCAGAAAGCCGCGCTGGCCGGTCTCCGCTTCCTGGGCGGCCGACAGGACGTCCTCGACCGCGAGGATGACCTCATGGGTATGGATGATCTGCTGATTATTGGCCCGCAGCACCTCTACATTGCGCCAGGCTATGATCCCGGTGGCGAGAAAGAACGCGAGAACCAGCGCCAGTCCAACCGCCGCGAGGCTTTCCATCTTAGAGCCCGCGGACGGACGGCTTGGCGACTTCATCGTTCAGTGACCCATGCGAGCTACGCACCTGATTTCGGTGCGGCTGAGCCTTCACTACTAGCCTTCGGATGGATTCGTCGCACAGGTTTTCTGCTGACCGTCGTCGATCAGTATGCCCCCGCTGTCCTGATCCAGTCTGGCCTGCTGCGGGCAGTCGTGATTTACCTCGGTCATGCGCACTCCGATCTGGTTTGTTTTCGTCGCCTCGTTCGTTCTATCGGGCTGCAATGCAGGCGCTTCGGCACGCGGAGGGGCGGAACAGATCGGGGCGGGACTGGGTGACGCCGTCACGGCGCCGCTGCAAGATCTGAACCTGCGCCGCGACGAAATACCGACCGTTCTGCTCCAGGCCGAAGCCAATCCCTACGATCTGCGGAACCTCAGCAACTGCCGCACCATTGGGGCCGAGGTCGCCCGGCTGGACGAAGCACTGGGGCCGGACAGGGACGCACCGCCCGCGCAAGACGGCTCTTATGTCAGCGAGCGGGCCGCAGACGCAGCGGCGCGCGCCGCTCTCGACGCTGTCCGAGGCACGGTGACGGACTTCGTTCCGGCTCGCAGCTGGGTGCGCCGACTGACGGGAGCGGACGCGCATAGCAAACATGTGCAGTCCGCCATTCAGGCAGGCTTGCGTCGCCGCTCGTTTCTCAAGGGCGTAGGGATGCAGCGGAACTGCGCGCCGCCCGCCGCGCCCGCCGGTTTCGTCCCGCGCCGCAACTAGGCCTTCAGGTGTCTTGCGCGGAAGTCGCGGCGGAACTGCTCGAACCGGCCCTCGGCGATGGCTGCGCGCATGGCCGCCGTCAGCGCCTGGAAGAACGCGATGTTGTGCCAGCTCAGCAGGATCTTGCCGAGAATTTCATCGGCGCGGATCAGGTGATGTAGGTAAGCCTTTGAATAGTCCTGCGATGCGGGGCAGGGGACTTCAGGATCCAGCGGGTCCTGATCCTCGGCGAAGCGGGCGTTCTTGAGGTTCAGCGGGCCGTCCCAGGTCCAGGCCTGTCCGTGCCGCCCGGCGCGGGTCGGCAGGACGCAGTCGAACATGTCGACGCCGCGATAGACCGCCTCGACCAGATCGATCGGCTTGCCCACGCCCATGAGGTATCGGGGACGGTCCTTGGGCAGGAACTCGGGCGCATAATCCAGAACCTCGCACATGGCCTCATGGCCTTCGCCGACGGCCAGGCCGCCGATGGCGTAGCCGTCGAAGCCGATCTCCTGCAGGCGTTCCGAGGACTCGCGGCGTAGGTTCTCATACGTCGAGCCCTGCTGGATGCCGAACAGGGCCTGCGCATCTCGCGTGCCGAAGGCGTTCTTCGATCGCTGGGCCCAGCGCGCCGACAACTCCATGCCCTCGCGGGCGCGCTTTTCCTCGGCGGGCCAAGCGACGCACTCGTCCAATTGCATGACGATGTCGGAGCCCAGGCGGTCGGCCTGGATCTGGATCGAGCGTTCGGGCGTCAGGACGTGCTTGGACCCGTCGATGTGGCTGGAGAAGGTGACGGCCTCCTCGGTCAACTTGGAGATGCCGGACAGGCTCATGACCTGGAAGCCGCCCGAGTCGGTCAGGATCGGCTTGTCCCAGCGCATGAAGTTGTGAAGCCCGCCGAGGCGTTCCATTCGCTCCGGGCCGGGGCGCAGCATCAGGTGATAGGTGTTGCCCAACAGGATGTCCGCGCCCGTCTGTTTGACCTGATCCACGGTCATCGCCTTGACCGTCGCGGCGGTGCCGACGGGCATGAAGGCCGGCGTGCGGATGTCGCCGCGCGTCGTTTTCAGCACGCCGGTGCGGGCACGGCCTTCGGTGGCGGAAATCTCAAACGGGAAGGGCATAAGCGTTCCTTGCAGCGGAGCCGCGTCTTAGGCTCTCTGGCTCGGAACCGCCAGTCAGCGCAGCAGCGTCGCCAGCCGCTCTGCGCGTTGCAGATCCTTGGGGCGGCCGAACAGGCGGCACTTTTCGATCTGTTCGGCGACGGTGGGAATATAGACCGTCCCGCCGTCCAGCGTGATCGGCTGGCGCGTGGTGAAGATGACCGGCGTCCACTCGGCGCCTGCGCGCACATCCATCTGCGCCATGACCTCGACCGGGACCGGCGTGGTCAGGATCTGGCCGAAAACCTGAGAGCGGAACAGGCCTTCGCCGGGGTCTTCGACCGCTTCGCCGTGCAGGCTCTCGATCAGGCGCCGGGCGTCGCGCGGGCTGGTCATCACATCTACGTCCGGCACGTGCCATTCCGGCAGGCCCGACAGCGCCATGCCCGCGCCGCCGAACACCCACCAGGGATCTTGAAGCTCGCTCGCCGCAGACGCCAGGATGTCGAAGGTCGCGGCCAGATTTTCGGGCAGTTGGTCGATGTGGCTCATTGGGCGTCTTCCCGAAACAGCAGGCTTCCGTCGCCATAAGAATAGAAGCGGTAACCATTGTCGATGGCGTGGGCATAGGCGGCCCTCATCGTCTCCAACCCGGCGAAGGCGCTGACCAGCATGAACAGCGTCGACTTCGGCAGGTGGAAGTTGGTCATCAGCACGTCGCAGGCGCGGAAGCGATAGCCCGGCGTGATGAAGATGGCCGTGTCGCCGTGGAAGGGCTGGACCACGCCGTTCTCGCTGGCAGCGCTCTCCAGCAGGCGAAGCGAGGTGGTGCCGACGCAGACGATGCGCCCGCCCGCCGCGCGCACGGCGTTCAGGGCGGCGGCGGTCTCGGCAGAGACTTCTCCCCATTCGGAATGCATCTTGTGGTCGGCGGTGTCGTCCGCCTTGACCGGCAGGAAGGTGCCTGCGCCGACGTGCAGGGTCACGGCGTGGGTCGTCACGCCGCGCGCACGGATGGCGTCCAGCAGGGCGGGGGTGAAGTGCAGACCCGCCGTCGGCGCCGCGACCGAGCCGTCATGTTCGGCGAAGACGGTCTGATAATCCTTCAGGTCCTGATCGTCCTCGGCCCGCTTGGCCGCGATATAGGGCGGCAAAGGCATGACCCCGACCTCGCGGATGGCGTCGTCCAGCACAGGGCCGGCCAGATCAAAGCGCAGGGTGACGAGGCCATCCTCGCCCTTGGCGGTGATCTCGGCGTCGACCTGGCCCAGGAAGCAGGCGTTGTCTTCCGCGCGCCCGAAGCGCACCCGGTCGCCGACCTTCAGCCGCTTGCCCGGCTTCATGAAGGCGCTCCAGACATCGGGCGCGTCGCGGTGGTGCAGGGTGGCTTCGACCGGGACCGACAGAAGCTCGCCCTCCGGTCCGGTGCGATGGCGCACGCCCGACAGACGGGCGGGGATCACGCGGGTGTCGTTGAAGACCAGGGCGTCGCCGGGCTGCAGAAAGTCCGGCAGGTCGCGGATGACCCGATCCTGAAGCTCGCCGCCCTTCACCACCAGCAGGCGCGCCGAGTCGCGCGGGTCTGCAGGGCGCAGGGCGATGCACGCCTCGGGCAGGTCGAAGTCGAAATCGGATGTCCGCATGAGGCGGGGAATGCTCACGCCGGGCCTTTGCGGTCAAGCGAAGCGCGGCGGAAAGTCGGTCTGGCGAAAACCGCTCCAGCCGCTATGTCAGACGCAGCCAATGGGAGTTGAGTGCATGACCGACCGCTATCTGGACGACCTGACCGTAGGCGAAAGCTGGACCAGCGAGCCCTTCACCATCACCGAGGCGGAGATCATCGCCTTCGCGACGGAGTTCGACCCCCAACCCATGCACATCGACAAGGCGGCCGCCGAGGCCGGGCGTTTCGGCGGCCTGATCGCTAGCGGCTGGCACGTGTGCTCGCGAGTGATGCGTCAGTTCGTGGATGAAGCTTATTTCGGCAACACTCCGCTGCTGGGCATGAACGTCGACGCCCTGTGGTGGGTGCGGCCGGTGCGCCCCGGCGACACCCTGACCGTACGCCGGGAAATCATCGACATCCGCCCGTCGAAGAGCCAGCCTGACCGCGGCGTCCTGCGCACTAAGACGACGGTGACGAACCAGGACGGCGAGCTGGCCATGAGTTTTGAAAACCAGATGCAGCTGCCACGCCACGCTGAAGCGCGGCTGTAGGACGCGGCTACTGTTGACCCGAGGCCTGCAAGGCGTCAAAGCCCGGTGCATGCTACAGAACCTCGAAACCCTGTCCCGTGAGGCCCGTTCGTGGCCGTTTGAGCAAGCGCGCAACCTGCTGGCCCACGTGCTCAAAAAACGGCTGTCGGACGCGGAGCGCGATGCCGCGAAACTGCTGATCGACGCGGGCAAGACGGACGAGGCTCTGGCGACCTTCGAGGCGCTGAACAAGCCGGTGATCCTGGAGACGGGGTACGGTCCGTCGGGTCTGCCGCACATGGGCACCTTCGGCGAGGTGGCGCGCACGACCATGGTGCGCAACGCATTTCGCGCCCTGACCGGCGATCACTGGGCCACGCGCCTGATCGCCTTTAGCGACGACATGGACGGCCTGCGCAAGGTGCCGGAAGGCATCCCCAATCCGGAGATGCTGCGCGAAGACCTGCACCTGCCGCTGACCAAGGTGCGCGATCCGTTCGGCACGCATGACAGCTTCGGTGCGCACAACAACGCCCGCCTGCGCGCCTTCCTCGACAGCTTCGGCTTCGATTATGAGTTCATGTCCTCGACCGAGACCTATCGGTCGGGTCGGTTCGACGCGGCCCTGCTGACCATGCTGGAGCGCTTCGACAAGGTCATGGGCATCATGCTGCCGACCCTGGGCGAAGAGCGCCGCGCCACCTATTCGCCCTTCCTGCCGATCAGCCCGATCACCGGCCACGTGCTGCAGGTGCCGACGCTGGAGCGCAACGTCGAGCGCGGCACCATCGTCTTTGACGACCCCGCTGGCGGTCGCACCGAGGTTCCCGTCACCGGCGGCCATGTAAAGCTGCAGTGGAAGCCCGACTGGGCCATGCGCTGGACGGCGCTGGATGTCGACTATGAGATGTCGGGCAAGGACCTGATCGAGAGCGTGCGCGAGTCATCCAAGCTGTGCCGCGCCATCGGCGGGGTTCCCCCGGAAGGTTTCAACTACGAGCTCTTCCTCGACGTCGAAGGCAAGAAGATCTCCAAGTCCAAGGGCAATGGCCTGACGATGGAGGAGTGGCTGCGCTACGGCACGCCGGAGAGCCTGAGCTGGTACATGTTCCAGTCGCCGAAGTCGGCCAAGAGCCTGCACTTCAACGTCATTCCGCGCGCGACGGACGACTATCTGTCCTTCATCGAGCAGTACAAGACGCAGGAACCGGCCAAGCAGATCGACAACGCTGTCTGGCACATCCACGCGGGCCAACCGCCCGAGAGCGCTTCGCCGGTGTCGTTCGCCCTGTTGCTGAATCTGGTGGGCGTCGCCAACGCCTCGACCAAGGACCAGCTTTGGGCCTACTTCGCCAAATATCTGCCGGACGCCACGCCTGAGAGCGAGCCTGTGCTGGATCGGCTGATGGGCTATGCGCTGAACTACTACGAGGACTTCGTGAAGCCCTCGAAGACCTATCGTCTGCCCGACGACAAGGAGAAGGCTGCGCTGCTGGATCTGGCGGAGCGCCTGAAGGCTCTTCCCGCCGACACGACTGACGGCGAGGTCATTCAGGGCGAGGTCTACGCCGTGGGCAAGGCGCATGAGTTCGAGCCGCTGCGGGCCTGGTTCCAGGCGCTGTACGAGGTGCTTCTCGGCGCCTCTCAGGGGCCGCGTTTCGGTTCATTCGCGGCTATTTACGGCCTGCCCCAGACGATAGCCCTGCTTGAGGCGGGGGCGAGCGGCGAACTGGCCGGACGTTGAAAATTGGAGCCGCCGCAGCAACAGCGGCGGCTCTTTTTCTATCACGCCTCAAGTAGCCCGAAGGGCGGTAGGCCCGCTAAACATGAACACAACATAACGGCGGGGCGGGGGGAGCCTTCAGCTTCGCCGGTGCATTGTCTCTCCATCGACAACTCGATGACAGGAGAGAAAGATGTCGAAGATTTTCAAGGCGGGTCTGGCCGCCACCGCCATGTTCGCCGCCCTGGGTTCCGCCGCCGTGCCGATGAGCGCCGCCGCCATGCCGCAGGCTAACGGCATCACCAATTGCGACGCCCCGGGCGGCCGTCAGCAAGCTGGCGCCGCCATCGGCGCTGTGCTGGGCGGTCTGGCGGGCAGCCAGGTGTCCAAGAATGAGCGCGCTCTGGGCGCCGTGGTCGGCGCGGGCGCTGGCGCTGCAGCGGGTTCCTATATCGGCTGCAACCAGCAGCGCGCGCGGGCCGCTAACCAGGCGGCCGCCAACTCCTACCGCGCGACCTCGAACCTGCGTATTCGCACGGGGCCGGGCACCAACTACCGTCAGGCTGGCAGCCTGTCAGCAGGCCAGCCCTTCACCGCCATCGGTTCGCAGGGCGAATGGGTCCAGATCGCCGGCGGCGGCTGGGTGAACGCGCACTACGTCGCGGCGAACTGATCGATTTTCTCCCCCGCATCGATCAGAGCGAAGGCCGTCCCGAAAGGGGCGGCCTTTGTTCGTTACTGGCTGACCCAAAGGATGCGGGCCATCCAAACAATCTGTGAGCGCGCAACGGTGCGCGGCGGGTAATCGGGATTGATCGAGGCCAGAACGATATCGCGCGCGCCCAGGGCCGCCGCTTCCTTCGCCAACGTTTCGCCAGCGCGGGTGCGCAAGGCGACGCGATCGCCTCGCCGAACGTCTGTGGCGTCCAGATCGACAATCACCCGATCGCCAGGCCGATACAGGGGAGCCATGGAATCGCCCTCGATACGCAGGCTGAACAGGCTGTCCTTGCGTGTCGGCAGTTCCGTCTGCTCCCAACCCTCTGCCAGGGGCAAGCCCGCGTCGTCGAAGAATCCCTCGTCGCCCGCGCGCGCCAAGCCGAGCAGGGGGATGGGCAGGGCGCCTGGACCGGCGTCGTCTGCCAGATCTGCGAACTCGCCCAGGCTGAGGCCCGTCGACTGCAGCACCCGCATCAGGCTTTCGGTGGACGGCCATCGCGGCCGGGTCGGCGCGCCAGGCCCGAATCGCTTGGAAGGATTGAAGCTGGTCGGGTCCAGCCCGGCGCGACGCGCTAGTCCCGACGCGGAAAGGCCTTCACGACGCGCCAAGGCATCAAGCGCATTCCATATCTGCGTGTGTGACAGGGGCATAGGCGACCCTATCATGCCAAGCATTCAGTTGGGAATATTTGCCTATTCGGTATCTTGGCCGACAGCTCGACGTTCCTGCCAAGCCAGGAATGCGCCGACAGTAATGGCAAGCATGATGCCGTAGGCCGCCATGTTCACCACGGTATAAAAGGCCGAGATGGTCGGCTGCATTCGCAGAAAAACCATCACATGGCTGGCTACCGCTAATAACTGCAACGCGCTGGCCCACACTGGCCAAGAGCGAGGCGACTTCCACACCAGGGCGATGAAGACGCCAAGCACCACCAGGTCTATGATGAATACGGGCCACTGGGTGGCGTCATATCCCACCAAGTTTTGCGCAAGAATCGATAGAAACCACGCCACAAGCATGGTTCCAGCTCCGATCTTCTCAGGCCTTCCGCCTTTAGCGAGAGCAAACAGGCCCGCCAAAAGCATGATCGATAAGCCTACATAATCGGAAGCGAAGCCGAACATGAAAACCCCCTCCGCCGATGAGCGAAGGGGGTATCATGTCACCAAATTGCCAGCGATGCATCTAACTCCAAGTGGGAGTTAGATTAAATTTAGGCAACGCGCAGGTGGCCCATCGGGCGGTCGTCCCACTCGTCCGGCTTGGACAGCGGGCCGGCGGCGTAGACGCCGTAGCCGAGACGGCGATGATCCTTGGCCATTTCGTTGTGGCTGGCGACGATGGCTTCACGCGCGGCGCTGAGGGCGGCGACGGCTTCCATGGCCTTGGCCTGCGAAACGGTGCCCGCGACAGCCGACACGCCCAGAGCGGAGCGGGCGCCGATCATCGACTGCACAAGAGCGGTCGCTTGTACGATCGCGTCGTCGATCGCTTTTTCAGCAGTGTGCAGGTCGCCGGCCACGGCGGCGATCACTTCAGTGCGTTGCATGAATTACCCCTCATCAAAAGATTGATGCCAATAGTTAACATGCGTTAACGCCGTTTGGTAGTATTTTGTTTACCTGTTTTTACTTTGGGGGCAGCCGCGACGCATCGTCCGACGCGGCCTCGTCCAGAAGAAAATGCGCCGTCAAGCTTGCGATCGGCTGGGCGTGGTTTTCCTGCCAGGCCTCGGCGATGACATAGGCGACGCGACGGCCGGCCCGATTGATGCGGGCGCGGGCGAATACGTCGACAGGCTTGCCGGAGCGCAGATAGGCCACCGTCACATTGATCGGTCGCGGCAGGCGCAGGCCCGGATAGGTCAGCGAGACCTGAGCCATCGCCGCCATCTCCAGCAGGGCGGCGGTGGAGCCGCCGTGCAGGGCGGGCAGGAGCGGGTTGCCGATGAGCTTGTCATCGAACGGCATGGTGACCGTGACTTCATCGCCGTTCACCTGTGTCTTCAGGCCGAGAAAGCGGGCGTAGGGCAGGGTGTCTAGGAGTGCGACGGTCATGCGGCGTTCCTGGCCCTACGAGGCTTCAGATTGGCGCCTGTGCGGCTGTGGCCTTCGGCGCTGACCATATAGGCGGACTGGGCGGCCGCGACGGGGTCGGCGGGGTCATCCTCGAACGCCCATGCCCGCACAAAGGCGAGATTGCGCGTCAGGCGATAGCAGCGGGCCTCGGCCAGCAGGTCGCGTCCCGGCTGGGCGGCCCGCATATAGTCCACGCGTAGATCCAAGGTCGCGATGGGACGGAAGGCGTCCAGCGCCACCCAGATCGCCAGACCGCCTGCATGATCGAGCAGGGTCGTGACCAGGCCCCCCGCCAGTACCCCCGTCTCCGGATCGCCGACCAAATCTTCGCGATAGGGAACGCGCATCCGCACCCGATCGCCGTCCAGGCCCTCATAGGTGAATCCCAAGGCGTGGGTATGGGCGGATCCAGACGCCAGTTGCGGCAACAGGGTGGTGAGGAACGAATCCGTCATCAAGGCGTCCTTTTATGAGCGTCGCCTTTGGTCGCCCGTCCGCCATTGTCTTGTCCAGCCACACCATGAACTGATGATGCGTCCCCAGGATCTTTTGCGACCCACGCCGGCCGGCCTTTATTGTCCGCCAGGAGACTTTTACATCGATCCGGTGCGTCCGGTGGACCGCGCGGTGATCACGCATGGGCATTCCGATCATGCGCGCGCCGGGCATGGCGCGGTGATGGCGACGCCTGAGACCCTGGCGATCATGGCGGTTCGGTACGGGGCTGATTTCGCCGGGCGGACGCAGGCGGTCGACTATGGCGAGCGAACTTCCATCGGAGGCGTAGAGGTGCGCCTGGTCCCGGCGGGTCACGTGCTGGGATCGGCGCAGGCGGTCGTCAGTCAGGGCGGGCTGATCATGGTGGCGTCGGGTGATTACAAGCGCCGTCGCGACCCGACCTGCGTCGCGTTCGAGCCGACGCCTTGCCATGTCTTCATTTCGGAAGCGACGTTCGGTCTGCCAGTCTTCGTTCACCCGCCCGACACGGAAGAAATTCAGCGGCTGGTCCTCTCCCTGGCGCAGTTCCCGGAGCGGGCGCATCTGGTCGGGGCCTATGCGCTGGGCAAGGCGCAAAGGATCATACGGTTGTTGCGCGAGGCGGGCTGGGAGAGGCCCATTTACGTTCACGGCGCGATGGAACGGCTGAATGATCTCTATCAGGCGTCGGGCGTGCCGCTGGGACCTCTTGCTCTAGCGACGGGCCTCAAAGGTGGAGCTCTGGGAGGAGAAGTCGTCATCGCGCCGCCGTCGGCCATTCAGGATCGCTGGGCGCGCCGGTTCGCCGAGCCGATTACGGCGTTTGCGTCAGGCTGGATGGGGGTTCGCGCGCGCGCGCGCCAGCGCGGCGTAGAGCTTCCCCTGGTGATCTCGGATCATGCCGACTGGCCGGAGCTGACGCGCACGTTTGACGAGGTCGCGCCGGAAGAGGTCTGGATCACTCACGGCAGGGAAGAGGGCCTGCTGCGCTGGTGCGAACTGGCGGGAGTGCGGGCCCGCGCCTTGCGCCTGGTCGGATATGACGAAGAAGGCGAAGGGGAACAGAACGTCCTGGAGGGTGCCGTCTAGTTGGGTATCAGGCGGCGCCGCGATCCTTGCGTGCGGCGGTCTGTTCGGCGGGGTCCAAGGCGGTGTTCATCGCCAGACGCAGACGTTCAGGCTTGATGGGCTTTTCCACGACGGCGGCCATGCCTGCGGCAAGATAGGCTTTGGCGTCATCTGGGTCAGCGTTGGCGGTCAGGGCGATGATGGGGATTTGCCCAGCAGGCCCGCCCAGAGCACGGATCGCGCGTGTGGCGCCGACCCCGTCCAGACGAGGCATCTTGATATCCATCAGGATGAGGTCAAAGCGGCGGGACTGCGCGGCTTCCACAGCTTCCTGGCCGTCCTCGACGGTTTCCGAGGTGCAGCCGAACATTTCGCACAGAGCTTGCGCCACGACACGGTTGGTCGCGTTATCGTCGGCGATGAGAATATGCGGCTGAGCCTGCAAGTGCAGATGCTCAAGGTCGGCCACGTTGCACGGCGCTTCCTGCTCCATGAGCGCGACAGGCGCCTCCATCTCGAAAGCGAATGTGGCGCCGCGACCGGCGTTGTGTTCCGCTCGCAGGGCGCCGCCCATGTATTGGACCAGCCGACGGCTGACCATGAGCCCCAGGTCGCCGCCTTGTTCCGATGCGTCAGCAAGCCTTGCCGAGTCGACCGTGCCGTCGTCGCGCACGCGGGCTTCGATCAGTATCTGATCGCCGCGGGCGTGCGCCTTGAGGCTGGCTTCAACCATGCCGTGGCGCGTATTGCCGAGCGCGGCCCCGATAAGGTTATTGAACACCTGTTTCAACCGCCCGCCGTCAAGGATGGCGGCCAGTTCGGTGTCGCCTTCATAGCCGACCATCAGTGTCACGCCGTCTTGAGCGGCGCGCGGGGACCAGTGGCTCTGAAGCTGATCCATCAGCGTGCGCAGGGGGGTAGGTGCAGGCGACAACTGTAATTCGCCAGCCTCGGCCCGCGCCAGATCCAGGGCGTCGTGAAGGTCGCCCAACAGGTCTTCGGCAGATTCCATGATGGTGCGCGCGTGCGCCTTGGCCGCCTCGTTCAGCGGCTGTCGGTAAAGGAGTTCGGCGACGGCGAGCACGCCGTTCATAGAGGTGCTCAACTCGCGATTAAGCAGGCCCATGAACCGGCTTTTCTCGACGGCGGCCGTTTGCATGGCTTGATCGGCGTCAACGGCGGCGCGGGCCTGTTCGGCCAGGCGCTGGTTTTCATGCCTCTGCTGTTCGTTGACGGCGCGAAGCAGCGCTACGGCCGTCCCGACGCCGCGATAGACGCCGTTACGGGTGACGATGAAGCCGCGCATCAGCGCGCCTGGCCCGCTTTTGAGGATGATGTCGGCGAAGGCGTCGATGCGGACGCCTGCCTCGACCACCGCCGGCTCGGGGTCCATCAGGTGCGAGATCTCGCGCCCGCCGTACAGGCTCACGCCCAGCGGACCTGCAAGCTTCATCAGAAAGTCTGTGCGCTCGATCAACCCGACCGGGCGATCTCCATCCACGACCGCTATCGCAAGGGTATCAGGTTCGCATTCGAAGCGTGCGAAAACCTCTCCTGTTTTGGCAGAAGGGGGAACGGGCTCGGCCCGGTCAGTCAGCACTTCGATCGTCGGCATTCGGCCGGACTCCTACTGAGGCTATTTTACATTCGCAGACAAATCTTTGCGGAACGGTTAAGCCGCGCATTTTTCGCCGCCGCGGGTTTCTTTTGCGAGGCGGCCGGGTCTGGTTTATGTTCCCTCGTTAAACATCTCCGTCACTGGAACCTCTTTCTTGATGCGCGCGGCCGCTGGCCGACCGCAGGTTTGTCATGAGCGAAATCGCGTCCCCCTCCACAACCTCCGCCCTGGTCCTCTTCTCTGGAGGACAGGACAGCGCCACCTGCCTGGCTTGGGCGCTGGAACGGTTCGACCGAGTGGAGACCGTCGGTTTCGACTATGGCCAGCGCCACGCGGTCGAGATGGAGGCGCGCCAGGCGGTGCGACGCGAAGTGACCAAGGCCCTGCCGCACTGGGCGGACAGGCTAGGCGATGATCACGTGGTCGATCTGACCGGTTTCGGCGCCATCGGCGAGACGGCCATGACGACCGAGCGAGCCATTGAGGCAGACGCGCGCGGCCTACCCAACACCTTCGTTCCGGGACGCAATCTGATCTTCCTGGTCGCCGCGGCGGCGCTGGCGGATCGCCGAGGGCTTGAGGTGCTGATCGGAGGCATGTGCGAAACGGACTATTCCGGCTATCCGGACTGTCGCAACGACACCATTCAAGCCACAGCCCGCGCCCTGTCCCTGGGGCTGGACAAGTCGGTTCCGGTCGAGACGCCTCTGATGTTCCTGACCAAAGCGCAGACCTGGGAAATGGCGGATCGGATCGGCGGCCGCGACCTGGTCGAGGCTATCATCGAGTTCAGCCACACCTGCTATCTGGGCGACCGGACACAGCGTCACGTATGGGGTTATGGCTGCGGGACCTGCCCGGCGTGCGAGCTGCGTGCGGCGGGCTATGCCGAATGGGCGGCCGTATGACCTATTCGGCCAAGGAAGTCTTTCTGACGGTGCAGGGCGAGGGCGGGCAGGCGGGCCGTCCTGCGGTCTTCTTGCGGTTCGCGGGATGCAATCTATGGAGCGGGCTGGAGCGGGATCGCTCTACCGCCGTTTGCACCTTCTGCGACACCGATTTCATCGGCGTGGACGGCGATGGCGGCGGTAAGTTCAAGACCGCCGATCTGATGGCCGATCATGTCGCGGGCATGTGGCGTGGCCGCGAGGGTGACCCGAAGCTGGTCGTGTGCACCGGAGGCGAGCCGCTGATGCAGTTGGACGCCCAGCTGATCGACGCCCTGCACGCCCGCGGATTCGAAATCGCCATGGAGAGCAACGGCACAATCGCGGCGCCGGAAGGGATCGACTGGATCTGCATCAGCCCCAAGGCCGACGCCGCTGTGGTTCAGACCTCGGGTCAGGAGCTGAAGCTGGTCTTTCCTCAGCCGCTGGCCATGCCCGACCGGTTCGAGCACCTCGATTTCGAGCGCTTCTGGCTCCAGCCGATGGATGGGCCGGACCAGGCTGCCAACACGGCCGCGGCTATTGAATACTGCCTGACCTATCCGAAATGGCGTCTCAGCGTTCAGACGCACAAATATATCGGAGTGCGGTAGCCCTCAGCAGTCCTTGCCGCGCTTTTGACGCTGTTCGCAGCGGCGTTGCTCACGCTCCCAGGCGCGCTGTTCCCGCTCGCGTTTGGCCTTGGTTTCCTCATCCGAGGTGGTGACGGCGTCAAAGCCTGCGCCCACGGCTGCGCCGGTCACCTTGGCCGCGCCGCCGACCACAGCGGCCCCGGCGCCGACGACGGCGCCTGCGACGCAGCCCTGAAGCATGAGGGCGGCTGTGAGGCCGAGGGCGAGGGTGGATAAGCGCGTGATCATGCGGATAGTCTGCCTGCGCGGGCTGCATCTGTCAGCGTGGAAAAAGAATGGCCCCGGAGATCGCTCTCCGGGGCCTTTTGCTTAGAACCGCGCGCCTACCAGCTCCAGGCGTCGCGGACGACTTCAATGATGTAGCCGTCGTATTCGTCGATCAGGTAGATCGCGTTATCGACATAGACCCACCGGGTGCCCGGAGGGGGGTAGCCCAGACCATAGGTGCGCCAATCATTCACCTGATAGCGCCAGAAGACATCCGGCAGGTACTGGCCGATGGAGTACTGTCGGTTCCAATAGGTGCGCGGCACGCTGTAGTAGCCGTATCCGGGCGCGAAATAGAACCCTAGCCGGACGCCGCTCCAGCCCCGGAAGCGGCTGTCATTCCTCCACCAGTCGCCGCGATGGCGACGATCCCAGTCACGGCGCCACTGGTCGCGGTTCCAGCGATTGTGGAATTCGCGATAGTTCCGGTCGCGATTCCAGTTGGGGCGATCGGGGCGGTTCGGCCGGTTGGCGTCAGGTCGGTTCGGTCGGTTCCAATCCGGACGGTTTGGCCGGTCAGAGTCGGGGCGGTTCGGCCGGTTGGGGCGGTTCCAATCCGGACGGTCGGGACGATTTGCCCCGGGACGGTCAGGACGGTCTGGTCTGTCAGGCCGCTGCGGGCGGTCTGGACGATCGGGGCGCCCCGGCTGGTTCGGTTGATTCCAGCCAGGCCGGTTGGGGCGGTCGGGCCGATCTGGACGCTGCGCGTCTGGGCGGTCGGGGCGGTTTGGCCGTTGGTCCGGACGTTGGCCCGTGGGGCGTTCGCTGTCGGGACGTTGCGGGCGCTGGTTCTCCGGTCGCGATTGTTCGGGCCGGGATCGGCCGCCTTGGCGCGGGGAATCTTGTCGATCGCGCGGACTAACCGCCATGTCGCCGCGCTCACGGGGGGGCGCAGCGCGTCGTTCGGATCGGCGAGGGTTGTCGTCACGTGTCTGAGCGCGCTGCTCAGGCCGTTCCTGGGCCAGGACCGACAGAGGTGCTGCGGCGGGCACGAGGAAGGCGGAGACTGCCGCGAACATGAGTAGGGAGCGTTTCATGGTCAGAGTCCTCGCACGCCCAAATCGGGCGGCTTGGGTGGAAAGTAGACGCTTTGTCATGAACTGCGGCTGAACGACGATCATAGAGCGCTGTCATGAAAAAGCCCCGCAAGACAGAGTCTTGCGGGGCTCGAGCTGCTTAAGACGTCGGCTTAGTAGACGTTGCTCAACACGCTGGCGATCAGGCCGGTCGCGACAGCGATCATGACAATGTCATTGCCGGCGTGGACGTAGCGGTAACCGCGAGGGGCCGGACGGAGACCATAGAAGTAGGGGTCGCTGACATAATAGCTGCGGTAGGCCGGCGGCAGATAGCCGCCCGTGCGCCAGCGATAGCCGTAATAGCGCGGCTCGACGCGGTAGTAGCCGTGACCCGGTGCGTACCAGTAGCCGTTCCGTGCGCCGCGATAGTCGCGGAATTCGGGCCGGCCGCGCCACCAGTTTCGGTTGTCGCGGCTCCAGCGGTCCTGGCGACGCTGATCCTGACGCCAGTCGCGATGATCAGAGCGGCGATCCTGACGCCAGTCACGGCGATCGTCGCGGCGGTCCTGACGCCATTCACGACGGTCGTCTCTTCGATCCTGACGCCAGTCGCGGCGATCGTCGCGGCGGTCCTGGCGCCATTCACGGCGATCATGCCGGTCCTGGGCCTGCGCCATCATGGGGGTGGCCGTGGTCGCCAGCGCCAGGGCGATGACGGCGGCCTTGGTTAGGCGGTTCATTCTAAACTCCATGCGAAGCGACGAAACCCTGTCATGAGCCAGCTTCGGGGGCGGCGAATGAACGGCGCCTGAACCGCTCTGTCAGCCTTGCGTCCGTGGGCGTCTGGCGCGTTAACTCTAATTTCAAACCGCCGGTATTTGAATGCGGATCCGAGAGCGGCGCAGAACGTGCTTCTCAGGAGGAACCAAGCGATGAACGCCCATGATACGGCGCGCGAACAGACCAACGATGCGCCCTTGCCCTTGCCCACGCCGGATATGGACGGCGATGCGCTGTTCCGGTTGGGTCTGGCCTATTCGTCCGGCCTGGACGGATGCCCGATCGATCGCGTGTCGGCGCATATGATCTTCAACCTGGCGGCCATGAAGGGCTCCATCGAGGCGAGAGGATATCGCCGCGATCTCAGCCAGGAGATGGAACACGACGAGATCGCCGAGGCGCAGCGCGCTGCGCGCCGTTGGATCGACGCCGGTTCATCGTCGCTGGCGGCCTGATCTGCGGCGAGCGCAAAGGCGTTCGGCGTCTGGACCGGGCGACGGCGGCGGGGTATGCACCCGGCGAGTTCCCCGTCCGAAGGATTCCGTCCATGCTCGCTCGCATCTATCGCCCGGCCAAGACCGCGATGCAGTCCGGCAAGGCCAAGACGCGCGACTGGCGCCTGGAGTTCGAGCCCGCCTCGGCGCGCACGATCGACCCGCTGATGGGCTGGACCAGCTCGACCGACATGAACGGCCAGGTGCGCCTGAGCTTCGACACCAAGGAAGAGGCGATCGAATACGCCGAACGCCACGGAATCGCCTTCCGCCTGCATGAGCCCAACGAAGCGCCGGTCATCATCAAGGCCTACGCCGACAATTTCGCGCCCGATCGCAAGCAGTCCTGGACTCACTAAGGTCCATTCGCGGCCCTCGGCGCCCATAGCTCAACCGGATAGAGCACCCGCCTTCTAAGCGGACGGTTGCAGGTTCGAGTCCTGCTGGGCGCGCCACGCCGCCAATCCACGCGTCAGATCGGCGATCAGATCGGCCGGATCTTCCAACCCGATATGCAGGCGCAGCAGTTGGCCGGGCAGGTCGGGCGCGTGCTGCCGATAGGCCAGTTGCGGCGTCTCGTAGGTGATCAGGCTTTCGAAGCCTCCCCAGGAATAGCCCATGCCGAACAGGCTGAGTTCGCGCATGAAGGCGTGGGCCGCCGCCTTGCCGCCGCCTTTCATGACCACGCCCATCAAGGAAGCCGCGCCGTCGAAATCCCGGCGCCACAGCGAGTGCCCGACCGAACCGGGCAGGGGCGGGTACAGGACGTTTGCCACCTCGGGCTGATCCTGCAGCCATTCAGCGACCTGCAGGGCGGTGCGCGCCTGGGCCTCATAACGCAGCGGCAGGGTGCGCAGCCCGCGCAGCGCCAGCCAGGCGTCATCCGGCGAGACGTGCCAGCCCATGTCCTCGATGACGTTGTTGATGGCTCGGACGATCTCAGGCGCCTGCGCGGCGACGCCGCCCATCAGCAGGTCGGAATGTCCCCCCGCGTATTTCGTCAGGGCCTGAACGCTGACATCCACGCCGTGGGCGAGCGGGCGAAAGGCCAGGCCGGCCGCCCAGGTGTTGTCCATCACCGTCAGGACGCCGCGCTTGCGGCAGGCGGCCGCCAGTGCCGGCACGTCCATCATTTCAAAGGTGAGGGAGCCGGGCGCTTCGATCAGCAGCACCCGCGTGCGTTCATGCATCTGATCCATCACCGCCTCGACAGAAGCTCCCGCCGGGTGAAAGCTCGCGGCGACGCCTCTGTCGGCCATGTGACGCGTCAGAAACCGCCGCGTGGGGCCATAGACGGCCTCGGTCGTCAGCACTTCGTCGCCCGGTCGCAGAAGGGCAGTGAGCGGCACGGTGACCGCCGCCAGGCCGGACGGAACGAGAAAGGCCTCGCTTGCCCCCTCGAGGTCGGCGAGCGCCGTCCGTAGCTCACGCGCCGCGCTGGTCCCATCCAGCCCGTAGACTGGGCCGTCGCCGGGGTCCTGCATCGCCGCCGGATCGTCGCTCAGCATGGTGGAGGCGCGTTCAATCGGCGGATTGACCGGGCGGCGGCCTCGGCCACGTCGCGTGGCGCCGGCGATCAGTCGCGTGCGGTCCGACAGCTTCGGCATAGGGGCTCCGAGTAGTTTGGGGCGTTCAAAGCCATGTTGGCGTTCGATGGCGAGGCCGACAAGGCGCGCGATGGCTCAGCGTGGCGGGTGTAGCTCACCTGCGGCGGGCGGGCGCAGCAACCATTGGAGCAGCCGCCAAGAAATCGGATCAATGAAAGTCCCGCGACCCCGGCAGGATGCGCACGTCGCGCGGGTGTCGGTGGGACGGGTGGTGCGACGGCTGCGGGTGAGCGACGACGTCTGCGCGAGACAGTTGAATGTGGGCCTCGTGGTCCTCCGACAGGCGGGACAGTTCTGCGCTGCGGTCGAAGATGCGCCGGGCGACCACGTGGACCACGCCCTCGGGGCTTTTCTCGACGACGCCTTCGACCTGCATCAGGCGGGCGCCCATGACCTCGCGTCGGAACTGGTCCAGCATCCGCGCCCACAGGACGACGTTGGTGATGCCGGTTTCGTCCTCCAGGGTGACGAAGACGGCGTTGCCCTTGCCCGGCCGCTGACGCACCAGGACCACGCCTGCGACCTGTATGACGGAGCCGCCGCGCTTGGCTTCGGTCGCCGCGCAGGTCAGCACGCGGTCAGCGGCGAAGACGGGGCGCAGGATGGCCATGGGGTGGGCCTTCAACGACAGGCGCGCGGTCTGGTAGTCGGCGGCGACGTGCTCGCCCAGCGGCATCAGGGGCAGTCGAGCGTCAGGTTCAGCCCCCAGTTCGCGGGCGCCGCGCTCGCGGGCCTCGGCGGCGGCGAACAGAGGCAGAGGATCGTCGTCGGGCAGGCGACGCACCGCCCACAGGGCCTCGCGACGGTCCTGACCCAGGGATCGGAAGGCGTCCGCGTCGGCCAGCTTGCGCATGGCGGCGCCGGGCAATTCGGCGCGTCGGGCCAGGGTTTCGATATCGGCGAAGGACGCCACGGCCCGCGCCGCCGACAGGGCCTTGGCCCAGTCTTCCCTGAAGCCGTCGATCTGGCGCAGGCCCAGACGCAGGACCGGGGCGTCCGCAGGCCCTTCCAGACTGTTGTCCCAGTCGCTGTGCGAGACGTCGATGGGGCGCACCTCGACCCCGCCGACCTCCTGAGCCTCGCGCACGATCTGGGCGGGCGCATAAAAGCCCATGGGCTGGCTGTTGAGCAGGGCGCAGGCGAAGGCCGCCGGGTGGCGGTGCTTGATCCACGACGAGACGTAGACCAATCGGGCGAAACTGGCGGCGTGGCTTTCGGGGAAGCCGTAGGAGCCGAAGCCCTTGATCTGGTCGAAGCAGCGCTGGGCGAAATCGGGTTCATAGCCGCGCGCGATCATCCGCCCGACCATGCGAGTTTCATAGGTGAGTAGGGTCCCGTCGCCGCGGAACGTGCCCATGGCCTTGCGCAGTCCGTTGGCTTCTGCGTCGGAGAAGCGGGCGGCGACCATGGCGACCTTCATGGCCTGCTCTTGGAACAGGGGGACGCCCAGGGTTCGGTACAGCACCTGTTTCAACTCGTCGGGAGGTCCGTAGAGGCGGCCTGGCGAAGGGTAGTGAGCCTCCTCCACGCCGTTACGTCGGCGAAGGTACGGATGGACCATGTCCCCCTGGATCGGGCCGGGACGGACGATGGCGACCTGAATCACCAGATCATAGAAGGCTCGCGGCTTCAGCCGCGGCAGCATGTTGATCTGGGCGCGGCTCTCGACCTGAAATACGCCAACGGAGTGGCCCCGGCACAGCATGTCATAGACGTCAGGGTCCTCGGACGGGAGGGCGGCCAGGTCATGCTCGACGCCCGAATGAATCTTCATCAGGTCGAAGGCCTTACGGATGCAGGTCAGCATCCCCAGCGCCAGGACGTCGACCTTCATCAGGCCCAGAGCATCGATGTCCTCCTTGTCCCATTCGATGAAGGTGCGATCCGGCATGGCGGCGTTGCCGATCGGGACGGTCTCGTCCAGCCGTCCCTGGGTCAGGACGAAGCCGCCGACGTGTTGAGACAGGTGGCGCGGGGCGTTGAGCAGGCGTGACGCCATATCGACCGCGCGGATGATCATGGGATTCGCCGGGTCCAGTCCGGCCTGCGCGACATGATGATCGCCGATCTCGGTTCCCCAACTGCCCCAATGACTGGCGGCCAGGCGTGCGGTGACGTCCTCGGTCAGACCCAGGACCTTGCCGACCTCGCGTATCGCGCTTCGGGGGCGGAAGTGGATGACGGTGGCGGCGATGCCGGCGCGATGACGCCCATAACGGGCATAGATGTACTGAATGATCTCCTCGCGCCGCTCATGTTCGAAGTCCACGTCGATGTCTGGCGGCTCGTCGCGGCTGGAGGACAGGAATCGCTCGAACAACAGGTCGTGGCAGGCGGGGTCGACGCTGGTGATCCCCAGCACGTAACAGACCGCCGAATTGGCGGCCGATCCGCGCCCCTGACACAGAATGCCTTTGTCCTCGGCCGTGCGGACGATGTCGTGGATAGTCAGGAAATAGGGCGCCAGACTGCGCTCAGCGATGAAGACCAGTTCCTTCTCGAGCAGGCCCGCAACCTTTGGCGGCGCGCCGCCCGGATAGCGGACCCGAGTGCGGCGCCGCACCAGTTCCTCCAGCCAACCCTGGGGCTCCCACCCTGGCGGTACGGGCTCTTCTGGGTATTCGTACCTTAGGTCGCTCAGATCAAACGTGGCCCGCGACAGGAAGGCGATCGCCTCGCCCACAGCCTCTGGCGCGTCTTTGAACAGACGCATCATTTCGGCGGTCGGCTTCAGCCAGCGTTCGGCGTTGCTTTCCAGCCGACGGCCGGCGGTCTCGATGGCGACCCCTTCGCGGATGCAGGTCAGCACGTCCTGCAGATCGCGATCCTCGGGCGCGGCGTAGAGGACGTCGTTCAGCGCCAGCAGCGGAACGTCCGCCCGCGCCGCCATGGCCTTCAGCCGGGCCAGACGGCGCCGGCCGTCGCCGCGCCTGTGCAGGGCGGCGCCCAGCCAGATCGCGCCCGGCGCCGCCTCGTTCATGCGGGCCAGAACCTCCTCCAACCCGGTCAGCCGGTCTGGCGGGACGAGGATCAGCAGCAGGTCTTCGGGATCAGCGAGCAGGTCGCGCAGGCCGATCTCGCACTCGCCCTTCCTGGCGCGGCGATTGCCCAGGGTCAGCAGCCGGGTCAGACGGCCCCAGCCCGCGCGCGTTTCGGGATAGGCGATGACGTCCGGCGTCCCGTCGTTGAAGACCAGCCGCGCGCCTGTCAGCAGGCGGAAGTCCGCCGCGCGCCGCTTCACCTCTTCGGACAGGGCCGGATCGTTCAACGGGTTCTCGATGAAGGCGATCTCGCCCGGACTGCCGCCCTCGCGCACCTTGTCCGGCGGAGCCAGGCCCTCGACGCGGAGGGCCTTCAGCGCGCTCCAGGCCCGCACCACGCCCGCCACGGTGTTGCGATCGGCCAGCCCCAGTCCGGCATGGCCGCGCAGGATCGCGGTCTGCACCAGGTCCTTGGGGTGCGAGGCCCCGCGCAGGAAGGAGAAGTTGCTAGCCGCGGCCAGCTCGGCGTAGGCGCCGCAAGGGTGCAGGACGGTCATGACGGCGCTCATGCGAACAGGCCGTGGATGAACCAGCGCGGTTCGGGCGCTTCGCCATAGAGGCCCTGGCGGAACAGCCAGAAGCGGCGGCCCTCCCGATCCTCGACCCGGTAATAGTCCCGGGTGCGCTGGTTCGGCGCGCGCCACCATTCGCCGCTGATCCGCTCGGGGCCCTCGGCGCGCGTCACCTCATGCAGCACCCGGCGCCAGCGGAACTTCAGGGGATAGCCGTCGGGGACCTCGGCCAGGGTCTCGACCGGCTGGGGCGGGTCGAACATCTGCAGCGGCCGCAAGGGCGGATCGTCGGGATCGAGGGCAGGCCAGGTCTCGTCGCCATGGCGGGCCGAGGCCGGAACCAGCCGCGCCCCCCGTTCGGGAATGTGAGAGGCGAAGGGCTCGAAACGCAGCACCGCCTCTGGCCCCAGACGTGCGGTCAATCGGTCGATCAGGCGGCTGAAAGCCTCTTCGCCGGCCGTTTCGCGTTCCAGCCCCTGCTGGGTCGGCGCCAAAGCCTGGGTCCAGGGCACGGCCATCCGCATCTGGTCGAAGCCGAAACCGGCTTCCAGGGGATTGGCCAGAGCCGCCATCCGCTCGCGGAACAGCCGCAGGGTCACGGGGGCGTCGCGGGTCGGACGGCTGGTGCGGACGACGATCCGGCGCGTTTCGCCGTCCACACGATAAAAGCCAGCCTCGAAGGCGCGGCCGCCCAGGCCTGTCTGGCCCAGCCGGTCCATGGTCTCGACCAGCAGGTCGGACAGAACCCGCTCGATGTCTTCAGGCGCCGAGATCGGCTCGAAGAAGACGCGGTCGACGACCACGGGCGCGGGCGGGCGATGCGGGGTGATGCGCATGTCCTCGTCGCCCAGAACCCGCGCCAGCCGGGCAGGAAAATCGGCGCCGAAGCGGGCGGCCAAAGGCGCGCGGGGGCGGTCGTCCAGGTCGGCCAGACGCTTCAGCCCGGCGCGGCGCAGAGCCTGTTCCTCCTTTTCGGGTAGTTCCAGCGCGGCGACGGGCAGGCGACGCGCAGCGGCGCGATCCTGATCGGGCTCAAATCGGCCGCCGGGGCCGAAACGGGCCAGGGCGCGAGCGACCTGGGGCGTGCCGGCCAAAGCGCACCGGATTTTGAGTCCGGCGCGTTCGGCCCGCGCCTGAACCGTCCGCATCAGGTCCGTCTCTCCGCCGAACAGGTGGGCGCAGCCGGTCACGTCCAGCATCAGGCCATGCGGCGGGTCCAGCGCGATCATCGGGGTGAAGCGGCCGAAATCCTCCAGCACCCGCGTCAGCAGGGCGTCGTCGAGGTCCGGCCGATGGGCGACGACGCGCAAGGCGGGCGTTCGCGCCCGCGCATCGGCCAGGGCCAGGCCGGGGGTCAGTCCCGCCCGCGCCGCCGTCGGATCGACCGCCGCCAGCCGCAACGCGCCCTTGATCTTTTCGGCGAGAACGACGGGCGGCGCCTCCTCAGGCGGCGCGTCGTCCCGCTGCTCCTGACGCCGCAGCCGGTCGCTGGGCAGCCAGGGGAACCAGACCGCCAGATAACGGCGCGGGGGGGCGGAAGGTTCGTTGCTCACGATCCCACTCCATGATCCAGGTTCCGGTCGCCCCGCCGCCGCGCCGCCGCAGCAGGGTCGCCGAAAAAGACGGCCGCCCCGGCGCTCCGTCTTCCAGGGGTTCTGAAGCGCAAGAGGCCACCGACCAACGGGTCTCAGCCGCGCTGGGGCAGGGCAGGGCGCCCGCCCGGGCCAGGAACAGGGCGGCGCCGCCGGTCTCGGCCGCCAGGGCCAGCCGCCGGCTCGCCGTCAGATTGAAAGCCTTGGCCTCGCCCCAGGCGCTCAACAGCACGGCGCCGATGGCCGGACTGCGCAGGGCCTCTTCACCGACAGCCAGCAGGGTCTGCACGTCGCGGGTCCGCACCAGCAGCAGATCGCGCGGCGATAGCCCCATCTCATGCAGGCCCGGCCCATGCGGTCGTCCCGCCTCCTGCGCCATCACCTCATGCAGGCCCCAGACGATCGGCCGCCTTGCCGCCGTCCGCATCGCCATGCCGAGGCCGAAAGCGTTGACCGCCACGGCGTCGGCGGGCGCGGCGGCGTAAAGATCGTGAACAACGCCCGCGGCCAGTGGGGCGAAAGCGCCGTCATCCGCACGACGCACAGTCGTACTGACGCGGCGCGCGCCACATCGCTCAAGCGCCTCCAGCCGCGCCTTCAGCGCGATCAGCGCCTCTGGTTGTGAACAAATGTTCTTCATTTGTTCTATATGCGCTCTGACCTCTGGGAGGAGTCAAGCGAAGCAGAAAGATTATCCAGACCTCTGAGCGGAAGGCGCAGCGCCACTCAAGCGACGTGCCGATACAAGCCCAATCGCGGTTCGGCGCTCGTCGTTCAGATTGTTGGGGATTTCAATCCCCCGAGTGGCTCCGCGGGTAGGATTCGAACCTACGACCAGCCGATTAACAGTCGGCTGCTCTACCACTGAGCTACCGCGGAACATCCCCTCGGGGGAGGCCGGCGTATAGCAGCGCCTTTTCGATTCATGCAACGGGTAAAACGCAGAAATCGCCAAATTTTTTCGCAAAGCCCTGCGCTACAAGGGTCGGCATGACTCCAATCGCTGTTCTTGATCCCGATGATCCCCGCGTGGCCGCTTTTCGCGATGTTAAAGAGCGCGACCTGACAGGGCGGCAGGGACTGTTCGTTGCCGAGGGCGAGGTGGTTCTGCGCGTCCTGGCCTCCGGGACGTCGCTTTGTGCGCCGGCAGCGGTGCTGATCGCCGAGAAGCGGCTGGAGGGGCTGAAAGAGGTGCTGGGGCGTCTTCCGGCCGACGTACCCGTCCATGTCGCGCCCCAAGCGGTTCTCAACGCCGTGGCGGGGATTGACCTGCACCGGGGCATCCTCGCCCTGGGCCGCAAGCCGAACCCGGTCGAGCCGGGCGCTCTACTGGATCGACTGCCGGAGCGGGCCGTCATCGTGATGGCGTGCGGAATCGGCAATCACGACAATATGGGCGGGCTGTTTCGCAACGCCGCCGCTTTCGGAGCCGGGGCGGTGCTGCTGGATCGGACCTGTTGCGATCCGTTTTATCGCAAGTCGATCCGTGTCTCAGTCGGCGCGGTCTTGCGCACGCCTATGGCGACGGGGTTGGAGGCGGGGAGCATGATCGACCTGCTGCAGGACAGGGGTTTCGAAGTGCTGGCCCTGACGCCGTCGGCGGATCAGGCGCTGGCGGAACTGCAACCCGCGCCGCGCACTGCGATTTTGTTGGGCAGCGAAGGGCCGGGCCTTTCGCAGGAAATCATCGCGCGCTGCCGCCCGATCGGCATCCGTATGGCGGGCGGGTTCGATTCGTTGAACGTGGCGGCGACCAGCGCCGTGGCCTTGCATCACATCACGACGGCGAAGTCGGCTGAAGGCTGAAAACAAGAAAGCCGCCCCGAAGGACGGCTTTCTCGATGTTCATCGCGATGGAGGCCTGACCGGGAATCGAACCCGGGTGCAAGGATTTGCAGTCCTCTGCGTCACCACTCCGCCATCAGGCCGTGACCCCGGTTTCCAGGGGCCCCGCCATCGCGAGGGCCGTCAGCTATCAGATCGGATTGTCCGCTGCAACGCACGGACCTATAAGCGCGTCACATTTCTTCGCCTAAGCCGACCTGAAGGACTTCGGATTATGGATTTCGCCGCCGCCCGCAAGGTGATGCTGGACTCGCAGGTCCGCGTGAACGACGTCACCGACCGCCAACTGCACGCCGCCATCGGCGCTGTGCAGCGCGAGCGATTCTGCGCCCCTGACCGCGCCTTCTCGGCCTATGCCGACGTCGAGCCGGAGATCGCGAACGGTCGCCGCCTGATGTTGCCGCGCGATGTGGCCAAGCTGCTGCAGGGGTTGGACGCCCGTGCCGGCGAGAAGGCGCTGGCGATCGCGGCGCCCTACGCCGCCGCCGTTCTGGCGCACATGGGCCTGAAGGTCACGGCTCAGGAATCGGACGCGGCCGTGCTCGAGGTGGTCGGCGCGGCGTTGACCGAGGCCGGCGTCGAGACGGCGGTCGCGCCGCTGAGCCAGCCGCAAGGCGAGGGCTATGACCTGATCGTCAGCGAAGGCGCGGTGATCGAGCGTCCCGATTCCTGGATCGCGGCACTGCGTCCCGGCGGTCGTCTGGCCGTTGTGGAGCGCGACGGCGCCAGCGGCGCGGCGGTTCTTTATGTGCGCGGCCGTGAAGGCGTTTCGCGCCGCGAACTGTTCGACGCAGCGCCTGATCTCCTGCCGGAAATGACGCCAGCGCCGGCGTTTGCGCTTTAACGCCTGCTTCGCGACGGAACAGGCATCGCGCTGCGTGAAAAAAACTTAACTGGCGTCGGGCGAGCCTAGCCGCCAACTACGCCGTTAGAAGGCACTACAGGCGCGCCGAACGGGGGGCGTCAGGCAGGGACAGGTTCATGTTGAAACGCTCGCGCGCGCTCGCTTCGGTCGCTCTGGTCGCATTGACGATGGGAGCGACGCCGGTTCTGGCCGAGTCGCTTCAGGAAGCGATCGGCCTGGCCTACCGGACCAATCCATCCTTGCTGGCCCAGCGCGCCAATCAACGCGCCCTGGACGAATCCATTGTTCAGGCGCGCGCCGGACTGCGACCGACCATCAACGCATCGGCGGGCGTCGACTACAGCCGCACCCGCACGGATCGCGTGACAACGACCGTTCCCGGCCAGTCTTTCCCGATCGACACGGACGGCGACGGCGTGCCGGACGCTACGGGCACGCTGCCGGGCAGCACCACCACCAGCGGCGGCACGATCGAAAGCGACGGCGCCAGCGCCAGCGTCAGCCTGAGCCAGAATATCTGGACGGCCGGCCGGGTGTCGCACGGCATTTCCGCCGCTGAAGCCAACGTTATGGCGGGCCGCGAAAACCTGCGCCAGGTCGAGCAGCAGGTGATGACCTCGGTCGTCCAGGCCTACGCCGACGTCGTGCGCGACCTGGAAATCCTGCGCATCCGCCAGGAGAATCTGCAGGTGCTGCGCCGCCAGCTGGACGAATCGAACGCCCGTTTTGAAGTGGGCGAGATCACCCGCACCGACGTGGCCCAGTCTGAGGCTCGTTTGGCTCAGTCCGAATCGGACCTGGCCAGCGCCCAGGCGCAGCTGTCCGTCTCGCGCGCGGCTTATGCCGCCGTGGTGGGGCAGGCGCCGTCCAACCTTCAGGCCTTGCCGGTCCTGCCCGGGCTGCCGTCGGATTTCGATGCGGCGATGGATGTCGGCCTGGCTGAGAACCCCGGCGTTCTGGCCGCCCTCTACGCCCAGCAGGCGGCAGAGGCGAACGTGGCGGCAGCCCGATCTGAGTATCTGCCTTCGGCGCGTCTGACGGCGTCTTATGGCGGTACGGCCAACGACCTTTCCGGCTTTGACCTGTCGGACCGCACCAGCTTCACCGCAGGGGCTTCGGTCTCGGTGCCGCTGTTCACGGGCGGGCTGAACCGGTCGCGCGTGGCGCAGGCTCTGGAGCGCGCCAACGCCGCCCAGATCAACGTCGAGGGCCAGCGCCGCACCGTGCTGCAATCGGTCAGCTCGGCCTATGCTCAGAGCGCGTCGGCCAGGTCCAGCGTCGCCGCCGGCCAGGAAGGCGTTCGCGCCGCCTCGGTCGCCGCTGAGGGCGTTCGCCAGGAAGCGCAGGTCGGCCTGCGCACTACGCTGGACGTGCTGAACGCCGAACTGGAACTGCGCAGCGCCGAGGTCGCCCTGGCCAGCGCGCGGCGCAATGAATATGTGGCCCAGGCTCAGCTGCTGGCGGCCATGGGACGGCTGGGCGGCCCCAATCTGGATCCGGCCATCGACGCCTATGATCCGGCTGACAACTACAACGCCATCCGCAATCGCGGCGCCCTGCCGTGGGACGGCCTGCTGGAGACGCTGGATCGGGTCGCGGCGCCCGCCGTCGTGCCCGCGGCCGACGCCGAAGACGCCCCCGTGGACCGCCAGCTGAAGGGCGAAGTCGTGCGCACAGCCCCGCAAGGCTAAAGCCTCGCCATGGCGGACGCGTGAAAAACGTCCGTTGATTCCGACCGAGGTTGATGCGACGACAGGACGGGGGCGAGGCGAGTCTATTTTGTCCGCGCCCGTTCGCCCTGTGCTGTTTCCGGCTCAACGGGTGATGACCGAGATCGAGCACCGAGGTGAAGGCTCCGACATGACCGACCAATCCGCTCAGGAACCCACGATGGAAGAAATCCTGGCGTCGATTCGCCGGATTATTTCTGAAGACGACGCCCCGGCGGAAGCCGCAGCCGCGCCCGAGCCGGAACCCACGCCTGAGCCTGAGCCCGAACCCGAAGCGGCGCCGGTAGTCGCCGCCGTCGAGGAAGACGTGCTTGAGCTGACTGAGCCTTACGAGGCCCCGCCGGCCGAGGCCATCGGCGATCTGGACGTCGCCGACGCGGCGCCGTTCCCCGTCGAGGCGCCCGTCGCCGGAGAACCTGCGCCCATCGCTGCGGCTCCCGAGGGGGACGCTCTGGTCGGTGAAACCGCCGCCGCCAGCGCCGCCTCTGCGTTTGCTGGTCTGGCCGCCAGCTTCCAGAAGCCTGAGCCTGCGCCGATCGCTTCGGCCGCCGACATGAACTTCATGAGCGGCAACACGGTCGAGGCCATGGTCCGCGAAATGCTGCGCCCGATGCTGAAGGACTGGCTGGACGCCAACCTGCCCGCCATCGTCGAGACTCAGGTGCGCAAGGAAGTCGAGCGCATCGCCCGCAGCGCAGGCTGATCGCCTCGAATATCGCCGAGCTTTTACGACGCCCCTCAGTCCGCTGAGGGGCGTTCGTTTTTCCAGTCGAACAGAGCTTCCAGCAGGCGCACGGCCTGACCGCGCTCGCTGGTCAGGTCGGGATCGCGGCCCAGCAGCAGGCGCGCATCGTCCGCCGCCGCCAGCAGCAGCGACCGATGCCGGATCGGGTCGGCGAAGCGATAGGCCGGGAAGCCGCTCTGCTTCAGGCCCAGAGGATCGCCGCCGCCACGCAGGCGGAAGTCTTCCTCGGCGATGACGAAGCCGTCCTCGGTGCGTCGCAGGGTCTCCAGCCGCTCCTTCGCCGTCTCGCCCAGAGCGCCGTCCTCGCCGCCGTACAGCAGGATACAGGAACTGGCCTTGGCCCCGCGCCCGACGCGCCCGCGCAACTGGTGAAGCTGGGCCAGCCCGAAGCGGTCGGCGTGCTCGATCACCATGATGGAGGCGTTGGGCACGTCGACGCCGACCTCGACCACGGTCGTCGCGACCAGAACGGGCAGACGCCCCGCCGCGAACTGCGCCATCACGGCCTCGCGCTCGGCGCCCGGCATCTGGCCGTGGGCGAGGCCGACCTCGGTTCCCAGCAGTTTGCGCAGGTCTTCGGCCCGATCCTCGGCCGCGGCCAGGTCGATGGCTTCGGATTCGGCCACCAAAGGGCAGATCCAATAGGCCTGGGCGCCGGCTTCGACGGCCGCCTTCAGCCGGTTGGCCACCTCGCCGATGCGCGCCAGCGGCAGGACGGCCGTGGTCACGGGCGTGCGACCCGGCGGCTTCTCCATCAGGCGGCTGACTTCCAACTCGCCGTATTGCGTCAGCTCCAGCGTGCGCGGGATCGGAGTCGCCGACATCGTCAGCAGATGGACCCCGCCCAAAGCCGGATCGCCCTTGGCCTGCAAGCGCCGACGCTCGCGCACGCCGAAACGGTGCTGTTCGTCGATGACGGCCAGCGCTAGCCGGTGGAACTGCACCGCGTCCTGAAACAGGGCGTGGGTGCCGATGGCGACCTGCGCCTCGCCCGAAGCCAGGGCCGCTAGCTTGCTGCGCCGCTCGGCCGGGGTGTCGCGCCCGGTCAGCAGCAAGCTGCGCACGCCCGCCTGATCCAACAGGAGCGACAGCTTGTCGTAATGCTGGCGCGCCAGGATTTCGGTCGGCGCCATAAGAGCGCCCTGGAAGCCGCTGCTGGCCGCATCGGCCAGAGCCAGGGCCGCGACCGCCGTCTTGCCTGAGCCGACGTCGCCCTGAAGCAGCCGACCCATCTGCTCGCCCGACGCCAGATCGCCGCGGACTTCGGCAATGGCCTGTTCCTGGGCGCCGGTCAGTGCGAAGGGTAGGGCGGCGAGCAGGCGGGCTGAGGCCTCGCCCGGCGCAATGCGGGCGGCGGGCGTGATCTGGCGGGCGCGACGACGGCGCGCCAAGGCCAACTGATGCGCGAACAGTTCATCATAGGCCAGACGCTGGCGCACCGGCGCGTCCGGCGTCAGGTCGGCCTCGCTCGCCGGGGCGTGCAGGGCCTCCAGCGCCGGGCGCCAACCGCTCCATCGCCGCGCGGCCAGCCAGTTCGGCTCCTGCCACTCGGGAAGCTCGGGCGCGAGGGCCAGCGCGCCCTGCGCCAGTTTGCGGATCTGGCGAGAGGTCAGCCCCTGTGTCGCCGGATAGACCGGCTCGGACAGTGGAATCTCGTCCGCCTTCTCAAGCGGTAGAATGTAGTCGGGGTGGGCGATCTGGACTTCGCTGTTGAAGCGCTCGACCTTGCCGGTCACCAGCCGTCGCGACCCGCGCGGGGCCAGGCTCTCGATATGGCGCGGCGACCCGGCGAACCAGATCAGATGGATGAAGCCCGTCTCGTCGATGGCGCGGACCTTGATCGGCGCGCCGTGCTTGTGCGGCGGGATCAAGCGGTCGATCGTCACCTCGAAGACGCCGATCTCGCCGTCGACGGCCTCCATCGCCGTGGTGCGGCGCCGCTGGATCACGCCGCTGGGCGACAGGAACAGCACGTCGCGCACCAGCGGACCCGCTACCCTCTGCACCAGGGGCGCGCTGCGCGGCCCCACGCCTTTCAGCGTGGTGACGTCCGCGAACAGGGGAAAGAGAATCTCGGGCCTCATGATGATGCAGCATAGCTGGCGCAGCGGCGTCTGGAACGCTATCTGATCCGCCTCTTACCGAAGTGAACGGACAGGCAAGGAAACAGCGTGGCCGATATCGACGCACGTCCTGAGGACGCCCAGAACACCGACGACCGCAAGACGCGCCTGGGGCGCCTGTCCTTCCGCGCCTGGCGCCGGGGCTTTCGCGAGGCGGACATGGTGCTGGGGCCGTTCACCGATCAGGTCGCGCCGACGCTGAACGACGACGAACTGACCGAACTCGAGACCCTGCTGGATGAAGAAGATCAGTATCTCTACGCCTGGATCATCGAGCGCGAGCCGACCCCGCCTGAGTTCGACGGACCGATGATCGCCCGCATCCGCGCCTTCATGCGCGAGCACGTTGCGGCCGAAGTCGCCAAGGGCATCGGCTGATGGACGGCGCGCCGGCGCGGGCCGACATGGAGCTGGGCGGCGCGCCCGAGGGGCTGGACGCCCTCATCGTCGCTGATCGCGTCAAGGCCCAGGGCGGGACCGCCCTGTTCGGGGCGCGCGACTATCAGCGCACGGGAAACTTCATCCAGGCGTTTCGGTTCTTTGCCAAGGATATTGAAGTTATTGAATATCCGTCGTGGGACTGCCTGCCTTATGACCGGCTGAGCCCGACGGCTTCGGTCGCCGCCCAGCGCATGGCGACGCTGACGCGGCTGGCGACACGCGATCCGGCGGACAGGACGCCGCTGCTGGTGGTCGCCACCGTTGCGGCCGCCGCCCAACGTACGCCGCCGCGCAGCGCCGTGACCGGCGCTGGGTTCGCCGCCAAGGTCGGCGTCGATCTCGATACAAACGCCTTGGAACGCTACGTCGCGGCCAACGGCTATGTGCGCGCCTCCACCGTGTCGGAGCGCGGCGAATATGCCGTGCGCGGGGGAGTGATCGACGTCTTCCCGCCGGGCTTCGAGGAGCCGGTTCGCCTCGACATGTTTGGCTCAGAGCTGGAATCGATCCGCGCCTTCGATCCCGAGACTCAACGCTCGACGCGCCAGTTGAAGGCGGTTTCCCTCTCGCCGGTGTCGGAGGTTTTACTGGACGCCGACGCCATCTCGCGTTTCCGCAGCGGCTATCTGAACCTGTTCGGCGCGCCGGGCGACGAACCCATGTACGCCGCCGTCAGCGAGGGCGCGCGTCGCCAAGGCGTCGAGCATTGGCTGCCGTTGTTCTACGACCGACTGGACACGCTGTTCGACTATCTGCCGGACACGGCGCCGATCTTCCTCGATAGCCAGGCGGAACAGGCGCGGGCAGAGCGCTGGAACCTGACCGTCGACGCCTATGAGGCGCGCAAGGAGGCGGCGCGCGGCAAGGGCGGGGCGGCCTATCGCGCTCTGCCGCCGGCGCGCCTCTATCTTGACGACGGCGACTGGAACAGCGCCCTGGCGGGACGCGCCGTGCGCCGCCTGTCGCCACTGGCCGCCGGTTCGGGCGAGGACGCCGGCGGCCGTCTGGGCCGCAGCTTCGCCGCCGAACGGTCGCAGGACAGCGTCAACCTGTTCGCCGCCGTCGCTCAGCACGCCGAGGCGCTGAAGGGGCAGGGCAAGCGCGTCCTGTTCGCCTCATGGTCCGAAGGCTCCGCCGAGCGTCTGGCCGCCATGCTGGGCGATCACGGCCTGACGCATGTCGTGGCGGTGCGCGACTGGGACGATGTGAAGAGGGCGCCGGACGGCCTTTATCTGCGCGCGGTGCTGCCGGTCGAGCACGGCTTTGTCACCGACGACCTGGCCGTCATCTCCGAGACCGACATCCTGGGCGACCGCCTGGCGCGGCCGAAGCGCAAACGGCGGGCGTCGAACTTCCTGGCTGAAGCTTCGGCCCTGACGGCGGGTGATCTGGTCGTCCACCTGGATCACGGCATCGGCCGCTATGAAGGCCTGAGGACGCTGGAGATTCAGGAGGCGCCCCACGACTGCCTCGAACTCCTCTATGCCGGCGAGAGCAAGCTCTACCTGCCGGTTGAAAACATTGACCTTCTGACGCGCTACGGAACGGACGCAGAGGGGGTTCAACTGGACCGTCTGGGCGGCGCGGGCTGGCAGGCGCGCAAGGCCAAGGCCAAGGAGCGCCTGCGCGCCATGGCCGAGGGGCTGATCGCCCTGGCCGCCAAGCGGGCGCTGCGCGTGTCCGACGCCATCGTGCCGCCGTCGGGCCTGTTCGACGAGTTCTGCGCCCGCTTCCCCTATGAGGAGACGGACGACCAACTGAACGCCATCGGCGACGTGCTGGAGGACCTGGGCAAGGGCACGCCGATGGATCGCCTGATCTGCGGCGACGTCGGCTTCGGCAAGACGGAGGTCGCCCTGCGCGCCGCCTTCGTCGTGGCCATGACGGGGCAGCAGGTCGCCATCGTCTGTCCGACGACGTTGCTGGCGCGTCAGCACTTCAAGACGTTCAGCGAACGTTTCGCCGGCTGGCCGATCAAGGTGCGCCACCTGTCGCGTATGGTCACGGCCAAGGACGCAAACGAGACACGCGCGGGCCTGAAAGACGGTAGTTTCGAGATCGTCGTCGGCACCCACGCGGTGCTGGCCGATCAGGTCGGCTTCAAGGATCTGGGCCTCGTCATCGTCGACGAGGAGCAGCACTTCGGCGTCAAGCACAAGGAGAAGCTGAAGTCCCTGCGGGCCGATGTTCACCTGCTGACGCTGACGGCGACGCCGATCCCGCGCACGCTGCAGATGGCGCTGTCGGGCATCCGCGAGATGTCGATCATCGCCACCCCGCCAGTCGATCGCCTGGCGGTGCGGACCTATGTCACGCCGTGGGATCCGGTATTGGTGAGAGAGGCTCTGCTGCGTGAGAAGTATCGCGGCGGTCAGGCCTATTACGTCGCGCCGCGCCTGAAAGACTTGCCGGACATCGAGCGGTTCCTACGCGAACAGGTGCCGGAGGTGAAGTTCGTCGTCGGCCACGGCCAGATGAGCCCGACCCAGCTGGAAGCCGTCATGAGCGCCTTCTATGACGGCGAATATGACGTGCTGGTCTCGACCACCATCGTCGAAAGCGGCATCGACATACCCACGGCCAACACCCTGGTCGTGCATCGCGCCGACATGTTCGGTCTGGCCCAGTTGCACCAAATTCGGGGCCGCATCGGCCGCTCCAAGGCGCGGGCCTTCGCCTATCTGACGACCGATCCGACCAAGCCGCTGAGCCTCTCGGCTGAGCGGCGGCTGCAGGTGCTCCAATCGCTGGACAATCTGGGGGCCGGCTTCCAACTGGCCAGCCATGACCTGGATCAGCGCGGCGGCGGCAACCTGCTGGGCGACGAACAGTCCGGCCACATCCGCGAGGTGGGGGTCGAGCTCTATCAGCAGATGCTGGAAGACGCCGTGGCTGAACTGCGGGAACAGGGCGAGGCCGCCCCGGATCGCGGCTGGTCGCCCTCGATCAACGTCGGCGCGGCCGTATTGATTCCAGAGGATTACGTTCCGGACCTGAACCTTCGCCTCAGCCTCTATCGTCGCCTGTCCGATGCCGAGAACATGGAGGATCGCGAGGCGCTGGCGGCCGAGCTGATCGACCGGTTCGGCCCTTTGCCCGACGAGGCGCAGCAGCTTCTACGGATCGTCGGCGTCAAGGCCAACTGCCGCACGGCCTGCATCGAGAAGATCGACATCGGGCCCAAGGGGGCGGTGCTGACCCTGCGCAACAACACCTTCCCCAATCCGATGGGTCTGGTGGGCCTGATTCAAAAGAACCACGCCTTCTGGAAGATCCGCCCCGACCAGAAGATCGTGGTGAAGGGCGACTGGCCCACGCCAGACGACCGTCTGAAGGTCGCCGAGCGCATCACCGCCGATCTGGCGCGGGTTGCGGGCGCGGCCTAGCCCGCACGCGCCTTCATGCTGCGGACCAGGGCGCCGAACAGGTTGACGTAGTCGTCGGTCCAGGGGCGCACCGCGGTCGGCTCCAGCTTGCGCCAGCGGCCGTCGGCCTTGAAGTCGGCCAGACCTTCGGGCGTGGGCGAGATAGCCAGGGCTTCGGTCGAGGCCTCGGCCATCAGGGCGGCGTCGGGGTGCTCGATGTAGATCTGGTGCAGTTCGGCGGCGCCGAGTTCGCGCGCGGCGGCGACGGCGGGCAGGGTGATCTCCAGATTGCGGTTTGACAGGTGCAGCACCACGACGCCCTTCGGCTTCAGCAGCTTGAGATAGCCCTCGATCGCCTCGCGCGTCAGCAGATGGGTCGGCACCGCGTCGGATGAGAAGGCGTCGATGACCAGCAGGTCGTAGGAGCCTGCCGGCTCCTTGCCCAGCGTCAAACGTGCGTCGCCCAGGACGGTCCGGATCGGGCCTTGAGCGCAGGCCGAGATGAAGGTGAACCACTTCGGATCGCGCGACAGCCTGTCGACCATCGGATCGATCTCGAAGAAAGTCATCTGATCCGAGGCGCGCTTATAGGCGGCCATGGCCCCCGAACCCTGCCCCACCACGCCGATGACGGCGCCCGGGCCGCGGGCCTGGATCAATTGGGCGGCCTGCCCGAGAGGCGTGGTCTCGGCATAATACATGGTCGGCGCGCAGGCGAAGTCGGGATTGCGCGCCTGGGCGCCGTGCAGGGTGGTGCCGTGCATCAGCACATGGACGTCGCCGCCCATCTTGGGATCGGGGGTAACAGCCACCCGCATGACGCCGAAGAAGCTGCGCTCGGACAGGCTCCAGTCGTAACCTCGGCCGATGTAGTGGGCCGACAGCGTCATGGCGGCGACGACAGCGGTGAACATCACGACGCGATCGCGGACCAGGAAGGCGCAGATGGCGGCAGCGCCCAGAATGATCTGCGCCGTTGCGGTCAGGCCGAATTCGCTGAACACCGTGCGCAGCGACGCATCATAGCGCATCATCTCGAACAGCAGGGGAACCGCCACCGCGATCGTGAGGCCGGCGGTCATCAGCCAGACTTCATGTTTGGCGGGACGCGTGCCTAGCCACGGTCGTGCCAGACAGACCAACACCATGACCAACGGATACTCGAGCACGGTCTCGAACACGGCGGGCGCCAATAAGGCGGTGAAGGCCCCGCCGAGCACGCCGCCCAGAGACATCAACAGGTAGAACTCGGTGAGCCGGTCCGGCGCTGGGCGTCGGGCGGCGAGCTGCTGGTGGCACATCAGCGTGGTGAAGAAGAAGGCGGCCAGGTGCACGCCCAGCAGCATCAGCCAATGCCCCGTCGTCATGCCGACCATGGCGGCGATCATCACGGTGAAGGTCGCCTGCAGGATCAGGGTGACGGGCAGAGGAATCCACGGCCTGGTCTGGAAGGCGATGACGAAGGTCAGCAGATAGAGCGCCAGCGGCGCGACCCACAGGAAGGGGGCCGAAGCCACGTCTGTCGAAAGGTGGGCGGTCACCCCCAGCATCAGGCTGGAGGGCGCAGCGGCCAGCAGGATCAGGATAATCTTGCGCGTCCAGGGGATTGGCGGGCTACGCTCGTCCGAGGCGGCGGTGCGCGCGGCGCCGAGACCGCGCGGCAGGATGACCGCCAGCAGCACGATCATGGCGGCGAAAACGCCGTATCCGACGGTCCAGCCGATCCTTTGCCCGGACAGGGACGCCAGCGGCTCGATCAGGATCGGATAGGCCAGAAGCGCCAGGAAGCTGCCGAGGTTGGAGGCGGCGTACAGCACATATGGGTTGGCTCCGTCAGGGCGACCATAGCGAGCGCGCGCGTACCATGCCTGGAGCAGCGGCGCCGTGGCTGACAGGATAGCGAAGGGCGCGCCGACCGAAAGAAACAGAGCGCCCAGCAGCCAGCCGATCGGCGCGGCTGGATCGGGATCCCCCAGCGTCTCAGTAATGCTCAGCGGCAGGAAAACGGCCGCCGCCGCCAGCAGCACTAGATGCGTGACGGCCTGCCATCGCACCGACGGTATCCGTTGCAGCAGGTGGGCGTAGAGATAGCCCGCCAGCAGCGCCGCCTGGAAGAAGACCATGGCGGTGTTCCACACCGATGGCGATCCGCCCAGCAGCGGCAGCACCAGCTTGGTCGCCATCGGCTGAACCAGGAAAACCAGGCTGGCCGAGGTGAAGATGGCGACGGCGAAGGCGGCAGGTGTTATCGCATCGATCCTGCGATGCGCCGGAGACAGGACGTGTTCGGTCATGCGCTGCTTTCGACCTGGAACGGGTGATTCCGCTGGGGGAGGCTAGGACGACTCGAGGATGGAGCGAATTCCCATGTTGCCGCAGGACGTCGAGGCGACCGCTGAAAGCGTGGTCCGCCATGCAATCAGCGCCGGTCTGATGATCGCTACGGCCGAAAGCTGCACCGGCGGGCTGGTGGCGGGCGCCCTGACGGCGATCGCAGGCTCTTCGGCCGTCGTGGATCGGGGCTTCGTCACCTACAGCAACGAGGCCAAGATGGAGATGCTGGGAGTCCAGCAAGACGTGCTGGCAAACCATGGCGCCGTGTCCGAGCCGACGGCGCGGGCCATGGCCGAAGGGGCGAGGACGAATTCACGCGCCCAGGTCGCGGTGTCCGTCACCGGCATCGCCGGGCCGGGCGGCGGGTCGGACGACAAGCCGGTCGGCCTGGTTCACTTCGCCGTCGCGCGGGCCGACGGGTCCGTCGCCCATGTTGAAAAGCGCTTTGGCGCCATCGGGCGCGACCAGGTGCGGTTGGAAAGCGTGCGCGTGGCCTTGGGCCTGTTGCAGGACGCCGTGACGCGATGAGCGACCCGGTCATTATCGACGCGCGCGGCCACAAATGTCCCGTGCCCAGCCTCAGGCTACGCAAGGCGATGGAGGGCGGCCGCGCGGGCGAGCATTGGACGCTGTTGGCGACAGACCCGATGGCGCGGATCGATGTGCCCTTCCTGATGCAGGAGTTAGGCGGTCAGGTGGTTCAGATCATCGAGACGGACGGCGTGCTTCGGATCACTGTCGAGAGCGGCGACGTTCGGACAGGCTGACAACTGTATCGGGATAGGTCTCGGACGGCGGCAGGGAGGTGCGCTTTTCCCAGTCGATTTCCAGCTCCGTCGCGAAGGCGCCGCCATAGAAGACGGCGTTGACGTTCCACGACAGCCAGATCAGCAGCACCACCACGGCGCCGACCGAGCCGTAGGTCGCGCCCAGATGCACGATCTGCTCGACGTAGATGGTGCACAGCCACGAGAAGAAACTGGACATGACCGTCGCGACCAGGCCGCCGATGACCGCCGCCTTCCAGGCGACGCGCTTGGCGTGCGCCATGGCGTAGCGATAGAGCATGGTCAGTCCCAGCCACAGGCCGAGAGCGGGCCACAACCCATCGAGCGGCAGCGTCAACCAGCCGCCCGGTTGGTCGACATAGGCGTGCTCCATCAGACGCGAGGTGACGACGGCGCCTGACACCACTGTGAACAGCACGAAGGCCGCTAGCGCGACCAGGAAGGCCAGCAGGTTGAACTTGAAGAAGCCCAGCGGCTTGGTCTCGTCGTGGATCAGGTTCAGCCCCGCCAGCAAGGCCTTGAAACCCCGATGCGCAGCGTAGGCGCCGATAACCAGGGCGATTGCGCTCTGCAGCGACACGGTCCGCGCCGAGGTATTGGCCAGGCGGTCGATCTCGTTCAGGAACAGGGTGCGCGCGGCCGAGGGGATGACGTCCGCCAGGGCGGCCGCCTGTTCGCTCACCTGCCCTATCGTCAGCACGGCCTTGTAGAAGCCGATCAGGATGGCGATGGCCGGGAACAGGGCCAGCAGGGCGAAAAAGGAAACCCCGCCGGTGTAGAGCATGACGTCCCGGCCCCAGCTTCTGGCGAAGGCGCGGCCTGCAAGGCGCGCCATGTGCATGGGCAGGTCCGCGAGCGGTAAGGGCTGGGTCAATCCAAGGCCTCGTCGTCGAACAAGCGGGGGGATTAACCCCATTCGGCATGAAGTTGGAACCCCTGATCCGTCGCCCGGCGATATGTCGCCTTGCCCATTGCGGGTCGCCGCCACGCCGGTATCATGCCCCAAGGCTCGGATACGGCGGCGGGGGCGGCCGACCGAAGCCAGGAGATCGTTGCTTGCATCCCAATCCGCGCGTGCTGGTCGTCGCCGGCGCTGACGATTCCCTGGATTCTCTGTGCGAAGGCCTGGATCAACTGGGGTGGCGAACCCTGACCGCGCGCGATCTCGACGCGGCTGTCCTGGCGCTTGACGACCTTACGATTGACGCCGCCGTGGTGGATACGTCGTTGCTGGACGCCTCGGCCATTGCGCGGCTGCGATCCGCGACCGACGCCCGCTATCTGACCATTCTAGGCGTGGGCGCGCCGAAGGGGGCCGGCCTTAATGGGTGCGATCTGACGCTGTCCAAGGCTCCGCATCCCGCTCAGGCGGCGATGCGTCTGGAGCAGATGACTCGCGCCGCGGTGGCGGAGGAAGAATTCGTTCTGCGCCAGGCCACCTTCAGCCAGCACGGCGTCAACCTGGCGGCGCCTGACATGGAATCGACACCGCTGAACATCCTTACCGCCGGTGCTGCAGATCGTCGCTTTTTGGCGCTGTCTAACGCACTGGTGGCGTTGGGGGCCGAGGTGGTGGCGGCGCCGACCCCATATACTGCTTTTGACTATCTGCATGAGCGCGCGTTCGACGGCGCCGTGCTGTGGGGTGATCGTTCGCACGCGCCGGCCTTGGCGATCGCTGCGGGAATGCGTCGCAACACGCGGCTTTATCATATTCCGCTGACGCTCTACCTGCGGGACGAGGAGGCGGGCGAGGCCCTGGGCGACCTTTACCGGCGAGGGTTCGCCGACGTCGCCGATCCGACCACGCCGGAAGAAGACGCCGCAGCCCGTATTGTCGCCCTGGCGCGCAATCATCGCCGTCAGCAGGGACTGCGCCGGGCGCTGGATGCCGTGCGCAGCAGCGAACTGATGGACGCGGCGACTGGACTGTTCAGTCGCGACCTGTTCGCCTCGCATCTGGGCCGATTGACGGACGGCGCCCGACTGCGCTCGCGGCATTTGTCTGTGGGCGTCCTGCGTGTGGCGGAGCGTCAGCAGATGGGCGAATTGCGGGCGGGCGGCTGGCTGGAGAGGGCCATGCCCCAGGTCGGCGCCATGGTGTCGAGGCTGGTGAGGGTCGAGGACACCGCTGCGCGCCTGTCGAGTGAGACCTTCGCACTGGCCTTGCCTGCCGCCGACGAGGCCTCCGCCCGCGTCACGGCTGAGCGGATTGCGGCCGTCATCGCCTGCACCGCCTTCGACGCCGGCAAGGATCGCCCGCCGTTCGTCGTGGAACTGGACGTAGGGGTGGCCCAGCTGAGGCCCGACGACACGGCGCTGACCCTGCTTGAGCGAGCCGCAGACGGACTAGCGCGCGTCTGACGTCTTAGCCGGGCAGTTCGACCGAGACGGCGGCCTGGGCGGCAAGACCCTCGCCGCGGCCCGTGAAGCCGAGGCCCTCGCTGGTGGTCGCCTTCACGCTGACGGCGTCCAGCGGCAGGTTGAGAAGGCCTGCCAGACGTTCGCGCATGGCCTGGCGATGCGGCTTCACCTTGGGCTGCTCGCAGATCAGGGTGACGTCGACGTTGACGATGCGCCCGCCGCGCGCGGCCACTCGTTCAGCCGCATAGACGAGGAAGCGGTCCGAGGCGGCGCCCTTCCACTGCGGGTCGCTGGGCGGGAAGTGGTCGCCGATGTCGCCGTCGGCGATTGCGCCAAGGATGGCGTCGGTCAGAGCGTGCAGGCCCGCATCGGCGTCCGAATGGCCGATCAGGGTCTGATCGTGCGGTATCTCGACCCCGCACAGCCAGACCGACGATCCCGGCCCCCAGCGATGGACATCGAACCCTTGCCCGATGCGAACGACGGTGCGGGGTGCGGCGAGCGCCTCGGCCATGGCGAAATCCTCAGGGTAGGTCAGTTTCAGAAGGCGTGGGTCGCCGGGGACCAGCCGGACACGGCCGCCGGCGCGCTCGACGACAGCGGCTTCGTCGGTCGCCGTCTCATTGTCCGGCCAGGCGGCGTAGGCATCGCGGATGGTTTTCAGGCGGAAGGCCTGAGGCGTCTGGGCGCGCCAGAGGTTGTCACGATCCACGCCGCCGATAATGAAGTCGCCCTCGGCTCGACGCAGACTGTCGGCGACGGAAAGGGCGGGCAGGGCGCCGTCGGCGTCCTTAAGGCCCTGCAGCAGGGCCTCTATGATGTCAGCGCTCAGGAACGGCCGCGCGGCGTCGTGGATCAGCACAGGCTCTGCGTCATCCGCCGTCAGCGCCGCCAGACCGGCCTGAACCGAGGCGGCCCGGGTCGCGCCGCCGGGCACGGCGCGCCAACCCGACAAGCCTGACAAAGCGGTCTCGGCCATCGGCGCGGCGTCGGCAGCGATCACCACCACGACCTCACGCGCGCCGGCCTTCAGCAAAGCCTCGACCGACCAGGCGATGACCGGGCGTCCGGCGACGACGCGCCACTGCTTGGCGCCTCCGGCTCGCGAGCCCGAACCGGCGGCGACGACAATCGCTGAGAATCCCATGACGGCCTTCTAGGCCGCCCGGTTCCGCTTGACGAGAGGGGGCGCCTTCGGTGCTAAGGGGGCCTTATGAAGACTGGCCTGCAAATTGGGGACGTAAAGATCGACGGGCGGGTGCTGATGGCGCCCATGACCGGGATCACTGACCTGCCGTTTCGGGTGCTGGCCTCGCAGCTGGGCGCCTCGTACGTGGCGACTGAAATGGTGGCTGCGGCCGAGTTGGCGCGCGCCCGGCCGGACGTGGTGCGCCGCGCCGCCGTCGGCGGGGGGCTGCCGCTGACGGTGATCCAGCTGGTCGGCGGCGACGCCGAGGCGATGGCTGAGGGCGCGCGCATGGCGCAGAAGGCCGGCGCCGACATCATCGACCTGAATTTCGGCTGTCCCGCCAAGGAAGTCACCGGCGCCGCCTGCGGCTCGGCGTTGATGCGGACGCCGGATCAGGCGGCGCGGATCATGGAGGCGGTCGTTCAGGCCGTCAGTCGGCCGGTGACGGTCAAGATGCGGCTGGGATGGGATGATAACAGTCTCAACGCCGCCGATCTGGCGCGCCGGGCCGAGGCGCTGGGCGTGGCGGCGGTGACGGTGCACGGCCGCACTCGAAAGCAGTTCTACACCGGGATCGCCGACTGGGACGCAGTGGCCGAGGTGAAGCAGGCGGTGGGCATTCCCGTCATCGTCAATGGCGACATCATCACCGCTGAACAAGCCCGCGAGGCGCTGGAACGATCCGGCGCCGACGCCCTGATGCTGGGCCGAGGCGTCTATGGGCGGCCGTGGCTGGCCGCGCATCTGGAGCGCGCCCTGATCGACGGGACACAGTTGCGCGAGCCGGATCGGGAAGAGCGGCTCGCGATCGTCATTCGGCATCTGCGGGCGTCGGCTGACTTCTACGGCCTGCCGCTGGGGCTGAAGATGTTTCGCAAGCATCTGGGCTGGTACATTGAACAGGCGCCCTGGCCGGCCGATCCTGTCGAGCGACGGGCGGCCAAGGCGCGTCTCTGCCGGCTGGAGACGCCAGAGGCCGTCGAGGAGGCGTTGACGGCGCTGTGGCTCGATGTGAAGCATTATCGCAACTTCGCTGTTGAAAACGGGCCACAGGTGGTTGAAGCTATCGCTTAATGTCGAACCCTGCCGCCCCGGCTGAACATCACGGCTCAGAGCCCACGCTCTGGGGGCGGTTGGCTGGCGGTCGGGCGCGAGCGCTGCTTGGCACAGCCTATGCGGTCGCCTTCATCGTTACGGCGGCGGCGATCTGGCTTGTCGCCATCGCGCCCGGCGCGACCGGGGGAGGCGATGCGCGTTCAGCGGCCAGTCAGGCGGTGCTGTTCATCCTGCTGGCCAATCTGGTCCTGATCTTCGGGCTGGCCTTTGTAATCGGCGTTCGGGTGTTGCGTCTGTTCCGCAACCGCTACGACCCAGGAGCGCGGCTGCATCTGCGCTTCGTGACCCTATTCTCGCTCGTTTCGGTCGTGCCGGCCGTCCTGATCGCCCTGGTGTTCGGCGTCCTGGTCAACCGCGGCGTCGATCAGTGGTTCAGCGCGAACGTTCAATCAGCGGTCAGGAACGGCGCCGAGATCGGCCGCGCCTATGTCGCGGACGTGGGCAGCGGGCTTGAGGCTGACATGGAGACCATGTCGACCGAACTGGGCGGGGTGCGGGGCCTGTTCGACAACCGTATCCAGTTTTCCCGCGCGTTGGCTCAGATCGGCGACTTCTTCGGCTATCCGGCGCTCTATATCCTCGACGAGAACGGCCGCGTGCTGGCCAGCGGCGAGCGCCCAGGCGCGCCTCCCTATGTCGCGCCGCCTCGCGAGGCCTTGGAGACGGTCGCGGGTGGCGAGGTAGCCCCGACAACAGTGACGGAAAATCCTGACACGGTTCGCGCCCTGTATCCGCTGCCAGACTATGGCGACGCCTATCTTTACGTCGTCCGTCCGCTTGCGCCGGGCCTGATCCAGCGGATGCGCAACGGCGAGGAATCCATCACCGCTTATCGCGAGGCCGAGGAAAGCCGCGCCCGCATCCAGGCGGCGTTCGCTCTGAGCTATCTTGAGACGGCCCTGCTGGTGCTCGTGGGCGCGGTTTGGCTGGCCATGTCGGCGGCCAGTTCTATCTCCGCGCCCATCGGTCGGTTGGTGAAGGCGGCCGACCAAGTGGCCGGCGGCGATCTGGACGCCAGGGTCGACAATGGGCAGGCGCCGGCCGAGCTGATCGTGCTGTCTGAAGCCTTCAATCGCATGACGCAGGACATCAAAACCCAGCAGGCTGCGTTGACGACCGCCTCGGACGAGGCTCAGGCCCGAAGCCTGTTCATTGAAACCGTGCTGTCAGGCGTCAGTGCTGGCGTCATCGGCTTGGATCGCAAGCGCCGCATCTCTGCGATCAATGACAGCGCCAGTGTTTTGCTAGGCCTGGACGCCGATCAGGTGCAGGGCCGGCGGCTGGCGGAGGTGGCGCCGGAGCTGGGCGAGCTGTCCGAACGCGGCGAGGCCCACATCGAAGAAGACATCGACATCGACCGCAACGGCGAGGCCCTGCGCCTGCGGGTCCGTATCGAGGGCGGGCAGGGCGGCGAGATGGTGCTGACCTTCGACGACATCACCCGCCTGGTCACCGCCCAGCGCAACGCGGCTTGGCGCGACGTAGCGCGGCGTATCGCCCATGAAATCAAGAATCCGCTGACGCCGATCCAACTGTCGGCCGAACGTCTGCGTCGTCGCTATCGTGATAAGGTCGGAGATGATGTTGAAGTCTTCGATCGCTGCACCGAAACCATCATCCGTCAGGTTGGCGATATCGGGCGGATGGTGGACGAGTTCTCATCTTTCGCCCGGATGCCTGCGCCTCGTTTTTCGCGCGAGAGTCCTGCGGAGATGCTGCGCGAGGCTGTCTTCGCTCAGAGAGTGGCGGCAGGCGATATCGACGTGGAGCTTGTAGAACCTCTGCCCGACGTGGTGATGCAGGCTGACGGCAGCATGGTTCGCCAGGCGCTCGCCAATATCTTGAAGAATGCAGGCGAGGCGGTCTCGGGGCGTCGCGACCGAGATGGGGTGACGACAGCAGGCCCCGGCATCATCGTGCGCTTGACCGTAGAAAACGACGTGGCCTCCTTCATCATCGAAGATGACGGAGTAGGGTTGCCCGCCAAAGATCGGGATCGCTTGGCGGAACCGTATGTCACCACGCGCGAGAAGGGCACGGGTCTGGGCCTGGCCATCGTCAAGCGCATCTGTGAAGACCACGGCGGAGAGCTGAAACTGTCCGACGCCGAAACCTTGTCAGGCGCTCGCGTGTGCCTGACCTTCCCCCTGAGCCAGGATCATAAGGCCGTCGCCCGCGCGTCAAGCGCGATGCGGACGGCGGAATAAGAGAGGCGTCATGAAAAATACCGGTGCCGACATTCTGGTCGTCGACGACGAAGCCGATATCCGCGAGCTGGTTTCCGGCCTGCTGGAGGACGAAGGCCATGCGGTTCGCACGGCCGCCAATTCGGACGAGGCGCTGGCCGCCATCAAGGCGCGCAAGCCGTCGCTGGCGGTCCTGGACATCTGGATGCAGGGCGGCGGACTGGACGGGCTGGAGCTGCTGGATGTCGTGCGGGAGCTGGATGAAGATCTGCCGGTCGTCATGATCTCGGGCCACGGCAATATTGAAACGGCCGTCAGCGCGCTGAAGCGCGGCGCCTATGACTTCATCGAAAAGCCGTTCAAGTCCGATCGGCTGGTGGTGGTGGTCGAGCGGGCGCTCGAGGCGGCTTCTCTGAAGCGTGAGAACCGCCGCCTGCGGGCCCAGACGCTGACGCCCAGCGGGTTGATCGGCAAATCGGTGGCGGCGCAGGCCCTGCGCAGCACAATCTCCAAGGTGGCGCCCGCCAACAGCCGCATCCTCATCGCTGGACCTCCGGGCTCGGGCAAGGAACTGGTCGCGCGCCAGATTCACGACGCCAGTCCGCGCGCCCGGGCTGAATTTGTAGCGATCTCAGCCGCGGGGATGGCGCCCGAGCGCCTCGACGTCGAACTGTTCGGCGAAGAAAGCCACGACGGCCGCCCGCGCAAGATCGGCGTCTTCGAACAGGCGCATAACGGCACCCTGTTCCTGGATGATGTGGCCGACATGCCCCGCGAGAGCCAGAGCCGGATCCTGCGCGTGCTGGTCGAGCAGCGGTTCCGTCGTGTCGGCGGAGAACAGGATGTTCAGGTTGACGTGCGGGTCATCAGTTCAACCTCGCGCGATCTACGCCTGGAAATCAGCGAGGGGCGCTTCCGCGAGGACCTGTTCCATCGCCTGAACGTCGTGCCGATCCGCGTGCCGCCGCTCTCCGAGAGGCGCGAGGATATCGCCGAGCTGGTTGAGTATTTCGTCGACAGTTTGTCAGCGTCTCAGGGGCTGCCGCATCGGCGCATCGCCGACGACGCCTTGGCTGTGCTGCAAGTCCACCCCTGGCCGGGGAACGTCCGGCAGCTGCGCAACAACGTCGAGCGCCTGCTGATCCTGGCGACGGGGACGGCAGACGAGCCGATCACCGCCGCCATGCTGCCTCAAGAGGTGGCGTCGTCGGCCAGCCCAACCTCGCTCAGCGCCGAGCATATCATCGCCCTGCCTCTGCGCGAGGCCAGAGAGGTGTTCGAGCGAGAATACCTGTCGTCCCAGATCATGCGCTTCGGCGGCAATATCTCGCGCACGGCCGCCTTCATCGGCATGGAGCGGTCGGCGCTGCATCGAAAGCTTAAGTCGCTGGGCGTGTCGCCCGCACGCGGCGGAGACGAAGAAGGAGAGGGCGCCTGATGTCCAGGGTCGCCTATGTGAACGGCGTGTATCAGCCGCATGGCCAGGCCGTAGTCCATATCGAGGATCGCGGCTTTCAGTTCGCCGACGGCGTCTATGAAGTCTGGTCGGTGTTTGATGGTCGGCTGGCTGACTATGAGGGCCATCTGAGCCGTCTGGCGCGAAGCCTGACCGAGCTGCGCATCGACATTCCCATGTCGGCCCAGTCGCTGGGCATCGTCCTGCGTGAAACCATCCGCCGGAACCGGGTGCGCAATGGCCTGGTCTACATCCAGATCACGCGCGGCACGGCCCCGCGCGATCACGCCTTCCCCACCGACGTGGCACCCAGCGTCATCGTCACCGCCAAGTCCATCGATCTGAATAAGGGCGAAGCCCTGGCCGCCAAGGGCGCTGCCGGCGTGACCCATCCGGACCTTCGGTGGGGCCGTTGCGACATCAAGACGGTCGGTCTGCTGCCCAACGCCTTGGCCAAGCAGGCGGCGCGCGAGCGCGGGGCCTATGAGGCCATTCTGTTTGACGAGATGGGCATGGTGACCGAGGGCTCCTCGACCAACGCCTGGATCGTCGACGAGAACGGCAAGCTGCGGACTCGCGACACCCAGGCCAACATCCTGCGCGGCATTACGCGGGCGGCGATCCTGAACCTGGTTGAAGCCGAAGGCATCGAACTGGAAGAGCGCGCTTTCAGCGTCGAAGAGGCGAAGCGCGCCCGCGAAATCTTCGTCACGGCGGCCAGCTCCTTCGTCATGCCGATCGTGTCGCTGGATGGAAGCCGCATCGGCGACGGCAAGCCCGGCCCGGTGGCGACCCGCCTGCGCGAGATTTATCTGGAACAGGCGCGCCGCGAGGCCATTTAAGGCGTTGCCGCAGCTACAGGGGCGTGGCTAAGGTCGCGAATGCGGGCGACGTCCCGCCTCGCGGCCATTCCGCCGCCGATGAAAAAGACCAAGAACAGGATCAACCTGCCATGTCGCAAGACAAACGACAGAACCTCCAGGACACCTTCCTGAACAGCGTCCGCAAGACGAAGACGCCGCTGACCATCTTCCTGGTGAACGGCGTCAAGCTTCAGGGCATCGTCACCTGGTTCGACAACTTCTGTGTGCTGCTGCGTCGCGATGGCCAATCGCAGCTGGTTTACAAGCACGCCATCTCGACCATCATGCCGTCCGCGCCCGTGCAGTTGTACGAGCCCGACGCCGAAGAAGACTGATTGACCTCCAAACTCATTGACCACGCCGTCCCGCTGATCCGGGCCGTCGTCATCCATCCCGACCGTCGCGGCGACAATGCGCGCCATGCTTCCGAACGCCTGGAAGAAGCCGTGGGCCTGGCCCAGGCGCTGGATCTTGATGTCCGCGCGCAGGAGATCGTGCGCCTGCGATCCGTAACGCCTGCCACCCTGATCGGCCGAGGCAAGCTGGAAGAGATCTCGGCCTTGATCCTGGCCGCCGACGCCGAGGCGGTCGTCGTCGACGATCAGCTGACCCCGGTGCAGCAGCGCAACCTTGAACGCTTCTGGGACATCAAGGTCATCGATCGAACGGGGCTGATCCTTGAGATCTTCGGACGTCGCGCCCGCACGCGCGAAGGTCGCCTTCAGGTCGAGCTGGCGCGGCTGGAATATGAGCGCTCGCGCCTCGTCCGCACTTGGACCCACCTGGAACGCCAGCGCGGCGGCACGGGCGGCACGGGCGGTCCCGGCGAAACCCAGATCGAACTCGACCGGCGGATGATCGCCGACCGCATCGTTAAGCTGAAGGCTGAACTGGAAGAGGTGCGCCGCACGCGCGGCCTGCACCGCAAGGCGCGCAAGCAGGTTCCGTTCCCGTCGGTCGCGCTCGTCGGCTACACGAATGCGGGGAAGTCCACGCTGTTCAACCGCCTGACCGGGGCCGAAGTGATGGCCAAGGACCTGCTGTTCGCCACCCTGGACACGACCCAGCGCACGATCCGCTTGCCGCAGGGGCGCCCGGCGATCATCGCCGACACCGTGGGCTTCGTCTCGGACCTGCCGCACGAACTGGTCGAGAGCTTCCGCGCCACCCTGGAGGAAGTCGGCGAAGCCGATCTGATCCTGCACGTGCGCGACATCGCCTCGCCCGACAGCGCCGCCCAGGCAAAGGACGTCGAGACCGTGCTGGAGCAGATTCCGACGCCCGAGGGCAAGACGCGCCGCATTCTCGAGGTCTGGAACAAGATCGACCTGCTGGAACCCGAAACGCGCGAAAGCGTGGTCGGCCAGGCGGAGCGTCTGGCGCGTGACGGGCAGGCGGTAGCCGTCTCTGCGTGGACCGGCGAGGGGATCGAGGCGCTTCGCGAAACCATCGCCGCCCTGATCGACGACGACCCCGAAACGCACCTGACGGTCGAGCCCCACCGCGGCGACCTGTTGGCCTGGCTCTACGCCAACGGCCGGGTGACGGGGCGCGAGACGGACGAGGACGGCCGGGTGCACCTGACGGTCCGGCTGCATCCCGCCGCGCTGGGGCGGCTTGAACGGCTGTATCCGGACGTTATCGACTGATCACGCAGGACGCGGGGCGCGCCGCCTAGGCCCGTTCAGCCGTCTTGGCGGCGTCCCACAGGCTGTCCATCTCGGCGAGGTCGGACTGTTCCGGCGTGCGGCCGTCCTTCTTCAGCTCAGCTTCGATGAACTCGAAACGACGCACGAATTTAGCATTGGCGGCGCGCAGGGCGTCTTCCGGCTCGACCTCCAGCTTGCGGGCCAGGTTGGCGACGACGAACAGCAGATCCCCCAACTCCTCGCGCGCCTTCTCCTTGTCGCCGGCGGCGATTTCAACACGCAGTTCCTGAACCTCTTCGGCCAGTTTGTCGAAGACCTCGTCGGTGGAGGGCCAGTCGAAGCCGACGCGGCCTGCGCGCTTGGTCAGCTTGGCCGCGCGGGTCAGGGCGGGCAGGCCGACTGGCACGTCGTCCAGCACGCCATGCTGCGCCTTGGCCTTGCGCTCGGCGGCCTTGATGTCCTCCCAGCGCGCTTTCTGGGCTGGGCCGCTGGGTTTGGCGGCTTCGTCGCCGAAGACGTGCGGGTGGCGCCGGACCAGCTTGTCGGCCATGGCCTCGGCGACGTCTTCCAGCCGGAAGTGCCCGGCCTCCTCCGCCATGCGCGAGTGGAAGACGACCTGGAACAGCAGGTCGCCCAGTTCGACCCTCAGCTCGTCCATGTCGCCGCGCTCGATGGCGTCGGCGACCTCATAGGCCTCCTCGATCGTATAGGGGGCGATGGTCTGAAAGGTCTGCTCCACGTCCCAGGGACAGCCGCCGTTCGGATCGCGCAGGCGAACCATGATGTCCTTCAGGCGGTCGACAGGGTGGGTCATTCAGGCGTGTCCGGCGTCTCTTTGCGCCAGGGCGGCGCGGATTTCATCGTGCCTGCGCGCAGTCAGGGGGTAGCCCTTCAGCACCCAGGCGGTGGCCGCCAATAGCAGGCCCGGCACGGCGATGAACAGGATCTGCAGGATCAACAGCGAGAAGTCGCTGTTACCCTCAGGCCCAGGCAAGGCCTTGAACCCGACCAGCGGCAGGATGGCGTAGGGGACCAAGGCGAAGACGTGCCCCATCTTGGTCGTGGCCGACAGGATGGAGAACATCAGGCCGGTGCGGTCCACCCCCGTCTCCAGCCGCACCTCGTCGCCCGCGTCCGCCATCATGGCGCGCAGCAGGAACAGGCCCGCCGCATAGGGCAGGCCGGCGATGAACATGGCGACGGCCGTCAGGGCGAAGCTCCCGCCCGGAACGAGGGTCGCGCCGACGTAGAAGACAGCGAAGATCAGGCTGGCCACGGCCAGGGCGCGGTCCTTCCCGATCCGGGTCGCGAGCCAGGCCCATATGGGCGCCCCGACCAGGCCGGCCATGAAGTAGATCAGCATGAACAGCGACGCCTGGGTGTGGTCGTAGCCCTTGATCTGGCCGAAGAAGAAAAACAGCAACGACCCGGTGATGCCCGGCGCAATGCCCAGCAGCAGGTCCGCGATCAGCAGCTTGCGCACTGTCTTCATCTTGAACAGGGCCAGATAGGCGCTGGGGCCCCCATGCGGCGCGGCGCCTGCGTTGACCGGCTCGGGCACGGCGACCATGGCCAGGCCGATGGTCAAGGGCAGGGCGATGATGATGGCCCAGCCCATGATGCGAACGCCGTCGACGTAGCTCCCCAGTCCCGTCTTCACCACGATAGTCGGCAGGATCAGGATCAGGATGACGCCGATGATGTTGAACACCTGCCACCAGCCATAGACGCGGCTGCGCTGGTCATATTGCGGCGCCAGCACGGCGGCCCAGCCCAACTGCCCCAACGTCCCCATCGAGAAGCCGAGGTAGAGCACCAGCAGCCACGCGAACAGGTAGACGGGCCCCGCGCCCGGCTGGACCGTCACGAACATCATCAGCGCCGCCAGCATCAGGATTGGCGTCGCCACGGCCATCCACGGGCGATAGCGACCCAGGCGTGTGCGCGTCCTGTCCATGCCCCAGCCGATGAAGGGGTCGAAGACGATATCGATCAGCCGAACCGCCATGAAGACAGCCGCCAGCATGCCCATCTCGATCCCGACGTGGGTGGCGTAGAACTCCGGCAGGGTGACGGGCAGGGCCACCCCGAAAGCCGCCAGCGGCAGGCACGGCCCGGAAAAGGCGGCCAGGACGGCGTTGGAGCGGCGCGGCGCGTCGGGCGCGGCGATGCTGGACGAAGGCGCGGCGGTTGCGGTCATGCGGTCACGGCCCGATCACGGCGCGAGTCGGCCGCAATCGTCAGCATGCAGGTTTTCCTCGGAGGCGCGAAGACCGCGTCAAGGGCTTGCGGCGACACTGATCCTGAGGCCTGCTGCCGCTTATGTGGAAAGCGTCCGTCTCTCTCTTCGCCGCCCTGAGCGTGACCGTACTGGCCGGCCAGGTCCGTGCGGAGGCCCCGGAACCCGTGCCTACCGCCCAGATCTGCGACCGGGCTCCAGGCTCCTGGGACGACACCGCCGAGGCGAACGCCATATCCCTGTATGCGCTGGAATGGGTGCCGTTCGGGCCGTCGGAATTGGGATGGGAGGCCTATGTGCCTCTCATTCAACAGGAAGTCGGTTCGCCCTGCGATCCCACCTCGCCGGGCTTCGCCGAAGCCCTGGCGGGATTTCAGACGAGATACGGGCTGACGGCCAGCGGGCGGTTCGACCAGCCCACCTTTCAGGTTCTGCGAGGGCTGTGGCAGGAACGGCGACCCTTTGTCATGGCGCGGGTGAGAGGGGAATGCCCCGAACCGCCGCCGGTCGCCGACCTGGCCTATTTGACGACGGGCGAAGAACACGCCGAACGTTTGACGCGTCTGCTGCGCCGCGACGTGTTGGACGCTTACCGCGACATGGCGGCGGCTGCCCGCGCCGAAGTCCCTGAGATCGCCGCCGAGCCGGAACTGCTGCGCGTCTTCTCGTCTTTTCGCGACCCGGAGGCCGACGCCGCCAGATGCGCGCGCGATGGCAACTGCGATGGCCTGCGCCGCGCGGTTTGTTCGCCGCACCGGACTGGCACGGCCGTCGATCTGTATGTCGGCCATTTGCAGGGCATGGGCGTCGATTCCACCGACGTTCACAGCCGCCGCCACATGAGCCAGACGCCGACCTATCGCTGGCTGGTCAAGAACGCCGGGCGTTTCGGCTTCGTGCCCTATGTCTATGAGCCCTGGCACTGGGAGTGGGTGGGCCGATGATCCGACCGCTGGCGCGCGGCGAGGCGGCGCTGGCGCGCGAGGTGTTCGCACGCGACCTGCGGCTGGACGATATCCGCTTCTTGGGTTTGCCCTGGCCGTTTGACAGGGCCTTCGTGCCGGGACGCTGGTTCGGGCGCGATTGGATTGTATGGCCAAAAGCAACGCTGGAGCCCGATCTTTCGCAGGCGCCGCTCAGGACGCAGGCGGTCTTCATCCACGAATTGGTCCACGTCTGGCAGGCGCAGAACGGCGTCAACCTGCTGACCGGCAAGCTGAAGGCGGGCGACGGGCCGGGCGCCTACGCCTATCCCGTTGATGACCGCTGCGAATGGATTGGCCTGAATATTGAACAGCAGGCCATGGTGGTCGAGCATCGCTTTCTGCTGTCGCGAGGCGCACGGGTTCCGGGCGAGCCGGCGTTCTATCAGCGCATCTGTCCGATCGGCCTGGCAGATTCTTGACGGAGCCTCTTGCAGCTCCGGATAGAGCGCCTAGATTAGGCACCGACACAGTTGCTGTATAAGCATCGTATTTCACTTTTCCCGGAGCCGTGACGCCCAAGAAGCTGCACGGTCAAGATTATGCGTCAGCCCGCACTCTTTTTTGGTCATGGATCGCCGATGAACGCGCTTGGCGGGCCTTTCGCCGAGGCTTGGCGGACATTGGGACAGGAGATCGGAAAGCCGAAAGGCGTTGTCATGATCTCGGCCCACTGGGAAACGCGTGGTCTAGGCGTGACGGCGCAGGAGCGTCCGGAAACCATCCATGATTTCGGAGGCTTTCCGCCTGAACTTCATGCCATGCAATATCCCGCGCCAGGGTCTCCCGCCTTGGCCAGTCGCGTGTCGGAACTGACCGGCGCCGTGCAGACAACCCAGTGGGGCCTCGATCACGGAACCTGGTCTGTACTGGCCCACGTCTGGCCGGACGCTGACGTGCCCGTGGTGCAGCTCTCGCTGGATCGCACGATGGACGCCCGCGGTCATTATGACCTGGCCAAGCGCCTGCGCCCCTTGCGAGACGAGGGTATGATCGTCGCCGGTTCGGGCGACTTCGTGCACAATCTGCGGACGTGGAAACGCGCCGGCGGCGAGCCGTACGACTGGGCTGTGAACTTCAATGATGCGGTGAAGCGGGCCTTCACGAATAGCGACCACGACGCCCTGATCGACTGGGTGCAGCTGGCAGAACAGGCGCAGCTCAGCGTGCCGACGGACGAGCACTACCTGCCATTGCTCTACGTCGCGGCCCAGCAGGTTCCGGGCGAGACCGCGAGCTTCTTTACCGACGTGATCGAAGGCGGCTCGATCTCGATGACGGGCGTCCGGATCGGCTGACCGGACGCCGCGTCACGCGTCCTAGCGGCGGCCGCCGCGTAGGGCGCTGTCCAGCGACCACGGGCCCGGGCCGGCGAAGACCAGATACAGGAAGACGAAGCAGTAAAGGACCGCCAGCTCCCCGCCGTTGTTGATAGGGTAGGGGCTCTGTGGCGCGTGGACCATCCAATAGGCCACGGCGGTGAAGCCCGACAGGATGAAGGCGGTCGGGCGGCTGAACAGCCCCAGCACCATCAGCACGCCGCCGACCAGTTCGATGGGCCCGGACCAGCCGGGCAGGGTCGACAGGTCAATGCCGCCGCCCTGGCCGCCCGGCGGGAAGCCGAGGATCTTCTGCGCGCCGTGCTGAAGCAGAAGCAGGCCGGAAACAATTCTTAGAAGGCTGAGAACATGGGGTTCCCAACCGGCCAAGGAAGTCGAACGTCGCGCCATTGAAATCGCCTCGGTCATTGCATCCCTAAAGCGGGACCGGACGGTCGAGGTTATGACACTGGCGGCGAACGGCAAGCGCCTTGTCAGGCCCCCTTCACCTCGTCTTCAACCCGCTTCTGGATGGTCACGTAGTCGGTCTTGCCGGTGCCCAGGACCGGGATGCTGTCGACCTTGATAATCCTCTTGGGCACGGCCAGTTCGGGCGCTCCGTTGCTCCGGGCCCATTCTGTCAGTTGGGCGACCTCGGCCCCGGCGACGTCGGTGACCAGGACCAGGCGCTCGCCCTTCTTGCTGTCAGGGATGGCGACTACAGCGTGATGGCCGGTCGGCCAGACGGCGCCGGCCATGCCTTCAACAGCGGTCAGGGACACCATCTCGCCGCCGATCTTGGCGAAGCGCTTCACCCGGCCAAGGATGGTGATGTAGCCCTCGGCGTCGATGTCGACGATGTCGCCCGTGTCGTGCCATCCATCAGCCAGAGGCTCCAGGTTGTCCGGGTCGTTCGGCGAGATGTAGCCTTCCATCACGTTCGGCCCGCGCAGGAACAGACGGCCGCCGACCGCGATGCCTTCGACCGGCTCGATCCGATACTCCATGCCCGGCAGGATTTGACCGACCGTGCCCGGCCGGTTGCGGTCGGGATGGTTCACGGCCACGACCGGCGCGGCTTCGGTGGCGCCATAGCCTTCCAGCAGAGTCAGACCGCCGAACTTGGCGTCGAAGGCGGCGCGGGTCTCTTCGCGCACTTTTTCGGCTCCAGCGACGGCGAACTTCAGGGTGGCGAAGTCGCCGGGCTCGGCCACGCGCGCGTACTGGTTCAGGAAGGTGTCGGTGGCGAACAGGATCGACGCCTTCACCTGAGGCAGCAGGTCGGTGATCTGTTTGGCGTGCAGCGGCGAGGGATATTCAAACGCCTTCAGACCCTGCAGCAGCGGCAGCAGCACCCCGCCGGTCAGGCCGAAGCAGTGGAAGGTCGGCAGCGGATTAAACATCACCCAGTCGGGATCCAGGTCGATGTGGGCCGCCACCTGGCGCGCATTGGCGACCAGGTTCTTCTGGCTCAGCACTACCCCCTTGGGCGCGCCGAAGCTGCCGGAGGTGAACAGGACCACGCCCGCCGCGTCCGGATCGGTTTTCACGCGGAACCGCTTGGGCGCCATGCCGGCGCTGAGGCCGTACAGCTTGTCGGCCAGGCCAATGGTCTTGCGTATGTCGTCCAGCCAGACGATCTCGGCGACCTCGCTCAGGCCCTCCATCAGATCGTCCAGCTTGGCCTGGGTGACGAAGCGCTTGGCCGACAGGATTTTCTTCACGCCCGCCGTCTTCAGCGCCGCCTTCAGATTGGCCTCACCCGAGGTGAAGTTCAGCATGACCGGCACCCGGCCGAAGGCGTGCAGGGCGAAGAAGGTCACCACCACGCCCGCGCTGGACGGCAGCAGCACGCCGACACGCTCGCCCGGTTTCGTCAGTCTGGCGATCTTGCGGCCCAGCACGAAGGCGGCGCGGATCAGGCCTGTATAGGTCAGGGGGTGGCGATCCTGGTCCTCCAGAATCTCCTTGTCGCCGTAGCGGGCGCGCGCATCGACCAGCGCGTCGAACAGGGTCTCTTCATAGACCTTGGGATCCAGGGCTGCCCGCAGCAAGCACGTCCTCCTTCGGAGGGCTCTATGATGGCCCTCTCGGTTACAAGAGGCCGGAACCTAGTGACGTAAGGTCGGCTTGAAAAGATGCGTAACGCCTCGTGATGCTGTTCCGACGCCGGACTGAAACGCAGTGTGCCTTGCGTTTGCACCACGGAAGTCCGACATAGCATCGGAAATCCGGCCGCCCTCGAAAACAGGATTCAGACCACCAACAATGGTCACGCTGATCGACACCTTGCAGAAGAAGCCTTCCGAGCTTCGTCACCCGGAAAAGCAGAACCGGCCGGATTCGGTCGTGCTGAAAAAGCCTGACTGGCTGCGCGTAAAGGCGCCCGGCTCGGGCCAGTACAATGCGACCAAGGAGATCGTGCGCTCCAAGGGGCTGGTGACGGTCTGTGAAGAGGCGGCCTGCCCGAACATCGGCGAGTGCTGGAGCCAGAAGCACGCCACCTTGATGATCATGGGCGACACCTGCACGCGGGCCTGCGCCTTCTGCAACGTCAAGACCGGCCTGCCGCAGGCGCTGGACCCGGAAGAGCCGGCCAAGGTAGGCTTGGCTGTCCAGCAGATGGGCCTGAACCACGTCGTCATCACCTCCGTGGACCGCGATGATGTGTCCGACGGCGGGGCCGCCCACTTCGCCGAAGTGGTGCGCCAGATCCGCCTTCAGGCGCCGAAGACCACCATCGAAATCCTGACGCCTGACTTCCTGCGCAAGGACGGCGCGGCCGAGGTGATGATCGACGCCACGCCCGACGTCTTCAATCACAACCTCGAGACGGTTCCGCGCCTGTATCTGAAGATCCGGCCGGGCGCCCGCTACTTCCACTCCCTGCGCCTGCTGCAGATGGTCAAGGAGCGCGACCCGAACCAGTTCACCAAGTCCGGCATCATGGTCGGCCTGGGCGAGACCAAGGAAGAGGTCATGCAGGTGATGGACGACATGCGGTCCGCCGGCGTCGACTTCATCACCATCGGCCAGTACCTGCAGCCGACGCGCAAGCACGCGCCGATCGACCGCTTCGTCACGCCGGAAGAGTTCAAGGCCTATGAGGCGATCGCGCGGGCCAAGGGCTTCCTGATGGTGTCGTCCTCGCCGCTGACGCGCTCGTCGCACCACGCGGGCGACGACTTCGCCCGACTTAAGGCGGCGCGCGATGCTCAGCTGTCATCCCGGAACGGCCGCTGATCCTTTGGCCGTTCACCGCGTAACGCGCATCCTGCCCTATGCGCCGGAACAACTCGCCGCCCTCGTGGCGGATGTGCGCGCCTATCCCGCTTTCGTGCCGTGGATCAGTTCCATGCGCGTCTGGAACGAGCGCGACGAGGCTCCAGGCGTGCATCTGCTGGATGCAGAGGCCGGGGTCGGCTTCGCCTTCCTGACCGAGAAGTTCGCGACCTGGGTGCGCCACGACGTTCACGCGCCCAAGGTCGAGGTTGGGCTGATCCGCGGGCCGTTCAAGCACCTGAAGAACCGGTGGGAGTTCCATCCGCATCCGGAAGGGACGCGGCTGGAGTTCTCCATCGACTTCGCCTTCAAGTCGCGCATGTTGGACATGATGCTTCGTGCCAACTTCGACCGTGCGGTCGATAAGTTGATCCAGTGTTTCGAGGGCCGCGCCAAGGCCTTGTACGGCAAGAGGTAGGACCATGGCCGCGCCTTTCGACTTCGATGCGACGGTCGTAGGCGCGGGGGCTGTGGGTCTGGCCTGCGGGCGGGCACTGTCGCGACGTGGCCTGTCAGTGCTGGTTCTGGAGAAGGAGCCGCACATCGGTCAGGGCGTCTCTTCGCGCAATTCCGAGGTGATCCACGGCGGGCTCTACTATCCGACCGGTTCGCTGAAGGCGAAGTTCTGCGTCGAGGGCCGGCGGGCGCTCTATGATTTCCTTGAGAGCCGCAAGGTCGATCACTGGAAATGCGGCAAGCTGGTCGTGGCGACTGAAGACGCCGAAGTCGAACGCATAGAGGTCATCTTCCAGCAAGCGACGACCAATGGCGTGGAAAACCTGGAGCACCTGACCGGCGCCCAGGCGCGGGCGCTGGAACCAGAGCTGAACGCCCATGCCGCCATACTGTCGCCCGAGAGCGGGGTGTTCGACAGTCACGGCTATATGCTGGCCCTGCAGGGCGAGATCGAAGACGCGGGCGGCGCGGTTGTCGTCTCAGCGCCGTTTGAGGGAGCGGAGGTTCTTCCAGGCGGCGGATTCTCGATCCGGGTGGGCGGGGAGGGGGCTATGGCTCTGACCAGCCGTCTTCTGGTCACGGCTCCCGGCCTGTCGGCTCAGGAAGTCGCGGGCCTAATCGAGGGCTATCCGGCGGCCGATGTTCCCGCGCGCCATCTTGGCAAGGGCGTCTATTTCCGCCTGACCGGCGCGGCGCCGTTCAACCGACTGATCTATCCGCCGCCGATTCCCGGCGCGCTGGGCACCCATTATCGCAAGGACCTGGGCGGGCAGGGCGTGTTCGGCCCCGACCTGGCCTATGTCGAGACCGAGGACTATTCGGTCGATCCGGCCAAGGCCGAGGAGTTCGCGCGATACATCCGTCGCTTCTGGCCCGGGGTGACGGTCGAGCGGCTGACGCCTGACTACGCTGGTATACGACCCAAGCTGCACGGGGCAGGGGAGCCCCAGCCGGACTTCCAGCTGCATGGCGCGGCCCGTCACGGACTGGAAGGGCTGATGGCCCTGTTCGGTATCGAAAGCCCGGGCCTGACCAGTTCGCTGGCCATTGGCGAAGCCGTCGCTCAGAGCCTGGTCCAAACATGACCGAACGCGAGAAGATGCTGGCCGGCCTGGCCTATGATCCCAGCGATGCCGAGCTGACGGCCGCCCGCGCACGAGCGGTCGGCCTCACCATGCGAATCAGTCAGGAGCCGGACGACGAGAAGCGGCGCTTGCTGGTGAACACGCTGGTTCGCGCGGGCGACGGTCGCGCCGTGATCATGCCGGGGTTCTTTTGCGACTATGGGGCCAACATCCACCTTGGCGCCCGCGCCTTCGTCAATGCCAACAGCGTCTTCCTCGACTGCGCCGAGATCATCATCGGCGATGATTTCCAGTGCGGCCCCGGCGTACAGTTGCTGACGCCCGAACATCCGCTGGATGCGACCCAGCGGCGTTCCGGCCTGGAAAGCGCCCGTCCGATCCGCTTGGGAAACGACGTCTGGATCGGCGGCGGCGCCATCATCCTGGCCGGGGTGACGGTCGGAGATCGGGTCGTGATCGGCGCTGGCTCGGTCGTGACCAAAGACGTCCCATCCGATGTCGTCGTGGTCGGAAATCCCGCAAAGATCATCAAGCGGCTGCCATCCGACGGACACCCTTGAAATCGGTTGCGTCTTCATGCATAAGCCCGCCCTCGCGTGGCGGCTCTTATCGGGGGGCCGCCGCTGTTGTTTTCGCGTCTTCACCGGCGCACCGACTTAGAGATTGAGACGGACATGGCCGTTCCGAAGCGCAAAACTTCCCCCTCGCGTCGCAACATGCGTCGCGCTCATGACGCCCTGGGCGCCAACACCTATGTCGAAGACAAGGACACCGGCGAACTGCGTCGTCCGCACCACATCGACCTGAAGACCGGCATGTACAAAGGCCGTCAGGTCCTGACCCAGCAGGAAGACTAAGTCTTCCAGGGTACACCGGCTTCGGCCGGGCGAGAGTTTTGACGGCGCGCGATGACATCGCGCGCCGTTTTCGTGCGTTATGGGGGGATCATACACCGGAGCGCTCACATGATCCGCAATGCCGTCCTGACGTCTGTCGCCCTGTTGGCCCTGGCCGCTTGCAACGCGCCGGAAGTCGCCCAAACGCCCGAATCCGAGCCTCCCGTCCCAGCTCCCGTGGCCCCCACGGCTGCAGCGGATGTGCTGACGCCCCAGGGCTACGGGCCGCTGCGAATCGGCATGTCTCAGGCCGAGGTGGACGCCGCTGTCGGACCGGCTCCCGCAAATGTCGCTGACGCAGAGCCTTCTGAATGTCGCCAGTATCAGCCCCCTCGTGGCCCCAAGGGGGTTCTTGTCATGCTGGAGAAGGGTGTCCTCACTCGGTTGACCGCGATCAGGGGATCGGACGTGAAGACCGAGGACGGCATCGGTGTGGGCTTTGACGGCGAGCAGCTGAAGGCTCGCTACGGCTCCGCCGCTGAAGTTACGCCTCACAAATATCAGGATGCGCCGGCTGGCTACGTGACGACTTGGTTGAGCAGGGGTTCCACCTCGTCCGGCTACGTTACGGACCCTGCAGCGCGGGGCTTAAACTTCGAGATCGGCCAGGACGGCAAGGTCGCCTTCATCCACGCCGGCGGGCCCAGCATCCAGTACGTCGAGGGATGCTCCTGATCGTTTGCGGCGGTTGGATAATCCGCACGGTCAGGCTAAACGCCTCCGACAACCTCCATTCACTACAGAGTGTCTTCATGACCGACATCGTCGATATCGTCGCCCGCCAGATTCTCGACAGCCGGGGCAATCCGACGGTTGAGGTGGACGTGGTCCTGGAGGACGGCAGCTTTGGTCGCGCGGCGGTGCCGTCGGGCGCTTCGACTGGCGCTCACGAAGCTGTTGAGCTGCGTGACGGCGATATGGATGTCTGGGGCGGCAAGGGCGTCGAGAAGGCGGTCGACGCCGTCAACGGCGAGATTTTCGACGCCCTTTCGGGCATGGACGCCGAGGACCAGCGCCGCATCGACGAGGCGCTGATCGAACTGGACGGCACCGAGAACAAGTCGCGCCTTGGCGCCAACGCCATGCTGGGCGTCTCGCTGGCCGTGGCCAAGGCCAGCGCCATTTCGGCCGGTCTGCCGCTGCACCGCTATATCGGCGGCGTCTCGGCCCGCATCCTGCCGACGCCGATGATGAACATCATCAATGGCGGCGCCCACGCCGACAACCCGATCGACATCCAGGAATTCATGATCATGCCGACGGGCGCCGAGAACTTCTCGGAAGCTTTGCGCATGGGCGCCGAAATCTTCCACGCCCTGAAGAAGGCGCTGAAGGACGCGGGTCACAACACCAACGTCGGCGACGAGGGCGGCTTCGCCCCGAACCTGGCTTCAGCCGACGAAGCCCTGACCTTCATCACCAAGGCGGGTCAGGCAGCCGGCTATCTGGCGGGTGAGGACTTCCATCTGGCGCTGGACGTCGCCTCGACCGAGTTCTTCAAGGACGGCAAGTATGAGCTGGTCGGCGAGGGCAAGTCCTTCGACGCCGAGGGCATGGTCAACTACCTGGCCGACCTGGTCGAGCGCTTCCCGATCGTCTCGATCGAGGACGGCTGCGCCGAGGACGACTTCGACGGCTGGAAGCTGCTGACGGATCGTCTGGGCGACCGCGTCCAACTGGTCGGCGACGATCTGTTCGTGACAAACCCGCGCCGTCTGGCCGCGGGCATCGGCGAGGGCCTGGCCAACTCCATCCTGATCAAGGTCAACCAGATCGGCACCCTGTCCGAGACCCTGGACGCCGTCGATATGGCCCACCGCGCCGGCTACACTGCCGTCATGTCGCACCGTTCGGGCGAGACCGAGGACGCGACCATCGCCGACCTGGCCGTGGCGACCAACTGCGGTCAGATCAAGACCGGCTCGCTGGCCCGTTCGGATCGGACGGCCAAGTACAACCAACTGCTGCGCATCGAAGAGATGTTGGGCGACCAGGCCGCCTATTTCGGCGACGGCATGCTGCTGAAATAAGCCTCATCACGAAGATGTGCCGGGCGCCGCCTCCGAACCTCGGGGGCGGCGTTCGCAATTACGGCCAAGCTACGGTTCGTTAGGCATTTTCGGTCACTGATAGGTCACCGTGTTTGTGCGCGCTCAGAAGGAGCGTCCGTTTTGCCCGAGCAGATGAAGCCATACCTGCCGACAGTGCTGTTATTGCTGCTGATCGCCTATCTGGGCGTTCAGGCCCTGACGGGTGAGCGCGGCCTGCTAAGCGGTTCAGAACGCGACGCTTTATTGTCCAAGCGCCAGTCTCAGCTAACGCGGCTGAATGAGCAGCGTCAGGATCTGGAAGTGCGTGTCCGCTATTTGCGTACCGAGAGTCTCTCCAGGGACCTGCTGGAAGAGCGGGCGAGGGCGGTGATCGGCTTCGCCGACCCGCGCGACTACGTCGTTCGGCTGAACGGTCCCGCAGGACAGAGCGCTGAGGCGACCCGCGCCTCCTGAACTATTGTTACAGCATAGCCGGCTGCTTTGCGTTTCGGGAACGAAGGCTGCTAAACCCCCTTTCCGTAACGATAAGAGTCCCTGATACAGGGGTGTAAGCCGGGAGATGCCGGATGGCGAAAGCCGCCGCTCAGAAAAACTCGCCCAGCGCGGGCGACAAGATTCCGAATACGCCTCAGGCTTCCAAGGAAGACCTGCTGCGTTTCTATCGCGAGATGGTCCTGATCCGACGCTTTGAAGAGCGCGCGGGCCAGCTGTACGGCATGGGCCTGATCGGGGGCTTCTGCCACCTGTACATCGGCCAGGAAGCCGTGGCCGTCGGCGTTCAGGAGAGCGTCAAGCAGGGCTACGACAAGATCATCACCGGCTATCGCGACCACGGCCACATGCTGGCCGCGGGCATGGATCCCAATGAGGTCATGGCCGAACTGACCGGCCGCATCGGCGGTTCGGCGCGCGGTAAGGGCGGGTCGATGCACATGTTCGACGTGCCGACCGGCTTCTACGGCGGTCACGGCATCGTCGGCGCCCAGGTGGCGCTGGGCACCGGCTTGGCCTTTGCGGGCAAGTATCGCGGCGACGACTCGGTCAGCTTCGTCTATTTCGGCGACGGCGCGGCCAACCAGGGCCAGGTCTACGAGAGCTTCAACATGGCCCAGCTTTGGAAGCTGCCGGCCATCTACATCATCGAGAACAACCAGTACGCCATGGGCACGAGCATCGAACGCTCGTCCTCGACGACCGAGCTTTATCAGCGCGGTTCCAGCTTCGGCATTCCGGGCGAACAGGTGGACGGCATGGACGTGTTGGCCGTGCGTGACGCCGCAGCCCGCGCCGTGGCCCGCGCCCGCGCCGGCGAAGGCCCCTACATCCTTGAAGTGAAGACCTACCGCTATCGCGGCCACTCCATGTCCGATCCGGCCAAATACCGGACCAAGGAAGAGGTGGACGAGGTCAAGAAGACCCGCGACCCGATCGACCACATCAAGATGCTTCTGGCCGCCGCCAAGGCGACTGAGGAAGAGCTGAAGGCGATCGACAACGAAGTGAAGGCCATCGTGGCCGAAGCTGTGCAGTTCGCTCAAGAGAGCCCTGAGCCGGATCCGTCCGAGCTCTACACCGACGTCTACGTGGAGGCCTGATACGTGACGGACATTCTGATGCCGGCGCTGTCCCCCACGATGGAAGAGGGCACGCTGACCAAGTGGCACATCAAGGCTGGCGACGTCGTGTCGGCCGGTCAGGTGATCGCCGAGATCGAAACCGACAAGGCGACGATGGAAGTCGAAGCCGTCGATGAGGGCGAAGTCCTCGAAATCCTGGTGGCCGAGGGCTCTGAAGGCGTGAAGGTCAATACGCCGATCGCGCGTCTGGCCGGCGAAGACGGCGCTGCTGCGCCTGCGCTCAAGGCCGAGGCTGCTCCGGCCGCCGCCCCTGAGGCCAAGGCCGAAGGCGCGCCTGCCGACGCTCCAGTGAAGCCCAAGGTCGAACTGCGCGATCCGGAAATCCCGGCTGACGCCAAGCTGGTCAAGACGACCATCCGCGACGCCCTGCGCGACGCGATGGCCGAAGAAATGCGCCGCGACGAGAACGTCTTCCTGATGGGCGAGGAAGTCGCCCAGTATCAGGGGGCCTATAAGGTCAGCCGCGACCTGCTGCAGGAATTCGGCGACCGCCGCGTGGTCGATACCCCGATCACCGAGCACGGCTTCGCCGGCCTGGGCGTCGGCGCCGCCTTCGCGGGCCTGAAGCCGATCGTGGAGTTCATGACGTGGAACTTCGCCATGCAGGCGATCGACCACATCATCAACTCGGCGGCCAAGACCCTGTACATGTCGGGCGGCCAGATGGGCTGTCCCATCGTGTTTCGCGGCCCGAACGGCGCCGCCTCGCGCGTGGCGGCCCAGCACAGCCAGGACTATTCCGCCTGGTACGCTCAAATTCCGGGCCTGAAGGTCGTGGCGCCCTATGACGCCGCCGACGCCAAGGGCCTGCTGAAGGCTGCGATCCGCGATCCGAACCCGATCGTCTTCCTCGAACACGAGATGATGTACGGCCTGGAGTTCGACGTTCCGGACGTCGAGGACTACGTCGTGCCGATCGGCAAGGCCAAGGTCCGCCGCGAAGGTACGGACGTCACCATTACGGCCCACAGCCGCATGGTCGGCTTCGCCCTGCAGGCCGCCGAACAACTGGCCGGCGAGGGTATTTCGGTCGAGGTCGTCGACATTCGCACCCTGCGTCCGCTGGACCACGAGACGATCGTCGAGAGCGTCAAGAAGACCAACCGCTTGGTCTCGGCCGAAGAGGGCTGGGGGCCGATGGGCGTCGGCGCCGAAGTGGTCGCCCGCGTGATCGAGCACGCTTTCGACTACCTGGACGCCCCGCCGCTGCGCGTGCACCAGGAAGACGTGCCGCTGCCTTACGCCGCCAACCTGGAAGCCCTGTCGCTGCCGGGCGTCGACAAGATCGTCGCCGCCGTGAAGAAGGTGATGGCGTGACAGAGGCCGTAGAGTTCGAACTGGCCGTGCCGGACAGCGTCGCTGCTGACGCCGACGCGGTCGAGCTGCTGCGCATGTGGTGGTCGAACAACGAGCCGGTGATGTCGGTGAAGCCTGCCTTCGCCGACCCCATCAAGTTCGGGGAACTGCTGGCCTATGCCGCGCGCCACATGGCGCATGGCTACGCCGTGCGTCACGGCCACAATGAGAAGGCCGCCTATGACCGCATCCTTCAAGGGCTCAGCGAGGTGATCAAGGCCGACAACGTCCGCACCGTCGCCGAGCCGGTTTCACCGCAAGCGGGGAACGCCTGATGACCGATATCCTGATGCCCGCCCTGTCTCCGACGATGGAAGAGGGCGTGCTGGCCAAGTGGCACGTGAAGGTCGGCGACACCGTCTCGGCCGGCGACGTGATCGCCGAAATCGAGACCGACAAGGCGACGATGGAAGTCGAAGCCGTCGATGAAGGCGAAGTGCTCGAAATCCTGGTGCCGGAAGGCTCGGAGGGCGTGAAGGTCAATACGCCGATCGCCCGCCTGTCCGGCGACGCCGTGGCGCCCGCGCCCAAGAAGGCTGACGCTCCGGCCGAGGCCCCCAAGGCTGAAGCGCCGAAGACGGAAGTTCCCAAGGTTGAGGCTCCCAAGGCTGAAGCTGCTCCGGCCGCCCCGAAGTCCGACGACGGCGGACGCATCTTCGCCTCGCCGCTGGCGCGCCGCCTGGCCGCCCAGGCCGGTCTGGACCTGAAGACCGTCAAGGGCACCGGTCCGCATGGCCGCATCGTCAAGCGCGACGTGGAAGCCGCGGGCAAGGGCGGCGCTCAACCGGCCGCCGCTGCTACGGCCGCGACCTCGGCTGAACCGCGCAAGGCTCTGTCGCTCGCTCAGATGGGCATCGCGGACGGAACCTACGACCTGATTCCGCTGGACGGCATGAAGAAGGCCGTCGCCCGCCGCATGGTGGACAGCGTTCAGAACGTGCCGCACTTCCCGCTGTTCATCGACGTCGAGATCGACCAGCTGATGGCCGTCCGCGCCAAGGTCAACAAGATGCTGGAGCCGCAGGGGATCAAGGTCTCCGTAAACGACTTCGTCATCAAGGCCGCTGCGCTTGCCCTGAAGATGGTGCCGGAGGCCAACGCCTCCTACACGCCCGAAGGCATCGCCATGCACCACAACGCCGATGTCTCAATGGCGGTGGCGATCGACGGCGGCCTGATCACGCCCATCATCCGCAAGGCCGAAACCAAGGGCCTGGCCCAGATCGCGACCGAGTCCAAGGACCTGGCCAAGCGGGCCCGCGAGCGCAAGCTGAAGCCGGAAGAGTTCCAGGGCGGCACCTTCTCCGTGTCCAACCTGGGCATGTTCGGCATCAAGCAGTTCACCTCGATCATCAATGAGCCGCAGGGCTGCATCATGAGCGTGGGCGCCGGCGAACAACGCCCGGTCGTCAAGGACGGCCAACTGGCCGTGGCCACGGTCATGACCGTCACCCTGACCTGCGATCACCGCGTGGTCGACGGCGCGACGGGCGCTCGCCTCCTGCAGGCGTTCAAGCCGCTGATCGAAGATCCCGTGGCGATGCTGGCTTAAGGGAGCCGAGAGGTCATGGCATCCGTCTATGACTTCTCCGCCCGGGCCATCGATGGCGCGGACGTGTCGCTGGACCGCTTTCGCGGTCAGGCGCTGCTGATCGTCAATACGGCGTCGAAATGCGGCTTCACCGGCCAGTACACCGGGCTGGAGAAGCTGCATCGCGATCTGATCGACGCGCCGTTCGAAGTGCTGGGCTTTCCCTGCAATCAGTTCGGCCAGCAGGAGCCGGGCAGGGCGGCGGAAATCGCCGCCTTCTGCGCCAGCAGCTTCGACGTGACCTTCCCCTTGTTCGACAAGGTCGATGTCAACGGGCCGGAACGCCACCCCCTGTACGCCTGGCTGACGGAGCAAAAGAGGGGATTCCTCGGCTCGCGCGCCATCAAGTGGAACTTCACCAAGTTCCTGACCGACCGCGAAGGCCGCGTCGTCGCGCGCTATTCGCCCCAGACTGAACCTGAGGCCATCAAGGCCGACATCGAAAAGTTGATCTGATCATGGCTGCTGAATTTGATCTCGTCGTCATCGGCTCGGGCCCCGGCGGCTACGTCGCGGCGATCCGCGCCAGCCAACTGGGCCAGAAGGTCGCCATCGTCGAGCGCGAGAACCTCGGCGGCATCTGCCTGAACTGGGGCTGCATCCCCACCAAGGCGCTGCTCAAGTCCGGCGAGAAGTTCGAGAGCCTGAGCCACCTGAAGGACTACGGTCTGTCGGCTTCCGGCGCGACGTTCGATTTCGACGCCATCATCCAGCGCTCGCGCGGCGTGGCCAAACAGCTGAATCAGGGCGTCGGCTTCCTGATGAAGAAGAACAAGATCGAGGTTATCGAGGGCGAAGCCAAGCTCGAGAAAGGCGCGGCTGCGCCGAAGGTCGTCGTGGCTCTGAAGGCGGGCGGTTCACGCACCATCGAAGCCAAGTCGGTCATGCTGGCCGTCGGCGCGCGCGCCCGCGCCCTGCCGCAGATCGGGCTTGAGGCCGACGGCGACAAGATCTGGGCCTATCGCGACGCGCTGGCGCCGAAGAAGCTGCCCAAGACCTTCGTGGTCATCGGTTCGGGCGCTATCGGCATCGAGTTCGCCAGCTTCTACCGGGCCCTGGGCGCCGAGGTGACGGTCGTGGAAGCCGTCGACCGCATCATGCCGGTCGAAGACGAGGAGGTCTCCAAGGCCGCTCAGAAGGGCTTCGAAAAACGCGGCATTAAGTTCAAGCTTGGCGCCAAGGTGACGAAGGTCTCCAAGGATTCCAAAGGCGTGAAGGTCGAGCTTGAAGTCAACGGTAAGGTCGAAAGCCTGGAGGCCGAGGTCTGCATCTCGGCCGTCGGCATCACCGCCAACACCGACGGCATCGGCCTGGAAGCGCTGGGCGTCGAACTGGAACGCGGCCACATCAAGACCGACAGCCACTGCCAGACCAATGTGAAGGGCCTGTACGCCATTGGCGACTGCGCCGGCGCGCCCTGGCTGGCCCACAAGGCCTCGCACGAAGGCATCCACGCCGCCGAGCATATCGCCGGCTACAAGACGCCGAACGTCAATTCGCCCATCGCGGGCTGCACCTACGCCCAGCCTCAGGTCGCCTCCGTCGGCGTGACGGAGCAGGGCGCCAAGGCCGAGAAGCGCGAGGTCAAGATCGGCCGCTTCCCCTTCAAGGTGAACGGCAAGGCCATCGCGGCGGGCGAGACCGAAGGTTTCGTCAAGGTCATCTTCGACGCCAAGACCGGCGCCCTGATCGGCGCTCACATGATCGGCGCCGACGTCACCGAGATGATCCAGGGTTATGTGACCGCGATCACGATGGAAGCGACCGAGGAAGACATCCACGGCATCGTGTATCCGCACCCGACCATGTCCGAGGCCATGCACGAGGCCGCGCTCGACGCCTATGGACGCGTCATCCATATCTAAGGCCGGTTGTTAGAAAATCTGAACTGTGGCTAAGAGGGGTGTTCCTCCCCACGGTTCGGATTTTCCATGATTGTCGCGCCTGACGTCCTTGGCCTGATCGGCAACACGCCTCTGGTGCGCCTGAAGCGCGCCTCGGAAGCGACGGGCTGTGAAATTCTGGGCAAGGCCGAGTTTCTGAACGTCGGCGGCTCGATCAAGGATCGCGCCGCGCTCAGCATCATCCGGGCCGCGCGGGCGTCCGGCGCTCTCAGACCCGGCGGGACAATTGTCGAAGGCACGGCCGGCAACACGGGCGTGGGCCTAGCGCTTGTGGGCGCGGCCCTGGGCCACCCCGTCGTCATCGTCATGCCGCGCACCCAGACCGAGGAAAAGAAGCGCGCCGTCCGCCTTCATGGCGCACGACTGATCGAGGTCGACCCGGCGCCCTTCGCCAGCCCCAACCACTTCGTCCACTTTTCACGCCGTCTTGCAGAAGAACTGAACGAAAACGAACCGAACGGCGCCTTCTATGCGGACCAGTTCGATAATCAGGCCAACCGTCTGGCCCACTATGAAGCCACTGGCCCGGAAATCTGGAAGCAGACCGACGGCCGTGTCGACGCCTTCATCTGCGCCGTCGGTTCGGGCGGTACCCTTGCAGGCACGGCCGCCTATCTGCGCGAGCGTAGCGCGGATGTCCGCGTCGGCCTGGCCGACGTGCCGGGCGCCTCGCTCTATAGCTGGTTCACCGATGGCGTGTTGAAAGGCGAGGGGACCTCCATCGCCGAGGGCATCGGCGTCAACCGCATCACGGGCAATCTGCAAGGGCTGTCGGTGGATCACGCCTATCGTATCGAGGACGCTGAGTTCCTCCCGATCCTGTTCGACCTGGTGAGAGAAGAAGGCCTGTCGCTTGGCCCGTCCAGCGGCGTCAACATCGCCGGCGCCATCCGACTGGCCCGCGATCTTGGCCCAGGCCACACCATCGTGACGGTGCTGTGCGACTCCGGCCAACGCTACGGCAGCAAGATCTATGACCCTGCCTTCCTGGCCGCTCGAAACCTGCCCGCGCCCCAGTGGATGAGCTGAGATGACGCGCCGCAAGACCCCCTCCGCCCAGGAAAGCCGCATCCCGCCGCTCAACGCGCTGAAAGCGTTTGAGGCGGCCGCCAGACGCCTGAATATCACGCGCGCGGCCGAGGAATTGTCCGTCACGCCCGGCGCGATCAGCCAGCAGATCCGGATCCTGGAAGAACACGCCGGAGCGCCGCTGTTCCATCGTGAGGGGCGCCAGATCGCCCTGACTGAACTCGGCGCCGAACTCTATCCTCTGCTGCGCGACGGTTTCGACTATCTGAAACGGGCAGGGGACCTGCTCTATCGCCCAGAGCGTCGCCACGCCCTGTCGATCAGCGTGCCGCCGTCCTTCGCCGCCAAGTGGTTGGCGCCGCGCATTGCGCGCTTTTCGGCAGCGCATCCCGAGATCGAGGTCTGGATGTCGGCCGACATGCGCCTGGCTGACGTCAGCGGGGGCCGGGTCGATGTCGCGGTGCGTTACGGCCGGGGCGACTATTCAGGCGTGCGATCCGAATATCTGCTGAACGCCGACGTAACGCCGGTTTGCGCTCCGAGCCTCACGGTGGGTGCGAAACCGCTAAGAAAAGCAGCGGATCTGGGGGATCATGTGCTGATCCACCTGCGACCCAGCGAACTGGAGGAACCGCGGCCTGACTGGAGCGCCTGGCTTAAGGCGCGCGGCTTGACTGACATCGACGTTCAGGCCGGTCCGCGCTTTGATCAGACAGCCTTGGCGATTGAAGCGGCCGCTCATGGTCAAGGCGTGGCGCTGGCCCCATACGCCTTCGTCGCTGACGACCTAGCGGCGGGTCGGCTGGTCGCGCCGTTCGCCGACGGCGCCTTGAGCACAGACTTCGCGTACCACGTCCTGATCAAGCGCAGCGGCGCCACAACGGCTGCTCGCACATTCGTTGCGTGGCTCAAGGAAGAGGTCCGTGCGGCCGCCGATGCCGGTGTCGATGACCTGTAGCGAGCCAAAAGCAAAAATCGCCTAAGATATATTATGCGAAATACAGACGCGCAGGCTCCAGGGTCCTAATGGACTTGGTCATCCATCACAGCCCCGCTTACTCGACGTCGCTGAACGCCTTGGCCCCGATCTGCCAAGTCGGGATCGAACCCCATGTCATCGAGTAGCGGGCGCGCCAGGCCGCCAGACGGCCCTCTAGAGGTAGTCCAGGACAATGTCGGCGAAGGCTTGTGCCTGCTCCACATTAGACAGGTGAGCGGCGTCCAATTCGACCAGTCGTCCGTCTTTGGCTCTATCCGCCAGCCAACGGCCGTCGGCGACCGAGGTCGAAGGGTCTTGCGACCCGGCGATGACTAGGGTCGGCGGGAGGATCAGGGCAGCCGTGGGGCGCAGGTCCATGTCGCGGATGGCGGCGCAGCAACCGGCGTAACCGGACGGATCGCACGCCAGCAACATCTCGCGGATCGGCGCCACGGCCTCGGGCGCGCGCGACGGGAAGTCCGGGGTAAACCAGCGGGCGATGGAGGCTTCGGCCAGCGGCCCCATGCCGTTTCTCAGCACGCCTTCGATGCGGTTCTGCCAGCCCGAGGGCGGGCCCATATAGGCCGAGGTGTTGGCCAGGATCAGCTTGCCGATCCGTTCGGGGGCGCGCACGCCCAGCCACTGGCCGACCATGCCGCCCTTGGACAGGCCGCAGAAGTCCACCCGCTCGACGCCGACGGCGTCCAGCAGCAGCACCGCGTCGCGGCCCAGCCGGTCCATGGAATAGGCGCCGGCGGGCGAGTCGGACTGGCCGTGGCCCCGGCTGTCGTAGCGCAGCACGCGGAAGCGCTGGGTGAAGGCCGCCATCTGCGGCGCCCACATCTCCATCGTCGTGCCCAGCGAGTTGGACAGCAGCAGCACCGGCGCGCTCTCCGGTCCGTCAAAGCGATAGGCGATCCGGCAGCCGTCGTCGGCGGCGAAAGTCTGGACCTCAGCCATCAGACCCGCTCCACCGCGACCGCCAGCCCCTGCCCCACGCCGACGCACAGGGTGGCCAGGCCGTAACGCCCGCCGGTCTTCTCCAGCTGATGCACCAGGGTCATGAGGATGCGCGCGCCCGACATGCCGAGCGGATGGCCGAGCGCGATGGCGCCGCCGTTGGGGTTCACGCGCGGATCGTCGTCGGCCACGCCCAGGCCGCGCAGCACGGCCAGGCCTTGCGAGGCGAAGGCCTCGTTCAGCTCGATGGCGTCGAACTGGTCGATGCTCAGGCCGTGGCGGGCCATCAGCTTCTGCGTCGCCGGGATGGGACCGACGCCCATGACGCGCGGGGCCACGCCCGCCGAGGCCATGCCGATGATGCGGGCGCGCGGGGTCAGGCCCTGGGCCCTGGCGGCCGCCTCGGAGGCGATGATCATGGCCGCGGCGCCGTCGTTGACGCCCGAGGCGTTGCCCGCCGTCACCGTGCCGTCGGGGCGGACGATGGGCTTGAGTTTGGCCAGGGTCTCCAGGGTGGTGTCGGGGCGTGGATGCTCGTCCGCCTCCACCACGTTGACGGCGCCCTTGCGACCCGCGATCTCGACCGGGACGATCTCCTCGGCGAAATAACCGGAGGCCTGGGCGGCGGCGGCGCGCTGCTGGCTGCGGACGGCGAAGGCGTCCTGATCGGCGCGGCTGACGCCGTAGTCGTCGGCGACGTTCTCGCCGGTCTCCGGCATGGAGTCGACGCCATAGGCCGCCTTCATCGCCGGGTTCACGAAGCGCCAGCCGATGGTGGTGTCGTAGATGTGCGCCGACCGCGAGAAAGCGGTCTCGGCCTTGGGCAGGACGAAGGGCGCGCGGCTCATGCTCTCGACCCCGCCGGCCAGCATCAGGTCGGCGTCACCGGAGCGGATGGCGCGCGCCGCGTCGCCCACGGCCTGCAGGCCCGAGGCGCACAGGCGGTTGACAGTGTTGCCGCCGACGCTGTCCGGCATGCCCGCCAGAAGCGCGGCCATGCGGGCGACGTTGCGGTTGTCCTCGCCCGCCTGGTTGGCCGAGCCCAGGATCACGTCCTCGATCGCGGCGGGGTCCAGCGCGGCGTTGCGCGCCATCAAGGCCCGGATCGGCAGGGCCGCCAGGTCGTCCGCACGCACCGAGGCCAGCGCGCCGCCGTAGCGGCCGATCGGGGTGCGGATTGCGTCGCAGATGAACGCGGAGGTCATGCGAACTCTCCCGCATCGAAGGCCGCGCCGGTCTTCTGGCGCACCTCTTCCAGGGTCACGCCGGGGGCCAGCTCCAGCAGGGTCAGGCCGCCCTTCTTCTTGTCGACGGCGAGGACGCACAGGTCGGTGATGATCAGGTCGATACAGCCCTGGCCGGTCAGCGGCAGGGTGCAGCGTTCCAGGATCTTGGGCTCGCCGTGCTTGTTGACGTGCTCCAGCACCGCCACAACGCGCTTGACGCCCGCGACCAGGTCCATGGCCCCGCCCATGCCCTTCAGCATCTTGCCGGGGATGGTCCAGTTGGCGATGTCGCCGTTGGCGGCCACTTCCATGGCGCCCAGGACGGTCAGGTCGATGTGCCCTCCCCTAATCATGGCGAAGCTGTCGGCCGAGCTGAAGAAGCTGGAGGTCGGCAGTTCGGTGATCGTCTGTTTGCCGGCGTTGATCAGGTCGGGATCGACCTCGTCGGCATACGGGAACGGACCCATGCCCAGCATGCCGTTCTCGGACTGCAGGGTGACGTGGACGCCCTCGGGAATGTGGTTCGCCACCAGGGTCGGGATGCCGATGCCGAGGTTGACGTAGAAGCCGTCCTGCAACTCGCGCGCCGCGCGGGCGGCCATCTCGTCGCGGCTCCAGCCGGTCTTGGTCTCGGCCATTACGAAGCCTCCCTTTCGCGCGTGGTGAGCTTCTCGATGCGCTTCTCGTTGATGGTCGACAGCACGATGCGGTCGACGAACACACCGGGCGTGTGCACCTGGTCCGGATCAAAGGTCCCGGCCTCGACGATCTCTTCCACCTCGACGACGGTGATCTGGCCTGCCGTGGCCATATTTGGGTTGAAGTTGCGCGCGGTCTTGCGGAACTGCAGGTTGCCCTCGGGGTCGGCGCGCCAGGCCTTGATGATCGACAGGTCGGCGCGCAGCCAGCGCTCGCGCACATAGAGCTCGCCGTCGAACTCCTCGACCGGCTTGCCCTCGGCCACGACCGTGCCGACGCCGGTCTTGGTGTAGAAGGCCGGGATGCCCGCCCCGCCAGCGCGGATGCGCTCGGCCAGGGTGCCCTGCGGGTTCAGCTCAAGCTCCAGTTCGCCCGACATGAACTGGCTCTCGAACAGCTTGTTCTCGCCGACGTAGGACGAGATCATCTTCCGGATCTGGCGGCTTTCCAGCAGCATCCACAGGCCGAAGCCGTCAGCCCCGGCGTTGTTGGAGATGACAGTCAGATCCTTCACCCCCGCAGCGCGGATCTCGGGGATCAGGCTTTCGGGATTGCCCGACAGGCCGAAGCCGCCGGACATGATGGTCATGCCGTCGAACAGGACCCCCTCCAGCGCCGCCTTGGGCGAAGGATAGATTTTGCTGGCCATTCGGAACTCCTGGCTCATCGGGAACAGGACGGCGAGCGCCCGCGGTCGGACGCTCGCCGAAAGCGTGCGATCAGGCCGCCGCGCGCGGACGGTGCGACACTTCCTCTTCAGCCTCGACCTTGGTCGGCAGCAGCACGAAGTCGAACTCGATGTCGGCATAGGGGGCGTCCAGGCCGTATTTCTCAGCCGGTTCGCCGCCTTCGCGATGGGTCAAGGCCGGGATCAGATCCTCGCGCGTGGCGTAGGCGAAGTCGTCGCGCAGATAGGGATCACCGTCGATGTTGATCTGCGTCGTCAGGTGGCGGTGATCGTCGGCCGAGGCGAAGAAGTGGATATGCGCAGGGCGATTACCGTGACGTCCCAACTGCTTCAGGATGCCTTCAGTCGAGCCGCCCGGAGGGCAGGCGTAGCCTGACGGCATGATCGAACGGAACGCATAGCGGCCTTCCGCGTCGGTGACGATGGTCCGGCGCAGGTTGAAGTCGCTCTGAGTTTTGTCGAAGTAGGAGTAGTTGCCCAGCGTATTGGCGTGCCAGACCTCGACCTTGGCGCCGGGAAGCGCCTTGCCGTCCACGTCGCGCACCTGGCCGTGCATGAACAGCAACTGACCCTTGTCTTCGCCGTCATCCAGTCTGGCGTAGCCATGCTCGACCGGGGCGCCGGCCACATACAGCGGGCCTTCGATGGTGCGCGGGGTGGCGCCCACGACGCCGTCGGCGGCATCGCGCGCATCGGCGCGAATGTCGAGGAAGCGCTCCACGCCCAGGCCGGCGGCCCACAGGCCGTACTCCTGCGCGCCGGCGGAGGCGTAGTTCAGCGCCTGCCAGAACTCGTCGTCCGAAATGTCGAACTCTTCGATGGTGGCGAACAGATCGCCAACCACGCGGCGTACGATGGCCTTCAGACGGGGGGCGCCGCTGACGGTGTCAGCGCCGCTCAGCTTGTCGAGCAGGGCCTGGACTTCGGCGGTGTCGATCAGGCGTTCGGTCATTTTCATTTCCTCTCTGACTTGTTCTGCGTTTTGGGGAGTTCCGACGGCCTCAACGGTCGTCGTCATGAATCGACGACGGGTGCCGGCACAGCGGCGCGACCTCGATGTCCATGAAGGGGAACAGCGGCAGGGTGCTGATGATGTCGTGCAGTTCCTGCACGTCAGACACGTCGAAGACGCTGAAGTTCGAATACTGGCCGGCGATGCGCCACAGGTGCCGCCACTTGCCCTGCCGCTGCAGGTCCTGGGCGCGCTCGCGCTCGATCCGCTTCAGCTCGTCGGCGCGTTGGGGGTCGTAGTCGACGGGGATGCGGACATCCATGCGGACGTGGAACAGCATGATCAGGCTCCTGCGGAAGTGGTTTTGCGGGCGGCGTCGCGGCGGAAGAAAGCCACCTTGTCCGCGTCCAGGCGCACGCCCAGGCCGGGACCGTCGGGCACCTTCAGGCCGAAGTCGGCGTAGGCCAGCGGCTCCTCCAGGATTTCCTCGGTCAGCAACAGCGGGCCGAAGAGCTCGGTCTGGAACGACAGATGGGCGAAGGTCGAGAAGGCGTGGGCCGAAGCGGCGGTGCCGATCGGGCCCTCCAGCATGGTGCCGCCGTACAGGGCCACGCCCGCCGCCTCCGCGATGGCGGCCACGGCGCACGCAGCCTTGGGCCCGCCGGACTGGGCGATCTTGACGGCGAAGACGTCCGCCGCCGCTCCGGCCGCGAAATCGAACGCGCTGGCCGGGCCGGTCAGGGACTCGTCAGCCATGATGGGGATGGTGAAACGCTGCGACAGCCGCGCCATGGCCCCGCGAAGGTGGGCGTCGACCGGCTGTTCCACCAGATCGCATCCGGCGGCCTCCAGCATGGCTACGCCGCGCGTGGCGCTGGCCTCGTCCCAGGCGCGGTTGACGTCGACGCGAACGCTGGCGCGGTCGCCCAGCGCCCGCTTGATGGCGGCGACGTGGGCCACGTCGTCGGCGACCGACCGCTTGCCGATCTTGAGCTTGAAGATGTTGTGCCGGCGCTCGGCCAGCATCTGCTCGGCCTCGTCGATGTCCTTGGCCGTATCGCCGCTGGCGAGGGTCCAGGCGACCGGCAGGCGCTCGCGGCGGCGCCCGCCCAGCAGCTCCGACATCGGCAGGCCGACGCGCTGGCCCATGGCGTCCAACAGGGCCGTTTCCACGGCGCATTTGGAGAAGCGGTTGCCCGCGATGGCGCGGTTCAGCCGGTCCATCAGCTCGGCCGGCCGCGTCGGGTCAGCGCCTAGCAACAGGGGGGCGAAATAGGTGTCGAGGGCCAGCTTCATCCCCTCGGGGCTTTCCTCGCCGTAGCTCAAGCCGCCAATGGTTGTCGCCTCGCCGACGCCAGCAGTCCCGTCCGAGCAACGCAGGGTGACCAGCACCATGGCCTGCTCGCGCATGGTCGCAACCGACAGGACGTGCGGGCGGATGGTGGGCAAGTCGACCAGACAGGTCTCAAAGGCGTCGATCGTCGTGGCCATCAGGCAAGTCCTTTAAACGAGGGTACAGAGGCGCCGCCAAGGATCGTCAGGCTCTCGCCGTGAGTCTTGCTGGCGGCGGCGTAGGCTTTGACGTGAGTGCGGAAGCGCGCGAGCGTGGCCGAGCGATTGTCCCGCCGGTAAGACAGGCTGAGCCGGGTCATGAGCTCGGGCGACCGCAGCGGCCGATAGGCCACGCCCAGGCGCTGCGCCCCCTGGACGCTGGCCGGCACCAGGGACACGCCCGCGCCAGCCGCGATCAGGCCCAGCGCCGTCTGCATATCCATCGTCTCATGGGCGATGGCGGGCGAGAAACCGGCCTCGGCGCAGTAGCGCAGGATCGCATCGGCGAAGCTGGGTCGCGGGTAGCGCGGGTAAAGAACAAAGGCCCGGCCCGCCAGATCGACCAGCGCAATATCGCTTTGCACCGCCAAGGGATCCTCGTCGGGCAGAGCAACGATAAGCGGCTCTTCCAGCAGAACTTCGTCGATCACCTCGGGATCGTTGATTCCCGGTCGGGCGAAGGCGACATCGATGGTGCGTTCGATCAGCGCGACCCGCAGCTCCGCCGTATTCATGGCGTGCAGCATCAGGTCGACATCGGGATTGGCCGTGCGAAAGGCGTTCAGCACGCGAGGCAGAAGAGAATAGGTCGCTGAACCGACGAAGCCGACATTGATGCCGCCGATAGAGCCCTCGGCCGCCCGCCGCGCCACGCGCGCCGCCTCAACAATGCTGCCCAGGATCTGACGTGCGCGGGGCAACAGGGTCTCGCCGGCCACGGTCAGGCGGATCTGGTTGCGGGTCCGGTCAAACAGAGCAGCGCCGATCGCTGCCTCAAGCTCGACCATTTGGCGACTTAGGGCGGGCTGGGCGACGTTGAGGCGCTCCGAGGCCCGGCCGAAATGGAGCTCCTCGGCGATGGCCACGAAGTAGCGCAGGCGCCGGACATCGACGCCCACGGCGTCCGCGAAGGGGTCCAGGGGCGTCATGAGCCCTCCCCTCGGGCAGAGACGAGGCCAACGGCATCACGGGTCATGAAGGCGCTCCTCTCGTCCAAATCCTGTGTCTCGCCAAACCCCGTAAGGGTGGGGCGCAGTGAACAGGTTCGGAGCGGGAAGCTGAATTTCCCAATAGCATTTGTCGAAAACCTGATGCCGAAACGGCATGAGGCCTAACGAGGTCATGCCGACAATGCGAGACCCGGCGGCGCGAGGCGCCGCTGTCCGCGCCTTAACCGTCAACCGCGCGAACGCAAACTGGGCCCGGTTCGTTCCGACAACGCGCCCGTTCGAACCCCGCGCGATCAGGTTCGCTATCGCCTCATGCCGAAGAACTATTGGCCAACAGCCGCCTCCGTCAAAAAACTGAAAAGAAAAAAGCTCGGAGAGGAACGCGCCCTTGAACCCCATTTTGTACGGCCATGGTTGCGTCCTGGCCCTAGCGCTGAGCGCCTTCGCTTTGCCGTCGCCCGCCCTTGCGGAAGGCGCCGCCGTATCGTCGCGCGACCAGGCCGACTCGAAGGCGGACGCGGCGTTGCCGCCCCAGACGGGCATGGGTCCGCGCGTGGGTCCCTATTACCTTCTGCGCTTCAACGAGACCTTGGCGCCGTCGCCTGCCGCCGGCGCCCCGGCTGACGGCTTCGCCGCCCTGAAACACATGCCGCTGAACGAGGGCGGCGACATCAGCCTGTCGCTGAGCGGCATGGAGCGCGTCCAGTTCAATAGCTACAGCCATGAAACCCTGGTCAGCCAGAACTACAGCGACCAACTGTTCATCGGCTTTCGTCACATTTACGGCGCGGATCTGCACCTTGGTTCGCACGTGCGGGCCTATGGCGAGCTGGCCAGCGGCCAGATGGGCGGGCGGGACATCGGCCCACAACCGCCGCGCCAGCGTAACGACCTTGCCGTTCAGCAGGCCTTTGTCGAAGTCAGCGCTCCCGTGGGCGACGGCCTGCTCAGCGTTCGCGGCGGGCGTCAGGGCGTCTGGCTGGGCAACGGCTTGATCTTGTCGACCCAACCCTTCGCCAACATCCCGCTTACCTTCGATGGCGTCACAGCCCAGTATCGCGCCAAATCGGCGCGGATCGACGTTGTGGCGGTCGAGAACGTGGCCAATACCGAGGACGTCTTCGGCGACTCCAGCAATCCGGGCCGCAAGATCTGGGGCGTGTATGGGAGCTTCGCCCTGCCCCGCGCGGCGCCGGACGTGGCCCTGAACGTGGATCCCTTCTACATCGGCTTCAAATCGACCAAGCTCGCCATGGCCGGCCTGGTCGGCGACGACGAGCGCCACGGCGTCGGCGCCCGCCTGTGGGGCAAGGCCGGACCGATCCAACTGGACACTACCGTGGTGCGCCAAGGCGGGACCTTCGCCGGTCAGGACGTGGAGGCCTGGGCCTTCTACAGCGAAGCCGGGTACGTGATGGAATCCTCGCCGCTGAAGCCCCGCTTCGGCTTCCGCTTCGACGCCGTGAGCGGGGGCCGCGACGGCGACAAGATCCAGACCTTCACGCCTCTATACACCGGCCAGCAGTACTACGCGGCCAGCGGCTATCTGGCGGGCAGCAACCTGGTCGACGCCGGCCCGACCTTGGCGCTGAACCTGTCCAAGAGCGTGCGCCTGTCGGCCTATAACCGCTGGTACTGGAAGCAGGACCGCGACGACGCCGTCTACGGCCGTGGCTTCGCTCCCCTGCCCGGCACCGCTGACCCCTCGATCGGCTACATCGGCATGCAGCCCGACGTGACGGTCCAGTGGACCATCACCCCGCACCTCTTCCTCACCGCGGAGGGGGCTTATTTCGACGTCTCTGAGGGGATGAAACGCGCGGGCGGCCGCGACGTTTTCTACTCGCTCGTCGATCTGACTTTCATGTTCTAACCCCATAGAGTGAACACGGACCTCGCCATGAAGATCGCGAAACGCCTGCTGCCCGCCCTTCTCGGCGGCGTCTCCATGCTCTGCTTCGCTCCGGCTGCGTTGCACGCTGAGCCGGCGGCCCCTGCCCTGGCCGCGACACCTGCGCCGCCCGAGCGCGACGCCCGACCCAACATCGTCCTGATCGTCGTCGACGACATGGGCTATTCCGACCTCAGCGCCTTCGGCAGCGAGATCCGGACCCCGCACCTGGACGCCCTGGCGGCCAGCGGCGTGCAGTTGACCAACTTCCACGCCTCCCCGGCCTGCACCCCGACGCGCGCCATGCTGCTGAGCGGCGTCGACAACCACATCGCCGGCGTCGGCGCCATGGTCGAAGTCATCGCCCCTGAACAGGTCGGCGTGCCGGGCTATGAGGGCGTGCTGAACGACCGGGTGGTCCCCTTCCCGGCCCTGCTGCAGAAGGCCGGCTATCACACCTTCATGGTGGGCAAGTGGCACCTGGGGATGAACGACGGCCAGGGCCCGAAGGACCGCGGTTTCGACCACTCCTTCGCGCTTCTGAACGGCGGCGCCGACCACTTCACCCAGGGCGGCACCATCTTCGCCGCGCCCAAGGCCAGCTATCGCGAAGACGGCGCCCTGGTCGACCTGCCCGAGAGCTTCTACTCGACCGACTTCTACACCGACCGGATCTTGCAGAATATTCAGGGCGTCGACGACCAGAAGCCCTTCTTCGCCTATATCGCCTATACCGCGCCGCACTGGCCGCTGCAGGCGCCGGATCAATATCTGGACCTCTATCGTGGCGTCTATAACGTCGGCTACGAAGCCATCCTCAACGGCCGCATTGAACGCATGAAGGCCATGGGCCTGATCGCCGAGGACGTGCAGGCCGCGTCCTCACCCGGCGTCTGGCCCGAATGGGACGAGCTCTCGGCCGAGGAGAAGGCCAAGGAAGCCCGGCGCATGGAGGTCTACGCCGCCATGATCGCCAATCTGGACGACAACGTCGGGCGGCTGGTCAGCGAGCTGAAGGAGATGGGTCAGTACGACAACACCGTCTTCGTCTTCCTCTCCGACAACGGCGCCGAGGGCAGCGACGCCGAGGATATCAGCGAGAAGAATCGCGAGTGGATTCAGTCCACGTTCGACAACAGCCTCGCGAACATGGGACGGCCGGGCTCCTTCATCGGCTACGGCCCCAACTGGGCGCGCGTCAGCTCCGCGCCGTTCCGCCTGTTCAAGGCCTTCACCTATGAGGGCGGGGTCCGCACCCCCGCCTTTATCGCCGGCCCCGGCGTGCGCCAGAGCGTGAGCGACGCCTACTTCAACGTGAAGGACCTGGCGCCCACCTTCCTGCAACTGGCCCAGACCGTCCATCCGGCCCAGGAAGGCGCGGACGTGCCGCCCTTGCAAGGCCTGTCGGCCATCCCCTTCCTGACTGGCCAGAGCGAACAGGTTCACCCCGCCGACGCCACCCACTGCCTGGAGATGTTCGGCCGCGTCGCGGTGCGCCAGGGCGACTATAAGTTGACCTACAGCAACAGCCCGTGGGGCAGCGGCGACTGGGAGCTGTACAATATCAGCCAAGATCCGATCGAGGCCCGCGATCTGAGCCAGACCGAGCCCGAACAACTGGCGCTGATGAAGGCGGCGTGGAAGACCTGCGAAACGGACAACAACATCCTGTGGACCCCGGCCATCGCGGGCAAGAACGCCTATGGCAACACCAGCGTGCACTTCCCCGAGCGCCAGACCGACTTCCGCACCCCCCAGTGATCCGACTGTGACCCGATCCAAAGATCCCGTGACGTTGGCGACCCTCCCCGCAGGCGACTTCGTCATGGGATCGGACGATCACTACGTCGAGGAACGCCCCGCCCACCGGCGCAAGATCGACGCCTTCGCCATCGACTCCGTGCCCGTGACCAACGCCCGGTTCGCCGCCTTCGTGGCCGACACCGGGCACCGGACCCTGGCGGAGACCCCGGTCAATCCGGCCGACTATCCCGGGGTGGCTGCGGAACTTCTGGCGCCGTCGTCCCTGGTTTTCACGCCCCCGCCCGGCCCTGTGCCCCTCACCGATCCACGCCAGTGGTGGCGCGTGGTGGCGGGTGCGGACTGGCGTCATCCGCTCGGCCCTGGTTCCTCGATTGAAGGGTTAGAGGATCACCCCGTGGTGCATGTCGGCTTCGCCGACGCCCTGGCCTACGCGCGGTGGGCCGGCAAGACGCTGCCCACCGAGGCGCAGTGGGAATACGCCGCCCGCGCCGGGTCTACGACCGAATACGCCTGGGGCGACAACTTAGAGCCCGAGGGTCGGCAGATGGCCAACCTGTGGCAGGGCGCCTTTCCGCATCACAACAGCCTGGCTGACGGCTTCATGCGGACTTCCCCGGTCGGCTACTATCCGGCCAACCCCTGGGGCCTGTCCGACATGATCGGCAACGTGTGGGAGTGGACCCTCGACACCTATGAGAAGGACCACGCCGGCACGCCCGCCAAGAGCTGTTGCGGGATCACCGCCCGACCGTCCGCCCATGAGTTCAAGGTGCTGAAGGGCGGCTCCCACCTGTGCACGCCGGACTACTGCCTTCGCTATCGCCCCGCGGCCCGCCTTCCCCAGGCGACCGACACCTGCGCCTCCCACATCGGCTTCCGCTGCTGCTTGTAAAATCCACCCAGGACGCCAGGCCGCAGACCGACCCGACCAGCGCGCCGAACAGCGCGCCGAACAGGTGGCGCGGCTAGGCGCCGAGTTGCCTGGGAACATCAGCGTGCGTCGTCACTGCAGCGCTGTCGAAGCCCGGCCGCTAGCCCGAGGTCAGAGGACTTCAAACAATCCCGCCGCGCCCATGCCGCCGCCGACGCACATGGTGACGACGACATAGCGCTCACCCCGGCGTTTAGCTTCGATCAGGGCGTGGCCGACCATGCGGGCGCCGCTCATGCCATAGGGGTGGCCGATCGAAATGGCGCCGCCGTTGACGTTCAGCCGCTCGTCCGGAATGCCCAGACGGTCGCGGCAATACAGCACCTGGACCGCAAAGGCTTCGTTCAGCTCCCAAAGGCCGATGTCGGAGACCTCAAGGCCGAAGCGTTCCAGCAGACGCGGCACGGCGAAGACCGGACCGATGCCCATTTCGTCAGGCTCGGTGCCCGCCACGGCCATGCCGACGTAGCGACCCAGCGGTTGCAGACCGCGACGCGCCGCTTCCCCTGCCTCCATCAGAACACAGGCCGAGGCCCCGTCTGACAGCTGGCTAGCGTTGCCCGCCGTGATGATGCCGCCCTCGATCACTGTGCGCAGGCCCTGCAGGCCTTCGAGCGTGGTGTCGGCGCGGTTGCCCTCGTCCTTCTCCAGCGTGACGTCGCGGTAGGAGACCTCGCCCGTAGCCTTGTCCACCACCTTCATGCGGCTGGTCAGCGGGACGATCTCGTCGTCGAACTTGCCAGCCGCCTGTGCCGCCGCCGTGCGCTGCTGGGATTGCAGGCCATAGGCGTCGCAGGCCTCGCGCCCGATGCCGTAGCGCTGGCTCACCACCTCGGCGGTTTGCAGCATCGGCATACAGGCATCCGGCGCATGGGCGAGAACCGTCGGATCACTGCTGACCCGCAGGGCCGCATCCTGAACCATGGAGATGCTCTCCACCCCGCCGGCCACAACGATGGGCATCTGGTCGATGATGATCTGCTTGGCTGCCGTGGCGATGGCCATGAGGCCGGACGCGCACTGCCGGTCAATCGTCATGCCGGCCACGCTGACGGGGAATCCGGCCGCCAGCGCCGCCGTGCGGCCAATGGTGTGCTGCACGCCCTGGGGCAGCGCCGAGCCGATGATGCAGTCATCGATTTCGGACGGATCGATGCCGGCGCGGGCGACGGCGGCCTTCAGCGCATGGGCCATCAGGGTCGGCGACGGGGTGTCGTTGAAGGCGCCGCGATAGGCCCGGCCAATGGGGGTGCGGGCGGTCGAGACGATTACGGCTTCACGCATGGCGGGTCCTTAATGGGCAGTGGTGTTGAAGGCGGACGAACAGGCTTCAGTCTGCGGCACGGATGGAGCAATCAAGCCGATATTCCAGAACCACGCTAGGTCTCCGGAGGCTCGGAGGCGACAGACCACCTCCTCATGAAGGTCATAACCGTTCCGGGTTTTGACGCGGGCTATTGGCCTGTCCTCGAGAGCCAGATAGGCGCGCGCATCGCCATAGGCGGGCCAGTCGCTCACTCCCTCAGCCAGGGGGCGGCCCGTCTTGACGAAGCTGGCCCAGTAGCGGGTCATGGCCCTGGACAGTCCCTCTTCTTCCGGGGTCGCAGGCGGGCGCGGCCAATACCCCGGGAGCCGATCAACGGTGCCGAAAATGTAAGGGATTTCCGAAGCGTGGAAGGCCCGAAGATTATGAGCGTCCTGGGCCGGGTAGCCGTGATCCCAATAGTAGAGATAGCTGTTCAGCCCGGCCTTCTGCTGGCCCTCCACCAGCCGCTCGGCGCTCCAGCCATAGAGGCCGTCACGCGTGGCGGCCAACATGGAGGCGTCGAGGTCATCCCCCGGATAGAGGTCAAGGAAGGGACCGGCCAGATCGCCATAGCGGGTGCGGATTTCGCGGACCCAGTCCTCCTGGGTCTCGGGCTTGGGCGGCAGGAGAATCCGCAAAGATCGGATTTCACCCTCATTGAACCCCGCCAGAACCGGCGTCTTGGCCTGTTCGCCCGCGTCAATTGCGTCGATCACCTGCTTGGGCAGGATGTGACCGTCCACCGTCCCCATGGGGAAGTAGCCGGTCGCCGGCAGCTTGGCCAAGATATCGTCTGCAGAGAGAGCGCGAAGCTCATCAGCGGTTTGGGCCCCAAGCGCCGTGGCCACCGTCGTCCCCGCCAGCTCTGAATCCGGCCAGCCGACGTAAGGCGTGTCCCGCAAAGTGGGCGAGGTGATCATATAGGGGCTTTGGGCGAAGGCGCCGTGGAACAGGCCCTCAGCCCTGGGCGAGGTCATCAGGTACATGACGCTTAGCGCGCCCGCGCTCTCGCCCGCGATGGTGACGCGAGCGGCGTCCCCGCCAAAGCCGGCGATGTTGTCTCTCACCCATCCCAAAGCGGCGATCTGGTCCAGCAGGCCATAGTTGCCAGAGATGTTCTCAGGCGTTTCGGCGCTCAGGGCTGGATGAGCCAGCCAGCCGAACAGGCCGAGGCGATAGTTGATGGTGACGACGATCAGCCCCTCGCGGGCCAGGGCGGCGCCGTCATAGAAGGGCTCGTGCCCTGCCCCCATGCTGAGCGAACCGCCATGGATCCAGACCATGACGGGCAGGTCCTTGGCGCCCTCAGGCGCCCAGACGTTGAGATAGAGGCAGTCCTCGCTGATGGCTTCGTAGTCGGCGACCGGCGTCTTGACCTGCATGCACGCCGCGCCGAACCGGGTGGCGTCCTGCACCCCACTCCACGCCTCCACCGGCTGCGGCGCGCGCCACCGCAAGTCGCCGACGGGCGGTTTTGCGAAGGGAACGCCCTTGAACACGGCAAGGCCGTCTTCGACCTGGCCCCTGACCTGACCGGCCGTGGTCGTCGCCACCGACGCACCGGCTACGGCCGTCGCCGGCAGTAGCGCCAGGGACATCACGCCCGCGACAAGGAAAGATCGAAGACTGCTCATCTGCACCCTCAGATACCGGGGCCGAAACCGGCCTTGCCCAGTTCCAGCTTCGATTGGTCAAAGGCCTGATGCGGGACGATATCGTCGGCCGGGTCGATCAGCTCGTCAAACCGTTCGACCAGGATCTCGGCGATATCGTCGGCATCGGCCGGCACGTGGATGCCGCGCGTCATGGAGATGCGGGCGGCCTCAAAGCTCTTGGCTCCGGCGCAGATGATGGTGCGGTTGGGCGCATCGGCGTGCACAAGCGCCAGCACGGCCGGCGAAACAAACTCGGGCCGGATCAGGTCCACCGTCTCCTGAGGCATCAGACCTTCCATCATCTGCGTGGCGGCGGTCGGCGCCAGCGCGTTGACGCGGATGTTGTAGCGCTCGCCTTCCAGCCCCAGCGTCTGCATGAATCCGACCACGGCCATCTTGGCGGCGCTGTAGTTGGCCTGGCCGAAATTGCCGAAAATGCCCGACGACGAGCTGGTCATGACGATCCGACCATAGTTCTGGGCCCGCATGATCTCCCAGACCGCCTTGGTCGGAATGACCGAACCCATGACATGGACATCAAGGATCAGGCGGAACGAGTCGAGGTCCATCTTGCCGAAGCTCTTGTCGCGCAGGATGCCGGCGTTGTTCACCAGAATATCGATCCGGCCCCATTGCTCATGAGCCGTCTTGACCATGGCGTTGATGAAGGCCTCGTCCGTGACGGAGCCGATGGCCGCCATCGCCTCGCCGCCAGCGGCCTTGATCTCGGCCACGACCGCGTCCGCGCCGGCGCCCATGTCGTTGACGACCACCTTGGCTCCGCGCTTGGCCAGCAACAGGGCGTGGGCGCGACCCAGGCCGCCGCCGGCGCCGGTCACAATGGCTACCTGGCCGTCGAGTCTGATCATGAGCATTCTCCGTTGTCGTAAAGCGGCCAGCCAGCCCCCCCGACTGGCTGGCCGCGCCGTCACTCGGCGCCGGCCTTGCGGGCGTCCAGAGCGGCGATGATTTCCGCGTGGCGCTTGCGTGTCAGACGATAGCCAAACAGGAAGAGCGGCGCGAGGAAGGCGATCAGGGCGGGCAGCGGACCGGACGCCAGCGCCAGCTTGGTCAGAACCTCGCTCGGGATGACCAGATCCGGACGCGAAGCGATGTCCGTCGGGAAGCGGATCAGGTCCAGCGCGACCCCGGCGATCAGGCCCCCGACGCCCGACGCCGCCTTGAACGCCAGCGTCAGGCCCGAGAAGAACAGCCCTTCGCGGCGCACGCCGAACAGATACTCATGCTCGTCCGCGGTGTCGGCCATCATCGACTGGAAGCCCACGCCCCCGACCATGATGGCCGTGCCCATGAGCATGCCGTTGATCAGCAGCACGATAGCCGCCGCGTCCGGCGTGAGCTTCACCGGCGACAGGACCTGATAAAGCGGCGGCCAGAACAGCAGGATCGCAATGGCGAAATAGGCGATCAGCGACAGGGTGCGCTTTTCCATGCGACGCAGGATCAGCGTGCTGAGCGGCGCCCCCAGGACTGGCCCCAGACAGGCGCTCAGCAGGATCATCTGGATAGCCGTCGTATCCAGCCCCCAGAAGTAGCGGCTGGAATGCAGGGCCAGCGACGAATGGGTCGAATAGGCCAGAAAATACAGCAGCACCGTTCCGAACAGCAGCATGAAGGAGCGGTTGCGCTTCAACTCCTTCATCTCGCGGAAGAAGCCGAGCAGCAGGTTTTCCTTGCTCTCCTCAGGCCCGTGCAGGCGGGGCTGGACCGACCAGACCGAACGAATGGCGATCATGCCGGCCAGGAACATGGCGAAGGCGCAGGTCCAGCCGAACGGGACATAGTTCTCGCGCTCCAGCATCCCCGTAGCGCCGGACATGAAGACGCCCAGACCCAGGACCACGCCGAGCAGGATGCCGGCGTTCTGGAACGACAGACGATAGGCCACGATGCTGGCCCGCTCCGTGTGGTTGTCGGTGACCTCGGCGCCGACAGCGGTGTAGGGCAGCACGAAACCGGACAAGGAGACCCGCAGCACCACCAGGCAGACGGTGGCGTAGATGAACTGCGCCGCCCCGGTCAGGCTCTCCGGCATGGAAAACAACAGGCCGAACGACAGGACGAAGGGAATGAGACCCAACGCCATGAAGGGCACGCGGCGGCCATAGCGGGATTTCAGCCGGTCGCTGGCCAGGCCGATGGCCGGATCGGCCACCCCGTCCACCAGCAGAGCGATCATCTTGGCCAACCCGGCCATAGTGCCGCTCATGCCGCAGACGGCGGTGAGGAAGAACAGCAGGAAGAAGCCGAAACCGGCGACGACAATGCCGTCGGCCAGGGCTCCCGAACCGTAGGTGAGTTTGAAGACGCGCGTGAGGGGCTGGCTGCGCAGCGCGGCCCCCGTCGCTGGACTACTTGGATGGCTCATGCCGCTCCCCACATGCTTACGCCCCGAACTCAACGGCCTGAGCGCGCCCTAGCGCCCTGCCCCGTCGAGTGCGCCATAGATGCCTTGCTGGAACACCGGCAAGGCCTTGCGCCCTGCGGCCCCGCGCCCCGTGGCGATCGTTGAACCGCTGTTGGCCGAAACCGGGACCTGGTGCTGGATCAGGAAGATCATCACCATGTCGTTGGCCGGATCAGCCTGCCACCATGTGCCGAACACGCCCGGCCAGGTGAAGCTGCCGACTTCGCCGTATCCATAAGGGTTGTCGGTCAGGTCCTCGGTGATCGCCAGACCCAGGCCGAAGCCTGACTTGGTCCACAGGTCCATGCCTGCGAACTGATACTTCCGCTGTTCCGGCGTCAGGCGGTTGGTCAGCATCAGCTCGACCGTCTCGGGCTTGAGCAGACGAACGCCGTCCAGCTCGCCGCCGTTCAGCAGCATGCGAACGAAACGGTGATAGTCCGGAGCCGTCGACACCAGTCCGCCGCCCGCAGGCGTATATTCGGGCGGGGCCTCGAAGACAGGGATGTCCACCCTCGCCAGTCCATCCACGCCCTCCTGATAGGCATAGAGGCCGGCCAGACGATCCAGCTTGTCTGTCGGCAGCCAGAAGTCGGTGTCCATCATCCCCAGCGGATGCAGCACCTTCTCAAGCATCGCCTCGCGCACAGAAACGCCGAGCACGCGGCCGATCAGGAAGCCGAGAACCTCGGTCGAATGCCCATAGTGGAAATGGTGCCCCGGCTGGCATGACAGCGGCAGCGTCCCCAGCCCCGCCAGCCATTCATCGACCGATTTCTCATTGATGCCGGGATCCCCCAGCGCCGCATTATATGCCGCCTGGATGGGCCCTTCGGAGAAGGGCGCATAGGCCAGCCCGGAACGGTGGGTCAGAAGGTCCTCGACCGTGATGTCGCGATGAGCGGGCTCGGTCTGGTCCAGCGGCCCGGCCGGGTCGAGCAGAACCTGACGATCGGCCAGCTCGGGGATCCAGCGCGTGACCGGATCCTCGAGGGCGATCAGACCCTCCTCGACCAGCATCATGGCCAGGACCGAGGTCACCGGCTTGCTCATCGAGGCGATGCGGAACTGGCTGTCCGGACGCATCGGCTTTTCAGCCTCGCGGTCCTGCCAGCCGATCTGCTCCTCATAGAAGACCTGCCCGTTACGCGAGGCCAGCGCCACCATCCCGGCCAGTTCGCCGCGATCGACGAAGGCCTGCAGTTTCGGGCGTACGGCCTTCAGGGCCTCCGGATCAAAGCCCAGAGAACGGGCAAGTGCTTCATGACTCATCACGCTACCACGGGTCGCTGCTTAGAACTTTTTGCGCAGGTTCAGCGCAATGAAACGACCGATGGGGTTGTAGGCCCCGCCGATGCCGTCGGTGGCCGGGAAGTAAGGCGGGGTCTCGTCCAGCAGGTCATTGACCTGAAGCGAGGCCGTCATGCCTTGCGACCAGCCGGCGTCGGGCAGGGTCCAGGACACGCGCAGGTCGACCGTCACGTACGGCGACGACGTGTACTGGGCCACGCCGGTCGGGGTGGCGTAGTTGTTGGTGTATTCGCCGCGGAAGTTGACGAAGCTCGCCACGCTCCAGTCGCCCACGTCGGCGCCGAGGGTGAAGCGCGCCGTCGTTTGCGGAATGCCCAGGTCCAGGCTGTCGGCCACAGCCGAATTCGGCGTCTGTTTGACGTCGTAGTTCAGGATGTAGTTGGCCGACAGGTCCGCATAGACCAGCCCGAAATCGGTCGGCCAGTTGTAGCGGAAGAACATGTCCAGACCGTCGGTGCTGCGCATCCCGAAGTTGTTGAGGCGCAGGTCGAGGAAGTTCACGGCCGCCGGGATCGCCGAGGGAACGTTGACGTTCACATGGCCTGCCAGCAGGGCCTGAAGCTCGCTCGGGGTCGGGTCGCGATGGATGACCTTTGAGAAGGTCGGATCGGTGAAGACCATGGCGGCCGATGGCACGCCGATCGTGTTGATGTACTCGATGTTGTAGTAGGTGACGCTGGCCTTGAAGTTGGGTGCGAAGGATGGCGTCCAGTCCGCGCCCAGCGACCAGGTTTCAGCCTCTTCCGGCTGCAGGTTCTTGTTCCCGCCCAGCAGATAGATGGTGGCGACCTGATTAGGGCCGCGCGTCGGGTCGTTGGCGCCGACAACTGAAGTGGCCGCATCCAGATAGTATGCCCCGACCGTCGCGCCGATCTGGCGCATGCCCGGCGCACGGAACGATTGGCCGTAAGAGGCGCGCAGGTCCAGACCGTTTGCAGGGGTCCAGTTTACGCCGATCTTCGGGTTCGAGGTCTCGCCGAAGTCGCTGTATTTGTCGTAGCGGCCCGACAGCGACAACGACAGCTTCTGCACCAGCGGCAGGGCGTTGGCCTCGCTGACGAGCGGGGCGAAGATTTCGCCGTAGAACGAGCTGATATCGCGGTCGAGCTTTTCGGGCACCGGAGAAGCCCCGACGACCCCGCGCTGCTCAAAGGTTTCCTTGCGGTATTCGGCGCCCAGGGCGATTTTCATCGTGCCGCCGGGCAGCTCGAACAGCGGACCGCTCAGACGGGCCGAGGCCATGTCCATATCCTGGGTGATGCCCACCGCCGTCGCCGCATTGGCGAGGATCGCCTGTTTGACCGCTTCGGACGTGCCATCGCCGAAGGGATCCAGCGCCGTCGCCGTCGTGACGCCGAATCCGGCCGCCGTGATCGCGGCGGTGTTGATGGCTGGAATATAGGCGTCGTTGTCCGTCCGGCCGAAGGTGCCGCCCAGCGTCAGCTCAAACTCGCGCGGCAGTTGGAAATCAACGCCCACCGAGCCGTTGAAGACCTGCTTGTCGTCACTGTTGATGAAGTGGTCGGCGCCGACGATGTTGTCCGGGCGGAACAACACGAAGGCGACATTGGCCGCGCCCCCCGCCGGACCTCGGAAGAAGGGATTGGCGGCGCTCATCGCCACCGATTGAACCGGCAGCCCCACGCGCATTTCGTCGTGGCGGTCGGCATAGAGCGCCTCGCCCCACAGGCGGATCTTGTCCGAGACGAGATATTCGCCCGACGCGAAGAGGCTGTGCAGCTCGGTCGAGGGGTAGAGATCGACCACTGCGCCGTTGTCGCAATAGTTCTTGGTGCCGGCGACCAGGCCCGGCGCGGCATGATACACGGCGTAGAAGCTCGTATCGTACAGCACGTTCGGCGTCGGGCAGTTGACCGCCCGCGCATCCAGACCGCCCTGCTTGGTGAAGTCCTGCGTACGATAGTCGCGGTCGCCGCCGGTGATGCTGTCGTTCTGGGTGTACTGATAAGCGATCAGCGCCGAGCCGCGCTCGAACGTCTTGCCGGCCAGCACGCCGAAGTGGCCTTGATAATAGGCGTCGCCCACACCGTAGTTGGCGCTCGCCTCGACGCCGTCAACACGGCGGCGCGTGATGAAGTTGACCACGCCCGTCACAGCGTCGGAGCCGTAGATAGAAGACGCGCCGTCGGCCACGACCTCGACCCGCTCGATGGCCAGAGCCGGGATCAGCGGATAGTCAGGCGCGGTGTCGTTGGCTGCGGCCGCCACCAGACGGTGACCGTTCATCAGCGGCAGGGTGGCGCTGGACGGCAGGCCGCGCATGCCCGGCGCAAAGGTGCCGAAACCGCCGCTGGCCGCCACAGGCGCCGTGTTGAAGCTGTTCAGCTGAGGCACGGACGCCAGAATATCGGGCGTGTTGGCCGCACCGAGACGCTCGACATCCGCGCGGCTCACGCCGATGAGATTGGAGCCTACCGGGGGCACGCCGCGGATGCTCGTCCCCGTGACGATGATCTCATCGACAGCGACGGCCTCTTCGTCAGGACCGGCCTCTTGGGCCTGAACCTGGCCGGCCGCCAGCATGATGGTGAGCAGAGAAGCGCCGCACACGGCCGCGCGCTTCGTCGAGTGACGAACGACTTTCAATTTGACCTCCCGATGGCGACTTCGGCCGCTCTAGCTTCATGGCCCCCGCGTCGGCGAGCCACTCATTCATTCACTTAGCACTAAATGAAACTTTATCGTCAAGTTCATTTTTTCGCGGCTAAATGAAATGCGTGTTATTCGTGTCTTTCTATCGCGCCAGCCTCTCGGACGTGTCGGCTTTTAAGCAGGTGCGCCCTCGAGCCCTCTAATGGAGATCTCAGCCCAAATGGCCACCACGCCTGAGAAAAAGGTCCGCCGCTCTCGCGCAGAACAGCGTGCAGCGACCGAAAAGCTGATTCTCGATACGGCTGAGGATCTATTCTCTCAACGCGGCTATTTCGGCGTGACCATCAAGGATGTCGCCGACGCCATGGGCATCCACCCGGCCCTGATTCACTACTACCACGACGGCAAGCAATCATTGTTCGAGGCCGTCTGGGAGCGGCGGGTTAAGTTGGCGGTGTCGGCGCGTATCGCTGGTCTGGACGATTACGCCAAGACCGTCGGCGACAATGTGACCGTCGAGGGGGCCCTGCGCGCGTTCTACGACAACGCCTTCGACGCCTATATCCACGGCGAGGAGGGCTGGCGCAGCTTTGGCCGCATCTTCGCGCAGGTCAACAATGCTCCCGGCTATGGCACCGAGCTGATGGACGAGTATTTCGATCCCCTGGTACTGCGCCTGATCGAGCTGCTGAAGAAGGCCGTTCCCGATGTCACGGACGAAGATCTCTTCTGGTGCTTTCAACTGACGTCCGGGGCCTACACGCTCATCCTGTCGCGCACGGGCCGCATTGATCGCCTGTCGAACGGCGCTTGCAGTTCGGACGACTTTCAAGCCGTGCGGGAGCGTTTCGTCACCTTCATGGCTGCGGGCTTCGCCGCCGTCTTCGCCGCCAGCAAGAAAAGGAACGCGCCCCAGGCAAGCTGAGGCGCGTCCATGCGGCGTTCGGGACGTCCCTCTCCTCTGGGAGACCTACTGAGGCAGGCGAGCCTGTCGCAGCGCGGCGCGGCGGACCTTGCCGGCCTCGTCGCGCAACGCTTCGTTCGTAAACTCAATGCGTTTCGGCATCTTGTAGCGGCTCAACGTTTGGCCCACGAACTCCATCAAGGCCTCTTCGCTGATGGTCGAGCCTTCCATTGGCTGGACGATGGCGTGCACCACTGAACCCCACTCATCGTGCGGCAGCCCGATCACGGCGCTGCCGCGCACGTCAGGGTGAGCTTCCAGCGCCGCCTCGACTTCAGCCGGGTAGATATTAGCGCCGCCGGAGATGATCAGGTCGTTCCGACGGTCCGACAGATACAGATAGCCTTCCGGGTCCATGCTGCCGAGGTCGCCCATGGTCTCGTACTCGCCGATCAGTCGCGAGTCGCTGCCCAGGTAATGGTAGGTCGACGACGGCCCGGTCTCCGGCCGGAAGAACACCTCGCCCACCTCGCCCACCGCGCATTCGCGGCCATCGGCGTCGAGGATTTTCAGGTCATAGCCCGGACGGACCTTGCCCACCGAACCCTTGCGCTGCAGCCAGTCGGTCCCCGAAATAATGGTCGAGCCTGTCGCCTCCGTCGTGCCGTAGTATTCCCAGACGCGCTCGCTGCCCAACCAGTCAATCCAGGCTTCCTTGAGCCAGGGCGCGCAGGGCGCCGCCATGTGCAGCATCATGCGCAGGCTCGGAAGCTTATAGCGACCCAGCACCTCCGGCCCCAACTGCCAGATGCGGTGCATCATGGTCGGAACCATAGTCACCCAGTTGACGCCGTGCTCCTCGATCAGATCAAGCGCCCGCTGGGCGTCGAACTTCTGCATCTCGACAATGGTGTTGCCGGTGAACATGGCCATGGTGATGCAGTGGAACGGCGCGTTGTGATACAGCGGCCCCGGATTCAGGACGACCTCGCCGGGTTGCTGGTGCAGGAAGCCCTCCGTGGGGTCCCACTGTGCAGGCATGGCGTCGACAATCACCTTGGGCCGTCCGGTGGACCCGCCGCTGGTCATGGCCTTCCAATTCCTGGCGATAGCCGGCGGCAGAGGCTCGGCCGAAAGCGCCTGATAGCCCTCAAAAGCGCCGTCCACCGAGGGGATGTCCTCGCGCGGGCATTGGCCTACGAACAGGCGCGGCCCCACCAGGTCGAGGATGTGCTCCAACTCGAACTGCGCCAAGCGAGCGGACACCACGTTCGGCGTCGCCCCGAGCTTCCAGATGCCAAAGATCGTCTCATAGAAGTCCGGCCCGTTCGGCAGAGCCACGGTGACGTAGTCGTCCTGCCCCACCCCGCGAGCCTGCATGAAGCGCGCACGCTGCGTCGAGCGCGCGTCCAGCTCCGCGTAGGTCAGACGTAAGTCACCCATAATTAGCGCCAAGCGCGCGGGGTCCCTCGCCGCGTGGTGAGCGAGAATCGAGCACAGCGGCACAGCGTTATCAGTCACGTTTTTTAAGCCTCCCATACACCGGGCAAGCTTCTCGAGCCCCCCTCGGCCCCCTTTCATTAACTTAGCGCTAAATGAATGAAAAGCCGATAATCTCCGCGCCGACCCCAAACCCCCTGCAAGGTCGGCACGTGTAACGCCGGACGAAGGGCACGCATCTCACCCGCCAGCTAGACGGTTGATCGAAAGCGCGGCCAACACCCGACAACCCATCGCAACGCCTGGGCTGTCAGGGTCTCGCAATCCGTGCGCCTTGCGGCTTCAGCGCAGATAGCCCTCGGTCAAGGCCGCCCAGTAAGCCGCGCCGACAGGCAGCAGGTCGCGGTTAAAGACGTAGGTCGGGTTGTGAACCATCGCCCCGGGTCCGCCGCCGAGGAAGCAGTAGGTTCCCTTCCGCTGCTGCAGCATGAAGGCGAAGTCTTCCGACGCCATGAAGGGCGGGCCTGGATCAATCACCCGGTCCTCGCCAAAGGCTGTCCGCGCGATGTCGGCGGCCTTTTGGGTTTCCTCGGGGTCATTGACCAGCACGGCGCCCGGGACACCCTCGCGGATGTCGGAGGTGCAGCCGAAGGACTGGGCCTGATGGGAAACGATGCGGCGGATGTTGCCCAGCACCATCTCCCGGTCCGCGGGCGTGGAGGTGCGCACGGAGAACCTCAAGATGGCGCTGCCCGCCACCGCATTGCCCGCCTTTCCGGCCTGAAAGGCGCCGATGGTCACCACGGCGGTGTGGGCTGGGGCCACATTGCGCGACACGATGCTCTGAATGGCCATGACGATGGAGGCGCCCGCCACAATCGGGTCGATGGCCTGTTCCGGCATGCCGCCGTGGCCGCCCTTGCCGATGATCTCGACCTCCCAGTTATCGACGGAGGCCATGGTCTCGCCCGGCCGGAAGTAGAACTTGCCGGCGTCGAGCCCCGGGATGTTGTGCATGCCGAATACGGCGTCGACAGGGAAGCGCTTGAACAGTCCGTCGTCGATCATGGCCGGCGCGCCTTGCATCGTCTCCTCGCCCGGTTGGAATATCAGCCGCACGGTCCCGTTGAAGTTTTTCGTCTCGGCCAGGTATTTGGCGGCGCCCAGCAGCATGGCGGCATGCCCGTCGTGACCACACATGTGCCCCACGCCGTCGACGCCCGACTTGTAGGGCAGGTCGTTTTGTTCCTGGATAGGCAAGGCGTCGAAATCGGCCCGCAGGCCGATCGCGGCGCCGCCCTCCCCCGCCTTGAGCGACGCGACGATGCCGTTCTTGCCGACGCCGGTCTCGATCTCATAGCCGTCGAAGCCGCGCAGCGTCTCGGCGATGTAGTCCGCCGTGCTGGTCTCCTGCATCGACAGCTCAGGATGGCGATGCATATGCTCGAACCATTCGGTCATCTGGGCGCGGTTCTGCTCCAGCGTCTGGACGAGGGCGGTCATCACTCAGCTCTCCTTTGGAAAGAACAGGCTCAGCCCCGATCGGGCGCCTTGCCCCTCGGCACGGTGGTCACAATCGAGAGGATCGCCACAGCCACCATCACCAAGTTGGCCATCAGGGCGAAGAACGCCGCCTCGCGCGACGCCAGGTTCGTCTGGTTGCCCGAGAAGGTGATCACCCCCTCGATCCAGCGCACGCCCTCGTTTTGGCCGGCGATCGCCGTGTAGATCGTGGACGAGACCGCTACGCCGAAGGATGCGCCCAACGATGAGGCCATCTTGTAGATCCCCGCGCCCGCGCCGCCCTGGTCCTCGGGCAGGTTCGACAGGGCCGCATCGGTGGACGGCGTCGCATAGAAGGCCAGCCCTAGCCCGAACAGGGAGAAGGAGATGATCGCCAGCACCGTATAGGGACCCAGCATTAGGTTCGTCGGCATGAGCAGCAGGATCGATGCGACGACGATGTAACTGCCCCACAGCATCGGCTTGCGCGGGCCGAAGCGTTGCAGCAGCTTCTCGCCGACGCGGATGAAGGCCATGATGGTGATCGCATAGCCGATAGTCAGCAGCCCTGCCCGCTGGGCCGACATTTCGCCGCCCTCCTGCAGCACCAACATGGCGATCATGATGATTCCCGCCGTGGCGTTCAGCAGCAGGTTCGAGATCGTCGCCCCGGTGAAGGTCATATTCTTGAACAGACCGAACTGGACGAAGGCGTTCGGATTGTTGTTTTCGATCCGGTAGAAGGCGAAGCTGAAGATCAGGGCGGCAGCTAACAGCATCAGAGACGCCGGGCTGGCCCAGCCGAACTGCGCGCCCTGGGTCGCGAAAATCTGCAAGGCGACCATGGCGAGCATGAACGTCAGGACCCCGAGAAGGTCGAACCGATAGCCCTCCTTAGCGGGCGCCTTGCTCTCGGGCGTGCCGCGCACCATCAGCATCCCGACCACGGACACGATCGCGGCGATGATAAAGATCCAGCGCCAGCCGATGTTCTGGGCCATCAGCCCGCCGAACAGGGCGGCGAAGCCCGACCCGCCCCACGACCCCATGGACCACAGCGAGATAGCGCGCTGGCGCTCCGCTCCCTCCCAATAGGCCTTCACCAGCGCCAGCGAGGCCGGCATGATGAACGCGCCCGACAGCCCCTGGCAGATCCGGCCCAGCATCAGGAAGGCGCCGCCCATCGATCCTGACGGCGCCAGCCCGACCAGCAGGCAGCCGACGATGGAGAAGACGAAGCCGAACATCACCATCTTCACGCGGCCGACCCGGTCGGCCAGGCCGCCGATGACGACAATGAAGATGCCCGAGAACAGGGCCGTGATCGACACGGCAATGTTCATAAACGTCTGCTCGAGCTTCAGGTCCGCCGCCATGGTGGGCGCGATGTTCAGCGTCGTCTGGGCGAACAGCCAGAACGCCAGGACGCCCAAAATAATCCCGTACAGAAGCCGGTCGTTTCCCCGATAGGTCGACGATGCAACGTCATCCATGGAGACCTCCGCCAGCCTTACCAGCCACCGCTGACAGTCGAACGGCCAGACTATCCAATCCGTTCCGAGCTCCGGGACGCTGCGCCGGCGCCCGCACACCAGTGTCCGCCTTGTGCTAGGCTTCAGCCATGACCGAGGTTGAATCGACTGTAGAAATCCAGCGGGTCCTGGTGCTGGTGCTGGACCTTTGCGGAACCTTCGCTTTCGCCATCAGCGGCGCCCTGGCGGGCGTCCGTCGCCGTCTCGACGTTTTCGGCGTACTGGTGCTGTCGTTCGTGGCCTCCAGCTTCGGCGGCATCGGCCGTGACCTGCTGATCGGGGCGACGCCCCCCGCCGCCCTCGTCGACTGGCGCTATCTAGCGGTCTCACTGGCGGCAGGCCTGATCACCTTCTTCTGGTGGCCGCTGATCGAGAGGTTGCAGACGCCGGTGCGTCTGCTCGACGCCATCGGTCTCGCCTTCTTCGCGGTTGCGGGCGCGGAAAAGGCGCTGGCCTACGGCCTGAACCCAGTGATGGCAATGCTGCTCGGTATGCTGACCGGCGTGGGGGGCGGCATGGTGCGCGACATTCTGCTGGCGGAGATCCCAGGCGTCCTTCGCTCGGATCTCTATGCGGTCGCTGCCCTGCTCGGCGCCGCCGTAGTGGTCGGCGGCCATCTGCTTCACCTCCCGGTGGTCCCGACCGCTATCCTGGGCGGCCTCCTCTGCTTCTTCCTGCGCATGATCGCGATCCGCCGTGGCTGGGGGCTCCCCGTCGCGGGCTAGAGCGCGACGTCCCACAAGGGCGAGGTCGTCGAAGATCGCGCCAATCATTCGGTGTCAAAATTTGAGACCCAGCGGCCCAATTGCAAAGGGGCCGCCCGAAAGCGACCCCTTAACCAACCGATTCCCCAGAGGGAAATGGTCGGAGCGACAGGATTCGAACCTGCGACCCCTTGACCCCCAGTCAAGTGCGCTACCAGGCTGCGCCACGCTCCGAAGGCGCTCCGTATAGACGGGGGTTTGCTGCTCCGCAAACCCTAAAGCGCATTATCGACAACAACTTCCGCCCTATCGGCGCAGAACCGCCTCAAGCCGCGCATGCGCTTCTTCCAACTCGGTCAAAACCTGCGTCAGACGATCAAAATCCGGGGCCGAGCCGGCCGTTGGGGCTTCCGATGTAGAAGACAGGCCCGAATCAATTTCCAGGGTGGCCGAAGGGTCGCCATAGGTCGCCACGCGCGCGAGGCCCTGATCTCTAACCAGACGCTGAACGCCGCGAATGGTGAGCCCCTCGTCGTGCAACAGGCGTCGAACGGCCTTCAACACCATCACATCATCCGGACGATAGAATCGCCTCCCGCCCGCCCGCTTCACGGGGGTGATGAAATCAAATTTCGTCTCCCAGAAACGCAGAACATGCTGAGGCGCGCCGACTTCTTCGGCGGCTTCGGAAATGGTGCGAAAGGCGCTGGGGCTTTTAGCCAATGAACTCAGGTCTCTACGACGGCGTCGTGCACCCGGCCCTTCATAATCTGAGAGGCCCGGAAGCTGATGACGCGACGGGGGTTGATGGCGGCGGGTTCGCCGGTCTTGGGGTTGCGTCCCATGCGCGCCCGCTTTTCGCGCACCTGAAAAACGCCAAAGCCGGACAGTTTGACGGTCTCGCCGCGTTCAAGCGACTCGACGATCAGTTCAAGCGTCCGTTCGACCATGCCGGAACATTCCTGGCGCGACAGGCCGACCTCCTCGTGAACGGCCTCGCACAGATCAGCCCGAGTAAGGGTCTGGGACACTGGCATCTCCCCGCTTTCCAATGGCGGGGCATTGAAGGGCAAAATGAATGAAAATCAAAGCCCTCAATGAAAATCTAGAATCTGAAGGCGCAGGCACCCCACGTCAGGCCGCCGCCCATGGCTTCGACCAGCACTAGATCACCCTTCTTGATGCGTCCGTCCTTGATGGCGACATCCATCGCCAGGGGGATGGAGGCGGCCGAGGTGTTGGCGTGCATGGCGACGGTCGAGACGACCTTGTCCTCATCCAGGCCCAGGCGATCGCCGACGCCCTTGATGATGCGCTGGTTGGCCTGGTGCGGCACGAACCAGTCGATCTCGGGGATGTCGACGCCCGCGACCTCGGCGGCGGCTGTGACAGCCTCGGCGATATTCACGACGGCGTGGCGGAAGACCTGGTTGCCCAGCATCCGCAGGTGGCCGACCGTTCCGGTCGTGGCCGGACCGCCATCGACGTAGAGCATGTCGGACTTGGCGCCTTCGCAGCGCAGGGCGAAGCCCAGGATGCCGCGATCGTCCTTGGTCCCCTGCCCTTCGCCGGGTTCCAAAACAAAGGCGCCGGCGCCGTCGCCGAACAGGACGCAGGTGGTGCGGTCCGTCCAGTCCATCAGCCGGGTCATTTCCTCGGCGCCGATGACCAGGGCGCATTTGGCCTGGCCGCGCGCGACGAAGCCGTCGGCGATGCTCATCGCGTAGACGAACCCTGAGCAGACCGCCTGAATGTCGAAGGCGATGCCGACCGGGGCGCCCAGCTTGCGCTGGACGATGGCGGCGGTCGCGGGGAAGGTCTGGTCCGGGGTGGTCGTGGCGACGATGATCAGGTCGACGTCCGCCGCCGTCTTGCCGGCGTCAGCTAGGGCACGCTCGGCCGCCTTAAGCGCCAGGTCGCTGGTGGGCTCATCATCGCGGGCCTTGTGGCGCTGGCGAATGCCGGTCCGCTCAATGATCCATTCGTCGGAGGTGTCCACGATCTTGGTCAGATCTGCGTTGGTGACGACCTGTTCGGGCAGGAAGGAGCCGACCCCGGTGACGACGCTGCGGATGACGCTCACGACTGGATCTCTCCTGTTTGGTCTTTGTCGGACGCGGCCTCAGCAGTATCCAGAACGGCCGACAGACGCGCAAAATTGGCGCTGACCTTGGTCAAATAGTCACTCCGAGCCAGATCGACAGCCACGCGGATGGCGTTTCCATAACCCTCGGCCGTGGCGCCGCCGTGGCTCTTCACCACGATGCCGTTCAGGCCCAGCAGGGGGCCGCCGTTGACGCTGCTGGGGTCGATGCGACGCGCCATCTTCTTCAGCGCAGGCATGGCGATCAGGGCGCCCATCTTGGCCATGGGGCCCGAGGTCAAAGCCTCTTTCAGCAGGCCGGAAATAAAGCGGGCCGTGCCCTCGGCCGTCTTGAGCGCGACGTTGCCTGTGAAGCCGTCCGTGACCACCACGTCGACCGTGCCGGCGGCGATGTCGTGCCCCTCGACGAAGCCGGTGTAGTTCACCGGCACCGCGTCCGTGCGAAGGACCGCGTGAGCCTCGCGCACCTCTTCATGACCCTTCATGTCCTCGGAGCCGACATTTAGAATGCCGACGGTCGGCTTCTCCACACCGTGAACAGCCGACTGAAAGGCCTCGCCCATGATAGCGAACTCGACCAGCTGACGCGCGTCGCTACCGATGTTGGCGCCGACGTCCAGCACGGCGGTGAAGCCGCGTTTCGTCGGCCAGCTGGCGACAATGGCGGGCCGCTCCAGCCCATCCACCGCCATACGCAACAGCAGCTTCGAGATAGCCATCAGAGCGCCGGTGTTGCCGGCCGACACGGCGGCCTGAGCCTCGCCGAGCTTGACCGCCTCAATGGCGTTCCACAGGCTGGAACCCTTGCCCCGGCGCATGGCCTGGGCGGGTTTTTCGTCCATGCCCACGACTTTGTCCGTGTGGCGGATTTCGCAGACATCAGTCGGCAGGCCATTGCGGGCGACCTCGGCGCGGATCGCCGCCTCATCGCCATGCAGTTGAAAACGGACGCCTTCGCCGCCGTAACGGGCGATGTAAGCCTTTACGCCCCCAACCACGACGGAAGGCCCATGGTCCCCGCCCATGGCGTCGAGCGAGATTAGTATCGGTGATGCCAAGTGAAAATCGACTCCGTCGCCGTCTTGCCGCGGCGCTTCAGTTTAGGGCGAGCGGACGAAAATGTCGCACCGTGGATGAGGCTTGAGCGACCTTAGGTCAACTCTTGTCGGTTTGGCCGCCAGGCTTCAGCGCCTTCAACACGCCAAAGGGCGAGATTTCTCCGGGCTCCGGCGGCTGTTCGAAAACCGCGCCTTCCTTGCGGGGATAGGGATCCAGATGCAGGGCCAACTGTTCGACCGCGTACTGGCCCAGGTCGATCTGACCATTTTCCACGACGTCGGCCGAGTCGTCGTCCAGCTCCAGATCGATCTCGCCTTCCTCGTTGGCCTGAATCTCGGGCGCCGTTTCGGTCAGGTTGATCGAAAATCGCTCGTCGATGCCGACAGGCAGCGGCTCTAGCGTCAGGACGCAGGCCTGAACGGCCTCCGCCTGGACCCGACCGTCCATGCGCCAACCCGACACGGTGGGGACGATCTCCATATCTGCGACGAATCGATCGAGCGATTTCAGGCTCAAGGCCCGCGCAATCCGCGCGCGGGCTGCGTCGTCCGGCTCCAATCGACGGGTCAGGGATACGCCGACCTGATGCAGGCGGATAGGTTCGCTATAGGGGAGAGCAGGAAGGGTCATGCGACGATCATCGCCCAGTCCGGCGCCTTTTCCACGGCGGCCGACGACTGTCGAGCCAGCCTTTCATGCGAATCGATGGTGTAGCGCGCCAGGGCCGCGCCAGCGGCGGCGTCTTCGCTCTCAAAGACATTGCGGGCGATCGAGGCCTGAAGGCCATCGTGATCCCCTGCCCTCAGCGCCTTTTCATAGGCGCTCATGCGGCCGTAGAGGGCTTCGCCCAGCTTACGCATCTTCTTACCCACCGAGACATCGCCCACCCCCAGCTCGCGCAGCACGTTATCCAGCGCCGACACATAGGCGTCGAACAGCTTCTGGGACAGGTCTGCGCCACGCTCTCCGTCCTGCTTCAGCCGCACGAACAGCAGCAGCACGTGCAGGGTGTAGAGCTCAAAGCGCGCGTCGATGCGGTCGGCGACGCCCAGGCGCGTGTAAAAATCAGGCTGGCGGGCCTGATTGACGGCCAGGGCGTACAGGGCCTGGACATGGCGATCTTGCGTCTGGCGCTTGAAGAGTGTCTTGAACATAGGATTTCACGGCCCCTTTTCCGCCGCGCCGTTGCACTAGGACGCAGCGACGGTTAGGTCAAAGACCTTATTTCTTGAGGCCCATCGCCGATGCCCCGTTTTACGTCGCTCATCATCGCCGCCTCGCTCGCCGCCGCCGCCGGCGCCTGCGCGCCAGTTGTCGCCACCCAGGGCTTTCAGGCCGTGGACGTCAAACCTCAGGATATCGAGGCTGGCGTCGACACGCGGGAGACCGTGCTGACCAAGCTGGGCACGCCGTCCACCACCTCGACCTTTGAGGCGGAGAGCGTCTGGTACTACCTGACCCAGACGACGCAGCGCTACACCTACAACAAGCCAAAGGTGTCGCAGCGGACGGTCACAGAGATCACCTTCAACGAGGCGGATGGCAAGGTCGCCACGGTGCGCAATCTGGGCCTGGAAGACGGCCGCCAGATCGCCATGGAGAGCCGCGAGACCCCGACGCGCGGCCGCCAACTGACCATCCTCGAGCAACTGCTCGGCAACGTCGGCCGCGGCCAACTGCCGCGCACCGAAGACGACGTTCCGGGCCAACGCCGCCCGGACTAAGCTGCTCGCGCGCGGCTGAAAAGATAACGCCCCGGAGATCGCTCTCCGGGGCGTTTTCAGTTTCAGCTGAGCGCTGTCAGACGATCTTGCCGCTCGCCAGCACCGCCAGCAGCAGCAGCGCCACGATGTTGGTGATCTTGATCATCGGGTTCACCGCCGGGCCGGAGGTGTCCTTGTAGGGATCGCCCACAGTGTCGCCGGTGACCGCAGCCTTGTGCGCTTCCGAGCCCTTGCCGTGGACGACACCGTTCTTGTCGGTGAAGCCTTCCTCGATCACCTTCTTGGCGTTGTCCCAGGCGCCGCCGCCCGAGGTCATGGAGATGGCGACGAACAGGCCCGTCACGATCACCCCCATCAGCATGGCCCCCAGCGCGGCGAAGGCGTTGGCCTTGTCCGGCTGGATGAACAGGATGACGACGAACAGGACGATCGGCGACAGCACCGGCAGCAGCGACGGCACGATCATCTCGCGGATGGCCGCGCTGGTCAGGATATCGACCGCCCGCCCGTATTCCGGCTTGGTCTCGTAGGTCATGATTCCGGGATGTTCGCGGAACTGACGCCGGACCTCGGCCACCACAGCCTCAGCCGCGCGCCCCACGGCCGTCATCGACAGACCGCCGAACAGGAAGGGCAACAGCCCCCCGAACAGCAGGCCGACCACGACATAGGGGTTGGACAGGTCGAACGCGACCGCGCCCAGACCGTAGAAGAAGCTGCCCGGCGCCGCCTCGGCTGCGAAGAACTTGAGGTCCTCCACATAGGCGGCGAACAGGACCAACGCCCCCAGACCCGCCGAACCGATGGCGTAGCCCTTGGTCACGGCCTTGGTGGTGTTGCCCACGGCGTCCAGAGCGTCGGTCGAGACGCGGACTTCCGGCGGCAGGCCGGCCATCTCGGCGATGCCGCCCGCGTTGTCCGTAACCGGGCCGAAGGCGTCCAGCGCAACGATCATCCCCGCCACGCCCAGCATGGTCGTGGTGGCGATGGCGATGCCGAACAGGCCCGCCAACTGGAAGGCCGCGACAATGCCGACGATGATGGTCAGGGCTGGCAACGCGGTAGATTCCAGCGACATGGCCAGGCCCTGGATCACGTTGGTGCCGTGCCCCGAGACCGAGGCGTTGGCCACCGACTTCACCGGACGGAAGCCCGTGCCGGTGTAGTATTCGGTGATGACCACGATGGCCGCAGTGACCAGCAGGCCGACGACGCCCGCCCAGAACAGACTCATCGGCTGGATCAGCAGGCCTCCTGAGGTTTCGACCGCCCCCGGCAGAAGCTGATTGATCACCCACCAGACCGCGCCCAGCGACAGGACGCCTGTGACGATCAACCCCTGATACAGCGCCCCCATGATGTTGCCGCTCTTGCCCAGACGGACGAAGAAGGTGCCGATGATCGAGGTCACGATGCAGACGCCGCAGATCGCCAGCGGCAACAGCATCAGCACGTCGACATAGGGCTGGTTGCGGAAGAAGATGGCCGCCAGCACCATGGTCGCCACCGTGGTGACGGCATAGGTCTCGAACAGGTCGGCGGCCATGCCGGCGCAGTCGCCGACGTTGTCGCCCACATTGTCCGCGATGGTGGCGGCGTTGCGGGGGTCGTCCTCAGGGATGCCGGCCTCGACCTTGCCCACCATGTCGCCGCCGACGTCGGCCCCCTTGGTGAAGATGCCGCCGCCCAGTCGCGCGAAGATGGAAATCAGAGAGGCGCCGAAGCCCAGAGCCACCAGTCCGTCGATGACCTCGCGGCTGGTCGAGGCGTGGCCCAGCCCCTGCGTCATGAAGGCGTAGTAGCCGGACACGCCCAGAAGCGCGCCGCCCGCCACGAACATGCCGGTGATGGCGCCCGAGCGGAAAGCCAGGTCCAGTCCCTTAGACAGGCTCTGCGACGCGGCCTGCGCCGTGCGGACGTTGGCGCGCACGGAAATCAGCATCCCCGCATAGCCCGCCGCGCCCGACAGGATCGCGCCGATCAGGAAGCCGAGGGCCGCCCAGATCCCGATAAGAAAAAAGGCCGCGACCAAGATCACGACCCCTACGATACCAATCGTTGTGTACTGACGCTTCAGATAGGCGGATGCCCCTTCCTGGATCGCCGCGGCGATCTCACGCATCCGTTCATTACCACTGTCGGCCTTCATCAGGGCGGCGGTCTGGACGGCGCCGTAAAGCACCCCCAAAGCGCCGGCCGCGATGACCAGCCAAAGATATGACGTCATGGCGTTTCCAAGCCCTATGCAACTAGACGCGCGGATCCATGGGCAGCGCTACGGGCGTTGTCGCCTCTCGGCCGCCTTCCGGTCCCCCCGTGCGCTTACAGACGTAAATTCACGCCCCTCGGGAATTGCGGCTAAATCGTGCCAAAAGCAGAGCCGTGGCGCAACAGCGCTCTTTCAGCCGGCGCGCGCCATCATGCGGCGGCGCGCGGCCTGGCTGACGACCTCGACACGGGCGATCGCGCCCTTGCCGATCAGGCTGTCGGCCGAGCGTATCAGGCTGGCGCTCAGCGCCGCCGCGTCCAACTGATTCCAGTCGTCCGCGATGACGAAGGGGGTGCGATGTCCGGCGCGGACAAGAGCGTCGCGCAGGTAGGGCTCCTTGGCCCTTACCGCGTCCAGGGTTTGGCCTTCACCCAGATGCAGTCTCAGTTCTGCAAAGACGTAGTTGCGGACGCGGCCGCCCACGATGATCGGCAGGCCCACGCCGGTCAGATTGAAGCTCGCCGGTTGGGCGGGCGATTCCGCCGACGGCGCAGCGAGCGCCGAACCCGACAGGGCGGCGCCGGCGACGGCGAGGATCAGGGCGCGGCGATTCATGGGTGCAGTTTCGCCAAGTCCCGTTAGGATTCCGTTGCGCTCAGCCGTGTGTCCAGCCGTTGCGGGTCGGGGTGATGGCCTGACCCAGATAGCGCGGGGACAGCCCCCTGCCCTCGGTCACGCGGCCGACACGAGTCAGGCGCAGATGGCGGCGCTCGGCCTCGCGGCGCAGGGCGTTCTCGGCGCCCGCCGGGACGGTCAGCAGGATCTCGTAGTCGTCGCCGCCACTGGCCAGAAGCTCCAACGCCGCCTGCGGGTCGACCCGGCTTTCGAACCAGGCTTGGGCCGCCGCCGACATGGGCAGCACCTCCAGATCAAGCTCAAGGCATACGCCGCTGGCCTCGGCGATGTGGGCGGCGTCGGCCAGAAGGCCGTCGGAGATGTCGGCGCTGGCCGTGGCCAGGCCCAGAACGACGGGCGCGAACTCCACGCGCGGCATGGGGGTGCGATAGGCGGCCTCCAGCGCGTCCATGCGCTCAGGCTCCAGCGTCAGGGTCGCCTGAGCGGCCTGAAGACCCAGCCAGCCGTCGCCGATGGTGCCGGTGACGAAGACTAAATCGCCTGGCCGCGCCCCCGCCCGACTGACGGCCGCGCCCGACGGCGCCCAGCCCATCATCGTCGCCGAGAAGCTGGCCGGTCCCGGCGTCTTCACCGTGTCGCCGCCCAGCAGGGAAATGTCAAAAATGGCCTGATCACGCCGCAGCCCGGCGACGAAGGCCTCTCGCTCGGGCCAGCCGCAGCGTTCGGACCAATGGCAGGCCAGCAGATAGCCGAACGGCTCGGCGCCCTTGGCGGCCAGGTCGGACAGGTTCACGCGCAGAAGCTTCTGCGCCACCGTGTCCAGCGGGTCGTCAGGCAGGAAGTGGACGCCTTCGACGATCGCGTCCTTGGTCAGGATCAGGTCGTGTCCCGGTCGCGAGGGCAGCGCGGCCACATCGTCGGCCAGCCCCCTCGCCCATTCCGGATGCGCCAGCGGCTTCAGCAGCCGCTGGATGGTCTCGAATTCGCCTGCGACGTCAATCGCGGGCATCGCGCGCCACGCCGTCCAGCGCCGCGTTCACGAACTTCGCCTCCGCATCGTCGAAGAAGGCCTTGGCCAGTTCGACGTATTCGTCGATCACGATTTCACGCGGCACGTCCGGCTTGTGCTTCAGCTCCCACGCGCCGCAGCGCAGCAGGGCCCGCAGGGTCGCGTCCAGACGCTCCAGCCGCCAGTTGGAGGCCAGGCGCGCCTTGATCGCCTCATCGATGGCGCGCTGATCCTCGACCACGCCGTGGACGATCTCGGAGAACCAGTCCTCGTCAGCCTCGGCCAGAGGGGCGCCGTCGATGTCGGCGTCGAAGCGGTGATTGCGGAACTCGCGCACGACGCTGTCGACGTCCTCGCCCGCCAGCTCCATCTGATACAGGGCCTGGACCGCGGCAAGGCGCGCGACCGTGCGGGCGCGGCGCTGGCGGCTGGTTAGCTGCGGCTCGGCGCGGGCTTTTTCAGCCTCGGCCAGTTGGGCCATGACTTCGGCGACGGTCGCCGGGGCGCTGGTCGGTTCGGTCACGAGGCCAGCCCCCCACGAAGGCGTTTGCGGATAGCGATCAGGTCCAGGCAGGCGCGGGCGGCGAAACCGCCCTTGTCGCCCTCGCTAAGGCGGGCGCGGGCCCAGGCCTGCTCCTCGTCCTCGGTCGTCAGGATGCCGTTGCCGATGGCCACGCCCTTCAGGCCCAGATTGCGGATGCCGGCGGCCGACTGATCCGAGACGATCTCGAAGTGATAGGTCTCGCCGCGGATCACGCAGCCCAGGGCGACATAGCCGTCGTAGCGCGGCGCGGTCGGATAGCGCCCGGCCTCCTCGGCCATGGCGATCACGGTCGGCACTTCCAGAGCGCCGGGCACGGTCACGACGTCATACTGGACGCCTTGCGCGCGCAGGGCGTCCTTCGCCCCTTCCAGAAGGGCGTCGGCCAGTTCGTCGTAGAAGCGCGCCTCGACGATGAGGACGCGAGTGGGGTCGTTCAAGATTGGTCTTCTCCGTCCATGTCGCGCCAGCCGACGATGCGCAGGCCATAGCCCTCAAGCGCCGTCGGATTGGGCCGCGTCGAACTCATCACGATCATATCCTTGACGCCGAGGTCGAGCAGAATCTGTGCCCCGACGCCATAGGCTTTCAGCGAGCGATCCGCCGCCGCGGGCTTGGCCACGCCGCCCAGCCGTTCGGCCAGGCCATGCAGGTCGGGATCGCGCAGGAAAACGACGACGCCCGGCCCGTCATGGGCCGCCAGCGCCTGCATCGCCTTCGGAATATAGTCCTGACGGGCCTCGACGTGGCCCAGCAGGTCGGCGGCGAAGTCGATCTGGTGCATCCGCACCACGGTCGGTTTCGTCGGGTCGATGTCGCCGCGCACCAGGGCGACGTGCTCTGCGCCCTCAATGGTGTTGCGGTACAGGATCAGCTTGAACTCGCCGCCGTGGACGCTCTGGAACGGCGTCTCCATCACGCGCTCGACGAAACGCTCGGTGCGTCGGCGATAGGCGATCAGGTCGGCGATGGTGCCGATCTTCAGCCCGTGCAACTGGGCGAAGGCGATCAGGTCGGGCATCCGCGCCATCGTCCCGTCGTCCTTGATGATCTCGCAGATCACCCCGGCCGGGATCAGGCCGGCCATGCGGCTGATGTCGACGGCGGCCTCGGTGTGGCCGGTGCGAACCAGCACGCCGCCGTCGCGCGCGACCAGCGGGAAGATGTGGCCCGGCGAGACGATGTCGTCGGCGGTGCGCGACGGATCAGCAGCCACCTGGACCGTGTGGGCGCGGTCAGCGGCCGAGATGCCGGTCGTGACGCCTTCCTTGGCCTCGATCGAGATGGTGAAGGCCGTGCCCATGCTCTCGCGGTTCTCGGCGGCCATCGGCGGCAGGCGCAATTGCTTGGCGCGCTCGGCCGTCATGGCCAGGCAGACCAGTCCGCGCGCATAGCGGATCATGAAATTGATCTGGTCCGGCGTGGCGAACTGGGCCGGAATAACGATGTCGCCCTCGTTCTCGCGGTCCTCGGCGTCCACCAGGATGTAAGGGCGGCCGTTGCGGGCGTCCTCGATAATGTCCTCGATCGAGCTGATCGGGCTGTCGGTATTGTGGACGGCCAGTTTCATCATGCGGTCTCCTGCCACCGCGCGAGGTAACGCGCCAGCATGTCGATCTCCAGATTGACCTTTTCGCCGACCTTCAGGCCGCCGAGGGTGGTCGCATCCCACGTGTGCGGGATAATATTCACGTCGAAGCGGCGCTCATGCACCCCATTCACCGTCAGGGAAACCCCATCGACCGTGATTGAGCCCTTTGGGGCGATGAATCTGTGCAGGGGCGCGGGCGCCTCGATCACGATGCGGTGCGAGCCGCCTTCGGGCGTGATGGAGATCACTTCGCCCAGACCATCGACATGGCCCGAGACGATATGGCCGCCCAGTTCATCGCCCAGCTTGGCCGCGCGCTCCAGATTGATGCGGCTGCCCTCGCTCCAGTCGCCCAGCTTGGTCTTGGACAGGGTCTCGCCCGAGACCTCGACAGCGAACCAGCCCTCCCCCTTCTCCGTGACGGTCAGGCAGCAGCCAGCGTGGCTGATGGAAGCGCCCAGGTCGATGCCCGCGGTGTCCCACACGGTCTCGACCTCATAGCGACGGTCGCGGTTGGTTTCACGGACGCTGCGGACGCGGCCGATATCAGTGACGATGCCGGTGAACATGAAAGCTCCGGTCCCTTCGGACCCAAAAAACAGAGTCTAATTAGTCTAATTCGTCTGAAATCGCGCCTGCCGGGACGTCAGACCCGGGCGTAGCGTTCCCACAGGTCGTCTCCGACAGGCTCGACGCCCAGACGACGGAACTTGGGGGCGTCGGCCAGCTTTGCAAGCGCCAGACCCGCGACGCAGGGCCGCCCCTCTCCGCCCAGCAGGATCGGGGCGCGGAACCACTCGATGGCGTCCACTGCGCCTGCCTGGATGAAGGAGGCGGCGACGCGGCCTCCGCCCTCGATCAGGACGGAGCCGATGTTGCGGGCGGACAGGGCGTCGAGGACGGCGGGGATGGCGGGGCGGCTGTCGATGGCGGCGACGGTGACGACTTCGGCGTGGCCGATGGCGTGGGGCGCGGCGGACGTGATGATCAGGGTGTTGCCGCTGGCGACCTTGGCCGTCGCGGTGGTCCGCAGACGACTGTCGAGGACGACACGAAGAGGATGCCCTCCTTCGTAGTCCTGGAGACGCACCGTCAGTTCGGGATCGTCGGCCAGCACCGTCTCGACGCCGACCAGAATGGCGTCATGCGTCGCGCGCAGGCGGTGGCCCTGAAGGCGCGCTTCCGGGCCGGTGATCCACTGGCTTTCGCCCGTGGCCGTGGCGATGCGGCCGTCCAGCGACGTGGCCAGCTTGAGGGTGACGCGCGGGCGCATCAGTCCTGGCCGGACTTGGTCTCGTCGAAACCCTCGTCGCCGAGGAATTTGGCGAAATCGCTGGTGTGGCGGAAGTCTTTGTAGACCGAGGCATAGCGGACGTAGGCCACCTCATCGACCGACTTCAGCGCCTTCATGATGAAGTCGCCGACGATGTGCGATGGGATTTCCGTCTCGCCCAGGCTTTCCAGCTGGCGCACGATGCGGCTGACCAGAAGCTCGACCTGATCCGGCTGGACCGGGCGCTTGCGCAGGGCGATGCCCAGCGAGCGTTCCAGCTTGTCGCGGTCGAAGGGGGTGCGGCGGCCGTTCCGTTTCAGGATAACCAGTTCGCGCAGCTGCACCCGCTCGAAGGTGGTGAAGCGCCCGTTGCACTGCGGACAGGACCGACGGCGACGGATGGCCGCGCCGTCGTCAGACGGGCGGCTGTCCTTCACCTGGGTGTCGGCGTTTCCGCAGAAGGGGCACTTCATCCGATGGACCTCTTAGCGATAGATGGGGAAGCGCGCGGTCAGTTCGCGCACCTGGGCAGCGACGCCCGCGACGACGGCCGGATCGGCTTCATCGCCGCCGTTCATCGACGACACGACGTCGGCGATCCAGTGGCCGATCTGCTTGAACTCTTCCTCGCCGAAGCCGCGCGTGGTGCCCGCCGGGGTGCCCAGACGGACGCCCGAAGTGACGGTGAAGGGCGCGGTGTCGAACGGCACGCCGTTCTTGTTGCAGGTCATCAGGGCCTTCTCGAGCTCATGCTCGGTGGCCTTGCCGGTCACGCCCTTGGGACGCAGGTCGACCAGCATCAGGTGGCTGTCGGTGCCCCCCGAGACGATGGCCAGGCCGCGCTCGGTCAGAACGGCGGCCAGGGCCTGGGCGTTCTTCACGACCTGCTGGGCGTAGAGCTTGAACTCGGGCTTCAGCGCCTCGCCGAAGGCCACGGCCTTGGCGGCGATGACGTGCTCCAGCGGGCCGCCCTGCAGGCCGGGGAAGACGGCCGAGTTGATCTTCTTGCCCAGGTCCAGGTCGTTGGACAGGATCATGCCGCCGCGCGGGCCGCGCAGGGTCTTGTGCGTCGTGGTGGTGACCACGTGAGCGTGCGGCAGCGGGTCCGGATAGGCGCCGCCGGCGATCAGGCCCGCATAGTGGGCCATGTCGACCATCAGATAGGCGCCGACGCTGTCGGCGATCTCGCGGAAGCGTTTGAAGTCGATGTGACGGCTGTAGGCCGAGGCGCCGGCCAAGATCAGCTTGGGCTTCTCCTTCTGGGCCATTTCGGCGACGTGATCATAATCAATGAGATGGTCGTCTTCGTTCACCTTATAGGTGACCGGACGGAACCACTTGCCCGACTGGTTGGCGGGCGAGCCGTGGGTCAGGTGGCCGCCGCAGGCCAGGTCCATGCCCAGGAAGGTGTCGCCCGGCTGCAGCAGGGAGAAGAAGACGGCCTGGTTGGCCTGGGCGCCCGAGTGAGGCTGGACGTTGGCGAAGGCGGCGCCGAACAGCTCCTTGGCGCGCTCGCGGGCCAGGTCCTCGGTGATGTCGACGAACTCGCAGCCGCCGTAATAGCGACGGCCCGGATAGCCCTCGGCGTATTTGTTGGTCAGCACCGAGCCCTGGGCGTCCAGCACCGCCTGGGAGACGATGTTTTCGGAAGCGATCAGCTCGATCTGCTCCTTCTGGCGGCCAAGCTCGCCCTGGATGCCCTTGAAGATCGCCGGATCAGCGTCGGCGAGGCTCTTGGAGAAATAGGAATCGTGCGTGAAGGCGGTCACTGGAAGCATCCCGGAGGCTGAAGGCTGAAACGGCGCTCCCTTCTAGGCCGCGCCGCCGAACACCACAACATCTAGGGGGTCAGCGCTGTGACAACGCTCGTTTCAGTTTGGCGATCGCCACCCGTTCGACCGCGCGCGGCTCAGCGACGGGTCCCATGGCCGAGACCTCGACGCCTGTCGCCGCATGCACGGCGGAGCATTTCACATAGGGGCCGTTGCGGACGAACTCGACGATGACCTCGCCGAGTTCAGCGTCGGTCGTCATGCCGCGGCCGGACGACGCGCCACGTTGCAGTGGGACCAAAGCTTGTCCATCGCATCGACCAGCTTGTCGATCATCGCATCGTCATGATCCGGCGAGGGGGTGAAGCGCAGGCGCTCGGTCCCCTTGGGCACGGTCGGATAGTTGATGGGCTGGACGTAGATGCCGAAGTCTTCCAGCAGCATGTCCGAGATCAGCTTGCAGTGCACCGGATTGCCGACATGGACCGGCACGATGTGGCTGACGCTGGGCAGGACAGGAATGCCCGCCTCGGTCAGGCGGCGCTTCAGGGTGGCGGCGCGTTCCTGATGGGCCTCGCGCAGTTCGGGGTGCGCCTTCAGGTGGCGGACCGAGGCCAGCGCCCCGGCGGTCAGGGCGGGCGGCAGGCTGGTGGTGAAGATGAAGCCCGAGGCCCAGCTGCGCACCGCGTCCACGATCACGGCGTCGGCGGCGATGTAGCCGCCCATGACGCCGATGGCCTTGCCTAGGGTGCATTCGACGATGTCGATGCCGTCCAGCACGCCGTCACGCTCGGCCACGCCCGCGCCGGTCGCGCCGTACAGGCCTACAGCGTGGACTTCGTCCAGATAGGTCAGGGCGCCGTATTTCTTGGCCAGGGCGATGGTGCCCGCCAGGTCGGCGATGTCGCCGTCCATCGAATAGACGCTCTCGAAGGCGATCAGCTTGGGCGCGTTGACGGGCGCCGCGGCCAGCAGTTCTTCGAGGTGCTCAAGGTCGTTGTGGCGGAAGATGTGACGTTCGCCGCCGCCGTTGCGGATGCCCGCAATCATGGAGGCGTGGTTCAGGGCGTCCGAGAAGATAATCAGGCCCGGCAGGATCTTCTGCAGGGTCGACAGCGTCGCCTCATTGGCCACGTAGCCCGAGGTGAACAGCAGGGCGGCTTCCTTCTGGTGCCAACTGGCCAGCTCGGCTTCCAGGTCGACCGCCGAGCGCGTGGTGCCCGAGATGTTGCGGGTGCCCCCTGCCCCGGCTCCGCTGAGATCGATCGCCGTCTTCATCGCCTCGACCACGGCCGGATGCTGGCCCATGCCGAGGTAGTCGTTCGAGCACCAGACCACCACGTCCTGCTGCGTGCCGTCGGCGCGCCGCCGACGAGCCAGAGGAAATTGCCCGCGCACGCGTTTCAGATCGGCGAAGACACGGTAACGGCCTTCGCTGCGGACCTGATCCACAGAGTTCTGAAAGGCGGACTTATAGTCGAACAAGGCGGCGCTTCTCTCGCTTATGCAGCTTTGCGAGCCTAATTGCGCGCGCCGCCCTGTCTTGTCCATGTCAGGCGTAGGACAAAACGTCTCAACCCCTTAATTGATAACGGTTCTCAGCTCAGGAACGCCCGTAATTTCCTCCCCATGCCAATGGGGAGGTGGATCGGACGCGGAGCGGTCGAGACGGAGGGGCTGTTTGGTTCCGCTGTCCCAAGAGGCCCCTCCACCACTTCGTGGTCCCCCTCCCCACTGTGTGGGGAGGAAAGCCATGGGCTTAGCTCAGCGTGTCGATCCGGCCGCGCAGCATCTGGACCATGGCGGAGAAGTCCTTGCCGCCGTAGCCGAGACCGTTGAACAGGGCGTAGAGGGCCTCGGCCTGGGCGCCCAGCGGGGTTGAGGCGCCCGACTTGGCGGCGGCGTCCTGCGCCAGCTTGAGGTCTTTCAGCATCATGGCGGTGGCGAAGCCGCCTTCATAGTCGCGGTTCGACGGCGCGGTCGGCACCGGGCCGGCCCAGGGGTAGTAGCTGGTCACGCTCCAGCACTGCCCCGACGACTTGGAGGCGATCTCGAAGAAGCGCTCGGGTTCGAGCCCCAGCTTCTCGGCCAGGGCGATGGCTTCGCACGTGCCGATCATCGAAATGCCCAGCAGCATGTTGTTGCAGATCTTGGCCGCCTGACCTGCGCCGTGGTCGCCGGCGCGGATGGTGATGCGGCTCATCGGCTCTAGCGCCGGTTCGACACGGGCGAAGTCGGCCTCGTCGCAGCCGACCATGAAGGCCAGGGTCCCGGCGTCAGCGGCGGCGGTGCCGCCCGAGACGGGGGCGTCGGCGAAGGCGTAGCCCGCATCCTTGGCCAGGCCGGCGACCTTGCGCGCCGTCTCCACGTCGATGGTCGAGCAGTCCAGAAGCAGCGCGCTGGAGGGTGCGGCGCCGATGATCTGTTCGGAATAGACGCTGAGGACATGCGGCCCGGCGGGCAGCATGGTGATGACGACCTCGGCGTCCTTCACGGCCTCGGCGACCGAACTGACGGTGCGGCAGCCCGCCTCGGCGGCGCGTTCCAGCGCGGCGGGCGAAAGGTCGAAGGCGGCGACGTCATGCCCGGCCTTGGCCTGATTGGCGGCCATGCCGCCGCCCATGTTGCCCAGGCCGATGAAGGCGATGCGAGTCATCTGTGCGTTTCCCTTATGGATTTTAGCCGAGGGTTAGCGCCGCCCGACTCGCTTCGCCAGTCACCAATTTGATACGAGACGCCTCAGTTCGGCTTGCGGAAGCGATAGACGAACTGGTCGGTCTTGCCCCGGATCGCCTCGTCGAAGACGTTCAGGCTGTGGTCGTCGGCGGAGTTGGCGACGGCCGTGCTTTCGCCGTCAAAGACGAAACCGGCGGCTTCGACCTCCTTGCGAAGCTGGGCGCCCTCGATGCGGTGCAGGGTCTCAACCACGGTATTGGCGGCGCCAGGCGCGGCCTGGTGATCGATGACGACATAGAGGCCGCCGGGCTTCAGCGCCTTGAAGATGTCGGCGTTCATTTTCGCCACGTCCACGCCGAACCGGGGGATGTGGAAGTCGTGATACTCCTGGCTCATGAAGACCAGGTCCAGCGGCTGATCGAAGGCCATGGCGTCCAGATCGCCGTTGACGCGGCTGACGTTCGGATAGGCCTCGGCCAGGGCATCGGCGCGCGGGTTCTCGCGCTCGGCAGTGCGGTTGGGCACGAAGGCGTAGACGTGGCCGTCCTCGCCTATGACGCGCGCAAACAGGCGGGTGAAATAGCCTGCGCCAGGGCGGATATCGGCAATGCGCTGGCCCGGTTTCACCTGGGCGAAGGCGAGCATCTCGGCGGGATGACGCAGAGGGTCGCGGGCGACCTCGTCAGCCGGGCGCAGAGCGTCTGCCACGGCGGCCTGATAGGCGGGCGCGGAAGCATCCTGGGCGAGCGCCGGAGCGCCGCTCAGAAGGACGGCGGCGACGGCGGCGGCGAGCAGATGCGGCTTCATGGCGAACTCCTTGATCTCTTGCTGCCCCGGTCGGGGCCCTGTCGGCATAAGGCGCGCGGACAAGGCGGCTGGCAAGCCGCCGGCCCATCAATAGCCGCGCTTAACCCGCGGACATCGAGGCCGCGGTCTGCTTCTCTCGCAGGGTGACCAGTTCCTCAGCCATCGTCGGGTGGACGGCGCAGGTGGCGTCCCACTGAGCCTTGGTCAGGCCCGCCTTAACGGCGATGGCGGCCAGCTGGATCATCTCGGGGCTGTCGGGACCGACGATGTGGCAGCCGACGACGCGCTGGGTTTCAGCCTCGACCACCAGCTTCATCAGGACGCGCTCGTCCGAGCCGGTGAAGGCGTACTTCATCGGGCGGAAGCGGGTGACATAGACGTCCACCTCGCCCGGACAGGCGTGGCGGGCCTCGGCTTCGGTCAGGCCGACCACGCCAACGGGCGGCTGGCTGAAGACGGCGGTGGCGACGGCCTCATAGTCGAACCGCTGAGGGTTGTTCTTGAACACCGTCTCATGGAAGGCCACGCCCTCACGAATGGCGACGGGGGTCAGGTTCATCCGGTCGGTGACGTCGCCGACGGCCCAGATGTTGTCAGCTGTGGTCTTTGAATATTCGTCAACCTTGATCGCGCCGTCCGCGCTCAGCTCGACCCCGGCGGTTTCCAGTCCCAGGCCCTCGACGTAAGGCACGCGGCCGGTCGCGAACATGACCACGTCGGTCTCGATCTTCATGCCGTTTTCGAGATGGTTGATCAGGCCCGTCTCGGTCTTCTCGATCGACTCGTGCTGACAGCCGAGGATGACCTTGATGCCGCGCTTTTCGATCTCGCCGGCCAGATGGGCGCGCACGTCGTCGTCGAAACCGCGCAGGATGTTGGGGCCGCGATAGATCAGGGTCGTCTCGACCCCCAGTCCGGCGAAGATGCCCGCGAACTCCACCGCGATATAGCCGCCGCCGACGACCAGGACCCGCTTGGGCAGTTCGGGCAGATGGAAGGCTTCTTCGGAGGTGATGGCGTGCTCGATGCCCGGAAGGCTGTCCGGCTTCCACGGGCGGCCGCCGGTGGCGATCAGGATTTTCTCGGCGGTGATCGTCTGCTTGTCGCCGCCGTCCTTGCCGATGACCTCGACGGTGTGGGCGTCCTTCAGCACGGCGCGGCCGTGCAGCAGGTCGACGCCCGCCTTGCCCAGATTGGCGGCGTAGATGCCGGACAGGCGGGCGATCTCGACGTCCTTGGCCTGCAGGAAGGTCGGCCAGTCGAACTTGGCGTTATCGAAGGACCAGCCATAGCCCTCGGCGATTTCCAGCGCGTGGCTGACCTCGGCGGCCATGACCATGAACTTCTTGGGCACGCAGCCGCGAATGACGCAGGTGCCGCCGACCCGATACTCTTCCGCGATGGCGACCTTCTTGCCGCCCAGCGCCGTCAGCCGCGCCGCCCGAACCCCGCCCGAACCGGCGCCGATGACGAAGAGGTCGTAGTCGTATTGGGTCATCGGGGGCTCCGGCTGGATCGGACCCGAAAATAGAGTCCAATTCGTCTGAATCGTCTGAAATCGGCGCGGGCTAACCGCAGCGCTGCACGGACTTAGGCGCCCGGATGCGAGGGGGCAAGCCGCGAGACGGGCGGGGCAAAAAGATCCCGCAGCATCGGTCAGACCCCGTCGACCAAGGCTTCGCTTGATAAGACGCCGTTCCGCGATAGTGTGCGAGACTAATAGGGGTCGTGAGTTCGGTGATGATCGCAGCTATTCTCGCTCTTGCACTCAGCGCTAGCGCGCCGTCCAGCCAGCCCCCGCAACCGGCGCAGGCCAGCCCCCAGGATCAGGCGGTTCGTCTGGAGGATATTCAGGTCTCGGGGCGCCGTCTTGATGATCTGATCCAGAGCTTCGTCGGCGAAGTCGCGGCCCCTAATCGCGGGCGCGGCATTGCCAGGTGGGACCGCAGCGTCTGTGTGGGCGCCGTCAATCTGCGCCGCGAAGCCGCGCAATATCTGGTGGACCGCGTTTCAACCGTCGCGGAAGACCTTGGCCTGAATCCGGGCGATCCCGGCTGCGCGCCCAATCTGCTGATCGTCGCGACCGCCGACGGCGACGCCTTTGCGCATGAACTGGTTGAACGCCGCCGCAGAGCCCTGCGCATGGGCGGCTCCGGCATGGACCGCGGCGCTGCTGCGCTGAGAGATTTCCAGGAGACCAGCCGCCCCGTCCGCTGGTGGCAGGTCAGCATGCCGGTCGATTCCGAAACCGGACAACGCGCGGTCCGCATTCCCGGAGAATGCGAAAACGCATGCTCTAAACCGACAGATTTCGCCCCGGCGATCTCAGTGTCCTCGGCGTCGCGCCTGACGACCCAGATCGTCGACAACATTTTCCGCGCCATCATCATCGTGGATGTCAGCAAGATCGGTGCGGTCAACTCGCAGCAACTGGCTGATTACATCGCCATGGTGTCCCTGGCGCAAATCGATCCGACGGCGGACACCAGGGGCTATGCTTCGATCCTGAACGTCTTCAATGATCCCGGCAGCGCCTCGAACCTGACTGAGTGGGACAAGGCGTATCTCGACGGGCTTTACGACGCGCAGCGCACGCGAAAAAATCTTCGGGCGGGAACTTCAGAAATCCGCACGTCGATCCGTCGCGCGCACGCCCGCCTTGCCGACGAGGCCGCGCCGACTACGGATTGATCGTTCCGAACCCATCGTCCGTGCCGATGATGGCCAGGTCGGTCAGGTCGAGGAACAGGCCATGTTCGACGACGCCGGTCAGGCTCTTCAGGTCGGAGGCGAGGCGGGCCGGGTCGGCGATCAGCTTGCAGGCGGCATCGTAGATCAGGTTGCCGCCGTCTGTGCGGATCAGGCCGCGCTCGGCCTCGCGCACGCGAGCGGGAGAGCCGATGTCGTGGTCGGCCAAGACGTCGGCGATGCGGTTGGCGGTTGTCTTGTGTCCGAAGGCGACGACCTCGATCGGCAGGGGGAAGGTTCCCAGCGCCGGAACCACCTTGGCCGCGTCGGCGATGCAGATGCAGCGGGCGGAGGCCTCCCACACCAGCTTCTCGCGCAGCAGGGCCGCGCCGCCGCCCTTGATGAGGGCCAGGCCGGGACCGATCTCGTCGGCGCCGTCGACGGTCAGGTCGATCTTGGGCGTGTCTTCCAGCGTCGACAGGGTCAGGCCGAGTTCGCGCGCCAGATCTGCCGTGCGCTCGGACGTCGGGACGCAGCGCAGGTCCGGCAGGTTGCGGGCCGCCAGCGCCTTGACGAACCAGGCGGCGGTCGAGCCGGTGCCCAGGCCGACGACCATCCCGGCCTCGACGTATTGAGCGGCGGCTTCGCCGGCGTTTTTCTTCTGCAGGTCGCTCATTGGGATTTCGCCGCCTTCTTCGCGCGCATGGTTTCCATGAAGCGGGCGGCCCAGCCCGGCTTCGTCGTCTGTTCGGCGCGGCCGAGCGCCAGATCGCCGGGCGCGACGTCCCTGGTCACCACGGAGCCGGAGCCGACCATGGTGCCCGCGCCGATGGTCACGGGGGCGACCAACGAACTGTTCGAGCCGACGAAGGCCCCCTCGCCCACCGTCGTGCGGTGCTTGAAGAAGCCGTCATAGTTACAGAAGATCGTCCCCGCGCCGATGTTCGCCTTGGCCCCCACGTGGCCGTCGCCGAGATAGGCCAGGTGGTTGGCCTTGGCGCCGGCGTCCATGCGGACGTTCTTGACCTCGACGAAGTTGCCGATCTTGACGCCCTCGCCCAGGTCCGCGCCGGGACGCAGGCGGGCGTAGGGACCGACCTCGGCGCCGGTGGCGATCCTGGCGCCTTCGACATGGCTGAAGCTGCGGATGCGCGCGCCCTCGGCCACCTTGGCGCCGGGGCCGAAGACGACGAAGGGCTCGATGGTCGTGCCGGCGCCGACTTGCGTGTCCCAGGCGAAGTGGACGGTGTCGGGGGCCGACATTGTGACGCCCGCCGCCAGGAAATGCTCACGTTGCGCCTTCTGGAACAGGGCCTCGGCCTGAGCCAGTTCGGACTGCGCGTTGACGCCCATGACGGAGTCTTCGGCGGCGAAGACGGCGCGGGTCGGCGCGCCGCGCTTGCGGGCCAGTTCGACCACGTCGGTCAGATAGTATTCGCTTTTGGCGTTGTCGTTCGTGACCTCAGCCAGCAGGTCGAACAGCAGGCCGACCGGCGCGGCCATGACGCCCGAGTTGCAGGCGGTGACGGCCAGAACTTCGGCCGAGGCTTCCTTGGCCTCGGTGATGGCGAGCAAGTCGTCGTCGTCGAGGATCAGGCGGCCGTAGGCGCCGGGATCGCGGGCCTCGAAGCCGATGACGGTGACGCCTTCATGGACGCCTTCGGGAGCCTCTGCGAAGACCGGCTCGATGTCGGCGGCCTTCAGCAAAGGCACGTCGCCATAGGTGACGACCACATGGCCGACGAAGTCACCCAGCACCGCCTCGGCGGCGCGCACGGCGTGGCCGGTGCCCAGCGGCGGATCCTGAACGGCGATGCTATCGGCCCCGAGGCGCTTTTCAACGTGGGCGCGGACTTCCGGCGAATGGGAGCCGACGACGACCACGATGCGTTCGCAGCCCAGGGCCTCGGCGGCGTCGATGGCGTGGTCCAGCATGGCCCGCGCGCCGACCGGGTGCAGCACCTTGGGCAGCGGCGACTTCATGCGCGTGCCCTGGCCGGCGGCGAGAATGATGGCTGCGCGAGGGTGAGGAGCGGTCATGAATCGATCCGGCGGCTTGTCGTTGCCTGCGATCTAGCCCATTGCCGGGGTCTTCGCGAGCCGGGAGACAGATGAGTGAGCATTGAGCGCGACCTGGAAGGCTGGACCATCGCCTTCGACCTGGACGGGACCCTGGTGGACTCGGCGCCCGATCTGATCGGCACGCTGAACCGGATGCTGGCGCAATACGAACTGCCGCCGGTCCCGATGTCCTCGGCCCGGCATCTGGTCGGTCACGGCGCCATGGCCCTGCTGCGACACGGCTTCATGGAGGCCGGCGCCGCTTGGGACGAGGCCCACGCGCCCGGCCTGTTCGAGCGCTTCATCGAGGACTACCTGACCCATATCGCAGACGAGAGCCGCCCGTTCGACGGCTGCGTCGCGGCGCTGGACCGCTTGAGCGCGCGCGGCGCGACTCTGTGCGTGGCCACCAACAAGCGAACGGACCTGTCGGTCGCGCTGATAGAGGCGCTGGAGATGACGCGCCATTTCGCGTTCATCGCCGGACCCGACGTGGTCTCTGCCCGCAAGCCCAGCGGCGCCCATATCCACGAAGCGGTGCGCAAGGCAGGCGGCGATACCGCCCGCTGCATCATGGTGGGCGACAGCACGACGGACACCAAGGCCGCCAAGGACGCGGGCGTCCCCTGCATCGCCGTCAGGTTCGGCTACAACGATGTGCCGCATCATGAACTGGGCGGCGATGTAATGATCGACCACTACGACGGGTTCGAGGAGGCCCTGGCGGCGGTGATGGGCGGGTAACCGCCCTTCTCCTACAAGGCGAGAAGGAAAACTAAAGGTTGGCTTAGAACTTCTCTTCCCCAACCGCCCCTGCGGCTGTTGCGGACTTCGCGCCTGCGAAACACATAGAACGACCGCTCCTCCCCAAAGGTCGTCATGTTTCGTCGCTTCTTCGCTATCCCCCTGTGGCAGCGCACCGCCGCCGGTTTCGCCCTCGGCATCATCGCCGGCCTGATCCTGCGCGAGCAGGCGACGGTCTGGCTCAAGCCTATCGGGGACGTCTATCTGAACCTGATCCGCATGGTGGTGGCGCCGCTGGTGCTGTTCACCATCGCCAGCTCCATCGCCAAGCTGGGCGAAGGCGCGGGCGCGGTGCGGCTGGGGGTGCGGACCCTCGTATGGTTCGCCGTCACGTCATTGCTGGCCGTGCTGGTGGGCTTCGCCTTCGGCCACATCATCAATCCGGGCGTGGGCCTGTCCGACCTGCCGCTGGGCGAGGTGAAGGCGCGAGAGATTCCGACCCCGCTGCAGGTGTTGCTGGGCATTGTGCCGACCAACCCCTTCGCCTCGCTGGCCGAGGGCAAGGTGCTGCAGATCATCTTCTTCTCGGCCCTGCTGGGCGCCGCCCTGGTGGCGTTGGGCGACCGGGCGCAAACTGCGCGCAGGCTGGTGGATGAAGGCGCGGCCCTGATCTTCCGCATCACCCGCTGGGTGATCCAACTGACCCCGTTCGGGGTGTTCGGCCTGATCGGCTCGGTGGTCGGCGGCTATGGGTGGGAGGCGCTGCTGCCCTTGGGCAAGTTCATCTTCGCCATCTATGCGGCCTGCCTGTTCCACATCCTGGTGGTCTATTCGGGCCTGCTGAAACTGCACGGGCTGAAGGTGCTGAGCTTCTTCCGCGGCGCGGGCGCGGCCATGCAGACGGCCTTCGCCACCTCCTCGTCGCTGGGCACTCTGCCGGTCACCCTGCGCCAGACGGTCGAGCGCCTGGGCGTGCCCCAGCCCTATGCCGCCTTCGCCGTGCCGCTGGGCGCCAATGTGAAGATGGACGGGTGCGGCGCCATCTATCCGGCCATCGCCTCTATCTTCATCGCCCAGTACTTCGGCATCGAGCTGACCCTGACCCAATACGTCCTGATCGGCCTGACGGCTGTGCTGGGCTCGCTGGGCACGGCGGGCGTGCCGGGGACCAGCATCGTCATGCTGACCCTGACGCTGTCGACAGCGGGCCTGCCGCTTGAAGGCGTCGGCTACATCATCGCCATCGACCGCATCATCGACATGATGCGCACCGCCACCAACGTCACCGGCCAGATGGTCGTGCCGGTTCTGGTCGCCAAGGAGGAAGGCATCCTGAATCAGGACATCTACAACGGCCACGTCGCCTGGCTGCCGGGCGACCCGGAGGACGAAACCCCCGAAGGCGCGCGAGCGGCGGGAATCTGAGCGAGGCGAGGTTGGACGGAGGGCGCCAGCCTCGCTAGCCTGTGATCGCCACAGCGTTCACACAACTCTAGCAGATTGGTCCCAATGAAGAATTCCGGCGTCGTGCTCGTATCCAGCAACTGCATGACGGCCGGGATTGCGCTTGTTCTCAAGGCGCTTCTTCCCAGCCACGAGATCGAGACCGCCCATATGCGAGCGTTTCTCGACATGTCGCCTGACGAGGTTACACGCCGGCTCGCCAACGTCGATGTCTGGGTGACGGGCGTAACCGACCCGAGCATCATCGAACTTGGCGCTCATAGTCACACGATCCGAATCCCTAAGATCATCTTCGACGCCTATCACCCCGACATCGCGTATGCGCGCGACGCCGCCGGCACGCTCATCAAGGGCGTGGAGAAATCTGACTATCACTCCGCCCTCGTGCTCTGGTGCCATCAGAACGGCGTCAGCGCGCAGCAGTGCGCTCAGCTATTCGCACCAGAGACCTTCGTCCGGATCGGCTACGTTGGTCGCTGGGCGCAGGCTGCGTCGGGTCTCAAGGCGCTGTTCGACGCCGGCGACCTGGCCTTCGACGACTTTTTTCCCGCAATGATGGAGCACTCGCCCTTCATGCACTCCTTTAATCATCCGACGGCTGCGGCTGTGGTTCGCCTGGCCAAGTTGATCGCCTGCAAGATCACCGGCGACAGGACTATCCTGTCCCTGCCGATCGAAAGGAGCATTCCGGACGCGCTGGCGCTGGACACCATCTGGCCGATCTATCCCGGGATTGCTGATCATTACGGACTACGCGGCTCCTTCCTGTGGAAGATCGGCGCCGCCCGGTTCTACCGCTCGTCCGCGGAGTTCGTCGCCGCCAGCTACGCCGTCTATGGCGACGCAGATAGCGCCCAATGGGATGTCCCGAGATTGGACCGCATGTTGTTCGATCAAGTCTTGCCCGAACGAGCCGGTCTGTAATGACCAATCCTTATCGCAGCCAACCGGACCACTGCTTCTGGTCCCGCGCCGTCGTCGCGGCCCCGCCGGGACAACTCGATCCCATGGTCGGGAGTCCATTCCGCATCACGCCGGACATGAAGGTCGCGACTTTGGGCAGTTGCTTCGCCCAGAACATTGCGCGTCACCTGCAGCGATCCGGCCTCAACTATTTCGTCCCCGAAACGGCGCCAGACGGCCTGTCGAGTGACGAAGCCGCCGCCAGGAACTATGGCGTGTTTTCGGCTCGATACGGCAACGTCTATACGGTCCGGCAGGCGCTCCAGTTGTTTGATCGCGCCTTCGGCGCCTTGCAACCGAAAGAGGACGTCTGGGCGCGCGGCGAGGTTTTCGTGGATCCTTTCAGGCCCTTGATCGAGCCAGAGGGCTTCGCTTCGCCTCAGCATGTGCGCGATGCGGCGACGACACACCTCGCTTATGTTCGGCGGGTGTTCAGCGAGGCTGACGTCCTAGTCTTCACGCTCGGACTGACTGAGGGTTGGCGAAGCCGTGAGGACGGCGTCGTCTTCGCCACGGCGCCCGGCGTTGCAGGCGGCGTTTTCGATCCCGAGCGGCATGAAAGGGTGAACTTCACTGCCAGAGAGGTCAGCGACGATCTTCAAGCCTTTTGCGACCGCATCGCCGGGATCAACCGCGACGCCAGGATACTACTGACCGTCTCGCCCGTGCCCCTCATCGCCACTCACCGCGCCGAACAGCACATCCTGAGCGCCACCACCTACTCCAAGGCCGTGTTGCGGGTGGCGGCCGAGGAGATCGCCCAGGCCAACCCGCACGTCAGCTACTTTCCATCCTTCGAGATCATCACGTCCGCCCACAGTCGCGGCTCCTACTTCGAGGCCGATCTGCGATCCGTGCGAGAGGTTGGAATAGCCCACGTCATGCGCGTGTTTTCGCGGCATTTTCTGATCAACGAGGATGCGCCTGCCGGCTCCGTGCCGCCGCCCTGCGCGACCGTGCCGACTGAAGCCGATGTCGTTTGCGATGAAGAGGTTATCGAGCGCGCGCTGCGAGCGAGCGGTTTCTCTTCCTGATCGCCCATTTGGGCTTGCGTGGCCCGGAATGCCGGGCTATGTCCCCGCCTCCCGACGGCGCAGTCACTGACCGCCCCGTTCCAGGCGGACGCGTAGCTCAGCGGGAGAGCACCTCGTTCACACCGAGGGGGTCACAGGTTCAATCCCTGTCGCGTCCACCATTCTTTCCCGAGCGGCTTGCAGAATGCCCCGCCACCCGATGAAGGGCGACGGGGCGCAGCATATGCGTTTACTTGAATTTTTCGGGATAGTTCGGCAGCTCGGCGCAGGCGCCGTAGCCAAACATCCACATGATGGCGCAGCCGAGTTCATAGCCGGCCTCGCCGCGCTGAGAATAGCGTGAACTGGCATCGGCCGCGCTCGCGAAGGACGCGAGCAACAGCGCCGCGCTGGCGCCAGCAATCAGCTTCTTCTTCATAGTAAACTCCCTCCAAAAGCTCACGCATGTGAGCTCGAAAAACCTACTGATCGAACGCTGCTTGTGGTCGTGGCGTATCGTCGCAAGCCCCGCGTTTTTTTCGCGTCATTGGAGAGCGATGCCGCGCCCGCTGGTCTAAGTCAGACTGGGCGTCACGCCATTGTGTCGGGTGCGGGGCATTGGCCACCTATGCGTACAACCGAGCTTGGCTGCGCCGCAGGATGCAACACAGCGATGGTTTCGCGCGCCGAGAAAACTTCGGCTGTCGCGGCGCTGCGGTGTTGGCTTAGGATCTGGCGAGCTTCCTGTACGGCCCCCAGCGGCGTGTCTGCGTCCAGCGCTTCGAGATGACTGGCCAGCGTGCGACTTTGGATCAGGCAAAAATAGGTCACGACGAACTCCTCGACCTTTCAGGCGGGAGTGTGCGGCGTGCGCTACCGATCTCTTCCAGTCGCAGGCGCCCCGGATGGCCTCGGCCCACGATACGCAGACGTTACACCCTAGGTTACGGTCAAGCCAAACGGATGGCTCGGATGAAGGAGGGCTCCGGATAGCCCTTGAGGGGTTTGCAGGTTCGCACCCAGGCCAGCTTGACGCTACTGGACGCCCGACTTTACACTTTCGCTCGTTTCAGTCGCGGGCCGTGCACCCTTTCCGCGCGCGTTGCGTTAGGGACGCTACAGGAGGGGGGCGTATTGAAGACTCTGGCCGAAACGATTGACCTAGTCGCGGCTTTCGATGCTTCGCCCAACCCCTATATGCTGCTGGACCGCGACCTGCGCTTTGCAGGGATGAATCAAGCCTATCTGGATGTAACCCAGCGCACGCGCGAGGAGTTGATCGGCGTCCATGTCATGGATGTGTTCGGGGCCGCGGAGGACGGTCCGGACGAGGGCGCCAGCCAGCGGCTCGAAGGATCCTTCAGGAGGGTGCTGGAGACGGGCGAATCCGATCATCTCGCCCTGCTTCACTATCCGATCCGCACGATCGGCGATCATGGCGAGGCCGTGTTCGACGACCGCTATTGGAGCTGCACTCACACGCCGATTAAAAATGAGAAGGGCGAAGTCACCCATATCCTGCAGCATACCAGCGATGTCAGCGAACTCGTCAGGGCCCGGCCGACGCAGGATGGTCCGCGCAGCGCCCTAGATGAAATGCTCGGCGGCGGGGTGTTTCGACGGGCGATGGAGGTCGAGGCCGACAACCAACGGCTGGAAACCGAGCGGCGTCAGCTATCGGACGTACTGCTGAACGCACCGGGCTTCGTGGCGGTGCTGAGCGGTCCCGATCACGTCATCCAATTTTGCAACGAGGCCTGCTATCGGCTGGTCAACCACAGAGACATCCTGGGCAGTTCGGTCCAAGACGCCCTGCCGGAACTGGGGAAGCAGGGACATCTCGACTTCCTGAACGACGTCTATGAGACCGGCGAGCCGGTCATGGGCCGGCAGCGGGCTTTCACGCTTCAACATTCGCCCGACGGGCCGGCGGATGTTCGCTACATCGACTTCGCCTACCAGCCCATTCGCGACGAGAACGCGCAAGTGATCGGCGTCTTCGTCCAGGGTCACGACGTCACGGACGTGGTGTTGGCGGCCGAGCGGCAGAAGCTGATGATCGACGAGCTCAATCACCGGGTGAAGAACACGCTGGCGACTGTGCAATCCATCGCCATGCAGACGGCGCGGACGCACGAGGATCCCCGCTCGTTCGCCGAAGCCTTCGAGGCGCGGCTGATGGCGCTGTCGCATACCCACGACCTGCTGACGAAGAGCCATTGGGAAGGCGCCGACCTGCGCTCGGTGCTGGAACACGAAACCAAGGCTCACGGCATCGGGAGGCTGACCCTGAACGGGCCGCTGATCGGCCTTTCGCCAGCCCGAGCCTTGTCGCTGGGCATGGTTTTCCACGAACTGGCCACCAACGCAGCGAAGTATGGGGCCCTGGCCCATGGCGATGGTCGCGTCACGGTCGATTGGTGCGTGGTGAATCACCAGTCGCCTCAGCTCAAGATCGTCTGGACCGAAGTCGCCGGCGCGCCGGTGCGAGAACCTGAGCGCCGCGGATTTGGCACGCGCCTGATCGAACGAAACGTTCGCCACGACCTGCGCGGCACGGTCGAAATGAGCTACACGGGCCACGGCCTGCGAGCCGAGTTCACCCTGCCGCTGGAGACAGAAGCCTGATGACCGATATCTTCTCTGGACGACGCGTGCTGATCGTCGAGGACGAGTCCCTGGTGGCGATGCTGCTCGAAACCATCCTGGTCGATCTGGGATGCGACGTGGTGGGGCCGGAATCGAACATCGAGGACGGCCTGAACGCGGCTTCGGGAACGTCCCGCCTGGACGCAGCCTTGCTGGACGTCAATGTAGCCGGCCAAGAGATCTTCCCCGTCGCCGAGGCGCTGAAGGCCAGAGGCGTGCCGTTTGTCTTCTCGACGGGCTATGGCGAAGCCGGGCTGCCGGAGCACTGGCGGGGCAACCCCACCGTTCAGAAACCCTTCACCGAAGGCGCCATCCGCGATGCGTTGATGACCGCCTTAAACATGCAGAGGGCTTAACGAGCCTAAGCCGGGTTCTTCGCGGACCAGGCAGAGAGGCGGGCCAGCGCATCGGCCTCTATGTCGGCGTAAAAGGGATTGTAGGGCGGAATTTTCCGCTGCTCGGCCCAGGCGCCGATCGGGCGGAACGATTCAGAGCTCAGCCTAGAACGCCATAGAATGCCGTCCTTGCATTCAGCGGCCACGATGCGGCGTTGCAGGGCCGGACGGACGCCCCACTCCAGATTGGTCGCATTGGTGGCGCCGCGGCTCTCGCGCATCTCAGACCGCGGCGCGTCCACGGAGCCGGTGACGGGATTGACGCAGGCCGAGGTGACGCCGTCGAAGGTCACGAGGGCGCCCCGGTCATCCCAGGTCAGGGCGCGTCGCAGCGCGCGCCGCGCCTCGCTCTCGTTGTTCTCCTCAAGCGAGCGCCAGGTCACCACGCAGCCGGCCTGCTCGCGACTGCTGCACAGGGGAATAGTGGTGAAGCGCGACGTCGGAGCGAGATGCTCCATCAGATAGGCGGCGGCCAGCCGCGGCCGCAGGGCGGGATCGGGCGCGATCCGTTCATGCAGCAGCCGGTCGGCCAGTTCGGCCCCCTGCTCTACCCCGGCCAGGATGATGGGGCCGTCGGGATGGCGTTTCAGCCAGGCGTCAAAGGCGGCGGAGATGTCCTGATAGGCGAAGGCGCGGGCCTCGCGGGCGTCTTCGCGCAGCGTCAGGCGGGTGTAGAGGCTGGCCTGGCGATACAGGGGCGCGCTGACGTCTCCGGCCAGGGCCAGAGGCCCGGCGTAGTTGGGCAGGACCGCGCCGCGCAGCCCGGCCAGGGCGCGGGCGTCGTCAATGGCCCCGTTCCACTCCTTGCCGCCGTTATAGGTGGTGGAATGGACGAAGAAGACGTGGGCGGGCCCGGCCGCCGGCGTGCGGGCGTCCAGCAGGGCCCAGGCGTCCGCTTGCGCGTAATCGGGCTTGGCAGGCGGCTGATAGGTCTGGAATGGCACCTGGGGATCGAGGCCGGATCGCAGGATATCGCCGCGCCAGACGGCGACCGCCGCCGTCAGAATGAAGACGAGCGCAAAGCCCGCGTAGCCGACCCACTGGCGCGCAGTCAGCCGAGGCAGCATCAGCGGTACGGGTCCGACTGGGCCAGGAAGTCCTGGACGTAGCGGCGGACGCCTTCCTCCAGCGGGGTCGACTGGCCGCCGTAGCCGAGGGCGCGGATGCGATCCATGCTGGCCTCGGTGAAGTACTGATAGCGGTCGCGGATCGCCTCGGGCATGTCCACATAGGCGATGGACGGCTCCTTGCCCGCCGCCGCGAAGGTCGCGCGCGCCAGATCGGCGAAGGAGCGCGCCTGACCCGATCCGGCATTGAACACGCCCGAGACAGCCTCGTTCTCCAGCAGCCACAAGATGATGTTCACCACGTCGTCGACGAAGACGAAGTCGCGTAGCTGACCGCCGTCGGGATAGTTGGGGTTGTGCGAGCGGAACAGGCTGACCGTCTCGCCCGCCTGCACCTTGGGCCAAATCTGGGCCACGACCGACTTCATCCCGCCCTTGTGGCCCTCGTTCGGACCATAGACGTTGAAGAACTTCAGGCCAGCCCACTGGGGCGGCGCTTCGCCACGATCGGCCTGGCGCACGGCGTACTGGTCGAACAGGTATTTCGAATAGCCATAGGCGTTTAGCGGACGAAGCGCATTCAGGCTCTCAGGATCATCGCGATCCTCAAAACCCGTCTCGCCGTCGCCGTAGGTGGCCGCCGAGGAGGCGTAGATCATCCGCACGTTACGCACCGCGCACCAGTCCCAGATGTCGCGCGACAGGCTGAAGTTGGTACGCAGGATCAGGTCGGCGTCCGGCTCCGTAGTCGAGGAGATGGCGCCCATGTGGATCACCGCCGCGATGCGGTCGGCGTGACGCTCAAGCTGCTCGAACAACTCTTCAGGCGCCCACAGGTCGGCGATGGGGTGTTTGGCGATGTTCTTCCACTTGGCGAGGTCGGCCGTCTCCAGCCGGTCGCAGACGACCACGTCCCAGGCCCCGCTGTCGCACAGGCGGGCGACGATGTTGGAGCCGATGAAGCCCGCGCCGCCCGTGACGACGATCATTCTCGGGGTCACGCTTGCTCTCCAGTCATCTTCTCGATGGTCTTGGTCGTGGAATAGCCGTCGGCGAAATCGGCCAGTCGGACCTCGCCGCCCCAGCTCTCGACCTCGGCGGCGCCGACGACCTTGTCCTTGGTGTAGTCCGAGCCCTTGATCAGCACGTCCGGCTTCAGCCGTTCGATCAGAGCGATGGGGGTCGGGTCGTCAAAGGCCGTCACACGATCCACGCTGGCCAGACCGCCGATGACGGCGGCGCGGCTGTCCAGATCGTTGACCGGGCGCCCCTCGCCCTTCAGGCGGCGCACCGAGGCGTCGGTATTCAGCGCCACCACCAGCCGGTCGCACCAGCCGCGCGCCTGGGCCAGATAGGCGACGTGGCCGCGGTGCAGGATGTCGAAACAGCCGTTGGTGAAGCCGACCTTCAGGCCCTGACGCTTCCACGCCTCGACCTGATCGGCCAGTTCGTCCAGCGGGGTGACCTTGGACTGGGCAAGCGCCGCGTGCTGGCTCATCTCGGCCTCGATCAGTTCGGCCGGGGTCACGACGGCGGTGCCGCTCTTGCCCACAACGACGCCCGACGCGAGGATGGCGAACTGCACCGCCTGCTCCAGCGTCGCGCCCGCGCCCAGCGCCAGACCCAGCGCCGCCAGACAGGTGTCGCCCGCGCCCGATACGTCGAATACTTCACGCGCCCGGCCGGGGAAGTGTGTGACGCCGCCGTCTCTACGCGCCAGCGACATGCCCTTGCCTGCGCGGGTGACGATGACGGCCTTGGCCGTGGTGGCGTCCAGCAGGGCGGCCAGCGCCGCCTCGACCTGTTCGTCCGTCTCGGTCGGCAGGCCGGTCGCGCCCGCCAGTTCGCTGGCGTTCGGCTTGATGACATCGACCGCGCCGTAGCGCGCGAAGTCGCGGCCCTTGGGGTCGACGATGACCGGCGCACCGTATTCTGCCCCGGCCCACAGCGCCGCCTGAATGGCGCCGTCGTCCACCACGCCCTTGGCGTAGTCGGACAGCAGGATAGCGTCTGCGCCCCGGAACACCGCCTTTTCGGCATAGCCGGAATGAGGCGCGGCCTCGTCGTCCAGACGCAGCAGTTGCTGGCCGGCGGCGACGAAGCGCGTCTTGACGATGGTGGCGGCGCCTTCAGGACGGATCAGGGCGTCCTCGATCCGCGCCTCGGCGGCGATCAGATCGGTCAGTTCGGCGCCCGCTGCGTCATGGCCGGCGACCGCGCCCAGACGGGCCTGACCGCCCAGGGCCGCGACGTTGCGCGCGACATTGCCCACGCCGCCGGGCATGGCCACGGTGCGGCGTGCGCGCAGGACCGGGATCGGCGCCTCGGGCGAGATGCGGCTGACCTCGCCATAGACATAGCGATCCAGCATCAGATCGCCGACGCAGGCGACCTTCAGGTCGCGCACGCGCTCCAGCAGGGACTGCAGGGCGCCGAGATCAAGAGAACGTTCAGGCATGACGCCGAACTAGCGGATTCACGCCGTCTTCGCCATCGGCCCCTTGTGACCGAGCTTGATGGCCAGGTCGTCGAAGGCGATCAGTTCGGCGGCCAGGGCCTCGAACTGGCTCAGCGGCACCATGTTGGGGCCGTCCGACGGGGCGTTGTCAGGGTCTTCGTGCGTCTCCATGAAGACCGCGTCGACGCCGACCGAGACGGCGGCGCGGGCCAGCACCGGCACGAACTCGCGCTGGCCGCCCGAGGAGGTGCCCTGCCCGCCCGGCTGCTGGACGCTGTGGGTCGCGTCGAAGACGACGGGGCAGCCGATCTCGCGCAGGATCGGCAGAGCGCGCATATCGCTGACCAGGGTGTTGTAGCCGAAGCTGGCGCCGCGCTCGCAGGCCATGACGTTCGGGTTGCCCGCGCCCGTGACCTTGGCGATGACGTTCTTCATGTCCCAAGGCGCGAGGAACTGGCCCTTCTTGATGTTGATCGCCTTGCCCGTGGCGGCGGCGGCCAGCAGCAGGTCGGTCTGGCGCGACAGGAAGGCCGGGATCTGCAGCACGTCCACGACCTCGCCCACCGGGCCGCACTGGGCCTCGGAGTGGACGTCGGTCAGCGTGGGCAGGCCGGTGACTTCACGGATCTCGGCGAAGATCGGCATAGCGTCCTTCAGGCCGATGCCGCGCGCGGCGCTGGCGCTGGTGCGGTTCGCCTTGTCGAAGCTGGTCTTGTAGATGATGCCGAGGTTCAGGCGCTCGCCGATTTCCTTCAGCGAATGGGCGGTTTCCAGCGCGTGCTGGCGGCTCTGCATCTGGCACGGGCCGGCGATGAAGACGATACGGGCGCCGCCGCCGATCACGACGGGATTCTTGAGGCCTTCGGACAGGGTGATGACGGCGTTGGGAGAGGTCACGGCGGCGCTTTCGACTGGTTTCAACGGCGGTTCGCGGGCCTATGCCGCGACTTTGCGTCGGACAGGTGGCGTCGCGGATGCGATTTCGCAACTTACCGGGCGACTCAGCCGCTGACCACCAGCCCCGCGATCATGGTAATCTGACGCCATGAACAGGTCCGACACGCCCCTCATCTCGACCGAAGCCCTGGCGTCGCAGCTGGGCGCGCCGGACCTGCGCCTGATCGACGCCAGCTGGTGGCTGGATGGACGTGATGCGCGGGCGGATTTCGAACGCGAGCGGCTGCCCGGCGCCGTCTTCTTCGATCTGGACGCCGTGTCGGACCGGGATAGCCCCTATCCGCATATGCTGCCCTCACCTGCAGCCTTCGCCGAGGCGATGGCGGCGATGGGCGTTTCTGAGAGCGACGACATCGTGGTCTACGACGCGCAAGGGCTGTTCTCGGCCGCGCGGGTCTGGTGGACGCTGCGGACCATGGGCGCTCAGCGCGTGCGCGTGCTGGATGGCGGGCTGCCGAAATGGAAGATCGAAGGGCGGCCGCTGGACGGCGGTGCGGCCGGGGCTCCCACCCCTGCGCGGTTCGAGACGCGGCTCGACGCCGGCGCCGTGGCGGACTTCGATCAGGTCGGCGCGGCGCTGGCCGTGGGGCTCCAGGTGGTCGATGCGCGCGGCGCGGCCCGGTTCAAGGGCGAAGCGGCCGAGCCGCGTCCCGGCGTGCGTGCGGGTCACATGCCGGGGGCGCTGAACCTTCCGTTCGGCCATCTTCTGAATACGGACGGGAAGCTGAAACGGGGTCAGGCGCTGGAAGAGGCCTTCCGCGCGGCCGGGGTCGATCTGGAGCGGCCCGTCATCACCAGCTGCGGCTCAGGGGTGACAGCGGCGATCCTGACGCTGGGGTTGGCAGTGCTGGGGCGGCCGTCGCGGCTCTATGACGGGTCGTGGGCCGAATGGGGCGCGCGGCCGGACGCGCCCCTGACGGTCGGCTAGGCCGCGCCGGTCGCCAGCGGCGGCGCATCCGGCTCGTCTTCGTCCGTTTCGCCGCGAGAGACGACGGTGGCGATGACCAGGTCGCCGGTGACGTTCAGCGACGTCCGGCACATATCCAGGAAGCGGTCGACGCCCAGGATCAGGCCGATGCCCTCGGGCGGCACGCCCACCATCGCCAGGATCATGGCGATCACCGGCAGGCTGCCCGCCGGCACCCCTGCGGTGCCGACCCCGCCCAGAATGCAGACCAGCATGACGATGACCTGCTGGCCCAGCGTCAGGTCGACGCCGAAGAACTGGGCCAGGAACAGCACCGTTACGCCTTCGAACAGGGCGGTGCCGTTCTGGTTGGCGGTGGCGCCGACCGTCAGGACGAAACGGGCGATCTTGCGCGGCAGGCCCAGCTCCTGCTCGGCGACGCGCAGCGACACGGGCAGGCTGGCGTTCGAGGAGGCGGTGGAGAAGGACACCACCATCGCCTCACGGATGGAGCGGAAAAACTTCACCGGCGACATGCCGCCGATCAGCCAGACCACCAGCGGATAGACGACGAACATATGGATCGCCATCGCGCCCACGGCGACGGCGACGAAGGCGCCGAGGCGGATCAGGAGATCCCACCCGAACAGGGCCGCCAGATTGAACATCAGACAGGCGATGGCGATGGGCGCGATGCGGATGACGAGGTTGATGAGCTTCATCATCACCTCGAACATGCCTTCGATCGTCTGTTGCAGGCGGTCGGTGGCGGGGCTCTTGGCCATGACCAGGCCGACGCCGAAGAACAGGGCGAAGACCATGACCGGCAGGATCTGGTTCTCGGCCGCCGCCGTGAAGACGTTGGACGGGATCAGGTCGAGGAAGAAATCACCGGCCTGAACCGACGTTGGCGCATTACCAATGATCGACGCGGCGCCGGCCCGTCCCTGATCCAGAAGCTGCTGCGCCAGGACCGGATCAACGCCGTCCCCCGGCCTGAAGACATTGACCATGACCATGCCGATCAGCACCGCCATGGCCGAAATCACGACGGTGTAAATCAGGCTGCGCGACCCCGCGCGGCCGAGAGCCTTCAGGTCGCCCATCTCGGCGACGCCTATGACCAGGGCCGAGAACAGCAGGGGCAGCACCAGCATGAACAGCAGACGAAGGAAAATCTGGCCTGCCGGTCCTGTAATGTTGGAGGTCAGCCACTGAACCCAGCCGACATCGCCGCCGACGGTCAGATTGACGATGAGGCCGCCGATGAGGCCGACCAGAAACCCGATCAGCATCAGCATGTGAAGCGGCAGTCCGCGTTTGGCTGTAGTCTCCATCCGGTCCCTTCCCTGTTCCCCTTCCAGGACTAGCGGACCGGAAGGCCGTAAATCAACCCGCCCGGCCTAGAAGACCACTGAGCATTCAGTCCGCGCTCCAGGTCGAGCGATGATTGTTCGCCCAGATTTCTATTGAATATCTCGCCGTAGTTTCCGCTCGCCGTGATGGCGTCCAGAGCCCAGGTGCGCGACAGATCGATGCTGGGGCCGAAATCACCTTCGACGCCCAGCAGACGCCGGACCCTCGGATCTGCAGAATTCTTGGCCAGATCGGCGGCATTCTCGCGGGTTACGCCGAGTTCCTCCGCCAAGATCAGCGCATTCAGCGTCCAGCGGATCACCGCCAGCCAGCGCTCATCGCCCGTCCGCACGACAGGACCCAGCGGCTCCTTGGAGATCACGTCGGGTAGGATCATGTGCTGTTGAGGGTTAGGCAGGGTGGTCCGGGCGGCGGCCAGGGCCGAGATGTCGGCGGTGAAGGCGTCGCACGCCTCGCGCGCATAGGCCTGTCGCGCCTCGCCTTCGCTGGCGACCACGACCGGGCGGTACTCAATTCCGCGTCGCCGGAAATAATCCTCCACGTTCAGTTCGGTCGTCGAGCCGGACTGGACGCAGATGCGCGCGCCGTTCAACTCCGCCGCGCTGGTCAGGTTGAGCGAGCGGCGCACCATGAAGCCCTGGCCGTCATAGTAGTTCACGCCAGCGAAGCTGAGATCCGACGCCGTGTCGCGGCTCATGGTCCATGAGGTGTTGCGCCACAGCACGTCCACGCGACCGGCGCGGACGGCTTCAAAGCGCTGCTCCGTCGTCAGCGGCGCGAAGCGTACCGCATCCGGATCGCCAAAGATGGCCGCGGCCGTCGCGCGGCAGAAATCCACGTCAAAGCCCCGCCAGGCGCCCCGGTTGTCGGTATATGCGAACCCGACCAACCCTTCGTGCACACCGCAGTTCAGGCGGCCGCGCTGGCGGATCGCCGCCAGGGTCGGGCTTTCCTTCGCGTCCGGCAGGGCAGTAGGCGCTCGCGGCGTCGGTTCACGGACGGCGTCGGTCTGGGGCTCGTCCTGTCGCCCGCAGGCGCTCAGAAGCACAAGCGTCGCCGCCAGTCCCGCACCGATCCACTGCGCCTTCATGCCGTTCACCGCCTCTTACTCGCCCACGCTCATTTAGACCCGCGCGGCCCACGCACCGCAACCCACGCGGAACGGAAAGCCGCGATCATGGCGGCGATCTTGGGCTATTCGGACGGGCGCAGGCGGCTAGCTGATCACGCCGCGGACACCCTACTGGAGGGGCTGGGCGCAAAAAGAGAGCCCGACGCCAGGCGCCGGGCTTGAAGTCATTCGGTGATGGTGGGTGTCCTCCCAAAAGAAGACACTGCCTAGATCGACCGGTTTGGTTAACGGCGCATTAACGGCGTTTCATTTGGCGGCGGGCGGGTCGCCAACGTCAGGGAACCAGCTGGTTTGTCGCGCGGCGTCCGACAGGGCGCGCGTCACCCTCCAGCCCTGCCCTGCGCGCTCGGCGCGGCCCGTCGCCGCCCCCGGTCCCGGATAGGCGTAGCTATCGCCCCCGACTTCGATCTGAACGGCGCGATCGCGGATGCGCGAAAGAGGCGCCGTCCATAAACCGGCGTCGTCCGCCATGGCGAGGGCCGTTTCCCCCTCGCTTCTTACCTGAACGCGCGCGCCAGGCGTGGAGCGGCCCGAGACCAGAAGGCCGCGACCGTCGCCATCGACGGCAGAGAGGGTCGGCCCCTCCGTAAGGCGACGGCTGGGACCGCCGTCGATCAGCAAGGCGGCGACAACCATACCGTCGCCCGCAACAAGGAGCCGTTCCGGACCGGGGACCGGCGTCTGGCCGATCTGGATCTCTGGCGTCAGGACATGGCCCAGCGCCGCCCTGCCCACGGCAAGTTCAAAGCGCCCTTCCCCGTCGGCTGCCGCCGCCATAGCCTGGCCTGTGGGACTGCTGAGGATGACGCGCGCGCCCGGCGGAGCCTGGCCGCTGACCAGGACGCCGCCCCCCTGTAACGCCACGGCGTCAATGTGAGGCGCGGCGGCCCAGTTCTCCTGATCCGACTGTTGCGCCTCGTCCTGAGGCTGAGGCGGCGCACCGCAGCCGGCGACGACCATGGCGAAACCCACCGCCAGTCCCCAGCGACTTCTCACCGCCCGCATCTTCATCTCGCGCCCTTCGCTCGTTCCATCCTGGCCCGCATCACTATAGGTTGCTGCCTCATCCGGGCCAGCCGGTTTGTGCTGGAGCTTAAACCGTAAAGGTCGTCAGACACTCCATGTCCCTGCCCCCCGTCAACATCGCCCCCTTCGAGGGTCGCTCCGTCTGCCTGTTCTGCGGCTCGTCCGATGGCACGGATCCCAAATATGTCGAGGCGGCAGCGGCCTTCGGCAAGGCGACGGCCGAGGCGGGGTGGCGCTTCGTCTATGGCGGCGGCGGGGTGGGTCTGATGGGCGCCTCGGCCCGGGCCGCGCACGCGGCGGGCGGCCGGGTCGTCGGCATCATGCCAGCCTTCCTGCGCAGCCGCGAGCGCCTGTTCGACGACGTGGAGACGATCGTCGTCACCTCCATGCATGAGCGCAAACAGCTGATGTATGACGAATCCGACGTCTTCGTGGTGGCGCCCGGCGGCGTCGGCACGCTGGAAGAAGTGGTCGAGCTGCTGTCCTGGAAGCGACTGGACCTGCACGCCAAGCCCGTCATCTTCCTGAATCTGGACGGCTTTTGGGACGGCTTCTTCACCCTGATCGAACATACGGTCGAGAAGGGCATGACGCCGCGCAGCTTCCTGGACGCCTATGTCAGCGTGGATTCGGTCGAAGGAGCGGTCGAAGCCATGAAATCGGCTCAGGAGACGCCCCACTTGCAACATGATCGCCGGTAAGTAAACGTGCGTCAGTAACGCCGGTCCCCGACAGAAAAGCTGGATTGACAGTTTTTTTAAAAAACGGACTATGGCGGTGCTGGGCGTGCGCCCTGTATCTTATCGGAGACTGTCCATGCGTGCTCTTCTCGCCGCCGCCGTCCTGTTCGCGGCCGCCCCTGCCTTCGCCCAGGCGCCGGCCACCAGCGCCACCCTGGCGGACGCCGCCAAGGCCCCTTCAGGTCGCGTCATCATCGACGGCGCCGCATGGCGTTGCGAAGGCGACGCCTGCACCGCCACGGGCGGCTCCAGCCAGCCGGCGACGCGCGCCTGCCGCCGCGTAGCCGCCAAGCTCGGCCCGGTGACCAGCTTCTCCTACAAGGGCCAAGCCCTGAGCGAGGAAGAGATCGCCGCCTGCAATGCGGCCTGATCCCGCTTTCATCGCCAAGTAAAAAAGGCCGCCTTCACGACGAAGGCGGCCTTTTCTGTATGCGTCGCGCGAAGCGTCAGGCGGCTTCGCCCTTCAGCCGCTGAACCAACCGCTCGCGGCCGATCAGGGGGATCATGGCCGCCATGTCCGGCCCATGCGCCTGACCGGTCAAGGCCAGACGCAGCGGCATGAACAGACCCTTGCCCTTGGCGCCGGTCTTGTCCTTCACCGCGGAGGTCCAGGCCGACCAGGCGTCGGCGTCGATGGCGTCCGGCAGCAGGTCCAGAGCGGCCGCGGCGAAGGCGGCGTCCTCGATCACGGGCGTAACCGGCCCCGTAACGATCTTCGCCATATCAACGACATCGCCGAACTTGTTGAGGTTGCCCTTCACCGTATTCCAGAAGGTCTCGCCCAAATCGACGCTCAGAGCCGCCAGGCGCGGCTTGGCTTCGGCGTAACCGATGGCGTGCACCGCCTGCGCGTTCAGACGGTCCAGATCGGCCGTGTCGTAGCGCGCGGGCGAACGGCCCATCTTGGAGAAGGCGAAACCTGCGCCCAGGTCCTCCACAGAGGGCGCGACCTCCAGGTTGTCCGAGGTGCCGATCTTGCCCAGGTGGCTGGTGATGGCGATGGGCTCATAGCCCTGGTCGCGCATGTCGCTGATCGACAGCGAGCCCAGGCGCTTGGACAGCGCCGCGCCATCGGCGCCGACCAGCAGCGGCGTGTGGGCAAACCCGGGTGCCCCGGCCCCCAGGGCCTCGAAGATCTCGATCTGCGCACCCGTGTTGGTGACGTGGTCCTCGCCCCGGATGATGTGGGTGATCGCCATGTCGATGTCGTCGACGACCGACGGCAAGGTATACAGGAACAGCCCGTCCTCGCGGATCAGCACCGGATCGGACATGGAGGCGGTGTCGACCTCGGCGTGGCCGCGCGCCAGATCTTCCCAGGCGACGCGCTTGCCTTCGAGCTTGAAGCGCCAGTGCGGGCGACGGCCCTCGGCCTCGAAGGCGGCCTTTTCAGCGTCGGTCAGCGACAGGGCGGCGCGGTCGTAGATGGGCGGCTGACCGCGCGACAACTGCACCTTGCGGCGACGGTCCAGTTCGTCGGCCGTTTCATAGCAGGGATAGAGACGACCGTCGGCCTTCAGGCGGGCGGCGGCCTCTCCGTAGCGGTCGAACCGCTTGGACTGGTTGTAGCGCTCGTCCCAGGTGAGGCCCAGCCAGGTCAGGTCGGCCTCGATGCCGTCCTCGTATTCCTGCGTCGAGCGGGCCAGGTCGGTGTCGTCGATGCGCAGCACGAAGGAGCCGCCCTGCCCTTTGGCGAACAGCCAGTTCACCAGAGCCGTGCGGACATTGCCGACGTGCAGCTTACCCGTGGGAGACGGAGCGAAACGAACCTTGACGGACATGGGGGATCAACGACCTCGATAGGAAGGCGGCTTGGTCGCGCCGCCGCCCGTTCAAGTCAAGCCGAACCGCCCTAATCGCGCCTCGGAAACGTCAGTCGTCACGGTGGACCCGCTCGCGGCGCTCGTGCCGCTCCTGCGCCTCGACCGACAGAGTGGCCGTGGGACGGGCCTCGAGGCGCCCAAGGCCGATCGGCTCTCCGGTGTCCTCGCAATAGCCGTAAGTGCCGTCCTCGATGCGGCGCAGGGCTTCGTCGATCTTGGAGATCAACTTGCGTTGCCGATCACGCGTCCGCAGCTCCAGCGCGCGATCAGATTCGGATGAGGCGCGATCCACCAGGTCGGGGTGGTTCTCGGTCTCGGCCTTGAGGTTGGTGACGGTGCCTTTTGACTCGCGAAGGATGTCTTCCTTCCAGGCCAACAGCTTGTTTTTGAAATAGGCGACCTGCCGGTCATTCATGAACGGCTCGTCGTCGGAAGGCCGATAAACGGCTGTGTCCCCGGACGTTACAGAGGCCAATGCGGTCATCGCACTCACGCTCGTTCTCCCATAGCGCCCCCCAGCGGCGCATTGGCCGTATAGGCAAGGGCAACAGTGGCGGCAATGGCGTTCGCGAGTCCGTGATATTGTTAAGCTGCATTAACCCTGCGGAACTGTGGCGAATTATCCTCACAAAGCGAGCGTTGCTGAGCAGCCGCCTGAAGTTCCGTCGCTTTTAGGCGCGGTTACGGCTCATTTCCGCTTTCGCCAGCTCCACCGAGGCGCGCAGGTCGATCTGGTCCAGAACGGCGGTCAGGCCCGGTTCGGCCTCTTCGTCGCGTTGTTCGCGCAGATCGCGGGCCAAGCGGTTCAGCGCCGCCCCGCCGTCCTGGCCGCCCAGCAAGGCCAACTTCAGTTCGTCCAGACGGTCGAGCAAGCCTGAGCCGCGGCGGATCGCGCGGCGGCGACGCTCGGTCGAATCTTCTACACCTTGCAGGGCCATCAAAGCTGCCGCGCCCGCGACGCCCGATGCGGAGGTCGTCGCGCCAGCCTGCGCGGCGCCCGTCGCGCCGCCCGTTGTCGGCAGGGCGAAGCCGCCCGCTGCACGCGCCGCAGGTCGAGCGGTCGGCGTTGAAGCGGCGCCCAAGGGTCCGGTGACCTTCATGCAAGACGTCTCCTTCTAAGTCGCCACCGTGACGGCAGGGACTGAACTCTTGGTTAACGGCTAGGCAAAACCTGCCCGCAGGCGCCGGAGTGCTACGGTGCGTTTGTTGTAATTGCTTGGCTTTTCGCGCGGCACGATCCTCGCATGGTTAACAGCGAACGCTCACGCAGGGACGTCCGTCGCATGCAGAAGTTGCTTACCGCCCTTATCGCCCCGGCCGTTGCGGCCGTCGCCCTCGCTGTCGCGCCGAACGCGGCGGAGGCCCAGTCGCGCATCAAGGACATCGTCTCGATTGAAGGCGTCCGCTCGAACCAGCTGGTCGGCTATGGCCTGGTGGTCGGGCTGAACGGCACGGGCGACAGCGTCCGTAACTCGCCCTTCACCCGCCAGTCGCTGGAAGGAATGATGGAGCGTCAGGGCGTCAATATTCGCGGCGCCAACCTGAACACCAAGAACGTCGCCGCCGTCATGGTCACGGCCGAGCTGCCGCCCTTCGCCACGCCCGGCTCGCGCCTCGACGTCAGCGTCTCGGCGATGGGCGACGCCAAGAGCCTGCTGGGCGGCACATTGTTGGTGACGGCGCTGCAAGGCGCTGACGGCGAGGTTTACGCTGTCTCGCAGGGCTCGGTGCAGACGGGCGCCGTCTCGGCCTCAGGCTCATCGGGGTCTTCGATCACCCGCGGCGTGCCGACGGCGGGCCGCATCGCCTCGGGCGGGGTGGTCGAGCGCGAGACCGGCTTTGACCTGGCCAGCATGCCTTCGATTCGCCTGACATTGCGCAACCCGGACTTCACCACGGCCCAGCGCATCGCCGCCGCCATCAACCAGACCTATCCTCAGACCGCCTTCGCCGAGAACGGCACGGTCGTCGCCGTCCGCGCGCCCCAGAACTTCGGCATGGCCGGCTTCCTCAGCCGGGTCGAGAATCTGCCGGTCCAGATCGACACCCCGGCCAAGGTCGTCATCGATGAGGTCAACGGCGTCATCGTCATGGGCGAGGCGGTGCGCGTTTCGACCGTCGCCGTGGCGCAGGGCAATCTCACGGTCTCGGTGCAGGAAACGCCGCTGGTCAGCCAGCCAGAGCCGTTCAGCCGGGGCGGCGAAACCGTCGTCGTACCCCAGTCGGACGTCAGCATTGCTGAGGAAACCGGCCGGCAGATGCGGATCGTCGGCGGGTCGACCTCGCTCTCGACGCTGGTGAACGGCTTGAACGCCCTGGGCGTCAGCCCGCGCGACATGATCAGCATCCTGCAGGCCATTAAGGCCGCCGGCGCCCTGCAAGCCGAAATCGAGGTGATCTGATGAACCCTCTCGCCGCTTCTCCCGACCTGTTGCGCAATCCCGCGGCGGCCCTGCCCGGCCAGCCGAAGAACCTGGAGTCCCTGCGCCGCACGGCTGAGGCCTTCGAGGCCAGCTTCCTGTCGCAGATGATGAAGCCGATGTTCGAGGGCCTGAGCACCGAGGCTCCGTTCGGCGGCGGCGCAGGCGAGGCCGCCTGGCGCGGCTTTCTGGTGGACGCCATGGCGCAGCAGACGGTGAAGGCCGGCGGCGTCGGCCTGGCCGACAGCGTCCTGGCGCAGATGATCAAGATACAGGAGCAAGGCGCATGACCGCCGATGTCGAGACCGCCGCCCTGCGCGTGCAGCACCTGACGCGCCTGACCCGCGACCTGACCGACCGGCTGTCGCTGGAAATGGACTCTCTGCGGGCCCACCGCGCCCAGGACCTGAGCGAGGGCATGGCCCAGACGCAGGAGATGGCCAACCTTTATCGGCGCGAGTCGGCCCAGGTGAAGGCCAATCCGGCCGCCATCGCCGCCGCACCAGAGGCTGACCGCAGCGCTCTGATCGACGCCACGGAAGCCTTTGAGGCCATCCTGGCCGAGCACGCCGTGACCGTGGAGGCGGCCCGTCAGATTTCTGAGGGACTGGTGCGCACCATCGCCGCCGAGGTGGCGGGAGCCCGCGCGCAGGGTGTCGGCTACGGCGCCTCGGGTCAGGCCATGCAGGGCGACAGCCGTGCGGTGGCGCTGAATCGTACAGCCTGACGGCCGCCGTCGTCCTTTTTTAAGAGGCTGTAGGCTATCGCTTCGGGATGACCCTGACCCCTCGCCTGCTCGGGCTGGCTTTCGCCGCCGCCGACGCCCTGATCGAAATCGATCAACATGGCGTGGTGCGCTTTGCGCTGGGCTCGGGCGCTGTGGCCGGGCAGCAGACAGCCGCCTGGGTGGGCCAACCCTTCAGCGATCGCCTGTCGATCAACAGCGCCGCAGCCCTGCAGACCCTGCTGGACGGACTGCGCCCGGGTCAGCGCGGGCCCGCGACCGCGGTTCTGGTGGATTGCGGCGACGGCCGAATGCGCCGCGCGACCTTGCGGGCCTTCGCCCTGCCGGACATCGCGCCGGCGCGGTCATGCGCCCTGTCCTATGAAGGCGAGCCATTCGTGGCTGGTGAGGCGTCGCAGGAGGTCGGAGCGCCGCCGCCCGACGCCGAGGGCTTCCTGAACCATGCTCGGACGAGCCTGTCCGGCGGCCACGCAGAGGCCCTGCAACGGCTAGCCCTGGCGTTCATCGATCTGAGCGGACTGGAGGGCGTGGACCCGCTGACGCTGCAACGGATTCACAGCCGCATCGGCGCGACCCTCAGCGCCGCGTCGCACGACGGAGCCAGCGCGGGCCGACTGACGACGGATCGCTACGCCTTGATTCGTCAGGCAGGCGATCAACGCGACCTGGCCAATGAGATGCGGATGGCCGGTCAGGCGGAAGGCGTGGCCCTCACCGCCGTCGCCAGCCAGGCCGGCTTGGGCCGGGACTCCGCCTCGGCGCTGCGCGCCATGCGGTTCGCCATCGAAGGCTGCTTGAAGGAAGGCGGGCTGGACCAGCCAGAACTGTCCTTCGCCGATTCCCTGCAACGCACGCTGGAGGACGCGGACCGTTTCCGCAGCATCGTGCGCGACCGAGAGTTCGCCCTCTACTATCAGCCGATCGTCGATCTGAAGACGCGAGCCGTGCACCATTTCGAGGCCCTGGCGCGCTTTGGCAAGGGGTCGGGTCCCGCCGCCGCCATCCGCATGGCCGAGGAACTGGCCCTGATCGACGGCTTCGATGTGGTCGTGGCGGAAAAAGCCGTCCGACGGCTGCGCGAGCCGGGCGCCGGCCTGCTGAAGATCGCCGTCAATGTGTCGGGCGCCTCACTGGCCAGCGACGCCTATGTCGCCGCCCTGATGAAGATGACCGCCTCGACGCCCGAGGATCGTCGGCGTTTGATGGTTGAGGTGACGGAAACCGCCGCACTGGCCGATCTGGCCGCCGCCGACCGCCGTCTGGGCGCCCTGCGCAAAGCCGGGATCAAGGTCTGCATTGACGACTTCGGCGCCGGTTCGGCTTCCTTCGACTATCTGCGCGGCCTGTCGGTCGATGCGGTGAAGATCGACGGCGCCCTGGTGCGCGATATCGACATCGACGCCCGCGCGCGCACCCTGGTCGCCCATCTGGTCGAACTGTGCGGCTCTCTGGAGCTGGAGACCATCGCCGAGATGATCGAGACGGATGAGGTCGCCGACGCCCTGCGGGATCTGGGCGTCACCCACGGTCAGGGCTGGCTGTTCGGCCGCGCCGAGGCCGAGCCGCGCACCGTCCTCAGCGCCCCCGCGATCCGCGGACGCCGTCAGGGCGTGGTCGAAGGCTGGAGCTGACCGTTCTTCAACACGATGGTCCGGTCGACGCGCAGGGCCTGAATGAAATCAGCGTCGTGGCTGACCACCACAAGGGCCCCGTCGTAGCCCGATAGCGCCGCCTCCACCGCCTCGACGGACTCGATGTCCAGGTGGTTGGTCGGCTCGTCCAGCACCAGCAGTTGCGGCGGCTGGGCGCCCGTCATGACGCAGGCCAGGGCCGCGCGCAGCCGCTCTCCGCCGGACAGTTCGCCGACGCGCCGATCCGCCTGCATATTGCGAAACAGAAAACGCGCAAGCGCGGCCCGCGCCGCATTGGGCGTCCCTTGCGGGTTCAGCCGCAGCCAAGCCTCGACGAGCGTTTCGTCGGCTTTCAGCATGGCCGCTTGCTGATCCAGCAGGGCGGCGCGAACCGGCCGCTCGACGCCTCCCGATGAGGGTTCGATCAGCCCCGCGATCAGCTTCAACAGGGTCGTCTTGCCTGCGCCGTTGGGGCCGACGACGGCGACGCGCTCAGGCCCCGTCAGACGCAGGCTGAGCGGTCCCAGCAGGCGGCGGTCGCCATCGACGCTCACAACCGCGTCGTTCAGGTTCAACACCATCCGGCCCGCAGGCAGACCCGTGGATGGCATGGCCAGCGCCAGTTGTCGCACCCGCTCGACCCGTTCACGCGCCTGAGCCAGATCGGCCTCGACCGCCTGACGCTTGCGTTCGGCCAGCCGCTGGCCGCGCGCGCCGGATTCCTCGGCGCGCTGGGCCTGAGCGTCGAGCAGGATCTTGGGATCGGAGCTGTTGGCGCGCGCCGCCTTGCCTGCACGATCGCGCCGGGCCTGACGCTCCTGCGCCATCTGCGTCTCGCGTTGCACGCGGCCGATGGCGCGCTCGGCCTGATCAAGGTCGCGTTCGGCGGCGGCTCGTTCGGCGTCGCGCCGCTCGACATACAGATCCCAGCCGCCGCCGTGCACCCGCGCGCCCAGACTCGACAGCTCCACGATGCGATCCACGCGGCGCAACAGGGCGCGGTCGTGACTGACCAGCACCACCCCGCCCGGCCAGGCGGCCACGACATCGGCGATCATGGCGCGGGCTACGGCGTCCAGATGATTGGTCGGCTCGTCCAGAACCAGCAGGTCCGGCACCGCCAGTTTCAATCCCGCCAGCCGCAGGCGCGTCTGCTCCCCGCCGCTCAACTCCGCCGTGCGCCGGTCCAGCGCCAAACCAGCCAGACCGACCTCAGCCAGAGCTGTCTGCATCCGCTCTTCCAGCGTCCAGTCCGCCTCAGCCATGTCGTCCAACGAACCCTCGCCCGCCAGCACGCGATGCAAAATCGCCAGAGCCCCGGCGACGCCCAGCGTATCGGCGACGGCCTCGCCGTCGGCAGGGGTTTGGGCCTGCGCCAGCCAGCCGACGGTTCCGACGCGCGCGACCGAACCCTCAGCGGGCTCAGCCAGACCAGCGACAAGGCGCAGCAGCGTGGTCTTGCCCACGCCGTTGCGGCCCACGACGGCCGTGCGTTCGCGCCCGAAGGCGAGCGTCAGATTGTCGAAGAGGCCTCGACCGTCAGGCGTGCGGGCCGCGACGCCGTTGAGCGTCACGAGCGCGGATGCGGACCGGTTTGGGCTTGGGTTGAGTAAGGACATAGGCGAGCGCGAGCAGCGGCATGGAAAGGGCGAAACCGATTTCCAGGGTGCTGATCATGATCGTCGTGCCTCCTCACTGATGCGTTGGCTGAGTGAAGGATGGGGACGGACGTTTCGTAACGCAACCCCAAAACTGCGGCTCCGCTTTCATGTGCCGATGCGACACGCCGCCTTGGACAATGCGCGTCATGGCCTTTGCAGGCCTCGGTTCCTATGTTGGCGGACATGGACACGCCCGAGCGCACACTCGCCTTCCGCATCGACCGTCCCGAGCCGGACCGGGCCGAGGCCGCCGCCCGCCGTGAGGCCGCCGTGGCCCGCATCCGCGCCGAAACCGGCATCGACGAGGCCATGATCGACGCCCTGGTCGAAGGCTTCTACGCCAAGGTGCGCGAGGATGACTTCATCGGCCCGATCTTCGCCGAGCGCATCGACGACTGGGGTCCGCACCTGGCGCAGATGAAGCTGTTCTGGTCGTCTGTAGCCCTGTCGACCGGCGTCTATCAGGGGCGGCCCATGCCCAAACACCTGCCCCTGCCGATCGACGCCCGCCACTTCGACCACTGGCTGAAGCTGTTCGAGGCGACCGCGCATGAACTGTGCCCGCCCGTCGCCGCCGAACACTTCATCGTCCGCGCCCGCCGCATCGCCGAAAGCCTGGAACTGGGCGTCGCCAACGCCAACGGCGTGATGGTCGGCCCTGGTGAACGCTATCGACGGCCGGAAACGTCGTGGTCGCCGGAAAACTAGGCCGCTTTTTCGTCTTCAGCCGCCTTCGGTTCGCCGGCCATGCGGACATTGATGTTGAAGGTATGAACCTTCCACTCGCCCTTTTCGCGCATCATGGCGGAATAAACGCGAACCGTGCGATCCGCGTAGACGTAGTCCTGCTCCAGTTCATAGGTTTCGCCCTGAGATCCGGTGGATTTGCGGGACTGCACCAGCTTGGGCTCAGGCGGAGCGGCGTCGCCGATCATGTCGCGAAGCATGGGAAGTTGGGCCTTGACCTGTGCTGGATCGTTTTCCGACAACATCCTCGCAACGACAGCGTCATCACGGCCAGCGACCATATCGTCGTAAAAGGCCTCAGCCTCAGCGTTCAGCACCGGATCGGACGTAGGCAGGGTCGCGTGAAAATTACAGGCGGCGAGCACCAAGGCCGCCAGAGCCAGCGCCAGAGCCTGAAAACCGATTTTCATAGGTCCCTCCAGATCCAGCCGGCACCATAGGCGGAATCCCTGCGGTCACAACGACCAGCCCCAAAGTTCTTATATTGTTCTTGCTGTTTCCGGCGAATTGATCCCCATATAGCGTCGTCGCCCCGGACCGTTCCGGGGTCTTCCGCGTTCCCGGATTCCATGACCGAAAAGCATAACTTCATTCGCGTTCGCGGCGCCCGCGAGCATAACCTCAAGGGCGTCGATCTCGACATTCCGCGTGAGCAGCTGGTGGTCATGACCGGCCTGTCGGGGTCGGGCAAATCCTCGCTGGCGTTCGACACCATCTACGCCGAGGGTCAGCGCCGCTATGTCGAGAGCCTGTCGGCCTATGCACGCCAGTTCCTGGAGCTGATGGGCAAGCCGGACGTGGACCTGATCGAGGGCCTGTCCCCGGCGATCTCCATCGAACAGAAGACGACGTCGAAGAATCCGCGCTCGACCGTCGGCACCGTCACCGAAATCCACGACTATATGCGCCTGCTGTGGGCGCGTGTGGGCGTGCCCTATTCGCCTGCGACCGGGCTGCCCATCGAGAGCCAGACCGTCAGCCAGATGGTCGACAAGCTGACCGCCCTGCCCGACGGCGAACGCATCCTGCTGCTGGCCCCGGTCGTTCGCGGCCGCAAGGGCGAGTACAAGAAGGAAATGGCCGAGTGGCAGCGTCAGGGCTTCCAACGGCTGAAGATCGACGGCGATTTCTACGCCATCGAGGACGCCCCCGCGCTCGACAAGAAGTTCAAGCACGACATCGATATCGTCGTGGACCGCATTGTAACCAAAGAAGGTCTTGAGGGTCGTTACGCCGACAGCATTCAGACCGCTCTCGGTTTGGCCGACGGGATCGCAACGGCGGAATGGGCGAAGGCCGCCGAAGGTGAAGAGCCTCGCCGCATCGTCTTTTCCGAAAAGTTCGCCTGCCCCGTTTCAGGCTTCACCATCAGCGAGATCGAGCCGCGGCTGTTCTCTTTCAACAACCCCTTCGGCGCCTGCCCGGCCTGTGACGGTCTGGGGGTCAAGCTGGCCTTCGACGCCGATCTGGTGATCCCGGATCGCGACAAGACCCTGCACAAGGGGGCGGTGGCGCCGTGGGCGCGCGGTCCGTCGCCGCTCTATACGCAGACGCTGCAGTCGCTGGCCCTGCACTACGGTTTCTCCATGGACAAGGCGTGGCGCGACCTGCCGGAGAAGGCGCAGAGCGTCATCCTGCGCGGCTCCGGCGGCGACAAGATCAAGTTCGTCTATGACGACAACGCTCGCAAATACGAGGTCTCCAAGCCGTTCGAGGGCGTGCTGCCGAACCTGGAGCGGCGCTGGCGCGAGACCGACAGCGCCTGGGTGCGCGAGGAACTGGGCCGCTATCAGTCCGAAACCCCGTGCGAGGTGTGCGGCGGCAAGCGCCTGAAGCCCGAGGCTCTGGCGGTCAAGGTCGGCGGCGAGGACATCGCCGACATCTCCAACCTGTCCATCTCCAAGGCCTTCCTGTGGTTCTCGACGCTGGAAGACGCTTTGACCGAAAAGCAGGTCGAGATCGCCCGGCGCATCCTGAAAGAGATCACCGACCGCTTACGTTTCCTGAACAACGTCGGGCTGGACTATCTGAACCTGTCGCGCAGTTCCGGCACCCTGTCCGGCGGCGAGAGCCAGCGTATCCGTCTGGCGTCGCAGATCGGCTCGGGCCTGACCGGCGTCCTCTATGTGCTGGACGAGCCGTCCATCGGCCTGCACCAGCGCGACAACACCCGCCTGCTGGACAGCCTGAAAGGCTTGCGCGATCTCGGCAACTCGGTCCTGGTGGTCGAGCACGATGAAGAGGCCATCCTGACGGCGGACTACGTCATCGACATGGGTCCGGCCGCCGGCATCCACGGCGGTCAGGTCTGCGCCGAGGGCACGCCCGCGCAGGTCATGGCCAACCCCAACTCCCTGACGGGCCAGTATCTGACCGGCGCGCGCGAGATCGAGCTGCCGCCCGAAGGCCGCCGTCCGATCGACCGCAAGCGGATGCTGAAGGTCTCGGGCGCGACGGGCAACAACCTGAAGAACGTCACGGGCGAGATCCCGGTCGGCGTCTTCACCTGCGTCACGGGCGTCTCGGGCGGCGGCAAGTCGACCTTCACCATCGAGACCCTGTACAAGGCCGCCGCGCGGCGTCTGAACAATGCGTCCGACGCGCCCGCCCCCTTCGACCGCATCGAGGGGCTGGAGCATTTCGACAAGGTCATCGACATCGACCAGTCGCCGATCGGCCGCACGCCGCGCTCGAACCCGGCGACCTACACCGGCGCCTTTGGGCCGATCCGCGACTGGTATGCGGGCCTGCCCGAGGCCAAGGCGCGCGGCTACGGCCCCGGCCGCTTCAGCTTCAACGTCAAAGGCGGGCGCTGCGAAGCCTGTCAGGGCGACGGCGTCATCAAGATCGAGATGCACTTCCTGCCCGACGTCTACGTCACCTGCGACGTCTGCAAGGGCAAGCGCTACAACCGCGAGACGCTGGAAATTGTCTTCAAAGGCAAGAGCATATCCGACGTTCTGGACATGACGGTTGAAGAGGCGGCGCGCTTCTTCACCGCCGTGCCGTCGATCCGCGACAAGATGCTGACGCTGGAGCGCGTGGGGCTGGGCTACGTCAAGGTCGGCCAGCCCGCCACCACCCTGTCCGGCGGCGAGGCGCAGCGGGTCAAGCTGTCGAAGGAGCTGTCGAAACGGGCGACCGGCAAGACGCTGTACATCCTCGACGAGCCGACGACCGGCCTGCACTTCGAGGACACGCGCAAGCTGCTGGAGGTGCTTCAAGAACTGGTCGAGAACGGCAACACCATCGTCGTGATCGAGCACAACCTGGACGTCATCAAGGTGGCCGACCACCTGCTGGACTTCGGTCCTGAAGGCGGCGACGGCGGGGGCGAGATCGTCGCTGTCGGGACGCCGGAACAGGTCGCCGAGAACCCCGCCAGCTGGACCGGCCGCTATTTGAAGGAAGTGCTGGATCGGCACGAGGAGCGCCGCAAGGGCCGCGTCGCCGCCCTGACCGCCGAGCCTGCGCCCGCCAAGCGCGCCAAGGCGCGCAAAACCGCCTGAACGGCTGCCGATCCGCTCGCCGCGTGTGCGGGACCCTAAAAACAGAAACGCCGCGCCCCTGTCGGAGCGCGGCGTTCTTCGTTCAGCGATGCCGCCTGATCAGACGCGCGCCTGGCCCTTGAGACCCAGATAGGCGGACGAGAACGGAGCGTAGATGATGGCCGCCTGCGCCGCCGACAGCAGGGCGTTGACCACACCCCAGATCAGCAGGGCCGGCCAGACCCGGGCGACCAGCGCAACGACATTGGTCGTCTCGGCGCCGATCAGGCTGTTCAGGCCGCCGAAAATCAGGTTCAGCGGAGCGATCACGATGGAGCCCAGCAGGCCCACCAGAATGGACATGATCCCAGCCAGGATCGCCATACCCAGCAGCGGCCAGAAACGGCCCTTGGTCATGGTCCAGCTTTCCTTGATGGCGATCTTCTGCTCGGCGAAGGTCAGAGGCACGACCAAGCTGAGTCGCACAGCCAGCCAGATGGCGACCGCAACAATCGCCAGCCCGCCCAGGACAGCGGGAATTAGCAGCCATGACGCCCCCGTACCGGCGGCCATTCCGGCCAGCACGCCGACAACCAAGGCGCCGCCCATCGTCACGGCGAACATCAGCACGGCGACCAGCAGGGTGGCCCCGAGAACGCGCAGTTCATCCCGGCCAAGCCGCAGATAGCCGAAACGCTTGTCCTGCGGCCGGATGACCGAGCGTGCAACCGCTGCCGCCAGAACCGCGCTGAAAAGCAGCGACAGCGGCAGGGCCAGCCCCATCATGGCGCCATAGGCCTGACCCAGCATGGTCAGGTCGCTCATGGACGGCGACGGATTCTGTTCCACCTGCTCCGCCAGGCTGATGATATTGACCAGGCTCCCGCCCGCCACGATGAAGAAAACCGCGAAGAAGGCGATATAGGCGCCCGCCCAGGCCAGGATGGCGACCGGCGCCCGCCGCGCTAGGCGGAAGCCTTCGAAAGCGGACTCTGTGGCGTTGAAACTCATGCTGGCTCCTCGATTCCTGGTCAGCTTAACGCAGCCGCAGCCCATGCGACAGCGCCGACCACGACAGGCCGCATGACAGGACCGCGTCGCGCGGCTAGAAGGCCGCCATGTCGAACGCGTCCTCTACTCCCCGCCCCGTCCACGTCATTGGCGGAGGTCTCGCCGGTTCCGAAGCGACCTGGCAGATCGCCCAGGCGGGCGTGCCCGTCATCCTGCACGAAATGCGCCGGGACGGGCCGGAACAGGTGCGCACCGACGCCCACCATACGGCGGGTCTGGCCGAACTGGTCTGCTCCAATTCGTTCCGTTCGGACGACTGGGAGTTCAACGCTGTGGGCCTGCTACACGCTGAGATGCGGGCGCTGGACAGCGTGATCATGACCTGCGGGGACGCCAATCAGGTGCCGGCGGGCGGCGCGCTGGCGGTTGATCGCATCGCCTTCTCGGACGCGGTGACGGCCCGACTGGAAGCGCACCCGTTGGTGACCATCGTGCGCGAGGAGATCGCAGGCATTCCGCCCGAGGAGTGGGACAATGTGATCGTCGCCACCGGGCCGCTGACCTCGCCCGCCCTGGCCGAGGCGATCCTGAAGGCGACGGGCGAAGAGTCCCTGAGCTTCTTCGACGCCATCGCGCCGATCATTCACACCGACAGCATCGATTTCGACGTGGCCTGGCGCCAGTCGCGCTACGACAAGGAAGGCCCCAGCGGCGACAAGGCGGCCTACGTCAACTGCCCGATGGACAAGGCCCAGTACGAGGCCTTCATCGACGCCCTGCTGGACGGCCCCAAGGCCGACTTCAAGGAATGGGAGGACGTGCCCTATTTCGACGGCTGCCTGCCGATCGAGGTCATGGCCGAGCGCGGCCGCGAGACCCTGCGGCACGGCCCGATGAAGCCGGTCGGCCTGACCAACCAGCACAACCCGACGGTCAAGCCCTACGCCATCGTGCAGCTGCGTCAGGACAATGCGCTGGGAACCCTGTTCAACATGGTCGGCTTCCAGACCAAGCTGAAGTACGGCGCGCAGACCGACGTCTTCCGCATGATCCCCGGTCTGGAGAACGCCCAGTTCGCGCGTCTGGGCGGCCTCCACCGCAACACCTTCCTGAACAGCCCCACGCTGCTGGACAAGCAGATGCGGCTGAAGGCCCTGCCGCGCCTGCGCTTCGCCGGTCAGGTGACGGGGGTCGAGGGTTATGTCGAGAGCGCGGCGATGGGTCTGCTGACGGGCCGTCTGGCGGCCGCGCAGGCGCTGGGGCGCGATCTGGCGACGCCGCCGCCGGAAACGGCTATGGGCGCCCTGGTCGAGCACATCACCGGCGGGCACATGGAAGGCTCCAAGTTCCAGCCGATGAACATCAACTACGGCCTGCTGCCGCCGCTGGAGGCGCCCAAGGTCGATGAGGACGGCAAGCGCATCCATCCCAAGGAGCGCGGCCGCGCCAAGAAGCGCCTGCAGAGCCTCCGCGCCATTGAGGCGCTGAAAGCCTGGCGCGACGCGGCGGCCTAACGCAGCTTGGCGCCGCCGGGGCGGAAGGTCAGGGTGATTGCGGCCATGACCAGAAGGCCCAGCCCCATCAGCATCCAGGCCTGACTGAGGTCCGACAGGCGGTCGCGCAGCAGCCCGGCCGCCAGCGGCGACAGGCTGGCGATGATGTAGCCGCCGCCCTGAACGAAGGCGAGCAGGTCGCCGGAGCGCACCGGGTCGTCGATCTGGTCCATCGCCAGGATCAGGGTCAGGGGAAAGACGGCGCCGATCCCCAGACCCAGCAGCAGCATGACCGGGACCGCCAGGCTGACCGGCGTCAGCACCAGCCCGGCCAGACCGATCAGGGCCAGGGCCACGGCCAGCAGCATCGGCCCGCGTCGGTCGGGAAAGCGCGCGATGAACAGCGACACCAGCACCCCTGCCAGCACCTCGGCGCCCGTCATGCCGCTGAGCAAAAAGCCCGCCGTCGCCCTCGCCTGCCCCATGTCGACATAATAGGGCGGCAGCCAGGCCAGCACGAGCGTATAGGCCGAGGTGCCCAGCCCCAGAATAGGGACTAGCGCCCAGGCGCGGGGCTGTTTCCAGAACGGGACCTCGGGGTCGGTTCCCTCCACCACAGCGAGCCGGTTCGTCTCTTCGGCGACCGGGTTTCGCGAGGCGATGATCCAGACGACGGCCGCCACAAGGGCTGGAATCGACCAGAGCGCCAGCGCCACGGCCCAGCCGAACGCCTCGGCGAAGCCCGCCGCTGTCGCCGCCGCCACGGCCGCGCCGCCCATGATGCCGGTCGTATAGACGCCCATCACCGTGCCGAACCGCGTCGGAAAGGCGCGCTTGATGACAACCGGCGCCAGGGCCTGGATCAGGGCCACGCCGATGCCGACCACCACGGCGCTGAGGATCAGGCCGCCTGTGCTGCTGATCGGCCAGCGGGCCAGGCAGGCCAGGCCGATGAGGACGGCGCCCAACAGGATGCCCATCCGCTCTCCCAGACGCCGCCGCAACGGCCGGATCGACAGCGCTCCGACGCCGATCATCGCCACCGGCAGGGTCGTCAACAGGCTGGCCGTGGTCGAATCCATGCCGGTCGCCGCCTCGATCAGATCGAGCAGAGGCCCGACCGCCGCCATCGCCGGGCGCAGGTTCAGCGCCAGGGCGAAGATGGCCGCGATCAACAACAGGCCCGCGCCGCGCGACGGCGTCGAGACGTTCGACTGGTCCATGCAAGGTGACTCCGGAAACAAGGCCCGCCACGGCCAGGAAGTTTAGATCCGCCCGCGCAGCACGGACCAGAACAGCCGCAGCCGTTTGAAGGGCTCTGGTTCATCGGGCTTGATCAGGACGGCCGAGGCCACGGCTGGAAAGGCGGCGGGCGGCAGTTTCCGCAATGCCCGATTGGCCTCGGACCGCGCCGCGCGCGCCTGATCGACCTGCCCGGTCTGGGCCAATCCGCGCACGCGGCCGGCCGCGCCAGCTGCCGCGTCATGTCCTTCCCCGACGAGGATACGCACGGTCGCCTGCATCGGGCCGACGTAGAAGGCGTCCAGGTCATGCGGCGCGCCATGCACGCGGCCGATATGGGCCTCGATCAAGGCGTCGAACGGCGCGCGCTCCAAGCCATGTCGCGTCACGGCGGCCGTCAAAGCCTCCAGGACAGGATGGCCCCGTCGCGGCGTATCGGAGAAGGCGCCGTCCATCTGTTCGGCCCACCAGGCGTAGCGCATCTCGGCCAGAAGCGGCTGGGTCACGCGCGTCGGGATGGCCATCAGTTCCGCCTCAAAGGCGTACAGGGCGATCAGGTCGGCGCGCGCTTGCTCGTCGGCCACGAAGCGGCTGGCCAGCCAGCGGTCGAGGTCGGCGGCGCGTACCTGGGCGTCAAGATCAACAGTCATGGCGACCGCCCTTCGACCATTGAGGCGGCGGCATCAAGTCCAGAACGCACACGGCCCGCCTCCCTTGCGGAAGACGGGCCGTGAACTCCAAGACGATAGCGCCCTTACGGACGACTGGCCATGCCCAGCTTGACCGGCTTGGCGTCGGCCTTGCCGCCGCCGCTGCGGTCCACGCCCCACAGCAGGATGATCGGCGCGCCCACATAGATGGACGAGAAGGTGCCGATGACCACGCCGAAGGCCAGGGTGATGGAGAAGCCGCGCAGGGCCTCGCCGCCGAAGACCGCCAGAACGATCAGCACCATGACCGTGGTCACGCCCGTGATGATGGTCCGCGACAGGGTCTCGTTGATCGACAGGTCGATCACGTCGCGCAGCGGCATGGTCTTATACTTGCGAAGGTTTTCGCGCAGGCGGTCGAACACGACGACGGTGTCGTTCATCGAATAGCCGATGACCGTCAGCAGAGCCGCGACGAGGTTCAGGCTGAACTCCATGCGCAGGGCGACGATGAGGCCGAACGTCAGTGCCACGTCGTGCAGCAGCCCCGCCACGGCGCCGATGCCGAACTGCCAGGGGAAGCGGAAGGCGATGTAGAGGAACATCAACACCACGGCCGAGACCAGAGCCAGGACCCCGTTGGTCAGCAGTTCGCCGGAGACCTTGGAGCCGACGACGCTGACGCCGGAATAGGTGACCTGGCCGACGGCCTCGCTGATGGCGCTTTCCACCTTCTCGACGACGGCGGTCTGGTCCTGGTCCGACGGCACCTGGAAGCGAACGATGGCGGTCGAGCCGTCATCGAGGTTGGTATCGCGACGGGCGATCCCCTGCACCTGGACGTCGCCCAGATCCAGCCCGCTGACCGAGCCGCGCAGCTTGTCCAGCTCCAGCACCTGACCGGCAGGCTTGGCGACCTCCATCGAGGCGCCCCCGCGGAAGTCGATGCCGAGGTTCAGACCGGGATAGAAACAGCCGATGATCGCCGCAACCGTCAGGATCGCCGACAGGATGGCGAAGCCTTTGGCGTACTTGACGAACTGAAAGTTCGTCTTGTGCGGCAGTAGTTTAATAATAGGCCAACCGTTCATCGACATCACTCCGCGATCGGCAGTTTCTTGGGCTTGGCGACCTTCAGCCAGTAGCCAAGCAGGACCTGGGCGACCAGGACGGACGAGAAGACCGAGGTGAACACCCCGATGGTCAGTGTCCAGGCGAAGCCACGCACGGGGCCGGCGCCGAACATGAACATGATCAATGCCGCCACCAGGGTGGTCAGGTTGGCGTCGACGATGGTGCCCATGGCGCGGTTGAACCCGGCATCCATGGACGCGATGACGGAGCGGCCCTGGCGGGCCTCATCGCGCATCCGCTCATAGATCAGCACGTTGGCGTCAACGGCCACCGCGAAGGTCAGGATCAGACCGGCGATGCCGGGCAGCGTCAGGGTGGCCTGGGTCAGCGACATGGCCGCGACGATCAGGATGCCGTTCAGGATCAGACCCAGAACCGAGATGCCGCCGAACAGGAAGCCGTAGGCCACGATCATGAAGACGACGATCACGACAAAGCCCAGGGCGGTGGACAGAGCGCCCGCCGCCACGGCGTCGGCGCCCAGCTCGGCGGTGACGACGCGACGTTCTTCGACGTTCAGAGGCGCCGGTAGGGCGCCGCCGTTCAGCAGGTTCACGAGCTCCGACGCCGAAGCGATGGTGAAGCTGCCCGTGATCTGGCCGCTGCCGCCGGTGATGGCCGATTGGATGGTCGGGGCCGAGATCACCTTTCCATCCAGGATGATGGCGAAGGGCTTGCCCAGGTTCTGGGCGGTCGCTTCGGCGAAGCGGCGGGCGCCTTGGCCGTCGAACTGGAAGTCGATGGCGGGGCGCTGGTTCTGGTCCGTACCGATGCCGGCGCGGGTCAGGTTTTCGCCCGACACCAGAATGCGCCTCTTGACGAGATAGGGCGTGCCTTGGTCATCGGTCAGAAGCTCGGCGTCCGGCGGCACGCGGCCGGCCAGGGCGTCGTTCAGCCCCGTCGGCGAGGTGTCGACCATCTGGAACGTCAGCTGAGCCGTCCGGCCGACCAGGCGCTCCAGCTCGGCCGGGTCGCTCTGACCCGGCGCCTGGACGACGATACGGTCGGCGCCCTGGCGGGTGATGGCGATTTCCTTGGTGCCCGAGCTGTCCAGACGACGGCGCACCACCTCGATCGACTGATCGACAGCGGTGGCCCCCATGCTGTTCAGGGCGACGTCAGTGAAGGCGTAACGGAGACGGCCGCCGCCCAGCTTGGTCGCTACCCGATCCGGCTGGCCGGTCGCGCCGGCGCCCTGCTGCGCCATGGTGCGCAAGGTGTTGAAGGCGGTGTCATAGGCCGCGCCCTCGGCGACGGTGACGACCACCCCGCCGGCTTCGCGCTGCATGCCCAAAATGTTGACCTGGTCTTCCCGCAGGGAGACCCGAACGTCTTCCATCAGGTTCGAGACGCGCTTTTCACGCATCTCGGGCACGTCGACCTCAAGCAGGAGGTAGGAGCCCCCCTGCAGGTCCAGCCCCAGGTTCAGGCCGTTGCTCGGCAGCCAGCTCGGCAGAGCCTCGCGCTGCGCCGGCGACAGCACGCTTGGGTAGGCCAGGAACAACCCGAGGACGAGCGATAGCGCGACCAGGGTGATCTTCCAGCGTGAAAGCTGAATCATGTCTCGGTTCTCTTCAGGGCCGGCGCGCGCCGCGCCGAGGCGAGGCTATCAGCCCTTGTCGTTGGCGGCGATGGCGGTGCGGTTGCGCACCTCGGCGATCATCGCCTTGACCACGCGGACGTTCACGCCCTGCGAGATCTCCACCATGGCCTCGGCGTCCTCGACGCGGGTGACCTTGCCGACCATGCCGTTGGACAGGACGACCTCGTCACCGCGCTTCACGCCGGCGATCAGGGCCTGATGCGCCTTCATCCGCTTTTGCTGCGGGCGGATCATCAGGAAGTAGAAGAGGACGAAGATCGCCAGGATCGGGGCGATGTTCACAAACAGGGCCATCAGGCCTCCGTCTTGGGCTGCGTTCATTAGGAAACTCCCCGACGCGGGCCGCGCCTTCATTGGGGGCCCTTCGAAATCAAGGCGCGGAAACTAGGGTGCGCCGGGCCGTTTTGCAACGCGACCTGATGACAAGAACGTCCGGACGCAGCCGCCCGGACGCTTCTTCCCACATCGTCAGCGCGGCAGGACCGTCAGCGGGTCCAGCGCGACCGGATCGTCGCCGCGCATCTGACGCACTTCGTAGTGGATCGACGGGCGGCCGTCGCCAGCGGTCAGACCCACGGTGCCGATGGTCTGGCCGGCCCGCACCTGAGCCCCGTCGCGCACAGTGGCCGAGCCCAGATGGCCGTAAACCGTGCGCCACCCGTCGCGGTGGACGATCAGGACCGTCAGCCCCTGCCCCACGATGTCGTCGCCGACATAGGCCACGGTTCCGTCGGCCGAGGCCTTGACCTCGGTTCCGGCCGCAGCACCGATGTTGATGCCGTTATTGCGCTCGCCCATGCCGACCGGCCCGAAGCGACGCAGGATGTCGCCGCGCACCGGCCATTGCAGGGCCAGCGGCTGGCCGACCGGGCTGGAGGGGGCCGCCGGCGCCGTGGCCGCAGGCGCGCGCGTCGGCGGCGGCAGGGGCGCGTTGCCGCTGGGCGGCGGCGGAGGTGGCGGAGCCACGCCGTTGTTGGACGTCCTGACGCCCACCGGCGACGGCCCGGTGGCGTAGGGGTCGGAGCCTCCGTCCACGGCGCTGTCAGGCAGGATGATGCGCTGGCCGGAGCTGATGGCGCCGCGCGGGCCCAGTTCGTTCAGATCGATCAGAATCTGCACCGGCGTGCGGAAACGGCGGCCCACGCCTGAAATCGTATCGCCCGGCTGAATCACATAGGTGGCGCCCGGCATCGCCGGATTGCCGCTTGTCGGTGGCGGCGTCACCGTGATCGGCGCGCCTGTCGACGGATAGGCCGGGCCGCCAGGAGGCGGCAGGCCGCCGCCCTCGATGTTGCCGGCCGGAGCGCGCGGGCCCTGCTCAATCGGAGGCTGGGCAGGCTGCTGGGGTTGCGCCGGCTGACCCTGATAATAGGGGTTATTCGGATAGGCCCCCGGCTGCTGGCCCTGCGGCTGCGGATAGCCGCCCGCGCCCATGGGCCGGGTCGAATAGCGCGGCTCGCTCGGATAGGTCGAACACGCGGTGACCGCCAGCGCCCCGCCGACGACCGCCGCCGCCCTGATCCAGCCCGTGAAGCCGCTCATGCGTCTCTCCGTATTAACCTTGTCCAGCAATGTGCCGCCGGTTTGCCCCGGTCCGCGGCCTAAGCCAACCCGGCAACCCGCGCAAAAGTGGGGCGGAAAGGTTAATGGAGCGGTGATATTTCGCCCTCAGCCCTCTTTCGCCGTTCCCTCGACCAAGGGGACGAAGCGGACTTCGCACAGGCTTTCGCGCTGGAAGCTGCCGTCCGGCTGGCCGGTGTAGCGGTTCAGCATCTGCACCGAGGTGCGACCCACCGGCGCGACCAGGACGCCGCCCGGCTTGAGTTGCTTCAGCAGTTCGGTCGGCTCATGCGGCGACGCGGCGGTGACCATGATGCGGTCGAACGGCGCCTGTTCGGGCCAGCCCTGCCCGCCGTCTCCATGGCGGGTGAAGACGTTGTCGATGCCGAGGATTTTCAACCGGTTCTCGGCCTCAGTTAAGAGGCTCTTGTAGCGTTCGACCGAGTAGACAAAGCGCGCCATGCGGCTGAGCACCGCGCATTGATAGCCGCTGCCGGTGCCGATCTCGAGCACGCGGTGGCGCGGCTGGACGTCCAGCGCCTGGGTCATCAGGCCGACGATGAAGGGCTGACTGATCGTCTGGGCGCAGTCGATCGGCAGGGCCTGATCCTCCCACGCCTGATCGAGGAATTTCTCATGGACGAAGACGGCGCGGTCGATGGATTCCATCGCCTGCAGAACCCGCGCGTCCGTCACCCCCTGACGCCGCAGCGACAGGATCAAGCGGCCCGCGCGGTCGTCCTTGAGACTCATTTTTCGTGCGGCCCCTTGGGCGGAGCGCCGCCCAGGACCTTCTTCAGGTCGTTGACCGACTGCATATGCGTCAGGTCGATGTGCAGCGGCGTGACCGAGATGCGGCCCTCGTCCATCGCGCGCAGATCGGTGCCCTCGGCGTGCTCCTGAGGCGCGCCGCGGAAGGCCATCCAGTAGTAGTCGCGGCCGCGCAGATCAGTGCGGCGGATGGCGTGCATCTCGCCGATGTCGCGGAAGCCCTGGCGGGTCACCTCGACCGACTTGACCAGTTCGGGCGGCAGGCGCGGGAAGTTGACGTTCATGACCACGCCCTCCCCCCATTTCTGCTCCAGCAGGCGAGAGACGATGCCCGGACCGAAGGCCTCGGCGGTTTCCCAATGCGCCACCACGTCGTCGTGGAAACGCTCCAGCGACTGCGACAGGGCGATGGAGCGAATGCCGAAAGCCATGCCCTGCAGGGCGCCGGCCACCGTGCCGGAATAGCTGACGTCCTCGCCCACGTTGTGGCCGCGATTGACGCCCGACAGCACCAGGTCGGGCTTCTCGGGCATGATGTCGTTGACGGCCAGGATAACGCAGTCGGTCGGGGTGCCAGTTACGGCGAAGCGCTTGTCGCCCAGCTTGTTGACGCGCAGCGGCTCGGTCAGGGTGATGCCCCGCCCCTTGGCCGACTGCTCGGTCTGGGGCGCGACGACCCAGACATCGTCCGACAGGGTGCGGGCGATCTTCTCGAGGCTGGCCAGGCCCTCGGCCTCGATGCCGTCGTCGTTGGTGAGGAGAATACGCATCAGTTGGACGCTACGCCTACAGTCTTGAGCCCGCCCATATAGGGCTGCAGGGCGGCCGGAACCGCGATGGTCCCGTCCTCCTGCTGATAGTTCTCCATCACCGCGACCAGGGTGCGGCCGACCGCCAGGCCCGAGCCGTTCAGGGTGTGCAGATATTCGGTCTTCTTCTCGCCCGCGCGTTTGAACCGGGCGTCCATGCGCCGGGCCTGGAAGTCGCCGCAGTTCGAGCAGGAGCTGATCTCGCGATAGGTGTTCTGGCTCGGCAGCCAGACCTCGAGATCATAGGTCTTCTGCGCCGAGAAGCCCATGTCGCCCTTGCACAGCAGCACCTTGCGATAGGGCAACTCCAGCGCCTGCAGCACCGCCTCGGCGCAGCCGGTCATGCGCTCATGCTCGGCTTCGGAATCCTCCGGGCGGCAGATGGAGACCATCTCGACCTTGGAGAACTGGTGCTGGCGGATCAGCCCACGCGTATCGCGGCCCGCCGAACCGGCCTCGGCGCGGAAACACGGCGTCAGCGCGGTCATGCGCATGGGCTGAGCGACCTCGTCCTCGGACAGGATCTGCTCCCGCACGAGGTTGGTCAGGGAGACTTCGGCGGTCGGGATCAACAGATGCTCGCCCGAGCGGAACAGGTCTTCCTCGAACTTCGGCAACTGACCGGTGCCGAACATGGCGTCGTCCTTGACCATGTAGGGTGGCGCGACTTCCTGATACCCGTGCTTGTCCGTCTGCATATCCAGCATGAACTGGCCGATGGCGCGCTCAAGACGCGCCAGTTGGCCCTTCAGCACGGCGAAGCGCGAGCCGGACATCTTGGCGGCGGCTTCAAAGTCCAGCAGGCCCAGCGCCTCGCCCAGATCGGCGTGATCCTTGGCCGGGCCGGTCGTGCGGGGTTCGCCCCACTTCAGGACTTCGACGTTGTCGTTCTCGTCCTCGCCGTCCGGCACATCGGCGGCGGCCAGGTTCTTCAGCCCGGCCAGCAGATCGCGCAGTTCGGCGCCCTTGGCGGTTTCGGCCTCGCCCGCCTCGGCGATCTCGGTCTTCAGCGCCTCGACCTCGGCCTTCAGGCGATCGGCCTCGGCCATGTCCTTCTTGCCCATGGCGGCGCCGATGGCCTTGGAGGCGGCGTTGCGCTTGGCCAGGGCGTCCTGACCGCGCGTCTGGGCGGCGCGCAGGTCCACGTCCAGCGCCAGAATGCGCGCGACCACATCAGCGGCGTCATCCACGCCGCGCGACGACCAGCCCGCAACGAAGGCTTCGGGATTGTCGCGAATGGCTCGGATATCGTGCATGGCGTCGCTCTTTCGGCGCTCGGGGAAGGAGAGCCGAAGGCTGTAGCGCCCCGCGCGGAGTCGGGCAAATGCTGAGGCGGGTTTCGACGCCCCCTTTTCGTAACAGTCTTAGTTGCCTATATGGTTTTCCAACGGCGCGGCGCAGGCTGCGTACAAACGGAGAGCGCACAATGATCGACGTCAGACCCTTCAACACCCTCGGCGGCGCCAACCACGGCTGGCTGAACGCCAAACATCACTTCTCGTTCGCCAACTACTATGATCCCAAGCGCATGGGCTGGGGGCGTCTGCGCGTCTGGAACGACGATGAGATCGCCGCGCAGTCGGGCTTTCCGCCCCACCCCCACGCCGACATGGAAATCATCACCTATGTCCGCACCGGAGCGATCACCCACCAGGACTCGATGGGCAATGCCGGCCGCACGGGAGCGGGCGACGTTCAGGTGATGAGCGCCGGGACCGGCGTGCGTCACGCCGAATACAATATGGAGAACGAGCTCACGACGCTGTTCCAGATCTGGATCGAGACGGATCGACCGGGCGCTCAGCCGTCGTGGGGACAGCGCGAGTTTCCCAAGAGCGACCGCTCGGGCCGCTTCACCGTGGTCGCCTCGGGCAATCCGGCGGACGAGGCGCTGACGATCAACGCCGACGCCAAGGTGCTGGCCGCCACGCTGAAGGCGGGCGAAAGCCTGTCTTATGATCTGGCCAGCGGCCGCCGCGCCTATCTGGTGCCCGCCGTGGGCCAGGTGGACGTCAACGGCACGACGCTGAACGCGCGCGACGGCGCCGGCATCATGGACGAACCGACGATCACCATCACGGCCAAGGAAGACGCCGAACTGGTGATGGTCGACAGCCTGTAAACCTGTCGAGGATGCTGATCCTGGGAGCGTGGGGCCCCAGGATCAGCCGCTGGATCAAAGCCCCAGCTTGGCCTTCAGGATGTCGTTGACGGCGGCCGGGTTGGCCTTGCCGCCGGTGGCCTTCATGACCTGGCCGACGAACCAGCCGATGGCCTGGGGCTTCTCGGCGACGGCGGCGGCCTTGTCGGGGTTGGCGGCGATGATCTCATCCACCGCCTTCTCGATGGCGCCGGTGTCCGTGACCTGCTTCAGGCCGTGCTTTTCGACCACCTCGGCGGGCGAGCCTTCGCCGTTCCAGACGTAATCGAAGACTTCCTTGGCGATCTTGGACGAGATGACGTTGGTCTCGATCAGCTCGACCAGTTGGGCCACGTGGGCGGCGGGCAGCGGGTTATCGCTGAAGTCCTTGCCATCGGCCGCCAGACGGGCCGAAACCTCGTTCGTCACCCAGTTGGACACCAGCTTGGCGTCGCGGCCTTTCGCGGCGGCCTCGAAATAGTCGGCCTTGGCCTGTTCCGAGATCAGGACGCCCGCGTCGTATTGCGACAGACCGTACTCGCTCATGAAGCGACGGCGCTTGTCGTCCGGCAGTTCCGGCAGGCTGGCCTTGATCTCGTCGATCCAGGCCTGTTCCAGCACCAGCGGCAGCAGGTCGGGGTCGGGGAAGTAGCGATAGTCCTGCGCCTCTTCCTTGGAGCGCATGGAGCGGGTCTCGCCCTTCACCGCGTCGAACAGACGGGTTTCCTGCATGATCGAACCGCCGTCTTCGAGGATCTCGATCTGGCGGCGCGCCTCATACTGGATCGCCTGAGAAATGAAGCGGAAGCTGTTGACGTTCTTGATCTCGCAGCGCGTGCCCAGGAAGCTGAAGTCGCCAGTTTCCTTGAACTTGTCGTAGTTTCCGGCCCGGCAGACCGACACGTTCACGTCGGCGCGCAGGTTGCCCTTCTCCATGTCGCCGTCGCAGGTGCCGAGATAGATCAGGATGGTCCTGATCTTCTTGACGTAGGCGACCGCCTCTTCCGGGGTGCGGATGTCGGGGCGCGAGACGATCTCCATCAGCGCCGTGCCGGCCCGGTTCAGGTCGACGTAGGACTCGGTCGGCGACAGATCGTGGATCAGCTTGCCCGCGTCCTGTTCCAGGTGCAGGCGCTCGATGCCGACGTTGAAGAAGCTGCCGTCCTCGGCCTCCACCTCGACCACGCCTTCGCCCACGATGGGGTGATACAGCTGGCTGATCTGATAGCCGGTCGGCAGGTCGGGATAGAAGTAGTTCTTGCGGTCGAACTGGCTCTTCAGATTGATCTGGGCGCGCAGGCCCAGGCCCGACTTCACCGCCTGCTCGACGCAGTATTTGTTCAGGGTCGGCAGCATGCCGGGGAAGCCCGCGTCGATCAGCGACACCTGCTCGTTCGGCCCGGCGCCGAAGCCGACCGCCGCGCCCGAGAACAGCTTGGCGTTCGAGGCGACCTGGGCGTGGATCTCCAGACCCATGACGATTTCCCAAGCGCCCGTGCGGCCTTGGATCAGTTTGGAGTTCTCAGTCATGCTCACCACCAACGGTCCGGCTTGGCGACGAAGCCCGCCGCGTCTTCGAGGGCGCCCGCGACCTGGAAGACGGTCGCTTCATCCAGGGCCTTGCCGATGACCTGAAGGCCCAGCGGCAGGCCGTCGCTGTTCAGTCCCGCAGGCACCGAAATGCCCGGCAGACCGGCCAGATTGGTCGTCACCGTGAAGACGTCGTTCAGATACATGGTCAGCGGGTCGATCTGCTTGTCGCCGATGGCGAAGGCGGCCGACGGGGTGGACGGCGTCAGGATGGCGTCCACCTTGCCCCAGACATTGTCGAAGTCCTCGGCGATGCGGCGACGCACCTTCAGCGCCTTGACGTAATAGGCGTCGTAGAAGCCCGCCGACAGCACATAGGCGCCGATGGTCAGGCGGCGCTGGACCTCCTTGCCGAAGCCCTCGGCACGCGAGGCGGCGTAGAGATCGTCCAGCGACGAAAAGTCTTCGGCGCGGTGGCCGAAGCGCATCCCGTCATAGCGGGCCAGGTTCGACGACGCCTCGGCCGGGGCCACGATGTAATAGGTCGGCAGGGCGTATTTGGTGTGCGGCAGGCTGATCTCGACGATCTCGCAACCGGCGGCCTTCAGCCACTCGACGCCCTGTTGCCACAGCGCCTTGATCTCTTCGGACATGCCGTCGATCAGGTATTCCGCCGGCACGCCGATGCGCAGGCCCTTGACCGACTGGCCGACCGACTGGGTCCAGTCGGGGGTCGGGACGTCGAGGCTGGTCGAGTCCTTGGTGTCGAACGAGCACATGGACTTCAACAGAAGGGCCGCGTCCTTCACCGTTTTGGTGATCGGCCCCGCCTGATCCAGCGACGAGGCGAAGGCCACCATGCCGAAGCGGCTGGCGCGGCCATAGGTCGGCTTGATGCCGACCGTGCCGGTGAAGGCTGCAGGCTGGCGGATCGAGCCGCCGGTATCCGAGGCCGTCGCGGCCAGACACAGGTCAGAGGCCACGGCCGAGGCCGAACCGCCCGACGAGCCGCCCGGCGTCAGCTCGGCGTTCGACCCCTTGGACTTCCACGGGTTCTTCACCGGACCGAAGGCCGAGGTCTCGTTGGCCGAGCCCATGGCGAACTCGTCCATGTTCAGCTTGCCCAGCATGACCGCCCCGTCCCGCCACAGATTGGCGGTGACGGTCGATTCATACGGCGGGACGAAACCACGCAGCATGTTGGAGGCGGCGGTCGTCTGCACGCCTTCGGTGCAGAACAGGTCCTTGATCCCCAGCGGCGCGCCTTCCAGCGCCCCGCCCTCGCCCCTGGCCAGCTTGGCGTCAGAGGCGCGCGCCTGTGCCAGCGCCTTGTCCGCCGTCACCTCGATATAGGCGTTCAGCGTCGGGTTGGAGGCCTCGATATTGGTCAGGAAGGCCTGGGTCAGCTCTTCCGACGAGAAGGTCTTGGCCTTCATGCCGTCGACGGCGTCAGCCAGCGTCAGTTTGGTCAGATCGGTCATGACTTACTCCACGACCTTGGGCACGACGAAGAAGCCGTCGGCGGACTTGGGCGCGTTGGACAGGACATCGGCGACCCTGTCGCCATCGGTGACCACGTCGTCGCGCAGGCGCAAGGGTTGGGACACGTTGGAGGTCATCGGCTCGACGCCCTGCACGTCCACCTCGTCCAGCTGTTCGATCCACTGCAGGATGCCGTTCAGCTCCTGGGCCAGCGGCTCCAGGCGGTCCTCGGGGGTCTTGATGCGGGCGAGATGCGCAACCTTGCGCACCGTCGCGGCGTCGATGGCCATGCGGCCCTCCAAAGCATGAGAGTCTGAGGGGGCGGGATTAGCGTTTCAACGCCGGTTCGACAAGGATCGGGCGCCGCACTTCGTCCAGCTTGACCATGGCGACCAAAGGCCCCCTATCCTGACAGACCGCCTGCCGCGAAGATGAAGGCCCGCCTACAAGGAGACCCGACAATGAAGATCACCGGCCCCCAAGCCCGCGCCGCGCGCGCCCTGGTGCAATGGCCGCGCGACCATGTGGCCCGCCTGTCGGGACTGACGGTCGATGTCCTGGCCGACTTCGAACGTGAGAACGTCGATCCGGGCGACGAAGCCCGCAGCCGCCTTCAGGCCGCGCTGGAAGAAGGCGGGGCTGTGTTTCTGGGTGAAGTCGACGGCGGCCTGGGCGTGCGGCTGAAGTTCACCCGCAAGGAAGTCCGCTCGATCCGCAGCATGGAGAATGAAGGCGGGCCGGTTGGGGATGATGACGTGTGAGGCCCTGCCGTCAAGGGAGAGGCGCTTTGACACGCGCCTCTACAGGGCCTAACGCGCCCTCGTGCCTGTCTTTGATCTCTCCGACCTGTCCGCCGCCTGCCCGCCCAACACCCCGTGGCTGGGTCTGGATCTGGGCGAGAACACCATCGGCGTCGCCGCCTCCGACGCCGGGCGCATCATCGCCAGCCCGCTGGAGCTGATCCGCAAGACCAAGTTCAGCCAGGACGCCGAACAACTGTTCCGGATCATGGACGGCCGCAAGGTTTCGGCGCTGGTTATCGGCCTGCCGTTGAACATGGACGGGACCGAGGGGCCGCGCGCCCAGTCGTGCCGCGCCTTCGCCCGCAATCTGGAACGGTTCCGGCCGGTCAACGTCGCCTTTCAGGACGAGCGGCTGTCGACCACTGCGGTCGAGCGGTTCCTGATCGACGAGCTGGACCTGACCCGCAAGCGCCGCGCCGATGTGGTGGACCGCACCGCCGCCGCCTGGATTCTGCAAGGCGCGCTGGACCGGCTGCGCCCCTGAGATGGCGGCCATATTCGCGGGCGTCCTGCCGGTCTTCCTGCTGCTGGCGCTCGGCTATGGGTTGAAGAAATCCGACTACCTGCCCGACGCCGCCTGGCGGCCCATCGAGAAGCTGGCGATTAATGTCCTTTATCCCGGCTTCCTGATCCCGGCGATCTGGAATGCGGACCTGTCGGGCTCGGCCGCAGGCGCAGCGGGCGCCGCAGCAGTCACAGTGTCCGTCATCATCTCCGCCTTGACCCTGCTGTCCAAGCCGCTTCTGCCCCTCAGCGGCCCGGCCTACACCAGCGTTTTTCAGGGCATGATCCGCTGGAACAGCTTCGTCTTCCTGCCCGTCGTTCAGGCGACATTCGGGCCGGAGGGCGTAGGCCTGGCCGCCGTGGTCATCGCCGCCATGATCCCGGTCAGCAACATCCTGAGCGTCATCGTCCTGGCCAAGTGGGGGGCGGACCAGCGCGGCGCCTCGCCCAAGGCCCTGTTCCGGGCGATGATGTCCAACCCCATCCTGCTGGCCTGTCTGCTGGGGCTGGCGCTGAACTTCTCGGGCGCGCCCAAGCCCCCGGGCGTGGCCGAGACGCTGCAACTGCTGGGCTCGGCCGCCTTGCCGCTGGGCCTGATCGTGGCGGGGGCTGGTCTCAGCTTCCGCGAACTGGCCCGCACCCGCGTCACGGTCAGCGCCGTGGTGGTGGTCAAGATGATCGTGACGCCGCTGGCCATGTGGCAGCTGGCGCGCCTGTATGGCGGCGATGAGACGGCCCAGGGAATCGCCTTGCTGTGCGGCGCCGCGCCAGGCGCCGCCTCGGCCTATGTGCTGGCGCGTCAGATGGGCGGAGACGCGCCGTTGATGGCCGGGATCATCGCGGCGACGACGGTATTCTCGGTCATCGGCATCCCTGCGGCCCTGCTGCTATTCCATCTGGCCTGAGTCCCGCCTATTACGGCGTCTCAATGACCCACGCAGCGCCTGTCACCGATCTCATCAAGGAACGGCTGACGCCGTTTCCTCGCGACCACTTCCTCGCCGCCGGAGATCTTCATCCGCCGGCCGCCTTGGCCTTGCTGGACCTGGCCGACGCCTTCGTCGACTTCAACCGGCAATCGGCCAAGGGCGTCGACCTGATGCGCGGCCAGACGGTCGTGAACCTGTTCTTCGAGAATTCGACGCGGACCAGTTCCTCCTTCGAGATCGCGGCCAAGCGTCTGGGCGCCGACGTCGTGACCATGCCGGTCGCCTCTTCCTCGGTGAAGAAGGGCGAGACGCTGATCGACACCGCCGTGACGCTGAACGCCATGAAGCCGGAGATTCTGGTCGTGCGCCATGCATCCTCGGGCGCGGTGGACCTGCTGTCGCAGAAGGTCGGTTGCGCCGTGGTCAACGCGGGCGACGGGCGGCACGAACACCCGACGCAGGCCCTGCTAGACCTGCTGTCCATCCGCCGCGCCTTCGGCGACGTGGGCGGGCTGAGCATAGCCATCTGCGGCGACATCGCCCACAGCCGCGTGGCGCGCTCGAACGTCGCCCTGCTGCAGATGATGGGCGCGCGGGTGCGGCTGATCGGACCGCCGACGCTGGTGCCCGGCGACGCCGACCGCTGGGGCTGCGAGGTCTTCCACGACATGAAGGAGGGTTTGGCCGGTTGCGACGTGGTGATGATGCTGCGCCTTCAGCTGGAGCGGATGGCGGGCGCCCTGATCCCCTCGACCCGCGAGTATTTCCGCTTCTGGGGTCTGGATCGTGAGAAACTGGCCTGGGCCGCGCCCAGCGCCAAGGTCATGCACCCCGGCCCGATGAACCGGGGCGTGGAGATCGATTCCGACGTGGCCGATGATCTGAGCGTCTCCCTGATCCAGGATCAGGTCGAGATGGGCGTCGCCGCCCGCATGGCCGTTCTGGCCGCCCTCGCCCACCGCCGCGCGGGAGGCGCCGCATGACCGCCGCTCAACAGCCGATCGCCATCATCAACGCCCGCCTGCTGGACCCGGCCAGCGACTATGACGGCCCCGGCGCGGTCCTGATCGAGAACGGCCGCATCGTCGAGGTCATCCACGGCCAGGCCACCCAACGCCCCGAAGGCGTGCAGATCATCGACGCCGAGGGCCGCTGCTTGGCGCCCGGCCTGATCGACATCCGGGTCAAGACCGGCGAGCCGGGCAATGAGCCGAAGGAGACGCTGAAATCGGCCAGCCTGTCGGCGGCGGCGGGGGGCGTCACCACCATCGTCGTCCAGCCCGACACCGATCCGGCCATCGACGACCCGGCCATGATCGACCACATCCAGCGCCGCGGCGCCGCCCTCGATCTGGTCCACGTCCGCGCGGCGGGCGCGGCCACGCAATCGCGCGACGGCGAACGCATGGCCGAGATCGGCCTGATGCACGAAGCGGGCGCCCTGTATTTCACCGACGGCGACCGGGTGATCCGCAACACCCGCACCCTGCAGCGGGTGATGAGCTACGCCGCCTCGTTCAACGCCCTGATCGCCTGCCGCCCGACCGAACCCTGGCTGTCGGAAGGCGCGGTGGCGACTGCCGGCGAACTGGCGACCCGGTTGGGCCTGTCGGGCGCGCCTGCCATCGCCGAGCGTATCCAGCTGGAGCGCGACCTGGCCCTGGTCGAGCAGACCGGCGCCCGCTTCCTGATCGACCAGATCTCGACCGAGGGCGCGCTGGAGACGCTGGCCCGCGCCCGTGCGCGCGGGCTGGAGGTCGCGGCCTCGGCCTCGATCAACCACCTGTGCTTCAACGAGATCGATATCGGCGACTACCGCACCTTCTACCGGCTGGACCCGCCGCTGCGCGCCGAGAGCGACCGGCAGGCGCTGGTCGAGGCCGTGCGCGACGGCCTGATCGACGTCATCACCTCGGCCCACTGTCCCGAACCGGCCGAGAACAAGCGCCGCCCCTTCGCCGAGGCCGAACCGGGCGCCGTGGGTCTGGAGACCCTGCTGCCCGCCGCCCTGACGCTGCACCATGAATACGGCGTCGACCTGCTGGACGTTCTGCGGCCGCTGACGCAGGGGCCCGCGGCCCTGCTGGGGCTGGAGGCCGGAGAGCTGTCGCAAGGGTCGCCCGCCGACCTGGTGCTATTCGACGCCGGGGCGCCGGTGGTGATCGACGCCGCGACCCTGCGCTCCAAGTCGAAGAATTCGCCCTTTGACGGGCGGCGACTGCAAGGGAAGGTCTTGCTCACCGTCGTTTCGGGCCGCATCGTCCACGACGCACGTTAAAGGGAGCGAATCACTTGCAGGATCTGGCGGGACCGGCGCTCCTTACGCTCGGGCTTGTGGCTATTGGCGGATACCTGCTGGGCTCCATTCCCTTCGGCGTCATCCTGACCCGCGCGGCCGGCGCGGGCGACGTGCGCAGCATCGGCTCAGGCAATATCGGCGCGACCAACGTGCTGCGCACCGGGCGCAAGGATCTGGCCATCGCCACCTTGATCCTGGACGCGGGCAAGGGGGCGGTCGCCCTGCTGATCGCGCGGCATCTGTTCGGGTCCGAGGCCATGGGCGCCATCGCCGGCGGCGCGGCCTTCCTGGGCCACCTGTTCCCTGTCTGGCTGGGTTTCAAGGGCGGCAAGGGGGTGGCGACCTTCTTCGGCCTGATCCTGGCTGCTTGCTGGCCGCTGGGCCTGTTGGCGGCGGCGACCTGGCTGCTGATGGCCTTCGCCCTGCGCTATTCCTCGCTGTCGGCCCTGGTGGCCGCGGCGCTGACGCCGCTCTACGCCCTGCTGCCCCTGCCCGCCCTGGGCCTTCCGGCGCCCTCGCCGGTCGTGGTCATGGCGATCTTCACCGCCGTGCTGATCTTCATCAGGCACCATGAGAACATCGGCCGTCTGCTGAAAGGCGCGGAGCCCAAGATCGGGGCGAAGAAGGCGTGACGCCGCTGTCGGAGGCCGAGCGTTTCGCCCGCCTCCGGCTCGCCCGGACCGACCGCGTCGGCCCCGTCGCCTTTTCTCAGTTGCTTCAACGGTTCGGTTCGGCCGAGCGCGCGCTGGACGCCCTGCCCGACCTGATCCGCAGCCGGGGACGGAACGGCTACGCCATACCTGCGCCCGACGCCGTCGAGGGCGAGCTTGAGGCGGGCGCCCGCATCGGCGCGCGCCTGATCCTGTGGGGCGAGGACGCCTATCCCGAAGCCCTCGCCGCCGTCGACCCGCCGCCGCCTCTGCTGTGGACCCTAGGCGATGCGGCGTTAATGCGGCGGCCTTGCATGGCCATCGTCGGGGCGCGCATCGCCTCGGCCGGCGGCCAAAGGATCGCACGGGGCCTGGCCCAGCAGTTAGGCGAAAACGGTCATGTCGTCGTGTCGGGCCTGGCGCGCGGGGTGGATGCGGCGGCCCATCTGGGCGCCCTCGAAACCGGCACGGTCGCCGTTCTCGGCGGCGGCGTGGACGACGTGTATCCCTCCGACAACGCCGAACTGTATCGCCAGATCGCCGAGCGCGGCTGCATTGTCTCGGAAAGCCCTGTCGGCGCACGGGCCCAGGCCCGCGATTTCCCGCGTCGCAACCGCATCATCTCGGGCCTGTCGCGCGGAGTGGTCGTTGTCGAGGCGGAGATCCGCTCCGGCTCTCTGATCACCGCGCGGCTGGCGGGCGAACAGGGCCGGGATGTCTTCGCCGTGCCCGGCTCGCCGCTGGACCCGCGCTCCAAGGGGCCGAACGAGTTGCTGCGCCAAGGCGCCATACTTTGCGAAGGCATCGAGGATATCGAACGCGCCTTCGCGTCCTTCAGGACGCTGCGAGAACCGCCCGCTGATTCGCCTTTCGACACCGGGGCGCCCGGTGAGATCACCGACGATGTGCTGGACCGCATCGAGGCCCTGCTGTCGCCATCGCCGGTCAGCCGCGACGAACTGGCGCGCGCGGCGAGATTATCCGTTGCGGAGACAGCCGCCGCCTTACTGGAGCTACACCTTGTCGGGCGGGCCACTCTGTTGGCTGGAGGTCTGGCCTCGATCTAGGCAGGGGCTGCGCGGCGCGCTGCGTCCGCCGCGCGTTCAAGCAGCCCAGCCAACCGCTCATCCCCGTCCCAGCGGGCCATTCCGGCGAGTTCCGTGGCCATGGCGGCGACGTACTCGCGAACCGGATAGTCGCTCAGATCCGGGCCTGACGCCCTGGGGCGTCGCTGCGAAGTTTGGCTCATCGTCAACCCTCCCGAGAACACCTGAGAGGAACACAACTTATGGGCGTTTGTAAACTGGTGTTACGCGGAAAGGTTGCTCATATAAAATGGGCCGATTGACTTCCGCTCGCGCCGCAACCACGTTCGCGCCCCGTTTTCCCCGATAGAGCGCCATGAATCTCGTTATCGTCGAGAGCCCCGCCAAGGCCAAGACCATCAATAAATACCTGGGCTCGGACTATAAGGTTCTGGCTTCCTACGGCCACGTCCGCGACCTGCCGTCCAAGGACGGCTCGGTCCTGCCCGACGAGGACTTCGCCATGCACTGGGAGGTCGACGCCAAGGCCTCGAAGCGCCTGTCGGAAATCGCCGAGGCCGCCAAGGCCTCCGACCGCGTCATTCTAGCGACCGACCCCGACCGCGAGGGAGAGGCGATCAGCTGGCACGTTCTGGAGATCCTGAACAAGAAGAAGGCCCTGAAGGACAAGGACGTCCAGCGCGTCACCTTCAACGCCATCACCAAGTCGGCGGTGCTGGAGGCCATGGCCAACCCGCGCCAGCTGGATATGGAGCTGGTGGACGCCTATCTGGCGCGCCGCGCGCTGGACTATCTGGTGGGCTTCAACCTGTCGCCGGTGCTGTGGCGCAAGCTGCCGGGGGCGCGTTCGGCGGGCCGGGTGCAGTCGGTGGCGCTGCGTATCGTCGTCGACCGCGAGATGGAGATCGAGCGGTTCAAGGCGCAGGAATACTGGTCGGTCGAGGCCGACCTGATCGCCGACAGCCCGCCCTTCACCGCCCGTCTGGTCAAGCACGAAGGCAAGCGCGTCCAGCGTCTGGACATCGTGTCAGAGGCCATGGCCATGGCCGCGCGCGAGGCCGTCAATAGCGGCGACTTCACCATCAAGTCGGTCGAGAAGAAGCCGGCCAAGCGGTCCCCCGCCCCGCCCTTCACCACCTCGACCCTGCAACAGGAAGCCGCGCGCAAACTGGGCTTCACCGCCCAGCGCACCATGCAGGCGGCGCAGAAGCTGTATGAAGGCGTCGACGACACCGGCGGCCTGATCACCTATATGCGTACGGACGGCGTCTATGTGACGCCCGAAGGCATCGCCCAGGCGCGCGAGGCCATCGGCCAGCGCTTCGGGCCCGCCTATGTTCCGGCCGAGCCGCGCTACTACAAGACCAAGGCCAAGAACGCTCAGGAAGCGCACGAAGCCATTCGTCCGACCAACATCCTGCGCAGCCCGGACACCCTGCGGCTCGATAGCGATCTGCAGCGCCTGTATGAGCTGATCTGGAAGCGGATGATCGCTTCGCAGATGGAATCGGCCCGTCTGGACCGCACCACGGTCGAGATCGAGACGCCCGACGGCCAGACGGGGCTGCGCGCCACCGGCCAGGTCGTGGCCTTCGACGGCTTCATCGCCGCCTATGAAGAAGGCCGCGACGAGAAACAGAAAGGCGCCGAGGACGACGAGGACGAAGGCGGCCGCCTGCCCTCGCTGAAGGAAGGCGCCAAGGCCAAGGTCGAGGCCATTCGCACCGACCAGCACTTCACCGAGCCGCCGCCGCGTTTCTCGGAAGCCACCCTGGTCAAGAAACTGGAAGAGCTGGGTATCGGGCGTCCGTCGACCTACGCCTCCATCCTGACCACCCTGCGCGACCGCGAATACGTCCGCATGGACAAGAACCGCTTCTTCCCAGAGGACAAGGGACGGCTGGTCACGGCCTTCCTGGAGCAGTTCTTCGCCAAATGGGTCGAGTACGACTTCACCGCCGCGCTGGAGACCCAGCTGGACGAGGTGTCGGCAGGCGATCTGGACTGGAAGACGCTGCTGCGCCGCTTCTGGCAGGACTTCCACGCCGCGACGCAAGCCGCGGGCGAGCTGCGCACCACGGCCATTCTGGATCACCTGAACGAGGCGCTGGGGCCGCACATCTTCCCGGACAAGGGCGACGGCTCCGACCCGCGCGGATGCCCGGTCTGCCATGAAGGCCAGCTGAGCCTGAAGACCAGCCGTTTCGGCGCCTTCATCGGCTGCTCGCGCTATCCGGAGTGCAAATACACCCGCCCCGTGGCCTCGCCTGACGCGGCCGATGGCGGAGCCGAAAGCGGCGATCGCGAACTGGGCGTCGATCCGGCGACCGGCCAGCCCGTGCACCTGAAGATCGGTCGCTTCGGCCCCTACGTGGAGACCACGCCGCCGGACGCCGAAAAGCCCAAGCGCTCGTCCCTGCCCAAGGGCTGGACCCCGGCGTCGATGGATCTGGAGCGCGCCCTGCGCCTGCTCAGCCTGCCGCGCGATGTGGGCCCGCACCCCGAAGACGGCAAGATGATCACCGCCAGCCTGGGCCGCTATGGTCCGTTCGTGGCGCACGCGGGCACCTACGCCAACGTCGCGGACATCGAAGAGGTGTTCGACGTCGGCCTGAACCGCGCCGTGGCCCTGCTGGCCGAGAAGCGTGCAGGTCGTGCGGGTCGCGCCTCGGCCGCCGCGCCGCTGAAAGAACTCGGCGCCCACCCGGAAACGGGCGAGGCCGTCCAGGTCATGGCCGGTCGTTACGGCCCCTACGTCAAGTCGGGCAAGATCAACGCCACCCTGCCGAAGGGCACGGCGCCCGAAGACATGACGATGGAGGCCGCCCTGCCCCTGCTGGCAGCCAAGGCCGGCGCCGCGCCCAAGAAGAAAGCGCCCGCCAAGAAGGCTGCAGCAAAGAAGCCAGCGGCTAAGAAGGAGCCGGCGGCCAAGAAGCCAGCGGCGAAAAAAGCCCCCGCGAAAAAGGCGGCCAAGGCGGCTGAAGCCGAATAAGATCAAGCGCCCTCGTTCTGCTGAACGGGGGCGTTTTTGTTACCGCCCCGCGACCAGCTCATTGCGGACCCGGCGGCCCAGGGGATCTCGGCCCGGCCAGGTTTCGCCCACGCTGGCTTGCACCAGCGGCGTGCAGAAGCGCGAGAGGATCATTCGCGGCCGAATCTGGTTCAGGCATACCTTGTCGCCCTCGCGGACCCAGCGCGCCGTCAGCCTCCGACCATCCCAGAATTCCGCGCGATAACCTCCGTCGCGGTCAAACCAATGCTTGACCCAGTGGCCGTCGGGATAATGAGAAATCACGGTATTGCCGAAGGCGGCCTGCATGGCGTCGGCGCGCCCGCGGTCAGAAGACCAAGCGATTCCTGGCGCGACCAAGGCCAGCGCGATCAATACGGTAGCGCGCATCGGCATTCCTCTTCCCGTCCCTGCGCGGACAATACAGCGCCCAATGCCATTGCCAAGGCGTCGGTTCCGAACGGAAATACTTGACTGATGCGTAGGGCCTTCCATATACCGCACCTGGCCCGGGACAGGACTGGCGATGCGCGCCGCCCGCTCGCCCAAGAGGGGCGGTTCCGCAAGGCCGAAGACGTTTAGGCGTTTATCCTCCGTCCCTTAGGACTGCATGACTGAATTTTCCAAGCTGGGCCTCTCGCCCACGACCCTGCAGGCGGTCGCCGATACTGGCTACACGACCGCCACCCCGATCCAAGAACAGGCCATCCCGGTAGCCCTCGCCGGGCGCGACGTCCTCGGCATCGCCCAGACCGGCACCGGCAAGACGGCCGCCTTCACCCTGCCCATGGTCGACCGCCTGGCCTCGGGCCGCGCCCGCGCCCGGATGCCGCGCGCCCTGGTGCTGGCGCCGACCCGCGAACTGGCCGACCAGGTGGCCGAGAGCTTCGCCAAATACGCCAAGGGCACCAAGCTGAACTGGGTGCTGCTGATCGGCGGCGTCTCCATGGGCGACCAGGTCGCCGCCCTGAACAAGGGCGTGGACGTGCTGATCGCTACGCCGGGCCGCCTGCTGGACCTGTTCGATCGCGGCAAGATGCTCCTGACCGGCGTCGAGCTGATGGTGGTCGACGAGGCCGACCGGATGCTGGACATGGGCTTCATTCCGGACATCGAGCGCATCTTCAAGCTGACGCCGCCGCGTCGTCAGACCCTGTTCTTCTCGGCCACCATGCCGCCGGAGATCACGCGCCTGACGCAGCAGTTCCTCAAGGATCCGACGCGGATCGAGGCGTCGCGCCCGGCCACGACCGCCGACACCATCACCCAGCACATCACCCGCCTGCCGACCTCGGACCCCAAGGCCAAGCGCACCGCGCTGCGCGCCCTGGTCGAGCGGGGCGACGTGCAGAACGGCATCGTCTTCTGCAACCGCAAGTCGGAAGTCGACATCGTCGCCAAGTCGCTGCAGGTGCACGGCTTCGACGCCGCGCCGATCCACGGCGACCTGGACCAGTCGCTGCGGATGAAGACGCTGGCCGATTTCCGCAGCGGCGCGCTGAAGCTGCTGGTCGCATCGGACGTCGCGGCCCGCGGCCTGGACATCCCGGCCGTCAGCCACGTCTTCAACTATGACGTGCCGCACCACGCCGACGACTACGTCCACCGCATCGGGCGCACCGGCCGCGCCGGGCGACTGGGCGAGGCTTTCATGATCGTGACGCCGTCCGACGACAAGTCGTTGGACAAGGTGCTGAAGCTGATCAAGAAGGAGCCGGTTGAACTGCCGCTGGACGGTATCGACTTCGCCTCCATCCAGGACCGCCCCCGCGACGACAGCCGTTCGGCTCGTGGCCGTGGGCGCGGCGAACGGAGCGAACGCGGCAGCCGCTCGCGTCGATCGGTTGAGCCTGCGCCCGTCGAGGCCGAAGTCCTCGTCGAACAGGCCCCCATGCCCGCCCCCGAGGCGGAAGCGCCGGCTCAACGGTCACGCAGCCGCAAGAGGGCCCAAAGCCCCACGCCGCCGGCGCCCGAGCAAAAGACTAGCCCGAAGACCGCTGAGAAAGCGGCCAAGAAGCCCAACGCAGGCGACGATGGCCAGCCGTCGACCTTGGCCGGAAATCCTTTCGGCGATGAGGTCCCGGCCTTCCTGCGTCGGCCGGTGGTTCTTGCGGGATAAGGCTGGTTTGCCAACTTAACCCTGCGTTACGGAAGACCGGTATAGCTTTCCGGGGGACATAGCGTAGGGGCAGTTCAGGCATGACCATCCAGGTGGAAACGACGGTCCGGAGTCCGGAAGCCTATACCCTGGCGCATCGCGCCGTGGACGCCATGCAGGCAGCCTCCGTATGGCCGACGCCGCTAAACTTCGAACTGTGGCTCCACTATCTGGGCGATCCGGAAGGAAACCTGGGGCAGGAAATTTCGCGTCTCCTGGCTTCGGGTGCACCCTTTACCGACTCAACCGCTGAGATGCTCGCGGCCGAATTCCTGCCGCGCGGGCGGCTGTCCGAAGAGATCCGCGACGCCGGCGCCGTGTTGAATCGCGAGCTCGCGGCGGTGGCCGGCGCCATCGACAAGGCGCGCGAGAGTCAGGTCACCTATGGCAACACCCTGGCCGAGGCCGCGGATCGCATGGCCAACCCGGGCGAGGCCGGAAATCTTGGCGACCTGGTGGCTTCGCTGGCCCATGCAACGCGCCGCATCCGGCGCCATACCGCCGCGCTGGAACGCCGCCTGGAGTCCTCGAACCGCGAAGTCACCAAGCTGCGTGACCATATGGAGCAGGTCCGTCGCGACGCGATGACGGATGCCCTGACCAACCTGGCCAATCGGAAGGCGTTCGACGAACATCTGCTGCGGCTGTGCGATGAATCTGAAAACGCGGGCGGCTCGCTGGGCCTGGCGATCATCGACATCGACCATTTCAAGCGCTTCAACGACACCTGGGGCCACCAGACGGGGGATCAGGTGTTGCGCTATGTAGGCAGCGTCCTGGGACGCGTGGCGCGCGCGCCGCGGATCGCCGCCCGCTATGGCGGCGAGGAATTCGCCGTGATCTTCCCCGGTGAGACCGCAGGCGCAATCGAGGCGGCGCTGAACTCCGTCCGCGTGGAAATCGGCTCCCGCGCGCTGCGGCGCCGCTCGACCAACGACGATCTCGGCGCCGTCACCATCTCGGTCGGCTTCGGCGTGCGCCGCGCGGGGGAAAGCGCTGGGCAGTTGCTGGCACGGGCGGACGAAGCGCTCTACGCGTCCAAGCGCAGCGGGCGCAACAAGGTCACCGCCGCCGCCGAGGCCGTGTCCAACGCAGCCTGAGGCTTCACTTTAAGCTCGCCTATGAAATGCAGACTGCCATAGTCGCCTGATGCGAAGCCTGCTGTTCAACATCGCCTATTGGGCGCTTTCCATCACCTACGGGCTGGCTGCGGCCTTTGCGGCCTTGGCGCCGGGCCGAAAGGCCACCAGCTGGATTATCCGTCGTTATGTCCGGCGCATGGTGCAGGCCATGAGCCTGTTCGCGGGCATCCGCATCGCGACTCGCGGCAAGGAGCGCCTGCCGGAAGGCGCCTTCATCATCGCCTCGAAACATCAGAGTTGGGGCGACGGTTTCGCCACCTATGATCAGTTCGACGATGTGGCCTTCGTCACCGGCGACCACCTCGAGAAGTTCCCCCTGCTGGGAACGGTGCTGAAAAAGCTGGGCGCCATCGTCGTCAACAACTGCGGCGGCCACGCCGCCCGCGCCGCCCTGAAGGAGCGCGCCGCCGACGCCAATCGCGAGGGCCGCAAGATCCTGATCTATCCAGAAGGCCATCTGGCCCGGGTCGGCGAGAAGTTCCGTTACCGCTCGGGCGTCTGGCACATGTATCGCGACTTCGACATGCCGGTCGTGCCGCTGGCGACCAATCTGGGCCTGTTCTGGCCGCTGGAGGAGTTCCGCAAGAATGCCGGCACGGCGACGCTGGAATTCCTTGAACCCATTCCGACTGGTTTGCCCAAGGCTGAGTTTCTGGAACGGCTGGAAGCCGCCGTGGAAGGCAAGACGGCCGAACTGATCGCCGAAGCGACGGGACAGCCGGTCACGCCCGCCGTGCTGGTCGAATCCAAGGAAGAATCCGCCACGGCCGCCGCGGCAGCCAAGGCGGTCAGCGCCGCGGCCTAGGCCGCCGGGATTACCGCGCCTTCGTATTTGGAGGCGATGAAGTCCTTGATCGCCTGGCCGCGCAGGGCCTTGGCCAGGGCCTGGATGCGCGGGTCATTCTGGTTGTCCGGGCGCGCGACCAGGTAATTCACATAGGGGCTGTCGGCCCCTTCCAGTTGCAGCGCGTCGGTCTTGGGCTTGAGCCCGGCGTCGAGCGCGTAGTTGGTGTTGATCACCGCGCCGTCCACCTGGGGCAGGATGCGCGGGATGGTGGCGGCTTCCACCTCCTGGAACTTCAGACCCTTCGGATTGGTGGCGATGTCGCGCACCGTCTGGAGCGGGTTCTGCGGATCCTTCAGGGTGATCAGGCCCGCCGCCTGCAGCAGCAGCAAGGCGCGGCCGGTGTTGGAGGCGTCGTTGGGCAAGACGACCTGAGCGCCGTTGGGCAGGCCCGTCAGCGCCTTGTGTTTGCGCGAATAGAGACCCAGCGGTTCAACGTGGACGCCTGCGACGGTGACTAGGCTCGTTCCCCGCGCCGCGTTGAACTCGTCGAGATAGGGCTTCGTCTGGAAATAGTTCACATCCAGCCGTTTTTCAGCCAGTTGCACGTTCGGCTGAACGTAGTCGTTGAAGACCTTGATCTCGATCGGCACGCCCTCGGCGGCCAGGATCGGCTTCACCTGCTCCAGGATTTCAGCGTGCGGCACGGCGGTGGCGCCGACCAGCAGGGGGGCGCCCTCAGCCCCTGCCTTCTTGTCCGCGCCCTGGCCGCAGGCGGCAAGCGTCAGAACAGCAACGGCGGACAGCAGTAGCGAACGGCGGATCATGCAGCGGGCTTTCGATAAAATCAGCGGTGCGAGACCTTAGCGACCAGACGGTCGCCGATCATCTGCAGAATTTGTACGAGGATCAGCAGCAGAACTACGGTCACCACCATGACGTCGGTCTGGAAGCGCTGATAACCGAAGCGGATGGCCAGGTCGCCCAGACCGCCCGCCCCCACCACGCCCGCCATGGCCGTATAGCTGACCAGGGCGATGGCGGTGACGGTCGCGCCGGCGATGATGCCCGGCATGGCCTCGGGCAGCAGGGCGCGCGTCACGATCTGGAAGGTCGAACCGCCCATGGCCTGTGTCGCCTCGACGACGCCCTTGTCCACCTCACGCAGGGCCGTCTCGACCAGGCGCGCATAGAAGGGCGCGGCCCCGACGACCAGCGGAGGAATGGCCCCCGCAACGCCCAGGGACGTGCCGACCAGCAGTACCGTCAGCGGCAGCATGACGATCAGCAGGATGATGAAGGGCACCGAGCGCAGCACATTGACCACGAAGGACAGGACAGCGTTCAGCACCGGATTGTCCGCCAGCCGCCCCTTGCCCGACAGATACAGCAGCACGCCCAGCGGGACGCCCAGGATCACGGTCAGAGCCATCGATCCGCCCAGCATCAGCAGGGTGTCGACCGTCGCCTTGCCGATATCGGCCCAATCCACATTGGCGAACATCAGACCGTCTCCACCACGACGCCGCGCGCGGCCAGTTGCGCCAGAGCCGCCTCGGCGTCGCCGCCGGTGAACGCCACTGTCATCTGGCCGTAGGGCTCGCCCCGGATGCGACTGATGCGGCCCGACAGGATCGAATAGTCCACGCCCGCCGTGCGCGCCACGCGGCTCAGCTCGGGGTCGTAGGTCGCAGCACCCCGGAAAGTCAGGCGGGCCATGCGCGCCCCGGCCGGCGCGACCGAGGCGTCGACCGCCTCCTCGCCCTCGGCCAGCATGGCGCGGGTCACAGCGTGTTGCGGGTGCAGGAAGACGTCGGCCGTCGCGCCCTGCTCCACGATCTTGCCGTCCTTCAGCACCGCCACCCGGTCGCAGACGCGGCGCACGACCTCCATCTCGTGAGTGATCAGGACGATGGTCAGACCAAGATCCCGGTTCAGCCCATCCAGCAGGGTCAGGATGTCCTCGGTCGTCTCCGGGTCCAGGGCGCTCGTCGCCTCGTCGCACAGTAGGACGCTGGGGCCGCAGGCCAGGGCGCGGGCGATGCCGACGCGCTGCTTCTGGCCGCCCGACAACTGGGCCGGATGCTTCTTCGCGTGGTCGGCCAGGCCAAGTTGCGCCAGCAGTTCGGCCGTGCGCGCCTTCACCTCGGCCTCGGGCCGCCCTTCCAGTCTCAAGGGGAAGGCGACGTTCTCCTCGATCGTCTTGGCGTTCAGCAGGTTGAAGTGCTGGAAGATCATGCCGATGCCGCGCCGTGCCGCGCGCAGCTCGGCGGGGCTCAGGGCGGTGATCTCCCGCCCGTCGACGAAGACCTTGCCCGCATCGGGCGTCTCCAGTCGGTTGATGGCGCGGATCAGGGTGGACTTGCCCGCCCCCGAACGGCCCACCACTCCGAACACCTCGCCGCGCGCGACATGAAGATCGACGGCGTCCAGCGCCGTGCGGTCGCCCGCCGCGCTGCGATAGCGCCGGGTCACACGCTCCAGTCGGATCATGTCAGTCGGCGTCCAGGGCGGCGGCGGGAATGATGGTGACGCTCTCGCCGCAGCCGCAGGCGTCGGTCTCGTTCGGATTGCGGAAGACGAATTTGGACGACAGCTTGGTCGTCTCGTAATCGATCTCGCTGCCGATCAGGAACAGCACGGCCTTCGGGTCGATCAGGATGGTCACGCCCTTGTCCTCGACCACTTCGTCCAAGGGCTGAATCTCCTCGGCGTAGGCGAAGGTGTATTCCTGCCCGGCGCAGCCGCCGTTCTTCACCCCGACGCGCAAGGCCACATAGTCCTTCTCGGCGTTGGCCATGATTTCGCGCACGCGCGCGGCGGCGGCGTCCGTCAGGGTCACCGCCTTGGGTCGGGGGCGTCGGGGCCGGGTCGTGGTCTGAAGCTCGGTCATCAGGGCCTCCTCAGAACATGTTCAGGGCCAGTTTGGCCTCGTCGCTCATCTTGGAAGCATCCCACGGCGGATCGAACACCAGATTGGCCTTGGCGCTGCGAACGCCGTCGACCTTTTTCACCGCGTCCTCGACCCAGCCGGGCATTTCGCCGGCCACCGGGCAGCCCGGCGCCGTCAGCGTCATTTCGACCAGCACGTCGCGGTCGTCGGAGACGTCGACCTTGTAGATCAGGCCCAGCTCATAGATGTCGACCGGGATTTCCGGATCGTACACCGTCTTCAGCGCCTCGATCAGGTCGTCCGTCAGCTTGTCCAGCTCGGCTTGAGACAGGGCGCTCTTCTGAGGCTCGTCCCAGCTGGCGGCGAAGGCGTCGCTGTCGCTGATCGCGTTGTCGGTCTTGGCGTCCATACTCGTCACACGAAGAAGTTGCGCGCCTTGATCAGCGCGTCCACGAAGGCGTCTGTATCCTCCATGGTGTTATATAGGGCGAAGGAGGCGCGCGTGCTTGCGCTCACGCCCAGTCTTTTCGCCAGCGGCTCGGCGCAGTGCAGTCCGGCCCGCACGGCGACGCCGTAGCGGTCCATGATCTGGGCCACGTCATGGGCGTGGGCGCCCTCGACGGCGAAGGTCAGCAAAGCGCCCTTCCCTTCCGCCTGGCCCAGGATGCGCAACCACTCATGGTCGGCCAAACGCTCGACGGCGTGGCGATACAGAGCCTTTTCGTGCGCCTGAACGGCGGCCGGATCATACTGCGACAGCCATTCCAACGCCGCACCCAGACCAATGGCCTCAACGATCGGCGGCGTCCCGGCCTCGAAGCGATGCGGGGGTTTGGCGTAGGTCACCCGCTCCTTCTCGACCATTTCGATCATCTCGCCGCCGCCCTGATACGGCGGCAGGGCCTCCAGCGCCTCGGCCGTGCCGTACAGGACGCCGATGCCGGTGGGACCGAACAGCTTGTGGCCGGTCAGCACGTAGTAGTCGCAGCCGATGGCCTGAACATCCGGCGCCGCGTGAACCGCGCCCTGGCAGCCGTCGATCAGCACCCGCGCCCCGGCCGCATGGGCCAAGCCGGTGATCTCGGCGACCGGGTTGATGGTGCCCAGCACGTTGGACATGTGGGTGACGGCGACCAGCTTCGTCTTCGGCCCCAGCAGGGCGGGGAAGGCCTCCATGTCCAGCGAGCCGTCGTCCTTGACCGGCGCCCATTTCAGCACCGCCCCGCGCCGTTCGCGCAGGAGGTGCCACGGCACGATGTTGGAGTGGTGCTCCATCTCGGTGACGATGATCTCGTCGCCCGGCTGGATCGACAGGCCGACGCCATTGGCGACCAGGTTGATCGCCTCGGTCCCGCCCTTGGTCCAGACGATGGTCTCGGGCGACGGGGCGTTCAGGAAGCGGGCGACGATCTCGCGCGCGCGCTCATAGGCCTCGGTCGCCTCGTTCGACAGGGTGTGCAGGCCCCGGTGGACGTTGGCGTAGCTGCCTTCCATCGACGCGACCATGGCGTCGATCACCGCGCGCGGCTTCTGGGCCGATGCGGCGCTGTCCAGATAGACCAGCGGCTTGCCGTTCACCTGACGCGACAGAATCGGGAATTGCGCGCGGGCGGCATAGGGGTCGAACCCCATCACAGGCGCATGAGTCACAGGCGAGCCGTCAGCCATTCCCGCACCACCTCTCTGGCGCCTTCATGCTCGATGCGGTCGACGACCTCGATCAGGAAAGCCTGGGTCAGCAGGGCGCGGGCTTCATCCGCCGAAATGCCGCGCTGCTGCATGTAGAACAGGGCGCTTTCGTCCAGCGTCCCCACGGTGGCGCCGTGGGCGCACTGCACCTCGTCGGCGTAGATGATCAGCTCGGGCTTCACGTCGATCTCGCCGCGCTCGGACGTGATCAGGCCGTGGTGCCCCATGCGGGCGTCGGTGTCGTCGGCGCCCTTCTGAACCAGAATCTTTCCCTGGAAGACGCCGCGCGCCTCGTCGCGGACGACGCCCTTGATCAACTGGCTGGTCGTGCCGTTGGGCCCGACGTGGTCGATGACGGAGGTCAGGTCGGCGTGACGCGAGCCGCCGAGCAAATAGATTCCGTCGACGCGCGCATCGGCGCCTTCGGCTTCGTGACGCAGGCGGGTCTCAAGACGTTGCAGCTTTGCGCCGGTGGCGACGATGATCTGGCGATACCGGCCGCCGGCCTCCAGCTTGACCTCGGCCTCGGCCACAGAAATGGCATCGTCCGGTTCGTCGGTCAGGACTATGCGCGTCACCTCGGCATCGGAGGCGACGTCGATCTCGACCTTGTTGTGGGCGACATAGGCCGAGCCCTTGCCCTCGTGCGTCTCCAGCAGCAGCAGGCGCGCGCCGGGGCGGGCGACGATGCGCGCCGACGCCGTATGACCGGTGCCCGTCGCATCCGAGATGAAGCGCAGGCGCAGCGTCTGATCGCCCGAGGCGATGTAGTCCTTCACCCCGACCGGGCGGCCGTTGGCGAAGACGATGGCGTCGCCGCCCAGATCATAGAACGGCCCCGGCGCGCCGACGACGGCCGTGCCAGACAGTTCGGGCGCTTCACGAAGAAAGCGCTTTAGGTCACTGTATTTCCATTCCTCGACCCGCCGCGAGGGAAAGGTCGCGGCGTCGGTCAGGTCCAGCCGGGCGAGCGCCTTCATGCCGCCTCCGGCAGGAACTTGTCGTAGCCTTCCGCCTCCAGTTCATGCGCCAACTCAGGCCCGCCCGAGGCGACGATGCGGCCGCCCGCCAGAACGTGCACGCGGTCCGGTTTGATGTAGTCCAGCAGGCGCTGATAGTGGGTGATCACCAGCATCGACCGCTCCGGGCTGCGCATGGCGTTCACGCCGTCGGCGACGATGCGCAGGGCGTCGATGTCGAGGCCGGAGTCCGTCTCGTCCAGGATCAGCAACGACGGCTCCAGCAGGGCCATCTGCAGGATCTCCATCCGCTTCTTCTCACCGCCGGAGAAGCCGACGTTCAAAGGACGTTTGAGCATGTCGAAGTCCATCTTCAGCGACTGCGACGCCGCCTTGACCAACTTCAGGAAGGCCGGGGCCGAAACTTCATCCTCGCCGCGCGCGCGCTTCTGGGCGTTCAGGGCCGTGCGGATGAAGGTCATGGCCGGCACGCCGGGAATCTCGATCGGATACTGGAACGACAGGAACAGGCCCGCCGCCGCACGCTCGGCCGGTTCGATATCCAGCAGATCGATGCCGTTCCACGAGGCGGAACCGTCCGTCACCTCATAGCCCGGGCGACCGGACAGGCTGTAGCCCAGCGTCGACTTGCCCGCCCCGTTCGGCCCCATGACCGCGTGAACTTCGCCCGCAGGCACGTCGAGCGTCAGACCCTTGAGGATCGGCTTGTCGGCGACAGAGACGTGGAGATTATTGATCTTAAGCATTGTTTTTCTTCTTCAACTCACTCAGCCGACCGAGCCTTCGAGGCTGATCGCCACCAGCTTCTGGGCTTCGACGGCGAACTCCATCGGCAGTTCCTGCAGGACGTCTCGGACGAAACCGTTGACCAACAGGGCCACCGCTTCTTCTTCCGACAGGCCGCGCTGCTGGGCGTAGAAGAGCTGGGCTTCGGACAGGCGGGTGGTGGTCGCCTCGTGCTCAAGCTGGGCCGAGCCGTTGCGGACCTCGATGTAGGGGATGGTGTGCGCGCCGCACTCCTTGCCGATCAGCAGGCTGTCGCACTGGGTGAAGTTGCGCACGCCCGTCGCCTTGGGATGGATCGACACCAGGCCGCGATAGGTCGAATCCGACTTACCGGCCGAGACCGTCTTGGCGATGATCCGGCTGCGGCTGTTCTTGCCCAGGTGCAGCATCTTGGTGCCGGTGTCGGCCTGCTGATGGCCATTGGTGATGGCGATGGAATAGAACTCACCCGAGCTTTCCTCGCCCTTGAGGATGCAGGACGGGTATTTCCAGGTGACGGCCGAGCCGGTCTCGACCTGGGTCCAGCTGACTTTCGAGCGGTCGCCGCGACAGTCGGCGCGCTTGGTCACGAAGTTGTAGATGCCGCCCTTGCCCTCGGCGTCGCCGGGGTACCAGTTCTGGACGGTCGAGTATTTCACCTCGGCGTCGTCCAGGGCGATGATCTCCACGACCGCCGCGTGCAGCTGGTTTTCATCGCGCATCGGCGCTGTGCAGCCTTCCAGATAGGAGACGTAGGACCCCTTGTCGGCGATGATCAGGGTGCGCTCGAACTGGCCCGTCTGGCTGGCGTTGATGCGGAAATAGGTCGACAGCTCCATCGGGCAGCGCACGCCCGGCGGGATGTAGACGAAGGAGCCGTCGGAAAAGACCGCGCTGTTCAGGGCCGCGAAATAGTTGTCGCTGACCGGCACGACGGTGCCGAGGTACTGACGCACCAGATCAGGATATTCGCGCAAGGCCTCGGAAATCGGCATGAAAATCACGCCGTGCTTGGCCAACTCCTCCTTGAAGGTGGTGACGACCGAGACGCTGTCGAACACGGCGTCGACGGCCACCTTGGGCGCGCCCTGGACGCCGGCCAGGACCTCCTGCTCCTTCAGCGGGATGCCCAGCTTGGCATAGACGGCCAGAAGTTCGGGATCGACCTCGTCCAGCGACTTGGGCCCCTCCTTCTTCACCGGCGCGGCGTAGTAGTAGAGGTCCTGATAGTCGACGGGCTCGTACTTCACCGCCGACCAGGTCGGCTCTTCCATCGCCAGCCAGCGCTCATAGGCGGCGAGGCGCCATTCCAGCATCCACTCCGGTTCACCCTTCTTGTCGGAGATGAAGCGGATGATGTCGGGGTTCAGACCCTTGGGCGCGAACTCCTGCTCGACGTCAGTGGTGAAGCCGTATTTGTACCGCTCCAGCTCCGCGACCGTATCGATTGTTTCCTGTACGATAGCCATAGTTTACGCGACTTCCTTCACGCGCTCTTGCAGGCGCGCCTTATGCTTGTCCCAGGCCGCAACCCAGGCGTCGGCGAAGCGGGACCAGTCGGCCTCGGTCGTGCCCCAGCCGCCAGAGACGCGCACGCCGCCGGTCGCCAGATGATGCAGGCCCATGGCGCTGATCGCCTTGGACGGCTTGACCTTGCCCGACGAACAGGCCGAACCGGCCGAGACCATGACGCCGACCAGATCGAGGGTGATCAGCTGTTGCGGGCTGTCCCAGCCCTCAACCGCCATGAACAGGGTGTTGGGCAGACGCTCGACCGCGCCGCCGATGATCGTCGCGCCCGCCGCCTTGACCTTGGCTTCAGCCGCATCGCGCCAGGCGACGTGCGCCATGGCGGCGTCCAGATCGCGCGCCGCGCAGTCAGCCGCGACGCCGAAGCCGGCTATGCCCGGCACATTCTCAGTTCCAGCGCGCAGGCCGCGCTCCTGACCGGCGCCGTGCAGGATGCGGACGGCCGATACGCCGTCCTTGAGCACCAGCGCACCCACGCCCTGCGGCCCGCCAAGCTTGTGCGCCGAGAGTGTCAGACTGTCAGCGCCCACCGCCTTCATCGTCACCGAAATCTTGCCGGCCGATTGAATGGCGTCGACGTGCAGCCAGCCGCCCGCCGCATGGACCAGCTTCGCCGCCTCGGCGATCGGCTGGATCACGCCGCTTTCATTGTTGGCGTGGTGGATGGCGACGACCGCGCGGCCCGGACGAGCCAGCGCCTCGGACAGCCAGTGCAGGTCGACGACGCCGTTCGCATCCACCGGCAGCACCTCGACCGGAACGCCGCTGACGGCGGCGGCTTCGGCCACGCAGGGGTGCTCGGTCGCCCCGACGATCAGTCGCTCGCAGCCGGCCGCCAGGGCGCTGTGGATCGCCTGTGCGTTGGACTCAGTGCCGCCCGAAGAGAAGATGATCGCCGTCGGATCGGAGCCCACCAGATCGGCCACTTGCGCCCGCGCCGTCTCAACCCGTGCACGGGCGCGACGCCCGGCGGCGTGCACGGCAGAAGGATTTCCGTTGTCGGCCAAGGCCTTCGCCATGATTTCCTGAACTTCGGGGCGAACGAGGCCCGAGGCGTTGTAATCCAGGTAGACGCTCATGCGGCGGCCTCCATCGAGCCCGCGCCGACACGCGCCCGGCCCGTCCGCTTCTCCACCACGTCGGCGAGGCTGACGCCCGACAGATAGCGATGGATTTCCGCCCCTAGATCTTCCCACAGATCGTGGGTGATGCAGCGCGCGCCGCCGTTCATACAGCCGCGCGGCGTGCCATGAGCGGCGCAGCGGGTCGCGCGGATCGGCTCGTCGACCGCGAGGACGATGTCGGCCACCACCATCTCGCCCGCTGTCCTAGCCAAGCGATAGCCGCCGCCGGGCCCGCGCACACTCTTCACCAGACCGCCTTTGCGCAGCCGCGCAAACAGCTGCTCCAGGTAGCTGAGCGAAATCTCCTGACGGGCCGCGATTTCAGCCAGGGAGACAGCCCGATCGCTGCCGTTCTTCGCCAGATCGGCCATCGCCATGACGGCGTAACGTCCCTTGGTCGACAGACGCATCCCAGTACCTCAAAATTCTACCGCTTTTCAGGCTCGCTGTGCTAAGACCCCCGGCCTTGCTGGCGAGCGCATCGCGCAGGGGGACTTAGAAAGTCCTACCTGAGTGGTCAAGTATTATCCGCTCGCGAAACCACTGTTGATCGTAGGGACCGCCATCCATGCCTGAAGTTATCCTGCCTGGCGCCTCCGGCCGCATCGAAGGCCGCTACTCTCCTGGCAAGCGTCCCGACGCGCCGATCGCCCTGATCCTGCACCCCCATCCCAAGGCGGGCGGGCACATGAACAACCCCGTCGCCCTGACGATGCACCAGTTGTTCGTCCAGCGCGGCTTCGCCACCTTGCGCTACAACAGCCGCGGCGTGGGCAAGTCGCAGGGCGAGTTCGACAGCGGCATCGGCGAACTGGCCGATGCCGCGACGGCGCTGGACTGGCTGCAGGCCAACAACCCCGCCGCCACCCAGACCTGGGTCGCCGGCTATCAGTTCGGCGCCTATATCGGGATGCAACTGCTGATGCGTCGCCCCGAGACCGACGGCTTCATCTCCGTGTCGCCGCCGTCGAACATCTATGATTTCAGCTTCCTGGCCCCCTGCCCGGCCTCGGGCCTGTTCCTGCACGGCACGGCCGACACCGTCGTGCCGCCCGCCGATGTCGAGCGCGTGGTGAACAAGCTGCGGACGCAGAAGGGCATCGTCATCGACTACGAACTCGAAGAAGGCGCGACCCACTTCTGGCAGGACCACATCGACGCGGTCGAGCGTCGCGTCGGCGCCTACCTCGACAAACGACTGGAAGAAAAGCCGGCCTGACATCCTTCGGATCAGCGCGGAGGCTCGGCCTCCGCGCGGGTCCGCCACAGCGACCAAACCACGCCCGCGATCAGAATCGCCGCCGTGACGGAAAGAGAGAAGACCGGCGGAATCTTCTCCAGTCCCAGCAAGGGCGCGGCGAACACCTTGGCGCCGATGAAGACCAGCAGCACGGCCAGCGCCTGTTTCAGATAGGCGAAGCGGTGGATCACCGCCGCCAGGGCGAAATAGAGCGCCCTCAGCCCCAGAATGGCGAAGATGTTGGACGTATAGACGACATAGGCGTCCGTTGTGATGGCGAAGACCGCCGGGACAGAGTCTACGGCGAAGATGACGTCCGCGAACTCGATCGTCACCAGCGCCAGGAATAAGGGGGTGGCGTGCAGCGCCAGCTGGCCTGATCGGTTGGGCGCGCGAACAAAGAAGGCGTGGCCGTGCAGGCCTGGCGTCACCCGCATTCGTCGCCGACACCACTTGAGCACTCGATTGTCCTCGATGTCTGTCTCCACGCCGCGAGCGAAGAACATCCGCACGCCCGTGATGATCAGGAAGCCGGCGAACAGGTACAGCACCCAGTGATAGCGAGCGACCAGCACCGCTCCGCCGCCGATCATGATCGCCCTCAGCACGATGACCCCGAGCACGCCCCAGAACAGCACCCGGTGCTGATAGAGGCGCGGCACAGAAAAGGCGCTGAAGATCAGGGCGATCACGAAGACGTTGTCCATCGCCAGACTTTTCTCGACGGCATAGGCGGTCAGATAGTCGATGGCGCTGTCAGCCCCCAGCCGCGACCACATCCAGGCGCCGAAAGCGAAGGCGACGGCGATGTAGAAGGCCGACAGCCCCAGGCTTTCTCGCACGCCGATCTCGTGATCATTGCGATTGAACAGCCCGAGGTCCAGCGCCAGCAGGGCGACGACGACCGTGAGAAAGCCCGCCCACATCCAGACGGGCTTGCCCAACCACTCCAACAGCACCAGTTCCATCGACGCCTTCGCGGGTCGTTTCACACGACGCGGCCGACATCGCGATCAGGGGTCGCCAGAGGGGCCCGGTCCGCCCTCCCCCAACGCCTGAGGACAGAGCGCGTTGCTAGTGATCGCCCTCAGCAGCGGCCAAGGCTGCGGGTCGATGGGCGCGGACGCACCAGACGACGCTGACGATCATCAGGATCATGGCGACGATTTCGATCACGGTCGGCCCCCGCTGTTCCCAGATGAAGCCGTAGATGAAGGCGAATAGCGTCTCGGAAACGATCATCTGGCCCAGCATAGTCAGGGGCAGCAGGCGGCTGGCTTGGTTCCAGAAGGCGTTGCCGATGACGGAGGCGAAGATCGCCACGCCCAGGCTGACGCCGATGAGGCGCAGCCAGGCGTCATCCGTCATGCCGTCCAGCATGAACAGAGAAGGGATGACGAGCACCAGCGCCAGCGCGCCGGTCACCACGCCCGTCAGCGACGACCACTCATGCGGGGTGACATCAGGCAAGCGCCCCATCCAGCGGCTGTTGCCAACCGCGAAGGCGGTCCAGGACAGCAGGGCCGCCAGGGCGCAGGCTAGGCCGATCAGCGTCGCCGCGCCGCTCTGCGCCGCTGCGCCGCCGCCTTGACTGAGCGACTCCCAACCAATCAGGCCCACGGCCAGGGCCGCCACGGCGATGGGTGGAGCGACGCGCGACAGCGGCGGCGAGTCCTTGTCCCTTAGCCCCCACAGGGCCACCACCACAGGCACCATGCCGACGATCAGGGCCGAGGCCGGGACGCCGGCGTAATGAACGCCGACCACGAGGAAGGCGAAATACACGACGTTCCCCGTGAGGCTCAGCCAAACCAAGGCCCGCCACGCCTTGGGCGTGAGCGCAGCGGTCACTTTCCGCCAACGTGGGGCGATCAGCATGACCGCGATCAGGCCATAGGCGAGATAGCGCCCCGCCGTCAGCAACAGAGGCGAGGCCTCGGGCACGGCCTTCGGCGCAAGAAAGACCAGTCCCCATAGGGCGCCGGCCGCCAGACCGCTGGCGACGCCCCAGAAACGCGATGACCCCGCCATCTATTCCGCTCCCGGCTCGACAATCCGACCGCCGGTCATCGGCGCTGCGACACCCGTGGTGCCGGGGAAGCTGATCGGCAGCCCCAGGCGACAGCGCGCGGCCAGGAAGGCGAAGGCTTCGGCCTCGATGGAGTCGCCGCGCCAGCCCTTGTCCTCGGCGGTGGCCACGGGGACGCCGACGCGCTCCCGAATAGCCGCCAGAAGCACCGGGTTGTGACGGCCGCCCCCGCAGACGACGATCTCCCTGGGCTGTTCCGAACACCGGGCCACGCCCAGGGCCACGGCCTGGGCCGCGAAGGCGGTCAGGGTGGCGGCGGCGTCTTCCAGCGACAGGCTTGCAACCGGGTCAAGCGAGAAGTCGAAACGGTCCAGCGACTTCGGCCCGGTAGCGGCGAAGTAGGGGTGAGCCAGATAGGCCTCCAGCACGGCCTGATCGACCGTTCCCGCCGCCGCCAGACGGCCGCCCTCGTCCATCCGATTCTTCATGCGCGACTGGACCAGCAGATCGACCATGCCGTTGGCCGGGCCGGTGTCGAACGCCTCTAGCTCGCCGTCGGCGCGGATCAGGGTGATGTTGCCGACCCCGCCCAGGTTCAGCACCGCAACCGGCCCCTCCATCCCCGCCTTGCGGACCAGGGCCGCGTGGTAAACAGGCGCAAGAGGCGCGCCGTGCCCGCCCGCCGCCACGTCCGCGCTGCGGAAATCATAGGCGACCGGCACGCCCAGGCCTTCGGCCACGCTGACGGCGTCGATCAACTGCACCGTGCGGCCGGGCCGTTCGGGCGTCGGCGCCTCGTGCAGCACGGTCTGGCCGTGGACGCCGATCAGATCCAGCCCGCTGGACTTCACCCCGTTCACCGCCATGAAGCCCAGGGCCGCGGCCAGGTGGGCGTCGGCCACGGCCATGCGGGCGTCCTCGAAGCTGTCCGGCTCCTCCTCGCCGCGCTCCCAGTCGAAGGCGTCGTCGATGGCGTCCTCGATTATGGCGCGGGTCTCGCTGTCCAGCTTCATCTCGCCGGCGGGGCCGAAGGACAGGATGTCGTGGCCGTCCGTCTCGATCACCGCCATGTCCACGGCGTCGAGCGAGGTGCCGGTCATGAAGCCGAGCACGCGCAGGGTCTTTTTCGGGGAGGTCGTCATGGCGGGTTGACTGCCACGTCAGGCGCGACGTAGCTAGCGCCCATGATCGCCGTCCGCGCCATTTCCGGCCTGTATTACCGTTCGCTGAGCTAGCGAGCGGCCGCGATCTCGTGCCGCCTTCGCTGGCGGCGCGACTTCCCGAAAGGAAGACGGCCGCCGGCATCCCTGCTACGGAGCCGTCCATGACCGACCAAGCCTTCAAGTCCGACTTCCTCAAGACCCTGCAATCGCGCGGCTACATCCACCAGGTGACCCACCCGGTGGAGCTGGACGAGGCCGCCTCGAGCGGGATCGTGACGGCCTACATCGGCTTCGACGCCACGGCGCCGAGCCTGCACGTCGGCAGTCTGATCCAGATCATGATGCTGCGTCGCCTGCAGCAGGCCGGTCACAAGCCGATCGTCCTGATGGGCGGCGGCACGACCAAGGTCGGCGACCCGACCGGCAAGGACGCCTCGCGCCCGCAACTGACCGACGAGACGATCCAGGCCAACATCGACGGCATCCAGAAGGTCTTCGCCCGCTTCCTGACCTTCGGCGACGGCCCGACCGACGCGGTCATGGTCAACAATGACGAGTGGCTGTCGAAGTTCGGCTACATCCAGTTCCTGCGCGACTTCGGCACGCACTTCACCGTCAACCGGATGCTGAGCTTCGACTCGGTCAAGCTGCGCCTCGAGCGCGAGCAGCCGATGACCTTCCTCGAGTTCAACTACATGCTGATGCAGTCGGTGGACTTCCTGGAGCTGAACCGCGCGCTGGGCGTGACGCTGCAGATGGGCGGCTCCGACCAGTGGGGCAACATCACCTCGGGCGTCGACCTGGTGCGTCGCGTGGATCACAAGGCCGCCTTCGGCCTGACCACGCCGCTGCTGACCACGGCGTCCGGCGGCAAGATGGGCAAGACGGCCCAGGGCGCGGTCTGGCTGAACGCCGACCAACTGAGCCCCTACGACTACTGGCAGTTCTGGCGCAACGCCGAGGACGCGGACGTTGGGCGTTTCATGCGCCTGTTCACCGACCTGCCGCTGGACCAGATCGCCCTCTATGAAGCCATGGAAGGCGCCGGCATCAACGAGGCGAAGAAGGCCCTGGCCGACGCCGCCACCTCCATGCTGCACGGCTCGGAAGCCGCTCAGGCCGCCCGCGCCGCCGCCGAGGCCGCCTTCGAGAAAGGCCAGTTGTCGGCCGACCTGCCGACCGTCGAACTACCGCGTGACGAGGTCATCGGCGCCATGATCGCCGCCGTCACGACCAAGGCGGGCCTCAGCGGCTCCAACGGCGAGGCGCGCCGTCTGGCCCAGGGCGGCGGCCTTCGCCTGAACGACGAGGTCGTCAACGACGGCGCCCGCCTGATCGAAGAAGCCGATCTCAACGCTGACGGCGTGCTGAAGCTGGGCGCTGGCAAGAAGAAGCTGGTGCTGGTGCGGCCGGTTTGAGGAGAGAGCTGTGACCGACATCACTGAAAACGCCGCCGCCCCTGCTTTCGATCTGGCGACAGATGGCGACGGGCGCGTGTCCCTGGACGGCCTGAAGGGCAAGAACGTCGTGCTGTACTTCTACCCCAAGGCCGACACGCCCGGCTGCACGACCGAAGGGCAGGACTTCTCGGCCCTGATCGAGCGCTTCTCGGCGGCGAAAGCCGTGGTGATCGGCGTATCGCGCGACACGGTGAAGAAGCTGGACCGCTTCAAGGCCAAGCATGACCTCAAAGTGGTGCTCGGCTCGGACGAGGACGGGTTGGTCACCGAAGCCTGGGGCGTGTGGGTGCTGAAGAAGCTCTACGGCCGCGAATACATGGGGATCGAGCGCGCGACCTTCCTGATCGACGGCCAGGGCGTGGTCCGCCGCGCCTGGCGCAACGTCAAGGTCAAGGGCCACGCCGAAGAGGTTCTGGCCGCCGTCGAAGCGCTTTGATCGGTGAGCGGGGTTCGGAAGGCCCCGCTTGACCTCTCCGCCTCAGCCCGCACTAAGTGTCGCCAGGGATTGCATCCTCAGGGGCTGACATTGACCAAACGCCGATAGTCGCGGCGTGACGCGGAGAGCATGAATGTTCAATAAGAACAAACCGTTCGATAACAACCCCTCAGGCGGAATGGGCATTCCCAAGCCGCCCGAGCCAATCCAGCCCAAGCCGGAGCCCGCCGCTCCGATCGCCGCCGCACCGGCACGCGCGCCCGAACCGGCTCGCCCCTCCTCGCGTTCCTCCAGCCTTTCGACCCTGTCGGCGGGTGTAAAATATGAAGGCAATATTTCGGGCGCTGGCGAGCTTCAGGTCGACGGCTCGCTGAAGGGCGACATCCGCGTGGTTCGCGTTGTGATCGGTGAAGGCGGCGCGGTCGAGGGCACGGTTCACGCCGACATCCTGGAGGTGCGCGGTCGCGTCTCGGGCGCCATCGTCGCCAAGCAGGTCAAGCTGTTCGCTACCTCGCGCGTCGAAGGCGACATCACCCAGGAGCAACTGTCGATCGAACAGGGCGCCTGGTTCCAGGGCCGCTGCACCCAAGCCAAGCGCGACACGCCTGGCGCCAACATGCTGGAAACCCCTGCCCCGGCCGAAAAGCCTGCGCCCGCCAAGACGGACGCCAAGGTCGAGGCCAAGCCCGCCGCCTGATCGGCGCGGTCATCGAAAACGAGAAAGGGCGGCCCGCGAAGGCCGCCCTTTTTTATGCGTCTGTCCGAAAGTCGGATCAGCCCTCGCGGGTTTCGCCCACGCGAGCCGCCAGCGCCGCGCCCATGAAGGCGTCAAGGTCGCCGTCCAGCACCCCTTGCGTGTCCGAGGTCTCGACCTCGGTCCGCAGGTCCTTCACCATCTGATACGGCTGCAGGACATAGGATCGGATCTGGTGGCCCCAGCCGATGTCGGTCTTGGCGTCGGCCAGAGCCTGGGCCGCAGCCTCACGCTTCTGAAGCTCAAGCTCATACAGACGCGCACGCAGCATCTTCCAGGCCTGATCGCGGTTCTGGTGCTGCGAACGGCCCGCCTGACAGGCGACCACGGTGTTGGTCGGAATGTGGGTCAGGCGCACCGCCGAGTCCGTCTTGTTGACGTGCTGACCGCCCGCGCCCGATGCGCGGTAGGTGTCCGTGCGCACGTCCGACGGGTTGATGTCGATCTCGATGCTGTCGTCCACGACGGGCGAGACCCCGACCGAGGCGAACGACGTATGCCGCTTGGCCGCCGCATCATATGGGCTGATGCGCACCAGACGGTGAACGCCCGATTCCGACTTCAGCCAGCCATAGGCGTTGGGCCCCGTAATCAGCAGGGTCGCCGATTTGATGCCGACCTGTTCGCCCGACTCTTCTTCCTGAAGCTCGACCTCATAGCCGTGCGAACGCGCCCAGCGGCTATACATCCGCAGCAGAATGCCCGCCCAGTCATTGGACTCGGTGCCGCCAGCCCCGGAGTTGACCTCCAGATAGGCGTCATTGCCGTCAGCCTCGCCGGACAGCAGGGCTTCGAGTTCGGCGCGCGCGGCCCGGTCCTTAATGGACTTCAGCAGTTCACGTGCTTCTTCGAGAGCGGCTTCGTCGCCCTCCTCGTCCGCCATTTCGGCCAGCATGATCCCGTCTTCGAGACCCTGCTCCATTTCCTTGACGGCGTTGACCTGCGCTTCCAACCGCGACCGGTCGCGGCTGACGGCCTGGGCCTGCTCGGGATTATCCCACAGCGTCGGATCCTCGACCCGCGCGTTCAGCTCGTCGAGCTTTCTTAGAGCGACATCCCAGTCAAAGTCGCCTCCTGAGCAGAGCGACGCTCTGCTCGATGTCGGCCTTCATGGCCTCGACATCCGATCTCATCGCAAACTCCTGCGAACGAAAGTCCCCGCAAACAGGGCCGCGCCACGCGCGGACCGCTAGGGACAGGTGAAACGGCACGCCTGAAATCAGGCGCGCCGGGTTGGTGGGCTTACCTAGAGCGTCAGTAAAGGCCGCTCAAGTCTTCCGCCGGCTCCTTCTTCGGCGGCGGAGGCGTCGCCGGCGGGGGCGTTGTTCCCGCGGGGGTCTGGGAGCGGACCTCCTGCTCACGACGGATAACGTCGTAGTAGTTCTGCGGTCCTTCCGGCTGGGCCGGCGGCGGCGCTTCCTCGCGCAGCTGGCGCTCAGTGCCGGGGCGGAAGGCTTCCTCGATGCCGTTGACGGTGCGGAAGATGGCGTTCTTCGGCTTCACGAACGGCCGCGCAGGCCGCTCCTTCAGGGCGTCTTCCATGAAGTCGATGAAGATCGGCACGGCGGTCGAGGCCCCGGCTTCACCGCCGCCCAGCGATCGGTTGTCGTCGAAGCCCACGAAGACGCCGACGACGATGTCCGCCGAGAAGCCGACGAACCAGGCTGATCGGTATTCATTGGTGGTGCCCGTCTTGCCGCCGACCCACGGGCCCAGGCTGCGCGCCCGGGCGCCGGTGCCGCGCTGGATGGCGCCCTCCAGCATGGACGTCATCTGATAGGCGGTGATCGGGTCGATCACCTGAGTTCCGCGATCCTGAAGGCGCGGCGATTCCTGCCCGCTGAAGCCGCGGGCGCAGTCGCGACACTGGCGACGGTCGGCGCGGTGGATGGTCTGGCCGTTCCGGTCCTGCGCCAGTTCGATCAGATAGGGGTCGATCTTGCGTCCGCCGTTGACGAAGGCGGCATAGGCGGCGGTGATGCGGTAGGGCGTCGTCTCGCCTGCCCCCAGCGACATGGCCAGGTTGGGCGACATGTCGTCCACCACGCCCATCTTCTTCGACAGGTCGACGACGTTCTTCATGCCCACAGCCTGGGCCAGACGCACAGTCATGACGTTGCGCGACAGCTCCAGGCCGCGCCGCAGCGTCTGCGGACCATAGAACTGGCGGCTGTAGTTCTGAGGCGTCCAGGGTCGACCGCCGGGGCCGCCGGGGAAGCTGATCGGCGCATCCAGCACGATCGAAGCCGGGGTGAAGTCGCCTTCCAGCGCCGCTGCATAGACGAAGGGCTTGTAGGCCGAGCCCGGCTGGCGCCGCGCCTGGGTCGCGCGGTTGAAGCTGGACAGGGCGTAGGAATAGCCGCCGACCATCGCCAGGACACGGCCCGACTGCGGCTCGATGGCGACCAGGGCGCCGTTGACGGCGGGCACCTGCTTCAGGGCGAACTGGCCGCCCTGACGTTCGACGAAGATCAGGTCGCCGCGCTTCAGCGGACGGCGTCCGGCGTTGGACCAGGTGACATCGGCGGCGCGCAGCGCGCCCGCCTGATCGTCCTTGGCCGTGCGGACACGGATCGCGCCTCCGCTGACGCTTTCGACGGCGGCCGCCTGCCACGAACGACGCTCAGGCGGGGTCGTGCGCTTCTGGGCCTCGGCCTGCCAGCCCTCGGCGAAGTCGGTCGTGCCCCAGGCGCCGCGCCAGCCGTGGCGGCGGTCGTAATCCTCAAGCCCGCGCATCAGGGCGTCGCGCGCCGCCGACTGCAGTTGCGGATCAAGCGTCGTGCGCAGGTAATAGCCGCCGCGATTGACTTCTTCCTGACCGAACAGAGCGATGGCGCGACGGCGGGCCTCCTCCACGAAGAAGTCCGCGTCTGCGTATTCCGCCCGGCGCGGCGCCGCTCGGGTGTTCAGGGGGCGAGCCAGCGCGGTCTTCAGTTGCTCTTGCGACAGCCACTTGTTGTCGGCCATCTCGCCCAGCACCCAGTTGCGACGGCCCAGGGCGGCCTCGGGATAGCGCTTGGGGTGATAGTTGGTCGGCCCCTTGGGCAGAGCCGCGAGGAAGGCCGCCTCATCCGGCGTCAACTGGTCCAGCGACTTGCCGAAATAGTTGAAGGCCGCCGAGGCCACGCCATAGGAGCGATAGCCCAGGTAAATCTCGTTCAGATAGAGCTCGAGGATCTGCTCCTTGGTCAGCGTCGCCTCCAGGCGGCTGGAGAGGACGGCTTCCTTGAGCTTGCGGTTCAGGCTGGTCTCGCTGGTCAGCAGAACGTTTTTGGCCACCTGCTGGGTGATGGTCGATCCGCCCTCCAACCGCTTGCCGGACATGACGTTGAACACGTTTTTGAACATGGCCCGGCCGATGCCGGATACGTCGATGCCGCCGTGGCTGAAGAAGTTCTGATCCTCGGCCGCCAGGAAGGCGTGCACTACCGTCTGCGGCACCTGGTCATAGGTGACGTAGATGCGCCGCTCTTCCGAGAATTCGCCGATCAGGGTGCCGTCCCCGGCGTAGACGCGCGTGGCCGTCGCGGGACGGTAGTCGGCCAGTTCAGAGGCGTCCGGCATGTCGTGCAGGACCCAGGCGGCGTAGATGGCCACCACCACGCCGGCCAGGGCGATGGCGCCCAGCAGGGCCACGCCCGCCATGACGAACCAGCGTTCGGCTATCTTCACCACGAACTCCGCAAGACGCACCCCATCATCGCTCGTTTATCGCGCGTCGCGCGGCGCGCAAAGCGGAACCGCACTTATCCCTTGTCGCGCAGCAGGCGCGCCTTGTCCCGCTGCCAGTCGCGCTCGGCCGCCGTCTCGCGTTTGTCGTGCAGTTTCTTGCCCTTGGCCAGGGCGATTTCCAGCTTCGCCTTGCCCGCCTCATTCAGATAGAGGCGTACAGGGACGATGGTGCGCCCTTCGCGCTGGACGGCGCCGATCAGCTTGTCGATCTGCTTGCGGTGCAGCAGCAGCTTCCGGTGACGGCGCGGCTCATGATTGAAGCGGTTCGCCATCTTGTAGGGCGGGATGTCGGCGTTGATCAGCACCATCTCGCGCCCCTCGGGCGAGACGTAGCTCTCGGCGATATTGGCGCGGCCGTCGCGCAAAGCCTTGATCTCGGTGCCCCGCAGCTGGATCCCGGCCTCGATGTGATCTTCGAGGAAGTAGTCGAAGCGCGCGCGTCGATTCTCAGCGATGGTTTTCTGTTTGGGCGCGTCGGCGGCCATCAGGCGACTCCGGCGGCGGCCAGCGCCTCGTCGATGGCGGGCTTGACGCCCTCAGCCGTCAGCGACAGCGGCAGACGAACCTCTTCCGTGCACAGGCTCATCCTGGCCAAGGCGTATTTGGTCGGCGACGGCGAGTTGTCGAGGAACAGCGCCTTGTGCAGGCCAATCAGCCGTTCCTGCCACGAGCGGGCGGCGGCGAAATCGCCGGCCTGGATGGCATTGTGAAGCGCGACCATCGCCTCCGGCGCGACGTTCGAGGTCACCGAGATGACGCCGACGCCGCCGTGGGCCGCATAGCCCAGATAGCTGGAATCATCGCCCGACAGCAGGTCAAAGGCGCCGTTGATATTGGCGCGCATCCAGCTGGCCCGCGCCACATCGGCGCTGGCGTCCTTGATGCCAACGATGTTCGGATGCGCCGCCAGGGCCGCCACCGTCTCATTGGCCAGGTCCACGCCCGTACGCCCCGGCACGTTGTAGAGCAGGATCGGCAGTTGCACGGCGTCTGCAACCGCCTCGAAATGCGCCTGCATCCCGGCCTGCGACGGGCGGTTGTAATAGGGGGTGACGACCAGGGCGCCGTCGGCGCCGACCGTCTTGGCGAAACGGGTCAGTTCGATCGCCTTGTCGGTGGCGGATGAACCCGCGCCAGCGATGACGCGGATGCGACCAGCGGCGATGGCGACGCACTGTTCGACCACGCGCTTGTGCTCATCCAGATGCAGGGTAGCGCTCTCGCCCGTGGTGCCCATCGGCACGACGCCGTGAACCCCAGCGGCGATCTGGCGTTCCAACAGGCGCTCGAAAGCGGCCTCGTCCACGTTTCCGTCACGAAGAGGTGTGATCAGGGCGGTGATCACGCCCTTGAACAAGGGGGCGGTCATGGGAACAACATACCTGCGCGGAGAATGGGCGGCGGTCCGCCCGTCACTAATCGGCAAAGGGTAGGTTGCCCGCCGCCTGGCCGCAACCAAAGATGAATGAGGATCAGATATCTAATGATCGCGACGACCGTGGCCGCCGCCCTGGCGATACTGACTCCACCAGCTCAGGACGTCCTGAACAGCACCCCTGCCCCCTACTCCGCCAGCCAGGGCGGAATCATCAGCAGTCAGGACGCCGCCCTGGTGCAGCAGGGACTGACCGCCGCGCGAGCCCGCGATGTGGTCGGCACGCAGGCCATCATGGCCCGGATTTCGGACCCCTCGGCGCGCAAATTGGTGGAATGGGCGCTGGTCGACACCTCCGACAGGCAAATGTCCTACAGCGACCTGGCGCGGGCGCAGACCGACCTGGCGAACTGGCCGCGCGGCGAATCGCGCAGAGCAGCCGGCGAGCGAGCGCTGGACATGGCCGACCAGGCGCCGGACGCCGTCATCGCCTTCTTTAACGGAACCGCCCCGACCACGGCCCAGGGCGCCATCGCCCTGGCCGGCGCGCTGGAGCAGACCGGCCGCCGCCAGGAAGCCCAGGCGCTGATTCGCGACTGGTGGCGCACCCAGAGCTTTGAAGAGGCCCAGCAAAGCCGAATCTATTCGCGCTGGAGCGGCTGGCTGAGCAGCGACGATCATACAGCGCGGCTGAACATGCTTTTGCTGGGCCCGCACGGCCCGGCGACGCGAGCGATGGTCGCCCTGGTCCCGGCCGACCGTCAGACCATCGCCAATACGGCGATGGCGCTGCGCACCGCCTACGCCCCCGACGCCATCGTCGGCGGTCTGTCGCCCTCGCAGGCCAACGACCCGGCCGTGGTGCTGGAGCGGGTGCGCCTGCTGCGCTCGGCCGGGCGCCAGTCCGAGGCCTTCCCGCTGCTGTCAGCCTTGCCCGCCGCGCCGTCGCACTTGGACGGTCAGAACACCCTGTGGAGCGAACGCCGCAACTACTTCCTGGACGCCCTGCAACAGGGTAACGCCCGCGCCGCCTACGCCGCCATGAACGGCCACGGCTTCCCCTCGGGCGAGCGCAAGGTCGACGCCGAGTTCTTCGCCGGCTGGGTCGCCCTGACCAAGCTCAACGATCCGGCCACGGCGGCCCAGCATTTCGAGGTCCTGCGCAACGCCTCCTCGACCCCGATCACCCAGGGCCGCGCCCTGTACTGGCTGGGTCGGGCGGCCGAGGCGCGCGGCGACCGCGAGGGCGCCCAGCGCTGGTATCAGGCGGGGGCCGAGCACTGGCAGACCTTCTACGGCCAGTTGGCGGCGGAAAAAGCCGGGGCGACGACCCTGACGCTGCCGGGCGAGCCGGCGCCGTCGCCGGAAGACGTCAACCGCTTCGAGGGCAATGAAGTGGTGCGGGCGACCCGCATCCTGGGCCAGATCGGCGAGAAGACCCTGATGCGGGTCTTCGCCTATCATCTGGATGATACGCTGCCGTCGCCCTACGACCTGTCGCAGCTGTTCGACCTGATGCAGGGCTATGGCGACCAGTTCGGCTCGATGATGGTCGGTCGTGCCGCCAGCCAGCGCGGCTTCGTCATGCCCGAGCGGATGTATCCGATTCAGTTGCCGCAACAGGTTCCGGGCATGGCCCCGAATGAGTTCGCCCTGGCCATCACCCGTCAGGAATCCAGCTTTGATCCCCTGGTCCGTTCGCACGCCGATGCGCGCGGCATGATGCAGCTTCTGCCCGCGACGGCGCAGGGCGTGGCGCGCCGCATGGGCCGCTCGTTCAACTCAGAGCAGCTCTGGGACCCGGAGATCAACATGACCCTGGGCAGCTATCACCTGGGCGAACTGATGAACAACTTCGGCGGCTCGCCCCTGCTGGCCGCCGTCGGCTACAACGCCGGACCGGCCCGGCCGCCGCAGTGGACCGCCCGCTGCGGCGACCCGCGTCAGGCCCAGGTCGATCCCATCGACTTCATCGAGTGCGCCCCCTTCACCGAGACGCGCAACTACATGATGCGGGTGATGGAGAACATGCAGGTCTATCGCGCCCGCCTGAACGGCGGCTCTGCCCCGCTGACGCCCTCGGCGGACCTGGCTCGCGGCACGCCGCCGAACGCCGGACCGCGCGCCTATCAGCCGTGAGGTGACAGACGACGGGCCGCTAGCCACGGCCCGTCCAACGCCTCCAGCCAGACGGCGTCGAGGTTGAAGACGGTCTTCAGAATGCTGGGCGACAGAGCCTCTGTCGGCGCGCCTTCCGCCGTCGTCCGACCCTGATCCAGCACCACGACCCGATCGGCGAAACGCGCCGCCAGACTCAGGTCGTGCAGGCTGACCAGGACCCCGCGCCCTGCGTCTGCGCGGGCCCGCAGCCGCTCAAGCACCAGCAGTTGGGCGTCAGGATCCAGACCGGCGATCGGCTCATCGGCGACCAAGAGAGGCGCCGGAACCGTCAGGGCGCGGGCCAGAAGCACGCGTGCGCGTTCGCCGCCCGACATGTCGGCCACGCCGCGATCAACCAGATGGCCCACGCCGACCTCGTCCAGCGCCGCGCGGGCGCGCTCGAGAGCCGCCTCTCCGGTCAGGAAGGGCGCGCCCAGCGCCGCCACTTCGACTGCCGGCAGGTTCCAGGCGATGGAGCGGTCTTGCGGCAGATAGGCCGCGCGTTCGCCCCGCTGGCGTTCCGACAGGCGCCGGGCCTCGTGGTCGCCCAGACGAGCGGTCCCTTGCGTCAGCGGGGTCAGGCCAAGGGCCGCACGGACCGCCGTCGACTTGCCCGCCCCGTTCGGTCCGCACAGGGCGACGACTTCGCCTGGCCGGACAACGAAGGACGCGCCTTTCAGAATCTCGACCCCTCCGAGGCGCGCGTGAGCGTTCTCAAGCTCCAGCAGACCGCTCACAGCCGCCACTCCCGCGCCGCGCGCCAGGCGATCAGGGCGAACAGCGGCGCGCCGACCAGGGCGGTGAACACCCCCAGCTTCAGCTCCTGATCCGTCGGCAGCATCCGCGCCATAAGATCGGCCAGCACCAGCATCAGGCCGCCCGCCAGAGCCGAGGGCGCCAGCAACCGTCCCGGATCGCCGCGCACCGCCGCGCGCACCAGATGCGGAGCCGCCAGGCCGACGAAGCCGATGACCCCGGCGACGGCCACCGCCGCGCCTGCGGCCAGCGACGCCGCCGCCAAGGCCAGCACCCGCATCCGCCCCATCGACAAGCCGGAAGCCCGCGCCGCCTCCTCTCCCAGTGTCAGCATCCGCAGCCCCGGCGCGGCCGCTCGCGCAAGAAGAGCTGCGATCAGAAGCGCCGGCGCCACCCAGGCCACGTCGACCCAACTCCGGTTCTCAACCGAGCCCAGCAGCCAGTTCATCACCTCGGCTGAGGCGATCGGCGACGGCGACAGGTTGAAGATCAGGGCTGTCAGGGCGCCTGCGAAGCTGGACAGGGCCACCCCGAACAGGATCAGGGCCTCAGGCGCTCGCACCCGCGCAGCCAGGGCGATCAGCAGACCGCCGCCGACCGCCGCGCCGAACAGGGCCGCGCTTTCGACAGCGCCGGGTATAGCGGCCAACCCCAGCACAATGGCGGTCGCCGCGGCCAGGGCCGAGGTCGCAGACACCCCCAGCACCCCCGGCTCGGCCAGAGGATTGCGCAACAGCCCTTGCATGACCGCCCCGGCCAGGCCGAGCGCGGCGCCGACCAGCAGGGCGCAGACTGCGCGCGGCGCCCTGACCAGCCACAACACCTCGCCCGGCCCGGACGCCGGATCAGAAAGCGCCTCGGCGTATTGCCCCGCGCTGAAAGCGGTTTCTCCCAGGGTCACCGCCACGCCGAGCGCGGCGACCAGGGCCAAACCCAGGCCGATATTCAGTCTCGTCGCGCCGGTCATTTCGCCTGCTCCGCCAGCAGAACGGCCGCATCCGCCGCGAACCAGGCGGGACAGGTCAGGGCTGCGCCGGGCAGGCTGGCCGCGGTGCGTTCCGCCGTCGCGCGGCGCATGACCGGATGGCGCCCTGCGCCGCGCCAGTCCGACCGCGCCAGGTCGAAGAACCCCTTCACATAGAGCGCGGGCGGCGACAGCAGGACGCGTTCCAGCCCCAGCGGCTGGTAGCCGGGTTTCACTACGCCGTTGCGAAATCCGGCCGCGCGCAGGATCGCGTCCATCAGCGAGCCGGGCCCGCTGGTGAAACCGCCAGCGGTCACATAGACAGCCGCCCGCCCATGCCCGGCGCCCGACGCCCGGCTCAATTGCGTATCCATACGGCGGACCAAGGCCTCGCCGCGCTCGGGGCGGTCCAGGGCGGCCGCCACCTTGCGGATATTAGCCCTCACGCCGTCCATGTCCGTGGCGTCGTCGATGCCGACCGTGCGCGCGCCGCGCCGGTCCAGCGCGTTCAACAGCCGCGCGTCTCCGCCCCAGTAACGAACCACCACGTCCGGCTGAAACCCCGTCGCGGCCTCGAGCGTCGGCCGAACCAACCGCCGCCCCTTGGCCGCATTGCGCATCCATGCATCCGGATCGTCGGCGCGCGGCGACAAGGCCAGCTCTGCATCAGGCGCGAGGGCCAGGACGAACTGATCCGCGCACTGATCCAGCGCCATCACCCGCAACGGCCGCGCCTGTGCTGAGGTCGCCACGGTCGCGGTGATGAAGAGCGTCAGCCCGCAGAGCCGCCGCTTCACCGCGAGGTCAACCCATTGAACAGCACGTCCAGCTGGGTGCGGATCAGAACGTCCCGATCCGCCCAGTCGAAATAGGGTTTCGTGTTCAGCAGAGAGACAACGCCGTGAACGCTGGCCCATATGATTTGCGCCAGAACCCGAGCGTCTCCTCGGATGACGCCCTGTTCGACCGCCTCCTCCACCACTGACACCACCGCCGCGAAGAGCTCTCCACCCGCCTTTTGCGCAATCGTCTCGGCGCCGTGAGGCGTCTCGACCGGCGGGGTCAGATAGGCCAGGCGGTAAGCGTTCGGATGCTCAAGCCCGAACGCTACATAGCTCTCCGCGATACGGCGCAGGCGCGCCAGTGTAGGGGCAGTATCTTCCAGAATGTCGCGATTACGTTCCGCCAACCCTTCGAAGGTGTTGCGGCAGATTTCGTTGAGGATTTCGCCCTTGTCAGCGAAGTGCATGTAGAGCGCCGTCGAGGACAGGCCCACCTCATCGGCGATCTTCCGGATGGTGGCGCCCTCGTAGCCGCTCTCGACAAAGATACGCTCCGCCGCCGCCAGGATCTCGGCGCGGCGTTCGTGCCCCTCTCCCTTGGCCTTGCGGTTCGATCGCGACGCAGTAGTCGTTGAGACCGGCAATCAAATGGCTCCCTGAACGAGGGACCTGAGTCCCGACGCGAGGTTAACTCGACCGGCCCCTCTAGCCAAACCCAAGCTTTGGGATATCAATGATATTAACATTGGTAAAACTAGGGGGCTTGAGTGGCGGGTTCTGAACAGCGATCGGCTGGGACGGCGCGCATCACCCTGACGCGTTCACAGGCTATAGCCATCGCCGTCTTCTCGGCCTTCAGTCTGGCGGGCGCATGTCTTCTTCCAAGCCTCGCCTCCTTCTACCTGATGTCGGCCCAGGTCGGCTTTCTAGCGCTCGCGATATGGCGCCTGAGTTTGATCATGGTTCAGGCCGAGGCGCCCCGTCAAAATCCGCCCGCCAGTTGGTCGCACGATGAATGGCCGCATTACACCATCGTGGCCGCCCTCTATCACGAGGCGCAGATACTGCCTCATCTGGTCGAGCGACTTGATGAGATCGATTACCCCAGAGACCGTCTGCAGGGCTTCCTCGCGCTGGAAGCCGACGATCACGCCACTATCGCCGCCGCGTCGCGGCTGAGCCTGCCGGACTGGTTGAGCGTTCTGGTGGTGCCGCCCGGCGCGCCGAAAACCAAGCCGCGCGCCCTGAACTACGCCCTGGCTCGCGCAACTGGCGACTTCCTGACGATCTATGACGCCGAAGACGATCCCGATCCGCTGCAGTTGAAAGAAGCGGCGATGAAGTTTCGCGCGGAGGGCGAAGGCCTGGCCTGCGTTCAGGCTCCCTTACGCATCCGCAGTCGCCAGAAGAACAGCCCTCACCCCCTGCTCGATCGCCAGTTCGCCGCCGAATACGCCGCCCTGTTCGAGATCACCCTGCCCGCCATGGCTCGCCTTGGCCTGCCTTTTCCGCTGGGCGGCACAAGCAATCATTTCCGCGTTTCGGCGCTGAAGGCGCTGGGCGGATGGGATGCCTGGAATGTGACTGAAGACGCCGATCTGGGCTTCAGGATCTGGCGCTCGGGGCTTCGGCTAGGCGTCATCAGCCGCCCCACCTATGAGACGCCGCCCGGTCCGGTGCGTCTATGGCTGCCGCAGCGTACGCGCTGGCTGAAAGGCTATCTGCAGACGCTGGCCGTGCATACGCGCTGGACCGAGGGCATGGGCTGGCGCGGATGGGCGGCGCTGACCCTGACCATCGGCGCGGGCCTGGGGTCAGCCGCGGTTCACGCCGGCTGCATGGCCTGGGTCGCCGTGGTCTGCCTGATGTCGGCTATGGACAGGCAATTGCCGTCGCTTTCAGTGCTGGGATGGGCGGTGTTGATCGGTGGCGTGGCCGCCGCCTGGATCACCAAACACCGCGGCGCACGGATCGCCGGGACGCCCTACGGCCCGATCGATATGGCGGCCTCGCTTCCCTATTGGTTCCTGCTGAGCCTCGCCTTCATGCACGCCGCTGTCCGGTTGACGCTGGAACCGCACCGCTGGGACAAGACCCCGCATCAGGACGATGTCGAGCCGCTCATCGTTCCTGCCCCCTATCCCGACGCTGGACGAGCGGCCGCCTGAGCGCCTATCAGCGCGCATGGCTCCGGTTCTTTCCTCCGCTCCCGAAACCCTCGTCACGTACGGGTGGTCAGACTACGCCCTTCTGGACAGCGGCGACGGCCGCAAGCTGGAGCGTTACGGCCGCTACACCGTCGTGCGCCCGGAGCCCCAGTGCTTCTGGAAAGCCCATGACGAGGCCGCATTCGGGCGGGCCAACGCCATGTTCGACCCGCAGCAGGAGGAAGAGGACTCCGGTCGCTGGCGCTTCGACCAGCACGGGCCGATCGACGCCTTTCCGCTGAAGTGGCGCGACGTGCGTTTCATGGGACGGTTCACCCCGTTCCGGCACCTGGCCTTCTTCCCTGAGCAGGCGGCCAATTGGGAATGGCTGGACGCCCGCGTGCGCACCCTGAAACAGCCCAAGATTCTGAACCTGTTCGGCTACACCGGCGTGGCCAGCCTGGCCTGTTCGGCGGCGGGCGCCCACGTGACCCACGTCGACGCCTCCAAGAAGTCGGTGACTTACGCTCGCGAGAACGCGGAACTGTCGGGCCTGGCCGACCGCCCGATCCGCTGGATCGTCGAGGACGCCCGCAAATTCGTGGCGCGCGAGGTCCGGCGCGGCAGCAAATATGACGGCATCATCCTGGACCCTCCCAAATACGGACGCGGCGCCAACGGTGAGGTCTGGCGTCTGTTCGAGGACATGCCAGAACTGCTCAAGGACTGCGCCTCCCTGCTGTCGGACGACGCCTCCTTCCTGCTGCTGAACGCCTATGCAGCGCGGATTTCCGGCTTGTCGCTGGCGCACATGATGGCCGAGGCCACGCACGATCGCGGCGGCCGCATCGACTGGGGCGAACTGGCGCTGTCCGAAGACGGCGAGAGCGCCCGCGCCATCGGCCTGAGCTTCTTCGCGCGGTGGAGCGCCTGATGACCGAACGCCTCATCACCTCCCTGACCAACGACACGATCAAGGCCGTCCGCGCCCTGCACATGCGCAAGGAGCGCGAGGCGACCGGGCGCTTTCTGGCCGAGGGGCTGAAGTTCATCGGCGAGGCGCTGGATCAGGGCCGCGCCCCGGTCATGCTGCTGGTCGGCCAGGACGCCCGGCCGCACCCCCTGTTGGACCGCGCCAAGGCCGAGACTTTGAAGGCCGGCGGTCAGATCATCGTCGTCACCCACGCCATCCTCGAGAAGATCAGCCGTCGCGATAATCCGCAGACCGTGCTGGGCGTTTTCGAGCAGGTCTATACGCCGCTGGACGCCATCCAGCCCGACGCCAAGCCCTGCTGGGTGGCGCTGGAGCAGGTGCGCGATCCGGGCAACCTCGGCACCATCATCCGCACGGCGGACTCGGCCGGATGCGGCGGGGTCATCCTGATCGGCGACTGCGTCGATCCCTTCTCGGTCGAGGCGGTGCGCGCGACGATGGGCTCGGTCTTCGCCGTCACCATCAGCAAGGCGACGCGCGAGGAATTCCTGGCGTGGCGCGCCTCTTGGCCGGGGAGCGTGATGGGCACTCGGCTGGACGCCACGCACGGCTATCGCGACAGCCCGTTGCGCCATCCGGCCCTGATCATGATGGGTAACGAACAGGCGGGCCTGACCGACGAACTGGCCGCCGCCTGCGATCTGAACGTCAAGATCCCCATGCGCGGCCGGGCCGACAGCCTGAACCTGGCCGTCGCCACGGGGGTGATGGTCTATGCCGTAACCGACGCGGCCTACGGCTCCAGCCTCTAGGCCTCGCCTTCAGTGCGGATGCGGCCCATGCCGATCAACGCCAACACCGTCAGCAAGGCCGCGACCGTCAGATAGGCGCCGACGGCTTGAAGCCCGTAATGGCCCGCCAGCCAGGTCGCGGCGTAGGGCGCCAGCGAGGCGCCGAGGATGCCCGCCAGGTTGAAGGTCATCGACGCGCCCGTATAGCGCACCGTCGTCGGGAACGGCCGCGCCAGCGCCGCACCCAGCGGGCCGTAGGTGCAGCCCATCAGGCTGAAACCGATGATGAAAAAGGCCACGACGCCGACCATCCCGCCGCTGCCGAACAGAGGCGCCAGCACAAGACCGAACAGGGCGATGGCGACGGAGGTCGCCAACAGCGTCCGCCCCTGCCCCCATTTGTCCGCCGCCAGCGCCGCCAGCGGAATGAACAGGCCGAAGAAGCAGACGCCCAGAAGCTGGATCGGCAGGAACTGCTCGCGCGTATAGCCCATGGCCGTCGTCCCCCAGCCCAGGGCGAAGACGGTCATCAGATAAAAGAGGACGAAAGTCGCCAGCCCGGCCAGCGTCCCGGTCAGCAAGGCGAACTTGTGGTGCGCCACGAGGGTCAGGGCGGGCGCCTGGACCCGTTCGGCCCGGTCGATGGCGCGCTCGAACTCAGGCGTCTCGGTGATCTTCAGCCGCATCCACAGGCCGACGATGACCAGCAGGGCGCTGGCGATGAAGGGGACGCGCCAGCCCCAGGCCATGAACTCACCCTCGCTCATCACCTGGCCCAGCACGATAAAGCTGAGAGTAGATAAAATGAACCCGATGGGCGCGCCCAGCTGAGGGAACATCCCGAACCAGGCCTTCCTTCCCGGCGGTGCGTTTTCGGTCGCCAGCAGCACGGCTCCGCCCCACTCGCCGCCAAGGCCAAGGCCCTGTCCGAACCGGCACAGGGCCAGCAGCAACGGCGCGACCACGCCGACGGAATGGTAGGTGGGCAGCAGGCCGATGGCGATGGTGGACAACCCCATCGTCATCAGCGCCGCCACCAGCGTCGCCTTGCGTCCCACCCGATCGCCGAAATGGCCGAAGACCACGGCTCCGATCGGTCGGGCGAAGAAGGCGATGGAGAAGGTGGCGAACGAGGCCAGCATGGCCGTCATCCGGTCGCCGCCGGGGAAGAACAGGTCCGGAAAGACCAGCACCGCCGCCGTGGCGTAGATGTAGAAGTCGTAGAACTCGATCGTCGTGCCGATCAGGCTGGCGAACAGAACGCGCCGCTTTGAGGCGGGAGGTGGTGAAACAGCGGCGTCGGTCACGCGAAATCCTTACGGTTTACGCACGATCATTGCGGCGCAGCGCCTCTGCACGTCAAGCGCGGTGTCACGTTCCGCGTGGCTTGGCGCGGGTGGTGGCGACCGCATTGGCGGGATCTTTCGGCCAGGGGTGGCGCGGATAGCGACCGCGCATCTCGCTGCGGACCGCCGCCCATGAGCCAGCCCAGAAGCCCGGCAGGTCCTTGGTCACCTGCACCGGCCGCCGCGCGGGCGACAGCAGGCTGAGCGTCAGGGGAACGCGTCCGGCGCCGACGCTCGGATGGGTCGTCACCCCGAACAGCTCCTGGACGCGGATTTCGACACGCGGTCCGCCCTCGGCGGCATAGTCGATGCCCGCGCTGCCCAGCGGGGTGGTGAGGCGCGTCGGCGCCAGTTCGTCCAGCTTCCGCTGCAGGTCCCAGGGGATCAGGCCGCGCAGGGCCTCGGCCAGCTTGCCGTCGCCGATGTCGGCCAGCGACCGGGCGCCGTCCAGCAGAGGCCACAGCCAGTCCTCGCGCGTCGCCAGCAGGCCCGCATCCGAAACGTCGGGCCACGTCGCATCCAGACCATGCAGGAAAGCCAGCCGCGCCCGCAACGCCCCCGCCTGCTCGCCCCACTTCAGGGCGGACAGGCCGCCGGCCTCAACCTCAGACTTCAGCGCCGCCGTCATGGTGGCGCGATCCGGCGCGCCTACGACCTTTTCATTCACCACGATGGCGCCGATACGCCGGATGCGACGGATCACCGGCTTGCCCGACGGTTCTCGCGTCAGTCGGTCTTCGACCTCGATCAGATGCGCCACGTCGGCTTCCAGCGTCGCGGCGTCCAGCGCGGCCGCCAGGCGGATGCGGTCGCGCGCGTCGCCGCCGCCCAGTTCCGCCACGGCCAGCCATGCTTCGCGCGCCAGATGATCCGTCGGTTCGATGAAGGCGCCGCGGCCCGAGGCCAGCAGCACCTCCCCCGGCTTGCCCTTGGCGCGCGCGATGCGTTCGGGGAAGGCCTCGGCCAGCAGCAGGCCTGCGTCCGCCCCACCGTCCCGGCCGCCGCCCGCCGCCCGCGCCCAGCGTTCGGCCAGCTTCATCGCGTCGCGGCCGCGCGGAGAACGGTCTCGCTCCAGGGCCTTGAGCCGGTCGTGCAGATCGACGCCGTTTCCGCCGAGGCCCGGCTCGCTCAGCACCGCCGCGATCTTCGCTCCGCCCAGGGCGTCGCCCTGATCCGAGGCGACGGCGACCATGTGCGCCAGACGCGGCGCCAGAGGAATACGGGTCAACCGCCGCCCATGAGGCGTCAGATCGCCCTTCGCGTCCAGCGCGCCCAGGCGCGTAAGCACCTTGCGCGCCTCGGCCATGGCGCCGGCGGGCGGCGGGTCCAGCAGAGCCAGCCCGTCGACGGATTTCGCGCCCCAGCGCGCCAGGTCGAGGGCGAAGGCCGTCAGGTCCGCCTCCTGGATCTCGGGCCGCTGATGGCCGACCAGTCCGCGGGTCTGCTCCTCGTCCCACAGGCGATAACAGACACCGGGCTCGACCCGCCCGGCTCGACCTCGCCTCTGTTCGGCCGAGGATCGGCTGACCTTGACGGTCGCCAGTCGGGTCAGGCCGCTGGACGGCTCGAAACGCGGTACGCGCGACAGGCCGCCGTCGATCACCACGCGCACACCCTCGATGGTGAGGCTGGTTTCGGCCACCGAGGTCGCCAGCACGACCTTGCGGCGGCCGGGTGCGGCGGGTTCGATGGCGCGGTCCTGTTCGCCCTTGTCCAGCGCGCCATAGAGGGCGACGACGTCGACCAACGGATCACGCAGCCGCTCGTTCAGGCGCTGAACCGTGCGGTGGATTTCGCCCTGCCCCGGCAGGAAGGCCAGAATCGAGCCGGTCTCCTCATGCAGGGCCTGAACCACGGCCTTGGCCATGGCGTCCTCGAACCGCTCGACCGGGTTGCGGCCCAGATAGCGTGTCTCGACCGGGAACATCCGCCCCTCGGCCTCGATCACCGGAGCGCCTTCAAGCAGGCGGGACACCCCTGCGATGTCGAGCGTCGCCGACATGACCAGCAGGCGCAGATCGTCGCGCAGCACCGTCTGACTGTCGCGCGCCAGCGCCAGACCCAGATCAGCGTCCAGACTGCGCTCGTGGAATTCGTCGAACAGGACGGCGCCGACGCCCTCCAGCCCCGGGTCGTCGAGAATCATCCGGGTGAAGACGCCCTCGGTCACCACCTCGATTCGGCTGTCCGGACCGATCCGGCTTTGCAGACGAGTGCGATAACCGACAGTTTCTCCGGCCTTTTGCCCCAGACTGGCGGCCATGCGATCGGCGGCGGCGCGCGCGGCCAGTCGGCGCGGCTCCAGAACCAGAATCCTGCCGCCCGCCAGCCACGGCTGATCCAGCAGGGCCAAAGGCACGACCGTCGTCTTGCCCGCGCCCGGCGGGGCCGCCAGCACGACCGCAGAGGTCTGAGCCAGGGCGGCCTTCAAGGGCTCCAGAACGGCGTGAATCGGCAACATGAAGCGGCTGTAGCGCCTTCGACGGGGTTCACGAAAGCGTCGTCGGCTCGTCATCCCTCGTAAACCGCGTTGCGCCCACGGCCTCAGATGGCTAGCGTCCCCGCCCAAGAAGGCGACCCGGGAGGGGTCGTCGTATAAGTTGGGGGCGCAACTGCATGTCTGCAGACGGCGTAAAGCCTGCCGGTAATCGGCTATTCCTAAAAAAATCCATCGCCCAAATTCAGAAGGAAGCCGCCAAAAGCGAGCTGAAGCGGACGCTTGGCCCGCTGAACCTGATGAGCCTGGGCATCGGCGCCATCATCGGCGCGGGCATTTTCGTGCTGACGGGTCAGGTGGCTTCGGCCCATGCCGGTCCGGCCATCATGTTCTCGTTCGTCATCGCCGGCATCGCCTGCGGCCTGGCGGGCCTGTGCTATGCCGAGCTGGCGTCGACCATGCCGGTGTCGGGTTCGGCCTACACCTATGCCTACGGCACTCTGGGCGAGGTTTTCGCCTGGATCATGGGCTGGCTGCTGGTGCTGGAATATGGCGTCGCGGCTTCGACCGTGGCGGTCGGCTGGTCCGGCTATGTGGTGTCGATCCTGAATGACTTCGGAATCAGCGCCAGTCTGTTCCCGACAATAAGTTACCCAGGCGGCGAAGGACCTCAGTGGGCCACCCCGCTGATCCAGTATGTCGCCTCGGGCGCTGACGCGGGCTTCCCGCTGACGGGCACCTTCAACCTGGTGGCGGCCGTCGGCATCGCCGCCGTCTGCGGCCTGCTGGTGCTGGGCGTGTCGGAATCGGCGAACATCAACAACGCCATCGTCGTCATCAAGATCATCGTCCTGCTGACCTTCATCGCCGTGGGCCTCCAGTACATCAATCCGGCCAACTGGGACCCTTTCATCCCGCCGCAGGGCGAAAGCTGGGACCAGTTCGGTGTGGGCGGCATCTTCCGCGGCGCCTCGATCATCTTCTTCGCCTATGTCGGTTTTGAAGCGGTTTCGACCGCCGCCGCCGAAGCCAAGAACCCGTCGAAGGACGTGCCGATCGGCATCTTGGGCGCCCTGTTCGTCTGCACCCTGATCTACATGGTCGTGGCCGCCGTCATGACCGGCGTCGTCCCCTACCTGGAGCTGGCTTCGCCGGCGCCGATCGCCGTCGCTATCGACCGCATGGCGCTGACCTGGGCCGACATTCCGCTGGCGGGCGCGCCGAGCGGCAAGCTCAACCTGATCGCCTTCCTGATCAAGATCGGCGCCATCACCGGCCTGTCCTCGGTCATGCTGGTGCTGTGCTACGGCCAGACGCGGATCTTCTACACGATGGCGCGCGACGGCCTGCTGCCCAAGGCGTTCGCCGTGGTGCACCCGAAGTTCCGCACCCCGTGGATCGGCACCATCCTGCTGGGCATCGTCATCGCCATCGCGGCGTCCTTCCTGCCCATCTCGATCCTGGGCGACCTGGTGTCGCTGGGCACGGCGACGGCTTTCGCCATCGTCTGCCTGTCGGTCATCGTCCTGCGCATCAAACACCCGGAGATGGAGCGTCCGTTCCGCGTTCCGGGCGGCATGGTCACGGCCGTGCTGGGCATCCTGGCCTGTCTGACGCTGGCGTCGTTCAACTTCGTGCCGATGGTCCAGCACGCGCTGAACGACAACCCGCTGCCGCTGACCATCCTGGGCGTGTACGCCCTGGTCGGCGCCCTGATCTACGGCCTGTACGGCTTCGCTCACTCGAAGCTGGCCAAGGGCATCGACATCACCGAGGACGTCAAACTGGAATCGGCGGCCGAGGCCTTCGGCCACGGCGTCGACAACAAGAAGGACGACTGATCACGGTCAGTCGTTCCGCACACCGCGTCTGCAAGTTGCGGCGGCCAAACGGCCTCAAGCAGCGCGAAGCGCGGTAGGCCAAAAAACAGAAAGGCCCCGGAGCGATCCGGGGCCTTTTTCATGTCCGGCGGGATTGCCGAAACGGCCGCCCTCGCCTACAGCCTCGGGCGAACCTATGCGGATGTGGCGGAACTGGTAGACGCACCAGATTTAGGTTCTGGCGCCGCGAGGCGTGGAGGTTCGAGTCCTCTCATCCGCACCAGATTTCAACCGTTCAGCAGGTCCGCCAGCACTGCCGGCAGCCCTTGCGGCAGGTCTTCCGAGATCAGGCCCGGCCCGAAGCGCCGCGCGATTTCCGACTGCATCCAGACTGCGGCCCGCGCCGCGTCGAAGCTGTCCATGTGCTGAGCGATCAGACCGCCGATCATTCCAGCCAATACGTCTCCGCTGCCCGCCGTCGCCAGCCAGGGCGAACCGTCGCCGTTGATCGCCAGGCGGCCGTCCGGCGCCGCTATGACTGTCGCCGGGCCCTTCAGCACGACAATCGCGCCAGCAAGCTGCGCGGCTTCCTGCGCCGCGCCCTCGCGGCCGTTCGCCTCCAACAGGCCGGGAAACAGTCGCTCGAACTCCCCTTCGTGCGGGGTCAGGACATCGTCCCGGTCCAGCCAGGCGAACAACTGCTCAGGTCGGTCGCGAAACAGGGTCAGGGCGTCCGCATCAACAACCAGCGCCGCGCCCGTACGCACCAGCGCCGCCAGGTTCAGCGCCGTGCTTTCGACCAGGCCGGCGGCGGGACCGATCACGACGGCGTCCATCGGATCCGCCAGGACCTGAAGCTGCTCGGGCGTGGCGAAAGCGGCCAGCATCACCGCCTCCAGCGCCGGGGCCAGAACCGGCGCCGCGTCCGGCGGGCAGAAGACCTTGACCAGACCTGCGCCGACCCGAAGGCCGGCTCTGGCGGACAGACGAGCGGCCCCCGTGGTCAAAGCGCCGCCCGAGACGACGCCGAGCCGGCCGCGCGCGTGTTTATGGCTGTCGGGCCCCGGTCGGGGGAGCAGATGACGCCACTCTGAGGGGCTGTTACCGAACTTCATGTGGATTTCCGTTCACGGATGGCCTCTGGGCACGAAAATCGCTTGCCAATTTGTGCGATGCAATGTCCCTTTAGCGCCCGAGCGTCGGACCAAACAAGGAGCCGGCTCGGGACCTGCCATGAAGAAGATCGAAGCCGTCATCAAGCCATTCAAGCTGGATGAAGTGAAGGATGCACTCCAGGATATCGGCGTGCAGGGCATGACTGTGCTGGAGGCCAAGGGATATGGCCGTCAGAAGGGTCATTCGGAACTCTATCGCGGCGCCGAGTACGTCATCGACTTCCTGCCCAAGATCAAGATCGAGGTGGTGGTGGCCGATGACCTGGCGCCGGCCGTGGTCGAGACGATTCAAAACGCGGCCCGCACCGGCAAGATCGGGGATGGCAAGATTTTCATCACCAACCTCGAAGACGTAATCCGTATCCGCACGGGCGAAACCGGCGCCCAGGCCATCTAGACCAACGGCCGCCTTCCAAGGCGGCCGATTTCAATTTCAAGCTACAGGACACTCCTCCCCATGAGCGCCGCCGCAAAGATCCTGCAAGAGATCAAGGACAAGGACGTCCAGTACGTCGATCTCCGTTTCACCGACACGCGTGGGCGGGTCCATCACGTCACCTTTGACATCGGCATGGTCGACGAGGATTTCCTCGAAGACGGCACCATGTTCGACGGCTCCTCGATTGCCGGATGGAAGACGATCAATGAGTCCGACATGCTGTTGAAGCCGGACCTGTCGAGCGCCTTCGTGGACCCCTTCTATCAGCAGACCACCCTGTTCATGTTCTGCGACGTGCTGAACCCGGACACGGCCGAACCCTACAACCGCGACAGCCGCTCGATGGCCAAGAAGGCCCTGGCCTATGTCCAGTCGTCGGGCGTGGGCGACACCGTCTTCTTCGGTCCCGAAGCCGAGTTCTTCGTGTTCGACGACGTGCGCTGGAACACGGCGCCGCACGACACCCGCTACAGCTTCGACTCCACCGAACTCCCCGCCAACACCGGCGCCGAATACGCCGAGGGCAACCTGGGCCACCGTCCGGGCCCCAAGGGCGGCTACTTCCCCGTCAACCCGGTCGACTCCGGCCAGGACCTGCGCGGCGAGATGCTGGCGGTCATGAAGGACCTGGGCCTCGACCCGGAAAAGCACCACCACGAAGTCGCCCCCGCGCAGCACGAGCTGGGCCTGAAGTTCAGCGACCTGCTGACCATGGCCGACCGGATGCAGCTGTATAAGTACGTGATCCACAACGTGGCCCACGCCTATGGCAAGTCGGCGACCTTCATGGCCAAGCCGATGTTCGGCGACAACGGCTCGGGCATGCACGTCCACATGTCGATCTGGAAGGACGGCAAGCCTCAGTTCTCCGGCGACAAATACGCCGGCCTGTCGCAGGAATGCCTGTGGTACATCGGCGGCATCATTAAGCACGCCAAGGCCATCAACGCCTTCGCCAACTCGACCACCAACTCCTACAAGCGTCTGGTCCCGGGCTATGAAGCGCCGGTGAAGCTGGCCTACTCGGCGAGCAACCGCTCGGCCTCGATCCGCATCCCGCACGTCACCTCGCCCAAGGCCAAGCGTCTGGAAGCGCGCTTCCCCGATCCGATGGGCAACCCCTATCTGACGTTCGTGGCGTTGCTGATGGCGGGTCTGGACGGCATCGAGAACCGCATCGATCCGGGCGCGGCCGCCGACAAGAACCTGTACGATCTGCCGCCCGAAGAGCGTCACTCGATCCCCGAGGTCGCCGGTTCGCTGCGTGAGGCCCTGGATGCGCTCGACGCCGACCGCGCCTTCCTCAAGAAGGGCGGCGTGATGGATGACGACTTCATCGACAGCTACATCACCCTGAAGCAGGAAGAAGTCGCCCGGCTGCAGCTGCACCCGCACCCGGTCGAGTTCGACATGTACTATAGCTGCTGATCACTGATTACAGCTGAAGCTTCCCAAAGGCGTCGGGTCCGCACCCGACGCCTTTTTCATGCCCACAGCCGACCAGATTGATGAACCTTGTTCTTTGTGATCATGATGCGTCACAGACAGGAGGATCTGATGGTGAGGCTGACCAAAATCGCTCTGATCGGAAGCTTGTCTCTGCTCGCATCCAGCGCCTGGTCCCAGACCGACGTGGGCGCTGACCACTATGGCGGTCTCCCCTGGTCGGTCGCTGCGCCGCAAGGTGCGGAATGGGTGCTGACCTGCGGCTTCACGCCCGTCACGCTTGAGATGAGCATCTATGATCGCAAGCACTGGGCCAACCGCCTGAACCGCACGGGTCGCGGTCCGCAACGTGGTCGGCTTCCAGGAGACAACGGAAGTTGTACGCTCACCAAAACCAACGGCTCAGGCCCGGTCGCCATCGCCGTGGTCAAAGACGGCGTGGCCAGAAGCGCGGCCACCCTTCACTCGGCGAAGCCGATCACCGTCAACGTCTTTTGAGACGCGCTCAGGCCGTGGCCGCATCGTCTTTCTTGCGGCGCAGTTCGATGATGCGGACGCACCAGATCGAGACCTCGTAGAGCAGCACCATGGGGATGGCGAGCATCAGCTGGCTGATCGGATCGGGCGGGGTAACGACCGCCGCCACCACCACCACGGCGACAATGGCGTAGCGACGGCCCTTAGCCATCAGCTCGCTATTGATCAGTCCCGCCAGACCCAGCAGCGTCATCACGACCGGCAACTGGAAGCACAGACCGAACGCGAGAATGAGCGCCGTCACCAGGTTCAGGTAGTCAGACACCTTCGGCAGCAGTTCGGCCGCCACGCCCTGGCCGATGATCTGTTGGCTCAACGAGAACCACATCACGAAGGGCAGCATGACATAATAGACCAGCGCCGCGCCTAGCAGGAACAGCACCGGCGCCGCGATCAGGAACGGCAGGAAGGCCCCCTTCTCGTTGCGATACAGGCCCGGCGCGACGAAACGATACAACTGCCAGGCCAGGATCGGGAAGGCGACGATGACGGCGCCCAGCCCTGCCAACTTCATCTTGGTGAACAGGATCTCCAGCGGCGCCGTGTAGATCAAGCGCACGCTGTTGTCGTCGACGTGGGGCACAGGAATCAGCCCAGCCGTGCCCAGGATCAGGCTGAAGGGAGACACATGGCCGTGCGCGCCCACCATCTGGTGAAACGCGGCCGAGACCACATAGGGCTGCACCAGGAACAGATAAAGGGTCTCTGAAAAAGCGAAGCAGCCGATGAAGGCGATGATGAAAGCAACGACGCAGATCATCAGCCGTGACCGAAGCTCGATCAGGTGGTCCATCAGGGGCGCGCGCGAAGCCTCGATATCAGCTTCGTCATGGTCGGCGCGGCTCATTGTTCGACCTTCTTGGCGCGCTGAGCCCTAGCACGTGCAGCGGCCGGTTTCGGCGAGGACGACGGGGCGTCAGACTTAGGCGCAGCCTTGCGCGACTTGACCTTGGGCGCGGTCGCGTCAGCGGCGGCGATCGCCTTCTTTGCTCTCGGCTTTGTTGCTGGTTTGGCCGCAGGCTCGGGCGTAACGACGGGCGTGGCGCTGTCGGGCCATTCGTCGACGCCCGTGGCCTCGATCTGCGCCGGCTCCTGTTCGACAGGCTGGGTGACGGCCGGCGTCTCGAGCGGCGTCTCAAGTTCCTTGCGGATGTCCTTGAAGGCCTCGTCCGCATCGGCGCCCAGGGCGTACATCCCCTGCCCCGACCGTAGCGCTTCGACTTCCTTGCGCAGGTCGTCCAGCTCGGACTGACGCGCCATCTCGTCGAAGCTGGCGCGGAATTCGTTGGCCATGCCGCGCGCCTTGCCGACGAACTGGCCAACCTTGCGCATCAGCACAGGCAGGTCCTTGGGCCCTACGACAAGCAGGGCCACCAGACCGATGACAAGGATTTCGAACCCGCCGATTCCGGGGCCAAGACCACCCATGGTTCAGCGTCTTCCGGCGAAAATCAGCGGTTCAGTTCTTCTTTTTCGGCCTCGGTGCGCGGCAGTGCGCCCGGGGCTTCCTTGCCCTTGGCGTCCGTGTCGTCCTTCAGGCCGTCCTTGAAGGCCCGGATGCCCTTGGCTGCGTCGCCCATGATGCCCGACAGCTTGCCGCGCCCGCCGAAAAGGACCAGCACGACGACGACGACGATGGCCCAATGCCAGATGCTCATGGAGCCCATGGCGATACCTCCTCAAGGGGGCGGCCGCGCCCGCGCGCGCCCCACCGACTGATTGTTGTGCGTCATATAGGCTGAGTGATGGCGATGCGCCAAGGGAGGCTGTAGGCATCGCGACCATGAATCCTAACGATCACGTCATCATCCACACCGACGGCGCCTGCAAGGGCAACCCCGGCCCCGGCGGCTGGGGCGCAATCCTGCAGACCGGCGGCGGCCATGAGAAGGAACTCTGGGGCGGCGAGCCCCTGACCACCAACAACCGCATGGAGTTGATGGCGGCCATCATGGCGCTGGAGGCGCTGAAGCGCCCCTGCCGCGTCGATCTGCACACCGACAGCAAATACGTCATGCAGGGCGTGACCGAATGGATTCGCGGCTGGAAGGCCCGCGGTTGGAAGACCGCCGACAAGAAACCGGTCAAGAACGAAGACCTGTGGCGGCGCCTGGACGAGGCCCGCAACCGGCACGAGGTCAAATGGCACTGGGTCAAGGGCCACGCCGGCCACGCCCTGAACGAGCGCGCCGACGGCCTGGCCAATCGCGGCGTGGCGGATCTACGGACCCGATGAGGCCTACGTGAGCGGGGTTCGAGCGGTCTAGACCGCCCGCACCTTCAAACGCGGACCCGACACCGATTCCACGATGACGCTTTCGCCCGCCAGGGGCGCCGCGCCATCGATCTCTGCCGGCCACTCGGAGCCCGACACGAACACCCGCCCGCGTCCATCGACAAAGGCTTCGACGACCCGCGCGCGCTCGCCGATCAGACGGACGTCGCGGTCGTTGATATCCGGCTGATCCTCGGGGTTCACGCGCTTGATCAAGCGGCGCGACATCACCGTCGACGCCACCGTCAGCGCCGCAAACACGCCGATCTCGATCGGCAGCCCCAGTTGAGGCGCCAGGGCGGTCAGCAAGGCGGTCAGGCCCGCCGAAACCGCCGGCCATAGCAGCCACTCCGTCGAAGCCGCCGCCTCGATCCCAAGCAGGACGACGCCGATCGCCAACCAGAGCCAGAAGGGTTGCGAGGCGTAGAGCGAGACAAACCAGTCCATCACCTACTCCGTCGTCGGCACGGCGCCGCCAGCGGAACGGCGGGGTGCGGCCCGCGGCGCAGCCTGGCGGGCTTCAGTGCGGACCTGCTGCTGTTCCTTGGCCAGACCGACCAGTTCGCCGACCCCGGCGATGGTGCCGACCAGGGCGCCCATTTCCGACGGCACGATGACCGTCTTCTGCTGCGGGCTGCGGGCCAGTTCGGCGAAGGCCTCGACATACTTCTGAGCCACAAAGTAGTTGATGGCGTTGACGTCGCCGCGGGCGATCGCCTCCGACACCATGGCGGTGGCCTTGGCTTCGGCCTCCGCTTCGCGTTCGCGGGCCTCGGCGTCGCGGAAGGCCGCTTCCTTGCGACCCTCAGCTTCCAGGATCGCGGCCTGTTTGGCGCCCTCGGCGCGGGCGATGGCGGCCTGCTTCTCGCCGTCCGCCTCGGTGATGACCGCGCGGCGCTCGCGCTCGGCCTTCATCTGGCGGGCCATGGCGTTGGTGATGTCCAACGGCGGCGTCAGGTCCTTGATCTCGATGCGGTTGGCCTTGATGCCCCACGGCTCAGTCGCAGCATCGATGACGTGCAGCAGGCGGGTGTTGATGCTGTCGCGCTGGCTCAGCACCTCATCCAGCTCCATCGAGCCGACCACGGTGCGCAGGTTGGTCATGCACAGCTGGGCGATGGCGTAGGTCAGGTTATCGACGCGATAGGCCGCCTTGGCCGCATCCATCACCTGGATGAAGACGATGCCGTCGACCTTCACCATGGCGTTGTCGCGGGTGATGACCTCTTGCGTCGGCACGTCGAGCACCTGCTCCATCATGTTCATGCGGCGGCCGATGCGCTCGACGAACGGAGTCAGGATGTGGATGCCTGGCGTCAGGGTCTTCGTGTATTTGCCGAACCGCTCCACCGTGAACTCACGGCCCTGCGGCACGATCTTGATCACGCTGAACAGGAAGATGAGCGCGAAGACCGCGAACATCACAAAGAAAATCAGCGAAAAATTCATTAGGCCCTCCCATGTGAAGACCAGCTTATCCGCCGGACGCCTGCTGCGCCATCGAATCCGGTTCCTTCAATATGACATCACCGTCAGCCATCCGGCGCGCCATGCGGATGATCCGCCTCGTTTCGTCCCAGTCCACCTTGGCCAGCGCGGCCTCGAAGGGAAAGAAGGCCGCTTCGGTGGCGTCATCAGCCGCCACTGGCTCGCCCGCGATCCAGCGCGCTGCGTAGTCGATCAGGACATAATGACGCCCCGCTTCTGGAAACAGGCCGTCCACCACGTCGACCAGACCGATCAGCTCGGCCTCGACGCCGGTTTCCTCACGCAGTTCCCGCAGGGCGGCGTCGGCCAGGCGCTCGCCCGGCTCCAGCCGTCCGCCCGGCAGGCTCCACTCGCCGACGCGCGGCGGCGTACCCCGCCGGATCAGCAGGACTTCATCGTGCTTCAGGCACACCACGCCCACGGCTGGCGTCGGAATCATGTTTTGCCCTCAAATTGAGCGCCAGAAGGCATGGTTTTGCGCTTCCACCATGTCACGCCTTTTGCCACAAGGCCGATATGACCCTCCCCTCGCCAGAATCCCTCGCTGAACTCAAGGCCGCCCTGCCCGGCGCCTGGACGCAAGACGCCGCCGAGATGGCGCCGTGGCTGACCGAATGGCGCGGCCGCTGGACGGGCGAGACGCCGCTGCTGTTGCAACCGCGCACGACCGAGGAGGTCGCCCGCGCTGTCGAGATCTGCGCCCGCCACGGCACAGCCATTGTGACGCAGGGGGGCGGCACCGGCTTGGTCGGCGGCCAGATTCCTTATGGCGAGGTTCTGCTGTCCACGCGCAAGCTGCGAACGGTGCGCGACGTGACGCCGCTGGACGACGCCATGACGGTCGAGGCGGGCGTGACCCTGCTGGAGGCGCAGGAACTGGCCAAGGAGAAGGATCGCTTCTTCCCCCTCAGCCTCGCGGCGGAGGGTTCGGCCACCATCGGCGGCGTGATCTCGACCAATGCGGGCGGCACGGCCGTTCTACGCTACGGCATGATGCGCGATCTGGTGCTGGGTATTGAGGCGGTCATGCCTGACGGTCAGGTGTTCAACGGCCTGAAGCGCCTGCGCAAGGACAACACCGGCTATGACCTGAAGCAGATGTTCATCGGCGCCGAGGGCACCCTGGGCGTCATCACGGCGGCGACGCTGAAGCTGTTCCCCATCATGCGCAGCCGCGCCACGGCCATCGTCGGCCTGGAAAGCCACCACGACGCCGTTGAACTGCTGGCCCGCGCCAAGGCCGAGACCGGCGGCGGGGTCGAGGCGTTCGAGCTGATGAAACGGCTGGGTATGAGCCTGGTGCTGAAGAACATTCCCGACACCCGCGAACCGCTGGAATCGACGCCGCCCTGGTATGTGCTGATCGAACTGGCCTCAGGCGAACCGAACGGCGCCGAGGCGGCGATGGAGCGTCTGCTGACCGCCGCCTTCGAAGAAGGTCTGATCGTCGACGCCGCCATCGCACAGAACGACGCCCAGAAAGCAGAGTTCTGGCGTCTGCGCGAAGAGCATTCGGCGGCGCTCAAGCCCGAAGGCGGCGGGTGGAAACACGACGTCTCGGTTCCCGTCTCGCGAATCGCGGATTTCATCGACGAGGCCACAGCGGCGGTCGAGCGGTTCCACCCCGGTTGTCGCGTGTCAGTGTTCGGTCACGTCGGTGACGGCAACCTTCACTATGACGTGATCCCCGGCGAAGGCGAGGACGTCGCCGCCTTCATCGCCCGCTGGATGGAGGGCTCGCAGGTCGTGCACGACGTGGTGGCCCGCTACGACGGCTCGATTTCGGCTGAACATGGCTTGGGACGGCTGAAAACCGACGAAGCTCGACGTTACAAATCGCCCCTAGAGATCGCGACGATGCAGGCGATCCGACACGCCATAGACCCGCAGCGCATCATGAATCCGGCGGTTCTATTCTGAGGCTTCGCGACGGTCTGTGACGTTTCAGGCGGTTCAAAACGTCATGGAAGCGGCCTATGAGGCCCGCTCTTGAGACGCATACGGAGTCGATCGTCTTGCTGATCGTCCTGTCCCCGGCCAAAAAGCTGGACTTCAATCCGCCCGCCATCGACGCCGCCGTGACGCCAAGGCGCTGCGCCGATGAGACGGCCGAACTGGCCAAGGTGACGCGTGAACTCAGCCGCGCGGACCTGCGCCGACTCATGTCCATTTCCGACGCCCTAGCCGAGCTGAATTATCAGCGCTTCCAGGCCTTCGACAACGACACGTCAGAAGGCGCGCTGCAGGCCGTCTTCGCCTTCGCCGGCGATGTCTATGAGGGGCTGTCGGCCCGCACCCTGTCTGTCGAGGATCTGAACTGGGCGCAGGATCACCTGCGCATCCTGTCGGGCTTCTACGGCCTGCTTCGGCCTCTGGACGCGATCCAGCCCTACAGGCTGGAGATGGGCGTGCGGCTGAAGACCAAGCGCGGCGCGACCCTGTACGATTTCTGGGGCGAACGGATTTCGCTGCGCCTCAACGAAGACGCCGGAAAACTGCCCGAACAGACGCTGGTGAATCTGGCCAGTCATGAATACTTCGGCGCCGTCGATGCACGCGCCCTGAAGCTTCCGGTCGTGACCCCTCACTTCAAGGAGAAGAAGGACGGCGAGGCCCGCATCATCTCCTTCTACGCCAAGAAGGCGCGCGGCGGCATGGCTCGCTTCGCCATCGAGAACCGGCTGGAGAAGGCTGAGGATCTCAAAGCCTTCGACCGCGACGGCTATCGCTTCGACAAGAGCCTTTCGACCGACACGGACTGGATATTCATCAGAGAGGGAAATTCCTGATCGCCAGATTGAACGACTGGGGCTAGGGTGCGTCGCAGCATCATTAGCCACAGGTTCTTTTCCATGTTCGCGATGAACGATCTCAAGGGCCGAGTCGCGGTCGTCACCGGCTCGACCTCGGGCATAGGGCTGGCGCTGGCGCGGGCCGTGGCCTCGTGCGGCGGCGATGTGGTGCTGAACGGCCTGGGTGACGCGGACGCCATCGAGAAAACGCGGGCCGATCTGGCTGCTGAGACCGGCGCGCGGGTCCTCTATCACCCCGCCGACATGACCCAGCCGGATCAGATCGAGGACATGATCGCCACGGCGCAGCGCGAACTGGGCCGCCTCGACATCCTGGTCAACAACGCCGGCATCCAGCACGTCGAGGCCGTCGAGAACTTCCCCGCCGAGGCCTGGGAAAAGATCATCGCCATCAACCTGTCCTCGACTTTCTACGCCACCAAGGCGGCGATCCCGATCATGAAGGCCCAGGGGCGCGGCCGCATCATCAACGTCGCCTCAGCCCACGGCCTGGTCGCGAGCCCGTTCAAGTCCGCCTATGTCGCGGCCAAGCACGGCGTGATCGGCTTCACCAAGACGGTGGCGCTGGAACTGGCGCAGGAGAACATCACCTGCAACGCCATCTGCCCCGGCTTTGTCGAGACCCCCATCGTCGCCAAGCAGATCCAGGATCAGGCCCGCACCCGCAACATGAGCGAGGACGAGGTGATGAAGAACGTCATCCTGGGCTCGCAGCCGACCAAGCGTTTCGTCACGACGGACGAACTGGCGGGCATCTTCCTCTATCTGGCGTCGGACCTGGGCGCCTCGGCCAACGGCGCACACTTCTCCGTCGACGGCGGTTGGACGGCGCAATAGCGTTCACAGCGGACGTACGGACCGCACGCCGGAGAGGCTGCTGATGTCGAAACGCAAACCTGTCTGTCTGGCCTTGCAGGGCGGCGGAGCCCACGGCGCCTTTCAATGGGGCGTGCTGGACCGGTTGCTGGAAGCGGATGTGCTCGATGTACGCGCCGTCACCGCCGCCTCGGCCGGAGCGATGAACGCCGCCGCCCTGATCACCGGGCTGGAACGCGACGGCGCCGAGGGCGGTCGCGAGGCGCTCGACACCCTCTGGCGCGAGGTGAACCAATCCGGCGGGCGTAATGTCTTCGGCGACAGCGCCATCTGGTCCAAGGCGCTGGCCCCCGACTGGCTGAAGGGCACGCCGATGTGGCAGGCGGGCCAGACGCTGGCCCTGTCGATGAGCCCCTACTCATTCAACCCTTTCAACCTCAACCCCCTGCGCCGAGTGCTGGAAACAGCGGTGGACTTCGAGGCTTTGCGCGCCTCCTCCATCCAGATATTCGTCTCGACGACGGCGGTGCGCGCAGGCCGATCCCGCATCTTCAAATCCGAGGAGATGGCTCCTGAGGTGCTTCTGGCCTCGGCCTGCCTGCCGCAATTGTTCCAGGCGGTCGAGATCGAGGGCGAGCCGTATTGGGATGGCGGGTATCTGGCCAATCCGGCGCTGTGGCCGCTCTACTACACCGATACGCCGGACGATATTCTGCTTCTGCCGCTCAACCCGTTCCAGCGCGACGAGCCGCCGCGCGAGGCGGGCGACATCAACGACCGGCTGAACGAGATCGTTTTCAACGCCCCGCTGGTCGCCGAACTCAGAGCGGTCGCCTTTGTTCAGGACCTCATCGCCGAGGGCAAGCTGAAGCCCGGCGAAGATCGTCGGCGCGGCATCCGCATCCACGTCATCGAGGCCGACGAATGGCTCGGCGGCGAGTCGCTCCACTCGAAATTCGATACGGAGTGGAGCTATCTGAACAAGCTGAAACAGCACGGCCGGACAGCGGCCGAAGCCTGGCTTGAGAACTGCCTGCCCAAAGTCGGCAAGGCGTCCAGCGTCGACGTGAAGGCGCGCTTTCTCTAGCCGACAAAGCCCGCCGCGCGGCGCAGACGGTCGTTGATCGCTTCACCCAGCCCTTTGGCAGGGACGGGCGACACGGCGATCCCAGCGGGCCGCATCCGGTCCGCTTCACGCAACAGTCGAAACAGATTGGCCGCCGCCTCGCGCAGGTCTCCGGTCGGGCTGAGGCTCCACCGCGGATCGCCGACGCCTTGGCCGAAGCCCAACAGGATTTCGCCGTCCCTGACGCCTTGCGCCTCAATCCGCACCGGGGCGTCGGGCGCATAGTGCAGGGCCAAGCGGCCCGGCGAGCGATGCCCCTGCCCGCCTTCGTCCAGCGACCCGACGACGGCCTGGATCTCTTCGCGAGTGACCGAGCCGGGGCGCAGAAGCGCGACCTTGCCGTCCAGCACGGAAACGACCGTGCTTTCCACTCCCACGGCGCACGCTCCGCCGTCGACAGCGGCGCCCACGGCATGGCCCGTCTCCTCCAAGGCGTCGGCGAAGGTCGTTGGGCTGGGCCGCCCTGAGCGGTTGGCCGAGGGGGCGACGATCGGCCCGCCGAAGGCGCCGATGACCGCGCGAGCGCGCGGATGAGCCGGCACCCGCACCGCCACGCTGGCCAGCCCCGCCCGCGCCAGCTCGCACACCCTCTCGCGATCACGCACCGGCGCCACGATGGTCAGCGGTCCCGGCCAGAAGGCCTCGGCCAGAGCCCGCGCCTTGGCGTCAAACACGGCGATGTCTTCGGCGTCCACGGCGTTGGCGACATGGGCGATCAGGGGATTGAAACGCGGCCGCCCCTTGGCCTCGAAGATGCGCGCCACCGCCTGAGGGTTCGAAGCGTCGGCCGCCAGGCCATAGACCGTCTCGGTCGGCAGGATGACCAAACGTCCCGTCTTCAACGCCTCGGCGGCGATTTCTGGGCTGTCGCCCCTGGCGGGTCGGTCGGCGGGCACGGTCGCTCTTTCCTTACGCGGCGTCAGCCGTTCAAACAGGGGCCTAGAGTGCGCGGAAACTCGACCAAAGTCCAAGCGGGCTTGCGCCCAACAGCGCAGAGGTCGACACAAGCGCTACGTCTTTCTGAGGATAACCGATGAGCTACCGCGCCCCCGTCCGTGACATCGCATTCGCCCTCGACGCCGTGGCCGGCATCGATCAGGTCGCAGCGACCGGCGCCTTTCCCGATTACGACGCGGATGTCGCCTCGGCCGTGCTGGACGCCGCCGGTCAGTTTTCCGAAGAGGTTCTGGCCCCGTTGAACCGCCCCGGCGACCTGGCGGGCGCCAAATACGCCAACGGCGCCGTGACGGCCGCTCCCGGTTTCGCCGACGCCTATCAGCAGTTCGCGGCCGGCGGCTGGACCAGCCTGACCGCCTCGGTCGAGGCCGGCGGGCAGGCCCTGCCCAAGGCGCTGGAGTTGGCGGCCTATGAGACCGTCCACGCCGCCAACATGGCCTTCGGCCTGTGCCCCATGCTGTCGCTGGCCTCCATCGAGGCGTTGGAGCAGGTCGGCAACGAGCATCAGAAGGCGACCTATCTGCCCAAGCTGGTCTCGGGTGAATGGACCGGCGCCATGGTTCTGACCGAGCCGCATGCCGGGTCCGACCTGGGCGCCCTGACGGCCACGGCGGTTCCCAACGGCGACGGCACCTACGCCCTGACCGGCCAGAAGATCTTCATCACCTGGGGCGACCACGATGCGGCGGACAACATCGTCCATCTGGTGCTGGCCCGCCTGCCCGACGCGCCTGCAGGGCCGAAGGGCATCAGCCTGTTCCTGACGCCCAAGTTCGCGGTGAACGCCGACGGTTCGCTGGGCGAGCGCAACGCCTTCCGCCCGGTCGGCGTCGAGCACAAGCTGGGCATTCACGCCTCGCCCACCTGCGTCATGAGCTATGAGGGCGCCCGCGCCGAGCTGGTCGGCCAGCCGAACCAGGGTCTGGCCCATATGTTCGTCATGATGAACGCCGCCCGCCTGGCCGTCGGCGTCGAGGGCGTCGGCATCGCCGAGCGCGCCTATCAACACGCCCTGGCCTATGCGCTGGAACGCCGTCAGGGCCGCAGCGTCTGGACCGGCGAGAAGGACGCGCCGATCTTCGACCACCCCGACGTGCGCCGGATGCTGTCGGTGATGAAGGCCAAGGTCGCCGCCGCCCGCGCCATCTGCCTGTCGACCGGCGTCGCCGCCGACCTGGCCCGCCACGCCGCCACAGAAGAAGAGCGTACGGCGTGGAAGGGCCGCGAAGACCTGTTCACCCCGATCGCCAAGGCCTGGTCCACGGACGTCGGCTGCGAAGTCGCGTCCCTGGGCGTTCAGGTCCACGGCGGCATGGGCTTCATCGAGGAGACCGGCGCGGCCCAATACTACCGCGACGCGCGCATCGCCCCGATCTACGAAGGCACCAACGGCATCCAGGCCATGGATCTGGTGGGCCGTAAGCTGTCGATGGACGGCGGCGAGTCGGCCAAGGCCCTGATCGCCGAAATGAAAACGACCCTGGCCCAGATCGACCACCTCTATAGCGGCAAGCCGGTCGAGCGCTTCGCCACCGCCATCGAGGCGGTCGAGGACGCCACCCTGTGGCTGCTGGACGCCAAGGCGGACGCCGCGCGCGCCGCTGACGTTCTGGCCGGCGCCGACGCCTATCTGAAGCTGATGGGCGATGTGGTCGGCGGCTGGATGCTGGCCAAGGGCGCCCTGGCGGCCAAGGCGAAACTGGACGCCAATGACGGCGACGCCGCCTGGCTGCAGGGCAAGCTGGACCTCTACGAGGTCTACGCCGCCAACGTCCTAGGCCACGTCTCCAGCCGCCTGGCCGCGGTCGGTCAGGGCGGGGAGCTGCTGCAACGGATGACGGTGGACGCGCTCGCGGGCTGATCCGAGCGTCGAAGACTGTTCAAACGGCAAAGCCTCCTGCATCGTGTGGAGCGGGAGGCTTTTTTAAAGATGATCTTGCCTGCTATAGCACTCGCGTCCGGCCTTGCTCTTGCTCAGTCTCCCGACAAAGCAGAGCAGCAGCCCGAAACGCCCCGCGTGGCCTGGTCTATTCCTCCGGCTCCAACCGAAGAGGATTTTCCTGAAGCTTTGCTGACCCTTAACCTGGCAGGAAAAGCGGTGGTGATGTGCGTAGCTGATGCCGACGGCTATGCGCGCGAATGCGTCGTAAACGCCCGCCCGTCCGGCCTTGGTCTGGAGCAACACGCTGTCGAGGTCGTCAAGCGCGGCCGCATCAAAGCCATTTGGCCCGGTGATACGCCTGAGAACCTGAGCTTTTCGGTAAGGCTGCCTTTTACCTCTTACATGCCGCCGCCTCTACCTCCGACAGATCGCTGGACAGGGCCTTCCCCAACCTCGGAACAAATCGAACTGGCGACCCGAACCGCCGACGAGATTCTCGCGATACATAATGAGCCGTTGAGCGACGACGTCATTCCCTTAGCGCTGGACGAGGCGCTCAGAACGGAAGTGGAGCCCGAACAGGCAGCCCTCATCCGCAGCCTCTATCAACGTTATGGCATCTCCTCACGAGAGGCCCACGCCCTGAACATCCGCATGATGGCCCGGATGATCGCCCTGACCGAAACGCCAAGGCCTATCGAGTTTGCTTATTATTCCGACGAGCCGGAGATACAGGAAATGATGCGTGATGCCGAAGCAGGCGAAGGCGTTCTGGCGTCGACCTGGCGCATCCGGACGGCATACTGCGAACGTTTCGACTGCTCTGTGGAATACCCTGAAGAACCTCCAGCACCCGATCATTGGCGGCTACGCGACGACAAGCCATTCACGCCGCCTCAATCCCCCGACTGATCGAGGAGGGCGATCGTCTCGCGCACATAGTCGGCATGGACCACAACGCCCAGGTCGATGCCCTGGCCGCCGCTCTGGACCTCCTGCACCAGCACTCCGGCAATGAAGGGGTGGTCGGGAACCGGCGCGCCCGGCACGCGCCGCGCCGCCGGAGTCCAGAAGACGGGTCCGCCGGAATTACCCTGCGCCACCACGAAATCGAGCAGGAAGGTCGGGAAATGCCGGATCGGAGTCAACGGCCATGAACTGATCCGTCCCAGCCGCAGGATCGGGAAACCCGCCCGGTTGGCCGACAGCCCATGCGGATAGCCCAGGGCCAGAAGCTCGTCGCCTGGGCCCATGCGCCAACGGTCGAAGGCGTCCGCCTCGGCCAGCCAGCCGAGCGGAATCGCCGCCTGAGCAAAGGCGGGCGGCGCCGTGATCTCCATCACCGCCACATCGCGCTCAGGGTGGGCTGTCCACAACGGCGCGCCGCCCGCATCGCGTATGCTCAAGGTTTCGGGCGTGAACTTCCACGCCCCGTCCGCCTCGGCTGTGCGCCAGCCAATGCGCGCTTCATTGCCTGGCATGACGTCCAGCACGTGCCGGGCTGTCACCAGCACCACGCGTGGGGCGCCGTCGGGTCTGGGGGCGGAGATCAGGAAGCCCGCACCGACCTTCCTCTGTCCGCTGCCTATCGCCTGATCCAGTTGCACGGTGGCGTTGATGACCCCGACCGTCAGGTCCCATTCGGGCGGCGAGGCGGAGACGATAGCGGGTTGTTCGGGCGGAAGATCCTGAATGACCATGACGCCATTTGACGCCGAGCGTCGCCGCGCACAAGGTCCGGCTCAAATGATAATCGAGGGGAAGCCCACACCATGAACCGCCGCGAACTGATCGCCTCGACCGCCGCCGTCGGCGTGATCGCCGCCTCCCCCGCCCTTGCCCGCCAGAGTACCGGAGCCTCGATGTCCAAGCCCACCCCGCCCGTCGCCAAGAAGGTCCCCGTCCGCATCGAGCAGTTGGGCCGCGTGCGCGTCGACGACTATCAGTGGATGAAGGACGACAACTGGCAGGCCGTGCTGCGCGATCCGTCGCTGATCAAGGCCGACGTCAAGGAGCACCTGACCGCCGAGAACGCCTATCGCGAAGCCATGATGGCCTCGACCCTGCCGCTGCAGGCCCAGATGTTCGAGGAAATGAAGGGCCGCATCAAGGAGGACGACAGCTCCGTCCCTGCGGCAGACGGCCCGTGGGAGTACTACGTCCGCTACAACGTCGGCGATCAACACCCGCTGTATTGCCGCCGCCCGCGTGGCAAGACGGACGGCGAGCGCATCCTGCTGGACTGCAACAAGCTGGCCGAGGGCAAGGCCTATTCGGAGGTCTCGGCGACTGAACACAGCCCCGACCACGCTCTGTTCGGCTATGCCGAGGACGCGCAGGGGTCCGAAGTCTACAAGATCTACGTGAGGGATCTGGCCACCGGCGAGGTGCTGCCCAACCCGATCGAATCGGCCAGCGCCAACTTCACCTTCTCGCCTGACAGCCAGTGGATCTTCTGGACCAACCGCGACGACAACGGCCGCCCCGACAAGATCTTCCGCCGCCCCGCACGCGGCGGCGAGACCGCCTTGGTCAATGAGGAACTGGACGATGGAATGTTCCAGGGCATCGAGCGCACCGCCGACGACGCCTTCCTGGTCATCAATATCGCCAATCAGGAGACCTCGGAGAGCCGCATCATCCCGGCCTCAGATCCCACGGCGACGCCCGCCCTGGTCGAGCCGCGCCACGTCGGCCGCCTGTACGACCTGGACCACTGGGGCGATCGCTGGGTGATCCGCACCAACGCTGACGACGCCGTCGACTTCAAGGTGATGGAGGCCCCGACCGGCGCGCCCGCCAAGGCCAACTGGAAAGACCTCATCCCCCACACGCCGGGCCGCTTCATCGAGGGCGTGGCCTTGGTGAAGGACTATCTGGGCCGCCAGGAACGCGCCGACGCCAACACCAAGATCGTCATCCGCGACCGCGGCGGCGCCGAACATGAAATCGCCGTGGACGAGCCCGCCTACGCCCTGTCGCTGGGCGGGGCGTCGGAGTTCGACACCACAATCATGCGCTACGGCTACAACTCGCCGTCCACGCCGACCTCAACCTACGACTACGACCTGAAGACGCGTGAGCGGACCCTGCGCAAGGTTCAGCAGATTCCCTCGGGCCACAATCCAGCCGACTATGTGGTCGAACGGCTGAACGCCCCGGCCTCGGACGGCGAATTGGTGCCGGTGACGGTGCTGCGCCGCAAGGACACGCCGGTCGACGGATCGGCGCCGCTGCTCCTCTATGGCTACGGCTCCTACGGCATCCCGATGGCGGCCGGCTTCTCGACCAACCGCCTGTCGCTAGTGGATCGCGGCTTCATCTACGCCATCGCCCATATCCGCGGCGGCTCGGACAAGGGCTGGAACTGGTTCCTGACGGCGCGTCGCTTCACCAAGATGAATACCTTCACCGATTTCATCGCCGCCGCCGATCATCTGATCGCGCAGAACTACACCACAGCGGGGAACATCGTAGCCGAGGGCCGCTCGGCCGGCGGCCTGCTGATGGGCGCGATCACCAACATGCGGCCCGAGTTGTGGGTGGGCGTCATCGGCGGCGTGCCCTTCGTCGACGTCATCAACACCATGAGCGACACCAGCCTGCCTCTGACGCCGCCGGAATGGCCCGAATGGGGCAATCCGCTCGAAGACGCGGCGGCCTATGACTACATCCTGTCCTACAGCCCCTACGATCAGATCGAGGCCAAGCCCTACCCGGCGCTGTTGGCGACCGGCGGCCTGTCCGACCCGCGCGTCACCTATTGGGAGCCGGAAAAGTGGGTGGCGAAACTGCGTCCCGCCTCGACCTCCGGCAAGCCGGTGCTGCTGAAGATCAATATGGAGGCGGGCCACTTCGCCTCCTCCGGGCGCTTCGACTATCTGAAGGACATCGCCCACGACTACGCCTTCGCCGTCTGGGCCGTGGAAAAGGGCTGGGAGAAGGCCTGACGAGAACAGGAGGAACTTCGGTCTGCGACGTTCCTCCCATTCTGGCCGCTAACACCTGAATTCGCAGATTTTTATCAAAAGCGCGACAATGCGCTTGACCGAAGCGGCGACGCCCCGTATCCGCTCCTTCCTCTCCTCCTCGCGGGGGGAGCAACGCGGGTGTAGCTCAGTTGGTTAGAGTGCCGGCCTGTCACGCCGGAGGTCGCGGGTTCGAGCCCCGTCACTCGCGCCACTCCTTCTCAAGCATTTGAGGGAGTGGCGCACCGCCCTTCCCTTTCGATGTTGATACGGCGCCATTCGGTGAATGATCACAAGGTCATCGCCGCTTTCGCAGGCGCGTCTCCGAACCCCAAAGCTCGGTTTCGGCTCGATGTCATTTCAAGATGCCTCGCCCCACCCTGCCTTCGGCGATGAATCGGTCCATATTTTCCATTATGATAATCGTGAAGCGCAGGCCCTACGTTCCTCGGTCCGGTCGTCAGCCATGATCCCCTACGTTCGCCAGTTCGACTTCGCCTACGGGCGCCGCGATCAGGTTTCGCCTCTGATCCAGCGCGTCGTCGCGGACAATCCAGGGCCATTCACCTTCACGGGAACAGGGACCTATATCGTCGGCCGGGATCGGCCTGGCGCGGGCGTGGCGGTCATTGATCCGGGCCCGCTGGATGACGCTCACATGGACGCCCTGCTGCGCGCTGTCGCGGGACGCGACGTCAGTCATGTGCTGGTCACGCATACGCACCGCGATCACGCCCCCCTCGCCCGCCCGTTCGCCGAAGCGGTCGGGGGCGCGCCGATTCTGGCGATGCAACCGCCGACGCGCACCACTCACGCCTCAGACAGCGCTCTGGATGAGGATGAAGACGAGGACTTCCATCCCGACGTCATCCTGACCGGCGCAGAGCGGATCGAGGGAGACGGCTGGACACTGGAGGCGATGGCCACGCCGGGCCACGCCTCGAACCACATGGCCTTCATCCTGAGGGAAGAGAACGCTCTGTTCAGCGGCGACCACATCATGGGGTGGTCGACCACCGTAGTGGCGCCGCCTGACGGCGACATGGCCGCCTATATGCAGAGCCTCGACGACGTGCTGTCGCGGGGTTTTTCGACCATCTGGCCCACCCATGGCCCGGCGATCACCCAGGTCGCGCCGTTCCTCAAGGCCTATCGCGCGCACCGACTGGAGCGCGAAGCCCAGATCATGGCCCGGCTGGCGTCTGGGGACCGGACCATCGCGCAAATGGTGCCAGCCCTTTACGCCGCCGTCGATGCGCGCCTATGGCCGGCCGCAAGCCTTTCGGTACTGGCGCACCTGATCAAGCTGCAGAAGGAAGGCCGTGTGCAAGTCGAGCCTCGAGCCGAGCTTGGCGCAATCTGGGGGCTGACCGGCGCGGCCTAGGGCGTCAGTTCCGCCACCACCGCCTTGGCGAGGCGGCAGGCTTCATCGCCGATATGCAGGCTGTCGCGCCCGGCCACACGCACGTCTGTCCGGCCTGGGCGAATGCGGACAGTGACATCGTGCGTCACGCCGAACCAGGCGCCCTCTTTACGCCCGTCGACCCGGAACGGGGCTGTACCCAGGACGGTGAACCCCGCTTTTTCCAGCGCCCAGGCGGCCGTTTCCGGCGCGACCTGGGTCGACGCGGCCGCCAGCCCCGGACAGGCTTGGGGTTGGCTGTCGCCCGCCCCCGCCAGACGTCGTTCCGCCGCCAGAATACGGCCGAAGGCAGGCGGCTCGTCCAGGTCAGTGGTCACATCGCGCGGCGCCTCGCTGAAGCGGCGCTCCTGAAACGCAAAGCCGCCGACCGTAACCCCGGCGATCAGCAAGGCTGCGGCGGCGATCCCCAGCAGCCGACGCTCGCGAAACGCCAACAGGCAGGCGGCCAGGGCCGCCGCAAGGCCGAGATAGGCAAGGATGCGCCCGACCGTGAGGCCGAGAACACCCATGCCGAACTCCAGGCTCCACAGCTGCGCTCGCGTTCCGACGACGGCGACCAACAGCAGGACCGGCGCGAGAAGCGTGGCCGCCAGAAGCAGCTGAGCCAGCCAGCTTCCCTTGGGATGGGTGTTCGACATGGGCTTCCTCCGACGCCATCAGCCAGCGGCGGGCAATCGATAGTCCTTCATCCGCTCTCTCAGGGCCTTCTTATCAATCTTGCCCGTGGCGCCCAAAGGAATGTCATCGACGAAGACGACATCGTCAGGCATCCACCATTTGGCGATCTTGCCTAGCAGGAAGTCCAGATGCTCCTGCTTGTCCTCGGCTTCCCCATCCTTCAGCTTGACCAGCAGCACCGGCCGCTCGTCCCATTTGGGGTGCGCCGCGCCGATGACGGCCGCCAGGGCGACCTTCGGATGGCCCACGGCGATGTTCTCGATGTCGATGGAGCTGATCCATTCGCCCCCGGACTTGATAACGTCCTTGGCGCGGTCGGTGATCTGCATGAAGCCATAGGTGTCGACGCTGGCGATGTCGCCCGTGTCGAAGAAACCCTCATGATCGAGGATGTCTCCGCCCTCGCCCTTGAAATAGGCGCCGGCGACGGTTGGTCCCTTGACCATCACCCGGCCGAAGGTCTTGCCATCATGCGGCATTTCCTGGCCGCCGTAGTTCTTGATTTTCAACTCGACGCCCAGCGGCGGCGTGCCCTGCTTCATCCGCCAGGCCATCTGCTCGTCGTACGGCTTGGCCTTCAGCTCGGGCGTCAGGTTAGCGACGGTGCCGATCGGCGACGTCTCGGTCATGCCCCAGGCGTGGACGACCTCGACGCCGAACTGGTCCTGGAAGCCGCGGATCAGGGCTTCGGGACAGGCCGAGCCGCCGATCAGAACCTTGCGCAGGGTCGAGAACTTCAGCCCGTTCTCGACCATATGGCCGTACAGTCCCTGCCACACCGTGGGCACGGCGGCGGAGAAGGTCACGCCTTCGGTCTCGATCAGTTCGTAGATGGATGCGCCGTCCATCTTGGCGCCCGGCATGACAAGCTTGGCCCCCGCCGCCGGCCCGCCGAAGGCTATGCCCCAGGCGTTCGCATGGAACATCGGCACGATGGGCAGGATGACCTCGCTGGGCGTCGCCCCCATGACGGTCGACTGCAGCCCAAGCAGGGTATGGATGAAGTTCGAGCGGTGCGAATACAGCACGCCCTTCGGATTGCCGGTCGTGCCCGAGGTGTAACAGAGTCCGCAGGCCGTCTGTTCATCGAAACCGCCCCAGACGACGTCGCTGCTGACCTGCTCCAGCACCGTCTCATAGGCCTCGGCCTTTGGCAGCTTGGCCTGAGGCATATGGGCGGCGTCGGTCATCACGATGACTCGTTCGACCGTCGGACAATGCGGCAGGACAGCCTCGAGCAGAGGCACGAAAGTCAGGTCGGTGAAGATGATCCGATCTTCGGCATGGTTGATGATGTAAGCCAGTTGCTCGGGAAACAGGCGGGGATTCAGGGTGTGGCAGACAGCGCCGATCCCCATGATTCCGTACCAGGTCTCGACATGGTTGCCGGTGTTCCAGGCCAGGGTGGCCACACGGTCCCCCGGCTTGATCCCCCAGGCCAGCAAGGCGTTAGAGACCCGGCGTGCACGATCATGAATGGCGGCGTAGGTGGTGCGGACGATCGGCCCTTCGACCGAACGGGTCACGACCTCGCGTTCTCCATGCCAGTTTTTGGCGTGGTCGAGGATCTTGTCGACCGTCAGCGGCCAGTCCTGCATCATACCCAGCATTAGGCATTCCCTCGTAAATGCGCCTGGTTGAAAACGGCGCTTGTCGTCACGCTAAGACAGGTGAACAGCCACAGGCAACGTGACGCAAGGGAAGGCTGGGCGCGACAGATCGCCATAAACCGACCCTTCCGGACTTGCGTTGCCGCGCGTCCGGAGGAAGTAGAGCGCCCATGACCATTTTGATCGCAATCACCGGCGGCTCGGGCTCGGGCAAGAGCACGCTGGCCGAGGCCCTTGTTTCCTCCCTTCCCGATGGCGTCGCCACGCTATTGAGGGAGGATTCCTACTACCTGGACGCGGCTTCCGTTCCGGGCTTCGACGCCGCGACCCACGACTTCGACGACGTAGCGGCGCGTGATCACAATCTGCTGATTGCGGACCTGGCTGCGCTCAAAAGCGGGCAGGCCATAACCGCCCCCGTCTATTCGTTCATTCACCACGGGCGAGAGCCGCAAGGCGAACCGGTCAGCGCCACCGACGTGATCGTGGTCGAGGGCACCCACCTGCTCTGCACCCCGGGCCTGGCGGCGCTGTTCGACATCAAGGTGTTCGTGGACACGCCTGCGGACATCCGCTTCATCCGCCGCCTGCTGCGCGACCAGACCGAACGAGGACGCACGGCGGAATCGGTTATCCAGCAATATCTTGGCACAGTGCGGCCGGGTCATGAGCGCCTGACAGAACCGTCCAGGGTCCATGCCGATTTCATCGTCGCCGACGCGACCGCGGCCGTACGCCTGGAAGACCCTCAGGCCGTCGTCCGGCTGGCTGCGCCTGTCCTGGCTCATCCGCTGCTGGAGCCCTGGGTAGCGTAACGCCGTTCACGCGGAGGACGATACGATCTCGTTGCAATTGCGACCGTTTCAGGGCAATCTTAGCCGAAAGGCGGGTAAACGCCATGACGGCCCTTATCCACGGCATTGAAGATCCTCGGCGCACCGCATTGGTCCGGCAGGCGCGGCTGCATTTTATTACCGAAGGCTACGTGGGGACCCGGATGGAGCCCATCGCCCGTGAGGCGGGCGTGTCCACGGCCACTCTCTATGCCATGTTCGAGAACAAGGCCGCCCTCTTCGCTGCGGTGATTGAGGAAGCAGCGGGCGACTTCGCGGCAAAGATGTCTTCTGTCCAGGCCTGCACGGGAACGCCCAAAGAGCGCCTGCAGGGCTTGCTCGCTGGCTACGCTGATTTCCTGAGCGACGCTTTCGTCCAGGCTATCTTCCGTTTGGTCATAACGGAACGCTCGCGATTTGAAGCCGCGGCCATCGACTTCTTTGAGAAGGCTAAAATGGACTTCGGCGGTCCGCTGATCACCGCATTGAAAGAGATGGAAGCCAGCGGCGAGTTGAAGCTGGAAAAGGCGTCATGGGCGGCCGGCCAGCTCATGGGGATGGTCGAGCATCCCGTCTTCTTCGTACCCATGATCACGGGCGGCGAGATCAGAGCGGAGCGCGCACCGACAGAGATCGCCGCTGACGCCGTGCAGACCTTCCTGTCGCGTTATCAGGTCTGAGCGGCTGGCCTCACGGCCAGAGCCGGCTTGTCGACCATGTGGCCTCCCTGCGGTCGAACCGCAGCCGGTCGTGAAGCCGGTACGGACGGTCCCGCCAGAACTCGATCTGCTCGGGGCGGACACGCCATCCGGTCCAGCGATCAGGGCGCGGCACGTCTTCTCCCTCGAACAGGGCCGTCTGTTCGGCGACCTTGGCCTCCAGTTCCTCGCGGCTGCCTAGAGGCCGGGATTGGTCAGACGCCCAGGCGCCGATACGGCTTTCTCGTGCGCGGCTGGCGAAGTAGGCGCTGGCCTCCTCCTCGCTCACCCGTTCGACCGCGCCGCGCACGCGGACCTGTCGCCGCAGGCTTTTCCAATGGAACAGCAAGGCGGCCGTCGGATGCGCCCACAGTTGCTCGCCCTTCGCGCTCTCCTGGTTCGAGAAGAAGGTGAAGCCCCGCGAGGCAACGTCCTTCAGCAGAACCATGCGCACGTCCGGCGCCCCCTCCGCATCGACGGTGGCCAAGGCCATGGCGTTCGGATCGTTAGGCTCGCTGCGCTTGGCCTCTTCCAGCCATTCGAGAAACAAGCCGATTGGTTCATCGCGCTCAAAGATCGTCTCATCGGCGTTGGCCGCCAGTTGGGCGGCGTAATCTTCGGCGGTGGGACTGGGAGGGATAACAGGCGTATTCATGAAGGGGCTTCCTGGGCCGCATCAAGGCGTCAGTCATCCGTCGCTGACATGAAGCCTGAGTCAATAGGACAAAGCGCGGGCGGCCTCACTGCTCCACAAATTGTGACGCCGGCCGGACGGTTAACCTCGTCTTGACCATAACCTCCCAGGTTGGCGCAATGAACGCGCAGCCGGTTCTTTCTAAACAGGAAGCACGCCTTCTGTTGGGGCTGCGCGGCCCCGCCGATTCCGACGAGCTGGCAGCGGCGTTTCGGGCCGTCGTCAAGGCTGCCCACCCGGATCATCCTGAAGGCGACGCCGACCGATTCAGGCAAACGGTGGCGGCCTACCGCCTTCTTCAGGCTGAGCTCCCTGCCCTCCCTGCTCCTATCCGCGTCGCAAGCCGAACTGAAACGCCACCGCCTGCGCGTCAGGCCGTCCCGCCTCTGATCGTGCTGACGCCGATGCAGGCCTTGAGCGGGGGAACGGTCGGTTTCAGGGCGTCAGGCCGTCACCTGCTCGTTCATGTCCCGCCCGGCGTGCGTACGGCGGACCGCATCCGCCTGGCGGGCGTCAACGGACTGATCCCAGTCCTGATCCGCCCTGCCGACGGCCTGTCGGTTCTGGGAGCCGACCTGTTCATGGAGTGGCCTATCGCGTCACGTCTGATGCGAGATGGCGGGCGGATCGAGATCGACACGCACGCCGGGCCGCAACCGGCGTGGCTGGTGCCGGACATGACGGCGCCGGTTCGCCTGCGCCTGCCCGGTTTGGGCCTGCCGGCGCGCGGCAAGCGCCCCGCCGGCGACCTATTCGTCAAACTGATCCCGTCCGACGACCTGCCGTCGGCCGCGGAGGACATGCTGCTTCGCTTCACTCGGGTCTGGACGCCGCAGCGCATGGCGGCCTAAGCGTCGCTATCATGTCGCACAACACCTTCGGCCACCTGTTCCGCATCACCACCTGGGGCGAAAGCCACGGGCCAGCCATCGGCTGCGTCGTCGATGGCTGCCCGCCTCTGATCCCGTTGACCGAGGCCGACATCCAGCCGCTCCTGGATCAGCGCAAGCCGGGCGGCAGTCGCTTCGTCACCCAGCGGCAAGAGGCCGACCAGGTTCGCATCCTGTCGGGCGTTTTCGACGACGGTAACGGCATGGTCACGACCGGCACGCCGATCAGCCTGATGATCGAGAACACCGATCAAAGGTCCAAGGACTATGGCGAGATCGCCCGCGCCTTCCGCCCGGGCCACGCGGATTATGCCTACCAAAGCAAATACGGCGTGCGCGATCATCGCGGCGGAGGCCGATCCTCCGCCCGCGAGACGGCCAGCCGCGTGGCGGCGGGCGCCGTGGCCCGCAAGGTGCTGGGAGAGAGCGTCCGCATTCGCGCGGGCGTGGTCCAGCTGGGCCCGCATCGCATCGCCGACGAGGCGATCGACTTCGACGCGGTCCACGATAACGCGTTGTTCGCCGCCTCGGCCGAGGTCGTACCCGCTTGGGAAGAGTACCTGGATGGCGTGCGCAAGGCCGGCTCATCCATCGGGGCTGTCGTGGCGCTCGAGGTCACCGGCGTGCCAGCGGGCTGGGGCGCTCCTCTCTACGGCAAGCTGGACGCGGAACTGGCGGCAGGGATGATGTCCATCAATGCGGTCAAGGGCGTCGAGATCGGCGCTGGCTTTGCCGCCGCCGAGCTGTCAGGCGAGGACAACGCCGACGAAATGCGCCTGGGCGAGGACGGCCGACCGGTCTTCCTGTCGAACAAGGCCGGCGGCGTGCTGGGCGGCATCTCCTCCGGCCAGCCCCTGACCGCGCGCGTAGCGTTCAAGCCAACCTCCTCCATCCTGACCCTGCGCCAGTCGATCAACCGCGACGGCGAGGAAGTCGACCTGCGCACCAAGGGCCGCCACGATCCCTGCGTCGCCCTGCGCGGCGTGCCGGTGGTCGAGGCCATGGCCGCCATCGTTCTGGCCGACGCCATGCTGCGGCACCGGGCGCAGGTGGGCTGAGCGAGGTCTAACCCGCTCGCGTCGCCTTCACCTTGATCTCGACGCCGATAACCTTGGACACCCAGTCGCCGCCTGCGTCAGACATTATGCCGATGTTCAGCGCGCTCCGGTCTAGCTCCAGCTTGCCCGCAACCGTGGCCGCGCCGTTCGCCTCATCAAAGGTGAAGGGCAGAACGACAGGGATGGTCGTCGCCTTGATGCGCAGGGTTCCCGCCGCCTCATAGCGGTTTGCGCCCAGAGCCTTGAATCCCGACGTCTCAAAGCGGGCGGTCGGATAGGTCGCGGTGTCGAGCCAGTCAGCGCCCGGCAGGCTGCCCTCTTGAGTGGCGTCCCCGGTCTTGGCCGAGCCGGTCTCGATAGTCACAACAGCCTTGGAGCCGGCCAGGTCGGCGGGATCGAACCAGATTTGGGCGTCCCATTGCTCGAACCGACCAGTGAAGGCCTTGCCGGTGTGAGTTCCCGTGAACTGGATCGTCGAGGCGGCCTTGTCCACGGTCCAGACGGCCGCCGTACCCGGCGTCACAGCGGTATCGGACGCAGGCGCGGCGGCGGGAGCGGGAGCGGATGCCACCGACTGCCCTTCCGTCGTAGGCGCAGGCTTGGCGGCCATGCCGAAGGCAACGCCGATGACGACCACGAAGGCGACGCCCGCCAACCGCTCGGCCCAGCGGACCGCCGGCGTCGGATCAGGCGCAACGCCCTGATTGTCGTCGCCGTGCGGCAACATCGGGATCATGTGCGAGAGGACGCCGTCGCGATCCAGGAACTGGTGCTTGAGCGCCGCTCCGACGTGCAGGGCGACCAGAACGATCGCGCCCCAGGCCAGCTTGCTGTGCGCGCCCATGGCCATCCACGCGATCGTGCGTCGGGCGGCTTCGGAGGCATGCTCAATGAAGGGCAGGTGTGGAATAGTGAACAGGCCGAACCAACTGGTCGCCACGGCGAGCGGCGTGTCCGTAGCCACGGCCCAGCCCGTTGAGACATAGGCCCAACCCGTCAGCGGCAAAGCCAGCATCAGGGCGTAGAAGGCGGCGTGCGTCGCCCGCGCAGCGAACTGCTCCCACCCCTTCATGGCGCCGGGCAGGGCCGGAACCGGGTGCGTCAGCCGCCACACGATCCGCAGCGCCGTCAGCGCCAGGATCAGGAAGCCGATAGACTTGTGAATTTGAAAGACACGATAGGCCAGAGCCTGGCTGCCGGGCTCATTGATGGCGTCGCTCATCCACCAGCCCATCGGGATCATCGACAGGATGGCGACCGCGATCACCCAGTGCAGGGCGATGGCGACGGCGCTGTAACGGCTGGGGCGGCGGGTCATGGTAGCCTCGCGTCAGTCTGAACGTGAAGAGGGCGGAACCGAACGGCCCCGCCCCTTCGTCGTGCTTTAGCCTATCGGGCGGCCGGAGCCGCCGGGGCGACTTCCTTGATGAACTCGGCGTCGAAGCGGATGGTCACCTCATCGCCCACCGGACCCAGCGGCATGCCGAAATCGGTGCGCTTGAACTTGCCTTCAGCCGCGAAGCCGATGGCCGGCGCCGGCACGAAGGGGTGCTGTTCCAGGTCGCCGATGAAGGTGGCGTCCAGGGTCACCGGCTTGGTGACGCCCAGGAAGGTCAGGTCGCCCGTCACCTTGGCGGTGCGCGAGCCGGTCAGCTCGACCTTGGTCGACTTGAAGGTGATCTGCGGGAAGGCCGTGGCGTTTAGGAACGCCTTGTTCTTGGCGATGTCTTCGCTGAAGCTCTTAAAGCCGGTCGCGGCGTGCGTACCGACGTAGTCGCCGGGGAAGTTGGTGTCGATCGAAGCCGGGTCGATGGTCGCCTCGACCGTGCTGTTGGCCAGGTTCTCGGTGTCGAGGGTGATCTTGGCGTCGAACTTGTTGAAGCGCGCCGTGTAGTTCGAGATCGAGTTGTGCGGCACCGACCATTGCAGCGAGGCGTGGGTGGGGTCCATGACATAGACGCCGGCAGTCGCCTTCAGCGCGACCGGAGCGGTCGAGGCAGCATCGGTCGTCGGGGCGCCGGCGGTGTCGGCGGGTTGACCGCAGGCGGCCAGCAGGGCGGCGGCCGAAACGGCGATCAGGGCGGCTTTGATCTTCATGGGAGGAAACCTCAGTCAGACGGTTGAAACGAATGATGGACAGACAGTCCAGAAACAGGTCGATTGTCCGCTCGGCCTCGCCGTGGACTGCAACAGTATAAGTTGCTATTCTCGGGCTTCAACCCCCCGATCACAAAATTCGCCCCGAACCTCACGAAAAAAGGATTGAGGTGCGCACGGCGACGACGGCGCCTATCCTTGCGACTCACATGACGATCCGCCGCCTCCCCCCCGAAACCGTCAACCGCATCGCCGCCGGCGAGGTGGTCGAACGCCCCGCCAGCGCCATCAAGGAGTTGGTCGAGAACGCCATCGACGCGGGCGCCCGCAGCATCGAGATCCAGGCGGACGGTGGCGGCCTGACCCGCATCCTGATCGCCGACGACGGCAAGGGCATCCCGCGCGAGGAACTGCCCGTCGCCATCGAACGTCACGCCACCTCGAAGCTGGAGCCCGACGACGCCGGCGACGTGGACCTGCTGCGCATCTTCACCCTGGGCTTCCGGGGCGAGGCCCTCCCCTCCATCGGCTCAGTCGCCCGACTGAACATCACGACCCGCGCCAGGGCCGAGGCGGGCCAACCACAGAACGACGCCTGGGCCGTTTCAGTCGAGGGCGGCGCCCAACGCCCCCTGTCGCCCGCCGCCTTCCCCGGCCCGCACGGCGCCCGGGTCGAGGTGCGCGACCTCTTCTACGCCACCCCCGCCCGGCTGAAGTTCATGAAGTCCGAGCGGGCCGAGGCCATGGCCATCTCCGAAGAGATCAAGCGTCAGGCCATGGCGCATGAGGCCGTGGCCTTCACCCTGTCGTTGGACGGCAAGACCACCCTGCGCCTGCCCGCCGAACATCCCGGCGACGAGGGCCGGCTGAAACGGCTCGGCGCGCTGCTGGGCCGCGACTTCGAGGCCAACGCCCTGCTGATCGATCAGGAGCGCGACGGCGTGCGCCTGTCCGGCTATGCGGGCCTGCCGACCTACTCGCGGGGAAATGCGGCGCACCAGTTCCTGTTCGTCAACGGACGGCCTGTGCGCGACCGTCTGCTGCAGGGCGCCCTGCGCGGCGCCTACGCGGACTTCCTGGCGCGCGACCGGCATCCGGCGGCGGCCCTCTTCATCGACATCGACCCGCTGTATGTCGATGTGAACGTCCATCCGGCCAAGGCGGAGGTGCGCTTCCGCGACCCGGCCCTGGTGCGCGGCCTGATCGTCGGCGCCCTGCGCCACGCGCTGCACGCGGCCGGGCACCGCGCCTCGACCACGGTCGCCGCCGACGCCCTATCGGGATTCCGGCCGCATACGGGCGAGGCGCTCTACAATCCCGCCGCGCCGCAGTCGTACAGCAACGCCGCTCCGGGCTGGAGCGGCTGGCAGGGCTGGTCACAACCGGCCGCCGCGGCCCAGAATTTGCCCGGCCTCAATGAACGCTCCGCCCGCGTCGAGCATACGTGGAGCGGCGAAGCCGCCGCCCCCAGCTTCCGCACCCTGGCCGAAATCCAGGCCGAACACGCGGGCCAGATCGCGCCCGGCGCGCCTGTCCCGGTCGATCTGATCGACTATCCGCTGGGCGCCGCGCGAGCCCAGTTGCACGGCACCTACATCGTCGCCCAGACCCGCGACGGCCTGGTCGTCGTGGACCAGCACGCCGCTCACGAACGCCTCGTCTATGAACGGATGAAGGTCCAGATGGCCGAGGGCGTCGTCACCCGCCAGGCCCTGCTGACGCCCGAGGTGGTCGAACTGGATCCCGCCGAGGCCGACCGCATCGCCGCCAAGGCCGATGAGTTGGCCGAAATGGGCCTGATCGTCGAGGCGTTCGGCGCGGGCGCTGTGCTGGTGCGCGAAACGCCGGCCCTGCTGGGCGACACAGACGTTCAGGGCCTGATCCGCGACATCGCCGATGATCTGTCGGAACACGGCGCCGCCCTGTCGTTGAAGGAGCGCATGGCCGAGGTCTGCGGCACCATGGCCTGCCACGGCAGCGTCCGCGCCGGCCGCGTTCTCAGCGCCCCCGAGATGAACGCCCTGCTGCGTCAGATGGAGGCCACGCCCCACTCCGGCCAATGCAACCACGGCCGCCCGACCTACGTCGAGCTGAAGCTCAACGACCTTGAGAAGCTGTTCGGGCGGCGCTGACCGCCCAACCTCAGCCCTCCCGGCCAATAATCGGAGCCCACTGCCCCGAGGCCCGGGAACCGGTCAGATGCAGTGCTTGCGGCGAAAGTCTTCCTTGAACAGGGCGGCGTTCTGAGGCTTCCGAATCCAGGCCTCGTGCCGTCTTTTCTCGACCTCCAACACCGGAAACCAGGTTCGTTTGAGATTGGCGTCCTGATCGCAACGGTCGTCGACCGTTTCAACCAAGTTCCAGACCATGCCGGCGTAGATTTCGTAGCGTCGCCGGATCTTGGTCGAGCGCTTGTCCTTCCCCTCCAAAGGCGGAGGAATGCTGGCGGCCGGATAGTCCAGCGCCGCGCGCTGCAGGTCGAAATAGAGTCGATCTAATTCCGCGTAGGTGACGTCACGCAGTTGGCGCGACACGTCCGTGATTGCGCGCCAGGCGCCCCAGAAGGCGAGAGCGAACGCCAGGAGGGCGGCGATATCCTCCAAGCTTATGGAGCCATCCAATGTGAAGGCCATGCGCATTCTCCACGGAATGCTCCACTGAACGCGCATGCGCGCGCATTTAACAAATCATAGTTCGTTGAAATGTTGAGTCTCGACAGGGGACGCCCGCGCCGCCGGGCTTTGACGCCTCAGAGGCTGAGCGCCTCGACCAGGCTGCTGGCCTTGCCGCCCGACACCACCTCTCCGCCGCCGATGGCGTAGACCGTTCCGTCCACGCTGGCCGCGGCAAGGCCGTGACGCGGGGTGCGCATGGCCGGTCCCGCCGTCCAGGCGTCGCGCGCCGGGTCATAGAGCCAGGTCTCGGCGAAGACCCCGCCGCCCGGCCGGTCGAACCATTCCCCGCCGAAGGCGACCAGCCTTCCGCCCGTCTCGGCCATAGCCAGACCCCCGCCGACCTGTTTTCCGGTCGCGGGCGAGGCCGGGATGGGCGCCAAGGTGTCCCAGCGGTCGCTGGCGGGATCATAGCGATCCAGCCGCCCGGTTCCGCCGCCGTCCACCGTGCGGCCGCCCGCCACGAACAACTTGCCGTCCAGCACGGCGCCCGCCGCGCTGTTGCGGGCCATCGGAGCCGGACGCGCCGCGTCCCAGCGATTGGCGGCGGCGTCGAAGACCAGATGGGTCGCCACGTCGCCCTGATCGTTCCATTGACCGTTCGCCTCGCCCTTGGGCGAGCGGCCGGTGATCAGGTGCACCCGATCGCCGAGCGACAGGCCCACGGTCTCGCACAAGCGCTCGGGCATCTGGCCGACCTGAGCCCAGACGCCCCGGTCGATGGCCCAGATGTCCGTCATGGCCGTCCATTCGCCGCCGTCGCGCCGGTCGTAGCCGCCGAAGGCCCAGATTCGCCCGGCCGCCGCCGCCAGCATCGGGTGGTGGCGCGGTTGCGGCAGACGCGGTCCCTCGCTCCAGCGGTCGGCCTTCACGTCATAGACGGCGGTTCGATCATTGATGTGAAGTCCGCCTGTGGCAGAGCGCACCAGGCCGCCGGCGACCGTGATCTCGCCGTTCAGCGCCGCGCAGTAGATTTCCTGCGTCGGCCACGACATGGAGGCGCGGGGCGTCCAGCCGGCTTCGGCGCGGGCGACGGCGGGCGCAGCGGCGACGGCGGCGCTTGCGGCGAGGAAGGTGCGGCGGTGCATGGTCATGCGGCCAAGCCTAGCCGTGCCGGCTTCAGCGCGCCAGAACCGTTACGCCGCCTGCTTCTCGGCTGCCTTCAGAAACAGCACCCGGGCCGCGCCGTAGTCGCGCGCGTCCAGCCGCTCATAGCCGGGCGTTTCGATCTCGGGCTCGTCCGAGCCGCGCTCGAACACCACGATGGCGCCCGGCGCCAGCCAGTCGCCCTCCAACAAGCGCGCCAGCGTCTGTTCGCCCAGGCCCTTGGCGTAGGGCGGGTCCAGAAACGCCAGGGTGAAGGCCTCGCCCGCCGAACCGGGACGCGGCCCCAGGTCGGTCGCGCTGCGCCGATGCACACGGCATCGGCCGAACAGACCATAGGCGTCCATGTTCTCGCGGATCGCGCCGCGCGCGCCGTCATCCGTGTCCACGAACAGGCAGAAGGATGCGCCACGCGACAGGGCCTCGAAGCCCAGGGCGCCCGAGCCGGCGTACAGGTCGATCACCCGCGCCTCGTGCAGGCCCTCAGCCCAGGGGGCGTGCTCCAGCACGTTGAAGATCGCCTGACGCGCCCGATCCGAGGTCGGCCGCGTGTTCTGCCCCTCGGGCGTGACGATGGCGCGCCCCTTCAGGCTGCCGGCTACGATGCGCATAGATCAGCCGCGCCCACGCGGGCCGCCGCGACCGCCGCCGCCCGACGGCTTGCCGCCGAAGGGTTTGCCGCCAGAGGGCTTGCCGCCGAACGGCTTGGCCCCAAACGGCTTGCCGCCGCCGCTCGGGCGGTCGCTGGACCGCTCCCCGGAGCGTTCGCCGAAGCGCGTGTCAGACCGGCCGCCCGCGCCGCCGGGCCGTCCGAACGGCTTGCCGCCCGGGCGGCCGCCCTTCGGCGGGCCGCGACGGTCGTCGATGAACTGGTCAGCGCGCGGTTCGCGCGGCTTGAACGGGCGGCGCGGGCGGTCGTCGTTCCCGGCGTCTTCACCTTCGCCCGGACGGGCGCGCGGCTTGAAGGTCTTGGAATGCTCGAACTTCGGCTTGGCCTTGGCCCAGCCGTCCTTCTTGGCGGGTTTGCCGAACTCAGCGCCCTCTTCCGCCGCGGTTTCGGCGGCGCGCACGCGGCTGGGCTTGCGCGACGGGTCGGACATGGCCGAGCCGGACTTGCCGCGCACGATCGGCGTGCCGCTGCGGCGGCCGGGCGTCGGCGCCGGCGTCTCGACCGTGTTGCCAGTCGGCAGGTTCTCGGGGCGGATGTGCTCAGCCAGCATCTCGCGGATCACGCGCGGGCCGACTTCCTCGACCGCGCCGACCGGCAGGGTGCCGAGTTGGAAGGGACCGTAGGCCAGGCGGATCAGGCGGTTGACCGTCAGGCCCACGCTCTCCAGCACCTTACGAACCTCGCGGTTCTTGCCCTCGGTGATCTGGACGCTGAGCCACAGGTTGGCCGAGGACTTCTCGCCGTCGGCCTTCTCCTTGGCCTTGTCGATGGTGGCTTCGACCGGGCCGTAGCGGATGCCGTCGACGACCACGCCGTCCTTCAACTTGTCCAACTGCTCCTGGGTGATGCGACCGCGCGCGCGGGCGCGATACTGGCGCACCAGGGCGGTGTCCGGCAGTTCCAGCGCCCGGCTGAGTTCGCCGTCATTGGTCAGCAGCAGCAGGCCCTCAGTCGCCAGGTCGAGACGGCCGACCGAAATCACGCGCGGCAGGCCGCTGGGCAGGGCGTCGAACACACTGGGGCGGCCCGCCGGGTCATTGTGGCTGGTGATCAGGCCCGCAGGCTTGTGATAGCGCCAGACGCGCGTGGCCTGAGCCGCGCCGATCGGCTTGCCGTCGACGGTGATCTTGTCATCGCGCTTCACCAGCACGGCAGGCGTGTCGAGGATACGGCCGTTCACCGCCACCTTGCCCAGACCGATCAGCCGTTCGACCTCGCGACGCGAGGCGATGCCCGCGCGGGCCATGACCTTGGCGATTCGTTCGCTGCGCTCGGGCGCCTTGGCTTCGGGCGCAGGCTTGCCCCCCGAACGGCCCTCGGCGCGGTCGCGGGGCTTCCCGCCCGGCTTGCCGTCCTTGTCAAAGGGCTTTCGCGGGCCCTTGTCGGCGAAATTACGGGGACCGCGCGGCCCGTCGTCTTGACGGGAGCGGGGCTTCTTGTCGTTGTCTTTGGGATGGCGATCCATGATGAGCGGTTCATGAGCATGGCGCTCGATCTGGCGCAAGCGGCGGCTGAAGCTGGCGAGGTGCCGGTCGGGGCCGTGATCGTGGACGAAAACACCGGCGAAGTGCTTGGGCGCGGGCAAAATGGGCCCATCACAGCCCATGATCCGACCGCCCATGCCGAGATCATCGCCCTGCGCGATGCAGCGGCGACGTTGCAGAATTATCGCCTTACGGACCTGACTCTCTATGTCACCCTGGAGCCGTGCGCCATGTGCGCGGGCGCCATCAGCCACGCCCGCATCGGTCGGGTGGTCTGGGGCGCCGACGATCCCAAGGGCGGTGCCGTGCTCCACGGCGGGCGTTTCTTCGACCAGCCGACCTGCCACTGGCGGCCCGCGACCGAGCGCGGCGTCTTGGCCGACGCGGCCGCCGAGATGCTCCGCAGCTTTTTCCGTGTGCGGCGGAAGGCGCGGGCAGGAACGACGGGCGACACCGAGCGTTGAGCCTGCAAGCTTGACCTTGAGAGGGCCTACCTTGCCGACCCGCATCCTGTGGCCGACCGCCGCCGCTTCCGCGCTTGTTCTATTGTCGGCCTGCGGGGCCGAGCCGCGAGAGGCGCCGACCGATGGCGACGCGGTGCGCCAGCGGGCCGTCGAGGCTCAGACCGCCCGCCGCCGCACCGGCGCAGAGCTTCAGGATCGCGCCTTGAACCGCGTCATCCATGCGGTCTACCTGTGCAACAACTCAGAGCGGCTGTCGGTCGATTTCGATAATCCGCGCCAGATGGCGACCGTACGCAATTCCAACGGCGAGGCGGTCGACCTTCATCAGGAACGCGCCGCTGACGGCATCTGGTATCGCGCCTCGGGTTACGAACTGCGCGGCAAGGGCGTCATGGCGACGTGGAGCGCCGCCAACCGCGAACCGACCGACTGCCGGGCGGTCGACTAGGACGGGGACGGGGGCGGCAGGGTCACGCCGCGCCCTCGCCGATCAGGAAGGCCCGCACCGCCCCGGCGTCGACGTTCTTGTCGGTGAAAACGTCGCCTATGGCCCGCGCCAGGATCAGGGTCAGGCGCCCGCCCTCGGCCTTCTTGTCCCCCGCCATGCGTGCGATCAGGGCGTCGGCGGCGAAGTTATGATCCACGTCCGACAGCCGCGTCGGCAGGCCGGCGGCGCGGATGCCCGCCTCGGCGCGCTCGGCCTCGGCTGCCGAACACAGGCTCTGCTGCGCCGAATAGCGGAAGGCCATGGCGCAGCCCAGCGCCACCGCCTCGCCGTGAGTCAGGGTGTCTCCGAAAGCCAGCTCGGCCTCCAACGCGTGGCCGAACGTGTGCCCCAGGTTCAGCAAGGCCCGGCGGCCCGCCTCCTTCTCGTCCTCGCCGACGATCTGAGCCTTGATCTCGACCGAGCGGATCACTGCCCTTTCAAGCGCGTCCGGGTCGCCGCTTGCGCCCGCTGCGCCCTCCCCCCCGAGCCAGTCGAAGAAGGCTGCGTCGCAGATCAGGCCGTGCTTCAGGACCTCGGCCCAGCCCGAGCGCACCTGCCGGACCGGCAGAGTGGCGAGCGCCTCGATATCCGCCAGCACCCGGCGCGGCTGATGGAAGGCGCCGATCAGGTTCTTGCCGCGCGGGGTGTCGATCGCCGTCTTGCCGCCGACCGAGGAATCCACCTGCGCCAGCAAGGTGGTCGGGACCTGCACGAAATCGATGCCCCGCATGAACAGGGCCGCCGCCAGGCCGGCCAGGTCGCCCACCACGCCGCCGCCCAGAGCCACGACCATGCTCTTGCGGTCCAGGCCCTCGACCAGCAGACGATCCAGCACGGCCTCAAGCTGCTCAAACGACTTGGACGCCTCGCCCGCCGGGACCGTCACCATCCCGGTCGCCAGACCCGCCGCCGCCAGAGAAGCGCGCACGGTCTCGCCGTGAATGGCCGCCACCGTCTCGTCGCTGACGATGAAGGCGCGCGTCGGCTTCAGGGCGGCGACCTCGGCCCCCGCCGCCTTCAGCAAGCCACGCCCGACAACGACGTCATAGGGGGCGAAGGCGCCGCCCGAGACCAGGATCGTCGTCGTCATCGCTTGGTCTCCTGCCGCCCGAACCGGCGCAACTGTTTCAGAATGGCGTCCACGGCCTGGGCGTGCGAGCCGCCGCCGACGTCCACCATCACATCGGCCTGGCCGTAGATCGGATAGCGCGCGCTGGCCAACTCATTCAGCGCCGCCAGAGGGTCGCGTCCGCGCAATAAAGGCCGGGTGTCCCGCCGGCCCACCCGCTCGGCGATCACCTTGAGGTCGGCCTTCATCCAGACGCTGACGGCGCGTTGTTTCATCAGGGCGCGGGTATCGGGGTTGAGCACCGCCCCGCCGCCGGTCGCCAGCACGATCGGCGGCCCTTCCAGCAGGCGCTTCATGACCCGCGCCTCGCCAGCCCGGAACTCAGCTTCGCCGCGCGAGGCGAAGATCTCGCTGACGGTCATCCCTGCCGCTTCCTCGATCACCTGATCGCCGTCGGCGAAAGGCAGCCCCAGCCTTTGAGCCAGCCGCCGTCCCACGGTCGATTTTCCAACGCCCATCAGCCCCACCAGAGCTATGGTGCGCACCGAAGGCAGCGGGAAGGAATCAGGCGAGGCGTCGGAAGGCATGGTCCATATACCATCTACACGAGACGCCGCCCGGCTCCAGACCTCATGAAGGGAAGACCTCACACCGCATGACCCCGCAGATCGAAGCGTTCCTGGAGATGATGGCGGTCGAGCGCGACGCCTCGCCCCATACGCTCGCCGCCTATGGCCGCGATCTGGCCGATGCGGAAAACTGGCTGGGCGACGCCGGTGGCCTGATGGGGGCGCCGCAGGAGGCGCTGGAGGCGTGGTTCGCAGATCTGTCGCGACGCGGGTTGTCCGCCGCCACGGCCGCACGACGGCGCGCCTCGGTGCGGCAGTTCTATCGCTTCGCCCTGGGCGAAGGCTGGCGGACCGACGATCCGTCGCGCCGTCTCGACGCGCCCAAGCAGGGCCGCAGCCTGCCCAAGACCCTGAGCCGCGACGAGATCGAGGCCCTGCTGGCCGCCGCTGGCGCCGCAGACAGCGCAGCGGGCCTGCGCCTGATCGCCCTGGTCGAAATGGCCTACGCCTCGGGCCTGCGGGTGTCGGAACTGCTGGCGCTCAAGGCCGAGGCCGTGCGGCGCGATCCGGCCTATCTGATCGTGCGAGGCAAGGGCGGCAAGGAGCGGCTGGCGCCCCTGAACGCTGCCGCGCGTGAGGCCATCAAGGCCTGGCTCGACGCCCGCGACGCTGCGCGCAAGCCGAACACGCCCGACAGCGCCTGGCTGTTCCCCTCGCACGGCAAGAGCGGGCACCTGACCCCGCGCCGCTTCGCCCAACTGCTGGACCAGGCGGCCGTCTCAGCGGGGATCGATCCCGCCCGCGTCAGCCCCCACGTCCTGCGCCACGCCTTCGCCACCCACCTGCTGGAGGGCGGGGCCGACCTGCGCGTGGTGCAGACCCTGCTGGGCCACGCCGACATCTCGACCACCCAGATCTATACCCACGTCGCTGTCGACCGCCTGTCTCAAGTGGTTCACGCCAACCACCCCTTGGCGAAAGACGACTGAACCCGCGCTTGCTCCGAAGCGTTCGGCGCTCTAGGTTCCGCCGCCTTCCGTAGCGCCAAGCGCGCTTCTTCCTCACGGACGCCTAATGGCCACGCACTATCTCGAATTCGAAAAGCCGATCGCCGAACTGGACGCCAAGATCGCCGAGCTGTCGCTGCTGGCGCCGACCAGCGGATCGTTCGAGACCGAGATCGCCGCCCTGCGCAAGAAGGCCGACGCCATGCGCACGAAGGCCTACGCCAATCTTGATCCGTGGATGCGCACCCAGGTCGCGCGCCACCCGCAGCGTCCGCACTTCATCGATTACGTCGACGGCCTGTTCACCGACTTCGTGGAACTGCACGGCGATCGTCAGTTCGGCGACGACCAGGCCATCCTGGGCGGTCTGGCCCGTTTCCGCGGCCAGCCGGTCGTGATCATGGGCCACGAGAAGGGTCACGACACCCAGACCCGCATCGTCCACAACTTCGGCATGGCCCGCCCCGAGGGCTATCGCAAGGCCGTCCGCCTGATGGACATGGCCGAGCAGTTCGGCCTGCCGGTCCTGACCTTCGTCGACACCGCCGGCGCCTATCCGGGCCTCGGCGCCGAGGAGCGCGGTCAGGCCGAGGCCATCGCCCGCTCGACCGAGCGCGGGCTGACGCTGGGCGTCCCCTCCATCGCCACGGTGACGGGCGAAGGCGGTTCGGGCGGCGCCATCGCCATCGCCGCCGCCAGCCGCGTGCTGATGCTGGAGCACTCCATCTACTCGGTCATCTCGCCGGAAGGCGCGGCGGGCATTTTGTGGCGCGACGGCTCGCGCGCCAAGGACGCCGCCAACGCGATGAAGATCACGGCACCGGACCTGATCGAGCTGAAGATCGTCGATCGCGTGATCCCTGAGCCGCTGGGCGGCGCCCACGCTGATCGCGAAAAGGCGATTCACAACGTCGGCCAGGTTCTGGAAGAAGAACTGAAGGCCATGTCCGGCCTGACCGCCGATCAGCTGAAGAAACAGCGCGCCGACCGCTTCTACGCCATCGGCCGCCTCGGCTGAGCCGTTGCAAGGCGGCTCGACGGCGTCAAAGCTGCGCCGATGCGATTCGTCGAAGGTTCGGTTATGAGTGAATCGAGGCTCTCATGCGCGGCATGAACGGGGTCGGAGAAACTCTGCGTGAAAGCGCGGTCTTCAACTTCGATGGGGCGATGACCATGGTCATCGACGACTCCCCCTTCGCGATGGAGCTGACGGCGCAGGCGCTGCTGGGGTTCGGCATCAAGGTGCGCCACACCTGCGCCGACGCCGCAGAGGCGATCAAGATTCTGCAGAACCATCCGGTCGATCTGATCCTGGTCGACTGCGAGATGCCGGGCATGAGCGGCTATGAGTTCGTGCGTTGGCTGCGCCGCTCGGGGTTGGACCCGAACGCCTATGCGCCCGTCATCATGACCGCCGCCCACGTCCGACGCTCCAAGGTGTCGGAGGCGCGCGACTGCGGCGCCAACTTCCTGATTACCAAGCCATTTAGCGCTGGAGTGCTGCTGGAACGCATCGTTTGGGTGGCGAAGGACAATCGCCCCTTCCTGGAGGTCGGCGACTATTTTGGCCCAGACCGTCGCTTCAGGGAGGAACCCTGGCCCGGTCCCGAGCGTCGTTCAGAGGAGATCCGCAAGGCGGAGTTCGAAGCCCAGCGGAGAGGCTCAATCGATCTATGACCATCATCACGCACAATCGCCGTCGCTCACGCCTGTCGACCCTGATCGACCAGCCTGGGGGCGTGAGTGTCGGAACGGCGCTGAAGCGGGCGCACGTCAACCTGGCCGAATATGAGGCCCGCAGCCGTCAGGTCATCGAGGAACAGGTTTCTGCCTTGGCGGCCATGACGCCTCCCTCCGGTCCTGACGAGGCCTCCGCCGCACTGGATAAGGCCTATGGGCGGTCCAGCGCCGTGATCGATGCGGCCGGCCCCTTCGAGATGCGGGACATCTGCACCGCCGCCGCCAACCTGTGCGACCTGATCGACGCCGCGCCGGAAGATCAGGCGTTCGACTGGCGAATCGTCACCGTGCACGCGCAGGCGCTGCGCCTGCTGCTGACGCTCCCCACCGAGGCCGACGATGCGCGCGCTCAGGTGCTGGAAAGCCTCAAGGACGTGCTGAAGGCCAAGGTTCCCGGCGCCAAGGACTAGAGCTGAATCAGGTCTGAGGCGTCGGCGTCCTGGCGCCGCGCGTCTGCTTGCGCCACAGGGCCGCATATTCACCGCCCTGACGCGCCACCAGCTCATGATGCGCGCCGCGCTCGACGATGCGGCCGGCCTTGAGCACCAGGATCTGATCGGCGTCGGCCACGGTGGACAGGCGGTGCGCCACCACCAGGGTCGTGCGCCCTGCCCTGGCCCTGCGCAGCGTCTTCTGAATGGCCGCTTCAGTGCGGCTGTCCAGAGCGCTGGTCGCCTCGTCCAGGATCAGGATGCAGGGATCGGCCAACAGGGCGCGGGCGATGCCGACCCGCTGACGCTCGCCGCCGGACAGCTTCAGACCCCGCTCCCCGACGCGGGTCTCCATCCCCTCGGGCAGCCCGCGGATGAAGTCGGCCAGTTCGGCGCCCTCGGCGGCGGCCCAGATCGCCGCCTCGTCCGCATCAGGACGGGCGAAGGCGATGTTGGCGGCGATGGTGTCGTTGAACAGGGCCACGTCCTGCGGCACGAGCGCCACCGCTGAACGCAGCGACGCCTGGGTCAACCCGCGTGCGTCCCGCCCGTCGATCAGCACCGCGCCTTCCTGCGGGTCCAGCAGGCGCAGAGCCAGTTTGACGATGGTCGACTTGCCGGCGCCGGACGGCCCTACCAAAGCGGTTGTCGTGCCGGCGGGCGTGGCGAAGCTGACGTCGTCCAGCCCCGCCGCCCGCGCGTCGTGCCGGAAGCCCACATGATCAAAGACGATCTCGGCGCCGCAGCCGCTCTCAGGCCGGGTCAGGGCGACGGCGTCGGGCGCGTCGGCCACCTGCGGCGCTTGTCGCGTCACCTTCAGCATCTCCTCCATGTCGATGAAGGACTGGCGAATTTCTCGATAGGCGAAGCCCAGGATGTTCAGCGGCGCATAGAGGGAGATCATGATCAGCACGGCGGCCGTCACATCGCCCGGCCCCATGCGTCCGGCCGCCGCCTCGAACCCGGCCATGACCGCCATGGCTCCTAGGCCGACGTTCATGATCAGGCCCTGGATCAGGTTCAGCGCCGCCAGGGAGGTGTTCGCCTTCAGCGATGCCTGAACATAGGTCGACAGGGAACGGTCATAGGCGTCGGCCGCGCGGCTTTCGGCGCCGAACGACTTGACCGTCTCATAGTTCAGCAGTGCGTCGACCGACAGGCCCGCCGCCTCGCTGTCGGCGGCGTTCATGGCGCGCCGATGCTCCAGCCGCCAGTTGGCCATAGCGAAGGTCGTGACCGCATAAACCAGCACCACGGCCACAGCGACCGCGCCGAAGCGCCAGTCGTATTTGCCGCCCAGCACCGCCGCCGCCAGCACCAGCTCCAGCACCGTCGGTCCCAGGTTGAACATCAGGATGCGCAGCAGGAAATCGACGGCGCGCGATCCACGGTCCATCACCCGCGACAGGGCGCCGGACCGCTTGGTCTGGTGGAAATCGAGCGACAGGCTGAGGGCGTGTGCGAAGGTCTCGGCCGCCGTCTTGCGCTGGGCCGCCGCCCGCACGGGGGCGAACACGACGTCCGACAACTGGGGCGTCGCCGCTGACAGGAAACGCACCAACGCCCAGCCCACGGCGAAGGCCGCGAAGCCCAGCCCCACGGACGCCGCAGGGCCCTGATCCGCCGCCAGATGGTTGACCGCCGCGCCCAGCACCAGCGGAGCCAGCACGCCCAGCCCCTTGCCCGCCAGGGTCAGCAGGATCGCGCCTGTTACCCGCCAAGGCAGTTGCGGCGCGCCGGACCGCGCCACCACGCCGATCAGGCTCTTCAGCGCCTCCAGTGTCGGCGGCGCCTCCTGCTGGGAGACATCGACCCCAGCATTCATGGCCTTGGTCGCGACATCGCCGCGCCGTCCCGAGCGTTCACCTCGCATCGCCGCGCTCCGCCGTCGTCATGCCATCGAGACGGAACCGGACCGCCACCTCAGTTCAGGCTCGCCACGGCGTCGATGAGGGCGTCCACCGCCGCTTCTTCGGTCGCCCAGGAACAGACGAACCGCACCGAACCATCATCGAACTGATAGCAGGCCCAACCAGCGGCGTTCAGCGCCTGATGCGCCTCGTCCGGCATCCGCACGAAAACCGCGTTGGATTCTACGGGGTGAGCGAGAACGAACGACGTCCTCGCTTCAATGCCGTCAGCCAGTCGCTGGGCCATCAGATTGGCGTGGGCGGCGCCCGACAGCCAGTCATCGCTTTCCAGCAGGCCCAACAGCGGCGCCGCCAGCAACCGTCCCTTGGACGCCGTCTGACCGGCCTGCTTCAACCGATTGTCGATCCGTCGCGTCAGGCTCTTGTCCAAGATCACCAGGGCCTCGACGCAGGGGGCGCCGGCCTTGGCGCCGCCGAACGACAGAACATCCACGCCGAGACGCGCGATATTCTTGGGGTCGAAGCCCGCCGCCACGGCGTTGGCCAGCCGCGCCCCGTCCATATGGACGCCAAGCCCCGCGCGTTTGGCCGGCTCGATCAGGTGACGAAGCTCTTCTTCCGAATAGACGGCGCCATACTCCGTCGCCTGGGTCAGGCTGAGCGCGGCGGCCGGCTGGCGGTGGCCGACTACTGGCTCGTCCAGCGCGGCGTGCAGCGCCGCCACGTCGATCTTGCCCGAATAGCCGGGCAGACCGATCAGGCCGACACCCTGACCGAAGAAGCCGGGCGCGCCGGTCTCGTCGGTGCAGATATGGGCGGCGTGGTGGGCCAACACCGCCTCATAGGGGCGCGCCAGCATCGACAGGCCGATGGCGTTTGCCGCGGTGCCGCTGAACAAGAAGCGCACCTCGGCGTCGGCGTCCAGCGTCTGACGGATCAGGTCGGCGGCTCGCGCGGAGGTCTCATCAGAGCCATAGGCCCGCGCGAAGCCTGTGTTGGCCGCGATCAGGCTCTGAAGCGCCGAAGGAGCCATGCCCGCCGTATTGTCGGAACCGAAATCGAAACGCACGGGTCACTCTCCCCCTCGGCCGGACGGTCCGTCCTGAGCCGCATCGTTTTCTAGCGGGGCCATGACGACCCGCGCAAACCTGGCGTCCTTCGCCGGCACCTCGACCTGATGCGGGAAGGGAATCTCGATACCGGCCTCGTCCAAGGCCTCCTTGCCGGCCTGCATCAGGTCGGACTGGGTCTGCCACCAGTCGGCGTTGTTGACCCAGGCGTGGAGGGTGATCTGGACCGCGCTGTCCAACAGGCCCGTGACGCCGGTCCACGGCGCCGGATCCTTCAGGACTCTGTCGTTCACCCTGGCGACCGACGCCAGAACCCCACAGGCGTCCTTCAGGTTATCGCCATAGCCGACGGTGAACTGGATCTCGATGCGGCGCGTCCGCTGCCCCGTCACATTGACGATCACATCACTCAGCACCTTGGAGTTAGGAATGACGATCTTATGGTTGTTGGCGTTGGTCAGCTGGGTGGTGAACAGATCAAGCTTCTGCACCGTGCCGGAGGCGCCGCCCACGTCGATAGCTTCGCCCACGCGGTAGGGACGCAGGATCAGCAGCATCACCCCCGCCGCCACATTCGACAACGTCCCTTGCAGGGCTAGGCCGACCGCCAGCGAGGCGGCGCCCAGGACAGCAATGATCGAGGTCGTCTGCACGCCCAGGCGCTGCAGCACGGCGATCATGCCGATGATGATGACCACCACCCGCACGATCTGCACCATAAAGGCCAGCACCGTGGGATCGCGGCGCACCAGGCGCGTCCGGCCCAGGATCTTTCGCGCCGCACCCGAAGCCCAGCGCGCGGCGAGCAGCGTCAGGACGAAAATGATCGCCGCAACGGCCAGGTTGACGGCAAAATCGCCAAGCATATCCATAGCCTTAGCCAGGATGGCGGCGTCGATGCTCAGCTTTTGCTCACCTGCGGCCATCGCCTGAGCCAGAGGCTGGGACAGCACGACGGGGCTATGCAGGAAATTCAAGAGCATGGACCGGGTCTAACGCACGTGGAGCCGATTGGAAGCCCTGAAGCTCAAGCTTTTTCCACTGCGCTCACCCGCCCCCCGCCGCGCTCGATGGCATCCAGCAGGTCGAGAACGGTTTCCAGCGTATCCGCCTCACGCGCCGGCTTGTCCCAGCGGATACGGCTGACGCGCGGAAAGCGCATGGCGACCCCGGACTTATGCCGCGTCGAGCGCTGAAGCCCCTCGAAGGCGATCTCCAGAACCAGACCGAAATCCCGTTCGGCGCGAACCGCCCGAACGGGGCCGAAACGCTCAGTGGTGTGGTCGCGCACGAATTTGTCGATCTGTTTCAGCTCTTCGTCGGTGAAGCCGAAATAGGCCTTGCCGACGGGCGTCAGCGCGCCCTCCTCGGTCCAGACGCCGAAAGTGTAGTCGGAGTAGAAACCGGACCGTTTCCCATGCCCCCGCTGGGCGTACATCAGCACCGCGTCGATGACATGAGGATCGCGCTTCCACTTAAACCACGGTCCCTTCGGGCGGCCAGCCACATAGGCGCTGTCGCGGCGTTTCAGCATGAGGCCTTCGGCAGCGGCGCCGACCGGCGGATCCGCCCGCAGGGTCGCCAGATCGTCCCATGTCGCGTGCGTCAGCAGTTCTGACAGCGCCAATCTGTCGCCCGTATGCCCCGTCACGAGTTGTTCGAGCCGCTCTCGGCGCTCGGTCAACGGCAGCGAACGCACGTCCTGCTCGCCGTCGGCAAGCAGGTCGTAGGCGAGGATGGCCGCCGGATAGTCCTGCACCAGTCGCGCGCTGGCCGTCTTGCGGTTCAGCCGTTGCTGCAAGTCGCCGAACGGTGCGACAGCGCCGTCCCGCACAACCAGAAGCTCGCCATCCACCGCGCCTTCAAAGGCCAAGGCCTGAACGACGTCGGGAAAGGCCGCCGAGATATCGTCGCCGGTGCGGGAATACAGCCGCGTCACTCCTCCCTCGCGCACAGCCTGGACCCGCACGCCGTCCCATTTCCACTCGGCGAGGAAATCCGTCGGGTCCAGACGCGGCAGATCAACCGCCTCATCCAGAGCGGTCGCCAACATGACGGGACGGAAGCGACCGGGCGCCTCGGCGCTGGGGCGTTCGCCCCGCCCCTCCAGCCAGGCGAACAAGTCGCCATAGGGCGCGCTCAGCCCATGCCAGATCTCTTCAATGTCTGCGACGTCTATCGGCGGCAGGACGGCGGCCTGTTCGCCGCCTTCCGGTGTCGGGGGCTCGCTGACGGCGTCCGGCCGCATCATCGCTGTGGCCGTGCGCGCCAGACGCGCCGATACGCCGACGCGCAGACCGCCTGTGACCAACTTCAACAGCGCCCAGCGCCCCTTCGGCTCCAGCGCGTTCAGCCAGCCTTCGATCAGGCGCGGCGCCTCTTGCCGGCCTGCGCCCTGCAGCGCGTCCACGACCTCGCCCAGCGACGGCTCGCGGTTGGGCCGATGGTCGGGATCGGACGGCCAGATCAGAGCCACCGTCTCGGCAAGGTCGCCCACGTAGTCATAGGACCAGCCGAACAGCACAGGATCGACCCGCGCCTCAGCGGCCTTGCGGATCATGGCCGGCTTCGCTGCGGAGAACGACAGGTCACCTGTCAGCGCCGCCAGCGCCCAGCCCCGATCCGGATCGGGCGTCGACCGGAGGTAATCACGCAGGAGAACCAGCTTCGCCTTGCGCGACGCGGTCAGCGACAGTCGATCAAGCAGTTCGGCGAAACGGCGCAAATCGGCTCCTGAGATTCGGTCGTGGCCTTACGGAACGCCGAACCTCGCAAGCGTTTCCGTATCCGTCAGGCGGCTTCGCTCCCGACCAACTGTTGAAGCGCAGGCCGCCCGCCCTTGGCCTGGGTCATAAGACCGGCCAGACTGCGGAAATCGATCGGCTTGTTCAGGTAGGCGTCGGCGCCGGCCGCCAGGCCGGCTTCGTGGTCTTCGTTCCGGGCCGACGCCGATAGCACCACGATAGGCGTCTCGGCGTTGGCGCCGCCCTCGCGGATCAGACGGGTGGCGGTCAGGCCGTCCATGACCGGCATGTTCACGTCCATAATGATCAGGTCAAAAGCCTGATGGCGGGCGATTTCCACCGCCTCCTGGCCGTTCTCGGCCGTCGTGGTGCGACGTCCGGTCGAGCCCATCCACGCCTCTAGGATCATGCGATTGACCGGGTGATCTTCGACCACCAGCACCTTCATGCCATCAAGTTCGACCAAGTCGGCGTCAGCGTCGGCCTGAGCAACTTCATCCACCCAGCGGACGACTTCGCCCTCGACCGCGAAGGTGAAAACCGAGCCCTCGCCGACCTGGGAATTCACCGTGATGTCGCCGCCCATGATGTTGGCCAAACGTCGCGAGATCGTCAGGCCCAGGCCGGTTCCGCCAAACCGTCGCGTCGACGACGCATCGATCTGGGTGAATGGCTGGAACAGCTGGTCCATATCGTCTTCGGAAATCCCCGCGCCGCTGTCGTGCACGGCGAACTCGAACGCGACCCGACGCTCGGAGATCCGGCGGCTGCGCGTGACAAATCTTATTTCGCCACGTTCCGTGAACTTCACGGCGTTGGACAGCAGGTTCTGCACCACCTGACAGACCCGCAGAGGGTCGCCGCGCACGACGGCGGGCGTTTCGCCTTCAAACTCGGAAACGAACCGCAGTCCCTTGGCTTCGGCCTGCGCCTCAAACGGTCCGACGATGCGGCGATGAAGATCGTCCAGCTGGATGTCGATGGACTCGAAATTCATGCGTCCCGCCTCGATCTTGGTCATGTCGAGGATGTCGTTCAGCAGGCTCAGCAGATTGTCGCCAGAGTTGCGGATGATCGCCAGATACTCGCGCTGGGCGCCATCCAGCCGCGTCGCGCTCAACAGCTGCGCCGCGCCCAGCACCCCGTTCATCGGCGTGCGTAGTTCGTGAGAGATGACGCCCAGGAAGTTGGATTTGGCTTCATTGGCTGCGTTCGCCTTGTCCCTGGCCGCCTCCAATTCCTCGATGAGATGCGCCTGATGCTCCTGGAAAGCGCGAATGCGTTCCTCGCGCAGCATGGTCATAGTCACGAGCACGAACAGGGACGCGGCAGTGAACGGCGCCAGCATGAGGAAAGGCCAGAAAGCCACATCGCCGATGAGGGTCACCGCGATGATGGCGGCCGCCACCCCATAAGGCGACGAAATCACGATGGCCTGCTTTGGCGAACTCCGCAGTTGGGCGAAGACGAGCACATAGCCCGAGATCAGCAGCGCGATAGCGAGTTCGTGCCCGAAGTGGGAGCCGGAGAACCAGGCTATGAGCGGCGCGGCCGCCCAGGCCGCCGTCGTAAGGGCGCCAACGACCGGGAAGGTCAGGTCCCAGCCGGCTTCGGCGTTCTGGCTGCGGCTGATCCGCTTTTCCACGACGCCGCGCAGGGCGCCCGCCGCCAGGGTGCCGGCGAACCAGAGCAGGCCATGCAGAAGGCCTACTGTGGCGATCAGTCCCACAGCCCAACTGGTGATGATCAGATAGCGCAGATAGTGGGTCTGCAGAATCGCAGACAGGGCCTGGGCGGCGCTACCAGCCTCCTGGCCTTCAAGCCCCTTTCCTATGCCTTCGGAACCCACCATGCGACGCCCCCGCTCGCTGCAATATGCTTCGGGGGCGGACGCTATGGCCAAATGTTCTAAGAGGTCGTGAATGGGGAGAACTACGTAATCCCAAATCGGTGAATATCAGGCTCCCGCCTCTCCGGGGGTCTGAGCGCGGATGGATAGGGCGTGGACCGGGCCGTCGAGCTCCGCCTTCAACGCCGCATTCACCGCCCGCTGACGCGCGACGCGGTTCAGTCCTTCAAATGCCGCGGAAACGATCCTCAGCTGAAAGTGACTTTCCCCCCCGTCGTGGGCGTCGATCCCGCCTTCATGATGGTGACCAGCATGTTTCCAGCTGTCGTCTTCCAGCTCAAGCACGCTCGGAGCGAAGGCCGCAGTCAGTTTTTCACGGATAATCGTCGCTACGGGGCCATAAGACATCGGTCATTCCTTGAAGCCGTCCAAATCAGCCCTACACTTCGGAGGATGTCTGCGTCTTTTCAATACAAGCCTCGCTTCACCGATATCCGTGTGAAGCCGCCCCGGCCCGAGGAGGAACAGGCCGAGGCCGACGTCCTGCACCTGAAGCCCGGCGAGAAACGCTGCGAGTGGCCTGACTGCTCGCGCCCAGCGACGGCCAAGGCGCCCAAGTCGCGCGAGCAGATCAACGAGTTCTACAATTTCTGCCAGGGCCACGCCGGCCAGTACAATAAGGGCTGGAACTTCTACGCCGGCATGAATGAAGGCCAGATCCGCGCGGCCCAGGAGAACGAAGCCATGACGGGCGGCCGTCCGACCTGGGAGATGAAGGCCGGCCCTCAGACGCGCGAGGCTGCGGCCTTCGCCGCCAAATTCGGCACGAACAACAACGCGGGCGCCGGTTCCTGGCGCGACAGCTTCGGCCTGTTCGGGCGTCGCACTCAGGACGCGCCGGTCGCCGAGGCCCCTGAGCAGCGCATGGGCAAGCTGGAACGCGCCGCCCTGGCCGACCTAAATCTGGAGCCGGGCGCCGATAAGGCGGCGGTGAAAGCGCGCTATCATGAGCTGCTGAAACGTTTTCACCCGGACACCAACGGCGGCGACCGGGGGGCTGAGGTCAAGCTTCAGAGCGTCATCAAGGCCTGGAAAACCTTGAAAAAGGCCGGTTACGCCTGATTGATCGCAGCAGACCCGCCCCGCCAGGTGGCGCCTCAATACGCGTGACCTGGCCGCCCAGTTGGGACGAGTCCCAGATTTCCGCGAAAACGTCAGCGCCGTTTTCTCCCCGCATCACGCGACGGGTCTCGCGGATAGCCTCCAGGAAGGTGTCGGCCTCAAGCGCCAGCATTTGAGGCGTCCGGTCGGGCGCGTCGTACACGTAGCAGAAGAACTGCGGCAGCGTGGTCATCTCAGCCCCTCCCCAATGGGAGCGATGCTGAAATTGTTACCATTGAGCTGTGGATACTCCGAATCACAGAACCGTTGTTTCCGAGAGGCGTTGAGACAGCTCAGCCCTTCAAAGCATGCGGAGTCTGTCCAATGGAAATCCTGTACCGCGCCCACGCCACGGCTTCGGGCGGGGGCCGCGACGAGGGCCGCTCGGCCACCGATGACGGCAAGATCGACGTGCGCCTGTCCGTTCCCACCGAAATGGGTGGCAAGGGCGGCGACGGAACCAACCCGGAGCAGCTGTTCGCGACTGGCTACGCTGCCTGCTACCTCGGAGCCCTGCGCCTCGTCGCGGGCAAGGCGGGAACGCCTGTCGGCCCGGATACCAAGGTCGAGGCCGGAATAGGCTTCGGCAAGAACACCCGCGGCGAGGGCTTCAACCTGGACGTGACCTTGCGCATCCTCGACCATGGACTGGACCGCGCCGTGATCGATGATTTGATCCAGAAGGCGCATCAGGTCTGTCCCTACTCCAACGCCACGCGCGGCAACGTCGAGGTGGCGCTCAGCGCTGACTGATCATGGCTCGGGCGCCCCAGGTTCTGATCGCGGGCGCCGGTCCCACCGGGTTGTCTGCAGCGCTGTTCCTGGCTCGACACGGCGTCCATGTGCGTCTGATAGACGCCGCCAGCGAGCCCGCCGCCACCTCAAGGGCGCTGGGGATCAATCCTCGAACGTTGGACCTGCTGACTGACACAGGCGTCGCCGATCAACTGCTGGCCGAGGGTCAGACTATTCGCCGGCTGCATATCCACCGTCGCGGACGCACCCTCGCCGTCGTACGATTGGAGGCCCTGCACCTGGGCGCGCCCTGGCCCTTGTTGATCCTGCCCCAAGCGCGGACAGAGGCTCTCCTCACCCAGGCCGTCGCCGCTCTGGGGGTGGCGGTCGAGCGCAACCTTGCTCTCGAAGACATTTGGCTGGACGAGCAAGGCGCCACCGCGCGCCTTTCCTCGGGCGAGACGGTACGCGCGCCCATCCTGTTCGCTGCCGACGGCGCGCATTCCACGGTCCGCAAGAGGTTGGGGATCGGCTTTCCCGGGGATGCGTGGGCCGAGCCATGGCAACTGATCGACGTAGACCTGAGCGGCCCGCCGCCAGATGAGGCCTGGGTCGACCTGCGCGAAGACGCCGTGTTCGTCTGCCTGCCCTATTCGGGATCGCGGTTTCGACTGATCGGCTTCGGCCCTCCCTTGCTTGACGACCTGCCACCCGGCTGGCGGGCCGGAGAAGTCCGCTGGCGCTCAGACTTCCACATCTCCCATCGCATAGCGGCGGCCATGAGCGTCGGCCGCGTGGCCTTGGGCGGAGACGCGGCCCACGTACATTCGCCTATCGGCGCGCGGGGCATGAATCTGGGCATCGAGGACGCCTTCGTCTTCGCCGCCTGCGCCGCCGATGATCTGAGCGGCCAGAGGGGGCGCCTGGCGGACTATGATCGGCTGCGCCGTCCAGTGGATCAGGCGGTTGTCCGACGGGTGCGCGCCCTGACGCGATTCGTCCGCGATACCGGATCCAGCGCTGATGTGGCCCGACGGGTCGCCATCCCCATTGTCACCCGCCTCCCCTTCATTCTGGAAAGAATCCTGCGGATCGGACTAGGTCTCGACCACCCGGTCCGCCTGCGGTAATCGCTCTGGCCATGACCTCTCCGCTCGACGCCTCCCCCGATCCGCTCGTCACGCTGGAACCGCACCGCAAGGTCACGCTGAAGGAAGCGTTCGGCATCGATTCCGACATGGTCGTGCCTGCTTTCGAGACGCGCGACAGCCATGTGCCTGAGATCGACGAGTCCTATCGTTTCGATCCCCAGACGACGCTCGCCATCTGCGCCGGCTTCGCCCACGACCGCCGCGTGATGGTCCAGGGCTATCACGGCACCGGCAAGTCGACCCACATCGAGCAGGTCGCCGCCCGCCTGAACTGGCCCATGGTGCGCGTCAACCTGGACGCCCACGTCAGTCGGATCGACCTGATCGGCAAGGACGCCATCGTCCTGAAGGACGGCAAGCAGGTCACCGAATTCCGCGAAGGCATCCTGCCGTGGTCGCTGCAACGCCCGGTCGCCCTGGTGTTCGACGAGTATGACGCGGGCCGTCCCGACGTGATGTTCGTCATCCAGCGCGTGCTGGAGGCGCAGGGACGCCTGACCCTGCTGGACCAGAACCGCGTCATCCGCCCCAATAAATGGTTCCGCCTGTTCGCCACCTCGAACACGGTCGGTCTGGGCGACACGACGGGACTGTATCACGGCGCCCAGCAGATCAATCAGGCGCAGCTGGACCGCTGGAACATCGTCACCACGCTGAACTATCTCGACCACGACGTCGAAGCCGAGATCGTCGCCGCCAAGGCGCCTGAGTACGACACGGCCGACGGCCGCCGTCAGATCGCCGCCATGGTCCGCGTCGCCGACATGACCCGCAACGCCTTCATGAACGGCGACATCTCGACCGTGATGTCGCCCCGGACGGTCATCACCTGGGCCCAGAACGCCATCATCTTCGGCGGCGACCTGGCCCTGAGCTTCCGCCTGACCTTCCTGAACAAGTGCGACGAACTGGAACGGCCGACCATCGCCGAATTCTATCAGCGCGCCTTCGGCGAGGACCTGCCGGAATCCGCGACGCGGGTGAAGATCGGCTGACGCCCTCGCGCATCGCCATATTGAAAAGGCCGCCCTCCGATCCGGAGGGCGGCCTTTTTGTTCAGCCCTGCTGACGGCTCAGCGCAGGGTGGACGCGAACATCCGGGGCCGCGATCGTCGCACCAGCCAAAGGTTCGCGGTCGCCACGCCCAGCACCAGCGCCGCCACAGCCTGGTGCAGAACGCCCAGGGTCACGGGCACAGCGTGGATCAGGGTCATGACGCCCAGGCCTGCCTGGAACCACAGCCCGCCCGCAAAGACGACCGCGGCGACGCCTAGCCCGCCATCCAGACGCCCCCGCAGCGCCTGGACCGCATAGAAGGTGCCGGCGAACAGCAAGGCATAGGCGCCGATGCGGTGGTTCAGCTGGACCAGCCCCTGATCGTGCAGGAAGGCCAACGCCCCCTGCCCCCACGCGATCGGCGGGAAGAAGGCCCCGTTCATCATCGGCCAGTCGGTGTAGATCAGGCCCGCCTTGGCGCCCGCCACCAGGCCGCCCAACAGGCACTGGACGAAGACCCCGCCCAGCAGCAGGCCCGCGGCCCAGGTCCAGCCGCGCGACGGGCGGTTAGCGTCAACCCCGGCCCACGCCTCCAGCCCCGTCCAGATCAGGCCGGCGAAGATCAGGAACGCCAGGCCCAGATGGGTCGCCAGACGTTCCGGCGCCACGTCGATGCGATCGGCCAGGCCGCTGGACACCATCCACCAGCCGATCAGCCCCTGCAGGCCGCCCAGAGCCAACAGCACGGCGCAGCGGCCGATCAGACGACGCGGGATCGCGCGGAAGGCCAGGAAGGCGATGAACGGCAAGGCGAAGACGGCGCCGATCAGGCGTCCCAGCAGGCGGTGCGCCCACTCCCACCAGAAGATGTACTGGAACTGCGCCATGCTCATGCCGGCGTTGACTTCCGTGTACTGGGGGATGGCCTTGTACTTGTCGAACGCCTCGACCCAGTCCGCGTGGTTCATCGGCGGCAGGGCGCCCATGATGGGCTTCCATTCGGTGATCGACAGACCCGAGCCGGTCAGGCGCGTCGCCCCCCCGACCACGATCATGGCGAACACCAGAGTCGCGCAGAAAAACAGCCACAGCGCCACAGCGCGGCTGCGATCCAAATCCCCAATACGCTTCATTCGACGCCTGCCGTTCGCCCCGATATGCTTGCCGCCTCTTCACAGGCGGCGGAACCGAGGGATATGCCCCTCCCGCGTGGCAAGATCGAGTCGCTTTCTTCGCCAAAGCGTCGCACAGCAGTCAGGGAGCGCCGGTCGGTGCAATATATCGAGATCGCCATCGCCGTTGTCGGCGCCGTGGCTCTGGCGTGGATCGCCGACCTTCTGACCGGACGCCGGGGCATCGGGGCCGTCATCCTGGTGGCCCTGGTCAGCGCGGCGTGCGGCGCCTTTCTAGCCATTCGGGTATTCGCGGTCGCCACTCTCACCGATTGGGAGTGGCTGCTGTGGTCGCTGGTGACCACGGTGATCGGCCTGGCGGCCTTCTTCCTGTTCAGGAACAAGCGCTGATGCCGCCCCGCGCGCGCCGGTTCGTCGCCACCGTGGCGGTGGTGTTCTTCCTGATCTTCTGGATCTGGGGCGCAGTGACGCTGCACGCCCTGTTGCCGAAGGCCTGGTGGATCGACCTGATCTTCTTCGCCGTGGCGGGCATCGGCTGGGGCGTGCCGCTCATCCCCCTGCTGCGCTGGGCCGAACGGGAATAGAGGTTCGGCCGGGCCGCCCCGATGTCAGGGCGGCCCGGCCTTCGCATCAGAAGCGGACGCGCACGCCGCCGAAGACGCCGCGACCGGCCGTGCCGTAGCCCAGCACGGTCTGGTATTCCTCGTCGAAGGCGTTCTCGATCCGGCCGTAGACTTCCAGATGGTCGTCGATCGGATAGGAGGCCCGCAGGTCAACTAGGGTGTAGGCGTCGACCTTCACCGCGTTGGCCAGGTCATTGAACGTCTCGCCTACATAGCGGACGGACAGGCCCGTGCTCAGACCGAAGGTCCAGTCGTAGTCCGCCGCCAGATTGCCCATGTGCTCGGGGCGCAGGCGCAGACGCTTGCCTTCATGGTCGCCGACGGCGTTCTTGGCGTCCGTCCAGGTGTAGTTGGCGTTCAGGTGCAGACGCTCGGTCACGTCGAGACGGCCGATCAGTTCGACGCCCTTGGTCTCGGCCTTCTGGATGTTCTGATAGTAGCCGCCGTAAGGCTGGCTGCAGATCGGGTGAGCGTCGCCGGGCAGGCAGTTGGCGTAGTTGATCTCGTTGTCGCTATCGCGCTGGAAATAGGTCGCCGAGACGACGGCGCGGTCGAACAGGCGTTGTTCGACGCCGATCTCCCAGCTGTCGGCCTCTTCAGGCTGCAGATCCAGGCTGCCGTACTCGCTGTAGAGCTCGTACAGGCCCGGCGCGCGGAAGCCCTGCCCCCAGCTGGCGCGCAGGACGGTCGCGCCGTCGTTCAGCGACCAGGCGGCCGCGACCTGGCCCAGCAGATGGTCGCCATACTGGGCGTGATCGTCATAGCGAAGCCCGCCGGTCAGGGTCAGGCCGTCCAGCACGGTCCACTGAACCTGGCCATAGACGCTGTTCAGCTCAGCCTCGCCGCGCCCGTAGTCTGCGTTGGGATTCCAGTCGCCGAGCGAGCGGGACTTCATTTCAGACTTTTCGTGCTCGACGCCGAAGGTCGTGTTCAGCGTCTCGGTGACGGCGAAGGCGCCCTGATACTCCCAGCGGCGGTTCTGGCCTTCGGCGTCGAAGGTCAGGGGCTGGATCTTGTTTTCCGGGTTGAAGTTGCGGCGATCCGTATCGGTGTGGGCATAGCCGATGCGGTTACGGAAACGGCCGTCCAGCAGGTCGATGTTCAGCCCGGCGTAGGCGACCAGTTCCTGAGTCTTGCCATAGTCGCGGCTGTCGCCGTTCCAGGCGTCGAAGTCGGCGCGGCCGCTGGACCAGACCGAGCGCAGGTCCAGCGACACGGCGTCGGTGATCTTCAGGTTCAACCGCCCCGACAGGCCTGTGTTGTCATAGCCGTCGTCCTCAGTCCCCGTAGCGTAGGCCGAGTAACCGTCGGTCGAGTAGCGGCTGGCCGCCAGGCGCCAGCTCAGGCGCTCATTGGCGCCGCCCACGCCGCCTCGGAAATAGGTCGTGCCGCGCGCGCCGGCCTCAGCGTCGAGGCTGCCTTGAAGGGCCTCCGTCGGCTCGGCGGTGACGATGTTGACCACGCCGCCGATGGCCTGACTGCCCCACAGGGTCGATTGGGCGCCGCGCAGAACCTCGATGCGGGCCGCGTCGCCGACCAGCAGATTGCCGAAGTTGAAGCCGCCCTGGGTCGAGGACGGGTCGTTCAGCTTGACCCCGTCGATCAGGACGACGGTGTGGTGGCCTTCGGCGCCGCGGACATACAGGCTGTTGGCAGCGCCGACGCCGCCGTTGCGGCTGTAGCTGACGCCCGGCGTCTGCGACAGAAGCTCGGCCACGGCGGTCGTCTGGCGCGCTTCGATGGCGGCTTGGGTCAGGACGGCGACCGAAGCGCCGACCCGCTCGATCGGCTGGGGCGAGCGGTTGGCGGTGACGATCACGTCTTCGACGGCGGTCGCGCCGGCGCGGCCCGCCACGTCCGGGGCGGCGGCTTGCTGATCAAGCGCTTCAGCGGCGAAAGATGGGGCGGCGGCCAGAAGGCTTGCGGCGGCCAGGGCGGCGAATGCGGTCCGGTTCATTTCCGGTTCTCCATATGACGACGCCGCGCCGGACCGACTATCGCCCGGATGAGCGAAAGCGGCCGCTGACGCGGCTTGGTTTACGACTGTCGTCACACGAGTTGCCTCGACCGCTCGGCACATCCCGACCGCGCGGAGAACGACGGCGACAGGCAGGTCTCCTGGCTCGCGGATCAAGGCCGGTGCGCGTCGCCTTCCCAGCAGTCGGAGGCCGAAACCTCTCGAGCCGCCAGTGGCGTTTGACGCGCGGGCTAACCGCTTACAGTTGCGGGAACAGCCGGAGTTTCACACTCCGTTCCCTCTTAATCCCCCTGAGGGGAACCTGACGCGACCGTCGCAGTAGGACCGCCAGCCCCTCAGGTCAACCAGAGCGCCTGTGCCGGAGCGCTACGCCCAAGAAAAAGGGGCGTGGAGATGATCTCCACGCCCCTGATCCCTGATGACCGCGTCGTCAGACGGCGGCGGGCTGCGCCTGTCCGTCCGCGCTATCCGCTTCGGGCATGTCGTCCAGTTCGCCTTCCCACTTGGCGACCACGGCGGCGGCGACCGAGTTGCCGACGACGTTTGTGGCCGAGCGTCCCATGTCCAGCAGGTGGTCGACGCCCAGCACGATGGCGATCCACGCTTCCGGCAGGCCGAAGTAGGTCAGGGTCGCCATGATCACCACCAGAGAGGCGCGCGGGATGCCGGCGATGCCCTTGGACGTCACCATCAGCAGCAGCAGCATGAAGATCTGCTGCGACACGCTCAGGTGCACGCCGTGGGCCTGCATGATGAACATAGTGCCGAAGGTGCAGTAGAGCATCGACCCGTCCAGGTTGAACGAATAGCCCAGCGGCAGGACGAAGCTGACGATGCGACGGCGCACGCCGACCTTGGGCAAGGCCTCAAGAATACGCGGATAGGCGGCTTCCGAGCTGGCCGTCGAGAAGGCCAGCAGGGTCGGCGTACGGATCTCGCGGAACAGCGGGATCACCCGCTTGCCCAGAACCACGGCGCCGGCCAGGAACAGCAGCCCCCACAGCACGCCCATGGAGCCATAGAAGCCCAGCACGAACTTGGCGTAGGTGCCCAGCATCTCCAGCCCCTGGGTGGCGATGGTCGAGGCCAGGGCGGCGAAGATGGCGAACGGCGCCAGCTTCATCACGAACTCGGTCACCTTCAGCATGATGGAGGCGGCCTGTTCGACCAGGTGCAGCACCGCCGGCGCCTTGTCGTCCAGGGCGGCGACCGCCGTGCCGACGAACACCGAGAAGACCACGATCTGCAGGATCTCGTTGCGCGCCATGGCGTCGAAGATCGACGTCGGCACCAGGTGGGCGATGAAGCCGTGCAGCGAGAAGGCGTCCGTAGAAGCCGCAGGGGCCGCGGCCGCCACGGCCTCAGGCAGGTGCATGTTCGCGCCCGGCTGCAGCAGTTGGACCATCACCAGGCCCAGCACCAGCGACACGATCGAGGCGCCGATGAACCACGTCATGGTCTTGACGCCGATCCGCCCCACCGAGGCGGCGTCCTCCATATGGGCGATGCCCGCCACCAGGGTGGTGAACACCAGCGGCGCGATGATCATCTTGATCAGGCGCAGGAAGATGTCGGTAATGAGATTGAGGTTCGACGCCGCGGCCGAAGCCTGATCCGCCGTCAGAAAATGGTTCAGGCCCCAGCCTGTCACAACGCCGAGGACCATCGCCCCGACGATGAGGTAAGCGAACATACGTTTCATACAGTCGTCCAGGTTCGCGGCGCAGAACTCCCCCACGCCGCCATTACACCAACGGAGGGCCCCACCCGCCCGCGTCTCGACGGAGCGAATAGACGATAAACGCCCGGGGGCGCATCACATATTTTTGCATGGACAGGCGAAGCCTATGCGTTGACCTCGGGCCCTGCGAGAGCGAGTCGCTCGCTCCAGCCGTCAAACGCGACATCGACGTTGGCCGGGAGTTCGCTCCTCAGCCGTTGGTAGTCCAGATCTATGTGCAGATTGGTCAGGACGGCCCGTTTCACCTCCGCCCGAGCGATCCAGTCCAGCGCCTTGTCGACGTGGGCGTGGGTCGGATGCGGCGTGTAGCGAAGGGCGTCCAGAATCCACAGATCAGCTCCGCGCACCGCCTCCAGCGCGTGCTCGTCGAGATCAGAAACGTCGCTGGAATAGGCCACGCCGCCGATCCGGTAGCCGACCGAGCGAATCGGACCGTGCGCCTGGTCGAAGGTCACGACCGGCAGTTCGCCGCCGGGTCCGGGCACGCTCCATCGATGGCCATGCGGCGGCAATGAGTGAGCCTCGACGATGGCTGGATAGCCGTGCTGGCTCTCGAAGATGTAGTCGAACCGCCGCGTCAGGGCCGCATGGGTCGGCTGATCCATCCAGGCCGGAATGCGTCGGCGAGCGTGAGCGGCGAAGACCCGCAGGTCGTCGATGCCGTGGGTCTGATCGGCATGATCGTGGGTAAAGAGGACGCCGTCGATGTGTCGGACGTTCGCCGCCAGCATCTGCTGGCGGAAGTCAGGCGAGGTGTCGATGACCACGCTGGTGACGCCATCGTCACCATGAAGGCGCGCCAGCATGGAGCAGCGCGTGCGCCGGTTGCGCGGCTCGGCCGGGTCGCAGTCGCCCCAGTCGCCATCGCCGCGCGGCACACCGCCCGACGAACCGCAGCCCAGGATGACGACCTCCAGTTCTCTCATTCGGCGGGCCGGGGGATACGGTCGAACAGGTTGAAGAAGGCGTCGGTCGTCAGGCGATCCGCCTGTTCCGGCGTCCATCCTCGAATCTCGGCCAGCTTGGCCAGCACCAGGCCGACATAGGCCGGCTCGTTGCGGCGGCCCCGATGCGGGATCGGCGCCAGATAGGGGCAGTCCGTCTCGACGATGATACGGTCTTCGGGCATCCGCCGGATCACCGCCCTCACCTCTTCGGCCGCCTTGAAGGTGGCGATGCCGGAAACAGAGAACCAACCGTCCAATTCCATCGCCAGTTCAGCCAGTTCCATGCCGCTGGTGTAGCAGTGCATGAGGAATTTGAACGGCGCCCGCCCATGTTCTTCGCGCAGAATGTCGGCCATGACTTCGTCCGCTTCGCGGGTGTGGATGACCAGCGGCAGCCCGGTGCGGCGCGCCGCCTCAATATGCTGATGGAACACCGCCGCCTGCACGTCACGGGGGCTGAGGTCGTAATGGAAGTCCAACCCGCACTCGCCGATGCCGATGACACGCGGACGCTGCGCCAGTTCGACCAGGCGATCCGCCGTCAGGTCGGCGTAGTCCTTGGCCTCATGGGGATGCACCCCGACCGTGCACCAGATGTCGGCGTTGTTCATCGCCAGCGCATGGGTCGCGTCAAAGGTCGACAGCTTGTCCGAAATCTCGACCATCAGCCGCACGCCCGCCTCTCTCGCGCGCGCGATCACGGCGTCGCGGTCTTCATCGAACTGGGGCGCGTGAAGATTGACGTGACTGTCGATGATCATTTCAGGTGAACGCCCTCATACCGATGCCTTGACGCGGGCGATGTCGGCCAGAGCTCCGGCCAACACGTCTCCCTTGTCCATATTCAGGCCCGCCGCGCGGTCCGGCATTTCCGACAGCCGCCCCCACAGCTCCGCCCACAACGCGCCCTCGCGGCCGCCGGTCTCTACCGCGCGCCGCTTCACCGCCGCGATCAGCCTATCCATCAGGGCGTCGAACCGCGCCTGCCCTTCGGCGCCGCGAAAACCGTCAGCCACGGCCAGTTGCTCGGCGCGGTCCACGGCACCGCCTTCGACCCAACTGCGCGCCAGACGATCCGTCTCGGACATGGCCCCGGACGCCAGGTCCAGGGCGGCCCCCGGCGAGCCGCCGGCCATGCGCGCCGCCTCGTCCGCCTCGGACGGCGAAACGCCCGTGCGGCGCTGGACCAGCTCCGCCAAACGATGTTCAGACCAAACCGGAAAGCTGAGACGGCGACACCGCGACCGGATGGTCGCCAGCAGGCGGCCCGGCGCGTGCGTCACCAGGAACAGGACGCCGCTCTCAGGCGGTTCCTCAAGAATCTTCAGCAAGGCGTTGGCGGCATTGACGTTCAGATCGTCGGCGGCATCGATAATGGCCACTCGATGCCGCGCCTGGGACGGGCTCTTGGCGAAGAACTCCGGCAGGTCGCGCGCCTGTTCGACCGAGATCGACTTCTTCTGCTTGCCGCCCTCGATCAGGCGCTCGAGCACCAGCAGATCAGGGTGCGACTGGGCCGAAACCAGACGGCTGACGGGATCATGCGGCGCTACGCCAAGCGGCCCGCGTGAAGCGTCCGGCGCCGCGCCCAGCAGACGCCGCGCAGCGCGATATGCGAAGCTGGCCTTGCCCGATCCCTCGACCCCGCACAAGAGCCAGGCGTGGTGCAGACGACCGCGGTCCAGCGCGTCCAGAAAGGCCTCTTCGGCCTTGAGGTCCGCGATCAGATCGAACCGGTCGCGCGGATGCTCGCTCAAAGCAGCCGCGCCTCCACCACCGTCCAGAGACGTTCCGACACCTCATCGACCTCGCCCGTCGCGTCGATGACGACACAGCGGTCGGGGTGGCGTTCGGCTACCTGCAGAAAGCCTTCGCGGAGCTTTTGATGGAAGGTCATGCCCTTGGATTCAAAGCGCGTCTCGAACAGGCCGCGACCGAATGCGCGTTCCAGTCCCACATCCACCGGCAGGTCGAACACCAGGGTCAGGTCCGGTTGGTCGCCATCGACCACCGCAGCGTCCAGCGCCTCGATCAGGCTCTCGGGCGCGCCGCCGCCTGCGCCCTGATAGACGCGGCTCGAATCGGCGAAGCGGTCGCACACCACCCAGCGCCCGGATTCCAGCGCGGGGCGGATGGTGCGCTCCAGATGGTCTGACCGGGCGGCGTACATCAGCAGGGTCTCGGTGCGTGCGGACCAGCGGTCGGCCTCGCCCGAGACGGCGATGTTGCGGATTTCCTCAGCCCCCGGCGAGCCTCCCGGCTCCCGCGTCTGAACGACGTCCAGCCCAGCGGCGCGCAGCCGCTCGACCAACAGGCGCGCCTGTGTGGTCTTGCCGGCGCCTTCGCCGCCTTCGAACGTAATGAATCTGCCTCGCTGCACCCGCGCACAATGGCGACCCGCGCGGCGGACGCAAGACCCGTCAGCCGCCTATCAACAGGGCGTCGCTGAAACCGCGCGCAATCACGGCCTGCCGCGCGCGTTCGGCGGCCGTCGCATCGGGCCAGGGGCCGACAACAACGCGGAACAGGGTGCGTCCATCCCGATCGACGTTCTGAATGGACGCCCGGTCGCCGAGACGACGGGCGACCTGATCTGCACCGCGTCGATCCGCATAGGAACCGGCCTGCACCCAATAGGCGGCGGCAGGGGCGACATAGGACGGCACCGGCTGAGGGGCTGGTTGCGGCGCAGGCGCAGGGGCCGGAACCGCCGCAGGCTGCGCCGTCGCAACTTCATAATAAGGACGAGGCCCCGCCGCTCGGCTCGACGCGGCGTCGTTGCGTGCAGGCGCCGCCTCCGCCCGCTGCATCGCCATCCCGCCGCCCTGGCGCGGCGCGCGGCCGACGTAGCGCACTCGCACCTCGCCCACGCCTTGGTTCAACAGGCCCAGCTCCTCGGCCGCCCCGCGCGACAGGTCGATGATCCGCCCGTCAACGAAGGGGCCGCGATCATTGACTCGCAGGATCACCCGACGCCCGTTCGCCCGGTTGGTGACCTCGACCAGACTGGGCAGCGGCAGGGTTTTGTGCGCCGCCGTCAGGCCGTTCATGTCGAAACGCTCGCCCGTCGAGGTCGATCGGCCGTGATGGTAGGACCCGTACCACGACGCCTGCCCCACCTCGTCATAGTTGGGCTGCTCCTTCGGATGATACCAACGCCCCCGGATCTGATAGGGCCGCATGGTCCCCGAAACGAAGGGCGCAGGGTCGGTCACCACCGGCGGATTCAAGGGTGCCTCGCGCCCTCCGCCCAGGCTGGCGCACGCCGCCAGGGTCGAAAAGGCGGCGGCGACGACCGCCGCTCTCAGGATCCGGGCCCACATGGTTCAACGCACTCCGACCAACTGACAGGCCTTGCTTATGCGGCCGAACGGTTTCCGGTTTGGTTAACGTCGCGTTTGCGCTTATGAGCGCGGCGGAACGTCGCGCGTCGTCTCCCTCCCCCTCGCTGAAGCCGATCTTGACCCCCTCGCTGTATCAGACCCGCTTTGGGGTCTTCATTCTCGCTACCCTGTGCTGCGCGCTGTGGGGCAGCGCCTTTCCTGCTGTGAAGGGCGGCTACGCCCTGCTGCACATCGCTCAGGACGACATCGCCAGTCAGCTGGTTTTCGCCGGGTGGAGGTTCGCCCTGGCGGGACTGATCCTGCTGTTCGTCGCCGTCGCGCTGAAGAAGCCGGTGTTGAAGCTGGAACGACGACAGGCGGCGCAGGTCGCCTTGCTGGGCCTGACGCAGACGGCGATCCAGTACGTGTTCTTCTACATAGGTCTGGCGCACGCCAGCGGCGTAAAGTCGTCGATCATGAACTCCACCAGCGTCTTCTTCAGCGTGGTTCTGGCCCACTATCTGTATGCCGACGACCGCCTCAACGGGCGAAAGGCGCTCGGCTGCCTGGTCGGTTTTCTGGGCGTTGTCGTCGTCAATCTGGGCGGAGCAGGCCTGGGGTTCGACTTCAGCCTAATGGGCGAGGGCTTCATCGTCATCGCCGCCTTCGTGCTGGCGGCGGCCTCTATCTACGGCAAGCGGATTTCGCGCCGGCTCGACCCCATGGTCATGACGGGCTGGCAGTTGTTCATCGGCGGCGCCGTCCTGACCAGCGCCGGTTGGGCGGCGGGCGGCCATCTGGAGGCGCTGAACGCGGCCTCGGGCACGCTGCTGATCTATCTGGCGCTGCTGTCAGCGATCGCCTTCGCTGTCTGGAGCGTGCTGCTGAAGCACCATCCCGTCGGCCTGATCGCGGCCTTCAACTTCCTGATCCCGGTCTTCGGCGTGACGCTGTCTGCCGCATTCCTCGGCGAGTCGATGTTCAAATGGAGCTATCTGATCGCCTTGATCCTGGTCTGCGGCGGAATCTGGCTGGTCACCCGCTCCACACCCCCGGCCAGGCGCGCCTGACCCGCGCTTTCCGCTTGGATCGGTCGTGGCTTTACGGCTATGCACGCGGGCGCGCCGAGTCGCGCTGGACAGGTGGCCGAGTGGTTTAAGGCAGCGGTCTTGAAAACCGCCGTAGGTGGAAGCCTACCGTGGGTTCGAATCCCACTCTGTCCGCCAAACCGCAACGGCGCCTGCGCGTTCCCTAGCGCCGTGCCCGTCGCGTCGCACCCGCGACCGTTGCGGCGCCAACGGCTACGATGACAAAGTCCTCGATGATCCCGCTGCGGGTCTGGCCGATCCGACGCATGGCGGCCTTTCGACCGGCCAGCGTCAGATAGGCCAGCGGTATGGCGACGCTCACCGCAAGGGCGGCGCCGGCCCGTTCGCGGCCTCTGGGCGCTAGCGCCCCGCCGGCGATCGCAGCGCTGGCCGACCGGGCCAGCAAGCCGAGGAAAACCGTGCGATCCGGCGCGGATTCCATTTTGTCGCCCAGCAGTTCGCCAAGGCCCATCGCCAGCGCGCCATACCTGAACAACGGGTGATCGAGCAGCACGAGCCTGCCTGGAGTGGCGCGGCGGCCGAGCCGCGCTGCGGCGATGGCGGCCATGGGGGTCATCGACCGCGCGCTGGCGACAGCGCCGATCAGGGCCGATGGAAGCAGGTTGACGAAGCGCATGCAGGCTCAACCCTCCCCGAACCGGCGGGTTGCGTCGCGCCAGTCGCGCGTCGCGGCCACGTCGCCGTCGAAACGACCATCGCCGACAAGGTCGGCGGCGTAATCCTTGGCCACCTCATCGAGGTGCACTGTCTTGAACAGATCGCTTTCGCTCGCCTCGACGCCGACCCGGTCGAGCCCGGCGACATCGATCACGGCGATGTAGAAGGCCTGATCCGCCTTGTACTCCAGCGAGCCGTAGAGCTTCCCGTCGGCCGGATTAAAGGCCAGTTCTCCCCGGTGGCCGGTCCACCCGACCAGCGTGCCGATCAGCCGGCCCTGCAGGTCGTATTTGGCGAGCAGGTTGGTGAAGGAATAATAGATGTGGCCGCGTTCCAGATCGACGGCCACGCCCTGCACATGTCCGGAATCCCACGTCCCGCCGTGATGGATCGACGGCAAGTCAGCCAGAGGATCTTGCTCGGCCTTCGCGGCCCCCGCCTGGACGGTTAGCAATGCGGCGCACGTCACAGTGACGAACGTCACGCCTGCCCGCTTCAGCGACGCTTTACCAAACTTCATCCCTGCCCCCTGCGATGAGGAGGGGGTCTAGGGCGCGTCCATGATCGCTAGCCCACGGTTCGGCTACATTCCCGGCACGTTTGGGTGACGTTGGCTTTGCGATTGTTGCGAGATCGGACGAGCGCGATGGTCAATCGGCTCCCCCGCAATGGCGGCTTCGCCTGCGCGGGGCTGGCATCTGGTCCGGGTGATGGAGCCTTAACAGCGGTTCAGCATAGCGCTTAAGCGCGCGCTAAGGCTGTCTGATGGCCGGGCGTTAAGAGCCCGACCTTTATGGATCCTCCGCAATCAGGAGCCCATGAGGACGCCATGACCAAGTTGATGCGGCAGCACCGCTGCGCGCTTCTCGCAGCCGCCGTTGGCCTGATGGCCGTGGCTGCACCGCAGATCGCCACGGCCGGCCCGAAAGCTGGAAGCACATACCAATTGCGCGCTGTGGTGCCGGTCGCCTGCTGGGTGCGCCCTGACACCACCGTCGTGGCGCAAACAGGCCAGAGCGGATCTGTGATCGAGGCCTGCAACAGCCCTGGAGGGTTCACCATTTCCGCCGCCTATCGCCCGTTGAAAGCGACCGAGACCGCGCGCCTGACCTACGGGGAACGTTCGCTGAACCTCGCCAAGGCCGGCAACATGGAACTGCGCCGCTCGAACATGGCGGCTATTCGCACCATCGCCTACCGCTTTGATGAAGTTCAGCTGGAAGAGTCTCTGGTCCTCGCATTGACCATTCAGCCGATCTGACCAGCTCTCAAACGAGTTCCAAGACCCCCGCCCTACCCTGGCGGGGGTTTCTTTTTGCGGACCGCGCCAAGCAGCCGCCATCCATCGCCCGGCCTTACTTTCCATAATGACGCTGTTCGTTGATTTGTGTAATGTCCTTGAGAGCTCGGGCAGCCTGGGCTTCAAAGGGAGGGGACGGGGTGGGCCCGCGGGGGACGGTAGAGGCGCGTCGCTTCGACATTTCACCGATTGATGAATCCGCCTGCTCCGAGGCCTGGAGCAAGAGCTGCAGCCGCGCGGCGATGATTGTCACGCCCAGCCTGCATCTCTTATGGAGCAATGAGGAAGGCCAGCGGCTCCTCCACGTTGATCCAGATCTTGGGGAGGTCGGAGGGCGGCTCAGCTTCGCACAGCGCACCTCCCTGTTCGCCTTCACCGCCTTCTTGGAAGACCTGAACGACGAGCCGAAGGCCTGGGTCCTGGCGCGCCGCGACGGCGGCGGGGATTGCCTGATTATCCGGGCCGTGAACATCGCACTGGGCGACGCAGACGCAATCATCCTGGCTTTCAGCGACACCGCGGGCTCGCGCCGCCTGTGGGCCGACTTCGGTCCGGCCCTGGACCTGACCTCGGCCGAGACCACCTTGCTCAAACGCCTCGTGGACGGCGCTACTGTGACGGAAGCTGCGCGCGACCTGGGGGTGAGCCTTGAAACCGCGCGGACGCACGTCAAGCGCGCCTATGCCAAACTGGGCGTGAGCAGCCGCGAAGAGATGTTCGCCAAGATATCGCCCTTTCGGCTGTCCTGACCTACGGTCCAGCCGTCATGCGGCGGGACATGACGGCGGCGGTTCGCGGACAATGCGCACCACTTCATCCGACCGCTCCTGCCCCGCGCGCATCGCGGTCGTGCGGCTGACCTCGGATACCCAGCCGTCCGGCGCGTAGAGGATGGCGCGCATATCGCGCGTCATGCTGCTCGGTTCTGCCGAATTCGGCGTTTCGGCGCTGAACGAGCGCGCAAGCAGAACGCCACACCCGTCCGGGCTCCGCGCAACCGACTGCGCGCCTGACCGCGACACCTCTCCCGAAACCTGCAGCGGCTGTTCAAAACGGCCTTCAGGCAGAGGCTGCCTTGGCTGCATCTCCGCCAGCAAGGCGACGTCGCTCAACAACTGGGACAGCAACTGATCTGACGGCACACGGTCCAGCTGCGTCGCGACGGCCTCCCGCTCGCCCTGGTCCAGTCCGACTTCACCGAGCCGGGCGAGATAGGCTGAGCGCACGGACGGCCAGTCCGAAAAAGCCACAGGCCGACCGGAGGCGTCGGCGGCGACGACCACATCCACTCCGACCCAAGCCTGCAGAAGCCGTTCCAGCCCCGGATCGCGGCTATCGGTCAAGGCGGCTTCCAGCAAGCGGAACCGGAGGCTCATCTGACCTGCCGAGGCCGCCAGGGTTTCAAGTTCAAACTTCTGGCGGTTCACCTGGCGCGCCTCAACACCGCCGGTCTGGGCCGTCAGCTCGGTCTCGCTAACGAACACACGTCGATCACCGACGGCGTCCGGACGAAGCTGCACCTCTAGGGCGGAGACGGAGGCGGACGGGGTTGCCGACTCCGGGGTCTGGGGAGCGGCCAAAGCCAGGACGTAAAGCGCCGCCAAAACGAGTTTCATCCCGCGTCCCCCACCGGCCCCCTTATGAGGCTACGCAGCAACAATTCACCTGGCTGGCGAATTTCATAAGAATAATCATCAAATTAACTATTTTTTCTTTGGTTGCATACCCCATATTGGGGACGATTAACAAAACCCTAACGTGCTCCTTAGCCCTCAGATGAGGGAGCGGCGACATTCGCCGGGGGAGCAGATGCGAACAGCCTGTTTGCTTGCAGCCGCGATGCTGGTCACAGCGGGAACGGCGGCCAAGGCTGATGACGCCGGGCGCAAGGCGCTGGTGCTCGAAGCGGTCGGCCGTATTTCCCCCAAGTGCGACATCGGCGCCTTGGGCGGCGTTGATCTCGGCGACCTGCGACGCAGCGGCTTGGCCGTCGAGACACGCTTCGGCCTGAGCTGCAACGTCCCCTTCGACATCAATCTGCGCTCCGCCAACGGCGGGCTGGCGCATGAGACCCTGCCGCGCGGCCAGGGCCCGTACAGCGGCCTGGCGGCCTATCGCCTGGCGATCAACGTGCCCCTGGAAAGCGGGCATCCGGGCCGGGGCGGCCAAGGCGGCGCGGCGACCGGCGACTTCACCAGCCGGCAGTTGATGGCCGGTCAGGTGATCTCGAGCCGCGGCGGCGTCGCCTTCGACGGCGGTCGTCTGAACATAGAGATGATGGAGCCCGAAGGCGCCGGCCTGCTGGCCGGGCGCTACTGGGAAACCGTGGAGATCAGCCTCGTGCCGAGGCTGTAGGGACCGGCGATGATCGTGAAGCACAACGAGCGTCGAGCGGACGCCCGGCGCCCCAGCGGGCTGCTGAGCGGACTGTGCGAAAGCTCGGCGCGTGCCGCGCGGCCAAAGCGGGTGTGACTGGCGCAATCCTGCGCACTTCTTGGAGGAAGACTGAAATGAAAGCCTATCAACTGATCGCCGGCGTCGCTGCGCTGGCCCTGTCCGCAACCGCCGCTTCGGCCGGCAGCTTTAGCCAGAGCGCCTACAACATCGGGCCGTTGATCAGCGGCTCCAGCGACAACCAAAGCTTCCTTGGTGGCCAATCGGCCGCCAATGCTGGCAAGTTGGCCAACCTTCTCAGCGGCGGCGACGAAATCGCCTCGTGGATCTCGGCCTCGGGCAGCGTCGCCAACAACCGCGGCACAGCCGGCAACGACTCGGCCCAGTTCACGCTGAAGGGCGAAGTCTCGCAGGACTGCTCCTTCTACTCGGGCAACATCAACACCGTCCTGAACTTCGGCCAGATCGGCATCAACACGCTGGACAACGGCGGCGTTGACGACGCCTTCGACATGGTCAGCGCGGCCAACGCCTCGATCGAGACCAACACCGCGGGCTGCAACACCCGCAACGAAGTGCGCATCACCAAGGACAACGGCGCCATCGGCATGAAGTCGAACTACGCCGGCGCCTTCGACGGCGCCCAGTTCCAGGCCAACCTGCCCTACAAGGTTGACGCCAGCTGGACCGGCGTTCCCGCCGGCGCCGGTTCCGCGACCGCCACGACCCAAACGCTGAGCGTCGACACCAACCAAGCCGACGGCGTGAAGATTCAGGGCGCCTGGAAGTCGCACTTCAACGTCCACATCAACGTGCCGGTGCCGACCAAGTCGCTGGTCTCGGGCGTCTATCAGGACACCCTGACGATCGAACTGGCCGCCATCTAAAAACGGCTGAGTAAGACGCGAAGAAGCCCGCCCGGCCCTGTCGGGCGGGCTTCGACCGTTAATAGGTCATTGGCGTATCAGTGGCACGAATTCTGCATGACATCGGTACACGAGTCAGCGGGCCACGGGGAGGATCATTATGGGACCAGGGCTGAAAGAGCGGGCGGCGCCTCGCCCCCCTCGACACAAGAAGATGTCCCGTCTTGGGCTGGTCCTGGCCGCCACCCTGTTCCTGGGAATCACCGCCACCGCCGTCGAAGCGATGCGCGTATCGCCTATGGTCGCCGAAATCTCATCGCGCGGCGCGGGGTCCTCGGCCCGGATCGAAGTGCAGAACCTCGCAGCCAAGGCTCTGCCTTATGAGACGCGCATCACGCGCATCTCCTTCGACGCGGACGGGAAGCTGGTGGAAACCCCGGCGGACGAAGACTTCCTGGTGTTCCCCCCTCAGGGCGTCGTGCCCGTTCGCGGGCGTCAGGTGATCCGGGTCCAGTGGGTTGGCGACCCCGACATCGACGTGTCGCGCGCCTATTACGTCGGCATCCGCCAGCTTCCGGTCGAACTGGAGGAAGGCGCCAGCGGCGACCTCGCCGCCCAGGTCCAGGTCGTCTATCATATGAAGTCGCTGGTCACCGTCGCGCCTCCCGGGGCCACGGCTGACGTCTCGGTCGTCAGCGCCCGGGCGGTTGAAATCGACGCCGCCCCAGCCGCCCCCGTCATCGACGAGAGCGTCGGCGGCACGGGCGAGCCGGTCGCCCAGCCGGCCGCAGCCAAGGTTCCCGGCGTCGAGGTCCGCGTGCGCAACGCCGGACGCCGCTACGCCCTGATGAGCGGCGCCACCTGGTGGGTCGAGGGCCTTGGTCCCGACGGCGCGCGCACCGAGATCCGGCTGGACGCCTCCACGGTCAACGAAGCTGTGGGCGCCGGCTATCTGGAACCCCTGAAAGGCGATCGCACCTTCTACCTTCCGACCAACGTCGCCTTCTCGCCTGATGCGCCGATCAAGGTGCGCTTCAGCCAATGAAGCCGCGCCTCGTCCCCACGGCGATCCTGGCGTCGGTGCTGGCGTCGAACGGCGGTGCGCCCGCCGGCGCGGCGCCGTTCAACGAGGACGCGCCGATCATCACCGCGCCGCCGCGGTTCGAGGAACCGCCCCAGGCGCAGAGTCCAGAAGCGCCAGGCCCGCCTTCTGCCGCCGCCCAAACCAGCGACCAGCCGGCGGCGGTCGTGCGCCCGGACATCAACCCCTACAACCGCGACATCACCCTGACTGCGCCGCTGACGTTCAATAGACGGCCGCTGGGCGAAGTTCCGGTGACGCTGACCCGCGACGACCGCTTTATCGTCGATTCAGCCGGCTTCCTGGAGCTGATCACGCCGCTGCTTACCGACGAGGCGTCCGCTGCGCTGGCGTCGCGTCTGGCCGGTCAGCAGGGCTTCGAAGGCGAGGAATTGGCCGAACAAGGGGTGTCCCTCGAGTATGATCCGACGGCGCTGTCTCTGCTGGTGGTCCGCATCGCGCCCAACCTGCGGCGGCTCGAGGTCCTGTTCGAGCGCGGCGATCCCGAGGCGGAGGGTTTGGCGCCCCTGCCCTTCTCCGCCTTTCTGAACGCGGCGGCGTCCTGGAGCTATCGCCATGCGACCGGCGACGCCCCCGCGCCGAACGTCTATCTGAACGGCGCCAGCCGCTGGCGCGGGCTGGTGCTGGAGGCGGAGGTTCAAGGCCGCGAATCCCTGGGATCGGGCGACTATGAGTGGCTGCGGCGATACGCGCGCTTCGTCTTTGACCAGCCCCAGGACTACCGGCGCTGGACCCTCGGCGATCTCAACCCCGAGTTCCGGGGTCTGCAGGGGTATGCCGACGTAGGCGGCGTGGGGGTGACGCGCCAGCGACGCCGCTTCGATCCCTATCGGCCGAACGTGTTCCGTCAGGACCGGCAACTGCTGCTGCAGAGCGAATCCACGGTGCGTATCCTGCGCAACGGCGCCCTGGTGCGCGAACTGCGCCTGGATCCCGGCCAGTACGATCTGTCCAATCTGCCAGTGCAGACGGGGAGCAACGACCTCGAAGTCGTCGTGGTCGACGGTTCGGGGGCTTCGCAGTCCTATCGCTACAGCGCCTATATCGACTCGATCGACCTGGATCCCGGCGAGTATGAGTATGGCGGCTATTTCGGCGTGGCCGGGCGGCCCAGCTTCGGACAGCCCGATTATTCCGACGGCGACCTCGCCTTCACGGGCTACTGGCGCAAGGCCTTTATCGACAAGCCCGCCCTGGGGGTCGGCCTGCAGGCCAGCGAACGTGTCCAGATGGGCAACGCCCAGACCCAATTCATCCTGCGTAACGGGTCGCGCCTCAACCTTCAGGCCGGGGTCAGCAACAGCGACACCGCCGGCAGCGGCTACGCCGTGGTCGCGGCCTACGACTTCTATATCGACCGCCCCACCACCTCGGATTTCTTTACGGTCCAGTTCGAACACGTGTCGGAGGGGTTTGCGACCCTGTCGGACCCCGACGCCTCCAACCCCATCGCGTGGCAGGTCTATGGCCAGTATTCCCGCGTCTTCTCTGATCGCCTCTACGGCAGCGTGGGCCTGGCCTACAACAAGTCGCGGGACGACGCCGGGCTGGGCGATTCCTTCCGCTCGGACCTGACGGCCAACTACGCCATCAACCGCCAGTGGAGCGCTCAGGCGGGGGTGAACTACCTCAAGTATGAGGATACGCCCGGCGGCCGCCGCGATCGCGATGGCTGGGGTTTCACCCTAGCCCTGACCTGGCGTCCGTCCAGCGATGTGCGCGCCGACGCGCGCTACGATTCCAACCTGAACAGCGCTTCGGCCTCCTTCTACAAGATCCCGGAGAACCTGGCCGGATCGTTCGGCTATTCGGCTATCGCCACCTACGACGATGGTCCCGCCAGCCTGCTGGGCGGCGTCGACTATGTCGGCAATCGCTTCAACGCCTCGGTGTCACACGCCGGCTACGGCCAGGACTTCGGCTCAATTGGCGATCAGCAGGTCACGACCGCCAGCGTCTCGACGGCCATCGCCTTCGCCGGCGGCAAGGCGGCCATCGGGCGGCGGGTCGCCGACAGTTTCGCTATCCTGTACGGCCACCCCAGCCTGCAAGGGCGTCCGGTCATTGCCGGCGAGGTGCTGCGCGACGGCCGCTACTCGGCGGCCAGCGGCCCCCTCGGCCCGGTGCTGTATCCCTACCTGGGATCCTATGTGAACGATTCCGTCTACTACGACGTCATCGACGCGCCTCCCGGCTATGACATCGGCGAAGGCGTGCGCCGTGTCCGGCCGGCCTATCGCAGCGGCTATGCCTTCGAGATCGGGTCAGACGCCTTTGTCAGCGCGGTGGGCTCGGTCACCGGACGCGGCGCCGCCGGCCCTGCGCCGCTGTCGCTGATCGGCGGGCGCGTGATCGCCCTGGACGAGCCGGACGCTGCACCGCAGCCCTTCTTCACCAATAGCGTCGGCCGGTTCGCCGTCCAGGGGTTGAAGCCGGGCGGGCGCTATCGCGTTGAACTGTTCACCGATCCCAGGGGCGGTTTCGACTTCACCGTCCCGGCCGACAATGACGGCCTCTACAATCTGCGTGTCGTTCACGTCGACATCGCTGCGCCCGAGGGAGATTAAGCATGAGCGTTCTTCAAAAGCGTGCGGCGGCAGCCTTAGCCGGCATCGCCCTGATCGCCTCGCTGGCCGCGGCCGGCGCCGCCGCGGCGCAGGCGTCCCGGCCGTCGTCGGGTTGCCTGTTGCGGATCGAGCCGCAGTTGGCCCGGTGGGAAATCCGCGGTTATGACCCCTATGGAGGCGATGCTGCCTTCGCCAGCTTCGATATCGCCTGGTCAAACGAAGGCGAGGCGCCCTGCGATGGCGAGGTCGAGGTCAACACTCGGGGCTTGCCGTTCGGCTTGCGGCCCGACACTGGGCCGAGCGGCCGGTGGTCGACCCTGCCCTACAGCCTGACCGACGAATATTCAGCGGTTGACCTGACCCCGGTCGTTGGTCGCTCGCAGTCGCGGCCGGGGGCTGCGATGACGCTGCAACCCGGTGCGCGCGTGGTGCGCCGCTACCGGTTCGAGGTCGATGTCGATCAACTCAGCCGGGACGGCCTGTTCGAGCAGACGGTGCAGTTCGCCTTCCGCTCCAAGGACAATCGGATCACCGTCGACAAACTGCTGGTGCTTGCGCTCAACGTCCAGCCGTCGGCCGTGATGGGGCTGCGCGGCGCCTTCATCCGCACGGACGGCGGCGGACGGATCGAGCTGGGCGAGTTGGCCGAGGGCGGGACCAACCTGCCATTGCAGGTGTGGGTCAAGAGCACCGGCGGCTACCGCGTCGCGGTCTCCTCGCGCAACAAGGGTCGGCTGGTCCTGGCCGAGGACTCCTCCTGGTGGGTTCCTTATCGTCTGAGCCTGGGCAACCGTCCCATCAACCTTGGCGTCGGCGGCCAGGTCGAGAGCCGCACGGGCACCGGGCTGGGCGAGGACGCGTATGACCTGCAGCTACAGGTGGGCGAAACGGCGCGACGCCGGGCGGGGCTCTACTCCGACCTCATCGAACTGACCGTGGCGCCGATCTAGGTCAGCGCTCGACGCCGCCTATCGCATTGTCGACGGCTCGACCTTGGTGTCGACAGGCTGATCCAGGTCGATGCCCGCCAGGTCGTAGCCGCGACGGAAGTCCATGATGTGCCGCTCCATCCAGTCGCGCGCGGCGACGGCGTCGCCCTGCCGTAACGCAACCAGGATTTCCCGGTGCGCCTCAAGCACGCGCGCCGGCGACAAGTCCGCCGTCCGTGGGTGGCGGAACAGTTTTTCCAGCGACGGATAGAACAGCAGCGACACCGGTTCGCGCGACATCAGCAGCACCCGATTGCGGGCGGCCTCAGCGATCAGGGCGTGAAACTCGACGTCGAGGGCGATGATGGAACGGCCCTCGGACAGCGCAGTGTCCATAGCGGCGACATTGGCTTCCAGCTTTTCGATGACAGCCGCGTCGATCAGCGGCGCGGCCATCTCGACCGCCCAGACCTCCAGCCTCAACGCCACCACCCACAACTCGCGGAAGGTCACACCCTGCATAAGCAAGGCGCGGGAACCGCGCGGCGCCAAGTCTTCATGATGAGGCAAAACAGCGTGCAGGCGCCGTCCCGCTTCTCGCCGGACCAGACCGCTCTGTTCCAGCGCTCGCATCCCTTCGCGAACCGTGTGCCGCGTGACGCCGAACTGTTCAGCCAGTTCCGTTTCCGTCGGCAGAGGCGAGCCCATGGGAATCCGACCGCTGAGGATTTCCTCCTCCAACGCCCGGTGAACCGCCTCATACGCCTTGGGGATCGCCAGACGCTTCAGGTGATTTGCCATCTAGACTCTCTTTGTCCAACAATCCAACAATAGGTTATCAGGCATCGATCAGGCCGCCAATGGCCGGATCGCCCACGACCGCCGCCCTGGAGCACCGACCGCATGACCCATCCGCTGATCGTCCGTCGCGACCTGGATTTCATGCTGAATGACTGGCTGAAGATGGAGACCCTGTTCGAGGCCCCAGCATTCTCCGAGCACAGCCGCGAGAGCATCGACGCTGTGCTGGACCTGTCAGAAGCCCTGGCCGTCGATCTGTTCCTGCCCCACTACAAGGCGGCCGATGCGGCTGAGCCTCGGCTGGAGGATGGGCGGGTGATCACCCTGCCGGCGATCAGGACCGCTCTGGAGCAATACGCAGAGCTTGGCCTGTTCTCTGCGGGGTTCGGGGAGGATCTGGGCGGGTTGGGCCTGCCCTACCTCGCCTGTTCGGCGTCGTTCGCCTTCTTCGGCGCCGCCAACATCGCCACGGCGGCCTATCCGATGCTGACCACGGCCAACGCCCGCCTGATCGCGGAGTTCGGCACGCCGGCTCAGACCGAGGCCTTCGCCCTGCCCCAGATCGCGGGCCGGTGGTTCGGCACCATGTGCCTGTCGGAGCCGCAGGCCGGCTCGAACCTGGCGGACGTGCGCACCCGCGCAGTGATCGATGGCGAGGACGAGCTGGGCGCCCGCTATCGCCTGTCGGGCAACAAGATGTGGATCTCGGGCGGCGATCAGGACATCAGCGACAACATCGTCCATCTGGTGCTGGCCAAGATCCCGCTGGACGACGGCGCCTTGCCGGACGGCACCAAGGGCCTGTCGCTGTTCATCGTGCCAAAGGTGCTGCCTGACGGTCAGCGCAACGACATCAGCGTTGCGGGCCTCAATCACAAGATGGGCTATCGCGGCACGGCCAACTGCCTGCTGAACTTTGGCGAGGGCGACGGCGCGATTGGCTGGCGCATCGGCGAGCCGGGGCGCGGCCTGCAACAGATGTTCCTGATGATGAACGAGGCGCGCATCGGCGTGGGGCTGGGCGCCGCCGCCCTGGGCTATCGCGGCTATCGCCACGCGCTCGCCTACGCGCAGGAACGGCTGCAGGGCCAGCGGCCGGGCCACGCCGGTTCGGTCGCCATCATTGAACACCCCGACGTTCGCCACATGCTGCTGACGCAGAAGGCCTACGCTGAAGGCGCGCTGGCGCTGTGTCTGTATTGCGCCAAGCTGGTCGATCAGCCCGACGATCCTGACGCCGCCGCCCTGCTGGGCCTGCTGACGCCCGTAGCCAAGACCTGGCCGTCGGAATACGGCCTGGCCGCCAACGACATCGCCATCCAGATTCACGGCGGATACGGCTACACGCGCGATTTCGACGTGGAGCAGCTCTATCGCGACAACCGGCTGAACCCGATCCACGAGGGCACGACCGGGATTCAGGGGCTCGACCTGCTGGGCCGCAAGATCCTGCGCGCCGACGGAGCCGGGCTTGGCGTGTTGGAACGTCGGCTGAACGCGACCTGCGATCAGGCTGCACAGAGCACCGATCTGGCCGCCGCCGCTGACGCCCTGCGCACCGCCTGGCAAGAGATCCAGCGCGCCCTGAAGGCGATCCAAAACCTGCCCGAAGCGACCCGCATGGACAATGCGACCGCCTTCCTGCGCGCGTTCGGCCATGTCGTCATGGCCTGGCTATGGCTGGATCAGGCCAGGGCGGCCAGCCAGGCGCCCGCCGACGCCTTCCACGCAGGCAAGGTGACCGCCTGCCTCTACTTCTTCGAGTTCGAACTTCCCAAGGTCGGCGCCTGGCTGGCCGCAGCCGTCTCGGCCAGCGACCTGACCGGCGCCATGCGCAACGACAGCTTCTGATCCCTCCTCCCCCTCCTGCATCCTATCGAGATCGACCATGACCGACGTCTTCATCGTCTCCGCCGTCCGCACCGCCATCGGGACCTTCGGCGGCTCGCTCAAGAACCACGCCCCGACCGAACTGGGGGCGCTGGTGACGCGCGAGGCCATCGCGCGCTCGGGGCTCAATGCTGAACAGGTCGGCCATGTCGTGTTCGGCCAGGTGATCCCGACCGAGCCGAAAGACGCCTATCTGGCGCGTGTCGCCGCGGTGAACGGCGGCGTTCCGCACGCGACGCCCGCCATGACGGTAAACCGGCTGTGCGGGTCGGGCCTGCAGGCCATCGTCTCGGCGGCGCAGGCGATCCAGCTGGGCGACTGCCAGGTCGCGATCGGCGGCGGCGCCGAGGTCATGAGCCGCGCGCCCTTCCTGTCGACGGGCATGCGCTGGGGCCGCAAGATGGGCGATGAAACGCTGATCGACGCCCTGAACGGCGCCCTGACCGATCCGTTCGGCGACATCCTGATGGGCGTCACGGCCGAGAATGTCGCCGACCGTTACAGCGTCAGTCGCGACGATCAGGACCAGTTGGCCCTGATCAGCCAGACCCGCGCCGCCCAGGCCATCGCCGAGGGCCGCTTCATCGATCAGATCCTGCCCGTCGAGATCAAGGTGCGCGGCAAGGCCGCCCAGTTCGCGATCGATGAACACGTCCGCGAGACTTCTCTGGAGGATCTCGCCCGACTGCGTCCGCTGTTCCGCAAGGAGAACGGCACGGTTACGGCGGGCAACGCGTCGGGCGTCAACGACGGCGCGGCCGCCCTGGTCCTGGCCGACGAAGCGACGGTCAAGGCTCAGGGGCTCAAGCCGATGGCCCGTTTGGTCGCCTATGCGCACCAGGGCGTCGATCCGGCCTATATGGGCATCGGTCCCGTGCCCGCGACCCGTGCGGTTCTTGAGCGCGCCGGGCTGAGCGTCGCCGATCTGGACGTGATCGAGGCCAACGAAGCGTTCGCGGCCCAGGCCTGCGCCGTCAGCCGCGAGCTGGGCTTTGACCCGGCGAAGGTCAATCCGAACGGCAGCGGCATCTCGCTCGGCCACCCGGTCGGCGCCACCGGCGCCATCATCACCACGAAACTGGTGCATGAGCTGCAGCGCGTCGGAGGCCGCTACGGCCTGGCCACCATGTGCATCGGCGGCGGCCAGGGCATCGCCGCAATCTTCGAACGGGTCTGATTGGTTGCTTTAAGGGGACGGATGAACTCCGTCCCCTTATCGTCTCTATTTCATAGAACTTCTAACCCGCCCCGCCCTAGGCGGTCACCGGGCCTTCGACGCCTGCCGAAGCCATTTCCTGGGCCGCCTGCTGGAAGCCGAAGGCGGGGACCGCTTCGCCGGCGCGGTCGCTGGCCTCAGCCCAGCGCGCGATCAGCTGTTCGCCGGCGTCCTCGGCCCCGCCGATGCGCACGCCCTGTGTCAGGGTGATGTTGGCCGTGGCGAAGTGGCCGGCGCCCGCGCACAGGATGGCGCGCGTCGGGGCGTCGTCGCCGACCAGGGCCAGCAGGCCGGGGCTGACCAGGGCCGGGTCCAGCGCCTTCAGCACCTCGTCGGACAGGATGCCCGCCGTCATCTGCGTCGCCGCGGTCGGGGCCAGGGCGTTGACCTTGATGTCGTATTTGGCGCCCTCGATGGCCAGGGTCTGCATCAGCCCGACCTGGGCCAGCTTGGCCGCGCCGTAGTTGGCCTGGCCGAAGTTGCCATACAGGCCCGACGACGAGGTGGTCATGACAATGCGGCCGTAGGTCTGGGCGCGCATGATCTCCCACACCGCCTTGGAGCAGATGGCGGCGCCCATCAGGTGCACGTCCACCACCAGGCGGAAGTCGTCCATCGTCATCTTGGCGAAGCTCTTGTCGCGCAGGATGCCGGCGTTGTTGACCAGGATGTCGATCCGGCCCCAGGCCTGCATCGCCGCCTCGACCATCGCCTGCACCGCGTCCACGTCGGTCACCGACCCGGCCGCCGCCATCGCCTGGCCGCCCGCCGCGACGATCTCGTCGACCACGCCTTTCGCCGCCGCCTCGGCCAGATCATTGACCACGACCCGCGCGCCCTGCGAGGCCAGATACAGCGCGTGACAGCGGCCCAGACCCCCGCCCGAACCCGTCACGATCGCCACTCGGTCCTTCAGCAACATCCCTGCAAACTCCTGTCTTGAAACTAGTAAACGTCAGGTCTTGGCGATCAGCGCGCGCCGTATTCAGCGCGCAGCTTCAGCTTGTCGATCTTGCCGGTGGCGGCGAGCGGCATCCGCTCCAGCCTGTAGACGGCATCGGGAATCCACCATGACGCCACCCGCCCCTTCAGCGGCTCCAGCAGAGCCTCGTCATCTGCGGGCGCGTCGGCCGAAAGCTCCACCAGCAGGATCGGACGCTCGCCCCATTTCGGGTCCGTCTTGCCTATGACGGCCGCCAGCGCCACCCCCGGCAAGGCGCCGACGACGGCTTCGATCTCGGCGGGGTTGATCCATTCACCGCCGGACTTGATCAGATCCTTGGCCCGGCCGGTGATGGTCAGGTTGCCCTCTTCGTCCAGTCGCGCCAGATCGCCCGTGGCGAACCAGCCGTCGGCGTCGACGGCGTCCTGATCCTGGCCGAAATAACGGCGCACGACGGCGGCGCCGCGAACCTTCAGATGGCCCTCGAAGCCGCGTTGTTCGGGCAAAGGCTGTCCCGCTTCATCCGTCAGCAACAGGTCGACCCCCACGGCCGGACGCCCGGAAACCGCCGCCGACCGGCGCAGTTCCTGCGGCGAGGCGACCGTGCCGGAGGGCGACAGCTCGGTCATGCCCCAGCTGGTCTGAACGATAACCCCCAGCCGCTTCTCGATCCGCTCCATCAAGGCCGGGGCCAGAGGCGCGCCGCCCATGATGATCCGCTCCAGCGACGGCAGCTCCAGCCCCGCCGCCTCGACGTGCTCCAGCAGGGACAGCCAGACGGTCGGCACGCCCACGCCCGCCGTCACGCCCTCGGCGATGATCAGACGCGCCAGACTGGCGCCGTCCAGTCGCCGCCCCGGCAGCACCAGCTTGGCCCCGACCGCCGCCGTGGCGAACGGCAGGCCCCAGGCGTTGGCGTGGAACATCGGCACCACGGCCAGCAGGCTGTCTCGGCTGGTCACCGCCATGACGTCGGCCTGGAGCACCCTCAAGGTGTGCAGGAAGCTCGAGCGGTGAGTGTAGGTCACGCCCTTGGGCGCCCCGGTCGTGCCCGAGGTGAAGCACAGGCCGCAGGGCGCGGTTTCGGGGAAGTCGCCCCATACGACCGGAGGATGCGCCTCGGCCAGCAGCGGCTCCAGCGCGGCGACCTCGGCCCGGCCTTGCGGCACGCCGGGCGCCCCCTCGGCCTGATCCAGCACCAGGATGCGAGAAAGATGCGGCGACAGCTCGGCGATGCGGCTGGCCAGGTCCATCAGGTCGGGACTGATGAACAGGATTTTCGCCTCGGACTGGGCCAGCATGGCGGCCAGTTGCTCGGCCGTCAGGCGCGGGTTCAGCGTGTGGCAGACCGCGCCCATGCCCATGATGGCGAACCAGGCCTCGACATGGCCCTGAGTATTCCAGGCCAGGGTGGCCACTCGCTCGCCCTGCCCTACGCCCCAGTGACGCAGAAGCGCGGAAATCTTAAGGCTGCGGCTGCGCAGGGCGGCATAGCCGATGCGCGCGACCGACCCGTCGTCACGCGTCGTCGCCACTTCCGCGTTCGGACGCCATTTGGCGGCGTGATCCAGGAATTTGTCGAGAGTCAGGGGAAAGGACTGAACGTCCCCGTCGTTCATCATCATGGGTTGCGTATCCCTTCGGGCGCGCGTCGGCGCCGCTAACGCGAAACAGGAGTCGGCCAGGCAGCCGCAATCAATCGTTGGACAGAGCGCCAGTCATCGCCGCCAGGGCCGCCGCTTCCCGAGAGCCGCCCGCGCCTTCGCAGATGGCCATGAAGCCTGCGGCCATGAAGCGGGCCATCCGGTTCTTGACCGCTTCGAAATCGTCAGAGTCGCACAGCCCCCCCGACAGGCGGTTGATCCGTCCCGTGCGCGCCAGCGTCAGCATCAGGGCGCCGGTGACGAAGTGGTAGCCCCAGAAGATGTCTTCCTCGGCGCAGTCCGGCAGGGCCCTCTTCAGCAGCTCGATCAGCTTCAACACCACCGGATCGAAGTGGAAGTCCATCAGCTCGGCGCCGTAGGGCGTGTTCGAGGACAGGGCGCCGAGCACGCCATAGTTCTTCCAGTTCTCCCCGCCCTGACTGTAGAGGTCCAGGTCCGTGTCGAGGAAGGCGCGAAGGGCCGCCTCGACCGTCGGGCGACCGCCCTCCGCCGCCGCCTCGCAGTCCTCCAGCGCCTTCATCCGCAGGGCGACGGTGACGCCCGCACGCCGGGCGATGACGTCGTCGTAGAGCTTCTTCTTGTCGGTGAAGTAGTAGTTCAGCAGGGTGTGGTGGACCCCGACCCGCTGGGCCACATCCTTCAGCGTCACCCCGTACAGACCGTGCACCGAGAACAGATACTCGGCCGCGTCGAGGATCTGCTCCATAGTTTCGGCGCGCTGCTCGACCTTGCTGCGACGCGGTCGGGCGGCGGGCTTGCGAGGTGCGACGGAAGATTTCGGTGCGGCATCAGACGCCATGACGTTCTCTTTATTCACTGGCAGGCGGGCGTTTTCGGCGGCAAGGCGGGCGCCAAGACTCCGAAGTTCCAGTTCCAGGCGATCCCCCCCGCGGCGCGGCGGCGACAGACCACGGCTTCGTGGGTCTCGTACATGCCCGGCATCAGATGGTCCCGCACCACCGGAGTCTCCTCAAAGGCCATATAGGCCCGGCCCTCGCCATACGCCGGCCAATCCGGCTGGTTCGACGCGACTGGGACGCCCGTCCGCGCGAAGCTCGCCCAATAGGCCATCATGGCCTGAGCCAGACCGCGTTCGCCGTCTGTCTCGGGAATAGCAGGCCAGCGCGGCGGCGTCCGGTCAACATTGCCGAAGACATAGGGGATCTCAGCCGCATGGAAGGCGTGCAGGTCCGCCTCATCCATCGCCGGATAGCCATGGTCAAAGAAGTACAGGAAGCCGGGTTGGCCCGTGCGCTGCTGACGGCGCACCAGACGCTCGGCGGTCCAGCCGTAAAGGCCGTCGCGCGGCGTCGCCAGCAGGCTCTCCTTCAGGTCCGAGGACGGATAGAGCTTCAGGAAGGTCTCGGCCAACGGGCCGTAGCTGGCGCGGATGGCCGCCTCATAGGCCTCGGCGTCCGCAGGCGGCGACGGCGGCAGCAGGAAGCGCAGAGAGCGGATCTCGCCCTCGTTGAAACCCGCCATCAGAGGCACGGGAGCCTGTTCCCCCCGGTCGAACACCTCGACCAGCTGTTCCGGCAGTATCTTTCCGTCGATCGTACCCCACGGCGCATAACCCTTGCCCAGAGACGCCGTCGTCAGTTCCTGAGCGTCCATGCCGCGCAGATCAGCCAGGTTCTGACGCCCCAACTGGGCCTGCAACCAGACGCCCACCATCTCTGCGGCCGGATCGCCGTGACGGGTGGAGCGCAGTTCCGGCGTCGAGATCATATAGGCGCTCTGGGCGATCGCCTTGTGGAACAGGCCGCGCGCCTCGGGCGAGGCCATCAGATACATGACGCTGAGCGCGCCGGCGGACTCGCCCGCAATGGTGACGTTGCCCGGATCGCCCCCGAAGGCGGCGATGTTGCCCTTGATCCATTTCAGGGCCGAAACCTGGTCGAGCAACCCATAGTTGCCGGAGACCTTCTGACGCGATTCCGCACTCAGCTCCGGGTGCGCCAGATAGCCCAGCACGCCCAGCCGATAGTTGATCGACACCACCACCATGCCCTGGGCGGCGGCCATGCGGGCGCCGTCGTACATGGCCTCGTTCGAGGCGCCCGTGGTCAGAGCTCCGCCGTGGATCCAGACGAAGACCGGCGCAGCCTCGGCGCCCTCCGGCGCCCAGACGTTGAGGAACAAGCAGTCCTCGCTCATCGTCGGCTCTTCGCCGGAATAGATGCTCTCGCCACGCGCCACCGGCTGGTGGCAGGCGGCGCCGAACTGGGTTGCGTCGCGCGTCTGAGACCAGGGCGACATCGCGGCGGGCGGACGCCAGCGGCGCCAGCCCGTGGGCGGCAGGGCGTAAGGCACGCCCCGGAAAACGTCGACGCCGTCGACGGTCTCGCCCTGCAAAGGCCCGGCCGGAGCCTGCACCACCGGCCCTGCCTCCGCCCACACAGGCGACTGAACAGCGACGCATCCGAGGGCGGTCAGGCCCGCCAGAAGATGAACAGCGGATTTCATCACGACACGACCTCCTTTTGCGACTGGAGCCGGATTTTCCGCGCCAGACCGAGGAACATCACAATCGCCAACCCATAGAAGGGCAGCAGGCAGTAGAACGCCATCTGCAGCGAGTTATCCGGATGGCTGGCCCGGAAGAAATCGCTGGCGGCGCCCAGGAAGGTCGGCCCCAGCCCCAGACCGATCAGGTTCATCACCAGCAGCAACAGGGCGCCGGCCAGGACCCGCTGATTGGGCCGCACCTCTTCCTGCACCAGCGTCACCGCCGGCGACAGATAGAAGTAGTTGAGCGCCATCGGCACGGACAGGAAGAGCAGGGCAACACGCCAGTCCGACGCCCAGACGAAACCGGCGAAGAAGGGCGCGGCCACAATCAGTCCGACGGCGGGCAGATAGGCATAGGCGGTCTTGTAACGACGGCTAAGGCGATCGATCAGCCATCCCGAGCCAAAGATTCCCAGGCTGACGCTGACGCCCAACAGCAGGGCGTACCAGAGCGCGATTTCCTGCAGGGTCATGCCCTTTTCGCGCATCAGGAACAGGGTGGCGAAGTTCAACAGGGCGTAGGTGACGAACTGGGTCGCGCCGCTGGCCAGAGCCATGCCCCGCAGCACCGGATTGGAGAAGTACATCCGGCACGTCGCCGTGAAGCCCGGCGCGGGCTCGGCGGCGACCGGCTGCACGGGCTCATCCGCAGCCTGTGTGGGCTCATCCAGCCCGCCCTTCTTGGGCTCGCGAACGAAGAACCACACGATCAGGGCGGTGACGACGCCGATGACGCCCACCCAAATGAAGGCGTCGCGCCAGGAATATGCGGCGGCGACCGAGGCCCCGAACGCCACGCCCAGCGCCGATCCGATCGGCGGCCCCAGGTTGAACAGTCCCAGCGCCGTGCCCCGCGTCCCGGGCCGGAAGTAGTCGGAAATAATGGCGTAGGACGGCGGAACGCCGCCCGCCTCGCCCACGCCCACCATCATGCGGGCAGCCGCCAGTTGCGGATAGTTCTGGGCGAACCCGCAGGCCGCCGTCGCCGCGCTCCACAGGGCGCAGGCCAGGGACAGCACCCTGACCCGATTGGTCCTGTCCGCCAGCCACCCCACCGGAATGGCGAGGATGCAGTAGAACATCGCGAAATACAGGCCGCTGATCAGGCCCAGCTGGCCGTCGGTGACGCCCAGCTCGTCCTGGATCGGCTTGGCCAGGATCGACAGCAGCTGCCGGTCCAGAAAGTTCAGGACGTAGACGAAGCAGAGAAGCGCCAGAACAAACCAGGCGCGGGCTCCCGGACGCGCAGATTGCGCGCCCGGAACGGCCGAGGAGGCTGCGACGGCCATCGATCAGAACTCGTAGCCGACACGCACGCCGAAGGTGCGCGGACGCTGACGGCCGTAGCGCCCGTCGATGAAGGCCTCGGGGTGGATGTAGTTGATCGACCGGTCGTCGAAGAGGTTTTCGACGTAGGCCCCGACGGTGAACTGGGTAAAGGCGAAGGCGACGTTGGCGTTGACCACCGTATAGCTGTCGGTGTCGTCATAGGTCGGCAGCGGCACCAGGGGGCGGCCCGGCGTGTTCGGGAAGGCGTTGGGGAAGCTGCCGACGTGCGAAACAGCCACCGACGCATTGCCGATGACACCTGCGGTCGGCTGCCACTCGTAGTTGACCCGCAGAGAGCCCGACGCCTTCGGCCCGGCCAGACGCGCACCCAGAACGGCGCCCGAGATGGCGGCCTCCTGCACGCTCAGATCATCGACCTTGGCCTCGTTCAACGAGCCGGTCAGGGCCACGGTCCAGCCATCGGCCGGCAGCGTCACCACCGAGACCTCCAGCCCCTTGCTGGTCGCGCCGCCGATGTTGGTGGCGAACTGGATGGAGTCGGACACGCGGTTGGCCTGGACCTGGATGTCGTTCCAGTCGACCCAGTACAGGGCAGCATCGGCATACACCTTGCCGCCGAACCAGCGTCCCTTAACCCCGACCTCGTAGTTGATCAGGTTATCCGAGCTGGCGCCCGTGGGAATGACGATGTCATTGGGGTCGATCTGGCTGACCGAGCCGGCCTGGGCGTTGATGATCGGCGGACGGAAGCCCGTGGAGATCGCCCCATAGGTCGTGATCGCCTTCGTCGGCCGCCACGACAGGCTTAGGCGATACGACGGCCCGTCTTCCTCTGCCTTCACGCCCTCCGCTGCGGCATAGGGGCCGGTCATGGTGATCGGCGTATTGTTGAAACCCCAATAGGCCAGGGTCAGATAGTTGGAGTTATACCCGCCCGCCTCGGTGAAGCCCTGAGCGTCGGTCTTGCCGTAGCGCAGGCCGCCGGTCACCCACAGGTCGTCCGTAAACCGATAGGTCAGCTGACCGAAGGCGGCGACTTCATGGCTGATGAAGTGGGTGCCCATCCGCTGGTAGTATTCGTCCGGCAGACCAGTCAGACCGCGCGCGGCCAGAAACTCCGGGTTCGAGCGATAGTTGTAGTCGACGTCCCGGCGCTTGCGGAAATAGAAGCCGCCGACCGACCAGTCGAACTTGCCGCCCGGATCAGAGACCAGCCGCAGTTCCTGCACAAAGGTGCTGTCCCAGGCGTCCGCATCCAGGGCGAAGGGGAAGGCTTGGCCGTAAGAGCCCGCCAGGTCGACGTAGAACAGACCCTCATAATCCGAATAGGTCGAGGAACTGGTCAACCGCGCGCCATCGAACTGGTATTCCAGCGTCGCGTTGTAGTTCGTCATGTCGCTCTGGAAGCGGTCCGGGCGGTCGGTCAGGCGGACGTATTCCCCGAGCTGCGGATTGGTCAGCGACGCGTCATGCGGGTTGCTGATCTCCCGCGAGTACATCAGGCGGGCGGAGAAGCGATCGGTCGGATCCCACTTCAGGATGGCGCGGCCGCCGTACTGAACCAGGGTGTTGGCGTCCTCGATGCCCGTGCCGATGTTGTCGACCCAACCCTCTTCGTTTCGCGAGAATCCGACGACCCGCAGGGCCAGCTGATCCTCGATCAGCGGCACGTTGACCATGGCGTTATAGCGCTGGCGCAGGCCCCCCTCGGCCATCACGCCCAGATCGACCAGCGCCGAGGCGTCGAAGCCGGATGCGTCAGGATCGTGGGTCAGGATGCGCAGCGCGCCGGCGAGCGAGCCCGACCCGAACAGCGTGCCCTGCGGCCCGCGCAGAAACTCGATCCGCTCCACGTCGTACAGCGTCGGATCAAGAATGGTGGAGTTGCCGTTCGACGAGATCGGCAGTTCGTCCAGATAGATGGCGACCGTGCTCTGCAGGTTGGCGCCATAGCCGTTTGTGGCGACGCCCCGCGCGGTGAAATTGTTGAAGTTGGCCGACGCGCGGTTCAGCACGACGCCCGGCGTCGCCGTGGCCAGACCGTCATAGTTGACGATGCCGCGCTGCGTCAGCTCTTCCTGCGACAGACTGGTGATGCTGACCGGCACGTCCTGAAGACGTTCGGCGCGACGGGTAGCGGTGACGATCACGTCCTCGACCTGCGCGGCCTGGCGGTCGCGCTCTTCCGCCTGCGAGACAGCCGAAGATTGATCCAGCGCCCAGACCTGGCCCGGCGCCAGAATTGCGGCAGGTGCAAGCAGGCACGCCGAGGCGAGCAGTATGGCCTTCATTAGATTTTCCCTCCCATGCGCCGCTCATGTTCGTCAGCGCTTGGCCCGGATTGGGACACGCATTAGCGCGGGAGTCAACATTCGCTCGCGTGATAGCGAATGTCGTTGAAATCGCCCTGAACTCCGGTGAAGCTTGGGTCGGAGGAAAACGCCATGATCGAGAAATCACTAGAAAACCGCACCGCTTTCATCACCGGGGCGTCCAGCGGCCTTGGCCTGCGATTCGCCCACGTCCTGGCGCAGTCAGGGGCGCGCGTCGCCTTGGCCGCGCGCCGGACAGACCGGCTGGAAACGGAGGTCGCCGCGATCCGCGCCGCTGGCGGCCAGGCGGTGGCGGTCACGTTGGACGTGGCCGACGCCGAGACGATCGGCGCGGCGATGGATGCGGCGCAAGAGGCTCTGGGCCCACTGTCGATCCTGGTGAACAACGCCGGCGTCGGGGGCGAAGGCGCCGCCCTGTCCATGCCGCTGGATCGGCTGGATCAGACCTTCGACGTCAATGTGCGAGGCGTCTACATCGCCGCGCGCGAGGCGGCCGGCCGCATGATCGACAGCGGCGTGGCCGCACAGGGCGATGCGCGCATCGTCAACATCGCCTCTATCGCCGGATCGGTCCAACTGCCGGGCCTGACCGCCTATTGCGCCTCCAAGGCGGCGGTCGTCTCAATGACCAAGGGCATGGCTCGCGAATGGGCCAGACGACTGATCGCGGTCAACGCCATCGCGCCGGGCTATATTGAGACGGAGATCAACGCCGACTGGTTCGCCACCGACCAAGGTCGAGCCCAGATCAACGGCTTCCCTCGTCGGCGGTTGATGGGTGAGGACGCGCTGGATCAGGCCCTGATGCTGCTCGCCGGGCCTGCGGCGCGCCACATCACCGGCTCCATCATCACCGTCGACGACGGCCAGTCGCTCTAGCACGGCGCGGCAACCAATCGCCGCTCGACTAGTTGGCCTTGTATGACTGGATACGGCGGATATTTGCTAGCGGCGCTCGACAATCTTCTGAAACGGCTAACCGGCAGCGGCCGCCTGCTTTGACGGCGGCCGCTAAACGCCGAAGATCATGCGTAGCATCAGGCGCGCGAGAGCGTAGGCCAGCAGCGCGCCCAGCGTCACGCTGATCGCGAGAACCGCACGAAAGTGGCGGTGCAGGAAGTAAAGGAAATCACCGGCCATCGACGTCGTTCCGAAAACGTTAACGACAGATTGCCACGAAATCCGAATAACGCCGATACAACCGTCCGTGATCAGACCAGACGGCTCTGAACCAGGGCCGCTGCTATGAAGCTGGCGAACAGAGGGTGGGGCGCAAAGGGCCGGCTGCGGTACTCGGGGTGATACTGCACGCCGATGAACCAGGGGTGGTCCCGGCGCTCGACCGTTTCGGGCAGGACGCCGTCAGGCGACATCCCGGCGAAGAACAGGCCGCCCTTCTCCTCCACCGCCTCGCGATAGTTGATGTTCACCTCATAGCGGTGACGGTGGCGCTCGTTGATGTCCGTCTGGCCGTAGATCTCGGCGATCTTGGAGCCCGCCGCCAGGGTCGAGGCGTAAGCGCCCAGACGCATGGTGCCGCCCAGGTCCCCGCCCTGCTCGCGCTTGACGCGCTCATTGCCCTGAACCCATTCGGTCATCAGGCCGACCACGGGCTCATCCGCCGGGCCGAACTCGGTCGAGGTCGCCTTGGGGAAGCCAGCCAGGTTCCGCGCCGCCTCGATCACCGCCATCTGCATGCCGAAGCAGATGCCGAAATAGGGGATCTTGCGCTCGCGAGCGTAGCGCGCCGCCTCGATCTTGCCCTCGGCCCCGCGTTCGCCGAACCCGCCGGGCACCAGGATGGCGTGGGCGCCTTCCAGCCGTTCGGCGCAGGCCTGCGGATCGCCTTCGAAGGTGTCGGCCTCGACCCAGTCGATATTGACCTTGGCGTTGTTGGCCACGCCGCCGTGCTGCAACGCCTCGATCAACGACTTATAGGCGTCCTTCAGGACGGTGTATTTGCCGACAACGGCGATGGTGACCTCGCCGTCCGGGTGCAGGCGGCGGCGCACGATCTCGTTCCAGCCCGACAGTTCGGGCGCCGGGGCGTCGTCCATGCCGAAGTGGGCCAGCACCTGGGTGTCCAGACCCTCGCGGTGATAGTCCAGCGGCACGGCGTAGATGTCGGCCGAGTCCATCGCCTGAATGACGCTGTCGGGGCGCACGTTGCAGAACTGGGCGATCTTGCGCTTTTCGTCGGCCGGGATCGGCTCTTCGCACCGGCACAGCAGGATGTCGGGCTGGATGCCGATGGAGCGCAGTTCCTTGACCGAGTGCTGCGTCGGCTTGGTCTTCATCTCGCCGGCCGTCTTGATGAAGGGCAGCAGGGTCAGGTGGACGAAGCACGACTGGCCGCGCGGCAGGTCCTGCTCCAGCTGGCGGATCGCCTCGAAGAAGGGCAGGCCCTCGATGTCGCCGACCGTGCCGCCGATCTCGACCAGAACGAAGTCCACATCCTCGCCCGCGTCGGTCTTGGCCGGGTTCAGGCAGAACTGCTTGATCTGGTCGGTGACGTGCGGAATCACCTGGACCGTCGCGCCCAGATAGTCGCCGCGACGCTCCTTCTCGATGATCGTCTGATAGATGCGGCCGGTCGTGATGTTGTCCGACTTGGCCGCCGAGACGCCGGTGAAGCGTTCGTAGTGGCCTAGGTCGAGGTCCGTCTCGGCGCCGTCGTCGGTCACGAAGACCTCGCCGTGCTGATAGGGACTCATCGTGCCCGGATCGACGTTGAGATAGGGGTCCAGCTTACGCAGGCGGACCTTATAGCCACGCGCCTGCAGAAGAGCGCCGAGAGCGGCGGAAGCGAGGCCTTTTCCAAGAGAGGAAACCACGCCGCCGGTGATGAACACATAGCGAGCCATGGGCGGACACCTTACTCCATGATTCGTCCTGAGCGGAGAGGCTCTGAACAAATCCAACTGTTGATCAAAAGAAGAAAGCGCGCCTCGCGGCGCGCTTCCTCAAACTCGATGGCGGCGACGCCCTTACTGGGCGGGCGCACCCTGCCCGGCGGGCAGGCTGGCTTCCAGGTCGTCGAGCGACGGAGCCGCTGGCTGGGCCGGAGCGGCAGGCGCTGCCTCCGGCGCCGGGGCGGTCTGCTGCGGCCGATCCAGAGCGATGGAGCCGACCGCATCGGCGTCGATCACCGAACGCGACCCGCGCGCATAGTTGCCCGCGATCGTCAGACCGATGGCGCAGACGAAGAAGGCCACCGCCAGGATAGACGTCACCCGGGTCAGCAGATTGCCCGCGCCGCGCGCCGTCATAAAGCCCGACGGCCCGCCGCCCATGCCCAGGGCGCCGCCCTCGGAACGTTGCAGCAGGATCACGGCCGACAGAGAGACCGAGATGATGATCATCGCGACGAGCAGAATGGTCTGGAGCATGGCGTCATTCATGTGGGCGCAAAAGCGCGCCGATCAAGCGGCGGGCTCTAACACCGTTGAGGGTTTCGAGCAAACGGTCCGCGCGGTCAGGCCGCGCGGATGATGCCCAGGAAGTCTTCGGCCTTCAGCGAGGCCCCGCCGACCAGAGCGCCGCCGACCTCGGCCACGGCCAGGATCTCTTTGGCGTTCGACGGCTTGACCGAGCCGCCGTACAGGATCGGCGCGGCGCGGCCGCCCTCCCCCAGCTTGGCGACCATGGCGGCGCGCACGGCGCCGTGGACCTCTTCGATCTGCTCCAGCGTCGGCGTCAGTCCGGTGCCGATGGCCCAGACCGGCTCATAGGCCACAGCGAAGGCCTTGCCCGCCAGCGAGGCCGGCAGCGAACCGGCGACCTGACGGCTCACGACCTCGACGGCCTGCCCGGCTTCGCGCTCCTGAAGGGTCTCGCCGATGCAGATGACGGGCTCCAGACCGGCGGCCAGGGCGGCTTCCACCTTGGCGGCGACGTCGGCGTCCGTCTCGCCGAAACCCGCGCGGCGCTCCGAGTGGCCCAGAATCACCAGACCGGCGCCCGCGTCGCGAACCATCTCGGCCGAGACCGAACCGGTATAGGCGCCCGAGGTTTCAGCGTGGCAGTCTTGGCCGCCGATTTCGACAACGCCGCCCTTCAGCGCCTGCGCCATCCGGTCGATCAGGGTGGCGGGCGGGCACAGGGCCACGCGGCAGGCCGCAGCCTGCTCGGTCAGCGCCTTTGCGAGAGTTTCAGCCTCGGTCAGGCTCGCGCCCAGACCGTTCATTTTCCAGTTGCCGGCGACCAGCTTCACAGATTGTGTCATGCGGCCTGTCTAGTGGCGGCGACGACAGAAGCCAAGATGTCGTCAGGCCTCACTTGCGGCGGCGGCCCCGCACCCCCTATACGCGACCCTTGGCGCCCTTTTGACGCCGGCCCTCGTCAGGTTCTTCTCGATGATCACGTACTTCCGAAACTTCGCCAAGTCGAAATGGGCCGCCGGCCTGTTCGCCCTGATCATCCTCAGCTTCCTGATCGTCGGGGCGCAATCGGATATCTTCGCCAACCTGGGACCGCGCCACATCATCAGCGCCGGCGACCGCAGCGTCGATTCCGGCCAGTTCCGCACCGATTTCGAGCGCGTCCGCGCCAATCTGCAGGAACAGGCCGGACGCCCGGTCAGCTATGACGACATGGTCAAGGAGAACCTGCACCTTCAGTACCTCGACAGCCAAACCCAGCGCCTGGGTTTCCTGGACTGGGCCTACAAGGCGGGCATCCGCCCCGGCAAAGAGCTGATCCTGGCTGAAATCCGCAAGATCCCCGCCTTCTTCAACCAGATCACGGGCCAGTTCGATCAGAACCTCTACGCCCAGGCCCTGGCCCAGCAGAACCTGACGTCGCAGATGCTGGAAGACGATCTGCGCGACCAATACGTCACCGCCCACGTGGGCTCGGCGGTGTTTGCCGGTCTGCAGGCCCCGCGCGTCTACGCCGCCCTGCTGGCGGGCCAGGCGCTGGAAACCCGCGACGGCCGCTGGTTCTCGGTGACCCAGGACATGGCCGGCCGCGCCGGCGCGCCGACCGACGCCCAACTGACCGCCTTCATGAAGGAAAACGAGGCGCGCCTGCGCAGCCCCGAGTTCCGCATGATCTCTCTGGTGCTGTTCTCGCCCGGCCCGAACGACGCCCGTCCGGCGATCACCGAAGAGCAGATCAGCGAGCGCTATGAGTTCCGCAAGGCCGCCCTGGCAGAGCCGGAAAAGCGCACCTTCGTCACCCTGACGGTCCCGACCAAGGAAGCCGCCGACAAGATCGTCGCCGATCTGCGCGCCGGCAAGAACGCCGCAGAAGTGGCCAAGGCCAACAACATTCAACTCGGCGACTACAAGGCCACGCCGCAGGCCGCCGTGGGCGATCCCGCCGTCGGCGCCGCCGTCTTCGCCCTGGCCGCCGATCAGGTGTCGGCGCCGATCCAGGGCCGTCTGGGCTTCACGGTCGCCAAGGTGGCCTCGATCCAGGCTGGGCAGGCAGTGACGCTCGAAACCGCCCGCCCCGCCCTCGTCCAGGAGTTGCAGGCGGAGGCCGTCAAGGGCGAGACCTACGCCAAGGTCGAGCAGTTCGAGAAGGCCCGCCAGGAAGGCAAGAACCTTGCTGACGCCGCCGCGGCCGCAAAGGCCCGCGTGATCCAGCTGCCGCCCTTCACCGAGCAAGGCCAACTGCCGGACGGTCAGCCGATGAACGCCCCGCGTCAGGTTCTGGAAAGCGCCTACGCCCTGTCGAAGGGCGGCGAGAGCGACGTCATCGACGCTGGCGACGGTCAGTATTTCGCCGTCCGTCTGGACGATATCCGCCCGTCGGCCCTGCCGACGCTGGACGAAGTGCGCGCGCCGCTGGGCCAGCAATGGACGATGCGTGAAAACGCCCGCCTGCTGTCGGCCAAGGCTGAAGAGCTGGCCGGGCGCATCCGCGCCGGCGAAGACATCACCAAGGTCGCCGCTGACGCCGGCGCTCAGCTGACCGTCCGCACCGGCGTCCAGCAAAGCCGCGAGTCGCAAGCTCAGGTCGGCGACGGCGTGCTGCGCGGTCTGTTCGGGCAGGCCAAGGGCCAGGTCTTCTCGGGTCAGCAGGCTCAGGACAGCTTTGTCGTCGGCCGTGTCGACGCCATCCACGCCGCGGATACGGCGCTGGCGGCTCCGCTGGCTGAACAGGCCCGTCCGCGCCTGACCGAGGAACTGGCCAACAGCATGGCTGATCGCACCATCGCTTCCGCCGCCGCGCGCACCAAGTCGCGCAACGACCCGGCGCTGGCCCTTCAGGTTTTGGGTGTTGAGGCCCCCGCCGCTCCGGCGGCCGCCCCGGCTGCGCCCGCCAAGAAGTAATGCAGCAAGACCGCGACGCCTTCACCGCCGGCCTGACGGCGGGCCGCCCCCAGGTTCTGGTCCGCCGTCTGGTCGATGATCTGGAAACCCCCGTCTCGGCCTTCCTGAAGGTCGGGCACGGGCGGCGGTACGCCAGCCTGTTCGAGTCGGTCGAAGGCGGCGCCGTCAACGGCCGCTATTCCTTCGTCACCCTGTCGCCGGACGTGGTGTGGCGCTGCCGGGACGGCAAGGCGGAGATCGCGCGCGGCGCCGATGTGCTGGCGGACGTCTTCACGCCTGAAGACACCCCCGCGCTAGACTCTCTCCGCGCCCTGATCGCGGCGACGAAGTTCGACCTGCCCGCCGATCTGCCGCCGATGGCCGCCGGTCTTTTCGGCGTGTTCGGCTATGACATGGTGCGTCTGCTGGAGCCGCTGGGCCCGGCAAACCCCGATCCGCTGGACCTGTCCGACGCCGTCATGGCGCGCCCGGCCCTGGTCGCCATCTTCGATTCGGTGAAGCACGAGATCGTCCTGATCTCCGCCGCCTATCCCGACACGGCGAGCGATCCTGCCCAGGCCTATGCCGCCGCAGAGGCGCGGCTGGAGGACTTCGAGGACCGCCTGCGCGGCCCCCTGCCGATCCAGCGCGAGGTCGAGCCGATTGCGGCGCCCGATTTCCACTCCGACGTGGACGAGGCCGCCTTCGGCCGCATGGTGGCGCGGGCCAAGGACTACATAGCCGCGGGCGATATCTTCCAGGTCGTGCTGGCCCACCGCTTCTCGGCGTCGTGGAACCAGGACCCGTTCGCCTTCTACCGGTCGCTGCGTCGCGGCAATCCGTCGCCCTATCTGTTCTTCCTCGACTACGTCGATTTCCAGCTGGCCGGCTCCAGCCCGGAAATTCTGGTGCGTTTGAAGGACGGCCGCGTCACCATCCGCCCGCTGGCCGGCACCCGCCCGCGCGGCGCCACGCCCGAGCTGGATCAGGCGCTGGAGGCCGAACTGCTGGCCGATCCCAAGGAGCGGGCGGAACACCTGATGCTGCTGGACCTGGGCCGCAACGACGTGGGCCGCGTCTCATCGCCCGGCTCGGTCGAGGTGACCGAGAGCTTCGTGGTCGAGCGCTACAGCCAGGTCATGCACATCGTCTCCAACGTCAACGGCTCTGCCGATCCGAAGCTGGACGCAGTGGACACGCTTCTGGCCGCCCTGCCCGCCGGCACCCTTTCGGGCGCGCCCAAGGTGCGGGCGATGGAGGTCATCGACGAGCTTGAGACAGAGAAGCGCGGCGTCGGCTATGGCGGCGGCGTCGGCTACATCTCGGCCAATGGCGAGGCGGACATCTGCATCGTCCTGCGCACGGCCATGTTCGCCAAGGGCCAGATCTTCGTTCAGGCCGGCGCCGGCGTCGTCGCCGACAGCGATCCGGCCGCCGAATACGCTGAGACTCTAGCGAAAGCCCGCGCTCCGATGAAGGCGGCCGAGGACGCGTGGCGATTCACCGCGACCACGCGCGGCCAGGGTTCCGACGGCTAGGGATTGGAAACCGTGGCAGCCTGGTCAAACGATACGCCGGGACCCACGACCATGGTTCCGGCCAACAGAACCGCCGTCGTCGCGGCGAAGGCGGCTGCCGCGAGCAGCCGCATGGGTTTGGGTTCTTCGCTGGGCGCCTCGTTCAACAGGACGCGGGCGTCGCGGATGCATTCTACAGGGGTCAAGACGGATTTCTTCCGATGGCGATGCTCCTGTATCGCCCGGACAGCTTAACGTCCGCTTTCAATCGGCCCGCTTGCCTTCCATGTTGGGGCCGCCCTGCCTCCCCGTCTTCAAGAAGCCTTCGCCATGATCCTCGTCGTCGATAACTACGACAGCTTCACCTACAACCTCGTGCACTACCTCGCGGAGCTGGGCGCCCAGACGCACGTCGTCCGCAACGACGACCTCACCGTCGAGGAGGCCTGGGCGCTGAAGCCCGAGGCCGTGCTGCTGTCCCCCGGACCCTGCGCCCCCGATCAGGCGGGCATCTGCCTCTCGCTGATCGAGACGGCCGCCGAGACCATGCCCATTCTAGGCGTCTGCCTGGGCCACCAGTCGATCGGCCAGGCCTTCGGCGGCGAGGTGGTGCGCGCCAAGACCCTGATGCACGGCAAGACCTCGCCCATCCTGCATGAAGGCCGCGGCGTGTTCGGCGGCCTGCCCTCGCCCTTCACGGCGACCCGCTACCACTCCCTGGCCGTGCGCCGCGAGACGCTGCCTGACGCGCTGGAAGTCACCGCCTGGACCGAGGATGGCGAGATCATGGGCCTGTCGCACCGCACCCGGCCGATCCACGGCGTCCAGTTCCACCCGGAATCCATCGCCACCGAACACGGCCATGAGATGATCGCCAACTTCCTCGACCTGGCGGGCGTCAAGCGCCTGGCGACGGTCTGACGCCATGGACAGCATCAAACCCCTGCTGGCCAAGCTGGTGGACGGCCGCGTCCTGACCCTGGATGAGGCCAAGGCCTTCTTCGCCGCCTGCCTGCGCGGCGAGCCCACCCCGTCCCAGGTCGCCGCCGCCGTCACCGCTCTGAGAATCCGCGGCGAGACGGTGGACGAGATCGTCGCCTTCGCCAGCGCCATGCGCGACGCCGCCCTGTCGCTGGACCACCCGTTCGACGAGGTGATCGACACCTGCGGCACCGGCGGCGACGGCCAGCACACCTACAACATCTCCACGGCCGCCTCCTTCGTGCTGGCGGGCGCGGGCCTGAAGGTCGCCAAGCACGGCAACCGCGCCGTCAGCTCCAAGTCGGGCTCGTCCGACGTCCTGGCCGCCCTAGGCGTCAATCTGGACGCCACGCCCGCTCAGCAAGCGCGGGCGCTGGACCGGGCGAGCGTCGCCTTCCTGTTCGCCCCGACCTATCACGGGGCCATGCGCCACGTCGGACCGGTGCGCGGCGAGATCGGCTTCCGTACCGTGTTCAACCTGCTGGGACCGCTGTGCAATCCGGCGGGCGCGACCCATCAGGTCATGGGCGTCTACGATCCCGCCCTGCTGGAGCCGCTGGCCGAGGTGCTGGGCCGACTGGGTGCCAAGCGCGCCTGGACCGTCAACGGCCAGGGCCTGGACGAGCTCACCACCACGGGCCCAACCGAGGTGGCGGAATGGAAGGACGGCGCCGTGCGCCGCTTCAGCGTCACGCCCGCCGACGCCGGCCTGCCTCTGGCGACGATGGACGACCTGCGCGGCGGCGACGCCGAGCACAATGCGGCGGCCCTGACCGCCCTGCTGGCGGGCGAGCGCGGCCCCTATCGCGACATCGTCCTGCTGAACGCCGCTGCCGCCCTGGTGGTGGCCGGGCGGGCCGAGGACCTGAAATCGGGCGCCGAGATCGCCGCCGCCGTCATCGACGACGGCCGCGCCGCCGCCGCCCTGGCTGAACTGGTGCGCGTCTCCCACGCGCCAATCGAAGACGAGGACGCCTGATGAGCGACGTTCTGGACCGCATCGCCGCCTACAAGCGCGAGGAGGTCGCCGCCCGCAAGGCCGCGGCGTCGCAGGACGCCGTCGAGGCCCGCGCAAACGAGGCCTCGGCCCCGCGCGGTTTCCGCGCCGCCTTGGCCCAACGGTTCGCCGAAACCGGCCGCCCGGCCCTGATCGCCGAGATCAAGAAGGCCAGCCCGTCCAAGGGCCTGATCCGCCCCGACTTCGACCCGCCCCTTCTGGCCCAGGCCTATGAACGCGGCGGCGCGTCGTGCCTCTCCGTCCTGACCGACGGCCCCAGCTTCCAGGGCGACGACGCCTATCTGGGCGCCGCGCGCGCCGCGGTCGCTCTGCCCTGCCTGCGCAAGGAGTTCCTGGTCGACGCGTGGCAGGTCGCCGAGAGCCGGGCGCTGGGCGCCGACTGCATCCTGATCATCATGGACATGGTGGACGACGCCCTGGCCGCCGAACTGCTGGCCGAGGCGACCCGCTGGGGCATGGACGCCCTGATCGAGACGCACGACGCAGACGAGATGGCGCGCGCGGCCAAGCTGGTCCAAGGCCGGGACGACGCGATGATCGGCGTCAACAACCGCTCGCTGCGGACCTTCGAGGTCGATCTGGCGACGACGGAGCAACTGGCGGCCCTGAGCCCGACTGGCGCGCTTCTGGTCGCCGAAAGCGGCCTGTTCACCCCGCAGGACGTGGCGCGCGTCGCCGAAGCCGGCGCGCGCGCCCTGCTGGTCGGCGAAAGCCTGATGCGCCAGGCGGATGTGGAAGCCGCGACACGGGCGTTGTTAGCCTGAATTCTCCATAGATCCGCTCATCCCGGCCTCCGCCGGGATGAGCGGGGTGTAGGGGGCTCAGCCCGCCTTCGCCGCAATCACCCGCAGCACGGCATCGGCCGCCAGTTCCGACGGGTCCGGTCCGCTGCGACCCATCAGATCCAGCGCCTCGGTCTGACGACGCGCCTGGTCGGCCGCCGCCTCCGGATCGGTCAGCAGCCGTCCGACCGCCCTGGCCAGGGCCTGCGGCGTCGCCTCGTGCTGGATGAACTCCGGCGCAATGGCCTCGTCGGCGGCGATGTTGAACAGGGTGATGTGCTTGGCCGTCACCAACCGCTTCATCAGGACGTAGCTCAGCCCGTCGATCTTGTACGCGATGACCGTCGGCGCGCCCGCCAGCGCCAGTTCCGTCGAGACAGTGCCGCTGGTCGCCAGGGCGGCGTTCGCGGCCTTCATGGCGTCATACTTGTCGGCTTCCTGCACGACATGGGCGCGGAAAGGCCAGGCAGCGACCCGGCCCGCCACATCGGCGGCGACGGTGCCGGCCGCGACGACGGCGACCTCCAGCCCCGGAATCTCGGCCTTCAGGCGCTTCGCCGCGTCTTCATAGACGGGCGTCATGCGCGTGATCTCGCTGGGCCGGCTGCCCGGCAGGACCAGCAGCAAGGGCGCGTCCGCCGCGATGCCGCGCGCGGCGCGGAAGCGGGCGCCGTCGGCCCCGGCCATATCGACGTGCAGCGCCTGCGAGCCGACGACCGTCGTCGGCAGCCCCGCCTTCTCGAACCACGGCGCATCCAGCGCATAGAGGGCCAGCAGATGATCGACCGCCCCCGCCAGCGTCTTGGCCCGTCCCGGCCGCGAGGCCCAGACCTGCGGCCCGACGTATTTGATCAGCGGCGTCTTCGGCGAGGCGGCGCGGATCGCCTGAGCCACGCGGATGGTGAAGCCCCAACTGTCGATCAGCACCACGGCGTCGGGATTTTCCGCCGCCGCCAGGGCCGCCGTCTCGGCCACCCGCTTCTTGACCCGGCCATAGGCCTTCAGACCCTCGATCCAGCCCAGGATCGACAGTTCGGCGATGTCGAACGGGCTGGCGACGCCCTCGGCCGCCATCTTGGGACCGCCCACGCCGACGAAGACCACGTCACCGCCCAGCCGCGCCTTCAACGCCCGCGCCAGACCGGCGCCCAGGGCGTCGCCCGAAGCCTCGGCCGCCACCAGCATGACCTTCAGGGGTCGACTCATCGTTCCACTCCCCAGACGAACAGGCCCAGGCGGTCGGCCGCCTCGACCAGGCCCTCATGGTCGATGACGATCAACCGACCCTCGAACCCGCCGATGCCGGCCAGCCCTGCGGCGGCCGCCAGTTCGACCGTCATCGGTCCGATAACGGGCATGTCGACGCGCAGGTCCTGAATCGGCTTGGGCGCCTTGCCCAGCGCCCCGCGCGCAAAACCGGGTGAGCCGCGCAGGTCGGCGGGTAGGTGCGCCACGCGGCGCAGCATCTCGTCCGTGCCTTCCTGAGCCTCGACCGCCAGCACCAGTCCGTCGCAGACGACCGCGCCCTGACCGATATCCAGTTCGCCGGATTTTTCAGCGACGTGCAGCGCCTTCCTCAGGTCCGCTAGCTGCTCCTCGGTCGGCGTCACCTGCCCAAGCGCCCCCGCCGCCAGCATTTCGCCGCCCAGCAGATCGTCCGCGCCCTCGACCGCGAACCCTTCATCTTCGAACACCGAAAGGATCTTACGCAGCAAGGCGTCGTCGCCCTTGGACGCCGCTGCGATGATGCCCGGAAGCAGGGACGCGCCCTTAAGATCGGGCTTCAAGGTCTTGAAATCCGGCCGATTGACGTAGCCCGCCAAGCACACCGCGCGGCAACCCTCGGCGCGTATCGCCTTCAGGATCCTGCCGATCTCGGCCATGCCGAAGTCCTGTCCCGACCAGCGGTGCAGGTGCGCGTCGGCGAAACCCTTCAGTCGGATGATGAACACCTCGCGCCCCTCGGCCTCGCAGCGCTGAGCGACGCGGATGGGCAGATCGCCCGACCCCGCGATCAAGGCCAGCTTGGGCGCGGTCGTCATTCCGCGCCCGGCAGGCACAGCGGGCGCTTGCCGCCGTCACGGATGAAGGCCGTGATCTCCATGATCTCGGGCAGGTCGGGGTAGGCCGCCTCGACCCGATCCAGACGCTCGGCGAAGACGCCTTCTCCCTCGAACAGGTCGCGATAGGCGGCCAGCAGGCGACGCACCGCGTCCTTGCCGTAGCCCTTGCGCTTCAATCCGATCAGGTTGAGGCCGTGCAAGCTGGCGTGATTGCCCCACGCCGAGCCGTAAGGGATGACGTCGCGCGTCACGGCGGCCAGGCCGCCGACGATGGCGCCCTGCCCCACACGGCCGTTCTGATGCACGGCGCACAGGCCGCCCAGGAAGACCTTGTCGCCGATCTGGGCGTGGCCGCCCAAGGTGGCGTTGTTGGCCATGACGACATTGTCGCCGACCACGCAGTCGTGGCCGACGTGGGCGCCGGTCATGAACAGGTTGTTCGAGCCGACGCGGGTGACGCCCGTCCCAACTCCAGCATGGGGCGGCGTGCCCCGGTTGAAGGTGCAGTGTTCGCGGATCAGGTTGTTCTCGCCGATCTCCAGCCGCACCGGCTCGCCCTTGTAGCCGCCGTGCTGCGGATCGCCGCCGATGACGGCGAAGGGGTGGATGGTCGTGTTCGCGCCGACGCTCGTATCCTGCTGGATCACCACATGGCTGACCAAGCGCACGCCGGAAGCCAGGGCGACGCCCGGCCCCACGGTGCAGAACGGGCCGATCTCGACCCCGTCCGCCAGGGTCGCCGAAGCGTCGACAATGGCGGTCGGGTGAATGCTCACTGGGCGGGCTCCGCCACGGTCACGACCATGGCCATGAACTCAGCTTCGGCGGCCAGCTTGCCGTCGATGAAGGTCTCGCCGCGGAACTTGTAGGCGTCGCCGCGCGCGCGGATCACCTTGACCTCCATGCGCAGTTGGTCGCCCGGACGCGCAGGCTTGCGGAAGCGCACGCCGTCGATCGACATGAACATGATGACCTTGTCAGCCACCGCCACGTCCAGCGACTTGGACATCAGCAGGGCGCCCGTCTGGGCCATAGCCTCGACGATCAGGACGCCCGGCATGACCGGGTCGATCGGGAAGTGGCCGGGGAAGAAGGGCTCGTTGTGGGTGACGTTCTTGATGCCGACGATCGAGGTCGCTGCTACGAAGTCCTCGGCCTTGTCGACCAGCAGGAAGGGGTAGCGGTGCGGCAGGCGACGCATCACCTCGGCGTAATCGATCTTATTGTCTTCGCTCATTCTTTCGATTCCTTCGCGCCCTTCTTCTGGGACGCCTGTTTGGACAGCCACACCGTCTCGCGCAAGAACTGGCGCAAAGGCTTGGCGGGATAGCCGGACCAGATCTCGCCCGGCGGGATATCGGCCAGGACGCCGCCTCCGGCCGCGACGCGCGCGCCCTCGCCGATGGTGATGTGGTCGCCCACGCCCGCCCGGCCGCCGAAGATGCAGTTGTCGCCGCTGGTGACCGAGCCCGAGATGCCGGTGTGCGCCGCCATCAGGTTGTTGCGGCCAATGACGCAGTTGTGGCCGATCATCACCAGATTATCGATCTTGGTGTTCTCGCCGATGACGGTGTCATCGTAGGCGCCTCGGTCGATGCAGGAATTGGCGCCTACCGTCACCCCGTCCTGCAGGATGACGCGGCCCAACTGCGGAATGTCGACCGGCCCGGCCTTGGACCCGGCGGCCCCGAAGCCCGCCTCGCCGATCCGCGCGCCGGCCAGCAGCTTCACCCGGTCGCCCACCAGGGCGAAGCCGACGGTGACGCCAGGGCTGATCAGGCAGTCGCGGCCGATCTGCACGCCGGGACCGATCACGGTGTTGGCGCCGATGCGGCTGCCGCGTCCGATGCGGACGCCCTCGCCCAGGATCACGCCCGGCTCGATCACCACGGTATCGTCCTCGGCGGCCTCGACGACCGTGATGGCGCGGTCCAGACGGATCGGCCGGTGCAGCAGGGCCGAAGCCCGCGCCCAGGCGGCCTGAGCCTCGCCCGACACGATGACGGCGGCGTCAGCCGGGGCCGCGTCGACGGCGGACGGCGGCACGATCACGCAACCGGCCTTGGTCTCGGCCAAGGCGGCGGCGAACTTGCGGTCGCCCAGAAACGCAATCGCGCCCCGGTCCGCACTGGACAGGGGCGCAACGGCCGAGATGACGACCTCGCCGCCCCGGACCACCTCCCCGCCGATATGCTCGGCGAGGGCGGCGACCGTCAGGGGCGACAGGGTCTGAAAGAACCTCGGATCGGGCATGGCCCGCCTTAGGATTGCGGCTGGGCCGGCACCGGCGAGCGGTTGAAGCTCAGGGTCGGCAGTTGAGCGTTCAGGCGCTGGATGACGGTATCCGTCACTTCCATGGCCGGGTTCATGATGAAGACGCTCTCGCGGTCGATCATGATGCCGCAGCCCTTTTCCTGATAGACGGCGACCAGGATCGGCTCGATAGCTTCCGAGATCTTCTGGCGTTGCTGGGCCAGAGTGTAGCGCAGCTCGTTGTCGCGCGTGGCTTCCAGTTGCTGGGCTTCCTGGATACGCTGCTGCAGGGCTTGGCGGCGCTGGTTCATCTGGTCGGCCGGGATGGTGGCGGCGCCTTGCTGCAGGGCCTGGGCCTCAGTCTGGATGGCGGTGGCGTAGGGCTGGAGCTCGCCCTGAACTTCCTGCGCCAGCTGTTCCATGCGGGTCTGAACGGCTTGGCCTACGGTCGACTGAGCCAGGACGCGCTGGTTGAAATAGACGCAGACGCCGGGGATGGCCGGGCCAGGGTTGGCCGGCCCTTGCGACTGGGCCAGGGCGGCCGAGGCGGTCAGCGAAGCGAGGGCGAAGGCGCCGATAGCGATGAGTTTCATAATCTAAGCCTTAGTGGCGGCGGTCAGACCGCAGTTAGAACTGGGTGGAGGTCGAGAAGCGGAAGGTCTCGGTCTTGTCGTAGTCTTCCCTGGACAGAACCTTGGACAGGTCGAAGCGGATCGGCCCCATCGGCGAACGCCAGTGGATGCTGATGCCCGCCGCGGCGCGCAGGGCCAGGTCGTCGACGATATTGGGGTTGCGCAGGCCGGTCGCCGGATCGACCAGATAGCGATCGTCAAGTTTGCCGATCGTGCCGACGTCCGCGAACAACGAGGTCTTGATGCCATACTCGTCGGGCAGGAGATTAGGCACGGTCAGCTCGACCGTACCGATCGCGTAGAAGTTGCCGCCCAGGGCGTCGGTCGTGGTCAGGTCGCGCGCGCCCATGCCCGCCGTTTCGAAGCCGCGGAAGGTGTTGCCGCCCTTAAAGAAGCGGTCGTTGATCCGGATCGGGTCGCCGTTCCAGCCGCTGACGTAGCCGGTCTGGCCCTGCAGGCTGACCACCCAGTTGGGGCGAATGCCGTAGTACCAGGAGGCGTCCGCCTCGGTCCGGATGTAGTTCACATCGCCGCCGATGCCGGCGAAGTCCTGACGCAGAGAGGCGGTCCAGCCGCGCGTCGGGCGAACCGGGTCGTTCAGGCGGTTCACCACCAGGGTGTAGCCCGCCGATGAGTTCAGATACGAGCCCGCCTGGTCGCACAAGGCCGACGACCCGGCGCCGACGCCTCCGCAATAGCCGAACGGGATGATGACCTCGTCGTCCTTCAGGAAGTAACGGGCGCTGAAGCTGGCGTAACCGTTCAGCGGATAGGTGACGCGCACCCCGCCGCCCGTCGAGCGATAGTCGTAAGAGGAATATTTGCTGAGATCGTAGCGCGTGTGGAACAGGTCGAAGCCCGCGCGCACGTCACGCCCCAGGAACTTCGGCTCGGTGAAGCGGAAGTCGATCTGCTGACGCAGCGAGCCCCATTCGGCGCGCGCCACGACGTTCTGGCCGCGACCGCGGAAGTTGCGCTCGGTGATGCCCAGGTTCAGCACGAAGGAGTCGACCGAGCTGAAACCCGCGCCGACGGACAGTTCACCGGTCGGCTGCTCTTCGACGGTGACGTTGACGACCGAGCGGTCCGGCGCGCTGCCGCGCGTCTCCTCGATCTTGACGTCCTTGAAGAAGCCCAGGGCGCGCAGGTTGTTGCGCGACCGCTCGACCAGCGAGCGGTTAAAGGCGTCGCCCTCGCCCACCATCAGTTCGCGGCGGATGACGGTGTCCAGGGTGCGGGTGTTGCCGACCACATTGATGCGGTCGATGTAGACACGCTGGCCTTCACGCACGTTGAAGGTGACGTTGACGGTGTCGGTCTCGGGGTCCGCGCGATAGGTTGGATTGATCTCAACGAAGGCGTAACCGGCCGAACCGGCGGCGAACGTCAACGTATCGACCGCCGCCTGGATGCGATCGCTCTCGTACAGGTCCCCCTTACGGATCGGCAGCAGCAGTTGCAGGAAGTCGGCGTTCAGTCGGTCATTCTCGGTGACGACCTTGATCTCACCAAAGTTGTAGCGATCGCCTTCATCCACCGTGACGGTGACGCCAAAGGCGCTGTTGTCCGGCTTCAGCTCAGCCACCGACGACAGGATGCGGAAGTCGTAATAGCCGCGGTTCGTATAGAACTTGCGCAGCTGTTCGCGGTCGTAATCCAGGCGGTTCGGATCGTAGTTGTCGTTCGAGCTGAACAGCCGCCACCACTTGGACGTCTTCGTCACCATGACCTGGGCCAGGTCGCTGTCGGAAAACGCCTGGTTGCCCAGGAAGGTGATGGCCGAAATACCCGTCTCGGGCCCCTCGTCGATCTCGAACACCACGTCGACGCGGTTCTGATCCAGCTGGACCAGCTTGGGCGTCACCGTCGCCGAGATGCGGCCCGACAGACGATACAGTTCGACGATCTTGCCGACGTCTTCCTGCACCCGCGCGCGGGTGTAGATGCCGCGCGGCTTGATGGTGACTTCGTCGCGCAGCTTCTTCTCGGCCAGCGCCTTGTTACCCTCGAAGGTCACCTGGTTGATGATCGGGTTTTCGGCGATCTCGACAATCAGGTCGCCGTTGGCCTGCAGGCCCAGCTGGACGTCGGCGAACAGGCCCGTGCGCGACAGGGTCCGCACAGCCACGTCGATGGTCACGGGATCGATGGTGTCGCCGGGCTGGATCGGCAGGTAGGAGAGGACCGTCGTCTGGTCGATCCGCTCGTTGCCGCGCACCACGATGCGGTTCACCACAGCGCGATCAGCCTGCGGCGGCGCTTCCTGAACCACGACGTTGGGCGTCTGTTGGGCCAGCGCCGGGCTCGCGAGGCCGGCGGCGAAGGTCAGGGCCAGGGCGCTGACCCCGAGAATGCGGCCACGGGTCTGGGTCATGAGGCGACTGTCGTTTTGATTCATGCGGGTACCATCGGGGGCTGGCGTCGGCTCACGAGACGAGCCCGCCGAGGAATTTGAAGAGATTGAGCTTCTGCAGATCGTTCCAGGTCGCGAACAACATCAAACCCGCCAGCAAAGCAAGACCGACCCGATATCCCGCTTCTTGAACCCTAGCGGCCATGGGACGGCGCGCAACGGCTTCGTAGGCGTAGAACAGCAGGTGCCCCCCATCCAGAACGGGAATGGGCATCAGATTTAAAAAGCCGATTCCGACCGAAAGTATGGCCGCGAAGCTCGTCAGCGTCAGCAACAGATTGCGGACGATGGCCCAGGGCTCGGGATTGGCCGCAACGGCCGCGTTGGTCAGGGCGCCCGAAGCCTTGGCGATGCCCAGCGGCCCGCTGAACTGATCGCCCGACTCGCGCCCGGTGAAGATGCGGCCGATATAGGTCAGGGTCGTGTTCAGGATAGCGCCGGTCTCGCGCACGCCCTGCCCCACGGCCGCGACCGGGCCGTAACGGACATGACGAATCTCGTCGCGCGTCGAACCCAGGGACAGGCCGATGCGCCCAACGCTGACGCGGCCGGCGATGCGATCGGTCTCAACCCGGCGCTCTGGCGTGGCGGTCAGTTGCACAGCCTGATCGCCGCGCTCGACGGTGAAGCGCACCGGATCGCCGCTGCTCAAGGCCACGACGCGCGTCACCTCGCCGCCGTCAGAGATCAGCTTGCCGTTCACGTGGGTGATCAGGTCGCCCTGCTGGAAGCCGGCGGCGGCGGCGGGGGATTCCGCCTGCACCTGCATCACCCGCGCCGGACGAAGCTCAACGCCGACCAGGCTGAACAGCAGGGTGAAGATGAAGATGGCCAGCACGAAGTTGGCGAACGGCCCGCCCGCTACGACGAGGGCGCGCTGCCACAGCGGCTTGAAATACAGATAATCGCGCTCTGCGCCCGGTCCATGGTCGACGACCAGTTGCTTGCGCATCGCCTCCAGCCCTGCTCGGTCGGGCACGCCGGTCGCATCCAGATCGCCGGAAAACTTGACATAGCCGCCCAGCGGCAGCCAGCCGACGCGCCACTCGACGCCATGTTTATCAGTGCGCTTGAAGATGGCGCGGCCGAACCCGATGGCGAAACGATCCATCTTCACGCCAAAGGCGCGCGCGGTCAGGAAGTGACCGAGTTCGTGCACCGTCACGACAAGCGTCAGGACGAGCAGAAACGGCACGACATAGGTCAGAATCTGGCTGATCGCGCCTACCATGCCGCTCGTCTCTCCTGCGCCCTCAGGCAGCCATGTTCAGCGAGGCGATGACGTCGCTCGCAATTCGCCGCGCCTGCGCATCGACGGCCAGGGCCGCATCGCAGGCATCGTCCGAACCGCAAGACACGCCCGCGCTGGTCGCCTTCTCAAGGGTGTCGGCGACGACTGCGGCAATATTGAGAAAGCCCAGCCGTCGGTCAAGAAACGCCAGCGCCGCCACTTCATTGGCTGCATTGAAGACGATCGGCGCCTCGCCGCCGGCAGCCAGGGCTTCGCGCGCCAGCCTCAGGGCCGGAAAGCGCGCCTCATCCGGCGCCTCGAAGGTCAGCCGCCCCAGCGACGCCAGGTCCAGCTTGGGCGCGGGCCAGGCCAGCCGATCCGGCCAGGACAGGGCGCAGGCGATCGGCGTCCTCATGTCCGGCGGCCCCATCTGCGCCAGGGTCGAACCATCCACATATTCCACAAGGCTGTGGATGATCGATTCCGGGTGCACCACCACATCGATCCGCTCGCCCGGCATGTCGAACAGATAAGCGGCCTCGATCAGCTCAAGGCCTTTGTTGGCCATGGTGGCGCTGTCGACGGAGATCTTGGCGCCCATGCTCCAGTTCGGGTGGGCGACCGCCTGTTCGGGCGTGATGCGCGTCATGGCTGCGCGCGGCAGGGTGCGGAACGGTCCGCCCGAGGCCGTCAGCACCAGCTTGGACACCCGCTGGGGCGCCTCGAGCGGGAAGACCTGAAAGATGGCCGAGTGCTCGGAATCGACCGGGATCAGTTGGCCGCCGCTGCGCCGGACCCGCTCGATCAACGCCGGACCGCAGCAGACCAGGCTCTCCTTGTTGGCCAAGGCGAGTGTCGCGCCCGTCCCCGCCGCCGCCCAGGCCGAACGCAGGCCCGCCGCTCCGACGATGGAGGCCATGATCCAGTCGGCCGGCCGCGTGGCCGCCTCGACGATGGCGTCCGGGCCGGCGGCGGTTTCGATCCCAGTTCCTGTCAGGGCTTCGCGCAGTTCATTCAGCCGCGCGGGATCGGCCGTCACGGCGATGCGCGGCCGCCAGCGGCGCGCCTGCTCGGCCAGGCGGGCGATATTCGCGCCGCCGGTCAGGGCCTCGACCTCGAACCGCGCAGAGCCCGCGCCTTGCGCCTGTTCCATCAGGTCCAGCGTCGAAGAGCCGACCGATCCGGTCGAGCCGAGGACCGTGACGCGCCGCGCGATCACGCTGCCCGCTCCAGCATAAGAACGATCAGCCGCCCGGCGGCGACCACGACCACGGCGAACATCAGGCCGTCCACCCGGTCCAGCAGACCTCCGTGACCCGGAATCAGGTTGCCGGCGTCCTTGACCCCGAAGCGACGCTTCAGCGCCGACTCCCACAGATCGCCGCCCATGGTGGCCAAGGCGGCGGTCAGGCCCAGCACCCCGCCCCAGACGGCAGTCAGCATCCCCATGTCCAGCCAGCCCGCCATCGCGGCGCCGGCGATCATCCCGGCGGTCAGCCCGCCGATGAAGCCGGACCAGGTCTTGTTCGGCGAAAAGCGCGGCCACAGCTTGGGGCCGCCGACGAAGCTGCCGACCAGATAGGCCAGAATGTCCGCTGACCAGGCGACGGCGAAGACCAGCACGGTCCAGTACAGCCCCTGCACCTCATGCAGGTCGCGCAGCCAGATCAACAGAACGCAGGGCCAGCCGAGGTAAAGCACGCCATAGGCGGTATCGAGCGCCGACTCGCCTCGCGTCCGGGCGAACAGACCCGCAGCCAGCGCCCCGAACACCATCAAAACCAGCGCCAGGGAAATCTGGCCGACGTGGGCGGCGATCACCGCCACGACCAGGGCCAGGGCCACCGCGACCCCGATCGGCCGCCACAGCTTGGGCGCGCACATCCGCGCCCATTCGAAGGCCAGCAGCACCGCGCCCGCGACAACCAAGGCGCAGAACCAGTCGCCGCCGGCCCAGGTCGCCAGAACGGCCGCCGGGGCCAGCACGACCGCAGAGGCGGCTCGCAGGGCGATATCGCGAGGCTTCAACGCCATATCAAACCGCCGCCTCGCCATAAGCCGTGTCGATGACCTCGCGCCCGCCATACCGGCGCTGGCGACAGGCGAACTGGGCGATGGCCTCGGCCAGGGCTTCTGGGCCGTAGTCCGGCCAAAGTATCTCCTGGAAAACCATCTCGGCGTACGCCGCCTCCCACAACAGGAAGTTGGACAGGCGCTGCTCGCCTGAGGTCCGCACGATCAGATCGACCGGTGGCGCGCCGGCCGTCGACAGGCCGGCGCCCAGCGCCTCTTCGTCGACGATGAAGTCCTCGCCAGCGCGGGCGCGATCAACCAGAAGCTGGGCCGCATCGGCCAAATCCGCCCGGCCGCCATAGTTGAAGGCCACCTGCAGCAGGAACTTGTCGTTGTGGGCCGTCTGCGCCTCGGCCCGCGCGACGATGGCGGCGATATCCTCAGGCAGACCCGTGCGGCGCCCGAGAACCTTCACCCGCACCCCCGCAGCCTCCAGTCGGTTCAGATCGCTGCCAACGAAGGCGCGCACCAGCCCCATCAGGTCAGACACCTCGTCGGCCGGACGGCTCCAGTTCTCGGTCGAGAAGCCGAACACCGTCAGGCACTGCACGCCCAGTTCAGGCGCGGCCTTGATGGTCCGGCGCAGGGCCTGGACCCCCTCGCGGTGGCCCACGGCGCGCGGAAGGCCCCGTCGCTGCGCCCAGCGGCCGTTGCCGTCCATGATCAGGGCGACGTGACGAGGCCCCTTTGCAGGCGCCGTGGCGACGGGCTCGGCCGACATATGAGACCTTCCTTGGACAGACCTGACGAGGGCGTCAGACCTGCATGATCTCGACTTCCTTGGCCTTCAAGGTCTCGTCGATGCGCTTGATGGCGGCGTCGGTGTCCTTCTGGACCTCGGCTTCCATCTTCTTCTGTTCATCCTGGCTGATATCGCCGGCCTTTTCAGCCTTCTTCAGCTCGTCGTTGGCGTCGCGGCGCACGTTGCGCACAGCGATCTTCTTGTCCTCGGCGTATTTGGCGGCCAGCTTGGCCAGATCCTTGCGGCGGTCTTCGGTCAGGGGCGGGATCGGAATGCGCAAGTTCTGGCCGTCGACGATCGGGTTGAGTCCCAGACCAGCCGAACGGATCGCCTTCTCGACCGACACCACCATGCCCTTGTCCCAGACGCTGACCGAGATCATGCGCGGTTCCGGCACGCTGATGGCGGCGACGGCGGTCAGCGGCGAGGTCGCGCCATAGGCTTCGACGACGACCGGCTCCAGCAGACCTGCGTTGGCGCGGCCCGTTCGCAGGCCCGCATAGTCGTCCTTCAGCGAGGAGACCGACTTTTCCATCCGGTCACGAAAGGTTTTGAGATCGGGTTTGGCCATGGCGAATGTCCTTGGTCCTGTCGTTGAATAGCGAAGCCGCTCAGGCGGGCTTGTTGGTGATGACGGTATAGGTCCCCTGCCCCGTCAAGGTCTTGTGAAGCGAACCTTCCTCGCGAATCGAGAAGACCACGATCGGAATGCCGCTGTCGCGCATCAGGGCGATGGCCGAGGCGTCCATGACCCGCAGGTCCTTGGCCAGGACGTCCTGGTAGGTCAGCGTTTCATAGCGCGTCGCCGTCGGGTCTTTCTTGGGGTCGGCCGTATAGACGCCGTCGACGCTGGTGCCCTTCAGCAGGGCGTCGCAGTTCATCTCTGCTGCGCGCAGGGCGGCGCCCGAGTCCGTGGTGAAGAACGGCGCGCCCACGCCCGCGGCGAAGATCACCACACGGCCCTTTTCCAGGTGACGCAGCGCACGGCGGCGGATGTAGGGTTCGGCGATAGCGGCCATCGGAATGGCGCTCTGGACCCGCGTGTCGACGCCGATCTTCTCCAGCGCGCCCTGCATGGCCAGGGCGTTCATGATGGTGGCCAGCATCCCCATGTAGTCGGCGTTGGCGCGTTCCATGCCCTCGGCCGCCTTGGACAGGCCCCGGAAGATGTTGCCCCCGCCGATGACCAGGCAGATCTCGACGCCCTGGCGCGCCACGGCGGCGACGGCGGCGGCGACGACGTCCACGGTCTTCATGTCGATGCCATAGGGCTGATCGCCCATCAGGACCTCGCCCGAGACCTTCAGCAGGACGCGCTTGTAACGAAACTCAGAGGGGGCGTCGGGCATGGTCAAGGGTCCGTGGATACAGGGGGTTAGCATCCGCGCGAAGTGAATCGGCGGCTCATCATAGACGAAGGGCGCGTCAGCCTTCAAAGCCGAACGCGCCCAAACGCATAATTCTCCCTCCCCTCGACGGGGAGGCAGAGGTCTTCTTAGTTGCCGCCGGTCATCGAGGCGACTTCCGACGCGAAGTCGGGAGCGTCGGATTTCTCGACGCCTTCGCCCAGGGCCATGCGGACGAAACCGGCCAGCTTCAGCTCAGAGCCCAGCTCCTTGCCGGTGTTGGCGACCAGTTGTTCGATGGTCACGTCCGGGTCCATGACGAACGGCTGCTTGGTCAGCACCACGTCCTTCTGGAACTTGGCGATCTGGCCCGACACGATCTTCTCGATCATGTTTTCCGGACGGCCTTCTTCCTTAGCCTTCTCGATCAGGACAGCGCGTTCCTTCTCGATCGCGGCCGGATCCAGGTCCGAGGTGTCCAGCGCCAGCGGAGCCGTGGCCGCCACGTGCATGGCGATCTTGCGGCCCACTTCACGCAGGACTTCCTTGTCGCCAGCGCCTTCCAGGGCGACCAGCACGCCGATGCGGCCGACGCCCGGCGAAACGGCGTTGTGGACGTAGGTCGCAACCGCGCCTTCGCCAACCGACAGGCGAGCCGCGCGACGCAGCTGCATGTTTTCGCCGATGGTGGCGATCAGGTTGGTGACTTCGGCCTCAACGGTCTTGCCGTTTTCCAGGGTCGCGCCGTGGATGGCGTCGACGCCCTCGTGGTGCAGGCCCAGTTGAGCGAATTCCTTGGCCGCAGCCTGGAACAGGTCGTTGCGGGCCACGAAGTCGGTTTCAGCGTTGAACTCGATGGCCGAGGCGACTTCGCCCTTACCGTCCTCGCGCACGGCGACGGCCACCAGGCCCTCGGCGGCGACGCGGTCGGCCTTCTTGGCGGCCTTGGACAGACCCTTGGCGCGCAGCCAGTCGATGGCCGCTTCGATGTCGCCGTTGTTCTCAACCAGCGCCTTCTTGCAGTCCATCATGCCCACGCCCGAACGCTCGCGAAGCTCCTTCACAAGGGCGGCAGTGATCTCGGCCATGTTCTTCTCCTGAAATTCAAAATGGGCGGCCGGACTGTTTAGCCCGGCCGCATGTCAAGTTGACGTCGGCCCGGCGCACGGCGGCGCCAGAACGTCTGTCCTTAGCCTTCGACCTTCTCGGCCTCGGCGGCGACCAGCTCTTCAGCCGCGCCTTCCGTACCGGCCGGAGCGGCCTCGGCTTCGACCACGACGGCTTCACGCAGAGCCGGCTCAACCGGAGCTTCCGAAGCGCCCAGGTCGATGCCCTGAGCGGCGGCGCCGGCGGCCAGGCCGTCCAGGACGGCGTCGGCGATCAGGTCGCAGTAGGTCTGGATGGCGCGGGCGGCGTCATCGTTGCCCGGCACCGGATAGGTGATGCCGTCCGGGTCCGAGTTGGTGTCCAGGATGGCGATGATCGGGATGTTCAGCTTGCGGGCTTCCTGGATCGCGATCGATTCCTTGTTGGTGTCGATCACGAACATGATGTCCGGCACAGAACCCATGTCCTTGATGCCGCCCAGCGACAGCTCCAGACGGTCCTTCTCGCGCTGCAGGGTCAGCAGCTCTTTCTTGTTACGGCCTTCGCCGCCGCCATCAACGATGGTTTCCAGCTCGCGCAGGCGCTGGATCGAGTTCGAGACGGTGCGCCAGTTGGTCAGGGTGCCGCCCAGCCAGCGGTTGTTCATGTAGTACTGGGCGCAGCGCGTGGCGGCTTGCGCGACCGGGTCGGCGGCCTGACGCTTGGTGCCGACGAACAGCACGCGACCGCCCTTGGCGGCTACGTCGCGCACGGCGACCAGGGCCTGGTGCAGCAGCGGCATCGTCTGCGACAGATCGATGATGTGGATGTTCGAGCGCGAGCCGAAGATGTAGCGGTCCATCTTCGGGTTCCAGCGGTGCGTCTGGTGGCCGAAGTGAGCGCCGGCTTCCAGCAGCGTACGCATCGAGAATTCAGGCAGAGCCATGATCGTGTTTTCCTTTTTCCGATCAAACCTAGCGCGGGCGGTTAAAAGGATCGACTGATCCCTCGGAACGGTGCAGGCCGGGATGTCTCCCCGGACCGCGCCACGCCCACGTGCGAAGTGCGCCGCGCATATAGGCGAAAGGCCTGAAAAACACAAGCGGCCGAACAAGCTGGCCGCAACAGGAGCCGCGAGCCCGATATCGTCCCGCGAGCCGACATTACAGCCGGATCAGAAGCTGCGGCCATCCACGCGCTGCGCCGTCCAGGTCCACGGCTCGATATCGGTCAGGGTGCGGATATTGATGGCGGCCACCTCGCTCCCGTCCGGCGCTACGCCGTAACCGAACGGCTGCACCCCGCAGGTCTTGCAGAAGCGATGGTCGATCTTGTGCTGATTGAAGAAATAGGAGGTCGTCTCCCCCTCCCCCTTCGTCAGCCGAAAGGCCGAGCGCGGCGCAAAGGCCAGAACGAACCCCTTGCGGTAGCAATGGGAGCAGTTGCACTCGACCAGTCCATCCAGACCGACATCGACTTCATAGGCCACCGCGCCGCAGTGGCAGGATCCGGCATGGGTCTTCACGCTCGTCTCGCTCATCAGGCGTCCTCCAGCATCACCACCCCCGGCGCCGACTTCAACGCGCCGCGCAACGCCGCGTCCAGCCGGTATCGTCCAGGCAGTTTGATCTCCACCTCGGTGCGCCCGCCCAATGTAGCCTGCAGCCACACCTCGCCGCCCTTGCCCTGCGCCCGCGCGCGGTCCAAGCGGGCCTTCAGCGCCTCCGCGTCCGCCGACTGGGCAGACAGAACCACCCGCAACCCGATCTGAGCGTCATCCAGCAGCACGTCCATGCGGGTGGCGTCGTCGCCGAAGAAGCGCACCTCCCCGTCCGCCGCCTTGGCCCGCACCCTGACCAGAACCGAGGTCCCGACCTCCAGAACCTCGCGGCAACGCCGTAGCTGTTCAGGCGGGAACAGGCATTCGAACTCGCCCGTCGGGTCCGAGAAGGTGACGAAGGCGAACTTCTCGCCGGTTCGGGCGCTGGCGCGTTCCTGACGACGACGCACCACCCCGGCCATCTGGAAGGCTTCATGCCCTGCCTCGGCCAGCCCCTGCGCTTCGGCCACGAAAGTCACCCGCTTGCGCTTCAAGGCGGGCGTCAGCTCCTCCAGCGGGTGGCCGGACAGGTAGAAGCCGACAGCATAGAGCTCCTGGTCCAGCTTGTCCGGCCCGGCCCATTGTTCGACGCTCTTCAGACGCGGACGCGCGGCCCCTGCCTGATCGGCGCCGAACAGGCTCACCTGAGCCGAGGCGCGTTCAGCCGCCACGCTCTGGCAATAGGCGATCAGGACGTCTGCCTGCTCGAACAGCTGGCGGCGGTTCGGATGGATGCTGTCGAAGGCGCCCGCCCGCGCCAGTCCTTCCAGCGCTCGCTTGTTGACGGCCTTGGGATCGACCCGCTCCAGGAAGTCGAAGATGTCGGCGAACGGCCCGCCAGTCTCGCGCACCTCGACGACGTGGCGCATCGCCTCCAGGCCAACGTTGCGGATGGCGCCGAGCGCATACAGTACGCTGCCCTGCCCGTCCTTCCACGCCACGTCGAAGTCGGCGGACGAGCGGTTGATGTCGGGCGCCAGCACCGGGACCTCGAACCGGCGGCAGTCCTGATAGAAGACCGCCAGCTTGTCCGTGTTCGACAAGTCCAGGCTCATGGAGGCGGCGAAGAATTCGACCGGATGATTGGCCTTCAGCCAGCCCGTCTGGAACGAGATCAGCGCATAGGCCGCCGCGTGTGACTTGTTGAAGCCATAGCCCGCGAACTTGGCCACCAGGTCGAAGATGGAGCCGGACTGGCTCTCCGGCACCCCCTTCTCGGACGCCCCCTTGACGAAGCGGAGGCGCTGGAAATCCATCTCCTCCTTCTTCTTCTTGCCCATCGCGCGACGCAGCAGGTCGGCCTCGCCCAGGCTGTAGCCGGCCAGGATCTGGGCGATCTTCATCACCTGTTCCTGGTAGATGATGACGCCGTAGGTTTCGGTCAGCACCTCCTTCAGACTGGGGTGCAGATAATCGACCTCGGCGCGGCCGAACTTCCGGTCGATATAGGTGTCGATCATCTCCATCGGCCCCGGCCGGTAGAGGGAGATCAGGGCGGTGATTTCCTCGATCGAACCGCAGCGCATCTTGCGCAGGGTGTCGCGCATGCCCTGGGATTCCAGCTGGAACACCCCGACCGTCTGGCCCGAGGCCATCAGCTCATAGGTCTTGGGATCGTCCAGCGGCAGCAGGCCCCAGTCCTGCGCCGCGCCGCGCCGTTCCAGATAGCCCTTGGCCCGATCCAGCACCGTCAGGGTCTTCAGGCCCAGGAAGTCGAACTTCACCAGGCCCGCCGGCTCGACCCACTTCATGTTGAACTGGCTGGCCGGGATGGTGGAGCGCGGGTCCTGATACAGAGGCACCAGTTCCGTCAGCGGCCGGTCGCCGATGACGATGCCTGCGGCGTGGGTCGAGGCGTTGCGGTACAGCCCCTCAAGCTCCAGCGCCGTCTCCAGCAGCGCCTTGACCGAGGCCTCCGCGTCGCGCGCCTCGCGCAGGCGCGGCTCAAGATCGATGGCCTGGGCCAGGGTGACAGGATTGGCGGGGTTGGCCGGCACCATCTTGGCCAGACGGTCCACCTGGCCCAGCGGCATCTGCAGCACCCGACCGACGTCGCGCAGCACGGCGCGCGCCTGCAGGGTGCCGAAGGTGATGATCTGGGCCACCCGGTCCTTGCCGTAATGGTCCTGAACGTAGTCGATGACCTCTTCGCGTCGCTCCTGACAGAAGTCGATATCGAAGTCGGGCATGGACACCCGTTCGGGGTTCAGGAAGCGCTCGAACAGCAGGCCGAACCGCAAGGGGTCCAGGTCGGTGATGGTCAGCGACCAGGCCACCAGGGAGCCCGCGCCCGAACCCCGCCCAGGCCCGACCGGGATGTCGTGCAGCTTGGCCCATTTGATGAAGTCGGCAACGATCAGGAAGTAGCCGGGGAAGCCCATCTGCTGGATGATCCCGACTTCCCATTCGAGACGCGCCCAATAGTCTTCCTCAGGCGCATAGGCCTTGTTCTTTTCAAGCCGCGCTTTCAGCCCCTCGCGCGCCTGGTGCGCCAGTTCGTCCCCCTCCGACCTACCCGCGCCCGTGTCGAAGCGCGGCAGGATCGGCTTGTGCGTCTTGACCAGGAAGGCGCAGCGGCGGGCGATCTGAATGGTGCTGTCGCAGGCCTCGGGCAGGTCGGCGAAAAGCTCGCGCATGGCCTCGGCCGACTTGAACCAGTGTTCGCCGGTAACGCGGCGGCGGTCCTCCTGCCCCGTGAAGGCGCCGTCGGAGATGCAGAGCAAGGCGTCGTGCGACTTCGCCTGCGCCGCCTTGGCGTAATAGACGTCATTGGTCGCCACCAGCGGGACATCGTTAGCGTAAGCCCATTCGACCAGCCCTCCCTCGGCCACCGTCTCGCTGGACAGGCCGTGACGCTGAAGCTCGACATAGAACCGATCGCCGAAGACCCGCTTCATCTCATCAAGGGCGGCGGCGGCTTCGCCCGGCTTCTTCTGAACGAACAAAGGATCAATGGGGCCGTCAGGTCCGCCGGACAGCAGGATCAGTCCTTCCGACTTATCCACAACCTGTCCCCAGGGCACCCCCGGCTCGGCCATCTCGCCCGCGTCGAGGTAGGCGGCGGACGACAGGGCGCAAAGATTGAGCCAGCCCTGCTCGTTCTGGGCGATCAGCACGACCGTCGGCGTCTTGGCCCAGCGCTGGGCGACCTGCCCGCCGATGTCGAGCACAGGCAGGGCGCAGGCGACGATCGGCTGCACGCCTGCATCCTTGGTCGTCTGGCTGAATTCCAGGGCGCCGAACAGATTGGCTCGGTCCGCCACCCCCACCGCCGGCATGCCCGCCTCAGCGGCCATCTTGCCGATCTTGCTCGCCTTGATCGCCCCTTCCAGAAGCGAATAGGCGCTGCGGACCCGCAGGTGGACAAAGCCCTGACTGTTCACCGCATCCGCCAATCGAAAACTCCGCATCGCAGCGCCGCTTAGACGACGCTTCTTCATCATGCAGGGAGTCGCCCTTCAGTGGGGCGCGGTCATGTCACCAGGAAGGCCGCCTGCCAGACCATCCAGACGAAGCCGCCGCAGGACGCAAGCGACAGCAGATCCCTCACCCAACGCGTCATTGATTTTATCCCCAGATCAAATGTTGCCCGTTTGTTCTATGTTGCCCCTTTGTTCTCGTCAACTTCATTTCGCCAGAAAGCCGAGACGCGTCAGCGCGCCAAGGCCGCAGAGTTGGGCGACTGGGTCTTGCGCAGCAGGCTGGCCCGGAAAAACTCGACTGTCCGCGGACTTAGCTCCAGGTTCTGCGCGATCTGCTTGGTCGTCAGCCCCTCGACCAGCATTTCGGCGACTTGTCGCTCGCGACGGGTGAACGTCAGCTCTTCGCGCAACGGCGTCGAAGCCAGCGCCGCCATGCCCCGCCGGAGCGCGCGAACCAACTCCTCACCAGACGCGGGCTTGGGCAGGACGTCATCGACGCCTAACCGCATGGCATCGACCGTTGTCCGCACGTCGACGAAGGCGCTCACAATCACCACAGCGTGGCGGTTGAGGGCGCAGAACGCCGCCACCAGGTCCAGGCCTTCCACACCCGGCATCTTCAAATCCGCGATGATGCAGGTCGGCTCGGCGTCAGAGGCCCACATCAGGGCGTCAAGAGGTTCGTGAAAGCCGACAGCGGAAAAGCCTGCCTCGCGCACCGCCAGAACTGTCAGTTCCAGCAGCGATCGGTCATCATCGATGATGGCGACTTCAGTGATAGGGCGCCCCGCTCTGTTCGTGACCTGAGCATTTCGTTCGTCAGCTAGGCTATCAAGCATCATACGTTTGAAAATACGCAAGCTTTCCTGCGTGAAAACCTCGTAGTCGCACGCAGTTGATCCGCCTGTGCGCATGGCCAGCGGTATCTTCGATATGCCGCTGATGCGTTGAGGCTCGACGTGCTGCAAAGCGCCGTTTTTCTAGCTCGGCCTCCCTCCGGTTTCCTGGACGCCGCGCGATGGCCCGCACTGACTGACATGCGCCGCGACCAGGCGCGCAGCCTCAGCCTGGCCGGCGTCATGGTGACGGTCGACGGCGTCATAGTCTACGCGATGGAAGGGGCGTCGCCGGGGCTCGACGAGTTCCTGCGGCTACTGACCGTCAGTCCGTGCCAGGCCGTTCCGCATGAAGCGTGGCGCGAGACCGTGCGGTTCCGGCTTCAGAGGGTTCTGGCCATGTCCCAGCCGCCCCTGACACTAGACGAAACCGCAGCCCTGAGACGCGCGCTCGATCCGGGTCGGCGAGCCTATGGCCAGATCGCGCCTCTACTGGGGGCGGCCGCCTTGCGTTGGACTATGCGACCCTACAGCGAGCGCCTGACCCCCACGGACAGGCTAATCGCAGGCTAGTAGGTCTGGCTTTCCGCCGCCCGCTGCTCGAGATGACCGTCCTTCAAGGCGAAGACTCGGTCCATATGCCCCGCGAGTTCCATATTATGGGTGGCGATCAGGGCGGCCACGCCTGTCGTCTTCGCCAACTCGCGCAGGGCCTCGAACACCGCCTGACTGGTCACGGGGTCCAGGTTGCCGGTCGGTTCGTCCGCCAGCAGCAGGCGCGGACTATTGGCCAGGGCGCGGGCGATGGCGACGCGCTGCTGTTCGCCGCCCGACAATTGCGCTGGCTGGTGCGTGACGCGTTGACCGAGACCGAGCGCCGTCAGGGTCTCCGTCGCGCGTCGACGCGCCTCCCCTTCCCGCACCCCTGCGATGCGCATGGGCAGAGCGACATTGTCCAGAGCATCAAATTCCGGCAGCAGGTGGTGGAATTGATAGACGAAACCGATGCGGTGCAACCGCAGCCGCGTGCGCGCGCGCTCGTCCAGGCCGCCGACGTCCTCGCCGTCGATCAGCACCTGACCGCTGGTCGGCCGTTCCAACAGGCCCGCCGCGTGCAGCAGGCTGGACTTGCCGGAACCTGACGGTCCGATCAGGCCGACGACCTCGCCCGGCATGACCTCGAGATCAACGCCCTTAAGGACCGTCAGCCCGCCTTGCGCCGTCGGATAGGTGCGTGTGACCCCGCGCAGCGACAGGATGGCGCCGTTCGTCTCGGAGGCGACGACGGGCTTCTTCTTCAACAGCCTATTCAAAACGCAGGGCCTCCACCGGATCGATGCGCGACGCATTCCACGACGGCGGCAAACTGGCCAGGCAGCTCATGAAGAAGGAGAACACCGCGACCCAGGTCACGTCCCACGGGTCCACTTCGGCCGGCACGGAATCCAGCATGTAGACTTCAGCGTTGAACAGCTGGACCCCCAGCAGCCCTTCGAGGAAATGCTGGATCGCACCGATGTTCAAACAGAACAGCAGTCCGAGCACCAAACCTGCAATCGTGCCGCCGATGCCGATAGCTGCGCCCGACATGAAAAAGATGCGCAGGATGGACGACTGGCTAGCCCCAACGGTCCGCAGAATGGCGATGTCGCGCGTCTTGTTCTTCACCAGCATGACGATACCGCTGATGATGTTCATGGCGGCGATAGCGACGACCATGCCCAGGATGATGCTCATCGCCGTGCGTTCGACCTGCAGCGCACCCCAAATCGCGGCCTGCCGATTGCGCCAGTCAGTGACGACGTTGCCCGCTCCGGCCGCGCGCTGTACCGGCGCCAGAAGGCTCTCGACCTTGTCCGGCTCCGCCACCTTCATTTCGATGATGTCCCAGAGCCCATCCTTGCCGAAGAAAATCTGAGCCTGTTCCAGCGGCATGAAGATGAACGCGCGGTCGTAGTCCGCCGCGCCCGACGTATAGACGCCGCCGACGATATAGGTCTTCTCAAGTCCGCCCAGATTGCCGAACGCGCTGTCGGCGCCGGTCGGCGAATATAGCGAGATCGGATCGCCTTCGCGCAGCCCGGCTTCCTCAGCCAGGGTCTTGCCGATCAGGACGTGGTCGCCCCCGTATTCGCCTTTGCCGAACCGCTCGCGCGCCTCGGAGCTAAGGCTTTCAAAGACGAACTTCATTGAGGCCAGGTCCTGGGGCCTTACCCCACGCACCATGCCGCCGGTCGCCAGATTGCCCGCGCGGAACATGGCGGGACTTTCGGTCAAAGGCGTCACCGACACGACGCCCGGCACGTCGCCGATCCGCTTCAGCGCAGCGTCGCGATCGGGCGCATAGAGCACCGGACCCTGCACGTACATATGGCCGTTGAACGACAGGATGCGGTCCATCAGCGTGCCGCGGAAACCCGCCATGATGCTCATGACGCTGATCAGCACCGCCACGGCCAGCATGATGCCGATGAAGCTGATCATCGCGATCAGCGCCACCCCGCCCTGCTTGCGCTTGGCGCGCAGGTAGCGGAGGGCCAGCCCGATCTCCCAGCTGGAGAAGGGGCCGGACCCTTTCGATGCGGGCGGCGGAGCGGAGGCCGTCGCGGCGTCGGTCATTTCGTAAGCAGCTCCAGGGCGGCGTCCAGCGACAGGCTCTGCTTCTCGCCGGTGGCGCGGCGCTTCAGTTCGACGACGCCGTCAGCCAGTCCCTTCGGCCCGACAGTCAGTTGCCACGGCACGCCGATCAGATCGGCAGTGGCGAACTTGCCGCCCGGGCGCTCGTCCGTATCGTCGTAGAGGACGTCCTTGCCCGCCGCTTCCAGCTTGGCCACGGCCTCTTCGCACGCGGCCGAGACGGCCTCGTCGCTGGCGCGCAGGTTGATGACCACCACGTCGAACGGGGCGACCGCGTCCGGCCAGATGATGCCGCCGGCGTCGTGGCTGGCTTCGATGATGGCGCCCAGCAGGCGCGAGACGCCGACGCCATAGCTGCCCATGTGGACCGGGGCGTCCTTGCCGTCCGGTCCCTGGACGTTGGCCTTCATCGCCGCGGAATATTTGGTGCCGAAGTAGAAGATGTGGCCGACCTCGATGCCGCGCGCCGACAGGCGGTCGCCCTCGGCGGTCTGGGCCTCAAACTGGGACGCGTCGTGCATTTCCTCGGTCGCGGCGTACAGGGCGGTGCGCTCGTTGAACACGCCTTCCAACTGCTCGACGCTGAGGTTGTGGCCGGGCGCCGCCATTTCGACCAGCTTGCGGTCGCAGAAGACCTCGCTCTCACCCGTTTCGGCCAGGACGATGAACTCGTGGCTCAGGTCGCCGCCGATGGGGCCGGTGTCGGCGCGCATCGGCACCGCCTTCAGGCCCAGCCGGGCGAAGGTATTCAGATAGGCCGCGAACATCCGCTTATAGGCGATGCGGGCGGAGGCCTCGTCGATGTCGAAGGAATAGGCGTCCTTCATCAGGAATTCGCGGCCGCGCATGACGCCGAACCGGGGGCGACGCTCGTCGCGGAACTTCCACTGGATGTGGAAGAGGTTCAGCGGCAGGGATTTGTACGACTTCACGAAACCGCGGAAGATGTCGGTGATCATCTCCTCGTTGGTCGGGCCGTACAGCAGCTCGCGTTCGTGGCGGTCGGTGATGCGCAGCATCTCCGGGCCATAGGCGTCGTAGCGCCCCGACTCCCGCCAAAGGTCGGCCAGTTGCAGCGTCGGCATCAGCAGCTCGACGGCGCCGGCCTTGACCTGCTCCTCACGCACGATGGTCTCGATCTTGCGCAGCACCCGCAGGCCCAGCGGCAGCCAGGCGTAGATGCCGGCGGCCTCCTGCTTGATCATGCCCGCGCGCAGCATCAGCTGATGCGACACGATCTGGGCGTCGGAGGGGGCTTCTTTCAGGATCGGCAGGAAGTAGCGCGACAGGCGCATGGGAGGATTCTCGGCAAATTCAGTCAGGCCCGAGGTTTAGCCGGGCAAGGGGGACGAAAGCTAGAGCGCGTTCGCGTGGGTGATGTCGGGCAAGGGGCTCCAGCCGACCCAGACGAAGGCGACGATCACCAGCCAGACGATGATCGACACCCAGGTCGTGGTGATGAACTTCTTCTTGAGGTTCGGCGTCTTGGGGGCGCCCCACTGGGTCCCGTCCGTGGGGGGATCCTTGATCTGGTCCGACAGGCCGAGCGGCAGGATGGCGAACAACACGATCCACCACACCGTCAGAAATGTGGCGACCAGGGTGAAGGGGCCAAGGGGCATCGTCTCTAAAGTCCGTTCATCGCAATCATCGTCGCGGCGCGATAAGGAAGGGCGTCGCAACAAGGACGCTCTGAATGCCACAGATTACGCTGGAACACTCCACCCATTTCGACGCGACCGACTGGCGCGCCCTGGCGCTGGAGATTCATCGCCTCTGTGTTGACGTCGTCGGCGCAACCCTGCCCGCCTGCAAGACCCGCATTGTCCGCTGCGAAAATCTGATCATCGCCAACGGCGCCCCGGACCAGGCCATGGTCCACTGCGACCTGCGGATCCTCAGCGGCCGGACACAGGAACAGAAAACCGCGCTGGGCGAAGCGGTGCAGGCGGCTTTGCTGGCCGGCCTCGCGCCCTATGACGGTTCTAGCCAGATCTCCGTCGAGATCGGAAACCTTGATCGAGATAATTATCGCAAGACCGCGACAGGGGGTTGAGATGTCGGCGCTGGAAACCCGGGAAGGCGGGTGTCACTGCGGCGCCGTGCGGTTTCGCGTCGCCCTGAGCGACGGCTTGAGCACGGCTCGACGTTGCACCTGCTCCTACTGCCGGATGCGGGGGGCGGTGGCGGTCTCTAGCGCGCTGGACGGTCTGGAGATCACCCAAGGCGAAGACGCGCTGTCGCTCTATCGCTTCAACACCGGTACGGCCTCGCACTGGTTCTGTCGCCATTGCGGGATCCACACCCATCACCAACGCCGTTCCAACCCGCAGCAATTCGGGATCAACGCCGCCTGTCTCGACGACGTCAGTCCCTTCGACTTCGCCGAAGTTGTGGTGATGGATGGTCAGGCTCACCCGAGCGATACCGGCGTGGCCCGGATCGCCGGCGTCCTCAGATTTGAACCCAGCGACTGATCCTTACGGATGCGGCCGCCCGATGCCGTAGCGCGCCGCCCAGTACGGCAGGATGTCGTCATCCTGCAGGAAGCGCGCGCCCGTTTCCTCGCTAACCTCGGCGTCCGGCCAGTCGAACTCGCCGTCCAGCACCAGAAGGGGGCAGCTCTGGTTCGCCTCCCCCACCTCAGCGATCACCGCCGGGCGCGGGCGGGGGTGATCCAAGTAGGTCACGGTCAGGTGTTCGCGCAGGCGCGGATAAAGACCCAGCACCCCCTCGATCCGCGCGCCGGGCGGACAGAACCACGGCCCGCCCTGATCGTCGAACCAGTCCGCGTTCAGCAGATACAGCCTGTCCGCCATCAGAGCCTCAACACCACGGTTTCAACGATAGGACGACGGTCCCAGATCTGCTGGCTGGCCTTCTTCAGGGTCCGGCTGACGGCCTGTTCGATGACCATCTCGTCCTGGAGCGCCTCGCCCTTCAGACCGCGCACCGTGTTTTCGACGCGCTCGGCCATATCGTCCAGCACGTCGCCCAGAGGACGGTCGGCGTCGCCGGGCAGGCCGATGCCGCGCACGTCGATGTCGCTGGCGATCCGCCCGCGCTTATCCAGGACGAAACTGACGATCAGGATGCCATTGCTGGCTGCGTGCTTGCGCTCGCGCAGGGCCTCGCCGCCCTCCTCGACCAGCATTCCGCCATCGACGAACAGGCGGCCCGAAGGCACTTCATCGATGATGGCCGCCGGTCCGGGCGCCAGGCGCACCATATCGCCGTTGCGCGGGGTCACCGTTTCGGGGACCTGCATGTCCTTAGCGAGATTGCCGTGCTCGATCAGGTGGCGGCGCATGCCGTGGGTCGGCACGGCGATCTGCGGCCGGGCCCACTGATACATCTGGCGCAGTTCGTCGCGGCACGGGTGGCCCGAGACGTGGATGCCGGGGTGATCCTTCTCGGTATAGATGCGGATCCCGCGCTCGGCCATCTTGTCCTGCAGGCGGCCGATGGACAGTTCGTTGCCCGGAATGACGCGCGACGAGAAGATGCAGTGATCCCCCTGCCCCAGCTTGATGAAGGGATGGGTCCCTTCAGCCACGCGCGACAGTGCGGCGCGCGCCTCGCCCTGGCTGCCGGTGCAAAGGTACAGGATCTCATCGGCGGGCCAGACCCTGGCCTCCTGTTCGGACAGGAAAGGCTTCAGGTCGCTCAACATGCCGACCGACTTGGCGGCGGCGGTGATGCGGTGCATCGAACGCCCGGCAAGCGCCACGCGGCGTCCGGCGGCCTCGGCAGCGCGGATCACGCTGTCCATGCGCGCGACGTTCGAGGCGAAGCAGCCGACCGCGACGCGGCCCTTCAGGCCCTGGATCAGCTCGGCCAACTTGACCTTCACATCGCCTTCGGAGCCGGCGACGCCGTCGACGAAGACGTTGGTGGAGTCGCACACCATGGCCAGGACGCCTTCGTCGCCCAGCTTCTGGATGAAGTCGACGTCAGTGCGTTCGCCCACGACCGGATCGTTATCGATCTTCCAGTCGCCCGTGTGCAGCACCGTGCCCAACGGGGTCTTGATGGCCAGACCGTTCGGCTCGGCGATCGAGTGGGTGATGGTGACATAGGTCACCTCGAACGGGCCCAGGTTCACAGTCGAACCGAGCGGCGCTTCGTGCAGCTCGACGTCTTGATAGATGCCTGCGTCGCGCAGCTTCTCGCGGATCAGGAAGGCCGTGAACGGCGTGGCGTATAGCGGCGCCTGGATGCGCGGCCACAGCCAGCCCAGAGCCCCGATATGGTCCTCGTGGGCGTGCGTCAGCACGATCCCCAGAATATTCTCGCCTTCCAGGAAGGTCGGATCGGGCACGATCACGTCTACGCCGGGCGTGGACTGGTCGCCGAAGGTCACGCCCACGTCGACGATGATCCATTTGCGGTCGTGCGCCGGGCCGAAGCCGTAGGCGTTCAGGTTCATTCCGACCTCGTTCGAGCCGCCCAGCGGCAGGAAGACGAGTTCGTCGTTTTGATTATGCTTTTTCATACGGCCTTACAGATGGGAGTTCCGCCGCCAGATTTCGAGTAGGCCGCGGATGGTCAGGTCCGGATCAAACCGGTCGATAGAGTCGGTTGCGCCCTCGAACAGCGAGGCGACGCCGCCGGTGCCGATGACCGTCATGGGCTTGCCCCACTCGGCCTTGATGCGGTCCACCAGCCCTTCGATCAGGGCGATATAGCCCCAGAAGACGCCCGATTGCATCGATGTGACGGTGTCGCGCCCGATGACAGTATCCGGGCGCTGAATAGCGATGCGCGGCAGCTTGGCCGCTGCCTCGTGCAGGGCCTGCAGCGACAGGTTGATGCCTGGCGCAATCAGGCCGCCCTCAAAGGCGCCCGCGCCTTTGCCATTGGCTCCAGACACGACATCGAAGGTGGTCGCCGTTCCGCTGTCGATCAGGAGCAAATCGCCCTGATAGGCCTGCAGCGCGCCGATGGCGTTGACCAGGCGGTCGGCGCCGGCCTCGCTGGGCTTATGGATGCGCACCTCGATGCCCAGTTCGACGTTCTCGCCGATCACCAGGGGTTCGACGCTCAGATAGCGCCGCGCCAGGTTGCGCAGATTGAAGATCGACTGCGGCACCACGCTGGAAATGATGCAGCCGTCCATATCGGCCATGGCCATCCCCTGGCCCTGCATCTCGAACAGTTGGTGCAGCCAGACAGCGTATTCATCGGCCGTACGCATCGGGTCGGTGGCGGTGCGCCACTGTAGAATCCAGTCGTGTCCATCATGGACGGCGAACAGGGTGTTGGTGTTGCCTTGCTCGATCGCCAGCAGCATCAGGCGGTCTCTCCGAAGAAGACGTCGCCGGCGGAGATGACCCGCAGGCTTCCGTCCGGCAGTTTCAGACGCAGAGCGCCGTCGGCTTCGACGCCGTCGGCGATCCCGTTCAGAGTTTCGTGGCTCAAGCGCGCCGTGCACGGGCCGAACAGCCCCGGCGTCCGCGCGACCCAGGCGTCCAGCACCGGCTGAAAGCCCAAACTGATCCAGCGTTCCAACCAGACATCGAATGCTTCGGCCAGGACCTTGGCGCCGTCCTCCGTCGACGGCGTGGCGACGACGTCGTAGCGCAGATGTTCGGCGATGCAGGTGGCCGGCCGCTCGGTCCCTTGGGGCGCATGGGCCAGGTTCACGCCGATGCCGACCGCAAGCCACAGGCCGCCCGACGGCGACGGGCCGGATTCGATCAGGATGCCCGACGACTTGCGCCCGTCCAGCAGAACGTCATTGGGCCATTTGATGCTGACCAGCGCAGGCGGAACATATCGATCCAGCAGATCAGCCACCGACAGGGCGGCGGCGAACGTCAGCTGCGCCGCCTCGGCCGGCGAGCGGTTCAGCGTCAGCAGCAGCGTGGACGCCAGGTTTCCTTCCCGGCTGTCCCAGGCGCGGCCGCGACGGCCCCGCCCGGCGGTCTGACGCCGGGCCGCGATCCACAGCGGGCCGACCTCGCCTGCCTCGGCGCGACGACGCGCCTCGGCGTTGGTTGAGTCGGTCTCGTCGAGGATCAGAACCGGAGCCGCCAAGGCCCCTTATCCGATCCCGACGCCCGCGGCCGCCGCGCGCGTCAGCGGCTCCAGCCAGGTCAGGGCGATCAGCAGCACCGGGAAGCTGAAGGCCGCAGCCGCCCAGCCGATCCATTGCGCGCTGACCGGCGCCTTGTCCGTCGTCACGTCGAACTCCGGCGTGTCGAACCAAATGACCTTGATGATGCGCAGGTAGTAGAAGCCTGCCACAACCGAGGCCACCAGGCCGGCGGCGCCCGCCATCCAGTAACCGGCGTCGGCGGCTGCGCCGAAGACGTAGAACTTGCCCCAGAAACCCGACATCGGCGGAATGCCGATGGCCGACAGCGACAGGATCGTCAGGGCGACGGCCGTCAGCGGGCGGTCCTTCTTCAGGCCGGCCAGATCGGCGATCTTGCGGATCGGGCGACCATTGCGGCTCAGCGACAGCAGGATGGCGAAGAAGCCGATCTGGTCCACGACATACAGGGTCATGAACATCAGCGTCGCCTGGACGCCGACCTGGGTGCCCGCCGCAACGCCCAGCAGGGCGTAGCCGATGTTGATGATCGAGGAATAGGCCAGCAGGCGCTGGATGTCCTTTTGCATCAGCCCGCCGAAGGCGCCGACGGCGAAGCTGATCAGCGAGATCAGGATCACCACCTGCGCCCACTGGGCATGGGCCAGGCCGAAGCCTTCGATCAGGACGCGGATGATCAGGACCATGGCCGCCACCTTGGGCGCGGTCGAGAACAGGGCCACGACCGGGGTCGGGGCGCCTTCATAGACGTCGGGCGTCCACATGTGGAACGGCGCGGCCGAAACCTTGAACGCCAGGCCGCAGATCAGGAAGACCAGGCCGAAGATCAGGCCCGGGCCAGGATTCGCCGTGGCGAAGGCGGCGATGTCCTCGAACCGCATCGAACCGGCGAAGCCGTAGATCAAGCTGGCGCCGTACAGCAGCAGGCCCGACGACAGGGCGCCCAGGACAAAGTACTTCAGACCGGCTTCCGAGGCCTTCAGGTCGTCGCGGCGATAGGCGGCGAGGACGTAGAGGGCCAGCGAGTGCATCTCGATGCCGATGTAGAGCGAGATCAGATCGCCCGACGACGCCATCATCCCCATGCCGACCGAGGCCAGCACGATCAGGATCGGATACTCGAACTTGGCGATCTTGTTGCGGTGCATCCAGCTGTCGCCCAGCACCACGGCCACGGCGGCGGACAGGAAGATCACCGCCTTGCCGAACACCGCCAGCGGATCGGCCACATAGGCCCCGTTGAAGGCCGAGCCCAGCGGGCCGACGGCGGCCAGCACCGTCGCGACCAGCAGCAGCAGGACCGACAGGCCCGAGACCAGGCGGGTCGACTTCTCCCCGGCGAAGGCGCCGAGCATGAGCAGCGCCAGGCCGCCGACCGCAAGGGTCAGCTCCGGAGCCGAGAGATGAAGGGCGGAAGACAGATCAGTCATTATGCTCTCACCCGCCGATAGCTGCGCGATAGGCGGTCGTCAGGGCCTCAACGGTCGGCCCGGTGTAGTCGAGGACGGCGTTGGGATAGAGGCCCAGCCAGATGGTGCCGATGATCAGCGGCACGAAGATCAACAGCTCGCGCTTGTCGATGTCCGTGATCGTCTGCAGCGCCGGATTGGTGATCTCGCCGTACATGACGTTGCGGAACAGCGTCAGCGCATAGACCGCCGAGAAGATCACGCCCGAGGCGGCGATCAGGGCCGTCCAGGTCGAAGCCTGATAGGCGCCGGTCATGGTCAGCACTTCGCCGATGAAGCCCGAGGTGCCCGGCAGGCCGACGTTGGCCATGGTGAACATCAGGAAGATGGCCGCATACCAGGGCATCCGCGCCGTCAGGCCGCCGTAGAAGGCGATCTCACGGGTGTGCATCCGGTCATAGACCACGCCGACGCAGAGGAAGAGCGCGCCCGAGATCAGGCCGTGGCTCAGCATCTGGAACACGGCGCCCTGCACCCCGGTGTCGTTGCCGGCGAAGATGCCCATGGTCACGAAGCCCATGTGGGCGACCGACGAATAGGCGATCAGCTTCTTGATGTCGGTCTGACGGAAGGCGACCAGCGAGGTGTAGACGATGGCGATCACCGACAGGGCGAACACCAGCGGCGTGAACATCTGCGACGCCAGCGGGAACATCGGGATGTTGAACAGGATGAAGCCGTAGCCGCCCAGCTTCAGCAGGATGCCGGCCAGGATGACCGAACCGGCCGTCGGCGCCTGCACGTGGGCGTCGGGCAGCCAGGTGTGCACCGGCCACATCGGCATCTTCACCGCGAAGGAGGCGAAGAAGGCCAGCCACAGGATCGGCTGCACCGAGGCGTCGAAGGCGTACTGCTTCAGCTCTGGGATGCTGGTGGTGCCGGTCGTGTGGGCCATCCACAGCATGGCCAGCAGCATCAGGACCGAACCGGCCAAGGTGTAGAGGAAGAACTTGTACGCCGCGTAGATCCGGTTGGCGCCGCCCCAGATGCCGATGATCAGGTACATCGGGACCAGGGTGCCTTCGAAGAAGATGTAGAAGAGGAACAGGTCCAGCGAAGTGAACACCCCGATGACCAGCGTCTCCAGGATCAGGAAGGCGACCATGTACTCGACGACGCGCGTCTGGATCGACTTCCAGCTGGCCACGATACAGATCGGCAGCAGGAAGGCCGTCAGCAGGACGAACAGGATCGAGACCCCGTCCACGCCCAGATGATAGCTGGCGCCGGCGAACCAGGCGTAGTTCTCGACGAACTGATAGGCCGGGTTCGACGGATCGAACTGCCCGACCAGCACAACGGAAACCGCCAGCACCACCATGGTGGTGATCAGGGCGATCCAGCGGGCGGCCGGGGCCGCGGCCTCATGGCCGCCCTTGTTCAGCAGGCGCGCGACCAGGATCGCGGCCGCGCCAAGAAGCGGCAGGAAGGTGACGATGCTCAGAATGTGAGGCACGAGGCTCAGGCTCCCCACGTGAAGATGGCGAAGGCAAGGAACGCAGCCACGCCGATCAGCATCACGAATGCATAGAAGTAGACGAAACCGGACTGGAACCGGGACAGCCAGCCGCCCGACTTCAGCGAAGCCCAGGCCGCGCCGTTCGGGCCAAGGCCGTCGATGATCTTCACGTCGCCGATCTTCCAGAAGAAGTCGCCGATCGCCTTGGCGCCCTTCACGAAGACGGCGTCATACAGCTCATCGAAGAACCACTTGTTGTAGAGGAAGGTCCACAGCGGGCCCTTGCGCTCGGCCCACTGCTTGGCGACGCCTTCCTTCAGGACGTAGATCCAGAAGGCGACGGCCGTGCCCAGCAGCGTCACGATCAGCGGCGCCCACTTCACCCAGGTCGGGACGTTGTGGCTCTCGTGCAGGACGTGGTTGGCCTGAGCGACGAAGATAGCCCCGCGCCAGAACTCACCCTCGTGATGACCGATGAAGTGCGGGGCGAAGATCCAGCCCGCAAACATCGCGCCGACCGACAGCAGCAGCAGCGGCAGCACCATGACCCACGGGCTCTCGTGCGGCTTCAGCGGACCGTGGTGGTGATGGTCGTCGTGCGCGTGGACGTCGCCGTCCAGCGATTCGGAATGGGTCTCGATCTGGGCGTGCGACGCGTGGTCGTCCGCGTGATGGCCGTCGTCTTTCCACTTGGCCTTGCCGTGGAAGGTCATGAACACCAGGCGCCACGAATAGTAGGCCGTCAGCAGGGCCGCCGAGATGCCGATGACGAAGGCGAACATGCCCGCAGGCGAATGGCCGGTCGTCGCCGCTGCATAGGCGCTCTCGAGGATGGAGTCCTTGGAGTAGAAGCCCGACAGACCCCACACTCCCGGGATGCCGATGCCGGTGATGGCGACGGTCCCGATCATCATCACGACGTAGGTGATCGGCAGCAGCTTCGCGAGACCGCCCATCTTCCGCATGTCCTGCTCGTGGTGCATGCCGTGGATCACCGAACCGGCGCCCAGGAACAGCAGGGCCTTGAAGAAGGCGTGCGTGAACAGGTGGAACATGGCGGGCTGATAGGCGCCGACGCCCGCCGCGAAGAACATGTAGCCCAGCTGCGAACAGGTCGAATAGGCGATCACCCGCTTGATGTCGTTCTGCATCATGCCGACGGTCGCGGCGAAGATGGCCGTGATCCCGCCAATGATGGCGATGAACTGCGACGCGACGGGCGCGTGCTCATACAGCGGCGACAGCAGGCAGACCATGAAGACGCCGGCCGTGACCATGGTGGCCGCGTGGATCAGGGCCGACACCGGGGTCGGGCCTTCCATGGCGTCCGGTAGCCAGGTGTGCAGGAAGAACTGCGCCGACTTGCCCATCGCGCCGACGAACAGCAGCAGACCGGCCAGGTCCAGCGCCGACCAGGTGTAGCCCAGGAATTCCCAGCCCGTGCCGACCTTGCCTTCGATCAGCGGGAACAGCTTGGCGAACTCGATCGTGCCGAACATCCAGAACACGGTCATCATGCCGAGCAGGAAGCCGAAGTCGCCGACGCGGTTGACCACGAAGGCCTTGATCGCAGCCGAAGACGCCGAGGCCTTCTTGTACCAGAAGCCGATCAGCAGATAGGACGCCAGGCCCACGCCTTCCCAGCCGAAGAACATCTGTACGAAGTCGGCGGCCGTCACCAGCGCCAGCATCATGAAGGTGAACAGCGACAGATAGGCGAAGAAACGAGGACGGCTGTCGTCCTCCTTCATGTAGCCCCAGGAATAGAGGTGAACCAGCGACGAGACGCTGGTCACGACGATCAGCATGACCGCCGACATGGCGTCGATGCGGATCGACCAGTTCGACTGGAAGTCGCCGACGTGGATGAAGGGCGCGATGTGGACGGTGAAGGCTGCAAGCCCGCCCCAGGTCCACTGGCTGAACACGATCCACGAGACGGCGCACGAGAAGAACAGCAGGCCGGTCGTGACGGCCTGGGACGGAATATCCCCGATCCGGCGACCGAAGAAGCCGGCGATCATGGCCCCCAGCAGGGGGGCGAAGACGCCGAGAGTGACGAGAGTCTGGATAGTCACGGTTCCGATCAGCCCTTCATCACGGAGGCGTCGTCGACCGCGATGTCGCCGCGGTTACGGAAGAAGGCCACCAGGATGGCCAGGCCGACGGCGGCCTCGGCCGCGGCCACGGTCAGGACGAACATGGCCATCAGCTGGCCCGACACGTCGTTGAGGTGGGTCGAGAAGGCCACGAAGTTGATGTTCACCGCGAGCAGGATCATCTCGATCGACATCAGGATGATGATGACGTTCTTGCGGTTCACGAAGATGCCGAAGACGCCGATGGTGAACAGCATGGCGGCGACCGCCAGATAGTGCTGGAGCGAGATGTCCATCACAGAAGCTCCTCGGGGGTGACGCCCTGGCCGGTAGCGACCGACTTGATCTCGACGGCCTTGGCGCGTTCGCGGTTGGCCTGGGCCGCCAGATCCTGGCGATGCACGCCCGGACGGTGACGCAGGGTCAGGACAATGGCGCCGATCATGGCGATCAGCAGGACCACGCCCGCCGCCTGGAAGAAGTAGACGTAGTCCGTGTAGAGCACGCGGCCGATCGTCTCGATGTTGGTGACGTCAGGACCCGCAGGAACCGGCGCCAAAGCGTCCTTGGCGGCCCCGCCTTGAACGACGCTGATCGACACCATGATCATCTCGGCCAGCAGCACGCCCGCCACGATGCCCGCCAGCGGCAGGTAGCGCGCGTAACCCTCGCGCAGCTTCACGAAGTCGACGTCCAGCATCATGACGACGAACAGGAACAGCACCGCCACGGCGCCGACGTAGACGACGACCAGCAGCATCGCCAAGAACTCGGCGCTCAGCAGCACAAACAGGCCGGCTGCCGAGAAGAAGGTCAGGATCAGCCAGAGGACGGAGTGCACGGGGTTGCGCGCGGTCACCACCAGAAGGGCGGAAACCACGGCGACCGTCGCCAGAAGATAGAAGGCCAGGCCTTGCAACATGTGCGGGACGACGCCCCTCTTCAAAACCAATGGCCCGGGCGGACACCCGGACCCTTCCAGAAATCGGCCCCGGCCCGAAGGTCAGGGTCAGCGTGGCGGAATCGCCGCTCCGTTTAGCGATACGGAGCGTCGAGTTCCAGATTCTTCGCGATCAGACGCTCCCAGCGGTCGCCGTTGTCCAGCAGGCGCGCCTTGTCATAGAGCAGTTCTTCGCGGGTCTCGGTGGCGAACTCGCTGTTCGGTCCCTCGACGATGGCGTCCACCGGGCAGGCCTCCTGGCACAGGCCGCAGTAGATGCATTTGACCATGTCGATGTCGTAGCGCGTCGTGCGGCGGCTGCCGTCGGCGCGCGGTTCGGCCTCGATGGTGATGGCCTGGGCTGGGCAGATCGCCTCGCACAGCTTGCAGGCGATGCAGCGTTCCTCGCCGTTCGGATAGCGGCGCAGGGCGTGTTCGCCGCGGAAGCGCGGCGACTGCGGGTTGCGCTCGAACGGATAGTTCACCGTGGCCTTGGGCTTGGCCATGTACTTCAGCGACAGGCCGACAGCGCCGAACACGTCGGTCAGCATCGCGCCCTTGGCCGCCTGAACGATACGGGTCAGCATTACGATTTCACTCCGGCGCACTCGCGTTCATAGCGGGCGCTTTCCTTGTCGAGAGTCTGGCACAGGCGCTGGCGTTCCGCCTCGCGCCGTTCAACTTCCTGCACCTTGCGCTCCCACTGATAGACCGAGACGGGCTCGGCCTCATAGGGCGCGCAGGCGCCGGCCGTCGCGGCGACGGCCAGGCCGATCAGCAGGGGCACGCGGATTCTCATCAGCCGCCCACCGCGAACACGCGCCACGCCGCCACAAAGACCACGGCCACCAGCGAGGCCGGCAGGAAGATCTTCCAGCCCAGACGCATCAGTTGGTCATAGCGGTAGCGAGGCACGAAGGCCTTCACCAGGGCGATCATGAAGAACCAGAAGACCACCTTCACGGCGAAGACCGCCAGGTAGAACAGGTTGGCGACGAAGGCCGGGACGCTGTTCAGGAAGTCGGTCGGGAAGCCCGGATTCCACCCGCCGCAGAACAGCAGGGTGATCATGGCGCACATGAAGACGATGTTGGCGTACTCGCCGATCATGAACAGCAGGTACGGGGTCGAGGAATACTCGACCTGATAACCGGCCACCAGCTCCGACTCCGCTTCCGGAAGGTCGAACGGCGGGCGGTTGGTCTCGGCCAGGGCCGAGATGAAGAAGACGATCGTCATCGGCAGCATGACGATGATCGTCGGCAGGGTCTCGAGGCCGCCGCCGAAGGCGTTCCAGTTCCAGATCCAACCCTGTTGCTGGGTCACAATCTCCGTCAGGTTCATCGTCCCGGCCAGCAGGATGACGTTGATGATGATGAGGCCCATCGAGACCTCATAGGACACCATCTGCGCCGCCGAACGCAGCGACCCCAGGAACGGATACTTCGAGTTCGAAGCCCAGCCGCCCATGATGATGCCGTACACGCCCAGCGAGCTGATCGCGAGGATGTACAGGATGCCGACGTTCAGGTCCGACACCACCCAGCCCGGCGCGAACGGGATCACCGCCCAGGCGATGAAGGCCAGCACGAAGCTGATCAGCGGGGCCAGGATGAAGACCACCTTGTCCGACCCGGCCGGGATGACGATCTCCTTCAGCACGAACTTGAAGAAGTCGGCGAAGGACTGCAGCAGGCCGAAGGGGCCGACCACGTTCGGACCCTTGCGCAGCTGAACGGCCGCCCAGATCTTGCGGTCGGCCAGCAGCAGGAAGGCCAGGGAGATCAGGATGCCGACCACGACCAGCAGGATCCCGCCCAGAGTGGCGAGGGTCCAGCCGACGGGGGTGGCCCAGAAGGAAGTCGCAGCGTCCATGTCTTACTCCGCCGCCAGGGCGACCGGCGCCGTCCGCTCAGCGGACAGTTGGGCCATGGTTTCACTGGCGCGCGCGATCGGGTTGGTCAGGTAGGGATCGGCGATGACGGAGACGAAGGCGACGTCGCCCAGGTCCCCCTTGGCGCCCAGCTTGGCGACGTCGAACGTCGCGGCCGGAGCCAGATAGTCGATGCGGCCGAAGGTCGGATGGTCGCCCATCAGCTTCGTGCGCAGCTGGTCGAGGGTGTCGAACGGCAGCTTGCAGCCGACGCGTTCCGACAGGGCGCGGATGATGGCCCAGTCGTCCTTGGCCTCGCCCTTCGGGAAGACCACGCGTTCGGCCATCTGAACCCGGCCCTCGGTGTTGACGTACAGGCCCGACTTCTCGGTGTAGGCCGCGCCCGGCAGGATCACGTCCGCGCCGTGCGCGCCGCGATCGCCGTGAGAGCCCAGATAGACGCGGAAGGCGCCCGAGGCGTCCGCGTTCACCTCGTCGGCGCCCAGCAGGAACAGCACGTCCAGCGCGCCCGGCTTCAGCATGCCGGCCACGTCCAGACCGCCCTCGCCCGGCAGGAAGCCCATGTCCAGACCGCCGACGCGCGCGGCGGCGGTGTGCAGGACGTTGAAGCCGTTCCAGCCGTCCTTGACCACGCCGACCTTCTTGGCCAGCGCGCCCAGGGCGTTCAGCACGGCCGGGCCGGTCTCGCCGGTCAGGGCGCCCGCGCCGACGATGATCGCCGGACGTTCGGCCTTGGTCAGGAAGTCGGTCGCGGCCTTGGGCAGCTTGCCCAGGGTCTTCGAACCGGCGCCCAGCCAGGCGTAGTCGTAGGTCAGGTCAGCCTGCGGGCCGATGACGCCGATTTCGACGCCGCCCTTCAGCCAGGTCTTGCGGATGCGCGCGTTCAGCAGCGGCGCTTCCGTACGCGGATTGGCGCCGACGATCAGGATGGCGTCAGCGTTTTCAATGCCTTGCAGGCCGGAGTTAAACAGCCAGCTCTCACGAGCCTCGCCGCCCATAGCCGCGCCGTCCTGACGGCAGTCGGTGTTGGCCGAGCCCAGCGCGCGGAACAGGTCCAGCGTCGCCTTCATCGACTCGGCGTCCTGCAGATCGCCGGCGATGGCGCCGATGCGGTCAGCCGAGGCAGCCTTGATCCTTGCGGCCACGACCGACAGGGCTTCGTCCCAGGAAGCGGGCCGCAGCTTGCCGTTTTCGCGCACCCACGGGCGGTCCAGACGACGCGCCTGCAGGCCGTCGACGGCATAGCGGCTCTTGTCCGACAGCCACTCCTCGTTGATGCCCTCGTTCACGCGCGGCAGCACGCGCATGACCTGGGCGCCGCGCGAGTCGGCGCGGATGTTGGAGCCGAGCGCGTCCATCACGTCGATGGTCTCGGTCTTCTTCAGCTCCCACGGGCGGTAGTGGTACTGCCAGGGGCGGTGCGTCAGGGCTCCAACGGGGCACAGGTCATTGACGTTGCCCGACAGCTCGCTGTCGATGTTCTTTTCCAGATAGGTCGTGATCTCGGCGCTTTCGCCGCGCGAGATCATGCCGATGTCCGGGACGCCAGCCACTTCGGTGATGAAGCGAACACAACGCGTGCACTGGATGCAGCGCGTCATGAACGTCTTGACCGTCGGGCCCATGTTCTTTTCTTCGACCGCGCGCTTGTTCTCGCCATAGCGCGAACCGTCACGGCCGTAGCCGACAGCCTGGTCCTGCAGGTCGCATTCGCCGCCCTGGTCGCAGATCGGGCAGTCCAGCGGGTGGTTGATGAGCAGGAACTCCATCACCCCTTCGCGGGCCTTCTTCACCATCGGCGTGTCGGTGAAGATTTCCTGGCCGTCGGCGGCCGGCAGCGCGCACGAAGCCTGCGGCTTCGGCGGTCCAGGCTTCACCTCGACCAGACACATGCGGCAGTTGCCGGCGATGGACAGGCGCTCGTGGTAGCAGAACCGCGGGATTTCCTGCCCGGCGCGCTCGGCGACCTGCAGCACGGTCATGCCCGGTTCGAACTCGACTTCAACGCCGTTGACCTTGGCGATAGGCATTACGATTACTCCGCCGCGATCGCGTGGCCGGCGAAGTTCGCGCGGCGGCTGCGGTAGGTGTGGATGCGCTCTTCAATCTCGTGACGGAAGTGCCGGATCAGGCCCTGAACGGGCCAGGCGGCGGCGTCGCCGAGGGCGCAGATGGTGTGACCTTCGACCTGACCGGCCACGTCGAGCAGCAGGTCGATCTCGGACGGGTCGGCGTCGCCGATCGCCATGCGTTCCAGCACGCGCCACATCCAGCCGGTGCCTTCACGGCACGGCGTGCACTGGCCGCAGCTCTCGTGCTTGAAGAAGTAGCTGATGCGGGCGATCGCCTTCACGATGTCGGTGGACTGGTCCATGACCGTCACGCCGGCGGTGCCCAGCGACGAGCGATGCTCGCGCATGGAATCGAAGTCCATCAGGGCGACTTCGGCCTGTTCGCGCGTGATCACCGGGCAGGACGCGCCGCCGGGGATGATGGCCTTCAGGTTTTCCCAGCCGCCGCGCACGCCGCCGCCGTGATCCTCGATCAACTGGCGCAGCGGAATCGACATGGCCTCTTCGACCACGCAGGGCGTGTTCACGTGACCCGACAGCGACATCAGCTTGGTGCCGGTGTTGTTCGGACGACCGAAGCTCGCGAACCAGTCGGCGCCGCGACGCAGGATGGTGCCGACCACGGCGATCGACTCGACGTTGTTGACGGTCGTCGGGCAACCATAGAGGCCCGCGCCCGCCGGGAACGGCGGCTTCAGGCGCGGCTGGCCCTTCTTGCCTTCCAGCGACTCCAGCAGAGCCGTCTCTTCGCCGCAGATGTAGGCCCCGGCGCCGTGGTGGATATAGACGTGGAAATCCCAGCCGTGGACGTTGTCGTCGCCGATCAGCTTGGCCTCATAGGCCTGCTTGACGGCGGCTTCCATGCGCTCGCGCTCGAGGATGTATTCGCCGCGCAGATAGATGTAGCAGGCGTGGGCCTTCATCGCGAAGGAGGCGATCAGAGCGCCTTCGATCAGCAGGTGCGGATCATGACGCATGATCTCGCGGTCCTTGCAGGTCGCGGGCTCGGACTCATCTGCGTTGATGACCAGGTAGTGAGGGCGATCCTTCACTTCCTTGGGCATGAAGGACCACTTCAGCCCGGTCGAGAAACCGGCGCCGCCACGTCCGCGCAGGCCCGAGTTCTTGACGTTGTTGATGATCCAGTCGCCGCCAAGGTCCAGCATGTCCTTGGTGGCGTTCCACGCGCCGCGCTTCTTCGCACCCTCAAGGCCCCAATCGTGGAAGCCATAGAGGTTGGTGAAGATCCGATCCTTGTCTTGGAGGATGCCGACCATGATCCCTTAAAGTCCTTCCGCCATGCGGCGTTTATGGTGGCGGGTGCGCTGGAAGACGGCGTAGATCACCAGCACCCATCCGATAGCCAACAGGCCATAGGCCGCCATCACCGCGTTGTCAGTCAGGCCGAAACGGCCGTCGCGCGCGAACATAACCAATGCGGCCGCGACCACGATGCAAGCCAGGCCAGCCCAACGCTGACGCCAGCCCACGCGACGCAGTTCGGCCCGATAGGCCGCCCTGCCCGCTTCTGTTTCGAGGTCCGGCCGCGCCATCAGGCCGGCGCCTTTTCAGCGACAGGCTCCGAGTTCGGCAGCTTCGTAATCTTCTGGGCGGCCGAGCCGTCGTACAGCGCCGGGTCCGTCAGAACGCGCGCGCCGCCCACAGGCTCAGACGTGTGACGGCCGACATAGCTGCCCGCCTTCGGCGTCTTGCCCGCCGCGAAATCATCGATGATCTGAGCCATATTCTCAGGCGTCAGGTCCTCGTAATAGAGGTCGTTGATCTGGGCCACCGGCGCGTTCGAGCAGGCCCCGATGCATTCGACTTCCTGCCAGGTGAAGCGGCCGTCGGCGGATAGCTCGTCCTTGGGGCCGATCTTCTCGCGGCACACGCGCATCAGATCATTGGAGCCGCGCAGCATGCACTGCGTCGTGCCGCAGACCTGGATCAGCGCGGTCTTACCGACCGGCGTCAGCTGGAACATGGTGTAGAAGGTCGCGACCTCCAGCACCCGGATGTAAGCCATGCCCAGCAGGTCGCCGATGGCGCGCAGCGAAGGCTCGGACACCCAGCCTTCCTGCTTCTGGACCAGCCACAGGATCGGGATCACCGCCGACTGGCGACGCGATTCCGGGTACTTCTTGATCCACCACTGAGCCTTTTCCATCGTCTCCTTCGAAAACTCGAAAGATGACGGTTGCTCCTTGGCGAGACGACGAACGCTCATCGGTCCACTTCTCCGAACACCATGTCGAGCGAGCCGAGGATGGCGGACACGTCCGCCAGCATGTGGCCGCGGTTCATCCAGTCCATCGCCTGCAGGTGACGGAAACCAGGGGCCGACAGCTTGACGCGGTAGGGTTTGTTGGTGCCGTCCGACACCAGATAGACGCCGAACTCGCCCTTCGGCGCCTCGACGGCCGCATAGACCTCGCCTTCCGGAGTGCGGAAGCCCTCGGTGTAGAGCTTGAAGTGGTGGATCAGCGCTTCCATCGAACGCTTCATCTCACCGCGACGCGGCGGGGCGATCTTGTTGTCTTCGGTCAGGACCGGCTCGCCGGGGCAGTTGCGCAGCTTGTGGATGCACTGCTCCATGATGCGCACCGACTGGCGCATCTCTTCGACGCGGCACAGATAGCGGTCCCAGCAGTCGCCGTTCTTGCCGACGGCGATGTCGAACTCCATGTCGGCGTAGCAGTCGTACGGCTGGGCCTTGCGCAGGTCCCAGGCGATGTCGGAGCCGCGCAGCATGACGCCCGAGAAGCCCCACGCCAGGGCGTTCTCCTTGGACACCACGCCGATGTCGACGTTGCGCTGCTTGAAGATGCGGTTCTCGGTGACCAGGCTTTCGATGTCGTTCAGCGCGGCCGGGAACTCGGCGCACCAGCGGCCGATGTCGTCGATCAGCTCGGGCGTCAGGTCCTGGTGGACGCCGCCCGGGCGGAAGTAGTTGGCGTGCAGACGAGCGCCGCAGGCGCGCTCGTAGAAGACCATCAGCTTCTCGCGCTCTTCATGGCCCCACAGCGGCGGGGTCAGGGCGCCCACGTCCATGGCCTGCATGGTCGCGTTCAGAAGGTGGTTCAGGATACGGCCCATCTCCGAGTACAGGACCCGGATCAGCTGGCCGCGATACGGCACGTCGATCTCCAGCAGGCGCTCGATGGCCAGGCAGAAGGCGTGCTCCTGGTTCATCGGCGAGACGTAGTCCAGCCGGTCCAGGTAGGGGATGTTCTGGAGGTAGGTGCGCGCCTCCATCAGCTTCTCGGTGCCCCGGTGCAGCAGGCCGATGTGCGGATCAACGCGCGTGACCAGCTCGCCGTCCAGCTCCAGCACCAGACGCAGCACGCCGTGCGCGGCCGGGTGTTGCGGGCCGAAGTTGATGGTGAACTTGCGGTCGTCCATCGCCCGCGCGTGCGGGGTCAGGCCGTCTTCGTAGTCCTCGAACGGGTCGATGGCCGAACCGAGCGGCGCGGGCATGTTCTTGACGTCGGCCATTACTGCGCTCCCGCCTTTTCATCGCCCGGCAGGACCGATGTCGGATAGTCGGCGCCTTCCCACGGAGACAGGAAGTCGAAGTTGCGGAATTCCTGCGTCAACTTCACCGGCTCATAGACGATGCGCTTCTGCTCTTCGTCGTAGCGGACCTCGACATAGCCCGTCATCGGGAAGTCCTTGCGCAGCGGGTGCCCCTGGAAACCGTAGTCGGTCAGGATGCGGCGCATGTCCGGGTGGTCCGAGAAGATCATGCCGTACATGTCGAAGGCTTCACGCTCGAACCAGCCCGCCGACGGATAGACCGACGTCACGCTGGGGACCGGCTGCACTTCATCGGTCGACACCTTGACGCGAACCCGCGCGGCGCGGGTCAGCGACAGCAGGTGATAGACGACTTCGAACCGCTCGGCGCGGTCGGGATAGTCGGCGCCGCAGACATCCATGCACTGCTGGAAGCCGAACTGATCGCGCAGGGCCGTCATGATCTCGACGATCTTCTCGCGCGGAGCGATCAGGGTCAGTTCGCCATAGGCCACCACGGCCTCGACGCCGAGCGCCGCGACCATTTCAGTGCCCAGGGGCGTCAGGGCGGATTCGCGCTCCGCAACGCGCACCAGTTCGCTCATCGCTCGATGGTCCCCGTGCGGCGGATCTTCTTCTGCAGTTGCAGGATGCCGTACAGCAGGGCCTCGGCGGTCGGCGGGCAGCCCGGGACATAGACGTCCACCGGCACCACGCGATCGCAACCGCGCACGACGCTGTAGCTGTAGTGATAGTAACCGCCGCCGTTGGCGCAGCTGCCCATCGAGATGACGTAGCGCGGGTCCGGCATCTGGTCATAGACCTTGCGCAGGGCCGGGGCCATCTTGTTGGTCAGGGTGCCGGCGACGATCATCAGGTCCGACTGGCGCGGCGAACCGCGCGGCGCGGTGCCGAAACGCTCCAGGTCGAAGCGCGGCATCGACAGGTGGATCATCTCCACGGCGCAGCAGGCCAGACCGAACGACATCCACATCAGCGAACCCGTGCGGGCCCAGGTGATCACGTCGTCCAGCGAGGTCGTCAGGAAGCCGCGCTCGCCCAGCTCCGTATTGACGGATTCGAAGAACTTGTCGTGGATCTTGGGATCATAGCCCTCGACGGTCGAACGCGCCGCCGAACCGGCGGGGACCAGGGGGCTAGAGGGGGCGATCACTGCCATTCCAGTGCTCCCTTCTTCCATTCATAGATGAAGCCGACCGTGAGGACGCCCAGGAAGACCATCATCGACCAGAAGGCGAAAATCATGCCGCCGTGCGACAGATCGAACATCGACACCGCCCACGGGAACAGGAAGGCGATTTCCAGGTCGAAGATGATGAAGAGGATCGACACCAGATAGAAGCGCACGTCGAACTTCATGCGCGCGTCGTCAAAGGCGTTGAAGCCGCACTCATAAGCCGAGAGCTTCTCGGTATCGGGGTTCTTGGGGGCCAACACCCAGGCCGCCAGCATGAAGCCGGCGCCGAGCACGATGGCGATGCCCAGGAAAACGACGATCGGAAGATATTCTAGAAGAAATTCGTTCATTCGAGCTGCCTCGCCCGCCGGGAGGTAGGGGGCGGATTCGGGGCTTCTTAGACCCAACCTCGCCAGGGTTCAAACCCATGTCGGCAAAGGTTTTTTGTTGCGAATGGTTCGCAGTTTTTTGCGCGATTTGCCGCAGCCTTCGCGATTGCCTCCTATGCCGCTGATCCGCGAAATGCGCTGTCGCCTATCCTGAACCCAGAGCTTGCGCATGAACTTGGCCGCCCGCCTGCTGAACACCGTCGAGCGTATCGGCAATCGGCTGCCAGATCCCGTCTTCCTGTTCCTGTGGCTGATCCTCGGTCTGGTCGTGCTGAGCCTGGTCGGCGCGGGCCTGGGCTGGTCTGCGGTCAATCCGGTGACCGGCGAGGTGCTGCAGGCGCAGAGCCTTTTGTCACCCGCCAATCTAGAGCGGCTGTTCATCGGCATGCCGCGCACGCTGGCGGATTTCCCGCCGCTGGGGATCGTCATCACAATCATCTACGGCGCGTCGGTGGCGGAGCGGACAGGCCTGTTTTCTACAGCGATCCGTGGCGCGCTGCTGAATGCGCCGCGCTTCATCCTGACGCCGATCGTGGTGATCACCGGCATGGTGTCGCACCACGCGTCGGACGCGTCCTATGTCGTGGTGATTCCACTGGCGGCCGTCATCTTCGCCGCCGCAGGCCGCCACCCCCTCGCCGGCCTGGCCGCTGGCTTCGCCGCCGTGTCGGGCGGCTATGCGGGCAACCTCTTCCCAGGCGCCAGCGACGCCTTGATCCTGGGGATCACCGAACCGGCGGCCCATCTGATCGATCCATCCTACGCCGTCAGCATCGCGGGCAACTGGTTCTTCATCGTCGGGGTGGTGATCGTCTTCACACCCATCGTCTGGTTCCTGACCGACCGCGTCATCGAGCCGCGCCTGGGCGCGTGGATCCCGCACGACGCGGCCCCCGTCGCGGCCGAAGAGAAGACGCCCCTGACCGCCGCCGAGAAGCGCGGCCTGGCCTGGGCCGGCCTGACCATCCTGGCGATGATCGCCGTCTGGGCCGCGGTGACCTTCCTGCCCGGATCCCCCTTCGTCGACGCAGACGCCGAGCCGGAACAAAAGTTCAACCCGCTCTATCGCTCGCTCGTCGCCTTCTTCGCCCTGACCTTCTTCATGGCGGGCGCGGCCTTCGGCGCCGGGTCCGGCTCGATCAAGACCCACCACGACCTGGTGCGGATGATGCGCGAGGGGATCAGCCAACTGGCCCCCTACATCGTCCTGGCCTTCTTCGCCGCCCACTTCGTCGCCATGTTCAACTGGTCGGGCCTGGGGCCCATCCTCGCGGTCAACGCCGCCGCTTCTCTGCGCGAACTGGCCCTGCCGACGCCTCTGCTGCTGATCATGGTGGTGCTGGTGTCCTGCATCTTCGACCTGTTCATCGGCTCGGCCTCGGCCAAGTGGTCGGCCTTGGCGCCCATCGTCGTGCCTATGTTCATGCTGCTGGGCATCAGCCCCGAGATGACGACCGCCGCCTATCGCATGGGTGATTCCGTCACCAACATCGCCACGCCGCTGATGAGCTACTTCCCGCTGATCCTGACTTTCGCCCAGCGTTGGGATCCGAGATTCGGGCTGGGATCGCTGATGGCGACCATGCTGCCTTACGCAGGAGCCTTCCTGATTGCGGGCCTGATCATGGTCGCGTCGTGGGTGGCCCTGGACCTGCCGCTTGGGCCGGGCGTGGGCGTGCACTACGAGCCGCCGCCTCCCGCCACGGCTTCGCAACTGCCCGCAGACGGCGGAATTTCCGGCCCGGCCGCTCCGCCGCAAGCCGCCGCCCCGTCGTCTTCGCGCTGATTTGATTTATCCACAGCCGCGTCGCTTGACGTACGGCGCAGCCCCGCCTAAACGACGCCCCTCGCCGGGGCGCACAGTCGCTTCGGATGGGAACGCGGGTGTAGCTCAGTTGGTTAGAGTGCCGGCCTGTCACGCCGGAGGTCGCGGGTTCGAGCCCCGTCACTCGCGCCACTCCTCTCAAGGCTTTGAGGGAGTGGCGCACCGCCCTTCCCTCTTCTCCTGAAAATCGAACTCGAACGCTGGCGCGGCTTTCGCACGCGCAGATTCCCGCGCCGAAGCGCTAGTTGAGCGGCAACCGCTCTCGCGGCGTGACGAAGGCGGCTTTGCCGGTGAGTTCGCCGTAAAGCATCGTCAGGTCTTCGAAGACGCGATTCCAGGCGAACTGCTCGACCGCCTTGACCCGCGCCGCGGCGCCGAGCGCCTCGACGTCGCGCGCGAACAGGGCCTCGATCGCTTCGGCGTAGTCGACCGGGTCGGCCGAGGCGGCCAACTGCCCCACGCTGTCATCGACAGTCTCAGCGACGCCGCCCGAGTTGACGCCGACCACGGCCCGCCCGCAGGCCATCGCCTCCAGCACGATCAGGCCGAACGGCTCCTTGTCATTGGCGTGCACGAAGGCGTCGCAGCTGGCGATGATGCGAGCCACGGCGCGCGGGTCCTTCTCATACGGCAGGGAAATCACGCGATCTTCCGGCGGCATTCCCGCACCGGCGCCGACCAGCACCAGATGATAAGGCGCGCCCAGCCGCTGCACCGCGTCGATCAGCACGCCGACGTTCTTCTCCTTGGCCGGACGCCCGGCGAAGCACAGCAATCGGGCGTCTGCCCCCAGGCCCAGCTTCTTCAACAGCCAGTCGCGATCCCGACGGTCCGGATGGAAGGTGTCGACCTCTACGCCCAGGGGCCGGACGACGATGCCCCCCACGCCGGCTTCTTCCAGGCGCTGTGCAATGAAGCGGCTCGGCGAGACCACGCGATCGAACTGAGAGAACAGTTTGGCCCAGCGCTTCTCCACCGGCTTTTTCGCCCACTCGCCAAAGTGCAGCGCCGCCAGGGCCGCCGGATCCGAATGACAGAAGCCCACGACCGGGCAGCCGACCCTCTGGCCCGCCTCAAGCGCGCCCTGCCCCGGCGTATACGGGTCGCCCGCTTCGATCAGCGCGGGATTGAGCGACGACACCCATGCGCCCCAGCGGCGCACCGAGCCGGGCCAACGGTAGCCGTCCCCGAAAGGCAGCTTAGGGGCCTGCAACCGCACGACGCCGTCAGAACTCGCCCGATAACCGGCCCCGGGGACGACAAGACTGTGCGCCACGTCGGGGCGATTCTCGGCCAGCCACGCCTTCTTGGACAGCAGGTATCGCTTCACCCCGCCCGATCGCGGCGCAAAAAGCATGGTGGTGTCCACCAACCGAGGGCGATCCTCCGCCGCGCAGGCCTTCAGCGCGCGAAGCGTCGCGGCGACCTCATCATCCAAGCCCGGAAACAGACGCAGTTCGCTTTCCTGGACATCGATGGGGCTGACGCTCATGCCTTGGGCCTTTCCGCTGAACTTCTTCACGCTAACGCCAAGGCTCCGGCTTTGGATGCGGGACGGTGCAAATCATCGTCCGGCAGATTGCTCGCCCTAACGCCGGCAGCGGCAACGCTGCAAGCCGGAAGCGCATATGGCTGAGCTTGTAACGCGCGTCGCCAGGATTTTCATCTGCCGTTCAGCTTCCTCTCTCTACCTCCAGGCCTTGCATTCGCCTCAAATTCAAGAAACTTGGGGCATGTGGGTGCTGACCCTGTTAGGAGGGGCGCCTCATTCCTTGCGCGTGCGACCACGAGGGGTTTCATTACCAATGCGTATTCTGCTCGCGACCGCTGTAGCGATCGCTCCTCTGATCGTCGCAGCCGGCGCCCAGGCCGAACAGGTCATCTCGAACGGCCGCACTACGCCCATCAGCACGTCCACAGCCAACAATGGCGCGCGCGATGACGTGCGGATCGCCAGCGGCGGCTCCATCGCGCTCACGTCCGGAGCGGCGGTGACGCTCGATTCCAGCAACAGCGTCAAACTCGACGCCGGCTCCAAGATCGACATGCTGAAGGCTGCCGACGGCGCCACCGGCATACTGGCCAATGGCGGCAACACCGGCGACATCACCATCGGCGGCGCCATCACCATCACCGATGCGATCGACGAGTATAAGGACGACGACAAGGACGGCGACCTGGATGGCCCCTTCGCCGAGGGCGACAACCGCTACGGCGTGCGCGTCACCGGCGACGCGCCTCTGACCGGCAACATCCGAATCGAGAACACAGGCGTCATTCGCGTCGAGGGCAACAACTCCGCCGGCCTGTCCGTGGAAGCGCCGCTCACCGGCAATATCGTCAACATGGGTCAGATCAACGTTGTCGGCGACAACGGGTATGGCATCCGCACGACCGGCGATGTCAGCGGCGATGTCACCCTGCTGGGCAGCGTCGGCGTGGTCGGCGAGAACTCGACCGGCGTGGCCATCGACGGCGATGTCGGCGGTCAGGTCAAGATCCAGGGCGCTGTCACCGCCACCGGCTATCGCTATACGGCGGCCCCGCCGTCCAAGCCCACCACGGGCGAGCCGTGGCCCGGCCAAGTCTACCTCGAGAACCTCGACGCCGACGACCTCCTGCAAGGCGGTCCGGCTGTTCGGATCGCGGGCGATGTCGGCAAGGGGGTCGTGTTTGACACCGCCCCGTCCTACGGCGCCGGTGGCATCGAAGGCGATGACGACGGCGACGGCGTCAAGAACGGCGACGAAGACGACGACGGCGACGGCAAGAAGAACCGCGAAGACGACGACCGCGACGGCGACGGCATCTTGGACAGCCAGGAAACCACTGCGTCCATCCGCTCCTTCGGCGGTGCGCCGGCCGTGCTCGTCGGCTCGGCCGACAGCGCGATCACTCTGGGCGCGGCCGGGACAGGCGATTCCGCTTATGGCCTGATCAACCGCGGCGCGATCGAAGCGACGGGCGTGTACAAGGACATCGACGCCAAGGCCGTGCAGATCGGCGGCACAGGCCAGGATGTGACGGTCGTCGGCGGCTTCCGCAACGAAGGAACGGTCATCGCTTCTGCGGTGTCGGCAGACAGCACTACGGTCTTGGTCGGCGAGGGCGCCTCTTTGCCCACGATCTCCAACCGCGGCGCCATTCAGGGCTCGATCACCTCCTCCGACGCCGACACTGCCAGCGGCGTTCTGATCAAGAGCGGCGCCAATGTCGGTTCGGTCTCGAACTCGGGCAATATCGCCGTTGCGGTGAACGGGTCGAAGGGTTCGGCCGTGGCGATCCGCGATGAGTCGGGGACCCTCTCCACCATCGACAACACCGGCCGCATCATCGCCTTCGGCACACCCGAGAAGGATGTCGAGCGCACCGGTTCGGCCATCGCTGTGGATGTCAGCGCCAACACGACCGGCGTCACCTTGGTTCAGGACGGCGTCGTCATCCCGGACCACAAGCTGCCCGACGCTGACGGCGACGGCGTGCCAGACGCCAATGAACCGGCCATCGTCGGCGACATCCGCTTCGGCGCCGGCGCCGATGTGCTGGACGTGCGCAACGGCACGGTGACCGGCGACATCTCGTTCGGGACTGGCGCCGACAGCCTGTCGATCAGCGGCGGCGCTGTGGTCAGGGGCAAGCTGTCGAACGCCGACGGCCTGCTCGACATCGACATCTCCAAGGGCGTGCTGGATGCCCAGCAGTCCGCGAGCTTGGACATCTCCAGCCTGAACGTCGGCGAAGACGGCAAGCTGATCGTCACTCTGGACGAGGCGACTGCCGACGAGTTCCGATACAATGTGTCCGGGTCGGCTGACCTGGCCGGCGCCAGCAGCCTTGGCGTTCGCTTCAACTCCCTGATCGCCGCGGAGGGGACGACCAGCTTCAAGGTGATCAAGGCGGGTGATCTGAACGCTGGCGACCTGACGTCCGAGCAACTGCAATCCAATTCGCCCTACGCCTTCGTCGTCGAGATCGGCGACGTCACGGCGAACGAACTGTCGATCGACGCGCGCAGGATCACGGCCGAAGAGGCCAATATGATCGGCTCGGAAGCCGCCGCCTTCGACGTCCTTTACGCGGGCCTGGCCGACAATGAACTGATCCGGGCGGCCTTGCTGAACCAGACCGATCGTGAAGGCTTCTTCAACGTCTACGAGCAGCTGCTGCCCGACCACTCGGGCGGACCGCTGCTGTCCCTGGCCAGCGGCGTCGACGCCGTGACTCGCGCCCTGACCGGCCGCAACGCCGCGGCCGCGCCGGGCGAGACCAGCGCCTGGGTGCAGGAGATCAACTTCTACGCCGACAAGGACAAGACCGACACCTACGGCTTCCGTTCCGAGGGCTTCGGCCTGGCGGGCGGCGTCGAGCGCGGCACCGACATGGGCGCCTTCGGCGTGACGGCGGCCTTCACCTCGTCCGACCTGGAGGATCCGGAGTCCGCGGCGGAGGAGGTCCTGTCGGCCAGCCTGCTGGAGCTCGGCCTCTACTGGCGCGCTCAGGGCCAGTTCTGGACGACCTGGGCCCGCGCAGCCGGCGGCTACGCCTCGTTCAATGCGACGCGCAGGTTGGTCGCCGACGGGGTCAATCTGAAGAACGAGTCCGACTGGAACGGCTTCACCCTGGCCGCCGCCGGCGGCGCTTCGTACGAGCGCCATTTCGGTCGCCTGAACATCCGCCCCGAGGCCTACGTCGAATACTTCTCGCTGAGCGAGGACGCCCGTTCCGAACGTGGCGGCGGCGACGGCTTCGATCTGGATATCGACGAGCGCGACGGCCACCTGTTCTCGGGCGTCGCCGCCGTCAACATCGGCTACGGCTTCGGCAAGGACAACTGGATCCGTCCGGAGGTCCGTCTGGGCTGGCGTCAGAACTTCTCGGTCGACGCCGGGAGCACCATCGCGCGCTTCGCTTCGGGCGGCGACGCCTTCACCCTGGCCCCCGCCAGCATCGAAGGCGGCGGTCCGGTCCTGGGCTTCCGCCTGAACGTCGGCAACGACCTGGGCATGCTCGCCATCACTGGCGACGCAGAGCTGCTGGAAGACTACGTCCGCTACACCCTGTTGCTGCGAGCCAGCTTCAAGTTCTGATCCTTCTTCGGATTACCGATCAAAAGAGGCCGTCGGATTCGTTCCGGCGGCCTTTTCCATATCTTGCCGTCGCTTCTCGCGGACCTATGATCCCTCGGAGTTCAGAGGGGGACTGATATGAACAAGTTTGCCTGGGCGGCCTGCGCCCTAATTCTCACTGCCCATGCGCCAGCGCTCGCCCAGGCGCCGTCGGCTGGTCAGGTCGCCCTGCCCGCCGCTGACCGTGGCCTGTTCACGGGTCAGGATTTGTTCGGCCTGGAGGTCGCCTCCGACGCCCAGATCAGTCCGGATGGCCGCCAGATCGCCTATGTCCGCCAGACGGCCGACATCATGACCGACCAGATGCGGCCCACCATCTGGCTGATCGACGTCAAGACGGGCCAACACTCGCCGCTGATCGCCTCCGCCGGTTCGCACCGCCAGCCGCGCTGGTCGCCCGATGGGACGCGCCTGTCCTACATCTCGAACGCCGAGGGAGGCGCGCCGCAGCTGTTCGTCCGCTGGATGGCGTCGGGTGAAGCGGTTCGCGTCACCAACCTGCCCAACACTCCTTCCAGCATCAGCTGGTCGCCCAACGGCGAACAGCTAGCCTATTCGGTCCTGGTTCCCGGCGACAAGCCCAAGATCGGCTCCCCCCTGGCCAAGCCGGAAGGCGCCAAATGGGCGCCCCCGCTGGAGATCATCGACGCCGTCACCTACCGCTCGGACGGCCAGGGCTATCTCAAGCCCGGTTTCCGGCACGTCTTCGTGGCAGGCTCCCAGGGGGGCGGCGCGCGCCAGCTGACCCACGGCGACTTCAATCACGGCGGCGGCCTGTCCTGGTCGGCTGATTCCCGCACCCTCTATCTCAGCGCCAACCGTCGACCCGACTGGCAGCGCGAAGCTGCCGACAGCGAAGTGTTCGCCCTGGACGTGCAGACCGGCGGCCTGACCGCCCTGACCAGCCGCGCCGGCCCCGACAACTCGCCCGTCGCCTCGCCCGACGGCCGCCGCATCGCCTATCTTGGCTACGACGACAAGCGGATGGGCTATCACAACACCCGCCTCTATGTGATGGACGCCGACGGCTCGAACAGCCGCGTGCTGACGCCAAACCTGGACCGGTCGGTCAAGTCGCCGGTGTGGAGCCGCGACGGCCGTTCGGTTTATGTCGCCTATGACGACCAGGGCCGCAGCAAGGTCGCCCGCGTGTCGATGGACGGCGCGATCACCACCCTGATCGAAGACCTGACCGGCGACGACATCGGTCGGCCCTACACCGGCGGCGACTTCACCGTGGCCGACGACGGCGCCATCGCCTTCACGCGCGGCGCGCCCACGCGCCCGGCTGACGTCCATGTGCTTAAGGGCGGACGGAGCACCCAGCTGACGCGCCTGAACGCAGACTTCCTCAGCGCCCGCCGCCTGGGCGAGGTGCGCCGCATCCAGGTCGCCTCGTCCCACGACCAGCGCGCGGTCGAAAGCTGGCTGACCCTGCCGGCCGACTACGTCGAGGGCCAGAGCTATCCGCTGGTGCTGGAAATCCACGGCGGCCCGTTCGCGGCCTATGGCCCGCACTTCGCCACCGACAACCAGCTGTTCGCCGCAGCCGGCTACGCCGTGCTGTCGGTCAATCCGCGCGGCTCGACCTCCTACGGGGACGAGTTCGCCAACCTGATCCACCACAACTATCCGTCGAACGACTATGACGACCTGATCAGCAGCGTCGACGCCGTCATCGCCCAGGGCGTCGCGGATCCGAACCGCCTGTTCGTCACCGGCGGCTCGGGCGGCGGGGTGCTGACCAGCTGGATCGTCGGCAAGACGGACCGCTTCAAGGCCGCCGTGGTCCAGAAGCCCGTCATCGACTGGGCCAGCTTCGTGCTGACGGCCGACAACCCCGCCTTCTTCGCCCGCTACTGGTTCGGCGAATATCCGTGGGAGAACCCTGAGGCCTACTGGCGCCGGTCGCCGCTGTCGCTGGTCGGCAATGTGAAGACGCCGACCATGGTCGTCGTCGGCGACGAGGACTACCGCACCCCGGTCAGCGAGTCGGAGCAGTACTACACCGCCCTGCAACTGCGCGGCGTGCCCACGGCGCTGGTCAAGATCCCCGGCGTCGGGCACAGCCTGGCTGTCCGCCCCTCCCAGAACGCGGCCCGCATGAACGCCATGATCGAGTGGTTCGAACGCTACAAGGACGGCGCCCCGGCGACGCCGACGCAATAAGACCCTGCCCCCGCGCCCGTCTTGCGGCGGGCGCGGGGTTCAGCGTGGCGTTAGTTGACATTTAACCAGAACACTTACAGAACATCACCAACGGTTCACGCCTTGTTCTGGATTCGCCGCCATGCTCACGAAGAAACAGCACGAACTCCTGATGTTCATTCATGAGCGCATTCGGGAAACGGGCGTGTCGCCCTCCTTTGACGAGATGAAGGAGGCGCTGGACCTGGCGTCCAAGTCCGGGATCCACCGCCTGATCACGGCGCTGGAGGAACGCGGCTTCATCCGCCGTCTCGCCCACCGCGCCCGCGCGCTGGAGGTGGTGAAGCTGCCCGAACAGGCCACGGCCGCCGCGCCCGCCAGAGGCCGCACTCCTTTCAAGCCTGACGTGATCCAGGGCGGCGGCCTGAACCCGCGCCCGGCCGTCGCCGAGGCCGCCAACGATGTCCGGGACCTGCCCCTGCTGGGCAAGATCGCCGCCGGCACCCCCATCGCCGCGATCCAGCACGAACGCGAGCGCCTGCCGGTTCCCGAGGCCATGCTGGGCGCGGGCGAACACTATCTGCTCGAGATCGAGGGCGATTCCATGATCGAGGCGGGTATCCTCGATGGCGACACGGTCATCATCAAGCGGGTGGAGAACGCCTCCTCAGGCGAGATCGTCGTCGCCCTGGTTGAAGGCGAGGAGGCCACGCTGAAGCGCCTGCGCAAGAAGGGCCAGTCCATCGCCCTGGAGCCCGCCAACAGCGCCTATGAAACCCGCATCTTCGGCCCCGATCAGGTTGAGGTTCAGGGCAAGCTGGTCGGCCTGCTGCGGCGATACCACTGAGAACTGGGCAGAGACGCCACGCGCGCCTTCTTTCCACTCATCCCAGCGGACAACGGGACCCAGAACTTTGGCCGCAAGCGGGGCCGTTTGATTGTCCGCCGACCTTCCCTGGCCAGCGACAGCACATGTGGCTCTTAATGGATCACGGCGTCCGCGAGGATGAGCGGGTTAGGAGTGAGCACCGCTCCACGGCCGCCTGCCCCGCACCTCAGCCGCCCACAAGGCGCGCCAGCCGCCCGCTTCGTCCCGCCACAACTCCACCGATCCGCCGCGCGCATAGTCGGCGCCGTCCAGCACCAACCGCCCGTCGCATGATGCCGGCAAGGTTGTGATCGCGGCGCGCACGCTGACCACCTGCGCGCTGCGGCACATCTGATCCAGTTGCTCTGGTCCCGGCGCCGCCTTGCCCCACCACAGCGCCAGCGGCCCCGGTTCGCCGTCCGGCGCGCAGTAGGACCGCTTACAAGTCCAGCCCTCGGGGGACCAGGCGACGGGCTCAAGTCCTCGTCGCCGAGACCACAGGTCGCTGGCGAACTGGCGCACCGCAGGTCGGATCACGACCGCCTCGCGTTCCAGCCGATAGGCCGCGTTGGCCCCGCCATCGCCGATCCAGATGTCCGGCGGAGCCGGGCGCGGCCAGATCAGCACAGCGGCCGCAAAGGGCAGACCCAGCAACCGCCACCATCCCCGCCAGAGGCACATGAACAATATGCCCAGAAACGCCACTGGAAGAGCCGCCGCCGGGGCGCTCGCGATCCCCTTCACCGCGCCAGGCAGATTGGCCGCCCAATGTCCGATCGCCAGCATGGCGTCCACCGACTGACCCGCCACCCACAGGAATGGCGCGCCCAGCCCCAACGGCTCCAGCGCCGCGCCCAGCGCCAGCGCGGGCATCATCACAAAGTCCGCCAGCGGCGCCGTCGCCAGGTTGGCGATCAGGCCATAGACGGCCGTGCGATTGAAATGCTGCATGGCGAAGGGCCCGGTCGCCATCCCCGCCACCAGACTGGCGGCGCATGCGGCCAGCAGCCAGCTGCCCAACCGCTGCACGGCGACGATGGGCCAGGGCGCGGCGAACTCACGGATTCGGCGCGGCCAAACCTCGACCAGGGCGACCAGGGCCGCCGTCGCGGCGAACGACATCTGAAATCCCGGCGTCACGACGGCCTCGGGCCGTAGCAACAGGACGACAAAGGCCGCTGCCGAGAGCGCCCGCATCGTCACCGCCTGGCGATCTGTCAGGACCGCCAGAAAAGCGATCGACGCCGTAATCGCGGCGCGCTCGGCCGGCGGCGGCGCGCCTGAAATGACCAGATAGGTCCCGACCGCGATCAACCCTGCGATCGCCGCCGCCTTCTTGCCCGACACACGCAACGCCAGCCACGGCCACGCAGCAACCAGGAGGCGGGCCGCAAAGAAGACAAATCCGCCCACGACCGCCATGTGCAGGCCCGAGATCGACAGGATGTGCGCCAGTCCGGAATCCCGCATGGCGTCCAGATCCGGGTCCTGAATCCACGTCTCGTGGCCGGTCGTCATGGCCGCCGCCACCCCGCCGGTTCGCTCGCCCAGACGCGCCACGATCCGCTCGGCCAGGGCATAGCGGACCGCATTGATCTTCATCGCCGCCCTGACCCGCCACGGCGGCGAGGCGAGCACCGCCGGACGCGTCGGCCCCAGGGCGAACAGGGTCCCGCCCATCCCCTTGAAATAGGCGTTGCGGCCGAAGTCGTAAGCGCCGGGACTGGCGGGCGGCGGCGGCGGGTTCAAAATGCCGAACACCCGGATCGGCGCGCCCGGCGGCGGGGGCGCCCCCTTCACCGTCACGCGCAGCCGCTCGGGCGTCTGCTCCGACGACAGGCCGCGCACGCGGACGGGCGCCACCACCACACGCGCCCCGTTCTGGCCGGACGAGTCCACGTCGATGACCCAGCCCTCGACCTGGGTCGGCGCCATATCCGCAGGCGCGATCGGCGCCGCCACAGCCTCTGTTCTCAGCTTGGCCACCGCCAGTCCGCTCGAGAAACAGGCCAGCATCAGCAGCATCAGGGTCGCCCAACGCGGCAGGCCTCTAGCCCGGCCGATGATCCAGGCGCAAAGCAGGACGGCGGCGCCCAGCGCCAACGGCCAAGTCGTCGGCTCGTCCTTCAGGGTGAAATAGGCCGCGCACCCTGCGCCAAAGCAGACCGACGACCACAGCGGCCAGCGTTCGACCTGCGCCCGCGCGTCGGCGAGCAGGCTGGCAAATAACCGGGGCATAAGGGTTCGCTTCCCCACGGGCGGGCGTATAAGACCCTGCCCTATGGATGCTGCCTCTATGACCTCCCCTTCGTCGACCGTCGTCACCCGCTTCGCCCCCTCGCCCACAGGCTACCTGCATATCGGCGGGGCGAGAACCGCGTTATTCAACTGGCTGTACGCCAAGGGACGCGGCGGCAAGTTCCTGGTGCGCATCGAGGACACCGACCGCGAGCGTTCGACCGAAGAGGCGGTGAAGGCCATTTTCGACGGCCTGTCCTGGCTGGAGCTATTCGGCGACGAAGAGCCGGTCTTCCAGTTCGCCCGCGCCGACCGTCACCGCGAGGTGATCAATGAGCTGCTGGCGACGGGCCACGCCTATCGCGACTTCCTGACGGCGGACGAGACCACGGCCCTGCGCGACCAGGCCAAGGCCGAGGGCCGCGATTTCGTCTCGCCCTGGCGCGACCGCGAGCCCAGCGTCGACGATCTGGCCAAGCCGCACACGGTGCGCTTCCGCCGCCCCCTGGATCAGGCCGTCGCGGTCGAGGACGCCGTGCAGGGGACGGTGCGCTGGGAATCGGCGTCGCTGGACGATCTGGTCATCCTGCGTTCGGACGGAGCGCCGACCTATAACCTGGCCGTGGTGGTGGACGACCACGACATGGGCGTGACCCACGTCATCCGCGGCGACGACCACCTCAACAACGCCGCCCGTCAGAGCCTGATCTACGATGCGCTCGGCTGGACCCGGCCGACCTTCGCCCACATCCCGCTGATCCACGGTCCCGACGGCGCCAAGCTGTCCAAGCGCCACGGCGCGCAAGCCGTGCATGAATACGCCGCCATGGGCTACCTGCCCGAGGCCATGCGCAACTACCTGGCCCGTCTCGGCTGGGCGCACGGCGACGATGAACTGTTCAGCGACGAACAGGCGCTGGCCTGGTTCGATCTGGCAGGCGTCAACAAGGCGCCCGCCCGACTGGACTTCGACAAACTGGCTCACGTCAACGCCCACTGGCTGCGGCTGGCCGACGATGACCGTCTGGCCAAGCTGACGCTCGACGCCCACCTGGCGCGCGGCCGCACCCTGCAACCGGACGACGAACAGCGGCTCCTCAGGGCCATGCCTTTCGTCAAGGATCGCGCCAAGACCATCCCGGAGTTGGCGGATCAAACGGCATTCGTGTTGCAGGCGCGTCCGCTCGCGCTTAACGAGAAATCCGTGGGTATGCTGCAGGGCGAAAGCGGGCAGAGAATTTCACGACTGCGTGAGCGTCTGGCCCTATTCCAAAGCTGGGATGTCTTCGCTCTGGAGGCCGAACTTAAGGTTTTCGCCGAGGAAGAAGGCGTAGGCTTCGGAAAAATAGGGCCTTCCATGCGCGCCGCCTTGACGGGCGGCTCGACCTCGCCCGATATCGCACGAACTCTTTGCGCTCTCGGGCGTGACGAAAGTCTCGGACGCTTGGATGATGCGCTGCAACAGACTAAGTGATCTCCCATAACCAACTCAGGCCGACTGCCTCCCCGCGCCGGTCCAAGGAAGAACAAGGGGCCTAGATGACTGAACAAGCCAAACCCGCCGGCTCGGCGACCCTGTCCTATCAGGACACGACCGTAGAGCTCCCCGTCCTTTCCGGCTCGACCGGCCCGGACGTCATCGATATCCGCAAGCTGTACGGCGGCACCGGCGCCTTCACCTTCGACCCTGGCTTCACCTCCACCGCGGCCTGCGAATCGGCCCTGACCTACATTGACGGCGACGCTGGCGTTCTGTTGCACCGCGGCTATCCGATCGATCAGCTGGCCTCGAAGTCCAACTTCCTGGAAGTCTGCCATCTGCTGCTGCACGGCGAACTGCCGAACGCCGCCGAATACGAAGAGTTCGAGCAGTGCGTCACGCGGCACACCATGCTGCACGCCCAGTTTGACCGCTTCTTCGAGGGCTTCCGTCGCGACGCCCACCCGATGGCGATCATGGTCGGCACCGTCGGCGCCCTGTCGGCCTTCTATCACGACAGCCTGGACATCCATGATCCGGTGCAGCGCAACATCTCGGCCATCCGCCTGATCGCCAAGATGCCGACGATCGCGGCCCGCGCCTATAAGTACCACATCGGCCAGCCCTTCATCTCGCCGCGCAACGACCTGTCGTACGCCGAGAACTTCCTGCGCATGTGCTTCGCCGTTCCGGCGGAGGACTATCAGGTCGATCCGGCTCTGGTGCGCGCGATGGACCGCATTTTCATCCTGCACGCCGACCACGAGCAGAACGCCTCGACCTCGACCGTCCGCCTGGCCGGTTCGTCGGGCGCCAATCCGTTCGCCTGTATCGCCGCCGGCATCGCCTGCCTGTGGGGCCCGTCGCACGGCGGCGCCAACGAAGAGGCGCTGAACATGCTGAAGGAAATCGGCACTCCGGACCGCATCCCCGAGTTCATCGAGGGCGTGAAGGCGCGCAAGTACAAGCTGATGGGCTTCGGCCACCGCGTGTACAAGAACTACGATCCGCGCGCGAAGGTCATGCAGCAGTCGGCCTATGAAGTTCTGGCCGCCACGGGCCGCGAGAACGACCCGCTGTTCCAGGTCGCCAAGGAGCTGGAGGCGGTGGCCCTGCAGGACGAGTATTTCACCTCGCGCAAGCTGTTCCCGAACGTCGACTTCTATTCGGGCATCACCCTGTCGGCGATGGGCTTCCCGACCACCATGTTCACCGTGCTGTTCGCCCTGGCGCGCACCGTGGGCTGGATCGCCCAATGGCAGGAAATGATGGCCGATCCGTCGCAGAAGATCGGTCGCCCGCGTCAGCTGTACACCGGCCCGACCGAGCGCGATTACGTCCCGCTGGCCCAGCGCGGCTAAGCGATCGTAAAGCGATGCAATGCAGAAACGCCGGGGCGAAAGCTCCGGCGTTTTTTCTTGGCTTTGCGAAAGATCAAGACCCGGCCGCATCAGGCGCGCTAAGAGTCGAATTCTCCCAGTTCTTCTTCCTGAGGATCCGCCATGCAAGGCTATCTCGACGATATCGAACGGGCCACGCTCGACAACAATGACTACCGCCGCGTGCTCTACACCGGCTGCCATCTGCAACTGGTGCTGATGACGCTTCAGCCGGGGGAAGAGATCGGCGAAGAGGTCCACGAAGGCCACGACCAGTTCTTCCGCATCGAACAGGGCGAAGGACAGATCGTCATCGACGGGCAATCGCGCCCCGCCCAGGCCGAGTCCGGCATCATTGTTCCCGCCGGAGCCCGCCACAACCTGATCAACACCGGCTCAGAGCCGCTCAAGCTCTACACCCTCTATGGCCCGCCCGAGCATCGCCTCGACGTAGTTCATCCGACCAAGGCCGACGAAGCCGAGGAGCATTTCGACGGCAAGACCTCGGAGTAGGCTCAGCGACCGGCGCGTTCCCCCCATGCCGAGCGGGAGCGCGCCCTCTGCCTTGAACGCCGCCAGCGATTTCAGATGACGAACGGTCTGGCATGGTGAAGCCTGTCGAGAATCTTCGACCGGTTGAAAGACCGACTCGGCGTTGTGGCCATACTCAAGGGAGCTAAGCGATGGATTTCACCCTGACGGAGCGCGAGCGTTCGTTTCAGGCGCGGGTCCGGGCCTTCATGGCCGACAAGGTGCGCCCGCGCGTCGCCGCCGTGCACGCGGAGATCGCCGAAGGCGACCGTTGGACCGCCCCCCTGCCCTCGATCGAGACGCTGAAGGCCGAGGCGCGCGCCGCCGGACTGTGGAACCTGTTCATGCCGCCTGCCCCCCAGGGCATGGCCGAGGCGGACGACTTCGAATTCACCGGCGAGCGGCTGACCAACCTGGAATATGCTCTTTGCGCCGAAGAGATGGGCCGCATCGAATGGGCCAGCGAGGTCTTCAACTGTTCGGCGCCGGACACGGGCAATATGGAGGTGCTGCACCGCTACGGCTCGCCCGCTCAGAAGGCGCAGTGGCTGATTCCGTTGATGAATGGCGAGATCCGCTCAGCCTTCCTGATGACCGAACCGGCCGTCGCCTCGTCCGACGCCACCAACATCCAGACCCAGATCACGCGCGACGGCGACCATTACGTCATCAACGGCCGCAAATGGTGGTCATCCGGCGCGGGCGATCCGCGCTGCCGCGTCGCCATCGTCATGGGCAAGACCGACCCGGACGAGAAGACCTATCGCCAGCAGTCGATGATCCTGGTGCCGATGGATGCGCCCGGCGTGAAGATCGAGCGGTCTCTGCGCGTCTATGGCTATGACCACGCCCCGCACGGCCACATGGAGGTCAGCCTGACCGACGTGCGGGTGCCGGTCGAGAACATCCTGCTCGGCGAGGGGCGCGGCTTCGAGATCGCGCAAGGACGCCTGGGGCCCGGCCGCATCCACCACTGCATGCGCACCATCGGCGCCGCCGAAGAGGCGCTGGAGGCCATGACGCGCCGCCTGATGTCGCGCGTCGCCTTCGGCAAACGGATCGGCGACCATTCGGTCTGGGAAGAGCGCGTCGCCCGCGCCCGCATCGACATCGAGATGACGCGCCTGCTGTGCCTGAAGGCCGCCGACATGATGGACCGCGCAGGCAACAAGGCGGCCAAGGACGAGATCGCCATGATCAAGGTCCAGGCGCCGACGATGGCGCTGCGCATCATCGACGACGCCATTCAGGCCCACGGCGGCGGCGGCGTATCCCAGGACTTCGAACTGGCGGCGGCCTGGGCCAGCATCCGCACCCTGCGTCTCGCCGATGGCCCCGACGAGGTGCACGCCCGCGCCATCGCCCGGTCGGAGTTCGCCCGTCACGCCGAAGCGGCGCGATGAGCGATCTGGACGTCGCGCGTCTGGGACCATGGCTGGCGGGCGTCCTGCCCGCCGCGCCCGCCGATATCCGGCTGGAGAAATTTCCCGGCGGCCAGTCGAATCCGACCTATCGGATGACCGTCGACGGCCGGGACTATGTCCTGCGCCGTCGGCCTTTCGGCCCCCTGCTGGCCTCTGCCCATGCGGTCGAGCGCGAATATCGGCTGATCAGCGCCCTGCATCCGACCGGCTTTCCCGTGCCCGCGCCGCTAGCCCTGTGCCAGGACGACTCCATCATCGGCTCGACCTTCTATGTGATGGAGCTGGTCGAGGGCCGCACCTTCTGGAACGGCGCCCTGCCTGACCTGTCGCCGGATGAGCGCCGCACCGCCTATGAAGCCATGGTCGATACGCTGGCGCAGTTGCACAGTGTCGATCCGGTCGCCGTGGGACTGGAGGACTTCGGTCGCCCCGGCAATTATTTCGAGCGTCAGGTCGCCCGCTGGACCAAGCAGTATCGCGCCGCCCAGACCGACGACCTGCCCGAGGTCGAGCGCCTGATCGACTTCCTGCCCCGAACGGCGCCGCAACAGACGCGCACCGCCATCATCCACGGCGACTATCGCATCGACAATCTGATCTACGCGCCCAGTTCCATGACGGTCCGGGCCGTGCTGGACTGGGAACTCGCGACGCTGGGCGACCCGCTGGCGGATTTCGCCTATCTGGCCATGAACTGGATTCTGCCCGCCGACGGCCGCGCGGGCTTGAACGGTCTGGACCTTGAGACGGCAGGCATTCCGTCGCTGGCCGACATCGCCCGGCGGTATTGCGCCGCCACCGGCCGCGACGAGCTACCCGACCTCCACTGGCACTTCGCCTTCAACCTGTTCCGCCTGATCGGCATCGTCCAGGGAGTGAAGAAGCGGATGCTTTCAGGCAACGCGTCCAGCGCCAAGGCCGCCGACGCTGTGGCCATGCTGCCCGCGCTCACCACCGCGGCTTGGCGCGAAGCGCGCCTCGCGGGCGCGGCGAGTGAGGGGCCAGCCGTCGGCTAGGGCTCGGACCAGCCCAGCACGCGCAGGCGCGGCTCCGGCTTCTGCGCGCCCGAAAATACCAGACTGGCCCGCTTTTCTCCCTTGCCCGGCACATAATCGAGCGAGACATTGGAGCGTTCGTCGCCGAATTGCCCCTCGATATCCACAGCGGCCGCCGCCAGGTCGCCCTCGTTTACGACCACGACATCGACCACCCATCCGCCCGCCGAAGCACGAACATCATCGTTCCTGATCGTCAGGTTCGCAGGCAACGGTTTGGAAAAGGCCGCAGAAGCGAGAACGGCCACGGCCCCGAGCAGGACGATAGCCCCCGCCACGGCGCAGCAGGCCTGCACCCGGGACACGACGTTCCTATCCTTTGCCTCTTTCCCTCGGCGCGCCATGGTCACACCAGAAGCCGGGCTGCGGCCGCGCCTATCGACGCCGGAAAGGTCAGGATGACGACATTGGCGGCAAGCGACTGAACGCCGTGGCCGTCCGCTCCTCCGAACACCCACAGCATGGCCAGGCTGGAAAGCAGGCACAGGGCGTAACCCGGCAGAGTGAAATCGAGAAACGCCCGTAACGGCGTCTCCGCCTCTTCCTGCCCGGCAAAACCCGCTTCGAACACGATGAGGTGCAGCAGGACGACCGACACCGTCAGCACCCCCAGAGCGCCCAAGGGGGTGGTAAGATAGGCGATCAGGCGCATCTCCTCCGTCGGGGCCAGGTTCAGCGCGAAAAAGAGCGCTCCAGCGAGCATCAGGAACAGTTCTCCCGGATAGGAGGCCTGGTCTTCTTCGCCCTCGTTCGGATCGCCGGACAGCTGGCGTCGCGCCGCCAGGGCGCCGAGCGCGGCCGGCACCGCCTGCAAGGCGACCTGCCCCACAGCGGAGGCGGGCGAACTCCAGTCCAGCACATTGAACACCATCAAAAGCGCAGTGGCGGTGATAAAGCCCACGGCCAGAGCGACCAGGGTGTCCAACGCATTGTTCAGCAGGCCTCGTCGCGCCGAAAACCCGGCGTAGTGCGCCAGCCCGAAAAGAACCGGCAGCGACGCTAACAGGAAGACCAGACGCCGCACCGGCTCTGCAGCAAAGCCGAGCGCCCACATCTCCATGGTCATCAGCAGGGGCAAGCTGAACAGCAGCGCGCCGCCGAAGGCCCGGCCGAGATCCCGGACATATGCGCCGTCCGCCTTCGCGGTGTTCTGAAACGAGCTCATGCCCACGCAACGTCGCCGTCGAGCTTCGGCTCCCGCGTCACTGGCCGCCGCTATCTCGGAAGCGCCACTTCATGACCAGGACGGCCGACGCCATGACAAGAGCGCAGGCGTTGGCGAAAGTCACCGGCCACGCCTGGGTCATGACGCCGTAGATCGTCCAGAGGATGAAGCAGCTAACGGTCAAGGAGTAGGTCTTGAGGCTCACCGCCGACGCATCGCGCTCTTTCCAGATCTTATAGGCCTGCGGCGCAAAGCTGGTGATCGAGCAGAGCGCCGCCGCCGTGCCGATGATGTTCGCGAGCTGGTCGTCCATCACCGGCCAACGTCAGGCCCGCTTAGCTGTTCCGAAAGCGACCCTTTGTTCAGGCGCCGAACAGGCCGAGCCGGAATCCCAGACCAACCGCCGCGTAGAGCCCATAGACGAGCAGAAGAGCGCCTATGGACGCGGCGAACACTCGCGGCCCCCGCGCCAGGGCGGCGGAGAGGACAAGGCCGAAGTAGAGGGCCTGCGTCACCACCACTTCCCACAGCGGAGGTCGTTCGGTCGAGAGCACGAACACTCCTGTCATGGTCACCGCGCTTGCCGCGAAAACAAGCAGGAGGACGCGACGCTTGTTGCGCCAGAACCACTCGTCCAAATTCGGCCAAGCGTCCAGGTTGCTGGGAAAGACCATCGAAGCGGCGAAATAGTAGAGCGCCGCCACCAGCAAGCTGATCAGAACCGTATCGTAGCCGACCGTCAGCCGCTCGCGCATCTCCCAGACGTTTGTCCAGTAACTGGCGACATCCACCATGATGAAAAGAGCCAGCAGGAGGCTAAGCCACCCCACGCGAACCGCCTGCTCATCTTGTTTCTGATGCGTCTGACGCGCTTTCAACGCCCGGCTAAGGCCGCTGAGGATTTCGATCAGGACGAACCCCAGCAAAAGGCCGATCAGCGAAAAGAGGAAATCGAAACCGTTCATGGCGCCCCCGCCCGATGACGTTTTCACGGAACGCCGATCGATTCAAGCGGTCCTCAGGCGGCGCGAGTGGCGGTCAGTCGGGCTCATCCCAGGCGTCCAGAACTTCGTCGCACTCCGCCGTCTCGATCTGCTGGCCGAACCGGTCATGATAAAGACCCAGCAAGGCGTCGTGCGACTGATCAGACGAACTGCACAGGGCGTCGGCAACAACCACCACCCGAAAGCCCAGGTCCACCGCTCCAAGCACGGTCGCGAGCACGCACATGTCGGTCTCGGCTCCGGTCACGACCAGAGTGTCCACGTGACCCGCCGCCAGAGCGCTCGCCAAACCGGTATCGACCCACGCGGAATAATGCGCCTTGTCCAGCACCCTGGCGGGCGGGGTGAAGGTCTGAAGCTCGGGCAACAGCTCCACCTTGTCGTCCCCCAGGTTGTCGAGCGTGATCGACGACCATCGCTCCCAGTAGCGCCGCCACGTTCCCCGCCCCTCGCCCGGCGAGCGCGCGGGGATGAAACGGGTGAAACAGGTGCGCTCGGCCTTACGCTCGCACAGACGCACGACGACGGGCAGGACGCGCGGCATCCATGGCGTGCGCCAGGCCGTATCTTCCGCAAAGAGACGTTGCATGTCGACGCACAGATGGACCGCGTTGGCCGGGATGCGGCCGAAATGAATGCCGGAAGCCATGCTGGCGCAAACCTCAGACTTCCAAAGGCGGTTCCATTCGTCGGCCACGCAAGCGGCGGAACCCGACTTTCACCTGCGCCGTTTCCCTGCCCTGCTCAGGAACCCCGATACGATGTCCGATACCGTCGCCGAACCCGCCTTTGAACCGCCGCCCGAGGCGCAGGCCTTCTATGAGGAGGCGTTAGGCCTGCTGAAGGAATCGGGCGTGCCCTTTCTGCTGTCGGGGACCTACGCCGTCACCGCCTATACGGGCATCCGTCGCCCGACCAAGGACTTGGACGTCTTCTGCAAGCCTGGCGACTACCCCCGTATCCTGTCCTTCTTCCAGGCGCGCGGCTATCGCACCGACGTCGAGGACGAGCGCTGGATCGCCAAGGTCTGGAAAGACGAGAAGCACTTCTTTGACGTCATTTTCGCCATGTCGAACGGCACGATCGCCGTGTCTGACAGCTGGTTCGGTCCCGACCGCATCACTGTCTACGGCCATGAGGTGACGATCACCCCGCCGACGGCACTGATCCTGTCGAAGGTCTTCATTCAGGACCGCTATCGCTACGACGGCGCCGACGTGAACCACGTCATCCTGAAACAGGCGGACGCCATCGACTGGAAGTCGCTGCTGGATCAGATGGACCTCTATTGGGAGGTGTTGATGGCGCACTTGCTCAACTTCCGCTTCGCCTATCCGACCGAGCGCAGCCTGGTGCCGGGTTGGCTGATGACCGAACTGATCGGCCGCCTGCAGGCCCAGGTCGATTTGCCGCCGCCGCGCGTGAAGGTGTGCCGCGGCCGCCTCTTTAGCCCGCGCGACTACATCGCCGACATTTCCGAGTGGGGCTTCGGCGACGTCGTGGGCAAAGGCCTGGAGGAACGTCATGACCCCGTCGCCTGACCGGCCCGGAACCGCCCCGCCGCTCGCCGAAGCCCAGACTCCACAGCCGGGCATGGAGGCAGGCCCGAAGAAGAAGCTGCGCGTGGCCGCCGTTGGCGACCTGCACGTTGGCGAAACCTCGCACCGCGCCTATCGCGACCTGTTCGACCGCGTGCATGAGGACGCGGACGTGCTGTGCCTGTGCGGCGACCTGGTCAACTTCGGCAAGACGGTTGAGGTCGAGAACCTTCTTGAGGACCTGCGCGCATGCCGCATTCCCATGGTCGGCGTTCTGGGCAATCACGAGCACGAATGCGGCCAGCCGCAGGAAGTCACCCGCATGCTGAGCGAAGCCGGGGTCAAGATGTTGTCCGGCGAAGCCTATGAGATCGACGGCGTCGGTTTCGCCGGCGGCAAGGGATTCGTGGGGGGCTTCGGCCGCTACATGCTCAGTTCCTTCGGCGAGGCCTCGATCAAGACCTTCGTCAATGAGGCCGTCGAAGACGCCAACATCATCGAAAACTCAATCCGCACTCTGCGCACAGAGCGAAGCGTGGTGCTGCTCCACTACGCTCCAGTGGTGGACACCGTGATCGGCGAGCCGCCGGAGATCCATGCCTTCCTCGGCTCGTCGCGGCTGGGCGAGGTGGTCGATCGCTATGAGAACGTGAAGCTGGTCCTGCATGGTCACGCCCATCGCGGGGCGCCCGAAGGCCGCACGGCGCGCGGCGTTCCGGTCTACAACGTCGCCCTGCCCGTGCTGCGGACATTGGGCGACACCCCGTATCGCGTGTTCGAGGTCTGACCCGTCTAAGCGATCCCCGCGCCGCCGGTGACGCCCCAGACCTCGCCTGTGACAAAGCTGGCCTCCTGGGACGCCAGCAACACATAGATCGGCGCGATCTCGACCGGCTGGCCCGGACGACCAAAGGCGCTATGCGCCCCGAACGTCTCGACCTTTTCCTGGGGCTGGCCGCCGCTGGGTTGCAGCACTGTCCAGAATGGTCCGGGCGCCACGGCGTTCACTCGCACGCCCTTGTCGATCAGTTGCTTCGCCAGGGCCTTTGTGTAGGTGACGATCCCGCCCTTCGTTGTGGCGTAGTCCAAGAGGATGTCCGAAGGCTCATAGGCCTGGATCGACGCCGTGGTGATCACCGCCGCGCCAGGCGGCAAATGCGGCGCCGCGGCCTGACATAGCCAATGCATGGCATAAAGGTTTGTCTTCATGGTCGCGTCGAAATCCTCGGTCGAAACCGCGCCCACATCGTCACGAAACTGCTGGCGGCCAGCGTTGACGACCAGGATGTCCAGCCCCCCGAAGGCTTCGAGCGTACGCTCCACCATAGTCGCATTCCAGGCCTCGCCGCGCACGTCGCCGGGCAAGGCCAAAGCCTTGACGCCTTCAGCTTCGATCAAGGCGATCACCTCGCGCGCATCGGCCTCCTCGGCGGGCAGATAGGAGATCGCAACGTCGGCGCCTTCGCGGGCGTACGCGATGGCCACCGCGCGGCCGATGCCGGAATCACCCCCGGTGATCAGGGCGCGTCGCCCCTTCAGTCGCCCGTGGCCGCGATAGGTATCTTCCCCGTGGTCGGGCTGCGGCTCCATCCTGGCGACCAAGCCGGGGGCCGATTGGGGCTGCCGGGGAAAGGGCGGTCGCGGATATTGATCGCGTGGGTCCTGCATGGTCAGGCGGTCGGGCATGACGGCTCCTCTGAACGACTGAAGGTCGCCATTCTAAGTCATGCCCGTCGCGGGCGTTCCCGGCGCGAGGATGGAACGGCGCGATCGGAAGCGACGTTTCCGGCAAAGCCAGAGCCGGAGGCAGCCATGTCCGACCCCGTCGCCCCGCCCCCTGCAGGCCCCGAGCCGCGCAAGGGCATGCCGAGCCCCGAACTGGATCGGGCGACCTTTGAGGCGCGCTTTCGCAGCCGCTTCGCTGACCCCGCCTTCGACCCTCTACGAGAGGAGATCGATCGCTTGGCCGCTACAGCCTGGGACGGCTATATCTCCGGCCGCAAATCGCCTCTGACACGCGTCGCCGGCCAGGGCTTCGCTGATCCGGATTACGAGCTGGCGCTAGACTGGCTGGACGCTCAGGCCGCGGTGCGCGCCGCCCAGGCCCGCCACGAAGATGCGTCGGCGCCCTTGCACATACTCATCATCAACGCCTCCAGCCGTTCGGAGCACACCTGTCCCGGCGAAATGTCCAAGAGCTGGCGCCTGGCCAAGATCGCGCGTGAGGTCGTGGAGGATCATGTCGGCGTGGAGACGGAGATCCTCGATCTGTCGCGGCTCGCGTCGGAATACGGGCGCGAGATTCACCCCTGTAAAGCCTGCTTCTCGACGGCGGCGGCTCTCTGTCACTGGCCGTGCAGTTGCTACCCAAACTACAGCCTGGGCCAGGTCCACGACTGGATGAACGAGATCTATCCCATGTGGGTGCGGGCGCACGGCGTCCTGATCGTCACTCCGGTCAATTGGTACCATGCCTCCAGTCCCTTCAAGCTGATGATGGACCGGATGGTCTGCGCTGATGGCGGCAATCCCGACCCCACGTCGACGCAGGGCAAGACAGTCTCCATGGCCAAGGCCCTTGAGCTGGCGGATTGGCCCTACCCTCGCCACCTGGCCGGTCGGCGCTTTGCTCTGGTCGTCCACGGCGACGTGGAAGGGGCCGAGAACGTGCGTCGATCGCTGTCGGACTGGCTCGTTTCGATGAAGTTGTCACCGGCCGGCGCGGACGCGGAGATCGACCGCTACATCGGCTATTGGGAGCCCTACGCGACCAGTCACGAAGCCCTGGACCGTGATCAAGCCGTCCAGGACGAGGTGCGTTTGGCGGCGAAAGAGTTGGTTCGCGCCGTCATCGCGGCCCGCGAAGACGGCGGCGGCGCTGGGCAACCCCCTGCTCGAGCGCCCCGAGAGAAATAGGCGAGCCACCGGCGCCGTATGGAACGCGCCGCGCGCCTTTCGCTTCTGCCTGAAGCACGAAAGGAAATGCCTTGCCGCTCGCCCACAAAGACAAGCCGCCCATTCTGCAGCGCCCGCGGCGGTTGCTTATGGTCGTCGCCGCTCTCCTGGCGCTGCTGCTCATCGTCTATTTGGCGACCGCCGCCACCGGCTTCCTGCGCACGCAGAGCAAGGTTCCCGATCCCCAGATGACCGGGAGCGAAGCGCCGCTGGAGCGCGCCATGTAGCAGCGGCCAAACTTGACCGTTTGGAACGGGCTCGCGCCTAGCTGCTTAACCTCCTGTCACAGGGAGGAACTAATGACTGAGCATCGCTTACGATTACGCCATCCCGTTGCCCAGGGAGGCGGCCATGCGCTTCTATGAGGTAGTTGTCGGCAGCGACAGCGGGCCGCAGAGGCATCTGCGCGTGGCTTCGCCCACCGATGCCCAAGCCGCCGACGCCGCAGCCCCATTGATGCGTGCGCATGAAGCCATTCTGTCCATTCGAGAAAGCCCTGACGACGGGTTGCAGCAGGCCGACGCGCCGCCGCCCAAGACCCAGGCTGAAGAGATGGCCTCCGGCACCCCCGGCATGGCCGCAAAATCCTGAAAACCTATCCGAGGAAAACCAGATGATGTTCAAGCAAACCGTCTCGATCCTGGCTGTATCGACCGCCGCCCTGACACTTGCCGCCTGCAACCAGCAGCAAGGCTCCGAAGCCATAGACAAGGCTCAGGACGCCGTTTCGGAGCCGGTCGGCCAGACCTCAGCCGCAACCATGGGCGCCAACATGGTCAGCGCGTATGTGCCTAACGCCGCCATGGGCGACATGTACGAGATTCAGGCGGCGGACATCGCCCTCGAGCGCTCGCAGAACGCTCAGGTCAAGGAGCTGGCCCAGATGATCAAAACCGATCACACGGCCGCTTCCACGGCGCTGAAAACGGCCGCAGCCCAGGCGGCGCCGGACACGACCGTGCCGATGGAGCTGGATCAGCGCCGCAAAGGGCTGATCGATAACCTTCGCTCCGCCTCGGCGGCGAACTTCGACAAGACCTACATCGACCAGCAGGTCGCCGCGCACGAGGAAGCCGTGACTCTGCATCGTGGCTTCTCGAACAACACGGATGTTCCCGCCCTGGCCGAACACGCCCGTACGGTCCTGCCCAAGATCGAGGCCCACCTGGAGCGCGCAAAGCAACTGCAATCCAGCATGGCCTAAAGCCAACGGGCATCCACCACTGATCAGGGGTCGGACGACAGTCCGCTCCTGCTTTATGCGGCGGGCCCCGGCGCAGCGTCCTGTTCAGATTTGAACGAGCCGAAACGCGCCGGCGCGCTCTCCGCTTCAAAAGCTCCCCTCTCGTTTTTAGGAGTTCTCCATGGCTGAGAAAACGTTGCAGACACTGTTCCACGACACCCTGCGCGATATCTATTACGCCGAGCGCAAGATCCTGAAGTCCCTCCCCAAGATGGCGCGAGCGGCACAGTCTCCCGACCTCAAGGCGGCGTTCGAGAAGCACCGCGAGCAGACTGAAGGGCAGATCGAGCGCCTGCAGAAGGTGTTCGAGATCATCGACAAGCCCGCTCGCGGCAAGACGTGCGACGCCATCGAAGGCATTCTCGCCGAAGGCGATGAAATCGCCGAGGAATACAAGGATACGCCAGCGCTCGACGCCGGTCTGCTGGCCGCCGCGCAGGCGGTCGAGCATTATGAGATCACCCGCTACGGCACCCTCAAGCGTTGGGCCGAGGTGCTGGGCCTGAAGGACGCCGTCAAACTGCTGGACGAGACGCTCAAGGAAGAAAGCCAGACGGACGAGGATCTCACGGCCATCGCCGACGCCGCCGTCAACGCCGAAGCCTTGCATCCCGCCGCCTGAGCCAGCCCGGCCCTGCTGCCTCGCCAGCGGCGGGGTCGGCGCGCTTGGTCAGGGAGGAGCGGGCGCTTGCTCACGCTGCCCCGCTCTGGCGAAGACTGCCTAGTCGGCGATGGATGGTAGGCGGCGACGGGTTCGAACCGCCGACCCCCTCGGTGTAAACGAGGTGCTCTGACCAGCTGAGCTAGCCGCCCGCATCATTCGACTCAATGTCGAGGACAGGCTTCATGCCCTGTGGCGGTCAGCCGTTCAAGGCGCTTTTCAAGCCTTCCCCAGGCCGAAAGCGCGCGGTGCGAGAGGCGGGCCGGGCGATCTCCTGGCCGGTCTGGGGGTTGCGCGCCACGCCCGCCTTGCGCTCAGCCGCGACGAAGCTGCCGAAGCCGACCAGGCGAACCACGCGTCCCTCGACAAGCGAAGCCGTCACCTGATCGGTGAAGGCCTCAAGCGCCAGCTTGGCCTGGTCGCGGCTGATCCCCGCCGCCTGCGCCATGCGGCCGATCAGTTCAGTCTTGGTCACGTCGAAAGCCCCCTCGCGAACGAAGGCGGAACTTAAGCGGCTATCCGGGCGCAGGTCAAAAAAGAAGCGGCTCAGGTGTCCCTGAGCCGCTTCTCATCACTCTCTAGTCAAGGCCCGCATCAGTGGCTGATGCTGGCCCCCTCGCCTGCTGCGGGCGCGGGCGGCGTCGGGTTCATCGGCTCGGTCGCCTCGTCCCATTCGACGGGGGTCGGCGTGCCGGTCAGGGCCCACTTCAGCGCTTCGTCGGCGGTGGAGATCGGCACGATCTCGAGGGCCGCCTTGACGTTTTCCGGCACCTCCTCGAGGTCTTTCTCGTTCTCCTGCGGGATCAGCACGGTCTTCACGCCCGAACGCAGGGCCGCCAGCAGCTTCTCCTTCAGGCCGCCGATGGCCGTCACCCGGCCGCGCAGAGTGATCTCGCCGGTCATGGCGATGTCCTTGCGGATCGGAATGCCGGTCAGAACCGAGACCATGGCCACCGTCATGGCCACGCCGGCCGAGGGGCCGTCCTTGGGCGTTGCGCCGTCCGGCACGTGGACGTGGATATCGGTCTTCTCGAACACGGGCGGCTTGACGCCGATGCTCAGCGCGCGGCTACGGACATAGGACGCCGCCGCCGAGATAGACTCCTTCATGACCTCCTTCAGGTTGCCGGTCACGGTCATGCGGCCGCGGCCCGGCATCTTCAGGGCCTCGATGGTCAGGATGTCGCCCCCGAACTCGGTCCAGGCCAGGCCGGTGACGATGCCGACCTGATCTTCCGCGTCCGTCTCGCCATAGCGGAACTTCTTCACGCCCGCGTATTCGGCCAGCTTGGCCGCATCAACGGTGATCGAGGCGGCGTTGGTCTTGGCCATCTCGCGCACCGCCTTGCGGGCCAGTCCGCCCAGGGCGCGTTCCAGCGAACGCACGCCCGCTTCGCGCGTGTAGTAGCGGATCAGGTCGCGGATCGTCTCGTCGGGGACGATCAGCTCGCCCTCCTTCAGGCCGTGGTCCTTGAGCTGCTTGGGCAGGACGTGGCGACGGGCGATCTCGACCTTCTCATCCTCGGTGTAGCCGGAGACCCGGATGATCTCCATGCGGTCCAGCAGGGGCTGGGGCATGTTCAGGCTGTTGGCCGTGGTGACGAACATCACCGGCGACAGGTCGTAGTCGACCTCCAGATAGTGGTCGCCGAAGGTCGAGTTCTGGGCCGGGTCCAGCACTTCCAGCAGCGCCGAGGACGGGTCGCCGCGCCAGTCGGCGCCCAGCTTGTCGATCTCGTCCAGCAGGACGAAGGCGTTGGTGGTCTTAGCCTTCTTCATCGACTGGATGATCTTGCCGGGCATGGAGCCGATGTAGGTCCGGCGGTGGCCGCGGATCTCGGCCTCGTCGCGCACGCCGCCCAGCGACATACGGACGTATTCACGCCCCGTCGCCTTGGCGATGGACTGGGCCAGCGAGGTCTTGCCGACGCCGGGAGGGCCGACGAGGCACAGGATCGGCCCCTTCAGGCTGCCGGTGCGCGCCTGGACGGCCAGATACTCGATGATCCGTTCCTTGACCTTCTCCAGGCCGTAGTGATCCTCTTCGAGGATGTCCTCGGCCTTCTGCAGGTCGATGGGCTTGGGCCGGGTCTTGGACCACGGGATCGACAGCAGCCAGTCGAGGTAGTTCCGCACCACGGTCGATTCCGCCGACATCGGCGACATGTTGCGCAGCTTCTTCAGCTCCGCCTCGGCCTTGGTGCGGGCCTCCTTGGACAGGCGCGTCTTCTTGATGCGCTTTTCCAGCTCCAGCAGCTCGTCACGCGCGTCGTCGGTCTCGCCCAGCTCGCGCTGGATCGCCTTCATCTGCTCGTTCAGATAATATTCGCGCTGGGTCTTCTCCATCTGCCGCTTCACGCGGCTGCGGATTTTCTTCTCGACCTGAAGGACGCTGATCTCGCCTTCCATCATGCCGTAGACCTTCTCCAGCCGCGCCGGGATGACGACGGTTTCGAGCAAGGCCTGCTTGTCGGCGATCTTGACCGACAGATGGGCGGCGACCGAGTCCGCCAGCTTGGACGGATCGGTGATCTGGGGAATAGCGCTGAGGGCCTCGGGCGGGACCTTCTTGTTGAGCTTCACATAGTTTTCGAACTGCTCGATCACGGCGCGCAGCAGGGCTTCGCTCTGCGACGGATCGCCGGCTTCGTCGTCGATCTCGACGGCCTCGGCTTCGTAGTAGTCCTCACGGTCGGTGAAACGGGTCAGGCGCGCGCGCGATTTGCCCTCGACCAGCACCTTCACGGTGCCATCCGGCAGCTTCAGCAGTTGCAGCACCGTCGCCAGCACGCCGGTCGGATAGATGGCGTCCGTCGCCGGGTCGTCGTCGACCGAGTTCATCTGGGTGGCGAGCAGGATCTGCTTCTCGCCCTTCATGATCTCGTCGAGGGCGCGCACGGACTTCTCGCGCCCGACAAACAGCGGCACGACCATGTGCGGAAAGACGACGATGTCTCTCAACGGCAGGACAGGGAGGATTTTGCTCTCGGTCATGATGCGTACTTTCCGGGGCCTTCGTGAATCTCCGGCCCGCCGAACCGGTCTGATTTGGCGCTACTGCCTCTTCTTCCCGACTCGACCCGCTGTTTTCAGCGGCTTTCGTGTGAGTATGTGGTTCTGTCTGGACGCGGTTCAAGCGTGGCGGGCCGGCGGCCCACAGAAGCGTGAAAAAGCGTGTGATTTCAGGCCGGCTCTCGACACGCCCTGAAACGATGAAGGGGCGGCCCGTGGCGAGCCGCCCCTTTTTCACTGAGATCAGGCCTCGGCGTCAGGCGGCGCCGTCGGCCGTCTTCTTCTTGGTTTCCGAATAGATCAACAGCGGCTGAGCCTTGCCCTCGATCACCTCGGCGTTGACCACGACCTCTTCGACGCCCTCATAGGTGGGCAACTCGAACATGGTCTCCAGCAGCACGCCCTCCAGAATGGAGCGCAGGCCGCGGGCGCCCGTCTTGCGGGTGATCGCCTTCTTGGCCACCGCCGACAGGGCGTCGTCGGTGAAGGTCAGCGTCACGTTCTCCATCTCGAACAGGCGCTTGTACTGCTTGACCAGGGCGTTCTTCGGCTCGGTCAGGATGGTGATCAGCGCCGCCTCGTCGAGGTCCTCCAGCGTCGCCAGAACAGGCAGACGACCGATGAACTCAGGGATCAGGCCGAAGCGCATCAGGTCGTCAGGCTCGACCTGCTTGAGGATTTCGCCGGTGCGACGCTCGTCGATCTCCTTGACCTTGGCGCCGAAGCCGATCGAGGCCCCCTCGCCGCGCGCCGAGATCACCTTCTCCAGGCCGGCGAAGGCGCCGCCGACGATGAACAGGATGTTGGCGGTGTCGACCTGCAGGAACTCCTGCTGCGGATGCTTGCGCCCGCCTTGCGGCGGCACGGAGGCGACGGTGCCTTCCATGATCTTCAGCAGGGCTTGCTGCACGCCTTCGCCCGACACGTCGCGGGTGATCGACGGGTTGTCCGACTTACGCGAAATCTTATCAATCTCGTCGATGTAGACGATGCCGCGCTGGGCGCGCTCGACGTTGTAGTCCGACGCCTGCAGCAGCTTCAGGATGATGTTCTCGACGTCTTCACCGACATAACCGGCTTCGGTCAGGGTCGTGGCGTCGGCCATGGTGAACGGCACGTCGATGATGCGCGCCAGCGTCTGGGCCAGCAGCGTCTTGCCCGAGCCGGTCGGCCCGATCAGCATGATGTTCGACTTGGCCAGTTCGACGTCGTTGTTCTTCGTCGCGTGGTTCAGGCGCTTGTAGTGGTTGTGAACGGCGACGCTCAGCACCTTCTTGGCGTGGCTCTGACCGATCACATAATCGTCTAGGACGTCGCGGATCTCCTTGGGCGTAGGCACGCCGTCCTTGGAGGTCTTGAAGGCGATCTTGTGCTCTTCGCGGATGATGTCCATGCACAGTTCGACGCATTCATCGCAGATGAAGACGGTCGGTCCGGCGATCAGTTTGCGGACTTCGTGCTGGCTCTTGCCGCAGAACGAGCAGTAGAGCGTGCTTTTGGCGTCTGTGCCGGCGGCTTTGGTCATAGACCCTTCTCACTATCCGCGATCCGCCCCGACATTGAGACGAAAAGCGCTTCCTTCGCGATCGATCCAGGGAATCTATCATCGAAGGTCTTCAAAAAATGACAATCACCCATCACACGTTCCGCCACAACCCCGTTGCGGCGCGGCAACGCGCTTCGGGGAACGGACAGGACAGATAATATGGGGATCACGGCTAATGTCTGACATGGGAAGCGGAAAAGCCTTTCACCAGTCCCCTGCCCCCGGACAACCCATCGTCGCCTTCGATTTCGACGGCACCCTGACGATTCGCGACAGCTTCACCAGCTTCCTGAAGTGGCGGGCCGGGCCGGTGCGCTGGCTGATCGGTCTGGCGCAGATGATCCCGGCGGTCTTCGCCTACCTGGGCGACCGCGACCGGGGCCGGATCAAGGTCGCCTCGGTGCGCGAGTTCCTGATGGGCGCCGACCGCAAGGCGCTGGAGGCGGACGCCGAACGCTTCGCCGCAGAAATCTGGCCGCGCTTCATGCGGCCGGACGCGCTGGCGACCTGGGAGGACTGGGGGCGTCGCGGCGCGCACCGGGTCATCGTCACCGCCTCGCCTGAGACAACCGTCGCCCCCTTCGCCCGCAGGCTGGGCGCCGAGAACCTGATCGGCACACGGTTGGCCTTCGACGCCCAGGATCGCGTGGCCGGCAGCTTTCTCGGCGGCAACTGCCGGGGCGAAGAGAAGATGAGCCGCCTGCGCGCCGTCTACGGCGACGACATGACGTTGGCCGCCGCCTATGGCGACACCTCGGGCGACGCCGAGATGATCGCGGCGGCCGCCGAAAAGGGCTACCGCGTCTTCACTGGCCGTCCATGATCGCTAACCGAGCATCCGTTGGGTCGTGTCATCCTTCCAGATGAAGCGGTGGACCAGCACCATCAGGATATGGCCCGCAATCGCGGCCAGCAGCACCCAGGCCAGCAGGCCGTGGGCGGCGTTGGCCGGGGCTGTCATCCACGGAACCTCAGCCCAGCCCCCGTCAATCAGGCGCACGCCGAACACATCCAGCGGCTTGCCCGACCCATACTGCCGCAGCAGGGCCAGCGCCGGCACGATCAGCATCAGGGCGTAGAGCGCCAGATGCCCGACCTTGGCGGCCCGTCCCCAGAAGCCGCCGCCATGCGCCGGACGCGTCTTCATGTTGTAGAGCCCCCACAGCGCGCGCAGCACGATCAGGCTCAGCAGGATGACGCCGATCCCCTTGTGCGTGCCGACCCAGAAGGCGGTGATCGGCGCCTTGCCGACGATCAGCTTGATCGCCATGCCCGTGAACTGCCACGCCAGCAGCAGGGCCATCGCCCAATGCAGGGCGCGCGTGACGGCGCCATATCGAAATCCGTCGTCTCTCCACTGCGTCGCCATGCGTCCCCCTCCCGCTGATACCGAGTCTCAAACATGATTCGAGGCGGGATCCGTCGCCGAATCCCGCCTCGCAAATTGTCGCAGCCGAAAGCCATCTAAGGTTTAGGGAGCCTTGACGCCGTCGTCGTCGGCCTGGGTGCGCTTGTCATAGACGTGGTCGACGATGCCCCAGGCCTTGGCTTCCTCGGCCGTCATGAAGTGGTCGCGGTCCAGGGTGCGCTCGACCTCTTCATAGGTGCGGCCGGTGTGCTGGACGTAGATTTCGTTGAGGCGGCGCTTGGTGGCGATGATGTCCTCGGCGTGGCGCTCGATGTCCGAGGCCGTGCCGCGGAAGCCGCCCGACGGCTGGTGCACCATGACCCGCGCGTTCGGCAGGGCGACGCGCTGGCCCGCTTCGCCGGCCGTCAGGATCAGCGAGCCGGCCGAGGCGGCCATGCCCATGACCACGGTCGATACCGGCGACTTGATGTATTGCATGGTGTCGTAGATCGCGAGCGCCGAGGTCACCTGACCGCCGGGGCTGTTGATGTACATGCTGATCTCCTTCTTCGGGTTCTCCGATTCCAGGAACAGCAGCTGGGCGCAGATCAGCGAGGCCATGCCGTCCTCGAACGGCCCGGTCAGGAAGATGATCCGCTCGCGCAGCAAGCGCGAGAAAATGTCGAAGGAGCGCTCGCCGCGGCTGGATTGCTCCACCACCATCGGCACCAGGTTGTTGGAGATGTAGTCGATCGGATCGCGCATGAAGGCCTTCTCGAATTCAGGAGGGTCGCACGACTCATAGAACGCGCGCCTGTCTTCTACGATATCGCGTCGCTGGCCCGCCGGCGCAAGGCTCCCTCGCGCGCGACTTTACTGGCGCTGCGCGCTGCGCTCCGCCCGTCGCAGGTCGCGCACGATCGAAGAGGCATGATTGTATCGGTCGATGCGCTCCGGAAACGCCCCGTATAGCGAAGCGAGGTAGGCCTTGTCCCAGCCCGACAGACCCTCGTCCCTGCCCGTTTCATGGAAAAGATTCAGCACTGTATCGAACCGACCCGTGCCGCCCTCGGGATCAACCTGCGCCAGGGCCACCATCGCCAGATAGTCCCCCAGCAGCGGGAGCTCGGCACCCTCGACCTTGGCGATATCGACGATGACGATCACCTTGCTCAACACGTCCGTGATGGGGCGGCCCTTGTTCGCCAATCCCTCGCCCGGGACGGAAATCGGGCCGGTGTCGCCGGGCATCCGGATGGCCCGCTGCCCTGATGTGCCGATGACCGGCATGCTGACGTGCCACCAGCGTACCGGCCAGTCGCCGTTCTGGAAGGCGTCCCGCGCTTTCTGGCCGCGGTCCAGTTGACTGCTCCAGCGCACGCGGAACGCTTCGGCGTCACGGGCCACGAGTCCTCGAGCCATTCCGGGGGCGTCATCCGTAAAGACAATGATGACGTTGGGCGCACAACCGGGCTCTCGTATGCGGACGTCATAGGTGCTCGCCACGGTGGCGATGTGATCGATCAACGGGCGCGCAATGCTTTCGGACAGGTTGGCGACGCCGATACAGACCGGCCCGCGCCATCGCGCCAGACCGCGCTTGGGCGGCGGCGCCGCCAGTTCCGCAACGAAGGCCTCAGCCTCGTCCTGCAAACGTCGGCCGGATACGACGACATCCTCGACCCGGACGGGGTCGTCTTGCACCGGCGGCAGACCAGCGGCCTGCACCGGAGTGTTGGATATCAGACCTGACAACATCAGCGCCGCGAGGCTCAGCATAGTCGTCTCCACAACGAAAACTGACCAAACGTCGATACCCTATCGCCACCACTCAGATATGAGAAGAGGGGCGGCCCATGCGGACCGCCCCTCATTCAGTATCGGCGAGGAAGAGAGGCTTACGCCTCGTCTTCTTCCTTCATCAGCTCTTCCTTGCTGATGGCTTCGTCCTTCACTTCGGCGACCGAGACGATCAGGTCGACGACCTTCTCTTCATAGATCGGCGCGCGCAGCTGGGCGGCGGCGTTCGGGTTCTGGCGGTAGAAGTCCAGAACCATCTTCTCCTGGCCCGGGTAGTTGCGGGCTTCGGCCATGATGGCGTTCGACAGTTCCTGATCCGTCACGCCGACGTTGTTGGCGCGGCCGATTTCAGCCAGGACCAGGCCCAGGCGCACGCGGCGCTCGGCGATCTTCTTGTACTCGGCCTTCAGTTCGTCTTCCGACTTCTTGGCGTCGTCTTCCGGCAGCTGGCCGGCGTCCTTGTCAGCCGACACCTGGGCCCAGATGCCTTCGAACTCGGCATCGACCATCTTCGGCGGCAGGGCGAAGTCGTGGCCTTCATCCAGCACGTCCAGCAGGGCGCGCTTCAGCTTGAAGCGGGTTGCGCCGGCGTACTGCTGGTTCAGGTTGGACTTCAGCAGTTCCTTCAGCTGGTCCAGCGACTCCAGGCCGATGCGCGTGGCGAACTCGTCGTCGATCTTGGACTCGACCTCGGCCTTGATGGCCTTGACGGTGACGTCGAAGGTCGCGGCCTTACCGGCCAGGTGCTTGGCCTGGTAGTCTTCCGGGAAGGTCACTTCGATGGTCTTTTCTTCACCGACCTTGGCGCCCTTCAGCTGCTCTTCGAAGCCGGGGATGAAGCGGCCCGAGCCGATCACCAGGTCAGCGTCGGTGGCGGCGCCGCCGTCGAAGGCTTCGCCGTCGATCTTGCCGACGAAGTCGATGGTCAGTTGGTCGCCGTCGGCGGCCTTGACCGTCTTGCCCTTCTTGTCCTCGTAGGACTTGGCCTGCGAGGCCAGTTCCTTGAGCGCCTCGTCCAGGTCCTCTTCCGAGGCCTCATAGGTCGGGCGGGTCAGCTTCAGGGTCTTGGGGTCGACCGGGGTGAATTCCGGCATGACTTCCAGCGACATTTCATAGGCCAGGTCTTCCTGACCGGCGATGACCTTGTCCATGTCGGAGGTCAGGTTCATCTCGGCCGGCGCGGCCGGACGCAGCTTCAGCTCTTCCAGAGCGCCCTGGCTGGTCTCGTTCAGCGAGGCGTTGATGATTTCGCCCATGAAGTCACGGCCGAAGGTCTTCTTGACGTACGAGGCCGGCACCTTGCCCGGACGGAAGCCTTTCAGCTTCATCTGGGGGGCCACTTCCTTGATGCGGGCTTCGAGCTTTTCATTCAGCTCGGCGACGGGAATGGTCACCGCAATCACGCGGCTGAGGCCTTCGTTCGACTTTTCGACGACTTGCATGGTCGGATATCTGACGCTCTGTGGCGACGCCGCAAAGGCGCGCGGTGGATAAAGCAACAGGGCCGCCCCTTTCGGGAGCGGCGCCTCGGAGCCCGCCCTTATGTCGAGAAGGGGCTGAAACGTCAACGCAACGCGGTTCCTTTGTGGTCATCGGGCCGCTATCTGATGACGCATGAGCCAGTCGTCAGCCGCTTCAGCAGCCCCCATCGGCGTCTTCGTCACGCCCGTCACCCCGCTTCAGCAGAACTGCACCACCGTCTGGTGCACGCAGACGAAGAAGGCCGCCGTCATCGATCCCGGCGGCTCGGTCGACGCCATTCTGGGCGAGGTTGCGCGCCGCGGACTGACGCTTGACGCCATCTGGATCACCCACGGCCACCTGGACCACGCCGGCGCCGCCGCCGAAATGCAGGAGAAGACCGGCCTCGACATCGTCGGCCCGCACCTTGAGGACCAGTTCTGGATCGACCTAATTCCCACCCAGGGACAGAAATACGGCCTGCCCGAGGCCCGGACCTTCACCCCTACGTGCTGGCTGGCCGACGGCGACGTGCTGACGCTGGGGGAAACGACCTGGGAAGTCTTCCACTGTCCCGGCCACACGCCCGGCCATGTGATCTTCTTCAACCGTCAGGCCCGCTTCGCCCAGGTCGGCGACGTCCTGTTCCAGGGTTCGGTCGGGCGCACTGATTTCCCGCGCAGTGATCACCAGGCCCTGCTGACGGCCATCACCACCAAGCTGTGGCCCCTCGGCGACGACGTGACCTTCGTCCCGGGCCACGGGCCGCATTCAACCTTCGGGGCCGAGCGGCGCAGCAATCCGTTTGTGTCCGACCGGGCGATGCAGGCGGCGCCGATGGCGCGGCCTGCATCCGGCCCAGCCTGACCGCCTATCGCGCGGCCAGGAGGCCGATCAGAACGCCGATCCCGAGCGCATAGAGCGTCATGCGCATCGGTTCGTCGCGAATCGCATCGCAAGCCTCCGCACCGTGGCGGCGCGCCCACTCTCGCACCTCCGTCGCGTCCTCCCGCACAGCCTGACGCAGGGGCCGCGGCCGTGCGCCTGCGGCCAGAATCTCGTCGGCGGTTCCCTGAAGACGATCGCCAAGAGTTGAACGCTCTTCAGTGATGTCCTCCGGCGAGGGCGCGCCGTCGGTATTGGCTAGAGGGTCGTTGGACATGGACATGAACTGAGCTCCTGAATGCTGCACTCCGAGCTTCGATGAACCCGCCGGAATCCGCAGGGTTCCTTTGACCTCGGTGTGCGTCCGCTCGCCGTCGAACGGGGTTTTAAACCTTTCGCGGAACCTCCGCGCCGGGGTCGGGTTCTCTCTCGCAAGCGCCACCGTCTACGAAAGGAACATCCGAAATGGCCGAAGGTCAGCCCACTCGCGGCTCCGGTGTTTCCAAGCGAGGCTTCGCCTCCATGGACCCGGAACGTCAGCGCGAAATCGCCCGCAAGGGCGGCGCCAGCGTCCCCAGCGAGAAGCGCAGCTTCTCTCAGGATCGCTCCCTAGCAGCCCAAGCTGGGCGGAAGGGCGGCGAAGCCTCTCATGGGGCCCGCAACAAAGCCGCTCAGGATCCGGCGACGCCGAAGCGCTGATTCAACGATAAAGGTTCAGAACTCAAACGACGGCGCGGGAAACCTCGCCGTTTTTCTTTGTGCTCGTCGCGCCCCGTGACTAGCTGGCCAGCAGCGCCAGAGCCACGCGAGGCGCATCGCTGACCTCAAACGCTTCGACGCGCCAGCCCGCCGCCTCAGCTAGGGCCCGCACTCGAGCTTCATCGAACTTGCGCGAGCTTTCGGTGTGAATCGTTTCGCCCTGAGCAAAGCGGAAGACCAGCTTGTCCAGTCGCACCGTCATGGGACGCAGCGCCTCCAGATGCATCTCCATGCGCGCCTCGGCCTCGTTCCACACCGCCCGATGGGCGAAGCCGTCCAGGTCAAAGTCTGTTCCTAGATCGCGGTTGGCCCGCGCCAGTACGTTTAGGTTGAAGCGGGCGGTCACGCCTTGCGCATCATCATAGGCGGGGACGAGGATAGACGGCTCCTTGATCAGATCTACGCCCAGGATGAACTGGGCGTCCGGCCCCAGCATGTCGCGCGCGCCGCGCAGCAGGCGCTCGGCGGTTTCAGGCGTCAGATTGCCTATGGTCGAGCCTGGGAAAAAGCCGACGCGCCGCCCCAGGCCGGCTTCGGGCGGCAGGACGCCGAGATGCTCGAAATCGCCGACAAGCGGCAGAACCTTCAGCGCGGGATAGGCCTGCCTCAATCGCGCGGCCGCATCCTCCAGCGCCGTGGGGCTGATGTCGATCGGGATGTAGGCCGCTAGATCTGGGGCGGCGTCCAGCACGATCCGGGTCTTCTCGCTGGCGCCCGAGCCGAGTTCGACCAGGACGGCGCCGGCGCCGAACCGCCCCGCCCACTGCGGAGCGACGCGCCGCAGCAGCGCCGCCTCCTGGCGGGTTGGATAGTATTCGGGCAGGCGCGTGATCGCCTCGAAAAGGTCCGACCCTCGCGCATCATAGAACCATTTGGGCGGCAGACTCTTGGGACGCGCCGCCAGGCCTGCGACCAGATCGCGACGAAACGCTTCATGCTCGTCGTCCCCCTCGCCGCGCCGCGTCGCCACGCGAGAATCAGATGCCAGCCGCACGCCGGTGAAGGCCCACCGCTGGTCTGGGTAAAAGAAGTTGCGATAGGTCGGCCGCGCGTGGCCCGGCGCCGTGGCGAAGGCGCCGCCACGCAGCACCATCTGATTGGCCATGAACTTGCCGTTGTACTCAGCCGCGGTCCCCTCGGTCGGCCGAAAACCGGGGTAAGGCCCATAGGCGGTGGCGGTCCATTGCCACACCTCTGTCTCCAGGTTGGAAAAGGCCTCGGGACGGCTGCAGGCCGCATGCTCCCACTCCGCCTCGGTCGGCAGCCGTCGCCCGGACCACCGCGCGAAAGCGTCCGCCTCATAGAAGCTAACGTGACGCACCGGCGCCGACGGATCGACCGGCCGGCGGCCCGCCAGCGTCATCACCGTCCATCCGCCGTCTTGCTCGCGCCTCCAGTAAAGAGGCGCGGTCCAGCCTCGGTCCTGAACCGTCGCCCAGCCGTCGCTCAGCCAGAGATCGGGCCGCGCGTAGCCGCCATCGTCCATGAAGGCCAGCCATTCGCCATTGGTGGTCAGGTCGGCGGCCAGATCGAATGGTTCCAGCCATACACGGTGAGCGGGCCGCTCATTGTCGAAAGCGAAACTCTCGGCGGCGTCGCCGATCTCGACCAGCCCGCCCTCAAAGGCCTGCCATCCGCCACGTGGAGCCTGCAAGGTCGCGAAGCGTGGCTCCTGTTCATAGGCGGCCGGGTCCAGCGGCGAGTGCGACATCAGGTGCAGGATATCCATCAGGAAGAGCTCCTGATGCTGTTGCTCGTGGTTCAGGCCCAGCTCAAAGAGATATCGCTCCAGCTCACCAAACGGCGCCGAGGCGTCGGCGAGTCGCGCCCCCATTCGCCGATCGACCTCTTCCCGGTAAGCCATCACTTCGGCCCGGGAGGGACGTGTGATCAGCCCGCGGTCAGAACGAGCGATCCGCTCGCCCAAAGCTTCGTAATAGGAGTTGAATACCCGCCCCAGCTGCGGATTGATCGGCTGATAGCCGGGCCCGTGCAGCAGCATTGTCTCGAAGAACCAGCTCACATGGCCGAGATGCCATTTGCCAGGACTGGCCTCAGCCATCGACTGAGCCTGAAGGTCCTCATCCGTCAGAGATGCAGCGAGTGCCGGCAATACGCTGCGCGTCTGCTGATAACGTTCCAGATCGCCGACAGCGGCGGCCGTCGTCTGCTGCATGCTGCCCATGAAGCCGCCTCGCCCCCATCTTTGATGTCGCTGCTCGCCACCTGGTTGAAATGCGGGCGATGCACGGGCGGTTCCCCCTGCCGGATGGCCGGCCCCGTCTTATTCCGCCTCTGAACGTTGCGGCCGGCCTCAGTAGGAAGGCGGCCTTGGCCTACAAAATAATGCCCAGCAGGACAGCGGCGCCGGAGGAACAGCGCCTCTCCAGAAGGGTTTTAATTTATGGCCACAGGAGAGTCCGTCATGATGACTCCGCAACACCCCCCGTCCCCCGAACATCCCCGCGCGGGCAAGCGCGGGATCATGGACTGGCTGTTTGGACGCCCGCCCGCCCCGCCCAGGAAATCCAGCTCGAACCTCTATCTGGGCGACATCGTCGATGGCGACTTCAGCTCACCGTCGGTGCACCACCACCACAAGCCCCCGCCTGACAAGCAGGCATAAAAACCAAGCCAAATGAAAACGGCGCGGCCCCCTCGGAGCCGCGCCGTTGCACATCAGGCCTGAGCCCGCCATCAGCCCTTGAGCAGCGGCGCCAGCTTCTGGGCGATCATCATGTCGCCGGCGATCTTCAGCTTGCCCTGCATGAAGGCCATCATCGGGTCGAGGCGACCTTCCGCCAAGGCGACAAAGTCATCCCACTTGATCGAGACGGTGGCGTCAGCCGGCTTGTCGTCGTTGCTGACGGTGTTCGGAGCCGAAGCGCCGTCGATGAAGATCTTGCCGTCATCGCCGAAGTCCAGCTTCACGGTCTTGCCCAGACCCGAGTTTTCGCCGACGGCGGCGCGGATCTTGTCGGTGGCGAGGGCCAGATCGGCCATGTGCGTCTCTCCCGTTGAGAAGGTTGAGGCTCACGCCTAACCCGCGCGCCGCGCGGCGCCAAGATCACCTTAGGGAAGCAGAGCCTCGATTTATTCGGTCCCGCCCCTGCTCGCCTCATGCCCCGGCGTTACATGAGTTTGCGTTCGCCCCGGCTCGAACCGCTTACAAGTGCGGCTATGCTTGATGAGGATACGCCGATGGGTCGCCTGCTTACTTCCGAAGAAGTTCGCCTCGACAAACTATGGCGCGAGCATTTTGGGCAACCGCTGCCCATGGTCGGCGCGCCCGAAGTCGCCCGGCGCATCCTGCGCCAGCACGGCGTACCTGTGCGCCGCCCCGCCGACTCCAAGACCGCCGCCCCAAAGACGGCCGCAGCTGATTTCGTCATTCTTGAGGGGGAAGGTCTGGCGGAGACGGAGGGATACTCCGCTGTGTGACATCTTTAGGCCTGTTGTAAAAAGCTTTTTGTTTACCGTGGCTTTTGCGATTGCGCTGTCACACAATTTGTCACACAATTCTTCGCGAAATGGCTCGCGTACCCTCCCATCTGATCCTTCGTAACGGCGTCTATAACTACCGGCGTCGCGTCCCCGCTGACCTTCGTTCAAACCCGGTTTTTAGAGGGCGCGATACGTTTCAAGTGTCGCTGGGCGTCAGGACATTGGTTGAGGCCCGACAACAGGTGGCATTGCGGAAGCTAGACGAGCTTTTTCACGTCGAGCATCCCGCTACCGACGAAGCTGCGGAGCGCACAGCCCTGACCCCGGCGCTTCTCGCTCACATAGCGAAATCCGCCTTTGAACGCAGCATGACAGCCACTCAGAGAGACCGCCTGTCTGACCCGGACGATGTGCGACAAGAAAAGGACGAGTGGGCCGCTCAGCAGGTAAGCGCGCTCAATGATCCAATCGGCGGGCTAAACACGCGCGAACACCTAAGACGTGAGCTTGCCCCTGTGCTTCAAATCGAAGCTGAGGCTAAAGCTAGAGAGTTCGGCCTCAGCGCCGACGAAACGAACCTCAACAGGATTGCGGGCGCACTGTTCGACGCCGAGGTTGGAGCGATAGGCGCGCGCGTTGATTTCGCCAGCGGCAAAGCAGTACCGACTATGCCCGCCTTCGCCCATGCCAGCCCATCGGGCTCCGCAATCCCCCTACGCAAAGAAGCGCACTGGACGTTCAAAAAACTGGCTCAGGCAGCCATGCGCCAGCACCCCAAGGGAGACAGCTGGGAACACAAGGTCACGACTGTCGCCAAGCTATTCGATGACTACGTAGGTGCAGTGCCGATCTACAAAATCGATCGCCGTAAGGTCCGGGACTTCATGAACGATATTCAGTTTATGCCGGACCGGATGGCTATGCGCTTCCCGGACCTTTCGTTGAAAGACGCAATCAAAGCGAATGACGCGCGTGAGACGCCTTACCGCTCCATATCTCCGAACACGGCGCGAGACGGCTATTTCTCAATCATCCGGTGGGTCTTTAACCATGCGCTAGAGCTAGAGGCGATCGCGACGAACCCGTGCACCGGCATTCGGATCAGCGGGGCGACCAAGGCGAAAGGGAAGCGAACGCGGAACCCATTCACCGTCGCGGAGCTAAATGCCTTCTTCCGCCTACCACTCTTCACCGGATGCCTATCGGAGCAGCGCCCTAACACCCCCGGCAAATACACGTTTGACGATCACAGGAAGTGGGCTCCGCTAGTTTTGCTTTTCTCCGGGGCTCGTCCAAGCGAAGTAGCCCAGCTGGCCGTCGCAGATATCAAAAGCGACGGGCCGCATCCCTACATTTCAATCCTGACCGAATACGATCCTGAAGACCCCGAGGACGAACGCGACTTCGTGGTATCTCACAAAACCGAAAACGCCCGTCGAAACATTCCAATCCATCCCCAACTTATCGACCTGGGTTTCCTGAGCTACGTGCAGCGCCGCAAAGATGCTGGCGATGAGCGCTTGTTCCCAGGATGGAAACTCTCAGGGGACGGACGCAAGCTCTACTCATCAGCCTCGTGGATCAGGAGTCTGAATGAGAAGCAGATTCCTGCGATCACCATGCGCCGCCCGAAGCCTACACTCTACAGCTTCCGGCATACATGGAAGACGCAGATGGCTATCTGCGGAGTACCCACGCAGTATCAAAACCAAATTCTCGGCCATGCTCAGTCAGGGATGGATGAGCATTACCTTGGTCGAATGGACATCGAACATACTTACAAGGCGATTAGCCGAGTTAGTTTCGATAAACTTGATCTCGACCACCTAAAATCTAGCTGATTAGATAGACGTTATGTGATATTATTATCACATGACTTTCTCTGATATGGTTGAGCGATGGAAAGGCGGCTCTGACGGCTTCTTCAACTTCCTCGAAGACGTAAAGCCTGTAGTTCGATGCTCCAAGGGTGGCTTCACCCCCTTCGTCCCCGGCCCTCGGGAGCGATCCGAGATCGTTCAGGCACTAGACGGCGACTTCTCGACCGTCGTCTTCTCATGGCCGCGACGCCACGGAAAAACCGCCACAAGCATCATGATCATCCTGTGGCGTTTTCTCACGCGCCGCACCGAAAACGTAGCCATCGTCGCGAACTCCGAAAAGCAGGTGGTCGATACCGCCTTTCGGATGTTGCGGGACGCCTTCGAAAACACACCCTTTCTAAAACGGCTGACGGACGCGGGAAGCATCGACGTGGGCATGGACGCCATCCGTTTTCCGGCCACATCATCTGTGATCCAAGCCTTCAGCGCTAACCCCTCCGCTTTGTGGGGGAAAAAGCTGACGGCGGCGCAAATCAGCGAGCTTCATGCTGCAAAGAGCGATGGCGTACTTGAAGCCCTGACTGGCTCTCTGATCGACACCGAGGGCTCGATGTTGCTGATCGACTCGACCGTGGGACCGATGTCGTCGCCGCTCTATGCGCTCTACCAATCCCACCTCGCCGGGGATGACCCCAGCCTGTTCTTCTCGCACATTCAATATAGCGACCTGGACGACGCTTGCGCCAACAGCCCACCGTGGATTGATCGCGCAAGGCTGCGGGCCGCGTCGCGTCGGATGCTTCCCCAGCGCTTCGCATTGTTCCACTTCAACCGCTGGGGCGATGCGTCCAGCCTCCTGATCGCCAGCGACGCGCTCGCCCTCTGTACAGCGAACAGCTACCTTCCCGACCCCAAGGCTTTGGCGGGGGGCGCGAGCTATGTCGTGAGCGGCGGGTTAGACCGAGCTTTCGGCGGATCGAAACATGGCGACGCAACCGTAACGACGGCTGTCATAATGACCGTAGTGGACGACGAAGAGCATTATTTCGTGCTGGACTCGGATGTGGTGATGTTCTCGCGCTTGGCGGGCATCAAAGCCAACCTGAAGCGCTATCACCGCGATTGGGGGATGACTCGCTGCGGCCTCGAAACCTACGGCGCGCAGGACGTTTATGATTGGGCGCAGGCAGAGGCTTTCGCGGATGGGACGGAACTGATCACGCCCAGCCGAAAGGTGCAGTACCAAGCGTTCACACTGTTAGCGACCGCCGCCGCCGAAGGACGTCTTCACATCGATCCACGCTTCACCCGCCTCATCGAAGAGCTGAAGTGCTTCGAAATCACCGACGATGGCAAAGAGACAGTCGGAAACGAAGCCATCCCGAAGTTCGGCCATCCTCGCGGGAAGCATGATGACCATGTTTACTCCCTCGCCTGGGCGATGTTCGCGACGCGGGAAATAACTCTCAACCCTTATGAGCTACCCGGTGTCCGATGCACCGACACCACCGCAGCGCGGACCATGTGCGCGCTCAACGGCGGTGCGTTGATCCCGCTATGCGCCGGTTCCTGCCGCTCGATGAGAAAAGCGTTCGACCTGTTCGACCAATACGCCGAGCGCAGCCCTCGCAATAACCTCTCTGTAGAAGTCTTCATAAGCGAGAAGCTAAATACAGGAAGTCATACGATTGCTCGCTAAATCGTGTTGCGCAATAGCAACATATAGTGATATACTTATCTCATGCTGGGATTTAGCGACGAAAGGAAGTCGTTCTTAGATTTGGTTAGAAACTCGGAGCCGCGAAAACTTCGCGCCGCCGAAGCTTTAGCATTCTTTGACGACAAACAGGACGAAACCACCCTAGCCCTGATTAGGCAGCGTTTCGCCAACCCGGAGTCATTCCGGGTCTTTAACGTGAACATCGTCAAAAAGATCGTAAGCCGTCGCGCTACGGCCTATCAGACACCGCCTGTCCGCACGTTTGAAGGCTGGGATCAGAGGGCGGCCTCTACCCTCTATCAGGACGCCAACATCGACGCCGTTATGAAGCGAGCGTCCAAGCTGACCAAGTTGCACAAAACGACCGCACTACAGGTTGTTTGGACCGAACCGCATGGCCTCCAGGTCCGCGTTCTGACCCCGAACATCCTCGATGCGGAATGGGACGACCCGGAGCACCCCACCCGGATTGTCGTGACCCACGCGGCCCACAACCCAGCGCACACGACCTATTCAGACTGGACCGCGAACGGCTTCGTTCGTCGCAACGCCAACGGCCACAAGTTGCCAAACCCCGGCAATGCGGGCGACCAGAACCCTTACGGTGTCCTACCCTTTGTCCCGTTGTTCGACCGTCTGCCCGACGCCGATTTCTTCCTTCCGGGCGGCGACGATCTCATTGGCGCACAGAAAGCCCTCAACGTCGGCCTGACGAACCTGTGGCGAGCGGTCGAACTGCAAAGCCACGGCCAAGCTGTCGCGAAGGGACTTCCTATCGGCGACCCAATCGCCACCGGCCCCGACAAGGTGATCCTGCTTCCGAAGGATGGCGAGTTTTCCTACGCGGCCCCCAACACGCCCATTCCCGATATCCTCGAAGCGCTAGAGTTTCTGATGCGCTCGACGGCGGCGACTAACGATTGCACCGCCGATGTTCTGGACCTGTCCAAAACGGCTGAATCCGGTTCAGCCCGCGAAGCTCAACGTATCGACCTGAAGGAAGCCCGCCTTGATGACATCGCCCTATGGCGAGGCTTTGAGCGCCGTCTTTTTGAAACGATCAAGCGCGTCGTCAACACCCACCGCCCCGGAATGATTCCCGAGGGCGCGACGGTTCGGGCTGACTTTGCCGAGCTTCAGGACAATCTCACCGAGGCCGAAGTTCTCGCCAATCTGAAAGAGCGCGCCGAGCTTGGCGTGTCTTCCCCGGTCGATGCTCTGATGGCGCTCAACCCGGACGGCTACGCCACCCGCGAGGACGCCTACCGCGCCCTCATCACCTGCAAACAAGAAAGCCAGGAACTGCTTCTGGCCCTCTGAGGAAATACTGTGACTGACGACATCAAGGAAAACGCAGCCAACCAGATCGACCTGACCGCCGACATTGCCCGCTTGGACGCCGAACTGAAGAGCCTCCGCGAAGCTACTAGAACGGCAATCTCCGACGACGACCTGGGCGATTTGATCACCCAACTCGAAGATATGATCCCGGAGGGTGAAAGGGCGAAGCTCCCCACCTCGGGATCGCGGGAGCATCAAATCTTCTCCCGGATCAACGCTGTCCTGAAGACTCAAAAAGCGCCTCGTGTCCCGGAGACTGACACCAAACGTCCCGCCCTGACGACGCCATCGACCGACTACACCGGCCTTCCGGCACACGCCCGCATCGCAGCCGGTTACGGCAAAGCCTGACCGTCCCGCGTCTCAACAAACCACCCCCGCCAAAGGCGGGAGAAAGGATCAAAGTGAACAAACGTGCTGACTCAATCCGAATGGAGCAAGCTCAACCCTAACCCTCTGCAATCCGGCATTGTCGAGGTATTCGCCCGCGAAAACCCGGTCCTGGCCCTGATGCCCTTCCAGAGCATCGCCGGTAACGCCTACACCTACAACGTCGAGGAAGAACTGCCCGGCGTCGAGTTCCGAACGTATAATGAGGGCTACTCGGAAAGCACCGGCGTCATTAATCCGCAGACCGAGCGCCTGACCATTCTCGGCGGCGACTCTGACTTCGATGTCGCCCTGATCGCCCAACAGGTCGGCGGCAACGACACCCGCGCCGTCTATGACGCCCTGAAGGCGAAGGCGCTGACCCTGAAGTGGTTGCGCACCTTCTTCGAAGGCGACGCTGACACGAACCCCAAAGAGTTCGACGGCATCAAAAAACGCCTGACCGGCGACCAGATCATCGAGGCTGGTGCGAACGGCGGCGCGATCACGATGGCAATGCTGGATGAACTGGTTGACGCCGTTCAGGGCCAGCCGTCCGCGATTTTCGCCCGCAAGTCCGTTATCCGCGCCTATCGAAATCTGTTGCGGGCATCGGGCGGCACCACGCCCGAAACGATCATGGTTCCCAACTTCGGTCGCCCGGTCATCGCCCATAACGGCGTCCCGATCCTGCCTATCGAACTGGATACGCGCGGCACGGAAATCCTGACCGCCGATGAAACCCAAGGCACGAACGACAACACCTGTTCGGCCTATGCCGTTCGGTTTGACATCGACGGCCTGCACGGGATCCAGACAGCGCCCATCGGTGCGCGCGACCTTGGCGAAATCGACGCCAAGCCCGCCTTCCGGACTCGCATCGAGTGGTACTCGGGCATCGCCCTGAAGTCTGGCCGCTGCGCCGCTCGTCTCAAAGGTCTGACGAACGTCTGACCGATCCAGTGACATCGCCGTCACGGCGGCGATGACGGGCGGCCCTCTAACTCAGCAAAGGCAGAGGGCCGCCCCCACAAGGGCGTCGCTTCCCAACGCGCGACGCCAAGCAGGGACGGATCGTGGTTTCTCAGCGCGATCCGTCCCCGCCCCAAGGGTACAAACATGGAATATTACAATGACGATCTGACCGCCGCTGAAAGCCTCGTCAGCCTTGAGGCCGCCGACAGCATCTTAGCCAACACCCTGCACGGTCGCGCTTGGACGGCCCGTGCAGAGAGCGATCGGCGGGCTTGTTTCGATGATCCGGAGCGTCAACCGGAACGAAGCGATGACAAGTCCGCCCTTCGCGATGCCAGCGCCATGCTCGCGGCACAACCGTGGAAAGGCCGCCCCGCCGACAGCGAACAGCCTCAGTCATTCCCCCGCGTCGGCATCCGCCTGGAAACGGGCGCTTCGGTTCATGGCGTCCCCGCCGCAATCCAAACTGCTACCGCGCTACTCGCCGCCCACCTGATTCAGCAGGCCGATCAGCCGATCTCACCTGAACTCCTGATCAGCTACGCAGTAGGCGAGAGCCAGGGCGTTTTCCGCGCCCCCAGCCTCGACTCCCTCCCCCGCCACGTCCGCCAGCTGATCCAGCCCTACCTCAATGCAGGTTCCGGGTGGGCGCTGGTGAAGGCTTAGGAGGCGTCATGGTACCCCTTATCGGCCTTGGCCTCGACCAACGTAAACTTCGCAATCCGTGGTGGTTCAACGCTGAACGCGGCCTTCTCGTTAACACTGAGGGCGTCCACCACTCCAAGGCGTTCCAAAGCGATCCTGAGCTGCTCGGATTAACGCACGACGATATCAACTTTAAAGCCGGGTGGGACGCCCGATACATTGGTCATCGAGAACAGAAAGAATTCTATTGGGCCTACCCGAACCTATTGCTTCGGGAAGGGTGGGTAAGAATCGATGTCGTGGAAATAGGCAGCGAAGTCACCATTATCATTTGCGCGCCTAAAATGAGTTTAGTGGATGATGCGATCAACATCGCCCGCCAGAAGGCTCATCAAACAGTCCACCGCCTCGTTGTCGTGGTGTTTCCGCGAACAGAAGTCACCTCCAAAATGGAGACGCAGCGCATCGAGCTTAGCGGTGCCCCTCTTCATACTGCTCTCCGGTCAGGTATATCTTCCTTCGCTCGTCCGGACATGCTGTCGGGCAAAGAAGCAAGCCATTCCAAAATGCGCCCTAGCCGCTGCCCATTTGGGTTCGGGGGGCGATGATGGACGATCTCGACATCCTAATCGCAAGGCTGACGGCTGAGTTCGAAGACACCCTTCACCTTATCTTTAAAAAAATCTCTGAAGAGATTGATATTGATCAGCTTGCACATGCGATAGCAGCGCATGACGAAGTAAGGATCGCCGCTATCCTTAGCTTCGATGAAGGGCTTCATCAGGGTATCGATAGCGACCTTAACAACGGCCTTCTGTACGCTCTTATCGGCGGCATTGCGTTCGCTATGAAAGGCTTCGCGCAACGTCATCGCTCGCGGGTGAATCCTAATGGCGAAGTCGAACAACTCATGGCCGAGCTTCGCCGCAACGTGGTCGAACCCCTCGCCCGCCGCGCCTATGAAGCCACCACCCAAACCATTAGCAGGATGCAGCGCCTGAACTTCAACGCGCATGAAATCGCCCGGAGCGCGGTAGCTGCACTGTCCCTCGCACCGGATCAGGCGAAGAGCATCGTTTATATGCGGAAGGCCGTCAGGGAGGCCCTACAGGCCGCCTCAGCCCTCCCCGAGGGCGAACTCCCCCCACAAGCCGCCAAAACCATTCTCGACCGCGTACAAAGCCATCTGAACGCAGCCCAGCACGCCGCGCTCAGAAAGGCGTTCTCTGGACCTCTGGACGAAACAACCGTCCAGAAATTGCTCCTTCGGCACACAAGAGCTTTGGCCTCCTACCGGCAATCAGTCATCGCCCGACAGGAAGCCACGCGCGCCGTACACCTTGGAGAGTACCTGGCTTTCCGACAGGGAAAGGCGAACCGCTCAATTCCCCGCGATGCCCGGAGGTTCTGGCGCACTCGGGAGGATGAACGGGTACGTCACACCCACCACCTTGTCCCAGCCATGAATGCCGATGGCGTGGATGTAGGTGAACCCTTCCAGACGCCGTTAGGCCCGGCTCTGTACCCGCCATTGGAGATAAACTGCCGATGCAGGGTCGATGTCAGAAGGCCGAATGCAGGGGCGTGATTCAATCCGGGAGGGATCAGTTCCACAAACAGGGCGCGCTCCATCCCCACCCTCATCGCCGGCCCAGCAAAACCCAAGCCCTGAAAGGAGGGCACATTATGAACTCGTTTGAAAGCAGCAATGAACACCGCGACATCACCGCCCTTTTCACCTTGGAAATCGACGGCGGGAAAGCCGATGGCCGCAGTCAGGCCGCTAGGGTATTCAAACGCACCGCTGGCGACCTGATGGATCAGCTGGCGCGGACGCCAAAGCCATCGGAAGGCATTCTTCTCCGGAACGCCGCCACCCTCGCCTTCCTATGCGACCGCGACACGGCCCGCCTGATGGCCGGTCAGGCAATCGATGAAGAGAACTATCGGCGGAATGCACAGGCGCTAGGCGGCGTCCTGATCAAGCTCGGGATGGCGGCGAAGAGCCGAGACGTGACCAAGGGTGCATCGAAGGGCGGCGACCCGTTTGCCGACGCGATCAATGCGACGTACCGAACCGGATAAGAGAAAGGCCGCCATGTCTCCATGACGGCCTTCCCTATCAGAACAACCGCGCGAGAGCGCCGATCCACGAAGCCAGAGGATGCAGGTTGCATCCCAAAGCCATGCGGAACATCGCCCCGTTCGGCTGGCTGGCTTCGATAGCGAACAACAGAATCAAGATTCTGTCTCCTCTACCTCGCGTCCCGGTCCCTTAGGGTAGTCGGGGGATGCGTTAGGCCAACGCTGCGGGGGTTTTTTACCTGTAGTCCGGTTGGTGACCCCTTACACGCTCCGACTATTCCGTTGGCCGAAACCTCGACCATGATGTCGAAATAGGAAGCGTCACCGCGCACCACAAGGGGTGGAAGTTATGCCGCCAGAATCCGATGAACTGACGTGCGCCCGATCCCCAGCCGCTTGGCGATCTCGCTGGGGCCTACGCCCTCAGCCTTCAACGCCAACACCTGATCGGCCTTATTCCGGGCGGTAGGCTGACGCCCCTTGTACTTCCCCGCAGCTTTTGCAGCGGCGATCCCGGCCCGCTGGCGTTCCAGCATTAGCTCACGCTCAAACGTCGCGATGCCCGCCATGAAAGTCAGGAGAAGTTTCCCGGTAGGCGTAGAGGTGTTGATGTCCATAGAGAGGATGCGAACCACCACGCCGCGCTGGTCCAAGCCCTCAACGATATTCAGCAACTCGCCGGTATTTCGGGCCAAGCGATCCGGCCTCGTCACTATGAACGTGTCCCCGTCCCGGAGATAGTCCAGGGCGGCTTTCAGCTGGGGCCGGTCAGCATCGATGCTCGACACCTGTTCGCTGAAGATGCGCGAACACCCGATGCTTTCCAGTTCGGCAATCTGAGCGTCCAGCCCCGCGACCTGATCGGCGGTCGAGGTCCGTGCATATCCAATGACTGCACCGTGAGCCTTCGCCATTCCGACACCCTTTCAGTTCCACAATCTCCATGACTATGTGGAACATCATGTTCCAAAAGTCAAAGACAATGTATGTGGAACATGAATCTAGACGGTGACAGATGTTCCGATAGGGCGAGCCTCAATGGAACACGTAGGGCGAACAGCGCCGGGATAGATTGCTAGAAAACTAGCGACCTCCTTTTTTCGGAGGGCAGAGGGCGGGACCACCCCACTTCGGCTCGGGAGGCCGCTCGTCATTACAAACGCCGCCCTTCCGATCAGCGACAGCCGCACGCCTCACGATAGTTTTCTACAGGCACGCCCGCTTCCACGGGTTTTGAGAGTAATACTCCACTCGGCTCCCCTCCCCTTCAGGGAGAACGTCCATCACGTCACCATAGGTGCCAGGAAGGGTCCTATAAATCCGGAAACCACCCTCACCTTTAGGCTCCGCACGACTGTAGGCCGGATCGATTGCAACCATGCAGTCGGCGTATTCTTTGGGTGTCTTGCCGGTGCGTTCGATATGAACAGCGCCGCGCTCCAGCTTCGCAGGCACGGACATTGCGCATCCAGACAGGGTAATCGCGGCGATAATCAAACAAGCTTTCTTCATGCCTGCCTGATCCAGCCTGAGTTCAAGGTAAAAATCATCCGATCACCATCACCCGTAGCTGCGAGCGTCGTGCGCCGAACTTCACGCCGACGCCGCGCATCAGAAATTCCAAGGGCCATCCGCTTCCTCAAATGGCGATTTAAAGGAAGCGCAGCCTTATCAAGGACGATTGGGTTTGGGTATCCGGGCGCGAGCCGAAATCTGTCAGAGCGGATCCGGATGCGGTTCTTGACACGCTACCCCCGTCCTGAAACTTATTTAATTATCTAATCTAGATTAGATATATAAGAGACTTCTTTCGTTGTCCCTTATTCATTCGCTCCGCTCATTCATAAGTGACAAGAACGAGGGGTGCGTGTCAAGATGATTTCGACACCCACCCCCTCCGGGATGCGGAAACAGTCACATCCCTACAACACATACGCGCGTGAACCGGGCCGAGTCCCCGCGACAATGAGAGCCTTTGCCCGAAACGCCGTTCATCTAGTTTTCTAGCTTGCTATAAAGCTAGATAAATACTTGGACATCCTACATCTTTTACTGTTTACCCCTGATTCTCGGTGACATATAATAGTGTCATCATGAACATCATTTCAGAAGAAAGGCGCACTCACAGCGCAGGCCAGAAGCGAAAGCTTCTTTGTGTACAATCATCCACCCACCGCCTCCTCCAGCGGGTGGCGTCGATCCGGGGCGAGAGCATGAGCGACACGCTCTACCTAGTTCTCCGCGACGAACTACAGCGGCAAGAGGGTGGGGATACCTGGGCTTTTGTCCCGCCGCCGTTCAGCATCAAGCCGACTTATCTAGAGCATGAGTGCGCGGTGCTGTTTTGGCACCCGATGTTTGGCGGCGTCGTCCTAACCAAGGCTGAGGCCGTCCAGCTTGCCGACGCTCTTCAGCGAGCCGTGGACAGCGACGTAAAACCGACGTTGGCGATGATCACCACGCACAGCGCAAAGGCTCTCAGCTTGAGCCGTGGCGGTCGTCACTTCAAAATCCACGTGGATGATCAATCAGCAACCGTAACGCGGCCCGTCGCCATCGACGTTGTTGCCGCCCTGGACTCGGCAAGCGTTCACGCCGGTCCTCTTTCCACGACGGTTCACTGACGCCAGTGTCCTACGCTAACCACCTACACGATTGGGCTGAAACCAATGGTGCGCGTCACGCTCTGACGCTCACTCTTGGCCTGTGGCCTTCGCGGGCGTTCGATCCCGAGGCGAGCTTCCGTCCCCATCTGAAAAAGCTCTTCCGGGCCATCGCCCACGAAGTGTTCGACATTCCCAAGCGCCACCTCCCGAATATGGACATTAGAGAAATGCCTTGGTTCGCGGGCGTGGTTGAACAGGCCACGCGCAGCGGCGCGCTCTATCCGCACATCCACGGCTACATCGCCATCCCGGATCGCCTAGAGCCGCTTCTGAGGGGGGTTCTACGCAATCGATGGGGACAGGACGCCAGCCCTTCCCTGCCCGCCCACCGCATAGAGGAATGGCAACTCGTCAACGCCCCTTCGGAAGCGATTGCCCCTCGGGCCGTAATCCCTCCCCGCCTGGGCTTCAGACCCACGTTCGAGCTTCGGGAAACCGTCAGCGCCGGATGGGCTGACTACTCCCTCAAGCGCTCTGGTGCCGATCTTCGCGGCGTCTGGACCACTCCGGAAATCCTTCACTAATCAAGCCAAAGACCCAACTAACGAAAGACAAAAGCCAAGCCCTCGCGCGGTCATCCTTCGGGACGCGAGGCAGGAAGGCAGGTGGTTCATCCACGGCCTTCCGGACCGATACGGGAGAAGTGCGGATTTGCGACGCACACAGCCCCGGCCCGATGTGGGTGTCAGCCTGAAAGCGGCGCGCAAGGTTCGATCTTCGAACAAAACCATCCTCGCATCACGGCTGTTCTGAGGACGCTCAGTCAGCCGGATAGCGAAGCTATGCCTAAACAAAAACAATCAAACGCATCATCGAGAAAACCAATGACCGCCATCACCCTTCAACATCAGACCCAAGCCGAAATCATCGACATCGACTACCTCTGGTACATGATCGAAGAGGAATCCCATGAGGATCATCAGGACGGCGATATCATCGTCTTCTGTCATAGCCGCCGAGGCTGGCTGACCGCCCTTCAGTCAGGAAATACCGCCCTTATCGTTCCGGGCAAGGTTCGCGATAACAGAGGCCTTCCGGCGACTGCGGAGGTGGTTCAGTTGTGGGCATAACAATCGATGTCAACAGAACCAGCCCACCTCCAAGGATATCGACGCCCTCATTATAGCAATAAGTACAAGCTACGCGCGGCTCGCAGCACAACCCCATTAGACAATAGAGACATCGCCCTACGGGCTTCAATAGATATTTCTACGGCCTGATCTATGTAGGAACTACTATGATCATCTTCGACCAATCCCATCTCATAGGACTCTTGATCAAAATATAGTCCAAGGTGCTTCACCCTTTCCGTTGCCCCGAGAGCCACATATCGTGACAGCTTGGCCTCCTTGCTAGCAGCAATCGAATTAGCAAGATCCTCTCGGAAGCCCTTCGCAACTTCTCTTGTAACACCCCTCAAACCGTCGATTGATCTGAGTAGGACAAATGTCTCAGAGATAGCTTGATCAGCTTGCAACAACATAGTTGCCGCGGCTTGCTTCCTGCGATGATAAGTCCAGCGTCGGTCGATTTTGCGGAGTTCCTCCGGATTACCCCATAACTCCAAAACAACCTTGCCGACTTCCTCGAGGGCAAGCACGCTCAAAGCGATAGCCGAGCCGCCGCGTCGATGAGACATCAAGAGATCGGCGTCAGCGAGTAAACGTTGAGCGTTCTGAACGATCCGACCCAGCATTATACGCCGGTCCTCCGTGCAGTCTAAAGGCCAAGCGACGGAGATGGTATCCGAAGCGCTCAATCGTGCTGCACCCGCCATGTCGTTAGCTGTCTGACCTGCGCGCTTATGCATTTCCGCGAGTACCCTGCCTCACCAAGCCGCCTCAACGGCCCTCATCTCAGATCACGGGCCGCTGCCCCCCAAAAAAAAGGCCCCCGAGCGCACCCACAGTCAAGCAAACCATTTTTCACCCCCCCTCCAACGACCAGGGTAGCCAAGGCATCCGACAGGGGCCGCTCGTTGTTGCCGCTTCGGTCCAAAAAGGTGCCGGCCTTCCGACAGGCGTAAATCGTTGTGACGAATCAAGCGGCCCGGTTTGCGCGCCCTAACCGCTCACCAATCCCCCTGAGGGGTAAGGAAATGCTGTCACACAATCTGTCACACAACTAGCGCCGAAGGGCAGTTAAGCTGCTGATTTTGTTGAACCTTTAAGGCAATGGCGGAGACGGAGGGATTCGAACCCTCGGTACCCCTTACAGGGTACGACGATTTAGCAAACCGTTGCCTTCAGCCACTCGGCCACGTCTCCAGCAGGCCGCGTGGATAGCGAGTCGCGCGACGCTTCGCAATGCGGAACTGACGCGCTTTGTGTTAACCCGGCATAAGAGTGGCATGTGAGACGGGGGTATCGCCCCATTTTGCTCGATTTCGGGAAAGAGATTTGGCCATCACCCCTGCCGAAACCCTGGCATCCGCGACGGATGGCGCCCGCGTATCGCGCGCGGCGTCGGCCGATTCGCGCGCCGCGGCGCCGGCAGGGTCGGTCGGAAGGGCGCGGCGGGGGCCGCTGCGTCCCGAAGTCTGGCTGAACACGCGCCAACGGGCGGCGGCGCGGCGGCGCGTCTTCTATTTTCGAGGCGTGGACGTCGTCGTCTCGATCATCCTGTGCTGCGTGGCCATCGACCGGCTGAACCCGGGCGGTATGGCGCAGGTCACCCTGTTCCAGGCCCTGCCCATCCTGACTGGCGCGCTGGTCACCCTCGGCCTTATGCGCTCGCTGGGCTTGTATCGTTTTGACAGCAGCAGGGCGCCGGCGCGCCATCTGGCCGGCGTCGCCGCCGTGGCCGCGCTGGGCGGGGCCATCGCCTGCGGGCTGGGCCTCACCCTGCCGAGCGAGACAGCCGTAGCGGAGTACGGCTGGTGGGCGCTTGCGTCCACGGTGGCGGCGACGGGCCTGCACACCATCTGGCGCATGCTGGTGGCTCAATGGAGAAGCCGCGGCGATCTGACCCCCAACGTCGTCGTGGTCGGCGCCACGCGCCATGCCGAATCCCTGATCCGAGAAGCGCTGGATCGCCGCGACCTGAACATCCTGGGCGTGTTCGACGACCGTCTGGCCCGCACGCCCGACGCCTTGGCCGGCGTGCCGGTGCTGGGCGGCGCCGACGCCCTCCTCGAACATCGGCTGACGCCCTACATCGACCGGGTCATCCTGGCCATCGACCCGACGGCCGAAGCGCGAGTCCGCGCCCTGACGCAAAAACTGGAAGCCCTGCCCATCCCCTTGACCATGCTGGTCGATCCCAAGGGAGCGGCCCATCGCAACGAGGCGCTGGAGAAGCTGGCTTCGGCCTCCCTGCCCCTGCTCGGCGGAACGGTGGACGGCGAGCGGCGAGCATTCAACAAACGTATGCTCGACATCATCCTCTCGGCGCTGGCGCTGATCGGGCTAAGCCCGCTTCTGTTCCTGATCGGCCTGGCCGTGCGGCTGGACAGCCAGGGTCCGGCCCTGTTCCGCCAGCGCCGCCACGGCTTCAATCAGGAAGAGATCGTAGTCTGGAAGTTCCGCACCATGCGCCAGGAATCGTCCGACGCCACCGCCAGCCGTCAGGTCACGGCCAACGACGACCGCGTCACGCGTCTGGGCAAATTCCTGCGCGCCACCAGCCTGGATGAACTGCCCCAACTGGTGAACGTGCTGCGGGGCGAGATGTCTCTGGTCGGACCGCGCCCACACGCCATCGGCATGAAGACCGGAGACGCAGAGTCGGCACGTCTGGTCGCCGAATACGCTCACCGTCACCGCATCAAGCCGGGCATGACGGGCTGGGCCGCCATCAAGGGTTCGCGCGGGCCGCTGCATACCGCCGACGAGGTGCGCCGCCGCGTGCAGCTCGATATCGAATACATTGAACGCCAGTCCTTCTGGCTGGATCTGTGGATCATCGCCGTGACCGTTCCTGTGCTGTTGGGCGACCGGATGGCCGTGCGCTGATGTTCTGGCGGGGGGTTTTCGGCTACCTGCCGGCCAATATCGTGCAGGGCGTGGTCGGGTTTCTGACCATCATCATCTTCACGCGCCTGCTGTCGCCCGAGGATTTCGGGCGCTACGCCCTGGCCTATTCGGTACTGACGCTGGCTCATGTGGCGACGTTCAGTTGGCTGGAAGCCTCGATGGCCCGCTTCTGGGCCGCCCAGTCCGACGAGGCGCAGATGGCCGGGCATTTCGCCAGCCTGTATCGCGCCGCCTTCCTGATGACCGCCGTCTTCGTGCCGGTCGTCGGCCTGATGGTGTGGCTGTGGCCCATGCCCGAGAGCTTCCGCCTGCCGCTGGCGGTGGCTCTGGCGGGCGTGCCGGTGCGCTGCTTCCTGAAGCTGGCGCAGGAGCGCTTCCGCGCGGCGGGCGAGGTCGGCCCCGCCGCCGCCATCGACATCTGGAGCGCAGTCGCCGGACTGGTCTTCGGCGTCGGCCTGGCCCTGCTGGGTCTGGGGGCTGAGGCGCCGCTGGCGGGTATGCTGCTGGCGCCGCTGGCGGCCCTGCCCTTCATCCTGCCCGCCGAGCTGCGCGAGGCGAGGCGCGGACGGCTGGATCGCCAAAGGCTGAAAGCCTACGCCGTCTATGGCTATCCCATCGCCGTCGGACTGGGGCTGACCGTGGTGCTGGCCTCGACGGACCGCTTCCTGCTGGCCCTGTTCATGAACGAGGCGGCGGTCGGCGCCTATCACGCCGCCTACAGCATCGCCAATCGGACGCTGGACGTCATGTTCGTCTGGCTGGGCGCCGCGGGCGCTCCCGCCCTCGTCATGGCGCTGGAGCGCGGCGGGCGCGAAGATCTTCAGGCCGCCGCGCGCGAACAGGCCTCGACCCTGGTGTTGATCGGCCTGCCCGCCGCCGTGGGCGTGGCCCTGGTCGCGCGGCCGCTGGCTGAGTTCATGATCGGCGAAGACCTGCGCACGGTCGCCGCCTCCGTCACGCCGTGGGTGGCGCTGGGCGCCTTCCTGTCGGGCATGACCACCTATTATTTCGGACAGGCCTTCACCCTGGGCCGCCGCACCGGCTGGCTGTTGCTGGCCATGAGCATTCCCGCGGGCAGCAACATCGTCCTGAACATCCTGCTGATCCCGCGTTTCGGCGTCATGGGCGCGGCCTGGGCGACGGCGATCAGCTTTGCACTGGGCCTGAGCGCCTCCATGACCATCGGCCGCCGCATCCTGCCGCTGCCCGTGCCGTGGAACGCGCTGGCGCGCTGCGGTCTGGCTGCCGCCGTCATGGCCGCAGCCGTGCTGTTGCTGCCGCCGGTCGGAGGCTTCGCCGAGCTGATGATGGACGCTGCCGTAGGCGTAGCCGTGTACGGCGTCGTCGCCTACGCCCTGAACGCCGCGGGCGTGCGCGACCTGCTGCGTCGCCTGCGCGGCTTCCTGCAGGCTCGAAGGGCGGCGGCATGAGCGTCTCGGTCCATGACAACACGGCATGGGCGGCGGCGACACCCATCCTGTCGGTGCTGATGCCCTTCCTGCGCGACGATCCGTCGGAGCTGCTGCGGATGCTGGACCGCGAGGCCCATACCGTCGATGGCCGCGCCGAGTTGATCATTCTTGACGATGGCACGACCGACCCGACCCTGACCGCGCGCCTGACCGCCCTGATCGATGCCCTGTCCCTGCCTGCCCGGCTGATCACCCTGGATGCCAACGAGGGGCGCTCAAAAGGCCGCAACCGCCTGGCCAAGGCCGCGCGCGGCCGCTTCCTGCTGTTCCTGGACAGCGACATGCGCCCCGACCATCCGCGCTTCCTCAGCGACTGGGTCGATCTGGCGATGAAGGAGGACCCGGCCGTGGCGTTCGGCGGGTTCTCCCTGCTTCAGGCGCCGACCGACGCGCGCTTCGCCGTCCACCGCCAGATGGCCGCTCGCTCCGACTGCATCCCCGCCGGTCAGAGGGCGCTGCAGCCTGAAAAATACGTCTTCACCTCCAACCTTCTGGTGCGCCGGGACGTCTTCGACACCGAGAGCTTCGACGCCGGTTTCAGCGGCTGGGGCTGGGAGGATGTCGAATGGGCCATGCGCGTCTCGCGCCGGTTCACGGTCACGCACATCGATAATCCGGCCACCCACATGGGTCTGGACACGGTCGAGGCTCTGGCCGCCAAATATGAACAATCGGCGCCCAACTTCGCCCGCGTGGCCGCCCGGCATCCTGACTTCGTCGCAGCCTATCCAAGCTATCGCGTGGCGAAAAAGCTGAAAGCCATGCCCGGCCTGCGCTTGATCCGGCCTCTGTTCAAACACGCGGCCCGCATCGGCCTGCTGCCCCCCGCTGTTCGCGGCCTCAGCCTGCGGCTGTATCGCGCCGCCCTGTATGCCGAGGCGATATGAGCAGCCCTGACGTCGCCGTCGTCATTCCGACCCTGCGTCGCCCGGACGAACTGACCCGCGCCCTGCGCTCGATCTTCGCTCAGCAGCACGTCGACAGCCGCCTGCGCGAAATCGTCGTCGCCGACAACGACCCCGAGGCCAGCGCCCGCGCGACAGTCGAGGCGTTGAAGGCTGAATCGCCGGTCCCCTTGATCTGGACCCATGCGCCGCGCCCTGGCGTAGCCACCGCGCGCAACACAGGCCTTTCCGCCACCCAGGCGCCGCTGATCGCCTTTCTGGACGATGACGAGGTCGCCAGCCCCGGCTGGCTCGCCGCCCTGCTGCGCGGTCACGAGGCGACCGGCGCTGACGCCGTGTTCGGCCCGATCCAGGGTCGTGTGCCCGACGATACCGGCTGGGCGACGGCCTATCTGGAACGCTTCTTCGGCCGCGAAGGGCCTGAAGGCGACCAACTGATCGACGAGCCCTACGGCTGCGGCAATTCGCTTCTGGTGCGTGCCACGGCCCTGCCCGGCCAGACCCCCTTCCACGTCGGATCGGATCAGATCGGCGGCGAGGACGATGTCCTGTTCGCCGCCTTGAAGGCGCGCGGCGGCCGGTTCGGCTGGGCGGCCGAGGCCTGGGTGGACGAGTTCGCTCCCCCGCATCGGGCCACCCTGCGCTACGCCCTGACCCGCGCCTTCGCCTATGGCCAGGGCCCCAGCCAGACGGCCGCCGAGGCGCGCGACTGGTTGGCCGTCGGCCGCTGGATGGCCATCGGCGCCGTCCAGACTCTGGTCTGGGGCGGAGCGACCCTCGTCATGACCATTATGGGGCGCGCCAGCCGCGCGCAGATGTCCGACCGCGCCGCGCGCGGTCTGGGCAAGCTCATGTGGATGAAGGGCTTCGAGCCGCGCTTTTACGGCCAGAGCGAACTGGACCGCCTGAACCGCCAGCGCGCGTCTAGCTGAAAAACCGCTTCAGCAGCTTGGGCGGGCTCCAGGTCGAGCGGTTCATCACCAGACCCGCCACACGGCCGCCGGCGGCGTCGATCTCTTCACGCAAGGCGGCGGGAGCGGCCGCGCCAGTGCTGTCCGCCGCCACCACCATCACCGTGGAGTCCGCCAGGGGAGCCAGCGTCAGGGCCATGTCGCTGCGGTCCGCCGCCGGGGCGTCGATCACCACAGTGTCGGCGTGCGCCCGCAGTCGGGTCCAATAGCGCGGATCATCGATCGCTTCGACCCGCTGGCCTGCGCGCAACAGCTCCATATGGAAGCGGGTGACATACAGCCGCCCACCCAGACAGGCCTTGGCTGTCAAGATTCGCCCAGGCGCGGCCGGCCTGCCGTCGCGGCCGCGCAAGGGCGGCGTCACGGCATAGAAGGCCGAGCCATCGGGCGACGCCTGCACGGACGGCCCGAGCCGCCCGAACCGATCCGGCTGGGCGGCGATCTGCTCCATCTGGCCCTGCTGCGACAGATCGCCGTCGATCAGCCACACCGGACGGCGTCCGCGGACCGCCGCCATGCGCGCGAACTCGCGCGCTACTGTCGAGACGCCCTCGCCTGAGGTCGCCGCGGCGAACAGGATCACGCGGCCGCGATGCGCCGGGGCTGGCCCCAGCGCGGCCCACAGGCCAGCCATTTCTGTCGTCAGATCGACCATGCGAATCGTTTACGCGCGCGCCATTTGTTGCAGCCTAGCACGGGCCTGCCGTCCGCTCCTGCCGAGCATCGGCTGCACGCCGCGCTCAGGCGCTCTTGGCGGGCGCCACGGCCAGCACCGGAGCATTGAGGGTGCGGCTCAGCGTCGCCGGCATGGCGAAGCCCGGGCGCAGCAGCACCCGCAGCAGGCCGACGCACAGGGCGGTGAAGCCGGCGAACAGGAAGACGGCGATCATCAGCGGCGCCTTCAGGCTCTTGCCTTTCGAAGGCGGCTGGGCGCGCTCGATCACGGTCACGTTGTCGGCGCCGGCCTTGACCAGTTCGTTGTCCGCGCGGCTCTGGGTCTCGCGCTGTTGGAACTCGCGGATCGATGCGCTTAGCACCTCGCGGTTGCCCGCCAGGGTCGAGTTGCGGGATTCCAGCTCGGTCAGGCGCGCCTGACGAGCGCTCAGGTCCGACAACTGCCGATCCAACGCAGCCAGTCGCGCGCCAAGCGCATCACGCTCCGCCTGGGCGTTGATGCGGGTGGTCTCCAGCTCGACCCAGATCGGATTCGGTCCGGTGCGGACCTCTTTGGCGCCGACCGCCGTGCCGGTGCCGACATAGGCCTGCAGCTGAGCGATCTTGGCGTCGACCTCCCGCACGGGCTGGGCGTCGGCTTGATAGCGGGCCAGCAGGCTTTCGCGCTCAGTGCGCAGTTGCAGGATGAGGTCCTGGGCCGAGACGTTCAGATCTTTATACAGCGCCACCTCGGACGGGGTGCGCGACAGCTGGCTGACCAGGGTAGCCAGCCGCTGCGACGCCTGTTGCAGCTGGGCCTGAACGCCCATCCGTTCGGCGAAGATCGACTGATAGCTGTTGGCGACCGTCGCCTTGGCCGTGGCGAAGTCGCCGATGTTGTTGGTGCGCAGGAAGTCTTCATAGGCGCGGTCGGCGTCGCCCAGCTCGTCCTCGAACGTCTGGCGCTGGGTGCGGATCGCCGCCGTCGCGCGATCCTGGAAGACTTCCCGACGATAGGTCAGGTACTGGTCGATGACGGTATTCAGGATCCGCGCCGACTTGGCCGGATCATCGCTCTTGTAGCTCAGACCGATCACGGGGCTCAGCGGCGTCACCTCGACCCCCAGACCGGCGGCGACCGACCGTACGGCCGAGGCCTCGCGGCGCGCCGGATCGGCGGGCGGAGGCGCATCGGGGCTCTGGAAGCTCTCGACGCCCAGGGCGCGCACCACGCGGCGCTTGACCTCAAGGCTGTTCAGGATGGCGGCCTCGGACTGGGCCACTTCGGCGGCCGAGGGCGGCATCGCCCGTTCGCCCATGCCGACGCGCGGCTGATAGACATATTCCTGACCGACGCCGACGAACAGGCTGGCGCCGGCGGTGTAGCTCTTCTTCATCGTCATCACGACGGCGGCGCCGATGCCGAAGATCACTGCGAAGATGATGACCATCAACAGCAGTTCGCGGAACAGCAGGGCCACGACGTCCAATACGCCGTACCGGGGACGAGTTGCTGTGACGTGCGAACGCATACGGGCCGGATCATCCCACCAGTGTCAGACCGGGACACCTTGAAGCGTTGGCGTTAACCGGCCGTTACCCATAAGGCGTCAGCTTGATCGCAACTTCATTTTCCCAACCGATCGGACCCGGCCGCTCATGGACGTTGATCGCCGCCTGCTTCTTCTGGCGCTGGGCGCCGGCCTGACCGGCTGCGCGTCTAGCGGACGCAGCGGATCGGCCGCCCTGCCGCGCCCGCAGACGGTTGCGGACCTGCCGCGCGACCTGCCTTTCGCGCCGTGGACCGATATCGAGCCGGAATACCGCCTGTATCCCGGCGACGAGATCGAAGTCGCCTTACCCACCGCCACCGAACTGACCCGTCAATTGAAGATCGGTCCCGACGGACGCGTCTCCCTGCCTCTCGTCGGCCACGTCACGGCCGCCGACCGCAGCCTGTCCGAGCTCGAGGGCGACATCTCGGCCGGCTACGCCCCTCACCTGTTGCGCCCCGAGGTCGAGGTGACGCTGCGCCAGGCCGGCCCGCTCAAGATCTGGGTCGACGGCGAGGTGCGCAATCCCGGCGTATTCGACATGCCCGGCCCGATCGACGCCTATCAGGCCCTGATCATGGCAGGCGGCGCCCTGCCGACGTCCAACACTCGCAACTGCGCCCTGATCCGGCGCGGACCGGGCGATCTGCGTATGCTGAAGGTGCTGGACCTGCGCGCGCGGCGCGGCGAGATTCTGCCCTTACGTCGCGGCGACATCATCTTCGTTCCGCGCTCGACACTGGGCGAACTGGCGGCTTTCTTCACCCAGTTCCGCGCAGCCCTGCCGATCGGCTTCTCCTACGCCATCAACGGCGGCTACGCCTCAACCTGACGCGGGTCAGGGCGATACGGCGATCATCTCACGCCCCATCGGACCTCGTCAGAGGGGTAGATCTCCGGCGTTTATGGCCTTGTAGGCGTCAAGCTGGCTCTGGGATTAGAGGTCCCCAGCACTTAAGCAATGCCGAGATCGTCTCGTGCGCCCAACGGCGATGCCAATAACCTCCCACCGTCTCCACCCGAGTGGCGTCTACCGCCGTCCAACGAATCTTCGCCGCGAAGCCATGCAGCATTATTCCCGGAATCGGGAGGCTCCCGTCTCTGGCGATGAGGAAAGCCATCACCGAGGAGGGTGATAGCGGAGGGAGGTCGCCAAACGCCAGTGCAGCCACGCGCAACGCCGGACAATCGGAGGAGGTGATGCGATCCTCACCTCGCTCCGACGTGCGTAGGGCGATCCACTCACGACGCTCGAGTTCGCCGCGAGAGCGAACAATCCCCGGCGTCGTTGCGATGAATATTTCGTGGGGGATCGTATACGTGTCGTCACCCGACACATCGAGGGCCACAGTGGCGTTGAGCCCCTCGGATGACGCCGCTCCAGCGCCGAGAGTAGCGCCCAGGAAAACCATTGCGAGAAGATTGGCGCCCATCAACGAACCAAAGCATTCTACCCGCCTCGCCGCCAGCCCCGACGCGCTTTATCCAGCAGTTTGCTTCCAAACAAGGCGCTGGTGCAGCGAGAGCATCGACATGCCGTCCTGCTTGCTAGGTTTGGTAATGCCCGCCCAGAGCTGAAGTTCAGCGCGTCTGTTCTGGGAAAACGAAACCAGCGCCGATCGAGAAAATCGATTGAGAGGCAGCGCTTCCGCGCGCGGACGCGTGTAAAACTCATCCAGCCCAAACGGGCTTAAACCGTGGTCGGGGCGAGAGGATTCGAACCTCCGACCCTCTGGTCCCAAACCAGATGCGCTACCAGGCTGCGCCACACCCCGGACCGACGGAGCGCTCTCATGGCACGTCGGAGGCGGAGCCGCAACGGCCTAAGCAGCGCCTTAGCCGGTCAAGGACGAAAGAATGAGTGTTTCACCGTGTCGCCCGGCTTGGCGCCGATCTCGGCGGCGCGCCCTGCACGCAGTTCCAGCACCCCGTTGGCTGCGCCGTTCGAGGGGATCGGCGTCTCTGAGTTGGGCGTCGTATGGCTGGCGATGGAGACAATGCGGCCGCGAGGGTCGATGTAGAGGATATCCAAAGAACTAGGCGTGTTCTTCATCCAGAAGCTCTGTTCGGACGCCGCCGGAAACTGGAACAGCATGCCGCGGTCGTCTTCCAGCGGCGGCCGGAACATCAGGCCGCGCGCGCGTTCTGCGTCATCGTCGGCGATTTCGACCATGAACTTGTGCTCGCCCGTGGACGTGATGATGGATAGGGCCTCAAGCGGCTGATCTGCGCCATCCACCGGCCCGGTGCGCGCGCAGGCCGAAGCCAGGACGACAGCCGAAAGCGCAGCCCCCAGGGCGAAACGGCGCGTGAGATTCATCATCATCGTCCTCTACGGACGAACTCAGCCGCCCGGTCTGATATCAGCCACCACCAGGCCCTTGGGACCTTCGGCGAAGCGCACGCTGACCGGTTCTCCCGGCAGCAAGTCGTCCAGGCCGCAACGTCGCAGCGTCTCCACGTGGACGAAGATATCGCCGTCCTGCCCGTCGCGCACCACGAAACCATAGCCTTTGGTGCGATTGAACCATTTGACCACGGCCGATTCCAGCGGCGCATCAGCGACCAGAGCCGGACTGATGGAAGAGGGGCGGACGGTTTCTCGACGGGGCGCGGGCGCAACTGTCGACTGGTCCAGATCTATGACAGTCACGACCTGCCAGCCCTTCGCCCGCTTGGCGCAGTCACAGGCGATGGCCGCGCCCTCGCCCGCCAACTCATGCCCGGCCTGGCGCAGGCTGGTGACGTGAAGCAGGACATCCCGACCTTCAGTCAGGGATGGATCATCGGGGACGATGAAGCCGTAACCCTTGCCCGCGTCGAACCACTTGACCTTACCGGCGACCTTGACGGTCTCAAGCGTATCGCTCTCTTCGAAACTCATCACCTACTCCCCCGCCCCAGCACTCCGGGACAGTCGCCATAACACGGGTACGTCAAGATTGGCAATCTTGCTGCCCCTTTTACGCCACATTATCGTCACGGGCGCAAGACGAACGCGCGCAACCGCGCGTTGCGACAGGCGCCTTGGAGTTTGGAGATTTGGGGGAGGTCTTCGCTCCGCGTGGCAGTCCCTAGGGGAGTCGAACCCCTCTTTTCAGGTTGAAAACCTGACGTCCTAACCGATAGACGAAGGGACCACTGCGCGGAGGAGCGGCCTGATAGCCGTCCCTTTTCGGCGACGCAAGAGGCTGCTTCGCGCTTTTTCAAAAAAACGACAAAGCCGCACGCAGACGCCGGATCGATCGCGCAAAATCGACACGGCAACCGTGCGAAATCGCGAGCGACGACAGATCTAAATGTCAGGGGAAGTTAAACTCCGCGTGGCAGTCCCTAGGGGAATCGAACCCCTCTTTCCAGGTTGAAAACCTGGCGTCCTAACCGATAGACGAAGGGACCGCTGCGCGGAGGACCGTGTAGATAGCCGCCGATTCCGTTTATGGCAAGCGCGGTGAAGCGGATTTATGCGACTTTTTCAAAGACCTGCGTCGTTTCACGGCCAAGGCTGACGGTTTCAGACCATGCGCGGATCGGCGACGTCCTCGATCTCGAACTGAACGCCGCGACGGCCGTTCCAATCGTCGGCTTTCAGGCGGCCGACCAGGTTCAATCCGCCCTGCCCCGCCAGCAGAGCCTTGCCCGTCGGCAGATCGGCGCAGCGCCAGGCGATGGCCCGCACCGAGGCGCCGTCCGGGCCGACCAGCCGGCACCGCACATGGCCGCCGTTCATGGCGACCGGCTCACGCGCCTGAACGCCTTCCAGCGCGAACAGGGGCTCGGGATTGGCCGGACCGTAGGGGGCCAGTTGTTCGAACGCCTCGAACAGGTCGCGGGTGGCGGCGCGCGGGTCGATCAGGGCGTCGACCTCCACCCAGTCCTGAGCCACGGCCTCGACCCGCTCGTCCGACAGACGTTCGTTGAGGAAGGCGCGCAGTTCGTCGATGCGATCCGCCGCCACCGTCAGGCCCGCCGCCATCGCGTGGCCGCCGCCCGCGATCAACAGGCCTTCGTTCCACGCCGCCTGCACGGCCCGGCCCAGGTTCATTCCCGGCTGCGATCGACCCGAGCCCTTGCCTACGCCGTTGATGGCGTCGACGCCGATGACGATGACCGGCTTTCTCCAGCGTTCGCGCAGGCGCCCGGCGACGATGCCGACCACGCCGGGGTGCCAGTCTTCGCCGCTGACAACGACGGCGGCGCTGTCGTCGGCATGTGCGCCGGTCGCCTCGACGCGACGGACGGCCTGTTCCGTGACTTCGGCCTCGACCTCGCGCCGGGCCAGGTTCAGGGCGTCCAGTTCCTGGGCCAGCATCCGCGCTTCATCGGGATCGTCGGTGGACAGCAGGCGCGCGCCCAGATCCGACTTGCCGATGCGGCCGCCGGCATTGATGCGCGGCCCCAGAATGAAGCCCGCGTGGTTGGTCTTGGCCGGTCCCGGCTCGGCCCCCGCCGCCGCCAGCAGGGCGCGCAGACCGGGGTTGCGCCAGTGCGACATCACTCCCAGCCCCAGACTGGTCAGGGCGCGGTTGAAGCCCGTCAGACCCGTCACGTCGCAGATGGCGCCCATCGCCGCCAGGTCCAGCCACTGGCGGATATCCGGCTCGGCCCTGCCCTCAAACAGGCCGCGCCCGCGCGCCTCGCGGTTCAGGGCGGCCAGCAGGACGAAGACCACGCCCGCCGCCGCCAGATTGCCCTGCCCCGAGCCGCAGCCCGGTCGGTTCGGATTGACCACAGCGAGACAGGCGGGCGGCTCTTCGCGCATCATGTGGTGGTCGATGACCACGACCTTCAGGCCGATGGCGGCCGCATGGGCCACGGCCTCATTGGCCGCCGCCCCGCAGTCGACGGTGATGACCAGATCGGCGCCACGCGCCTTCAGCGTGTCAAAGGCCCGCGCGCTGGGGCCGTAACCCTCGGTCAGACGGTCAGGGACATAGATGGGCAGATCCGCGCGCTGCGCCCGGAACCAGCGGACCAGCAAGGCCGCGCTGGACGCCCCGTCCACATCGTAGTCGGCGAAGACGTGGATGCTGGCGCCGCTCTGCAAGGCGTCGACGATGGCGGCGGCGGCGGCGTCCATGTCCATGAAGCTGGACGGATCGGGGAACAGCGCCTTCAGCGTCGGTTTCAGGAAATCGGCCCCCTGATCCGCCGCTACGCCACGCGCCGACAGGGCGCGGGCCATCATCTCGTCCAGCCCCAGCGCCTGCATATGGGCGCGGGTCGTCGCCGTCTCGGCCGGACGCTGCCGCCACGCTCGTCCAGACAGAGAGCGGCTGACGCCCAGAAACGCCGACGCGCCGTAACCGTCCGCCATCAGACGGCCAGTCCAACGAAAGAAGCGGCGAAGAAGACAGAACGGGCCATGCGGACCTTTGCAGCAGATTCGAGCGACGGCCCTGCGGCCGAAGCGTTCAGGATCGCGGGATTCGAGGCCGGACGCGATCTGCGCGCCCCCTGCCCCTTATATTGAGGCTGCGTCCAAGGCGGTCGTGCGCCTCAGAAACGCGGGCGGTCGATCGGCGGCGGCGGCGTGGCGCGGCGGCGCAGCTCTTCGGCGTAGGCCTCGACCTCCTGAGCGGTCTTCAGCGTCTGCGGCGACATCTGACTGGCGTCCAAACGGCGGTTGATCTCGGCAAGGAAGGCGGCCGGGTCGCTGTTCAGCGTCCAGTCGATACGAGCCATCTCGGCCGTCAGGGCGGCGCTGCGGCCTTGCAGCCGTCCCACGTCGGCGGCGATCTCGGTCGGGGCCGGCAAAGGGCTGCTGCTGCGCGGGAAATCGGCCCAGCGCGGATACTGGCGATTCTCGTCGACCAGTTGCTGGATGCGGGGCGCCAGCGGCGAGGTCGGGTCGGTCTTCGGCTCGAAAGCGCCCACACAGCCGCCCAAAATCAGAGCCGAACCGAGGGTCGCCCCCCAAGTCGCCGTGCGTACCGTCTTTTTCAGCATAAGCGCGTTCATTTCCGTCACTGACATATGCCATCATCGCGTCGGGAGGAAGGCGCGCATTCGCTCGTCCCCAACGGAGGTTCGCCATGGCCAAGCGCCCGACCAAGGCCCCGCTCCAGCCGACGGCGCCTGCCGACGCGCCCGCGCCGCGCAAGGCCGGCCGCCCGACCTCGGCCAAGCCGCGCGCCAAGAAGGCCGCTGCACCGCATGAACAGCCGCAACCGGCGCCCGCCCCGGAACCGACGCCGCAGCACGAAGCCCCCGCCTCCTCGCCCGACTTCATGGCCTTCAGCGCCGAACAGCGTCAGCAGTTGGAGACCCTGTCGTTGAATCTCGCCAAGGCGGCGATGATGGCGCAGACGGCGGTAGCCGAGGCGGCCCTGTCGCAAGCCGACCGCCCCGCCGCCCTGTCGCCCGACCCGTTCAATGTGGCCCCGGCCATGTCCTCGGTCATGACCAGTCTGGCCGCCCGCCCCGAAAAGCTGTTTCAGGCCCAGGCCGATCTGTTCGGCCGCTATATGGAGTTGTGGTCGACCACGACCCGCCGGGCGATGGGCGAGGCAGTCGACACCCCCGCCCCTTCCGACAAGCGGTTCCGCGACCCGGCATGGTCCGAAAACCCCATGTTCGACATGATGCGCCAGTCCTATCTGGCCACCTCGGACTGGATGAACAGCCTGGTCTCCAGCGTCGAGGATGTGGACCCGCGCGTGAAGCGCCGGGCTGAGTTCTTCACCCGCCTGCTGACCGACGCCTTCTCTCCGGCCAACTTCCTGGCGTCCAACCCCGTGGCGCTGAAGGCCCTGGCCGAGACCAGCGGCGAATCCCTGGTGCGGGGAATGCAGAACTTCGCCGCCGATCTGGAGCGCGGCGCCGGGTCCCTGAAGATCAGCCAGGCTGACTACGGCCGCTTCGTCCTGGGCGAAAACGTCGCCACAGCGCCGGGCCAGGTCGTCTGGCGCGACGAACTGTTCGAACTGATCCAATACGACGCCGCGACGGAGCAGCAGCACGCCATCCCGCTGCTGATCTTCCCGCCGTGGATCAACAAATTCTACATCATGGACCTGCAGCCGGCGAACTCCCTGATCCGCTGGCTGAGCGCGCAGGGCTTCACCGTCTTCGTCTGCTCGTGGGTCAACCCGGACCGCGACAAGGCCGAGTTCGGGCTAGACGACTATATGAAGAAGGGCGTCTATCGCGCCGTCGAGAAGACGCTGGAGCAGACCGGCCAGAAGCATCTGAACGCCGTCGGCTATTGCATCGGCGGCACCATGCTGGGCGCCACCCTGGCGCACATGGCGGCCAAGGGCGACGACCGCGTCGCCTCGGCCACCTTCTTCGCCGCCCAGCACGACTTCGCCGAGGCGGGCGACCTGCTGCTGTTCACCGACGAGCACTGGCTGGCCGAGATCGAGCGGATGATGGACGAGGCCGGCGGCGTCCTGCCCGGCACGGCCATGGCCGACACCTTCAACGCTCTTCGCGCCAACGACCTGATCTGGTCCTTCTTCGTGTCCAACTATCTGATGGGCAAGGCGCCGCCCGCCTTCGACCTTCTGGCGTGGAACGCCGACCAGACGCGGATGCCCAAGCGGCTGCATCTGCAGTATCTGCGTCAGATGTACGGCCAGAACGCCCTGGCGAAGGGCGAACTGAAGATCGACGGCGAGGCCATCGACCTGTCGAAGGTCCGCATCCCCCTCTACTTCCAGGCCAGCCGCGAGGACCACATCGCGCCGATGAACTCGGTCTATCGCTCGGCGCGGCTGTTCGGCGGGCCGGTGACCTATACGCTGGCCGGATCGGGCCACATCGCGGGCGTCATCAACCCGCCGTCCGCCAACAAGTATCAGCACTGGATCAACGCCGCCCTTCCCGAAACGCTTGAGGAGTGGCAAGCGGAGGCGGAACAGCATCCCGGCAGCTGGTGGTCGCACTGGGCCGACTGGCTGGGCGCGAAGTCCGGCGAAAAGATCGCCGCTCGCGATCCCAAAACCGGGCCGCTGAAGCCTATTGAACCGGCGCCCGGCGCCTATGTGAAAGTAAAGTCTTGAAGCGTATCGAGCCTAACCTGCTGCTGGCGATCAGCACGGCCATTCCGCTGATCTTGCTGATCGCAACGGCGACCCTGTTCGGAGCGCCGGGCCAACTGGTGAAGTATCTGGCGATCGCCATTATCGTGCCGGCGGCCTTCGTGCCGCTGAACGGGCTGATGGCGAGGCGGATGGGCATGCAGCGCCCGCCGATGATCCACCCTCACGCCGCTTCGACCGCCGTCTGGGCCAGCCTGTTTCCGGCGCTGATCATCCTGGCGGCAGGCGTGCCGCTGGTCTTTCCGGGACACGACTACGGCCTGCTGATCATCATCGCCGCCGTCTTCTTCGGCGGGACGGTGGAGTCGGCCGTCAAGGCGGCGCGGGCGCGCTGATCGCCCGCCCGGGCCGGCCTCACTTGAGGCCGGTCGCCTCGTCCAGACCCAGCATGATGTTGAGGTTCTGAACCGCCGCGCCCGAGGCGCCCTTGCCCAGATTGTCCAGCAGGGCGACCAGACGCGCCTGCTCCCCGCCGCGATCGCCGAACACGTGCAGGCGCATTCGGTTGGTGCCGTTCAGGCCCTCGGGCTCGATGCCGGTCATGGCTTCGGTCTCGTCGACCTCGGCGACCTCTACGAAACGCTGCCCCTCATAGGCCTCGACCAGGGCGCCGTGCAGCCGCTCGACCGAATGCGTTTCCGGCAGGGCCGACAGGTGCAGCGGCACCTCGACCAGCATCCCCTGGCGATAGTTCCCCACGGCGGGCGAAAACAGCACCGGACGTGACAAGCCCGCGTGCTTCGTCATTTCCGGCACATGCTTGTGCTTCAGTGTCAGGCCATAGGCGCGGAAGGCGGTGGATGCGCCCTCAGCTTCAAACTCGGCGATCATGGCCTTGCCGCCGCCGGAATAGCCGGACACCGCATTGATCGTGACGGGCCAGTCGGCCGGGACCAGTCCCGCTTTCACCAAGGGTCGCATCAGGCCGATGAAGCCGGTCGGATAGCAGCCAGGGTTGGACACCCGCGTAGAGGCGGCGATGGCTGCGCGCTGGTCCGCATCCATCTCGGCGAAACCATAGGTCCAGCCATCCGCCACACGATAGGCGGTCGAGGCGTCAATGACCCGCACCGCCGGATTCTCGATCATCGACACGGCCTCACGGGCCGCATCGTCAGGCAGGCACAGGATAACCGCATCAGCGCTGTTCAGCGCCTCGCGCCGCGCCTCGACATCGCGACGACGGTCGCCCAGCAGCATCAACTCCAGATCGCCGCGCGCCTCCAGACGCTCGCGGATCTCCAGCCCCGTGGTTCCGGCCTCGCCGTCGATGAAGATGGTGTGGGTCATCTGGTGCTCCTGGACGTCCTTATCCGACAAGGCGGACAAAGAAAAAGGCGCTTCGGGTTTCCCCGAAGCGCCCTTTGTATTCCCACTCGCGGTCGCGAGTTAGCGCTTCGAGAACTGGAAGGACTTGCGCGCCTTGGCGCGGCCGTACTTCTTACGCTCGACGACGCGGCTGTCGCGGGTCAGAAAGCCGTGCGGCTTCAGAACCTTGCGCAGTTCCGGCTCGTAGTGGGTCAGGGCGTGCGACAGGCCGTGGCGGATGGCGCCGGCCTGGCCCGACAGGCCCGAACCTTCGACGGTGCAGATCACGTCGTACTGCGTGGCGCGGTCCGAAACGTTCAGCGGCTGAGCGACCATCATCTGCAGCACGGGGCGAGCGAAATACGCAGCCACGTCCTTGCCGTTGACGGTGATCTTGCCGGTGCCGCGCTTCACCCACACGCGGGCGATGGCGTTCTTGCGCTTGCCGGTCGAGTACGAACGGCCCAGGGCGTCGATCTTCGGCTCGCGGACGATTTCCTCGGCAGCAGCGGTGCCCAGGCCCTTCAGGGCGTCAAAGCCGGCGGCGGTGTCTTGAGTCACGTCGGTCATGCTCAGGCGCTCCGGGTGTTCTTGGACGACATCGACTTGAAGTCGATGGTCGTCGGCTGTTGGGCTTCGTGGTCGTGCGCAGCGCCGGCGAACAGGCGCAGGTGGGTCATCTGCTTGCGAGCCAGCGGCGACTCCTTGGGCAGCATGCGCTCGACGGCTTTCTCAAGCACGCGCTCGGGGAAACGGCCGCCCAGGACCTTTTCCGGGGTCGTCTGCTTGATGCCGCCCGGGTGGCCGGTGTGGCGATAGTAGATCTTGTCGGTGTTCTTCTTGCCGGTGAACACCACCTTGTCGACGTTGGTGACGACGACGTAGTCGCCGCAGTCAACGTGCGGGGTGTAGGTCGGCAGGTGCTTGCCGCGCAGGCGGTTGGCGATGAAGGTCGCGAGGCGGCCCACCACGACGCCTTCGGCGTCGATGTGGATCCACTTCTTCTCGACCTCGGCCGGCTTCAGCGAAGCCGTAGTGCTCTTCAGCATGATGAGGGTCCTGGAAGACGAAAAACGCGGCTCGATCCGGACGGATTGAGCGGAGGCCGTGCTGATAGAGGGTCCGCACGCAGAGGTCAACGCCAACTTCAACGCACAAAACGAGTCAATTCATTGAAAAACCTGATCTATTTATAGTTGGTATTAAAATACCCGACCGGTTTTGCCGGAAAGAAGCTGCCGAGAGGCCGGAAAACACCGCCCTGCCCGCCCCTCGCAGCGGTTTTCGTCTTCTCGCACGAATCCAGACGCGGTAATCGCGGGCCATGCCCTCTCGATCCCTTTTCCCGACCCAGGTGTACGACGCCTCCCTCGCCTCGGCGCGCGGGTGGAGCGAACTGCACGAGGAGCTGCTGGATCTGTGCCTGGTCATGGCGGAGGAGGACGAGGCCGGGATCGAGTGGTGCCGGGCCAACCACTATCCGGGCTATACCTCCTACGGCTCGATCAACGACCTGCCTCAGCGCTTTCCCGAGTTCGCCGAACTGAAGAAGCTGCTGGACAAGCACGCTGCGGCGTTCGCCCAGAGCCTGCATTTCGACCTGGCGAAAAAGCTGCGGCTCGACAATCTGTGGGTCAATGTCCTGATGCCCGGCGGCGGCCATACCGGCCACATCCACCCCCACGCCGTACTGTCCGGCACCCTCTATATCCATGTGCCCGACGGCGCCTCGTCGCTGAAGATCGAGGACCCGCGCCTGGCGATGATGATGGCCCGCCCCGGCCTGACCGCCGAGGCCAGCGAGGCGGAACAGCCCTTCGTCTATCTGAAGCCTGCACCCGGCACGGTGCTGATGTGGGAAAGCTGGCTGCGCCACGAAGTGCCCGCCAACCGCGCCGACGAACAGCGGATATCCATCAGCTTCAACTACGCCTGAGGCGGGGCACCGACGCCGCCATTGAAAAGCCGCGTCGAGGTCCGAAGATTTGCCCAAAGCCTTCGGGGTCGCTACATCCCCCGGCAACTTCCCATCCGCACTGAATCAAAGGCGCGACGCGACGCATGGCGCAGCAATATATCTTCCAGATGCAGGGCCTGACCAAGGCCTATCCCGGCGGCAAGAAGGTCTTCGAGAACATCTGGCTCAGCTTCTACAACGACGCCAAGATCGGCGTCGTCGGCGTCAACGGCTCGGGTAAGTCGACCCTGCTGAAGATCATGGCCGGCCTGGACCACGAGTTCCAGGGCGAGGCCCGCGCCGCCGATGGCGTCAAGCGCGGCTATCTGGAGCAGGAGCCGCAGCTGGATCCGGCCCTGAACGTTCGCCAGAACGTCGAGGCTTGGTGTGAAGAGAAGCAGTGGGTCAACCGCTTCAACGAAGTCGCCAATGAGCTGGGCGAGAACTACACCGACGAGCTGATGGAGGAGATGACCGCCCTCCAGGAGAAGATCGACGCCGGCGACGTCTGGGACATCGACAGCCGCATCGATCAGGCGATGGGCGCCCTGCGCTGCCCGCCGGACGACTGGGAAGTCACCAACCTGTCGGGCGGTGAAAAGCGCCGCGTGGCGCTGGCCCGCCTGCTGCTGTCCAAGCCGGACATGCTGCTGCTCGACGAACCGACCAACCACCTGGACGCCGAGTCGGTGGCCTGGCTGCAGCACCACCTGGAGAACTTCCCCGGCTGCGTCATCCTGGTGACCCACGACCGCTACTTCCTGGACCTGGTGACCAAGTGGACGCTGGAGCTGGACCGCGGCAAGGGCCACCCGCACGAGGGCAACTACTCCTCGTGGCTGGAAGCCAAGACCAAGCGCGTCGTGCAGGAGCAGTCGGAATCCGAAGCCCGCCAGCGCGCCCTCACCCGCGAACTGGAATGGGTCCGCTCGGGCGCCAAGGCCCGTCAGGCCAAGTCCAAGGCCCGTCTGGCCGCCTATGAGAAGATGGTCGCCGAGCAGGAGAACTCCGCCAAGGCTCAGTCCTTCGCCGCCATCCAGATCCCGCCCGGCCCGCGTCTGGGCAATGTCGTTCTGGAAGTGACCGGCCTGAAGAAGTCTTATGGCGACAAGGTCCTGTTCGACGACTTGAACTTCAAGCTGCCGCCCAACGGCATCGTCGGCGTCATCGGCCCCAACGGCGCCGGCAAGTCGACCATGTTCAAGCTGATCACCGGCCAGGAACAGCCCGACGGCGGCACCATCAAGGTCGGCGAGACGGTCAAGCTGGCCTACGTCGACCAGTCGCGCGACGACCTGAAGCCGGACGACACCATCTGGCAGGCCATCTCGGGCGGCACCGACGTGATGATGGTCGGCAAGCGCGAGATCAACACCCGCGCCTATGTCGGCTCGTTCAACTTCAAGGGCGGCGACCAGCAGAAGAAGGTCGGCCAACTGTCGGGCGGTGAGCGCAACCGCGTCCACCTGGCCAAGACCCTGGCCACCGGCGGCAACCTGATCCTGCTCGACGAACCGACCAACGACCTGGACATCGAGACCCTGCAGAACCTCGAAGAGGCTCTGGAAGAGTTCGCCGGCTGCGCCGTGGTCATCAGCCACGACCGCTGGTTCCTGGACCGTCTGGCCACCCACATCCTGGCCTTCGAAGGCGACGGCCATGTGGAATGGTTCGAGGGCAACTTCGAAGCCTACGAACAGGACAAGATGCGTCGCCTGGGCGCGGACAGCATCATTCCCAAGCGCATCCAGCACCAGAAGTTCGGCCGCTGATCTAGGGGACAGACTGACAAGCGGCCCTCCGAGCAATCGGGGGGCCGTTTTGCTTTGGGCTGGCGCTCTGGCGAAAGCGGGATAGTCTGCGCTCATGACCCAGCGTCCCGCCGTCCTGATCATGCAGCGGCATCTGGCCCCGCTGAGCGCTTTCCTGGAAGGCGCCTATGACGTCTATCGCTTCTGGGAAGGCCCGCCGATCGAGGCCGCCGGGGACATTCGCGCCCTGATCGTCGCCGGCGAGTTCGAGCTCGACAAGGCGCTGATCGAGCGCCTGCCCAACCTGTCCCTGATCGCCTGCTTCACCGCCGGCTACGACGGGATCGACGTCGCGTGGTGCCACGCGCGGGGCCTGCCCGTCACCCACGCGCCCGGCGTGAACCATGAGGACGTGGCCGACCATGCCATCGGCCTGATCCTCGCCTCACGCCGCCAGATCGCCGAAGGCGACCGCGCGGTCCGCGCGGGCGAATGGGATCTGTCGAGCCGCAGCATCACCACCTCCTTGGGCGGCCAGCGACTGGGAGTCGTCGGCCTGGGCCACATCGGCGAAGCGGTGGCGCGGCGCGCCGCGGTCATGCGTATGGATGTCCGCTGGTGGGGCCCGCGCGCCAAGGATGCCGCTTGGCCGCGTGCCGACAGCCTGATCGCCCTGGCCCGCGATTCGGACATTCTTGTCGTCGCCTGCCGGGCGGACGAGAGCAACCGGGGCCTGATCTCGGCCGAAGTGATCGAGGCGCTCGGACCATCGGGCCTGCTTGTCAACGTCGCGCGCGGACAACTGGTGGACGAGGACGCCGTCATCGCCGCCCTGAAGGACGGCCATCTGGGCGGCGCGGCCCTGGATGTCTTCGCCGAGGAGCCGACCGACGCGGCGCGTTGGGCGGGCGTGCCCAATACCGTCCTGACGCCTCATACCGGCGGCGCCACGACCGAAGCGGTGCAGGGCATGTTGATGCTGCTCCTGCAGAACCTGTCCGCCCACTTTGCGAACGAGCCGCTTAAGACGCCTGTCGCAGACTGAGATTTGCTCCTTGAGGCGCTCTCGACCCTGATTTCAGACGCAAGAAGAACGATCCGTGCCTGCGCTCGGCAGCTGGCGGACGCGCGCGACCAGATTTTGCTTGCATAAGCGTATAAGGATATCTTTATACGACCTATGACCTTGACCGCTGACCAGACTGTTGAAGCCCTACGCGCCGCCGGCGAACCGACCCGCCTGCGCGTCCTGTCTCTGCTGGCTGCGGAGGAACTGTCGGTGATGGAGCTGTCGCGCGTTCTGGACCAGAGCCAGCCGCGCGTCTCGCGCCATCTGAAGCTGATGGCCGACGCCGGTCTGATCGAGCGTTTCCCCGACGGCGCGCGCGTCTTCTACCGCCTGTCGCATGACGCCCAGGCGCGGCGGCTGATCGACACGGTGCTGGACCTGCTGGACGACGGCGAGGGCGAGGCCGACCACCGCCGTCTGGACGAAGTGCGCAAGGAGCGCGCCATCGACGCCGCGCGCTATTTCGAACAGGTCGCGCCGCAGTGGGACAAGATGCGCAGCCTCTACGTCTGCGAGAGCGCCGTCGAGGCGGCGGTCGAGCGCGCCGCCGGCCCCGGCCCGTTCCAGCGAGTCGTCGACCTGGGCACCGGCTCGGGCCGGATGCTGACCCTGTTCGGCAAGAAGGCGAAGATGTCGGTCGGGCTCGATCTGAGCCAGAACATGCTGAACATCGCCCGCGCCAATGTCTCCAAGGCCGGCCTGGATAAGGTCGAGCTGCGCCACGGCGACATCTTCTCGACCCGGCTGCCCCCCGCCAGCGCCGACCTGGTGATCGTGCACCAGGTGTTGCACTACCTGGCCGATCCAGCCGCCGCCGTGGCCGAGGCCGCGCGGGTGGTGTCAGACGGCGGCAAGCTGCTGATCGTCGATTTCGCCCCGCACGCCTTCGAACACCTGCGCGAGGCGCATCAGCACCGTCGCCTGGGATTCGCCGACGCGGAAATTCGCGAATGGCTTGAGGAAGCCGGCCTGACGCCGTCGGCCCCCATCGCCCTGCCCCCCGACACCGAGGGCCTGACCGTCCACATCTGGACCGGCGAACGCGTCGTCCAGACCGCGCGAAAGACCGCCTGATGGCCCGCACTGTCCTGAATCTGGCCGAGGCCCGCGCTCTGCTGCTGTCGCCGCTGGGCCCGGTCGCCCGCGCCGGTTCCAACCGCAACGCCGTCAACGTCTCCTTCGAGTTCTTTCCGCCCAAGACCGACGCGGCCGAGGCCAATCTGTGGTCGGCCATCCGGCGGCTGGAGCCGCTGAACCCGGCCTTCGTCTCCGTCACCTATGGCGCGGGCGGCTCGACGCGCGAGCGGACCCACCGCACGGTCCAGCGCATCATCAGCGAAACCACCCTGCGCCCCGCCGCCCACCTGACCTGCGTCGAGGCCAGCCGCGCCGAGGTCGATGAGGTTATCGAAGGCTACAAGGCCATCGGCGTCGACCACATCGTCGCCCTGCGCGGCGATCCGCCGGGCGCGGCGGGGATCGGCGGCGCCTATACGCCCCGCGCCGACGGCTACGCCAACGCCACCGAACTGACCGCCGCCCTCAGCCGCATCGGCGGGTTCGAGGTCACAGTCGGCGCCTATCCGGAAAAGCACCCGGAAAGCCCGTCGATCGACCACGACATCGAGGTGCTGAAAGCCAAGGTGGACGCAGGCGCCACGCGCGCCGTGACGCAGTTCTTCTTCGACATCGAGGCCTTCCTGCGTTTCCGCGATCGGGTGCGGGCGGCGGGGGTGACCATTCCCCTGATCCCCGGCGTCATGCCGGTGTCCAACTTCGCGGGTCTGAAGCGGATGACGGCGGCGTGCGGCGCGGCCCTGCCCGACTGGCTGGCGGGTCACTTCGACGGGCTGGACGACGACCCGGAGACGCGCAAGCTGCTGGCCGCCTCCATCGCCGCCGAGACCTGCGCCCGCCTGCAGGAAGAGGGCTTTTCGGACTTCCACTTCTACACCCTGAACCGGGCCGAGCTGGTCTATGCGATCTGCCGGGTCCTGGGCGTGCGTGAAACCAAGGCTGTTGCGTAAAATGAGTTCCCCCCTGACCCGCGCCGAACGCATCGCCGCCCTGCACGCGGCGGCGAAAGAGCGAATCCTGGTGCTGGACGGCAGCTGGGGCGTGATGATCCAGCGCCGCGACCTGACCGAAGAGGACTTCCGCGGCGAGCGCTTCCGTCAGCACAACCACCCGCAGAAGGGCAACAACGACCTGTTGATCCTGACGCGGCCGGACATCATCGCCGACCTGCACGACGTCTATTATGCCGCCGGAGCGGATATTTCAGAGACGAACACCTTCTCCTCGACCACCATCGCCCAGGCCGACTACGGGCTTGAGGACGCGGTCTATGACCTGAACTTTGAGGGCGCCCGCATCGCGCGCGAGGTCGCCGACCGCTGGACCGCGAAGGAACCGCACAAGCCCCGCTTCGTCGCCGGCGCCATCGGTCCGACCAACCGCACCCTGTCGCTGAGCCCCGACGTCAACGACCCCGGCTATCGCGCCGTCACCTATGACGAGGTCTATGAGGCCTATAAGCAGCAGGCCCGCGCCCTGCACCACGGCGGCGTCGACATCTTCCTGATCGAGACGGTGTTCGACACCCTGAACTGCAAGGCCGCCATCAAGGCGATTAAGGATCTGGAGGACGAGGGGCTGGAGCCCCTGCCCCTGTGGATCTCGGGCACCATCACCGACCGTTCGGGCCGGACGCTGAGCGGCCAGACGGCCGAAGCCTTCTGGAACTCGATCCGCCACGCCAAGCCCTTCGCCGTCGGCTTCAACTGCGCCCTGGGCGCCGAGCTGATGCGGCCGCACATCGCCGAGCTGAGCCGTGTCGCGGACACCCTGGTCAGCGCCTACCCCAACGCGGGCCTGCCCAACGCCATGGGCCAGTATGACGAACAGCCGCACGAGACGGCCCACTTCCTTGAGGAATGGGCGCAGTCGGGCCTGGTCAACATCGTCGGCGGCTGCTGTGGCACCACCCCCGACCACATTCGCCACGTCGCCGACGAGGTCGCGGACGTGCCCCCTCGCGCTGTGCCAGAGCGCCCCGTCGCCCTGCGCCTGGCGGGCCTGGAACCGTTTGAGTTGGCGTCGTGATCACGTGCTGCTCTTTCCTTCTCCCCTCGGGGGAGAAGGTGGCCGCGAAGCGGTCGGATGAGGGGACCGCCCACAACGCGCTCACCCTCAGCCGTTCAGCCTGCGGAACCCTACCCCTCATCCGTCATGCGCTGCATGACACCTTCTCCCCCAAGGGGAGAAGGACTGCCTTTGGTGCGTGCTGATGCGTCCTGTCTTCATCAACGTCGGCGAGCGGACCAACGTCACCGGCTCGGCCAAGTTCAAGAAACTGATCATCGCGGGCGACTATCCCGCCGCCCTGTCGGTCGCGCGCCAGCAGGTCGAGGCCGGCGCCCAGGTCATCGACGTCAACATGGATGAAGGGCTGCTGGACGGTCCCGCCGCCATGCGCACCTTCCTGAACCTGATCGCGGCCGAGCCCGACATCGCCCGCGTGCCGATCATGATCGACAGCTCCAAGTGGGAGGTGATCGAGGCGGGGCTGAAGTGCGTTCAGGGCAAGCCGATCGTCAACTCGATCTCGATGAAGGAGGGCGAGGACGCCTTCCGCCACCACGCCATCCAGTGTCTACGCTACGGCGCCGCCGTGGTGGTCATGGCCTTCGACGAGGTGGGCCAGGCCGACACCGCCGCGCGCAAGATCGAGATCTGCACCCGCGCCTACAACATCCTGGTGAACGAGGTCGGCTTCCCGCCCGAGGACATCATCTTCGACCCCAACATCTTCGCCATCGCGACGGGGATCGAGGAGCACGACAACTACGCCGTCGACTTCATCGAGGCGACGCGGGTCATCAAGGCCACCCTGCCCCACGCCCGCGTCTCGGGCGGGGTGTCGAACGTCTCGTTCAGCTTCCGTGGCAATGAGCCGGTGCGCCGGGCGATCCACAGCGTCTTCCTGTACCACGCCATCAACGCCGGTCTGGACATGGGCATCGTCAATGCGGGCGACCTGCCCGTCTATGACGACATCGACGCCGAACTGCGCGAAGCCGTCGAGGACGTGATCCTCAACCGGCCCCAGCGGACGAACGTGTCCAACACCGAGCGGCTGGTCGACATGGCCCCCCGCTACAAGGGCGAAAAGGGCGCGGTCAAAGAAGTCGATCTAAGATGGCGCGACGCCCCCGTCGCCAAACGCATCGAACACGCCCTCGTCCACGGCATCACCGACTACATCGTCGCGGACACCGAAAAGGCCCGTCAGGCGTCCGAGCGCCCGCTGCACGTCATCGAAGGCCCGCTGATGGACGGCATGAACGTGGTCGGCGACCTGTTCGGCTCGGGCCGGATGTTCCTGCCGCAGGTGGTGAAGTCCGCGCGGGTGATGAAGCAGGCCGTGGCCCACCTCGAACCCTTCATGGAGGCCGAAAAGGCCGGTCAGGAACGGCAGGCCGCGGGCAAGATCCTGATGGCCACGGTCAAGGGCGACGTCCACGACATCGGCAAGAACATCGTCGGCGTCGTGCTTCAGTGTAATAACTACGAGGTCGTCGACCTGGGCGTCATGGTCCCGGCCGACCGCATCCTGGACGCCGCCATCGAGCACAAGGTCGACATCGTCGGCCTGTCGGGCCTGATCACGCCGTCGCTGGATGAAATGACTTTCGTGGCTGCCGAGATGGAGCGGCGCGGCTTCGACATTCCCCTGCTGATCGGGGGCGCCACCACCAGCCGCACCCATACGGCGGTGAAGATCGAGCCGAACTATCGCAAGGGCTCGACCACCTATGTCATCGACGCCAGCCGGGCGGTCGGCGTCGTCTCGGGCCTTCTCTCCCCCACCGACAAGGCGAAGAACGAGGCGGCCACCCGCAACGAATACATCCGCATCCGCGAGCAATACGCCCGTGGGCAGGAAGTGAAGGCCCGCGCCACCCTGGACCAGGCCCGCGACAACCGCTGGCGGCCGGAGGAGGCGCAACGTCCCGCCCCGGCGCCGTCCTTCCTCGGCGTGCGCGCCTATGACGCCTGGGATCTGCAGGACCTGGCTGACCACATCGACTGGACGCCCTTCTTCGCCAGTTGGGAGCTGATCGGCCGCTATCCGCTGATCCTTGAGGACGAGATCGTCGGCGAGGCGGCGCAGGACCTGTTCCGCGACGCGCAAGGAATGCTGAAGCGCATCGTCGAAGAGAAGTGGTTCACCGCCAAGGGCGTCGTCGGCTTCTGGCCCGCCAATGCCCGCGACGACGACGTCGTGGTCTGGACCGACGAGAACCGCACGACCGAAGCCGCCCGCTTCCACGGCCTGCGCCAGCAGATCAAGAAGTCCAACGGCAAGCCGAACCTGTGCCTGTCCGACTTCGTGGCCGAAGACGGCGCCGACTACCTGGGCGCCTTCGCCGTCACCGCCGGGCATGGCGAGCTGGAAAAAGCCGCCGAGTTCAAGGCGGCGGGCGACGACTACTCCGCCATCATGGCCACCGCCCTGGCCGACCGTCTGGCCGAGGCCTTCGCCGAACGCCTGCACAAGGAGGTTCGCACCCAACTCTGGGGCTACGCCGCCGACGAGCAGACGTCAGTGCAGGACCTGATCGAGGAGAAGTATCAGGGCATCCGCCCCGCCCCCGGCTATCCGGCCCAGCCCGACCACACGGAAAAGGCGACGCTGTTCCGCCTGCTGGACGCAGGGAACAACGCCGGGATGACCCTGACGGAATCCTTCGCCATGACGCCCCCGGCCTCGGTCAGCGGCCTCTACTTCGGCCATCCCGGCAGCCACTATTTCGGCGTCGGCAAGATCGACCGCGACCAGATCGAGGCTTACGCGGCGCGCAAGGGCTGGGACCCGGCGACGGCCGAGCGCTGGCTGGCGCCGATCCTGAACTACGACCCGGCACCTATCGCGCGAGACGACGCCGCCTGACCCCGCGACCGGGGGCCGCCATGTCCCGAACGGCTCAGGGGTGCTAGGATGCCGACGTAGTCTCGTTCGTCGGATGCCTGCCCTATGAAGCCCCTGCCCGCCCTCGCCGCCCTCGCCTCGGACATGACCGCCTGGCGCCGGGATATCCACGCCCATCCCGAGCTGTCCGGCGAGGAAAGCCGCACAGCGAAGGTCGTCTTCGACGCCCTGGCGGAAATGGGGTTGTCGCCCGAAGGCGGCATCGGCGGCACGGGCGTCGTGGCGGTGGTTCAGGGACGCGAGCCGGGCCCGTCCATTGGCCTGCGCGCCGATATGGACGCCTTGCCGATGAACGACGACAGCGGCGCTGATCACGTCTCGACCAAGCCCGGCGTCTCGCACGCCTGTGGTCACGACGGCCACACAGCCACCCTGCTGGGCGTCGCCCGTTACCTGGCGGCCAACCCGCCTGCCCGCGGCCGCGTGGTTCTGATCTTCCAGCCTGCCGAGGAGAACGGCCTGGGCGCCAAGGCCATGATCGACGACGGCCTGTTCGACCGCTATCCGTGCGACGAAATCTACGCCTATCACAACATGCCCCTGCTGCCGTTCGGCGAGGCGGCGGTGCGCCCCGGCGCGACCCTGAACGGCTACAAGATCTGGGAAATCGATATCCAGGGCGTCGGCGGCCACGGCGCCGCCCCGCACAGGACCAAGGACCCGCTGCAGGCCGCGGTGCGCGTCGCTTCGGAAATTTCGTCCATCATCGGCCGCTACGTCGATCCGATGGAGCCGGCCCTGTTCACCGTCGGCAAGCTGCAGGCGGGCGCGTCGCACAACGTCATCCCGCACGAAGCCAGCCTGGCGGGCACCCTGCGCGCCACCTCGCCTGAGGTGATCGAAGTCATGTGGAACCAGCTTCACGCCATCTGCGAAGGCGTCGGCCGGATGACCGGCTGCACCCTGACCGTGACCGAGATCGCCGGCGTACCGCCCTGCATCAACGCACCGGCCCAGGCGGGCATCGCCGCCGACGCCTGCGCTACGGTGCTGGGCGAGGACAAGGTGCTGCGCGACCTGAAACCGTACCCGTTCACCGACGACTTCGCCTACATGCTCCAGCACGCGCCGGGGGCCTATATGTTCTTCGGCCAGGGCGGGCCGATGGTCCACCAGACGGTTTACGACTTCAACGACGCCGTCCTGCCCGTCGCCTCCTCGATCTTCGCCCGCATTGTGGAAGATCGGCTGGGCTAGAACCTCACATCCTCGAACCGGAGACCCGACTTATGGACATCCGCCCCCTGGAAGACCGCCTGCACGTCTCGCCGCAGATTCTCCCCGAAGAGGTTCCGACGGCGGCCGCCCAAGGCTATCGCGCCATCATCTCCAATCGCCCCGACGGCGAGGAGCCTGGTCAACCGATGACCGAAGACATTCGCGCGGCCGCTGAGGCCGCGGGCTTGCCTTTCGTCCATATCCCCATCCGCGGCATGGCCATGGCGCCCGACGACGTCGCACGCTTCAAGGCGGCGCTCGCCGAACTGCCCCAGCCCATTCTCGGCTACTGCCGCTCGGGAACGCGCACGACCTTCATGTGGGCCCTGTCGCAGGCGGGCGAACGTCCGGCTGAGGAGATCATCGCCTCGGCCCGCGCCGCTGGGTATGACGTCTCGCCGCTTGGTCCCCGCCTCGAAGGCTGAGGGCCGGCCGAGCCGCATCGACGCCAAGAAGCGGCGCCCTGCCGAAACTCAGGGCGCCCTCGGCTGCCTCGACCGAGGCGCGCGACGTCGCCGTGCCTGTCGTAAGCGGATGGAAAAAAGGCCTGAACCTCAAAGGGGGCGCGTAGCGCGCTCAACCCTTATCGGACGATGGCTGGGGAACTAGGACTCGAACCTAGAATGACGGTACCAAAAACCGTAGTGTTACCATTACACCATTCCCCAGCGGTCCGGTGTTCCCGCCGTCGCAGTGCGTCGCGGCGAGGAGCGGTGAGATACGCCAAGGCTTTCTGGGATGCAACACCTGAAAACAGAAGAATTTTCATCGACCCAAGAGATTTTCCAAGAGGCTCATTTACCCGCTTGCGAGGGCCGGTCGGCATGGCTATAAGCCCCCTCCTCGACGCAAGCGGCGGCCCACGGATCGCCTGATTGCGAAAGTCGGAGTGTGGCTCAGTCTGGTAGAGCACCGCGTTCGGGACGCGGGGGTCGCAGGTTCGAATCCTGCCACTCCGACCATTTCTTCCTTACATTGCGAAGACAGAGCCAGCGCAAGGTCGCGCCTGCTGGCGCTCTGCTGCTAGGCTGGCGGCATGACCCAAGTTCTGACCCCCGCCGAAGTCATCGCCTTCTGGACCGACTCCGGTCCTGAAAAATGGTTCGCCAAGGACGCCGCCTTCGACCACGCGTTCACCGAGCTGTGCCGCGGCAGCCATTTCGCGGCCGCTGCGCGCAAGCTTGATCAATGGCTCGAGACGCCTGACGCCGCCCTGGCTCTGATCATCCTATTGGATCAGCTGCCGCGAAACGCCTTTCGCGACACCGCCCATATGTTCGCCACCGACCCCCTGGCCGTCGCCCTCACGAAGGAAGCGGTCCAGCGCGGCTATGATCGCCAGGTTGCGCCCGAACTGCGCCCCTTCATGCTGATGCCGCTGATGCACTCCGAGTCGCTGGAGGACCAGGACCTGCTGCTGACGCTGCTGGATGAAGCCACCGAGGCGGAGACCTACAGATTCGCCGTGATCCACCGCGACATCATCGCCCGCTTCGGGCGCTTCCCCCACAGAAATGATTGCCTGGGCCGCGCGACCTCCCCCGAGGAAGCGGCCTTCCTCAGCGCGGGCGGGTTTTCGGGCTAGGCATTGATTGCTTTGCTGTTACGGCAAAGCTAAGGGCGGGCCGGTTTCTCACTGTCGGCCTGTTCCATAATGTATCGCTCCGCGCTCGCCTTGACTGCAATCTCGGCCCTGTTCGCCACTTCGGCCTCCCCGGCTGAGGCGCAGATTTTCGGCCGCCGGAACAACGCCGAAACGGCCCAGGTCATCAATCAATCCCCGCGCTGCACCCAGAACCTGGGCACCGTAGCGATCGCCGAGACCCAGGGCGTCCTGTTCGATCAAATGGGTCTGGGCGCGCCAACGGAACTGCTGCGCACCGTCATCCGCGATTCCGGCTGCTTCACCTTGATCGAGCGCGGGCCGGGCATGGACCTGGTCGAGCGCGAGCGGAACCTGGGCGGCGCCGCGCGCATCCGCACAGCCGACTTCGTCCTGGTCGCCGAACTGGCGAACCCCATTGAATCGACAGAGAGCGATCGTCGCTCCGGGCTGCTTGGATCGTTGGCGGCGGTCGGCGGCCGCGCGCTGCTCACCGCCGGCCTGGCCGCGGCGACGGGCGGCGATCTCGGCGGCGGTTTGGGCGGACTGGGCGCAGAGGGCGGCCTCAACCCTCTGCAGATGCAGGCCATGAACGCGGCCATGAACATGGCCGGCAGCGCTCTTGGCGGCCAGCAGGGCGGTCAGACCCAGGCGTTGAACGCCAATACGGTTGAGCGGATTGGCGACCTGAGAAAGGACATCGGCCGCGGCAAGGAAGACGCCCAGATCGTCTTTTCGCTGGCGAGCGTGCCTCTGGCCGAAACCGTCGGCAGTGCGCGCGCCGTGGCCAACAAGGACGAGCTGCGCGGCCTTCGCATCCGCGACAATCACTTCAACGGCCGCGTCGGCGCCGGGTAGGAAAGCCAGGATGAGGGCAAGGTGATCGCCCTGGCCCTGGTTCGCGGATACGCCGATCTGGTAACCAGCCTGGGCGGCACGGGCTCCCAGACGCCTGAAGTCACGCTGGCCAATCGCGAGGCGGTTCGCGCCGCCGCCGCGGAGCGCGAAGCCGAAGCCGCCCGCAAGGCTCAGGCTGAGCGCCGCGAACAGGAGCGTCTTGATCGCGCGCGCGAAGAAGAACGCCGCCGTCTGCGCGAAGAAATCCGGCGGGAAGAAGAGGCCCGGCGCCGCGCCGACGCCGGTGCGACCATGTCCAGCCGTCGACTGGCCCTGCCGACCGTTCTGCGCACGGCGCCCGATGGCGACGCCATCCGGCCGTTGGCGGCCGACGCCACGGTGTTTCCGACCGGAACGACCGATGGCCAGTGGATCGAAGTGTTGGACGCAGACGACAACATCGGCTGGCTGCAGCAAGACCGCCTGACCGCCGATCGATAAACAAGGTTCCCTTAGCTCGACCGTATTGCTACGGCGTTCTCAGCCCGCCGCGCGTCGGCGCGGGGCCTGAAGCTGACAGAAACCAGGAGATCGTGTTTTGAAGACCGGCATTATCGCCCCTGCCCTCGCCGCACTGATAGCGGCCTCGGCCCTGCCGACCGCTTCAGAGGCGCAGGCTCGCCGCAGCGGCGCGCAGCGCACCCAAGACGCCCAGATGGCGCAGATCCCGCGCTGTCGCGCCAGCCTCGGCTCGATCACCATCGCCGACGGCCAGTCCAGCTACTGGCGCGAACTGCAGCTTTCGCCGCCGCAAAGCCTGCTGCGCGTCGTGATCCAGCGTTCAGGCTGCTTCACCCTGGTCGACCGCGGCACGGGCATGAGCGTCGCCCAGCGCGAGCGCGAACTGGCTTCGGGCGGCGACCTGCAGCGCGGCTCCAACGTCGGCGGCGGCCAGGTGCGCGCGGCCGACTACGTGCTGGTCGGCGAGATCGCCAGCCAGAATGACAACACCGGCGGCAGCGCCCTGGCGGGTCTGGCCGGCGCCGCCCTGGGCGGCCGCGCCGGCGCCATCGTCGGCGGCATGCGCACGCGCAACATGGAAGCCAATACGGTCCTGTCGCTGACCAACGTCCGCACCTCGGAAACCGAGCTGGTGACCGAAGGTTACGCCTCCAAGCGCGACATGAGCTGGGGCGCGGGCGCCGCAGGCTTCGGCGCGGGCGCCCTGGGCGGCGGCAGCTATGAAAACACCGAGATCGGCCGCATCGTGGCCCAGTCCTTCATCCAGGCCTACACCGACATGGTGACCCAGATGGGCGGGCTGGAGGGCGGCTCGGCGGCCCAGGCCGCGCCGATCCAGAGCTATACGGTCCAGGAAGCCGCGACCCTGCGCTCGGCGCCCAGCGGCGGCTCGGTCGTCCGCGCCCTGCCGGTCGGCCTGCGCCTCTACCCCACCGGCAACCGCGACGGCGCCTGGTGGGAAGTCATGGACGACAACGACAACGTCGGCTGGGTCCAGAACGAACGCCTCGCGCCCGGCAAGTAAAAGCCGAACGCCTAAAAACTGAGAGCGCCCGCCGAGTGATCGGCGGGCGCTTCCTCTTTTCTGTGAGCAAGAGAATCAGGCCCCTGCCCTCCGGAGAGAATCAGCGGCATCCTTAGGGAATGAACGCCGCCGTCCAGATCGCAGACCTGCAAGCCCGCACGGCGGCCGCGCCCGCCGACCATCCCGAATGGCAGTATCTGAACCTGCTGCGAGACATCCTCGACAACGGCGTGCGGCGCGATGACCGCACCGGCACCGGCACGCTGGGCGTCTTCGGGCGTCAGATGCGCTTCGACCTGTCCAAGGGGTTCCCCCTGCTGACGACGAAGAAACTGCACACGCGGTCGATCTTCATCGAACTGCTGTGGTTCCTGCGCGGTGAGACCAACATCGCCTGGCTCAAGGACAACGGCGTCAGCATCTGGGACGAATGGGCCGACACCGACGGCGACCTGGGCCCCGTCTATGGCAAGCAGTGGCGCTCATGGGCCGCCCCCAACGGTTCGAGCATCGACCAGATCGCCAAGCTGGTTCACGGGCTGAAGACCAATCCCAACAGCCGCCGCCACATCGTCAGCGCCTGGAACCCGGCCGACGTGGACGACATGGCCCTGCCGCCCTGCCACTGCCTGTTCCAGTTCTTCGTCGCCGACGGAAAGCTGAGCTGCCAGCTATATCAACGCTCGGCCGACGTCTTCCTGGGCGTGCCCTTCAACGTCGCCTCCTACGCCCTGCTGACGCATATGCTGGCCAGGGTCGTCGGGCTGGAGCCGGGCGACTTCGTCCACACCTTCGGCGACGCCCACCTGTATCTGAACCACCTGGAGCAGGCCGAGCTGCAACTCAGCCGCGCCCCCCTGCCGCTGCCGACCCTGAGCGTGGCGGACAAGACCGACCTGTTCGGGTTCGAGATGTCGGACTTCGTGCTGAACGACTACCAATCCTGGCCGCACATCAAGGCCGCCGTCGCCGTCTGATCCCCGCATGAAGCTGACCGACCTGCAGGCGGATGTGCTGCGCATCTCCGACATCTATGCGCGCGAGCACGACATCGACCGCGACCGCGACTGGGCCCTGCTGAAGCTGCAGGAAGAGCTGGGCGAGTTGACCGCCGAGCATCTGCGTCTGACCCAAAGGGCGCGCGGCGCCGCCGACGCTCAGGCCCTGGCCGATGAGGCGGCGGACGTATTGGGCATGCTGCTAATCTACTGCGACCGCGCCGGCGTCGACCTGAACGCCGCTATGCAGCGCAAATGGCTGAGCTGGCTCAGGACCGAAACGTAAACTCGCGTAACGGCGTCTGGCGAACTTTCGGGTTTAAGCGCAACCTCCCCCGATCCGCTCTCAGGCGGTGACTGGAAACGGGAGGGTTCCATGATCAAGAAGTTCGCGGCCGAACTCGTCGGCACGCTGGTTCTGGTGCTGTTCGGGTGCGGCGCAGCCGTGCTGGGCGGGTTCGATCACGTCGGACAGTTGGGCATCGCCCTGGCCTTCGGCTTCGCCATCATCGCCATGGCTTACGGCATCGGGCCGATCTCGGGGTGCCACGTCAATCCCGCCGTCAGCCTGGGCGCCTTCGTCGCCGGGCGCATGGGGGCCAAGGACATGGTCCTCTACTGGATCGCCCAGTTCATCGGCGCGATCATCGGGGCGGCCATCATCGGCATGATCGCCAAGACCGGCTTCGCCAGCCTGGGCCAGAACGGTTTCGACGCCGGATCGCCTGGCGGATACGGCCTGCAGGCGGCGCTGACGTTCGAGATCGTCGCCACCGCCATCTTCCTGATCGCCATTCTGGGCGTGACCGGCGCCAAGGGCCACGGCGCCTTCGCGGGCGTGGCCATCGGCATCACCCTGGCGGTCATCCACATCGTCGGCATTCAGGTGACAGGCGTTTCGGTCAACCCGGCGCGCAGCTTCGGCCCGGCGCTGCTGGCTGGGGGTCAGGCCCTGAGCCAAGTCTGGGTCTTCTTCGTCGCTCCGGCCATCGGCGCAGTGATCGGCGGTCTGTTCTTCCGCTTGAAACTGCTCGAGCCGGACGCCTAACTCCTACGAACGGGAGCGGCGTCGCGTCGCTCCCGATTCGCTCCGGAGAACCGCCTTGGCCCTGCCCCACATCGCCCTTGTCGTCGCCCGCGCCCGCAATGGCGTCATCGGCCGGGACGGCGACCTGCCCTGGCGACTGCGCTCGGACCTGCAGCGCTTCAAGGCGGTGACGATGGGCAAGCCCTGCATCATGGGCCGCAAGACCTGGGAGAGCCTTCCGTTACGCCCCCTGCCCGGACGGCTGAACATCGTCCTGACCAAGGATGAATCCTACGCCGAGGCGGGCCTGGCCAAGGGCGCCGTCGTCTGTTCAACGCTGGACGAAGCCCTCTCCATCGCCCGCGAACAAGCGGCCGACGACGGCATGGACGAGGTCTGCGTCATCGGCGGCACGGCCATATTCGCCGCCGCCCTGCCGCGCGCCAGACGCCTGTACATCACCGAGGTCGAGGCCGAACCGGAAGGCGACGCCGTCTTCCCGTCGTTTGACGAAACCGCCTTCGTCCGCACAGCGTTCGAACCGCACGAGCCGGGCGAAAAGGACGACCACGCCTTCGCCTTCACCGTTCTGGACCGCCACTGAACCTCAAGGAGCTCCGCATGATCGTCGCCACCACCAATGACCTGGCCGGTCATCGCATCGTGCGCCAGCTGGGCGTGGTGCGCGGCATCACCGTGCGCTCGCGCAACTTCGTTTCCGACGCCATCGGCGGGGTCCAGTCGATGATCGGCGGCAAGGTCGGCGCCTACGTCAAACTGGCCGAGGCGGCGCGTCAGGAAGCCTATGACGACCTGATCGCCCATGCGCAGGACCTGGGCGCCAACGCTATCCTGGCCATGCGCTACGACGCCAATGAGATCATGCCGGGCGTCACTGAGGTGCTCGCCTACGGCACCGCCGTGGTGGTCGAGCCCGCCTAGAGGCCTAAGACGGCCGCGACCCTGGCCGCAATCGCGTCGAAGCGACGGGCCACATCGCCCTCAGGCTCGTCCGCGACCAGGGGCTTGCCGGCGTCGCCCGCCCGGCGCAGCGCCCCGTCCAGCGGCAGGTCGCCCAGATAGGGCGCGCCCAGACGCGCCGCCTCGGCCTCGGCGCCGCCGGTCCCGAACACCTCGCCGCTCATGTTCTCGATCAAGCCCAGCGTAGGCACGCCGACCTTCTCGAACAGGGTATGCGCCCGGCGCGCGTCGGCCAGGGCCACTTCCTGCGGCGTCGAGACGATGACCGCCCCATCCAGCGGCGTCTTCTGGATCAGGGTCAGTTGCACGTCGCCTGTGCCGGGCGGCAGGTCGATGACCAGAACATCCAGCGGCGCCTCGGCCGTGCCCCAGCGCGTCTGGGTCAGCATCTGATTGATGGCCTGCGACGCCATCGGCCCGCGCCAGATCATGGCGTCCTCCGCCTTGGTCAGCAGGCCCACCGACATGGCCTTCAGTCCGTGCGCCACGTGCGGAACCATCGCCCCGTCCTCATAGGCGGGCTGGCCCGAGACTCCCAGCATGGTCGGCAGAGACGGCCCATAGACATCGGCGTCCAGCACCCCGACCGACAGGCCGCGCGCCGCCAGCGCCGCCGCCAGATTGACCGAGACCGTCGACTTGCCGACCCCGCCCTTGCCGCTCGCCACGGCCAGAACGCGCTTCACATGGCCCGGGCGCTCGGTCGGAACCGGCGCCTTGGGGCGCCCCTGATCCGTCGCCGCCTTCGACAGTCCGGCCGTGCGGCGCGGCGCGGCGGTCACGGCCTCGGCGGTCAGGACGACCGACACCCGCTCCATGCCCGGCATGGCCTTCAGCGCCGCCTCGGCCGCATCGCGCACCGGGGCGTAAAGCGCCGTCTCCCTGGCGGGAACCTCCATGACGAAGCCCGCGCGCCCGTCGGCCACCACCAGGCCCTGCACCAGCCCGGCGGTCGCCAGCCCCTGCCCCGACCTGGGGTCGGTCACGGCGTCAAGGACAGCGAGAACGGCGGCGCGGTCAGTCACGATGAAGACTCCTTGAAGACCCGACGGACTTGCCGGGCCGGTGACAGGCGTTCTATCGCCCTAAGCGTCCGTTCGCGAGTTGATCCTTTGTCCCAACCCCTTATCACCCTGATCGCCGGCCCCACCGCCTCGGGCAAGTCGCGGCTGGCGATGCAGCGCGCGCGCGACACCGGCGCCGTGATCATCAACGCCGACAGCCAGCAGCTGTACGCCGACCTGCGCGTGCTCAGCGCCCGGCCGTCGGCCGAGGACGAGGCCGCGATCCCGCACCGCCTCTACGGCGTCGCCGACGCCGCCGACGCCTGGTCGGTCGGGCGCTGGAGCCGCGCGGTGATGGACCTGCTGGCCGAACTGGCCGCCGAGGGCCGCCCGGCCCTGCTGGTCGGAGGGACAGGCCTCTACTTCAACGCCCTGACCAAGGGGCTGGCCGAAATCCCACCTGTCCCGGTCGAAATCCGCGATGCCGTTCAAGCCGAATTCGACGCCGAGGGAGAGGCCGCCTTCCGCCGCCGCCTGGCGCAGATCGATCCGACCGCCGAGGCCGCCATCTTCCCCGCAGACCGCCAGCGGCTGGTCCGCGCCTTCAGCGTGCATCGCGCCAGCGGCCGCGCGCTCAGCGACTGGAAGGCCGACACCCGCCCCCTGCTGGCGCAGGGCAGCTATGACGCCCTGGTGGTCGAGCCGCCGCGCGACCGGCTCTACGCCTCCTGCGACGCACGCGTCGATGTGATGATGGCCCAAGGCGCGCTGGAGGAAGTCCGCGCCCTGACGGCGCGCGGCCTCGATCCCGACCTGCCGGCGATGAAGGCGGTGGGCGTGCGCGAATTGACGGCCCACCTGGCGGGCGACCTCCCTCTGGACACCGCTGTCGCCGCGGTGAAGCAGTCGACCCGCAACTACGCCAAGCGCCAGCTGACGTGGTTCCGCAACCAGCAGGGGCACTGGCCTCGGGCAACGCAGTTGTAACGCAGTTCGACAAAATCTAGGATCGGCCAATCTCATTTCTGGCGCTGACGGGACACCACCATGTTTGTCACCCTGCTCGCATCCAGCCTCCTCTTCACCCAGGCAACGCCCTCGCCTGCGCCCTCTCCCACTCCGCAGGCAGAAGCGCCGCCGCCCGAGCGAGACCGCCAGATCTGTCGACGGGAACGGCGGATAGGCTCCAACCGGTTTCAACGCATCTGCGTCACGGCCAAAGAACGCGACGCCCAACGCGACGCGTCCAGGGACGCCATGCAGCAGGTTGAAGGACGCGGCGGGGTGAGTGAAATCGAGTCTGGGCGCGGGATTTAGGCTCTTCCACTTGTCTGGCCACGCGGGCCTTACTATATTGATCCTGCTCGGGTTCGCCCGGGCTATGGCGATAAACGCGCCTGTAATAAGCGGACCGGACCCGGGTGCGAATCCCGGCGGCTCCACCAACTTCTTCCCCGCGTTATCGGCGGAGGCAGCATGGGGCCGACTAGCATCGACGGACGTGTAAAGAGGATTGCTTTCGCTCGTCCTGGCCCACCGTATCGGGCCTTTATCTAACTGCGAACGATAACTTCGCTGGAGAAGTCCGCCTCGCCGCGTAATGCGGTTCGGTTGATTTCGAACACTTAAGTCCTGGGGGTTCAGATCCTTAGGCGGGGCCTGTCGGGAGCCTGGCAACAGAATCCCGGCGCTTCTCGCAAAACTCGAAATTCCTCGCCCGGCGGCGACTCTGCGTCTTCCGTCGCCTGCGCTTGGCGGGTAACAGTCTCGCGTTCCCCTTGTCTTGAGGCGCCGATGACGGATCAAACTCCCCCTGTCGACGAGATGCACTATGAGCAGCTCGCCCAGGACGCCCTGCGCGGCGTGATCCGCCTGGCGCTCGAGCGCGCGGCCATGCCCGAGGGCATCCCCGGCGCCCATCACTTCTACATCACCTTCAAGACCCGCGCGTCGGGCGTCAGCGTCCCGCCCGACGTCCTGGCCAAATATCCGGACGAGATGACGGTGGTGCTGCAGCACCAGTACTGGGATCTGGCGGTCGAGCCTGACCTGTTCTCGGTGATGCTGAAGTTCGGCGGCGCGCCCAAGGTGCTGACCGTGCCCTACAGCGCCGTCGTCCGTTTCTACGATCCCAGCGTGCAGTTCCTGCTGCAGTTCGACGAGCCGGAAATCGTCGAGGCCGAGATCGCCCCCCTGTCGCCGCCCGCGCGCGACCCGGACGCCGTGGCCCCGCCGCCGTCCGGCGACGACGGCCCCAAGGTCGTGTCTCTGGACCAATTCCGGAAGAAATAGGCTTCAAGCGTCGCCTTGGCCTCAGCGCCCGAGCGCCGATGCCGTCATTACGGCCTGACCGCGATCCCTACCTCTGCGCCGGGATACAGACGCTGGAGACGTCGGCTTTGGGGGGGAAGCGGACATGGTCGGCGCTGCTATCGGCACGGAGGGGCAATCGATACACTTGAAGTATCAAGCCAGTTGGCGGCACGCTAGCCATCCAACGACGGGAGGGTCCTGATGTCCCCGGCGCTCGTGCTGCTACTCGCGCTTCAAGCCTCGCCCAAACCCATGTACCCGGCGACGGAAGCTTGGGCCCGGGGTGAGATTTACATGCGTACACCGGGTGCGGCGGAGGCTTTCAACAAGGCGATTAGCGATGCGCGCGCCGCAGGGCTAGACCGTTCGCGACCTGAAGTCGCCTTCACCCTCTTCCCATTTGCAACAGTTTCAGCCCTTGGCTCTTGGGAGGAACCGAAAGAGGTCATGTCGTTGTATGCCTATCGGATGGTCGGAGGTATGCGTGCGGTCGCTATTCGTCGCTTTGATATGCTCCAGAATGACGTGAAGTGGGCGTCGTCAGCAGAATGCCCGGGGCTTGCGCAGGCGGTGGAGCGCCTCGAGCGCGTTGAGCCACCGACTATCGATGTGCCGCTGTTTGGGGACTATGAGAGCGACGCAATCGGCCCCTCCGTGAAGGATGGTGTTTCTTACACCCTTTGGGTGCGCAACCCCGCTTGGTCCGGTCCCGGCGACGCAAAGTATCTCTCCGCGTCATACAGTTCCTCTAGCCCGCTGGAGGAGTGGTACGATGCCGTAAACACGGCGGCGGTTAAGTGCTGGTCGTCAACACCCCCAGCTGCTCATTAGGCGGATGCTGCATTAGCCGTGAGCGACGCACCACCGCGGACATCCGCTAAGGGTCGCTTTTTGACGTAGGCATCTGTCCCGAAGCCGGGCCTTGTCCAGACGGACCGAGCGCCCCTGCCTTTACCCCCTCGGAAACACCCTAATGCTGATCCGCTCGCGCTCGCCTTCGCGGCGTTCGACCAACAGGCGGGCGACCTGGCTGTCGTCGTGGAACAGATAGCCTTTGATGGCGTCCAGCAGGGCCTTGGCCAGGTTGTCCAGGTCCATCCACGGCGGGTCGCCGACGTGCTCCATCACGATCTCGACGACGTAGTCGCCCCACGAGGGACGAGACGCCCACTCCTTGCGCATGAACTCATAGACCAGCGGCTTGTAGTATTTGGCCTGGGTGGTCAGGCCGTCGATGGTGATCTCGACCGCCTCGCCCTGCTCGCGCGCCCTGACCTTTCCCGTTCCGATCCAGCCGTCCACGCGCCGTCCGCCTTTCGTGATCAGCGGCTCGCCTTGCTCCGCCGCGCCTGCGTGCTACACCGCCCGGCATCTTCCCGCCACGCCTGAGAGACGAGTCCCGCGCACATGAGCAACGTTCGTATCGAAACCGACACCTTCGGCCCCATCGAGGTCGCCGCTGATCGCTATTGGGGCGCACAAGCCCAGCGCTCGCTCGGCAACTTCAAGATCGGCTGGGAGAAGATGCCTCTGCCGATCGTGCGCGCGCTCGGCGTCGTCAAGCGCGCCGCCGCCGAGACCAACCGCGACCTGGGCAAGCTGGACGCCAAGCTGGCCGACGCCATCATCGCCGCCGCCAATGAAGTGATCGAAGGCAAGCTGAACGATCACTTCCCGCTGGTGGTCTGGCAGACCGGTTCGGGCACCCAGTCGAACATGAACGCCAATGAGGTGATCTCGAACCGCGCCATCGAGATGCTGGGCGGCGAGATGGGCTCCAAGAAGCCGGTCCACCCCAACGACCACGTCAACATGAGCCAGTCGTCGAACGACACCTATCCGACGGCCATGCACGTCGCCTGCGCCGAGCAGGTGGTCAACGACCTGATCCCGGCCCTGAAGCACCTGCACGCCGCGCTGGACGCCAAGGCCAAGGCCTGGGCTCACATCATCAAGATCGGCCGCACCCACACCCAGGACGCCACGCCTCTGACGCTGGGCCAGGAGTTCGGCGGCTACGCCCATCAGGTCGCCATGGGCATCGAGCGCATCGAACTGACCCTGCCGCGCCTGATGGAGCTGGCCCAGGGCGGCACCGCCGTGGGCACCGGCCTGAACGCGCCGATCGGCTTTGCCGAGAAGGTCGCCGAGAACATCGGCAAGATCACCGGCCTGCCCTTCACCACGGCGCCGAACAAGTTCGAGGCCCTGGCCGCCCACGACGCCATGGTCTTCACCCACGGCGCCATCAACACGGTCGCCGCGTCGCTGTTCAAGATCGCCAACGACATCCGCTTCCTGGGCTCGGGCCCGCGCGCGGGTCTGGGCGAGCTGTCGCTGCCCGAAAACGAGCCCGGCTCGTCCATCATGCCGGGCAAGGTCAACCCGACCCAGAGCGAAGCCCTGACCCAGGTCTGCGCCCAAGTGTTCGGCAACAACGCCGCCATCTCGTTCGCCGGCTCGCAAGGTCATTTCGAGCTGAACGTCTACAACCCGGTGATGGCCTACAACTTCCTGCAGTCGGTGCGTCTGGTCGCCGATGCGGCCATCAGCTTCACCGACAACTGCGTCGTCGGCATCGAGCCGCGCGAGGACAACATCAAGGATGGCCTGGAAAACAGCCTGATGCTGGTCACCGCCCTGAACGCCAAGCTGGGCTATGACACCTGCGCCAAGATCGCCAAGACGGCGCACAAGAACGGCACCACCCTGCGCCAGGAGGCTGTCGGCGGCGGCTATCTGACTGACGCCGAGTTCGACGAATACGTCCGCCCCGAGAAGATGATCGCGCCGCAGTAAGCCGCGTTCTCGTCAAAGAGGAAGACGCCGGTCGGGGTTCGCCCCGGCCGGCGTTTTTCATGCTCAGCCCTTGTCGCGGATGGTCCGCCCCACGGGCGCCAGCGACAGCTTGGCCAGTTCGACGTTCTTCAGCGCGAAGGGGATGCCGATCAGGCTGACGAACTGCGGTACCGCGATCAGGATGTGCGCTAGGGCGATGTACCAGCCCGCCAGCACCAGCCAGATCACGTTCAGCCCGACGCCCAGACAACCTGCGCCCAGATCCGCCGGGCTCGGATCGCGCCAGACGATCTCGCGCCCGAACGGCCAGAAGGAATAGCTGGCGATCCGCCACGCAGAGAACGCCCACGGCAAGCCCACGACGGTCAGCGCCAGCAGCACTCCGCCGAACAGCCAAGCGAAGCCTGAAGCAAAGCCGCCCAGGAAGAACCACAGCAGGTTGAGGATCAATCGGATCACGTCATCGGCCCCTTCGCGTCATCATCCTCCTTCCATATGGCGAAAGGCCCCGCTGATTGCAGCGGGGCCTTTTATGAAATCACGATAGGGAGGAGCTAGTGCTTCTCCGTCCAGCGCGCCTTGGCCTCGTCCTTGCTGAGGTTGAGATGAACGTGCTCGTCGACGCGCGACACCCAGCTGACAGGGATCATATGGTGCTTCAGGCCCGAGCCCAGATCCAGTTTGGCCAGCTCGATCTGATCGCCCGTCACATGGTCCACGCGGCCGACGTGGCCGCCGTCGGAACCGACGACTTCCTGATGTTCCTTGATCATCGAGGCGTTTATCATGATTGACTCCAATGGCTGTGAGGGACGCTGAGACAACGAGCCCGCCCGCCATGGGTTCACCGCCAAGCCTGCTGTGGGAGTTCACAATGTCGATCATCAGCCCTTCTGCGGCCGAGCGCGCCTGATGGGCGAGATCGTCAACCTGAACCGGGCGCGCAAGGCGCGCGTCAAGGCCGACGCCAAGCGTACGGCCGAGGCCAACCGCCTGACCTTCGGCCGCACCAAGGCCGAACGGCTGACCACCCAGACCGAGCGTGAGCGCAACGCCGCTCAGCTGGACGGTCACAAGTTGGAAGAGCCTGACGACGCCTAGGCCGCCGATCGCTTCGGCGCTCGGATCAGGAACAGCTGCCCCGCCAGCACCAGGGCCAGTCCAGCAAGGGCCAGGACGCCGAAGCGGGCGCCCTCGAACATCACCGACACCACCATGGCGATCGGCGGCGTCAGGGCCGAGATGTAGCTGGCCAGCGCGTACCCCCGCGCCCTGGCGATGGTGAAGTACAGGCCGAAGGCGATGACCGAGCCGAACACCGCCAGATACAGCAAGGAAACGATATAGGCCGGGCTCCAGGCGACCGACCACGACACACCCGTGACCAGGGCATAGAGCGCCAGCGTCCCCGTGCCGTAGGCCATGGCCCAGGCGGTCGAAGGCAGCACCTGCGAGCCCGCCTGCTGGCCACGCCAGGCGAACCAGTTGCCGAAGGCCGAAGCCACCACGCCGATCAGGGCGAAGCTGACGCCCGCCACCGCATGGGCGCCCAGCCCCGCGCCCATCACCTCGCCCGCAGACAGAACGCCGACGCCCGCCACGCCCATCCCCGCTCCCAGCCAGGCCGCCGGCGCCGCCTTCTGGCCGGAGGCGACGCGGAACAGGATCAGGTTCAGGAAAGCCAGGGCGGCGAAAATCACCGCCACCACCGCCGAAGCGATCTTCTCTTCCGAGGCGTAGACGAAGGCGTAGCTGATGGCGAAGGAGAACAGCCCCTGCCCCAGCGCCGCCAGATGCTGACTGCGCGTCAGGGCCAACCGCCCGCCCGTCGCCTTGACGATCAGGGCCAGCAGCGCCGAGGCGATCCCGAACCGCAGCACCACCGACACCACCGGGTCCACGGCGCCCAGCTGGAAGGTGATGGCGTACCATGTCGTGCCCCAGATCAGGGCGCAAACCCCCACGCCGCCGAAGGCCAGCATGGCCGGCGACCGGAGAAGAGACGATCCGCCTTCCGGCGATGGAGCTTCAGACTGGGGCACTCAGGCGAACTCGACAGGACCAAACGACACATCGCGATACCACCGCTCGCGCGTCCCGTCTCTCAAGCGTTGCAGCCATATGTCGCGCTGATGCGTTCTGCTAAGCTGACCGTACGCAATGGAGACGCTGATGCGCTCTTTTCTCGCCCCGCTCGTCATGATCCCGGCCCTGATGGCGGCCGCCTGCACCACCTCGCCCGAGCCGCTGAGCGACACGACCGAAGTCCGGGTCACCGCGACCTATCGCGAACGCATCATGCTGCCGCCGGGCCATACCCTCACGGTCAGGATCGAGGACGTCAGTCGCGCGGACGCGCCATCGCGCGTGCTCGTCGAGACGCGGCAGCATTTGGATGGCCGCGCCCCGCCCTACGCCGTCACCCTTTCCGTTCCGAACGACAAGATCGACAGCCGGTTTGAATACGCCGCCCGTGCAGAAATTCGCGACGCCTCCGGCGCTCTGCGTTTCACGACCGATACACGCCATTCGGTGCTGACCCGCGGCGCGTCGAATAGCGTCGACATCGTCATGGTGGGCGTGCGGTAAGCCTTGAGCGGTCTCATTAAACGATCCGTCCTGCTGTCAGGCCACGCCACATCGGTGGCGCTGGAGCCAGAGTTCTGGGCCATTCTAGACGCCATCGGGGCGGAGCTTTCCCTGAGCCGCGCTGGCCTGATGATCCGTGTCGACGCCTGGCGGGGCCGCCGCCCCCTGGCCTCGTCCTGCCGCGTCCTGGCCCTGCAATGGGCGGGCGGCGACCGCAGCTTTGCAGAAGAGAAGACCTCATGAGCGACAATCGCATCAACACCGCTCGCCTGATCCCGGCGGCCGTCTTCGGCGGCCTGGTGGCTATCGGCCTGATCGGCGGCGGCGCCTTGATCGGACAGGGCGTGGTCAACGCTCGCGCCGGCGACCGCTCCGTCACCGTACGCGGCCTGGCGGAAAAGGACGTAAAAGCCGACCTGGCCGTCCTGCCGATCCGCTTCACCACCTCGGGCGACGTCCTGTCCGAAGTCCAGAGCCGCATCGACGGCGACCTGGCTATCGTGCGCCAGTTCCTGAAGGCGCAGGGCTATCCCGACGACGCCGTGGATCTGGGCCAGCTGGGCGTCACCGACACCCGTTCGCGCGAATACATGAGCCAGACCGGCGGGCCGCGCTTCATCCTGACCCAGACCGTGATCGTGCGCACCGCCGACGTGGATCGCGTGCAGACGACGACGCGCAATCTAAACGATTTGGTTCGCCAGGGCGTGGTGCTTCAGGACTTCAACGGCCCGTCCTACATCTTCACCAAGCTCAACGATGTGCGCCCGGCCATGATCGCCGAAGCCACCGCCGCCGCGCGCAGCGGCGCCGAACAGTTCGCCAAGGATTCAGGCGCGCCGCTCGGCCCCATCAAGACCGCCGGCCAGGGGTCCTTCGAGATCCTCTCGCGCGACGGAACGGGCGACGAGGCCAGCTCTCCGAACAAGAAGGTACGCGTGGTCACGACGATCAGCTACCGCTTGAAATAGTCTGGCCTGCCTGTCGGGCTGCGCGAACTGCCCGGCTCAGGCGCCGCCTAGAAAGGCCGCGAGCACGACCGCGTCGTTGTGCTCTTCATCTTTCGCCCCATAGACCAGAGTCGCTCTACCGCTCGCCAGCGCGGTCTTCAGTTCCGAGACCGCCTCGCCGTTCGCCAGCAGCTCGGCGCGGTACCGACGCTGGAACTCAGGCCATTTTTCGGGGTCGTGGTTAAACCACCGGCGCAACTCAGTGGTGGGCGAGACCTCCTTCAGCCAGAGGTCGATCTGAGCCTTGTCCTTACTCAGCCCCCGAGGCCAGAGCCGGTCGACCAGAATGCGCGTCCCGTCCGCCTGAGACGGAGGCTCATAGACGCGCTTCAGGCCGACCGTCACGGCGTCAGGCCTTGGGTTCCGGCGTCATCACCTGAGGCGGCTCGCTCGGTCTGGGCAGCTCCGGCGGCGCGGGGCGATCTGGAACGTCGGGCATGCGCGGCGTGGGAACGCTTATGTCCACATCGAGGTTCGGCGTCTCCGGCGCAGGCGCGCGTCCCCCGGCGAAAACGAACCAGGCGATCACCGCGACGGCGACCAGCAGCCCGCCCACCAGAAAGGCCATGCCCGCCCCACCGCCTTTGCGCGGCGTTGGAGCTGTGTTGATGGTCGTCTGATGCACGACGCGCTCTGGCGGAAGGTTAGGGTCCGTCATGACGCGACCTCAATTACCGCCCGGCACAGCCGGCGCTGAAACTTCAGGCAGTTTGACATCGACATCGACGTTCTTCGTCTCCGGCGCGCCGCCTCGGCCCAGCAGGAACCAGGCCAGTATGGCCACCACCACCACCAAACCGCCTACGATAAAGGCGAGACCGGCGTTGCCGCCGCTGCTTGAGTTTTCCGCCATCAGGCATCCCTTCCTATGTAGTCCCTGTCTTTTGGGACAACGACGCTCTGGCTTCACGGTTCCGTTCATTCCCTGGCCGAAGGGGACTGACTTTGGCCGCTGTGCTGCTTATGTTCTCCTCTTCAGATTCCGCCGGGGCGACCGCCCCAGACGCTGCCCGAGTACCCGCCCCTGTGACCGACCTGCCCGCTCCTCGTATTTCCGACCTCGCCCGCGCCCAGGCTCCGCAAGGCGCGGGGGCCGACTATCTGGCCGGGCTCAACCCCGAACAGCGCGAGGCGGTGGAGACGACCGAGGGGCCGGTGCTGGTGCTGGCCGGCGCCGGCACGGGCAAGACGCGCGTCCTGACCACGCGGTTGGCGCACATCCTGGCGACCGGGCGGGCCAAGCCGTGGGAACTGCTGGTCGTCACCTTCACCAACAAGGCCGCGCGCGAGATGCGCGAGCGGATCGGCCATCTGATCGGCCCGTCGTCCGAGGGGCTGCGTTGGCTGGGCACCTTCCACTCGGTGGCGGCGCAGATTCTGCGTCGCCATGCGGAACTGGTCGGGCTGAAGTCCAGCTTCACCATCCTGGACACCGACGATCAGGAGCGGCTGCTGAAGCAGCTTCTGGAAGCGGCCAACATCGACACCAAGCGCTTCACGCCCAAGTCGCTGGCCCATATGATCGACCACTGGAAGAACCGCGGCTGGACACCCGACAAGCTGCCGCCGGGCGAGGACTTCGCCAACGGCAAGGGCCCGGCGCTGTACGCCGCCTATCAGGCGCGGCTGGCGACGCTGAACGCCTGCGACTTCGGCGACCTGCTGCTGCACAACATCACCATCCTGTCGAAACATGCTGATCTGGCAGAGGAATATCGTCGTCGATTCCGCTACATTCTGGTGGACGAATATCAAGACACCAACGTCGCCCAGTATCTGTGGCTGCGGCTGCTGACCTCCTCGACCGGCAACGTCTGCTGCGTCGGCGACGATGATCAGTCGATCTATGGCTGGCGCGGGGCCGAGGTGGACAACATCCTGCGCTTCGAGCGCGATTTCCCCGGCGCCAAGGTCATCCGGCTGGAACGCAACTACCGTTCGACCAAGCATATTCTGGGCGCCGCCTCGGCCCTGATCGCGGCCAATCAGGACCGGCTGGGCAAGACCCTGTGGACCGAGGATGACAGCGGAGACAAGGTGCGCGTGCGCGGCGTCTGGGACGGCGAGGCCGAGGCCCGCCTGATCGCCGACGAGATCGAGACCGCGCGCAAGCAGGGCATGAATTACAAGGACATGGCTGTCCTTGTTCGCGCGTCATTTCAGATGCGGGCGTTTGAAGAACGCTTCCTGATGCTGGCCATTCCCTATGTCGTCATCGGCGGCCCGCGCTTCTTCGAGCGGGCGGAAATCCGCGACGCCCACGCCTATCTGCGGTTGATCCAGTCCGAGGACGATGACCTGGCGTTCGAGCGCATCGTCAACACGCCCAAGCGCGGCATCGGCGACACCAGCGTCCAGAAGATCCTGCACATCGCGCGCGAGAACGGCGTCTCGGCCATGCGGGCGGTGCGCCACCTGATCACGACGGATGAGCTTCAGGCGCGCACCCGCACGCCGCTGGCCAACTTCGTGCGCGATCTGGACCGCTGGCGCGACCTGATGGCGATGGGCACGCCCTACTGGCAGGTGACGGAGACCCTGCTGGACGAGAGCGGCTACACCGCCATGCAGAAGGCCGACCGCACCAGCGGCCAGACCCGGCTGGACAACCTGAAGGAACTGACCCAGTCGATGCAGCAGTTCGAGACGCTGCAGGCCTATCTGGAGCACGTTTCGCTGGTCATGGACCTGGAACGCCGCGACGAGAACGCCGACGGGTCAGGCTCGGTGCAGATCATGACCCTGCACGGCGCCAAGGGGCTGGAGTTCCCGCTGGTCTTCCTGCCGGGCTGGGAGGAAGGCGTCTTCCCCAGTCAGCGCAGCATCGACGAGAAGGGCGTGAAGGGCCTGGAGGAAGAACGCCGCCTGGCCTACGTCGGCGTCACCCGCGCCAAACAGGACGCGCGCATCAGCTTCGCCGCCAACCGCATGGTCTATGGCCGCTGGACCTCGCAACTGCCCAGCCGCTTTGTCGATGAACTGCCGATCGCCCACGTCGAGCCGCAGTCGGACACCGGCTATTACGGCGCCTCGACCGGGATGAAGGAGGCCAAGAGCCGCTGGGACGACGCCCCCTCCTTCGGCGGCAGCTATTCCAGCCCCGGCTGGAAGCGCGCCCAGACCTATACCGCAGCCCAGACGCCCAAGCCTGCCTACGCCCGCCGCGCCGTGATCGAGGGCGAAGGCCGCCTGATCGCCACCGCCGATCCCAAGGCGGCGTCCGGCTGGTCGCGCGGCGACCGCGTCTTCCACCAGAAGTTCGGCTACGGCCACGTCCGCGCCGTCGAAGGCAACAAACTGGTCGTGACCTTTGACAAGGCCGGCGAGAAGAAAGTCATCGACACCTTCGTGGAAAAGGCGTGACCGCCGCTTCCGCTTGCTCTCGACCCTGTCGAAGCCTACCAGACCCTGCCCCGAATCGCCGCAAAATGCCCTGATGGACGATCTGTTTTCCAACCTCGACGACGCCGAACCGGCCAAGCCCGCCGCTGCTCAGGCTCCTGTGCCTGTGCCTCAGGTCGCGCCTCCGCCGACCGTGCCTGCGCCCGCCCCCGTGCATGAGGCGAAGGTCGAGCTGACGTCCCACGCCAGCACGGCGACGGCGGCCGCCACCGGCTATTCCGCCTCCTCGATCGAGGTGCTGGAAGGACTGGAGCCCGTCCGCAAGCGCCCCGGCATGTATATCGGCGGCACCGACGAGCGCGCCCTGCACCACCTGTTCGCCGAGGTGCTGGACAATGCGATGGACGAAGCCGTCGCCAAGCATGCCAAGCTGATCACCGTCGACCTGGACGCCGAGGGCTATCTGTCGGTGCGCGACGACGGGCGCGGCATTCCGGTCGATCCGCACCCGCGCCATCCGGGCAAGTCGGCGCTGGAAGTCGTCATGACGGTGCTTCACTCGGGCGGCAAATTCTCGGGCAAGGCCTATGAGACCTCGGGCGGCCTGCACGGCGTCGGCGTCTCGGTGGTCAACGCCCTGTCGGAAAGCCTGGACGTCACCGTCTGGCGCGACGGCTTCGAATGGCGCCAGTCCTTCAGCCGCGGCCTGTCCCAAGGCCCGATCCAGCAGGTCGGCCCCTCCAAGAAGAAGGGCACCCTGATCCGGTTCAAGCCGGACGAGCAGATCTTCGGCGTCGGCGCGACCTTCAAGCCCGCCCGCCTGTTCCGCATGACGCGGGCCAAGGCCTATCTGTTCCGTGGCGTCGAAATCCGCTGGACCTGCGCCCCGGAGCGCATCACCGACCAGACGCCTGCTCAGGCGACCCTGCACTTCCCCGGCGGCCTGGCTGACGCCCTGGCCGAGCGCGTGGGCGAACTGGAAACCGTCACCCCCGTCTTCGCCGGGCGCGTCGAGCGCAAGGGCGAGGCGGGCGCGCTGGAATGGGCCGTCACCTGGTCCCCCATCGGCTTCGGCGACGCCGACAGCTTTGTCGCCTCCTACTGCAACACCGTCTCGACTCCCGACGGCGGCACGCATGAGGCCGGTTTCCGCGCCGCACTGGTCAAGGGCCTCAAGGCCTATGGCGAGCTGATCAACGAGAAGCGCGCCGCCCAGATCACGGCCGAGGACGTCATCGCCAACGCCGGCGCCCTGATCTCCATCTTCATCCGCAACCCTGAGTTCCAGGGCCAGACCAAGGACCGCCTGTCCTCGCCCGAAGGCGCGCGTCTGGCCGAACAGCTGCTGCGCGACCCCTTCGACCACTGGCTGACCGAAAGCCCGAAACAGGCCAACGCCCTGCTCGGCTTCGTCGTCGACCGCGCCGAAGACCGCCTGCGCCGCCGCAAGGACAAGGAAGTCCAGCGCGCCGCCGCCACGCGAAAGCTGCGCCTGCCCGGCAAGCTGTCGGACTGCTCACGGCAAGCCGCCGAAGGCACCGAACTGTTCATCGTCGAGGGCGACTCGGCCGGCGGCTCGGCCAAGCAGGCGCGCGACCGCACCACCCAGGCCATCCTGCCCCTGCGCGGCAAGATCCTGAACGTCGCCTCGGCCACGGCGGACAAGCTGCGCGCCAACGTCGAACTGACCGACCTGATGCTGGCGCTGGGCGTGCAGGCGGGCAGCCGCTTCAGCGTCGACGACCTGCGCTATGAGCGCGTGGTCATCATGACCGACGCCGACGTCGACGGCGCCCACATCGCGGCCCTGCTGATCACCTTCTTCTACCGCTCCATGCCCGACCTGATCCGCCAGGGCCGGCTCTATATGGCCCTCCCGCCGCTCTACCGGATTTCGGCTGGGGCGCTGTCGGAATACGCCCGCGACGACGACCACCGCGACGAGCTGATGGCCACCGTCTTCAAAGGTAAGAAGACCGAGATCGGCCGGTTCAAGGGTCTGGGCGAGATGATGGCCTCTCAGCTGAAAGAGACCACCATGGACCCGAAGAAGCGGACCCTGGCCCGCGTCTCCCTGCCCGACAGCGAGGAAGAGATCGAGGATCTGGTCGAGCGCCTGATGGGCCGCAAGGCCGAGGCCCGCTATCAGTTCATCCAGGAAAACGCCCGCTTCGCCGTCGCCGACCTGGACGTCTGACCCGGCTCAACTCATCTGAAAGCTGAGCCGCAGGGCGCCGTTGATGCCCTTGACGCCCATGCGCATGCAGATCGAGCGCAGATGCGCCCGCACGGTATGGATCGACATGTCCAGCTTACGGCCGATGTCCTTGGGCGTGGCGCCGGCGGTCAGTTGCAACAGCACCGCCGTCTCGGCGCGGGTGAGGCCGAACACAGCCCCCAGAGCCGTGATCTTGGCCACGTCCAGCGGTTTGACCGGTTGAGCCGTGGCGAAAACCCGGCAGGGCGCCTTTGGCGTCGTCATCAGGTCCAGGATGCACCACTCGTCGTCGCCGGTCCGGAACAGAATACGGCCGCACGTCCGGTTCCCGTGGGCCAGATCCCGTAACAGCCCATCCAGCTCCGCCCGGCTACGGTGCGCCGCGCAGATGAACAACCCGCGCGACCCGACCATGCCGCAATCGGCCAACGCTCGCGCCTTCGCGTTGGTGCGCAGAACCCTACCGTCCGCATCGAGGATGAACCGAGCCGTATCGTCGGCCTCAAACCATGCGTCCGCTTCGGGGGGATCACGGGGCGCAACGGAGGGATCGAAGGACCGCATAGCGGCAAAAGCCGCCGCAGGTCCGCTTATCAACACCCCGTCCACAGGGCTCGCCGTGTCCGATCCAAGCATCTTCGTGGCCTGCTCTCCCATCATCGCCCTAACCTCCCGCGCGCCCGGCCTACCGCCCCATCAGCTCCGCGAAGCTGAAAAGCGCATCCTCAGCAATCTCATTCTTGGCCGCATAACAGCGGGTTTCAAGCGCCAAAATGAGAAACCGAGATTTTAACGAGCTTTGCCTTAAAGATTCGGTCTCGCGAATACCGTCGGATCAGCTCAAGTCGGGAATTTCGATGACTCTAAAGGCGATGCGACATCAGACGAAATGCTAGGAATAGACACGGACTGGCATGAGATTTAACACGTTCACTTAAAGTCCCAAAATGGGTCAGTCTACTTGGGCGAGATGTCTATGGTGAGAACATCCGCATAACGCCCCTCCATAGCGCCTGCGACCGGACCCAGAATGAAGGTCATAGGGATGGAAATACCGGCCAGGGTTCGCGGGGGATCGATCTGTTTTGTCCACAGGACCGACAGATCTACGTCATCGCCGTCCAACTCGACCGTGTAGGGCAAGGCCGTAGCGTTCGGTGCCTCCTCTACACGCTGCATGACGCCGCCGTGCTGGGACACGATCGACACCGTCGCCATGGTGTTAGCCCGGACCTGGAGAAATATCCGGCGCGTCAGCCCTTCGGCCGCCTGACCGAAATCGACGACCTCAACACTGGAGCCCGTCCCAAAGGCGCCCGCCGCCCCCGCAAGGTTTAGCTGCGCCCTCGGGGTGGCTTGCAGGATCAAGCGTACCGGGATCGGCGCCCCTATCGGCTGTCCGTCTGTCGTCTTCAGCACAAGACGCAGATTAACGCCGTACTCGCCAGCGTCGGCGACGGCGCCTTGAACAACTGCAGCGTCGAACTGAGCCTGTCCCTTCGCGCCCGCAGGAAGCTGGTATTGGAACACGGCCGTCTGCACGTCAGCCATCTGCACGCCCGATGCTTCTCGCGGCCGGAACTGCACGCCCACATTGCCCAGGACTACGCTGGTGACCTCCATCCCGACGTCGTCCGTAAACGACATGCGCAGGTCGCATGCGGCGTCGCCCCGGTTCTCCATGCTGACGTCCAGCCCGGCTGAGGACGGCCCGATATCGAACGGATTATACTCGATCCGCACTGTCTGCGGCCCGTCCAGCACCGCCAGGTCGCACGCCTGAGCCGCTGCGCTGGTCGCCAGAGCAGTGGCCGCCAGCAGGCCCGCGGCCCCTATTATCAACCTCAACGGCGCCCTACGACACAGGCCCGGGGGTTCTGATTTCTCCCACATCGCTGACTCCTTCCGCGTTGTCTGGGATTACGAATTCCCCGACTGTCTTCCCCTTGATCACCAGTCGATAACGTCCGGGGGCCAGGCCGTCGGCGATGAACCTCCCGTTGCGATTGGTGAAGAAGGGCTTGCCCTGCGTCTCGTCCTGGGCCCCCGCCGCTACGATCAGTCCGCCCATCAAGGCCACAGGCCCCTCTGGCGAAACCAGATAGCCCCGCGCCGTACGCGAGGCGTCGCTGCCGACGACAAAACGATAGCCATTGCCGAAACCGGGAAACGCCGAGATCACGCCGGCGCCCAGGTCATAGCCCTCCGGCAAGGGATCGACCTCCAGCTCATAGCGCCGGACGCCATAGCCTCGATCAATGCCCGCCAGCGCCGGGCCGAACCAGCCGCTGTGGGCGACAGGATAGCCGCTGGAGTCCGTCAGGCTGACCTGCGCGCCCTTCAATGTCGGGTGGCCGGTGGCGATGACGAAGCCTTCGCGCGCCGATCGGCCTATGCCGAAGGCGCCGTCCGCATAACCGATCATGGTCGAGAGCCGCCACAGCGACTCCTGCCGCACCACGCCGTCGTCCAGGTTCGAGACCAGGCGGTTTGAGATGATTTCCGCATCGAAGCGGTTGTTGATGTAGCGCAGGTCGCCGGCGATGGTCTGCTGCGTCCCGTCTTCCGAGAAGCGCAGATCCCCGCTCAGATCGTTCAGGCGGCCTGACGAGGCACGCGAAATGCCGACCTCGCGCAGGTCGTTCTGGCTGTCGTACCGCGCCACGCCGCTCCACCGACCGCCGAAACGGGTGGTCAGGTTGATGCCGAACCGCGTGTCGTCGCGACCGTCCAGAGCGGTCGTGCGCTGCACGGTCATATTGACGCCGAAGCGGCGGAAACTGCGACCGAAGTTCAGATTGAGGTCGGTCCGATCCCGCTCGCCCCGCCCCTTCACATAGGCCGCGCCAAAGCCCATCGTATAGGCGCGGAACCGCAACAGCGCCTGGCCGGCGGCGCGCCATTGCTCACGGTTGAAGCCTGTGTTTTCGAAGGCGCTCTGGAAATAGCGGCTGGTCGCCTGGACTGACGCTACAAGGCGAAGGTCTGCTTCCCGGCCGAACGTCGTCTCGCGCAGATAGTCGATCGAGCCGATATAGCCCTGCCGTCCCGTGTCGCCGTTATGACTGACAGCGGCGCTCGCCTGGATCAGGCCGAGACGACTACCCCATACGGCCAGCCCGCCGGCCTGGCCGCGCCCTTCGGCCAGCTGGGCGTTGGCGCCCAGGGTCAGCACGTCGCTGATCCCCTTGCGGACAAATCCCGACGCGCCCAGGGCGGAGCCGTATTCCAGCGATCCGCCCTCCTCCAGCACGCCTGCCGAGATGCCGAAATCCAGCACGCCGGGGTCCAGCAGTCCTGCGCCGCCGAACAGGTCAAACACGGCGATCTCTCGCTGGCCTGTATTGTCCTCGACCAGAAGGCGCACGGTGTTGGCGCCCTGGCCGAACGGAAAGTCGCCCAGGGAATAGGGCCCGGCGTCCAGGCGCAGCCGCTCGATGATCACCCCATTGACCTCGACCACCACCAGGGCGGGGCGATCCAGCACGAACTGGCGTCGTCCAGATGGCCGCACGTTCTGGAACGGCCGGATCGTCGAATAGGCCCGCGCCGCTGACAGGCCCAGAAACCTTCGCGAGCCCTGGAAGCTCTCGACGGGCGGGGCGAACTCGCCGGCGGTCAGGCGCACCGCTGACTGAAACAGATCCTTGGTCAGCCGGATTTCGCGGCGGCGCCAGCGCTCATCGGACGCGCCATCGTAGTCGACGCCTGCCGTCAACGTCACGCCGTCGAAGCCGCCGAAGTTGGCGAACATATCCACGCCGCCCGCCAGGGGCGCAAAGCTGTTCTCCGAATGCGAATACTGCTGGGCCATTGTGATATTCGCCCCAGCCGAAAAATTGGCGGGCTGATCAAAGGCCGCCGGATCGACCAACTCGTTACGGTTGAAGCTGACGTCCCGACGCGCCCGCGCTCCGGCCGACAGTTCTGCTACGAAGGTCAGGGCCAGGGGATCGAAGCTCAAGGAAAAGCCCTCGCCTCTCAGGTCCGCCATGTTGACGCGCTTCTGCGACGCGATGATCGTCTTCAGCCGGTCGCGCTGGGCGGGCGACAGACTGGGACCCAGAAGGTCCATCAGCCCCTCGGCGTCGACCACCCCCTGGCCTTGCAGATCCACCTCCCCTGCCAGGTCGCCCAGATAGCGGCCATCGAGGGTGAGCGGCCCCTGGATCGGACTCAGCACCGGCGTTGGCCGGGCCGAGGGCGCCTGATCCTGGGGTCCGCCGGCCGCCGCATCGAGCGCGGGGGGAACACTCGACGCGGCGCCGGCGGCGAGCAGGACGTCAGGGGCGTCTCGCTCGACCGGGACTACGGCGGCGGCGCCGTAGGTGACTTCGGAATAGTTGCGCGCCGTGCGGATGACTTCATCCCCCGCGAACGGCGCTTCGGCGTTGCTGGCCGAGGCGACGCTGCCGCCCAGGCAGGCAGCGGCGCCCAGGCGCCGCCAGATCCGTTTGCGGCCGGACATCTCACAGCAGCACGATAGAGGCGGTCACGTCGCCGCTGGCGTCAGCCGCCAGCGCAGCCGGGATACGCATCTTGCGCGTGGCGCCGCCCGCAATCACGCTGACCTCTCCGACATCGACGCCCGCGGCCGGAACCTCATGCGCCTTGCCGTCGGCCGTCTTGAGCGAATAGCGCGCCTCACGCAGATGGGCGAACCCGTCGCCCGTATTTCGCGCTGTCAGAAGGATGTCGCCGTTCGGCGCGCGAGAAAGGGAGGTCACCTCGACCGCCGCCCTGGCGCTGGCCGGCGCTACAAAGACATAGGTATTGATCGTGAAGGCCAGTTTGACGTCTGCCCCGGCCTCGTCCTCTCCGGTCATCGCCTGCATATTGATCGGCAGTTGCGCCGCACGTACCAGATACATCTTGCCTTCCGGCCCGCTGTCGCCGAGATAGCGCACCTGCACCACCTGTTCGCGATTGGGTGGAATGACGGACTGCACTGGGAAGACGCCGATGTCGTCTTCTTCAGGGACCAGGCTACGGGTGCCGTTTTCGTCAACCTGCATCCGATAGACTTCGATCTCGACCGTAGCCGGCGTCGTGGCGGTGTTGCGCACGGTCAATCGGTAGCTGGATCCGCTTCCTGAAGGCGTGATCTTGGCCACCATCGGCGAGACGTCCATGGCGCGCGTATCTGACGGCGCCGTCATGGCCATCATCAGACAGAGCACCGAAGCTGCGACGACTTGAAATCTCATAACTGCATCTCCCCTGCAGTAATGCGAAAGAAAAACGGGGAGCCTTGCGGGCTCCCCGTTCAGGCTCCATCAAGCTGGGTTCAGCGTGAAGGTGAAGGTCTCCGTATAGGTGCCGGCCGGAGCCGACGCCGCGCCCGGACCGGATGGCGCAGCCGCGCAACCGATCGAACCGGGGTTGGTGTCGTCGCCTTGCGTGCCGCCGACGCCGGGGCCGCCCGGAACGTTGTAGCAGAGGTTCAGGAACAGATCGGCGAAGATGCCGTCAGCCAGGGCTTGGCTATAGCCGCCCGAGTTGGTGACGATCGCCGGGCTGCCGGGCCAGGTGTCTTGAGCCGGGAAGCCCAGGCTCGGCACTTGCTGCACGACCAGATCCCAGTCGTAGTTGATCAGAACGCCAGAGCCCGACTTGAAGTCGCCGTTCGCAGCCTTGGAGGTCAGCTCAGCGCCCCCCGGAGCATTACACGACATCCGCAGGGTGGTGACTTTCTGGCGCTGGCCGTTGGCCACCGCGACATTGCCGCCAGCCACGTTGGCCAGGCCGATGCCGCAGAAGTTGGTCACGCTGGTGCTGACCGTCACATTGGTTTGAGCGCTGGAAACGCCGGGCAGGGCCAGCAGGGCTGCTGCGGCGGTGGCGGCCGCAGTCATCATCAAAGTACGCATCTTCGCCTCCGGGATTTGGTTGTTTAACGAGAGCCCAGACTGTTGCTTCAACATCCTGGCCTTGCGGCTGATCGCCACAATCTCGCCATTTACTACCAGCCCCGCAGGCCAACATCCCCAAGGTTGCTACTCATCTTGGACTAGTCAATTTTAACTAATTGGTCATCAATGCGACGGCGATTCCCCGTAGCGCCTGAGCCGGGCTGAGGCATAATAAGTCAGGCAGGCTCGCCAAACAGCCAAGCTGGCTTGCCGTCCACTCCGCTAAATACTAACCTTCATGTTAGTATTATTTTACACCAACCTCTCAGCGGAATGATGCTCCATGGATGCGGATGTCATAGTCGTAGGCGCGGGCCTCGCCGGTCTGGCCGCCTGCCATGAGCTGGTGACGGGAGGCCAGCGCGTGATCGTCGTGGATCAGGAAGCCGCAGGAAATCTCGGAGGTCAGGCCTTCTGGTCGTTCGGCGGATTGTTCCTGGTCGACTCGCCAGAACAGCGGCGGCTGGGCGTACGGGACAGCCTCGATCTGGCCTGGCGTGACTGGCAAGGCAGCGCCGGATGGGACCGACTTGACGGGCCGGGCGCCGAAGATGAATGGGCTGCGCGCTGGGGCCGGGCCTATGTCGAGTTCGCCGCCGGCGAGAAACGCAGCTGGCTGCGGCAGCTCGGCGTGAAGCTGACTCCGATGGTCGGGTGGGCCGAGCGCGGCGGCGGGACCGCCTTCGGCCACGGCAATTCCGTGCCCCGCTTTCATGTCGCCTGGGGAACCGGCACCGGGGTGTCCGAGCCGTTCGCCGACAGGGCCAGGGATGCGGCGAAGCAAAACCGACTGACGTTTCATCACCGACATCGCGTTGATCAGCTGCTGGTCGAGGGCGGCCGCGTCGTGGGCGTCAGCGGCGCGGTCCTGGCCCCGGACGATGCCCCGCGCGGAGCGCCGACGAACCGCACCGTCATCGGCGACTTCACCCTGAAGGCGCCCGCAGTGATCCTGGCGACCGGCGGCATAGGCGGCAATCACGAACTGGTGCGGCGATACTGGCCTGAACGGCTGGGCGCGCCGCCGCGCGAAATGATCACCGGCGTCCCCGCCTATGTCGACGGCCGGATGCTGGACATCGCCGCTGAGGCCGGGGCCCGCCTCGTGAACCGGGACCGCATGTGGCACTATGTCGAAGGGGTGCGGAACTGGGCGCCGATCTGGCCCCGGCACGCCATCCGCATCCTGCCCGGACCCTCGCCTCTGTGGTTCGACGCCCTGGGTCGGCGCCTGCCGCATCCCGCCCTGCCCGGCTATGACACCATGGCGACGCTGAAACACCTGCGCACTACGCCCGATCTGGCGGCGTACGACCATTCCTGGTTCATCGTCACCGAGACGATGCTGGCCAAGGAATTCGCTCTGTCGGGATCGGAACAGAACGCCGACATCACCAACCGCAATCTGCTCGGCGTCCTGCGTTCGCGCCTGGGCAAGGGCGCGCCGAAGGAGGTGGCCGCCTTCCGCGACAAGGGCGCCGACTTCGCCGTCGCTGATGATCTGGAGATGCTGGTGGCGAAGATGAACGGCCTCACCGAGCAACCGCTGCTCGACCCGGCCCTGATCCGTCGCCAGATCGAGGATCGCGACGCCCAGATGGACAATCCCTACGCCAAGGATGTTCAGGTTCAGGGCATCCACAACAGCCGCCGCTACAAAGGCGACCGCTGGGCGCGCACCTCGGTGCCGCACAAGGTGCTGGATCCGCAGGCGGGGCCGCTGATCGGCGTCAAGCTGCACGTGCTGACGAGAAAGTCGCTGGGCGGACTGCAGACGGACCTGTCCAGCCGCGTCTTGACGCCCGACGGCGCTGTGCTGGAAGGTCTCTATGCCGCAGGCGAAGCCGCTGGTTTCGGCGGCGGCGGCCTGCATGGTTACAACGCTCTGGAAGGCACCTTCCTGGGCGGATGCATCTTCTCCGGGCGAGCGGCGGGACGGGCGCTCTCGGGGCGGAACTGACGACAACAGGGGGAATGACCTATGGGCTCGCCGTTGACCCTGATCGGGCTGCCGATCGCGCTGGGCATCATCATGTTCGGCCTTGGCCTGAGCCTGACGCCATCCGATTTCGTTCGGGTGGGCCGACAGCCGAAAGCGGCGGCGGTGGCCCTGGCGTGTCAGTTGCTTCTGCTGCCGGCGATCTGCTTCGCCCTGGTGCTGGCGTTCCGGCTGCCGCCGATCCTGGCGGTCGGCATGATGCTGCTGGCGGCCTCGCCCGGCGGGACGACCGCCAATCTGTACAGCCACCTGTTCCGCGGCGATGTGGCCCTGAACATCAGCCTGACGGCGATCAACTCCGTCATCGCCGTCGTGACCCTGCCGGTCATCGTCAACCTGGCCGTGGCCTATTTCCAGCCCGGCGACATGAAGGTCGGCCTGCAACTGACCAAGACCCTCGAGGTCTTCATGATCGTGCTGTTTCCCGTGGGTCTGGGGATGCTGGTGCGCGGCCTGAAACCCGGCTTCGCCCAGGCGATGGACAGGCCGGTGCGGATCGCCTCCATCCTGATCCTGACGCTGGTGATCCTGGGCGCGGCGGCGTCCAGCCTGGATGTGCTGCTCGCCAACTTCCAGGCCCTGGCGGGGATCGTCATCCTGTTCTGCCTGTTCAGCCTGGGCATAGGTTTCGCCGTGCCGCGCCTGCTGAAGATCCAACGCCCGCAGGCCATCGCCAGCGCCTTCGAGGTCGGGCTGCACAACGCCACCCTCGCCATCGTCATCGCCCAATCGGTGCTGCGCAGCCCGGAGATGACCCTGCCCGGCGCCGTCTATGGCGTGCTGATGTTCCCCCTGGCGGCGGCGTTCGGCTTGCTGATCACCCGCAAACGCACGGCGGCCGTCGCAGGCTGAACGAGATCAGCCGCGCAGTTCGCGACGCAGCACCTTGCCCACCGCCGTCTTGGGCAGGGGTTCGCTGCGGAACTCGACGATGCGCGGCACCTTGTAGCCGGTCAGTTGCGCGCGGCTGTGAGCGATCAGCATCTCGGTCGTCAGCTCAGGCGATCGCGGCACCACGACGATCTTGATCCGCTCGCCCTGCGCCGCATCCGGCACGCCGACGGCGGCGACCTCCTCGACCAGAGGATGGCTGGCGATCACATCCTCGATCTCGCCCGGATAGACGTTGAAGCCGGACACCAGGATCATGTCCTTGATCCGATCCACCAGGCGTACCCGCCCATCCGCCTGCATCACCCCGACGTCGCCGGTCGCCAGCCAGCCGTCGTCCGACAGCACCCTGGCCGTCTCGTCAGGCCGTTTCCAATAGCCCAGCATCACCTGGGGGCCGCGCACATGCAGTTCGCCCTCTTCGCCGATCCCGGCCCAGCTCCCGTCCTCGCGACGCATGCGAACCTCAGTCGAGGGCACCGGCAAGCCCACCGTTCCATCGAAGCCCATCCCTTCCGGATGCTCCAGATCGACGCGCCCGATACAGACCACCGGCGACGTCTCCGTCAGGCCATAGCCGTCGATCAGCGGCGCGCCCGTCACCGCCTGCCACTCCCCCGCGACGACCTTCTGCGTCGCCATGCCTCCGGCGATGGTCAGCTTCAGATCCGAGAAATCGCGCTCCCGAAACGCCCGGCTCTTCATCAGGCTGACGAACAGGGTGTTCAGCCCGGTCATGCCGACGAAACGCTCCTTGCGCAGGATCCATTCCACCCGCTTGGCGTCGCGCGGATTGGCGATCAGGATGTTGCGCCCGCCCGCCCCGGTGAACATCATCAGGTTCGCGGTCAGCGAGAAGATATGGTAAAGCGGCAGCATGGTGACATTGCCCAGAGGCCGTGTCTGATCAATCTGATCCAGCAGCCAGACCCGCCCCTGAATCGTGTTGGCCAGGATGTTGCGATGGGTCAGCATCGCCCCCTTCGCCACGCCTGACGTGCCCCCCGTATATTGCAGGAAGGCGATGTCTTCGGGACTGATGTGCACCGGCCGCAAAGTCAGTCGCCGGGCCTGTCCCATCACGCGCGTCCACCGATGCGAGCCCGGCAGACGATAGGCCGGAACCATCCTCTGCACGTGACGCATCAGGGCGCTGACGGCGACGCCCTTCAGTCCGCCCATCATGTCGCCCATGGCGGTGACGACGACGTGCCGAAGATCGGTCCCTTCGCGCGCCTGCTCCACCGTGGCGGCGAACATGTCCATGACCACCAGGACGACCGCCCCGCTGTCCTTCAGCTGATGGTTCAATTCACGCGGGGTGTAGAGCGGATTGACGTTGACCACGATCCCGCCCGCGAACAGCACGCCGAACAGGGCCGCCGGATACTGCAGGCAGTTCGGCATCATCAGCGCCACCCGCTCGCCCGGCTGCACGCCGATCGACTGCAGCCAGGCGCCGAAGCTCTTGGCCGCCTTCAGCATATCGCCATAGGTCACCGCCGAGCCCAGACTGACGAAGCCGGGACGGTCGGCGAACTTCAGCGCATCCGCCTCGAACAACTGGGGGACCGAGGCCCAGCGCGCCAACTCATCCTCGATGCAGACGGGCACGCCCTTGCGATAGGACTTGGTCCAGAAACGCTCGGCCCACAGCTGGTCCATCTCCGCAGCGTGATCCGTCACAGCGCTCATTTCTCGACCACTGCGACAACGCCCTGCCCGCCCGCCGCGCAGATGGAAATCAGCCCGCGCCCGCCGCCATTGCGGTCGATCATGGCGGCCAGATTGGCCAGGATGCGCCCGCCGGTCGCCGCGAACGGGTGCCCCGCCGCCAGCGAGCCGCCGTTGACGTTCAGCCTGGCCCGATCGATCGAACCCGGCGCCGCATCCAGCCCCAGCCTTGTGCGAGCGTAGTCCTCATCCTCCCAGGCGCTGAGCGTGCACAGCACCTGAGCGGCGAAGGCCTCGTGAATCTCATAGAAATCGAAATCCTGAAGCGTCAGGCCCAGCCGATCCAACATGCGCGGAACCGCATAGGCAGGCGCCATCAACAGCCCTTCGTCCCCGCCGACGAAATCAACCGCCGCCGCCTCGCCGGTCCGCAGATAGGCCTGAATCGGCAGCCCCCGCGCCTTGGCCCAGTCCTCGCTCGCCAGCAGCACGGTCGAGGCGCCATCGGTCAGGGGCGTGGAATTGGCCGCGGTCAGGGTGCCGTTCTCGCGGTCGAACACCGGCTTCGTCGTCGCCAGCTTCGCCGGATCGATATCCGGCCTCAGATTGTTGTCCCGCCTCAGCCCCCGATAGGGAATGACCATGTCGTCGAACAGGCCAGCCTCCCAGGCGGCGGCGGCGTTGCGGTGGCTGGCGACGGCCAGGGCGTCCTGATCCTCACGCGCGATGTTCCAGCGCTTGGCCATCAGTTCGCAATGCTCGCCCATCGACAGGCCGGTGCGCGGCTCTGCATTGCGCGGCGGCTCCGGCTTGAACGGGGCGGCCAGGCCTGCGCCCAACAGCGCCTCGATCCGACCGCCGGTCGTCTTTTCCCGGTTCGCCGCCAGCAGGGCCTTTCGGAACCGTTCGTTCAGAGCGATGGGCGCGTCGGACGTCGTGTCCACCCCTCCCGCAACCCCGACCTCGATCTGCCCCAGCGCGATCTTGTTGGCGACCAGGATGGCGGCCTCCAGTCCCGTGCCGCAGGCCTGAGACACATCATAGGCCGGGGTGTCCGCGCCGATGGTCGTGCCCAGCACGCTTTCGCGGGTCAGGGCGATGTCGCGCGACAGCTTCAGCACCGCACCCGCCGCCACCTCGCCCAGGCGCTGACCGTGCAGGTCGAAACGGTCGGCCAGCCCCTGCAGGGCGGCGGTCAGCATGTCCTGGTTGGACGCCTCGGCATAGGCGGTGTTGGCCCGTGCAAAGGGAATGCGGACGCCGCCGATAATGGCGACCCGGCGTGGCGCAGGTGCGGTCAGCATGGGGCTTCATCCCTGGATGAAAGGGTCAAACGACCTCGCGTATGGATGCGCGATCCAACAGCGTCGCGCACTTCAAAATGGCGTCCATGGCCGCATGATGCGGCGTACAACGCCGCCTTTCCGGGCAGGAACAGAGGCGCGCGAAACGCGACCTCGACCTCGGCGACCGTCAAGGGTTGCGGCGGCGACAGGGCGGCGATGGCTCGCGCCTTGGTCCACATCCCATGAACGATCGCGCGGCGAAAACCGAACAGCCGCGCCCCCAACGCCGAGGTGTGTATTGGATTGGCGTCGCCGGAAACACGTGCGTAGCGACGGCCCAGTTCCTCGGACAGCCGCCATGTCTCGCTCTGCTCTCCCGCTTCGTCGCTCGCCAGAACCGGCGCAGGTTCGCCCGATCCGGGCCGACCGACGCGCATGTAGAGGCTGGCGCCTTCCCACACGGTCTCGCCGTCGCGAACCGCCATCGTCTCCAGAGGGAAGGCCTGCCCCTTGTCGTGGGCTACGAACCGTCCCGCCCGGGTCCTCAACGTCAGCCGGTCGCCAAGGCCCAAACGCGCATGCTGGCGGATATGGTTATGCAGATGCACCAGACCGACGGCCGGATAGGGAAAGTCCGCTGCCAACAGAATCCGCATCTGCAGAGGAAAGGCCAGAATGTGGGGCCAGGTGATCGGCACGCCCTGCTCGGGCGCAAAACCGCACACGCCGGCATAGGCGTCGACCGCCGTCGCCTCCAACACCGCTTCACGTTCCAGCACGCGGCGCGGCAGCACCGGGTCAGAAGGCGCTTTGCGTATCAGACCGCGCAGGGCGCCGCCGACCACCGCCAGCCCTGACAGAGGAGCGTCGAACCGCTGGACCGCGCCGTCCACGATCATGCGCCCAGCAGGCTCTGGCCGCAGACGCGCACCACCTGCCCGTTGACGCCGCCCGATGCAGGATGCGCCAGCCAGGCGATCGTCTCGGCCACATCGACCGGGCTGCCCCCCTGCCCCATGCTGTTCATTCGGCGCCCCGCTTCGCGAATGGCGAAGGGGATGGCCGCGGTCATCCGGGTCTCGATGAAGCCGGGCGCCACGGCGTTGACGGTCAGGCCGCTTGAAGCCGACTGCGATGCGAGGCGACGGACGGCCCCGATCCACGCCGCCTTGGACAGGGCGTAATTGGTCTGCCCCATGTTGCCGGCGACGCCGCTTAATGAGGATACGGCGACGATGCGGCCATTACGGCGCATTCCCCCGCCCTCGATCAGCGTCTGGGTGATCGCCAGCGGCGCCGATAGATTGACCGCCATGACGCTGTCCCACTCGGCGGGTTCCATGCGGGCTACGGTGCGGTCGCGGGTGATCCCGGCATTATGGATCACCACGTCGTAGCCGCCCCGCTTACGCGCATCGGCGAGCAGGGTCGCGGCCGCGTCAGACGCCGTGATGTCCAGCGCCAGACTGTCGACGCCCAGTTCTTCCGACAGGGCGCACAGGCCGTCCGCCGTCGCGGCCACATCCAGCGCCGTAACCTGGGCGCCCTCACTCGCGAACAGGCAAGTGATGGCTTCCCCGATCCCGCGCGAGGCGCCGGTGACCAGCACCTTTCGTCCTGTGTGGCCGGCGCCGGGTTCGCCTGTCTCGACCGGCGCGGCCACCCGGATCGACTGCCCCGAAACATAGGCCGAGCGCGGCGACAACAGAAACGCCAGCGTGCTTTCGGCGGCCGCCTCCGCGCCCGGCGCCACATAGAGCATATGGACGCCGATGTTGCGCCGAACCTCCTTGGCCAGTGAGCGGACGACGCCCTCAAGCCCGCGCTGCACCGCCTCGCCTTCCGCATCAGCCATCAACTCGGGCGGCGTACCGATCACGACGATGCGGCCATGTTCGGCGACCGAACGAACAGCCTGATGGAAGAAACCATACAGGCCCTTCGCCGCCTGGACGCGCGCGCAGTCCGAGGCGTCGAACACCAATGCGCCATAGCGCGCATCCGGCGACCATTCGGCATGAAGCCCATGCCCCGACGCCTCCATCAGCCCCGCCAGAACCGCCGCCATGGGGCCGTCGCCGCTGCCCCCTAACAGACACGGGCCGACGATCCCCGCCCCCGCCTCTGCGCGACGTTGCAGCGGCGCCGGGCGCGGCAGGCCCAGGGCTCCCGCCACCCAACCGCCCACGCCCGAGTTGACGAAATTCAGATAGCGATCGCTCATCAGGCCGCCTTCTTCTTCGTCTTGGCGGGCGCCGTGTCCGTCGGCCGTCTCGCCAGACCGGCCGCGATATCGAAGTCCGGCGCGAAGTCGTCCACCTGGATCGCCTGATCGGCATGGGCGGCGAAACGACCGATCAACTCGCGCTCCTGCGTGGTGATCAGGCCCTTGCCTTGCGCCTCTGCGGCCCAGCCATCCAGCAGGGTCAGGTTCTGCGGCGCCCTTGCAATCACGCCGCCGCGCACGGCGTCCTTCAGCCGCCGCTCAATGGCCTCGACCTGCGGATAGAGATCAAAAGCGGCGAGAGTCACGGCGATGGGATCGACCTCCACCTGCGCCGTCCACGACCCGGCGATCAGACGGTCGCGCGCCGGGCCGTGGGTCTGGATCAGGGCGGCGACAGCGGCGGCGCAACGGTCGTCCGGTTCGGACGTCTTCAACCCGAACGGCGCCCCGATCAGCTTCAGGAACAGGGCTGCGCCCCGGCTTGGGTGATTGGCCAGCAGGCTGCGCCAGGCCGCGCCGGCTCGCGCCAGAGCGTCCTGCGCCGCCCAATGAACGAAAGGCAGGTCCTCCGCTGGACGGCCTTCATCCTCAAACCGCTTCAGCACGCTGCTGAGAATGAAGAGCTGAGACAGGATGTCGCCCAGACGCCCCGTCAGCGCGCCCTTTCTCTTCAAGGCGCCGCCCACGGTCGCCATCGACAGGTCCGAAGCCAGCGCCAGCAGAGTCGAGAGCCGCGTCGCCGCGCGATAATAGCGCTTCAACTGCGGCGCCGCGTCGCGAGGCGCTCCGATCAGGACGCCGCCCGTCAGGCCAAAGGTCAGCGCTCGCGCCACATTGCGGAACAGAAAACCGACATAGCCGAACAGGGCGGCGTCGAACGGCTTCAGCTCGCCCGCCTCCGCCGTCCGCATCAAGGTCAGGACATAGGGGTGGCAGCGGATCGCCCCCTGACCGTAGATGATCAGGGTGCGGGTCATGATGTTGGCGCCCTCTACCGTGATAGCGATCGGCACCTGCTGATAGGCGCGCGCCAGATAGTTGCTGGGGCCCATGCAGACCCCCTTGCCGCCAATCACATCCATGGCGTCGTTGATGACGATGCGCGCGCGTTCGGTGACGTGATATTTGGCGATGGCCGAGACCACCGATGGCTTCTCGCCCTGGTCCAGCGCCGCCGCCGCCAGACGCCGGACGGCGTCGGTCGCATACAGATGGCCCGCCATCCGAGCCAAAGCCTCCTGCACGCCCTCAAAGGCGCCGATCGGCTGGTTGAACTGACGTCGGATGGCGACATAGGCGCCGACCATCCCTACGGCAAGCTTGGACATGCCGACATTGGACGACGGCAGGGAGATAGCCCGGCCCGCCGCCAGACATTCCATCAACATGCGCCAGCCCGCCCCGACCTGAGCGCGCCCGCCGATCACCATCTCCATCGGCACAAACACGTCGTCGCCTGTCGTCGGCCCGTTCTGGAAGACGGCGTTAAGCGGCCAGTGCCGCCGCCCGATGTTCACGCCGGGATGATCACGCGGGATCAGAACACAGGTGATGCCCGGCTCGGCCTCGGCGCCTAACAGACCGTCGGGATCAACCGCGCGGAACGCCAGACCTAGCACGGTCGCGACCGGCGCCAGCGTAATGTAGCGCTTGCGCCAGCTGATGCGGAAACCCAGCGTCTCCTCGCCGTTCCACATCTGCTTGCAGACCACGCCCGTGTCCGTGATCGCGGCGGCGTCAGATCCCGCATAGGGGTTGGTCAGGGCGAAACAGGGGATCTCCTCCCCCCGCGCCAGACGCGGCAGATAATGGTCTTTCTGTTCTTCCGTGCCGTAATGCAGCAGCAGCTCGGCCGGTCCCAGGGAGTTTGGCACCATCACCGACACCGCCGCCGCTGAACAGCGGGTCGACAGCTTCTGGATCACCTGACTGTGGGCATAGGCCGAGAAGCCAAGCCCGCCGTACGCCTTGGGCACGATCATGCCCAGAAAGCCCTTGTCCTTGGCGTAGGCCCAGGCTTCAGGCGATAGATCCTGCCAGACCGAAGTGGTCTCCCAATCATTGGCGAGGTTGCACAGTTGCTCGGTTTCAACGTCCAGGAACCGCTGCTCCTCGCCTGTCAGGCTGGGTGAAGGCGTCGACAACAGCCGCCGCCAGTCGGGCCTGCCCGCAAAAAGCTCAGCGTCCCACCAGACATTGCCCGCCTCGACCGCCGCTTGTTCAGTGGCGCTCATGCGCGGCATGATCTGTCGAAAAGCGCCCATCGCCGGACGGGACAGCAAGGCCCTTCGCAAGGGTCTGAACATCAGCAGCGCCAGGATCGGTACTGCGGCCCCAGCCATGACGCCAGCCGTCGACGGCGAGACGTTCCCCAGCTTCCATCCCGCCAGAATCCAGAGCCCGGTCAACAAGGCCCACCACGTCATGCGGGCTTGAAGAAAGGTCAGGATGAAGCCAGCGCCCAGCACGGCGCCAATCCATATCAGCATGGTCGATCCCCCGCCGTCGCTGGCGCCGCCAGCCCTCCGGCTTGTTCAAGTTCTCGCCGAACCCCCACCCGGCACGCTACAGGCCGGGACCGTCGGCGGGTCATGAGAGCAGAGCGGTCGCCTGCGCCCCAAGCCCGCGTTACCCTTTCCCTCCCAGGTAGGCGTTGCGCGCTGACGCTGGCACCCGATCATAGATCGTGGGGGGCGAGATCTTCAGACGACGCCGCGCTTCATCCAGCGGTTCAGCGAGAAGCCGCTCGTAATCCTCGCCTGGCAGCCACGCCGCCCGGCAGCCGTTGCGCCAGGCCTGAAATACCGCCCGCCCACAAGGAAAGCCGGTCCGGGCGCGCATGAACTGCACCGCCACGCCTCCGGCGATCAGGCCGAATCCGGCGCTGCGGGTCTGAGGCAGGGAAAAGGCCACGACGCACGCCTCTCCCAGAGCGTCTGAGTGGTATCCGGTCAGCACATGCCAGATGTCGTGAACGTCACGCAGTCGTCGCGCGTACCACGCCCGCGGGTGCGCCGCCTCGATCTCGGTGTCGGCCACCTTGCGACTATCCGCTGCCAGGCCATAGGCGGTGAAGTTCTGCGGTTCGATGAAGGCGCGATAGGCCGCGCCGACGGTGCCCGGACCAAACTGCGCCAGCCAGTCGCGGTCCTGCAGTCGATCCGACAACTCCAGGCGCTCATAGGCCTGTCGCCCCCCCTCGGGGGTGTCCAGCATCCGGCGATAGCCCCAGTCGGGAGACCGACCGGACAGGGCGTTCATGATCTCGAATACCTGACGCGTGTCATCCTTGTCCGCCACCAGGTCACGCAAGGCGCGGATTGCCCGCACAGGCTGCACCCGGCGTGTGGTCGCATGACTCGGCAGGCGAGCGCTCCGGTCCGCGGCGCGAGCCCCCGCGAGGATGGCTGAACCTGTTGGCACCGACTTTCGCTCCCTAAGGCCAAATGACGCCAGCTACATGCCCAACACTGACAACAATGTCAATACCGACACGAGCGCTCTTGGGGCGTGCGCACCCACGCTGGCGCATGCCCCATGCTCGGCGCTAAGGTTGGGCTGACGGAGACGACGGCGTCCAGACGACGACATCGCCGGGCTCGAGGCCTGACAATACCTCCACGCCCATAGGGCCCACGCGTCCCACCACGATCTCGCGCCGCTCGGGCTCGGCGCCGCGCCCTCGAACCATGATAAAGGCGTGGGGCGCCGCGCCCTGGACCGCGTCGGGGGGGGGGCGACCAGGGCGCTTTCATTTTCATAGGCGACGATCGCCAGATTGGCGGTCATGCCGATCCGCACAACCCGCGCAGCGTCTGACGAGAGGGGGTCCAGTCTCACGCGCGCTTCAAACACGGCCTTGTTCGCGCCCCCCTCGGCACTCGCTTCGCCCGCGACCCCGGTCACTATCCCCGTCAAAGTCTTCCCGCCGAACCCCGGCCCGGTAACGACCGCCCTCTGTCCGGGATGAACCGCGCCCAGATCCAGTTCATCGAGCATGAAGACCACATCAAGCGCAGCCGTGCTGGCTATCACCGCCAGGGATTGGCCTTTAGCCACGCGGCCGCCAGTCCGCACGGCCTTGTCGACGCCGTCTCCTTGGGACGCTGGCCTGACGATCACTCCGCCCTGCGGCGCGATGATGACGCCGTCGCCGCCGCTTCGTACCGCATCGTACTGCGCCGCGGCGACAGCGCGTTGCAGCGATGCAAGACGCTTCTCTCCGGCGCCCGCCCGCTTGAGGGTCTCAGCAAGCTCTTCTCGCGCGGCAACGAGCGCTGCCTCGCGCTGGCGACGCTGTTGCAGGAAGCCTTCGTACTCGCTTCGCGGCACGAGCCCGCGCTCCAGCAGGGCCCGGGTTTCGACAATTCTCGCCTCGAGATCTGCCAGATCGGCCTCAGCGGCGGCCATCGCCCGTGTCGCACGCCGCACCTCCACCCCGACTTCCCATCCAACTACCCGGGCGGCCTCGGCGTCCGCTTTCAGCCAGGCGGATTCGGCTTCCGCGCGACTTCGCAGGACATCAGAGGCGTCAAGCTCGAGCAGGCGTTGGCCGGCTTCGACCTGATCTCCATACTCGAACAGGACGCGGGTAACGCGGGCGTCGAACGGCGCACTCAGGTCGATCCGCTCGCCAGGCGTCACACGCCCTGAAAAATTGACTGTGACGACAAATAGCGCGCGCATCATCGTCGCGCTCTGCTCCTCCGCCCTGGCCTCGGACGCCCCTCCGCGCGCCAAGCTGTACGCGGCGCCTGCGCTCAGCACAGCGGCCACGGCCAGAGCCGCCTGCGCCTGACGGGACTTCAGTCGTTCAAGGATATGCGCCATGTCTCGAGCGTGCTCCCGATTTGCTGATCCAGGGCCGTCAGCGCATTGAGGTAGGCGATGTCCGCTGACAGCTGCTGGGCGTCGGCCGCGCGTAGATCGGCTTGGAGAGACAGGACCTCAAAGTTCGAAGCCCGGCCAAAGCGCAGCCGCTCGTGGCCTATCTCAAGCGCTTGCTCGGTCAAGGCGCGGGCCCGCCTGGCGGCCTGAACCTGAAGCCAACTGGCCTCCACCGATTGAACCGCATCCAAAACCTGACTCTCCACCGACTGTTTCATCTCTTCGAAGGCCAGTTCGGCCGTCTGCACATTGGTGTCCGCAGCCAGCCAGCCTTGCCGCCTCGACAGATCGCCGATCGGAATGTTCAGCCGCAATCCCACCGTCGTGTCGGTCTCATCGAACCGATCCAGGAGCCGCGGGCCGCTATCGCGCGTGGCCGAAGCCACCAGAGACACGTCCCAGAGGCGCTGATTACGCGCCACGATGAGCGCCTGACGCACCTGCTCGAGAGACTTGCGCTGCGCGAGAAGATCGATACGCGACGAAAAGGCCTTCTCCATCGCGCTATCCAGATCCACCTCGACCCAGACCGCCGCAGCAATAGAATTCAGAACTTCTTGCTTACGGAAATTGCATAGAGCCGGGGGTCGAGCGTGAACACATTGGCCGGTAGCCCGGTGTCATCACTGTTCGTGAAGGCATCTGTCAGCGGCGACTTGTCAAAGACGTTTTTGACATAGGCCTGGATCGCTAACCCATCATCGCTGTATATGCCCAGCGATACATTGGTATTGTCCCATGCCTTAAGACGATCATACTCCGTGTTATAAACTCTAGCGTAACTAGAAGACTGGAAATAGTGATCGAGTCTTAACGTCACCTCGAACGAGGCTGGAAACCAGCTGTATTGCATGCCGATGTTCGCGGTCCAGTTGGGCGAATTCGGCAGCTCGTTACCAGAAATGTCGGCGTAGAATCCGCGCCCTCCATTGGGGGCCGTCCGATAGTCATACGTAAAGCCATACAGCATATACAAAGGTATCGGCCCGTATTCGGGTGAGAAGTTCGGATCAAATGTCCCTGTGCGTACAGACCCCCCGCACAGAGCAGACAAGGCCTGAACCCCGAAATTCTCGGGCAGCCACGAGTTCAAGATCGCCTCAACATGCTCTCGCGGCGCGATACAGTTGGACGGCACCTGCAACCACGGCCGAACAACGACCCAATCCTCGTTCCCCTGGGCGCGGTTCATCACGTCAATCGATTGAGAGCCGTCGCCCAGACGCGTGTTCAGGTAGCCAAGGTTGGCGTCCACTCTGAAGTTTCGATTGGGTTGGAAGATGGTCTCCAACTCCAAGCCCCACGAGCGCGCGTCAAAATTCTCATTCAGAGAGATGCGGTCTGTAATCTGGGAAACCTGATAATCCTTATAGTCGTAATAGAAGGCGGTGGCGTTGAGCCTCAGCCCGCCGTCCATAAGAGTATTTTTAGAACCGATTTCGAATGCATTGACATACTCGGGGTCAAACTGGGATTCCAACGGCTGATACTGGACGACGACAGGGTTGATGTTCATTCGCGGAGGATTGGTTCCGCCGCCCTTGTAACCCCGCGCGTAAGAGGCGTAGATCAAGGTATCGTCCGTGAAGCTGAGCTTCGGCTTCCAGTCAGCAACCAGGCGGCCTGTCACGGCCTGCCAGTTCTGCTTGACGTCAGGCAGGGCGGAGAAGCCCCGCCGGCGATAACCGCCAGTCGCCGCGCCCTCCCCCTTGTCGTCGGCGCCCAGAAGCAGTTCGCTTGGGTAAGGCGTCGTGACCTTCGTATCATCCGTGTATCTGAGCCCGGCGGTGAGTCTGACGTCGGATGAGACATCCCAGTAGAACTCTCCGAACACAGCCATGGACTCGACCTTGACCTTGTTCAGGCTGCGAAAATAGTTGTGCCCGTCGCCATCCAGGTCGTTTAACGACGTTGGATCTACGTACACGCACTCCTTCCATTGCGTGTCGTCGCAATCAGCTTTGAAAAGCCCAAATCTGGAGATATCGGAGTTGTACCAATACTCCGCGATCATCGTGAATATGTTATTGAAGACGTAGTAATCGTCTTGCGTTTTAAAGTTCAGGTAGTTCGCGCCTACGCTGAAATTCACGCCGTTCGACCAGTCAGACGCGAGTCTGAACTCCTGGTATATCTGCTTGTTATCCGACTGGCTCAGGTCAGCGGATATCATCCGGTTCGACCGTCCGAGCTGCGGGTCATAGTACAGCCCGCCAGATGTCATGTCCTGCTCAAAGGGCTCGCCAAAAACATCAATGAGACTACCCATGTCATTGACGATTGGATTACTAAGGTATCTGGCGTAATCCTGGGACGAATAATAATCGTCCTTAGAATATGTTGTCTGAGAAACGAATTTCAGATTGTTAGGAAGATCAAATTCGACATTCAGTTGCACCACGTCATTCTTGGCTCTGAACACCGGATCGTACGACATGGAAAACTCGCGCAGATTGCGAGGATTTTCCACGCCTTCATATGGATCCACTCCGAAATCTATCGGATTCACGTACCTTCCTGAAACAGGATCGGTGCCTCCGCTAATGCCTCCAGCGACAAACATATAGGCGAGCGAAGCGGCATTGGGCGCGCTGTAAGCTGCGTCGCTATAGAGAGAGCCCGGCAGACAGCCCTGACTTAGGCGATCGCGAAGGGCCTTGGACGTCACAACCGTATTGCCGACCTTGGTCGGACCGGGGTCCCGCGTACAAAGCATCTTACCTGTGCGCGCCCGCCGGTCATCCTCTTCAAAATGCTCCCAGGCAAGGTTCGCGCGGAAGTTGTCCGAAGGCTCCCACGCGGCGGAGAGGCGCGTAGACCACAGGTCGCGATCATTGACGCGCCGATCCGTGTGGCTGTTGTAGTCAAAGCCGTCACGCTTGGTCAGCGACGCCGCCGCCCTGACCCAGAAGGTATCGGCGACTGGCAGGTTGACCATCATCTGGCCGCGCATCGAGCTGTAGTTGCCAGCTTCTGCCTTGAGCATCGCCTCAAAATCTGGCCCAGGCAGATTGGGGATCATGTTGACGACGCCGCCAGTGGCGTTGCGTCCATACAAGGTGCCCTGGGGCCCGCGCAGGACCTCGACGCGATTGACGTCCAGGTATTCCTGCTCGAACAGCCGGTTACGGATCAGAGGGCTGTTGTTGAAGCTGACAGCCACCGCCGGGTCCGACGCGGCGGACACTGCTTTCGTGCCGATCCCCCGGATCGAGAAGTTATACATGCTGAAATTCGACTTGGAGAAGCTGACGTTGGGGACCGCCCGCATCAGCTCTGCCCCCCCTTCAATCTTAAGGGCGTCCAGGTTCTCGGCGGAAAGCGCCGTGACCGCGATCGGCACGTCCTGGATGGATTGTTCCCGCTTCTGGGCCGTAACGATGATGTCGCCGACCGTCGTCGCGTCCTGGGACGGCGCGGCCTCCTGAGCCAGCGCGGGGCCGGCCGCTGCAAGAAGGGCGACAGCCGACGCGGTGACAGTCAGACGCGCACAATTACGGGCCGCAGAAGCCATGAAAACCCTCCCCTGCACGGCCCTGCTCCCCAGCCTGGCCGAATGCTTCCTCCCGCCTTTAGTCGAGCTGGCGACGAGGCGGATGCGCCGACAGCTGCCCCTAACGATCCATCTATTGATACGCGTGTCAACAACTTACTTACATAGATGTCGGATAACCTAAGGGAAGGATTCGGGCCCCCGCCGCGACGCATTCCCGCCGACGCTCTGCGCCCTGCCCGAGGCATCTGGCTGATTTATTTGAGAGAGGCGGGGGGCTTTCAAGAGAAGCCCCGGATGCTTCTGGCTTCAGCCTGAATGTGTCCGCGCCGACCTGTCCGGCCCATCTCCGGTTGTCCGATCGGGGGCCGCCGGCGCAAGCAAGGTTTCACGAAACACCGCGACACCCTTACACTCATCCGACACGCGCGACGCGTCAGCGGGCTTGCCGCCGTCCTCGGCGATCCGTAAGAGACTGCTACCTACACGGATGTCACTCCAACCAATGTCGATCACGAAGCCCGAGAAACCGCGCCGCCGTCGCCGTTCGCCAGAGGAAGCCCGCCGCGAGGCGCTGGCTTCGGCGCGAACGCTTCTGATTTCGGGGGGGCCGAACGCCGTGACCCTTGCTGCCGTGGCGGCAGAGATCGGCGTCACCCATGCGAATTTGATTCACCATTTCGGCTCGGCCGCGGGCCTGCAGTCGGCCTTGATGGGATCAATGGTCGCAGATCTAAGCGATGCCCTGGACGCTGCGGTCGCCCGGCTTCGCACCGATGAGGGCGCCCCTCTAGAGCTGATCAACGCCGTGTTCGACGCCTTCGCGGCCGGAGGGGCCGGTCGCCTGGCGGCTTGGATCGCCTTGTCCGGAGACCTGTCGCACCTCGAACCGGTGCGCGAGGCCGTTCAAGCCCTTGTGGTGGCCATCCAAGAGAAACTGGGCCTGAACGTGGATAATCCCGATGAAACGATCGGGTCAGCGGTCCTCTTCATCGCCCTGGGCGCCTTTGGGGATGCGCTGATCGGAGCGCCCCTGCGGGAAATGCTGGGCCAGTCCGAGGACGCCAGCCGCAGGGTCACGGCCAGCCTGCTGCCCGCTTTCCTCGCCATGCATCCCCGAGCCGACTAGAGGCCGGCGGCCGCGCCTTGCTCCCGGCTCGGCGCGTCAGCAAGGAACGAACCCCGTCGCCTGACGCCGCGGCCAGACCCAGCCTTTTGGGAAGAAGGAAGGGGCCGCATCTTGCGGCCCCCCGAAGTCAGAAGCGGAAGGTCAAGAATGTCCCCAGGTAGGACTGATCTTCCGCCGTCCCCGTCTCTTTCAGGAAATCCCCGGCCTTGGTGTAGTTGGCCACGCCCATCACCGAAACAAAGGGCGTCAGGGCGTAGCGGGCGAAGACGCCCGTGCGCCAGCCGACATAGGACGACTGCCCCTCGTCGGCGCTGCGAAGCACCATCCCGGACAGGGCGTAGAGGCCGTCGTCCTTGCTCTGACGCCACAGGCCCGCCGTGTTGGCGCCGAGGGTCAGCTTGGGCGAAGGCCGCACCGTCACCTCGGGTTGCAGCAGCACCATGTTGGCGAAGCCCAGATCGGTGCGCAGGGCCGCCGGTTGCGGGAACAGGGGGTTGAAGCTGTTCAGCTTGCCGTCGTTCGGGTCCTTGTCGCCGGACCCGACGTCCAGACGCACGGCCACGCGCGGCGACCACTTCACGTCCGCGAAGGTGCGGCCGCCGACGGCGGAGAAGAACCACGCGTCGATGTCGAGGTCGCGGAACGAGCCCCACTGCTTGACCGCCTCGACCTCATAGTCCCAGGGCGCGACCTTGCCCGACAGGCGCACCGACAGGGTGTCGCGATCATCGCGGCCGGCGATCTGGCCATCGAACGGCGTCACCAGGCGATCGGTGTTAGCATAGAGCAGCTCCAGCTTCGGCGCCGTCGCCCCCTGCCCCAGCGTCTTGGCCGCCGTGGCGCCATACAGGCGATAGTCGAAGTTGGTGGCGTCGTCCCACGAAGCCTTTCCTTCGCGCAGGGCATAGCCGGCGAAGGCGCCGCCGCTCCAGCCGGTCGGGCTGTCATACAGCACCCGCACCATGTCCAGAGCCACGCGGGCGTTGGCCCCCTCTCGCATGTCGAACAGGCGGAAACCGCCTTGACCGAACTCCTGTCGGCCCGCACGGACGCGCAGCGCGCCCTCGCCCAGAACCGTCTTCGCTTCGACGAAGGCTTGGTGCAGGTCGGTGCGGTTCTCCTCAATCACCGGCTCGCCGCTAGAGAGCCCCGAGGTCCGCGCGTCCTGAACATCCACGAAGGCGCGCAGGGAGGACCCCAGATTCAGTTCGCCCCACAGCCGGGAGCGGGTCTGGAAATTGCCGCCGGTATCCTGAAGGCCGCGACCGAAGCGCTCATTGTCGCGGTGTTCGGCGCGGAAGCGCAGTTCTCCGCCGAAACTCGCCCAGACCGGGCTGCCCTCGCCGCCGACCGGGGCGTACTTGAACTTCGACCAGGTCGAGGTCCGTCTGGCCGGGTCCGCCAGATAGGCGTAGCTTTCGTCGTGGTTGATCAGCTTGAACGGCGGAGGGGCGGCCGGCGCGGCCGGCGTGACGGCTGGCCCCGCTGCCGGCGCCGTCGGGATCGGAGCCTCGGCGGCGGCGGGCGTAGGGGCGTGCGACAACAATGCGGCGGCGGCCGCAGCAACGATGGTCATGGATTTCCTCCGGGAAAGGGCGCGGTTGGCTCCGCGCTCGGTTCGACTGGATGTTGGATTATTCGGCGTCGGGCTGTTGGCCCGGCACGGCGTTCTGGAAGGCGGGAAGCTCGAGGCAGGCCGCCTCCAGGGCCGCCAGGCGCGGCCAGCGAATGTCGACGCCAAACCGCCGGGCATTGCCCAGCTGCGGCACGATGCAGATGTCCGCCAGGGTCGGAGCGTCGCCAAAGGCGAACGGTCCCGGCTGGTCGGCCAGCAGTTTATCGACGGCGTCGAGCCCTTCCTCAATGGTGGTCGCGGCCCAGGCCTGGACCTGCTCTTCGGCCAGGCCAAGGTCGCGCAGGCGCTGCAGGACCTTGAGGTTCTGCACCGGGTGGATATCGCAAGCGACAACTTGGGCCACGGCGCGAACCTTGGCCTTCAGCACGGCGTCGGCGGGCAACAGCGACGGCTGGGGCGCCACCTCGTCCAGATATTCGATAATGGCCAGAGACTGGGTCAGGACCGCACCGTCGTCCGTCACGAAGGCGGGCAACAGGCCCTGCGGGTTGAGCGCCAGATAGTCCGGCGCGCGCTGATCGCCCTTGCGCAGGTGGTGGCTGGCCTGCACGGCCTCCAGCCCCTTGAGACCAAGAGCGATACGAACGCGCCAGGAGGCCGTGGAGCGGAAATAGCCGTGCAGGATCATGGGGTCAGACTCCGGCGCGACGACGCACGCCGCCAAGGGTGAAGACAGCGATCGAAGCGATCACGGCGGGGATGACGGCCAGCAGGATCAGCGACTGCGGGGACCAGTTCTGGGCCAGCAGCACGCCGCCGACCAAGGGGCCGACGATAGCGCCGATGCGGCCCACGCCCAGCGCCCAGCCTACGCCCGTGGCGCGGATGGCGGTCGGATAAACGGCGGCCGTCAGGGCGTTGCAGCCGATCTGGGCGCCGACGACGCCGAAGCCGGACAGCGCCGCGCCCAGCAGCAGGACGGTCAGATTGGTGCCGCCGAAGGCCAGCAGGGCGATGAAGGCGGCCGAGGCGGCATAGGCCGTGCCCAGCACCAGATAGGGGCTGAGTTTGTCGATCATCCGGCCCAGAACGATGGCGCCGACGACTCCGCCCAGGTTCAGGGTGGCGGTGGACAGAATGGCCAGGCTGAGCGGCAGGCCCGCGCCCTTCAGCAGGGTCGGCAGCCAGTTCACCAGGAAGTACATGACCAGCAGGTTCATGAAGAAGGCGACCCACAGCAGCAGGGTCACCGGCGCGCGGCCCTCTCGGAACAGCTGGAAGACCGAGAAGCCCTTGGCCGCCGACGATTGCTCGTCCTTCAGGCCGGCGATGAACTCGCTGACCGAGGCGTTGGCGTCGATCTTCTTCACGATGGGAGCGATCTTGTGCTCCGGCGCGCCCTTGGCGACCAGAAAGCGCACCGACTCCGGCAGCATGAACCAGAGCACCGGCAGCAGCAGCAACGGCAGGACGCCGCCGACGACGAAGACCGAGTGCCAGTCCCAGGTCGCGATCAGCCAGGTCGAGATCAGGCCGCCGATGGTCGAGCCCAGCGGGAAGCCGCAGAACATGACCGTCACCAGCGTCGCGCGCAGGCGGGCTGGGCCGTACTCGCTGGTCAGGGCGATGATGTTGGGCATGGCCGCGCCCAGGCCGACCCCGGTGATGAAGCGGTAGATCAGCAGTTCATTCATCGACCCGGCGAGGGCCGTCAGCAGGGCGAACAGGCCGAAGATGAAGGTCGAGATCAGGATGACCGTCTTGCGGCCGAACTTGTCCGCCGCCGGGCTCAGGGTGAAGGCGCCGACCGTCAGGCCCAGAAGACCGATGGCGAAGATCGGGCCGAACGCCGAGGGGGCCAGGCCCCAGTCCTCGGCGATCTTGGGCGCGACGAAGGCGATCGACTGAGTGTCGAAGCCGTCGAGCATGGCGATGATGAAACACAGCGCCGTGACGCCGAACTGTAGCGGGCCGAACTTGGCCCGGTCGATGACGGCGTTGCCGCCGCCCTCACCCATGGCTGCCATATGTGTAGTCCTCCGACGGAGGGCGTGTCTGACGCGCGCCTCTCCGTGATTGCTGATGCGGTTGGCTGGATCAGCCGGCCTTGGGGCCGACCTTGATGGTGAGGGGGCTGAGGCCGTCGATGGTCACGACCATCTCGTCGCCCTCAACCACGGCGCCGACGCCCGCCGGGGTGCCCGTGTAGATCAGGTCGCCCGGCTGGATCTCCCACAGGGTCGACAGGTAGGCGATGATGTCCGCCACCGGCCAGATCAGGTCGGCCAGGTCGGCGTCCTGCTTCACCTCGCCGTTGACCGCCAGCTTGATCGCGCCCTTGGTCGGGTCGAAGTCGCCCTCGCCGGCCTTGAGGATCAGGCCCAGCGGCGAAGACTGTTCAACGTTCTTGCCGGTGTCCCACGGACGGCCCTGAGCACGGGCTTCCAGCTGCAGGTCGCGGCGGGTCATATCCAGGCCGGTGGCGTAGCCCCAGACGTGGTCCAGCGCGTCCTCCACGGCGATGTCGCGACCGCCCTTGCCGACGGCGACGACCAGCTCCGCCTCATAGTGGAAGTTCTCGGTCTTGGATGGATAGGCGATGGTCGTTCCGTCCGGCACGACCGTCTCGGCCCAGGCCGTGAAGAAGAAGGGCGGCTCGCGGTCCGGATCGCGGCCCATTTCGCGCGCGTGGGCGGCGTAGTTGCGGCCGACGCAGAAGATGCGGCGAACCGGGAAGTCGTCGCCCGTCGAAGTCTTGGCCAGGACCGGCGCTTGCGGTTGGAACAGCAGGCTCACGCGTTTTCTTCCTTGTAAAGATTCAGTTTTTCCTGACAGGCCTTGTCCGAGTAGCCGAACAGCACAAGCTGGCTGTCGGCCTTGAACACCACCTGTTTCCAGGACGGGACGACCACGATGTCGCGGGGGTTCAGAGCGATCGTCTCGCCCTCGATCACGGCCTCGCCCATCCCCTCGACGACCACGAAGATGGTGCCGTCGGTCGAGCGGCGCGGCTTGGTCTCGAAGCCCGCCGGCAGCAGGCGGACATGGGCCGAGATGGTCGCCATGATCGGGCCGCCGTCGATCGGGTTCATGAACTCGAGGGCATGTCCCAGATGCGGATCGATTTCGGCGCCGCTGTTCGCCAGGGCGTCCAGAGCCGGGCGCCATTCGGCGTAGGGATAGTGGAACAGCGGCTGATGCGCCGGGCGACGGTCCGCCGTGTGGCCCTTCAGCGGGCGCATGTTGCGGCCGTATCGGTTCAGGCTGTCGCCGGCCGGCGCCTGCTCCGGGAACTGGTCCTCGTGATAGTGCTCAGCGAAGCTGGCGTCGAAGTGACGGACGGTCGGGATGTCCAGGCCATCCAGCCAGATCATCGGCTTGTCGGTCGGATTGCCGTGGTCATGCCACTGGCCGCCCGGCGTCAGCACCAGATCGAAGGGGCGCATCACCGCCTTCTCGCCGTCCACCGAAGTATAGGCTTCCTCGCCTTCCAGCACGAAGCGCAGGGCGCATTGCGCGTGGCGGTGAGCCGGGGCGACCTCGCCCGGCAGGATCAGCTGCAGGCCCGCGTAGAGGCTGGGCGTGATGCCCGAATGGCCCGGCAGCCCGGGATTCTCCAGGATCAGCACGCGCCGCTCGGCGTCCTTGGCGCTGATCAGGTCGCCGGCTCGCATCAGATAGTCGCGGGCGTTGTCATAGACCCATTTGTGCACCTTGGCCGGCGACTGCGGCTGGGGCAGCACCAGGGCCGCCAGCTTCTCCCACAGCGGATAGAGCCCTTCCGGCTCCATCTGCTGATAAAGGGTCTCCAGTTGGGCGCGGTTGTCGTTGGTCAGCTGTGTCATGGGGTCAAGCCTCCATGCCGACGTGCAGAACGCCGTCTTCGAGCTTCACCGGGAAGGTGCGCACGGCGACCGAACAGGGCGCGTCCACGGCCGCGCCGGTCTTCACATTGAAGGTGCCCTGGTGCAGCGGGCATTCGATCAGCTCGCCGTCCAGATAGCCGTCGGAAAGGCTGGCCTGGCCGTGGGTGCACAGGTCAGCGGTGGCGAAGTACTCGCCGTCGACAACATAAAGGGCGACGCTCAGGCCGTTGACGACGGCCTTGGCCACGCCGTGTTCTTCCAGGGCCGAGGGCGGCACGGCGGCCGTCCACGACAGGGTCGCAACATCGGTCATGCGGGATACACCAGACTGTTCGGGATCATTTCGGAATCGAAGACGACGATGCGCTCGGCAAAGCGCACCTGATCGCCGTCGCGGACGATGCGGTCGTGGCAGACGGCCGACAGCACGATGTCCGAGTGCTTGTCGATCAACGTCTGCACCACCAGCAGGTTGTGGCGCACGCGCACGCCCTGCTCGTCCTGACTGACGATGCGCGGCGCGGTGGGAAAGCGACGGTAGTAGCGCGGGGCGTACATCTGCGTCCGCGTCAGCCCCGTCACCCGGTCCCTCAGCATGCCGCGGCTCTCGGCCTGCATGGTGCAAAGGGTGAAGCCCGCCTCATAGTTCTCGCGCGGGATCACGCGATAGAGGCAGTCCTCGGTGAAATGCTCGGGCCAGGCGTGCAGATCGACATCGTCCAGCGTGGCGTAATAGGCGTCGTAAAGGTCGCGAACCTCGTCGCGGGAAATGCTCTGGCTCATGCTTACAGGCCCATCACCTTGCGCCAGTAGCGCCACATGGCGCGCACGGCTGTCTCGGTGACCTGGTGGTCGGTCGGTGCGATCTCGCGGCCGCCCATCTGCAGGATCATGTTGGCGTCGGGCGAGCCGGCGGCCCCCTGCTGGGTCATTTCCAGCACCTCGCCGTCGTCGGCCGAGACGAAGCCGGCCGGGCCGAACAGATTGGCCTGGCGGGTGCGCCGCAGCTTCATCTCGTCGGTGTCGTCGGCGTAGCACCAGTGGGTCCAGTGGAAGTCGAACCCGCCCGGCCCCTTGGGCACGATCTGGCGCGTGGTCAGGCTGTTGACCTGCTGCTGCAGGATGACGCTGGGGAAGATGGTGATCATCCCGACGGTCTCTTCGCCCGGGAACTCCTGCACCACGTCCATGACGCGCGGGTCCTCAAGCACCAGGTCGCCCTGGAAGTTGCGGATGTCCGCCATGTCCTCGGTCTTCTCCTGCTCTCCCTTGCGCGAGATCAGGATGCCGTGGCGACCCTCGTCGTCGATGTCGACGGCTGACTTCTGGTCGGCGCGGAACAGGCCGAAAGTGGCGAAGAACACGTGCAGGAGCCCGGCGTGATACGGGTCCTTGATGTTCTCCTGCATCTGCTTCCAGTTGGCGGGAATGTGCTGGCGATTGTAGCCCAGCACCTGCAGCTTCCGGCCGTCGTAGACGCGGGTGTAGTGCTTCCAGAACTTCTCGCCCAGATACTCGCGGAAGGGCGGCGTGTCGTCCGAGAAGGTGGCCCAGACCACGCCGTTGACCACCTCGACCCGCAGCTTGGTCAGGCCGTTCTGCTTCAGGTCGAAGTCTGCGGGCATCCCGCCCTGGCGCTTCACGCCCCGGCGGAAGGGCACGCCCTGCAGGTCGCCGTTCAGGGCGTACGACCATTGGTGGTAAGGGCAGATCAGCTCCTTAGAGTGGCCAAAGCGCGATTGGCAGAACTTGACGCCCTTGTGGGCGCAGCGGTTCTCGACGACCGAAATCTCGTCTTCGCCGGAGCGGACCATGACGCAGGGCTTTTCCCCCAGGGTCGCGGTCTTCCAGTCGCCGACTTCGGGAATTTCACACTCCAGGCCGACGTACAGCCAGTGAGGGCCGTACCATATCTTTTGCAGTTCCTCGGCGTAGATCGCGGGGTCCGTATAGACCCAGTAAGGCACGGCGGCGTCGACGTCGGCCGGCCAGGCGCGGCTGTTCTCGCCCTGCGGCGGGCGTACGGGGATGTTCACTGAAAGCTCCCGAACTGGAATTCGAAGCAGCGATCTCATGTCGCCGTTGACCGCATTGGTGTCGTGGTTTTTGATCTATGTCAAACGCGTTGCACCTAGCGCAATCGAAGACGGAGATCACAAATGGCTGAGCGCATCGTTATTCTGGGGGCCGGACATGCGGGCGGCGCGACGGCTATCGCCTTGCGTGATTTAGGTTTTTCCGGCCCCATCACCCTTGTCGGTGACGAGGCCCACCCCCCCTACGAACGTCCAAGCCTGTCCAAGGACTATCTGTCGGGGGCTGAGGCTGAGCCCGTCTGGCTGGCGCCTGTCGAACGGTGGGCGGAACTGGACGTGACCCTCAAGCTGGGCGTCGAAGCCATCGCCATCGATCGCGACAGGGGGGAGATTCGCCTGGCGGACGGGTCGACCGCAGTTTTCGACAAACTGGTGTTGGCGATGGGCGGACGCGTGCGGCGCCTGCCCATGGCCGACCATCCCGCGGTTCGTTATCTGCGGACCGCTGACGACGCCCGCGCCATAGCTGCGGCGGCCAAATCTGGCGCTCGGGCGCTCGTGATCGGAGGCGGCGTGATCGGTTTGGAGGCCGCTTCTACCCTGCGCGGCTTAGGCATGAGCGCCACTGTGATCGAGACGGGCGAGCGGCTGTTGGGCCGCAACGTCACACCCGAAGCCGCCGGATGGCTGGCCGACGCCCATGCGCGCATCGGAGTCGAGATCAAGCTGGGCCGTTCGCTACAGGGGCTGGATGACGCCGTCGACGGGTCCGTGCTGGCGCGCCTGGACGACGGCTCGACCATCGAAGCCGACCTGATCGTCGTTGGCATTGGCATCATCCCCGCAACGGAACTCGCCGAGGCGGCGGGCTTGCCGGTCGCTGGCGGGGTTCTGGTCGGCGACGACTACCGCTCGCCCGCGGACGACCGCATCTTCGCCGTCGGCGATCTGGCGGCCCGGACACGCGACGGCGCCGCTGCCCGCATGGAGACCTGGGCCCACGCTCAGACATCGGCCCGCACCGCCGCCCTCGCCATCCTCGGCCGCCCCTCGGAGCCCGAGCCGACACCCTGGTTCTGGACCGCCCAGTGCGGCCATAACCTGCAGATTCTCGGCGATCCGCCCGCCGGAGACTCGGTCATTTCGCGTGGCGAGGCGGTGCGCCTCCACCTGCGCGACGGCGTCCTCGTCGGCGCTGTGTGTCTGGACCAGCCGCGCGACTTCGCCGGGGCGCGCCGCCTGATCGGCAAGGTCCTGAACGTGGAGGCGGCAGGCGATCCGTCCGTCGACCTGCGCAAGGCGGCCGCCTAGGGCGTCATGGGCGGACGCCGCCGGTCGCCACCGTGATCTGGTCGCATACCTCGATCAGGCGTTCGCGCGCCTGATCGTCGTATTCCGGCTTGAATACGTCGGTCGCCAACACAGTCGCGGTGAAGATCGCCCCCCCTTGCAGGTCGAATATCGGGACGGCGGTCGCTCGCAGGCCTGGGATCAGGTCGCCCTGGATGGAGGAGTAGCCGTCTCGCCGCACGCGGGCGCGCAGGGCTTCGACGTCGACCGGCTTGAACTGCGGCTGGGTCTCGCGCTCGACCATCTCTCGCGTCTCCGCCGGCGGGCGGAAGGCCAGAAACACATGGCCCGTGGCTGAGCTCAGCAGCGGCAGCGGCGAGCCGACCATCAACGAGGTCGAGATGGCCGGGGTACCCATGATCCAGCGCACCACGATCGGCCCGGTCGGCCCCAAGGTGCCCATCTGGACCGTCCGCCCCGTCTCCGCGACATAGTCGCTCAGCGCAATGGCGGCCTCTCGAAAACTGTCCATCCGCGACAGGGCGGCCAGCCCCAGTCGCAGCGCGCCGGACCCCAGCTCATACCGCCCGGTGGCTGCATCCTGGCGCGCCATTCCGGCCGCAATCAGGCTGGCCAGATAGCGGTGCGCCTGCGAGGCGGACAGGTCGGCGGCCTGAGCGATTGCGCCCAGCGCCGCCGCGCCGTTCTGGGAGGCCAGCACCTCCAGCACGCGCAGGCCGATTCCTACGGACTGAATGCCTTGGCGCCGCTCACCTGTCTCACTCATTGCTTCGTCCGCAGCTATTCTTCGCCATCGCCAAGATACAGATTCTACAGAGCCGTCAGAAGGCCAGCGGCGCGGTCTGCCATATTATCCCGATCGCCGCCACAAGGGCGCCGGTCACGGCCACCCGCCGCTCCCACCCCACCGTCTCATCCGAACCTGGACGTCGCAGCATACGGCTGGCCAAGAGCGCCACGAGAGCCAGACACAGAAGACTGAAACCCAGCCCGATCCAGCGCCCCGAGGCAGCTTCTGGCGAGGACCAGACGTCGGCGGCGCTGGCCAGCAGGTACAGCCCGAGGAAGTGGGCGGCCCAGATCAGCAGCCCCCCCGTCATGGTCAGCCAGCGCTTCATGATCCGGCGCCCGGAAACACCCGGACCAGCAGGAGGACCGCCGCCGCTTGCCCCGCGGCATAGGTCAGGAAAAGGCCAATCAGATCGACTGTGGAGGGACGTTCGGCCGACACACGCCCGAACGCCCGGCGCAACAGAATATAGAGTCCCATCAGGGCCCCGATCGCCGCAAAGGCGGCCGACCAGCCCAGAAGCGCGAAAACGGAGGCGCCCTGGCTTGTGACGTCTGGCTTCAGCCCGACGGACCACCAGGCCTTGAGCTCAAGCCCCACCCCCGCCGCCACTGCCGCAGCGCTGATGACCAAGAGACCCGTAGCGACCGTCTCTGGTCTGGTGGCGGCCCGCCGCAAGATGCGTGGGGCCGCCATAGCGGCCAGCCCGGCCAGAGCCAAAACGCCGAGATGCAGCAGCATGGACGTCATCTCCGGCGGGGCCTGCCACAGGTCCGGCCGTCGGCTCCACAAGAACACGTAGGAAAAGCCCGCCAGCAAGCAGACCATCCCGCCTACGATCAGCACGATCACCATGGCCCACCATCCATGGCTGGACGGGCCCGAGACATAGTTGGGCACGCGGATGCCCGCGCCTATGTCCGTCGTCTGGCGGCTGTGCGGCGTGTCCAGGAACCAGCACCAGCGCATGATGCAGTAGACCGCCAGGACGCCGCTGATAACCGCCGCCGCATAGGCCTGAATGGTCAGGATCAGGAAGAAGCCTGCGGTGAAGACGGCGCCGAAGACGTGCCACGGCGAGGGGCGCGGGAGGCGCAACACATATTGGGGCTCGGCGTTCAGGGGGCTGGTGACCAGGGTCTGCCGCTCCCCGCCGGCCGCGCCCGGTAGAAACCACCGCCCGTCCTCGACCTGCTTCGCGAGGCCCTTCTGCTCCCATAGGGGATAGAGGCTCTTCACCAGGGGGACGGACCGTACGGAGTAATAGCCGCTGGGCAGCCATTCCAGGCCGGGGCCGTCGTGGATGTTTCCCGCCTCGCGCGGGCCAAAGGGGCGAAAGTTGCGGACCATGTCGACCACCCACAACAGCACCGCCAGGCCGAACAGGAAGGCCCCTATGGTCGAGATGAAGTTCGGCAGATCCCAACCCCGCCCCGGCAGATAGGTGTAGACCCGACGCGGCATGCCCATCAGACCAGTCAGGTGCATGGGCAGGAAGGCGATGTTGTGCCCGGCGAACATCAGCCAGAAGATCCATTTGCCCATGCGCTCGCTCAGGGGCCGCATGCTGGACATGGGCAGCCAGTAGTAGATGGCCGCGAACAGGGGGAAGACCATCCCGCCGATCAGGACATAGTGCAGGTGAGCGACGATGAAGTAGCTGTCGTGGGCCTGCCAGTCGAAAGGCACCATGGCGACCATCACCCCCGTCAGCCCTCCCATGACGAAGATGATCAGGCCGCCGACGGCGAACAGCCCGGGCGTGGAGAAGCGCATCTTTCCGGCCGCTATGGTGGCGATCCATGCGAAGACCTGCACCCCCGCCGGCACGCTGACCGCCATGGAGGCTGCGCTGAAATAGTTGATGCTGATCTGAGGCATGCCCGTCGTGAACATGTGGTGCGCCCAGACGCCGAAGCTGATGAAACCGGTCGCCAGCATGGCCATGACCACCAACGAGTGGCCGACCAGCTTGGTCCGCGCCATGGCCGGGATGATGGTCGACATGGCCCCCGCCGCCGGCAGGAAGATGATGTAGACCTCCGGGTGGCCGAAGAACCAGAACAGGTGCTGCCACAGCATGGGATCGCCGCCCTTCAACGGATCGAAGAAGGGCCAGCCCAGCGCCCTCTCCAGCTCCAGCAGCAAGGTCGCCAGGATCACCGAGGGAAAGGCGATGATGATCATGCAGGCGAAGATCAGCATGGCCCAGGCGAAGACCGGCAGCTTGTCCAGCGTCATGCCGGGCGCGCGCGTCTTCAGCACCCCGACGATGATCTCGATCGCGCCCGCAATGGCCGATATCTCGATAAAGCCGATGCCCAGCAGCCAGAAGTCCGCGTTGATCCCGGGCGAATAGGTCATGCCCGTCAACGGCGGATACATGAACCACCCCCCATCCGGCGCCAGGCCGAAGAACAGGGAGCAGAAGAAGGCTAGCCCGCCGATCAGGTACGCCCAGAAGGCATAGGCCCCCAGGCGCGGAAACGGCAGGTCGCGCGCCCCCAGCATCTGCGGCAGCAGCAGCACGCCCAGCGCCTCGACCGCCGGCACGGCGAACAGGAACATCATCACCGTGCCGTGCATGGTGAAGATCTGGTTGTAGGTTTCCTGCGGCAGGAAGCCGGTCATCGGCAGCGCCAGCTGGGTCCGCATCAGCAGCGCCAGCACGCCCGCCAGCACGAAGAACAGCATGGCCGCGCCGACGTAATAGACGCCGATGATGTTGTTGTTGATCGCCGTGATCCACTCGCCGGGGCGGCGCGGTCCGCACCAGGCGGCTTCCAACTGCTCCAGTTCGCCGTCCGGACGCGGCTCCTGGGTAGGAAAGCGATCGTATTTGCGGACGTCGAAGCCGGTTTCCGACGTCATTTCAGACTGTCCAGATAGCCGGCCAGGTCGCGCAGCTCTCGCCCTGTCAGCACCGGATAGGAAGGCATCCGGTTGCCCGGCTTGATTCCTTGACTGTCGGCGATCCACCCCGCCATCGTGCCCTGATTGTTGGGCAGAATGCCCGCGCCCAGGGTCTGGCGCGAACCGACGTGGGTCAGGTCCGGACCGGCCAGGCCGTTGGCCTCCGTCCCGCGGATCGTATGGCAGGCGCCGCAGCCCGAGGCGCTGAACACCCCCGCGCCGGGCAGGGCGGACGGCGCCGCGGGCGCAGCCTGCTTGGCCTGCCAGGCCGCGAAATCGGCCTCCGCATGGGCGACGACGACGAAGCCCATCAGGGCGTGAGGGCCGCCGCAGTACTCAGCGCACTGGCCCGCGTAAACGCCGGGCGCGTCCGCCTGAATGCGCATGAAGTTGCGACGCCCGGGGATCATGTCCGTCTTCCCGCCCAGGCGCGGCACCCACAGACTATGGATGACGTCGGCGCTTTCCAGTTCGATCACCACCGGGCGCCCGACGGGGATATGCACCTCATTGGCGTCCTGCACCGTTTCGCGCCCTTGATCGTCGAGATAAGCCACACGCCACCACCACATCTCCCCCGTCACGCGCACGCGCATCTCGCCGTCGCGGGGCGCGTCGGACACGCGCGCGGTGACGCTGAGGCCGTAGATCAACAGGGCGGTCAGCACGACCACTGGGAAGGCCAGGCCGCCCATCCAGACCAGCCGCTCGCCGCCCACGCGGCGTTTCCACTTCCGCGGCCCGAACAGGGCCACGCCCAGCGCGACCAGGACGACGGCCAGCACCACCGCCCCCATGACGAACAGCACCCAGGCGACGACCGTCACCGGCCCTGCGAACGGCCCGGCCGGGTCCAGCACCGGCGGCGGCCAGCCGCTCAGCATGTCGGGCGTCTCAATCGTCATCGAGCGTATAGAGGTAGGCCGCCACGTCGCGGGCTTCGGCTTCGGTCAGCGGCATGAGCGGCATGCCCGTGTCGGCCAGCAGCGAAGGCGCGTCGCGCACAAAGGCCGCCATCACCTCGGGCTGGTTGGGCAGGCGTCCGGCGATCATAGGCCGCGCCCCCACACCCGCCAGCGAGCCGCCTGTCCGCCCCTCGGGCCAGGCGACGCCCGGAATCTTGTGGCAGGCGGCGCAGCCGCGGCTTTGGATCAGGCGCAAGCCCTCGGCCGGGTCGGTCCCCGCCAGGGCGCGCGGGGCGTCGGCCTTGTCCGCACAGGCGCCCAGCCCCAGCAGGCCCAAGGCCGTGAAGGCGGCCCCTATGAAACGCATGGTCCGGACATGATCGCATCGGGCCCCTTTCCCAGCTTCGCCAGAACCAATCCGCCGCATCGCCAGGAGTTCCGCGGAACCGTCGCCGTTAAGCCGGTGTTGGGTCAGAGTGCGCGCCCTGCCCTTCGCCCTTGTCGGATTAGCCCTCGCCGCCTGCGACACCACGCCGGGCGCGACCGACCGCGCGTTCCAGTCTTCCGGCCAGGTCATCGCCATGGGCGGCGGCGCGGGCGGCGCGGGCAACGCCTGCTTCACCTGTCACGGGCTGAACGGCGAAGGCGACGGCGTCTCGTCGCCGCGCTTGGCCGGCCTGGATCAGGGCTATCTGCAAAAGCAGCTGGAGGACTACGCCAGCGGCCTCCGCCCCGACGACGTGATGACCCGCGTGGCCAGGGTTTTGGATCAGGACGCCCGCCGGGAGGTGTCGGCATGGTACGCCGGCCTTCCGCCGCCGGCGCTCCCTGCCTCCAGGTCCGCTCCACCTCCGCTTTGGCTAACAGGGGACGCGGCAAGGGGCATCGTCGCCTGCGCCAGCTGTCACGGCGTCGAGGGACAGGGCGCGGGCGAAGGACAGCCCTCTGTCAGCGGCCAGCCGACCGCCTACACCCTGGAGCAGCTCGACCGCTGGCAGTCCGGCCAACGCCGCAACGACCCGCGCGGGGTCATGGCCGCCGCCGTCCAGCGGCTGACGAAAGAGGAAGCCCGCTCCATAGCCGCCTGGCTGTCGACGCGACCCGCTTCTCGAGTGCGCGCCAGCGCCTCTGCCAGCGCGACCGTTTCGGCTGCAGCTGCGGCGCGACCGGCAGCATCGCGTGAAACACGTCGTCCCGATCGATCAGATGGTGCTTGAGCGCCGCCCCGGCGTGGATAGGGATCATCAGCAACAGGGTCATCACCAGACCCCAGTGCATCCACTCCGCAGCCGCCTCCACCGCCCAGAGCTGGCGGTTGGACAGATCCTGCATCGGCAGCAGCGGCCAGGGAATGAAGCCTGCCGCCGCCAGCTTGGTGTCCCTCGCCGTCGCCGAGATCATCGCCCAGCCCGACAGCGGCAGGCCGAACAGGCAGATGTAGAAGACAAAATGGGTGACCCGAGCCGCCGCGCTCTCCCAGCCCGGCTTGTCGGCGTCGTTGATGAGATCCGGCGCGACCAGCCGCCATGTCAGGCGGCCAATCACCAGCAGAAGCATCAGCATCCCCATGGCGAAGTGGACCTCATAGGCCGCCACCTTCTCGCCCCCGACGGGCAGCCGCCCCATCCACCAGCCCCAACCGAGCTGAAAGAAGACCAGAACCGCCATGATCCAATGAAACCAGATAGCGACGGGCGAATAGCGTCCTTCGTCGTGGTGACCGGCCGCCCATTCCAGCGCCTGAGCGATCAGCCGATCGATCATGCGGCGGCCCCGCCCGCCGGCCTGTCCGTCGGCTTCAGCAGCCCGTTGAGACGCCACAAGGCGACGAGCAGATAGGCCGCCGCCGCCGGCGCCCACATGATCAAGCCCGCCGCCTGCTGGTCGTCCATCGGCGTCACGCCCCAGGCCATGGTGCTGGCGAAATGCGGGGCGTAAAGCGGCTGGCCCGCGAAGACGATCAGCGCGCCCAGCAGGCCCATCAACAGCATGGCGGCCAGGAGGGCCGCGACGGCTGCGTGGCCGCGCGCGCTGCGCACCGCCGCCCAGAACCACACCGCGCTGCCCAGGATACTGACCTGCATCAACCAATAGACGGCGTCATGCGACAGGGCCTGAGCGTAGAGGTCGGGCGCGTGCCAGGCCCAGAATACGACCGCCTGCATCGCCGTCGCCGCCGCGAGACGCGGCCGCCGCAGTCGCGCAACGCACAGCGCCAGCAGCGGCGCCGCCGCCAGCACCAGCAGCAGGTGATGCAGCGTCCGGGCGGCGAACAGGGCTGAACTGAGCGCGCACAGCGGCGAGACGAACCCCACCGCCAGCACCGCCATCGCCGCGGCATACCGCCCCCTCGCCGGGCCGCGCAGCAGCACCAGCCCTGCGAGGGCCGCCGCCGCCAGGACAGTCCACAGAGCAGGGTCCCCGTTCCAGCGCCCAAGCGCCTCGGCGGGCGCGGGCGCGGGCCCGCAATACGGCGTCCAAACGGTGTCGACCATCCTACGCCAACGCCTCCGCTTGCAGACAGTTCATCGGCTGGGCCGCGCAGATCAGAGAATGCCTCTGCGCCAATCAACTATTGCACCACGCTCCATGGGATGAACATCTAGAAGCTGGCGCGACCCACGCTGGCAGCAAAAGGAGAAGGCATGGCAGAAATGAAGGATATAGAGTTTTCTTGCGGTGCGGACCGCTACTGGGCGCGTACTGAATACGACGCCAGCACGACGCGATGGGTCATCAGAATTTTCGACGACAGCAGCGCCGTCGTCACCGGGTTCGAAGCTTTCGTTGACCTTGATGAGGTTCATGACATCACGGGGAACGACTACCACCCTGGTCGCGTGGAGGCGGCGGCCCGAGACCTCATCCGCGAATTCATCGAGACCGGCGGCGAACCGCGGCGGTACCCTGAGGACTAATCCGCGACGCTCGCCGGAACCCACTCCATGCGCACATCCGACTTAAACGCCGGGCTTGGCGACCCTTTCCCTTTTGCGGCGTTAGTAACCTGCACCGGAGGGAAGCGTGATCGACAAGCCTGAAGCGAAATCAGCTAGGTGGCGCCGACAAGCGGGGGCGGCTCTGCGACGCCTACGCGACAGGATCGAGGCCTTCAGGTCCTACGTCGCAGCTCGCGATCCCGTATGGCTCGCCGTCCGACGCCCCGGCAGGCCAGAGATCATCGCGGCGGCGATCACCGTCGTCCTCGTCGGCGGCTTTCTTCTGTTCCTTGCTCTGTTCGACTGGAACTGGGTGCGGGGTCCCATCGGCCGCGCCGCCTCCGCCTCAACCGGGCGCGAGGTTGCGTTGAAGGGAGACCTGGATGTCAGGCTGTTTAGTTGGACGCCCTCGGCCACGGTCAGGAACCTTAGCATCAGCGGCCCCGACTGGGCGTCCCAGCGCAACACCGCCGACATCGAACGGCTGGACGTAGCCGTGCGGTTACGGCGCCTGTTTCTTGGCCAGGTCGAGGTTTCGTCCCTCACCATGACACGTCCTCAGGCGCATCTGATCGTGGATGAACAGGGGCGTCGGAGTTGGGATCTGAAGCCGAACCGTCCCGATGACGGCCGGGGCGCCCGGTTGCCGGTCATCCAGCGCCTGGTCATCCATGAGGGCCGATTGACGCTGGACGAGCAACGACGCGGCATGACCCTCGACGCGGTCGTCTCTGCCCGCGAAGCCCGCTCGCCGGACGATGACGAAAGCGGTTTCGTGCTTGACGGCAAGGGAACCATGAATGGCGAGCCCCTGACCCTTCGCGTCACAGGCGGTCCTTTCATCAACATCCGCCGTGACCGTCCCTATGCCTTCACGGCCGACCTAGCGGGCGCGGGGTCCCGGCTGAGGGCGGCCGGAGCGATCACCCGGCCCTTCGACCTGGGACGGTTCAACGCCAGGCTGGACCTCCAGGGGCGCGACCTCGCCGACCTTTATCTTCTGACCGGCATCACGACGCCCAACACCCCGCCCTACCGACTGAGCGGCGGCCTGACGCGTGATGGGGCGCGGTTCAGATTTGCGGACTTCAGCGGGCGGGTCGGATCATCCGACCTGTCGGGGACCGTGGAGGTTAACAAGGTCGGCGGACGCCGTCGGGTCGATGCGGAGCTCGCCTCTCGCACCCTGGATATCGACGACCTGGCGGCCGTGCTGGGCGCGCGTCCGCGTGTCACGGCGGGAGGTACGGTGGCGACTTCCGGCGCCCCCGGCAAACTGCTGCCCGACGCCCCGTTGAGGACCGAGCGTCTGCGCACGATGGACGGGTCGGTGAGCTATCGCGCCGCTTCGGTGAAAGCCAACGCCTTCGACGTTCGGCAGGTCCGTCTCGGCGCCGACCTGAAGGAAGGCATTCTGAAGCTCGATCCCGTCTCGTTCGCTTTCAACCGAGGCGAGCTGCACGGGACGGCGAGGATCGACGCCACCAAGGACATGCCTTACAGCGCGATCGATTTTCGCCTCAGCGGCTATCCGCTCGAATCTATCATCCCCGCCCGGAACGGCGCGCCCACGGTGACGGGCCGCGCCCTGGGCCGAGCAAAGCTCGAAGGGCCCGGCGCATCGATCCATGATCTGGCGGCTCGCTCCAAGGGCAGCATCAGTCTGGTCGTTCCGCAGGGTCGTATGCGGTCGGCCTTCGCCGAACTGCTGGGGATCAACGTCGGCGCGGGCCTGCGCAAGCTGCTGTCAGGCGATCAATCTGAGTCGCCGATCCGCTGCGCTGTCGCCGATTTCAAGGTCGCCGACGGGGTCGCCACCGCCCGCACCCTGGTGATCGACACCGACGTCGTCCTGGCCCAGGGCTCGGGAACGATCGACCTGGGCGCTGAGACCCTGAATCTGAAGCTCGACGGTGAAACCAAGAAGCCGCGTCTTCTGCGCGTGTGGGCCCCTATCACGATCACCGGCCCCCTCGCCTCGCCCGCCCTCGGCGTTGACGCCGCGGCCGTCGCAACCCAAGGCGGGGTTGTCGGCGCCCTCACCGCCTTGGTCAGCCCCATCGCGGCGCTGCTTGGGTTCGTCGACCCTGGCCTGGCGGACGACGCCGACTGCGGCAACCTGATCGCGAACGCGCGCTGACCTCTGCCCACCTGGCCGCCGACTGACGCGACCGACGGGCAAGCGGGCCCATCGCCCGCGTCAGGAGCGATACTGAGTTATTGCGCTGGCGCTGTCCCGCTAGGAGCGACCCGCCAGACCGTATTGGACAGATCGTCGGCCACCAGCAGGATCCGGCGCTGCGGATCGAACCAGACGCCCACGGGGCGGCCGCGCGCTTCGCCCTTGTCGGTCAGAAACCCGGTCAGGAAGTCGACCGGCTCGCCAGCGGGGCGTCCCCCCGAGAAGGGCACCCAAGCGACCTTGTATCCCGACAGATCCTGGCGGTTCCAACTGCCATGCTCGCCGATGAAGGCGCCTTCGACGAATGCTCCGCCAAAGCCCCCTTCTCGGGCGAACGAAAGCCCCAGGGCCGCGACGTGCGCCCCGAGGGCGTAATCCGGCTTCACCGCCGTCGCCACAAGTTCAGGCTTCTGAGGCCGCACGCGCGGGTCCAGGTTCTGGCCCCAATAGCTGTACGGCCACCCATAGAAGGCGCCGTCGCGCACTGAGGTGAGGTAGTCGGGAACAAGCTGCGGCCCGATCTCATCCCTCTCGTTCACGACCGCCCACAGCGCATTGCTCGACGGTTCGATCGCCAACGCCGTGGGATTGCGAATGCCGCGGGCGATAGTGCGGCGCGCGCCCGTGACGCGGTCGATAGCCCAGACGACGGCCCGCTCTTCTTCCACCGCCATGCCGCGTTCGCCGGCGTTGCTGTTGGAGCCGATCCCCACATAAAGGGTCGTCCCGTCCGCGCTGGCCGCCAGGGCCTTGGTCCAGTGGTGATTGAGCGCCGACGGCAGGCGCGTCAGCTCTTCCGGCGTAGCCGTGATCCGGGTCTGCCCTTCGACGTAAGGGAAGCTGACCAGGGCGTCCTGCTCGGCCACATAGATGCGGCCGTCGACATAGGCCAGGCCGTAGGGCGCGTTCAGTCCGTCGATGAAAATCGTGCGAACCTCGGCCCGGCCATCGCCATCCGCATCGCGCAGCAGGGTGATGCGATCGCCGCCCTTCACCTTCGTGTTGCCCTGCTTCTTGATGACCCCGGCGATAACGTCCTTGGGCCGCAGGGCCGGCGCGCCGCCCCCTCGACCCTCGGCCACCAAGATGTCGCCGTTGGGCAAGACAAGCATCTGACGCGGGATTCGCAGGTCGGTGGCCAACGCCGTCACCATGAAGCCTTCGGGCGCACGCGGCGTCTCATCGCCCCAACCGACGGGCTTGGCGATACGCATGGGCGGGACCAGGGTTTGCCGGATCCCGGGCAAATCCGGCGTCGGGCCGACTTCGTTGATCCCCTTTTCGCTTTGGCCGCAGGCGGCCAGTGCCAAGGCGCCGCCCAGGGCGCCGCACAGAAGGGCGCTCTTGCGGATCATCGGATCGCCTCCTTGTCGAGCATACCCGAATAGCGCAGCGCGCCCGCGATCAGGGCCAGCGCGCAGCACAAGATTGAGAGGGTGAAGCCGAACGCCCCTACGGAACTCCAACCGTCCTGGCTATGCTTGAAGGCGTTCACCAGACCGAGCAGGCATGCCGCGCCCAGAGCGCCGCTATACAGAAAGTCCAAGGAGGTGCGGCGGAACCTCGCCAGATCGATCAGGCTCCACAGGAATGCCGTTGCGCCAAAGATCAGGGCGCCGACGATGGCCCAGGAAGAGAAGTTGCTCCACTGAATCTGGGCCGTTCGCAGAAACGCCGCGTCCGTCGCTGCGCCCAGGCTGAACAAGGCCACCGGAAAGCTCACGAGCAACCCGTGCACCGCTCGTCCTAAACCCGCCGATCCGCTCATGACCTGCTCCCTGCCGAGGCTCCGCAATCAACAGCGCGCGCGCCGCGCGCGGTCATTCGCCGTTTCAGCTGCTCCCGGATGCTCCAGCCCTCCAGGTGCATCAGATCATTGATCGTATAGCCTTCGCGAGCGAGGGCGTCGCGTACGTCGCTAACCTTGAGACAGGCATGGTTTCGTTCAGCGATTTCAAACGCGCGTTCGATGACATGGGTCTGGTTCATGGGTCCTCCGCCTCACCCAATCCAGTTGCAGGACCGGCGGTTCCAACCTCGGCGATATGACGCAGGCGATAGTCCGGCTGACGATCGGCAGGGCCTGCGCCGATGGAAGAAGATGGCGTGCTCACGAACCGAATTCCGCCATGGGGGTTGTAAACCGTTCCTAGGTTAAGCGCCGGGGCGCACCGACCTTCGCCGAAGAGCCAGCTATTGACGAACCATACTGACGCCGAAACAGAACTGCGGACCCGCGACGCAGAGCGCATAAGCGACGAGCTCGTTGGTCTCGACTCGGGAACCAGTCCTTTCGTGGCCGCTGTTCGCGCGACGCGGATGGCTATGGTGATCACAAATCCGCGTCAGGACGATAATCCGATCGTGTTCGCCAACGATTCCTTCTGCGCCCTGACCGGCTACGATCGCGCGGAGGTTCTCGGCCGCAACTGTCGATTCTTACAGGGCCCGGACGCTGACCCGACCACTGTTGAAGAGATCCGGCGCGCGGTGCACGGGGCTCGTCCGTTGCGGGTCGATATTCTCAACAGGAAAAAGGACGGCTCGCGCTTCTGGAACCGGCTGTTTCTGGCCCCTGTGCCGGATGCCGACGGGGAGCTCGCCTACTTCTTCGCCAGCCTTGTTGATGTGACAGAAGAGCAGGAGCGTTTGGCTGCGCTGGCGCAGGACAACGCGGTTCTCGCGGCTCAACTGACGGCCAAGGCGCATCTGGAGCGGGAGCGGGATCGCGAGCTGGCCCTCGCCATGCAGGCCGGCGGCATGGGCGCCTGGAGCGTCGATGTCCGCACGCGCTCCCTCACGGACACGGAGGGTTACAGGCTCCTGATGGGCTGGGCCATCGACGAGCCGATGTCCTATGAGGATCGCCAGTCCCTCATCCATCCAGACGACCGCGAGGCTGTGAAGGCCCAGAGCCAGGCCACCATCAGCGAGGGCGCGGACTACAGCATCAACCACCGGATCGTCACTCCCGACGGCGAAACCCGCTGGATGGCCGCTCGCGGCGTGCTGATCGAAGATGCGACAGGGGCGCCTCTGCGCATCGCGGGGGTGACGACGGACATCACTCAGCAGGTCCGGTCCGAACGGATGCGGTCCGCCTTGATCGAGCTCAGCGACGCCCTGCGCGATCTTGAGGATCCGGATGACATCTCCTTCACCGCAGCCGAGATCCTTGGCAAGACGCTCGAGGTCAGTCGCGCGGGCTACGGACTCGTCGATCGCACGGCAGAGACGATCACCATCGCACGAGACTGGAACGCGCCGGGCATCAACAGTCTGGCGGGCGTTCTGAACTTCCGTAACTTCGGGTCCTACATCGAGGATCTGAAGAGCGGGCAGACCGTGCTCATCACCGACGCCCGGACCGACCCCCGCACCGCCGACGCCGGAGCCGCCCTCGAGGGCATCAGCGCGCGGGCGGTGATGAACATGCCGCTCACCGAACAAGGAGGTCTGGTGGCCCTCCTGTACCTCAACCACCGCAACGCCCGGGCTTGGCCGGACGATGAGATGGCGTTCATTCGCGATGTCGCCGAACGCACGCGCGCGGCGACCGAGCGGCGGCGAGCCGAACGCGATCTCGCCCTCTTGGCCGCCTCTCTCGAACAGAAGGTCGAGGAGCGGACGTCAGCCTTGATGGAAGCCGAATCCGCGCTCCGGCAGTCGCAGAAGATGGAAGCGGTCGGCCAGCTGACCGGCGGCATCGCGCATGACTTCAATAACTTGCTGACCGGGATCACCGGCAGCCTCGACATGATCGGCAAGCGGCTTGCCGAGGGCCGCATTTCCGAGACGGACCGCTTTATTACGGCCGCTCAGGGCGCGGCGCGCCGCGCCGCCGCCCTCACCCACCGCCTGCTCGCCTTCTCTCGTCGGCAGACGCTGGAGCCAAAGCCCACCGACATCCGCAAGCTGGTGGCCGGGATGGAGGAACTGATCGTGCGGACTATGGGGCCTTCCGTGCGCGTGGAGTCGGTCCACGGAACCGGCATCTGGCCCACCTTCGTCGACCCGGGGCAGTTGGAGAACGCGCTTCTCAACCTCTGCATCAACGCGCGCGACGCCATGCCCGACGGCGGCGTTCTGACCGTCGAATCCGCCAATCGCTGGCTGGACCGGCGCGCAGCGGCTGAAAGGGACCTGGAACCCGGCCAGTATGTCTCGCTATGCGTATCCGACACCGGCGTGGGCATGCCCGCCGAAGTCATCGCCAGGGCGTTCGAGCCCTTCTACACCACCAAGCCGATTGGCCAGGGCACCGGCCTGGGGCTGTCGATGATCTATGGTTTCGCCAAGCAGTCGGGCGGGCAGGTGCGGATTTATTCCGAACCGGGCGAAGGCACGATGGTGTGCATCTATCTTCCGCGACATCTGGGCGAGGTTGAGAACGCCGCAGACGAGCCTGCCCATGTGGAAACCCCTCGGGCGGAAGACGGCCAGACCGTACTGGTGATCGACGACGAGCCGACGGTCCGCATGCTGGCCGCTGAAGTGCTTGCCGAACTCGGCTACACGGTCATCGAGGCGGAAGACGGCAAGAGCGGTCTGGCCGTGCTGAACACCAACCGAAGCGTCGACCTGCTGGTGACAGACGTCGGTCTTCCCGGCGGCATGAACGGCCGACAGGTCGCAGACGCCGCCCGTATCGCGCGTCCTGGCCTCAAAATCCTGTTCATTACCGGCTATGCGGAAAATGCGGTTCTGAGCCACGGTCACCTGGACCCCGGCATGCAGATCATGACGAAGCCGTTCGCCACCGACGAGTTGGGTCGCCGGGTCAAGATCATCCTCGACGAGGGATAGGAACAGGCCGCACGAGGCGCCTCAAGGGCGACGTCGCACCTCCCAGTCAAGCGTCCAGCGCCCTTGCCCCGCCGGCTTCAGCTCCGACGCTGCCGCCGGGACCTGACGGTCCAGGCCATCCAGCAGCAACGACGTGCCGGAGACGGAGGCTACCGTGGCGTTCGTCTGCCAGAACGGTCCAGACATGCCGCGCATGGAAAAACGGATGTGGACCGTATCATTGACCTTGGGCATGCATACCTTCTTTCGACCTGGGACCGCCTTGTCGCGACGCCTTTTACACGGCGGTTAGGCTGACGCCTCCTCGCTTCGACAGGTCCCCGGACGGGCGTGCTATAGACGGCCGCGAACCTCCCTCCCGAAAAGGACCTCATGGCGCGACAACCTCGGATCTCGACCCGGCTTTCCGCCGCCAGCCTGACCCATCTTGGAGCGCCCCGCCTGGCCGACCTGCTGATTGAGGCGGGCGCCGGGAACGCCAATCTGAAGCGCCGGCTTCGGCTCGAACTGGCGGCCGAGATCAGTCCCGACATTCTGGCGCTGGAGATCGACAAGCGCCTGACGGCGCTGGCCGCTGCGCGCACCCGCGTCTCGTGGCGCAAGCGAGGCGAGTTGATCGACGATCTGAACGCGCACCGACGGATGATTATCGAACGCCTGGCGCCGGACGCGCTTGGTGACGCGCTCGCCATCCTCATCCGCTGGTTCGACCTCTATTCAGGGCTGGCCGCCCGCGTGAAGGACACCAAGGGCGAGCTTCCCGCCGCCTTCGCGGCCGCCTCGCCGGAACTCTTCGCCCTCGCCGAAACCGCCAGCGACGAGGCGTTGCGCGACCTCGTCGACGCGCTGCGCCGACGGCCCCAGGACTATGGACGCTGGATCGCCGCCGCCGATGAGGCTCTGGGCCCGCGCACGGCGCGAAGGCTGCTGGACGGCTTGGACGAAACGACCCGAAAGACCCCGGCGGGCCGTAACCTTCTGCGCCGCCTAGCGGACAAGGCGGAGGACCTCGACCTCTGGCTCTCGCTCGTCACCCCCGAACAGGCCGGTTCCCCGGATATCGCCGCCGACATCGCGCGCCGCCTGCTGGCGGCCGGCCGCGTCGCCGAAGCCCGCGCCGCGCTCGAAGCCGCCTTGAGCCCCTCGCCGCTCAACCGCCGCTGGACCTATGGTCGTAGCCGGACTGAGGGCGCGCCCAAACTAACCCCAGCCTGGGAGGCCGCCTCCATCGACGTGCTCGACGCGGAAGGACACGGGCAGGAAGCCCAGACGTTGCGCTGGAGCCTGTTCGAGCGCGACCTGTCGGCGCCCGTGCTTCGCGACTACCTCTCTCGGCTGCCCGACTTCGACGACGTAGAGGCGCTGGACCGAGCTTTCGCCCACGCCGCCAGCCACCCCGACTTCGAGGCGGCTCTGCACTTTCTGATGGACTGGCCCGCTCACCGCGAAGCGGCCGCCCTCGTCCTGGCGCGCCCCCGCGAAGCCCGGCAGGCCCGCTCCGCCTCTGCGGACTGGGCGTCCCGCCTCTCGCAGCGCTATCCTGAAGCGGCCGACATCTTGCTCCACGGCTGAAGCGCGAGAATTAGCCGCATGGCCAAGGCGCCGCGGCGATCGTTTCCCATGAGCAAAGGGAGGATCAACGCGATGATCGACTATAACGACCCCATCTATGTCGAATGGGACAACGCGCTTGAGGGCTTGCGAGCCGCCCATAAGGAGTATCGGCGCCGTCTGGACGAAGCGTCGGCAAAAGCCCAAGCGCGCGCGACGCTGGCTGTCGCTCAGGCTCGATACGACGAGGCGCTCAAGAAGATAGGCTGAGCGCCGGCCTGGACCGCCTTGACGGCAAAAAAAGACCCTTCGAAAGGGCTTCGAAGGGTCTCTTAATAATTGTGCCTTTTATCAGCGCCTTAGTGGCGACCCCGGCAGCGCTGCCGGAGCTCCCGAGAACGCCGCATCATTCCCACTCGAATACACAAGGTCAACTTAGAGAGCTGTATTGTTTCAAGTTTCTCAACTTTCAAACCGCGAAAACCGATCCCAAGACCGACAAAGTTTAAGCACCTTAATAACAATAAGGAAAATTGCTTGTGTAAAAAACGCGTGATCGAGACATCTTTCGAGATGTATTGACAACAACAAATGCCAAGTTTGTTATTTGTATTATTACACCCACGAACATATACAGAATACCACGCTAAGCGGCACTCCACTAAAGGGATGGTCCGCCGTCCGCAGAACGGGTCAGACTTTTCATGGGAGTGGTTCCTTCAGGATCCTGCCGGCGTCCTGGGCTTGGGATCGAGCCGGGGATGAGCATTCGTAGCGCCGCGCCTGGAGGACCTGCCGATTGAGGCGAGCGCCCCTGGCGAACCAGGTACTCCGGTCAGGTCAGGGTCCTGAAGGTTATGGAATAGCGCAGGGCCGTCATCGGCGAGATCGAATGCTCCCAGTCTCTCCGCGCCTCGCCTGACAGCCGATAGGCCGATCCGCGCGCCAACGGCGCGGCCGACCGAAGCCATCCCGTCCCTTCTTTCCGGCGCAGGCGCATCACGCAAGGCGCGAGAAAGGAAACGCCGAGGATTTCCCCGTAGACCGGCCTGTCGCGGTGCCAGCCGATACCGGCTCCGGGGGCGTATTCATTGACCAGAGCCTGGACGAAGGCCTCTTCATCAAGGTCGAGCCGTCCAGTCAGACGGCCCAGAAGCGCCTTCAGGAAATCCGGCAAGGGCGCGGCAGTCTCCAGTCGACGTCGTTCATGATCATAGCGGCGTCCGAAGGCGGCGATCTGTCGGAAGCCTTGGTAGCCCATGTGCTCATAAGGCCTGAAATCCAGCCGCTGTAGTTGCTCGACCACCGCTGCCTGCTCGCATGCCGACAGGACATCCGGCCAATAGTCGAAGCCCGGAGGCACGGCAGGCTGGGGGGCGTGCCCGAACAGGTCCGCCTGGAGCATGGCCGTCACAGCGCCAACTCGCCCAGAGAAGCCCTTGAGGGCAATCCCGGCGACGCCTTCTCCAGATTGGACAGGGTCACGCCGACAAGCCGCACGCCCCTGGTCGGCGGATAGAGGGATCGCACCAGCAGGCGGGCGATCTCGCGCAACCGTTCCTTCGACGTGACCGGCTCATTGAAGGACCGGCTCCGGGTCGATTGCTGGAAGTCCGCCCACTTGACCTTCACCGTCACGGTCCGGCCCAGCGATCCGGCCTTTTCGCACCAGGCCCAGACATCGTCCGCCATCTCCTCCAGCCCGGCTTCGATCGCCGCCGGATCGACCAGGTCGCTGGCGAAGGTGGTCTCCGAACCACTCGACTTGCGCTCGCGATCCGGATTGACCGGGCGATGATCCTCTCCCCGCGCCACCCCATGGTACCAAGCGCCGGACTTGCCGAAATGCTGCTGCAGGAAGGCCATGGACTGACGCTTCAGGTCCGCGCCGGTATCGATGCCCAGTCGGTTCATCTTCGCCGCAGTCACCGGGCCGACGCCATGGAAGCGCCTGACCGGCAGATCTTGGACAAAGGCCTCTCCCCGCCCCGGCGGCACCACGAATTGGCCGTTGGGTTTGCGCTGGTCCGAGGCCAACTTGGCCAGGAACTTATTGTAGGAAATCCCGGCCGACGCCGTCAGGCCGGTCTCCTTGAGGATGCGCAGGCGTATCTCCTCCGCAGTCGCAGAGGCCGTGGGTAGGCCCCTGACATTGGCCGTGACGTCGAGATAGGCCTCATCCAGGGAAAGGGGTTCGATCATGTTCGTGTAGTCGGCGAAGATGGCGTGAATCTGCGCCGAGACGGCGCGATAGACCTCGAACCGGGGCGGCATGAAGATCAGTTCCGGGCACTTCCCCAAGGCCGTGCTCGAGGGCATGGCCGACCGCACGCCGAACTTGCGCGCCTCATAGCTGGCGGCGGCGACCACGCCGCGCGAAGCGGCGTGGCCTACGGCGACGGGACGACCGCGCAAGGCGGGATCGTCCCTCTGCTCCACCGAAGCGAAGAAGGCGTCCATGTCCACATGGATGATCTTACGAGGCGCTGCCGTTCCCATCACGGGCATCACCTAACAGTACTGGAACAAAACAGGAACTTATTTCCACCGGAGGCGGCAGACGTCTGCGAGGCCTTCAGCCCCCGCCGCCAGGCCGCGAGGGTCGTCCGGTCCGTCAGCCCGCCGGCCGACACGATGGCCCGATGCAAATGATGAGAGTTCTCCCCATGCCGGCGGATCTGGAGATCCAGCGCGGCGGGAAAGTCCCGGGGGTCATCATGAATCTTCCACAAGGCAGCGGGATGGAGGACGAGGCAGCATCGGGCGACCTCTTCTTCTCTAAACGGGTTCGCCAACCGGCGGGGAAACGACAAGCTTCGAACTACGCACAAAAACTCCATTGGAAACATCGCCTTGCAGACGACGGATGGAGAGACGAATGTTGAGCACCCGGACCCTAATAGGCTGGCGAAGAATCTCGGGGTTATGTCAGCACCTCCTCAAAGGAAGGGCGGTCCCGGCCACTAGCGATCACTACTTCGCCTGGAGAGGGCACGATGAAGCGGCGCTTCGCTACATCTCTAACAGGCAGGGGCCCAAGGGACCGACGCCCGACACAAGCAGGGCGTGGAGCGTGGAAAGGAACCATTTCCGCCGGGAGGTCGTCTTTCTAGCGGGGGCGGTCAGGAGCAAGACTATGAAACCCGAGCAATCCAGAGGACGAGCAGGCAACGCCGCGACACCGGGCGGCAAGCCCACCCCTGATGAACCCGACGAGGGCGTGTTGCGCGTGGGCCGCGAGTCCCGCCAGCGCGCCGGCCCGGACGGTCCGGACGCGACAGTAGTCGGCGACATCTTCAAGAGGCCGCCTGATCGACGGCGGTCGAAAGAGACGGGCCCCAAAAAGTCGGCGGAGCGTCCACCGAATGGATGACCGTCCCGCGCCGCCCCTGAATCCAGAGCCCGTCTTCGGGCCGCGAGACGGCGACCTGCCGGCCTATCTCTGCAACGGCCTGATCGGCCTGAGGGTTCGAGAGGTTCCGCTCTTCCCCGGCATGGTCCTCCTCAACGGGCTCGCCGGCGCCCACCCCGAGCGCGGGATCGAAGCCGCCGCCGCCCCCTATCCTCTGTGCGGGGACCTGGCGATCGACGATCGTCTGGATGAGCGAGCAGCCCTGGGCCATCAACGATCTCCGCCAATCGTACGACTTCGCGAACGCCGAGCTCCATTCCGCCTTCACCTATCAGGTCGGGACGCGGCGCCTCTCGGTGGAGGTCGTCGCCTTCGCCAGCCGCACCGCCCCCTCGATCGTCGCCCAGGAGGTCCGGGTCACGGCCGATGGACCTTGCAGCCTAAAGTTTCGGGCTGTCGTGTCGATCGCCGCACTGACCGGACGGGTCCTCCGACGGCGGACGGATACGCCCGGCGAACCTGAGCCTGCGTGCGACGGCAGTCTCCTGTGGGAAACGGCCGAAGCGCTCGGACAATGCGGCCTGGCCATTGTCACCGAAGCCCCCGCGGCCGCCCGCCGCCAGGTCCTGGCCTGGTGCGACGCCGGGCCCCTGTGCACGGAGTATGGGATCCGGCTGGCTTCAGGACGACCTGCGCGTTTCCGGCAAGTGGCGGCCATGGTCCCCTCCGTCCTCCACGCGCGGCCTGACGAGGAGGCTGTTAGGCGTGTGGCGCGAGCCTCCCGGGACGGTTTCGACGTCCTGCGACGCTGCAACCGCGCGGCCTGGGCGGAGATATGGGAGGGTCGGATCGTCATTGTGGGCGCGAAATCGCGGCATCAGGCGCTTGTCGACGCCGCCTTCTACTACCTGAACGCTTCCGCCCACCCCGCTTCGCCGGCCTCCACCTCGATCTTCGGTCTCGCGACCTGGCGGGACTATCACTACTACTACGGCCATGTGATGTGGGATGTGGACGCCTTCTGCGTCCCGCCCCTGATCCTCATGCAGCCGGACGCGGCGCGCGCCATGCTGGCCTTCCGGAGCCGAGGACGGTCTGCTGCGGCGGCCAATGCGCGCCTTTCCAACCGTAAGGGGCTGCAATATCCCTGGGAGGCCGCGCCCGGCACCGGCCAGGAGGCGGCGCCTGGCGCCGGCGACGCCGCTCATCACGAAGATCATGTCTCCCTGCATGTGGCCCGCGCCTTCTCCCTCTTCGCGGACGCCACGGGGGACCAGAAATTTCTGAAAGAAGAGGCTTGGCCGGTTCTCAGCGGGGTGGCCGACTGGTTCGTAAGTCGCGTGAGCCGAACAGGCCGGGGATTTGAGCTTCTCCGTTCTATGGGACCGGCCGAGGTCCCTTCGCCTCCGGACAACGACGCCTTCAGTCTCATGGCCGGAGCCGACATCCTGCGGCGCGCCCTGCGGGTCGCCGAGCGCCTGCGGAAGACCGCGCCCAAGGCCTGGACGGCGGTTCTCACCGAGCTCTACTTGCCGGTGCGCTCCGACGGGGTCATCGCAGCCCATGACGGCTATGATCGCCGCGAGGAAAAAGGCGCCACGCCCTCGCCCCTGGCCGGACTGTTTCCCTATGACTATCCGGCGTCGCCCGCGATGAGCCGCAAGACGCTGGCCTTCTACCTCAAACTCTGGCCGGACTACGTCGGATCGCCGATGCTTCCCGCTCTCTACTGCGTCTGGGCGGCGATGGCCGGGGACCGAGACCTGGCGCTCAAGCTGTTTGAGGAGGGCTTCGCCGCCTACGACCGGCCCCGGTTCCACCAATGCCTCGAATACCGGCTGGATCACGCCGACGGCCCCCCGGCCGGTCCCTTCTTCGCCAACCTCGGCGGCATGCTTCTCGGCCTCTGCTACGGGCTTACAGGACTGGTGGTGGACGACGGCGAGCCGGATAGCTGGGCCCGCCGCCCGGTCACCCTGCCGGCAGGCTGGCAGGCTGTCAGAATCGGCCGCCTCCAGGTGAGAGGCCGTTCGGCGCGCCTTGTCGCGCGGCAGGGCGCCGAGCGCGCCGAGCTGTCATTTTTCTAAAAGCTAGGGCAGCGTCGCTGGCTGGCCGCTCATAGCCAGACCCCTTCTAGCTGACGGCCCCGGTCTCCCCTGCGTCCGGCCCGCATCGAAGGCGGAAGGCCAGGGGCGAAAACACTTCTTCAGTTCCACCATCTTGAATGGCCACGCCTGTCAGGCCCTGAGCCTCGAGCGACGTTGCGAGGCGCAGAGCGGCGCGGTCGTCGGATACGCAAGTGGCGAGCGCCTTCCCGCCGACTTCATAGGTGACCAGATAGGGCATTTGATCGCTCCTCGCTCCCGCCTCCTTAGTTAAGCGTCCCAGCCGGCTGGCCGACGCGCCCCCTTGAGGCTGGATCAAGGCTTGAGGACGACCTTGGTCCACTCATTGGGATTGTCGTGGAAGTTCTTGTAGGCCGTCGCCGCCTCCTCAAGGGGAAGGCGATGGCTGATGAGGTCGGTCGTGTCGATCTGACCATCCATCACCAGCTCCAGCAGCTTTGGCAGGTATTTCTGCACATGGGTCTGCCCCGTCTTCAAAGTCAGTCCCTTCTGCATGAAGGCGCCGATAGGCAGCTTGTCGCCAATCCCACCATAGACCCCGGGCATGGAGATGCGGCCGCCTTTGCGGCAGGCCATGATAGCCTCGCGCAGCACGTGCTGGCGGTCCGTGCCCAGTTTCGTCTCCTGCTTGACCGCATCGATAACGTTGTCGGGGGCAAAACCGTGCGCCTCCATGCCCACGGCGTCGATGCAGGCGTCAGGGCCGATGCCCGCCGTCATCTCCTTAAGGGCCTCCAGCACCTTAACCTCATGATAGTTGAGCACCTCGGCGCCGTTCTGTTTCGCCAGAGCGAGACGGCGCGGATGGTGGTCGATAGCGATCACCCGCGCCGCGCCCATGTGGATGGCGCTCTTGATCGTGAACAGGCCGACCGGCCCGCATCCCCAGACCACCACCGTGTCGCCCGGCTCGATCCCGGCGTTTTCCGCCGCCATCCAGCCGGTGGGGAAGATGTCCGACAGGAAGAGCACCCGCTCGTCTTCGATGCCGTCAGGCACGACGATGGGTCCGAAATCCGAATAGGGAATACGCGCATACTCGGCCTGCCCGCCGGCGTAACCGCCGGTCAGGTGCGAGTAACCGAACAGCCCGGCCGCGGGATAGCCGTAGGCGACCTCGGAGGCGTCGGACTTGTCCGCCGGGTTAGAGTTGTCGCAGGCCGAGTACTGCTCCTTGCCGCAGAAGAAACACTGGCCGCAGGCGATGACGAAGGGGACCACCACCTTCTGCCCGACCCGAAGGCTCGTACTGCCCCGTCCCACCTCGACCACCTCGCCCATGAATTCATGCCCGAGAATGTCTCCGCGGTGCATAGCGGGTATGACGCTGTCATAGAGGTGGAGGTCCGAGCCGCAGATTGCGGTCGCGGTGATCTTGATGATGGCGTCGCGAGGATTGACGATCTCCGGATCGGGGACCGTGTCCACCCGAACATCGTGTTTGCCGTGCCAGGTCAGTGCGCGCATGAAATATGTCCTTGATAATCAGCCGCGGGGAGCGGCGCCGGGAGCCTGGGAAGTGGAAACCTCCCCCGTCTCCATCAGTTGTTTGAAGCGGCGAAGTTCGCGTCGTGCCTGGATGCGCGGTTCACGCTGCATCACCTTGGCCACAAGCTTGCCCACGGCGCCGGCGAGAGGGTCATAGCTGATCATGACCCGGACCTCGGTCCCCCGCCCGAAGGCGTTGTCGCGGAACTCGACCCAGCCCTCGTGATCGACGTCCGCCGCCTCCGTGGAACGCCAGGCGATCTTTTCGCCCGGCCGGTCTTCGACGATCTCGGTTTCCAGTTCGACATCCATGCCGCCGGGCCCGGCTATGACCCAGTCGCGTCCGTCGCTGCTGACCGACCGCACATTGGCCATGAAAAGAGGAAGATTCCGGAACTCCCGCCAGAAGGCGTAGAGTTCGGATCGGGGCCGGTTGATCATGACGGCCTGGATGGACGAGGAGGCGTGATCCCCCTCATGTACGTCGTCGTTCAGAAATCCTGTCGACGCCATGTCTGCGTCGGTGCTTCTGGGCTCAGTCTGCATGGGTTCTCTCCTGGTTCCGGGGAGGCGCGGACGCCTCCTCCGATCCTAGTTTCTCGCGCGCTATGGCGAGGTCTCGAACAAGCCTGGTCCGTGTCTGGTCAAACCGCGCCTTCTCTTCGGCGGCCCGCGCCTCGAGGCCTTGCATCTCGGCGCGAACGGCTGCCGCGCTTTCGGCGTGGGCCTGATCGAGCGCCTCCAGCTCGTCAGCGAGGCGCTGGGCTCTACGGAGTTGGGCGGGGGTCCCTCCCTTGCGCGCCCTGGGTCGCGATGCACGGGGGCCGGCCTTGCTGATATCGACCGTCAATCGACGCTCGATTACTTCTCCAGGTCGTGCTCTGGCCGCCTCGGCGTCCTCAGCGTCGGGCGCTTCCCTGGCGAGGCCGGACGCGAAGATGTCCTGCCGGATGCCCCAGGCGGCGAGGGCCTTGGGCCGGGAGGCGGCAGCTACCGTGAAGCGATGGAAGCCGTCCGACCATTCAAAGAGCTTCAGTTTGGGGGCCATGGCGATCATATCGCCGCCTGGAGGCTCCCCATGGGGCCGGCGGAGGTCTGACCGGCTGGAGCTGAAACAGCGTCCTGGGCCTTGGCGACGGGGGCATCGCCGCCCCCCTGCGGACTGCAGCGGGACAGAAGCGCGGCGGCGGCGGAAGAGACGATGATCGGGACGTGGCGCATGGTCATGAGCTCCTGGGTGTGACTAAGAAAGCGCGCCGCGCGTCCGCTGGTTTCCCTCCTCATGCCTTCCGGTCGCGTCGAGGTCCCGCCGAGCCCGGAGCAGCGGGGCCGTGCGCCACTGTCGGGAAGGCGACAGAAGGCCGAACAAGTCTACGGTGCTGGCCTTTGATAACCCTAGCGGAACTGCGGACTGCCTTCGCGGATCGGGACAGCAGGCGTCTGAAGGCAGCTAGAGCAAACGCTCATTTCCGGTCATGCGTTTGAAGAAGCCGTCGAGCGCCACAAGCAGGTATCCACCAAGTCCAGTCATGCCTATCCAAGTGTCTATGCGCGCTTTCGTTGCGCAGCTTGGGCGCTAACGCACCTCAGCCTAAGCTGTGCCCACGTCGCCTTCCCTTCGAGTCCAAACACATCCGAATTGCGTGTAGCCCTCGCTGAGTAGGGCCCGCCGCACTTCAGATGGAATGCGACACCGTCCGCTGTCCGCCAACCCGAAGGCGCGCTGAACGACCGGTGTTTGCGACATCCCGAACCTCCCTGTCAGCGAATCTGAACGCAGCGCTCCCGGTTAGGGTTGCGGCAGGGGCGTTGCCTTGGGCGGGTTTCAGCCTCCCGATCCAACCACAGGCAACTGCGCGCCGGAACTGCCGCCCAAGCCTGCCTGACCCGCACATAAACCCATCTATCACCTTGGGATTCAGGCATAATTCACGGAGGCGACTAGGAGGGGCCAAAGGTCGGTTTGCAAGCGGCCGAGCTTTTTCCGCTATCGAGACCCGCTTTTTCGGAGGGCTGATTTCTTCGGCAGTCCAGGCGAACGGCTGTGGGCGACGCCGCGTTTGCCAGACCAGCGTTAGTATATGGAACAAGGCTCCGTCGGGAGCCTTGTTCCTCCGCCAACCAGGAGGAACAAATGGCTGACAAGACCCTCGACAACCTATTTCACGACACGCTCAAAGACATCTACTACGCCGAGCGGAAAATCCTGAAGTCGTTGCCGAAGATGGCTCGCGCCGCTCAGTCGCCTGAACTGAAAGCTGCTTTCGAGAAGCACAAGGAGCAGACGGAAGGCCAAATCGAACGTTTGCAGCAAGTGTTCGAAATCATCGGCAAGGCCCCGCGCGGAAAGACCTGCGATGCCATTGAGGGCATTCTGGCTGAAGGCGATGAGATCATGGAGGAGTACAAAGATACTCCTGCCCTTGATGCCGGGCTTCTAGCCGCGGCCCAAGCGGTCGAGCACTATGAGATCACCCGCTACGGCACACTGAAGCGTTGGGCGCTGGTGCTGAATCTGAAGGACGCCGCCGCTCTGCTAGACGAGACCCTGCAGGAAGAGTCTCAGACCGACGAGGATTTGACGAGCATTGCCGATACCGCCGTCAACGCCGAGGCGCTGTCATCTGCAGCCTAAGGGCGCCTTCGCTCCCTTGGAGGCCCGCTCTCTCCCAGAGGGCGGGCCTCTGCTTCCTGGAGGTCTCCAATTCGCACTCGGGCGCAACCTGCTTGAGTCTCATGCAGTTGGAAGGCCGTTCGCCGCTTGGTCCGCAAAAGGCGGCTCAGTCTGCTGCTTGGCGGCCACGCTGTTTCAATACACGGCTTTGCCAAGAAGCTTGGCGCGGGCGGTTTCACTGTTCTCAGCTAGCGCATCTTTTAAATAGGAGTCGACTTTCTCCCGCATCGTTTGCTCAACCTTGGCCATAGTTTACTTCATCCCGGGATTTCTAGAGGCAACTAATAGGTTGCTGAACGCTGGCCCAAGTCCAGTTCCGGACATTAGCCGCTCACCAGGCTCGGGCTTCCACTGCGTGGTGAAGCCCTGAGCTTATGCCTCAGTTGATCGTATCGCTTCTGCCGGCCGTCGCCGTCGTTTCCATTTCGATATTCGCGAGCATCTGATCCAAGGCTTGGTTGAGCGCTTCTGTATCCCGATGAGGATAAATAGCTGGTGTGTCTTCCCTGAAGGCTGAGACAAAGAGGGCAATGACCTGGCTCTCGTCTAGTTCGGTCCAGGAGACGCCTCTTTCTGACAGGCGACTCTCCATGATGGGCCCGGTCGCGCGCATTGCCTCGCCCATGGGCACGCCCAGCCCTTGCATCCAGCGTTCGAAATCTAGTTTGGCCGCCATGGGCGTCTCCATTTAAACAAGGGCGGAGCCGACGCCGACTGGCCCTGTGATCAAAGCTACCGTAAAGTCTCGAGCCGTCTTTTCTCGCCTCCCCGCGCTCTTTCACTTCACGCTACAAGCCCACGCGGATCGCGGCGCAAGTCAGCTGTAGTCATCAGGTAGGATCAGCGAGCGGCGGCCTGGGCAACTCACGCGCGCCCTCGGGCTCGGCGACGCCCGGCGGCGACGGCTCTGTACCGGCGGCGTCCTCGATCTTCTTCATCTGCGTGGCGTCATCGTCCAGCTTTGGCGGAGAAGGGGGCGGGTCTGACGGCCTTGGCGTGATCAGACGGGCTGAGATATTCTCCTGGTCTACGCCGCGGAGCAGCTCTGCTGGGTCGCCCCTAGATACCGCGTCGGCTTTGATCGGCGTGAGGGCGCCGTCCTCATTATTGAGGTATTCGGACGGATTACGAGGCGTCTTGACCATGGCTCTCTCCTTTCGCCTCAGGAGATAAGGCGAGCGGCGGTAGGGTGTTCCCGCAGAGCAGACCGCATTTGGTGCGGCGTTTTAGGAACGGTCCCGTCAGAGCGCCCCCCAGGCGTACAAGGAGGGTTGCGATCACCCGCATGACGGCCACTTCGCCCCTCAAGCGTCGCCAATCTGCATGAGCGATGCTAGCTCACCAAAGGCTCTTCGGCGCCGGTGTCTTCGCCGTCGTAGCGGACGAACGACATCCGGCCATCGGGCTCCAACACTCCCCACTTGACCATATCCAGGCGCTCGATCCCCGCCTTGCGCATTTCCGAAAGGATTTCGTCAGGTCTGACACGATCCTTGTGCAACACGTCTTCGACGAGCCGCCCCCTATTGATCACGATCGCCGGCGGCGCTTCACTGACGGTCTGAAACCACTTCAGTCGGTAAGTCATGACTGAGTCAATGAAGGTGAGGAGCAGGAGGGTAGCCGCCCCGATCAAAGCCCCCGGGATCGATTCATCACCGGCGGTGAGAGAGGGGGAGACGATTTCGGCTATAAGCAACAGCGTGACGATTTCGAACGGCGACATCTGGCTCAGCTCACGCTTGCCGAGAAAGCGGAAGCCGGCGGTGAGCGCGACAAAGATGATGGCGACCCGCACGACCAGATCCAGGCCGCTGCTTTCCTCCGGCTTGATGAAGCCGATAGCGCCCAGAAAAACCACGGCGGCGATAATCGAAACGCCGACCGCCTCGACTCTTCGAAAACGAATCTTTGGTGCGACATGCGCCAGGCCGGGCAGAACGCTCTCGTCTGCTGTGGCTCTCTCGTTCATCACGTCACGTCCTTGTTGTTAAACCGACAGCTCAACAACGCAGCACGTCAATTCTGGTTGGCTGTGCGCCAACGCTTCAATCAGGCGAGAACGTGAGCCCTCGTGGATCGCTTGTCGCGCAAGTAGGATGGCGCGGACCCACGTCGGATTGGCCGCACGCGATCGGGTCGGCGCGCAAGGCCAAGATGGTCGGCAAAGCAGGTCGATTTGGCGGTTCATAGGCCTCAAGGCGATCCGGCGCGGCACTCGAAAGCGAGGACGGATTCATCATTCCGCAGCGTCGCCGCCAGCGCATCGACTCTCGTCTCCCTATAGCCGCTGACCATCGTAGTGAATGTCAGGGCCTCAACGTCGGTCTCCAAGTCGATTTTACGAGGGTTCAATGCGTGCTCCGAAAGAGCCAGACGAAACGCTGCGATGTTGATCGCTGCGTCCGCCCGATAGCGCACCTTGATCTCCGCGTACCGTCGCTGGGGAAGGATCGCGTCAGTCAGGCTGACCGCTGCAAGGACCAGTAGGGTAGCGATGGTCCCTAGCGCCCCCAGACTGAAAAAACCCACACCGAAGAGGATGCCTAGCGCGGACGTGAACCATAAGGACGCAGCGGTCGTTAGCCCGCGCACGGTGAAGCCCTCGCGAAAGATGACCCCGCCGCAGAGGAAGCCGATGCCTGTGAGGATGCCATGGGCCATTCGTACAGGGTCGATGCGGATGATATCCGGCGGCGTGTCGGTCAGCCAGTGGACCTGGTGCACCGCGGCCAGCATGAGAAGCGCGGAGGAGAGAGAAACCAGAATGTGCGTACGGAACCCGGCCGCGCTGGCGCGGTACTCGCGCTCCAGCCCGATCAATGCGCCGGCGACAACCGCGCCGACCACCGGCCAGATGATCTGCGGGTCAATCAATAGCGCTTCGCTCAATAAGCGGCTCCCCGTCCTTAGGGCGTCGGCGTTCCTGCGCGCCGACGCTGAGTTGCGATGGCCTATAAGCGCTTTGCTGCGAAGACCGATCCGCCGACGGCCGGCTCCACGGAGCGGTGAGAAGATGCCGCGGTTCGGCCCGCCGCAATCCCAGTTGAGCCAAGGCGTTCATCTAGCTTCATGCCCTGGCAAGCGGCTCGCGTTCCCATGGATGAGTCTTTGCGGCGAGGCCTAGGCCCAGGCGTCCAGAACTTCGTCGCACTGCGCCGTCTCGATCTGTTGGCCGAACCGGTCGTGATAAAGACCCAGCAAGGCGTCGTGCGACTGGTCAGACGAACTGCACAGGGCGTCGGCAACAACCACCACCCGAAAGCCCAGGTCCACCGCTCCGAGCACGGTCGCGAGCACGCACATGTCGGTCTCGGCTCCGGTCACGACCAGAGTGTCCACGTCACCCGCCGCCAGAGCGCTCGCCAAACCGGTATCGACCCACGCGGAATAATGCGCCTTGTCCAGCACCCTGGCGGGCGGGGTGAAGGTCTGAAGCTCGGGCAACAGCTCCACCTTGTCGTCCCCCAGGTTGTCGAGCGTGATCGACGACCATCGCTCCCAGTAGCGCCGCCACGTTCCCCGCCCCTCGCCCGGCGAGCGCGCGGGGATGAAACGGGTGAAACAGGTGCGCTCGGCCTTACGCTCGCACAGACGCACGACGACGGGCAGGACGCGCGGCATCCATGGCGTGCGCCAGGCCGTATCTTCCGCAAAGAGACGTTGCATGTCGACGCACAGATGGACCGCGTTGGCCGGGATGCGGCCGAAATGAATGCCGGAAGCCATGCCCTTCTAAACCGAAGCTCCGTCTTCCGTTCCCGTGGTCCGGAGAGCGGGCCCTCGGGCGCCGCCTAGACCGCCACTTGGACGAAAACGCCGCCCATAATGAGGTCAGAAAGGAGGCCCTGGCGAAGCGGGGTCCCCACCTTCGCTGATCTCGGAAATGGTCCTGAGGCGGGGCATGGCCAGGCACGACCATGGCTAATAACCACTCGTAGGCGGACTTCGCCTCCCGACCCGCAACGGCCCTTCGGAGCGCGCCCCATCGCACAGGTGGCTGGGCGTCTTCTTTTGGCGGCCCCTCTCGAGCTAGGCTCTACATGCGTGAGTCAATTTCAAACAGCGTCTCTGTATTGCCAAGACGGTGCGGTCCGCCAGCGCCCCTCCATCCGGTACACGGCTTTACCAGGAAGCTTGGCGCGGACGGATTCATCCTTCTAGCAGGAAGTGTGCAGTTCCCCCTCCCCCGCAGGTACAGGGTTGCTGATTGGAACTGCCGTCCGTCTTCCTAGTCTTCGGGCTCTAGGCGAACATCACCCGCCCTGGCGCGACCTCAGCTATTCTGCACAGGTCTTGGTTCGAGCGCATAGCCATGCCCATCAAGGTCAGCGTTGCGCCCGGCTGCAAGGCGCCTGCGATCCTGATGAGTTCGTCCACGGGGCGAGTATCTGCATAGACAGTGATGCTGCCTCCGCACCGCGCTAACTCAACCAGTTCACCAGTCGATTTGCGTTGCACCAATCATCCCCCAAAGCCCTAGATTAATCCCACCAATGGCTTTTGCAGGTAGCCGTCAAGCCGTAAATTCTCGTCCGGCCTCAGGCTGGCAGTGCTCCGCTTTCGATCAGCTCGAGGACAACCGGGTCTTGTAAGGAGGCGGCGACTTCGCGCGCAAAGGCTCGGTGCGCCTCGGCTTCATCCATGATGAGGCGCTGATTGTTATTGCGATGGGTCGAGAGCCGAAAGGAAATCTCACGCTGGTGCTTGGCAAGCCGCTCAATCCGAACCAGTTCGACGCCTGCATGATCGCGCAGGGTGGCGCGAGAACTCACAATCATGACCGACCTCCTGAACAGGCAGGTTAAAGGTCGTGGCGCGCCGCTGGGTTCCTGAATAGCCAGCCCAGCCTGAGCGGTATGGAACGGAGAGCGTCGCACGTCTTTCGATAAAGGCGACAAAGGAGCAAGACATGCCACATCAGAACACGTCATCGTCTACCGCGACCGCCCAGAACGCCGCGACCGATCCGGCGGCCCCGCGCGACCAGCCTACAGACCAGGACCGTAAAGAAGAACCTCGCACTTATACGGCCTCGGGCGTCGCCGATAGTTCGCTCGCCGCGCCAGCTGCCAGCGAGGTGTCCGATTACATGGACGAGGGGGACGCCCTTGAAGGAGAGGCTGTTCACCAGGGCGCCAACCATACGAACCGGCCCGACCTGACCGAGGCTGTGGACTCGCAGGGGCCCAAGACCCGGGCCGCCAACCGTGACATCGTCCAGGGAAGAAATTAATTGGGCGGCGGCGGCACCATCGGCAGCCGTTTTGCAGGAGGGAAAGGGCGGCGACGGCGTCAACCAGTCTGACGACCCATCCGTCCGAGCTCTACCCTCGCCTCCCTCGCCCCGTCGCCCCACTGGATGGCGGGGCTTTCTCTACTCTGAGGGTTCAATTTGCAGGCAGAGAAGTGCTCCTTGCGACCCGTTGCCGATCTTTGGAGTTGCCTTGCGGGTACACGATACCATGGCTGTATGATCATAGAACGGAAGCGCCAGATCGGGCGCTCTGGGCGGCGCTATTGATGTGACCTGCTGATCGACCTGCCTGCGCTTACCGTGTGGATATGCGCAGGCCTAACCTCCGCCGTGCGACCCGCCTCGAACGGGGGTACGGTCTTCGCCGGCGTGGTGTTCGATTCGGCCAAGCTCGACCTCAGTTCGCGCGAAGACCTCTTCCTGGCCATCCATCAGGAGTTCTTCGTCTTCGCCGACAGCGCCATCCGCGCTGGTATAGACTCCGCCCTGGTCAAAGCCGACGCTACCGACGCCTACGGCCGAACCGGCTAACCGGTTGTGCCGGCTGGCCATGGCCGCCATAGCGCGATCCCCATCTGACAAGGGCTGGTCGCCCCCGCGGTTTGCCAAACGTTCAGCCGCGCTCACACCGGCGTCGTCGGCGGCAATGTCGGTCGCCGTGTGGGATTGCTGTCCATATCGTTCCTGCGGTCCGGCCATGATCTTCCTCTCCGTGTTCCCTGCCCAAACGCCCCCGCGCGCCTCTGGTCGCAAAAGTTCTCTTCCCAACACGCTCACAGCTAACCTGGCCGTGGCGCTCCGGGGCCAGCAGCCCGCGGCCCGGGCGAGCCGTCCCGGTGTGAGGAATGCAGGTTTCGGCGCGGGCCTCGGCCGTCGGACGGAGCGCCTTCGCGCTTCCCCCGCTCTCGGGAACTGAATGCCGCTTATTCCGCCGGGAGAATGGGCCATGTGCAACGACTAACCGCCTGCACGAATCTGGCTTCTTGACTGTCGGGATGGCCGAGACGTAGTCCGACAGCGTAACCCATCTATAGCCCGAGCTTCGGCCCAACAGGCCCGTCGCAATATGGCTGACGGGTTTTCTTATGCCCGGCAGCCAGGCCTGCCGAATTTGAGCGGCGACGAGCGCCGCAAGCCCTTTCCGGGTCGGGAATCGGCCGGTGGCGCGCCACGCCGCGTTCACCCAGTCGAGTATAGAGACTGGGGCGGCGCCATTAAGCTCGCGCCGCCCGCCCCTCAACGATATCTGGCCCGCTCTGCAGCGATCTGATCGGGAGTATAGGGCGCGCCAGCCGGGTCAAACCCGCTCCAGCCCCCCTCACGGTAGGCCGCGCCCCTGGCGCGCGCATCCCAGCCCCGGCGCTCGTCGAGGATAGCCTGGGCTCGGGGTCGGTCCGCTTCATTCACGCGCACGCTGACCAATGTTCCTCCGCGGCGCACCCCTTCGGCGTATACGTGGGCTTCCTCCTCATCGTGGCCCGCTTCCTTGAGCGCCCCGAGAATGCCGCCAACCGCACCACCCGCGGCCGCTCCCGCTGCACCGGCCACGGCGGCCGAAGCCAGCCAACCAGCGGCCACTACAGGACCGAGGCCCGGCACCGCCAACATGCCCAGCCCCGCCAGCACGCCAGCTCCGACGCCCAGCGCGCCGCCTGTCGCGGCACCTTTGCCGGCCCCTTCAGCGACCTCGTTCTCGCCGTCGCCGTTCATATCGCCGGGCGTGCGCCCATGATGGCGATGGCCTTCGTGCCAACTTTCAGCGTTGTTTGAGATGACACTGATCACATCGGCCTCGAAGCCCGCCGCCTCAAGCGCAGATACTGCGTCCATCGCCTCGGTGTGGGTGTCATAAAGTCTGGTTATGGTAGCCATGGAAGTCTCCTTCAAATCCATTAGGAAGCGGGTGCGGCCGTGACGACGCCTTTGTAATCGACCGAAACCCTGGACTGGACGCCATCCTTGAGGCCGGTAGCTGTCCACACGCCGTCTGCGTCCTGACTCAGAGGGCCGACCTCCACGTAGCCTTGTTTTTCAATGGCGGCTCGCGCCTGCGCCTCGGTAAAGGAGTTCGCACCGGGCGTGATTGTCCCGTCGGCGTTCTGTGTCGTGTCTATGGGTGGGTTGCGAGGCGCTTCGGACTCAGAAACCACCGGCCCTTCGATAGGGGATTCGGCATTCCGGTTGTCCCCGCACGCTCCCAGCAACAGCGCTGCTCCGGCCAGACCTGTAAGAACTCTGATCACGGGTTTCTCCTTTTGTTAGGTGCTAGAAGAAGACTCCGATATTCAAAGCGTTCCTTCTCCCCCGAGAACTTCATGCCTAATCGGATGATTTGCCGAAGGCTCAACCACCCGCACAACAACAGCCGCCGCTGGGCACGGCGCGGGCGCCCTGCGCAGCGCCTCGACTAGCGAACTTAGTTGCGCGCGAAGGCTTGCCCGATGAGGCTCCGCATCCCGACATCCATTTCGCAACTAAAACCCGCAAAGCATGATGATCTCCAGTGTCCGGTTGTCGTCATTATGCTGCTGGCACGCACCATTCGGCACCACCAAGCCCGGCCTGGTCGTGCAGGGTGTCCACCGCCCGTGATCAGCGCACTTTTCCCGACCTCCAGCACGATGCGCGCGCTGATCCAGGGGCAAGGCATGGAGGCCTCCCTGCTGCAGCTCGTCGAGCACGATTTCACGTCATGACGTCAGGGTGGCTGAATGAGGAAGTGTCCGCCGATCCACCCTCGGTTTCGTCGAGCGCTCCCGGCCACCTAGACCCCATGTCGAACGGAGCGTTTCTCATCACGCCGGCGATGAAGGTGGCAACCATGAGCAGCTGCGTCGCCCAGCACATTTGCTCGGTCGCTGGACAGCCGCGCGCTATAGCTAGATGGTACCGGCGTTCACGGGAGGGCTGGATATGCCGGGGAGGCATCGCAAGCGCATCGGTTGGGTCTTGGAGTCGGTCCTGATCGCCCTGTGCCTGGCGATCTTCGGCGTCCTCTACTGGATTGCTCTGGGCTGACTCGGCAGCATCGTTCGGATTAAGGCGAGGCGACTTGGAACAACCATCTTGCGCCGCTCGGAGGACGTGGCATGAGCCGTAAACCACCCCGCTGGTGGCCGCAGGTGATCAACCTGCCGCGCACCACGCCGATCCTCGCCCTGGCCGGCAACCTGCTCTTCCTGCCGATGATCGCAGGGCCGGGCGACATGGTGGATGAGCGCTACGCCGACGCCGTCATGCCGGTGGCGTCCATGTTCAAGGACGGGATGCTGCTGATCCTGGGCTTCTATTTCGGGCGCAACCAATCGGAGGCTGGAGCTGGGTGAAGCCGAGCAATCGCTTCTTCTTGCTCAACGATGAGCGCAGCCAGCGCCGTGCGGGCGCGATCATCTGAGACCAAGTGCGAAAGACGTGCATACCTGTCCCGCTCTTTTATGAGGTCCTCACAGGTGATGCACATGGGAGCGCAACGCCAGCGAGCATCGGCGGTTCAGGTTCCACGAAAAGAATTACCCGGCGCCCACTTCCGCACCCGAGTTGGAATAGGCCTCGGAACCGTTCGGCCTTCAGCCGACCTCTGCTGGAAAGCCTCGCAGCACCGGTCGCGCAACTGCGTTGCTCTGCCCTCGATGCCGAAGACGTCCGGCTGGTATAGCCCTCGCTAAGCAGCGTCCTTCGGACTTCTGAAGGAATACGGCACCGTCCGCTGTCTGCCAACTCGAATGCGCGCTGAATTACGGGTGTCTGCAACATTCTGAACTCCCCTTTCCAGGCGAGTCCGAACGCAGAAGTGTTGGTTGAGGTTGCCCGTGGGCGCGGCACTCTTCAGCCCATCGCAATCCAATAGAGAACGCCGAAGATCGCCAGGCGCAGGGCGATAAGGACCGACTCCAAGACCCAACCGACGCGTTTGCGATGCCTCCCCGGCATGGACCGTAAGGCCCTGTTCGACGCCGTGCGCCTCCATGCGCCGGGCGGAAAGCTGAAGCCCGACTGGGTGCCGATGATTGACGCCTGGCCGAAGCTATGGGCCTGCCCTGTGCGGCGGACGCGCCTGGCGATCCTGACCCGGAGCTGATCGCGGCGCTGAAGAAGGACGAGGGGCTGAGGCTCAAGGCCTATATCCCGCCCCCCTCTTGCCTCGCGCAAAGACCGGCAAGCGCTCGGGCGCCCCCTTGGACGGTCAGCTACGGCCGGGCGCGCGGGATCCAGGAAGGCCAGGTCATCACTGAAGCGACGGCTGACGCCTGGCTGATTGAGGACGCCCGCGCGCACAACCGGGTGATCCACGCTGCCCTGCCGCGGCTCAAGCGTCTCGCACCTGGCTGATCTTCGCCGTCCTCGCCGCCTTCATGATCTTCGGAGTCTATTGCGCGCACTGGGGCGCCGACGGCGTTCGCGACCGTCACGCGGCCGAGCAAGCCAAGGTCGAGGCAACGGCCTCCAGCGCGCGGGAAACAGCCGCCAGCGAACGCCTGACCGACACCACCACCATCCGAGACCGGCAAGAGGAGAGAGACCATGCCGCGCAAGCCCTTCCTGACGGCGTGCCTGATGAGCGTGAGCTTAGGCGCCGCTGTCGCCAGTTGCGGGACGCTGGGCGCAGTCCGCCCGCCTGTCGAGGACTTGAGGGTCCAGCCTAAGCCGGTCCCGCCCGACGACGTGCTGAACAGCCGGATCGCCGGCGAGCTGCACGATAACGCTGTCGAGGCTTGGGGTGAAGCAGGATGGGCGCAGGTCGGGCGCCTGTGCCGGTTCCATCGCGAGCTGGGAATGAAGGGACTGAGTTGCCCGCCGCCGCCTGAACTTCCGCCTCGACCTGGCTGACGGGCATAGAAACCCGTCTGCCACATTGGGACTCAGACGGGCCTCATGAGCCGAAGCTCGAAGCGTAGATAGGGTTGCGCGCACAAAACGCAAGGGCGGCAAGATAAGACTCGTTCGAAATCACGGAAAAGACATGCATTTCGGCGATGCGATAAATAATCAAAGCTGAAGCTTGCATGTTTGGGCGGGGGCGTTCACCCTATGGATGTCGATATCTCTGCGTAACGCCCTATTTCTTTGCGACGCATCGAGATTTTCCGTTTCCTTAGACCCGACAGCCCTCGGGAGACTTCCTCAGGGCAACCTTTTTCGGAGGTCATGGAAATGGCTACTGGTATTGTTAAATGGTTCAACCCTACCAAGGGTTTCGGTTTCATCGCGCCTGACGCTGGCGGCGGCGACGTCTTTGTCCACATTTCCGCCGTTGAGCGGGCTGGCCTCAGCGGGCTGAACGAAGGCCAAGCGCTTTCGTACGAGCTGGAGCGTGATCAGCGCTCCGGCAAGACCTCGGCAGGTCAGCTGCAGGCCGCATAAGCCAACGCTCCGGTTCACCGGCGCCATCAGAGGCCCGCTCTCTTCGGAGGGCGGGCCTTTCTTCGTTTAGGCTGGAACGTCGGCGCCCTGTGTCAGTGGCGGTCGCGCGAGCAAGCTGCCGCCCATCAAAAGCGGGCTGTCATCATCTGAGATCGGCGGGAGACATACGAAACGCGCAGCCAGTTCTCCGTTGCGCAAGAACAGGTGAAGCTCGACGCGGTCCCCTGCTGCGGCCAGGGTTTCCGCGATCCTTTTTGCGGCGCTCTCGGCCGCCCGCCCCCGCGCAAACAGCTGGGGCTCGGTATCGTCCACGCGAACAGACCAGACATCTCCAATGGGTTCCACTACGACAGTTCGCATCGAAGCATCTCCAGAGGTTGAAGCCGGCCGCTATCTGGCGACAGATGGCAAATCTTCAAGGCCCGGCGGGTGTTCGGTGTTGCTGACAGAGATTGTGACGCCTTCCACGACGAGCTTGACGTTCGCTCCGAGACGGCACTCCGCGATGGCGATCTGCAGGGCCGTCTCTACTGCGGCGCTTCGGTCGAGATAGTCCCCGATGTGCTTGGTCGATCGCCTCACCTGCCAAACGCCACTTCGCGGCTCCACGACGACTGGAATCTCTGTCGGTCTTTCCGGAGAGGCCGTCATGCTGTGCGATGGGGGATAGTCCACCTTCGGCTTTAGCGCGGCCCTTTCTTCGCCCAGCTTCGCAACCTGCCTGACGAACGCCTCTGCGTAGTCCTCGGCGTCAGTATAGTCATGCTGATGCGCTTTACGCCCCTGAGGCGAGAAAGCGGCAAGGAGGCGATCCAGCAGGGGGGCGTCCTCTCGTGCCATCTCGGCGAGAAGGAACTGAAGGATGCGCTCGTGCGCGAGGACGCGACGCTCCAGGTCGGTAGTTTGGGGGGGCACGGTCAAGTCTCCGTTGACCTGACGCCTGTCCGATAAGGCTCGCAGGCGCCTGATCCGTAGAGATGGGGTGCCGCGCCCTGATCCAAGCGCTACAGGCCCTCCCGCCAGCGCACGCGGCCATGAGGTCGAGAGCCGTGATCAGTTCGTCAGGTTAACGGGCGCGGCGGAGTAGCTGGGTCGTGCGCTGTGCGCCCCGTCGCCTTCGCCGGGTGGCGGGGCTTTTTGTTTTGCAGCGTCTCGTTTAGGACAAAGTGGAGAAGGCAGCTTACAACCCGTAGGCGACGTTCGGGACGTCTCTATTGCTAATCTGCCATCCTGAAAAATATCCAGATCATCGACGGGGCGTGGAACGCGACCTTCAGCATCTTCCAAGCCACGGACGAAGAGTTCGCTGAACTGTTCCCCGGCATTGATCAAGATATGGATGTCGTTGAAGACGTGTTCGACCGGCTTGGCGAGGATCGAGCGAAGGCGCTACTTACGCCGTTGTGGTCGCGCCCTATTCTGAAGCGCGACGCCAACGGCATCCATGGCACTCTGTTCTACGACAGGGATCAGCCCGGCTGGGTGTTGCCGCCTTCGAAGCGGGAGGTCGATCTAGAGCCGGACAGCATCAACAATGCGCAACGGGCTTTGTTCGACCGTCGGCGATCAGAGTGGTCTGCGCCTGAGCCAACTGGATCTGCCGACCCACTAATATGGCTGACGCAGTGGTATTTCTCGCAGTGCGATGAAGACTGGGAACACGCCTACGGGATCACAGTGGAAACGCTCGACAATCCGGGCTGGAGCCTCACGGTTGATCTGACGGATACATCGTTAGCGGAACGGCCATTCACGCCTGTCTTCCACAACATGTCCGAGGCGGAAGCGGGACAGGGTTTGGACGGCGACTTGGGATGGTGGCATGCCAAGGTCGAGCAACAGAAATTCAAAGCATATGGTGGTCCGCACAACCTGCCGGATTTGATCGGTGTATTTCGTGCTTGGCAAGCGAGGTCCGCTAACCTCCCTTAGGCGACAACGACCGGGCCCGCTTTCGGGCCCGGTCGCCAGTCACAGATCTATCTGTCCTGATATTTCCAGGGCGTCGTCCACTTCGATGCCGAGGTATCTGACGGTGCTCTCCAGCTTCCTGTGGCCGAGCAGGAGCTGACATGCCCGGTGATTGCCCGTCTTCTTGTAAACGAGCGCAACCTTCGTCCGCCTGAGGCTGTGGGTCCCGTAACCCTGCGGTTCCAGGTCGATCATCTGAACCCAACGATCAACGAGCCGCGCGTGCTGAGGGGCGCCAATGTGCTGACCTGGTCGGCTGCGGCTCGGAAACAGCCAGTCATCGTCGCGCTGTCCGCGGCTCGTCAGCCAAGCGGCGATGGCGTCGCGCGCAGGCTCCGTGATCTCGCAAGGAACAGGCCTTCCGGTCTTCTGCTGGATGACAATCGAGCGCTGGCGAAGCACGCCGCCGGGCGCCACATCGCTAACCCGGAGCCGAACTAGGTCACAGGCCCGCAGCTTGGAAACCAGAGCGCAGTTGAACATCGCAAGGTCGCGCACTTTCCTAGCGACTTTCAACTGCTGTGGAATTGCCCAGATATGCTTCGGCTTCAGCGGCGCCTTGGGACCAATGAGGGTCGAATGAACAGGTCAGACTGGCGCATAGCCAACCTCCATTACGGTCGCCACCCTTTGTCAGCTGCCAGTCTACGCTCTCAGGATCTCCTCAGCGCCAGTTGCGGACATTGCCACCCTGTCCGAGAGGCGACATTCACAGGCCTGATGAATGCCTGCTGTCCGGCCAGGCGATAAGGTCGTGGACCTGCCGTCACCGCCCAAGAGGACGAAAGTCGGACGCTCCGCTCCGCGCAAACCGCGGACGATGATCTCCGCCTAACCATCTTTGACGTAGAGCATGAACTTTAGGGGGCTTACGGCCAGACTTCGCAGCTCGCCGGGATACGGCGACCACAGCGGGGCGGGTACGCCCAGTCCGACCTCAGTGTGAAACCGGACCTGTAAGTTCACGACCAGCGCAAGAGGGAGAGCGGTATTCGCGCGCGCTGCCGCGTGCGGTAAACTCACCGCGTCAAATGCGGGGCTGATGCGTGAAACCGCGGATGCTGGTCAGCGCGCGGGCGTCTCGCTCGATCTCCACCCCGCTCTGGGCATAGGCGATCAAAAGCCGGGCGAGATCGAACAGAGCGTTTTGATGGATACGCTCATAGCCGTGGCTGGCGTCCACGCCGAACGTCACCAGTGCTGTGCGGATGTCGGCGCCGGATTCAAGGGCCGAGGCGGAATCCGAACGATAGTAGCGGAACACGTCTTTCTGGTGCGGTATGTCGTGGTCCCGAGCCAGTTGCACCAGCTTGCGCGAGAGGTGCCAGTCAAAGGGTCCGGTTTGGTCGGCCATGGCTATGGTGACCCCGAACTCGGACGAGTTCTGGCCGGGCGCGGTGGTTCCATTATCCACTGTGACCAGCGCCGCTACGTCCGGGACCAGGACGGAGGAGGCTCCTACGCCCACTTCCTCTGCGATCGTGAACAGCCACCAGGTGTCGACCGTCGGCGTGCGTTCCTCGCGCAGCATGCATTCCAGGGCGGCCAGCATGACGGCCACGCCCGCCTTGTCGTCGAGATGGCGCGAGACGATGAAACCGCTGTCGGTAAACTCGGGCTGGGCGTCGATGGCGACGATGTCGCCGACATCCACGCCCAGAGCCAGGGTGTCGGCTCGCCCGTGTGTCACGGCGTCGATGCGCAGTTCGACCTGACGCCAATTGACGGGTTGGTCGTCCACCTCTTCGTTGAAGGTGTGTCCGGATGCCTTCAGGGGAAGAATCGTCCCGCGATAGCCCCCGCCTTCGGCGAAGACTGTGCAGCGCGCGCCCTCCGCGAAACGCGACGACCAATGGCCGATCGGCACAAGTTCAAGCCGGCCGTTGTCCTTCACCGCCTTCACCTGGGCGCCGAGCGTATCGACATGCGCCACGATGGCCCGCGCCGGATTGGCTTCGAGCCCCGGCAGACGCGCCCGGATCGCGCCGCGCCGGGTCAGTTCGTAATCGAGGCCCAAACGCTCGAGTTCTCGGCACAGGGCCCAGACGGCTTCGTCCGTGTAGCCTGTCGGACTAGGCAGGTTCAGGAGTTCTCCCAGACGGGCGTTCAGGTAGTCGAGGTCGATCTTCGGTGAGGTCAAGGTCGCTCCTGACATGGGTTCAGGCGTCGGTGCGCGCCGACAGCGGAAACAGCAGATCGATGAACCGTTCCGCTGTGGGGCGGGGCTCGTGATTGGCCAGGCCAGGACGTTCATTGGCTTCAATGAAGGCGTAATCTGGCTGATCGGGCGCACGCACCATCAGGTCGATCCCCGTCACCGGGATGTCGATGGCCCGCGCCGCCGCCATGGCGGCTTCAACCAGAACCGGATGCACCTTATCCGTGACGTCATGGATGGTGCCGCCCAGATGCAGGTTGGCCGCCTTGCGGACAAGGATCTCCTCGCCCTCTACTGCGACATCATCCAGGCCATAACCGGCCTCCGCCAGGGTGCGCTCCGTCTCGGCGTCAATGGGGATGCTGGATTCCCCGCCCGTGGCCGCGGCGCGTCGGCGGCTCTGATGTTCGATGAGAGCGCGCAAAGTCGAGCGACCGTCGCCGATGACGCGCGGCGGACGCCGCACGGCGCAGGCCACGACCTCATAGTCGATCACGACCAGGCGCAGATCCTCGCCTTCCACCTGCTCCTCGACAAGGACTTCCGGGCAGATACGCCGTGCTCGCAAGAGAGCCGCCTGAACGTCGGCCATCGTCTTCAGACCCACGGCCACGCCCTTGCCCTGCTCCCCTCGCGCGGGTTTGACCACCAACTGACCATAGGTCTCCAGCGCTTCGTCGATCGCGTCGAGATCCTGCGGATCGATGCGGCGGGGCACGCGCACTCCGGCGGCTTCCACGACCCTGCGGGTCACCCGCTTGTCGTCGCAGATGCTGAGGGCCACGGCCGAGGTCAGTTCAGAAAGGCTTTCGCGGCAGCGGACGGACCGCCCGCCCCACGAAAGGCGGAACAGCCCCCCTTCTGCGTCGATGATGTCGGTCTGGATGCCCCGTCGTCGCGCTTCGTCCACGATGATCCGGGCATAGGGGTTGAGCGCATGGTCGTCAGAGGGTCCCACGAACAAGGCTTCATTAATCGGGTTCTTGCGCTTCACGCCGAAGAAATGGACGCGTCGGAAGCCCAGTTTCTCATAAAGGGCGATAGCCTGAGCGTTATCGTGCATGACCGAAAGGTCCATGTAGGCTAGGCCGTGCGTCTTGAAGTGCTCCGCCAGGCGGCGAACCAGGGCCTCCCCGATCCCCGGCTGGGCCGCTTGGGGATCAACCGCCAGGCACCACAGGGATGCGCCGTTCTCCGGATCCTCAAAGGCGCGGGCGTGGTTCACCCCCGTCACCGTGCCAATTACCGCCCCCGTCACCAGGTCCTCGGCGACGAAATATGACAGGGTTCGGTCGTCGCGACGCGACCAGATGAAGTCCGGCGGCGCCTGCACCATGCGACGCTTGGCGTAGATATCATTGACCGCATGGGCATCCGCTTCCGACATGAGGCGGCGAATGGTGAAGCCCCGCGGCTGACGGCGGCTGGACCGATAGGTCACCAGGTCAAGCCGATAGGTATGGGACGGATCAAGGAACACCTCCTGCGGCGCAGAGGCGAGCAGGACGTGGGGATTGCGGACGTAGAAGGCGATGTCGCGGCGATCCGGCCCCTCCGCGCGCAAAGCCTCGACCAGGGGCGCGGCGGTCTCGAAGGTCTGGGCGAACAGGAGGCGGCCCCAGCCGCAGTCCAGCACCGCGTCCCGCGCAGGCTCGCGGCCGGCCTGCACGGGGGGCTTCAGCCCTTCATGGCGCAGACGTTTTAGCCGGTGCGCCTTGGGGCGCGCGAGACGAAGGTCAGACGCCATGTTGCTGCATCCACATCTCGAGGACGGCGACTTGCCACAACTCCGAACCTTGCAGAGGGGTGATATGTCCCGTCGGGTCAGCGAACAGGCGATCCAGATAGGCCCTGTCGAACAGGCCGCGATCACGCGCCGCCTGATTGGTGAGGGTTTCGCGCACAAGGTCGAGATAGGGGCCTTGGATGTATTTGAGCGCGGGCACCGGGAAATAGCCCTTCTTGCGGTCGATCACCTCTGAAGGGACGACGAGGCGCGCCGCCTCCTTGAGCACGCCCTTGCCGCCCTGGGCCAGTTTGTGTTCCGGCGGGATGCGGCCAGCCAGTTCGACCAGTTCGTGGTCGAGGAAGGGCACGCGCGCCTCCAGACCCCAGGCCATGGTCATGTTGTCGACCCGCTTCACCGGATCATCGACCAGCATGATCTGGCTATCCAGCCGCAGCGCCTTGTCGACCGGCGTCTGCGCCCCGGCTTGCGCGAAATGGGCCTCGACCAGAGCCCGGCTGACGTCGACATCCGTCATATAGGCGCCGTTCAGCTGGGTCTTCAGGGTTTCGTGGCTGCGATCGAAGAAGGCGCGGGCGTAGGCCTCGACCGGGTCAGCCGCCCCGACCAGGGGCGGATACCAATGATAGCCGCCGAACACCTCGTCGGCCCCTTGCCCGGACTGGACGACCTTGATGTGTTTCGACACTTCCTGACTGAGCAGGTAGAAGCCGACATTGTCGTAGCTGACCATCGGCTCGGACATGGCGGCGATCGTGCCCGGAAGGGCGTCCATCAGCCGCTGGTGCGGCACGAAGATCTGATGGTGCTTCGTCCCGTAATGACGGGCGATCAGATCGGAATAGACGAACTCATCCCCCTTCTCGCCGTTGGCCTCCTCGAAGCCGACTGAAAAGGTCATCAGGTCCTTCTGCCCCAACTCAGCCAGCAGACCCACGATCAGGCTGGAATCCACCCCGCCCGACAGCAGCACGCCGACCGGGACATCGGCGACCATGCGGCGCTTCACCGCCGTGCGCAGGCCATCCAGCACCTGGTCGCGCCAGTCCTCGGCGGTCAGGGCGGCGTCTTCGACATGGCGGGTCATGTCGGGACGCCAGTAGACCCGTTCGCGCGACGCGCCGTCCGGCTCGATCACCCGGATCGTCGCTGCGGGGAACTTCTTCACACCCTTCAGGAGGGTGTGCGGCGGCGGCACTACCGCATGAAAGGTCATATAATGGTGCAGCCCCACCGGATCGATCGTCTTGTCGACCTCCCCCGCCGCCAGAAGCGCAGGTAGGGTCGAGGCGAAGCGCAGCCGCTTGCCGCGTTCCGCCAGATACAGCGGCTTGATGCCGAAGCGGTCACGCGCGATTACGATCCGACCGCTGTCGCGCTCGTGGAGGACGAAGGCGAACATCCCCTTGAACCGATCGACGCAGGCCTCGCCCCAGGCCTTCCAGGCCTTGATGATCACCTCTGTGTCGCCGTGCGAGAAGAAGCGGAAGCCCAGCCCCTGAAGTTCCTCACGCAATTCCGGGTAGTTGTAGATGCAGCCGTTGAAGGCCAGGGTGACGCCCAGGTCGGCGTCCACCATCGGCTGCTGCGCCTTCTCGGACAGATCGATGATCTTGAGGCGTCGATGCCCCAACCCCACTGGCCCGCGCATCACGATCCCGGACCCATCCGGTCCGCGAGGCGAGAGGGCGTCCGTCATCCGTTGAACCGCGCCGGCATCGGCGGGGCGCCCGTCGAAGTTGATCTCGCCGCTAAGACCGCACATGGGCCCTCCTTGAAATGTTGATGCAGCGTGTACAAATGGTTAGTCCACGAATGAGTTCAACCCGATGAGCGAAATTCCCCTGCCTTCAGCCGCTGACGCCAACGAGTCTCTGGTGCGCGCGGTCCGTCGCATCGGCCAGGCGATCGATGTCCGCTCGCGGGAAATCGCCCGGTTGACGGGCCTGACGCTTCCCCAGCTTCTGGTGCTGCAGTCCATCCGCCATCTCGGCGAGGTCAGCACCCGCGCCATTTCCAGGGACGTCTCCATGTCGCCGCCGACCGTCGTGGCCGTGCTGGACCGCCTGGAGGCGCGCGGGCTCATCGTGCGGTACAGATCGACGATGGATCGTCGCATCGTCCACGCACGCCTCACTGAACCGGGCCACAAAGCTCTGGCCGAGTCCCCGGACCTGCTTCACGCCGATGTGCTGACGAGGCTGGCGCTGCTGCCTGCAAACGAACGGCGGCAGATCGCGGGCGCCGTCGCCGCCCTCGCGGACCTTATGTCGCCTCCCGACATGGCGTCCGAACCCGATCCTCTAAGCCTCTGAGAGGACGACGGACAGGAGCCGGCGTGTCGCGCTCCATCATGAGCCTGTCGCGTTCCACCAGGCCTCTTAGCCTGGATGCGCAACGCTTGGCTGGCCCTCCGCAGGCGGCGCGTCTGCGAGTACGCACGGCCTGTGCCGCCGTGCCGACCCTTGCGCTGCGCGCAGCTTTATCCAGCGGGCGGCATCCGGGGCGTGAGCACGGATGCAGTGTCCGACTCCATCGAATGGGTGAGGAACGCCAGGTGCGCCTCGTAGCGTTCCAGCACGTCGTCGATCACCTGCTGACGCGTGAGCCCCATCAGGTCATAGCCGCCCGAACCCGTCTGGGTGAACATTTCGAGGCGATAGTAAAGGTCGGTCTCGCGAGACATCCGGCCGCTGAACATAGGCACCGGCGCTTCAACCACCGCCACGTGATAGTGGAAGGCCCGGAACGCATCCAGCATCACCCGCAGCACGGGCTCATCGACGCCGCTCGCGCCAGGCACGACGGTCTGCTCGACCGCATAGCCTTGAGCGCGAAACTCTGCGGCGACGTCGTCCAGGGCCGGCCGCACCGTGCGGTCAAGGAACTGCGTGACCTGGCGCAGCGAGGGGAAGGCGCGCAACCGCTCAAGCCGCTGCTTCCAGGAGCGTTCGGGCACATGGCCGCCCGTGGGCGCGATGGAGCGTCGCCGCAACACCTGGCCTTCGCGATCAGCGCGTTCCATCCGCAATGCTTTGTAGAAGGACGCCATCACCAGATAGGCGATGATCGTCACCGGCAGCGCGAAGATGAGTGTCGCGTACTCCATCGTCGTCACACCCCCAGCCAGCAGCATGGCGATGGCCAAAAGCGCCGTCAGCACCGCCCAGAAGATGCGCAGCCATTTCGGACCGTCGTGCGAGGGATCGGGGATCGACGTCGAGAAGTTCGAGGTCACCATCGCCCCGGAGTTCGCGCTGGTGAGATAGAACAGCAGGCCCGAGAGCGTCGCCAGGCCGATCAGGAACATCGGCGCGGGGAACATGGCCAGCAGCGCATACCACCCCTCTTCCGGGCTTTCGGCCGCCAACTTGGCGAACGCCGTATTGCCCTGAAGAACTTCAAACAGCGCAGAGTTGCCGAAGAAGGAGACGATGATGAAGTCGCAGAGGACGGGCGCCGTGATCGCCGCGATCACGAACTCACGCAAGGTTCGACCACGCGATATGCGGGCGAGGAAGACGCCAACAAACGGCCCCCAGGCCAGCCAGAAGGCCCAGAAGAAGAGCGTCCAGCCGCCCATCCATTCTGCGCCGCCAGGCTCATAGGCAAAGGTCTGCAATGTGCGTTCTGGCAGGGTGACCAGGAACCGTCCGATGTTCTCCACCAGGGCGTTCAACAGGAAGGCGGTCTGACCGGTGAACAGAATGTAGAGCATCATCGCCGCAGCGCTCCACAGGTTCAGCTCCGAAATCCAGCGGATGCCTCGATCCACCCCTGAGGTCGTGGCCGCAATGGTCAGGGCGACCGCGACCGCTACCAGGGCGATCTGCAATGCAAGACCTTGCTCCAGGCCGAACAGCAGCGAGAAGCCCACGCTCAGCAACACCACGCCGATGCCCATGGATGTGGCCACGCCGAACACCGTCCCGACCAGGGCGATGATGCTGATGCCGTCGCCCAGGGCGCCGCGCACACGCTTTCCGAACAGCGGATAAAGCGCGGCGCGGATCGACAGCGGCATCCCCCACCGATAGGCGAAATACCCCATCGCCATGCCGAGAAGCGCATACATTGACCAGCCGGCAATGCCGTAGTGGAACATGGTCCAGACGACCGCTTCCTGTCGCGCCAAGGCCGTACCACCCGCGCCGGACGGCGGTTGCAAATACTGCACGACCGGGCCTGTGACCGAGTAGAACAGCATGTCGATGCCGACCCCCGCGGCGAACAGCATCGCCACCCAGGTCACGAGCTTGTACTGCGGCCGCGATTGATCGGGCCCCAGCCGCACGTCGCCTTCCTTGGAGAAGGCGACCCAGAGGACAAAGCCGACGACGATGGTGACCGTCAGCACATAGTACCAGCCGAGGTTGGTCGATATCCATCCGACGACCGCCTTCATCGCGGCGCGCGCCTCGCCGGGCATAAGCATCGCCCACAGCGAAAAGGAAAGGATCACCGCCGACGAGATCAGCAACACCCGCCAGTTCACATGAGCCTGATGGTCCTCAAGCACCTCTTCAGGGCCTTTGACGAGGTCATCCCGCGACACGGGCGCATCTTCGTCGATGGGAGGCTCATGGCGGCGCTCCGTGCCGCCGAACCGGCTGCGTTGGAGAGGCGACAGCTTCGGCAGGGGCGCGCGGGATCCCTCGTGATGCGCCGGATTGCCTGGCTCGTCGTCGAAGATCTCATCTGCCACTGGGCGTGTCTTTCTTCGCAGCCTACGCCGCACCGTAGCATCTGACCGAAATTGAACAACGTCGCGCCGTCATCCGGCGCGCCTGACCGCAACCGCCAGAAGGAGATGCGCAAAACCTCCCCGGCCGGCAGCCTGATCAATCTGGGCGAAGAAATTGCCGGTTGCGATTCAGCGTCATCGTGGCGACTGGGATCAGCGGACAGTCCTTCTGCGACCAAGGTCTTGGTCAGGTCGAGGGGGTTGAAGCGATAGGTCGCCGCCTCGTCGTAGGGCATCATCTGGACTGACAGGTCCCACGCCGGATGCTCTCCGCGCGCGATGGCGTCGAAGAGACGACGGGTCTGTTCGGCTCACCCGAATGGAAGGACGCCGTCCGCACCACCTGGTCCTCAGGGCCCTGGAGCGCCAACTGGACTCTGCGCCACTTCATGAGCCCGGGACGCCATGTGACGCCGGAACTTTACGACGTGTAGGAAGCCGACCACGTCTTCTACACCGACCGTTCGGCTGCCTATCAACTCAACGAACGCGTTTCTCTCTACGGAGGTCTGCGTAACGCCTTCGACGAGGCGCCGAACGTGCTCCGGGTGCAGTAGCCGGCGGCGCAAACTTCGAATTCGGCTATCAGGCCGGCACCTATGACGTGATCGGCCGCACCTTCTACGTCGGCATCACCCTCCGTCGATAGGCCGGCCCCAAGTTGGGAAGAACGCCGCATCCCTCCGGCTGTTCTCCCGGTCAGGCGGCGACGTCCTGCCGGCGCCGCCTGACGTCCTTTTAAGACTTGCGAGACTCAACGGGTCCCGGGCCGACCCCGCTCGCCCTGACATCGGCATTGCGGTTCGACAGTCAGCACACCTTTGCGATCGATTAGATGCGTCCAAGGAACCGCGCGTCGTAAGGCGCACTCCCGATCGCTCGCTTGGCGGCGTCATGCGCGCCGCCAAGGTTTCCGTCCTATCGCACCGCCGCGCTCGAGCGGCGTGAACAGGGCAAGACGCCTCCCCTCGAGGCTTCGCCACGGCCGCTTCCAACACCAGGCAATCCCTCGATCTGGATGAGGAAGCGACTCGGCCAGGGTGCGCCCAGAGATAGGCCGAGTCGCTTGTGCGCCGCTGCGGGAAGCAGGACGGACCCAAGAAGGCTGATACATCTATGAGGGAGCGGACGCAGCGCTGGCGACCGCGACTTCCGGAGCCGGAGTCGCCTCCCCTTTCGCCGCGACATCATGGATGTCCGACGGTTGATTGGCGAGGTCGGTGTGGGCCTGCTCCCATTTGGCGATGACGCCGGCGGCCACGGCGTTGCCCACCACGTTGGTGGCGCTGCGGCCCATGTCGAGGAACTGATCGATGCCCAGCACAAGCAGAAGCCCGGCCTCGGGCAGGCCGAACTGAACCAGGGTGGCGGCCACGACGACCAGGGAGGCGCGAGGCACCCCGGCCACGCCCTTGCTCGTCACCATCAGCACCAGCAGCATGGCGATCTGTTCCCCTAACGACAGGTCGATGCCGTAGGCCTGGGCGATGAACAGGATGGCGAAGGTCGCGTACATCATCGAGCCGTCGAGATTGAAGCTGTAGCCGAGCGGCAGGACGAACCCTGCGATACGGCGCGGCACGCCTGTTTCCACGAGGCGTTCCAGCGTCCGGGGATAGGCGGCTTCGGAAGAGGCCGTTGAAAAGGCCAGCATCAACGGACCGCGAATGGCGCGCATGAGCGGCATGATCGCCCGCCCCAGGACCAGAAAGCCGGCCAGGATCAGCAACGCCCACAAAAGGCCCAGCCCGATATAGAACTGGCCGATGAATTTGCCGAACACGAGCAGCACGCCGAGACCTTCGGTCGTGATAACCGCCGCGATGGCGGCGAAGACGGCCAACGGGGCGGTCAGCATGACGTAGCCAGTGACTTTCAGCATGACCTCGGCGACGGCATCAACGGCCCGAACGAGCGGCCTGCCGGCGTCGCCGATCGCGGCCAGGCCGACGCCGAAGAACAGAGCAAAGACGACAATCTGCAGGATGGAGTTGGTGGCCATCGCTTCGACGATGGAGGCCGGCACGATGTCCACCAGGAAGGCGGCGAGATCCGGCGTCTTGGCGGTCACGGCGCCTGCGTCTTCGGTCGGCAGCGGCAGGTCCAGCCCGCGGCCGGGCTGCAATAGGTTCACCAGCACCATGCCCAGGGCGAGGGACGCCAGGCTGGCGCCCATGAACCAACCGAGCGTCTTGGCGCCGATGCGCCCGATGGCGCGCCCGTCGCCCATGCGCGCCACGCCCGCCACCAGGGTGGCGAATACTAGAGGCGCGATGATCATCTTGATCATCTTCAGGAAAATGTCGGACACGATCGAAAAATAGCTGGCGACCCGCTCCGCCGCCCCGGCATCGCCCAAGACCTGATGACAGAAGAAGCCGGCGACGACGCCGAGCAGCATCCCGATCAGGATGACGAAGGTAAGATTGCGGGGCATGACGACAAACTCCAGACACGATGGGCGGCGCGAGGCGAGCGGCAGGGCTCAACCGGCTCGCGGTTCGATGAGACGGACGATTTGGGAGGGGAGCGCCGTCAGACAGCGCGACGGGAACCCTAGGGAGCTGACGACGCCGGTCTATTTCGTCGCCGGTCACCGCGCTCCAGATCTTCCACCAGAGCCCGCAGCCCTTCGGCGTCGCCGATGTGCAGCATGCCGTAGATGGGAATATCGGCCATGGATGCATCCGGCAGGCGGATCTTGTGCGACGAATAGCGGTTCAGCTCGTCGATCACCTGCGACAGCGGTTCGCCCTCGAACTGCAGCATGCCGTTGACCCAGCTGGCGTAGCGTTCGGCGTCGACCTTTCGGGCGGGTGAAAGGTAGGCGCCGCCTGCTTGGGCAGCGCCCGCGTCTCGACGCTTGCCGAGGTGCACCTGATGACCGGCGCTGGCGACCTGGGACAGCTGCAGCTTGGCGTTGCCGTCCTGATCGCCAGCCGTCACGCGGACGACGCCCTCGACCACAGTGACCACCACATCCTCACCCTTGCGGATGTTGAAGCGCGTGCCGATGGCCCGCACCTGGCCGCTGCCCACGTCGACGAGGAACGGCCGCCGGGCGTCATGGGCGACATCGAACAGGGCCTCGCCCTGCTCCAGTTCCAGCAGGCGTTGATCACGTCCCAAGGCTGCGCGCACTACGGTGTGGGGGCTCAGGCTGACGGTCGATCCGTCCGCCAGAGTCACGATGCGGCGTTCGTCCGCTCCTGTGCTCATCAGGGTCGCGCCGCGGTCGCCGAAGGCGTCGTGCGCCAGAAACAGGGCCGTAGCGGCCAGGATCGGCAGCAGAACGGACGCGGCGATCAGCCGCCAATTTTGCCGCCCGCGCGTCGGCTGCCTGGACGACAGGCGAGGCGGCTCCAACTGGCCGAGGTCGCCCCACAACGCCATGATCTCGTCATGCAAAGCAATCTGCTCCGGCCCCTCACGGCGCAGGCGTTCCAGCGCCTGTCGCTCCTCTAGAGGCCCGGAGCCGAAGTCTGCCGCGACGATGCGATCGACCATCTCCTCGGCAGGGGTCGGGCGGGGGTCAATGCTGCGCCTCATAGCCAGTCCTCCCGGCCGCGGCCCTGTTCGCTCACCGCTTCATGCAGGGCGAGAAGAGCCCGCGACATGTATTTCTGGACCATGCGATGACTGATGCCGAGCGCGCCGGCGATCTCCGGCGTGGTCATGTTCTTGAACCGCCGCATGACGAAGACGTCGCGGCACTTGGCCGGCAACTGATCCAGCACGATGTTCAGGGTCGCCTGCAGGTCCTCGAGCCGCCGTCGGTTTTCCTGCTCAGGGGGCACCGCTAGGGCGACGTCGTCGACGTCCAGTTCGGCCTGCACAGGACTGCGGGCGCGACGCCGTCCCCGGTCATGAATCAGATTGCTGGCGATACGAAAGAGATAGGCGGCTGGATATTCAACGTCGCGGCGTTCGCCCGACTCGATCAGTCGGGCAAACGCCTCCTGAACCAGGTCATCTACCTCGTCACGCGAATAGACGCGGCGTCCGAAGAAATCGCGCAGCGCTCCTTCATAGCGACGCAGGAGCGCGGCGTCGATCTGGCCCGGCCCCGCCACGGCGTCAGGATCAGATGCGCGCGCGGGCTCGCTCCTGTTCGGGGTCATGTCCAGCTCCGTCCTCAACACGCCCTCTCCCGACCGCCTCTATCAGTAAGACGCTACGGATGAGGCAATGCGAAATCGGCGGACGCCTTTTGGGCGATAAATTCGCTCCAGTCAGGCGCCAGCAGCCGCACGGAGGCGATCAGATCGCCGCTTTCCTGGGCATGCTGGGCGATCTCGGCGGCGCGGACATAGCCGAGATGCGGCACCAATTCGGCCGCCAGAGCCGTGCTTTGCGCCAGGTTCTGACCACAGCGGACCGGATCGGCGACGATGCCGTCGACGCAGTGCAGGCGCAGGGCGTCCGCGCCACGTGTCAGCAGCGTGGCCGCCTCGTGCAGGGACCAGATAATCACCGGCTCGAAGGCGTTAAGCTGGAGTTGGCCGCCTTCGGCCGCAAAGGTTACGGCGGCGTCGCAGCCGAACACGCGAAACGCCAGACAGTTGATCGCCTCGGGTATCACCGGATTGACCTTCCCGGGCATGATGGACGAGCCCGGCTGGCGCTTTGGCAGATGAATTTCGCCTATCCCTCCACGCGGCCCGCTCGACAGCAGCCGCAGGTCGCTGGCGATTTTCGACATCTTGGCGGCGACCCGCTTCAGCATGCCGCTGTAGAGCACGAACACGCCAGTGTCCGACGTTGCGGCGATCAGATCATCCGCAGCCGTGACCGGCAGGCCCGTCACCTCGGCTAGACACGCCGTCACCCGCGTCCGATAGGCCGCATCGGCGCCCAGTCCCGTCCCGATCGCCGTGCCCCCAAGATTGACCGTCAGCAGTTCCGAGGACACCTGGCGCAGGCGCGCCGCGTCGTCGCGTGTAGCGGCGGCGAAGGCGGCGAACTCCTGGCCCAGCGTCATCGGCACGGCGTCCTGAAGCTGGGTTCGGCCGAGCTTGGGCAGGTGGCTGAAGGCTTCGGCCTTGGCGGCGAAGGCCTCGGCCAGGCGGTCGAGCGCGGCGGCCAGCGTCTGTCCCTGGCGGTAGGCGGCCAGGCGGATCGCCGTGGCGTAGACGTCGTTGGTGGATTGACCGCGGTTCACGTGGTCGTTGGGGTGGATGACGTCGTAAGCGCCGGGCGTCAGGCCCAGGCGCAGAAGCGCCAGGTTGGCGATGATCTCGTTGGCCGCCATATTGGTGGATGTCCCCGCCCCGCCTTGGCAGACGTCCAGGTCAAAGGCGGCGTGATGCGCCCCGGCGATCAGTTCGTCACAAGCCCCGACGATGGCGCCGGCGACTTCAGGCGACAGGCCTTCGGTCTCGCGGTGCGTGAGGGCGGCGGCCTTCTTCACCTCGGCCAGGGCCATGATCAATTCCGGCAGGTCCGATACCCGGGTCTGGCTGAGATCGAAATTCGTGCGTGCGCGCTCGGCTTGCGGGCCATGCAGGCAGTCGGCGTCCAGTTCGACCGGTCCGAGGGGGTCGTAGTCGATGCGGCGAACGGCGGCGTTGATCATGATTAAGGCGAAGCTCCCCTGGCCTTGTGACGCTTGTAGGTAGAGGGACGCTCGCCGAGGCCGAAGGCGAACCGAACAGCGGCAGGTTCGCCTTCGGCGCGCTTCAGCGTCGAGTCCCTACAAGGCGCCTGTCGAGGGGCCGACCACATCGGAAGGAAGCGGAAATGAAGCTTGAGGGGATGACGACCTGGGCGGCGGCGGCAATGCTCGGGATTGCGACGCTGGCCATGACGCCTGCGGGCGCGGCGCTGGCAGAAGCGCCTTCGGGAACGGTGGTGCCCTCGGACAGCGAGCGGCTAGCGCCCGGCGACGGTCGGTTTGTGTTCGACGGCTGGTCGGGACCGGCGCTGCGCGTTTGGACCCATGCGCCCGAGAACGTCGGCCCCGCCACGCCGATCGTGATCGTCATGCACGGGCGTGGCCGCGACGCGGATCGCTATCGCGACGAATGGCGCGACCTGGCTGAGCAGCATGGCTTCATCCTGGCCGTGCCCGAGTTCGACGCCGAACGCTTCCCCGGCGCCAACGCCTACAACCACGGCTATTTCCGCGACAAACAGGGCGCGCTGCGCCCTCGCCCGCTGTGGAGCTTCTCGGCGATCGAGCCGCTGTTCGACGATCTGAAGCGACGCTCTGGCAGTCAGGTCGAAGGCTACGGCCTCTATGGCCATTCCGCCGGCGCCCAGTTCGTGCACCGCTTCGTCCTCTTGACCCCTGAGGCCCGCTATCGCGTGGCGATCGCCGCCAATGCAGGCTCCTACGCCTTCCCAGACTTGGACCAGGCATATCCCTTCGGCCTGGAAGGGGCGCCCGTCGATGAAGCGGGGCTAGAGGCGGCTCTGCAGAAGCCGCTGGTGCTGCTGCTAGGCACGGCCGACACGGATCCCGCCCACCCCAGCCTGCCGCACGGCCAAAACGCCGACGCCCAGGGTCCGCATCGCCTGGCCCGAGGCCAGGCCTTCCATGCCGCCGGTCAGGCCGGGGCGGAGCGCAGCGGGGTCAAGTTCGGCTGGCGCGTGGCCTATGCGCCCGGCATCGCCCATGACAACGGCGGGATGTCGGGCTTCGCCGCCCCCATCCTCGCGGGGCAAGCCCAGTAAAATTCGCGGCCCCGGGTTCGCATCGCCCGGGGCCGCGCGTCCAAAAATATAACGGCTCATGTCGCCGCCTACGCTTTGCGGACGGCGCCATAGAAGCCGAATTTGGGGAGCGAAACATGTTAAACAGAAAAGCCATTCTTTTGGCGTCCGCCCTGTCGCTGGCCGCCATGGGCGCGACGCCGGTTCTGGCGCTGGAGCAGGAGCGCCATTCGATCGTGCTGTCGGCGCAAAGCCTGCATGACAGTCTGCAGCAACTGCCGCGGCTGACCGGCGTGCAATTGATCTACACCGACCCGGCCCTGCGCCAGCAACGCGCGCCCGCCATCAACGAGCGCCTCACGCCGGAAGAAGCCCTGGTTCGACTGTTGGCCGGATCAGGTTTCAAGCACCGCTTCGTCAACGCCAACACCGTGCGCATCTTCCGGGAGGATCAGGCGCAAGCCGAGACGTTTCCCGACACCGCCCTCTCGTCCGAGGCCTCAGCCGTAGGCGACATCGTCGTCACCGGCAGCCGCATTCGTCGCTCGACCTTCGACACCCCGACGCCGGTTGTCGGCGTCAGCGCCGATGATCTGCAGGAATCGGGCACGACTGAGCTGAGCGAAATGCTCGCGGACCTGCCCGCCGCGACCTCAACCCTCAACGACAGCACCGTGGCCGGGAACGTCCAGAACTCAGGCCTCAGCGCCATCCAGCTGCGTAACCTGGGCGACAACCGCACCCTGGTGCTGATCGACGGCCGCCGCACCGTGTCCAACAGCGCCAACGCCAACCGGGTCAGCACCAGCACCATCCCCTCCAGTTTCGTGGACCGGGTCGAGATCATCACCGGCGGCGCGTCGTCCGTCTACGGCTCGGATGCGGTGGCCGGGGTGGTGAACATCATCACCACGCGCGACACCGGTCTGTCGGTCCGCGCCCGCGCCGGCGTGTCCGAGGAAGGCGACGGCGAGGAACAGACCTATGAAATCCTGTGGGGCAAGAACTTCGCCGACAAGCGCGGCTATTTCGCCCTCAGCGGCACCTATGACCGCGATCACGGCATCCGCGCCGCCGATCGCGACTGGGCCACCCGCCAGGCCAGCTATGCCTATAACGCCGAACTAGGGCGCAATGAGTTCGAGACGCTCTACACTGACGCAAACGGCGTGCTGATCAGCGACTATCAGCCCGCCTCGTCCTTCCCGCCCAACGCCTATCGCGACCTCAGCGGCAACACGGCCGGCGGCGTCTTCTACGGCGCCAACTCCGCGCAGCGCCGCTTCTATGAGGGCGGCGGCCTGGTTCCGCTCGGCCCCAACACCCAGACCGGCGCGCCGGTCCTGCCGGGCCAGAGGGACGACGGCAACACCGGCTACTTCCTGGCCAACCGCGACGGCTATAACCAGCGTAAGCATCGCTCCCTGATCCTGCCGCGCGAGCGCTACCTGCTCGCGGCCAAGGCCGATTACGACCTTCGTCCTAACCTCAACCTGTTCGGACAGCTGCAGTATTCGCGGGTCGACACTCAGGAGCGTCGCGAGCCGGTCGGCCTGACCTTCAACTCGACCGTGTCCGTGTTCGATCCCGACACCGGCCTGCAGACCGACGAGACGCTCGGCCGCATTCCCTGTCGCCGCGCTGATCTGGGCGACTGCAACCCGACCGTTCCCTACGATGTGTTCGCCAACAACCTGTCAGCCAGCACCCAGGGCATCGCCTGGGCGCGCCGCTTCAACGAGGTCGGCTACCGCGACACGACAAACCGGCGCGACACTCTACGCAGCTGGGTCGGCCTGCGTGGCGACGCCTGGGGCGACTGGACCTGGGAGGCTACGGCCGGCTACGGCCGCTACGAACAGGAGCAGCACCGCCGTAATGAGATCAACGGCCTGGCTCTGCGCCACGGCCTCAACGCCGAACGCGGTCCCGACGGCGCCATCCGTTGCGCCGATGCGGCGGCGCGCGCGGCCGGCTGCGTGCCGGTCAATCTGTTCGGCGAAGGCGCCATCACGGCTGAAGCCGCCGACTATATCCGCGCCGATCTGCACCAGCAGGTGACGATCGAACAGCACACCCTGCAGGCCTTTATGGCCGGCTCCGTGATGCAATTGCCCGCCGGGCCTTTAAGCGCGGCCTTGGGCGCCGACTATCGCAAGGACAGCCAGAGCCTCCGCGGCGACCGCCTATCGAACCTGGGCGGGACCTCAGGCAACCCCGTGCCCGACTTCGACGGCGAGATCTCGGCGATCGAGGGCTTCGCCGAGGTGTCGGTCCCGATCCTGGCCGACCTGCCGTTCGCGCGCATGCTGAGCTTGGACGCTTCGGTGCGTCTGGCCGACTACGACATCGCCAATGTCGGCACGGTGTTCAGTTATCGGGCCGGCCTGCAGTGGGCGCCCAACACCGATCTGCGTTTCCGCGCCCAGACCGCCCGCTCGCAACGCGCGCCCGACATCGCCGAACTGTTCTCGCCTCCGCGCGGGGATTTCGATACCGTCAGCGACATCTGCAGCAATGTGACGCCCGTAACGGCTGGCCGGATCGCCGAGCGCTGCCGCGAAGAGGTCGGCATTCAGGCCGCCTTCGCGGAGGCGCTGAACCAGGGCAATACGGTACGCTATCGCCAGTCGGGCTCCTCGGTCTACAGCCCCAATGGCGGCAATCTGGACCTGAAAGAAGAGACGGCGGACACCCTGACCCTGGGGGCCGTCTATACGCCCAGCTTCATTCCCCGGCTGACACTCTCCGTCGATTACTACGCCATCGACATCAAGGACGCGATCACCCAGTACGCGAATGAGGACATCCTCATTCAGTGCTACGACAGCGACCGGTCGATCGCCGACAATCCCTTCTGCGCGGACGTCAGCCGCAACCAGAACGACGGCCAGATCTCATCGCTGACCCAACGGCAGTTCAACGTCGCCGGGCTGGAATCCTCGGGCATCGACGTGGCCCTGCAATACCGCTTCAACCTGGATGCTATCGGCGTCCCCGGACGTTGGGACCTGCGGTATGACGGCTCCCATGTCCTGAAGCAGAAGCACCGGTTCGAGGGACTGGAGGGCGAAGTCGTCACTGACCAGCGCGGAGACCTGTCCCAGGGCAGCTTTGATTACCGGGGCCGCGCCTCCCTGTCCTGGCGCCTGAACGACTTCCGGCTCCGTTACACGGTCAAATACCTGAGCCCCACTCTCGACAGCCGCTTCCGCCTGCAACAGTACGAGGCGCTGCTGCAGACCATGCCCGACGCCGAATACCCGCAGTTCCTGCGCATTCCGGAGGTGTGGGAGCACGACCTCTACGCGGGCTATGACCTGGACGTCGGGGGGCGCGAAATTCGCTTGTACGCGGGGGTCAACAATCTGCTCGACGAGGTCAGCCCCTTCCTGCCTTCCGGCGACGTGTTCAGCGGCCGCCTGGCCAACTACAACGGGGCCTACGATACTGCGGGCCGTCGCTATTACTTTGGCGTCACGGTCAAGTTTTAAGACGCCCTAAAAATCTACCTGCCGGCGGCCATCGTCCCGCCGCTGGCAGCCTGCTGCCGTGACGGAACCCTCTCGCGCGCGAGCGGCATGAGATCGCGTCGCAACCACCGGATATCGAATCGTCCTATCCCAAGCGGCCAGCATATGAAGATGCTGGACCCGCGGCTTGCTCGCGGCAGCGGTCGCGCATCAACTTGTCCCCTACGCTGACCCCGAACTCAGCGGTTCTCGGCTGAAAGTTCCACCGGACCAGCACGCTCGAACAGGCCGGTTATGTCCAGGCGTTGGGCGAGCAGGCTCTCCAGAGTGTAACCGTCCAGCACCGTCAGAAAGGCGGCCAGGGCCTGGTGCAGAGCGCCTGTCAGGCCGCAGGCGGGCGCGATGATACAATTGCCGCAATGCACCAGATCGAAGCCGTCCTCCCCGAGACGCCCGGGCGCGCGGATGAGCGGTCGTCAGGGCGCGCACGTGCTGGCCTGGACCCCTAGCGGGACTGCGGACTACTACCTGTGCGGCCAGCGCCCCTTCCTCCGCGCCCGGGTGTCCGACCTGCGGGCCGCCGGCGTGTCCGAGGACCGCATTCACTATGAGTTCTTCGGTCCGGCCGACGAAATCCTCGCGGCCTGACGCCATTTGAGCCAGGCAGCCTCCTCAGGCCGCCTGGCCGCCTCGCATTAAATGACGCCTGGGCCGTTCTGCCTTTCAGCACCAAGGGCTGCAATGCACGTGGTGCGGACATTGGCGCCGAGCCTCGTCGCCCGTTTAGATCCAGGCCATTTTCCGACGCAGCGAAGGGATTTCGCTCTAGAAACGGGCAGTGACGAAGACCGACGTGTAGAATAGGTCCTTTCCGTCGCCGGTTTCTTTCAGAAAGTCGCCCGCAGAGACATGGTTGACCATGAAGCCGGTGGAGAGATGGCTGTCCCAGTCGTAGTCAACGCGGGCCGTGGTGCGAAGGCCGACGTCGCGAGATTGCCCTTCGTCGGCGCCCCGGATCAGGGCGGGGGCCAGGCTGTAGACGCCGTCGTCGCGCGACAGACGGCGCAGGGTGGTCACGCCCAGGTTCGCGTTCAGCCTGGGGATCGGATTGAGGTTCAGGTTCAGACCGGCCTGGACCATGTTGGTATAGCCGAACTCTGTGGTGAACGATTGGCCTCGCCCCCACAAGGCGTCGAATCCCTGCGCCTTGTCGTCGCTGGCGTCATCATCGCCCGACCCGGCGTCGACGCGGGCGCCGATCCGCGGCTTCCACGCTCCCGGCAGCTGATAGCCCCCCTCGAAGCCGACGAACCAGGCTTCGACATCCTGGCCCGCAGCCGTCTCGCCGTCCTGCAGCATGGCTTCGACGTCATAGGTAAGGGCGCCCTTCTTCGCGGCCACGCGCAGCGAATAGGTGTCGCGCTCGCCGATGAAGTCGGAAACGCGCGCCGCCTCCTGGTCGGTATGGATGTAAACAAACTCGATCTCCCCCTGGCCTAGAGCCCCGTCCATCTTGCGCGCGGCGTGAACGGTCAGGAAGTTGAAGTCGCTGTTGCTCTCATTGGCCCAGGCGCCGTCCAGGTCCCGCACCGTCTGGCCGCCGATCAAGCCGAGACGCCAGTCGCCTCGCGTCGTCTGGAAGCGCAGGGCGTCATAGGCCCGACGGGTGTTGGGCCCATTGCGCGGATCGATAAGCCGACCCTTGCCCAGCGCGATCTCCTGGCGCCCGCCGCGAATAAAGAACCGGCCATCGTCGCCATAGTCACCCGCGTATTCGACCAAGAGCTGGTGGCCCTCGATGTCGTTATGATCGACCGGGTTGCGCGTGGGGACATTGTCGCCGTTAGTGCCGGTGGCCTGCACTTCGCCATAGACCCGCAGGTTCGGCGTCAGGTTCAGGTCTCCCCACAGTCGCAGACGATGCTGGAAGTCGAACCCGTCATCCTCGACGCCGCGGCCGAAGTTAAGGTGCTCGCGGGTTTCGGTGCGCAGGCGCGCCTCCCCGCCTAGGGTCAGATAGGCCTGCCCTCCGACGGGGATGTATTTCAGCCTCGCCCAGGGCGTGGTGTGCAGCGCCGGGTCGGCCAGATAGGAGAAGTCGTCGTCGTAAGGCAGGGGCGCGAAAACGACGGGCCGGGCCGCTCCGTCCTGAGCGTGAGCCAGGGGAGTCAGGGCGCAGGTGGCCAGGAGGCTCAGGGCGCACGAAGTCGCACGCCGCCAGAAGGTGGTCGCCATAGGGGTTTCCTCGTTCTTATTCGTTGTGCTGGAGCGAGCCGTCCCTTCCCCGACCGCCCTGAGGCCATCGGGGAAAAGGCGAGCAGCGATCAGTGGGCTGCAGCGCTCGGGCTTACCGGAGCCACCGCATCAAGCGCGGGGTTGTCTCGCGTTTCCGGGGTGCGGAAGACCACGATCAGCGCGGGAATGGACATCACGGCTGCATAGACGGCGACCGCGAGACCGCTGCCGGTCACCTTCAGCAGGATCGCGCCCAAGATGGGAGCGATCGAGCCCCCCGCCACCGACGCCAGTTGATAGCTAGTCGACAGGGCGGTGAAGCGGATGCGGGTCGGGAACAGCTCAGCCATGAAGGCGGCCATGGCGCCCAGAATGATGCCGTGCGAGCCCATGCAGAGCATGGTGAACAGTTGCAGCTCCATCTGGGTGGTCTCCGCCGGCTTCAGCGTGAACAGGGCGAAGCTGGTGATGGCCGATAGGAACAAGCCGACCAGCAGGACAGGACGACGGCCGATGCGGTCCGCGACAAGGGCGGCGATGAGCACGACCCCAACCTCGAACAGCGAGGCCCACAGCAGGGCGGTCATCACCGGTCCGCGCTCGAAGCCCAGATAGGTCGTCGCCATCAGGACGAGGAAGGTGCTGAAGATGTAGAGGAAGGTGTTCTCGGACGCCTTCAGGAAAAAGGCTGTCAGCATGCGACGCCACTGGCTGGTGAAGGCTTCCTTCAGGGGCGCGTGTTCGACCGTCTCGCGCTTCGATGCCAGCTCGACGAACTCGGGAGATTCCTCGACCCGGCGGCGGGTCCAGAAGCCCAGGAAGATCAGAAGCGCCGACAGGAAGAAGGGCACGCGCCAGGCCCATTCCAGGAAGCCGTCGCTGCCGAACATGCGCTGGATGATCAGGATGACGACGGCGGCCAGCACATTGGCCAGGGGGCCGGCGAACATGGTGAAGCTGGTCCAGAAGGCGCGCTGTCGCGACGGCATGGATTCGGCGATGATCAGGATAGCGCCCGTCGCCTCGCCGCCCACGGCGATGCCCTGAACGATGCGCAGTACCAGCAACAAAATGGGCGCCGCTATACCGATGGTGGCGTAGGTGGGCAGCAGGCCGACGGCGAAGGTGCCGAAACCCATCATCAGCAGGCTGACGACCAGAACCTTCTTACGGCCGATCCGATCGCCCAGAATGCCGAAGATGACGCCGCCCAGCGGGCGGGCCAGAAAGCCCGCCGCGAAGGTGCCCAGCGCCAGCAGCGTGGCCATGAAGGGGTCCGCCGCGCTGAAGAAGAGCTTGTCGAACACCAGCACCGCGCACATGGCGAAGGCGAAGAAGTCGTACCATTCCAATGTGGTGCCGACTGTGCTCGCCACCATGAGATTAACGCGTTTCACTAGGGTCTCCCCGGCCCGGCGAACCGGCCGCACTTTTTGATGAACTTGTTGTCAGTTTCTTATTGTTGGGCGCGCGCCTTTTAGAGGGCGAGCACCAGTCGCCCGCCATCGCGGGCTCGCGAGCAGCACGAGATCAGGCGACCGCCCTCTTCCCGCTCCGCCGCCGTCAGAACCTTGTCCCTGTGATCGGCCTCGCCCTCGAGCAGACGGACCTCACAGCTGCCGCACAGGCCTTCGCGGCAGTCGCTCTGAACATCGATGCCGGCGGCTTCGAGCGCGTCCAGCAGGGTTTCGTGCGCCGCCACCGTAAGGGTGCGCTCGCTGTCGGCCAGCTCGACCTCAAAGGCCGTCTCCTTGTCCGGATCCAAACCCGTGCCGACGGCCGAGAAGTGCTCGACGTGCAGACGGTCAGGCGCGGCCTCCATCCTGGACTGAAGCTCGGCGAGAAGCTCCTCCGGGCCGCAGGCATAGACGTGTCCGTCCTGCGGCAGCGCGTCGATCAACTCGGCAAGGCTAAGGCGGCGCTGCTCGTCGGCGCAGTAAAGCGTGGCGACGTCGCCGTGGTCGCGCAGCAGGCGCTCGACCAGGGCCATGTTGGCGCGGGCGCGTCCAGCGTAGTGAACGCGGTAGGGCTTGCCCAGAGCTTTCAGGCGATCGGCCATGGCGATGATGGGAGTAATGCCGATACCCCCCGCGATCAACGCGTAGCTGGCGGCGTCTTCCTTAAGGCGGAAGTGGTTCTTGGGCCCCCGAATGCGGACCGTCAGCCCTTCCTTCAGATTCTGGTGGAAATAGAGCGATCCGCCGCGCCCTCTGTCTTCGCGCAGAATGGCGACGTTCAGCGTGTCGGCCGAGGGTTCGCTGCACAGCGAATATTTTCGGCTGTAGTCGCCCATTTCGAAGTCGATGTGCGACCCCGGGCTCCAGCGCGGCAGGCTCGCGCCCTTCGGGTCCTTGAGCGTGACGCCCAGGACGTTCTCGCCGATGCGTTCGATGCCCGCCACGACCATTTCGCGCGTCAGGTCCTGCTTGGACGGCGGGCCGATCTTCACCGGCAGACGGCTTTCCAGCAGATCGGGGCTGGCGCGCTCGGGGTTCTTGGCTGGATCCCAGCGCACCAGCAGATTGTCGGGGCCGCGGAAAGAGGTGTTCGGCAGGTAGTGGAACTCCTGATCCGCCACGATCTCCATGTGCGGCAGACGCTTGGTCAGTTCCTCGAAGAAGATGCGGATCTCCATCCGCGCCAGGTTCTTGCCGATGCACTGGTGGCTGCCGTAGCCGAAGGTCAGGTGATCGGTGGTGTTCTCGCGATAGATGTCCAGCACGTCGGCGTTCTCGAAGAAGCGTTCGTCGTGGTTGGCCGAGGCCTGGACGACCATCACCTTGGCGCCTTCGGGGATCTCCACGCCGCCGACCACCGCCGGCTTCAAGGCCAGACGACGCCAGGCCACGACCGAGCCCGACAAGCGCAGGCATTCCTCCACCGCATTGGGGATCAGGGCGGGATTGGCGCAGATCGCTTCCCAGGCCGATCGGTTCTCCAGCATCAGGCGGAAGGCGTTGCCCGAGGCGTGGGCCGTGGTTTCGTGCGAAGCGACGATGCCCGCCATCATCATCGAGTGCAGATAGGAGTCGGTGACGACCTCCGGCATCTCCTTCTGCACCCTGAGGGAATACTCCATCCAGCCGTTGCCCGACGGATCCTTGCGCATCTTATCGAGCACCTCGCCCGAGAATTTCCAGAAGTTGCCTACGGCTTCGGCCACCGCGACCTGTTCATCGACGGTCGGCCGGCCCCAGGTGTTGACCACGTGCGCGATCGAGTATTTCCGCAGCGTCTCCATGTCTTCCTCGGGCACGCCCAGGAAGTGCAGCGCCACCGTCAGGGGGACCTCGAACAGCATCGACTTGACCAAGTCGGTCTCGCCGCTGTCGATGAAACGGTCCACGCATTCGCGGGTCACGCGACGAACCATGTCCTCATGGTGGATCAGGTTCTCGGGCAGGAAGGAGTCGATCAGGACGCGGCGGCGCTGCATGTGCGCCGGCTCGTCCTCGTTCACCAGGGTACGGCTCATGCCGTAGTCGTATTTCTTGAGGACCGCGTTCGCCTCGGCCGAGTTGGGCGTCATCTTCTCGAGCGCGATCGACGGCGAGAAGGTGACGTTGTCGCGGAACACCGCCTTCACGTCCTCGTATCGGCTGACGATCCAGTAGCCCAGCTTTTCGCTGAAGAAGACCGGCTCGCGGTCGCGGGACCACCGCAGGGCTTCAGCCGGATCGATCTGATACGGCCCCTCGAACATGTCGAAGGTCTCGGGAGTCGCGTCGAACGGGCACCGCGCCGTCGCCGACGCATCCACAGCCGGAGCGGGCGCCGCGCCGCTGAACGGGCATCCGGCCGATTTAGCGTCAGCGCTGATCATGTTGTGTCCGTCCATGATCTCCCTTTCATGACTAGATGCTCGTTTATCGAGCTTGTATGCTCTAAAATCGAACGCATCGCCTGGACGGTGTCAAGAGGTTTGCGTCGGATGCGTCGCGAACACCGCGGCGTGCTAGGTCATCGAGACGCCCCTAGAGGAAAGGATTCGCTCGGCATGGCTCCACGTCAGGCGACTGTCGGAAACGCCGCCAAAGAGGCCGAAAAAGACCCGAACGTGGTCCAGACTCTGGACCGCGGGCTGACGGCGCTGCACGCCGTATCGCAGGCCATGGAAGGCCTGACCGTCGCGGAGCTGGCCGTGCGCATGGGCCTGCATCGCGCCATCACCTACCGGCTGGTGCGGACGCTGGAATTGCACGGGCTGGTGATGAAGGCGCCCGGGGGGAAGTATTTCCTGGGCCCTGGCGTCCTGCCGCTGTCGTCCCGTTTCGCACCGCAACTGCGGTCGATCGCAAGGCCTTTGCTCCAGGATTTATCCAACAAAACCAAGGCATCCGCCTTTATTTCCATCGCCGATGGTCAGGACTGCGTGCCGATCGATGTGGTCGACGCCGACGCCAGCGTCCTACATGTCACCTATAAGGTCGGCAGCCGCCATCCGCTGACGCGCGGGGCCGCCGGCCACGCCATCCTGTCCAGCCGTCCACCGTCCGCCGACGACAGCGAACCCGTCATCCGGGCCCGCGCCGAAGGGGTCAGCATTTCGATCGGCGAGCTCCAGCCCGGGGCGGTAGGCGTGGCGAGCCCTGTGGTCATGCCGGGCGCCATTTTCGGGGGCGTGGAAGCGAGCGTCGGCGTCGTGGCCTTGAACAACCTCGATATCGAGGCGTCCCGCCAGCATGTCATGGCCTGCGCCAGGACCTTGTCCGAGCTGCTCAAATAAATGTGAGCCTGCGCCTCATGCGTCAGCGGGTCGCTTTTCGACTCTCGTCAGAGACCGTGGCGGCGGCTTCGGCTCGAACCAGAAGCCGCGACAGCGACTCGATCTCCTGGGGGCTGAACCCCTCCAGTATCTGCTCCTGAACCCTCAGCGCCAGGGGCGCCACCTCATGATAGACGCTCAAGCCTGAGGCGCTCAGGCTCAGGATATGCGATCGCTGGTCAACCGGATTTGGGGCGCGACGCACGAACCCGCGCTCCAGCAGGCTGACCGAGGCCCGGCTGACAGTCACCTTGTCCATGCGCGTGCGACGCCCGATAGCCTGGGGCGTCAGCCCGCCATCCTCGGCGAGGACCGCGATCAGCCGCCATTCCGGCGTGCTCAGGTCATGCGATATCCGATAGGCAGCGGCCACCGCGTCGCTGACCGCATTGGCCGCTACGGACAAGAGGTAGGGGATGAAGTCGTCGAGGCGGAAATCGGGCGTCGGGCTCATGACCGACAGTTGACACCCTCAGGAGCCGGCGTCAAACTGGTTTCAAATGAAACTAAATAGGGACGGATGCACATGAACGTTCAGACCTCGACCACCCCACCGTCCGGGGCCGTCAACGGCTCGAACCAGCGCGTCTATTTGACCGGCTTCGGCAGCCATTTCGCCTCCGAGGCGATTGAAGGCGCCCTGCCCGTCGGCCAGAACTCGCCGCAACAGACCCCCTTCGGTCTCTATGCCGAACAGTTGTCCGGCACGGCCTTCACCGCGCCGCGCCTGCACAATTTCCGCAGCTGGCTCTATCGCCTTCGGCCCTCGGCCAACCACGGGGCATTCAAGCCTTATGAGGTCAAGACCCGGCTGGAGACGGCCCCGTTCCAGCGGCCGCCCTCGCCCAACCGCATGCGCTGGAATCCCCTGCCGATTCCAAGCGAGCCGACCGATTTCATCGACGGCATCGTCACCTATGGCGGCAACGGCGACGTCGGGACCGGCAGCGGCATCGGCATCCACGTCTACGCCTGCAACCGCTCCATGGAGCGCGTCTTCTTCAACGCCGACGGCGAGCTGCTGATCGTGCCTGAACAGGGCGAGCTGACCATCGTCACCGAGTTCGGCGTGATCGACCTGGAGCCGCAGCAGATCGCGGTCATTCCACGCGGCGTGCGCATGCGGGTCGAGCTGAAGGGCGCCAGCGCGCGGGGCTACATCTGCGAAAACTACGGCGCCCTGCTCCGCCTGCCGGATCTGGGCCCCATCGGCGCCAACGGCCTGGCCAATCCTCGGGATTTCGAAACGCCCGTCGCGGCCTATGAGGACGTCGACCAGCCGGTCGAGCTGGTTCAAAAGTTCCAGGGCGGGCTGTGGACCACGACCTTGGACCACTCGCCATTCGACGTCGTGGCCTGGCACGGCAACCTGGCCCCCTATCGCTACGACCTGCGTCGCTTCAACACTATCAACACGGTCAGCTTCGACCACCCGGATCCGTCGATCTTCACCGTTCTGACCAGCCCGACCGACACGCCAGGCACGGCCAACTGCGACTTCGTCATCTTCCCGCCGCGCTGGATGGTGGCCGAGCACACCTTCCGCCCGCCGTGGTTCCACCGCAACGTCATGAGCGAGTTCATGGGGCTGATCACCGGCGCCTATGACGCCAAGGCCGATGGCTTCTCGCCCGGCGGCGCCTCGCTGCACAATCAAATGAGCGGCCACGGCCCCGATCAGGCCAGCTACAACGCCGCCGTCAATGCGGACCTGAAGCCGCACAAGCAGGAAAACACCATGGCCTTCATGTTCGAGAGCCGCGCCGTGATCCGCACGACCGACTTCGCCATGGAAAGCCCCGCCATGCAGCTGGACTACGACGACGTCTGGTCCAACTTCGAAAAAGGAAATCCCCACTCGTGAGCCGTCCAGAAATCGACCATACCCACGCCCCGGACCTGAAAAGCTGGGTTGAGGGCGCCAACGGCCATGCCGACTTCCCCGTCCAAAACCTGCCGCTGGGCGCCTTCTCGCCCAAGGGCGGCGACGCGCGCATCGGCGTCGCCATCGGCGACTTCATCCTGGACGTCCGCGCCGCGTTCAACGCAGGCCTGCTGGCCGGTCAGCCGGCCGAGGCGCTGGAGGCCAAGACGCTGAACGCCTATATGGGGCTGCCGGCCGACCAGCGCTTGAGACTGCGACACGCCGTGTCGGCGCTGCTGACCGACGAGGCGAACGCCGCAAAGGTCCGCCCCCTACTGCACCCCGCCGCAGACTGCACCATGCACCTGCCCGCTCATATCGGCGACTACACGGACTTCTACGTCGGCATCCACCACGCGATGAACGTGGGCACCCTGTTCCGTCCGGATAACCCGCTGCTGCCCAACTACAAGCACGTCCCGATCGGCTACCACGGCCGCGCCTCGTCAATCCGCCCGTCCGGCACGCCTGTTGTGCGGCCCAACGGCCAGACCAAGGCACCGACCGCCGATGCGCCGTCGTTCGGCCCGACCAAACGGCTGGACTACGAGCTGGAAATCGGCGTCTGGGTCGGCGCTGGCAACGAACTGGGCCAGCCGATCAGGATCGAGGACGCCCTGAACCACGTCGCCGGCTTCTGCCTGCTGAACGACTGGTCCGCGCGCGACTTCCAGGCCTGGGAATACCAACCCCTCGGCCCATTCCTGGCCAAGAACTTCATGTCGACGATCTCGCCGTGGGTCATCACCATCGAAGCCATGGCGCCCTTCTTCGTGGCCCAGAAAGCGCGCCCGCAAGGCGATCCCAAGCCCCTGCCCTACATCTGGGACGAGGCGGATCAGGCGGGCGGCGCGCTGTCGATCGATCTCAAGGTCTCCATCAGCAGCGAGGCCATGCGCAAGGACGGCGCCGCGCCCGTGCAGCTCAGCGAAGGCCCGGCGACCAACATGTACTGGACCGTCGCCCAGATCGTGACCCACCACGCCTCGAACGGCTGCAACCTGAAACCCGGCGACCTGCTCGGATCGGGCACCATCTCGGCCCCGGAACGCTCGGGCTTCGGCTCTCTGATGGAGATCACCCGCGGCGGGGCGGAGCCGGTCGAGATCCCCGGCGGCGCGCGCACCTTCGCCGAGGACGGCGACCTGATAGCCTTCTCGGCCAGCGCCAAGGCTGACGGCTATGTCTCCATCGGCTTCGGCCCCTGCGAGGCCGTCATCAAACCGGCCCTGCCCCTGGCTTGATGACGCCCATTTTCCTTTCTTCGTGCAGACGGCCGGCAGCCTGAAGCGTTTCAGGACGCCGGCCTGTCTGATAGTGGGCGCCCGGACCGGATCATGGACAACACGAACGACAGAGCGAACTTGAACGTTGGCCATCGCCGCTGCGATGCTTTTCATCCTCTTCATCGGCCTGTCTGTCGCCTATCGCTGGGGCGCTGCCGCTGCGCTTAAGAACAATGCCTCCGAAGCCGCGGCCGCGACTCTGCTCTGATGGCGACGGGTTGCGCTTGCAAAGGTGACGTCAGATTGCAGAACGCGCGTCTCTCTTAGCCTTGACGCAAAGGGAGGACCGGGGTTATGCGCGGGAAGCGAGTGATCTACTGTAGCTGATCAACGGTCTCGATGCAGCACCGCCAAACCTGTCGCAGATTCTTGGGGCATCGGCTCGAGTTCATAGACGTGCTCGCCTACGCCGAGGGCCTATTATACAGATTTTTGAAGGCTCACCCGCAGCCGTCGATAGGCTGCTGGCTCGCTTGCGGTCGGACAGCCGACACACCGATATAGTATGCTCGGAGAGCATTGGGGCGGGAGCGGGCCTTTCCAGTGTGGGTCCAGTGTGGGCAATGGAAACACCCAAGGTGCGTCCCGACCGAGTGAAGATGCTCAAGACGCGATGGTGCTTGAACTTGCGCCCGCACAGAACGATCACCGCGACAACACATGACACCCGGCCGCGACGCGGCCACAGTCACCGGCGAAAACACTCAGGTAGTTCTACTCACGCGCCCCTCCTTAGGGGTTACCTTCCATTGCTTAGCTTGCATGGTTCGCCGAGCGATGGTCATATTTCGCCTATGGGGCGACTTCTCGACATTCTCTTGGAAGCGTCACCCGCCTACCAAGTTCGGCGGGACAACGGCGGCTTCTTGCTGGTCGGCAACCCTAAACGGGCCGCTGAGTTCAACGACGTGGTGCGCCAGGCCAATGACGACGCTGGCGCAGACTTTGTAGCCTTTCCCATCAGCGATGATCGGAACGGCTATAGCCAGATGTTCATTATTCCGCTGGCTTGATGCCGCCTCCATGCCACCGGCATAAATCCTGAACTATCCCACGTTCTGTGGCTTCTTTGAGCGGAATCCGTCTTGCTGAGTTGATGACCTCGAGAGACATCACACTGACATGCTACAGTTAACAGCGCCTAGAGCGCGCCAACTGAGTGCACGCCGCGCCTCTCGACTGTTCTACCCGCCTCTAGATGTGGCAATGCGTGGAACGGAAGCTTTCTCGTCACGCTGTCAATCGATCTTGCGGCGCTGAACGCCCGGATCGAGCTTCTTCTCTACCGCGAACACCGGATCGGTCACGTCTACTTCACCGGCTTAGAGGGCACCCAGTCGTTCAGGGATTTGGCGAAAGTGTTTCTTCAAACGCGACCTGTCGGCGCCGGTCCTGCGTGACTACCTCTCGCGCCTGCCCGACTTTGACGACGTCGAGGCCCTGGACCGGGCCTTCGCCCACGCCTCCAGCCACCCGGATTTCGAGGCCGCCATGCGCCTCCTGTTGGACCAGCCAACTCACAAGGAAGCGGCCGCCCTCGTCCTGGCGCGGCACCGGGAAGCTCGGCAGGCTCGCCCGAAGTCTGCGGACTGGACCTCCCGTCTGGCCCAGCGTTATCCCGAGGCGGAATCCTGGGGAACCAGGGATCGACGAATAAACGCAAACCTTGCCGAAGTCTGCTTTTAGCCAAGAGCCGCAGTTGAACTGCCACCGAGCCCGCCCTACCCCGCTCACAACTTGTAGAAACGGATACAGGCTTTGAACTGCGCACAAAAACTCCACTGGAAACATCGCCTTGCAAGCGACCGGTGGAGAGACGAATGCGCAGGCGTCAGCCCCTAAATGCTCACGCGAAATGCTCGCGGAACTACCGCCTCCCTGCCGCAAGCGCGACATTCCGATCGCGTTGCGCGGCGTCTTGGAGCCTTCGCTCTATGACCGGTTTCCAAGCCTCGATGAAATTGCGACGGGAGCTTCCGCAGGGAACAGAAGGGGACATGGCGACGACGGCCGATGTTGTGCACAAGCCTTGAAACGGAGGCTCTCTCCGATTATCTGGCGATCTATGGGAACGAGAGCGGAGCAAGCGGGACGAGACGTTGCCCCCAGGCGAGCAGACGCCAGACGTAACCGCGATCTGATCCTCAAGGCGGCCGAGGCGGCTTTCGCCCTCAGCGGCGTCAATGCTTCGCTCGATGAGATCGCCCGGTCGGCCAGCGTCGGGCCCGGCACGCTCTATCGTCATTTTCCTACCCGCGAGCACCTGCTGTGCGAAGTTCTGCACGAACGGCAGGCGGCTCTCTTGTCAGGACGTGAGGAAGCCTCGGCGATGCCGAGCGCAGAAAACGCGCTGCGCGCCTGGATGGTGGCGCTCAAGGACTATCTCAGCGCCTTCACCGGCCTGCCCCAACCGTTCATCGACGCCTTCGAAGCCAAGACATCGCCCTTGGCGCTTACATGCCGGACGCTCGTCGCGATAACGGACGAGTTTCTCTCACGCGCCCAGGCCGAAGGCTCAGCCAGACCGTCGGTTTCCGCACCCGCGCTGTTTTTGAGCGCGCTGGGCTCGGCCTTCGTCCACGACAAGGCCGGCGAGTTTGGCACAACCCCGGAGCTGATCGAGGAGATCCTGGCCTTCGGCTACCTCGCCCGCGGCACGACTGCCGACACGCCCCGCCCTCCCTGTTCACGTAAGAAGTCCGGACCAGTTCATGACTGACAAGCCCATCCGCGTTGGATTCATCGGCCTCAACCCCGGCATTCACTGGGCCGCGACGGCCCACATCCCCGCCCTGAAGGCGCTGCCGGACGCCTATGAGGTGGTCGGGGTGGCGAACACCAGCGTGGGCAGCGCCCGCAAGGCCGCCAACGCCTTCGGGCTGCCCCATGCCTTCGAGAACGCGCAGGCGCTGGTGAACTCCCCCGAGGTCGACCTCGTCGTCGTCACCGTCAAGGTTCCGCACCACCACGAACTGGTGACGGCGGCGCTGAACGCCGGCAAGCACGTCTACTGCGAATGGCCGCTGGGCAACGGCCTGGCGGAGGCGCGGGAACTCGCTGATCTCGCCGACGCCAAGGGCGCGGTCGCGGCCATCGGCACCCAGATGCGCGTCGCGCCCGAGGTGGAATATCTGCGCCAGCTCATCGCCGACGGCTATGTCGGCGAGGTTCTCTCGACGACCCTGGTGGGCAGCGGCGGCGAATGGGGCGGCCAGACCGACGCCGCCCACGCCTACCTCTACGACAAGGCCAATGGCGCGACGGTGCTGACCATTCCTCTGGGTCACACGCTGGCCGGCATGCGCGAGGTGCTGGGAGATTTCGGCGACCTGTCCGCGCGCCTGATCAACCGCCGCGGGGCGACCCACGTCTCCGACACGGGCGAAACCATCCCCGCGACCTCCCCCGACCAGGTGCTCGTCCAGGGCGCGCTTGAAAGCGGCGCGGCGGTCTCGATCCATTATCGCGGCGGCATGTCGCGCGGAACCAACTTGCTGTGGGAGATCAACGGCACGGAAGGCGACATTCAGGTGACCGGCGCCACCGGCCATTCCCAGATCGTGCAACTGTCGATCCGCGGCGCCAACGGTGATGCAACCGAACTCGCTCCGCTGACGCCGCCTGCCTCGGCCTATGAAGGCTGGCCGGACAATTCCCTCACACGCAATGTCGCGCGGCTCTATGCTCTGGTGGCGCAGGACATCCGCTCGGGCACGCGCGCTGCGCCCAGCTTCCGCGACGCCGTGGCGCTGCATGGGACGATCGACGCCATCGAGCGTTCCGCTGCCGAGACGGCGTCGAAATGAGCGCGCTGTCGCTGCTGGAGCTTGTCCGCGTCACGCCGGACACCGACGCCGGAGCCGCCCTCAATAATGCGCGCGATCTCGCAGCCCATGCGGAGGAATGGGGCTACAAGCGCATCTGGGTGGCCGAGCACCATAACATGGCGGGAATCGCCAGCGCCGCCACCTCGATCGTCATCGCCCACATCGCCGGCGGCACCAGGACGATCCGTGTCGGCGCCGGCGGGATCATGCTGCCGAACCACGCGCCCTACATCATCGCCGAACAGTTCGGCACGCTGGAGCGGCTCTACCCAGGGCGCATCGACCTGGGGCTCGGCCGGGCGCCGGGCACCGACCAGATTGCGGTACGGGCGATGCGGCGCTCGCCTGACGCCTCTGACCGCTTTCCTCAGGACGTACTCGAGCTTCAGGCCTTCTTCGCGCCGGCCGGGCCGGATCAGCGCATCGCGGCCGTGCCGGCGGCCGGAACGCAGGTGCCCCTGTGGATTCTGGGGTCGAGCGATTTCGGTGCGATGCTGGCGGCCGAGCTCGGCCTGCCCTACGCCTTCGCCTCGCACTTCGCGCCGGACATGCTTTTGCCCGCCCTCGACCTCTACCGCAGCCGTTTCAAGCCGTCAGAGCAACTCGCCCGGCCCTATGCGGTGGCCGGGATCAACGTCATCGCAGCCGACACCGACGCCGAAGCCAGGCGGCTAGCGACCACCCAGCAAATGTCCTTCGCCGACATCTTCAGCGGACGACGCGGCCTGAGCCGGCCGCCCATCGACGATATCGAAACCTACTGGTCGCCGCATGAAAGGGCCCAGGCCACGCGCATGCTCGCCCGTTCGGTCGTTGGCTCCGCGCAAACTGTGCGTTCAGGGCTGCAAGAGTTTGTCGCCGAGACGGGCGTCGACGAGGTGATGATCGTCTCGGATGTCTACGAGCATCACGCGCGACTGCGTTCGATCGAACTGATCGCTGAGGCGATGAAACAATAGCTCACGCGAGGGTTTACACTGACAAGTTTGGGCGGACGGGCAAAACTCATGCAGCAGAGCTGGCGCCGCCGCGGACTGGTTAGCCAGGCGGCTTCCGCCAGCGGTCGAACGTGCCCGGCGGCTGAGTTCGCAACGTTTCGCTCAGAGCGACCATTGGCGCCTGTGACTCGCGAATGGCTCCGCCCGCCGGACGGTCAATGTCGAGAATGAGCATCAGCGACATGGTCACCAGGGCGAAGAGAAAGCCTGCAGCAGCCAGGCCCTGCGATGTCACCCTCACATAGCCAAGCATCCCGGCCGTAACGACGACGTAGATCACCAGTACCACGAACACGATTGTGGGCACGCGGGCCAGGCGCGCGCTCTTGCGTGTCGTGTCGAGGTCAATGATCTGACTTACCGCTTGGAGCAGCGCGACTGAGAAAGCCGTTGTCTTTACGGCGTCGTGCGCGGCCGCTGTCGCCGACCAGAGATCGACCAGCAGCCGGTCGTTCTGAGCGAACAGCCCTGCTTCTGGTCCGGCCTAGCCACGGCCAGTTCCACGCGATTATCGGCATAATCGCCCAGAATCTCCGAGATGCGCGAACGGTGCGGCTCGCCGAAAAGCTGGGCATACAGATGGACGGCGCCGATGCTTTTGCTTCCTGGAGCACAAGAACGCGCCTCGTTTCAAACCGGTCGACGGCCAGCGCAAAAGTGAAGCCCAGCAGGAGCGCCGGCAACCCCAGGACGGCGGAGACGATATAGCCGTCCGCGTTATCCTTGGCGTCGCTGGACCGGACTCCTGCTTTCTCCCGCGAACGCCGGGCGAGCGAGCCACCGATTGCGGCGGCGATCATGGCCATAAAGATCAGCAGACCAGGCACTGGCGTCGCTTCCAGCCATTGTCCAAGCGAGACCATCACACCGCCTTGCTCTCTCCTCTCTTCCGTAACGTCGACCGGTGCCAGGCTAACCGAGACGTGCAGATGGCAATATCAAAAGCGATACCGATTTCGCGCTGCTAGTGGTTCGTCATCGGTTAGCTAATAGCTTAATAAACTTGAAGACTATTCTTGGGAGGTACTGCTATCCCGAGGCGCGCGACCAAATTTTTGATAATGCACCGCATCACTGTGAACAGGCAGTCCCCACTGCTCACACACAGTGATGAACTCGCCGAGAAAGGCCCGGACAGGCTCTGTGGCGATGTATTCTGGCCGACAGACAAAATAGTACCAGCTACTACGGCTGCTAGGCATTTCCTTACAGATGAGTTCAGACCCGGATTCTCTCAACGCCGAAATATCCGATATGATCGTAAAGGCATCTGAGTTCAGAACTATATCCTTGGCCAAGGATATGGAATTCGAGATGATCAACCTGGACGGAATGGGCTGACCGCTCAGAGAGAACACAGACTTGATATCTGAAAGGATGCCCATGTCGTCCGGCGGGCAGACAAACGAATAATCCTTGAGATTTTCAATGCTGAGGTCGTCCGCCATAGGGTGATTTTTACGAACACACAGGACACGCTTTGTTTGGAGAAGCCGGATGGCGCGGGCGCCCCGCAAAGCGATCTCGGGCAGCTTGGGACAGACGACCAGATCGATCGTTCGATCATGAAGCTGGCTGATCAGTTCTTCGACCTGCACATTCTCGATGATGCGCATATTGACGTCGGACCGCGCGCTCATAAAGCCGCATATGGCCTGGGCGACAATGAAGATACCGCCACCCGTGGGCGATCCGATCAGGAGTGATCCTGAACTGCCGGCAAACAGGTTCTGAATCTGCTGCGTCGCGCGAACCAGTTCGGAGTCAATGATCCGCGCGTGGCCATAGAGGGCTTCACCATATACCGTTGGCTGCACGCCTCGCGCAGAGCGAGTAATAAGTTGGACGCCCACCTCATCTTCAAGTTGCGCGATGCTCTGGGACAGGGCCGGTTGAGTAATACCGAGCGTGTCAGCCGCCTTCCGGAAGCTGCCTTCCTTGATCAGGACAGCCAGGCGTAAAAGCCTCTGGGGATCAATGCGCGTCATAGCCCCCCCTAAGAAGCCGCACTTAGCATTTACACAAGAATTCAAGCCACTAACAGCCAGACTAGGGGAAAGCGGGAAGCTAGACAAGCGCCGTCCGGCGAACGCCGCAATCCCCATAAGAGCGCCTTATTGGTCTGAGGAAGTTCTAACTCGTTTCAGGCTTCCGGCTTGGGCCAAGTGGCGTCTGGTTCGATTTCAGAAACGGGGATTTGAACGTGACAGACACGGTGCAGATAACGGCCGCGGACGGCTACAGATTCAATGCCTATGTGGCTGGCGTCAGCGGGCCAGGCCTCGTCATCGCGCACGAGATCTTTGCGGTAAACGCCTCCATGCGGGCCGTCGCGGACTGGCTGGCCGGCCAGGGTTTCCGCGTGGCCGTACCGGACCTTTTCGCCCGCCAGGGCAACATTAGGGAGCTCAATCCGGCGCTCGAAGAAGACCGCAACACCGGCATGGCCCTGCTGAAGGGACTGGATGAAGACCTAGCCGTGTCAGACATCCTGGCGACGGCCGACTATCTGGCTTCGTCCGCCGATGATGATGCCAGGGTCGGCGTGGTCGGCTACTGCATGGGCGGAAAGCTAGCTTATCTGACGGCGACCAAGGCCGCCTATCCGGCCGTCAGCTATTATGGCGTCGGCATCGAGGCGGTTCTGGACCGCCATACCGATCTTATGGCCCCTGTCCTCTTGCACCTGCCGGTCGAGGATAGCCTGTGCCTGCCGGACAGCCAGGCCCGGATCAAGGCGGCGCTGGCGGGCAATCCGCTGGTCTCCATCAGCAGCCACGACGGCGTCGGCCACGCTTTTGCCCGTCGCAAGTCGCCGGCCTTTATGGCCGAGGCGGCCGAGATCGCGGATGGCCAGACCATAGCCTTCCTCAACAAGGCCCACGCGGGCTGATCAACCTTCTCCCCCGACTTTGCCGCGGCCCCAGAAGGCCGCGGTCTTTTTTTCACGTCCGCAAGGAAAAGAGCGCCAGGGACTGCCCCCTGGCGCGCTTTCCCGTTGCCTGAACAGGCCCTTATTGCGGGGGTGGCCCGCCCATCTTGCCCTGAACCAGCATATAGTGGACACCCTTGGACACCGGGGGCAGGCCGCTGACGATCTTCGACCACGACTGGCCGTCATCGTCGCTGCAGAAGACATCGCCATCGGTCGTGCCCAGATAGACCGAGCAGCCGCCCTCATAGCTATCCAGGCACATGGCCTCGATGCTGGCGGTGAAGGTCTCCGGCAGGCCATTCATAGCCAGTTCCCAGGTGGCGCCGCCGTCGGTGGTGCGGGCGACGCTGGCGCTGGCGTTCTGCTTGGCGATCCAGAAGCCGGGATTGCGACGGCCACCGGCGACAAACATGACATTCTCGCGGTTCGGGTCATAGACCATCGGGTCCGGATAGCCGATCCACGGCGTGCGCTCCTTGATGTTTTTCCAGGTCTTGCCCTTGTCATCGCTGAAGAAGAGGCCAAAGCCTGTCGGCATGAACAGCTCGTTCGGATGCGACGGGCGCACGACCACGCGGTGGGCGTCTCCCTCGGCCTCGTCCACCACGCCGGCGCGGCTCAGCATATCTTCCCAGGTGGCGCCGCCATCCGTTGAGCGCAGCAACTCGCCCTGCTCGACGCAGGCATAGATGCACTCCGGGTCAGCCGGATCAAAGATGATGTGCTTGACGTGGGCCTCATGCGGCGGCGGCGGGAAGGTCCAGTCGTCGATGTTCGGCGCCTTGCGCAGGCCGTCCAGCTCGACCCAGGTCTTGCCCATATCCTTGCTGACATAGAGGTGGGCGGGCTCGATCCCGGCATAGACCCGGATCTCGTCACCGACCGTTGAGCTGGCCACCGCGAAGACGTTCTGCGAGGCCAGACCCTCGTTGCGGAACTCCCAGGTCGCGCCCCGGTCGGTGCTCACCGCAAAGCCGCCGTTATGGGTGCCGGCCAGCATGGCGCCGGTCGTCGGCTCAATCGACAGGGAGCAGATGTGATAGCCCCCCAACAACTGGTCCACCGCCTGCCACTGACCATCGCCGCCGCGCTTCAGCAGGGAAATGCCGTCGGTGGTGCCGACATAGATCTCGTTAGAGCGAGTACCGGAGGCATAGGATGACACCCCCGAATGAGATAGACAGATAGCCACGTTCTTCTCCCTGTAATCCCTGTAGTTTTTATTCGGTCAATCCGACGCCTTATCCTGCGTCAGCGAGCCTGAACCGAGGCAAAGCCACCCCCGCCGCCCCTTGGGTGACAGCCAGCTCAACCGGGGCCCCGATGCGGACCGCCTCGTGCGAGCCTTCGACCAGATTGCTGACGATCTTCACCCCCTCTTCCAAGGTGACGATGACCACGGTGTAGGGCACCTCGCTTGGCCAGCCGTCCAGCGGCTCGTGGACCACGCTGTGGCTCCAGACCGTGCCCCGACCACTGGCCTCGACCCATTCATGCTCACCTTCGTTGCAACGGTGGCAGATGGGGCTAGGCGGATGGCGATGGGCGTTGCAGGCGCTGCATTTCTGAATCAGCAGTCTGCCGTCCCTCAAGCCAGCCCATAGGGCCTCGGTGTCGGGATTCTCAATGGGAGCGAACCTGAAGTCGGACATCAGTGAACCCTCTCATTGGTCAGGATCAGCGAGACGTGCATGCCCAATTGGGCGCATTGGCTGCTGACGACGGCGGTGCGAGCCTTGGCCACCTGTCGCTCGTCGGCCTGATGCCTCAGCTGGCGTACGGCCTCGGTGACGTGGGCGATCCCGCCGAGATGCCCCTGCGACAGGAGTCCGCCGTGGGTATTGACCGGCAGCTGGCCGCCCAGTTCGATCCTGCCGCCTTCGACAAAGGCCCCGCCCTCGCCCTTGGCGCAGAAGCCATAGTCTTCCAGCGTGACCAGAACCACCGAAGTGAAGGGGTCATAGAGCTGGGCCATATCGATCTCGGCGGGTGTCAGACCCGCCATGGCAAAGGCGCGTTCCGCCGCACCCCTGGCCGCCGAGGTTTCAAGGGCTTGGGCGTGTTCCAATGTGGCAAAGATCGAGGACTGACCAATGCCGGCGACCTCGACGCTTCTTTGCTTCAAGTCGCGGGCGCGCTCAGCCGTGGTGACGATGACGGCTCCTGCCCCAGTGGCCGGAACACAGCAGTCCAGCAGGCGATAGGGATCGGCCAACAGACGGGAGGACTGGTGATCCTCCAAGGTCATGGGCTTGCGCATGACCGCATTGGCATTGAGCTGGGCATGCTTGCGACAGGCCACCGCCACGGCGCCGAACTGTTCAGACGTGGTGCCATAGGCGTGCATGTGACGGCGGGCGCCCAGGGCATAGCTGACCGGAGCGGCCGCCGCGCCAAAGGGGTTCATGAAGTCTTCCCATCCGGTGGACAGGCGACCGCGTCCTCTGCCCTCGCGACTCAATGGCTGATCGCCCCCGCCAGAGGCGCACAGGACGACCGAGCACAGCCCCGCACTGATGGCCGCCACCGCATTGGCTACCATGGCCGAGGGGGCCCCCCCGCTGAGGCTGATGTCGTTGACATAGGCGGGCTGAATGCCGAGCCGCTGGGACAGAAGCGGCGAGGCGTTGGCCTGGGGATTGGCGCGCGTCTGCTGGGTGATGACCCCGTCAATGTCAGAGTTGCGGAGCCCGGCGTCGCGGATGGCGGCAATGGCGGCCTTCAGGCCCAACTCAACGCTTGTCAGGTCGCTGCGTCGGGCGACCTCGGTCTCGCCGATGCCGACGATGGCGCAGGGTGTGCCCGTCATGACGGGTCCGCCTGTGCGGCGGCTTCCAGACGTATGGTGCAGGTGGACTGAAGGATCTGGCGATCCTCGCCGTTGAAGCCTTCCATCTCGCAGACCAGCCAGGGATCGCTGCCGTTCTGCGACTTCTCGACCACCCGGCCGGTGAAACGCAGACTGTCCCCCTCGAAGGTCGAATAGGTTTGGCGGGTCTTCAGCTTGGCCAGACGTCCTGCAGGCCCCATCCAATCGGTCAGGAGGCGCACCATGAGGGATTCACGGAAGGCCCCGCTGGCGATGAAGGTCGGCAGGCCGGCTTCAGTGCGCACATATTCGCGATCATAGTGAAGCTGGGCGTAGTTTTCCTGAAACCCGGCCCAGCGGACCACGTCGATGATATCGACGGAGCCATAGGCTCCGGAGACAACGACATCGCCGACCGACACCTCTTCGAAGGTCGGCCACTGGCCCTGGTGGTTGGCGGGAGAGAACTCAATACGCTCGACCATGATCAGACTGTCCCCGTTTCCATGAGCGAGCGCCGCTCCTCGTCGGAGTAGCCAAGCTCGCAGAGTATCTCTCGACTGTGTTCGCCCAGGACCGGGGCCCGCACGGGGGCCGCGCCTCTCAGGGCGGCGATGGCCCCGACCGGCAACCGCATTGTCCCCAGCAGCGGATGATCCACGTCCCGCAGGAAGCCCCGACCGATCAGCTGTGGATCATTGGTCAGTTCCAAGGGCGTGTTCACCGGGGTGGCCGGGATGTGCCTGCCCTGGCCCTGGGTGACCAGATCGAGCTTCCGCTGCGAGGCGGACCAGCGGTCGATCGTCTCGAGGATGTTTTCCTTCTCGGCATTGCGCGAAGCTTCGCTGCCAAGGGCGCCATCCTGGCCCAGCCTCGGATCACCCATCCATTCGACAAACCGCGACCAGCCGTCGCCCGATGGCGGCACGCTGAGCATCCAGTAGCCGTCGGCACAGGCAAAGGCTCCCGACACGGCGGTGACCGCCCCGCGATAACCCTTGCGTTCGGTGGACTTGCCCGTCGTGGTCCAGGTCACCATGGCCTGTTCCATCATGGCGACCAGGCATTCCGCCTCGGAGACGATGATCTTCTGTCCCTGCGCCGTCTGATCCTTCGCATAGAGAGCCGCGGACGCCGTGGTGGCGACGTGCAAGGCCACCACAGCCTGGATGACATGAGCGCCCGGGACCGAGGGGCGCTCGCCCGGCTGGCCGGTGATCGACAAAATGCCTGTGCGGGCCGCGGTACACAGTTCATGCCCGTCACCTTCGATGCCAATGAAGATCAGCCCCGGCCGGGCCTGCATCAGGTCATTGACCTTGATCGGCAGAGGCAGGTTGGCGACGACCAGATCGGCGGCTTCGACCAATCTCAACAGGATCTGGCGACCAGCCTCTACGGTCAGGTCCAGGGTCAGACTGCGCTTGCCCGCGTTCAGGAAGTGATGATCTGCGCTGGCCTCCAGCGGCGGCGCCCCCTCCAGAAAGGGCCCACGACGACGAAGGCTGTCCCCCTGGGGCGGCTCGATCCGCACCACGTCATGTCCGGCCTCGACCAGCAGTCTGGCGGCATAGGCCCCCGTCTCCGTCGTGAGGTCCAGCACCCGGGCCATTCAGGCCGCTCCCTTGGCCGCAGCGGGCTGGGGCTTCAGGTGAGCCATGGTTTGCAGGCGGCGGAAGACGGTTTCTCCCTCCCCATTGACCAGGCGCTCCTCGCGCTCGGCGAAGATGGTGACGGCGCCGCTCTTGCCCTGGCGCGCCTTTATGCCGGTGATCTGGCATTCCACGCCAAGGGGCTCGTTCAGATAGACCGGGCGCAGCCATTCGGACTCGCTGCCGGCGTTGCGGGCGTCCGTATAGCCCTCCGGCAAGGGCAGGCTGATCCAGGGGTCCGCCCACTCGCCACCCTCGCCGCCCACGCGCCGAAACACCTCGTGCACGACCATGGGGGGCACGACGCGCCCGCGATAGCCTGCCGCGCGGGCGAAGTCGTCATCGAACCACAGGGGGTTGTTGTCCCCCGTCGCGCGCATGTAGCGGCGAACCTCAGAGCCCGAAATCGGCTCCGGAATGGGAATGCGTCCGATGGAGCGGCCGATCCAGGCCTTCAGTTCGGGACCGATAATGTCCTCAGGGTCGCTCATCTTGATCTCTCTGTTCACCGCAAGGCCCCCTCGCGGTCCAAGTCCTCGATCGCGGCGGGTGTGAGACCCAGCCAGTCGCCAAGGACGCTTTCAGTGTGTTCCCCGACGCGCGGCGCAGGTCGCAGTTGCGAACGCAGCCCATCCCAGCGGATGGGCAGGCCCGCAACGCGGCGCGGGATGTCGTCAGGATCATCCAGGGTCGGGAAGGCGCGTGCGGCCTCGGCCAGGCCCATGACGTCGGCGATCCGGTTCATGCGGGACGCCGGGACGCCTGCCTGCTTGAGGACTTGGTCCAGCGCCCGGCTGTCCTGTTTCTCGGTCCAGGCTTCGATCAGTTGATCCAGACGCCGGCTTGCGGCCTGACGCCCCTCGATCTCGTTCAGCTCGGCCGCTTCGAGCTCGGGATGGCCGATCAGAGTCTTGAGGGCCTGCCACTGGCCATCGGTCTCGACCACCAGCGCGCACCATTCATCCTCGCCCGCACAGCGATAAAGGCCTTGCGGCGCATGGTGGCTACAGCGATTGCCGGGGCGGGGAACCGCCTTCTGATTGACCGAACAGGCCGTCAGAAGTCCGCCGAGGGTGGCGACGCTGCATTCGAATTGGCTGACGTCGAGGTTGGCGCCATGCCCCGTCTTGCGACGTTCAGCCAGGGCCTCGATGATGGCGAAGGCCCCGTGGATGCCGCCCATATAGTCGTTCCACGAGTTGGAGATGGCGACAGGCGGACCGCCCGCTTCTCCGGTCGCCAGCATCAGACCCGAATGGGCCTGGAGGTTCATGTTCATGCTGGTCCAGTCCTTGCGAGGACCGGTGTGCCCATAGCCGGACAGGCTCAGATAGATGAGCTGTGGATTGACCGCGCTGAGGCTGGGGTAGTCCAGGCCCAGTCGCCCCATGACGCGGGTGCTGAAATTCTCGACCACGACATCGGCGCTGGCCGCCAGTCGGGCTGCGATTTCGCGCCCGGCCTCAGTTTTGAGGTCTAGGGTGATCGACTGCTTGCTGCGGTTGGTGTTCAGGAACAGGGGGGGGCGATCCTGACGCCCTTCGACCTGCTCGCCGGGCCGCAAGGCCCCCGTCATGTCCGGACGGGTGCGACTTTCGACCTTGATGACGTCGGCGCCGAAATCCGCCAGCAGCCGCGTGCAATAGGGACCGGCCAGTATGTGGCTGAAATCGAGAATCCTGATTCCGGCTAATGGCGTAATCGACACTGAAAACCCGTCCCCCAAAACTGCCCCGCAACCCTTCGGGCCGCCCCGTCGCCAAAGAAAAGAAGGCCGGATACACGCCGTAGTCAGGGTCCTGCGCCGAAGAGTTCCCAGGCCCTGTTCGGAACAGGGACCGTCATCGGCAAGGACAGAACTGAGGTTGCGACGAGTCCTGAGCCTTTCTCAAAAGGCTAACCTATGAGACCGAGTCTAGCTGGGCCGGAACGCTCGAACCAATCCGATTTTCAGCGCCCCGATAACCCCCGGTTATCGCTTTCATATGCGGAGCTCATCCAGACATAAGCATTGAAATTAGGCGATAATTCCAAGTCAGCGGTCAGCCTTCCCGACGAGAACAAAGTCCCACTCGACGTGCCAGAACGGCGATTCCAGGCCATAGGTCCTGGCCAGATTCTGGTCGCGACTGTCCCGGAATTCAGCAATCAGAGACGGTTTGACGCCAAAGACCGGGTCGCTCTCCAGATAGGGACAATCCGGCGCAAAGATGTGGGTCGTGACCGGGTCATATCCGTCCTGGCGCACGATGAAATGGATGTGGGCCGGGCGATTGGGATGTCGACCAAGTGCGCTCAGCAGTTGGCCCACCGGACCGTCATCGGGGATCGGATAATGCCGCGGCTTGACGCTGACGAAGGCGTATTGGCCTTCCTCATCCGTGACGAAGACGCCGCGCAGATTATTCTCGGGCTGAACCCCCGGCTGCTGGACGTCGTAAAAACCCTCGTCATTGGTCTGCCACACCTCGACCGTGACGCCGGCCAAGGGCTGGCCTGCCTCGTTGCGAACCTGCCCCGTGACCAGCAGCGGCTCGCCCTGCCCGTCTAAACAGATGTCGCCTCCCTTGGGGTAGGCCGGGGCGGAAGGGACGTAGAAAGGACCCAGCACCGTGTTCTCGGTCGCGCCTTCGGGTCGGTCGTGAGACACCGCATCGACCAGCATGGACAGGCCCAGCACGTCGGACAGCAGGATGAACTCCTGACGCCAATCGGTGCATTTGTGTCCCACGGCGGTCAGGAACTGGATGCCCTCCATCCATTCGGCTTCGGTCAGGCGCGACTCCACCACGGCCGCGTGCAGGTGTTTGACGAAAACCGAGACCACCTCGCGCAGTCGCGCGGGCGTTTCGGGCCCCATGCGTCCGTTGACGATCTCGGCGGACCTGGCCTTGTCGAACCAGGCGACCGACCGATCTGAAGCCTCTGACACGATCCTCTCCTCTCTCATCTGCGGGCGCCCTAGGGGCTAACGGGCGCTTCGCCGGCGAAGGCGCGCCTCAGGGTTTCGCGCAAAGGCCCGGCCTCCAGCGGCCTCGGATTCCAGTAGGGGTTGGCCAGGGCCCGCTCGACCGCACCGTCGATGTCGGCCTCCGCCAGACCCAGGTCGCTCAGACGCACCGGGCCGCCGGCCTTGCGCGACAGCTCCTGTAGGGCCAGCGCCGGGTCGTCACTTCCCGTGGCCAATCTGAGGGCGGCCATCGCCTCCGGCACGGCGGGAGCGTTGTAGGCCAGGGCGTGAGGCAGGATGACCGTGTGGGTCTCGGCATGGGGCAGGCCATAGCTGCCCCCCAAGGTGTGGCAGAGCTTGTGGTGCAGGGCCATGCCCGCCCCCGCCAGGCACATTCCGCACATCCAGGCCCCGTATTGGGCCTTTGCGCGAGCGGCGCGATCAGCGGGATTTCCGGCGATCGTCGGTAGGGCCTCAAAAAGGGCTCGGATCCCCTCACGGGCCATCAGATCAATGATCGGGTTGCGATCCCGGGCATAAAGGGCCTCGACCGCGTGGGCGATGGCGTTGATTCCGCTGGTCACAGAGATGCCGACAGCCAGGCCAAGGGTGAGGTTGGCGTCATAGATGACCACCTCGGGCAGGACCTTGGGCGTGGTCTGGGTGACCTTGGCTCCATCCTTGGTCTCGCCGATCACCGGCGTCATTTCCGATCCGGCATAGGTGGTCGGAATGGCGATCTGGGGCAGATCCGTTCGCAGGGCGACCGCCTTGGCCAGGCCGATCGACGAGCCGCCGCCAATGGCCACCAGACCGTCGGCCTCGAGTCGCTGGACCTGCATAAGCACCGCCTCGGTCACCGCGACAGGCGTGTGCATCACGGCTTCGGCGATGACGCCCGCACAGGTCTGGCCGATCAAACCGGCGACCTCATCGGCCAGCGGCCGCAGTTCAGCCCCCGACACGACAACCACCCGCTCGAGGCCAAGGCGCCTGACTTCTTCGGCCACGCCCTTGAGACTGCCCTCGCCGAACACGACCCGCCCCGGACGGGATTCATAGGTGAAAGCCTGCATTTTCATACCCTTTCTACAGCCAGGGCCAGGCCCATGCCGACGCCGACGCAGAGCGTGGCCAGGCCCTTGCGGCCGCCGGTCGCCTCAAGCTGCCTGACCAGGGTCAGGGCCAGGCGGGCGCCCGACATCCCCAGCGGATGGCCCAGAGCAATAGCTCCGCCATTGGGGTTCACATGAGACGCATCATCCGGCAGGCCGAGCTGGCGCATCACGGCCAGAGACTGGCTGGCAAAGGCCTCATTCAGCTCGATGGCGTCGAAGTCCGCGATGGAGAGCCCAAGCTGGCGCATGAGCTTCTGAGCGGCGGACACCGGGCCTATGCCCATGATGCGCGGCAGCACCCCGGTCGAGGCCATCCCCAGGATGCGTGCCCTGGGCGTCAGACCATGACGGCTGGCCGCCTCCTCGCTGGCGATCAGCAGGGCCGCCGCGCCGTCATTGATCCCGGACGAGTTGCCCGCCGTGATCGTTCCTTCCGGTCCGAACAGGGGCTTGAGACGCGACAGCCCCTCCAGGTCGGTGTCGGCGCGTGGTCGCTCATCGGTCGTGACTTCCGTCGATTGGCCGCGCCGTCCCGGCACGGTCACGGGCATGATCTCGCCCGCGAAAAAGCCACTGGCCTGGGCCGCAATGGCGCGCTGATGGCTGCGCAGGGCAAAGGCGTCCTGATCGGCGCGCGAGACGCCGTATTCATCGGCGACCATCTCGGCCGTACAGGGCATGGATTCGGCGCCATAGTCGGCTGACAGCTGCGGGTTGACGAAGCGCCATCCCATAGTGGTGTCTTCCAGCTGCGCCCCGCGATCAAAAGCCGTGGGGGATTTGCCCAGGACGAAGGGCGCGCGCGTCATGCTTTCGACCCCGCCCGCAATCCCCAGGCTCATTTCTCCGCAGCGAATGGCTCGTGCCATCTGCCCGACGGCTTCGAGACCCGAGGCGCACAGCCGGTTGACCGTCACGCCCGGCACCGTGTGCGGCAGCCCGGCCAGCAAAACGGCCATGCGGGCGACGTTGCGGTTATCCTCGCCCGCCTGATTGGCGCAGCCCAGGATCACCTCATCAATTCCCGCCGGATCGAGCTGCTCGTGGCGGGCCGCCAGGGTGCGGAGCGGCAAGGCGGCCAGATCGTCCGCCCTGATCCCGGCCAGCCCACCGCCATAACGACCGATGGGCGTCCGCACCCCGTCGCAGATAAAGGCCTGGCTCATGCTGAAGCTCCCTCCCGGGCGTCGATCAGGGGCAGGTCGGTCATGCTGCAAAGCTCGTCGAACGTCAGGCCGTCCACGAGCTCGATGACCCCGGCGCGTCCGCCGCTCAGCTCAAAGATCGCCACATCCGTATAGATGCGCGAGACGCAGGCCAGGCCCGTCAGCGGATAGGTGCACTGCTTGACCAGCTTGCTGGAGCCATCACGGGCCATAAGCTCCATCATGACAAAGGTCTGGCGCGCACCGACCGCCAGGTCCATCGCCCCGCCCACGGCAGGAATGGCGTCGGGGGCCCCTGTGTGCCAGTTGGCCAGATCGCCGTTGGCGGCCACCTGAAAGGCCCCCAGGACGCAGATGTCGATATGGCCGCCCCGCATCATGGCGAAGCTGTCAGCGTGGTGGAAAAAGCATCCGCCCGGCAGAAGGGTGACGGACTGCTTGCCCGCATTGATGAGGTCAGGATCCTCCTGCCCCGCCTTGGGCGCTGGCCCCATGCCGAGGAGGCCGTTCTCGCTCTGAAGGATGATCTCGCGATCGGGCGGCAGGCAGTTGGCCACCAGGGTGGGCAGGCCGATCCCCAGGTTCACATAGGCCCCGTCCGGTATGTCCTGCGCTAGCCGATAGGCCATCATCTGACGATTCATCCGCTTCATGCCGCAGCCTCCAGCGCGGAGGGGACGCAGACAAGCCTCTGGACGAAGACGCCAGGCGTCACGACCACCTCGGGATCCAGGTCGCCCAGCTCGACCGTCTCGCTGACCTCGGCGATGGCGCAACGGGCCGCCATGGCCATGATGGGTCCAAAATTCCGCGCCGCCTTGCGGTAGACCAGATTGCCCCAGCGATCCCCCTTGAAGGCCTGGATCAGGGCAAAGTCGGCGTGGAGCGGATATTCCAGCACATGCATGACTCCGTCGATCTCGCGGACCTCATTGCCCCTGGCCAGGTCGGTGCCATAGCCGGTCGGGGTGAAGATGGCGCCGAGACCCGCCCCCGCAGCCTGGATGCGCGCCGCCAGATTGCCTTGCGGCGCCAGCTCCAGCTCGATCTGACCGGCCCGATAGCGGGCGTCGAAATGCTGGGAATCCGACTGCCGCGGAAAGGAGCAGATGATCTTGCGCACCCGCCCCTCGCGGATCAGGGCCGCCAGCCCCCGGTCGCCATTGCCGGCGTTATTATTGATAACGGTGAGATCCTTCGCGCCCTGGTCGATCAAGGCGTCGATCAGTTGATCCGGCATCCCCGCCGCGCCGAACCCGCCGATCATGATGGTGGAGCCGTCGCCGATATCCGACACCGCCTCCGCCGCGGAGGCCATTATCTTGTTGATCATCGCCCGTCCCCCTTGACCCAGACCAGCTGGGCATTGGTGAACTCCTTCACGCCGAAGTGCGACAGTTCGCGGCCATATCCGCTTTTCTTGATCCCGCCGATCGGCACGCGTGGGTCCGATGCCGACATGCCATTGATGAAGACGGCCCCGGTCTGGATGCGAGCGGCCAGGGACCGCGCCCGGTCGATATCCCGCGACCACAGAGAGGCCGAGAGGCCGAAGTCGCTGTCATTGGCGATCCGCACTGCCTCGTCCGCGTCCTCGGCGATGAGGATGGGCGCGACCGGACCAAAGGTCTCTTCGCGCAGCACCGGCGCGTCCTGAGGCACGCCCACCAGGACAGTCGGCGGATAATAGGCCCCCGGCCCGTCGGGCAGGGCCCCGCCGAGCAGGAGCCGCGCCCCCATGTTCAGACTGCGAGTGATCTGGTCATGCAGTTCCGCCCGAAGCCGACGGCGCGACAACGGTCCCATCTGCGTCGCCGGGTCCAGAGGATCGCCGACCTTCAATCGCGAAGCCGCCTCCACGAAACGCTCGATGAAGGCCTTCGCCACCGAACGCTCGACAATGATGCGCTTGGCCGCAATGCAGACCTGTCCGCAGTTCTGGAAACGGGCGGCGATGGCGGTGGCGACCGCAGCGTCCAGATCAGCATCGGCCAACACAATGTAGGGGTCTGAGCCGCCCAGTTCGAGCAGGCTCTTTTTCAGATTGCGTCCCGCTTCGGCTGCCAGGGCCGATCCGGCGGCCACGCCTGCCGTCACTGTCAAACCCGCGATGCGGGCATCAGCCAGAAGGCCGCTTACGGCCGCCCGGTCGGCGTTGATGACGACAAAGGCCCCGCGCGGGACACCGGCCTCGGCAAAACAGGCTTCCAGCGCCCGGGCGCAGCCCTGCACGTTTTCGGCGTGCTTCAGGATAAAGCCGTTGCCGGACGTCATCACCGGCACGGCGGCGCGCAGGACCTGCCAGATGGGGAAGTTCCAGGGCATGACCGCCAGGATGACGCCGAGCGGCAGATAGCGGACCACGGCCTGCTCATCGCCGACGTCAGGAGCTTCGTCGGCCAGCAGAGCGGGGGCATGGTCGGCATACCAGGCGCAAAGGTGAGCGCACTTGACGACCTCGGCCACGGCGGCCGTGACAGGCTTGCCCATTTCAAGGCTGATCGTCCGGGCTAGGTCTTCACGCCTGCGGCTCAGCACCTCCCCTAGCTGTCGCAGGGCCGCCATCCTCGATTCAATCGGCAGACCCGCCCAGATTCCCGATCCTTCCTCAGCGTTCGCCACCGCCGCCTCGATCTGGTCAGCGGTCATGAAGGGATACCGGCCCAGTTCCTTCCCGGTGGCCGGATTGATCGAGATCGCTTCAACGGCCATGTCAGTACACCCCGCCCGAGGCGACCTGATGCTTCGGACCTCGCCCAAAGCGTTCCGCCAACGCCTCGGCGCCGCGAGCGAGAACGGTGACGTCGGTGCCGACGGCGACGAAACTGGCCCCCAGCTCGATATAGGTCCGGGCCAAGGCCTGATCGGCGATCAACATGCCCGAAGGCCTGCCGCACCGTTTCAGTGTGGCGATGGCGCCCAGTATCGCCTCCTGAACTTCAGGATGTCCCGGATTGCCGAGGTGGCCCAGGTCGGCGGCGAGGTCTGAGGGTCCAATAAAAACCCCGTCGACACCTTCGACCGACGCGATGGCTTCCAGATTGTCCAGCGCCCGACGGCATTCGACCTGGACCAACAAGCATAGGTCCGCCTCGGCGGTCTTCAGATAGTCGGAGTCGCGGTTCCACCGGCTGGCCCGACCAATGGCGGAGCCCACGCCCCGGACGCCATGGGGCGGATAGCGGGTCGCCCGTACCATGGCCGCCGCCTCTTCGGCCGTCTCGACCATGGGGATGAGCAGGGTGCGAGCGCCGATGTCCAGATACTGCTTGACCAGAGCCGTGTCGGCCACGGGCAGTCGAACCACCGGCTCGGCCGTTCCCGTCGCGGCGGCCTGGAGCTGGGACAGGATCAACGGCAGGTCATTGGGCCCATGTTCGGCATCGAGCAGGAGCCAGTCGAAACCGGCCCCGGCGCAGATCTCGACGGTATAGGGATTGGCCAAGGCCTGCCAGAATCCGATCTGGGCCTGGCCTTGCTGAATGGCGGTCTTGAAGCGGTTCACCACGGATCGTCTTCTTTCTGTCGCCCTAGTCGAAATTCAAGGTCACAAGGCCCAGAGGGCCGAAATCAGCAGAGATCTTGGAGCCCGGCGGCGCTTCGATCGGCCGGATAAACGAGCCGGAAAGGACTACCTCCCCAGCCCGAATACGGTCGCCATAGGCCCCCAGCCTCTGGGCCAGCCAGGACACGGACAGCAACGGATCGCCCAGGACGCCCGCCCCCAGGCCTGTCTCCTCAACCTCGCCATTGCGCGAGACGATCGCACCCGCCCAGCGCAGGTCGGATGCGCTCATACCCCGCCGAGGCTGGCCCAGAACGACTCCGGCGTTTGCGGCGTTATCCGCAATGGTGTCGAAGACTGTCCGGGCGCGTCCCGTCATCGGGTCCGCTCGGGTAATCCGGGTGTCGAGGATTTCCAGCGCCGGGACGATGTGATCAGTCGCCTCAAGAATCTGCTCGGGCGTGGCGTCCGGCGCGATATCCTTGGCCATGACAAAGGCCAGTTCGGCCTCGACGCGCGGCTGGATGAAGCGCCCCGGCGGAACCACATCCCCGCCGGCAAAGACCATGGAGCGCAGGAGCACGCCTGAATCGGGGATGTCGATGTTGAGCGCCGCCTGCATCGCCCTGGAAGTCAGGCCGATCTTCCAGCCGATCCGAGGATCGCCCGCCGCCTCCTTCATCCCGACCCAAGCGGCCTGAATTTCATAGGCATCGGCCATGGTCATGGCGGGGTGGGTCTCGCTCAGCAGCCTGATCTGCTCGCGGCGTCTTTCGGCGCCGTCCAAGGCGCGGGCAGCCGCCAGAACCTCGGCCGGCGTCAGCACAGCCTCGCCGAGGTCGCCCAGGATTCTGGCGTCCGCCCCCGCCATCAGGCGACCGTCTTGCGGTTGGTGTCGAAGCCCATCTGCGAGCCGAGCAGCGCCGGCGGCTCCTTCAGGTTCTCCTGCCAGAGCAGGGAATCCATGGCGATGTTCAGCGGCTGGTTCTGGATCGTCAACTCATAGACATAGTCGTCATAGGAGGCGTGGTTGTGCACGGCCCAGCCCGGCGCCGACAGCATCAGATCGCCCGCCTTCCACTCATAGGTGTTGCCCGCCACCGTGCTGCGGCCCGAGCCCTTGAAGTAGTAATTGATGGCATCTGAGATGTGGCGATGCGGGCGGTCCACGATCTTGGGCGGACGGATGGTCATGGTCGCAAAGAAGTTGTGCGTCGTGCCATTGGTCCGGCCCGTCGCCGGATTATAGAGCAGGTAGAGACGGCGCCCGACGTAGTCCTGCCCCAGATCGGCCAGCTTCTTGATCTCGGCCTCAACCCGCTCCCACGGCCAGTGCAGGCAGGGCGAGGCCTCGGCGGGCGGGTTGATCAGCTTCTCATAGGGCATGAGCTGCGCGCCATCGTCGCCGATCTCAAACGTGCCATAGGGGCTGACCCGGCGGGGGTTGATCTCGCCGCCCTGCATCTCAGGCACGGCCAGGCTGACGTCGGGGTTCACCTCATACTGGTGAACCTGCATGAACTGCAGCAGCGCCGCGTTGGAATAGGTCAGGAAAACCTGAAGCCCGGCGCCGTTGTTGACGCGGCTGTGGGCCGTCCAGGACGGCACGTTGTAGACGTCATACTGGCCGAACGGGATCTTGCGGCCATTCACGTCTGCAACGCCCGACCCGAGGATGCAGAAATTCACCTCGGCTCCATTGTGCCGGAAGGGCACGGTGCTTTCGCCGGGCTTCAGCACATTCAGCGTCACCTGGGTGGTCGGGGCCAGGCCCGGCGAGAGGGGGTTGGCGCGCGGGTGGACGATCAGGGAGGATCGCCGGCCGTTATCCGGCATGGGAATGGAGGCCAGTCGCTCGATCTCGGCGTCGATCTGCTCCTTGGTCACGATGGCCGGCGCCCAGGGTTGGTTCTCCGGATAGAACTGGCCGCTGACATCGACGAACTTGCCGACGGTGTCTTCGAAATTGGTGCGCAGATCGTTCATCTCTATTCCTTTTCCCTCATGGCCTGATCAGGCGACCAGGCGAGGTGATTTTCGTTTGACGTCCGGCAGGGGCTTGCCGAGGCCGGCAGCCTTCGCGCGTTTGAGGATGGCGACCGCCAGCGACAGGTCCGAAATGCCCATGCCCATGGCCTTGAACACGGTCAGGTCCGCCTCGGCCGGCCGGCCCCGGCCCTCGGCCACCAGCCGGCTGAGCGGCTGAAGTCGGGCCCAGCGGGCTTCGTCCTCGCCATAGGCCTGCATGAACTCGCGGCTCAGCTTGCGGGCCTGGGGCACGCTGTCGGCGCTGATCACAGTGGCCCGGTCCAGAAGGGCTGTTTCGAACTCGGCCCGCTCCGGCGTAATGGCCCCGACCGCATTGATGTGAACCCCGGCCGGCAGGGCGTCCGACTTCAGGAAAGGGCTCCTCGCGCGGGTGGCCAGCGTCACGATGTCTGCCCCGTCGAGGGCCTCGTCCAGGGTTGCGGCGGCCAGGGCCTTGATGCCCAGCTCGGCCTCGACCCGTTCCGCCAGCGCCTCCCGTTTGGCGGGGGTCGGGCTCCAGACGGCGATTCGCTCCAGCGGACGCACCGCAGCGACTGCGGCGACCTGGGTGATCGCCTGCTTTCCGGCGCCGATCATGGCGAAACGCGTCGCATCCGGGCGCGCGAGAAGATCAGTCCCAAGCCCGCTGATCCCGCCCGTGCGCATCTGGCCCATGGCGAAGGCTTCGATGACGCCGAGAACCTGGCCCGTGGTCGCATCCATCAGGATCAGCAGCGGCATGGCGCCCCCCGCCGTGTGGGCCCACGTCTTGGTCCCGACAACACCCCAGCCCTCAAACACAGCGCCAATGGCATGGAGGGTCGACCCATCGGCCCAGGCTGAATGGGTCTTGACCATATTGGCGGCCCGGCCGGCCGCCTCTTCCAGCAACCCCTGACGCAGGGCCTCAATGGCCTCTGGCAGGGACATCAGGTCGACGACTTCGGCCTCGGAAATCCACAAGCCCCCGCTCATTTCACGCCCTCCGCAAAGATGGAGGACACCGGCGGCTCAAGTTCGAGAGCATTGACGATCAGGGCATGGGTCACATAGCGCCCGACCAGGAACATGATCGCGACCCCCTGAGCAGCCCCGATCTCCTCGATCACGCGCTCCAGCTCGGCGCTCACACCCATGCCGCGACGCTCAAGCAGGGCCGCCGCCAACTGCTGCACGGCGCGTTCGGCCGAGGACATCAGCGGGGCGTCTCGCGAAATCTGCTCGACCGCGGCCACCCAGTCTTCGCCAAAGCCCAGTTTGCGGGAGAGGCGCTCGTGCTGGTGCAACTCGTACTTATTGCCCATCATGGTGGCGACGGTCAGCGCGACGACCTCGGTCAGGCGATCCGGCAACGCGGCCTTCAACGCCTCCGTCATCTCCATGAAGGGGGCCAGAATGTCGGGCTGGTGCCCCGAGCATTTGAAGAACTCACCCAGATAGCCCAGGCGCTCCACCCGGGCGCGCAGCACATGCTGAACGCGGGGGGCCAACTGGTCGAACTCCAGGCGCTCGATCTTGTCGCTCATAGTCTCGGCTCTCTTTCTAGATATCCAGCACCAGGCGCTCGCTGAGGGAGCCGGAGCAGCAGATCATCATGGTCTCGCTGGCCTCGCGTTCCTGATCGTTCAGGATGGCGTCGCGGTGATCGGGCTTGCCGGACAGGACAGTGGTCTCGCACGCCCCGCACACCCCCTCTGAGCACGAGTGAGAGACGTAGACGCCGGATGCGATCAACACCTCCAGAATGGTCTTGCCCTTGGGCACGACCAGTTCCTTCTTCGAGCGCGCCAGCTCGACCACATAGGTCTGGTCGGTGGCGGCCTCATGCTTGGCGGCGAAATACTCGACGTGGATGCGGTCTTGCGGGATGCCGCAGGCCCGCCCGGCTTCCTCAAAGGCATTCAGCATCCCGCCCGGGCCGCAGCAGTAGAGGTGCGTGCCAGAACCGGCGCTCGTGACCGTCTGGGCCAAGGGGAAGGGCTGGCCGTCGCACTCGTCATCGAAGCGCAGTTCGGCGCTGGGCCAGGCAGCGATCTCGTCGAGCAGGATCGCGTCAGAACGGGATCGCGCCGTGTAATAGAGACGGAACCTGCGTCCCAGAGCCGTCAACCGCTGCGCCATGGCATAGATGGGCGTGATGCCGATCCCGCCCCCGATCAGAATGTAGTCCTCGGCATCCTCGACCAGAGGGAAGTGGTTCTGGGGCGGCAGGACCGGCACGACCATCCCGACGCGCAGGCTGTCGTGGACATAGGCGGAACCGCCGCGGCTCTCGGCCTCACGCTTGACGCCAATGGTGTAGTGCGTCGGCGCGTCGCCGATGTTGACCAACGAATACTGGCGCTCCAGCCCGCCCGGCAGCAGCAGGGTGATGTGGGCTCCCGCCTCGGCGGGCGGCAGGGCGCCGCCGCCCGCCGGGGCGAAGCTGTAGAGGTTCACACTGTCTGATCCAAGAACGATGCTGGTCAGCTTTAGATCAATGGATTCAGTCATTTCACTGCTACACGTGTCTTGAGGGCGGGGGCTGTTACAGCCCCTTGGACGGAGCCAGCATGTCGGGGACCCGCCACTGGGTCAGGGGCTGGCCCTGCTCCAGCAGACGCAACTCGTTTTCCCAGAGCCGGCGCAGCAGGACGATGGCGATGTCCGAGCGGCCCAGATGCTCCTGCGAGCGGTCGACGATCTCGCCCTGGCCGACCTGGGTGACATAGTCCTGGATGCCGGTGATGTCGGGCCTCAGGGGCACGTCCGTCATCGAGATCTCGCCGGCCATGACCTTCAAGGACACTTCCTTGAAGCTGGGCAGCTTGGCGATTTCCGCAGCCTCGGCCTCGCGGGCGGCGACGAACTTGCCGATGTCGTCGCCGGACACCGCTATGCCCTGGACGATGAAGGCCATGTGCAGGGTTTCGGTGACCGGAATCCGCCAGCTGATGTAGTTGCGCCAGTCCGTCTCGCCCTCCGCCGTGGCCGGAAGTTTCAGCATCAGGATGTTGGGCATCAGGAATTGAGTGTCGCGCACCCGGCCATCGCTGCGGATGCCCTTGGCCACCAGGCCGTAGGACGTTTGCTCGGCCTGGACCTGGGGCACTTCCTCGTTCAGCCCGGAAGTGCCGAACACCCCCACGCTGTGGGTGAAGTTGACGTGGACCTCGTCGATCCCGTTCTCGATGTTCTGGAAGTGGTTGCAGTCGCGGAAGTAGGTCGTGACATCGAGATAGCCGGCCTTTTCGAAGGCGGTGTAGCGCGGCATGGCGGGCGGCTCGCCTCCGCCCAGCCAGGCGAAGATCAGGCCGAGGTATTCCTGGACCGGATAGGTCTTCAGGCTGATGCGCTTGATGTAGTTGGCGTTGTCCTCGCCCGGCACCTCCTTGCACTGCCCATCCGTGCCGAACTTCCAGCCGTGGTACATGCAGCGGATGCCATCCGGTTCGACCCAGCCCGTCGACAACTGGGTGCGACGGTGCGGACAGCGGAACTCGGTCAGGTGAACCGCGCCGTCCTCGGTCCGATACAGGGTGAAGGACTCGCCGAAGGCATGCACCGGCCGCGCCTTGCCCGGCTCGATGGCCGAGGCCAGGCTGATCGGTTGCCAGAACTGGCGCATGAAACGGCCCGCCAGGGTATCGGGGGCGACGTCTTCGAAGCGATATTTGGTGCGCCCTGGGGAGGAGGCTTCTGTCGTGCTCATGATGTCTTTCTCGAACGCGTGAAACTGGGCTGTGCGCGTGCGCACTCGACGGATGGACATGGCGTGGAGGCAGCCCGCGCCATGTCCTTCATCCTTAGAAACGGGCCCCGAGCCGGACGCCGTAGGTCCGCGGCGGAGCGATCGAGCTGGTGGTCCAGCCCGTGACAAAGCCGTGCTGCAGGCCGCCGCCGCCCGTGTAGATGGCCTCATCCGTCAGGTTGCGGCCCCAAAGGGCCACGTGCCACCGGTCATTGGGGAAGTTGTAGGTCACCGACGCCGAGACATTTGCGTAGGCGTCAGCCTGCTGGTTCGGGTGGAAGTCCGGCATCAGCCAGGCCTTGTCAGCCCAGGCCACATCCGCGTTGAAGACCAGGCTGTCGCCGTTGTTCAGATCTACGTACTGGGTAATCCCCAAGGCGCCGCTCCATTTGGGCGAACGCAGGAGGGGGAATCCGGAACAGTCGATATTGACCACGCCCTGCGGGGTCGGCGGCGAGACCGGGCAACCGATGCGACCTGGCGGAACAAAGTTGGCCGGCTGCTGAACCTGGAAGTTATCATAGACCCCGTCGACATACTCGACCGAGGCGCGGATCGTGCCGCCTTGCCAGGGCATGGCGACCATGTCGACCGAAGCCCCCTTGATGGTGGCCCCGGCCGCATTGCCCGTAACCAGAACAACGGAGTTGTCGCCGTCAAAGCCGGGATTCGACAGCTGCATATTGGTGTAGTCGTAATAGAAGAGCTCACCGTTCAGCTGCAGTCGGTTCTCCAGAAAGCGGTTCTTGACCCCGATCGTGTAGGAGATGATCTCCTCAGGCTCGAAAGGCATGAGGGCGTCGCGGGTCACAAGCGCCACCGACTGGTTGAACCCGCCTGCCTTGAAGCCGCGGCTGATATCCGCATAGAGCAGGCTGGCCGATGCAAGATCGTATTCGACCCCGACCTTGCCCGTGACCTCGTTGAAGGTCTTCTCGGAGTCATAAAAGCCGGGCGTCGGATTGTAGATGGGGCAGAGCGTGCCCGGCATGGCCCCGTTGGGCGGGGTGCAGTCCATCGGCGACGGCGCCATGCCCAACATCATCGGCGAAATGGCATACCGCTCGAAATCGAAGGCCTTGCGGGTGTCGCTGGTGTAGCGAAGGCCGCCCGTCACACGGAATCGGTCGGTGAGGTCATAGGTCGCCTGACCAAAGACGGCCGCCGAGTCCGTCTTCAAGCTCATCTTGTTAAGCGTATTGAGGATCGCGCCAGCGCGTAGCTGGTAATCCGTGGTCTGGTCCTCGGCGAAGAGGAAGCCGCCCAGGACCCACTTGACCCGATCCGTCTCATTGCCCAGCCGCACCTCAAGCGAGGTCTGGGTCGAGTTCTCCCCGTCAGGCCTGTCGCCGGCGGCGTTGTAGGGCGCGCCCAGATTATAGTGGTAGTTGAAGTTGTAGGACAGCTGGGCATCGGTCTCGCGCCATGCCGGAATGACCGTCAGGGTGGCAAAGCCCAGGTCATATTCGAGGTGGGCGCTGGCAGCCCAGGACTTCACATCCCGGAACAGGGGCGAATCCGATAGGGGATCGATCAGGAACGGCGGAACCGACTGCCCGCCGCTTTGCACATACGTCTGGTTCACGATGTCCTGGAACACGGCGGACACCCGCGGGTCGGTGATGCCCGACCACGGCGACATTCCCGGTATGGCGGGGATCGGCACAATGCCCGAGCCGACGCCGCCCAGATGGGTATAGGACAGCGACCCGGTCAGGCTCAGCCGCTCATTCGGCGCCGTCCTCACCTGCAGGCGGACGGCCTCGCGATCATCATCTTCCGATCCGTCGGACAGATAGCCGTCGCGGCGGTTCAACTGATAGGAGAGGCGGAGCGCGGCCGTATCGCCCAGAGGCAGGTTGAAGGCCCCCTCCCCGCCCACCTGGCTGTAGTTGCCGAAGGTGGCGTCGAAATAGCCGCTGTACTCGTTCAGCTTCGGCTGGACCGTCAGGACGTTCAGCACGCCGCCGCTCGCGTTGCGGCCATAGAGGGTGCCCTGGGGCCCCTTGAGAACCTCGACGCGCTCGATGTCGAAGAGGTTGCCAGAGAAGGCTTGCGGACGGCTGACCACCACGCCGTCGATATTGGTCACGATGGCCGGGTTGGCCTGGGCCGTAACGCCATAGTCGCCGATCCCGCGTACATAGATCTGCGTCGTCGTGCCGCCGCTGACCTGAACCCCCGGCACTACCCGGGTGATGTCGTCCGGATTGGTGACACCGGCCTGGACCAGGGTCTCTCCCCCAACAGCCGTAATCGACAGCGCGGTCTTCTGTGCGGTTTCCGATCGCCTCTGGGCCGTGACGACGACATCTTCGATCTGGAAACCGGCCTGCGGTTCCGAACCGGCGTCCTGGGCTACGGCCCCGCCACCGGCCATTAAGATTGCGGCCCCTGCCGCGCAAGACAACAGACGTGTTTTCCCAACGTCGCAACCAATATGGCGTGCCACGGGCTTTCTCCCTGATTTTATCTTTATTTGTCCCGCCTGAAGCGGCCCCGGAACCTACATCATGTAGTAGAGATCGGAGTCCAAGATCACTCTCTGCGGTATTGTTATCATCCTGTACGCAATACGCAGTCCGTCAGGACCCTTGATCAGGCGATCTTCTCGCCCGCCTACTAAAATGGTTTGTTCTCTTTCCCGGCGATTTCGACAGATCAGAAAATTCGAGTAGGTCGAAATCTCACCTTCGGCCTCCCCCTCGAAGGCCTCGATGTTGGTGATCAGGTGACGGATGCGCCCGGCCGGATCGATACGACGGGCCAGATCGGTCTCCAGCTGCTGAATGCGCTGGTCCAGGTCGGAGAAGTCGTCGTTGTAGATAAAGGGCGGGAACTCCGGCTCGGCCTTGCGATCGCGCCGATAGCGCTCTTCGAAGATCGGCAGGAAATAGACGATCGACTTGTCGACCATGGCGTCCAGCCATTGCCGATAGTCCTGCTCGCTGAACAGGCGCGCCTCTTTGTAATAGAAGCGGCACACCTCGCTGTAGGTCTCGTGACTGACGTCCCTGCCCATCGCCTTACCCTCTACCTCTTCCTTTTGCGCGGATCGCCGACCCGCGCCGGATGCCTTTTCGGCATCTCCGGTATTGAACTCACCTAGCCAGATAGCCGCCATCGACTGGCATGGCCGTGCCCGTGATGAAGGAGGCGTCATCCGACGCCAGGAAGGCTATGGCCGCCGCGATCTCGTCCGGATCCGCCACGCGGGCCATGGGATGCCCCTCGGCCATGGCCGCCAGGATGGCGTCGCGGACGGGCGGGATCGCTTCATGCTCTTCCGACAGGCTCATGCGCGTGCGCACCGCACCGGGACACACGCAGTTCACCCGGATCCCGTCCACGGCGTGGCGGGTGGCCAGGGACGTGGTCAGCTGGCGGACCCCCGCCTTGGTCACGTTGTAAACAAAGCTGCTCTTGCCCTGCATCTCCTGACCGATGAAGGAGGAAACCGAGCCCAGGTTCACGATGCTCCCCGATTTCTGGCGCGCCATGGCGGGGATGGCCGCCCGCGAGATCAGGAACATGCTGGTCAGGTTGGTGGCGATGACGCGGTTCCAGTCCTCGAGCGAGACTTCATCGATGTCGCCGGTGTGATGGATTCCCGCTGCATTGATCAGGATATCCAGGCCGCCCAGATCATCGGTCGCGGTCCCCACCAGGCTAGCAGCCGTGGCTTCCTGGCTGACGTCGCCCACCACCGGCACGGCGCGGACACCATAGGCAGCTTTCAAGGCTTCAGCCGCCTGATTGGCGCGACCGGCATCAATATCGGCGATGACCAGATTGGCCCCACCCCTGGCCAGCCGCTCGGCCGTGGCCCGGCCGATGCCGCTGCCGCCGCCCGTCACGATGGCTGTCTTGTTTTCAAATCTCACGGAGACCCCCGTCCCTGAACCCTGGGTAAATATCGTCCGACCGTCAGCCCCGGTCCGCCCGTCGGCGCTTGATGTCGGCCCAGTCCTCCGCCTCCAGCGTGTCCTTGTAGGCGCTGTAGAAGCCGCGAACCCCGGCCTCGGAAATGATGAACTCGCTCACCAGACCGGGCAGGACATCACTGCGGGTGTCATACTGCTGGGCCAGGGTGGCGTTCAGGGCGCCGCGCCGGGTCACCGTGCCGCGGGCCGCTTCCGTCACCGACTGGAAGTTGTCGGCGTCATCGGACTCAAACGTGCCTGCGGTGGCGAAGCCGCGCATGGCTTCCTTCTGAATCTTGCGCTTCAGGTCGGCGGGCATGTCCTTCTCGACCATGGTCCAGGTCCAGACCTCGATCTCGCGCGGCCCCCGCGGCATCCAGACCTTCCAGATGTTGGTCCCGTGCAGGAAGGAACAGTTCGGGAAGATGGTCGAGGCGATATGCGAGCCGTAAAGCCGCGCCTGGGGCTCGCCCAGCAAGGTCTCGACCTGGGGCCGGTTTTGCATAAGCCACATGTAGTAGTCCGGCGCGCGGTGCAGACCGGGTGCTGCATCATAAATGACGCCTACGCCGTGACCGTATTTGGTGCTGGCGATCACCCCGCCATCGGGCGGCAGGTCGACATTACCGGCAATCTGCGACATCGGCCCGCCCAGGACGGATAGAGCCGGCCTGTGGGTCCAGCCGACGTGATAGCCGTCCAGGAAATTCTCGCTCGGAACCTTCCAGTTGCAGTGGATCACCGATTTGACGGGCGGCCCCAGCAGCTCCACCCCGCCGCGCGCGGTGAAGGAGTCCATGTACCAGGTCAGGTCGCCCAGATATTCCTTCAGCGACACCGCATCCTTGTCGAAGCAGCCGAAGACAAAACCGGCATAGCTCTCGACCTTGGCCACCGGCGTCAGGCCGAGCTTGCTCTTGTCCAGGTCAGCGCCCCACCCCGCCTTGTCTACCGGCACGCCGCGCAGGGCCCCGTCCGTGCCAAAGGTCCAGCCGTGATAGGGGCAGACGAAGGCGCGCGTATTGCCGGCCTCAGCCGAGCAGACCTTGGCCCCGCGGTGGGTGCAGCTGTTGATGAAGGCGCGGATTTCGCCGTCCGAGCCACGGGCCACAATGACAGCGTCCTCGCCCATATAGGTCGAGAAATAATCGCCCGGATTTGGAATCTGGGACTCGTGCGTCAGGAACAGCCAGGATCGAGCAAAAATACGCTCCAGCTCGAGCTTGTACAGCTCCTCGTCGACGTGAATTCTCTTCTTTTGAGAAGAGCCTCCGGTGTCAACTAGATCGCTCAGATCGATGCCCAACTTCCCCTCCAACGCCCACTATTGTCGTTTGCCTAAAATATGCGCGCCCCCGCCTATTGTCAGGAAGCTTCCATATCGGGACCTATTTCGCGTCCCTGGTAGGCTGCAAAAAAAACACTACGGCCCGCCCTTCCGGGCCGCCAATCCAAACTCCAGCGCCGTGATAACCAAGCCTTATCGCCGCCTGGCTGGCAGGAGTCTTGACCCAAGTAAGAAATGACGACTCTCGCCAGCCCCATCTGACGCAGTCCAGTCCCATAAGCTGGTCATCCGCAGTGGTCCGACTACCCCGCGCCCCGCCCTCGCCAATCAGACCAGCCAGAAACTCGCCTCGCCAACTTCCTTTATTTCGGTCTTGGTGGTGATCGTCGCGAATTGCGCGACGAGGCGGCCCTTGCAGAATACGTCCCCAACAGAGGTCAGCTCTGGAGACGGCCCGCTCCGCTTCAGCACCTTGTAGAGGAACCAGCAGGGTTCTAAGGCGGAACAAAATTACACATACAACTCATAGGCATTCAATCTCAACGGATGCCCCAGCGGCAGGCCAGTTCCACGTATAGGTCAGCCTCAACAGACTGAAGAAGGGCGGCTCAAGGCCTACCCTCCGCTTAGTCCACCTCGATGAGACCTCGCCTCACCCCCACAGCCACCGCCTCTATCCGCGTACGCACGCCCAGTTTGGACGCTGCCTTCTCGAGATAGCTATCCACCGTGCGAGCTGACAGGCCCAATATGGCTCCGATGTCGGTCGAGCTCTTGCCCTGGCTGACCCAAGCGAGACATTCGAGCTCGCGCGGGCTCAATCCGGGCGTGACCGTCCATGCGGTCTGGCTGTTCAGGTTGGCGTCCATTCCTTCCCCCCACCGGCTGCTGCTCCGTCCGTACACGGCGATAACGGCGATTCTCTACGCCTAAGAGTTGCGGTCAGACCGCAACTTCTCTGCGGAATAACCTCCATCACATGGTTGAACCCGGAGCGGCCCCCGCCTAAGGATTGGGCGTCGGGCGCCGCGAAACAGGCGCGGAGCTGGAGCCGGGGGCCCTTCGGGCAAGGCGGCGCTCCGTTGGCAGATAGCGGGCCTCGTTCCGCGAGGATTCCAACGCCCGACCCCCTCGCCTTGCGTCCGGATTCGGTTTGATTCATGCTTGGGCGTCGGCCCTGGCGCCGACAGGGGCTTGGAATCCCCTTTGCGGACTCGGATTTGGAAAGCGCAATTGCTGCGTGAGCTGTCGTCGTACCTGGCGCAGGCTACGTCCTGCGTCCGGATGATCATGGCTGACCAAGACCCACGGGATTCCCGGCCCGCCCTGGAGGCGGGAGGTCGACGTGAGCGACGTCAAGGAATTGAAAGCGGATGCGCTGGAGGGCCTGAACGCCCTCTATCGCCAGTATGCGCGTTGGCTTGACGGCAGGCTGCGGGCCCACGTCGACCCGGATCAGGCCGCAGACGTGGTCCAGGAAACCTACATCCGCGCCGCCCCCTATTCGGCCGGTCTCATCCGGCATCCCCGGGCCTTCCTCCTGCGGATCGCCATGAACGTGGTCCGGGACGAGAGCCGCCGACGCAAACGACGGGGAACGACAGAGACCTTTACGGAAGCCGCCGACCCGGGCGAAGCGGCCGATCAAGTCGAAGCGCTGATGATGAAGCAGGCGGTTCTGACCATGCCCGCCCTCTACCGTGAAGTTTTCGTCCTGAGCCGTTTTGCCGGTATGAGCTATCCTGAGATCGCCGCCGCCCGCGGGTTGAGCGTCAAGGCGGTGGAGTGGCGTATGTCTAAGGCGTTGCAGCACTGCGTCGAGCAACTGGACGGATAGGCGGGATGACGATCGATAAGGAACGGGACGCCCGGCGGCACGAAGCCGCGACATGGTTCGCCCGTCTCGGTCAGAAGCGCGTGTCGACGACCGATATCCACGACTTCTTCGAATGGCGGAAAGACCCGGACAATGCCCGCGCCTACGAGCGCGTCGAGAAGGCCTGGGACACGAGTCGGACGCTTGCCGAGGATCCCGACATCGCCGCCCTGACGGCGGAAGCCCTGGGCCAGGCCCCGCCGAGGGTGCGGGCCCGCCACATGGTGTCGCGCCTGTGGAAGCCGATCGCAGCCGGCGCCATGGCGCTCGCCGCCCTAGGGCTGGTCTCGGTCTGGACCCTGAACCGGCCGCAGGCCTACGCCACCGGCGTCGGCGAGCAGCGTTCCCTGCGTCTGGCCGACGGATCCCAGGTCGTCCTCGACACCAACAGCCGGGTGGAGGTCCGCCTGCGCTCAGACCGCCGATCCGTGATCCTGATCTCCGGCCAGGCCTTCTTCGACGTTGAGGGCGACCCGGCCCGCCCCTTCATCGTCGCCGCCGGCGACACCACCGTCACCGCCGTCGGCACGCGGTTCGATGTCCGGAAGCTGGGCCAGGGCGCGAAGGTCACCCTGATCGAGGGCCGCGTCGACGTAGGGACCTCCGGCATGTCCAAGCCCGCCTGGTCCTTGACGCCGGGCCAGCAGGTCGTCACCGCCCGAAGAAGTCCGCAGGTCCAGTCGGTCGACGCGGCCCGTGAAACCAGCTGGACCACGGGACGGCTGATCTTCGCCGCAACGCCGATCCAGGAGGCGATCGCTGAGGTCAGCCGGTACAGCGACCGTCGGATCGAACTGAAGGACGCGGGCATCGCGCAGATTCCCGTCAGCGGCGCCTTCGACACAGGCGACACCGACGCCTTCATCGCCGCGCTTTCTGACCTCTACGGCGTCACAGCATCCACGGGCGCCGACGGCGCCATCATTCTTGAGGCGCCGATAACCTGAGGAAAATAATCTTTAGGTGGAGTTAGGGGGCCCGCGCCTTCCCGGCGTCTCTGCCCGTCCCGCACCACGCGGGAGGAGCAAACGGGGAAGATCATGCGTATCGGATTGGGGACGACGACAGCACTATCAACCGCCCTTTTAGCCTGCGTCGCGCCGGCCTGGGCCCAGGGCGCGGACGCCGTGCGGCGGTATGATGCGCCCGCCGGCCCTCTCGCCCGGACCCTGAGCGTCTTCGTCGAGCAGAGCCGCCTCCAGATTCTCTATCCTGCCGCCCTTGTGGAGGGCCGCACCTCTCCCGGCGTGCAGGGCGACTACAGCGCAGAAGCGGGGCTGGCTGCGCTGCTGCGCGACACCGGGCTGGCTTTCCGCCGGACCCGCCCCAACGTTTACGTGCTTTACGATCCGAACGCGCGCGCCGGGCTGACCGACGACGAACTGACCGTGGTGGACGACGTCGTCGTTACGGGCAGTCTGATCCGGGGTGTCGGCGACGGCCCCTCGCCCGTGGTCAGCATCGACCGGGACCAGATGGACCGCGAGGGCCGAGCCACCGTGGCCCAGCTGCTCGCCGCCCCGCCCCAGAACTTCGGCGGAACCGCCAATGAGGGCGCCCTTAACAACGGCGCCGATCGCTCGGGGACCAACTCGACCTACGCCAACGGCGTCAATCTTCGCGGTCTGGGCAGCGACGCCACGCTTGTACTGATCAACGGCCGCCGCATGGCGGGCACGGGCTCCAAGGGCGATTTCGCCGACGTCTCCTCCATTCCGACGGCCGCGATCAGGCGGGTCGACGTCCTTCTCGACGGCGCCTCGGCCATCTATGGCGCCGACGCCGTGGGCGGCGTGGTCAACATCATCCTGCGGGACGACTACGACGGCGCGGAAACGCGGATCCGGGTCGGGAACACCAGCGACGGGGCGAGTGGGGAATACCAGTTCGGCCAGACCTTCGGCCGTCGCTGGAGCAGCGGCAACGCCCTGCTCACCTATGAATACAATGATCGCGAGGCCCTCTCCGGAACGGAGAGGCGGCTGGCGAGCGACTCCGATCTCCGATGGCGCGGCGGGACTGATCGCCGTCAATTCTACAGCAATCCGGGAAACATCGTCGTCTTCGATCCGGCGTCAGGCGGCTATATTCCGGCCTGGGCCATACCGCCGGGTCAATCAGGCGTCGGCCTTCAGCCCGACGACTTCCTGCCCGGGCAGGTCAATCTCGAAAACCTGCGCGCCGGCATCAACGTCCTGCCGCGGCAGACCCGGCACAGCGGCTACGCCCTCTGGCGGCAGGGCTTCGGCGATCGGCTCGAGGTCACAGCCGACGCCCGGTACGGCAAGCGCAACTATGAAACCCACTCCTTTCCGATCAGCGCCCTGCTGACGGTGACCGACGCAAACCCCTTTTTCGTCTCGCCGACGGGAGCCCGCTCCCATACCATAGCCTATTCCTTCCAGGGTCAGATTGCTCCGCCGCGCGTCTTCGGCGAGGTCGAGAGCCTGGGCGCCAGCCTGGGCGGCGCCTTCGACCTGTCCCACGACTGGCGGATCGACGCCTATGTCGCCTACGCCTCGGAGGAGAGCCGGACCGGCTCTTCCGGAGCGCTTCAGTCCACCTATCTGCGCGAAGCGCTCGGGGCGATCGCCGACAATCCCGCCACGTCTTTCAGTCCTTTGCGGGACGGATACCTGAACCCCTTCGGCGACGAGGCGGTGAATACGGCCGCCGTCCTCGACTTCATCAGTTCGGGCTACTCGCGCGCCTACAGCCGGACAGGCGTCGCATCGGCCAATTTCCAGGTTTCCGGCGCTCTCCTGGAGCTTCCGGGCGGGCCGCTCCGACTTGCGACGGGCCTTTCCTTCCGCGAAGAGACCTTCAAACGGCAGTCCACCGGCTTCAGCAGCGGTCTCGCCCCCACCATCGGCGCCGCGGTCAGGACGGAAAGACAGGTGGCGGCGGCCTTCGGCGAGGTCCGCGTCCCTGTCTTCGGCGCCAACAACCGTCGTGCTGGCTTAGAACGACTCGAGCTTTCGCTCGCGGCCCGGTTCGAGGACTATGCCGACGTCGGCCAGACGACCAGCCCCAAGGTCGGGATCTTCTGGGATCCTGTCGATGCGCTGCGCCTCAAGGCCAACTACGGCCGCTCGTTCAGAGCGCCCGCGCTGCGCGAGGTTCACGACGCGCCCAGCGCCAGCCCCTCGATCCTTCCACGCGGCTCGCAGCAGATCCTGTCCATGATTCTCTATGGCGGCAATCCTGACCTTCAGCCCGAAGAGGCCGACACCTGGACCCTCGGCTTCGAAATCCGTCCGCACCTTGTTCCCGGACTGCGTCTCGGCGTGAACGGCTTCAGGACCGATTTCGAAAACCGGATCGGCCAGCCGGCCCTAGAAAGTATCATGACGGTGTTGAGCGATCCTTCTCTCGCACCTTTCGTCAGAACCCTGAACCCCGCCGACAGCGAGGATCTCGCTGCTATCCAGGCCATCCTCGATCTGCCCACGACCGGGTTGCGCGACCAATTTCCGGCCTCATCCTATGGGACCATCGTCGACGCCCGCTACGTCAATACGGCCAGCGTCCAGATTCAAGGCGCCGACCTCAATATCGACTACGGCTTCAGCCGGGGAGCGGATGCTTTCGATCTCGGCCTGAACCTGACGTGGCTCGAACGGTTAGACGCGCAGCCGACCCCGACCTCCGCCGCAGTCTCCCAGCTAGACCGGCCCAACTTTCCAGTCGGTCTGCGCGGACGCGGCTCAACCTCATGGTCGCGCGGCCCCTGGTCCGTCTCGTCCTCGGTTAATTTCGTCAATTCCTATCGGGACCTGATCGGGAAGCGCATCGGCTCGTGGACGACCGCCGACCTCGCGGTCCGCTTCACGCCCGACCATGGTCCGCTGGCCGGAACGGGTCTCACCTTTACGGTGCAGAACCTGTTCGACCGCGATCCGCCCTTCTATGACGCTCCGGAGGGCGTGGCCTATGACGCCGCCAACGCCAATGTGATGGGGCGCTTCGTCTCTTTGCAACTGACGAAGGCCTGGTGATGCGGCGCTCCCTTCTCGCGCTAGCCTTGGCGACCACGACGGCATGGCCGGTCGCGGCCCAGACGCCCCGCCCCTTCTCGATCGATGATCTGCTTGGTCACGAGGACATCGGAACGACCCGCATCAGTCCCGATGGGGAATGGGTCGCGATCGAGCATCGGCGCCCCTATGACCAAGCCGGGTCCTATGATCTGTCAACCATGGTCAGCGCCATGTTGACCGATCTGGAGATTCATCGCGTCGCACAGGATCAGGCGCCGATCCGCCTCGCCTCGCCCAGCCACGAGGCCGGCCACCTGTCGGGCCCCTTCTCGCCCGACGGCGCCCGCATGGTCGTGTTTCGCGTGACAGCCGACGATCTTCAGCTCGGCGTGCTTACACTCGCCACCGGCGAAATCCTCTGGACGCCGTTCACTCCGGAGATGATCCAGTTCGGCCAAACTGTCGCCTGGCGATCTCCCACTGAACTAGTCTTCATCGCCCGACCGCGTCACGATCCGCCTGTCGCCATGCGGGTCGGGTTCAAGGTCCAGAAACGCGTGGAGCAGTTGTGGCGCACGGCCGCCAGCGGTCATGGCGCCAGCGCCGTCTACATCCCGAGCGGCGAGACCCGGCAGTCCCGAACCCAGGCCGAGCCGTCCACCCTTGTCGTCCTGGACATCCTCGCCAGGACGCCGCGGATGCTGGCCCGCGGGGAGTGGTTTGATCTCAGGCTCTCACCTGACGGCCGCCACGCTGCACTTCTGGAAGACGCCGAAGATCTTCAACCCCGACCGGATCGCCCGGTCCGGGTCGGCGACCCTATACGCCGGGGACGTCTGAGCCTCGTAGCGCTCGACAGCGGCATCGTGCGCGCTCCACTGCCCGACCAGGATCTGGCCATGTACCTCATGACCTGGTCGCCCGCGTCCGACGCCTTCATCGTCTTCGGCCGTCCCCTTGGCGGCGACTTCGACAAGGACGGGCGGTTCTGGACTGTATCGTCGAATGGACGCGCCAGGGCGCTTGATCTGGGGCCTCTAACCCCCTGGGTTCAGCGCACCTGTGACGGCGTCGCCATTCCTCTTGCAAGTTGGGACGGCCGCCGGCCAATTGTTCAGGCCCGGACCGCTGACGGCACCCGGGTCTGGGTCAGTCCCGGTTCAGCCTCTTCTGACCTTATTCCTGTCCGGGAGCCCTCGGAACGGATTGTTGAGCTTAACGGACGCGCCGCCATCCAACGCTCTGACGGCGTCTATGGCTTCACGCCGGACAGTCCGCTGCTCGCTCGCGGGCAGCTTCGCGACCAGGGGCAGATCGTCGATATGGGCAATCCAGTGCGGTGGAACCCTTCGCCCCGGGATATGGGAGCTCGCACCCTGGTCGATCAGGCCTGTCTGTCACGCCTTAACGGGACGCCAGCCTGTCTCTCGCCGATGGAGCCCGACGAGGTGGTCCTCGCGGCCAGTCCGGACGCTGACTTCCTTGTCACCCGCCAGACGAAACAGGGCGAAAGCGAGGTTCGTCTTAGATCGGATAGAGAGCGCGGGGGTCCATGACCGGCCCGCTTCCCAGGCATCGACGGCATTCGACCATTCCTGGGCCATATGCCGCCGCTGCGCCTCGAACTCCGCCTTGTTGTAGACGCCCCGCGATGACCGCTCTTCATGGGCGAGACACTTCTCGATCCAGTCCGAGTTGAAGCCCATCTCGTGCAGCAGGGTTGAAGCCGTCCGCCGCAGGTCGTGAACGGTGAAGGGCTCGATCGGCAGGTCCTGCTCCCGGGCGCGCTCCGCGATAGCCATGGTCACCCGGTTGAAGGTCGCCCGGGACATGGGCGCGTCGGCGTCGTAGCGCGACGGCAGGATGTAGCGGGAGTTTCCAGAACAGGTCTTCAGAGCGATCAGGATGTCGAGCATCTGGGTCGACAGATAGACGTTGTGGGGGCGCGACCGCTTCATCCGTTCCTTAGGGATGGACCAGACCGCGTTGTCGAAGTCCACCTCGTCCCAGGTCCCATCCTGCAGCTCGCTCTTGCGGACCATGCTCAGCAGGATGAACTTCAAACCCAGACGGATCGTCGGAAGGGTCGCGACCTCCCCGAGCAGCCCGAGCATAATCCGGATCTCAGACGGAGACAGCGACCGGTCGCGGGGCCGAAAGCGCGCGATCGCCGCGGGCGCCACGCCGTCGGCTGGATTATCGATCTTCTCGCCATGGAGGATGGCCCAGGCATAGATCTGCTTGACGATGTCCCGGACGTGGATGGCCGTGGCGGGCGCGCCCCGCTCCGCGATGGACTTGCAATGGGCGCGCAGGTCGTCCGGCGTGATCTCGGTGAGCAGCCGGTTGCACCATTGCGGCAGAACCTCCCTGTTGAAGATGGACCGCCGCATGTTGCGCGTGCTGTCGGCCATGGGCGCCTCATCCATCCACTTCTGCGCCACATGGGCGAAGTCGCGAGCCTCCCGGAGCCGTCTTTTGGCGCGCTGCTTTTCCAGAGCTGGCGACACGCCGTCGGCGATCATACGCTTGGCTTCGATGAGCTTCTCCCGGGCCCTGGCGAGCGACAGGCCTGTCAGCCCGTAGGACCCGAAAGTGACCGTCTCGCGCCGCCCGTTGAAGCGATAGTCGTACTTGAAGGCGATGCCTCCCGACGGTGTTACGAGCACGTAAAGACCGTCTCTGTCGGTCTTTTTATACGCCTTTGATTTTCCTCGCGTATTCCTCAGTTCTGCATCGGTTAGCATGCCATCTCCCCTACCAAAAGACCGTCAAGCGTTTTCGGGGTCCTCCACGGCGATTTTTCGTAAACAATTCAAAAGCTTGTTTCGAAAGAAAGACCGTCAGAACGCCCTTAATGGGGTGACGGTATGAATCAGGGGCGGCTGAGGCAACGGACGCGAGACCGTCAGCAAAGCCGTCATCACAAAAAAGAGACCCTCCGAAAGGCTTCGAAGGGTCTCGTAAAAATTCACTTTTACGTCAGCGACTTATCGGCTTCTTCTCAAGCGATCCCGAAAGCTCCCGAAAGGCCTGAATTATTCCCACTCGATGGTCCCGGGCGGCTTGGACGTCACGTCATAGACGACGCGGTTGACGCCGCGGACTTCGTTGATGATGCGCGTGGCGGTCTTGGCCAGGACGTCCCAGGGGAACTGGTAGAAGTCGGCCGTCATGCCGTCGGTCGAGGTGACGGCGCGCAGGGCCAGCACCTTTTCATAGGTGCGGGCGTCGCCCTGGACGCCGACGGTCTTGACCGGCAGCAGCACGGCGAAGGCCTGCCAGATGTCGTCGTACAGGCCCGCCTTTCGGATCTCGTCCAGATAGATGGCGTCCGCGTCCTGCAGGGTCGCGACGGCCTCCGGCGTGATCTCGCCGGGGATGCGGATGGCCAGGCCCGGTCCAGGGAACGGGTGGCGGCCGACGAAGGCGTCGGTCAGGCCCAGCTCGCGACCCAGGGCGCGGACCTCGTCCTTGAACAGTTCGCGCAGGGGCTCGACCAGCTTCAGCTTCATGAAGTCCGGCAGGCCGCCGACGTTGTGGTGGCTCTTGATCACGTGCGAGGGGCCGCCGGTCGGGGACACGCTCTCGATCACGTCGGGATAGAGGGTGCCCTGGGCCAGGAAGGCGGCGCCTTCGATCTTGTTCGCCTCGCGGTCGAACACCTCGATGAAGACGCGGCCGATGGTCTTGCGCTTGGTTTCCGGGTCCGAAATCCCGGCCAGCTCGCCGAGGAACTCCTTAGACGCGTCAACGTGCACCAGCGGGATGTTGTAGTGCTCGCGGAACAGGGTCGTGACCTGGTCGGCCTCGCCCTTGCGCATCAGGCCGGTGTCGACGAAGACGCAGGTCAGCTGGTCGCCGACGGCCTCGTGGATCAACACGGCCGCGACCGATGAGTCGACCCCGCCCGACAGGCCGCAGATGACCTTGGCGTCGCCGACCTGTTCACGGATCTTGGCGATCTGCTCGTCGCGATAGGCGGCCATGGTCCAGTCGCCGGTCAGGCCCGCGACGCCATGGGTGAAGTTCTTCAACAGTTGGGCGCCGCGCGGCGTGTGCACCACCTCGGGGTGGAACTGCACGCCGTAGATCTTGCGCGTCTCATCGGCGATGGCGGCGAAGGGCGCGCCTTCCGAGGTGGCGATGACGTGGAAGCCCTCTGGCAGGGCCGTCACGCGGTCGCCGTGGCTCATCCACACCGGCTCGCGATGGTCGATGGCGCCGATGCCCGCAAACAGGGGGCTGTCCTTGGTGATGACGATCTCGGCGCGGCCGAACTCGGCGTGGTGGCCGCTCTCGACCTTGCCGCCCAGCTCGGCGCAGATCAGTTGCTCGCCGTAGCAGATGCCCAGGATCGGCGCGCCATAGTCGAAGACGGCGCGGTCGACACGCGGGCTGTCGGCGTCGGTCGTCGAGTTCGGGCCGCCCGACAGGATGATGGCCTGCGGCTGCATCGACTTCAGGGCTTCACCCGCCTTGTTGAACGGATGGATCTCGCAATAGACGCCCGCCTCGCGCAGGCGGCGCGCGATCAGCTGCGTCACCTGACTGCCGAAATCGACGATGAGCACCTTCTGGTGTTGGGTCGGCTGGGTCATGAGGTCGAATCCGGGGCGAGCGATTGCGCGAGGGTTTGGCCCTGAAGGGCCGGAATTTCAAGGGCGGAGAGGCCTGAGTTCGTCAGCACCGCGATCAGGCTGTCCACGGCCTTGGCCAGGTTCTCGTCCACCAGATGCAGGGTCGAGGTCCAGTCATGCAGGCCGGTCAACTCGGCCTTGCCGTCCGACACGCCGCGCAGGGCGACGAGAGGCAGGCCGAAGTTCTGGGCCGCGCGCACCAGCGCCCACGTCTCCATGTCCACCATCTCGGCGTCGATGGCGTCATAGGCGGCGCCCGAGACGACGTTCCCGCCGGTCGACAGGCGCGCGCTCGGTACGTCAGGGATGGGGCACGGCAGCGGCAGAACGGCGGGCATGTCGAGCAACGGCGTCACCCCCTTCTCGAACCCCAACGCGCTGGCGTCCATGTCGCGATAGGCCACGGACGACGCCTGATAGACGGCCGCATGATCCAGCACGCGCGACCCGCACGAACCCAGAGACAGGATCAGGTCCGGCGTCTCTCCCCTCGCCTCCAGCCGCGCCAGACCCGCCGTCAGCGCCACAGCCCCCTCGACCGGCCCGATGCCGGTCATCAGCGGGTCGATGCGGGCGCGCAGGTGCTCGCCGTATTCCGCAGGCGCCGCCATCACCGGCAGGACCGTGACGGCACCGTAGCGCTCAAGCCTCATGAAGCGCGCTCGAACAGGGCGATGAAGAAGCCGTCCGTGCCGGTCGCGGCGGGCGACAGACGCAGGCGGTTTCCTTGCGCCAGCGTGGTCAGGCGTTCGCGCCCCGCCTCGGTCAGGTCCGCGCTGTGCGCCGCATCGGCGACAGGGACGGGCTTGAAGTCCGAATGCGCGGCCTCGAAGGCGGCGGCCGTGGCCTCGTTCTCCGCGCCCAGCACCGAGCAGGTGACATAGGCCAGACGCCCGCCCGGCCGCACCAGCTTGGCCGCCTGCCCCAGAATGCGCAGTTGCAGCGCATGCAGGCGCGCGACTTCCTCTGCCGTCAGGCGCCAGCTGTCCTCCGGCCGACGCCGCCAGGCGCCCGAGCCCGAGCACGGCGCGTCGACGAACACCACGTCGGCCTGACCGTTCAGATCCTCGACCCCGCCGCCATTGGTGCCCAGCAGGCGCAGGTCAGCCTCGACGCCCGCGCGGGCCAGTCGCGGCTTCACATTGTCCAGCCGCTTGGCCGAGACGTCGCAGGCGATCAGCGCGCCCTGCCCCTGCATGGCCTGCACCAGACCCAGCGTCTTGCCGCCGCCGCCCGCGCAGTAATCCACCACCGTCGCGCCGGGGAAGGCGCCGGACAGCCAGCCGACAACCTGGCTGGCCTCGTCCTGAATCTCGAAATGACCGTTCTGGAAACCGTCCAGCGGCTGCACGTTCGGCGCGGGCTCCGCGTCCAGACGCAGGCCCCAGCCCGACAGCTCCGTGCGCTGGGGCGACAGACCGGCGTCGCGTAGTTCGGCCTCGACCTCTTCCATCGTGGCGCGCAGACCGTTGACCCGCAGGTCGACCGGAGCGCGACCGCTCAGGGCTTCGACCTCTTCACGCCAGCGGTCGCCCTGGACCGCCTTCAGGTCCGCCGTCACGAAGTCCGGCAGGGCGACCTCGGCCAGATCGGCCGCGTCCTCGTGCGCCGCGATGCGGCCGCGTTCGTGCTTGGACAGGGGACGCGGGCCATAACCTTCGCCGTTGTAGAGGCCTTCGATCTCCTCCAGCGTCGCGCCGTCCAGCAGCGACAGGGCGCCGACGATCAGGGCGCGTCCGTCCTGACGCCCGCCCATGAAGGCCGACAGACGGCCCCGCGCGCGCAGCACCTGATACACGCGCTCGGCGATGGCGCGGCGGTCGCCTGAACCGGCATAGCGGTTCTGCTGGCTCCAGGCCTTGAGCACGGCGTCCGCGGGCTGACGGCCCTGCGAAATGCTGTCGATGATGGCGGCGGCGGCGGCCAGACGGGCGGCTGGGGTCAAATCAGACTCGGATGAAAAGGGCCAGAAGGCACAGCGCCAGTCCCGCGAGCGAGACCAGCCAGACCAGCGACCGGATATAGGGAACGCCCAGGGCGTACAGCGGGATATAGGCGACGCGCGCCCAGAAGTAGAGGGCCGCGCCCCACGCCGTCAGCGCGCCGGTCCGATCGGCGACCTGGGCGATCAGCACGGCGCCGATGAACAGCGGCAGGGTCTCGAACAGATTGGCCTGCGCCCGCTCCAGACGGCCGACGACGGGGCTTCTGGCCTCGGGCGTCTTGTCCCGCGCCCCGGCGTTCCACGACAGGCCGAACTCACGCGTCCGGGCGAAGGCGGGCAACAGAATCTGGACCAGCGCCAGGACCAGCGTCGCCGCCAGATAGGTCAGTTCGATCGTCATGCCTGTCTCCTGTTCCGCAAGCCCAAAACAAAACCGCTCCCGGCCAGGGCCGGGAGCGGATCAGGTCAGCCCTGACGATAGTTGGGCGCCTCGCGCGTGATCATCACGTCATGGACGTGGCTTTCACGAAGGCCCGCATTGGTGATGCGGACGAAGCGCGCGCGTTCCTGGAAGTCCGGGATGGTGGCGCCGCCGACATAGCCCATCGAGGCGCGCAGCCCCCCGACCAGCTGGTGCACCACCGGGGCGATCGGGCCCTTGTAGGCGGTCTGGCCCTCAATGCCCTCGGGGACCAGCTTCTCGGACGAGACTTCCTTCTGGAAGTAGCGGTCGGCCGAGCCCGCGCCCATCGCGCCGACCGAGCCCATGCCGCGATACGACTTGTAGGAGCGGCCCTGGTACAGGAAGACCTCGCCCGGGCTTTCATCCGTTCCTGCGAACATCGAGCCCATCATGGCGACATTGGCGCCGGCCGCGATGGCCTTGGCCAGGTCGCCCGAGAACTTGATGCCGCCGTCGGCGATGACCGAGACGCGCGTGCCTTGCGCCGCGCGGGCGGCGTCGACGATGGCCGTCAGCTGCGGCACGCCCACGCCCGCGACGATGCGGGTGGTGCAGATGGAGCCCGGCCCGATGCCGACCTTCACTGCATCGGCGCCCGCGTCGATCAGGGCGCGGGTGGCGTCATAGGTGGCGACGTTGCCGGCGATGATCTGGATGCGGTTGTTCTCGCGCTTGATGCGGCGCACCACCTCGGCGACCGAGGCCGAATGACCGTGGGCGGTGTCGATCACCACCACGTCCGCGCCGGCTTCAGCCAGCGCCAGGCCCCGCTCATAGCCGGCGTCGCCGACAGTCGAGGCGGCGCCGACGCGCAGGCGGCCCTGCTCGTCCTTGCAGGCGTTGGGGAAGGCCTGGGCCTTCTGGATGTCCTTCATGGTGATCAGGCCGACCGCGCGATAGGCGTCGTCCACCACGATGACCCGCTCGATCTTGCGGGTGCGCAGCAGCTCGCGCGCCGCCTCGCGCCCGGCCGAGCCTTCACGCAGGGTGATCAGCTCGCCGGTCGTCATCAGATCGGCGGCCTTGAGGTTCAGGTCCGTCTCAAAGCGCATGTCGCGGTTGGTCAGCATCCCGACCAGCTTGCCGCTCTTGGGATCGACCACCGGGAAGCCGGTGATCTTCTTGCGCTCGACGATCTGCAGCACTTCGCCCAGCGTCGTGTCGGGGGCGACCGTGACCGGGTTCACCACCATGCCGCTTTCGTAGCGTTTGACGGCGCGGACCTCTTCGGCCTGCTCGTCGATGGTCATGTTCCGGTGCAGCACGCCCAGGCCGCCCGCCTGCGCCATGGCGATCGCCAGGCGGCTTTCCGTCACCGTGTCCATGGCGGACGACAGCAGCGGGATGTTCAATCTGATTTCGCGCGTCAGCTGGGTCGAGACATCGACATCAGCCGGCATGACCTCGGACGGGCCGGGTTCGAGCAAAACGTCATCGAAGGTTAGGCCTTCGCGTATCTCCATTTGGAGCCTCCATTTTGCGGGCCGCGTATAGCCCCCGTTGGCGGGGAACCGCAACCCCAAGCCCGCGCTATCGTCCATATAAGAGGAATTGGCTTGAAACGGGCGGCGAAGGGACGCATTCCGCGAGAATGGTTCGCATCTTGATCAACACGGCGCGGGAGCTGGCTCTCAAGATCGCCAGCTACGGCGCCATGCACCTGATCGTGGCGATCCTGGTGGCCTTCGCCCTGACGCGCGACTGGCGGCTGGCGCTGGCGGTCGGGGTGGTCGAGCCGATCTTCCAAACCGTCGCCTATTCGGTTCACGACCGCGTCTGGCACCGGGTCGAGCGCCGCAAGATGCTGTCCGGCGTGGAGGAGACGGCCGAGGCCTTCACCGCTCGTCTTGAGCTGATGGACGCGCACGAGCAGAACCGCGCCCACAACCATCATGGCCATAGCCACGCCCTGCCCCGCAACCTGAAGCAGGTGGCGTTGAAGACCGTCACCTACGGCGTCATGCACTTCACGGTGGCGGTTCTGGTGGCCTTCGCCCTGACGCGCGACATCCGCATCGCCCTGGCGATCGGCACCATCGAGCCCCTGGTGCAGACCGCCTTCTTCACCCTGCACGACCGCATCTGGACACGCGCAGAAGCCAAAAAAGCCGCCCGGCGGGCTGCGGCCGAGGCGGAAGGCGCGTCGGCCTAGCGCTTGTTCAGCGCCACCAGGAAGACCTCGGCGCTGCCCTTGCGGCTCGATTCCGGCTTCACGTATTTCACCGTCTCGAACTCCTCGCGCAGGCGCGTCAGCACCCCGCCGGCGTCGCCGCCCTGGAAGTTCTTAGACACGAAATTTCCGCCCGGCCGCAGGGTGCGGATGGCGAAGTCGGCCGCGATCTCGATCAGGGCGATGATCTTCAGGTGGTCCGTCTGACGGTGGCCGATGGTGTTGTGCGCCATGTCCGACAGCACCAGGTCCGGCGGCCCGCCGATGGCGTCCAGCATTTGCTGATCCACGCCCGGATCGGTGAAGTCCGCCTGAATCAACGTCGCGCCCGGGATCGGCTCGATCATCAGCAGGTCCACGCCCGCCACCGCCGCCGCGCCGCGGTCCAGCGCCACCTGCACCCAGCCGCCCGGCGCCGCGCCCAGGTCGATGACCCGCGAGCCGCGCTTGATCAGCCGGAACTTGTCGTCGATCTCCATCAGCTTGAAGGCGGCGCGGCTGCGCCAGCCCTCGGCGCGCGCGCGCTCGGACCACTGGTCCGACAGCTGGCGCTTGATCCACGCCTGGCTGGACAGGGTCTTCTTGTCTGCCGTCTTGATCTTCTGGCCGACCTTGCGGCCGGCCGCCGTGCCGCCCGAGGGCAGACGCACCATGCGGCGGCGTTCCTGCGGCTTGTCGGCGGGCTTTTCGTCTTCACTCATGCTTCCCACATAGCCCTGACGGCGTTCAGCCGCTATGACCCGCGCACAATTCCGGCTCGCATAACCTCAAGGAGCGCCCGATGGCCGACCAAACCCTGACCTTCACCCTGGACACCGGCGACGGCGAAGACCGCAACGTCGTCATCAAGCTGCGCGACGACCTGGCGCCGAACCACGTCAAGCAGATCACCGACCTGGCCAAGGAAGGCTTCTACGACGGCGTGGTCTTTCACCGCGTGATTCCGGGCTTCATGGCCCAGGGCGGCGACCCAACGGGCACCGGCACCTCGGGTTCGTCCAAGCCGAACCTGAAGCAGGAGTTCTCGAAGGAGCCGCACGTGCGCGGCGTCTGCTCGATGGCCCGCACCGCCAACCCGGACAGCGCCAACTCGCAGTTCTTCATCTGCTTCGACGACGCCCGCTTCCTGGACGGCCAGTACACCGTCTGGGGCGAAGTGATCGAAGGCATGGGACACGTCGACGCCCTGCCCAAGGGCGAGCCCCCGCGCGCGCCGGGCAAGATCGTCAAGGCGACCGTCGCCTAAGGAACTATCTCCTCCCCACGGCGTGGGGAGGGGGACCACGAAGTGGTGGAGGGGCTTGGCGACGGCAGAACCAAGCGGCCCCTCCGTCACGGCGCCTTCGGCGTCGCGCCACCTCCCCATTGTCATGGGGAGGAGAAGATCAGTCCCCCGCCCACCACCGCATCGACACCCCGTCGAAGGTCCGGTCCCCGACCTTCAGCCGTCCTTTCAGGACCACGCCCTGATCGCCCAGGTTGCGCCGCGCCGTCGCCAGCGCGCCCTGATCCAGCGCCCCCTCGAACGACACCGCGCCCAGCTCGCGCGACGACGCCTCAAAGCGCACCCGGTCCTCGGTCACGTCATAGGCCGTCGGAATCAGCCGCGTGCGCCGCGCCTTATCGCCCGTCTCGAACTCCATCATGATCGGCGCGAACCCCGCCGTGCGCTGACCGTCGCGCCAGGCCATGAAGTCGGGAACCTGCCCCATGAACAGGTGATGCAGCCGCCAGTCGCCGACCTGCACCCCCGTCGTCGGGATGTAGTAGCCGGACACGTCCTCGGGCAGGTCGTGCTTGAACGCCGTCGCCGAGGGAGCCTTGTCCGGCACGGCGCCCCGATCACAGGCCGCGACCGTCAGGGCCAAGGCCCCCGCCAGCAGGATCGACAACGCCCTCATGGCAGGCGCAGCAGGGTCGACAGCCAGCCCAGATCCTGCAGCCGCTCGACCGACTCGAACAGCGGCACGGCCAGCAGGAAGACCAGACCGTCACGCAAGGTCGTCAGGAAGAACTGCGGCCGCACCTCCAGGCTGTCGGCGTCGCGCCATTTGGAGAAGTCCGGCCCGAAGCGCGGCGTCCGCGCGCAATAGTCCGCATAGGTCTGGCCGAAAGCGCCCGCCAGCCAGGCCTCCTCGCGCTTCACCGTCGCGTAGAAGACCGCCACCGTCAGGAGCAGGAAGACGGTCGCCAGCGTCACGCTGCCCGTCTGCGCGCCCACGCCGAACGCCCCCATGAAGCTGAAGACATACAGCGGGTTGCGGCTGATCGAATACGGCCCGCGATCCACGATCTCGGCCTTCTTGCGTCCGCCGATATAGAGCGAACACCAGGCCCGTCCGACGATGCAGACGACGATCAGGCCCAGGCCGAACGCCTCCAGCCCTTCGTGCAGCATGGTCTCGCCGCCGATGGAGCGGCTGACGAAGGCCAGCCCGACCACCCCGATCAATCCGACCAGCAGCGCCGCTTTGCGCAGTTTCTGCACCCGTTGAAGGTCAAACCCTTGCGTCGCCGTCATCACTGTATTCCTCGACTGCTGAGGCTGCGACAGAACGCCGCTCTGACGGCGCTTTCAAGGCCTATCTTTGCAAGGGTTTTGCGACAGCCGTCACTGATCCAGCCACCGGTCCAGCGCCCGGAAGCCGGCGATGGCCAGCTCGGTCGAGTCCTGGAACACCGCCGGATTGACCTTCTCGAAGTCGTCGCTGGGGCGGTGATAGTCGGGGTGGTAGTTCACGCCGAAATACAGGAACGGCAGGCCCGCGCGGTGGAAGGCGGCGTGGTCCGACGCCTCGACCCAGTTGTCGGCGCCCTCATCCTGGGGCGTATCCTTGCCGAAGGCCAACGCCACGTTCGGACGCGCCGGAACCTGATCCAGCACCGGGCGGAAGTAGGGATGCTGGTACGTCCCCGTCACCCACAGCTTGCCGTCGCTGTCGGCCCGCGCCGTCATGTCGAAATTCAGGTTCATCGAGATCGCGTGCAGCGGCACCGGCGGCGCCTCGACGAAATGCTTGGCGCCCAGCAGGCCCCGCTCCTCGCCGTCCAGCGCCACGATCAGCACGCTGTGCTCGGGCGGATTCGCCTTCAGCCGTTTGGCCAGCTCCAGCATGGTCGCCACGCCCGAGGCGTTGTCGTCCGCGCCGTTGAAGATCTGGCCGTCGTTGACGCCGACGTGGTCATAGTGCGCCGTGACGACGATGTACTTATCGCCCACCCGCGTGCCGGGGATCACGCCGATGATGTTGGTCCCGTTATAGGTCTTTGTCCCCTCGCGCGTGCGGCCCAGCATCTCCCACGGCTGTAGCCGCCCCATGGGCGAGGGCTGCACGCCCAGCGCCTCCAGCCGCCCGACGATGTAGTCGCGCGCCTTGGCCCCGCCTTCCGAGCCGGTGTCCCGCCCCTGCATGTCGTCCGCCGACAGGATGCGCAGGTCGTCCATCAACTGTGCATAGTCAGCCGAGACGGTCACAGCCGCCGTATCGTTCGCGACGGGGGCCGTCGTCTCACAGGCGGCCAGCGTCAAAGCGGCGGCGATCACGGACAGGCTGACAAGAACAGGACGCATGGAGGGCTCCGGCAGGAATCTTTGAGGCGGGACGCTAGCGGCCCCCGGCCGTCACGTCAGATTACGTTTCTGTCATGGCGGCGGCAGGGTGATAAGGAACCCCTTCCGCCTTTGCCGACTTCCTGCGATTCTCATGTCCGATCTCTTCACGCCCGTCGAAACCCTGACCGAAACCCAGGCGCGCGAAGAGCTGGATCGCCTGTCGGCCGAACTGGCGCGCCATGACGCCCTCTATTACGCCGACGCCGCGCCCGAGATTTCCGACGCCGACTATGACGACCTGAAGCGCCGCGCCCTGGCCATCGAGGCCGCCTTCCCGGCCCTGTCCAGTCCCGTCTCCCCGTCCCAGCGCGTCGGCGCACCGGCCTCGACCCAGTTCGCCGAGGTCCGCCACGGCGTGCCCATGCTGTCGCTGGACAACGCCTTCGATGACGACGAGGTGCGCGACTTCGTCGCCCGCATCGCCCGCTTCCTGAAGCTGCCGGGCGACGAGCCCATCGCCTTCGTCGCCGAACCCAAGATCGACGGCCTCTCGGCCAGCCTGCGCTATGAAAAGGGCGTTCTGGTCCAGGGCGCCACGCGCGGCGACGGCAAGACGGGCGAGGACGTCACCGCCAATCTGCGCACGCTGGCCAGCATCCCCCAGACGTTGGCGGGCTCAGGCTGGCCCGACGTCATCGAGATCCGCGGCGAGGTCTACGCCCCCAACGCCGCCTTCGACGCCTTCAACGCGGCGGCCGAGGCCGAAGGCAAGCGCACCTACGCCAACCCCCGCAACTTCGCCGCCGGGTCGCTGCGCCAGAAGGACCCGAAGATCACGGCCCTGCGCCCGCTGACCTTCTTCGCCTACGCCTGGGGCGAGACCTCCGCCCCCTTCGCCGAGACGCAGGCAGGCGCGCTGGAGGCCTTCCGCAGTTGGGGCTTTCAGGTCAACGACCGCTCCGCCCGCGTCGAGGGCGCGGAGGGCCTGATCGGCGTCTATCAGACGCTGGAGGCCGACCGCAGCCGCCTCGGCTACGACATCGACGGCGTGGTCTATAAGGTCGACAGGCTGGACTGGCAGCAGCGCCTCGGCTTCATCGCCCGCAGCCCCCGCTGGGCCATCGCCCACAAATTCCCGGCGCAGCAGGCGACGACCGTCCTGGAAGGCATCGACATTCAGGTCGGCCGCACCGGCTCCCTGACGCCCGTCGCCCGCCTGCATCCCGTCACCGTCGGCGGCGTCGTGGTGCGCAACGCCACCCTGCACAACGAGGACGAAATCGCCCGCAAGGACGTCCGCATCGGCGACACCGTCGTCCTGCAACGCGCCGGCGACGTCATCCCCCAGATCGTCGGCGTGGTCGACACGCTGCGTCCCGAGGGCGCCGCTCCTTACGTCTTCCCCACCGTCTGCCCCGTCTGCGGCTCCGAAGCCGTGCGCGAGGGGGATGAGGTCAAGCGCCGCTGCACCGGCGGCCTGATCTGCGACGCCCAGATCGTCGAACGCTTGAAGCATTTCGTCAGCCGCCGCGCCTTCGACATTGAAGGGCTGGGCGAAAAGCAGCTGATCGCCTTCCACGCGCGCGGCTGGATCAAGGAGCCGGCCGACATCTTCCGCCTCGCCCGCGACGAGGAAAAGCTGACCCTGCTGCGCGCCGAGGACGGCTATGGCGAGACCAGCGTCCGCAACCTGATCGCCGGGATCGACGCGCGGCGCGGTATCAGCCTCGACCGCCTGATCTTCGGCCTGGGCGTGCGCGAGATCGGCGAACAGACCTCGCTCGTCCTGGCCCGCGCCTTCGGCAGCTGGACCGCCTTCCAGGGCGCCTGCATGACCGCCGCCGACGGCCTCGCCAGCGACGACTGGAAGACGCTGGCGGCGACCCACGCCATTTCGCCGCGCGTCCTGACGCTGATGGCCGAAGCCCGCCCGCCCTCCGACGATCCCTGGCCCGAGGCGCCGATGGATCAGAAGATCGCCCTCGCCTTCCCCGGCATGGCCGCGCCCGCCCGCCGCTCGCTGGCGGAAATCTCCAACGGCTGGGCCGACCTGACCCGCTGGGCCCGCGTTGCGCGCACAGAAGGCCCCTCCGAGATCCTGAACCAGATCGCGGGCGTCTCCGGCGTCGGCCCGGTCGCCGCCGAGGCGCTGGCCCACTTCTTCCACGAGCCGCACAACCTTCAGGTCGTCGACGCCCTGCTGGCCGAGCTCGAGCGCGTCGAGGACGTCGCCGCCCCGACCACCGACAGCCCCGTGGCCGGCAAGACCGTCGTGTTCACCGGCTCGCTGGAGCGCTTCACCCGCGACGAAGCCAAGGCCCGCGCCGAGACCCTCGGCGCCAAGGTCTCGGGCTCGGTGTCGAAGAAGACCGATTACGTCGTCGCCGGCCCCGGCGCGGGGTCCAAGCTGAAAGATGCGGAAAAGCATGGCGTTAGCGTCCTCAGCGAGGACGAATGGCTCACGCTGATCGGCGGGTAACTTGACCTAAGGTCATGTAATCCTTGATGGAACCTCGCAAGTTCGGCCTTGTTTCCGTCCGAAACCCGGATCACCCTCCGGCCAGGGGATCGGCTCAACGATCCGTCAGAAGGAAAACGCCGATGAAGACCTCCGTCCTGACGGCGCTCGCCGTCGCCGCCGCCGCCCTCGCCTCTCCCGCCCTCGCCAGCGACCCGACCGGCCTGTGGCAGACCCCGACCAACGGCGGCCAGGTCCGTATCGAACGCTGCGGCCAGGCCCTGTGCGGCACGCTCGTCACCTCCAGCCACATCCGCGCCAATCCCGAAGTGAAGGACCAGCGCAACAAGGACGCCGCCCTGCGCGACCGTCCCTTACGCGGCCTGCGGATGCTGTCGGGCTTCACCGGCGGGCCGACCGAATGGCGCGGCGGTTCGGTCTACAACCCCGACGACGGCGGCACCTATCGCGGGACCATCACCCTGACCAACGACAATACGTTGCGTCTGCGCGGCTGCATCGTCGCCCCCCTGTGCAAGACCCAGACCTGGACCCGGGTCCAGTAGGACTGTCCCACAGGGCCGCAATGAAAAACGCCTCCCCCGCGATCGCGAGGGAGGCGTCTTCATATCCACGCTCGCGCGCTCGCCTTACAGCGGCGCCGTCTGCGCCTTCAGCCACTCCAGGGCCGCCTCGTCCTTCTGAACGCCGTCGGCCAGCAGAGGCCCGACCTTGGCCAGGACCTCGGCGTGATAGGCGTCGACATAGGCCCGCTCGTCGGCCGTCAGCAGCGCCACATCGATCAGACGACGATCCAGCGGCGCCAGGGTCAGTTGCTCGAAGCCATGCATCGCCCGCTCGCCGCCCGGAACCTGAGCCGGGGCCGTGACGACCTGCAGCGTCTCGATGCGGATGCCCCACTCGCCTTCGCGGTAATAGCCCGGCTCGTTCGACAGGATCATGCCCGTCAACAGCGGCTGGTCCGTGCCCCAGCCGGCGATGCGCTGCGGCCCCTCGTGGACGCCCAGATACGACCCGACGCCGTGGCCTGTGCCGTGGTCGAAGTCGAAGCCCGCGTTCCACAGCGGCTGACGCGCGATGGCGTCCAGCTGGCGCCCGCTCGTCCCGGCCGGGAAGCGGATCACCGCCATGGCGATGTGGCCCTTCAGGACCAGAGTGAACATCCGGCGCTGGTCGGCCGTGCCCTCGCCGATGGCCATGGTGCGGGTCACGTCCGTGGTCCCGTCCAGATACTGACCGCCCCCGTCCACCAGCAGCAGCGAGCCCTTCTCCATCGGCCGGATCTTGGCCCCGACCGGCTTGTAGTGCGGCAGGGCGCCGTTCGGCCCGACCCCGGCGATGGTGTCGAAGGACAGGTCCTTCAGCATGCCGGTCGCCTCGCGGAAGCCTTCCAGCGCCTCGACCACCGCCCGCTCGTCCGGCAGCTCCTTCTGCGCGACCGTATCGACCCAGTGCAGGAAGCGGGTCAGGGCCGCGCCGTCGCGGATGTGCGCCTGACGGCTGCCTTCGATCTCGACCGCGTTCTTCTGGGCGCGCGGCAAGGCGCAGGGGTCCATGCCGCGCACGATGGTCGCGCCCGCCGCTTCCAGCCGGTCGAAATACCAGGCCGGGGACACGGCCGGATCGATCATCACCTTATGCCCCGACAGGGCGTCCAGCGCGCCGGGCAGCGCCTCGGGCGCCTCCAGCGTTACGGCGTCGCCCAGCCAGCCGGGCAGTTCGTTGGTCACCTTGGCCGGATCGAGGAAGACGCTGGCGGTCCCGTCCGCCTTCACCACCGCCTGACCCAGCGGAAGCGGCGTGCGGATCACGTCGCCGCCGCGAATGTTGAACAGCCACGCCAGCGACGACGGCGCCGTCAGCACGGCGGCCTCGGCCCCGGCGTCGGCGATGGCCTTGCCGATGCGCGCGCGCTTGGACGCCGCGCCCTCGCCGGAATAGCGGTCCTCGTGCGGGACCACCGGCGCCTGCGGCTGGGCCGGGCGGGCGTCGCCCCAGGCCAGGTCGATCGGATTGGCCTCGACCGCCTTCAGCGTCGCCCCGGCCTTCCCGACCGCGCGTTTCAGGGTCGCCAGCGCATCGGGGCTGTGCAGCCGCGGGTCATAGCCGATCACCGACCCCGCCGGCACAGCCGCCAGCCAGTCTGTCAGCGCATTCAGCGGCTGCCGCTCGAACAGGGCCTCGTCCGTTTGGGCCTTGGCCTGCACCGTATAGCGGCCGTCGACGAAGACCGCCGCCTTGTCCTTCAGCACCACGCCCGCCCCGGCCGAGCCGGTGAAGCCGCTGACCCAGGCCAGCCGCTCATTGGCGTCGGGCAGATATTCGTTCTGGTGCTCGTCCTCGTGCGGGACCAGCAGGCCGTCGAGCCCCTGCTTCGCCATCTCGGCGCGGAGCAGAGGCAGGTGCTGGGCCCCGAAGGACGGATCGGTCGTTTCGTCGAATGTCTGGCGCATGACGTCTCTTATCCCTTCTCCCCCGACGAAAGAAGGATCAGGATTTGCGCAGTTGCAGCGCGCTCCACGCGTCGTGATGGATCGTCTGCTCCACCACGAAGCCCAGCGGCAGATAGGCCTCCAGAATCCGCTCTTCCTGCGTCCGCAGCAGGCCCGACAGGATGGCGACCCCGCCCGACTTCAGCGCCGCCGCTATCTCAGGCGCCAGGAACACCAGCGGCGCGGCCAGGATGTTGGCGAACACCAGATCATAGGGCGCGTGCTGCGCGATGCGCGCGTCGCTCAGGCCATCGGCGAAATGGAACTTGCACTTGGCGTCGTTGATCGCCGCATTCTCATTGGCGATGCGGGCCGAGGGCTCGTCGATGTCGGTGCCGACGGCGATGGGCGAGCCGGTCTTCGCCGCCGCGATGGCCAGCACGCCCGTACCGCAGCCGACGTCCAGCACCTTCTCGAACGACTCGGTCTTCAGCAGGTTGTCGAAGGCCTCGAGGCAGCCGACCGTCGTGCCGTGGTGGCCCGTGCCGAAGGCGGCGCCCGCGTCGATCTTCAGATTGACCCGGCCCTCGGGAATCTTGCCCTGATCATGGGCGCCGTAGACGAAGAAGCGCCCCGCCTCGACCGGCGGCAGGCCCGACAGGCTCATGGCCAGCCAGTCGGCGTCGGCCAGCTTCTCGACCACCACTTCGAGGCCCGGCGTGGCGCGCAGAATCTCGGCGATGCCCTCGGCTTCCTCGTCGCTCGTCGGGAAGGCGTCGATGCGCCAGATTTCCTGGTCCTCATCCTCTTCCAGGATGGAATAGGTGGCGCCTTCCAGCAGGGGATTGGCGTCGATGGCGGCGGCGGCGGCTTCGGCCGGGGCGCGGTCGCCGCGTGCGATCACCTGAACTGCGGATTCGGACATTTCTCAAACACCGTTATAATGACGAATCGCCAGTGCGGGCTTGGATCACACGCCCGCGTCCAACGAGGGGTCGGGGAGTTTATGGCCAAAGCACCGTCTGAGACGAAACCTGCCGCGAAAGCGGCTTCTGTCGCTTCCAAGCCGAAACCAGCGGCAAAGTCGAGCGCCGCAGCGACAAAAGCTGACGCCAAGCCCAAGACCGTAAAGGCCGCCGCGGCGACCAAGGCTCCCGCCAAGGCGGCCGCGCCCAAGGCTGAGCCCAAGGCCAAGCCGGCCGCAGCCAAGACGACGACGGCCAAGGCGACGACGGCCAAGTCCGCGACCGCCAAGAAGCCGGCAGCGGAAAAGGCTCCGGCCGCCAAGACTGCGAAGACGGCTGCCGCCAAGGACACCGCGCCCAAGAAGGCAGCAGCGCCGAAGAAGGCCCCCGCAGCCAAGCCCGCCGTGAAAGCCGCGCCGTCCGCTTCAGAGCCCAAGACCGAGCCGGCCGTCGCCGCCGTCGCCGCCCCGGTTGAGCCGCCCGTTCAGGCCACGGCGCCCGCCGCCGCCGCTGCGGCGGTCGAGCCGGTGAAGCCGGTCGACACGCCCGCCCCCGAAAAGAAGAAGGGCTTCTTCGCCCGTCTGTTCGGTTTGTGATCCGGCGCTGATCGCCAATAGAAAAGGCCGGAGAGGACGCCCTCTCCGGCCTTTTTCAATTCGTGTCGTCAGGCAGGCCTCAGGCCGGCGGCAGGTCTTCCGCCAGGATCGCCATTTCGAACATGTAGGAACCGGCTTCGTCTTCATCCTCGAACACCACGCCGATGAACTCGTCGTCGACATAGACTTCGGCGGAATCGGCGACCTTGCGGCCCTTCACCTTGATGCCGCCGTGGTTGAAGGTGCGCTTCAGGTGCGTCTCGACGCGCTTCAGATCGTTCTCGGTCACGGATAGCCTCGTTCAACTCGTTGGCCGCGAAGGGTAGAGAAGCCGTCTGCTGATTGGAAGCCCGCACAGGATCGGCCCACAGCAGAGTCTCAGATCACAAAGTCATAGACGATGTCGGACAGCGTATGGTCCATCGTCCGCGCCGGCGTGGCGTCGGTCGGGCAGTTGACCAGCCGCGCGGGAACGCCCGCCACGGTGCAGCCCGCCGGCACGGGTTTGAGCACCACCGAGCCGGACGCTACCTTGGCGTAGTCGCCGACGGTGATGTTGCCCAGCACCTTGGCCCCGGCGCCCAGCAGGACCCCGCGTCCGATCTTCGGATGACGGTCGCCGCGCTCGGCCCCGGTCCCGCCCAGGGTGACGGCGTGCAGCATCGACACTTCGTCGCCGACCACGGCCGTCTCGCCGATGACGATGCCCGTGCCGTGGTCGATGAAGACCGCCGAACCGATTCGCGCCGCCGGGTGGATGTCCAGCTGGAACAGCTCCGAAATCCGGCTCTGGAAGTGAAACGCCAGGGTGTCGCGGTCCTGCTCCCACAGCCAGTGCGCCACACGCCACGCCTGCAGCGCCTGGAACCCCTTGAAATACATGAAGGGCTGCAGCAGCGAGCGGATCGCCGGATCGCGCTCCTGCACCGCCTTCAGGTCCGCCTCGGCGGCGGCGACGATGCCCGGATCGGCGGCGAAGGCCGACAGGGCCACCTCGCGCACCGTCATGGCGCCCAGCTCGGCATCGCCCAGCTTGCGCGCGATCTGGAAGCTCAGCGCCCCGGCGAAGTCTTCGTGCGCCAGCACCACGGCGTTCAGCTGCGACGCCAGGCGAGGCTCTTCGCGCGCAGCGTCCTGGGCTGCGGCGCGCAGCTGCGCCCACAGGTCCGGCTGTTGCGGCACGACTTCCAGCTTGGCCATCAGGCTTCCTTCGCGTTCGGCGGCGATCTTACGCGCCCAGCATGGAACGCGCCAGCGCGGCGGGCAGCTCGCCCTCCCGGGCCATATGGTAGGCGCGGTAAGCCGTCGCCACCGTCAGGCTGTCGCGCACCGCGCCGCGCGCGATCTCGGCCATCAGCTCGCCGAAGGGCACGCGCGCCGACAGGAACACCTCCGTCGGGTCCGGCGCCTTGTCCGTGGCTTCCAGCCCCCAGGCCACCCAGGTCATCGCCCGCTCGTCGGTGATGGAGTTGGACAGGTCCATGTCCAGCGCCGCGCGCCAGTGCTGCGCCGTCAGCCCCGCCTCCTCGGCCAGTTCTCGCTTCACGGCCTCGAACGGGTCCTCGTCCTGCGGCGCCCCGCCCTCGGGCATCTCCCACGAATAGCGCATCAGGGCGAAGCGGTGCTGCCCGACCAGGCTGACCGTCCCGTCGTCATGCAGCGGCAGCACCCCCGTGCCCACATTCCTCGGCCGCATGACCATATAGTCGGACTGCGCGCCCGTCGGCGCCACGGCGGGATGACGCGTCACCTGCATCCAGGGCGTATCGATCAGGACGCTCGTTCCCAGACTGCGCCACGGCGGCGTCTCCGGCAGGCCCTCGGCCCAGCGAGGCTTGATGTCGCGGATCTTGCTCATCCCCCTGCTATGGCGCCGGAGGCCGGGAAATCCTAGCTAGACGCCATGAGCCCGTCAGACCTGTCCGCCCCCCTGCCCCTGCCCGTCCGTTCCGACGAGCTGCTGTCGCGCCTGGCCATCCGCCGCTCGGCCTCGGCCCAGCTGCTGGCTCAGCCCGGCCCCTCGGACGCCGAGGTCGAGCAGATGCTTCTGCTGGGCGCCCGCACCCCCGACCACGGCAAGCTCTTCCCCTGGCGCTTCGTCGTCCTGGGCCCCCAGAGCCGCATTGAGCTGTCCGAGGCCCTCGCCGTCCTGGGCGAGACCCAGAACCGCACCGGCAAAGAGATCGCCTCCCTGGCCAAGCTGGCCAACCCGCCGCTGACCATCCTGGTCGTCTCGACCCCCATCGAAGGCCACAAGGTTCCGGTGTGGGAGCAGCAGTTGTCCGCCGGCGCCGTCTGCATGAACCTTGAGCACGCGGCCAATGCGCTGGGCTACTCGGCCAGCTGGATCACCGACTGGTATTCCTACGACCCCGCCGCCGTCGCCCTGTTCGGCGTCGAGGACGGCGAGAGCATCGCCGGCTTCATCCACGTCGGCTCCCTGACCGAGCCCTCGCTGGAGCGCCCCCGCCCCAACCTGGAGCACAAGGTGACGGTCAGGCCGTAACGTCCTCTTCCTCCGGCCGGTGCACGATCGACACCAGCACCACCGAGATGATCATCAGCAGGAACCACGCCCCCAGCTTGTTCAGGCTGACCATGTGCCACCCGTCCGCCTGCCCCGGATAGACCCAGGCCCGCGCGAACGTCCCCAGGTTCTCCGCGAACCAGATGAACAGCGCCACCAGCCCATAGCCCAGCAGCAGCGGCATCGACCGCCGCGTCCGGTCGGCGGTGAAGTAGAACCACCCCCGCATGAACAGCAGCCCCGTCGCCGCGAACAGCGCCAGCCGGATGTCCGGCAGCCAGTGGTGCGCAAAGAAGTTGACGTAGATCGCCGCCGCCAGCACCCACGTCGTCCACAGCGGCGGATAGTTCCGCACCCGGATATGGAAGATGCGCTGCACCCGCGCGATGTAGCTGCCCACCGCCGCATACATGAAGCCCGAGAACAGCGGCACGGCGCCGATCCTCAGCACCGACTCCTCCGGATAGATCCACGACCCGTGATAGGTCTTGAACAGCTCCATGATCGTCCCGGCGACATGGAACAGGAAGATGACCCGCGCCTCCTCCCAGCTCTCCAGCCGGAAAGCCAGCATCAGCGCCTGTATCCCCAGCGCCCCCAGCACCAGAAAGTCATAGCGCGCCAGCGGCGCCTGATCGGGCCAGAACAGGAACGTCCCCACGATCAGCGCCAGCATCGCCCCGCCGAACAGACACGCCCACCCCTGCTTCAGCCCGAACCACAGGAACTCATAGGCGTAACGGCGAAGCCGCGAGCGGTCGGCCCACGCCTCCGCACGGGTCATCAGCCGACGGCCCCAGGCTTCGAGCGGGAGGCGGGAGGATGGGGTCATGGGCGGAGTAAATTAGGACCGATTAAATATACAATCTTCAAGCTCTTGAAACACTGACATTTCATGTGTCATGTACCCTGACAAAGCGACTTTAAATACATCAGCATTAATGCTGCTCTTGACCCCACAGAAGTTCTTGACCCTCTGCGTTTCGTCCTTGAGGTTTTGGTCCACGATGTTGGTCACGAAAGTGTCGTAAGCTACCTCGTCAAAGGACAGCCCCTCCCCTGTAGAGTAGGCCCTCAACACTTCCTTGTCGTAGAGGTAGTTCTCAATCTCCCAACGCTTTAGAACCCGATGATTTTGAGGATTTGTTCGCAGGTAAACTTGACGATCATTTTCATCCGTGAATTTTCCAGACGCCATGTCCCGGTCCTTAAGAACCCAGATGTCCACGGCAGGAAACACCTTTCCGAGTACAGCTAGGGCAATCGCGCTGCGCTGGTCAGGCTCAGTATTCCCCCCGCTAGAAGTAAAAAAGACGTCAGGGTGCGAGCGAGCGAAAATCTTGTTGAACACCTGAGCGTCCATTCCTCTTTCCCGCCCCCCAGACCCAGGCTCCGCCCTCCCCTCGCAGTAGATGATGGTGGTTGGGCTAACGAGATGGGCCAAGTCATCCAACGCGATAGCGAATAGGTCACGCCAAGTGCCGGGACCAACCTCGACCGGCGTCAAAGTTCGCGACTCTGCCGCCAGATTATACTCAGGTCGAAATTGGATAATTTGGCATTTGTCCCGCATCTTGGTCTGCAACGCACGCAGGAACCCGATGCTGTGTGTCGTTAGCCAGATTTGACATTCAGCCCCAACAAGCCTGTCAATTTCGACAAGCAGACTGCCTTGTATCGCGGTGTTTATGTGCAGTTCCGGCTCGTCTATAAGGAAGATCGTGTCACTATAGTCGTCCTTGCGGAGATAAAGATCGAGAAGGATATCCACAACCTCCTTCTCCCCTGAAGATAGAACGTTGAACTCGAATTCCTTCGGGTGGTCTAACTTTTTGAAGTAGAGTGTGCCTTGGTTGCCCTCAACGCTCCCAATACTGGATATCTCCAAATCAAGACAATTCTTGATAGAAGCATTGAGATCGCCAATAACTTTGGCCTTCGCCTCACTGGGCTTGATATCGTTGTCGTCGCGATATCGGTTATAAAGAGCATAGAGACGCCGGTAGTTATCCTCCATCTTTGCATCAAGACTTGAGGCATCCCCCGCACCATAAGAATTTAGTTTTATCTCCGGGACCGCGCTAGTCTGCGATATTTTTAGCTGGCTGTTGTAGCGGTACGGACTGCGGAACGAGAAGATAGTGTTCGATTTCCCGGTAGCTCTCCTTAACTGGTGGGCCTCACCGAACGTTCCCGTGGTAAATTGAATCTCGACGTCCTGCCACGTCAACGAATTGGCACCTGTCATCGAGTGGTAGTTATGGTCCCGATTGACACCTTGCCCAACCCGCTCATGCGCACTCGCGTGATAAAGCAGGCCATCCAGAACGCTGCTCTTGCCGCAACCGTTCGGACCTACCAATGCAACAATACGCGCTGGAGCTTTACCTAGATCTATGGTGAGGTCGTGAAAGCGCTTATAGCCGTTCTTGAGCCGAATTTTGGAGATTCGCACTAGATTGACCCTTTATTGATTTAAGTTGATTTCAACTACCCACAGAAAAGTGGTATAAACTGCATCATAGTAGGCAAGGCCGCACGCCTATCAAACTGATTCTATACCGGCGTTATCGCTACGCCAGCGGAAGAGAAATCTCAATTGCCGCTCTGAGTCAGGCTTAAGCTGGCCGAATCGCGACGCCGCTGCAGGCCAAAGCACAAACGCTGCGAACCACAACTTTGCGTTTCACCCAGCCCTCTCACCCCCGCCCGCGATAGGTCGCCACGCCCTGATCCGGCAGCCACACGCCCTCCAGCGGCGCGCCCGTCTGCCAGAAGACGTCGATGGGGATGCCGCCGCGCGGGTACCAATAGCCGCCGATGCGCAGCCATTTCGGTTGCAGCAGCTCGGCCAGCCGCTTGCCGATGGCGACGGTGCAGTCCTCGTGGAAGGCGCCGTGGTTGCGGAAGCTGGTCAGGTACAGCTTCAGGCTCTTGCTCTCGACCAGCCAGTCGCCCGGCACATAGTCGATGACGATGTGGGCGAAGTCGGGCTGGCCCGTCACCGGGCACAGGCTGGTGAACTCCGGCGCGGTGAAGCGCGCCACATAGAGCGTGTCGGCGTGCGGATTGGGCACGCGCTCCAGCACCGCCTCTTCCGGGTTCGTCGGGGCGGCGGTCTGGACGCCGAGCTGGCTGAGGCTGTCGGTATAGTGGGTCATGCCCGCCATTTAGGCCTTCGCCCCGCCAAAGAAAACGCCGCCCCCGCCGCAATCGGCCTGACCCCCGTATCGCCTGTGCTAGACTGCGCCCCGGCCGCGGAGAGACTGGCCGTGCGGGGACGAGGGGATTTCAGACGATTCAGACGAATTGGACTCTGTTTTTTTCCAAGCGTTCTTCAGTCGCCTGTTTCAGGAGCATCCATGATCCTACCTACCAGGTTTGGCTTTGCCCTGGGCGCCCTCATGATCGTTTCAGGGGGCGTCGCCCTGCCCTCAGCTCTTGCCCAGGACGCCGATCAAGCCTTGCCGCCCCCGCGCTGGAGCGTGCCACCGCAGGCCTTTGTCGATGACTTCCCTGAGGCGGCCCTGCAGGCGGATGTCAGCGGATCCGCCGTGATCGCCTGCGACGCCACGCCGGACGGCAGCCCCGTCAACTGCGAAATCCGTTCTGAAACGCCTCCGGGCATGGGTTTCGGTCAGGCCGCCCTCGGCATCGTGCAACGCGGACGCGTGGTGGTCAGCGATGACGGCGCTGACGCGGCCTCTCGCCGTTTCGCCGTCCGCGTGCCGTTCAATCTCGCCGCCGAACCGCCCCCGCAGGAACCGGCCCGGACGTTCGCCAATGTGGAAGCCCGATGGCTGACGCCGCCTCGCCCCACAGCGTCTGATTATCCGCAAAGGGCGGTCGATCGCGGGCTCTCGGGCGGCGCCGCCGTCCGTTGCGAAGTCGCGCTGTCAGGCAAGCCGACCAACTGCGTCGTTATCGGCGAAGTTCCTCGCGGCAGCGGCTTTGGCGAGGCGGCCGTCAAAATCGTGCTTCGCGGACGGTTGGACCCCGCCACGATCAAGCCGGAAGAGGTCGGAACAACCTTCGTCGTCACCGTACCCTTCAGCATCCACTGAACGATTTCAGACGATTCAGACGAATTGGACTCTGTTTTTTCCAGGTGGCTTCCAGTTGCGCACAACCGTCAACACCGCTCATCCCGGCGGACGAAGGTCGCAGTCATGGGTGGAAAGCGTGATTGCCTTCCCCGACGACAGCCGGTTAGCGTAGCCAAAAGCAACTCAGGAGAGTCTCCCCGTGGCCATTCCCGCTTCCCTGCAGTCCGGTCTGAAGCTGCCGGTGATCGCCTCCCCCATGTTCCTGGTGTCCGGCCCGGATCTAGTGGTCGAGGCCTGCAACGCGGGCGTGATCGGCACCTTTCCCTCGCTGAACCAGCGCACGACCGAGGGCTATCGGGAGTGGCTGCGCGAGATCAAGTCGCGGCTGGCGCCCGGCGCCGCCCCTTTCGGCGTCAACCACATCATCCACCCGACCAATGAGCGGCTGATGGCCGACATGATGGTCTCGGTCGAGGAGAAGGTGCCGCTGATCATCACCTCGCTGGGCGCCGTGCGCGACGTGGTCGATGCGGTGCACGGCTATGGCGGCGTGGTCTTCCACGACATCGCCAATGTGCGTCATGCGCGCAAGGCCGCAGAGGCGGGGGTCGACGGCCTGATCCTGGTCGCCAACGGCGCGGGCGGGCACGCCGGCGTCGTGAACCCCTTCGCCCTGATCAACGAGGTGCGCAGCTTCTATGACGGGACCATCATCCTGGCGGGCGCCATCTCGACAGGTCAGGACGTGGCGGCGGCGCTGATGATGGGGGCCGACTTCGCCTATATGGGCACCCGCTTCATCGCCACGACCGAGAGCGAGGCCCAGCCGCACTACAAGGACATGATCGTCCAGGCGGGCTCGGCCGACATCACCTACACCCCCGCCGTCTCGGGCATCCCGGCCAACTTCCTGACGCCGTCGCTGGTCGAGAACAAGATCGACCCCAAGTCCCTGCCCGAGCACAAGCTGGACATGGGCGAGGAGGCCAAGGCCTGGAAGACCGTCTGGTCGGCCGGTCAGGGCTCGGGCGCCATCCACGACACGCCCACGACGGCTCAGCTTGTCGCTCGGCTGACGGACGAATTTTCGCAGGCTTGTGACAAATTCGACAAGAAGCGTCTCTAGGAAGCGGCCTCGACACCTTCCCTGATCGAGGCCGACCATGCGCATCCTGACGACCGCCCTGATGGCGACCGCCCCGCTCCTGATCCTGGCCTCGGCCGCCCAGGCGCAAGAGCTGCCCGGCCGCTGGAGCTTCAGCGCCGGCGCCGCCAGCGACAACCGCTCCAAGGACGCCTCCAAGTCGGACGGCGATCCCTTCGTCTGGGGCGCGGCGGAATGGGAAAGCGAAAGCGGCCTCTTCTACGCCGGGCCGGGCCTGGAGACGATCAAGAGCGGCGGCTCTGAACTGGAAGCCGAGTTCAACGCCGGCGTGCGGCCCCAGTGGGGCGGCTTCGACTTCGATTTCGGCGCCGCCTACAAGTGGCGCGTGGACGCCGATCCGGGCTACGACGACAAGGCCTGGGAGTTCACCGCCGACATGAAGCGCTCGATCGGCCCGGCCAGCGCCCGCCTGCGGCTGCAGCACTCGCCCGACGGCGCCGGCTCGGTCAAATCCTGGACCTGGGTCGCCGTGCGCGGGGGCTGGGACTTCACCGACAAGCTGAACGTCTCGGCCGAGGTGGGCCGCCGCGAGCAGAACGAGAGCGTCGACTACACCGGCTACAACATCGGCGCGACCTACGCCCTGACCGATAACCTGGAGGCCGAACTGCGCTGGCACGGCACCAACGCCAAGGTTCCCGGCGAGCAGTACGACGACGCCCTGGTCGCCGGCATCAGCGTCTATTTCTGACCGGCGCGCTGCGTTTCGGGCGCCGGTTTCACCTTTGCTGCGAAAAGGCTTAGGCTAACGCCATGACTTTTCGACCGACGACTTTGGAACGTGCGTACCAACTGGCCCAGAGCGGCGCCTGCCGGACCGTAGGCGATGTCAAACAGGCCCTGAAGACCGAGGGGTATGAGCGGATTCAAGACGCTCTGTACGGCTCGACCATCACCTCGGCCTTGCGCAAACTGTGCCAGGAGAACTGGATTTCGCCGCCGGAAACGGCGGAGTTGTAGGGCCCGCCCCTTGCATTCGGGCGAGGGAAGGTCCACTCTAGTGGGGTCGATCTCTCTGCGTAACGCTCTGCCTTCTGCCCCGCGCACCGAGGTCTAAGCCGATCCATTCAGACCCGACAGGTCATCAGGGACGTTCTCTGAGGCCAACTTCTAGCGGAGGTCCTGAAAATGGCTACCGGCACTGTTAAATGGTTCAACTCCACCAAGGGCTACGGCTTCATCCAGCCGGATGACGGCGGCAAGGACGTTTTCGTCCACATCTCGGCCGTCGAGCAAGCCGGCCTGCGCGGCCTGGACGAAAACCAAAAGGTTTCCTACGAAATCGAGCGCGACCGTCGCTCGGGCAAGGAATCGGCCGGTCAACTGAAGACCGAAGGCTGATCCAGCCGTCCCCTCCCCGTCGGCGACGATGGGCGTAGGTGACAAGGATTGAAGCGCGCAGAGGTCGCCCTCTGCGCGCTTTTCTTATGCGGGCTTCAACTGACTGAAGTCGGCGCCGCTGGGCGACTGGAACAGGCGCAGACCAAACTCGGGCAGGATCGCCAGCAGGTGATCAAAGATGTCCCCCTGGATCGCCTCATACTCGGCCCAGGCGACCGTGGCGGTGAAGGCGTAGATTTCCAGCGGCAGGCCCGTCTCCGTCGGCTGCAGCTGGCGCACCAGCAGCGTCATGTCCTGGCGGATGCGGGGGTGGTTCTCCAGATAGTTCTGCACATAGGCCCGGAAAGCGCCGATGTTGGTCGAGCGGCGCATGTTGACGGGGTCCCGCCCGGCCGCGACCAGTTTGGCGTTCCAGTCGGCCATTTCGACGGTCTTGTCCGCCAGGTAGTCGTCGATCAGGGTGAAGCGCCGCAGCCGGTCGCGCTCTTCCTCGGTCAGGAAACGCGCGCTGGCCTGATCGATCAACAGGGCGCGCTTGATCCGGCGCCCGCCGCTTTCCTGCATGCCGCGCCAGTTCTTGTAGGACTCATTGATCATCCGCCAGGTGGGGATGGTGGTTACGGTTTTGTCCCAGTTCTGCACCTTCACCGTGTGCAGGGCGATGTCGATCACGTCGCCGTCGGCGTTGACCTGAGGCATCTCGATCCAGTCGCCGACGCGCAGCATGTCGTTGGAGTTCAACTGAACCGACGCCACCAGCGACAGGATCGTGTCCTTGAACACCAGCATCAGCACCGCCGCGAGCGCGCCGAGGCCCGACAGCAGCAGCAACGGCGACTGGTCGATCAGCGCAGCGATCACCAGGATGGTGGCGATGGCGTAGATGACGATCTTCAGGACCTGAAGATAGCCTTTGATGCTGCGCCGATGCGCACGCGGCGAGCGGGCGTAGATGGCGTTGGCCATGTCCAGCGCCGCGCCGATGCCGACAGCGACCGCCACGATCATAAAGGCCCCAGCCACATTCTGGATCAGGGTCACGACGCCGGGCGATAGATGGGGCACGCCGCCGATGCCCCGGTAGATGATGATGGCTGGAACGACGCGGGTGAAGCTGCGCACCACCGGCTGCAACAGTACGTCGAGATCCTGCACCGCCCGCCCGACGACCTTCAGGATCAATCGGGTAAGAACTCGGCGGACGATAAAGTCCGCAATGAGGGCGACAAGGACAAGAAGACAGAGCCCGATCAGCATCTCCGCCGTCGGGAACTCCGCCAGGCGCTCACGCATGGCGTCAAAATCAAACATGGCCCCAGCCTAGGCAGGCAAGCCGAGGATTTGAACCCCGGCGCCTCAATCAGCCTCAGCCGATGGCCTGATCCAGGTCGGCGATCAGGTCGTCGATGTCCTCGACCCCGACCGACAGGCGGATCAGGTTGTCGGTGACGCCGCCAGCCTCGCGCACTTCTTTGGGCACAGAAGCGTGGGTCATGATGGCCGGGTGGTTCACCAGACTTTCGACGCCGCCGAGCGATTCCGCCAGGGTGAAGACCTGCACCCGTTCAAGCACCCGCTTCGTGCGCTCCAGGTCGCCGTCGATCAGCATGGTGACCATGCCCCCGAAGCGGCCGTTCATCTGGCGCGCGGCCAGTTCATGCTGAGGGTGGCTGATCAGGCCCGGATAGAGCACCTTGGCGACGTCCTTGCGGTCTTCCAGCCAGCGCGCAACGGCCAGGGCGTTCTCATTGTGGGCTTTCATGCGCAGGCCCAGCGTCTTCAGGCCCCGATTGGCCAGGAAGGCGTCGAACGGCCCCATGACGCCGCCGATGGAGTTCTGGAGGAACTTCAGCTGGGTCGCCAACTCAGCGTCCTTGGCGACCAGCACGCCGCCAACGATATCGGAGTGGCCGTTCAGATATTTGGTCGCCGAGTGCATGACCACATCGGCGCCCAGCGCCAGCGGCTGCTGGCTCCAGGGCGTGGCGAAGGTGTTGTCGACCACCAGGATCAGCTTGTGCGCCTTGGCGACCTTCGACAGGGCCTCTATGTCGGCCAGCTTCATCAGCGGATTGGTAGGCGTCTCGACCCACAGCATCCGCGTCTTGTCGGTGATGGCCGCCTCGACCGCCGCCAGATCGGTCAGGTCGATGTAGCTGAAATCCAGCCCCATCGAGCGGCGACGCACCCGCTCGAACAGCCGCCACGATCCGCCATAGAGGTCATCGCCGGTGATGATGTGCGCCCCGGCGTCCAGCAGTTCCAGCGCCGTCGAAGTCGCCGCCATACCCGATCCGAAACCGAAGGCCTGAACCCCGCCTTCTAGATCGGCGATGCAGGCCTCGAACGCCTCTCGCGTCGGGTTCTTGCCGCGCGCGTACTCATAGCCCTTGTTCACGCCCGGGCTTTCCTGGGCGTAGGTCGAGGTGGCGTAGATCGGCGTCATCACCGCGCCCGTCGACGGGTCCGGCCGCTGGCCCGCATGGATGGCGCGGGTGGAGAAGCCTTGTCGGTTCTTCAGTTCGGACATGGACTTACCGGTTCAGGCTAAGGTGGTTGATGAGGTCGGTGCGGGTGATCAGACCGACGAAGGCCTCGCCATCCAGCACGATGGCTACGCGGTCGCGGTCGAAGACAGGGATCAGTGCGTCCAACGATTCCGTCACCTGGAGCGTATCCAGATCGCGCGTCATGGCCGAGGATACCGGCTTGGCGAAGCGCTCCGGGCGCGTGATGTCGTCGGTGTTCAGGATATGGACGATGTCGCTCTCGTCCAGGATGCCGACCAGACGACCATCCTGAATGACCGGCAGTTGAGACAGGCCGTCGCCGCGCATCCGCTTGAAGGCGGTGTCCAGCGTGTCTTCAGGCCCTATCACCACCACGTCGCCCGCGGCGTATTTGCGGTTGATGAGGTCGGACAGGTCGCCGTGCAGTTCGCGTTCGGCCAGCCCCTGATCGGCCAGCCAGGCGTCGTTGTAGACCTTGGACAGGTATTTGGCGCCGGTGTCGCAGACGAAGGTCACCACGCGCTTCGGCTCGGTCTGCTCGCGGCACCAGCGCAGGGCCGTAGCGATCAGGGTGCCGGAGGACGACCCAGCCAGAATGCCTTCCTTCAACAACAGCTCGCGCACCGTCGCGATGGCTTCAGCGTCGGGGATGGAATAGGCGACGTCGATCAGGTCCGGATCGGTCGTCTCGGGCATGAAGTTCTGACCGATGCCTTCGACGGTATAGCTGCCGTCAGGACCCGGCACGCCTTCGTTGATCAGGCCCGCCAGCGCCGAGCCGACCGGGTCGGCCAGGATGATCTTCGCCTTGGAGCCCTGCGCTTTGAAATAGCGGGCGTTGCCCGTGATCGTCCCGCCCGAGCCGATGCCGGCGACGAAGGCGTCGATGTCGCCGTCCATCTGCTCGAAGATTTCGGGCCCGGTCGTCTTGAAATGAGCCTCGGAGTTGGCGTCGTTGGCGAACTGGTTGACGAAATAGCCGCCCGGAATCTGCTGGGCGAGGCGTTCAGCCATGTCGGTGTAGTATTCGGGGTGGCCGTGCGGCACGTCCGAGCGGGTGAGGCGGACGTCGGCGCCCATGGCGCGCAGGTGCTGGATCTTCTCCTTCGACATCTTGTCGGGGATGACCAGCAGGACCTTATAGCCCTTCTGCTTGCCGACCAGGGTTAGCGCCAGACCGGTATTGCCCGCCGTCGCCTCGACAATCGTGCCCCCCGGCTTCAGCCAGCCCGCCTTCTCAGCCGCCTCGATCATCGACAGGGCGATGCGGTCCTTGATGGAGCCGCCGGGGTTCTGGCTCTCCAGTTTCAGGAAAAGGCGGCAGGGGCCGGTGTCGATCCGCGTCACCTCGACCATCGGCGTCTTGCCGATCAGATCCAGCAGGGACTTGGCCGGACGGCTGAGAACGGGGGCGTCGGTCATCGACATGGGGGCAGGCTCCGTTGCACGGGTGACTTGTGAAGCTGGGCGTCCGCCCGTTCGCGGTCAACTCCTGCAAGTTTTCACCCTTTCATCGCGAAGCGCGTTAGAAAGGGCGCAATGGTCAAGACTCCAAAACGCCCCGCTGCGGGCCTGCCCGACAAAGAAACCCTGATCGCCTTCCTGCGTGAGGCCGGAGAAGCCGAAAAGGCCGACATCGCTCGCGCCTTCGGCCTGAAAGGCGCCGAGCGGCGGCAGATGCGCGAAATGCTGAAGGAGCTGGAGGCTGAGGGCCGCCTCAGCAAACGCGGCCGCAAGGGCTTTTCCGAGGTCGGCGCCCTGCCCCCGGTCGGCGTCGTCGACGTGGTCGACCGCGACGCTGACGGCGAGCTTTACGTCCAGCTGGTCAAGGGCGGAGAGGATGCGCCGCGCGCGGTGCTTATGCCCGACCGAGAGGGTCGCGGTCCCGCGCCCGGCATGGGCGATCGCCTGCTGGTCAAGTTCAGCCAGGGCGTCGACGGCTGGGAGGCGCGTCTGGTCAAGCGGCTGGACACCGGCGCCAACCGCGTGCTGGGCGTCATCCGCAAGGGCGGGCGCGAGACGCGGGTCGAGCCGGTCGACAAACGCTCCAAAGACGTGCTGATCGTTCCGCAGGCACAGGCCGCCGATCTGCGCGACGGCGATCTGGTGCTGGCCGCGATCGAAAAGGGCGAGCATCGCTACGGCCCCAAGCGCGGCAAGATCCTTGAGAACATCGGTCGCGAGGACGACCCGCGCGCCGCCTCCATCATCGCTATCCACGCCCACGGGGTGCCGACCGGCTTCTCCGAAGCGGTGGAGCGCGAGGCCGAGGATCAGGACGTGCCGACGCTGAAGGGACGCGAAGATCTGCGCCACGTCCCCTTCATCACCATCGACCCCGCCGATGCGCGCGACCATGACGACGCGGTCTATGCCGAGCGCGATGAAGACCCGGCCAATGCGGGCGGCTGGATCGTCTGGGTCGCCATCGCCGACGTCGCCGCCTATGTGCGGCCGAACACGGCGCTGGACCGCGAGGCGCGGGCCAAGGGCAACTCGACCTACTTCCCCGACCGGGTCGAGCCGATGCTGCCCGAAGTGCTGTCCAACGGCCTGTGCAGCCTGAAGCAGGGCGAGAACCGCGCCTGCATGGCCGTGCGCATGGTCTTCGACAAGGACGGCCGCAAGACCGGACACAAGTTCACGCGCGGCCTGATGCGAAGCCACGCCAAGCTGTCCTACGAACAGGCGCAATCCGCCATCGACGGCCTGCTGGATGACGCGACCGGGCCGATCATGGAGGCCATCCTCTATCCGCTGTGGAACGCCTATCGCACCATGCTGAAGGGCCGCGAGCGCCGCAGCCCCCTGGCCATCGAAAGCCCCGAGCGCCGCATCATCATGTCGCCCGACGGCGGCATCGCCGGCATCGAGCCGCGCAAGTCGCTGGAAGCTCACCGGCTGATCGAAGAGATGATGATCCAGGCCAACGTCTGCGCCGCCGAGACGCGGGAGAAGACGCACACGCCGCTGATCTATCGCGTCCATGACACGCCCAGCCAGGAGAAGATCTTCAACCTGGCCGACTTCCTGCACACCATTGGAAAACCCTGGAACAAGGGCGAGGCGCCGAACACCAAGCGGTTCAACAAGCTGCTGGAGGAAACCCGCGAGACCCCGCACGCCGAGGTCGTCAACGAGGTCGTCCTGCGGACCCAGATGCAGGCCATCTACAGCCCTGAAAACGTCGGCCACTTCGGTCTGCACCTGGACCGCTACGCCCACTTCACCTCGCCGATCCGGCGCTATTCCGACCTGATCGTCCATCGCGGGCTGATCCGGGGGCTGAGGCTGGGCTCGGACGGCCTGACCGACCGCGAGATCGCTGAATTGGGCGGCATCGCCGAGCACGTCACCGAAACCGAGCGCCGCTCGATGGCCGCCGAGCGCGACGCGATGGACCGCTACATCGCCGCCTTCCTGGAAGAGCACGTCGGCGCGACCTTCACCGGCCGGATCACCGGCGTCACCCGCTTCGGCCTGTTCATCAGGCTGGATGAGACGGGCGCCGACGGTCTGGTCCCTGTCTCGACGCTGGGCGACGAATATTTCACCCACGACGACCGCGCTCACGCCCTGGTCGGCGAGCGCTCCGGCAAGCGCTTCCCGCTGGGCCGCCGCGTCGAGGTGCGGCTGATGGAGGCCACGCCGGTCACCGGCGGTCTGGTGCTGGAAATGCTGTCCGAACCGGACCCGCGCGATCCCAACGCCCCGGCGCCGCGCTACGGCATGCGCGGACGCGGCGGCGACGGCCCGCCCAAGCGTGGGAAAGGCCGCCCCGGCGGCCCCAAACCCGGCAACGGCGCCAAGCCTTCCGGCGGCCTGAAGGGCGTCAGAAAAGGCAAGCGGCGGTGAAGCCCCTCCCCTTCGACGCCGCCAAGGACCTGGCCGATGCGCCCCGCACCGGCGGAGCCCAGCGCCCCAAGGACGCCGCCACCCTGATCCTGACGCGCGGGGCCAAGCGGCCCGAAGTCCTGATGGGCCGCCGCGCGCCGGGCCATGTCTTCATGGCGTCGAAGTGGGTGTTTCCGGGCGGACGCATCGAGCGGGCGGATTTCACCGCAGCGGACGCCGGCTCTCTATCGCATGACGCTGCACGCCGACTGGAAGCAGAGATGCCCGCGCGGCGCGCCCGCGCCCTGGCTCTGGCCGCCGTACGCGAGACGTTTGAAGAGACGGGGCTGATCCTGGGCCGACCCGCGCCGGCCGCCTCGGTCGTCGGGCCGTGGCGGGAGTATCGTCAGGCCGGCGCCCTGCCCGATCTGTCGGTGCTGTCCTATGTGGCGCGCGCCATAACCCCGCCGGGCCGATCACGCCGCTTCGACGCCCGCTTCTTCATGGCCCCGGTCGAGGCCCTGCGCGACCCGGACCGCATCGAAGGCTCAGGCGAACTGGACGAGATCGCCTGGATCCCGCTGGAGGAGGCTCAGAGCCTCGACCTGCCCGCCATCACCCGCTTCGTGCTGGGCGAGGTCGCCGAGCGGCTGGAGACGCCTCAGCGCCCCCTGCCCTTCGTGCATATGGCGCGCGGCCGCCACGTCATCGACCATCAGGACTGACGCGGCGGCCTCAAGGCCCTATTCGGCGACCGGCTTGGTCAGATCGAAATCGACCTGGAAGTGACGGTTCGGCCGGCGGAGCTCATAGGTGAAGGTCTTGTCGGGGTGGACCTCCATCGCCCAGACGTTCGTCGTCGAGACCGAGGCGTCGTTGGCGTTGAACAGATCGATGGACTCCTGGTCGACCGGGAACTCCTGACGCTCGGCCGTGCCTTCGCTGGCGGTGTCGCCGCCGTACCAGTGCAGCGGGTCCGTCTTGCCGTCCGGCTGGCGGTGATCATGCTTCAGGCGCAGGCCCGAATCGGTGCGCGTCACCACCCAGGTGCGCGACCGGTCTTCGCCGACCCAGAAGGGGATGCGAATCTCATCCGCCGAGCAGTCGCGCACGTGCATCAGCAGGCGCTTGCCCGCGAAATCGGAATCGGCGGCCTCGTTCGTGACGACCTTGCCCTCAAACCGCTGGCCGCACAGGGCGGTCAGATTGGCGAAGAAGGCGTCCTGGGCCGTCGCCGGGGCCTCGGCAGGCGCCGGGGCGACGGGCTCGGACGAGCAGGCGGAAAGGGTCAATCCGGCGGCGACAACGGCGGCGGAAAGGGCGTAGGCGGGCTTGAAGAAGGGCTTTTTCATGGCGAAACACTAGCGCTTAACAGGCGGCGCTCAACGCGACATCGAAACCGTTGACTTTAGGCCCTGCGTGAGTATGTTCCGCGCCTCTTATTTCAAGCGGCTTTCGCCGTCGCAGAGGTAATTCCGATGGCCAAACCGGCTTCCATCAAGATCCGCCTGAACTCCACCGCTGACACCGGCTTCTTCTACGTCACCAAGAAGAACGCCCGTACGATGACCGAGAAGATGGTCGTTAAGAAGTACGACCCGGTCGTCCGCAAGCACGTCGAGTTCAAGGAAGGCAAGATCAAGTAAGGGCTTCGCCCTCCGCTTGAATCTGCAAGAATCGAAACGCCCGGTCGCAGGACCGGGCGTTTTTCGTTGCGCCCTGGCGGGAAATGTCGCGTCAGGCAGCGCGGGCGACGACGCGATTACGCCCCTGAGCCTTAGCCTCGTAGACGCCTTCGTCGGCGCGTTTGATCAAGGCCTCGGGCGTGTCGTTCATGCCTAAACTGGCCGACACGCCGACCGAGACCGTCACGCCCAACACTTCGCCGCCGCTGATACGAAACGGCGCCGCTCCGACGTCGCGTCGGATTCGCTCGGCGATGCGATGGGCGTCGTCCAGCGACGTGCCTGGCATCACCACGACGAACTCCTCGCCGCCAAACCGACAGGGCAGATCGACCGCGCGCACATTGGTCGCCAGCCGCACCGCAAACTCGCGCAGAACCTCGTCGCCGACATCGTGACCGAAGGTGTCGTTGACCGACTTGAAGTGGTCGACGTCAAGCACCAGCACCGCCACTGAATCGCCGCCCCGGGCGGCGCGCTCAACGAGGGCCTGGAGCTGGCTGGTCATGTAGCGGCGATTGTGCAGGCCCGTCAGCGGGTCAGTGATCGCCATCTCCAGATTGTGGTCCAGCTTGTCGCGCAGGAAGTCGCCATACCGCTTGCGCTTCACCTGTGTCCGGACACGGGCCGACATCTCTTCAGGGTCGACAGGGCGAGCCAGGATGTCGTGCGCGCCCAGATCCAGCGCCTTCAGCAGACGGGGCCGGTCATGGGTGTCGATCAGCGCCAATATGGGAAGCCGCCGTGTCGCCTCCTTGGAACGCAACTGGGCGATCAGACGCAGGCCGTCGAAGCCTTCGGACGAGACATTGACGATCACGAGGTCGACAGCCCCCTTCGCGGCGTCCAACCCCTCCGCCAAGGCTCCTGCGACGCTTGGCCGGTGTTCGACCGACAACTCGCGCGCGATCATCTCGGCCTGAAGTTCATTGTCGTCGACGACGAGAACGCGACCGCCCGAGCCCTTCAAACGGCCGACGCCGCCCGCGTCCATACCGAGCCGACGGCTGCTCTCCTCATGCTCGCGCAACTCGTCCATGACCATCTTCAGGCGCGTCAGGCTCTTTACGCGCGCCATCAGGATCACATCATCCAGCGGCTTGGACAGGAAATCGTCAGCGCCCGCTTCCAGTCCCCGGATACGGTCATGGCGGCCGTCCAGAGCTGTCACCAGCACGACAGGAATGTGGCGCGTCTCCTCGGCGGCCTTGAGCCGACGGCAGGTCTCGAACCCGTCCATGCCCGGCATCATGACGTCCAGCAGAATCAGATCGGGTTGCTCGTCCCGCGCGATAGGCAGGCACGAGGTCCCGTCGCCGCAGGTCAGGACGTCATAGTATTCAAGAGTCAGCTTGGCTTCGAGCAGACGGACATTGGCCTCTACGTCGTCGACCACCAGAATTCGCGCGCTCATCCCCTACCCCAGATGCTTCCGCACCGTTTCCAGGAAGGAGATGACGGAAATCGGCTTGGAGATGTAGGCCTCGCAGCCCCCCTGACGAATTCGTTCTTCATCACCCTTCATGGCGAAGGCTGTAACGGCGATGACGGGTATATGGTTCAGCTCGTCATCGTCCTTGAGCCACTTCGTGACCTCGAGCCCGGAAATCTCCGGCAGCTGGATATCCATCAGGATCAGGTCAGGGCGGCGCTCGCGCGCGATCGCCAGCGCCTGCAGCCCTTCGCGGGTCTGCAGCACTTCGTACCCCTGAGAATCGAGCAGATCATGAAAAAGCTTCATGTTCAGCTCGTTATCCTCGACGATGAGGATCTTCTTGGACATCCGCCACCCGGCCGTTGCGCCTCTTGTTCATTCGCTTTCGCGTCGGGCTGTTACGCCTTCTTGAGTGCACTGTGGCGGCGTCAGTCTTAAGTTGACGTGAAGCTGAGGAAACGGAGTTCGAGTTTGGCCATCACGGTCCTTTGTCGCGACTGCCTGTGGACCGGCGACCGCAAGGTCGCGCGGTGCCCGTCGTGCGACTCGCGCCGGGTGATCGCCCACGATGAACTGAGCGATCTGCACATCGCCCACCTGGACTGCGACGCCTTCTACGCCTCCGTCGAGAAGCGCGACAGGCCCGACCTGCGCGACAGGCCCGTGATCGTCGGCGGCGGCAAGCGCGGCGTCGTCTCCACCGCCTGCTATGTGGCGCGGCTGTACGGCGTCGGTTCGGCCATGCCGATGTTCAAAGCGCTGAAAGCCTGTCCCGACGCTGTCGTCATCAAGCCGGACTTCGCCAAATACAAGGCCGAGAGCGCGCGCATCTTCGGCGCCGTGCAGCGCCTGACGCCGCTGGTTCAGACCCTGTCGCTGGACGAGGCGTGGATCGATCTGAAGGGCACCGAAAGGCTGAACGGCGGCCCGCCCGCCTTTCAGTTGGCGCGCCTGCAGAATTGGATCGAGGACGAGACGGGCCTCAGCGTCTCCATCGGCCTGGCGCCCAACCGCTTCCTGGCCAAGATCGCTTCCGAGTTGGACAAGCCGCGAGGCTTCTCCGTCATCGGCGCGGCGGAGGCGCAAAGTCTGCTGGCGCCGCGCCCCGTGACCACCCTGCCCGGCGTCGGACCGGTGTTCGGCCGCACCCTGCGCTCGGACGGTTTCGCCAACATCGGCGATCTGGCGGCGGCCGAGGTGAAGGATCTGGTCCGGCGCTATGGCGAGACGGGCCTGCGGCTGCACGACCTCAGCCACGCCCGCGACAGCCGCCCGGTGAACCCCGACCACGACCGGCGCGGCATGAGCGCCGAGACCACCTTCAAGGACGACCTGATCACCGCTGAGGCGCTGGAAGCCGAACTGTGGCCCCTGTGCGAAAAGCTGGCCTCAAAGGCCCGGCGCGACGGCGTCGCCAGCCGCGTGCTGGTGCTGAAGCTGCGCAAGACGGACTTCAAGATCGTCACCCGCCGCATCACCCTGGCTGAGCCCGTGCAGACGGCGCGGGCCCTGTTCGCCGCCGGACGAGACCTGCTGAAACCCGAGCTCGGCGTGCCCTACAGGCTGATCGGCATCGGCATGGCCGACATCGCCGACGCCCAGGATGCCCCGGCCAGCCTGTTCGCCACGGCAGAGACCCGCGCCCTGAAGACCGAGACCGCCATCGACGCCCTGCGCGGCAAGTTCGGGGCGGGCGCCGTCGTCGCGGGGCGCGCGCTGAAGCGTCCCGGCGAACGCCCCGGATGACGCGGCGGCCGCGCCGCGCTAAACCCCATCCCACCCTTTTTTACGGAGTCGCCCCATGAGCATTCACGCCCGCATCGCTGAACTCGGCATCACCCTGCCCGAGCCCGCCAAGCCGGTCGCCAGCTACGTCTCCTACGTCCGCTCGGGCGAGCAGATCTTCATTTCGGGCCAACTGTCGAACGACGCCTCAGGCGGCATCAAGGGCACCGTCGGCGTGGACGTAACGCCTGAGCAGGCCGCCGAGGCCGCCCGCCTGTGCGGCGTCAACCTGCTGGCCCAGATCAACGCCGCCGTCGACGGCGATCTGGATCGCGTGGTCCGCATCGTCAAGCTGGGCGGCTTCGTCCAGGCCGGGCCGGACTTCGAAGCCATTCCCGCCGTCATCAACGGCTGTTCGGACCTGATGGTCCAGGTCTTCGGCGACGCCGGCAAGCACTCGCGCTCGGCCGTCGGCGTCTACAAGCTGCCGCTCGGCTTCGCCGTGGAGATCGACGCCGTCATCGAGGTGAAGTGAGCTTCACCCTTCAGGTTCACGACGGGATCGCCGCGATAGGCCGGGAAGCGTGGGACGCCTGCGCGACCCCGACCGGCGATCCCTTCGTCTCCTACGACTTCCTCGACGCCTGCGAGGCGTCCGGCAGCGCCGTCCCGTCGGAAGGCTGGGCGCCGCGCCATCTGTCCCTGCACGATGAAGACGCGGCCGTGATCGGCGTCATGCCCCTCTACCTGAAGGGCCATAGCCAGGGCGAATACGTCTTCGACCACAGCTGGGCCGACGCCTATCAGCGCGCAGGCGGGCGTTACTATCCCAAGCTGCTAGGGGCCGTCCCCTTTACGCCTGCGACGGGCCCGCGGTTTCTGAATGCGCCGGGGACGGACGCCGTCGAGGTGCGCGAAGCCCTGCTGCAAGGCGCGCTGACCCTGACCGAGCGGCTGGGCGTGTCGTCGCTGCACGTCAACTTCCCCCTAGAGGCCGAATGGCGCGCCATGACCGCGGCGGGCCTGCTGCCGCGCCGCGACATCCAGTTCATCTGGCGCAACGAAGACTATCGGAGCTTCGAGGACTTCCTGGCCGCCCTGTCGTCCAACCGACGCAAGACCATCCGGCGCGAGCGCCGCGAGGCGCAAGCGGGCCTCGACATTCGCGTGCTGACGGGCGCCCAGATCACCGAGGCGCATTGGGAGGCCTTCTTCGCCTTCTACATGGACACGGGCGACCGAAAATGGGGGCGGCCTTATTTGACGCGCGACTTCTTCGCCCGCGTCGGCGCGACCATGGCTGACCGCATCGCCCTCGTGATGGCGTTTGAAGACGCGACGCCGGTCGCCGGGGCGCTGAACTTCATCGGACGGGATGCCCTTTACGGTCGCCAGTGGGGGACGCTGGTCGACCGGCCGTTCCTGCATTTCGAGCTTTGCTATTACCAGGCGATCGACTTCGCCATCTCGCGCGGCCTGTCCCGGGTCGAGGCGGGCGCGCAGGGCGACCACAAGATCGCGCGCGGCTACCTGCCCTCACCCGTCTATTCGGCGCACTTCATCGCCGACCCGGCCTTGCGCGATCCCGTCGCCCGTTACCTGAACCAGGAGCGCCCGGCGGTCGAGGCGGAGATGCACGCCATGACGGCGGAGCTGTCGCCCTACCGCCTGGGCTGACATTTCGTCGCGAAGCGCGAGAGGTTCAGGAACCGTCGGCGGCCAGATGCGCTTTTTCCCGGAGCCTCCTCCTCCTCCTTAAATCGCATCAGGGAAGATCATGACTGACCAACGCATCGAAGGCGCCGTAACCGAAACCGGCGGCAAACTGCAGAACGGCCTCGGCCGCCTGACCGGCGACAGCAAGCTGCAGGTCGACAGCAAGCTGAACGAGATCAAGGGCAAGGCCCAGAACGCCTATGGCCGTGTCATCGACGGGCTGGACGGCATGGTGGACAAGGCCCCCGCCGATCTGCGCGATCCTGCCCGCAAGGGCCTGGACTTCGCGCGTCGCAAACCGCTGGTGACCACCGGCATCCTGGCCGGGGCTGCGGTGCTGCTCAGCGCCCTGGGCCGCAAGCGCTAAGCGCCTCTAAGGCGATACAAAAAAGGCCCGGACGGCGACGTCCGGGCCTTTCTCTTTGCGCCTGACCGAAATCAGGCCGTTTCTTCTTCCGCTTCCTTCACCGCGGCGCCCTTGGCCGGGGTGATGTCGAAGGCGATCTTGCCGTCCTTCAGCTCGACCTTGACGTGCCCGCCGCGGGTCAGGCGGCCGAACAGGATGTCGTCGGCCAGCGGCTTCTTGATGTGCTCCTGAATGACGCGGGCCAAGGGCCTTGCGCCATACAGTTCGTCGAAACCGTTCTTGGCCAGCCAGTCGGTCGCCTCGTCGGTCAGTTCGATGGTGATGTTGCGGTCCGCCAGCTGGGCTTCCAGCTGCAGCACGAACTTGGTCACGACCGAGCGGATCGTCTCGGCGCCCAACGGCTTAAAGGCCACGATGGCGTCCAGACGGTTGCGGAACTCAGGCGCGAACAGGCGCTGGATGGCCTTTTCGTCCTCGCCCTCGACCTTGCCGCGGCCGAAGCCGATGGCCGCGCGCGCGTTATCGGCGGCGCCCGCGTTGGTGGTCATGATCAAGATGACGTTCCTGAAATCGACCTTCTTGCCCACGGCGTCGGTCAGCGTCCCGTTGTCCATCACCTGCAGCAGGATGTTGTAGACGTCGGGGTGCGCCTTCTCGATCTCGTCCAGCAACACGACAGAGTGCGGGTGCTGGTCGACGGCGTCGGTCAGCAGGCCGCCCTGATCATGGCCGACATAGCCCGGAGGCGCGCCGATCAGGCGGCTGACCGTGTGGCGCTCCATGTATTCGGACATGTCGAAGCGCTGCATCTCGATGCCGAGGGTGGCGGCCAGTTGCTTGGCGACTTCGGTCTTGCCGACGCCGGTCGGGCCGCTGAACAGGAAGGCGCCGATGGGCTTGTTCGGGTCGCGCAGACCCGCCCGCGCCAGCTTCATCGCCGACGACACCTGGTCGATCGCCTGTTCCTGTCCAAAGACGGCGCGCTTCAGATCGGTCTCCAGCTCGCGCAGGGATTCCGTGTCCGACTTCGACACCGACTTGGGCGGGATGCGCGCCATCTTGGCGATGACGGCCTCGACCTCCTTCTGGCCGATCACCTTCTTGCGCTTCGATTCCGGCAGCAGCATCTGCGACGCCCCGGCCTCGTCGATCACGTCGATGGCCTTGTCCGGCAGCTTGCGGTCGGTGATGTAGCGCGCCGACAGATCGACCGCCGTGCGGATGGCCGAGTCGGTGAAACGCAGCTTGTGGTGCGTCTCATAGGTCGTCTTCAGACCCTTGAGGATCTTCACCGTGTCCTCGATCGTCGGCTCATTGACGTCGATCTTCTGGAAGCGGCGCACCAGGGCGCGGTCCTTCTCGAAGTGCTGGCGATACTCCTTGTAGGTGGTCGAGCCCATGCAGCGCAGGCTGCCGGACGCCAGGGCAGGCTTCAGCAGGTTCGACGCATCCATCGCCCCGCCCGACGTCGCGCCGGCGCCGATCACCGTGTGGATTTCGTCGATGAACAGGACCGCATTGTCGTGGCTCTCCAGCTCCTTGACGACCTGCTTCAGCCGCTCCTCGAAGTCGCCGCGATAGCGGGTGCCCGCCAGCAGCGAGCCCATGTCGAGGCTGTAGATGGTCGCGTCCTTCAGGACTTCCGGCACCTCGCCGTTGACGATCTTGCGCGCCAGCCCTTCGGCGATGGCGGTCTTGCCGACGCCGGGGTCGCCGACCAGCAGCGGGTTGTTCTTGGTGCGGCGGCACAGGATCTGGATCGAGCGTTCGACCTCGGCCTGGCGCCCGATCAGCGGGTCGATCTTGCCGTTGCGGGCCTTCTCGTTCAGGTCGACGCAATAGGCCTCCAGCGCCTCGCCGCCCTGTTTGACGACCGAGCCGTCCTCGGCCTCTTCGGGGCTGGCGCCGCGCACCGAGCGGGCTTCATTGGCCCCGGCCTTCTTGGCGATGCCGTGAGCGATGAAGTTGACCGCGTCGTAGCGCGTCATGTCCTGCTCCTGCAGGAAATAGGCGGCGTGGCTTTCGCGCTCGGAGAAGATGGCGACCAGGACGTTGGCCCCGGTCACTTCCTCGCGGCCGGACGACTGGACATGGATGACCGCGCGCTGGATCACGCGCTGGAAGCCCGCCGTCGGCTTGGCGTCGTCGCCGTCGGCCGTGGCCAGAGCGGCCAGGTCCGTGTCGACATATGAGCCGAGCGCAGCCTTCAGCGCGCCCAGGTCGACGTTGCAGGCCGTCATCACGGCCGAGGCGTCCGGATCGTCGATCAGGGCCAGCAGCAGGTGTTCAAGCGTGGCGTATTCGTGCCGGCGCTCGTTGGCGTAATGGACCGCGCGGTGCAGGGTCTCTTCGAGAGGACGGGAAAACGAAGGCATGGCAGGTTCCTCTCAGTCCTTTTCCATCGTGCATTGCAGGGGGTGCTGGTGGCGCCGCGCCGTCTCGACCACCTGGGCGACCTTGGTTTCGGCCACTTCGTAGGTGAAGACGCCGCAGACCCCGACGCCATGCTGGTGCACGTGCAGCATGATGCGGGTCGCGTCCTCGCGGCTCTTCTGGAAGAACCGCTCCAGCACGTAGATGACGAACTCCATGGGGGTGTAGTCGTCATTCAGGATCAGCACCCGATAAAGCGAGGGCCGCTGAAGTTTCGGCTTTGTCTCGGTGACGACGGCGGCGCCTGCGCCTCCGCCCTGTTCACCTGGCCGTCTGTTAGGCATTCGTGGTCCGTAATCGGGGAGTGTCGTGGATCAGATAGGGAATGATGGCCTGATTTGTAGAGGCGTCCAGCCCGCAGACGCTCACGCACGCCCAGTTGATAGCTAAACGTGAAAAGGCCCCGGCGTTTCCACCGGGGCCCTTCCGAACTTGTAGAGCGTTGGAGGCGCGTCTTAGCGGGCGGCCTGGAACTGCTCGACAGCGGCCGAAACGCGCTCGTTGATCGGCTTGAAGCTGTCCTTGACCGAGGCGGTCATGGTCTCGGTCGCCTTGCCGAACTCGGCCAGATAGGCCTCGGCGGCCGACTTGGCCCAGTTGGTCTGCAGTTCGAACAATTCCTGCATCGAACGGGCCTGCGAGAACGACTGGGCGGCGGCGACGCCGTCTTCCCAGGACTTCTTGCCGTAGGCCACGGCCTGCTGCGACAGGGCTTCGGCGCCCTTCTGGGCGGCGGCGGCGGATTCGACCACGGCTTCCAGGTTCTTCTTGCCGTGCGCGTTGATCTCGCTCAGCGAGGCGACGGACTTGTCCACGCCTTCGCGGAACGCCTGGGCGCCGGCGGCCTGGATCGATTCAGCCTGGGCCTTGGCCTTGGCGGTCGTTTGTTCGACGGTCTTCTTCACGGTCTCAGCGGCGTCAGCCATGGGGAGTCTCCTGAAGCGAAAGGTTTCCTGCGACAGGCGGAGCCCATCGCGACAACGGCGATATGGTGCACCTGCGAAGGGACTTCAAGTGAAATTTGTGCAACGCACAATATTATCGCTGATCACCTGACGACCTCCGCTCCGATCACAAGTCTGTTGACGCGTCGTTAACCCTCTCGAAACCGGGGGAGCCGATGTTAGCGTTTGTAACGTGCGTGATCGCAGCCGTCTTCGCGCCACAGTGACGAGGCTAGTAGCTTGCCCATGAACGCCCTCTTCCGCCGTCGTTTCCTGGCCGCCCTGGTCCTGGGGGGCATCGTCCTTACGCCGACGGTCGGCGTCGCGCCTCCGGAAGCCCAGTCCTCGGACAGCCGCTACGCCGCCATCGTGGTGGACGCCGCTTCGGGCGAGGTGCTGTTTTCGCGCTTTGCCGACGCCCGGCGCTTTCCAGCTTCCATCACCAAGGTCATGACCCTGTATCTGGCGTTCGAGGCGCTGGAATCCGGCAAGGTGAAGCTGGACGACAACCTGACCGTCTCGCCGCGCGCGGCTTCTCAGCCGCCGTCCAAGCTGGGCCTGGCGGCCGGTCAGACGATCAGCCTGGACGACGCCATGCGCGCCACGGCCGTCCGCAGCGCCAACGACATGGCCGTGGTCATCGCCGAACACATCGGCGGCTCCGAGGGCCGCTTCACCCAGATGATGACGGAAAAAGCGCGTGAACTGGGGATGGAGCACACCCGCTTCACCACCGCCAACGGTCTGCCCGACACGCGCCAGGCGACCACAGCGCGCGACCTGTCGATCCTCAGTCGCGCGGTGATGCGCGACTATCCGCAATACTATCGCTACCTCGGCCTGCATGACTGGTTCTACAAGGGTCGCGACTACCGCAACACCAACGGCCTGCTGGCCACTGGGCGCGGCTATGACGGCATCAAGACCGGCTTCACCAACGCCTCTGGCTATAATCTGGCGGCGTCCTCGGTGCGCGACGGCAAGCGGCTGATCACCATCGTCATGGGCGGCCGCTCGACCAAGAGCCGCAACGACCATGTCGCTGAACTGATGGACACCGGGTTCGAGGTGCAACGCCGGCGAGGCCAGGGCGAGACCATTCAACTGGCTCAGGCCTTCTTCGAACAGCGCGGCTATGGAATCAGCAGCGAGCCCGCCGCGCCGGTCGCTTACGCATCCCTGTCCGACGAGGACGGTGAAGGCGTCGGCGCCCCGACCGAGGTGGCCTATGTCTCCGGCCCGCCGCCGCGCAACCTGCCGACGGAGGTGACCCCGCCGCCTTCGGCCCGCCGCGCCGAGAACCGTGCGCCCGAAAACCTCACCGCCGCGCTGAACGGCGGATCGGCCGCAACGGCGGCGCCCCCTGCCCGCGCGACCCGCAGCACGCCCGCGCGCGCCGCCGCCTCGGCTCCGGCCGGTCGCTGGACCGTCCAGGTCGGCGCCTTCCGCGAAGAAGCCGTGGCCCGCGACTGGCTGAACAACATCAGCCGCCGCTTCTCCAGCCAGTTCTCGAACGCCCAGCGTGACGTGCAGACGGCCAACGGCTGGTATCGCTCGCGCTTCACCGGCATGACCCAGCAGGCGGCCGAGGCGGCGTGCGAAGCCCTGTCGGAACGCCGCGTCACCTGCATGGTGGTCCGTCCCAGCTAAGCGAGACGGCGTTTCTCAGCGCCCATGCCCGTTGCGCCATCCCGGCTCGGCCAGACGCCGGGCGTAATCGCGCACGTCGACAGGCCAGGCCTCCGTGTGTGCGTCGAACGCCGTCCAGTCGCCCGCGAACAGCATCCGCACGGCCTCTTCATAGTCCGGCAGGTCGCCCGCCACGGCCGTCATGAAGCGATAGGCCGCCTCGCGGCTGCGACGCATCCGGTCCGGCCCCTCGGCCTCGCGCAGGGCAGCCTCGACCAGCTTGCGAAGCGCCACCGACGCCCCGCCCGGTTGTGAGGCCAGCCAGTCCCAATGGCGCGGCAGCAGGGTGACCTCGCGCGCCGTGACGCCCAGCCTGGGCCGTCCCGGTCCGCGCTTCTCAGGCTCGGGCTGCGGCTGCTCCTGCGGCAGGCGCGCCAGCACGGTCGGGAGGTCTCCGCGCAGATCCAGGTCTATCGGCCGCGCATCCTCGTCGCGAAAGACCAGGACCGCTCGTCCGGCGTCGTGCGCGGCTTTCATCGCTGCGGCGACTTGCGCCAGCGGCCCGGCTGCAATCATCGTGTGGCCGTCGAAGGCCGTGCATAGGGTCATCATCCGTCCTCACTTGTTGAGGCCGGAATTACCCGGGTGATATCACGGCGTCAATATTATCCGGGTGAATTATCAGGCACGATCACCCAAACCGCCGAACAGGGCGCCCGCAATCCAGCTGACCACGCCGGTGACGATCGCCGCCCCGATTCCCGCCCACAGGCCGTCGACGACAAAGCCGCCCAGGAACATGGCCGTCAGCCCGATCATGGCGGCGTTCACCACCAGCAGAAACAGGCCGAAGGTGACAATGGTCAGCGGCAGGGTCAGGATCACCATCAGCGGCCGCACGAAGGCGTTGACCAGGCCCAGAATGATGGCCGCCGCGACCAGCGAGCCGGTCGAGGTGAACTCAACCCCCGGCACCAGCTTGGCCGAAGCCCACAGGCCGATCGCCGTGACCACGGCCTGAACGATGAAACCCAGCATGACGCCTCCGTCGGTTGAACCTTGACCATATAAGCGCATCTGGCGGCGATCCGCTCCGTGCGTCGGGCCGGATCGCCTGCTAGGCTGGGCGCCCTACCCCGAAGGAGACCCCCATGAGCCTTCACGGCGCCTACGATCCGGACAACATCTTCGCCAAAATCCTGCGCGGCGACATGCCCAGCGTGAAGGTGTGGGAGGACGAGGACGTCCTGGCCTTCATGGATGTGTTTCCCCAGTCCGAGGGCCACGTCCTGATCGTGTCCAAGACCTCCTCCGCCCGCAACATCCTGGAGATCGAGCCCGAGGCGCTGGCCAAGTTGACGGCCGCCGTTCAGCGCACCGCCCGCGCCGTCGAGAAGGCGCTGAAGCCCGAGGGCCTCAGCCTGATGCAGTTCAACGGCGATGCCGGCGGCCAGACGGTCTTCCACCTGCATTTCCACATCGTGCCGCGCTGGTCCGACCGCCCGATGAAAGGCCATGGCCACGCCCCCATGGCCGACGCCGAACAGCTGAAAATTCTGGCCGGGAAGATCGCCGCCGCGCTCGACTGAGCGTCTACAGCGGCCCTTTGAAGATGAAGAAGGCCCCGCCGGCGATCAGGGCGAAGCCGATCAGGTGATTCACCGTCAGCTTCTCGCCCAAGTAGAGCACCGAGAAGATCGCGAAGACCAGCAGGGTGATCACCTCCTGCATGGTCTTCAGCTCGGCCGCCGAATAGACCTGATGGCCGATGCGATTGGCGGGCACGGCCAGCCAGTATTCGAAGAAGGCGATGCCCCAGCTGATCAGGACCACGATCCACAGCGGCTTGGCCCCGAATTTCAGATGGCCGTACCAGGCGAAGGTCATGAAGACGTTCGACAGGGCCAGCATGACGATGGGCGCGAGATAGGGCAGCGTGGGCATTCGATCAGTGTGCTTGCGTCAAAGAGATTCCGCCAGCATAAGGCGGGCCACGCCGGTTTAGCTCAGCTGGTAGAGCAGCGGTTTTGTAAACCGAAGGTCGCGGGTTCGATTCCTGCAACCGGCACCACTCTCGCGGCCGCCTCCCCCATGTCCGAGACGACCAACAAACTGGGTCACAGGATCCGAACGCGCGGCGCACGCACCCGCCGCGCCCTGCTGGACGCCCTGCGCGCCCTGCTGAACACCAAACATCTGGGCGAAATCCGCCCCGCTGACGTGGCGGTCGCCGCAGGCGTATCCGCGCCGACCTTCTACACCTATTTCGCCTCGGTCGAGGAAGGCCTGCAACTGCTGTGCGAAGAGGCGGGCGAGGACTTTCAGCGGCTGGCCGCCCACATCCACGCGGACTGGTCGGGCGATCGGGCGTTCGAGGCCGCGCGGGCCTATGTGCTGGAAGTGCTCAATCTCTGGAACGACCACGGTCCCGTGCTGCGCGTCGAACAGATGCTGGCGGATATGGGCGAGCCCGCCTTCGCCGAGAGCCGTATCCGGCGCCTGCGTCGCCTTCACCTGGCGTTGGAGCGTCGCATCGCCCAGGCCCACGCCAACGGCCTGCACCCCGAAGGCCTGAATCCCCGCCTGGCATCCTATGAGACGGCGAACCTCGTAGAGTCCGTCGCCGCGGGTTTCGACCTAATGCGCCGCGCCGACACGCCTGAGGCCATCATCGAAACCACCGCCCATGTCGTGGTGAAGCTCACGACCGGGCGCTGACGCCCACTGGCTGGCTTGGACAAGCTGTCCCTTGCGAGGGCCCCTTCATGGGGTAAGCATGATCGTTGGCTTAGGAGTGCGTTATGTCCCGTCTTTCGTCCTTCCCCTCGATCCGCAACATCGCAGCCCCAGCTGTCGCCCTGAGCTCCGTGCTGATGCTGGCCGCCTGCGGCCCGAACGACGCCGCGCCCGCAACCGACAGCACGCCTGCCGCCCCCAAGGCGCCGTCGCCTACCGAGGCCGAGAAGCTCGCCGTGCTCGCCGCCCTGCCCGCGCCTTATAACGAGGCCGATTTGGACAACGGCCGCCGCGCCTTCGCGCGCTGCCGCTCGTGTCACACCATCACGCCGGGCGGGCCGAACATGACGGGGCCGAACCTCTATGGCGTCTTCGGCAGCAAGGCGGGCGCCAAGGAAAAATACAGCTATTCCCACGCTATGCGCACGGCGGACTTCACCTGGGACGCCGAGACGTTGGACCACTGGCTGCAGAACCCCCGCACCTTCCTGCCCGGCAACAAGATGAGCTTCGCGGGTTTGCCCGACGCCACGGACCGCCGTGACGTCATCGCCTTCCTGAAGGTCGAGACGGGATTCAAGCCTCAGAGCGAGTGAATCGACATAGCCGGGCAAGCAAAAGGGCGGCGGACCATGCAGGTCCGCCGCCCTTCACATATGCAAGGACCTGAGCGGCCTATTCGGCCGGGCTCATGTCAGGTTCTTCGCCGCGGCGCTTCTCTTGCGCTTCCCATTCCTCGATCTTGCGGGCGGTGTATTCCGGCGACTTGGTGAAGCGCGCCAGCACGCCATAGATCACGGGCACCACGAACAGGGTCAGGACCGTGGCGAACATGGCGCCGGTGAAGATCACCACGCCGATGGTCTGACGGCTGCCCGCCCCCGCCCCCTGCCACAGCACCAGCGGCAGGGCGCCGAAGGCGGTGGCGATCGAGGTCATGATGATCGGACGCAGCCGCAACGACGACGACTCGATGATCGCCTCGCGGATGGTCCGCCCCTGATCGCGCAGCTGGTTGGCGAACTCCACGATCAGGATGCCGTTCTTGGCCGCGACGCCGATCAGGATGATCAGGCCGATCTGGCTGTAGATGTTCAGGCTTGAGCCCGCCATCAACAGCCCGAACAGCCCGCCCGCCGCCGCCAGGGGCACGGTAAGCATGATGACCGCCGGGGTGATCCAGCTCTCGAACTGCGCCGCCAGCACCAGGAAGACCAGTAGCAGGGCCAGGGCGAAGGCCCAGCCCACGGCGCTGCCTGCCTCCTGCTGATCGCGCGCCGCGCCGCCCCAACGGATGTTGGTCACGCCCTGCGGCTGCTTAGCGGCCTCGGCCATCAGGAACTCAACGGCGTCGTCGATGGTGGTGCCGGGGTTCAGGTCCGCCTGCAGGGTGATGGCCCGCTGGCGGTCCAGACGGCGACGATCCGGCGTATCGCCTGACGTCTTGGTCGTGACCACCGCCGACAGCGGCACCAGTTGCGCCGTGCCGGTCGAGACATAGAGCGCCTCAAGGTCCGAGACCTCGCGCCGGCTGTCGCGTTCGGTCTGCAGGATGACGTCATACTCCTGGCCGCCCTTGATGTAGGTCGTGGCGCGGCGAGAACCGAACATGGTTTCCAGCGTACGGCCGATCTGCTGGGAGGAGACGCCCAGAGCGGCGGCCTTCTGCGGATCCACATCGACCAGCAGGCGCGGCGCGTTCGGCTCATAGTTCAGGCGCGGGCGCGAGAAGCCAGGGTTGTCCTGAGCCGCCGCCAGGATCGGCTGCAGCCAGTTATAGATAGCGGAATACTCCGAACCCGTGACGATCATGTCGATCGAGTTGGAGTTGCCCCCGCCACGCTGGAAGGCGCCAGGCGTCGAGGCGTTGACCTGCGCGCCCGTCTGGTTGCGCAGCTTGCCGTTCAACTCTTGGGCGATCTCGTCCGCCGAACGGTCGCGCTCGGACCAGTCGGCCAGGTTGAGCACGGCGCTGCCGGAGCTGAAGCCTGAGCCGCCGAAGCCTGGCGACGAGATCATGTAGTTGGCCGCCTCTCCGTTCTCGCGATACTCGGCCAGCAGGGGCTCCAGTCCGAGCATGATCTCACGCGTATAGTCGAAGCCCGTGCCTTCCGGCCCGGCGATCCGCACGGTGACCCGGCCGCGGTCCTCGTTCGGCACGAGTTCGTTAGGCAGATGCAGGAAGATGCCGGTTGCGCCCGCCGCCACCAGCACGATCAGGGCAGCCACGCCGCCAATGGCGACCCGCCGGCCCAGCAGGGCGTCCAGCGAAGCGGCATAGGACCGCTTCAGCGCGTCCATGCCCGCATCGACACGTCGCGCGACCCAGCCGCCGGTATGCGCCGGCTTCAGGATCTTGGATGCCAGCATGGGCGACAGGCTTAGCGCCAGGAAGGCCGAGAACGCCACCGCCGCGGCGATAGCCGCCGCCAACTCGACGAACAGGCGGCCGACATAGCCCGGCAGGAACAGCAACGGCGCGAACACCGACAGCAGGACGACAGTCGTCGCCACCACGGCGAAGAACACCTGGCGCGCCCCGCGCTCCGCCGCGACCAGCGGCGGCTCCCCGTTATCGAGACGGCGCTGAATGTTCTCGACCACGACGATGGCGTCATCGACGACCAGGCCGATCGCCAGGACCAGGGCCAGCAGGGTCAGCAGGTTCAGCGAGAAGCCTAGCGGCGCCAGGACAATGAAGGTCGCCAGCAGGCAGATCGGCGCCACGACCGACGGAATGATCGCGGCCCGCAGGCTGCCTAGGAAGATGAAGTTGACCAGAGCGACAAGCGCCATGGAGATGCCGATCGTCACCCACACCTCGTCAATGGCGTGGGAGGTGAAGACCGAGTTGTCCGAGCCGACTTCCAGCGTCGTGCCCGGCGGCAGGCTGTGGCGGACCTCCTCCACCAGCGCGCGGGCGCCCTTAGAGATATCCAGGTCGTTGGATTGAGCCTGACGGGTGACCGCCAGGCCGATCTGGTCGATGCCGTTGCCCCGGAACAGGCGACGCGCCTCGGCGGGCGCTTCCTCGATACGGGCGATGTCGCCCAGCCGGGTGACATAGGCGGCGTTGCCGATCAGGGCGCCGGTCACGCCGTTGGTCATGGCCGCCGACGCCGCCCCCAGACTGCCCGACGCCTGCGCCCCCGTGGCCGTTGAGGCCGAACCGCGTGTGCCGATGGGAAGCTGGGCGAAGTCCGCCGGATCGGCGTAGTTGCGCGCCACTCGAACGGTGTAGTCCTTCTGCGCCGACTCCAGAGAACCCGCGGGCAGTTCGACGTTCTGGCTGTTGAGCGCATTCTCGACGTCGGTGACGGTCAGACCACGCGCGGCCATCGCCCCAGCGTCCAGCCAGATACGCATGGCGTAGCGCTGCTCGCCGAAGATGTTGACCTGGGCCACGCCCGGCACGGTAGCGAAACGGTCGACCAGATAGCGGCGGGCGTAGTCGGTCAGCTCCAGGCGATCCATCGTGGTGGACCTGAGGAACATGATCAGGATGGGCTGGCTGTCGGAGTCGGCTTTGGACACTTCCGGCGGGTCCGCCTGGTCCGGCAGACGCCCCAGCACGCGCGAGATGCGATCGCGCACGTCGTTGGCCGCGTCGTCGATATTACGATCGAGCGAGAACTCGATGTTGACGTTCGACCGGCCGTCGCGGCTGGTCGAGTTGATGCGCTGAACGCCTTGAATCCCCGCGATCTGCTGCTCGATCGGCTCAGTGATCCGGCTCTCGATCACCTCGGCGGAGGCCCCGGCGTAGCTGGTGCTGACCGAGACGATCGGCGGATCCACGTCCGGCAATTCGCGCACCGGCAGGAAGAAGAAGGCCGCCAGGCCGATGACGCACAGGACGATCGCCGCCACCGCCGCAAAGACGGGGCGCCGGACCGAAACATCAGACAGCATCATGGGCGGGCCGCCTGCGTCGCGCGGGCGCCGCCCTTGCTGGGGGCTCGGGCTTGGGCGGCTTCGCCCTCGACGCTGACGGGGGCGCCCGGCTGAATGCGATTCAGACCCGAGGCGACGATCCGGTCGTTGTTGGCCAGGCCCGAGACGATCTCGACATAGCCGCCCTCGACCGCCCCGGTCTGGACCTCGACGCGTTGAGCGGTCGCGCCGGTCTCGGCGCGCACGATGCGGTAAACGAAGGCCCCCTGCCCTTCATACTGAACAGCAGCTTCGGGCACGGCCAGGCTTTGGCGGCGGCCCTGGTGGACCGAGACCCGCATCATCATGCCGGGGCGGATCCGGTTGCCGGGATTGGCGAACTCCGCGCGGGCGATGATCGCGCGGGTCTGCTCATTGACGCGCGTGTCCAGCAGGGCGATGCGCCCGTTGAACGCCTCGCCGGGGAAGGCGTCGGTCGTCGCCGTCAGCGACGCGCCGACGTCAAGTGCGCCCAAATAGCGCTCCGGCAGCGGGAAATCGACGCGCACGCCGCTGATGTCATCGAGCGTCGTGATGACCGAACCCGGCGAAATCAAGGTCCCCGGCGTGACTGAAGTCAGTCCCAGAACGCCGGCGAACGGCGCGCGCAGGATGCGATCACCGCGACGGGCTTCAGAAGCCGCCAGCGCGGCCTGAGCCGTCTTCAAGGCGGTTTCGGCGGTCTCAGCCATGACACGCGGCGCGACGCCGCGTTCGGCCAGAATACGATAGCGGTCGTATTCGCGCTGGGCGTTCTCAAGCTGGGCTCGGGCGCGGATGAGATCAGCGTCTTCTTCGCGCGCCTGAAGCTCGACCAGTGGCGTTCCAGCCGCCACGGCCTGACCATCAGTGAACATAACGCGCGTGACCAGCTCTGACGTGTTCGAGGTGATATTGACCGAGCGGCGCCCGCGCGCCACGCCCAGAACGCGAATTTGGTCAGCAAACTCGCGCCGTTGCGCGACGACCTCCGCCACCACCTGGCCGCGCCCGGCGCCCGGCCCCCGCGGCCCCTTGCGATCGCCCGCGTCGCCGTCGCTGAAGGCGATCTTGAAGACCGCAGCGGCGACCATCAGCCCCAACACACAGGCCGCGCCGATAATGAAAAAGTGGCGTTTGAACACGCGACGCAGTCTCCCCGACAAGAAGCGCTACCGCTTAACGGGTCGTCGCCGTTACGCAAATAACGTATCTGTAACGAGCCTGCTCTCCGTTTCCGTCGCGGAAATCTGCTTTAAAAGCGCCGCCAGATTCCGATTACGGGGCCTTGCCCCGCAGGAGTTTCACGGCCTGCAACCGCCGTGCGCCAACCGGCCTGCAAGCTCCAGTCGCCGACTCGCCTCACGGCCGAGGTTTCCAGCGACAGCCAGCGCGCTCCGCCCTCGTCCGCCGCCCCCGCATAGGCCTGGGCCAGCAGCGTCCAGTTGGGGGCCACACGTGCTCCCGCCGTCAGGTCGAGGCGGGTCTCATCTGGCAGTCCGGCACGCCACCGACGGGCTGCCTGAGCCTCGATGAACCCGCCCTGCCCGTCGACGCCCACGCTCCGGCCAGCCATTACGCGCGCTTCCCAATCGTGGTCACCGGCGCCTGGGGGCGCATAGCCGGCGTTGCGCCCCTCGCCCCCATGGGCGTAGCCGAGGTAGAGGGCGGCGACGTGGCGCGCATCGCGAAAGGCCTGCCACCGCACGCCGATCTCAAGCGGCCCCCGCCCTTGAAAATCCACGAAGGCGTCGCGCCCCTCTTGCCATTCGCCCTTCATCTGCAACGTCAGGCGGTCGTCCAACCCGTATTCGACGAAGACCGAAAGCGCGCGGTCAAGGCGGTCGTGCGACAAGGCTGCGCGGTCGCCATCCGGCGAAAAGGCCTCATCGGCGCGCATGGCCTCGTATTTCACGATCGCCTGCCCCTCGCCCTTGGGCAGGTTCCAGGCGCCCGCGCACGCGGGATAGCCGACCGCCAGCACGATCAGCCCAGCGACAAGGCCGACCGCGTCCTGCAGACCGCCCCCCAGCGGCCTCACGCGTCGTAGCCGGGCGATCTTCGCTGGAGTTGTCGCAAGGCGCCAGGCCAGGCGAGAGCGGACACAAAGCCGATGCCGCGTCCCTGTTCCTTGGTCTCCGCCTGAGCGGCATCGGGCGCGATCAGAACGTTGTCGCGCCCTGCCGACAGGGCGGCGACCTGCTGGGCGCAGGCGCGCTCCAAAAAGAAGATGCCGACCCAGGCCTGAGCCGCCGTGTGGCCGACCGCCATGGTGCCGTGATTGCGCAGCAGCATCAGCGACTTGTCGCCCAGATCAGCGACCAGCCGCTCGCGCTCATCATGGTTCAAGGCCAGGCCTTCATACCCGTGATAGGCGACCTGATGCTGCAGCAGGCAGGCGTTCTGGCTGATCGGCAGCAGGCCGTCCTTCTGCGCCGCCACTCCGACGCCGTTCACCGTGTGCAGATGGATGACGAAGTGTGCGTCTTCGCGCGCCGCGTGGACAGCGGAATGAATGGTGAAGCCGGCCGGATTGATGAAGCTGTTCGTCTCTTGAACGATATTGCCGTCCAGATCGACCTTCACCAAAGAAGACGCTGTAATCTCGTCGAAATACCAACCGTAGGGGTTGATCAGAAAGTGCGTTTCCGGTCCTGGAACACGAGCCGAGATGTGGGTGAAGATCATGTCGTCCCACCCGTGCAGCGCCACCAGCCGATACAGGGCCGCCAGCTCGACGCGGGTGCGCCATTCGTCTTCCGAGACCTGCCCCCGCAACGAGGGCGCCCCGCTTGTCCCCTCCGCCATGACCACTCCCCTGATCAGCGTTTAGATGAGCGTCTCCCTGACCGGCGTCGGCGTCAAGTCGTCGGGCAGCGCCTTTCCAAGACTTCGTTAACCCTGTTTTCACAGCCCCACTGCGAAGGTGCCCTCGCTTTGGGCAGGCAACTCTTCCGCGAGGGCGACGTGGAATTCCGCAGTGAGACGCGCAACGAAACGGAGACGCGAGAAGCAGCGTCTGGGCCCCTGCCGGTGGACAGCCTCGATCAACTTGTCGATCTGGCCAAGGGTCAGCCGCCGGAGCGCCAGCACGGCCTGTTGAAAGGCGTGGCGGATCTCTATCGCTCGACCGGCGGCCGAAATGGCGCGCCTCAGGCGCTTGGCGACGCCTTCATCGCCCTTGTCCACGTGGTTGCGGCGGATATCCGCCAAGCGCTCGCCGAACGGCTGGCGGACGCCGACTGGGCGCCCGTCGCCCTGGTGCAGATGCTGGCGACCGACGCCATAGACATCGCTCGTCCCGTGATCGCCGCCAGCCCCCTGTTGCAGGATGGCGACCTGTTGCGGCTCCTGGCCGAAACGTCGCTGGACCACCGCGTACAGGTCGCGCTGAGACCCGGGCTCGGCGTCGCCGTCGCCCGCGCAATCCTAGAGGCGGACGATCCCACGGTGATGACCGCCCTGGCGTCAAACCGGACGGCCGCGCTCGATGGCGAGTGCATGAGCCGTCTGGTGAGCCGCTCGCGGGAGTTGGCCGCATTGCGCGCGCCACTGGCCCGCCACCCTCAGATGACGCCTGAACTTGGCGCGCGCTTGTATCAGTGGGTGGGCGAGGCGTTGCGTCAGGCCATCATGGAGCGCTTCACCCTCGATCCGACCCGGCTGGAGCGGGCGGCCCGCGCCGCCGCGCAGCAGGCGGCGCCGGCCGACGTGGCGGCCGCCCGCCTCACCGCCAAACTCCAGGCTTCAGACCAACTACGCCCCGCCACCTTGATCCGCGCCCTGCGAGAGGACCGACTGGAGGTCTTCATCCACGCGTTGAGCCGGCTGGCGCGGCTCGATCTGGATCAAGTCCGCCGAGCGCTAAAGGCCGACACAGCCCGCCCGCTGTTTCTCGCCTGCACCGCCGCGGGCCTGGATCGCGCGGCCTTTCCGGCCGTCCTGAGCGAGGTCCGGCGCATGAACCACGGCTTCCCGCGCGATCCAGATGGCGCCGACTGGCGCCTGGCCGAGCGTTCGGCGTCGCAGGCCGCCTACGAATTTCAGCTGCTGATGGCGCCCGACGACGGCCGTCCCGTTTGACAGGCGGCCCCGGCTCCGCTTGCGTAGATTCGTGAGCCAGCCTTTTCGCCCCACCGCCGTCACCTTCCTCGCCAGCGACCGGCCAGAAGCCGAGGACGCGCGCCGACGGCTGAGCGAGCGCTATGGCTCTGTCCCCATCGCCGAGGCCGAGGTCATCGTGGCCCTGGGCGGCGACGGCTTCATGCTGGAAACCCTCCACAACAATCTGCAACTGCAGACGCCGGTCTACGGAATGAACCGCGGCTCGGTGGGCTTCCTTATGAACGACTATGAGGAAGACGACCTGCTGGATCGCTTGATACAGGCCGACCGGACCGTGCTGCATCCCCTGCAGATGGACGCGTGGACCGAGAGCGGCCAGGTGCACAGCGGACTGGCGATCAACGAGGTCTCCCTGCTGCGCCAGACGCGCCAGAGCGCCAAGCTGCGCATCAGCATCAACGACAGGGTGCGGCTTGAGGAACTGATCTGCGACGGCTGCTTGGTGGCGACCCCGGCGGGGTCCACCGCCTACAACTTGTCAGCGCACGGGCCGATCATTCCTCTGGATGCGCCCAGCCTGGCGCTCACGCCGATCAGCGCTTTCCGGCCCCGGCGCTGGCGCGGAGCGTTGCTGTCCCACACCGCGCGCGTGCGCTTCGAGGTGCTCGAAGCCGACAAGCGCCCCGTCAGCGCCACGGCTGACAACTTCGAGGTACGACGCGTCACCCGCGTGGATGTGCGCGAGCGACGCGATATAGGGCTCACGATGCTTTTCGACGCTGGCCGCTCCTACGAAGAGCGCGTCATGTCCGAACAGTTCGCTTCCTGAACGTCACGGTTTCTTAGAACTCTGCCTTCAAACTGCATTTTACAGTTCAGGAGTCCTCCCGTGAGCAATTCGTCCAACGTGTTTCGCCCCCCGAACGCTTTGCGCGCCAAGGTCGGCGGCGGGTTCGGCGGTATCGACGCCAACGCCATCGCCAAGGCGGAAGAAGCGCTGAAGGCCATGTCGGCCCAGTTCGGCCAGTGGCTGCAGGACGAAATGGCTAAGCTGGACCAGGCGCAGGCCGACATCCGGGCCAAGGGGTACAGCGCCGAAACGGCCGAGGCCCTTTATTTCCGCGCCCACGACCTGAAGGGGCTGGGCACGACCTACCAGTATCCGCTGGTGACGCGCATCGCCGGTTCGCTGTGCCGGATTCTGGACGACGCCGACAAGCGGATGCAGGCGCCCCTGCCCCTGGTCGACGCCCATGTCGACGCCATCAAGGCTGTGGTCCGCGACGAGATTCAGACCGACGAACACCCGGTGGGGCGAGACCTGGCCGAGGCGTTGGAAGCCCGCGTGGCCGAGCATCTCGGCTGAGGTGCAAATCTGGCGCCGATGAGGGCGCTCTGACGGGCGTCCTTTTCTATGCCGCGCCTGCGGCCTCAAGCGTCTGGATCGCTGGCCGGTCGAGACGCTCCATCAAATAGGCCAGATCGTCGCGAGCGGCGTCTGGGCGCTGGCTGAGGAAGCGCTCCAGCATCCGTTGGCGGAAGCGCTCGGCCGAGGTGTCGCCGCCCTCCGCTTGAAGCGCGCGCCAGGTGTCAACGCCCGCGCGGAATGCCTGGAACAGGCGCGGCGGCATCCCGGCGCGATCATAGAGCGCCTTAAACCCCAGCGGTCCGGCGTCGTGCACCATGAGCCAGGCGCGATGATGCGGCGTCCCCGCCAGTTCGGCCAGGGCATGCTCCAACAACCCTATCTGCCCGCGCGCCAAGGCTCGCAGCAGCAGCGACGGCGTCAACGCCTTCCGGGCGTAGAGGCGCGAGACGAAGGCCGGCAGGTCCGTCGTCGTTCGCGACTGGTCGATCAGGTCTACGGTGGCCCGTTCGCGGGCGAAGTCGGCGAACCGAATGGCGGTCTCGGGCGCCAGAGCGTGCCGTGTGATCAGATGCTCACGCGCAGCATCGGCAGTCAGCGCCACCAGGCGCTCGGTGACCGACAGAGGCAGAACCTGACGATAGGCCAGAGCCGACACGACATCGGGCGCATGGCCAAAACGATCGACCACCACGCCCAGCGCTTCCTCGGACAGGTCGGCGTTGTCGTTGGCCGCCAGGGCCAGCACCGCCTCCTGCCGCCCCTCGGCGGCCAGGACCGTCGCCACATCGCGCGGCACCTGCGGACGGGAGGCCACGGCGGCCTGACGCAGCGCGCACCCGGCGCGGACGATCTCGATCAGGTCGTCGTCGGAAAAGACGGGCGAACAGTTGATGACCGGCAGTGCTACGCTGTCGACATCGGCCGCGAGGCGGCGCGCCACATCGCGCGGCATCAGGATTGACGCCTTGAGCGTCACGGCCAGGGCGCGGCGCACCAGTTCAGCAGCGTCCACCGCCAGCACAGTCAGAATCTTCTGCGCCGCCGCCCGTTCGACCTCGTCCAGCGTCATGCGGTCGATGCTGCGCAAAAGCTTGTGCGCCGCCGCCGCCCGCTCGTCCTCGACGTCGGACTTGATCAGACGCCGGATGTCGCTTTCCGTCAGGCGGGCCCGGTAGGCGGTCATGGATGAAGCTCAGGGCGGCGAAGAATCAATCGTCACCCGTAGCGTTACATAGTTAAAGCCGCGTTAGGAATAAAAGCGAACGCAGGTTTTCAGCCGGCCCGGTCTGGCGGTGGCCCATAGGCGCCGCCGAAGCCGCCGCCCGCGCCCTGGCCGTCCTGGCCCAAGAGCAAGGCCAGCAGGCTTTGGTCCTGCTTCAACCGATCGAGGCGCGCAGCCAGGGCGCGCTCCTTGTCGCCCAGTTCAGGCCCGGCCTTGACGGCGCCCACACCCGCGGCGGGCGCCGCCTCCCCCGCGGTACGCTGCAGATTGGCGTGCACCTCGGCCACCGATACGGAGCGACCGTTGCGATAAAAGATCGAGCGGTTGGCTGAAGCCGCTTCGGGGAACAGGGCCGCCGCACTGGCTTGAGGACGAGACTGCATAGCCTCCATCAGCTTGGCCGCGCCCGCCGGGCCGAGGAAATGCGCAGCGTAAAGCTCGCCCCCGTTCGGCTCGCGCCCAGTGCGGCCGCGCAGATAGGCGGCGTTGGAGGCGGTCAGTTCGCCCGCCATGGTCGAGGCCGCCTGGGGGTCGAAGCGCAGGTCCAGCACCACATTACGGGCCGAGCCCCTCACCTGCCAGCGCCCGTCGCCGCCTTGATAGATCAGGTCGGCGTACTGGCCATAGCCGTGCTTTGCGCCATGCCGCTTCACCGTGCCCAGCCAGGTCTGCTCGATGAACTGGAACAGGCCCGAGGCCGAAGACGTCGGCGCCCGCGCGTTGGGATTCATCGCGCTTTCACGGCGCGCGGTCTTCATCAGAAAGTCGAAGTCCACGCCGGTCGAGGTCGAGGCGCGCCGAATGGCCGCCTCCACGCCGCCGGATGATGGAATCGCTTTCACGGTCATGTGTGAACGGTCGCTAACCTAGGTAAACCAAACCTTAACGCGACAGCGCCGTCGTTAACAATTTGAAGCGCCACAATAAGGCCGCAAGCCGAGCGCGAACTTCGTTCCGTGGGGCGCTGGGGAGGGCCCGCGACAGGAGGCGCGTAAGTCATGATGATGCGTATCGCCGGGGGCCACGGCGTGGTCAGCCCCCTTGACTTCCAACAACGCCGGAAACCGCTGTCCCCTTTGATGTGGGCGATGATCGCAGCCTCGGCTCTGGTCCACGTCGGCGCGGGGGTCTGGCTGTATCAGCAGCGGTTCGAACTGGCCGAAGCGCCGCCAGCACCGACGGAGCCGCCCCCCACCATCGTCGATCTGATCCGTCCACCCTTGCCTAAACCTGAGACGCCGCCCCAGGCCTCGCCAGCACCGACGCCGCCGATCCATCGGCCGACGCAGGTCACGCCCAGCGATGTCGCGCCTCTGGAGGTTCCGATCGCACCGGTCGTCAGCCATGACCCCGGGCCAGCCATCAACATCACCGCGCCTGCGGCCGAGCCCTCGACCGGAACGGCGGTCACGCCCGAACCGCCCAAGTCCGCGCCGGTCATCACCCAGCCGGACTGGGTGCGAAAGCCGACGGCGGATCAGTTGATGCGGGCGTATCCCTCGGCAGCCGAAGCGCGCGGCGTCGGCGGGGTGGCGAACCTGTCCTGCCTGGTGCGGGTGGACGGCAGCCTCACCGGCTGTTCGGTCACCTCCGAGACGCCAGGCAATCAGGGCTTCGGCCGGGCGGCGCTCAGCCTGAGCCGCTACTTCCGCCTCAGCCCGCGCACAGTGGACGGACAGGCTGTAGACGGCGCCCGCGTCACCATGGCGATCCGCTTCGACCCGCCCAAGGACTAAAGAAACCGCGAGGGATGGAGGATCGGCTCGGCGACGGGCCGACCCTCTGTCGCGTCAGCGACGGCGGCGGCGATCAGCGGCCCCAACAACCAGCCGTTGCGCCGCGGCCCCAGCGCGACATGCAGGCCCGGCGCAACCTGCCCCGCCATCGGCAGTCCGTCGGGCGTCGCCCCCCGCACCCCCGCGCGCCAATCGATCGTCAGGGGACGCGGCGCCCGATCCAGCACCTCCCATGCGGCGGCCAACATGGCTTGGCAGCGCGCGGCGTCGGGGGTCAGCGACCGCTCGCCCGGCTCCATCGTCGCCCCGATCACGCTGCCCTCGCCCATCGGCGCGACATAGGCGCCCGGTCCGCGCACGACGTGATCGACCAGCTTCTCCTTCACCAGACCGATCTGGCCTCTAATGGGGGTGATGCAGGCGACCGCCGCCTGCCCTTCCGGCGGCAAGCCCTCCAGCGCCGCCTCGGGCCCGGTCGCCAGGACCAGATGATCGGCATGCACGGCGCCCACCGTCGTCTCGACCCGCCAGCCCTGCCCGTGCCGCGACGCACGCAGCGCCCGCGCCGCGATCACGGCCACTCCCTGCGCCAGCCCGATCATGGCCTGGGGCGGATCGACCTTGGCGTCCTCCGGCGTCGTCAGGCGCCCCGAGGCGGCGTCATAGTGATGCTGGAAGCCCAGCGCCTCCATTCGCGCGGCCAGTTCGCCGACATTTCCGCCCCGCCATTCGGCCACATCGCCATACAGGCGCACGCCCGTCGCCGCCGCAAAGTCGGGCCACAGGTCACGCGCTCGCCGCAGAACCAGCGCCGCTTCAGGCGAAAGGTCGTCGACGGCGCTTTCCATCGCGGGCGCGATCATGCCCGCCGCCACGGCCGAGGCGTTGACGCCGCCTGGATCGACCACCGCCACGCGGCGTCCGCGCCGTCTCAGCTCCGCCGCCGCGCACAGGCCCAAAACGCCCGCGCCGATGACCACGACGTCGAAAGAAGGTTCGGGACAATTAGAAAGGGGCACGGGATGTCCTTCGACCTCCCGCGCCCCGATTTCAACCGTCGATGGCGGTCTTTTATTCAGCCGCCAGCTTTGCCGCGCGCGCGTCTTCCAGGCGCTTGGTCAGGGCGGCGTGCTGGTCCCACAGGGCCTTGGGCAGGCGATCGCCGAACTTCTCGTAGAAGGCGGGGATAAGCGCCGCTTCCTCGGTCCAGACGTCGGCGTCGACGTCCAGCAGGATCTTCAGATCGGCGTCCGACAGCGTCAGGCCCGACAGGTCCAGCGCGGCCTTTGACGGCACGCGGCCAACTGCGGTGTCCACGGCCTCGGCCTGGCCTTCCAGACGCTCGACGATCCACTTCAGCACGCGGGCGTTATCGCCGAAGCCCGGCCAGACGAACTTGCCTTCGTCATTCTTGCGGAACCAGTTGACGAAGAACAGGCGCGGCAGCTTCGCGGCGTCGGTCTTCTCGCCCATCTTCAGCCAATGGCCGAAATAATCGCCCATGTTGTAGCCGCAGAAGGGCAGCATGGCGAAGGGATCGCGGCGCAGCTCGCCGACCTTGTTCTCCGCCGCGGCGGTGCCTTCCGAGGCCACGGTCGAGCCCAGGAAGACGCCGTGCTCCCAGTCGAAGGCTTCCGTCACCAGCGGCACGGCCGAGGCGCGGCGGCCGCCGAACAGGATGGCGTCGATCGGCACGCCGGCGGGGTCTTCCCACTCAGGCGCGATGGACGGGCACTGGCCGGCCCAGACGGCGAAACGCGCGTTCGGGTGGGCCGCAGGCTCGCCCGAGGCCGGGTCATGGGCCGCGCCCTTCCAGTTCGTCAGGCCTTCCGGCGCTTCCTTGGTCAGGCCTTCCCACCAGACGTCGCCGTCAGCGGTCAGGGCGACGTTGGTGAAGACGGTGTCCTTGGCCAGCGTCTCAAGGGCGTTCTTGTTGGTGTTGCGGCTGGTGCCCGGAGCCACGCCGAAGAAGCCCGCTTCCGGGTTCACGGCGTACAGGCGGCCATCGTCGCCAAAGCGCATCCAGGCGATGTCGTCGCCGACCGTCTCGGCCTTCCAGCCGTCCAGCGCCGGCTGCAGCATGGCCAGGTTGGTCTTGCCGCAGGCGCTCGGGAAGGCGGCGGCGACATATTTCGACACGCCCTCGGGGCTGGTCAGCTTGAGGATCAGCATGTGCTCGGCCAGCCAGCCCTCATCGCGGGCCATGATCGAGGCGATGCGCAGGGCGTAGCACTTCTTGCCCAGCAGGGCGTTGCCGCCGTAGCCGGAGCCATAGGACCAGATTTCGCGCGTTTCGGGGAAGTGGACGATCCACTTGTCGTCGTTGCAGGGCCACGGCACGTCGGCCTGGCCCTCGGCCAGCGGCGCGCCGAGCGTGTGAACGGCCGGGACGAAGACGCCGTCGGCGCCCAGCATGTCCAGCGCGCCCTTGCCCATGCGGGTCATGATGCCCATCGACACGGCGACATAGCCGCTGTCGGTGATCTCGACGCCAAGGGCGGAGATCTTGGAGCCCAGCGGGCCCATGCAGAACGGGACGACGTACATCGTCCGGCCCTTCATGCAGCCGTCGAACAGGCCGTCCAGGCGGGCGCGCATCTCAACGGGATCGGACCAGTTGTTGGTCGGGCCGGCATCGGCGGCGTCCTGAGAGCAGATGAAGGTGCGGCTTTCGACGCGGGCCACGTCCTTGGGATCCGAGGCGGCGTAGTAGCAGCCGGGGCGCTTGGCCTGATCCAGCTCCTTCAGCGTGCCCTTGCCGATCAGATCGGCGACGATGGCGGACTTCTCGGCGTTCGAACCGTCGCACCAGTGAACACGGTCCGGCTTGGTCAGGGCGGCGATCTGCTCAACCCAGGCGACAAGGCCCTTGTGTTCGGTCGGCGCCGGATGGAGTCCGGGAATCGATTGCGTCACGTCTTGCTCTCCTGAAGCTGCGCGCGCCGATCTGTCGTCGCCGTCACGCATTTAGCTGATCACGCTGTGTTACGCGGGCAATGAACCCGACGGGCCATAAGGTCAACCGCTGCACGTTTCATTCCCCCGTTATCCGGGCCAAGTCGACGACGCGCACAATTAAATCGTCACAGCCGGCCCCAAGGGCTATCTCCTTCGGCGTGAAGACGATGGATTCTGCAGTATCGACATCGGCCAGTGCTCCGGGAGCCCTGACGTCGCCGGCCGCCGAACGCAACAGCGCCGCCATACTTCAGGTTCTGCGCGCGCATCTGCCCGCCGACGGCCGGGTGCTTGAAATCGCCGCCGGATCGGGCCAGCACGCCGCCGCCTTCGCCGCCGCCCTGCCCGGCCTGGACTGGACCCCCAGCGACCCCAGCCCGGAGGCCCGCGCCAGCATCGACGCCTGGCGATTGAAAAGCGGCGCGGCGAATCTGAGATCCGCGGAGCGGGTCGATATGCTGGATGAGGCCACCTGGCCCGATGAACCGGTGAACGCCATCGTCTGCATCAACATGATCCACATCAGCCCGTGGACGGCGACCGAGGGCCTGATGCGGCTGGCGCGGCGGTCGCTGACGCGCCCAGGAGGCCTGCTTTACCTCTACGGCCCCTATCGCGAGGTGGAGGTTCCCCTGGCTCCTTCCAACGCGGCCTTCGACGAGAGCCTGAAAGCGCGGGACCCGGCCTGGGGCCTGCGCGACCGGGGCGAGGTTGAGACGCTCGCCCGGTCGCATGGCCTGGCCCTGACGCTGCGGCGAGCCATGCCCGCCAACAACCTGAGCCTGATCTTCCGCCGTGGTTAGATGGCGGCGACGACGGCCGTCAGTTCGGCGCGTTCGTTCAGCAGGGCGACCTTGCCGTCGCGGAAGGCAGCGCCCGGCGCATCGGCCGCGTCGCCAAAGATTTCAGCCGTCAGGGCCACGCCGTCGGCGAAGGCCAGAACCGGCAGACCCTGCACCTTGGCCAGGTTCACTAGCGCCTTCACCTGGACCAGACCGGCCTCATCGGCGACGCCGCCGGGAACCACCACGCCCTGAACCCGGCCGCCGCTGATGTCGTCGGCCGTCGCCGTGGCCAGAACCGTCAAGCCGCCCGAAACCAGGCTGCCCTCGCCGGTCGAGATCGGAGCCAGCGACACGCCTTCAAAGCGCAGGGCGGTTTCGATGTCGCCCAGTTCGCCGAAATCCATGCCCTTGCGCATGATCAGGCCGAAACGCAGGCGGGTCGGCGCGGGGCGGTTGCCGTATTGGCGGGAACGAGGGGCGGTCGAGGTCTTGCGTTGAGCGGACAAAATGTCTCCTTCGAAGGTTATCGATCAATATTCGCAGACGGTTTCTAAAAACCGTCGCGCCCTGCGCGTCGAACTTCGTTCAGACACGGCAAACGTCGCAATCCGAACCGATCGGAAGCGAATGCGTCAAAATCATCAGGGTGACTGCTGATATAGGCTTATGATGCTCAAGGTCAACTTGACGACGAAAACGTGAACTGAAACCTGACCGTGGAAATCTGGATCGCGCCAGAACGGCCTCGGCCTTGCCTCCGCGCGCAGGCCCGCCCTACACAGCCGATCGCATCGGAGAGTCAGTCAGGCCATGGCCTTCACCCGCACCTATGACGGCGCAGAACCCGTCCGCATCAACAAATGGCTGGGCCAGACCGGCGTCTGCTCGCGCCGCGAGGCCGAGGGGCTGATCGCCGAGGGGCTGGTCAGCATCGACGGCGAGGTCGTGCGCGACGCGGGCCGCAAGATCGAGCCGGGCCAGACCCTGACCCTGAACGACACGGGCGAGGCCGCGCTCGCGGCGGGCGTCGCCATCCTGCTGCACAAGCCGGTCGGATACGTCTCGGGCCAGCCCGAGCCCGGCAAGATTCCCGCCGTGCGCCTGCTGACCGCCGCCAACAAGGTCGGCGAAGGCGAGGCCCCCGCCCGCGACGCCTCCCTGCCCCCGGTCGGACGGCTGGACGAGGACTCGCGCGGCCTGCTGCTGCTGTCGTCGGACGGGGTCGTGGCCAAGGCGGTGATCGGTCCGCAGTCGGACCTGGACAAGGAATACCTGGTCCGCGTCTCCGGCGCCGTGACCGAGGCCAAGCTGACCCTGTTGCGTCACGGGCTTGAGCTCGACGGCCGCCAGCTGAAGCCCGCCCGCGTCACCCAGATGGAGCCCCAGCGCCTGCGCTTCCTGCTGCGCGAGGGCCGCAACCGCCAGATCCGCCGCATGTGCGAACTGGTGGGGCTGGAGGTCGTCGACCTCTATCGCATCCGCATCGGCCCGGTGAAGCTGGGCGACCTGCCCGAGGGCCGATGGCGGATGCTGACGGCCGACGAGCGCGCGGCGCTGATCAGGGGCTGATCGGCGCCGTCATGGTCGCCAGACGGCTCAATTCGGCGACATGCGAGGCGAAGGCCGCCTTGCCCGCCCCGGTGAGGCTGAGCCAGGTACGCTGCCGGCCGCCTTGCGCCGCCTTGCGCACCGCAAGGTAGCCAGCCTCCTCCAGCGTCTTCACATGCTTCGACAGAACGGAGTCAGACACCTGAATGGCGTCGCGCACCACCGCGAACTCGGCTTCGGCGGCTGACAGGATGGCGCATATCTGCAACCTGCCCGGAGCGTGGATCACCGGATCGAAAACAGGCGGCCTCACGACAAGCTCCGCACGTCGATGCGGTACAGGCGCATCCAGACCCTCATGCCCGCGACGCCCAGCACGGCGGCCGCAAATCCGTTAGCGAAGGGAACCCAGACGACGCCCTGCAACCGCCCGAACCAGATGCTGACGCCCATCAACCCCATCAGGATCGCCGCCAGGCCAAAGGCGGCCCAGCGGGCGCGACGCGGAGCGTATCCGTTCACCCAAACGCCGGTGCGGCCCTGCCAAACCCGCATGATCGTCACCAGGATGGCGATGGCGACAGCCACACAGACCATTCCGATCGCGGTCGGGAAGCCCTGCCCCGCCACCAAGAGCCCGCACGCCAGGGCGTAGCCGGCGTCATACCACCACGGCCAATAGTTCATCTTCCCGAGCGCCTGTTCGCGCGTCTGGCGAATCTGCTCCAGAGCGGCCTTAGCGTCCTGCGTATCTGACATGGATAAATCCCTCACTTTCCAAGGCGGAAAATGACGGTAACTTTCCATTTCGTCAAGTCATAACTTTCCAGATCGGAAAGTTATCTGAGCGCCTCGAACCACCGCTGCAGCAATGAGGCTTCGGCGCGGTGGGCAGCGGTTCGGGCCGCCGCCACTTCGTCCACCCCCCAGCGCTCCTCGGTGAAGGCTTCGTCCAGCCGCGACAGGTCCAGCGCCGTCTCGCCCGACAGCGCCCCGCGCTGCACCGCCAGCCCCAGCACCGCCGAGCCGAACAGCGGCACGGCCGTCGCCAGACCCGTCAGGGCGAAGTCGTCCATCTCAAGAGCCAGGGCCTCGACCCGCGCCAGGGCCTCGGGCGCCTGGGGTCGGTGGATGATGCCCTCGACGGGATGCAGCTCGACGCCCAATTCGCGCGCGGCCCAGTCGCGCCACGGCCCCCACTCCGCATGCTGGCGCTCGATCAGGCCCGATGGCGTCTCGGCCAGATAGCAGAGCACGTCCGATCCGGCGTAGCGGGCGATCTCCTCGGCCACCGGCCCGCGCGTCTGGCTGACCCGGTCGATGGCGGTCGAAGCCAGACGGGTGGCGGGCATGGCGGCGGGCATCAGATGCTCGCCTTGATCGTTCCACTCCTCGGCCACCAGCCCCGCCGCGGCCTCGGTCGGCAGGACGATGGCGTTTCCGGCGGGCGTCTTGGGCGCGCGGCCGTCCAGAAGCACGATCCAGCCACCGTCGCGAGCCTCGACCCCCGCGGCTTTCCAGAAGCGCTTGATGCGCTCCTCGGATTCACGAAAGCCCTTCTGGGCGGCGACGTTGGGGTCGAGCGGCGGAATGTAGGTCATGACGGACTTCTAGGCGAACAACTTGGCGGAGGCGAAACGATCGAGCGCCGCCTCCAGATCAGGAAAGTCGGCGGCGATGTGCAGCGCGCCTGCAGCAGCCTGCTCCTCCACCGTGTGGAAGCCCCAGCCGACGCCCAGCGAATGCACGCCTGCGGCCACCGCCATCGCGATGTCGTGGCTGGTGTCGCCGATCATGGTCGTGGAGGCCGCATCCGCGCCGCAGGCGGTCATGGCGGCGCGCAGCATGGCCGGATCCGGCTTGCCCGGACCGTCCTCGGCGCAGTGGCTGGACAAGAACAGATCGCTCCATTCCGGCCGCGCCAGGTTGCGGGCCACCCCGCGCCGGTTCTGCCCCGTAGCCAGCGACAGCCGCCAGCCATCGCGCTTCAACCGTCGCAGCGTGTCCATGACGCCGGGATAGAGCGGCTCTTCATGGCCCGCCTCGTACATGGCGCGGAAGCTGGCCTGAAAGGCGGCGACGAAATCCGCCAGTTCGGCGTCCGTCAGCGACGGCTCCAGCACGTGCAGGGCGTGATGCAGGCTCAAGCCCACAATCTGGCGCACCCGGTCGTATTCCGGCTCGGGCAGACCCAGGACCTGCGCCGCCTCGCAGGCTGCGCGATGGATCGAGGCGCGGCTGTCGACAAGGGTGCCGTCTATATCAAACACGGACAGTGGAGCGTCGGAAGCGATCATATCAGGCAGGCAGGATGTCAAAGGCGACGGACAGGCGGGGCTGGTCGCCGGTAAAAGGCACGGTGCCGTGCCACAGGCAGGACGGGAACAGCACCAGCTTGCCGGGCTCGGGCTTCTCATAGCGCAGGGGGGCGAGCGGCCTGGGCGTGGGAAACGGCGGCTGACCCAAGGCCAGCCAGCCCTCGCGACCGCCCGCCTCGACTACCGGCGGCACGTCGATATAGCAGGCTGAGGAATACCAGCCCTTGGGGTGGATGTGGGGCTCGTGAAAGCCGCCGGGCGCCAGCCGCACCGACCAGCAGCCGTTCAGCCGATAGTCCCCGGAATTGCGGGCGCGCACCGGATCATCCCCTCGCCCTAGCCTGGCCAGCTGTCGCCGGATCGGTCCGTCGATGGCGAAGAAGAAGGCGCGGATGACCGGATCATCGACTAGCCGCAGGTCCACGGGCGTCTGCGCGCCGTGACGCAGGCTTTGGCCCAGCGGATGGTTGTCATAGGCGTGCTGAGCCAGCAGCGCCTTGCGCAGGTCGGCCAGATAGGTCGTCAGGTCAGGCCAACCGGGCGGCGTGTCGAGCACATAGGTCCCGACCAGCCCATCCATGTCGTCGAGGCCGAGGGCGTCGGCTTGCCCGGCCAGACGGCTGGCCGTGGCGTGCAGAGCCAGGACTTTCTGATCCGGGGTCGGCGCGCGCAACAGTTCGCGCAAGATGTCTCGCGCGCCCTCGACATCGCCTGACGCGATCAAGGCCTCGGCCAGATTGACCCAGGGATCCAGGGTGTTGGGCGCCAATTCGGTGGCCGCACGGGCGTGATCCGTCGCCAGGGCGGGATCGAACGCCAGAGCCAACTGTCCTGCCGCCAGCTCGACCGTCGCGGCCCTCGTCCCGCCTTCGCGTGCTCGCTGCGTCAACTCGGCCCAGGCGTCGCGCGGATCGGCGCCGCCGTACATCAGCACCACCGACAGACAGGTTAGAAGGTCGGGGTCGCCGGGCGCGCTCTTCAGCGACTCCAGAACCGGCGCCATCGCGGCGTCCAGGTCTCCCCCACGCATCCAGATCAGTTGCGCCAGTTCCCGCATGGCGTCGCCATAGGTCGGACGGCGCCGGACCGCTTGGCGATAGGCGGCCTCAGCCGCTTCATGCCGCGCGCAGCCGGACAGGGCGCGCGCCAGAACTAGCCAGGTCTCCGGCGCATCGCCGCCGTTGGCGAGGGCGCGCTCCGCCGCCTCTGTCGCCTCGACGTTGCGGCCCATGTCGCCGAGCAGGGCGGCCAGATTATGCTGGGCGAAGACGCTTTGAGGCGCCGCTGCAGCCTGGGCGCGCCGGATCGTTAACGCGTCCTCGAAACGCTCCATCGCCTTCAGCAGATCGGCCCGGAACGACAGGACGCCCGCGCGTTCGGCCGGCGGCGCCTGCTCCAGCTCAGCCAGCGCCCCGAGCAGGTCGCCCTGCTGAGCCAGGGCCTTAGCGCGCTGGAGGCGCATCTGAACCGCCGGACTTGCGCTCATCGCATCCGCCGCACGCCCTCGAAGGGATCTTCGTCAGCCTCGTCCTCGGAGAAGCCGAAGTGGTTGAAGCCGGCCTTCATCTCAGGACTCAGCGGCGCCTCGACGATCAACTTGCCCCCGCCGGGGTGGTCCAGCTCGATCCGGCGGGCGTGAAGCTGCAGCTTCAGCGGGCCGGAAAGTTCGCGCGACTTGTCGTCGCCGTATTTGGGATCGCCCAGGATGGGGTGGCCGATGGCGGCCATGTGCGCGCGCAGTTGGTGCGTCCGCCCGGTGAAGGGTCGCAGCGCCATCCACGCCGCGCGGTGGGCGGCGCGGCTGATGGTGGCGAAGGCGGTCTCGGCCGGTTCGGCCTTGGGGTCCTTGGGCTCAGCCGGGCGCATCATCTCGAAGTCATTGATGCCGGTCTTCTTCAGCGCCATGTCGATCTGGCCCGCCGAAGGCTTGGGGTTGCCGATGACGATGGCCCAATAGGTCTTCTTGGCCTGACGGCGGGCGAACGCCCCGGCCAGCCGCTTGGCCGCCTCTGGTCCCTTGCCCAGCAACAGCACGCCCGAGGTGTCGCGGTCCAGACGGTGGACCAGGCGCGGCCGGTCCATGCCCTCGCCCCAGGCCGACAGCAGGCGATCGACGTGCTTGGTCGTCTTGGTGCCGCCCTGCACGGCCAGGCCATGCGGCTTGTTCAGGGCGATGACCATGTGGTCCTCGTACAGCACCAGCGACTTGGCGTAGGCGATGTCGCGCTCGGTCAGTTCATGCAGGTCGCCGGGCTTGCGCGGGTTGGCCTCGGGCAGCGGCGGCACGCGCACGGCGGCGCCGGCGGTCAGGCGGTCCTGCGGCTTGACGCGCGAGCCGTCGACGCGGATCTGGCCGCTGCGGGCCATCTTCTCGACCTGGATATGGGTCAGGTGCGGCCAGCGTCGCTTGAACCAGCGGTCCAGGCGGATGTCGTCTTCATCCTCGGCGACATAGAGGGTCTGGACTTCGCGGCTCATGCGCCCACTCCGGTAAACAGTTTGCGCGCGATCATCAGGCCGACGAACAGAGCGGCGATGGCGAGGACCACCGAACCCGCCGCATAGACGAAAGCCGAGACGATTTCACGGCGTTCGATCATCAGGGCCGTGTCCAGTGAGAAAGCGGAAAAGGTCGTGAAGCCGCCCAGCACGCCGACGGCGGCGAACAGGCGGATGTTTTCCTGCCCCGCCCCCGCCTTCAACGCCAGCCAGCCGGTCAGCAGTCCCATCAGAAGGCCGCCCAGCACATTGGCGGTCAGCGTCGCCCACGGCCAAGCCGCGCCCGGAGCAAGGCGACCTGCCGCCAAGCCCAGACCATAGCGCGCCATCGCCCCTAGGCCGCCGCCGATCGCAACCAGCAGAAAACGTGTCATGGTCGCGGCTTATACTGTTCCGACATCATTTGCGAAGGCCGCCATGCACGACCTGATCCTCGCCATCCTGCACCACCTTCTGTTCCTGGGCTTGATCGTCATGCTGGCGTCGGAACTGGCGCTGCTGCGAACGCCGCAACCGCCGGTGAAACGTCTGGCCGGGCTGGATGCCGGCTATGGCGTCACAGCCCTGCTGGTCGTCCTGATAGGCGTCGGACGCGTGATGGGCGGCAAGGGCTGGGCCTTCTATGAAGCCAACCCCTTCTTCTGGGCCAAGATCGCAACCTTCGCCCTGATCGGCCTGATCTCCATCCGTCCGACATTGCTGATCCTGAAATGGCGCAAAGCAAGCAAGACCGAACCTGGCCATATTCCGTCGCAGGCCGAAACGACGGCCGCACGGCGCGCGGTCGCGCTGGAGATTCTGCTGCTGGTCCCATTGCTGGCCTTCGCCGCCGCCATGGCGCGTTGGCCGTTCTAGGCGTTACAGGCGTGGACGGATGGCGTCCTGCACGCCCCGCGCGTCATAAGCTTCGCGGCGGTCCGGGCGATTTCCCCGGCCCATGACGATCTCCAGCGTGGTGGATGTCGGCTGGGGGCCGCTGAGGTCGAAGCCCAGGCCGACGCCGACGCCCGAAGCGCGGTAGCCGCCGTACCGGCTGGAGCCGGCGCCGAGCGAAACGCTGGGGCGCACCCCGCCGGCGCTGTCAGGACGGCCGTCGATCCAGCGCTGGGTCACCTCAAACCAGTCATAGCCCCGATCAACCGTCAGCTGGGCGGCACGGTACAGGGCCATGTCCGCCACTGGACCGGCAGAGCCGACGCCCCTGTAGGTCACGCGGTAGCGATCACGCTCGATCTGCTGTTCGGAATAGCCTTGGCCGTTCGGCCCCATCTGAGGGCCATAGGGCGCCAGGCTGGCGCATGCCGTCAGGGCCAGGGCGGATGCGGCGATCGTGACGACGGCCAAGCGTTTCATGCGCGAGTCTCCCATACCCGAACAGCGTTCAAGCGCCCCGGATTGTTCCGCTGACAGGCTGAACGGGGGGGAGGACGGCCTAAAGCCCGGCCGCGGCGCGCAAAGCCGCGAAGTCTTGAGGCTCCGGCGCCTCGACCGTCACACGGCCGCCGTCGGGGTGGGGAAAACTCAGCTTCGTCGCGTGCAGCATCAGGCGCGGCGCCGCGCGCCCGGCGAAGGTCAGGGCGCCGCCATAGCGGACATCGCCGACCAGCGGACGACCAATGGAAGCCATATGGACCCGAAGTTGGTGCATCCGCCCCGTCTCGGGCGAGAGTTCGACCACCGCCCCATCCTGACTGGAGGCCAGAGTGCGGTAGCTGCTGGCGGCCCCTTGCGCGCCCGGCGCATCGAACGCCACGACCCGCATATAGCTTTCACGGCCGATCTCTTCGCGGCGCAGGGCGGAGGTGATGCGGCCGGACTTGGGTTCCGGCGCCTCCGCGACAAGCGCCAGATAGGTTTTCTGAAACTTGCGCATCTGCATCGCCTTGCCGAAAAAGCCGGCGGCAGGCTTGGTCTTTGCGGCCAGAATGACGCCCGAGGTGTCTCGGTCCAGCCGGTGGACCAACTCCGGCCGCTTGCCGTTCGAGCGAGCGAAGGCCCACAGCAAGTCGTCCAGCGTGTGAGCCTGAATGCGCCCGCCCTGACTGGACAGGCCAGACGGCTTGTTGAAGGCGATCAGATGCGCGTCTTCATGCACCACCCAGGAACGGACGGCGGCGATCTCATCTTCGGTCAGGGAAACAGGCTGGCGGGTCTTCACCCGCCGAGCCTTTAGCGGAGCGCGCCCGTCTTCGCCATGGTCCAGGCGTACCAGGCCAGGAAGGCGGCGATTAGGACGATAACAAAGGGCATCCACTCCATCATCGCCAATTCGGGGGGCAGAGCCGGCGGCGGGTTGATGAATTTGGAGTAGATGAGGCTGACCACCGCGCCCACCAAAGACAGGGCGAAGGCATGAACCGCCCAGCGACTGCGCGCCAGCAGCAGCAGCGACCCAATCACCGCGCCCCAGACACCGAGCGTCCAAGGCGCATACATCCATGCCGGCATGGCGTTGTAATAGGCGATCATCTCGTCGCCAAAGCCGGCCTCGCGCATATAAGCTTCGCCGCGCGTGGTGGTCTGCACGAAGTCGTAGCCGCCGAAGCCGTTCCAAAGCAGCGACACGACGCCCACCAGCCACACGTGCCAGGGCGTCGAAGGACGCCTTGCAATATCGACCATTGATCCCTCCCCAGGTTGCCGATGGAGGAGAGGTTACGCCCTAAATCCAGACCTTAACAATATGTCCTGCGATGCCGCTTCAAGCGCAGCCTAACGGATCAGACCCTTGCGCCGCGCCGCGTACGAATAGGTGATCTGAACGACGAAGATCAGAGTGACCACCAAGGTGAAGATCGTCCCGCCCGCGCCGATAACGTCGCGGCCGTTGCTCAACGCCAGCACATAGACCGCGTGCGCCAGCATGGCGATCAGTCCGGCGATGAACGCGTTGAACGCCAGACGGCGCCTCAGAAGCAGCATCAGCGCGCCTAGCAGGCCGCACCATACCGCCACGCCGAAGGCCACGTCGGTCCACAACGGGGCGGCTCGCAGATAGGCGACCTGCTCCATCGTCAATGCACCCCAATAGGCGGGCGCGCCGGTGACCTTCTGATACCACTGCCAGACGCCGACCCCGTTCCAGACCACCGAAGCGGCAGCGATCGCCCACAGATGCCAGGGCGCCGAAGGGCGCTTTGAAATATCGACCATCATTATTCCCCAAGCCGGTAAGCGTCGAAAACTACGCTGAGGCGTGCCAATACAACAAGCCTCGCGAAGCGTCGCCTTAAGGCATGCGCGCCCGCATCGTCGCCCAGCGCTCCAGCCGCGCCTTGACCTTCTCTTCATGGCCCTCGCCCTTGGGCTTGTAGAAGGTGCGACGCTCCATTTCGTCCGGGAAGAAGTTCGCGCCGGAGAAACCCTCGGGCGTATCCGGGTCGTACTGATAGCCTTTGCCGTAGCCGAGCGACTTCATCAGCTTGGTCGGGGCGTTGCGGATGTGCGCCGGGGGCATCAAGGAGCCAGTCTCGTGCGCCGCGCGCTTGGCCGCCTTGAAGGCTTCATAAACGCCCACGGACTTGGGCGCCGTGGCCAGGTGCACGACGGCCTGAGCCAAGGCCAGTTCGCCCTCTGGCGATCCCAGGAAATCGTAAGTGTCCTTGGCGGCGTTGGCGACCAGGATGGACAGGGGGTCGGCCTGGCCGATGTCCTCGACCGCCATGCGCACGATACGCCGCGCCAGATAGAGCGGGTCCTCGCCCCCGTTGAGCATCCGCGCCAGCCAGTAGAGCGCCGCATCCGGGTCCGAGCCGCGCACCGACTTATGCAGAGCGGAGATGAGGTTGTAGTGCTCCTCGCGCGACTTGTCGTAGACGGGCGCGCGTTTCTGCAGCACGCCGGCCAGGGCCTGCACGTCCAGCGGCTCGACCTCCGTCAGATCGAACAGCACTTCGGACATGGTCAGCAGATAGCGGCCGTCGCCGTCGGCCAGGGCAAGCATGGCCTGACGCGCCTCGGCCGTCAGCGGCAGGGGCTTGCCCATCAGCGCCTCGGCCCGGCCCAGCAGCAGATCCAGCGAGGCGTCGTCCAGCCGCTTCAGCACATAGACCTGGCTCCGCGACAGCAGGGCGCCGTTCAGCTCGAAGCTGGGGTTCTCGGTCGTGGCGCCGACCAGGGTGACGATCCCCTCCTCCACGAAGGGCAGGAAGCCATCCTGCTGAGCGCGGTTGAAGCGGTGGATTTCGTCGACGAACAGCAGGGTCTGCTGGCCCGCCGCCCGGCGCATCCGCGCAGCCTCGAACGCCTTTTTGAGGTCCGCCACGCCCGAGAAGACGGCGCTAATGGATTGATATTCATAGCCCGCCGCCCTGGCCAGCAGCCGGGCGATGGTGGTCTTGCCGGTGCCGGGCGGCCCCCACAGGATCATGGAGCCGAGGCGTCCGGCCTCGATCATGCGGCGGATCGGCCCGCCGGGGCCCAGCAGATGATCCTGCCCCACCACCTGATCCAGCGCTTGAGGGCGCAGGCGGTCCGCCAGAGGGGCGTCGGGGGCGTGTATGCCGGAGGCTTCGAACAAATCAGTCATGGAACAGCCTAGATAGGCGTTCGTTCGGGCGACTGCACCCGTTACAAGGCCTCTAAGGAGGAATCGCATGACAGACGCCAAGCTCGATCAGGAAACACGCGGCGGGGTGACGCCCCACCTGACCATTCCCTCGCGCGGCGGCGCCGCCGCCATCGAGTTCTACGCCCGCGCCTTCGGCGCCGAGGAACTGCGCCGCGTGCCCGCCGAGGATGGCGAGCGCCTGATGCACGCCCACCTGCGCATCAACGGCGGCAGCGTCATGCTGGCCGACGAATTCCCCGAATGGACCGGCGAGGCCGACATCGAGCCCAAGGGGGTGACCCTGCACCTTCAGGTCGACGACCCCGACGAGTGGTGGAACCGCGCCCTGGTCAACGGCGCCATTCCGGTCATGCCGCTGGAGAATCAGTTCTGGGGCGACCGCTACGGCCAGGTCCGCGATCCGTTCGGCCACCTGTGGAGCATCGGCGGACCGCAGAAGGGCTGATCGCCCCTCTGCGGCCGGAACGCCGGCTTAAGGCAAGCGGCCCGTCAAACGGCGCCCGCCGCGGACAATGGTCAACTCCGAGCCTCGCTGCGCGCGGCCCAGGGCGGCGACCGTGGTCACGGCGCGGCCGTCGATCTGCACCACCAGGTCGTTGGGACGCAGGCCGATACGGGCCGGGACGCTGTTGCGCTGCAAGCCCGTCACCACCACGCCGTTGGTGAAGGGATCGCCGCCCAGGCGATCGGCCAGGGCGGGGTTCAAAGCCACGCCCTGAAGTCCGGCCAAGGCTCCCTGCCCTACGACCGTCCCCTGCCCCGGCTCGGCGTCGCCCGGCAGGGTCGAGACGCGGGCGTTCAGCGTCTGCGTGCGGCCGTCGCGCAGCACGGTGACGGCGACGGTGGAGTTCGGCGACTTGGTGCCGACGCGGAAGTTCAGGCCGCCCTGATCATTGACCTCGGCCCCGTCGATGGCGGTGATGACATCGCCCTGATGGATGCCGGCGCGCGCGCCAGGACCACCGGCGTAGACGTCCGTGACCATCAACCCTTGCGGCCGCTCGAGCCCCAGACTGCGGGCGATGTCGGCGCTGACGGTGTCGCCCTTGACGCCCAGCCAGGCGCGCTCGACCGCCTTGGCGCCGCCGACAGCCGAATCCACGACCCGCTTGACCATGGCCGCGGGCACGGCGAAGCCCACGCCGCTGGAAGAGCCTGAACGCGAGAAGATCGCCGTGTTGATGCCGATCAGCTCGCCGTCCATGTCGACCAGGGCGCCGCCCGAGTTGCCCGGATTGATCGGCGCGTCGGTCTGGATGAAGGAGCCGGAATCGCTGATGCCCGTCTCGGTCCGGTTCAGCGCCGAAATGATGCCGTTGGTCACCGTCTGGCCGACGCCGAACGGATTGCCGATAGCAAGCACCAGATCGCCGACCTGCTGCTGCTCCTGATCGTCGATGCGCAGGGCCGGCAGGTCGCCGTCCAGATTCTCGAGCTGCAGCACGGCGATGTCGGACCGCTCGTCCGCCAGCAGCACCTTGGCCGGATACTCGCGTCGATCGTTCAGGGTGACGCGGATCTGCTGCATGTTCTGGATGACGTGGTTGTTGGTGACCACGATGCCGTCGGGCCGCACGATCACGCCCGAACCGATGGAGCCCGTCACGCGCGACTGCGGCCCGCCGCCGAACAGCTCGAAGAAGGGATCGCGCACCTGCTGCACGCCCCGCGCCGAGATGTTGACCACCGCAGGCGCGGCCTCGCGCACCACAGGGGCGAAACTGGTCTTCAGCGATCCTGCGTCGCGGGGGGCGACACGGGGCTGTTCGGCAAAGACGCCTTCCTGCGCCTTGGAGGGCTGCGGCTGGCCGCATGCGGACACGATCAGGGCGGCGGCGATGGCCAGTCTGGAAGTCTTCATCTCGTCCCGGTTCTACAAGCTTGGGCGTTGCATCCATTCCGCCTCGGCTTTTCGACAGGATCAAGGCCGTCGTTCGATCCGGGGCGCGGCGGCGATCAAACGGATGTGACCTCGTCCCGTTCCGCCCGGCGCGCCGTCAGGAAACCGATCAGCGCGCCCAGCGCCAGCACGGCGGACGCCAGATAGAAGGCCAGCCCCGGCTCGGACAGCAGGGCGCCGGCCGTGTCGGACATCGCCTGCAGACCCTGATCCGCCAGCCAGGTCGCCGCCTGCGCGCCGCCCTCGCCGGCCGAAACCGAATAGATCCAGCCGAAGAACAAAGGCGAGGCCACGCCGGCGATGGAGGCGACGCTCATGTTCGCGCCCTGTAACTGGCCCTGCTCGCTCTCGCCGACGCGGCGGGTCATCAAGGACTGAAGCGTCGGCATGGCTAGACCCCACAGGGCGTTGGGCAGCATGGCGACGATGAAGGCGACGCCCGTGGGCGCCCAGCCCATCAAGGCGATGCCGACCGCCCCTCCGGACAGACCGAAGATCATGGTCGCGCGGTCGCCGAACCGCTTGGACGCCGGTCCGACCAACACGCCCTGGACGATCATGTCCAGCACGCCGACCATGGCCAGCAGCGCCCCGACCTGCCACGGCCCCCAGCCGTAGCGCAGTCCCGCGTAGAGAACGAAGACCGCCGAAAAGACGTGGTGGGCGAAATAGAGCAGGAAGTTCACGACCGCGAGGCCCGCCAGCTCGGCGTGACGTTTCAGCAGGATCATGGCCCCGACCGGATTGGCGCGACGCCAGCTGAAGGGCATCCGCTTATCGGGCACCAGGCTCTCGGGCAGGATGAACAGGCCATAAAGGAAGGCTGCGCCCGACATGGCGCCCGCCGCCCAGAAGGGCACGCGCGGCCCGAATTCGCCCAGGAAGCCGCCCAGCACCGGCCCCAGCACGAAGCCGCCCGAGAAGGCCGCGCCGATCAGGCCATAGGCGCGGGCGCGTTTTTCAGGCTCGGTGATGTCGGCCATATAGGCGTAGATGGTGGTGAAGCTCGACGAGGTGACGCCCGCGATCAGACGCCCGACCGCCAGCCACCACAGGTTCGGCGCCAACGCCATCAGCACATAGTCCGCCGCCAGCCCCGCGCAGCTGATCAGGATGACCGGGCGACGCCCATACTGGTCCGACAGCGAGCCGATCACGGGCGAGGCCAGGAACTGCATCCCCGCCCAGAGGGCCACGAACACCCCGTTCAGCAGGCCCGCCTTGGCGTTGGAACCGACGAACTCCTCGATCAGATGCGGCAGGACCGGAATGACGATTCCCATGGCCACGATGTCCAGCACCGCGGTCACGAGGATGAAGGCGATGGCCGCGCGGCGGACCTTGGGGAGGTGCAGGGACATGAACGCTCGCGGAGGTGGACCGCCGTTCTACTCTCGCGCCCCTTTTCGGCCCACCCCTCGATCGGTCGCTCAGTGCTGCGTCACCGGCAGCGTGTCGTTCGGGTCACCGTCGCCGCGCGGCGCCGTTACGCCCAGCAGGCGGGCCAGGAAGGGTTGGACGTCGACGCTGTCCAGGTTCTGCATCCGCCGCCCAGCGATGACGCCGGGACCGTGGGCGATGAAGACGGCCTGCATCTCGGGCGCGGCGTTGTCATAACCATGGGCGCCGCCGGACCGGGTGACCGGACGCGCCTTGGTCGCCAGCAGCCAGCCGGGCTCGGACGCGCAGACGATGGCCGAGACGCGCGGGTTCGAGCCCAGCGCCAGACGCGCCGGGATCTCGCTCTTGCGCCAGCAATCCAGGTGCGGGTGCGAGCCCAGCAGGGCCTGCTCCACCTCGGCCTCGCGGCCCGCAACGGGGTTCAGGAAGGTGACCGCGCCCGAATAGACGATCTGCACCGCCTCCGGATCGATGAGGTCGTCCAGCACCGTCACCCGCTCCGGCGAGGTCGCCGCCATGCCGTGATCCGACACAATGACCAGGATGGTGTTCTCATACAGCCCCCGCGCCTTCAGCCCGTCGACCAGGCGGCCGATGGAGGCGTCGACCGAACGCAGGGCCTCCAGTGTCTGGGGCGCATCCGGGCCGTGGTTGTGGCCCATGGTGTCGACGATGTCGAAATAAAGGGTGGTCAGCGCCGGTCGCTGGGCGGCGGGCAGGTCCATCCAGGTCAGCACCTGATCGACGCGGACGTCGCCCGGCATCGACTGGTCAAAGGGCGTCCAATAGCTGGGGCGCACGCCGCGGATGGCGGCCTCGGACCCCGGCCAGAACATGGTGGCGGTCTTCACGCCCTGCCGCTCGGCCGAGACCCAGATCGGCTCGCCCTGATCCCACCAGCGGCGGTCGGCGACCGCCTGCTTGTTGCCCAGGGAGAAGCGGCCCAGTTCGGCGTCGACCATGTTGTTGCCGACGATGCCGTGGTGGTCGGGATGCAGCCCCGTCACCAGCGTATAGTGGTTGGGGAAGGTCACGCTGGGGAAGGACGGTTTCATCGGCCCCGATGCTCCCTCCGCCGCCAGTTGCGCCAGCACCGGCGTCGCGCCGCGCGCCAGATAATCCGCGCGGAAGCCGTCGATGGAGATCATGATGACGTTCGGCGCCTGGGCCGTCTCGGTCACCGGCTCTGACGGCGTGGTGGCGCAGGCCGCGACGCCCAGCGTCAGAACGGCGACGCGCGCCAGGCCGAACAGGCGATCAAACATAACAACTCCCGAGAAACCGACTTTCGCGAACATTGCCTAAGCTTAATCCGCGACAGACAGAAGACGGCTTGCCGGTTTTTCAACTGCGGGCCACGTTCCCATTCATGACCAGCGTTATCGAAACGAGCGGCCTGACCAAGACCTATGGCCCGGTGCGCGCCCTGGACAGCCTCAGTCTCAGCATACCGCGCGGCGGGGTCTACGGTGTGCTGGGGCCGAACGGCGCAGGCAAGTCGACCCTGTTCCGCATCCTGCTGGGCCTGATCCGGCCCACGGCGGGCGAGGTGCGGGTGATGGGCCAGCACACCGGCGATCCGGCCGTGACCCGGCGCATGGGCTCGATGATCGAGACGCCGCGCTATCCGCCCTATCTGACCGCGCGTCAGGCTCTGCGCTGGCTGGCGCTGGCGCACGGCATGGGCGCTGAGGCCGAGACCGACCGCTGGCTGGATCGGGTCGGCCTGTCCGAGGCGGCCGACCGCAAGGTGCGCGGCTTCTCGGTCGGGATGATGCAGCGGCTGGGCGTCGCCGCCGCCCTGATGACCCGGCCCGACCTTGTGATCCTGGATGAACCGACCAGCGGCATGGACCCGCCCGGCATTCAGGAGATGCGCGCCCTGATCCGCAGCCTGGCCGACGACGACGGCGTGACCATCATCCTGGCCAGCCACCAGCTTCTGGAGGTCCAGCGCGTCTGCGACCGCGTCGCCATCCTGAACCGGGGCAAGCTGGCGGCGGAAGGCAAGGTCAGCGACCTGACCGCCTCGGGCGAGCGGCTGCGGCTGGCCGCCACGCCGCTGGCCAAGGTGATGGCGGTTCTGGGCGAGCGCGGCAGCGTTCAGGACGACGCCGTCATGGCCGCCGTGCCGCGCGCCGAGGCCCCTGCCCTGCTGCGCGCCCTGATCGAACAGGGCGTGGACATCGACGAGGCCCGCTGGGTCGGCGCCGATCTGGAAAGCGTCTTCATGACTGAAACCTCTTCCGTCGAGGGAGGCCGCCCATGATGCTGGCCGACGCCATCCGCGCCGAAACCTGGCGCCTGCTGCAGAACCGCACGGCGATGTTCTGGAGCGTCGTTTTCGTGCCCCTGATCTCGCTGGGGCTGGCGACCGCGAGCTTCCTGTTCATCCGGTCCAAGATGGACGGGGCGATGCAGACCCTGCCGGTCGAGCTGAAACTGACCGCCAGCGCCGTCGATCTGGGCCAGTCGCTGGTCGATGCGGCGGGCGGGCTGGCCAACCCCGGCGTGCTGGCCTTCCTGCTGATCGGCGCGGCCACCGTCTTCGCGGGTGACTACCGCTGGGAGACCTGGCGTTTGATCACGGCCCGCAACACCCGGCCGAACCTGATCATGGGCAAGGTCGGTGCGGTCAAGCTGATGACCCTGGTCGGCCTGATCCTTCTGCTGCTCGCCAGCATGGGCGCCGATGTCGCCAAGGGCGTGATCTTCGGGCGCAGCTTCACCTTCGGCTTCGGAGGAGAACAGGCGCAGGCGTTCGGCCTGCTGGCGCTGCTGTCCTATGTGCGGGTGGTGCAGTTTCTGCTGCTCAGCCTGCTGGCGGCGATGGTGACGCGGTCGCTGCTGGCGGCGCTGTTCGTGCCTCTGGTCATCGGCGTCGGCCAGTTCTTCCTGGCCAAGCTGAGCCCGCTGTTCGGCTGGCAGATGGGCGACTGGGCGACCATGCTGCTGCTGCCCGGCGACGCCTTTGAACTGCTGAAGGTTCTGATCAAGGGCGGCATGGAAGCCGCCCTCGTCCCCGCAGGCGCCGCCTGGCGCGCCATCGCAGGGCTGGCGCTGTGGAGCTTCGGCCCCTTCCTTCTGGCCCTGGCGTGGTTCCAGCGACAGGACCTGTCGAAAGAGTAGAATCTTTCCTCCCCACTGCGTGGGGAGGGGGACCGCGTAGCGGTGGAGGGGCTTAGGGCTGCGGAACCAAGCGGCCCCTCCGTCTCGACGGCTACGCCGCCGATCCACCTCCCCATGTCATGGGGAGGAGAAACCCAGCGCCTTCTCCATGAAGACGTCAGCTCGCACATAGGGCGTGTCGCGCGGCGGCAGGCGGACGAAGCCGAAGCTGTCATAGAGCGCCAGCGCCGGGCCGAGCGTCGAACTGGTCTCCAGATAGAGGCGATGCGCGCCCGCCTCACGCGCCGCCGCCTCGCAGGCGTCCAGCAGGCGGCGCGACAGCCCCTGACCGCGCGCGGACGGCGCAATGGTCATCTTGGCGACCTCATAGCCGCCGTCGTCCATCGCCATCAGGGCGCAGCAGCCGACGGCCTGCCCCGCCTGCTCGACAAAGAAGATTCGGCCGCCCGGCGTCAGGATCTGGCCTTCAGGATCGCCCAGCACCTTGCGGTCCTTGGCTTCGATGGCGAAGCCGCCCTCGGCCAGCCAGGCTTCGTTCAGGGTCCGCCAGGCGTCGCGATGCTCCGGGCGATAGGCGACGATGACGAAGGCTTCCCCGCTCATGCCGAAGCCCCCCGGCAGTGATCCGCAAAACCGGCGACGAAGGCGGTCAGGCGACGGCGCGTATCCGCGTCGATCAGGCGGCCCTCGGCGTCAAAGGCGTCGCCCGCGCGCGTGACCATCACCCTCGCCCCGAACCAGGGCGCCGAGCCCAGGGTGCGCAGCACCGGCAGCCAGGCCGCCTGGCTCATCAGCGTCCCGAACAGCCCGGGCGAGGCGCCCAGCACCGCCACCGGCCGCCCGCCGAACACGCGCCCGATGTCCGAACTGGGTCGGCTCAGCCAGTCGATGGCGTTCTTGAACGGGCCGGGGATGGAGTTGTTGTATTCCGGCGTGAACAGCAGCAGGCCGTCGCAACCGGCGATCAGATCCTTCAGCGCGACCACGGCCTCGGGCAGGCCCTGCTCGGCCTCCAGATCGCCGTCATAGAGAGGGATGCCGTGGATAGTCGCGGCGATCAGTTCCACATCCGGCGGCGCCGTCTCCTGCGCCGCGCGCAGCAGGGCGCTGTTGTAGGAGGCCGCCCGCAGGCTGCCCGACAGTCCAACCAGACGCATTTCAGTCCTTCGTCTCCGCTAGCGTCGCCGTATCGGGCGACGACAGCCTTTCGCCGTGAATTCGCTGCTCAGCGCAACCCTCGACCAGAAAATCCAGCAGCATCCGCACCGAAGGCAGCAGCCCGCGCCGGGACGGAAAGACCGCGTGGACGATCCATTTCTTCGGCCGCCAGTCCGGCAAAAGGTCGACCAGCCGTCCCCCCTCCAGATCGTGCATCACCGCCACGCTGGGCAGCAGGGCCACGCCCAGACCCTGAAGCGCGCCCTCATGCAGCATGTGCAGGTCGTCGGTGACCAGACGCGGCGCATGGCGCACAGAGGCCGTCATGCCGTCCTTGTGGGTCAGGGCCCACACATGGTCACGGTGCGCCGGGCCGAAGTCCAGACTGGGCCAGTTCGCAAGGTCCGCCGGGCCGGCCGGCGCCCCCATGCGAGCGATCAGGTCAGGGCTGGCGACCAGACGATGCACGCTCTCGTCCAGTTTGCGCATGACCAGATCGGTCTGTTCCAGCGGCGGCTCGCGGACGCGGATGGCCAGGTCAAAGCCCTCGCCGATGACGTCCACCCGGCGGCTGGTGCTGTGAAGCTGCACCTCAAGTTCGGGATACAAGGCCATGAAGCGGACGATCAGCCCGCTCATCTGATAGGTCAGCAGGCCCGGCGCGCAGGCGACGCGGATCGTGCCGCACGGCTCGGACCGGGCGCCGTCGATCAGGGCCTGCGCCGCCTCGGCTTCGACCAACATGGCCAGACAATGCTGGTAGTAGGCCTGACCGATCTCGGTGACAGAGAACTTGCGCGAGGAGCGCTGGATCAGCCGCGTGCCCAGTTGGTCTTCAAGCGCGGCGATGCGGCGGCTGAGCTTGGATTTCTGCATCCCCAGCGCCCGCGCCGCCGGGGCGAAGCCGTGGTGATCCACCACCTGCACGAAATAATAGAGGTCGTTGAGGTCTCTCATCGTTCTATTGATAGGACGCAGCGAGGCGATCTCGCAATCTGTCCCTGTCGGCGTTCCAACGGCATAAGGTCGCCAACGCGATCGGCCTCTCCTCCTGACGGCTGATCCAACGAATGGAGACTAGACCATGAAGAAGGTTCTGGGCCGTTACGGCAACGAGCGCGGCCACTGGGTCGGCGACGGCTTCCCCGTCCGTTCGCTGTTTTCCTACAACGCCGTGGGCAAACAGGTCAGCCCCTTCCTGCTGCTCGACTACGCCGGTCCCTACAACTTCGAGCCGACGACCGAGCGGCGCGGCGTGGGCCAGCATCCGCACCGCGGCTTCGAGACCGTGACCATCGTCTATGACGGCGAGGTCGAGCACCGCGACTCGACCGGTCAGGGCGGGATCATCGGCCCCGGCGACGTCCAGTGGATGACGGCGGGCGGCGGCATCCTGCACGAGGAGTTCCATTCCCCGGCCTTCTCGCGCACCGGCGGGCCCTTCCGCATGGTTCAGCTGTGGGTCAACCTGCCCGCCAAGGACAAGATGACCCGCCCCGGCTACCAGTCGATCCTGAACGCCGACATTCCGTCCGTCGCCCTGCCCGACAACGCTGGGACCGCGCGGATCATCGCCGGCGCGATGGACGGCTCGAAAGGCCCGGCCACGACCTTCACTCCCATCAATGTCTGGGACGTGCGGTTGAACCGGGACGCCGAGACGACGCTGGATCTGCCCGAAGGCCACACGGCCATCGTGGTGGTTCTGTCGGGCCATGTCACCGTCAACGGCGACCAGCCCGCGGGCGCCGCCGAGGCCCTGCTGCTGGACCGTCAGGGCGACAGCGTGAGCCTGAGCGCCGATGCGGACTCGACCCTGCTGATCCTGACCGGAGAGCCGATCGACGAGCCCATCGTCGGCTATGGCCCCTTCGTGATGAACAGCGAGGACGAAATCCGCACCGCCATCACGGACTTCAACAGCGGCCGCTTCGGCGACATTCCCGCCGCAGCGTGACAGACTGAACAACAGGCGGCCCGGCCATCGCCGGGCCACCGCCTTTCAAGGAAGCCTCCATGATCGAACTCGTCATCGACCAGCGCCGGAAAGACCTCGGCGGCTTTGAAGTCGGCCGTGTCCTGCCCTACGCTAAGCGGCGCATGGTGGGCCCGTTTGTCTTCTTCGACCACATGGGGCCGGTCGACATGCCTGCGGGCATTCCCAAGACGGTCGACGTGCGCCCCCACCCGCACATCGGCATCTCGACCCTGACCTATCTGTTCGACGGCGAGATCACTCACCGCGACAGCCTGGGCGTGCAGCAGGACATCCGCCCGGCCGAGGTCAACTGGATGACCGCCGGCAGCGGCGTCACCCACTCCGAACGCTTCGAGCGCGCGCGGATGGAAGGCCTGCGCCTTGAGGGCATCCAGGCCTGGGTCGCTCTGCCGAACGGTCAAGAAGAGATCGATCCGTCCTTCCAGCACGTCGTCCCTGGCGACCTGCCGACCTGGATCGAGAACGGCGTCAAAGGCCGTCTGGTCGCGGGCGAGACCATGGGCATGAAGGCGGGCGTCAGCACCTTCTCGCCCCTGCACTACATGCATCTGGAGCTTGAGCCCGGCGCTCGGTTCCAGACCCCGACCGACCATGCCGAGAGCGCCGTCTACGTCGTTCAGGGATTGGTCGAGATCGACGACGGCAGGCCCGTGGGCCACGGCCAGATGGCGGTGCTGTCCAAGGGATCGCCGTCGGTCATCCATGCCCTGCAACCGACCACGATCATGGTGCTGGGCGGCGAGCCGGTGGGCGAACGCTTCATCGAGTGGAACTTCGTGTCGTCGTCACAGGACCGGATCGAACAGGCCAAGGCCGACTGGCGCGCCGGGCGCATGAAGCTGCCCGACATGGACGATCAGGAGTTCATTCCCCTGCCGCCGGACCGCACGCCGCCTCCCCCGCCCATGTCCTGATCATCTCCTGAACAGAGAGAGCCAGCCTCATGGCCATCGCTCACGCCAACATCGGCGCCGCCCGCTATCGGACCACGATCCGGACGGGCGGCGACCTTCAACACCACCTGACCGCTGACGAGCCGCAACGGCTGAACGGCGGCGATGATGGGCCTGCGCCCTTCGACCTGCTGATCTCGGCGCTGGGGGCCTGCACCGCCATCACGCTGAAGATGTACGCCGAGCGGAAGGACTGGCCGCTGGAAGCTCTGGACGTCCAGCTCGAATATCTGGGCGGCGAGAACCCGCCCCGGATCGAGCGCGTCCTGACGCCTGTCGGCCCGCTGGATGAGGCCCAGCGCGCACGCCTGGCTGACGTAGCCGAGCGCACGCCGGTCACCCTGGCGATCAAGAACGGGGTCCCGGTCAACACAAGGCTGGCGTAACGCCCCGCCGTCGCTGGACCTGCGTTTTCGGCAGGTCCGGCGGCCGCTCAGGCGCGCAGGGTGGCCCCGCCGTCGACGTACAGGTCGGTCATGGTGATGTGGGCGGCGCGGTCGGACAGCAGGAAGACCACCGCCTCGGCGATGTCCTCCGGGGTCGCCAGTTTCTGCAGCGGAATGCCGGCCTTGAATATCTCCGGCGAGCCGGCGATGACTCGTGCCGCGCCGTCTTCATCGGCCCACATGCCGGTCTGCATCGACGTCAGGGTCGAGCCGGGGGCGACGACGTTGCAACGGACGCCCTTGGGGCCCAGCTCCAGTCCGAGAGAGCGGGTGAACATGGTCGCAGCCGCCTTGGACGCGGCATAGGCGGCCAAGCCGTGTCGCGGCACGCCCGCCGCGTTGGAGCTGACGGTGACGAAGGCCCCCTTGCCTCTTGCCCCCATCCGACGCGAAACCTCGCGCCCCAGATGGAAGACCCCATCCGCATTGACCGCAAAGACGCGGCGCCATTCGGCGTCAGAAGTCTGATCCACCGTCACATTGGACAGGACGCCCGCCACGCTGGCGACGAAGTCGATCGGGCCGTCCTCGGCCTCGATGCGCTCGAACAGGGCCTCGACCGCCGCTCCGTCGGTGACGTCCAGCGGCTCGACCCGCACGCCGTTCAGGAAGGCCAGACCCGACAGGGCGGTGGACGGCAGATCAGTGGCGACGACGCGCGCGCCCTCCTCGACCAGCAGGCGCACCACGGCGGCGCCGATGCCGCCGCCCGCGCCCGTGACCAGGGCCAGACGGCCAGACAGTCCGCTGTCTCTCATCGTGCGATCTCCTCAAAAGCGGTCATGCGGGCGTCCAGCGCCGGGGCGATCAGGGCCGTCGCCGCCGGGCCGGTCAGTTGCGGGTGCAGGAAAGGAACCTCGACCACGTCCAGGTCGGCGGCGTAGGGGCGCCACAGGCCGGGCGTCAGGTCGCGCTCCGTGTGATCCAAAGCCGCGCGGACGTGGGTGGTGCGGCCGCTGAAGGGCTTGTGGTGGTGTTCGCGGACCAGCCGATTGGTGTCCATCACCACGCGGATCACCCCGTCCAGGGCCGCCTCGGGCAGGCCGCCCAGCGCGCTGTCGCCCGCCTTCAGGAAGGCGAGGATGGCCGCGCGGCTGCGCAGCTCGGGATACTGGGTCGGGTCGTAGCCGGCGATGGCCAGAAGGGCGCGCAGGGCGTCCACCGGGTCGGGCTCCGGCTCGGCGCGCCAGCACTCGGCCGGATAGGAATCCAGCATGGCCATCAGGCCGACCTTGACGCCGCGCCGCTCCAGTTCGACCGCCGCCGCCTGGGCGATGATGCCGCCGACGGACCAGCCTGCGATATGGACCGGGCCGGAAACGCCCAAGGCCAGAATGTGATCGACATAGACCGACGCCAGCGCGTCGATCCCGTCCGGCAGGGCGTTGGTCGGGTCCAGCGCGGGCGACTGCACGCCCCACACCGTGCGGCGCGGCGACAGGGCGCGCGCCAACGTCCGATAGCCCCACGACAGCCCCCCCGCCGGATGGATCAGGAACAGCGGCGGCAGGGCCGGATCGCCCTCGGCCAGGCGGATCAGCACGCCCAGCCCGTTGTCGAAGTCCAGGGCCTCGGCGTCGATCAGGGCGGCCAGTTCCGCCACGCGCGGCCGGTCGAACAGGGCGCCCAGCCCCGGATCGCGCCCCAGCCGCTCGCGGATCAGCATCATCAGGTGGACCGCCAGCAGGGAGTCGCCGCCCAGGGTGAAGAAGTCGTCGTCGGCGCCCGCCGGTTCGGCCCGGCCCAGCGTCTCGGCGAACAGTTCGGCGATGATCTTCTCGGTCGGCGTCTCGGCCGCCCGGCCTGCCGCCGCCTCGAACACCGGGGCGGGCAGCGCCTTGCGGTCCAGCTTGCCGTTGGAGGTCGTCGGCAGGGCGTCCAGCGCCACGATGGCGGCGGGGACCATGTAGTCGGGCAGGCGCGCGGCCAGCTTCGCCTTCAGGGTGGCGGGGTCATACCCCTCGGCCGGAACCAGATAGGCGACCAGACGGCGCTCGCCGGGACGGTCTTCGCGGGCCAGCACCACCGTCTCGCGCGCCAGACCGCTGGCGATGACGGCGGCTTCGATCTCGCCCAGTTCGATGCGCAGGCCGCGGATCTTCACCTGATGGTCGCTCCGGCCCAGATAAACCACCGCCCCATCGGCCCTCCTGCGCGCCACGTCGCCGGTGCGATAAAGTCGCTGGCCCGGATGGTGCGGGTCGGGGATGAAAGCGGCCTCGGTCAGGTCCGGCCGGTTCACATAGCCGCGCGCCAGTTGAACGCCCCCCAGATGCAGGTGCCCGCCCATGCCAGGCGCCACGGGGCGCAGCCGCTCGTCCAGAATGACCAGCCGCGTGTTCCACACCGGCCAGCCGATGGGCATGGGGCGCGACGTATCGTCCGGCCCGGCGGACCAATAGCTGACGTCCACCGCCGCCTCGGTCGGGCCGTAGAGGTTGTGCAGTTCGGCGCTCACCGTCTGATGGAAACGGTCGCGCAGTTCGGCGGGCAACTCCTCGCCGCTGCAGAAGACGTGGGCGACCGCGACCCCCCTGGCCGCCGGATCGGCCAGAAAGGCGGACAGCATGGAGGGAACGAAATGCAGGTCGGTGATCGCATGACGACGGATCAGCCCCGCTATGGCCGCCGGATCGCGGTGTGCGCCGGGCGGGGCCACGACCAGTTCGCCGCCCGAAATCAAAGCCAGGAAGAACTCCCACACCGACACGTCGAAGGTAGCGGGCGTCTTCTGCAAAATGCGGGTGTGGGCGCCGATGCCGTATTCGGCCTGCATCCACAGCAGGCGATTGACGATGGCCCGATGCTCGATCAGCACCCCCTTGGGATCGCCGGTCGACCCCGAGGTGTAGATGACATAGGCGGCGTCCTCGCCTCCTTGGGCGACGGCAGGCGCAGGCCCATCCAGCGGCCAGTCGGCGGGGGTCAGCAGGGCCTCGCCAAACGCGCCGCCGATGTCTTCATGGGCCAGCACGACGGTCGGCCCGGCGGCGCGGACGATGGCGGCGATGCGCTCGGCCGGATGCTCCAGATCGAGCGGCAGATAGGCCCCGCCTGCACGCAGGGTGGCGACGAGCGCGATCACCAGTTCCAGCGAACGCGGCAGAGCGACAGCGACGAGGCTCTCGCGTCCCACGCCGCGCGCCGCCAGCGCCGAGGCCAACGCCGCCGTGCGGCGGTCCAGTTCGACGTAGGTCAGGGTCTTCTCGCCGAAGGTCAGCGCCGAGGCGTCCGGCGTCGCCTTCATCGCCGCCTCCAGCAGGGCGGTCAGCGTCGTGTCGGGGAGCGGGTGGGCGGTAGCGTTGAAAGCTTCGAGTTCGCGAGCGGCCTCTTGCGGCGTGGCGATGGGGACTTCGCCCAGCGTCTCGGCATCCAGCGCGTTGGTCAGGAAGGCGGCCAGACGCTCTGCGTGTGCGGCGGCTTCGTCCAGCGTGTAGAGGTCGGGGTTGGCGTCGACTTCCAGCGTCAGAGCCGGGGCGGCGTCGCCGCGGAAGGTGAAACTGATGTCGTCTACCGGGCCGGTGCCCAGCACCTTCAGCGTCGTGTCCAGCCCTGCAAAACGCGGCGGCAGGTCGAACGGCAGGACATTCACCAGCGGCCCATACAGGCGCCGCGCCCCGCCGATCAGGCCCAGGTCGCGCCGCAGCTGCTCGCTGCGGTAACGGCCGTGGCGGCGGGTCTTGATCAGGGCCTTGGAGGCGACGATCAGCTGCTCGTCCAGCGGCGCGTCCTCGTCCAGCGTCAGACGCAGCGGCGGGACGTTCATGATCATGGCGGGCGTGCGCGCCGAGGCGCTGCCCATGCGGCCCATCCACGGCACGCCGATCACGGCCTCTTGCGCGCCTGAGAAGCGGCGAACATAGGCGGCGCCGATGGCGGTCAGCACATCGGGCCATGACAGGCGCCCAGCGTCGGCGCGGGCGCGCAGGCGGGCCGTGACCTCGGGCGGCAGGGCGCGCTCGATGCGGTGGAAGCGGTGGGCGGTGGTCGCCTTGCCGGGCGCCAGCGAGGCCACTTCAGGCGCGTCGCCCATGACCTCGCGCCAGTAGGCGGCGTCGGCCGTGCGCTTGTCCGAGACGCGATAGGCGGCGTCTTCCTCCCACACCTTGGCGATAGGGTTGTACGCCGGGCCGGGCGCCGCGCCGCCGCGCGCGGCGTTGTAAAGCTCAGCTGTGCGGTTGGTCAGCAGGGCCATGCCGAAGCCGTCGGTGGCCAGGTGGTGGACGCGCAGGCTCCACAGGAAACGCTGCGGCCCCATGCGGAATAGGATGTTGGCGGCCAGCGGATCGCGCGCCGGATTCAGCGGCGTCTCGTGGTCGCGGCGCATGGCGGCCATGGCGTCGGCGACCGGATCAGCCGCGTCGGACACGTCGACGATCTGGAGCAACGGCCGATGGGTCGGGTCGATGGTCTGGAAGACCTCGCCGCCCCGCTCGACAAAACGCAGCGACAGGGCTTCGGCCTCGGCGGCGGTCTGATCGACAGCGGCGCGGAAGGCCTCGACATCCAGATCGCCCCGGATGTCGAGATAGTGGGCCGTGTTGAAGATCGGATTGGCAGGGTCCAGCCTCTGGGCGAACCACAGGCCGGATTGAGCCTCCGTCAGCGGGTATTCCAGCGCCGCCGCGATGCGTCCGTCGTCCATGATGTCAGGTCAAGCGTCGTGACCGGCGGCGCGCAGGCGCGCCTGGACCACGCTCCACCAGCCCGCGAGCGTGGTGTGCTCGGCCAGTTCGCTGAACTCCAGCGGGATCGCCTCGCTCCAGGCAAGCGACAGATTGAGGGCGCGCAGGGAGTCTATGCCCAGGTCCATCAGATTGTCGTCGTCCAGGATGGAGTCCGGCGTTTCATGCAGCAGGGCGGCGACATCGGCGCGCATCCGCTCCAGCGTCAGATCCTGCGGGGTCAGCTTGGTCATTTCAGTCGTTCCAGAACGCGCGCGGTTGAGAGGGCGACGGCGCAGACATCGGCGGCCCAGGCCACGGCGTCCATATGCTTCTGCCGGGAAAAATCGCCAAGCGCATCGGCGACGAAGAAGGGTTCGATATCGCGCTGGAAGGCCTCGGACGCCGTAACCTGGCAACCGATGTGGGCGTAGACGCCGCAGATGATCAACTGATCGCGCCCGCGCGCGCGCATCAGCGTCCCCAGATTGCTGCGCTGGAAGGCGCTCCAGCGATGCTTGACGAGCACGAAATCGCCAGGCGTCGGGGCCAGTTCAGGCAGGATGTCCTGATGCTCGGGCGTGCGGCTCATGCCCGGCCCCCAGATGTCGGCCTGCAAGCCCCGGTCCCGGCGGTCCTGCTCGCCTTCCTGGGCGGTGTAGAAGACGGGAACGCCCGCCGCCCGCGCCGCCTCGATCAGGCGGGCGATATTGGCGATCAGGCCCGGCAACGGCTCGGCGTCCGGCGCATAGGGACGCATGAAATAGCGTTGCATGTCGTGGACGAGCAGGGCCGCGCGGCCCGGTTCCAGCGTCCACTGTGCCCGCGAAGCCGGAACTTCCGCCTCGGTCGGCAGGGCGTAGGCGGGGACGGTCGGCAGGCCCTTGCCCGTGTTGTCCGGTCGCTCGCTCACGCCTTGCCCTCTTCTTCCAGAATGCGCTGACGAAGCGCCGCGCGCAGCTCGCGGCGGCTGACCTTGCCGACGGCGGTCACGGCGAAGTCTTCCACGAAGACGATCTGGTCCGGCACCTTGAAGTCGGCGATGTCGCGCTTGCGCATCCAGGCCTTCAGCTCGACGCCGCGCGGCGCAGTTCCGTTGGGGATGACAAAGGCACAGATGCGTTCGCCCAGATAGTCGTCGGGCACCGACACCACGGCGGCGTCGAATACGGCCGGGTGGGCCAGCAGATGATCCTCGACCTCCTCGGCCGAAATCTTCTCGCCGGCGCGGTTGATGTGGTCGGTGGCCCGGCCCATGACGACCAGATAGCCCTCGGGCGTGCGCTGGACCACGTCGCCGGTGCGGTAGAAGCCGTCGTCGGTAAAGGACCGCGCATTGGCCGCCGGTTCGTTGTGATAGGCGCGGATCGTATAGGGGCCGCGCGTCAGCAGGTTGCCCGGCTCGCCCTCGGCCACCGGCGCGCCCGCATCGTCAACGATCAGGATTTCGTCGTCAGGGCTGATTGGGCGTCCTTGCGTCTCGACGATCAGAGTCTCGGGATCGTCCAGCCGGGTGTAGTTGACCAGCCCCTCGGCCATGCCGAACACCTGTTGCAGGGTGCACCCCAACTCCGGGCGTACTCGGCGCGCCGCCTCTGGCAGGAATTTGGCGCCGCCCACCAGCAGCACTTCTAGGCTGGAGATGTCGTGGGTCTTTCGCGGCGCCGCCTGCATCCACAGCAGGGCCAGCGGCGGGACCAGACCCGTGATCGTCACGCCTTCGCGCTCGATCAGGGGGAAGCAGGCGTCCGGCGACGGCGACGGCGACATGACCACCGTCGCCCCGACATAGAGCGCGCCCAGATAACCCGGCGAGCTCATCGGGAAGTTATGCGCCGCCGGCAGGGCCGTCAGATAGACGCTGGACGAGCTCAGCTTCGAGATCACCGCGCTTTCGCGCACGCTGTACAGATAATCGTCGTGCGTGCGCGGGATCAGCTTGGACAGGCCGGTCGACCCGCCCGAAATCTGCAGGAAGGCCACGTCGGACGGATCGGCGTCCTCGGTCGGCAAGGAGGCGGGATCGGCGCGAAAGGCGTCGAACGAGGCGAATTCCTCCGCCTCGCCCACCACGACCACATGGCGCAGTTCGGGGACCTCGGCCTGAACGGCGCGGGCCAGGGCGCGATAGTCGAAGCCCTCATGCCGGTCGGCCACGACATAGGCCGAGGCCTCGGCCCGACGCAGGAAGTGGACAATCTCGGTCGAGCGGTGGGCCGGCAGCGCATAGACGGGGATCAGCTTGGCCCGGAACAGACCAAAGATCACGCTGAGGAACTCGGGCAGGTTCGGCAACTGCACCACGACCCGGTCGCCCGGCTTCAGCCCCAGCGCCAGGAAACCAGCGGCGGCCGTCTCGGCCTTTGCCAGCAGTTCGCCATAGGTCCAGCGCTGGTCCATGCCGACGACGGCGACGGCGTCGGCCTGCGCCTCGACGCGATTGCGCAGCAGCTGGGAGAAGGTCTCTCCACGCCAATAGCCCTTGGCCCGATAAAGGGCCGCCAGATCGTCCGGCCAGACCTGCTGCAGGGGAATCATACGCTCGCCTCATCAACGCCCAGGGCGCGAAGAACGGCCTGGAATTTACCTGACGTCTCGTCCGCCTCGGCGGCGGGGTCGGAGCCTTCGACAACACCCGCCCCGGCATAGAGACGCGCCTGATCGCCGCACGTCTCGGCGCAGCGCAGCGAGACGTACCATGCGCCGTCGCCGAAGGCGTTGGTCCAGCCCACGGCCCCGGCATAGAAGCCCCGGTCATAGCCTTCAAGCGCGCGGATCATCTCGGCCGCCCGGTCGCGCGGCGAGCCGCAGACGGCGGGCGTCGGATGCAGCAGAGCGGCCAGTTCGGCGGCCGAGGTTTCATCGGGGCGATGCAGACGCCCCTCGATGCGCGTGCCCAGGTGCCACATGGTCCGCGTCGAGACGAGCGCCGGTCCCGGCGGCGCGCGCAGGTCGCTGCAATAGGGCGCGAGCAGATCCATGATGGCCTCGACCACCAGCGCATGTTCGCGACGGTCCTTGTCCGAAGCCAAAAGGCTCTGCGCCGCCGCCTCGTCCTGCACCACGTCGACGCTGCGGCGGGCCGATCCGGCCAGGGGATGAGAAAAGACGGCCGGGCCGCGCTTGGAGACCAGCAGTTCCGGCGTGGCGCCGACCAGACGGCGCATGGCTCCGCCCTGCCCCGCTCCCAACGGCGTGAGGAAGCGCGCGGCGGTCGGGTCAGCTTTCAGGTCGCGCCACAGGGCGAAGGGGTCGATCGCGCCATCGCCCTGAACCTTCAGGCTGCGCGACAGCACCACCTTGTCGACCGGTTCGGCGCCGCCTTGCGAGGCGCGCATGGCGGCCAGCGCCTGCGTCACCGCCGCCTCATAGGCTGCGCGCGAGGGCTCGGGCGTCAGGGCGCGGATCGAGGGGCGCGGCGCGGTCGTGCGCATATCCCAGATGCGGTTGGCCGCTCGCTCGGGCAGGAATAGGCAATCGTCAGCGTTGCGGTCGAATGGCAAGGCGCCGACCAGCAGGCGCGGCGACGGCTCATCGGTTTCCGGGGCAATGGGCAAATCGGCGAAGAAGCGGCGCACGCGCGCGCCCAGGGTCGCCGCCGGCCCCGGCGTCAGGCGTTGCTTCAGGCCCGTGGTGAAAAGGCGAAGCTCCGGCGTGCTCAGTCCAAAGGCCCAGTCCATGTCGTCCTTAGGAGCGGCGACCTCTTGCCGTTCGGATGCGCCGCCGCCGATCTGAACCGACAGATCGGGCGCGCCCCAAAACTCCGCTACTCTCGACTCCATGCTGATCCCTGCCGCACTCAAGCTGTTGCATATCATTCGCAACAATCGGCCTATAGCGGAGCAACCTTCGCGTTGTCTTGCGGCGAGATTAATTCCAAGCCGGTCTGGTCGTTTCGCCGCAGAGGTTTAGAAGGGCGCTCATGCGAATGCTAGTCATTGACGATGATGCCCGAACCCGCGCCTTCGTGGCCGAAGGGTTGCGCCAGCAGGGGCACACCGTCGATGAGGCCGGCGATGGCGAGACCGGCCTGCACATGGCGATGGAGGGACAGTACGACGCCCTTGTCGTCGATCGTATGATGCCTGGCCTCCCAGGCCTGGAAGCCGTCCAAGCCATGCGCGCCGGCGGGCTGAAGACGCCGGTGCTGATGCTGACGGCGCTGGGTTCGGTGGACGATCGGGTGGCGGGGTTGAACGCGGGCGCGGACGACTATCTGGTCAAACCCTTCGCCTTCAGCGAACTGAGCGCGCGGCTTCAGGCTCTGGTGCGGCGCCCGCCGCTGGCCGAGACATCGACGCGACATCGGGTGGCCGATCTTGAGGTCGACGTGGCCGCCCACCGGGCGACCCGCGCGGGCAAACCGCTGGACCTGACCCCGCATGAGTTCAAGCTGCTGGAGCGACTGGCCCGCAACGCCGGGCACGCGGTGACGCGCACCATGCTGCTGGAAAGCCTGTGGGGCTTCCACTTCGACCCGCGCGCCAATCTGATCGACGCCCACATCAGCCGTCTGCGCGCCAAGGTGGATCGCGGCTTCGATCAGGAGTTGATCCACACCATCCGGGGGGTGGGCTATGTCCTCAAGGCCCCGGACTGAGCCGAAGCGCCCCTCGGTCTGGTCCACGGCCAGCCTGCGCTACGCCGCCGCCTTCTCGGTCCTGTTCGGCCTGGGCGCGGCGGTGATGATCGCGGGCGTGGACTACGGCCTGATGCGCTTCGCCGAGGCCGAGGTCCGCGATGGGCTGAACCACCAGATGGCCGTCATGCGCGCCGACGCCAACCGACACGGCACGGCCCAGTTGGTGCTGGAGTTGAACGCCGAGGCCCGCAACCGCGACGCCCGGCGCTATCTGCTGCTGGTCGAGGCGCCGGACGGCAGCACCTTCTCCAACGGCCTGACGCGGCTGGCGGTCAATGAGACGGGCTTCCGCCGCAACCTGCCGAACAAGGCGCGCCCCGCCCGCTGGCCCGACCAGACGCCCAACATGCTGACGCTTAGCGCACGGGCGTCCGACGGCGGCCTGCTGGCGGTCGGGCGCGACATCCAGCATCTGGACGAACTGCGCGGCGGCATCCGCCGCTATGCCCTGATGAGCGGGATCGTGCTGATCCTGCTGGCGCTGGCAGGGGGCTGGTTCGCCGGACGGCTGTTCCTGCGACGGCTGGAGGGCGTCAATCAGGCGGTCGGCCGCATCATCGCCGGTCAGGATTCGGCCCGCCTGCCCGCTGTAGGCCTGGGGCGGGAGTTCAATGAGCTGTCGACCAACCTCAACCGGATGCTGGACCGGCAGGAGGCGGCGCTGACGACGCTAAAGACCCTGTCCGAGGGCGTAGCCCACGAACTGCGCGCGCCGCTGAGCCGGGTTCGCCACCGGCTGGAGGACCTGGCCGCCAATCTGGACGATGCAAAGGCGCGCGAAGCCGCCGTCGAACGCGCGCTTGAAGAAACGGACCAGGTCAGCGCCCTGTTCGAGGCCCTGTTGACGCTGGCGCGGATCGAAAGCGGCGACGCCGCCCTGAACACCGAACAGTTGGATCTCGCGGCCCTGGCGGGCGCCGTGGCCGACATCTACAGCCCCTTCGTCGAAGAGGCGGGCGGGCGCCTGACCGTCGCCTTGGCCCCAACAGGAACGATCGAGGCCGACCCCGCCCTGCTGCAACAGGCGCTGGCCAATCTGATCGAGAACGCCGTCTTCCACGGCGGCGGCCAGATCGAGGTCTCGACGTCAAGCGAGGGCGGCCGGGCGATCATCCGCATCGCCGACCACGGCCCCGGCGTGCCGGAAGCCGAGCGCGACAAGGTGCTGCGCCGCTTCTATCGCCTGGATCAGGGGGCGAGCGACCATACGTCCGGGGCAGGTCTGGGTCTGGCCATGGTGGCGGCCGTCGCGCGGGCCCATGGCGGCGAGCTTCGACTGGACGACAATCAGCCGGGACTGGCGGTGGAGCTGGCGCTGCCCCTCACCACGGCGAAGGCTTGAGCCTGGTCCGGCACGCGCCCCGATCTTGCGGTCGCGATCGGCTTCCCCCTTATATTCCCGAGAGGCCGACAGATCGGTCGCGAGCTACAGGAGGCCCCCCATGCCAGACGGTTTTCCGCAGGGAACCGTGCATCAGGCGGCCGTCGACCTTCAGGACGCCCTGAAGGCGGACGCCGAGGTTTTCGACCTGTGGCGAAACCTGACGCCGCTGGGTCGCAATGAATTCATCTGCTGGGTTGATGACGCCAAACAACCGGCGACGCGCCAGCGACGCATCGGGCGAACCGTAGAGGAACTGCGGGAGGGCAAGCGCCGCCCCTGCTGCTGGGCGGGCTGCATCCATCGCACCGACAAGGCGCCGAGCCGATGGCAACAGGCCGTCCTGATCGACCCAAAAAACAAGGGCGCGTCCAAGCCCTGACGCGCCCTCGCCTTCTCTCGTCTGTCGCCCGTATTTATTGAGCGGCGACCGCCTTGGCCGTCTCAGCGGGTTTGCCGCCGCGCGCGATGAAGGCGCGCATATGCTCCTCCAGCGTGTTCAGCGGCACCGAGCCCAAAGCCAGGATTTCGTCGTGGAACGGGCGCGGATCGAAACGCTCGCCCAGGGCGGCCTCGGCCTCGCCGCGCAGACGGCGGATGGTCAGTTCGCCCAGCTTGTAGGACAGGGCCTGACCGGGCCAGCTGATGTAGCGGTCCACCTCGGTCTCGACCTCGTGGCGCGACAGGGCTGTATGACCCGCCAGATAGTCGATGGCCTGTTCGCGCGACCAGCCCTTCAGGTGCACGCCGGTGTCGATCACCAGACGCGCCGCGCGCCACATCTCATAGCTGAGGCGGCCGAAGTTCTCATAGGGCGTGCGATAGATGCCCATCTCGACGCCCAGCCATTCCGTATAGAGGCCCCAGCCCTCGCCATAGCCTGAGAAGTAGGTATGGCGACGGAAGGTCGGCCCCGCGTCCTGCTCCTCGGCCAGCGCCATCTGGAAGCTGTGGCCCGGCGCGCATTCATGCAGGGTCAGCGCCGGGATGTTGTACAGCGGCCGGCTGGGCAGGTTGTGGGTGTTCATCTGGCAGGCTTCCAGCCCGCCGCGCCCCGCCGTGTAGAAGGGGGCCAGCGCCTCAGGCACCTGAATGATGGTGTAGCGACGGCGCGGCAACTTGCCGATCAGCTTGCCGATCTCGCCATCGGCCCGCACCGCGACCCAGGCCGACACCATCATCAGTTCGTCGGGCGTCTTGGCGTAGAACTGCGGATCAGTGCGCAGGAAATGCAGGAACTCGTCGAAGGAGCCAGTGAAGCCCGCATCGGCCATCGTCTGGCGCATCTCGGCCTGGATGCGGGCGACCTCGGACAGGCCGATCTGGTGGATCTCCTCGCCGCTCAGATCCAGCGTCGTATATTTGTGGACCTGGGATTCATAAAAGGCGACGCCGTCGGGCATGTCGCGCGCCGCCAGCGTGGTGCGGGCGCGCGGCTGGTATTCCTTCAGGTAGAAGTCCAGCAGCGACCGATAGGCCGGGATCACGGCCTCATTGATGACCGTCGCGGCCTCGGCGCGCAGGCGCGCCTGGTCGGACGCCGAAACGGTCGAAGGCATCTGGCGGAAGGCCGCGTAGAAGGCGTTGGCCTCGGCCGTGTCGGTGATGAAGTTGGTGATCGAGGCCTCACGGCCTTCCAGCGTCACGCGCGGCACGCTGAACCCGCGCGCCAGGCCGTCGCGCATATTGGCCTTCTGCTGGTCGAAATAGCGCGGGATGTCGCGCATCCGCGAGATAAAGGCGCTGTAGTCCTCGGCGGTGCGCAGGCTGCGGGCCTGATCCAGATAGGTCCAGAAGGAGCTGTCGCTGTTGAACGGCATTTCCCACTGGCGGGCCTGACCGTCGATCAGGGCATGCTCCAGATTGGTGCGGAAGACGGCGGCGTTGATGCGGTCCTCGTCCGAAAGCTCATCCAGCGAAATGCCGTCCAGCTGCTGCAACAGCTCGCGCGCATAGGTCAGACGTTGCTGCTGGGCGGCCGGGCTGACGTCGGCCAGACGGTCCGCCGGGCCGTATTCGCCGTCGGCGCCTTTGACGCGGCCGGTGCGAGCCATCCCGGCCTCGGTTTCCGCCTCATAGAGCGCCTTCAGCCGCGCCCCAGCTTCTTGCATCTGCGCGGCGGTCGGGGAGACCTCGGCGGCGCACGCCGCCGCCGGGACCCACGCGACTAGAAGCGACGAAACGGCGCAGGCCGTCAGCAGCAGAGTTCTCATGATACTGTTCCTATTCTTACCAGCACGGGCGTCGGCCGAAGCCTAGGCCTGCGTCAATGCCACTCGCCGCCGCCGATCGGCGCGCCCGGCGGAACCGGCTGAGCGACCGGAAGGGTCGCGCTGAGCGCCTTCAGCCCCTCGACCGGTCCTGTCAGGGCTTCGGCCAGATAGGCGCACTGCGCCGTCTCGAGCCGATCGCCACGGCAGCGTTTCAACTGTTCGCCGAAGCGGCGCGCGCTGTCCCGCACCGCCCCTTGCGCCGTCGAAGACAGATCCTTGCTCTGCATCAGAGCCGACAGATGGGCGGCGTAGCGGGCGCGGGCGACGCGGCGCAGCTCGGCCTGACGCGGGTTGAGGACGGCGCCCGGCCCGACGGCCGACGCCACCCGATCCAGCGTCTCGACCAGGCCCAGCTGGCCCGGATCGCGGCGCTGCTGTTCGATCAGGCGGTTCAGCCGCTCGGGCGCCAGCAGGGTCTCGAACACCACTTCGGTCGCCGCAGCCGCCGCCGATGACGGGTCGAACACGGCGTCGGTCTTGCCCTCGAACAGTTCGATCTGGGTCTGGCGATCCGGATTGCCCGACTGGACCGAGGACAGCAGGTCGATCAGGTCGTCCCTGAGGTCCAACTCGGCCGGAGACAGCGCCTGCATCAAGGCTTCCAGCGCCGCGCGCTGCTGATCGGCGGGCACGACCTCGGCCCGCTCCTGCCCCGCGCCGCTGACGGCGTAGCTGTAGTCGACGCCGCCGATCTGACGCCCGACCGCCGTCGTCTGATAGCGGTGATAGAGGTAGATCGGCACGATGACCCGGCGCAGGTCCGCCGCCGGGGCTCCGACCGGCAGGTTGCCCAGACCAAAGCGCGACAGGGCGATGCGGCGCACCGCCATTGTGTTGGCGAACTCGGCGACCGGGTCGGTCCCGTTGTCCCACATGCCGCCATAGGGCTGCAGGCTGCCCAGGGGACGGGTGTCGCCATCGCCGACGTAGCGATAGCCCTTGGCCTGCGCCTCGGCGGCCAGAGCCAGGCGGCGCGCCTCCGGATTCTGACCCGGCGCGTCGCCATACAGCCAGTCGATGGCGTAGCGGTCCCAGGCCCCGACGCCGGTCGTATAGGCCTGGCTGAAGTCCAGCCGGTCGCCATCGGCGATCACCCAGGGCGCCGGATAATCCATGACCGAGGCCCGGTCCTCATAGGTCGAGGCGGCGAAGTTGTGCGCCAGGCCGATGGAGTGGCCGATCTCGTGCGCCGACAGATGGCGCAGGCGGTGATAGGCGAGACGGTCCGGGTCGTCCTCGCCGCCGGTTCCGGCGCGGGCGGCGCCGACCAGGCCCTCGATGATCATCTTGTCCTGACGGTCGCGCAACGAACCCAGCTGCACCACGCCGCGCACGATCTCGCCGGTGCGCGGATCGCTGACGGTGCTGCCGGTGGACCAGCCGCGCGTCTCGCGGTGGACCCAGGCGATGATGTTGTAGCGGGCGTCCATCGGGTGCGCCCCTTCGGGCAGCAGCTCGACCCGGAAGGCGTTCAGATAGCCGGCCTCCTCGAAGGCCTGCGCCCACCAATTGCCGCCCTCGATCAGGGCCTCGCGAATGGCGACGGGCGCGGCGCGATCGACATAGAAGACGATGGGCTTCTTCACCGGCGAACGAGCGGCCGACGCATCGGTCTTCTCCAGACGGAAGCGGCGCGCCATTCGCTTCATGACCGGCTGGTCCAGCGACGCGGCGAAATCCACCGCCATGGCCTGGCTGATGCTGCCGCCGCGCGGATCGTGCGCCACGGTCTGGAAGCCGTCGTCCGGCAGGCGGATGAAGGAGTGCTGGACCGTCAGGGTGACGGCGCGCGCGTCGGGCGCGATGCGCGACAGCTCGCCGCCCGGCTCGTCGCTTGTGAAGGTCTGGACCGTCTGCAGCTCGACGTTGTCGGGGAAGACCAGGCTCTGATCCAGGGCCAGATGGCCCAGGTCGGGCGCCGCCTTGAACGACCCCAGGCTCGCCCGCTTCAGCCGCCCGGCGATGTTGACCGCGTCACGCGTCAGGAAGCCCGACAGATCGACGACGACCGAGCCGTCGGCCCCCGTCTCGATCACGTCCGTCGCCCAGACGGTGGAGGGGGCGAAGGAGGCGGCGACCGCCCTCTGTTCGTCGTCGCTGGCGTCAAAGGCGCGGAAGCGATGGTTCTCGAACCGCGCGAACACTCGGCCGCCGACCTTGTGGAAGGCCACGATCTGCGTCTGGCCCAGACCCGACCGGTCCAGCCCCGCGTTGTCCATGCCCAGCCCGGCCGACAGGCCCGGCTGATACAGGTAGCGGCCGATCACGCCCTCGGCGTCCGGCGGCGACAGACGCGCCAGAACCCGGCCCTTCTCGCGATCCAGCCGCACGTCGAACAGGCCGTCCTGCCAGGCGGCTGCGGCGGCCGCCGTCGGCGGGGGCGCAGACTGCGCTATCGCCTGAGCCGACGCCCCAAGCATGACCAGACCGGCGACGCTCGCCAGCAGAACCTTGCGTAACATCGGCTTCCCCCTCCGACCGCTTGAACTGCCGCGTTCAGAACACCGAACGGTCCGGACTGCAAGAAGCCAGACTCTTGATCGAATAATGTATCTCAAGTTGATCCCTTGACCGAAGATTCCATGCGCCTTCGCCCGTTTCGGCTCAGATGAGTGTACGGAACCGTCGCCCTTGCCTGCCGTTGCGATTGATCACGAAGGAGCAAGTCATGATCAAATGGGCCATCATCTTCGCCGTAATCGCCATTGTCGCCGGCCTGCTAGGCTTTGGCGGGATCGCGGGCGCTGCTGCGGGGATCGCGAAGTTCCTGGCGATTGTGGCGCTCATCATCTTCGCCATTTTCCTCGTGCTCGGCTTCACGGTCGCCAAGAAGATCACCTAGATCCAGACGCCGGCTTCGAGGTGCGCGCCCGGCTGCCACCGCCGCGCCTCGGGGCCGCGTCAATCTGCCTGCCGAAGGCTGTGGTAGGCTGAATGGATGAACGCGTTCGAACTTGGCCCTCTCCTCATCTCGGGAGAGCGGCTTGCCATTCTTGTTGCCGTCTTCGTCTTTGTGATCGGGTCCGGCCTCCTCGCCGCCAGGCTCAGTCCGCGCTTCAACCCTTGGAGCACCAGTATTGTGGTCGGCGGTCTGCTAGTGGCGCGCCTGGCCTACGTCGCCGCTCACTGGACCTACTTTGAGGAAGACCCCCTGCGTGCTCTCGCCATCTGGCAGGGCGGGTTTGCCTGGTTGTGGTTCGCCCCGGTCGTCGCCCTCGCCACTTTCGCGCTTCTGAGAACGAGCAAGGAGCGCGCTTGGTCGGCGGTGCCGCTGGCTCTCAGCGCCCTAGCCGGGATCAGCGCCTACCAGTTGGGACCGAAGACGGAACCCGTGCCTGCGGCCGAAATCACCCTGCTACGGCTGGACGGCGCGCCCCTTGACCTGGCTGCGCCTGCGGATCGCCCCACGGTGATCAATCTCTGGGCGAGTTGGTGCGCCCCCATGCCGCCGCGAGATGCCGGCCCTCGCCGCCGCCGCGCAGGATCATCCCGACGTGCGCTTCCTGTTCATCAATCAGGGCGAGGACGAAGCCCTCGTCCGCGACTACCTCGCCCGCGAAGGCTTGGCTCTGGAATACGTCCTGATCGATCCCCAGATGAGCCTGTCGCGCCACTACGGCGCGGCTGGCCTGCCCGTCACCTTCTTCCTCGGAAAAGATGGACGATTGGTGCGCGCCCACGTCGGCGAGATCGGACCTGATCGCGTGGCTACTGAAATCGCGCGCATCGATTCAAGATGATCTGCAGCTCACTCTCGCTTGTCCCGCGGGATAGCGGATCGGCGAACGCGCAAGGCCAGGTGTCGCAGTCCGACGTCCTGCCTTAGATCAGAAGGAACTTGGGCTCGACGAGAGCCGTTGTTTCCGCATGAACCTAGGCCTTTTCTTCTTCGGCGTTCTCGTCCTGGCGGTGGTTCTGACCGGCCTGGATCGCGCCATATCCGGGCCCAGGCGCGCAGCGGACAAGGACCAGGACGGCGAGCCGGACGGCCCTCCCGAAGACTAAGAGCGCTTTGCCAGCACGCCCACTTTCGATCCGACGGCAAAGGACTATGTTGCCGACACGCTGCGGCCCGTTCGCGGCGCCTTCAACCTGTCCTGATTTCGTCGAGCCCGCTTCATGTCCTACGTCGCCCGCGACGACCGTCCCGCCGACAAGGCCGAACGCTATGCCGAGGTCGAGGCCGAGATTCTGGCCGTTTTGGACGGCGAGCTGAACCTGACAGCGCGCATGGCGACGGTCGCCTCCATGCTGGCCGACGCCTTCCCGGTCTTCTTCTGGACGGGCTTCTACGTCGTGGACGAGGTCAAGACGGATGAATTGGTGGTCGGGCCCTATCAGGGCACGCTGGGCTGCCTGCGCATTCCGTTCGCGCGCGGCGTCTGCGGTGCCGCGGCGCGGACCCGCCAGACCCAGGTGGTCGAGGACGTCCACGCCTTCCCCGGCCACATCGCCTGCGACAGCCGATCGGCTAGCGAGATCGTGGTTCCGGTTGTTGACGCGTCTGGCGCCCTGATCGCTGTGCTGGACGTGGACGCCACGGAAAAATCCGCCTTCGACGCGGTGGACGCTGCGGCGCTGGAACGTCTGATGGCCCGGGTCTTCGCCGCCTGATGCGGATCGGCCTCGACTTCGGCGGGACCAAAATCGAGGCGGCCGCCCTGGACGATACAGGCGCCTTCGCCGCGCGCATCCGTGAGCCGAACCCCGGAAGCTATGACGCCGCCATCCGGCTGGTCGTCGACCTGGTCGCGCGCGTCGAAGCCGAGGCCGGCCCTGCACGGTCGATAGGCCTGGCCGTTCCAGGCTCGCTCTCGCCGCGCACCGGCCTGATCCGAAACGCCAACTCGACCTATCTGAACGGCCGTCGCTTCGACGAGGATCTGGAGGCCGCGCTGGGTCGCCCGGTACGGTTGGCCAATGACGCCAACTGCCTGGCCCTGTCCGAAGCCGCCGACGGCGCGGGCGCGGGCGCGTCCAGCCTGCTCGGCGTGATCCTGGGCACCGGCTGTGGCGGCGGCCTGGTCATCGACGGCAAGCTGGTGGAGGGCGCGCACGGCGTCGCCGCCGAGATCGGCCACATCTCTTTGCCCTGGCCCTCGACCGAAGAGGCGCCCGGCCCCGCCTGCTGGTGCGGACTGAGCGGCTGTCTTGAGACATGGATCTCCGGAACCGGGTTCCAGCGCGACCATCAGGCGACTAGCGGCCGGGCGTGGAAGCCGCAGGCCATTATCGAGGCCGCCCGCGCCGGCGATGCGCAGGCAGTTGTCGCTCTGGACCGTTACATCGACCGGCTGGGGCGAGCCTTGGCCATGGCGGTCAATCTGGCCGATCCGGAAGTCTTCGTGCTGGGCGGCGGCATGTCGAACGTGAGCGAGCTTTACGACCGCCTGCCTGAGGTCGTGACGCGCTACGTCTTCGCTGACCGCTGGCAAGGCCGGATCGTACCGGCGAGGTGGGGCGATTCCTCGGGCGTGCGCGGCGCTGCGCGGCTGTGGGACGCCTGATCCCCGATTGATACGGCGACGCGCGCCGCTATTGTCCGCACACTTCGACACGGAGACAGAAGCATGAGCCAGCGAGTCGTCGCGATCACCGGCGGATACGGCGCCCTTGGCCGGGCGGTCACCGAAGCGGCGCAGGCGCGCGGCCTATCGGTCGCCGTCATCGGCCGCACCCCGCCGCGCGAAGCGAGCCCTGACGTGTTCGAGATCAACGGCGTGGACCTGACCGACCCGGCGCAGGCCAAGACGGCGATCGACGCCGTCGCCGCCCATTACGGCCGTCTGGACGCTCTGCTGAACATCGCCGGCGGCTTCGTCTGGAGCCCGGTCGAGGGCGGCGGCGACGAATTCGACCGGATGCACGCTCTCAACGTCAAGACGACGCTGAACGCCAGCCGCGCCGCCCTGCCCCACCTCAAGGCCTCGGCCGAGGGCCGCATCGTCAACATCGGCGCCAATGGCGCGATCAAGGCCGGGCACGGCATGGGCGCCTATGCCGCCTCCAAGGCCGGGGTCCATCGCCTGACCGAGGCCCTGGCCGAGGAGTTGAAGTCGACCTCGGTGACGGTCAACGCCGTCCTGCCCTCCATCATCGACACCCCGGCCAACCGCGCCGACATGCCGGACGCCGATCCGTCGAAATGGGTCGCCCCGGCCGATCTGGCCGCCGTCATCCTGTTCCTGGCCTCGCCCGAGGCGCGGGCGGTGACGGGCGCCCTGATCCCCGTCACGGGCAAGGTCTGATGCGGGCGCGCAGCGTCCTCTACCTGCCCGCCTCCAATGAACGGGCGGTGGCGAAGGCGCGCGGCCTGCCCTGCGACGTGGCGGTGCTGGATCTTGAGGACGCGGTCGCGCCCGAGATGAAGGCCGAGGCCCGCGCGGCGGCGGTCGCGGCGGCGCATGAAGGCGGCTTCGGCCCGCGCCTGGGCGTGCGGATCAACGGGCTGGACACGCCGTGGGGCGCCGACGACCTGACAGCCCTGCAGGGCGCGCCCGTCGACCTGATCGTCGCGCCCAAGGTCGAGAGCGCGGCCAGCGTCCGCGCCCTGTCGGAGGGAATGCGCCCCGGCGTCGCCCTGTGGGCCATGATCGAGACGCCGCGCGCCCTGGTCGACCTGCGCGCCATCGCCGAGGCGGGCGGGGCGCTGAAAGGCCTGATGCTGGGCGTCAACGACCTGGCAAAGGATCTGAAGACCGGCGCCTCGCCTGATCGCGAGCCGCTGAAGCCCTGGCTGGCGGCGGTCGTGGCCCACGCCCGCGCCAACGGCCTGAGCGTCATCGACGGGGTGTTCAACCGTATCCGGGACGAGGCCGGGTTCGTGGCCGAGTGCGCGCAAGGGCGGCTCTACGGCTTCGACGGCAAGAGCCTGATCCACCCGTCGCAGGTCGAGGGAGCCAACGCGGCGTTCGGGCCATCGGCTGAAGAAATCGAGTGGGCGCGCAAGGTCGTCGCCGCCTTCGCCGCGCCGGAAGCGGAAGGGCTGGGCGTCCTCCGCCTCGAGGGCGAGATGGTGGAGCGGCTGCATCTGGAACAGGCGCAAGATTTGCTGGCGGCGCTGTAGTCCCTTCTCCCCTTGTGGGAGAAGGTGGCCCGTCAGGGCCGGATGAGGGGTTGCGGGACCTTCAACTCGTCGCCTTCATCCGAGCTTAGAGACACCCCTCATCCGTCAGGCTTTGCCTGCCACCTTCTCCCACAAGGGGAGAAGGAAGCATGGGGTGGCGCCCTGACTCTACAAACCGTAGACAACCCCCATGACCGCACCGCTTCCGCCCCTGCCCAAAACCCGCGCCTGGGTGTGCGCGCCGGGGGTGCTGAAGGTCCCGTTCCTCTCCGTCTTCCTGCCCGACTACGACCTGTCCGCCCTGCCGGGGCCGCAGACCGAGGCCGTCCTCGGCTGGGGCCTGAAACCGACGGCGGCGACAGGCCGACGCTGGGCGGCAAAGCACGGCACACCCTATGTCGCGCTGGAGGACGGCTTCCTGCGCTCGGTCGGCCTCGGCGAGAACGGGGCGACCAGCCTCAGCCTGATAGTCGATGATCTGGGCGTCTATTACGACGCGACCCGGCCCAGCCGGCTGGAGCATCTGATCCAGACCGCGCCCGACTGGTGCGACGCCCCCATGAAGGCCCGGGCGCGCGACCTGATCGACCGCATCGTCGCCTCGGGCGTGTCCAAGACCAATATGGGCGGGCCGCTGGACCCCAGCCTGCTGAAACCCGGCCGCCGGGTGCTGATCGTGGACCAGACCTTCGGCGACGCCTCCATCGGCTATGGGCTGGCGTCCGAGGCCAGCTTCTCCGAAATGCTGGCGACGGCGCGGCGCGACGAGCCGGACGCCCAGTTGATCGTCAAACGCCACCCGGCCGTGGCCGCAGGGCGCAAACAGGGCTGCATCCCGGCGGACCAACTTCAGGGCGTCACCCTGATCGACACCGACGTGCGGCCCGCCGACCTGCTGGCGGCGGTTAATGCGGTCTATGTCGTCACTTCGGCGCTGGGGTTCGAGGCGCTGTTGAGGGGCCTGCCGGTGCGCTGCTTCGGCGCGCCCTTCTATTCGGGCTGGGGCCTGACCACCGACGCGGTTCAGACGGCACGGCGCGGCGTGGCGCGCGAGCTGGAGCAAGTCGCGGCGGCGGCCCTGATCGCCTACACCCGTTATGTCGATCCGGTAACGGGTCAACGCTGCGAAGCCGAACAGGCGCTGGAGCGGCTGATCGCCCTGCGCGACCGGGCCGACCGGCTGGCGGGCGCCTTCGCCGCCGTCGGCTTCGCCCCGGCCAAGCAGCCTCCGGTGCGCCGCCTGCTCAACTCGCCCAAGGGCCGCGTCCGCTACTTCTGGCGCTCGTCCGCCGCCGTCGCCCATGCGCGCGCCACGGGCGGCAAGCTGATCTGGTGGGCGGGCAAGGAGACACCGCAAATCCGCGCCGCCGCCGACGGTTTCGAAGGGCCTGTCGTGCGCATGGAGGACGGCTTCATCCGCTCGCGCGGGCTGGGGTCCGACTTCTTCGGCGCCCTGTCGGTCGCTCTGGACGATCAGGGCGTCTATTACGATCCGACCCGGCCCAGCCGTTTGGAGAGCCTGATCGAGGCGGGCGAGCCCTCGCCGGATCAGGCAGCGCGCGCCGAGCGGCTTCGCGCCCGCGTGGTCGAGGCGGGCCTGTCGAAATACAATCTGAAGGGCGCGGGCGTTCCGGCGTCCTGGCCCAAGGACAGGCCGATCCTGCTGGTCGTGGGTCAGGTCGAGAACGACCGCTCGATCCTGATGGGCTGCGGCCCCGACATCCGCACCAACTCCGGTCTGGTGAAGGCGGCGCGGGCGGATCACCCGGACGCCTTCCTGATCTATCGCAACCACCCGGACGTGACAGCGGGCAACCGACCCGGCCTGCTGGATCATGCGGCGATGGAAGAGGTCGACGCCTCGGCCGACGATCTGGACATCATCGACTGCCTGAACGCCTGCGACCGGCTGGCGACGCTGACCTCGCTGACCGGGTTCGAGGCGCTGATGCGGGGCAAGCCCGTCAGCGTCTATGGCCGCCCCTTCTATGCGGGCTGGGGCCTGACCGACGACCGACTGACGTTCGAGCGCCGCACCCGCCGCGCCTCCCTGCCAAGCGTGATCCACGCCGCCCTGATCGGTTATCCGGTATATGTCACGCCGGACGGCTGGCCGTGCGAGGCCGAGGATCTGGTCGAGGCCCTGATCGCCGCGCGCGACCACCCCCTGCCCGCCCCGCCGCGCGGCCGCATCAATCGCTGGTGGCGAGGGATCAAGGCCAGTCTCGACCGCAGCCTTCCCCCGGCCTATTGAGAAAGTTCGTCATCGCAACGGACTGAGTCCGCCCGCGAGGCGCCCGAACTTCGCCGCGAGGCGCTGACATAAGGCTTGTCGAGCGCCGGGAACCTGATGTTCCCTGATGCAGCGAGGCGCCGCGCGCCGAGCGTTAGGGAACAACACAGTGCAAAAAGCCGTCATCTCCGCTACCGGCCTGTTCACCCCGGAACAGTCGATTTCCAACGAAGAACTGGTCGGCGCCTACAACGCCTGGGCGGAAGGCTGGAACGCCGCCAACGCGCAGGCCATCGCCGCCGGAGAGATCGAGGCCAAGACGCCCTCGTCCGAAGCCTTCATTGAAAAGGCCTCGGGCATCAAGGCGCGCTTCGTCATGGACAAGGCGGGCATCATCGACCCCGAGCGGATGCTGCCGAACCTGCCCGCGCGCGGCGACGACGAACTGTCGATCCTGGCCGAGATGGCGGTCAAGGCGGCCCAGGACGCGATCAAGACCTGGGGCAAGCCGGCCAGCGAGATCGGCGCCGTCATCTGCGCCGCGTCCAACATGCAGCGCCCCTACCCCGCCATGGCGATCGAGGTGCAGCAGGCGCTGGGCATCGAGGGCTTCGCCTTCGACATGAACGTGGCGTGTTCCTCGGCCACCTTCGGCATCAAGACGGCGGCGGACTTCGTGGCCTCGGGTTCGGTCAAGGCCGTGCTGATGGTCAACCCGGAAATCTGCTCGGCCCACCTGAACTTCAAGGATCGGGACAGCCACTTCATCTTCGGAGACGTCGCCACCGCCGTCATCATCGAAGCCGAGGATCAAGCCGGACCGGGCGGCTGGGACATTCTGGGCACGAAGCTGCAGACCAGCTTCTCGAACAACATCCGCAACAACTTCGGCTTCCTCAACCGCGCCGCCCTGCCGACGGACGCCCATGAGCCGGTCTCCTCCGACGGCCTCAGCGACAAGATGTTCGTCCAGCAGGGCCGCAAGGTGTTCAAGGAGGTCGTGCCGATGGTGTCGGAGATGATCTTGGACCACGCCGACGAGCTTGAGATCGATCCGCACGGCCTCAAGCGTCTGTGGCTGCACCAGGCAAACATCAACATGAACACCCTCATCGGCAAGAAGGTCTTGGGGCGCGAGCCGGAGCCCGGCGAGAACGTCATCATCCTGGACGACTACGCCAACACCTCCTCGGCCGGGTCGATCATCGCCTTCCATCTGCACCAGGACGGCTTCGCGCCGGAGGACGTCGGCCTGATCTGCAGCTTCGGCGCAGGCTATTCGGCCGGCACGGTTTTTGTGCAAAAGCGCCCCTGATCCGGCATATCAGGAATCATTATTTCCGGCGCCGCTTGCACTGTTCGGAAATTTTTGCAAACCGTTACGCGTCGAGAAACAGGGGGGACGATGCCCGAATGACTCAGACAGCTTTGCCTTGGGCTGAAAAACTCGGTGATCCGTTGGCCCACGACGTGGCCACGGTGTTGCAACGCATGGGCGGCTCCGCCCATCAGGATATAGTCATCAACTGCGTCGCGGCGTTGAAACGCCAACGCGGCGAGTCGGTGACTCACGACCTCAAGATGAAAATCATCGAGGTGTTTGAACGCTATCGGGACTTCTTCATCCGCCCCTTCGGCGAGGGGTCCCTGCGCTGGGCCCTGGCGCCGGGCGTCGCCTGACGCTTCAAGAGTTCAGCCAACGAAAAAGGCCCGCTCCGAAAGGAGCGGGCCTTCGTCATTTCAGAGCGTGCGCTCTTAGAAGCGACGGATGTAGCTGACCGAATAGGCGTCAGCCTCGCCACGGTCGTCGCGGAAGTCACGACGGGTCCAGTCGGCGCGCACGCCGTTCACCCCGTCGAGATAGTATTTGGCGCCGACGCCGTAGTTCCAGCTGTCGCCGCCGACCTTGGTCTCGGCGCCCGCCAGTTCCTGCTTCAGCTCAGTGTGGCCGTAGCCGCCGCGAGCGAACAGCTCGAGCTTGTCGCCGATCGGATACTTGCCGACGACATAACCGGCGGCGTCCCACTCATGCTTGATCTGGCCGTCGACGCCGGCGACAGTGATGTCCTTGTCCTTGACCCCGACCCCGACTTCCGTCTCGACGGCGAGGTAACGGTTCAGGTCGACGCCCAGACGGCCAGTGACGGCCCCGGTCTGAGCCGCATCGCCCTCCATGTGCGTGTAACCTAGCGAGCCATAACCACGCGGCTCAGGATTCGCTTGAGCAAACGCCGGAACGGCAAGAACAGACACAGCAGCGGCGGCGAGAAAAACGTTACGCATTATTTCATACTCCTTAGATGATGTGACTTCTTTGATCACATGCCCCATCCAACATGTAGATAAATGAGAATCCGGAGCTTATAGTTCCATAGCAGACATGGAACGCGTTTGCCGATGATGCAGCAAAGCCACACACACTGTTACATTGATATCCCATAGGAAACGGGCGCGCTTCGCCGAGAAGCGCGCCCGTTCGGCCGTCTCAAGTTCGCTTAGAAGCGACGGACGTAGTTAACGGAATAGACGTCCACCTCACCGCCATCGTCGGTGAAGTCTCGACGGGTCCAGTCGCCGCGCAGGCCGTTCTGCCCGTCAAAGTAGTAGTTGGCGCCGACGCCGTAGTTCCAGCTTTCGCCGTCGGCCTTGCGCTCAAGGCCGCCCAGTTCGCCCTTGATCCGGGTCGTGCCGTAACCGCCGCGGGCGAACAACTCGAAGTTGGGCGTGAGCGGCATGGTGCCGACAGCATAGGCGGCCAGATCGTAGTCGTGCTCGATCTTGCCGTCGACGCCCGCGATCGTGAAGTCGTCGTCCTTCACCCCGATGGAGCCCTCGCCCTCGACGCCGAAGTAGGGATTGAACTTGGCGCCCAGGCGGCCAGTGACCGCGCCCAGGTTCCCGTCCGAATGGTCCAACTGCGAATAGCCGAGCGAACCGTAATAGGTGGGGCCACTAGGTTGCACGACCTGGGCCGCGGCCGGCAGGGCGAATACAGACAGCGCGGCGGCGGCGAGAATAACTTTACGCATGAGCTTCAATTACTCCTTATTACGATGAGCAGGCTTGGCCTGACCACCTTGCGGAGAAACAAAGCTCGGCCGACCCGTGGCGTTCCTTCTGCTTCATGAAGAAGTCGATGACTGTGCAACAGGAAGCACACACGGCGTTCCTCGAAGATCGACTATTATACGACAAGAAAAAGGCGACCCTCTCGGATCGCCCTTTCCCTGTCGACTTTGAGGGCCCGGTCCTAGCGGTCCTTTTCGCGCTCCACGCCCGAGCGGGCGGCCAGCGCCGCCTGGGCGGCGGCCAGACGCGCGATCGGCACGCGGTAGGGCGAACAGGAGACGTAATCCAGCCCGACCTCTTCGCAGAAGGCGATCGACGACGGGTCCCCGCCGTGTTCGCCGCAGATTCCCATCTTCATGCCCGGCTTGGCCGCGCGGCCACGCTCCTCGGCGATGCGGATCAGGTCGCCCACCCCGTTCTGGTCCAGACGGACGAAGGGGTCGTTCTCGAAGATGCCCTTGTCCAGATAGGCCTGCAGGAAGTGGCCGGAATCGTCGCGGCTGATGCCGAAGGTGGTCTGGGTCAGGTCGTTGGTGCCAAAGCTGAAGAACTCGGCGTATTCGGCCAGATCGGCGGCGCGCAGAGCGGCCCGCGGTAGCTCGACCATGGTGCCGACCAGGTATTCGACACTGTCGCCGGCGTCCGCGAAGACGGCCTTGGCCGTGCGGTCCGTCAGTTCGCGCAGGTACTTCATCTCCAGACCCAGAGCGACCAGCGGGTGCATGATCTCCGGGATCGGAGCGACGCCGGTCGCGGTCTTGACCTGCAGCGCCGCTTCCAGAATGGCGCGGACCTGCATCTCATAGATTTCCGGATAGGCCACGCCGAGGCGGCACCCCCGGTGACCCAGCATCGGGTTGGTCTCATGCAATTCGCGGGCGCGGCGCTTCAGCTTGGCGGCGTCCAGGCCCTGGGCCGTCGCCAGGGCGTCGATGTCGGCGTCGGTGTGCGGGATGAACTCGTGCAGCGGCGGGTCCAGCAGGCGCACGGTCACGGGCAGGCCGCTCATGATGGTGAACAGCTCGACGAAGTCCGCCTTCTGGAACGGGGCGATCTTGGCCAGGGCCACGCGGCGGCCCGCCTCGTCGTCAGCCAAGATCATCTCGCGCACTGCGGCGATGCGGGCCTCATCGAAGAACATGTGCTCGGTGCGCGACAGGCCGATGCCTTCGGCGCCGAAGCCGCGCGCGGTCTTGGCGTCCAGCGGGGTCTCGGCGTTGGCGCGAACCTTCAGACGACGAATGCCGTCGGCCCAGCCCATCAGGGTCTGGAAGTCGCCCGTCAGCTCCGGCTCGATCATGGCCACGGCGCCGTCCAGCACCTCGCCCTTGCCGCCGTCGATGGTGATGACCTCGCCCGCCTTGAAGGTGCGGCCGCGCGCGGTGAAGGTCCCGGCCTTTTCATTGATGGCGATCTCGCCCGCGCCGGAAACGCAAGGGCGCCCCATGCCGCGCGCCACCACCGCCGCGTGGCTGGTCATGCCGCCGCGCGCCGTGACGATGCCGCGCGCCGCGTGCATGCCGTGAATATCCTCCGGCGAAGTCTCGTCGCGCACCAGGATGACGGCGTCGCCGTTCTGGCCAAGACGTTCGGCTTCATCAGCGTCGAAGACGATCTTGCCGGTCGCGGCGCCCGGCGAGGCGGGCAGGCCCGCCGCCACCACCGTGCGCGGCGCCTTGGGGTCCAGCGTCGGGTGAAGAAGCTGGTCCAGCGCGGCAGGCTCGACGCGGCTGACGGCCTCGTCCTGAGAGATCACGCCCTCGGAGGCCAGGTCCACGGCGATCTTCAGCGCCGACTTGGCCGTGCGCTTGCCGTTGCGGGTCTGCAGCATCCACAGGCGGCCCTGCTCGACCGTGAACTCGATGTCCTGCATGTCGCGGTAGTGGCTTTCCAGCCGCCCCACCACGTCGACAAACTGGGCGAAGACCTCGGGCATGGCCTCTTCCATCGAGGGAGACGTCTCGCCCATCTCCTCGCGGCCGGCCTTGGTCAGGGACTGCGGCGTGCGGATGCCGGCGACCACGTCCTCGCCCTGGGCGTTGATCAGGAACTCGCCGTACAGCTTGTTCTCGCCGGTCGAGGGGTTGCGGGTGAAGGCGACGCCGGTGGCGCTCGTCTCGCCCATATTGCCGAACACCATCGACTGGACGTTGACGGCCGTGCCCCAGCTTTCGGGGATGTCGTGCATGCGGCGGTAGAATTTCGCCCGGTCGTTCATCCAGCTTTCGAACACGGCGCCGACGGCGCCCCACAGCTGGGCCTGAGGGTCCTGCGGGAAGGGCTTGCCCAGTTCGCGCTCGACCAGGGCCTTGTAGTCCGCGACCACCTTCTCCCAGTTCTCAGCGGTCAGTTCGGTGTCGACCGAGACCCCCAGACGATCCTTGTGATCGTCCAGCACCTCTTCGAAATAGTCGTGGCCCAGGCCCAGCACCACGTTGGAATACATGGTGATGAAGCGGCGGTAGGAATCGAAGGCGAAGCGGCGGTCGCCCGACAGCCTGGCCAGGCCCTCGACCGTCTCGTCGTTCAGGCCCAGGTTCAGCACCGTGTCCATCATGCCCGGCATGGAGGCGCGGGCGCCCGAGCGCACCGAGACCAGCAGGGGGTTGGCCGCGTCGCCGAAGGTTTTGCCCACCACGCCCTCGACGTGCGTCAGGGCCGCCTTGACCTGATCGGTCAGGTCGGTCGGATAGGTTTCCTGGTTGGCGTAATACCAGGTGCAGACCTCGGTGGTGATGGTGAAGCCCGGCGGCACCGGCAGGCCGAGGGACGACATCTCGGCCAGGTTCGCGCCCTTGCCGCCGAGAAGGTTCTTCATCGAAGCGTCGCCGTCAGCGGATCCGCCGCCAAAGCCGTACACCCACTTGGTCATTTCGCAGTTCCTGAACCGTGGTCTGACTGCGGGTCCCAGCCCCGCATATGTAGAAGTGGGCGGGGTATAATCTGAGTCCCGCCTTACGGACGCCCTCACTAGCGCGCTGCACCTGCGAAGGCGAGGCTGGAGAAGCAACAATCCGTGAGAGGATATTTCGTCCCGGCAAGGTCGGCGCCGCATGGCGCACTGGAGGAAGCGAGCGAGGCCGCCTATCTAGGTCCTATGCCTATCGCTTGCCTCGACAGTCGCGCCCTCATCCGCATCAGCGGCCCCGACGCCCGCTCCTTTCTGCACAATCTGCTGACCCAGGACGTGGAGACGCTGCAACCCGGCGAGTTGCGCTTCGGCGCCCTGTTGTCGCCGCCCGGGCGGCTGTTGTTCGACCTGTTCATCTGGGGCGAGGAGGACGGCGTCATCCTGGATGTCGCCGCGGACCGGCGCGACGCTCTCGTCCAGCGCCTGTCGATGTACCAGCTGCGCTCCAGCGTCGAGGTCATGCCGATGCCAGACGCCGTCTTCGTCGCCTGGGGCGCCGACAAGCCAGCGGGCTTCATCGACGACCCCCGTCTGCCCGCCCTCGGCGGCCGTCGTTGGGGCGATCAGAGCGAGACCGACGCGACCGAGGCCGACTGGCAGGCGCACCGCCTGGCTCTGGGCGTGCCCGACCCCGCGGCCGACACGCTTCAGGACAAGACCTATCCGATCGAGGCGGATTTCGACCTGCTGAACGGCATCGACTTCCACAAGGGCTGCTTCATCGGTCAAGAGACGACCTCGCGCATGAAGCGGCGCGGCACGATCAAGAACCGCATGATGGCCATCACCTTCGACGGCCCCGCCCCCGAGCGCGGCGCAGAGGTGCTGAACGGCGAACTGCGGGCGGGCGAAGTCATGACCGGCGCCGAGGGGCGCGCCATCGCCCTGATGCGGCTGGACCGCATGAACGGCGAATTGACGGTCGAGGGCCGCCCGGCGCGCGTCGAGAAACCCGCCTGGATCCCTGATTTGTAACGTCAGACGCGTCAAAACGGAAAATATGCTTGTCGTTATGTAAAAGGCACTTGACGGAAACCGAGCCCCGGCGGTAAAGCTCACTTGTCACCACGACAGGGGAGCTTGTCATGAATAACCAAATCGCCGCAACCAAGGCCGCCGCTAGCAAGAAGTCGATGGAGGACCTGACCGTCGTCCTGTGCGCCCTGACCGTGGTCGGGGTCGGCGCCACAGCCGCCACGCCGTTCTGGCCTGAAGCCTGGGGCCGCGCGCCATCGATCGGTGTCGTCGTCCTCGCCGCCAGCTTGACCGTCTTCGGCGTTCTGCACACCCTGTACTGGTGGCGGAGCCTGGATGAAGCCGCCAAAGAGGCTCACAAATGGGCCTGGTGGTGGGGCGGCAACCTGGGATTCTTCGTCGGCGGCGCGGCCGTCGTGATCGCCGCCTTTTCCGGCGTGAACCTGCTGCCGGCCGCTGTGCCGCACACCGACGCCGCCCTGATCGCCCTGGGCGTCGCCGCCGCCTTCGCAGCTCAGGCCGTCGGCTACGGCATCGCCTGGTGCGCCTGGTGGATCGCCCGTCGATGACCAGCATCTTCGTCAACCGTCTGAAGGTCTTCCGCGCCGAGCGCGACTGGACCCAGGCCGATCTGGCCGAGCGCCTGGGCGTCTCACGCCAGACCGTCCAGGCGCTGGAGAAGGGGCGTTACGACCCTTCCCTACCCCTCGCCTTCCGCATCTCGCGCCTCTTTGGCCAGCCGATCGAAGCCATCTTCATCGCCTGACCTGTCTCTACAGCCAACCTAAACCCATAACATTCAAGGACTTTGCAATGACCCTCGCACACCGCATGGGCCAGTCGGCCAACTGTGTCTCGCGCTTCGCCGCCGGGCTGCTGGCCGCCCTGGCCGCCTCCGCCGCCCTCGCCGCCGCGCCCGGCGCCGCTCACGCCGAACAGACTGCGCCCGCCCCGGCCGTCGCACCCATCCCCCGCGCCGAGGGCGCCGGCCCGCCGCTGTGGGTGGTGAGGGACGCGGACTCCACCGTCTATCTGTTCGGCACGGTTCACGTGCTGCGTCCCGGCACGGCCTGGGGATCGGACAAGGTCGACGCCGCCTTCGCCAGCGCCTCTGACATCTGGGTCGAGATCGCCGATCAGGACGATCAAGCCGTGGTCATGCCGGTGATCCAGCAGCACGGCGTCGACCCCTCCCGCCCCTTGTCATCGATCCTGTCGCCCGACGACTTCGCCGCCTTCGACAAGGTCGCCCAGGCCAACGGCGCATCGGGCGCGGCGCTGGATCCCTATCGCCCGTGGCTGGCCGCCTTCATGATCGCCATGTCGGGTCCGACCGAAGCCGGCTATCGGCCCGAAGCGGGCGTCGACAAGGTGCTGATGGACCGGGCCAGGGCCGACGGCAAGACGCTGCGCGGCTTCGAGACCGCCGACATTCAGGTCCGCCTCATCGCCGGCATGAGCGAAGAGGCGCAGGTCGCCTATCTGAACAACTATGTCCGCAACGCCGACGGCATCGTCGCCAACCTGGACGAGACCGTCGCCGCCTGGCTGAAGGGCGACGCCGCAGAGGCAGGCCGCCTCAACCGCATCAACACCCGCGACATTCACGAGGAAATTCACCGCGCCGCCCTGATCGAGCGCAACACCGACTGGACCAACCAGATCGAGACGATGATGCAGGGCTCGGGGACGGCCTTCGTCGCCGTCGGCGCCGCCCACCTGATGGATCAGGACAGCGTCATCGACATGCTGACGGCCCGGGGTTTCACGGTCGAGCGGCTGTAAAACGCCCTGCAACATCCCATGAGGGCCCGGCGGAAACGCCGGGCCTTTTCGCTTGCGCCTCCAGAACATTCCAGCAACATCGCGCCATGACCGAATCCGAAAAGGCTGAAGGGCGCTGCGGCTGGTGCGGGACGACCGACCCGCTCTACATCGCCTACCATGACGAGGAATGGGGCGTGCCCGAGTACGATCCTCGCGCCCTGTGGGAGAAGCTGGTGCTGGACGGCTTTCAGGCCGGGCTGGCCTGGATCACCATCCTGAGAAAGCGCGAGGGGATGCGCGAGGCATTCGACGGCTTCGATCCCGAGATCGTCGCCCGCTATGGCGAGGCCGACCGCGCGCGCCTGCTGGCCGACCCGCGCATCATCCGCTCAAGCGCCAAGGTCGACGCCGCCATCAATGGCGCCCGCATCTGGCTGGACATGCGCGACAACGGCGAGGACTTTTCGGCCTGGCTCTGGTCCTTCGTCGGCGGCCAGCCGCGGGTGAACCAATGGAGCGAGTTCCGCGACGCTCCGACCCAAACCGCCGAAAGCGTCGCCATGGCCAAGGCTTTGAAGGCGCGCGGGTTCAAGTTTTGCGGCCCGGTCATCACCTACGCCTTCATGCAGGCGGTCGGCATGGTGAACGATCACCAGACGACCTGCTTCCGTCACGCGCAGATCGACGACGCAGACGTATAGGAAGCCGATCCGCTTCGCGTGAAACCGGTCTCACCTTCCGCCTACGGCTTCTCCTGCAGGCCGGCCGGCGTCACGACCAGTCGCTGCCGCGCAAACGTTCGAGGATCGACATCTTCGAGCACTACGCGCTGGCCGCCCATATAGCTGACCTCGACCCGAACCGGCTGCATCCTGGCCAGGCCGAAATGCACGGGACCGGCGCTTTGGGCGTTATAGCCGCCGCCTGTCGATACCAGGCGGGTTCCCAGAATCCTGCCCTCGCTATCAAACAGCCTCACTTCCGCTCCAGGCGGGACGCGGCCGCCGTCGTCCAGCACCAGAACGCTGAGGCTGCGAGAGCGGGCCGGCTCGGCCAGTTCATTATGGAAAAGGAAGTGGCCGCCCTCGTCGCCGTATCCGTCGGTCAGAGACAGGTCCAACGCGCCGTCGTTGTCGTAGTCGATCCATTCGACGCCGTGATCGCCGGCGTTCAACAGGCTCTCGCGGGTCAGAACCTGTTCAAACCGCCCGTCGCCTAGATTGCGATACAGCAGATTGACCGGAATCTGCTTGCCCGGCTCGCCTTCATAATGGGTGACGAAGAGGTCCAGCCAGCCATCATTGTCATAATCGCCCCAGGCCGCCGCAACGGCGTGGCCGCCATGACCCAGCCCAGCCTGGGCCGCGACTTCGGAAAACGTCCCGTCGCCGTTATTGCGGTACAGCAGGTCCGCGCCATAGACAGCGACAAAGATGTCGAGGTTCCCGTCGTTGTCATAGTCGCCGACCGCGCAGCCGACGCCGCCCGTGCTGCGATCCCGCCCGGCCTGATCCATGCCGAGGGCCGGCGCCACATCGACGAAGCTTCCCCCGTCATTGCGCCACAGGGCGTCGGTGGCGCCGGACTGGTTGGCCAGGAACAGGTCCAGGTCGCCGTCGCGGTCATAGTCCAGCCAACAGGCGCCGACGGTGGCGCGAACGTCGTTGACGCCGCCCGCCCCCATCACCGGAACAAAACGGCCGTCCTGATTGCGGAAGAGCTGGTTCGACCCTGCGCGGTCCGCCGCATAGAAGTCCAGCGCGCCGTCATTGTCGTAGTCGATCCAGTTGGCCTGACGGCTCATCCGCCCCGGAACGAGAAGACCCAGCGCCTCGGCCCGCTCTGTAAAACGCAGTCCGCCTTCGTTGCGCCAGACAAAGGAGCGATTGGCCGCGCGGTCGCCCATCACGTTCGATCCGCCCATCAGGTCGACGAAGCCGTCACCGTCGAAGTCGCCCCAGCTCAGCCCGCGGATCTCGATGCCCGAGGTGGGCAGGCCCATCTCCGGGCCGATGTTGACGAAGGTTCCGCCGTCGTTGCGATACAGACGGACTTCACCGCTCTTCCAGGAAACAGCGAGGTCCAGGTCGCCATCGTTGTCGAAGTCGGCCCAGGCGTTCGACAGAGCGCCTGCGACCGAAAAACCCTCGACCTGAACCGCCGTGAAGGCCGGCTCGCCTGCAACCGCGCCAGAGGCGGCGACCATCAGCGCCAATGACGCCGCGCTCGCCGAATATCCGATCCGTCGTGTCATGGTCAGGCCTTTCATGGCTTGAAGTTGAAGGGCGTGCGTTCCTGGACGGCGGCCTCGACCTGCTCTCGCCGCAGCAACAGCTCGCGGAAATCGGCCTTCGACACACGCTCAATCTGATCGCTGTAGTGCGCCGTGCCGGGCTGGCGCGAGTTGCCGTAGCTCATCAGGCCATAGGCTCGCACCGGCGTGGAGAACTCGATCATCGCCACCCATGTCTCGCCGTGGTTGGGCGTGCGAATCCCGTTTTCGTCAGGATCGGACCAGGTGAAGACCCGGAAGGAACCCAGGTTGCCGTAGCCGGCGGCGCCCGGAACATTCACGTCGTTCAGGATCATGCGTGAGGCGTCGCCGAACGACCGGTCGATCGCGCCGTATTTGCGCTTGGTGTTGGCGATAGCGGTCCGCAATTGATCGACGGCGGCCTTGGGATCGCGGACGCCGTAAGGCGTGCTGACCGGCTTATCCAGCGACCAGGGCGTGGCGAAGCCGGCCTGGCCGGCGAAAGACTGGCCGGCGAACAGACGCGCCCATTCCTCGAACAGCAGGGCGGCGCGGCTGTCGCTGGTGAACTCGCGATCCCACGCCGCCAGCAGACGCGCCGCCGCCTGAACCTCGGGATCGGGGTCGATCAGGGCGGCCGGGATCAGATCCGGCAAGGTGCGGTCAGCCATGACGGCCCGATGGTTCAACTGCAGCGCCATGAAGCGCTCCAGCGTCAGGTCGTCGTTCTCGGACATCAGACGCACGCTTTGCTGAGCGCGCAGGGAGTGCGGCGTCTGGGGCGCCAGATAGGAGGGAAAGTCCTTGGGCGTGTAGGTCACGGGCCAGGTCGGCGTCCACGGCGGATCATTGGAGTTCTGAACGAAGCCGCCTGGCGGATTGGTGACGCGCGGCAGGTCATCCAGCGGGTGCGTCTCGGTCCACAGGTAACGTGAGGAATCGCCCGGCACGAGCCCCTGCCAGAAGGCGATGTCGCCCTCGGCCCGTTTGGGAGCCACGCCGTTGAAGGTGTAGTTGATGGTCCCTTCGCGGTCGGCGTAGACGATGTTGAAGGTCGGCACCTGCATCCGCGCCATGGCGGCTTCGTAGTCATCGAAGCTGTCGGCCGTGATCATGTCGAAATACTGCTCAAGCATGCCCGGCCGATCCAGGCCGGCGACCCGAACGGCGACGGCCGTGCCGTCCGCGCGCTCGAAGACCGGGCCATGGACGCTGGAGCGGACTTCCAGCGGCTTGTCGATCGTCGATCCATCCGCCTGACGCAGGCGATACGAAGCCTGACGCCGCTCGAACGGCCGCACCTGACCGTCATAAAGATAGCCGTCGTCCTGCAGCGTCAGCCGATAGTTCGTGGCCCCCAGCATGCCGTTGACCGTGTTGGTGATGCCCATCCGCTGGTTGAAGGCGAAGCGGATGACCGGCAGGCCGATCTGGGTCGCGCCATAGATTTCGAAGTCCGGCGTGACGAGATGCGCCTCGTAGTAGGTGAAGTAGTCCGTCGTCCAGGACAGGTGCGGGTTCTGCAGCAGCAGGGCGCTCCCACTGGCCGTCTTGCCCGGCGCCACCGCCCAGGAGTTGGAGCCCTGATCGGCCAGATCCGGCGGGTCGCCCTCGCCCAGGGTGCGGCCCGGCGACGCGACATAAAGGAAGTTCATCAGGCGATGGGCGTGCGCCACCACGTCGGCGCCGGAGACCGGCAGCACCTGCCGCACCTCGGGCGAGATGTCGTCCAGGTTCTGCTGCGCATAGGCGTTGATGCCCGCCGCGAAGGCGTCGAGGTTGGCGCGGAAGTCAGGCGACTGCTGCGCATACCACTGCTGGGCGCGCTCGGGCACGCCGTTGGTCAGCAGCCAGACGGTCGTCTGTTCGTAATCCGCGCCCCAGTATTCGGCCCCCTTGCCCCGCGCTTCTCCATACAGGCGCAGGATGTTGTCGCCGTGGCTGCGCGCCTGGGCCCAGCCGTAGCCGTAGAAGACCGACGGCGCGTCGACTCCATAGACATGGGGGACGCCGTAGCCGTCCCACAGGATCTCATTGCTTCTCGGTTTATAGGTCGCAAGCGGCGCCTGCGCCGTCGAGGTCGGCTCGGCCAGCGCAAAGGCGGCGCTCGGCGCAAGGCCGATCGCCGTCGCCATAACCAGGGCCGATGTCGCCCGGTGCAGAACTCTCAGCATGAATTTTCCCCTCTCACCCAGACCCGGAGACGTCGCGGCGCGACGCCTCCGGACGTTCCCCTTGATCACCACTTGTAGGCGGCGCGCACGAACCAGGATCCGCCGGTAAAGCCGAACGGCGCAAGCCCGCTGTACATGCCGTTGCCCAGGTTGGCCGAAGGCTCCTGAATCTTGGTCGGGTAGACGTTGAAGATGTTGTTGGCGCCCAGCGTCACGCGAACGGCGTCCGTCACGTCGTAGTTGACCTGCAGATCGGTGATCCACGCTGCGTCGATGTCGTTGTCCAATGCCGGATTGGACGAGTGCCGCGTGGTGTATTCGCCGAACCGCGTCAGACGCAGGTTGGCGCTAAGCCGATCCAGCGCCCAGCCGGTGTTGAGCGAGATCTTGGATTTCGGCAGGGATTCCGTCAGCGCCGCCTGCTTGCTGCGGTCGAAGATGACGATATCGCCCAGCGCCGCCAGCTCCGGGGGGTTGTCGATGATGCCGGTGATCTCGGTTTCGTTCTGATTGTAGCCGAAGCTGAAATCGAAATCGCCGAAGTCGACCGTGCCGTATTTGTAGGTGGCGACGATGTCGAAGCCGCGCGTCCGGGTGTCGATGGCGTTGGTGTAGTACTGACCACTGACATCCGGCGACAGGCCGTTGGCCACCATGATGGCTTGCAACTGCTGGCCGATGGTCGTCACCCCGTCCGCCGACAGGCGCGTATCGATCGGCGAGAAGGTCGTGGTGACGGCGATGCGGTCGGCCACGTCGATCTGGTAGGCGTCAAACGTCAGGACGAAGTTCGAGAAGGGCGTCAAGGTGAAGCCCACGCTCAGGTTCTCCGACATTTCCGGCGTAAGCGGCTTGGCGCCCAGGGCGATCGCTTCCGGCGAGTTGACCTGGAAGTTCTTCAACCGCAGGGACTCGGCGACCCCGGTGCCCCGGATGTCGCGCAACTGGCTGGTGGTGGCGGAATAGGCCTGCTGCGCTAGGCTGGGAGCGCGGAAGCCCGTGTTGAACGAAGCGCGCAGAGCGGCCCAGTCGTTCAACTCATACCTGCTGCTGACCTTGTAGATGGTGGTGTCGCCGGCCGAGTCGTCGAAATTCTCGTAGCGCACAGCCCCGCCGAGATAGAACCGCTCGGTCGGATTCCAGCCCAGCTCGCCATAGACGCTATAGTTGTTGCGGCTGACGTCAGCCTCGTCCTCGGGACGGAAACCCGGCGTGGACTGGGTGCCGGGAGGCAGGGGCTGACCCGCGAAGGGCTGGCCCGGCGGGCGGACGTAATCGCCCTGAATCCAGCTCGCCTCGTCCCCCTGTTTGATCGTGTAGTTCTCCCAGCGGTGCTGCAGGCCGAAGGACACCTGCAACTCGCCCGCGTTCTCGAGCGTGAAACCGCGCGTCACATCCAGAGCATTGACCCACTCGGCCGAAGCCAGCTGTCCGATGTAGAAATGGCGCGGACTGCTCGGCCCCAGACTGGCGTTCAGGCTGTAGTTCTCCCAGTCCGAAACGTTCGTGCCGTAGCCCGTCGATAGGTCCCAATCCCAGCCGCCCAGCGCGCCCCGCGCACCGGCGACCGCCTCATAGTCCTTGTCCTTGATGACCGTCAGGGTGCGCAGGCCGTCCGGCGCGATCTCGGGCAAGACGGTGATGTCCGTCGGCGGCCGCCACGTCCAGCTCAGGTCGGACTTGCGCTGACCATAGGTGCCGAAGGCGTAGAGCTCGAGTTCGTTGCTGACCGTATAGGCCGCGTTCGCCCCGAAAACATTGGAGACCTGAGGCATGGTGCCGTAGTTGGTCGTCACCATCCGGTCGATGACCGCTTCGCGCGGGTCGCGCGAACCGTTGGGCAACAGCGGATACAGGCGCACGGAATCGGCGATGCGCTCCGCCCGGTTCGACGCGCCGCGATCCATGAAGCTGTACGACAGGTTCAGGAAGCCGTCCTCGCCCAGCGCCAGACCGAGGTTAGCGTCCAGGTTCACATAGCGGCCGTCATTGCGATCGAAGTTGCGGCCATGAGCCACCGAAATGCTGCCGCCCTGGGCGCTGGAGTTCAGCATGACGTTGATGACGCCGGCCACGGCGTCCGAGCCGTACTGGGCGGCGGCCCCGTCGCGCAGCACCTCGACGCGAGCGATGGCGCTGGACGGGATCATGTTCAGGTCGACCCCGACCGAGCCGTTGTAGAGCGTCGAAACCGAGTTGATCAGCGCCGTGCGGTGACGACGCTTCCCATTGACCAGCACCAGCGTCTGATCCGGATTCAGGCCCCGCAGCGCTCCGGTAGCGATGACCGTGGAGCTGCCGCCGCCCGACCGCGCCGGCAGGTTGAAGGACGGCACCAGGTAACGCACCGACTCGAACACGCCGGTCTGGGCCCCCTGCTGCAACTGCTCGGCGTTGAACACGTCGATGGGCGTCGGGCTCTCGATCGCCGTACGCGGCGCTCCGCGCACGCCGGTGACGATGATATCGTCCACCCGCGCGGCCTCGGCGGTTTCAGGCTGCGCTCGATCCTGCGCGAACGCCGCCCCCGCCGTCAGGCTGAGCAGACTGGCTGACGCCAGGCTCGCCGCTTTCAAGCCAACTTCACTGAAATCCCTAATCATCGCTCAGTCCCTCCCACTCCGAACTTGCGTTACAGCCCCTCGCTGCGCAGCCGGGTTTTTGTGATTACGCTCGTCAATACTGATTTCAATCGTGAGTAATCATGCTCGTATGTTTAGTATCTCTCATGAAAACAAAAACGATGAGCGATAGACCGATCATGACCGTCACGTACCAAAAGTAGGCGCTCTCGTTATTCTGAGACTTGAACCACAAGGCGGCGTACTCGGCCGTACCGCCGAACAGGGCGTTGGCGATGGCGTAGGGCAGAGCCACGCCCAAGGCACGCACATGCGCGGGGAACAGTTCGGCCTTCACCACGGCGTTGATGGCGGTGTAGCCGGACACGATCACTAGCGCCGCAAGAGCCAGGGCGAAGGCTGCCGGCGCGCTGTTCACCGTGGCCAGAGCCGACATGATCGGCACCGTGAAGAGCACCCCCATGACCCCGAAGGCGATCATCACCGGACGCCGGCCGATCCGGTCCGACAGGGCCCCGACAACTGGCTGCAACAGCATGAAGACCAGGAGGGCCGCAGCGCTGATCTGGGTGGCTGCGTCCTTGGAAAAGCCCGAAGTGTTGACCAGGAATTTCTGCAGATAGGTCGTGTACGTATAGAAGGCGAGCGTGCCCCCAGCCGTCAGCCCCATCACCAGAAGCGCTTCTTTCGGATGCTTGAGAATCAGCAGCATGGCGCTGGATTTCGGCGCAGCGCGGGTATCTTCCGCCTTGAAGGCGTTGGTCTCATCCAGACCCCGGCGCAACCAGAACACGACGACGGCCAGAGCCGCCCCGACAAAGAAGGGAATGCGCCAACCCCAGGCGCTCAGAGCCTCATCCGTCATCACCGCCTGCAGCACGATGAGCAACAGCAAAGCCAAAAGCTGGCCCGAGATCAGGGTCACATACTGGAAACTGGACCAGAAGCCGCGGTTCTTCGCCGTCGCCATCTCGGACAGGTAGGTGGCTGAAGAGCCATATTCCCCGCCGACGCTGATGCCCTGCAGCAGTCGAGCGACCAGCAGCAGAGCCGGCGCGGCGATGCCGATCTGCGCGTAGCCCGGGGTGCAGCCGATCAGCAAGGATCCGGCGCACATCAGGGTGACCGACAAGGTCAGGCCGGCCTTGCGGCCTCGCCTGTCAGCGTAGACCCCCATGATCCAGGCGCCGATGGGCCGCATCAAGAAACCCACCGCAAAGACGGCCGCGGCGCCTAGGAGTTGGGCTGTTCCATCATCGCTCGGGAAAAACACAGGCGCAAAATAAAGCGCGAACGCTGCATAGGCGTACCAGTCAAACCACTCGACTAGATTGCCCGTCGAGCCACCTATAATGTTTTTTAGGCGGCGCGCGTTAGTCATTGAAGACATATCACTAGCTCCGGGAGAATCTATTCTTGCAATCGAAATGATCCCGGCTCATCAAATCTGGCATACCGCTCCCCCAAACCCCTAAACCGCTCTGCGACGGCTTGATGAAGAATGATAGTCATGGGGACGATCGGCGCGGCAACGCGGCCTCACAAATACTTCACAACACGATGTTTTTCTTAGCTTTAATGCCTACCTAGCCCCGATTCTGCGCCGCTCGGCCGTGCCGAAAAGCGCCCACGTGAGACCGCCACTTGTCCCGCAAACCACACAGTTCCGTGCAAAACGCCCTGCAGCCGCGCCACCGCATGTTGACGCTGATGGCGATCGGCCTGCTGCTGGGGTGCGGACTGGCGGTCTGGAGCGGCGCTTATTGGGCGGCGCGTCAGGCCCGATTGGCGACAGACGCCGCCGCGGCAGAGCAGGCGGACAAGCGTGCGCGTCAGCTGGCCGGGGCGCTCCAGAAATTCCGCCTCCTTCCCCTGGTTCTGAGCGAATACCCCGACGTCCACGCGGTGCTCAGCGACGCCCGCCCCGAGCCAGTGGCGCGACTGAACGGAAAACTGGAGCTGCTGGCGGAACGGACCGACGCCGCGGCCATCTATGTCATCGCGCCGAACGGCCTGACATTGGCGGCGAACAACTGGAACGAGCCCGGAAGCTTCGTCGGACAGAATTTCAGCTATCGCCCGTATTTCCTCAACGCCATGGCCAATGGCGAAGCCGAACTCTTTGCGGTCGGCTCGGTCACAGGGCGTCCAGGTTTCTTCATCGCCCGCAGGATCGACGACGGCGCTCGAACCCTGGGCGTCATTGTCGTCAAGATCGATTTCGCCGATCTGGAGGCGCAGTGGAGTGGAACGACCGAGCATACCCTGGTCGTCGACCCTCGCGGCGTCGTCATCATCACAGACCACGACCCGTGGCGGTTTCGCGCCACTCGTCCGCTCACGCCCGAAGACCATCAGGGCATCCGCAGCGCCCTTCAGTTCGCCTCCCTGCCGCTGTCGCCGCTCAGGTTCCAGCAGAACGATGAGGGAGACCTCAGCATGGCTGACGCCCAAGGCCGGTTTCGCCAAGCGAGGACGGCTTCAGCCATCGACGGCGCATCCCTGTTGCACGTGGCGTCTCTGGAGCCCGCGTACAGAAGCGCCAGCCTGCAGGCGCGTCTGGTCGTTTTCGCCATCCTGGCCGCCGCGCTCATGGTCTTCGCCGCCTATTGGCGCATTCACATGGGCCGCCTGGCCCAGGTTCGCGCCCGTCAGGCCCTGGAGGAGGAAGTCGACGCCCGCACCAGCGAGTTGCGCGACGCCAATCGACGCCTGCGCGAGGAATCACAAGGGCGTCTAGAGGCCGACCGTCGGTGGCGCGCCGCCAGCGAAGAACTGACTCAGGCCAACCGGCTTGGCCTTATTGGCCAAGTGACGGCTGGGGTCGCCCACGAGATTAACCAGCCGATCGCCGCGATCCGCGCCTTCGCTGAAAACGGCGTGCGATATCTGCAGCGCGGTTCCATCGCCAAGGTGCAGGACGACCTGTCGTCCATCGTCAGCTTGACCGACCGAGTCGCCCGGATCACGACAGAACTCCGCTCCTTCTCCCGCAAGCGAACGCCGCTTGTGGACGAGGTGAGCCTGAACGAGGCGTTGGATGGCGCCCTGCTTCTCATCGGCGACCGCTTGCGGACCGCCGGCATCCGCCTGGACTGGACTCCGCCCACGCAGACTCTGCGCGTCAGCGCCGACAAGATGCGACTGGAGCAGATCTTCATCAACCTGATCCAAAACGCCGCCGACGCCCTCGAGGGTCGACCGGCCCCGAACATCGCCGTCCTGCTGGAAGTAGGCGACGATGACATCGCCATTAGCATCGCCGACAACGGTCCGGGCATCGCGCCGGACCTCGCGGGGTCGCTGTTTACCCCGTTCGTCACCAGCAAGCCGACCGGCCTGGGCCTCGGCCTCGGCATCGCCCGCGACATCGCGCGGGAGTTCGGCGGCTCGCTTTCTCTCGTTGCTTCGCCCTTGGGCGGCGCAGCATTCTGTGTTCGATTGAGACGCGCATGACGACTCTGGAAACGCCTCCCTCAGTCCTTTTCATCGAAGACGACGCCGAGTTGCGGCGGGCGCTTGTCGATGCGCTGGACCTTGAAGGCATCGCTGTCCAGGCTCTGCCAGACGCCGCCCAGGCTTTGGCCGGCCTGACCCCTCAGTTCCGCGGCGTGGTGATCTCCGACATCCGCATGCCCGGAATGGACGGACTTGAGCTGTTTTCGCGCATTCGCGCCCTGGATCCGCAGATACCAGTCATTCTGATCAGCGGGCATGCGGATGTCCCGATGGCGGTTCAGGCGCTGCAGGACGGCGCCTTCGATTTTCTGACGAAACCCTTCGCCATGGAGCGGCTGATCAACGCCGTGAATCAGGCGCAGGACTATCGAACCCGAGCCCTAGCGCACCGAGCTCTGCGCGCGGCAACCGAAGCCGCCGCCCACGCCAACACCCTGCTGATCGGAGAAAGTCCGGCCATGATCGCCCTGCGGGAGTCCATCGCCCGGATCGCGGCATCGGACCTGGATGTTCTGGTGGAAGGCGAGACCGGCACGGGCAAGGAGTTGGCGGCTCTGACCCTGCATCGACTCAGCAAGCGACGCGGCCGGAGCTTCGTGCCCGTCAACTGCGGCGCCATCCCCGATCATTTCGCCGAAGTCGAACTGTTCGGTCAGACGCTGGATGGCTCAGGGTATCGACGAAGCGCCCAGGTCGGCCGGATCGAGGCTGCGGACAAGGGCACCCTGTTCCTTGATGAAATCGACAGCATGAGCCCTGCGGTGCAGGTCAAGCTGCTGCGGGTCCTCGAAGAACGTACCCTGACACCGGGCGGCGAGCCCTACCCTATTGATATCCGGGTGATCGCGGCCTCGAAACGGGATCTGGAAAGCGCTGCGAGCGAGGGGGCTTTTCGTCCCGACCTTTTCTATCGGCTGAACGTCGTGCGCCTGCGGATGCCTCCATTGCGCGAGCGGCGAGAGGACATCCTTCCGCTCTTCGCGCACTTCTTGGCAGACCGAAAGCGGCCGTCTGACAAAGACGCATTCACCGTGTCGGACCGCATTCGCCGGCATCTCATGGAGCACAGCTGGCCCGGCAATGTACGGGAGCTGCGCAATTTCGCGCTCAGCACCCTGGTCGATGCCCCTGACGACGACGCCCCCGCGTCCCGGTCCCCTCAAAGCCTCACAGACCGGGTGGACGCCTTCGAAGCGGCCGTGATCCGCGAGGCTTTGGAAGCCGCTCATGGCAACGTCTCCGAGGTCATCGCCCGCCTCGCGACGCCTCGAAAGACGCTTTACGGGAAGTTCAAGCGCCTCAACATCGACCCAGCCGATTACCGCTAAGCCTCGCGTCCTCTCTTCAGGCCTCCGCCATCAGAGGTCGCGGAGCAGACGCCAGCGTTCGGCCCGTCGCGAGCGCTCGGCTGACGATCAGGAACAGCGGGATGCCGGCGGCGGCGATGGCGGCCCAGACGTAGAGGGCGGATGCGTAGCTGTCGGTCATGTGGCGCACCACGCTGAACAGCACCGGACCAACCCCCGTGCCGATGTAGAGCATCGCATAGCCCACGACGCCAAAGATGGCGCTGAACGCCCGCCGGCCGAACAGTTTGGCCGTGCTGTAAGCGACGCAATCCGCCTCAGCCCCCATGGTCAGGCCGAAGACCAGAATGGCGACCACCATATACTGCGTCGAGGTCAACGCCAGCACCGCGAACGCCGCCGCCTGCACGATCAGCGCCCCAGTCATGAACAGGCCTGCATTCAGTTGAAAGCGGTCGATCAGCACACCGGTCAGGAACCGCCCGGCCATCGTCGAAAGCCCCAGCAGCCCCAGAACCGTGGCGGCGTCGGCCCGGCTTACGCCTTCGCTCGTCAGGTAGGGTATCAGGTTCACCGCCATGCCGCCGGCGCACAGGCCATAGAGCACCGTCCCGATCCCCAGGACCCAGAAGACGGGAAGCCCAACCACGGTTCGTAAGGTATGGCCCGCCTCCTCCCGGACGACGCCCGGCTGAGCCCCCTGCCGGGAAGGACGAGCACGCAGCCAACGCCAGGCTACCGGCAGGACCAACAGCGGCGCGACGCCAGCCGCCAGAAACGCCAGGCGCCACCCTTCGGCGTCGATCGTCGCTTGCATCAGACGGGGCCCGAGAGCGGCGCTAAGCCCGATGCCGCACGACATCAGGCCAAAGGCCGTCGCCATCCCCTTATCGAACAGGCCCGCTATAATCCGGCCAAGGGTGATGCCGCTCACGCTGACCGCCGCCGCGCCAACCGCGAAACCGGACAGGTAAAGCAACGGCAGAATGGGCGGCAGCAAGGCGCTGGCGAACAACGCCGCCGCCAAGAGCACCAGACCGGTCATCACGACCCGATGCGGCCCTAAACGATCGGAGAGCAACCCGATAAACGGCGCCGCGAGCACTGCGCCGACAGCGTGGGCGAGCGCCCACCCGATCACCTGGGTGTCGGCCCAGTACATTTCCGCCGCGATCGGCGCGACAAACGCCCCGATCGAATAGACGGGCAGGACGCCGACGGCCATACCGAGCACGATCACGATCATCGGCCGCCTCGCCTGCAGCAGCTCAGCAATGATGCCTTGCGGACCCGGCGGCCCCGCCTTTTTAAGCTCGTCCATCCGCCACAACCGCTCCGACAATTTATTTGTTCGATTGATTACATTTCATCCAATCCTTAGCAACGCTCGTTTTTGTCGCGGCGCAGGAGTTCACTTTAGGCGCATCTCTCGGATCACCCGTTGAAACCAGCCTGTCGAGCAGCTACAGCCTTAGCTGAGTGATTAAAACTAGCCGGAGTCACCCAGTTGGACGTTTTCGAAGGCGCGGCGACGGTCAGGCCAGGCTATGAATTGCCCATCGCCGCTTTAACAGCATGGCTGGAGCGACACGCGCCGGATTTTCGCTATCCGATCACTGTGAACCAGTTCAACGGCGGTCAGTCCAATCCGACTTATCGCATTGACACGCCTGGTAAATCCTACGTGCTGCGCCGCAAACCGGACGGGCCGCTGCTGAAAGGCGCCCATGCGGTCGAGCGCGAACACCGCGTCATCTCGGCCCTGCATGCGGCCGGCTTTCCCGTCCCGGCGCCGCTGGCCCTGTGCGAGGACGACGCCGTCATCGGCACGCCCTTCTATGTGATGGAGATGGTCGAGGGCCGCATCTTCTGGAACCCCACCCTGCCCGATCTGACCCCCGACCAAAGGGCCGCCCATTTCGACGCCCTGAACGCCACCATCGCCCGGCTGCACAGTCTGGATATTCAGGCGCTCGGCCTGGCGGACTATGGGCGTCCCGGCAACTTCTTCGCCCGGCAGGTCCAGCGCTGGTCGCGCCAGTATCAGGAAGACGACCTGGCCGGACGCGACCCGAACATGGATCGTCTGGTCGCCTGGCTACCCGATCATCTGCCCGAGGACGACGGCGCCGCCAGCGTGGTGCATGGCGACTTCCGCGCGGACAACCTGATCTTCGCGCCGGACGGCCCCCAGGTCAGGGCCGTGCTGGACTGGGAGTTGTCGACGCTCGGCCACCCGATGGGCGATTTCACCTATCATTTGATGATGTACCGCCTGCCGCCGCAGATGATCGGCGGCTTCGCCGGCGCCGATCTGCAGGCTCTGGGGATACCCAGCGAGGCGGACTACCTCGCCGCCTATTGCGACCGGATGAACGTGTCCCTGCCGACTGAACGCGAACTGCGTTTCTACATGGCCTTCAACATGTTCCGTCTGGCGGCGATCTTCCACGGCATCAAGGGGCGGATCGCCCGCGGCACCGCCGCCTCCGCCCATGCCCAAACCATGGCCGACAACATGCCCGCGCTGGCGGCGCTGGCCTGGGCCCAGACCGGAGAAACCACATGATTCATGACGACCTGGACAAGGGACGCGAGATCGCCGCTCGGGTTGAAGCCTTCGTGCGCGAAACCATCATCCCCTATGAGAAGGACACCCGCGCCGATGCCCACGGCCCGACTGAAGAGTTGGTCGCCGAGATGCGCGACAAAGCTCGCGAAGCCGGCCTGCTGACGCCGCACATCGGGGCCGACGGATCGCATCTGTCGCACCGCGCGACGGCCCTGGTGCTGCAGGCTTCCGGTGTCTCGCCGCTCGGCCCCGTCGCGCTCAATGTGATGGCGCCCGACGAAGGCAATATCTACATGCTGGGCAGGGTGGCTAATGAGGCTCAGAAGGCGCGCTTCCTCGCCCCGCTGGTCGCGGGTACGGCCCGCTCGGCCTTCTTCATGACCGAGCCCGCCGCCGACGGCGGCGCCGGCGCCGACCCCTCGATGATCCAGACCACCGCCGTTCAGGACGGTGACCACTGGGTCATCAACGGCCGCAAAGCCTTCATCACCGGCGCCGTCGGCGCCAAGGTCGGCATCATCATGGCCCGGACCGATGCTGGCGACGGCAAGGTCGCGGCCACCATGTTCCTGGTCGACCTGCCTGACCCCGCCATCCAGCTGGAACGAGTGCTGGACACGATCGACAGCTCCATGCCCGGCGGCCACTCCATCCTGAAGATCGAGAACCTGCGCGTGCCGGCCGACCAGATTCTGGGCGAACCGCACCAGGGCTTCAAATATGCGCAGGTGCGCCTGTCCCCCGCCCGCCTGACCCACTGCATGCGCTGGCTCGGCAGCTGTCGCCGCGCCCACGAGATCGCCTCGGCCTATGCCGTCAAGCGCCAGGCCTTCGGCAAGCCGCTGATCGATCATGAAGGCGTCGGCTTCATGCTGGCCGACAATCTGATCGAGCTGAAACAGGCTGAGCTGATGATCGACTGGTGCGCCGGCGTGCTCGACACCGGCGTGCTGGGCACGGCGGAAAGCTCCATGGCCAAGGTGGCGGTGTCCGAAGCCCTGTTCCGTATCGCCGACCGCTGCGTCCAGGTCCTAGGCGGCACCGGCGTCTCAGGCGACACCGTGGTCGAACAGATCTTCAGAGAGGTTCGCGCCTTCCGCATCTACGACGGGCCGACCGAGGTTCACAAATGGAGCCTGGCCAAGAAGATCAAGCGCGAGACCCTCGCCGCCCCTCACTGACGCCCGACAAAAAAGGCCGCCCCGGAACGTTCCGGGGCGGCCTCTTCAATTCAGCTTATCCGTCCGATCAGCGCGGAGCCATGCGGATGGCGCCGTCCAGGCGGACGTCCTCGCCGTTGAAATAGCCGTTGCGGCACATCTCGACGGCCAGGCTGGCGTATTCCGCCGGATTGCCCAGACGCTTCGGATGGGGGACGCTGGCGGCCAGGGCCTCTTTCACATTGTCTGGGGCGGCGTTCATCAGCGGCGTGTTGAAGATGCCCGGCAGGATGGTGTTGACGCGGATCGCCTCGCTCATCAGGTCCCGTGCGATCGGCAGGGTGACGCCGACGACGGCGGCCTTCGACGCCGAATAGGCGGCCTGGCCCATCTGGCCGTCTTCGGCCGCCACGGAGGCCGTGTTGACGATGACGCCGCGCTCGCCGTCCTCCTGGACGTCCAGCGTCAGCATGCCCGCCGCCGACTTGGCCACGCAACGGAAGGTGCCGACCAGGTTGATCTGGATGATGCGATCGAACTCCTCGATCGGGAAGTGGCTGATCTTGCCAGTCTCGCGATGGCGCGAGGCGGTCTTGAAGGCGTTCCCGGTGCCAGCGCAGTTGATCAGGATCCGTTCCTGGCCGTGGGCGGCGCGGGCCTTTTCAAAACCCGCGTCGACCGAAGCGTCGTCGGTGACGTTGACGGCGCAGAAGACGCCGCCGATCTCGGCCGCCACCGCCTCGCCCTGCTCGGCGTTGAGGTCGAAGATGGCGACCTTTACGCCCTGCGCCGCCAGGGCGCGCGCGGTCGCGGCGCCCAGGCCGCTGGCCCCGCCGGTCACGACTGCCGAATTACCGTCCAGTTTCATGGTCTTCTCCTGCTGATTGGGGGCGCGATCAAAGCGCTTCGATGATGGTGACGTTGGCCAGGCCGCCGCCTTCGCACATGGTCTGCAGCCCGTAGCGCTCGCCGCGCGCCCGCAGAGCGTGGATCAGGGTGGTCATCAGCTTGGCGCCCGAGGCCCCCAGCGGATGCCCCAGGGCGATGGCGCCGCCATTGACGTTCAGCCGGGCCGGGTCGGCGCCGACCTCCTTGAGCCAGGCCAGAGGCACCGAGGCGAAGGCTTCGTTCACCTCGTAAAGGCCGATATCCTCGATCTTCAGACCCGCGCGCTGCAGGGCGCGGCGCGTGGCGTTGATCGGCGCTTCCAGCATGATGACCGGGTCTTCGCCGATGACCGTCATCTGGTGGACCCGGGCCAGAGGCTCGACGCCGAGGGCCTTCAGGCCACGCTCGTTGACCACCAGCAGTCCCGCCGAACCGTCGCAGATCTGGCTGGCGCTGCCGGCCGACAGACGGCCCCCTTCGAGGATGGGTTGCAGGCCGGCGATGCCGTCCAGCGTCGCTGTGCGGCGCACGCCCTCGTCGGTGAGATGCCTCTGCGTCTGCCCCTCGGCATCGACGTAATCGAGCCCGACGATCTCGGCGTCGAAGGCTCCCTCGTCTTGTGCGCGCGTGGCCCGCTGGTGGCTTTCCAGCGCAAAGCGATCCATCGCCTCGCGGTCGAAGCCATGCTTGACCGCGATCGCCTCGGCCCCGTCGAACTGAGAGAAGACGACGCCCGGATAGCGCGCAGCCATCCCTGGCGACATCGGATCGCCAAAGCCGTTCTTGGCGGGAAGGGCTGTCGGCAGGCCCATGGGGACGCGCGTCATGCTCTCGACGCCCGCGGCGATCACCACGTCCATCGTCCCGCTCATCACGGCCTGAGCCGCGAAATGGAGCGCCTGCTGCGAGGAGCCGCATTGGCGATCGATGCTGACGGCCGGCACGCTTTCCGGCAGCGAGGACGCCAGGACCACGTTGCGCGCGATCGACATCGACTGTTCGCCGACCTGGCTGACGCAGCCCAGGATGACGTCCTCGATCAGGGCCGGATCAATCCCGCTGCGCTCGACCAGTGCGTCCAGAACCACAGCGCCCAGATCGGCGGGGTGCCAATCCTTGAGACGGCCGCCGCGACGGCCCCCGGCCGTGCGCGCGGCGGCGACGATATAGGCTTCACCCATGGGGTTCTCCTGGCGCCCGCTACAGGCGCCTCAAATGCAATCGATCAGTGAGGAGCGGTCTGTTCAGCCAGGGCCTGGCCCTGCTGCGCCGTCCTGCGGAGCAGCGGCGAGACGGCGTCGGGACCGAGCGTGCGCTCGAGGCCCGCTATGACCTTGTCCAGCCCGACGGTGTCGGCCCAGAACATCGGACCGCCGGTCCAGACCGGCCAGCCGTAGCCGGTGACCAGCGCCACATCGACGTCCGAGGCGCGCTGGGCGATCCCCTCTTCGACGATCTTCGCGCCCTCGTTCACCACCGGATAGAGCAGGCGCTCCAGCAGGGCCTCGTCATCCATCGCCACCGGAGTCTTGTCTGCGAACCCGGCGATGACCTCCGCCGCCTCGTCCGACGGCGTCGCCCGACGGTTTTCGTCGTAGACGTAATAGCCCTGGCCGGTCTTCTGGCCCCAGTGCCCCCGCTCGCACAGGACTTCCTGAACAGTGCGCCCGGCCGAATTCTCGCGGTCCCAGCCGATCACGTCCAGGCCGACCAGATCCAGCATGGAGAACACCCCCATCGGGAAGCCGTAGGCGGTCATCACCCGGTCGACGTCCCAGGGCATGGGGCCTTCCAGGATCAGTTTCTCCGCCGCCGTGACACGCGGCGCCATGGCGCGGTTGGCGATGAAGCCGTCGCAGACGCCCGACAGAACCGCCACCTTGCCCAGCTTCTTGCCCAGGGCCATGCCCGTCGCCACGATCTCCGGCGCCGTGGCCGAGCCGCGCACCACCTCCAGCAGACGCATGATGTTGGCCGGGGCGAAGAAGTGCAGGCCGATGATCCGTTCGGGCCGTGAGGTCACGGCCGCGATGGCGTTCAAATCGAGGAAGGAGGTGTTGCTGGCCAGCACGGCGTCCGCCTTGGCCCGCGAATCCAACTGGCGGAACACGTCCTTCTTCAGATCAAGATTCTCATAGACCGCCTCGACGATGAGATCGGCGGAAGCGACGGCGTCCAGGCTGCTGTCGATGACCAGCCGGCTCTTCTGAGCTGCAGCGGCCCCGAACGACAGACGGCCCTTGGACACCAGACCGTCCAGGGTCTTGTAGATCCGACCCTGAGCCCGCTCGACCGCCTCAGGGTTGAGGTCGATCAGAGTGACCTCATAGCCGCCCGACAGGAAGGCGGTGGCGATCCCCGTCCCCATCGTCCCCGCGCCGAGAACTGCGACGGACTGGATGGCGACCGGCTGCACATCGCGGGACAGGCCCGCCACCTTGCCCGCCGCGCGCTCGGCGAAGAAGATATGGCGTTGGGCGCCCGACTGGCGGCCCTCCATCAGCTCTTCGAAGAGCTCTGCCTCGCGCTTCAACCCAGCCTCGAATGGCAGCGTCGCCGCCGCTTCGACCGCCTTGGCGATATTGGTCGGCGCGACCGGGCCGCGGAACAGGCGGGCGTTCTTTTCCTGGTAGGCGGCGATGACGGCGCGCGCGGCGTCGCTCTGGAGATCGACCTCCATATCGCGCACGCGCCGCAGAGGCGCGCTGTCCGCGATCAAGCCTTCGGCGAACTGAACCGCTTCGTCCACCAGCCCGGCGTCAGACGCGACAGCGTCGATCAGCTTCATCTCCAGCGCCGTGTCGGCCTTGACCGGACGTCCGCTGATGATGAGGTCCAGCGCCGCCTCGACGCCGGCCAGACGCGGCGCCCGCTGGGTGCCGCCGGCGCCCGGCAGCAACCCCAGCGCCACCTCCGGCAGGCCGACCTTGGCCGACGCCGCCGCGACGCGGTAGTGGCAGGCCAGCGCCACCTCGAAGCCGCCGCCCAGGGCCGTGCCGTGGATCGCCGCGACCACCGGCTTGGCCGAGGCTTCGATGATGTCGAAGACGACATTCAGATCAGGCTCGACGAACGGCTTGCCGAACTCGCTGATGTCGGCGCCCGCGAAGAAGGTGCGGCCGTCACACCGGATGACCACCGCCTTGACCGCATCGTCGGCGATCAGGGCGCTCAACCCATCGCGCAGGGCCGCGCGCACCGCCTGACCCAAAGCGTTCACCGGAGGCGAGTTGATCGTCAGGACGCCGACGTCGCCGCGGCGTTCGAGGGAGGAAATGGAATTGGTGGGTACTGACACGCCGCCTCCCGATGGGCTCGTAAGGGTATTCGCATGGCCGCAACGGCGACGCGCGGAGCACCCGACCTTGTCGCGCACCCCTATTTCAGTTAATTGGATACTTAGTTTTAATCGGCCGATCAAGCGGCAAGCACAGGACCGCCCGATGGATTTGAACTGGTCACCCGCCGACCTGACTTTTCGCGATGAAGTGCGGGCCTTCCTGCACGACAATCTGACCGAAGAAATCCGTGCTGCGGGGCGCCTGATGACCAGTGTCTACGCCCAGCACGACGCCTCGATGAAGTGGCAGGCGATCCTGCATCAGAAGGGCTGGGTGGCCCCGGCCTGGCCGATCGAGTACGGCGGCTGCGGCTGGTCCGTGCTGCAGCGGTACATCTTCACTCGCGAGCGCGTCGCGGCGGGAGCCCCGCCGATTTCCCCCATGGGCGTCCAGATGTGCGGGCCCGCCCTGATCGGCTACGGCTCCGACGCCCAGAAGGCCTACTTCCTGCCCCGGATGCTCAACGGCGAGCATTTCTGGTGCCAGGGGTATTCCGAACCTGAAGCCGGGTCGGACCTCGCCTCGCTGCAGATGGAAGCCGGCATCGACGGCGACGATCTGGTCTGCACAGGCACCAAGATCTGGACCACCCACGCGGACCAAGCGAACTGGATCTTCTGCCTGGTGCGGACGTCCAAGGAAGATCGCCCGCAGAAGGGCATCACCTTCGTTCTGATCGACATGACCACGCCCGGCATTTCCGTTCGGCCGATCGTCGCCCCGTCCGGCGAGCACATCCAGAATCAGGTCTTCTTCGACCAGGTACGCGTGCCCAAGGCGAATGTCGTCGGGCAGATCGGCCAAGGCTGGACCGTGGCCAAATATCTTCTCGAGTTCGAACGCGGCGGCGTCGCCTACGCGCCGGAGTTGCAAGAGCGGCTGGATAGCGTCGAGGCCTATGCCCGCAGCAGCCTGTGCGGCGACCGTCCCCTGGCCGACACGCCGGGCTTTGCACGCAAGCTGGCGGAGGCGCGCGCCCGGTTGGCCGTGCTGGAGGTGTTCGAGTTCCGCGTGATGTCCGGCGCGGCCGACGCCGCCCTGACCGCCGCAGGCCCGTCGGCGATGAAGGTTCTGGGCACTGAGCTGAGCCAGCACATCACCGAACTGGCGCTGGAGGCCGCAGACGGCTGGGGCCGGGCCTATCAGCCCGACGCGGGGCGGCCCGGCGGCGCGGCGCTACTGCCGCACGCGGCGGGGGTCGCCGGCCCCCTGCTCCCTGCGCTGGCCGGCGTCCACTATCTGAACGACCGCGCCGGCTCCATCTATGCCGGCTCGAACGAGATCCAGCGCAACATCATCGCCAAGGCCGCGCTGGGCCTCTGATGCCCTCAGGACCCGGCGTCAGGGCGATCAGGCCGCCCGGACGCCGAGCGCCAGGCTGCGATCAAGATGGTGCTCGCGCCCGCCCAGCTGGGTTTCGATGACGGTCGCGCGCTTGAAATAGCGCGTGACCTCGGTTTCCAGGCTCATGCCCAGACCGCCATGCAGTTGCACCGCATTCTGGCCGATGAAGCGGCAGGCGTCGCTGATCGCGATCTTGGCGGCCGACACCGCCATCGCACGTTCGCGCTCCGGCTTGTCGAGGCTGAGCGTGGCCAAAAGCATCGCCGAGCGCGCCAGTTCGAACTGGATGAACATGTCCGCCATCCGGTGCTGCAAGGCCTGAAAACGGCCGATGGGCTGGCCGAACTGGCGTCGTTCCTTGGCGAAGGCCACGGTGTCGTTCAGCATCCGCCGCAACACCCCGACGGCCTCGGCGCACAGCGCGGCCGTCGCTTCGTCCAGAACCTGGGCGATCAGGGGGCCGGCTTCATGCTCGTCGCCGATCAGGGCATCCAGCGGCAGGACCACGTCGCTCAGCAAGACTTCGGCCGCCCAACGCTCGTCGAGCGTGGCCACATCGCGCAGGGTCAGCCCCGGCGCATCCCGCCCGACGAGAAACAGCGACAGCCCGTCGCCTTGGCCGTCAGCGCCGCGCGTGCGCGCCGCGACAATCAACGTCTCGGCGGAGGCTCCCGGCGCCACCAGCCCCTTGCCTCCGCTCAGCCGCCAGCCTGCCCCGTCGCGCTCAGCGCGCGTTGAACAGAAGCGCCAATCGCCTCGCCCTGCCGGCTCGGTCAAGGCCGGAGCGACGATGGCCGCCCCCTCCCCGATCGCCTGGGCCAGCGCGCGGGCGTGGGGCTGGTCGCAGCGACGCAGCAGGCCCGCCGCTGTGACGACGGTCTCCAGATAGGGTTCGGTCGACAGAGCTTCGCCGAACGCCTCCATCACCACCATGACGTCGGCGGCCTCCCCGCCCAGCCCGCCGAGATCCTCAGGCAGGGCCAGGGCCAGGACGCCCAGAGCCTCGCCCATCTCACGCCAGACCACAGTCGGTCCCGGCGCGCCGGGCGCTTGGCTCATGCCGCCGGCCGGCAGGCGCGCCATGAAGGTGCGCACGCTTTCGGCCAACTGGGTCTGGGTATCGCTGAGCGCGAGGTCCATCAGGCGGTCTTGGGAATGAAGATCGCCTTGGGCACGGTGAACTCCATCAGGCCGTGCAGACCGTTTTCGACGCCGAAGCCCGACTGCTTGTGGCCCGCCAGAGGCGTGAAGGGCGTCGATTGCAGGTTCTGGTTGATCCACACCGTCCCGGTCTCCAGGCGGTGCGCTACCTCCGTGGCCTTCTCGATGTCCTTGGACCAGACCGCGCCCGCCAGGCCGTACTCGCTGTTGTTGGCGCGCTCGATCGCTTCATCGATGGTGCTGAAGCGCAGCAGCGGAAGGATCGGCCCGAAGGCTTCCTCGACCACGACGCGCGAGTCGTCCGGCGGATTGTCGACCAGGGTCAGCGGGATGAAGTAACCGCTGTTCGGGACAGCGCCGCCCTCCAACACCGCGTAGCCATTCTTGCGGCTGTCCTCGATCAGCTCCTGCACGCGGCGGAACTGCGGCCCGTTCTGCACCGGCCCGATGACCGATCCCTCGGTCGCGCCGTCGCCGACCGGAATGGTCTGGGCGATCTGGTGCAGTTTATCGCGCAGGGCGTCGTAGATGTCCTCGTGGATATAGAGGCGCTTGGTCGCCACGCAGATCTGGGCCGTGTTCCAGAAGGCGCCCATGAACAACTGCATGGCCACCTCGTCCACATCCACGTCGGGCAGGACGATGGCGGCGTCGTTGCCGCCCAGCTCCAGCGTGATGCGCTTCAGATCCTTGGCCGCCGACTCCATCACGCGTCGGCCGGTCGCCGTCGAACCCGTGAAGGAGATCTTCTGGAAGCCAGGATGAGACGTCATGAGCGGGCCGAGCTCATCCCCGCCAGTGATGACGTTGAGGACGCCCTTGGGGAAGACATCCAGCAGGATCTCGCCCAGCTTCAGCGTGGTCAGCGGGGTAAAGGGCGAAGGCTTCAGCACCACCGTATTGCCGGTCATCAAGGCGGGACCGATCTTCCACGTCGCCAGCAGGAAGGGGAAGTTCCACGGCACGATGGCGCAGACAACGCCCAGCGGCTCGTGGTGCACCTCGACCCGGCGACGCTTGCTGTCCTCAGTCACCTCGACCGGGATGTCGAGTTTGGCCGTCGCGCGCAGCCAGCCGGCGCCGCCCTTCACTTCCTCGCGGGCCATCGCCAGCGGGCGGCCCTGCTCGCGCATGAAAAGCTCGCCCAGTTCATCAGCATGAGCCTCGATCGCCTCGGCGGCCTTGATCAGCAGGGCCTTGCGCTCCTCCAGAGGCACGGCGCGCCAGGACTTCTGTGCAGCAGCGGCGGCGGCCACGGCGCGGTCCAGATCGGCCGACGTCGCAGCCGGAGCCTGAGCGAACACCTCGCCCGTCGCCGGATTGACGACATCAAAGGTCGCCCCGGCGGGCACGGCCTCGCCGTCGATTGTCATTCGATAGTCTTTAGCGAAGTCCATGACGCTGTTCCTCCCCGTCGATGGGCGCCGGCGGCCAGTTTGCTCGGCCTGTCCCGACGGACTTGAGCGAAAGATAGGGCAGGCTCAAGAACATATCTAGTCGATTGATTGAATTTGCGGCAGAGACTGTCCAAACCCCTTTTGCAGCCCCCAGGAGCCGCCATGCTGCCCGTCGCCAATCGCGCCGCCTACAACGAAGATCACGCCCTTTTCCGCGATCAGGTGAAGCGCTTTTTCGACCAGGAACTCCACCCCAAGCTGGAGCAATGGGAGGTCGACGGCATTGTCGACCGCGCGTTCTGGCTGGCGGCGGGCGAGGCTGGCCTCCTGTGCCCCACCGTGCCGGAGGAGCATGGCGGCCTGGGGCTCGACTTCCGCTACAACGCCATCATCGACGAGGAACTGGCCTACGCCGGATCCTCAGCGGGCCTGCCGCTGCAATCGGACATCGTGGTCGACTACATCGTGGCTTACGGCTCGGACGAGCAGCGGGCCAAATGGCTGCCGCGCATGATCAGCGGCGAGGCTATCGTCGCCATCGCCATGACCGAACCCAACGCCGGCTCGGACCTGCAAGGCATCCAGACCACCGCCCGCAAGGACGGCGACGACTGGATCATCAACGGCTCCAAGACCTACATCACCAACGGCCAGCTTGCCGATCTGATCATCGTCGTCGCCAAGTCCGATCCCAGCGCCGGCGCCAAAGGCATCTCCCTCTTCCTTGTGGAAGCGGACCGTCCCGGGTTCACGCGCGGACGCAACCTGGACAAGATCGGCCAGCATTCGGCCGACACCTCCGAACTGTCCTTCGCCGATGTGCGCATCCCGCACGAGAACCTGCTGGGCCAAGAGGGCAAGGGCTTCGCCTATCTGATGGGAAAGCTGTCGCAAGAACGCCTGTCCATCGCGGTTTCAGCCCAGGCCTCAGCCCAGCGCGCCTTTGACGAGGCCGTCGATTTCACCAAGCAACGCAAGGCCTTCGGCAAGACGGTCTTCGACCTGCAGAACACCCGCTTCACCCTGGGCGACCTGGCCGCCAAGTTGCAGGTCGGCTGGGCGCACCTGGACTGGGCCATCATCCGCCACGCCAACGGCGAGCTGACTCCCGCCGAAGCCTCGGCCGCTAAGCTGTTTCACACCGAACTGTTGGGCGAGGTCGCCGACAAGGCGCTGCAGTTGCACGGCGGCGCGGGCTATATGAACGAATACATGATCGCCCGCCTGTGGCGCGACGCCCGCGTCACCCGCATCTTCGGCGGCACCTCGGAGATCATGAAGGAAGTCGTGGCGCGCGCGCTGTGAAGAGCCTGACCGTCTCGGACGCCGTCGCCTCGCGCAGATCGGTCCGCGCCTTTCTGCCGACTCCAGTGGACGAGGCCGTGCTGCGTCGCGTGCTGGAGACGGCGCTGCGCACGCCGTCAGGCGGCAATCTTCAGCCCTGGCGGCTGCGCGTGGTCTCGGGCGAGGCGCTGGAGCGGCTCAAGGCGGCCGTCGTCCAGCGCGCCATCGAGCGCCCCGAGGGCGAGTCGGCGGACTACCCGATCTACCCCTCCCCGCTGGCCTCGCCATGGCGCGACCGGCGCTATCGGGCCGGCGAGGATCTCTACGCCGCGCTCAAGATCCCGCGAGAGGACAAGCCCGCTCGGCGCAGTCAATTCCTGAACAACTATCGGGCCTTCGGCGCGCCGGTCGTCATCTTCTTTCATATCCAGCGCAGTCACGGAGCGCCCCAGTGGTCCGACGTGGGGATGCTGATGCAGACCCTCATGTTGCTGCTCCGCGAGGCGGGACTGGACACTTGCCCTCAGGAGGCCTGGGCGCCCTATGCCGCCACCGTGGACGCTCACCTGGGCGCCGACAGCGAGGAAATGCTCTTCGCGGGCCTGGCTGTCGGCTTTCGCGACCCTGACGCCGCCGTCAATCGGTTCCACGTGGCCCGCGCACCCATTGACGAAATCGTCTCGTTCCACGATTAGATTTTAATTGATCGATTACATAATGCGCTCTTTCGGCGCTGGAGACTCCTTATGAATGAAGCCTGGATCATCGACACCGCGCGGACGCCTCGCGCCATCGGCAAGGTCGGCAAGGGCGCCTTGGCCGACACCCACCCGCAGCGCATCCTGTCCAGCGTGCTCAAGGCCCTAGCGGAGCGCAACAACCTGAATACCGCCGACATCGACGACGTGATCGCCGGCTGCGGCACCCAGTTCGGCAAGCAGGGCTTCTGCATCGCCCGCATGGCGGCGCTCGACGCCGGTTACGACGCGCGCAGCTCGGCCTTTTCGCTCGATCGCTTCTGCGGCTCGGGCCTAACCTCGGTCCAGCTGGCGGCCATGGGCGTCATGGCGGGCGTCCAGCATCTGCTGGTCGCCGGCGGGGTGGAGTCGATGTCGCACAACTCGACCCTGGCGACGACGCCCTTCATGGATTCGGGCAACACCCACCTGCGTCGCCTCGTGCCCCAGCCGCACCAGGGGGTCTGCGGCGACCTGATCGCTACGTTGGAAGGCATCACCCGTGAAGACGTCGACGCCCTGGCCCTGGAAAGCCAGAAGCGGGCGGCGGCTGCGATCGCCGACGGCCGCTTCGACCGCAGCCTGATCGCTGTCCGCGACGAGAACGGCGACGTCGTGATCGACAAGGAAGAGTTCCCACGTCCAGGCACGACCGCCGAAGGCCTGGCTTCGCTGAAACCCGCCTTCGCGGGGCTGGTGGAGCATCCGCTGGACGAAGAAGGCACGACCTACGGCCAGTTGGTCCGTCAGGCCTATCCGGACGCGGCGATCAATCACATCCATACGGCGGGCAACAGCTCGGGCGTCGTGGACGGCGCCGGGGCGGTCATCATCGCCTCGCCCGACTACGCCCGCGCCCACGGCCTGAAGCCGCGCGCGCGCATCCGCGCCCTGGCCAACGCCGGGGACAACCCCACCCTCATGCTGAACGCCCCCAAACCGGCGACCGAAAAGGCCCTAGCCCAGGCCGGCATGAGCATCGGGGACATCGACCTGTTCGAGATCAACGAAGCCTTCGCCGTCGTGCCGCTAAAGTTCATGCGCGACTTCAATCTCGACCCGGCCAGGGTCAATGTGAACGGCGGCGCCATCGCCCTGGGCCACCCGATCGGCGCGACCGGCGCCATGATCCTGGGAACGCTGCTGGACGAGCTGGAGCGCCGCGACCTGACCACCGGCCTGGTCACCATGTGCGCCGCCGGCGGCATGGCGCCCGCCACCATCATCGAGCGCATCTGATCAAAGCAGTGCGCGGATAACAGAAGGGCCGGTCCAGCGATGGACCGGCCCTTTTCTTCGCGCGTCAGATCGGTCGATCAGGCGGCGACGCTCATCCGTGACAGGCGCTGACGGATCACCGCCTCGGCGTCGGCGACGATGCGCTCGACCAGTTCCTTCACCGTCGGGACGTCGTGGATCAGCCCCTGCACCGTCCCCGCCGTCCAGACGCCGTGATCCAGGTCGCCCGAGATCAGGCCCTCGCGACCGCGCGCGCCCTTGACCAGATGGGCCACCTCCTCGAACGGCCGTCCCTCGCTCTCCAGCCGCAGGACCTCCTGGCTGATGGCGTTGCGGGCCACGCGCGCGCTGTTGCGGTAGGTGCGGAAGATGATGTCGGTCGCGCGCTCGTCATTGGCCACCATGGCCTGTTTGAAGGCCTCGTGGATGGGAGCCTCGACCGTGGCGCAGAAGCGCGTCCCCATATTGATGCCGTCGGCGCCCAGCGCCAGGGCCGCCGCCAGGCCGCGCCCGTCGCCGAACCCGCCGGACGCCAGGATGGGCACCGTCAGCCGGTCCGCCGCCGCCGGGATCAGCACCAGACCCGGCACGTCGTCCTCACCCGGATGGCCCGCGCACTCGAAGCCGTCGATGGAGATGGCGTCCACCCCCATCCGCTCGGCCGACAGGGCGTGGCGGACCGCCGTGCATTTATGGATGATCTTGACGCCGTGAGCCTTCAGATCGTCGATGTGTTCCTGCGGCTTGTAGCCGGCGGTCTCGACGACGCCGACGCCGCTTTCGATGATGGCGCGGCGATATTCGGCATAGGGCGGCGGATTGATCGACGGCAGGATGGTCAGGTTCACGCCGAATGGCTTGTCCGTCATCTCGCGCGTGCGTGCGATCTCCTTGGCGAGCGCCTCGGGGGTCGGCTGGGTCAGGGCGGTCAGGAAGCCCAGCGCCCCGGCGTTGGCCACCGCCGACACCAGCTCGGCCGTGCCGACCCACTGCATCCCGCCCTGGGCGATGGGATGTTCGACGCCGAACATTTCGGTGAAACGGGTCTTGAGCATCAGCGTCCCTTCCATTGCGGCGCGCGCTTCTGAGCGAAGGCCGTCGGCCCTTCACGTACGTCTGCCGAGCGGAACAGGGCGCGCACGGCCGAGTATCGGTTCTGCTGGACGGTGGCGTCGGCGACGGTCGTGTCCAGGGCCTTCTGCACGATCTGCTTCGAGGCGCGCAGGGACATGGGGCTGCATTCCAGCATCTGTGCGGCCCAGCGACGGGCAGCGGCCAGAGCTTCGCCGTCGGCGACCACCTCATTGACGAAGCCCAGGCGCTCGCCCTCGGCCGCGTTCACCCGACGCCCGGTCAGGATCATGCCCATGGCCTGTTTCAGGCCGATCTGCTGCGGCAGGCGCAGCAGGCCGCCGGCCAGCGCCGCCAGACCCACGCGCGGCTCCGGCAGGGCGAACACCGCCCCCTCTCCCGCCACGATCAGGTCGCAGGCCAGGGCGATTTCAAAGCCGCCGCCCATGGCCACGCCTTCGACGGCCGCAATGACTGGCTTGTCCAGATCAAACCGCGCTGTCAGGCCAGCGAAGCCCGTCACCGGCGTCTCCAGCGGCTCGCCGCGCGCCATGGAAACGGCCGTGGCCTTCAGGTCATTGCCCGCCGAGAAGGCCTTGCCGCCCGCGCCGGTCAGAATGGCGACCCACTGATCAGGATCTGCGGCGAACGCGTCAAAAATCTCGGCCAGTTCGGCGTTGGCCGCCGGATGAAGCGCGTTCATGGCCTCGGCGCGATCGATGGTGACGATCGTTAGCGGCCCTTCCCGCTCGACCTGGGCGAACCGGCGCGGACGTTGACGCTGTTCACCCGCCTCCCACACCAGCTTGCCGAAGGCGTCGACGCGAACGAAGCCAGCCGCCCCCACCGCCGACCCTTCGGTCGAGCGCAGCAGGTCCAGGCTCTCCGTATCGACGGCGAGCACCCGCGCCATCGCCCGCGCGCCGCTCGGCGTCCTCAGAATGACCACGCCCTGCAGGGGCTCGCCGTCGCGGGCGTAGGTGATGGTGTAGGTTTCGACCGTGGCAGGGCCCTGATAGGTCTCCAACAGTTCGGGGACGGGTCCGCGCGCGGCCTCGGCCTTCTCCTGAACCGAGTAATCCAGCGCCAGCGACGTCGGCGCCGGGCGGGCGCTGACCACCAGAGTGTGGTGCTTGTTGACGTAGCCGCCCTGCCCATACAGCAGGCCGACTTCTTCGCGCGCGGCCCGCAGCTGGCGCGTCATCGCGCAGACCGCGTGGGTCATGTAGTTGTTGAGCGGCCCGCCGAAGAAGGTCAGGCCGCCGGCCACCGTCGGAGTGGTGGTCTCCAGGTCCAGGCCCAGGGTGCGCAGGGCCATCTTGGGCACTACCGGGAAGCAGCTGTAGAGCTCAAGACGGTCAAAGGCCTTGGCGTCGCCGCCGACGATCTCGACCGCCGCCTCGAGCGCCGCCGTCTGAGCGGTGGAGCGATCGTAAGCGTCGCGCAACAGATAGTCTTCCGGCTCGCTGGCCGCCGCACCGCCCCAGATATGGATGATCCGGTCCTCGGGCACGCCTGCGGCTCGGGCCGCCGCCAGACTGGCGACGATGACCGCGCCGGACTGGTTCACGCTGGGGTTGGCCACCATGAGTTTCGGATAGGGCCAGTTGATCAGTCGGTTGTCGGCGCTGGCCGCGCCGATGGTCTCGGCGTCGGGCGCGGTCTTGATCCACGCCCCATCGTTGGTCGCGGCGACGGCGGCGTAACGGCTCCACAGCCGGGCGGACTCGGCCTGAGCCTCGGCCGGGGTCTGCCCCCAGGCGGTCTGCGCAGCGACTTCATAGAAGGGATAGACCTGGGCCGGATCCATCATCCCCAGCGCCTTGGCCGGGCGGCTCATGGCATAGCGGCTGGCGGGGAAGGCGACCGCATCGTCGGCCGAGACCTGGGGCGTCCAGTCCAGGCGGGCCTTCTCCTTGCGCGCCCGATTGCGGGCGTTCATCGCTTCGCCGCCGACGATCAGGGCCACGCTCTGCTCGCCGCGCGCGATCCGCACGGCGGCCTCGTGGATCAGACGGATCGGCGTCTCGCCGCCCATGCTGGCGTTGGTGCGGCGGCCAGGGGCGATGCCCAGCTTTTCGCACAACAGGTTCACCGGATCGGCGTACCGCCAGCTGATCAGGCCGATCAGCTCGATCGACTCGGCCCGGGACAGCAGGTCCGCGCCCGCGTCGCGCTCTGCGGCGCGCAGAGCCTCGGCCATGGCGGCGACCGGCTCCAGCGCCTCGGTCACATCGGCAGGACGGTCGATGAATTCGCCAATCCCGACGATGACCGGCGTCGTTTCAGGCGTGCTCATCGTTGTCCTCCCAGATCACGAGGCCGTCCAGGGCCTCGATGCGCTCGCCATCGGCCAGCAGCGGGTTCACTTCCAGCGACACCAGGTCGGAGCCCAGCGCCAGAGCCGCGTCGCCGATGGCGACAATGGCCCGCGCGGCGGCCGCGCGATCCACAGCAGCCGCGCCCCGGAACCCGTCTAGCAGGGCCTTGCCGCGCAGCTCGTCCATCATCTCCAACGCGTCCGCCTCGGTGATCGGCAGCAGACGCAGCGAGGTGTCCTTCAGCGCCTCCACAAAGACGCCGCCCAGGCCGACGGCGATGGCCGGCCCCCACTGCGGATCCTTCAGCGTGCCCACGAACAGTTCGACGCCTCCCGACCGCATCGGCGAGACGATGACGCCGTCGATGCGGGCCTCAGGCTTGGCCGCCTCGACGCGGGCGCGGATGTCGGCATAGGCCTGCGCCACGGCCTCGTCGCCGCTCAGCCGCAGGGCGACGCCGCCGACCTCCGTCTTGTGAGGAATATCAGGCGAGGCGATCTTCAGCACCGCCGGACCGCCAAAGCCGCGCGCCGTCTCAACGGCCTCATCGGCGCTGGTTGCGACCGCGCCGGGAATGACCGGCACGCCATGCGAGGCCAGGTAGTCCAGCACCCCGCGCTCGCCGTCGCCGATCTGAGGCCGGACGCCGGAGGCCCGGTTCAGGTCCAGCGCCTGCGGTTGCGCCTCGGACCAGCGGAACAGATGACTGATGGCTGTCAGGGCGTGACGCAAGCCGCCGCCGGAATAGGCGACGCCCGCCGCGTCGGCCATGCCGCGGCCTTCACCGCTGACCGGCGAGAAGGTGTGGCTGAACATCAGGCCGGGCGTCGCGGCCTTCGCGATCCCCTGCCCCACCGCGTCGATGAAGCGGGCGGCGAAGCCGCGCGCGTCGGCCTTGGCCGGGGCGTCGAAAACGAAGGACACCAGGCCGATGGCCGGGTCGTTCGACACGATGCGCATGGCCTCGGCGATCAGGTTGGGCTGCGTCATCGCCGCGCCGGTGGTGTCCAGGGGATTGTTCGGCGTCGCGTAGGACGGCAGAGCCTCGCGCAGGGCCGCAAGGGTCTCGGGCGCCAGGGCCGGCAGGGGCAGGTCGTCCACCTCGGCCTGATCGACGGCGATCTCGCACAGCCCGCCGGACATGGCCATCATGGCCAGCCCCGGGCGCTCCACCTTGCCGATGCGGCCGATGATGTCGGCGGTGACGACCAATTCCTCCAGCGACTTGACCCGCACCACGCCCAGGCGGCGGCACAGGGCGTCGAACACCCGGTCATCGCCGACCAGCGAGCCGGTATGCGCCTGGGCTGCGGCCGCCGCGGCCTCGCTGGTCCCGACCTTGAGCACCACGACGGCCTTGCCGGCCGCGTTGGCGGCCTCGACCGCGCGGGCGAAGGCGGCCGGATTGCGCACGGTCTCAAGGAACAGGGCGATGGCGCGCGCCTCTGAGCGATGGGCGAGGTACTCGATCGCATCGGCGATGGTGACGTCGGCCTCATTGCCGGTCGAGATCATATGCGTAAGGGCGATCCGCTGCTGATAGGCGAACTGCTCCATCTGGCTGGCTAGGGCGCCGCTCTGCGACACCACGGCCAGCGTCGGGTTCGGCATGGGCCGACGCAGCGGCGTGGTCCAGATAGGCGCGCCGTCCGCCATGTTGGCGAAGCCCAGGCAGTTGGGCCCCAGGATGCGGATGCCCGCCTCGCGCGCCGTGGCGCTGAGTGCGGCCTGGCGCTGCACGCCCTCCTCGCCCGTTTCGGCGAAGCCCGCCGACAGGATCACAGCCCCGCCGACACCGGCCGCCTTCAGGTCGTGCAAGGTGTCGTGCATCACGGCCTCAGGGACCATCAGCAAGGCCGCATCAATGGGCTCGCCGATTGCGCCGATCGAGGTCGCAGCCTCCACGCCATGAATGACGCCGCCCTTGGGATTGACCGGAACGACCCGCCCCGTGAAGCCCGCGCGCTTCAGGTTATCGAAGGCCGACACAGACCAGATCGACCGGTCGGAAGCGCCGACCAAGGCGATCGAACGCGGTCGGAACAGACGATCCAGCGACTGGAGACGTCCTTGAAGATCAGCGTCTTGATGCAAAGCTACTTCCCCGTTTCGTGCCGTGGGCGACAGGGCGGCACGGTCGTTTCCTCGGAGAAAACCATAGCAAGCCGGGAGCTTTAATCAATCGATTATCTATACTCAGCCAGCGAGGCGAGCCAGGCTGCGCCAGATGATGGTCTTCTGCACCTCGGTCGCCCCGCCATAGATGGTTTGCGCCCGCTCAAACAGATAGGCCGCCGAGGCTGGCGGCGCGAAGGGCAGCACGGCCGGCACCGCCTCGCGCCAGCTCGATCCAGCGCGCGGCGGGTAGGCGATCTGGTCGCGGCCCGCCAGCAGGATCTCCAGTTCCGTGATCTTCTGAGCCAGTTCCGTGGCGCTGATCTTCAACGCCGATACGGCGGCGGCCTCGACCTCCCCGCTGAGCGCGCGCAGCACTGACACCTCCAGCACCTCCGCCTCGATCTCGAGCCGGGCGAGACGCGCCATGAACAGGCCATCCGCGCTACGAGGGCGCCCGCCGCGCCACGGCGTCTCGCTCGCCAGGGCCCGGATTCGCGCCAAGTCGGCCTTCTTGCGCCCGACATGGGCGTACGACAGGCGCTCGGCCTTCAACAGCACATTGGCGTAGGTCCACGCCCTGCCCTCCTCGCCGATGCGGTTAGCGACCGGCACGCGCACATGGTCAAAACTGACGCGGTTCAACTCGTGCGACCCATCGATGCCGATGATGGGATGAACCTGGACTCCGGGCGTGCGCATATCGACGCAGATCATCGACAGGCCGTCCTGCCGTCGCGGCTCGACCGAGCTGCGCACCAGGCAGAAGATCCAGTCCGCCCAGTGGGCGGAGGACGTCCAGATCTTTTCGCCGTTCAGCACATAGTGGTCGCCATCCCGCTCCGCCCGCATGGACAGGCTGGCCAGGTCTGAACCGGCCTCGGGTTCGGAGTAGCCCTGAGCCCACAGAGCGCGGGACTCCAGGATGGCCGGCAGCCAGTCGCGCTTTTGCTGTTCGCTGCCGAAAGCGCAGATGATCGGGCCGATGTAGATGACGGCCATGGGGATGATGCCGGGCGCGCCAGCGCGCTCCAGCTCGCTTTCGAAGATGTAGCGCTGGATCGGCGTCCAGTCGGGACCGCCATGCTCAGGAGGCCAGCCGACCCCGAACCAGCCCTTGGCGTTCAGCGCCTGCTGCGACCGGACGTGGTCCGCACGCGCCAACGGTTCGCCATTCCGCGCCTTGGCCAGAATATCCGCGGGATAATCGCTAGCGAAATAGGCCCGGACCTCATCGCGGAAGGCCAGCTCAGACGGTTCGAAAGACAGGTTCACGCAATCCCTCCGCTGACGCACAGCCCGTTATTTTAATTGACCGATGAAGGAGGCGATGGCAAGCCAACGCATCTTAATCGCGCGAATAACAAAGGGGAGCTGTCATGAGCGGTCGATTGCAAGGACGCGTGGCTCTGGTCACTGGGGCGGGCCGCTTGAGGGGGATTGGACGCGCCACGGCGTTGCGACTGGCCGCTGAAGGCGCCGCGGTCGTGGTGTCCGCGCCGGCGCGCGACCCGAACACCTTCCCCGACGAAGAAAAGGCCTGCGGCTGGACCGGCGCCGCCTCGGTCGCAGACGAGATCCGCCAGGGCGGCGGTCGCGCCATCGCCGTCGATTGCGACGTCACCGACATCGCTCAGGTCGACGCCATGATCGAGCGCGCCTGCGCCGAACTGGGCGTCCCTGACGCCATCGTCAACAACGCCGGCACGGCGGGCGGCGCCGGCGGCGCGCCCCTGCTGGATATCGACGACGCCCTGTGGCGGCGCACCATCGACATCAATCTGAACGGCGTCTTCAATGTCTGCCGGGCGGCCGGCCGCGCCATGCGCAGCGCCGAGAAGCCCGGCGCCATCGTCAATCTGTCCTCGTTGGCGGGTCGCGCCGGCATGGCCAACTACGGCGGCTATTGCGCGTCGAAGTTCGGCGTGATCGGCCTCACCCAGCAACTGGCGCTGGAACTGGCGCCGCTGGGCATCCGCGTCAACGCCGTCTGCCCCGGCTCGGTCGACACCGACATGATGGACGGCACCTTCAACCGCCTGGCCGACCGCTCCAGCCGCAACGACTTCGACGCCATCAAGAAGGCCGTGTCCCGCAGCATTCCCATGCGTCGTCAGGGCCATCCGGACGAACAGGCTGCAACCATCGCCTTCCTGCTGGGGCCGGACGCCGGCTACGTGACCGGTCAGACCGTCAACGTCGACGGCGGCGTCCGGTTCGACTGAGCCATGGCTGCATCCGTCACCCTCGAGCGACGCGCCGGTGTGTCTGTCATTCGCTACGCCAACGCGCCGGGCGGATTCATCAGCAACGGCGGAGCCGCACAGCTGGCCGAGGTCGTTCAGGCGGCGCTCGACGATCCCGACACGCGGGCGCTCATTCTGACAGGCCAGGACGATGTCTTCATCCGCCACGCCGACGTCGCCCAGATCTCGCGCGCGGCGCAGGCGGTGGCGGATGGCGCGATCCAACCCGACAGCTTCGTCGGCGCCCCGTTCGATCGCCTGGGGCGGCTGATCGAGGGCGCGGACAAGCCGGTCATCGCCGCCATCAACGGCGTGTGCATGGGCGGCGGCTTCGAGATCGCTCTGGCCTGCCACATGCGCATCGCCCAGGCCTCGGTCGAGGTGATCGGCCTGCCCGAGGTCCGGCTTGACATCTTCCCGGGCTCCGGCGGGCCAGAGCGCCTGTCGCGCCTGATCGGACCCCATCGGGCGCGGCTGTTCATCCTCGACGGAGAAGTCGTCGTGGCGGAGGCGGCGCTGGCTCAGGGCCTGGTGGACGCCGTCGCACCGGACGCGCTGGAGGCGGCGTCGGATGTCGCCGCGCGTTGGAGCGGACGAAGCCCACACGCGGTCGCCGCCATCCTGCGCCTCACCCGGCCGGACAGCGCCCACGCCGAACAGAGCGTGCGCGCCTTCGCCCAGCTGCTGCAGGAAGATGCCGCGGTCCGTCCGCGCCTCGACCGCTTTATCGCTGACAACGAAGCGCTGGATCGGCTGCCCTGAAGGGCGGCGACAGCGGAGGAAACGGCCCGCCGTCGCCGAAGAGGCTCAATCCTTCAGCGCGATGATTTCGTGCTCGCGCGCATAGAACAGCGGCGAGGCCTTCACATCGATAAAGCGCTTCTCGTCCTCCAGCAGGCGTCGCCCCGCCGCGCGCCCCTCCTTGCTGGCGCCCGCCGCCAGGATGGCGTCGATATCATCCCACCACAGCTCGGCGATGCCGTCATAGGGCGCCGCCTCGATGCCGCGCGCATCGATCGCCGGCGACACCCGGGGATCCGCAAAGGCGTGGCTCTGAACGTAGCGGCGGATGTTGAGCGGTCCGGCCGCCTGACGCACCAGGTCCGCATGATCCTCGCGCCAGTAGCGCTGGAATTCCGCGTCCGTCAGACCCGGCAACTTACGGATGCAAAAGATGATCTTGATCATGCTCAGGCCTCCGGCTCTTCAGAGATGCGAACCACCAGCTTGCCGTCATTGGCGCCGGTGAACAGCAGGCCGAGGGCGTCCGGAGCGTTGTCCAGCCCGTCGACGACGTGATCCTTCCACTTCAGTCGGCCCTCTGCGATCCACCGGGAGATATCGGACCAGGCGTCGCGCGCGCGGTGGAAATGGTCGATCACGATGAAGCCGCTGACCGTCAGCCGCTTCATCAGCATCCGTCCGAAGTCGGTCGGCCCCGGGATCGGCCCCTCGTCGTTGTAGTTGGAGATCAGGCCGCACACCGCTACGCGCCCGCCGGTGTTCAGGCGCTCATAAACGGCGTCCATGATTGGTCCGCCGACGTTCTCAAACGCGGAATCGATGCCGTCGGGGCAGAGACGATCCAGCGCAGCGCCGACGTCCTCGCCCTTGTAATCGATGGCGCCGTCGAAGCCGAGTTCGCCCGTCAGCCAGCCGGTCTTGGCCGGACCGCCGGCGATGCCCACGACGCGCGCGCCCTGGATGGCGGCGATCTGCCCCGCCACGGAGCCGACCGCGCCCGCGCCCGCCGTCACCGCAAAGGTCTCGCCCGCCTTGGGACGGCAGATGTCCATCACGCCGACATAGGCTGTAAGGCCCGTCACCCCGAGCACGGACAGATAGGCCGTAAGCGGCACGCCCGGCTCCCCCTTGATCCGCCGTGTCTGGCTGGCGTCTGCGAGCGTATAGAGCTGCCAGCCGCCGTCCGGGGGCAGAACGATGTCGCCGGGCGCGAAGCGATCCGAGCGGCTTTCGACCACCACGCCCAGCGTCGTTCCGCGCATGACATCGCCCAGACCGACCGGCGGCAGATACTGTTCGCGGTCGCTCATCCAGATCCGGTTGGTCGGGTCCAGCGACAGGTAGATGTTGCGGATCAGGACTTCGCCCCCGCCCGGGGCCGGCGCTGGGGCCTCGACCAGTTGCAGATCGTCAGGCGCCAGCGAGGCCGTGGGCCGCTGCTTCAGAATCCACTTGCGATTGATCAGGGTCATGAAGCTCTCCTGGCCGCCCGCAGTCTGCGGGCGTGGAACAGAGGGTTGAGGTGGGGCGTCCGCATATCGATCGCCCGCATTTTAACTGAATGACTAAATCGATCTATCCGCGCTGATCGCTTTTGCAAAGCCTGGGCCGCAGAATTTTAATCGGCCGATTGACGCTGGGCGGCGGCGGGGCCTAAATTGGCCTTCACCGCTTGGGCGCAGGGCGCGCACTCTGACGCCCGACTTTTGGAGACGCGTCGCCTTCCATGACCGAAGTGAACCCGAATATCCGCCCCGGCTTCGATCTGCGCGGGCGAACCGTGCTTGTGACCGGCGCCTCGTCCGGCATCGGCCGTCGCTTCGCCAAGATCCTGGGGGCCAGCGGCGCGCAGGTCGTGCTCGCCGCGCGCCGCCTGCCGCTGCTGCAGGAGCTTCAGACCGAGCTTGAGGCGGACGGCGTGAAAGCAATCTCAGTGGCCATGGACGTCGCTGACGAGGCCTCGACCATCGCCGCCTATGACGCCGCCGAAGCCGCCTTCGGTCAGGTCGACAGCGTGGTCGCCAATGCGGGCCTGAGCAGCATCGGTCGCGCCGTCGACCTGCCCATCGCCGAGTTCGATCGGGTCGTGGCCGTCAACCTGCGCGGCGTCTTTCTGACCGTGCGCGAAGGGGCCAAGCGCATGATGGCGCATGGCTCTGAACAGAGCGGCCGAGGCCGCATCGTCATCATCTCCTCGATCACCGGACAGCAGGTCTCGCCTGGCCTGGCGCCCTACAGCGCGACCAAGGCGGGCGTCACCCAGATGGGGCGCGTACTGGCCCGTGACTGGGCAGAAAAGGGCGTGAACGTCAACACGATCGCGCCCGGGTACATGCACACCGACCTGACCGAAGGCCTGGCGGAATCGCGGACCGGCCAGGCGCTGCTCGCCAAATTCCCGCGCCACCGGTTCATGGACGCCGACGCGCTGGACGCCACCCTGCTCTATCTCTGCTCCGACGCCAGCGCCCAGGTGACCGGCTCGGTCTTCACCATCGACGACGGCCAGACGCTGTAACCGCCATGGAGGGACCGCTCGCAGGACTGAAGATCGTCGAACTGGCCAGCCTGGGGCCGGGGCCCTTCGCGGCCATGATGTTGGCCGACCATGGCGCCGAGGTCATCCGGGTCGAACGTCCCGGCGCGGTGCACGACCCGCTGGACCCGCTGCTGCGATCGCGCACGTGCGTGACGCTGGACCTCAAGTCAGAGGCGGATCGTGATCGGCTGCGCGCCCTGTGCCGGAGCGCTGACGCCCTGATCGAAGGCTTCCGCCCCGGCGTGATGGAGCGGCTCGGGCTCGGCCCTGACGTGCTTTTGGCCGACAATCCCAAGCTGATCTACGGCCGCATGACCGGCTGGGGCCAGACAGGCCCCTTTGCCCCGCTGGCCGGGCACGACATCAACTATATCGCCATCTCCGGCGCCCTGGGCATGAGCGGCCGCCAGGGCGAAAAGCCGACGCCGGCCGTCAATCTGGTCGGCGATTTCGGCGGCGGCGGCATGATGCTGGCTTTTGGGATCGTCTCGGCCCTGCTCGCGGTGAAGGCCGGCGGGCCGGGCCAGGTCATCGATTGCGCCATGACCGACGGATCTGCGCTGCTGACCGCCATGATGTGGGGGTTCCGCGCCCATGGGGCCTGGCGCGACGAACGCGGCGTCAACCTGCTCGACACCGGCGCCCCCTTCTACGACACCTATGAGACCGCCGACGGCCTGCATATCGCCCTCGGCGCCATTGAACCTCAGTTCTACGCGCGCCTGCGCGAGCGAACAGGTCTGGCCGACGACGCCCTGTTCGACGATCAGATGAACCAAGCCCTCTGGCCCGAGCAGAAGGCCCGCCTGACGGCAGTGTTCAAATCCCGCACGCGCGATCAATGGATAGCGCTGCTGCAAGACGCCGACGCCTGTTTTGCACCTGTGCTCTCCATGGCGGAAACCCTCGAACACCCGCACAACGTCGCGCGCGGCTCCTTTGTCGAGCTCAACGGCGCGCCTCAGCCGGCGCCAGCCCCCCGCTACTCAGCGACGCCCTGCGCCCCGCCGCGACTTTCCACCCAGAAGCACCTAACGGGGTTAGGTTTTTCAAGAATCTAGCAAGTGCTGCAAACCTTGACCTTGACGTTCCACCTAACCAACCGCTTAAGTGGCGACAAAATCGAACGGACTCACCGATGACCGACGTCGAAGCCACAAAATCCTCGTCCCGCGCGCAATTGCTGCAGGCCGCGGCGGCCCTGATGAGCGAGCGGGGCTCCATCGAGGTCTCGCTGAGCGAGATTGCCCAGAAGTCGGGGCTGAACTCTGCCCTGGTGAAGTATTACTTCGGCAGCAAGAACGGCCTGATGATGGAGTTGGTCAAGGAAATCCTCGGCCGCGCTCTTATTCAGATGGGCGAACTGCTCGAGATGGACCTGGATCCGGTGGAGAAGCTGAAGCTTCATATCAAGGGCATCATCACCGTCTACTTCCGTTACCCGTTCGTGAACCGGCTGATCCACGCCATGTTCCAGACGCCGGAAACCGCGAAAGAAGTGGCCGAGACCATCTCCAAGCCCCTGGCCGAGACCCAGCGACGCCTACTCGAGGAAGCTGTGGCGCAGGGCCGGATCCGCGAGATCGATCCGATGTTGTTCTATTTCATCGTCCTGGGGGCCTGCGACCACATCTTCTTCGGCCAGCATATCCTGCACCACTGCTTCGGCGTTGATGAAATCGACGATGACCTGCGTCGCCGCTACACCGACACCCTGCTGGACATGGTTCTGACCGGCCTCCTCATCGAAAAGGCCGGCGCTACCGCCGCCACGGTCATCAAGTCGGGCAAGGCGGCTTAAGCACAGGCAGCCGCCGCCAGCGATCCATAGCGTTGCAGATGTTGGTCCTCGCCGCCGAACTCGGCGTCGATGGCCATGGCGCGCTTGAAATAGCGCCCCAGGGGCAGATCGTCCGTCATCCCCATGCCGCCATGCAGTTGCACGGCGTTCTGGCCGACGAACCGGCAGGCCTCGCCCACCGTGACCTTGGCGGCCGAAACGGCGCGCATCCGCTCCGCCGCCGGCGAGTTTAGCTTCAAGGTGGCCAGAAGAACGGCCGAGTCCGCCGCCTCGACCTGAATGAACATGTCGACCATACGATGCTGAAGCACCTGCATCTCTGATAACGGCTTGCCGAACTGGCGACGCTGGCTGGTGTAGGCGACCGTATCGAGCAACATGCGGCGCAGCACCCCCACCGCCTCGGCCGACAGGGCGGCGACAGCCTCGTCAGCCACCTTCTCGACCACCGGCAAGGCCTGCCCGGTCTCGCCAAGCAATGCTCTGGCCTCCAATCGCACATTCTTGAGCACGATGTCCGCCGCCCTGCGTCCGTCGATCGTCGGATAGGCCTTCAGCTCCACCCCCGCGGCAGCAGGATCTACCAGGAACAACGACAGGCCGTCGCGGTCGCCGGGCGCGCCGCCTGTGCGCGCGGTGACGATCAGATGGTCGGCCCAAGGGGCTGCAGTCACGACCGACTTCACGCCGGTCAGGCGCCAGCCGTCGCCCTCGACCACGGCCGTCGTCGCTGCGTCGGCGAAGTCATGGCGCGCGGCCGGCTCGGCCCAGCCGAAGGCTGCGACGGCCTCCCCGGCGACGATCTGGCGCAAAAGAGCGTGGGCGACCGGCCCGCCGGTCTCGCGCAGAAGGCCGCCGCACGTGACCACCGTCTCGACGTAAGGCTCCAGAGCCAAGGCGGCGCCCAACTCGCCCGCGATCAGCATCACCTCAACCGGGCCGCCCCCCTGACCGCCCACCTCTTCCGGCAGGGCTGCGCCCAACAGACCCAGGTCCTGAGCCAATGCGCGCCAGATCGGCGGCATCCAGCCCGGTCCGCTTCGACTGGCGTCATTATAAGCCGCAAAGGGATAGGCCTCGGCCAGATAGCGGCGGAGGTTATCGCGCAGTTGGGACTGCTCGCTGGTCAGGTCGAAATCCACGTCGGCTCCGTCGCTTCAGCGGTAGGGCTGGTCATCCCACCACGGGTAGAAATCCGGCATGTCCTTTGAAACCGCGTCCGGATAGGCAGCAGGCCGCTTTTCGAGGAAGGAGGCGACGCCCTCGGCGGCGTCGGCGCTGGCGGTGCGCGAGAGGATGGCGCGGCTGTCGATGCGGTGAGCCTCCATCGGATGGCTCTGGCCCAGGCCCCGCCACAGCATCTGTCGGGTTAGTGCGACCGAGACCGGCGCCGTGTTCTCCACGATCTCGCGCGCGATAGCCCGAGCCGCGGGCAACAGGTTCTCGGGCGCATGGATCGAACGTACAAGTCCGCCGTCCAGAGCTTCCTGAGCGTCGAACACCCGGCCGCTGTAGCACCACTCCAACGCCTTCGAGACCCCGACCACACGCGGCAGGAACCAGGACGAGGCCGCCTCGGGCACAATGCCCCGGCGCGTGAAGACAAAGCCGAAACGCGCGGCTTCGCTGGCCAGGCGGATATCCATCGGCAGCGTCATGGTGACGCCGATGCCCACGGCGGCGCCGTTGATGGCGCCGATCAGCGGCTTCCTGGACTCAAACAGGCGCAGGGTCAGCAGGCCGCCGCCGTCGCGGGCCGCCTCAGAGCTGTAGTTGACCGAACCGTCGGTGTTCATCAGCGACTGCTGGCTCTCGTCGACGAAACCCCGGGTTCCGGCCGAAAGGTCGGCGCCGGCGCAATAGGCTCGCCCCTCGCCGGTAAAGATCACCGCCCTCACCGCGTCATCGGCGTCGGTTCGATCCACGGCGTCGATCATTTCCCGCATCATCTCGGGCGTGAAGGCGTTCAGCTTGTCCGGGCGTGACAGGGTGATCAGGGCGACCCCGTCTTCGACCTCGTAGCGAATGGTGTTGTAAGTCATAAGCCTACTCGACTGATGCGGGAGGCGCCTTAGGCGCCGGTAAAGGCGGTCGGGCGCTTTTCCATGAAGGCGCGAACGCCTTCACGGTGATCGGCGCTACGGCCAGCCGTGCGCTGGGCGGCGCGCTCTTCGGCCAGGGCCGTCTCCCAATCGGCGTCGACCGCCGACCACGCCAGCTGGCGGATCAGCCGCTGGGAATAGGCGCCGTTCGCCAGTCGCTGCGCCAAAGCCAAAGCGGCCTCGGTCAATTCGGCATCGGGGACGACGCGGTTGATCAGACCCCATTCCAGCGCTTTCGCCGCCGGCAGGCGCTCGCCCAGCATCATCAACTCCGTCGCCCGCGCCCGTCCCACGGTGCGGACCAGCAGGTGCGAAGAGCCGCCGTCGGGCGACAGGCCGATCCGCGAAAACGCCTGAAGAAAGAAGGCGCTCTCGCCGGCGATGATCATATCGCCCGCCAACGCCAGAGACGCCCCTACGCCGGCGGCGGCGCCGTTGACGGCGGTGATCCACGGCATGGGCAGGTTGCGCAACCGCGTCATCAGCGGATTGATATGGGTGTCCAGGGTTTCGCCGGCGTCGTAATCCGCGCCCTCCATCCGACCTTCCATGCCCATGCCGATATTGGCGCCCGAGCAGAAGGCGCGACCGGCGCCGGTCAGGATCATGGCGCGGGCCCGTCCGGCGGCTTCGTCCAGCAGGTCGCTGAAGGTCTCGATGGAGGCCAGGGTGACGGCGTTCAAGGTCGCAGGGTCGTCCATCCGCAGGATGGCGATCTGGCCGTCCCAGTCCAGGGTCATGCCGGTCGTGGTCATTTCAACGCTTCTCATGTGATCGTGTCAGGCGGGTCGAATGTTTTCAGGCCGGCGGGCCTTGCTCGAACACGACGGCGCCCGCCGGCAGCTCGACCCAGGGCAGTTTCGACTTCGTCCAGATGTGCACCTGCGGCCCATAGGCGCTTGCGTCGTCCAGGGTGCCGGCCTTGACCGCGACGATCTTGGGGGTGGCGGCAGGAACCGAGCGGATCGGCGAGCCGCACGCCGCGCAGAACTGGCGCGAAACCGGCTGGCCGCTCTCGGTGTCATGGTCGGAGAAGACCGCCAGCTCGCCTTCAACCGTCATCGTCGAGGCCCGCACCACCAGATTCACCGAATAGGCGGCGCCCGACTGCTTGCGGCAGTTGGAGCAGTGGCAGGCCGCGACCGCCAATGGAGGCGCGCTCAAGGCGTAGCGAACGGCGCCGCAGTTGCACCCGCCGGTCAGGTTGAATTCTTCGGACATGACTGCTCCTCCTCTCAGGCCGCTCCGGCGGCGTCGCGCTTGATGATGTCGGCGGCGCGCCAGGCCATGGCCATGGTCGGACCATTGGTGTTCCCCGAGGGGATGATCGGCATAATGGAGGTGTCCATCACGCGCAGGCCCTCGACGCCGCGCACCTTCAGTTCGGGATCGACCACCGAAGCCGAGTCCTTGCCCATGCGACAGCTGCCCACCGCGTGATAGCCGCAGATGCCGTGGCGGTCGTAGGCGTCCAGAATTTCGGCGTCGTTCTGATAGGCGGGCCCCGGCATGGTCTCTTCGACGATCAGATCCTTCAGCGCGGGCTGGTTAGCCCAGTCGCGCACGCGCCGCAGCCCAGCCACCATGGCCGCACGGTCGGCGTCGGTAGAGCGATAGTTGGGCTGAAACACCGCCGGCGCCGTCGGGTCGCGCGTTTCGATATGGATGCTGCCGCGCGACGTCGGGCGCAGCGGATAGACGACCACGTTCATGCCCGGGAAGGGCTCAAGCTCGGTCCGGTTGGCGAGATTGAAGCTGTAGGGCGCCGCCAGCATCTGCAGGTCCGGTCGCGGCTGGCTCGGGTCCGACTTGAACCAGCCGCCGATCTCATAGGCGGCGGACGACATGGGGCCGTCCTTGGTGAGATAATAAAGCGCCGTCGATTTGAGCAGGCGCAGGCCGGAAAACTCTTGGTTCTGGGAAATCTGGGCGTTGAGCTTCCACTGCATGACGATGCCGCGGTGCTCGATCAGCCCCTCGCCCACTTCCGGCAGGTCATGGACGACTGGCACACCGAGCGCCTCCAGGCGGGCCGCATCGCCGACGCCGGAACGCTCCAGAATCCCCGGCGTCGACATTGCGCCGCCGCACAGGATGACCTCACGACCGGCGCGGATCGTTTCAACGCCGCCCTGGCTGCCGACCTCGACGCCCACGGCCCGACGCCCCTCGAACAGGACGCGGTCGACGGTTCGATCTGTCAGCACAGTCAGATTGCGACGGCCCTCTGCCGGACGCAGGAAGGCCGTGGCCGCGCTCTGGCGCTTGCCCTTGTAGATGGTGCGGGGCGTATAGCCGATCCGCTCCACATCGTCGGGCTCATTGACGTCGGCCTTGCCCGCCCAGCCCAGGGCGCGCCCCGCCGCCACCTGGGCGTCGCTCAGCGTGTCTCGCAGGGTGGGCATGGAAACCTTCAGAGGCCCTTGATCGCCCCGCGTGGGCGCCGCTCCCAGTTCGTGGTTCTCCAAGGCGCGATAGGCCGGGCCAATCGACGCCCAGTTCCAATCGTCGCTCGACAGGGCGGCGATGCCGTCGAAGTCCTCTGGCTGGCCGCGGACATACATCATGCCGTTGACCGAGCTGGATCCGCCCAGCACGCGGCCGCGGACCCAGACTTCCGCCTGGCCGCCGCTGGCCTCTTCCGGCTTGCTGGCGTGCAGCCACAGATGGGCTGGATCCTGCATCACCTTGGCCAGGCCCTTGGGCATGGAGATGAAGGGGTGGGTGTCGCGCGGGCCGGCCTCGATCAACGCCACCCTGACGCTCGGGTCCTCGCTCAGCCGATAGGCTAGCACACAGCCGGCGGCCCCCGCCCCAACGATCACATAGTCATAATCCGCCACGCCAGCCTCCTTCGGATAGTCGACGCCTCGTTGAGCAAGGCGCTTGTTGAAATCAGACGCCCTCCCCCATCGGACGACGGCGGGGTTCCCTAGTCTTCAGGGGCGATGGTCACGCTAAGACCGTCAAGCTCGGCGGCGAACCGCAGTTGGCAGGACAGGCGAGAATCGGCTTGGCGATGTTCGGAGCTGTCGAGGAGATCGTTCTCGGCGCCCTGAACAGGCGCTAGCCGCCCCAGGTGGTCGGCGTGAACATAGACGTGGCAGGTCGCGCACGAGCATGCGCCGCCGCACATGGCGACCAGTTCGTCGAACCCCGCATCGCGCAGGATCTCCATGACGCTACGCCCGACCGCGGCCTCGATCTGACGGCTCTCGCCGTCCCGGGTCGTCACGTTCAGTACTGGCATTTTCAACTCTTCTTGGTGAGGCTTCTACAACAGGACATGGAAGCAGGGCGGCGGATCACGCCGCCCTGCCCTCCCGTCAGAACCGCCAGGCGAACTCGAGGAAGACTTCGCGGTGGTTGTCGACGAAGGCCGACATGTCGGCGCGGACGCCGGCGCCGGTGCCGGTGCCGATGCCGCCGGTGAACGGAATGTCGTTCGCAGCCGTCACGACCAGCTCGTTGGTCAGGTTGCGGCCGATCAGCGATACGGTCCAACGCTCATCCGGTGCCACCAGCGAGATCGAGGTGTCGACCTTGGCGAAGGCGTCCTGGATGCCATCGGGGCGCAAGGCGTCCGTGAAGTAGTACTCGGACGTGTAGCTCAGATCACCATTCCAGCGCAGAGCGATGCCCGAAGCGGTGACGATGCGATCGAAGGTGGCGCCCAGGCGGGCCGCCAGTTCGGGGGCCTTAGGCGGGGTCAGGCCCTCGTAGTTCTGGCCGTTGAAGACGCCGCCGGATTCCAGTTGGTCGCAGCCCTCGGCGATCGTCTGGCCGGGGAAGCACTGACCGATATAGTCTTGGTACTCGGCGTCGTTCCAGGCGACGGCCCCGCGAATAGCCAGGCCCTCGACGCTGGCCACGCGGTAGTTGAAGTCCGCCTCGACCCCCATGGTGCGGAGCTTGCCCGCATTACCGGCCGTCAGAGAGTTGGTCTGCGGGTCATAGAACTGCACCTGCAGATCGTCGTAGGTGTAGTGGTAGGCCGTGACGCCCAGGCTCAAGCGGCGATCGAAGGCCAGGGTGCGCAGACCGGTCTCGAAGCCCTCAGCCGTCTCCGCGCCGAAGCGGCCCATTTCGACCGAGGCGTCGGGAGTGAGCGCCTGCGAGATGTTGAACCCGCCAGCCTTGAAGCCCTGCTTGTAGGCCGCGTAGATGGTGGTGTCGCGGCTCGGCTTGTAGCGCAGGGTCACTTCCGGCGAGAAGTTGTCGTCTTCGTAATCGTCGACCAATTCGATCCCGCCAGGGAAGGCCGCGGCCATCATGCTGTGCGGGGCCAAGGAGCGCTGATAGCTGTCGCGCGTCTCCTTGCTGAACCGCCCCCCGCCGCTCAGTTCCCATTGCTCGCCCATCGCCCAAGACGCCTGAGCGAAGACAGAGAAGGATTCCGATTTAAAGCCGTTGTCACGACGGAAGGTCACATAGGACTGGGTAACCGGATCGAACGGCAGCGGGATGATGTAGCCGTCCGTGTTGAACACGAAGTCGCCCTGAGCCCAGAAGCCGCCGGCAGAGAAGTTGATCGGCCCATCGAACTTCGTCTCGAAGCGCAGCTCTTGCGAATACTGCGTGAAGTCCGCGAACTGGGTGAAGGACGCCGGATAGGCTTCGCCCGACACGTTGTTCAGATCGTACTGATCGAAGTGGTAGTAGCCGGTGATCGATTCGATATCGAACTTCGATCCTTCCCAGTTGGCGGTGACGACCGCGTACTCCGAGCCGAACTCGGCGTAGGGCTCGCCGTCGCGGGCGTAACGATAGTTCGCCGAGGCGACGTTGCCCGGCAGGGCCGAAGAGTCAGAACGGCCATTGATCTTACAATCAGCGTTGGGGCTGGGCGGCAAGCCGTTGGCCGAGGCGGGCGTCGTGCGGCCCGCCGCGCAGAGGCGTTCGATGATGTCGGTCGGACCGCTGTCGTCGACCGACGTCATGCCGGCCTTCAGGCGCACGGTGAGTTGGGCGGTCGGGTCCCAGTCGAGCGTCAGGCGCCCTGCCCGGCTCTGCGACCCGCCGCGACGCTCGCTCGGCCGATGCCAGTCGTCCTGGCCCGGCACCATAGCCGGATAGGTGTCCGCTGCCGTATTGGTGAAAGCGCCTGCAGAGTCCGCCAGGCGCACCGCGAGGCGTCCGCGCAGGGTGTCGCTGATCGGACCCGAGACATAGGCCTCGCCATACATCTCCTTGGCCTCAAAGCCGTATCCGGCCTTGGCCCCGGCTTCGAACGTCGAAGTCGGATTGTTGGAGTTGACGTTGATCAATCCGCCGGTGGTGTTCTTGCCGTAGAACAGGGCCTGAGGGCCTTTCAGCACCTCAACATTCTGGATGTCGAACTGCGGCAGGCTGATCTCGCGGCCACGGCTCATCGGCAGGCCGTCGATGACGAAGGAGACCGACTGGTCGAAACCGGCGGACAGGGCCGTGGAGCCCACGCCGCGCAGGAAGATGCTGGCCGAGGAACCCGACGCCGCCTTGCCCGTAACCAACGACGGCACAAGAGTCGCCAGATCGCTGACCCGCGAGACCGAATAGTCGTCCAGCGCCTCTCCGCCAATGGCGGTGATGGCCACCGGCACGTCGATCAAGCGCTCGTCGCGCCGCCGGGCCTGAACCACAACATCCGCAATGGCGGTCGCCGCCGGGGCTTCCTGCGCCGCAGCGTACGGCGCGAAACCGAAACTCGACAGCAAAGCCGCGCTCGCGGCGCCAGCCCAAAGGCCTGCCTTTCCCCTCATGGTCGTATCTCCCTTGTTCGCCACTTTAGAATGGCTTTTATGATGGGGCATAGCCGCACAATTAACTGCGCCCGTCAATTTATTTGATTGATTGATTACTATCTCGACCACCACCCCGCCTGCGCTGCCTCCGCCCGTGGGTTGAGCCTTGCGGCAGGAGGTGCAATGGAAGGTCATTAGGCCATTGGGAGTAGATCTTGGCGCGACCCTCGACCCCCCTGATCAGCCGCGCGGCGGCCGCGCAGGCGGCGCTGGACGTCATCGACGAGGTCGGGCTGGCACGCTTCAGCCTCGACCGCGTGGCGCGCAAGCTCGGGGTTCGCCCGCCGTCGCTCTATCACTACTTCCAGGACAAGGACGAGCTTCTGGAAGAGGTGGTGCGCCTGCTGTTCCGCAGCCTGCCGGAGCTAAATGACGATCTTGGCCTGCCAGTTTTGAAGCGCGGCGACCTTTCGTTCGAGGAGCGGATGGTCGATCTGTGCGTCTCGGCTCGCCGGGCGATCCTGCAACACCCCCACGCCGCCGTTCTGGTGCTGCAGTACTTCCCGCGCCGACTTCTGCTTCAGGCCTATGAAGACGCGGCTGAGGCCAATCCCTATCCGCCGCAGTTTCACATGGTCATCCTGGAGGGCACGGACAAGCTGATGTTCGGCTCCGCCCTGTTCGGCGCCGCAGCGCGCGCGCGCGGCACGGACACCATGCCCGCCGTCCAATCCGATCGTTATCCCGCTGTCGCCCTCGCCCTGTCGAACAGCCCCTTCGCCGATGACGAGGAGCTTCTGAAGGAGACCTTGCGGATGTTCTTCCTGGGCGTGGCTGAGCGCTATCGTCGCGGCGAGATGGGACAGCCCGTCAACGACAGCTGGAACCTGTTCGCGGCCTCCGTACCTCCAACAGAAGCGTGAAAAAGAGGGCGGCCGCGCCAGCGTCGGCGCAGCCGCCCAGGGGGAGGAAACTCGGACGTCAGGCCGCCTGCCACTGCAGCGGCAGGGTCTCCAGCGCCATCACGGTGCCGACGCGGAAATGGTGGGGCCGGCCCGGCGTCGCTTCGAAGGACGGGATCCGCTTGAACCACTCCTCGGTCAGAATGCGCAGCTCGGTGCGGCCCAGCACGTGACCGACGCACAGGTGCGGCCCTGACGAGAAGGTCAGGTGGGCCACCTTCTTGCGATCCATGTTGAAGGCGTTGGCCGCCTCGTACCGTTTGGGGTCGCGGCTGCCGAGACACAGGACATTCAGCACCATGTCGCCGTCGCGGAACAGGACGTCGCCGATCTGGCGATCCTTGACCACCAGGCGCGGCGTGCTGACCACCCCGAAGAGACGGATGGCCTCATCGACAAAGGCCGGAATCTGGCCCGGGTCGTCGGCGAGCCGTTTCTGCACATCCGGCATCTGCGCCAACTGCTGGTAGGCGAAGCCCGTCACGTTGGTGACAGTGTCCATGCCGCCCAGAAACAGCACGAAGCTCATCGCCAGGATTTCGTCTTCGTTCATCTGACGGCCGCCAATGTCGACGGTGATGAAGTGGCTCATCAGCTTGCCGTCGGGATTGGCGCGTTTTTCGGCAATGAGTTCGGTCAGCACCCCCATGATAAGGCCGCTGAGCCGCGCCAGTTCAGCGCTGTCGTTCTCTGTCTCGAAGAAGCCCTCGGCCAGACGGCGGAATTCCTGGAGCCGAGACAGGTCCATGCCCATCAGTTCCATGAAGACCATGACTGGGAACAGCTTTGACACGTCCGCCTGGAAGTCGCAGGCGCCGCTGGCCGTCACCTTGTCGATCAACTGACCGGCCAGTTCGCGAATGCGCGGCTCCAGCGCCTTGATCGCAACAGGGCCGAACATCGGGATCATCGCCTGGCGATACGGCAGGTTGTCCGGCGGATCGAGGCTCAAGGGGATGAAGAAGGGCGGGTTCTCGACGCGCGGAATCTGCATCTCGCGCACTGAGAAGTGCTCCGGGTCGCGGACCACTTCGCCGATGACGTCGAAGCCTTTGACCATCCAGTGGCCGCCGTTCTGACGCGTCCAGAAAATGTCCGGCAGATGCTCCAGCGTCGCAGCGTAGGTGCCCTGGACGTCCTCCCCGATCCGGGGATCGTTGTAGATATCGAAGTCGAACACCAGGTGGTCGGGAACATGCTCAGGCTTGGGCGATATGGTCGATGTTGCCATGACGATCCCTCCTATCGGACGCGCGGCAGGGCGTGATGCGCCCCGGCATAGGCTTCACGAACCGCCGGTTTGGACAGCTTTCCGGTGGCGAGGCGCGGCAGAGGGTCGGCCGAGAAGGCGACGTAGCGCGGCACCTTGTAGTTAGACAGATTGGCGTTGCAGTGGGCGATCAGGCCCTCGACATCGAGTTCCGCCGGGCCGTGATAGACGGCGAAGGGCGTCTCGCCGAACTTGTCGCAAGGGGCGGCGATGACCAGAGCTTCGGCGACGCCCGGATATTCGCAAACCACGGCCTCGATCTCGGCGGCGGAGATATTCAGCCCGCCCGAGATAATCAGGTCCTTCATCCGGTCGATGTAGGTCAGCAGGCCGCGCTCATCGAGCATCCCGATGTCGCCTGAGTGCAGCCAGCCGCCGCTCAGGGCCTTGGCGGTCTCCTCAGGGTTGCGCCAGTATTCCTTCATCATGCCCGGCGACCGCATCAGGATCTCGCCGGGTTCGCCGGGCTCGCAATCGATGTCGCCGGGGCGCACCACGCGCAGCTCGATGTAGGCGCCGCCCCAGCCGCACTTCTCCGGCTCTTCCAGGGCCAGATGCTCGGGCATCATGGTGGCGTTGCCGCCGACTTCGGTCTGGCCGTAGATCTGACGGATGGTCACGCCCTTGGCCTTGTAGGCCTCGAGCAGGCGCCGGCTGACCCGGGCGCCGCCGCAGGTGGCCAGCTTCAGCGCCGACAAGTCGGCCCCGGCGAACTCCGGCAGGGCGGCGAGCGCCTCGAAGAAGACCGGGACGGCGCCGAAGCAGGTGATCTTCTCGTCCACGATCATCTTCAGCGCCTTGGCCGGGATGAACTGGGGCTCCATGTAGATGGTGCAGCCCTGGGTCGTATATTGGATCAGTTGGACGAAGCCCGCCGAGGTGTTTAGCGGGGCCAGGCTGATAACTCGCGCGCCCGCGGCCGACCCCGTCCCTTCCAGCGACCAGTTGCTGACATAGGCGGTCATCGAGCGGTGTGTCAGGACCACGCCCTTGGGCTTGGCCGTCGACCCGGAGGTGGCGATGATGACGACATCGGCCTCAGGATCGACGTCGCGGTTGATCACAGCGGGCTCGCCGTCACGAAGGGCGTTGATCTCGGCCATCGGCCGCGTCGCCAGACTCGCTGCTTGCACCTTGTCCGCGAAGTCGTCGCCGACGAAGACGAAGCGCGGCTCCGTCGTGCTGCACAGGTCGACGATCTCACGGGTGGTGAAGCGATAATTGATCGGGTTGACGATGCCGCCCGCGCGGATGACGCCCATGATCAGGGCGCAATAGGCCAGGCTGTTCAGATCGCAAATGCCGACCCTGTCCCCCGGCTCCAGCCCCTCCGCGATCAGCATCGCAGCCACGCGGTCCGACCAGGCCTTGTACTCGCGATAGGACAGCGGCTCGCCGTCCATGATGATGGCCTTCTGATCCGGCCTCACCCTCGCCCACCAGGCGACCGCATCCGATAGCGTTTGCGCCATATATTCCTCCCCAGGACACGGGGCGCAGGCGCTGATCTATCGCCAGCATGCCATGCGCTCCGTGAAGACAGACTAATACTTGATAACCACACTCACGTCCGAGAAAGCGCCGGAAAACCGATTGCTTACTTCATTAGGGCTTCGAGATGCTCGTAATAGCGGATGATGTTCTCCTCGAGTCCGCAATACAGCGTCGTTTCAGGCACGCCCGCACTCAGACCGGCCTGGCTGATCTCTGCGGCGCGGAAATCCTCGCCGCCGAAGACCTTGACGATCAGCTCGTAGGACCGTTCGAAAACCTCCTTGGCCTTGGGCGTTTCAGCCGGCCCAGGCGTCAGCATGAAGTATTCGACGGTAGTTTGATCCACACCCTTAGGCTTCAGCAGCATGACGCTGATGTAGTACTGGCTCGTGATCACGACGCAGTTCGGGAAGCCGGTATAGGCGTGGGTGATCAGCTTGTGGATGTTGGCGTCTGCGTCCTCGTCCAGCATCGACGGCTCGTAGCCGATCCGGCCGGACAACTGACGAACGTTGGGGCCGAACATGTCGACGATGTTGGGCGCGTCCACAAAGAGATCGCCGATGGACGCCGCGTGCAGGCGCTGGACGTGATAGCCCTCGAGGAAGGGTTCCAGAACCAGCTTCCAGTTGGCCTTCAGCTCAAAGGTCTTTCGGCCATAGACGTGGGCAGTGGGGATACCCAGCGACTCGAAATCTTCCGCCACCTGATCCGACAGGTTCGACCAGTCCGGCTCGCCGCCGTCCAGCTGGACGTAGATCACGCCGCCCCACTCGCGCGCGGGCAGCTCCTTCAAGCCGCGCTCCGACTTGTCCAGATCCTTGAACATGTCGGCGCGCGCCACGCCGACCAGCTTGCCGTCCAGACCGTAGGTCCACGCGTGATACGGGCAGGTCAGGCGGCCCTGTTTGTGCACTTCGCAGTCCTCGACGATCTTGGACCCCTTGTGCTGGCAGGCGTTGACGAAGGCGCGCACCACCCCATCACGCGCCCGCGTCACCAGCAGAGGAATTCCGTAGCCGTCATTGGCGATCACCGTGCCCGGCTCCGCCAGCAGGGCCGACAGGGTCACCGGGACTGGAAAGCGCTTGAAGATCTTTTCCTGCTCGAGATCGAAGTGCGCCTGGCTGGTGAAGATCGCATTCGGTCGCGTCTCGGCGGCGGGATCCGTGTAGGCGTCGCGTTCGGCGGGGATCCGTCGGATCGCCGCCTGCAGGTTGGGGTTCAGCGCCTTCAAGCTCGTGATCCGGCGCTTCGGCGCCGTGGCGATTTCGGAAACCTGGTTCATGCCAATGCCCTTCGTAACGATTTAATCACACGATTAGCATGCGCTTACCTAATGGCAATAGATAAAGCTGTCACGATGGCGCGAGGTCCTTCAGAGCGACATCGGAATCGCTCAGCGCGGCGCGATCTATCGACACTCCTTCGGTAATCAGGCGGCGCGCCTGGACGTAGTCCTTGACTGCGTTGACGCAGTCGATGGCGCAGATCACGTCGCCGCGCAGGTAGACCACCGAGAAGCTGCGCGAGCCCGGATCGCCCCGGACCACCCAGGAGTCGTGCCCGGTCAGCAGGCCGATCGTCTGGAGCTTGAGGTCGTACTGATCCGACCAGAACCAGGGGATGGCGTCATAGGCCGCCGGATCGCCCATGCTCGCCTTGGCCGCGACCTTGGCCTGATCGTTGGCGTTCTGGACCGACTCCAGCCGGATTTCCGCGCCCTGGGCGAAGCGGTTGGCGTGCAGCGCGCAGTCGCCGATGGCGTAGATGTCGGGAAGACTCGTTCGGCAATGGGCGTCGACAGCGACGCCGTTGCCCCCTGCGGCGCCCGCCTCCAGCAGCGGCTCGACCGCCGGAATGACGCCGATGCCCACGATGACCATCTGTGCCGGAATGATCTGGCCGTCCGTCAGCTTCACGCCGCTGGCCCGACCGCCCTCCTCCGTGATGCAGTCGACCGCCGCCCCAAGACGCAGATCAACGCCGCGCGCGCGGTGTTCGGTCTCGAAGAAGCGCGACAGGGGCTCGCCCGCGACCCGCGCCAGCACCCGGTCCAACGCCTCCAGCAGCACCACCGACTTGCCCAGCTTGGTCAGGACCGCCGCAGCCTCAAGGCCGATATAGCCCCCGCCGACAATGACGACCTGACGCACCGCATCCAGTTCCGCCGTCATCTGGTCGACGTCGGCGCGGGTGCGCACGCTGTGCACTCCCGCCAGGTCGCCGCCGCTGCAGCTCAACCGCCGTGGTCGCCCCCCGGTCGCCCAGATCAGCTGACCGTAGGTGAAGGTTTCGCCGTCCGCCGTCGTCACCTGGTGCTCGTGCGGCGCGACCCGCTCTGCCACCCTACCCAGCAGAAGTTCGACGTTCCGCTCGGCCCAGAAGGCCTCGGGCCGGATCAGCAGACGGTCAAACGTCTTCTCGCCCGACAGATAGTCCTTGGACAGCGGCGGTCGCTCATAGGGGGCCACGGGCTCGGCGCCGAGAATGGCGACGCTGCCCTCATATCCAAGCTGCCGCAGCGAGGCGGCCGCGCTCGCGCCGGCATGCCCGCCGCCGACGATCAGGGTGTCGAAATGTTGCATGGCCTACCGTCCCTGTTGGGCGTCGTCGACGATGATGGTCGTGCCGGTCACGAAGCTGGAGGCCGGATCGACCAGGTAAAGCAGGGTGCTTTCCAGATGCTCAGGCTCGCCGACCCGCCCGCGCGGGAAACGCCCGGTGAAGTCGCCTGCCCGTTCAAGGTATCCGGCGCTCATTTCCGACCTGAACAGGCCCGGCGCGATGGCGTTGACGTTGATCCGCTGCGCCGACCATTCGATCGCCAGGACCTCGGTCATCTTCACCACCGCCGCCTTGGTCGAGGCATAGAGAGCCGCCGCGCTCTTGTGCGTATAGGCATAGGCCGCGACCGACGAGAGGTTGACGATCCGGCCGGGCTTTTCAGCCGCCATCAGCCGGCGCGCCGTCTCCGTCGCCATCAGGAAGGGCGCGCGGACATTGATCGCCAGCACATGATCCACCTCGTCCAGCGTCATGCGGGTGGCGTATTTGCCATCCGCCACGCCAGCGTTGTTGATCAGGATATCCACCGTGCCAAAGGTCGCCTCGGCGGCGTCGAACACCCCGGCCATGGCCGAGGCGTCGGACAGATCGAGCGCGAGGGGAAGCGCCCTGCCGCCCTCCGCGCGGATCTCTTCGGCCAGGCCTTCGAGAACCTCCAGGCGGCGCGCACACAGCACCACCGCCGCGCCCGCCCGCGCCAGAGTCTTGGCGAAATGACGCCCCAGACCGGCGCTGGCCCCCGTCACCAGGGCCACATGTCCGTGCAAATCCACGCTCATGCCGACCGCTCCGGCGGCATTTTGCGCGCTAGGAAATCGATCACGCCGGCGTTGAAGGCGTCATTGCGGTCGCCGGCGACCATATGGCCCGCGCCCGCCACGTCGACGACCTCCAGTTCCGGCATCAGCGCCCGGAAGGACGCCACGCCGGCGTCGCTGACCACATCGCTGTGCAGGCCGCGCACCAGGAGAAATGGCGGAGGATCAGCCGCTGCAGCCGCCTCGGCCGAGCGACGAATAATGGCCTTCTGCCCCGTCGGGTCCTTCAGAATCCGCGGGTCCCAGTGCCAGTAGAGGCGTCCGTTGTCTCGCCGGCGGAGATTACGCATCAGCCCGCTTGCGTCCTTGGGTCGGGGGCGTTCGGGATTATAGGCGGCGACCGCGTCCGCCGCCTCGTCCAGATCAGCGAAGCCGTCCAGATGGCTGTTCATGAAGTCAGCGATGCGGCCGATGCCTAGCGGTTCCGGGTCCGGCACGATGTCCACCATGACGACGGCGGACGCCGCCAGACCCGACGCTACGGCATGGACGGCCGTTGCCCCGCCCAGTGAAGCGCCGACCAGGGCGAACGGCGACTGCGAAGCGCCCAGCACCGCGCGCACGTCGTCCACGCGATCGTCCAGGGCATAGGCCCCGTCCTCGGCCCAACTGCTGTCGCCATGGCCGCGCGCGTCATAGTTGACGACGCGATAGCCCCGCTCGACCAGCGAGTTCATAGCGCCTGACCAACTGTGGCGCGTCTGGCCGCCGCCATGCATCAGAAGCACCGTCGGCGCCCCCTCGGGGCCGCCGCCGTCCGCGACGATGCTGACCCCGCCGCTGGAGCCATAGGTGCGTGTGCCGGAACCTTCGCCCGTCATCCGCTTACTCGGTATCGACGGAGAAGACGGCCGAGCTGACCGTGGGCACCCCGGGGCCGCCTGCCAGCAGAGAGTAGCGCGCGCCCGGGACAGGATTGGCCGAGGTGCCGCGCAACTGCTCAACCGCCTCGATGGCCGTGCCGATGCCATGGATGAAGCCCTGGGCCAGATTGCCGCCCCCGGTGTTCACCGGCAGCTTGCCAGTCGGCGCGATCAGGTTTTCGTAGCGCACCACCTCGGCGACGTTCTCATAGGTGCAGAAGCCGTGGTCGATCAGTGAGGCGATGCCCTGGGCGCTGAAGTTCTCATAGACCTGGACCACGTCGATGTCCGCCGGAGTCAGTCCGGTCTGCTCCCACAGCCGCCGCGCCACCGACGCAAAGCCGGCCGAGGCGTAATGCTCGTCGTTTTGCAGCAGGTCGCCCCAGCCCTTGCCCGCGCCCTGAGCCACACCCTTGAGATAGACCGGCTTCTGCTTCAGATCGCGCGCGCGCTCAGCCGAGGTCAGGATGGCCACGCCGGCCCCGTCGTTCTCTCGGCTGCAGTCGAACAGATGGAAGGGTTCGGCGATGACGCGCGAGGACCGATAGGCCTCCACGTCCAACTCCTTGCCGTAGCCGACCGCCTTAGGGTTGCGCGCGCCATGGTAATAGGAGGCGCGCACCATGTCCTCCATGCACTGACGCGGCACGCCGTGATGCTCCAGCATCCGTTGGGCGCGCATGGCGCACTCCACCGCCGGGGCCGTCAGGCCCACTCCGACGATGTAGTCCGTGAGATGGTGAGCCATGACCGCCGCCGACAGTCGGCCGCTGTTGTCCTGAACCAGGGCGCGAAACACCGCCACCGTCTTGGCTTGACCGCTGATGATGGCCGCCGCCGCCGCGCCGAAGGCCGCAGCGATGCCGCCGCCGCCGCCGCCGAATACCTGGGTGGACCAGCACAGTTCCTTCGTGCCGAGATCGGTCATCAGCCGCACCGGCTCGTTCTTGTCGTCTCCATAGGTGACGAAGCCGTCGATGTCGGCGGGGTCCAGCCCGGCGTCCTCACAGGCGTCGACGATGGCGCGCACCAGCACGCCATGCTCGGACATCGGTGCGGCGCCCCGCTTGTACTGGCGCACGCCCAGGCCGACGACAGCCGTGCTCACGGGAAATCGCGGCGTGCTCATGCGACGGGCCTCCAGCTAATGGCGAGAACATCTCGTTCGAAAGCGCGGTTGGTGCGGACCTTGCCGGCCACCTTCAGGCCGATGGCCGCGTCATCCCCGGGCTCCAACAGACCGAACAGGCGGATACCATTGGCCGCGGGCAAGGCGATGGAGGCGACCACATAGGGCAGGCCCAAGGCTTCCGCCCCGCCGAACGGGTGACGGACGCGCGTCCAGGCATAGACCTCGCCGGCCATTTCGACGTCCTGCCAGTCGAAATCCCAGCTTCCGCAGTCGGAACACCGGAACGGCGCCGGCCAGCACCAGCGCTTGCAGCCCGCGCATTTCGGCAGGGACAGCCGGCCCTCGCCCAGCGCTTGCCAATAATTGGCGTCGTTACCCAGTCCCTTCAAGGCAATCTCCATGCCGTCAGCTCCCGCAGTTCCAGAGAGGCTAACGACATTAGATTTAAGGAACAAGGACGCAAACGCGTCGCTCGTCATTTTGTGATTAATCGATTGATGAAATCATGCGGTGCGTGGCTAGCGGGCGCAGAGGCCGCGAAGTCGTCCCGCGGTCCCACGCTCTGACCTGCCAGACAGTGAAAACAATGCGTCTCGGGGCGTGGTCCCAATACAATGAAGCCCGCCATCCTGTTGGATAGCGGGCTTACACGAAGAAAATCAGCTAGGCGTCGAGCGCCATCGCGGACTCTTGTCAGCGCGTAGGATGGTCAGCTGCGCCCCAGCCCCAGGCCTCCATCATCACATGGAAGAGCCGAGTGTTGGGGAAATAGCCGCGCACGCCGTCTGCGCCGGCGCCGATGGCCAGGGCCGGAACCTCCTCCGCCGTATGGGTGCGGTTGACCAGGACGTTCTCCAGACGGACGATATCCTCATCGCTTCCGGCGGCCTTCCAGGCGTCGTAGCCTTCCAGCACAGGCTCGCCTCGGCGGCCGCCGTCCACCTGCAGGCCGAAGGAGTGGTCGGCGGTGAACAGCAGCAGGGTGTCGCTCAGGTCGACGCGGCCCTCGACCTCCGCGATCAGGCGGTCAAAGTCCGCAATGTTCTGGAGACCCTTGCGCGCGTCATCCGTATGCGCGTCCCACTCGACCACCAGCAGATAGCCCTCAGGCGCCGCCTGCAGCAGGTCCAAAGCCCTCAACGTGGCCGCGCGCACGTCCATCTGATCGCCCACGACCACGGGCCGGGTGTTCGATGCGGGCGCCTCGTCCAGGCGGGCGTAGATCGGCCGGTCATGCGTCTGGCTCAGCGCCTCGAAGCTTGAGCCCTTGGCGGCCAGTTGCTCGCCGATCTTCTGACGGCCGGCGCCGAACAGGACGTCCACCCCGTCGCCGAAGCGCGGCGTGAAGGCTTGCGGGAAGATCTCCCCCCACTTTGCGCGATCATTGGAGTGGGCGTAGGTCGCCGCCGGCGTGGCGTCGGCGATCGACTGGCTGGAGATCACGCCGGTGCGCAGGCCGCGTTCCTCGGCGTACTCCAGCAGGGTCTTGGCCGGGGCGCCGTCCTGACGGCCGCGCACGGCGTCCGGGGTCTGACTGATCACTCCGTTGCGCGTCTTCACCCCGGTCATGATCGAGGACATGCCGTTGGCCGAATCCGACACGAACTGGTCGACCGGCGATGTCTCGCTCAACCCCAGGTGGGGCCACTGTTGAATGTGCAGCTTCAACGGTTCGCCATAGGCCATCAGGCTGGCGGCGTTGAGCGTCGAGACGCCGCCGGCGTCAGCCAGGAACAGGATGATATTCTTCGCACGCGCGGGCGAGGCGTCGACGCCCTGGGCGGCCATACGATTGGGCGCCGCTTCACCCGCCCAGGCCGGAGCCCCGGCGGCAAAGGCCAGGGAAGCCGTGAGGGCGCAGGCCAGAAGCCGGCGAGAGAGGTTCGTCATGAGAATGGCTAGTCCTTAAGGATTACAACTGTCGCGCCGGTTACTTCGCGCTGCCCACGCACGGGACGCCGTCCGGCCCCGTGGCCCCGTCGCAGAGCCGGAGCGATGGCAAGGTCTCGACCGGCTGCTGCAGGGTCTTGGAGCCCTCGGCCGTCCGGACGATGTCCACGGCGTCATAGAGGCCGCCCGTGGCCGTATAGGCGCGGTAGCGCAGGCGGCCCGCTTCGACGTCGATGGTCTGATACAGCTGGGTGTCGGCGGCGACGCGGTCCGGCTGGGTCAGGGTGCGGTCGTTCAGCCCGTACATCTTGGGACCGGCGACCGAGACCACATAGACCGGCCCCTGAGCTTCGCCCGCAGCGCGGCGCGCGGCCCCGGCGTCCTTGCCCTCGGCGTCGGTGATGCGGCTGTAGCAGTGATCATGGCCCTGCAGGACCATGTCGACGTTGCGGGCGCGGTAGATCGGCTCCCACGCTGCCTTCAGCGCCTCGGTGTCCTTGGGCCGGGCGCAGGTGTAGATGGGCTGATGCTGGACCACGATGTTCCAGCGCGCCGTGCTGGAGGCGAGGGTCTGATCCAGCCAGCGCGTCTGGGAATCCAGGGCGCCCAGACTGGTGGCGGCGGTGCCGTCCAGGACGATGAAGCGCACGCCCTGATAGTCCGTGAAATAGCTGGTCTCGGAGGCCTGTTCGGCGCCGTTGTCCGGCAGGGCGAACTGGGCCGGCCACAAGGGGCCCAGTTGGCGAGGACCGTCGTCGTCGTCGGTGTACTCATGGTTTCCGGCGGCCACGATCTGCGGCAGCATGGCGAAGCCGTAGCCGCCGGCTGCGGTCCACTCGCCCCACTCCCAGTCATGCGATCGGCCCGTCAGGTCGCCGGCGTGGACCACCACGTCCGGCGCGGTGCGCAGCAGGCCGCTGCGGATGGTGCGGGAGCCCTTGGACAGGATGCTGTTCTGGGTGTCGCCGAAATAGAGAATGCGGAACGGCGCCGAGGCTTCGGCCGACGCGGTGCGGAACGACAGCCATTCGGACCAGCCGTCGGCCCCCTTGAGGCGATAGAGATAGGGGGTGGCGGGCTTCAGGTCGGCGAAGCGCACCGTCTGGTAACGTCCCTGCCCCTTCAGCTCCGCTCCGTCGACCGACACGCCGGTCAGGGTGCGCGCGCGCTCCTCATAGGCGGGACCGTCAATGGCCTCGACCAGTTCGGCCACGGCCTCGACCTGGCGTCCGTCCGTGCGCCAGGCGACCGCCATTTCGCGCGCGGCGTCGGCGCCGGGGCTCAGCACGATGCGGTCGGGCAGGCCCGACGGCGCCCATGCGGGCCGCGTGGGCGACGGAGCGCTAGACGCGGGGGCCTGAGCCATGGCGGACGCAGGAAGGCTGAGCGCGACCATCACGCTTGCGGCCAGCAACAGGTTCTTCTTGGACATTGACGCCCTCAATCGAGTTACACGACGGTCATGACGACCGGATGGTGAGGCGAAAGCGCCTCTGAAAACGCCGCGACCGCCGCCGTCCCGAGGTCGGAACGGCGGCGGCGCAAGTAGACGGACGCGTTTAGAAGTTCAGACGCAGGCCGATCATGTAGCGAGCGCCGAAACGCTCGAACTCGGACACGCGCCAGGTTTCGCCCTGGTACCGGATGCCCGGCTCGTTCAGCAGGTTGTTGGCGTCGAAGTAGACTTCAGCATTGTCGTTGAAGGCATAGCTGGCCTTGAAGTCCAGCCGGCCCACTTCGTCCCAATAGCTGTCGCCGACGATGTCGCCGTCGCCCAGTCCGTCCAGCCATTCGGAGCGGTGCTGCCAGCTGATGCGGCTCGAGAAGCCGTAACGCTCATACGACAGGGCCGCGTTGTAGATGACGTCCGAGGCGCCCGGCAGGCCGACCTTGCGGCCGTCCGGCGTGGTGGCCTCCGACTCATTCAGCGTCAGGTTGGCGCGCACGCCGAAGCCCGAAGCCCAGTCCGGCAGGCCCAGACGCTCGGCGTAGGGCTCCAGCGTCTGCGAGTAGGAGAACTCCAGGCCGCGGATGAAGCCGTCGCCGCCGTTGTCGATGGTGAAGAACGCATAGTCGGAACGGTCCAGGCCAGGCTGGTTCAGGACATCGCTGCCGAACCGGACCTGTTCGATATCGAACAGGACGTCGCGCAGATCCTTGTAGTAGGCGCCGACCGACAGGAAGGCTCCGCCCGGACGGTACCACTCGAAATAGGCGTCGAAGCCGATGGACTTCTCCGGACCGGCCGAGGGATTGCCGCCGCTGATTTCCAGGTCTTCGTCGTTGATGCTGAAGTTCGGACGCAGGTCGGTGTAGTCGGGGCGGGCCGCCCCGGTGTTGGCCGACAAGCGCAGCTTCATCTCATCGTTGATGTCCCAGTTCAGGTGCAGGCTCGGGAAGGCCTGGACGTTATCGTCCGAGACTTCCAGCGGCTGATAGCCCTGCCCCTTATCCACCAGGGCTTCACCCGTGTTTTCGGTGTGCTCAAGCCGCACCCCGGCGACCAGGTTGCCCCAGTCGAAATAGGTGGTGGCCATCGCGTAACCGGCCGTCACGGCCTCACTCACCTTGTAATAGCCGTCCTCGGCAACGCCGGGCGCGACCACGGCGTGGGGCGCAAGGCGGTTCCACAGATCCCAGGCGCCTTGCTTGGAGTGGTAGCGGAAGGCGTAGCCGAGCGGCAGGGCGCCCTTGTAGGGCTTGTTGAGCGCGAAGTCGTCGGTGGTCGGCAGGGCGATGCCCGCCGCCGTCAGCGCCCCGGGCAGGATGTCCAGTCGGCTGGTGGTGTTCTCCTTGGTGCGGTTGTCGTACTGGAAGCCGAACGCGAGTTCGGTCGGCAAGCCAAACAGATCGACGTCGCGGGTCAGGTCCAGCCGCGCCGTATAGGCCTCAGTCTGCGCCAGGCTGGTGGTCGAGCGCAGATTGACGAAGTTGTAGTCCTGCGGGTCCAGCGAACGCTTGATGTCGCCGCGGCTGAAGGAGCCGTCGGGATTGACCACCGTGTCGTACAGGCGGACCCCGTGATTCTCGCGGTCCGTGAAGTCATAGACCACGGTCGGGCGACGGTTACTCGGGCTCTTCCAGGTCGAGTTGAAGCCCGGGCCGCCCTCGCTCTTCGCGTCCGTGTAGTTCAGCCGCCAGGAGGCGTTCCACCCGCCGAAGCGCTGATCGCCGCCCAAGGTGGTGGTGAAGATGCTCTGGGTCGTGTGGCCGATGTTCAGCGTGCTGTCGAGGTCGACGTTGTAGATCGTGCCCTGCTGCGCCGTATTGCCGGTGCGGACGTCGGCGTAGCCGCGCGTGATCGCCGCCCGATCGGTGCGCACTGCGCCGTCGTCGAAGTCGAACTCATGCGCGTTGCGCATCTCGTCGTCGGTGAACTCGGTGTAGATGCTGCTCAGGAAGAAGCGGTGGTCGTCCGAGGGACGATAGTCCAGCCGGCCCGAATAGGCGGTGTTGCTGCGCGTCAGACGGTACAGCTTGTTCTGGTGGGCGTCGGCCCAGGTGCGTGTCTCGGCGCCGGGTTCGCGGTCTTCCGAAGCCACTTCCCAGTCGGTCTCGAAGTTGTCGGTGACCATTTCGCGCTCATAGCGCGAGGCCGACAGCAGAACGCCGAAGCGGCCGTCGGCGAAGGTGTTCGAGATGAAGCCGCCGACGTTGTACTGAGCGCCGCCGCCCAGGTCGTTATAGCCCAGGCCGAGGTCGGCCGCGGCCATTAGGCCCGGATAGTCGAAGGCGCTGCGGGTGATGATGTTGATGTTGCCCGCCAGGGTCTCGCCCGGCATGGCGGCGGTGACGGCCTTGCGCGCCTGCACCGAGCTGGCGATGGCGGCTGGGATGGTGTCGAGGCGCGCGGTACGGCCCGAGGGACTGATGACGTTGACGCCGTCGAAGGCGATCGTCGTCCAGCGCGACGGCGCGCCGCGCAGGTTGACATAGCGCTCCTGGCCCTGGTCGCGCTCGACGGCGATGCCCGGCAGGCGGCTGAGGGCCGCGGCGATGTTCTGGTCCGGGAAGCGGCCGATGGCGTCCGCCGCCACCACGTTCACGAGCGACGTCGACGAGCGCTGGATCTGCAGCGCGGCGGCTTCCGATTCCGCCATCGGGCGCGAGGCGGTCACGACCACGTCGGCGACCGAAGACGCGCCGGTGTCGATCGACAGGGCGGCATTCACGGGCGTGACGGCGCCGGCGGCGATGTCAACTTCCATGCGGTGGGTGACGCGGCCGACATAGGCGATGCTCAGGGTATGACGCCCCACCGGCGCCCGCTGGAGCGTGAAGCGCCCTTCGCGGTCGGTCACGGCGACCTGGCTGTAGCCGTCGATGCGCACCTCGGCGCCGACCAGATAGCTCCGCCCGTCGGCGTCGGTCACGACACCGCTGACCTGGCCCGCGTCCGCAGCTACAACCGTCGACGCCGCATCATCAGCCCACGAGGCCGTCGGGATGGCGACGACGCCCAGCCCCATGCAGGCCGCGCCGCACATCAATGCCGATTTGAACTGTTTTGTAAGCATGCCCGAAGGCCCCCGAAGTGAGACAAAATCTTCGGGCGGCCATGTAGCCCTTAAGCTGGGCCGTTAATGTCATTCTTTGAAATAGTTTTGGTTTACCTTTTTTGTATTTCCTTCACTGCAGAGAGTGATTTCAACTATGTCGCACAGAGATATTGAACTGAGATACGCTCGTTATCTCTAGGGTCGCTATTTTTCGACAAAACCTTACGCTGGATCGCACCGCGACCAGAGTAATTGGGCGTGCCCGCGCAATGAGGTCACTCTCGCGTTACCCTTAAGCGAGCTGCGATCGCATCAGGCGTCAGCTCCGTGATCGCGACCGAGCAGCTTTCCCGGCCTGTGCCGGATGACGATTGAATGCGCCGACGACGCGCCGCCGGCTAGCCTTCGCGCCCGCTGGGCCAGACTTACAGACCGTTGGGGCCGCAGGAGGTCTTCAGGAACTCCTCGATCGAGGTGAGGATCGCCTCGGTGTTCTCAGGCGTCCAGGTGTTTATGGTGTGCTCCATGTCCGGCAAGATGCGCAGTTGCACTGGCTTGCCCAGTCGCTCCAGCGCCGCGGCGAAAGTGCGGGACTCAGCCGGAACGACGCGCGTGTCGCGGTCGCCAGTGTAGAGGTAGATCGGGATCGAGACCTCCCCAATACGCCGCAGCGGGTCCTCGCCATTGGCGGTGGGGTGCTGGAACTCGCGCAGGAAGCGACTGTTGTAAGTGCCCTTCTTGAACAGGTCGATCGTCGCCGGACCAGCCCCAGCGATGGCGCACTGATAGAGGCCGTTGGGACGCACCGCCGCCATCATGGCGGCGTAGCCGCCGTAGGAGTAGCCGTGCATGGCGATCCGATCCGGAGCAGCGACGCCCTGCTCGATCAACCAGCGGGCGCCGTCGTCCTTGTCGTCCTGCATCTTGCGGCCCCATTCGCCATCCCCAGCGCGCCACAGCGTCTGGCCCCACCCCTCCGATCCTCGAAATTGCGGCTGCAGGACGGCGTAGCCGCGCGTGGCGAAGTACTGGGTCCATCCGCTGGCGTCCCAGTCCAGCTCATCGCGGGCCCAAGGTCCGCCGTGAGGGGTAATGATGGACGGATAGGGTCCGGGGCCGAACACGGTTGGGTCCGGCTTGGTTAGGATGGCGGGGATCGTGAGGCCATCTCGCGCCGCGTACTGGACCAGACTGACGGGACCGAGCTTGGCTTCGCGTAGTTCGGGATTGGCACGCCCCAGCAGGCTCATTCGGCCGTGCTGAAGCACGTAGTATTCCGGGGGCAGCGAGCCGCCAGCCTTGCGGATAATGAATTTGGAGCGGTCGTCGGTGTAGGAAACGATGTCAATGTCAGCGCCCTCCCCAACGTTCAGGCGTGCGACCTGGCCCGTCGCCGTGTCCTTCCAGTCCACAGCGACGTCGCGGACGCCCAGGGCCGCGCGAATCTGGCTGAAGGCCGCCTCCATCTGAGGATCGGCCCAGTAGACTCGCCCGCGCTCGGCTTCATAGCTGAAGCCCAAGACTTCGCCGAAATCCTGGGGTGATCGCGAACGGACGACTCCGCTGGCGCTGAACAAAGGATGTGCGAAGGCGACATCGCCTAGCTTACGCTGCGCGATGTCATATTCGTAGATCGCGTCGTGGTCCCGACCCTCTACATGGCTGACGAAGATGATGTTGGGATCGTTCGAGAAGCCGGCGATGGAAACAGGCTTTCTGTCGCGGGCATACCAGCGGAAGTGCTCGGCCCAGTTGCCGCTAGGATCTTTGATCCATTGGGCGATGTAGGCGGCGCCGTTGTCAAAATCGACCTGTTGTCGCGCACGGATCTCGCCGTTCAGGTCGGCCTGCGGGCTGCTGAACCGATCGGAGCCGCGCTCCCTCCGTTCGCTGCGGCCGGTATAGAGGTTGAGCACATAGGTGTCGCCCCGCATGGGATCGCGCACCAGAATGGATTGGGGATCCTGCGGCAGGCTGCTGACTAGACCGCCAATGCCCACGAACTGCTGCTGCTCGTCGGTCAGCCCGTCGAACTTCAGCCCAATCCGCACCGGATTGCCCTCCAGGTCGAGCACCTGTGTCCGCGTTCTATAGGAACGTTCGGCCGTTCCGCTCAGGCTGAAATCGGCAAGTTGTTGAGTCGTTACAAAGAGGCGGTCGTTCTTGATGAACTGGGCGGCAATGATTTCGGAACGGGGATCCGACCCCACGACATGAGGCGCTGATCGCAGATCATCGGCCTTCCAGATGGCGAGGGCGCGACGTTTGCCGTCGGCGGAAATGACCGCCACAATGTGTTCGCCATTAGGCGAAATAGAGACGCTGGAGATCGCTGGCCTTCGCGCGAATGCCGAGGCTTCCGGGGGATTTGTCGCCGCCGCTGACGGGGCTGACGCCCCTGTGGCGAGAAGAACCGCAGCCACAAGGCCGCCAAGCAGCTGACTCGTCATGAATTCTCTCTGATATTTTCAGATATCGCCATCTTTGCAACGGATGCGACTGCCTCTGACGATGGGGCAGCGCGGCAAACCGCACCTCGTCGAGGAACGACAATTACGGCGAAAAAGCAACAAAGTTAGTCATATTAGTGTTGGCATTGCGGCGTTCTAGTCTAAATGTAGGCTATTCGCCATCGACGATGGTCCGTACGTGGCCGCCTTCGCGGCAGCCGATCAGGACAACTGCTAAGCGACCAAACTGGGGGTTTTATGAGAGTGAATCGTATCGGCCTACTGGCCTCTACAGTCTTGGCCAGCGTTGTGATGCTGGCTCCCGCCCATGCGAGCGCGCAGGCGCAATCGAACCAAAGCGAGTCCGGCTCGCAGCAGACCACGACGGTGACCGATGTCGTCGTCACCGGCTCGCGGATCAAGCGCAACGCTTACAACAGCACCCAACCGGTTCAGGTCATCACCTCCGAGGAATCCGCCCTCGCCGGTATGGTCGACACCACTGAAATCCTGCAGAGCTCGACGATTGCCGCGACCTCGGGGCAGATCAACAACTACTTCACCGGTTACGTGACCACCGGCGGGCCGGGCGCCAACACCATCTCGCTGCGGGGCCTCGGGGCTCAGCGTACGCTGGTGCTGCTGAATGGTCGTCGCGCCGGTCCGGCCGGTGTGCGCGGTACGGTTGGCCCGACCGACCTGAACGTCATCCCCAGCAACCTGATCGAGCGCATTGAAATCCTGACTGACGGCGCTTCGTCGATCTACGGTTCCGACGCTGTGGCCGGTGTGGTCAACATCATCACCCGCACCAACCGTGATGGCGGCGAAATGTCCGGCTACGCCTCGGTGCCGTTCGAAAGCGGTGGCGAAGAGTACAACATCTCGGCCAGCCACGGCTGGACCTACGACCGCGGCTACCTGTCGATTTCGGCAGACTACTACAACCGTCAGGCCCTCGAGTTCGGCGACCGCGAGATCTTCGAATGTCCGCAGCTGAACTACTACTACGACGCGAACCACCTGATCCGCGCCGACCTGGTCGACAAGCAAACGGGCAAATACAAGTGCAGCTCGACCGCTGCCGGCCTGGTGACCCTGTACAACCCGTCCTTCCAGGCTATCGACTATAAGCCGGATGCATCGGCCACCCTCGGCGGCGGCCTGAACGGGTGTGACCGAAATGGCTGGGCGCAGGTTGTGGCCTTCGCCAGCGGTTACGGCGCTTGCGCCGTCACCGCCGCAAACAGCGACCCCGCCAAGCGTCGTTACTATGCCGAGCGCAACCCGACGCACGACGACCGCTACAGCAGCCGCACCGCCGTCAACCCGGTCGAACGCATCACGCTGAACCTGTTCACCGGATATGACCTGACCGCCAACACCGAAGTGTTTGGCGAGCTGATGTATAATCGTCGTGAATCGAGCACCGCCTCGTTCCGCCAGGTCTGGGCTGACTTCGGCATTGGTCCGTCGCACCCGCTCAACCCGTTCAAGGATATGGCTCTGGCCGATCCGACGATCCTGATCAACAGCGATACCAAGCAGGTCGTCGATTACTACCGCGCCCTCGGCGGTATCCGTGGCAAGATCGACATGGGTCGAGGCTTCGACTGGGAACTGGCTGCGCAGTACTCCCGCTCTGACGCAGTTTATGGCTCAACCTTCATCTACAAAGACCGCCTGTATGCGGCTCAAGGCGATGACGGCTGCGATGAAGACTTCCTGACCACCGCAACCGCCTGCCCGGCTGGTGGTGTGGACTTCTTTTCGGTCCCGGTTCTCCGTGACGGCCAGTTCCGCCAACAGGACGCCGACTTCCTCTTCGGCTACGAAGAAGGCACCACCATTTATGAGCATGCCTACATTGAAGGCCTGATCAGCGGTGAGCTCTTCGACCTGCCTGCCGGTCCCCTGGGCGCCGCTCTTGGCTTCCAGGTCCGTCGCGAGTCGATTGACGACACCCCGGGTGAACAAGAAATCACCAGCAACAGCTGGGGTATGTCGGCGGCAGGCCGCACCAAGGGCGAAGAAACGATCCGCGAAGTATTCCTGGAGTTGGAAGCCCCGCTTCTGAAGGACCTTCCGCTTATCCAAGAACTGACGCTGAACGTGTCGGGCCGCCTATCGGATTACGATAGCTATGGGGACAACACGACCTACAAGGTCGGCCTGAACTGGGCCATCAACCCGGAATGGCGCCTGCGCGCCTCCAAGGGCACTTCGTTCCGTTCGCCGGCCCTGTACGAACTGTTCCTGGCCAACCAGACCAGCTTCCTGGGCCAAACCTCGGTTGACCCGTGCCTGAACTGGGCCAACTCGACCAACCCGATCTTGCAGCAAAACTGTGCCGCTGCCGGCGTTCCGGACAATCTGACCGCTGGCGGGTCTTCGTCGGCAACCATCACCACGGGTGGTGGGGCAGGCGTGCTGGAAGCGGAGACTGCTGACTCGTTCAGCGCCGGTCTGGTCTGGACGCCGTCGTTCGCGGACTTCAGCATCGCTCTCGACTACTACAAGATCGAAATCGAAAACGAAGTGGCTCGCTTCGGCGCCGCCAACATCGTTGCCGGCTGCTACCTGTCGGAAAACTTCCCGAACGATCCGCTCTGCACCCTGTTCACCCGTGCTCCGGGCAATACTCCGATTGCTACAGAGCGCCATCGCATCACCGCCATCAACGACAGCTACATCAACATCAACCGCCAGCTGTCTGAAGGTCTTGACCTGAACGTGCGCTACGGCCACGAATTCAAGTCGGGCGACCTGACGCTGAGCGCTCGCGCCAGCTACATCCTGGAGTGGGAATCGCAACTGCGTACCGCTTCGGTTCCGACCAACCTGAACGATCGTATCGGCAACCCGGAATGGGTGGCCAATCTGACCGCTCGTTACGACCAGGGCGATTACACGTTCAACTGGAGCACCGACATCGTCGCCGAAAGCTCCAACGATCACCTGTACGCCAGCAACAGCGCGAACTATCTGGGCGAGACCGTCTACATGGTCCGTACCGTTGACACCTACATCAACCACAACGTCTCGATCCGTAAGAAGATGGACAAGTGGACGGTGCAGGTCGGTATCCGGAACCTGTTCGACGACACCGCGACCTTCACCTCGGGCTCGGGTGGCGGACGCGGCGCCGGTAACGTGCCGCTGTCCTCCCAGTACGACTACCTGGGCCGTCGCGGGTTCATCAACTTGAGCCGCAGCTGGTAAGTCCTACTGGCGCGAGACAGAGGGGCGGCGAAGCGATTCGCCGCCCCTTTTCTTTTGTGGCATCGGCCTGAATGCCCAACTGATTGGCGATACGGGACCTGAACCGACTTGGCCGCGTTGCGGGGTGATGTCTTATGCCCCGAGTAGCGGCCGGTAATGCAGGCCTCGATCTAGACCGGAGCAACGACTGCCCGCGGGATCTCGAAGGTCAGGCCTTGCGGCGCAAATGTAGGGGAAAGCGCGGCGTCGAGGGCCCGGGCAGGCCTTTGGATCCGGGCGCCGGCGGTCCCAACGCGCGCCTCACTCCGTCACAGCCCTTCCACGTCCGCGGAAGCCACCAATGGGCGGCCTGCAAGAAGCCGAAGGCGGGGACCACTGGAGGGGTCGTTCGCCTTGCGAGGCGCCCGGGCCGACGTCCCGGCCGACGGGTCATGTTCAGCCGATGCGCCTTCCCTGCTCAAGCTCGCACTTGGACCCGCCCGCGCCCAGAGATAGCGGCTGACCGACTGGTCGATGCCCAGCAGCCCTCTTCGACGCCGGCGGCAGCCCTCAGGCGCAGCCCGCGGGCCAGCATGATGCGGGCGACCTCGCCCTGCATGTAGTAGCGGATGTCGCGCGCGCCGTGACTGGCCTTTTCCGCGTCGCGGGTCTCCCAGCGCCTCGCGCACCTTTCGCCAGTGCAAGCGGCCCTGGCCCATTGGCGTCGATCGCCAGGGCCACATAGGAGAAGTGAAAGCGCGTCTTGCGATGATCGTGCTGACGCCGGCGTTCTAGCCTGGCTAGCGACCGCCCTGGGGATCACGCGCCAAGGAGGCTGCCAAGGCCAACGCCAACGCCTGGGCGCGAACGCCAACCTGCGTCCATGGAGAGCAACGGGTCAAGATCGGCTGAAAGTGGGAAAGGGCTAGGCCTTGCGCAGAGAGGGCGTAGTCGCCCGCGCCCTGAACGGCAGCCTCGTCGTCGTCCGCAGCCCGCGCCGACCCGAGAAAGCAGAGAACCCCGCAGCATGGGCTACGGGGTTAGGTGAGGCTTGGGTGCGGGAGTAGGATTTGAACCTACGACCTTCAGGTTATGAGCCTGACGAGCTACCGGGCTGCTCCATC
>NZ_JACSQU010000010.1 GCF_014836405.1 Brevundimonas guildfordensis | reverse complement strand
ACGGACCAGATCGACCTGCTGATCTCGCTGGGTCATGACTTCCAGCGTTGTCCGCCACGTCCATATTTAACATGGTGAGTGTCGCGGCGGCATTTATATCTACGCCCTCTTCTCTTTCTTTTATCAGAGGAGCGAAGCGACCAATCGGCTCTCTTAGAAAAACCCTCATTTAGTGGCCTTCCTTATAAGATGTCTTAGCAAGGCCCTTATACGAGGGGATTTGGCTTCCCTGATTTCACAAATCGGCTGCGCCCTTTAGCTCGTCGGGCAGAGCGACAGCGAGGCGCGGCGATGGAAAGGGTCAGACGCAGGTGAGTGCGGAGCACTCGCCTTGATCCTCGATCTCATGAGGGCTTCAGCCGCCCCATAGAGAGCCGACTGGAAGATTACTCGAAAAGTGCCGCCGCGACTGTTCTCCAAAACCGGGGTGGAATTGGCCGTGTTTCACGGAAGATCGCGACCTGAAATATCAGGCTTTTATCGGCGTCGATTTTCGTGCCCGCTTCCATCTGATTG